>NZ_LMNF01000002.1 GCF_001422485.1 Agreia sp. Leaf283
GCTAGACTACTGGGTTGATAGGCAGGATGTGGAAGTAGGGACTAAAGACCTACGGAGCTGACCTGTACTAATAAGTCGATAACTTGATAACACCCAAAAACTTGCAAAAAAGCACATGCGCTTGCGTCCACTATGTGGTTCTCGATGTACGGTCGAGAACCAAACACACCAACACCCATATTTACGATGGGCGTTGTGTCTGTTTGAAACTTCTAGATAGTTACATCTCTAGTGTTTCGGCGGCCATAGCGAGAGGGAAACGCCCGGTCACATTCCGAACCCGGAAGCTAAGACTCTCTGCGCCGATGGTACTGCAAGGGGGACCTTGTGGGAGAGTAGGACACCGCCGGACTCCTATTACACGAATGGCCACCCCCATAGGGGGTGGCCATTTCGCGTTAACGACCAACACCTCACGCGGCGCGGTTGCTCACAACCGTGTACCGTGTGCGAAGGACCCGACGACTCGTATTCCGAGCGTCTGCGCGTCTTCCAACTACACAGCACGCAAAGAGCACGCCGGCCCCGTCCGCGCGAGGAGATATCCATGACCGATTCATCTGACCGTGGTCCGCAGAGACCAGGACGACGCGACGACTCTCCTCGTCGAAACAACGGTCCCCAGTCCGGCCGGCCGTCGAACTCGGACCGGCCGAAGCGGCAAGACGGTTCCGAGCGTGCTGCGCGCCCCGACCGTCCCGCTCGATCGGGAGGACCCACGGGCTCCGATCGCCCTGAGCGGTCGAGAAGCGACGGAGACCGTCCTCAGCGCGACAGGCCCGTACGCGGGGGTCGTCCTGACCGTGGTTCGGATCGCAAGCTCTGGACCAGCGGAGGCAAGCCTGCCCGCAACGACCGGGACGCTCGCGCCCGCGAAGTCGAGCTGAGCGAAGAGGAGAAGCAGGCTCGGGCGCTTCGCGCCGTGCGCCCGCGTCACGACGATCCGGAGATCCCCGAGGGTGTCACGGCCCGCGACCTCGACAAAGGTGCTCGGAACGAGCTGAAGACCCTGAGCAAGGAGAACGCGGAGGGCGTGGCCCAGCACCTGGCCATGGCTGCGCGATTGATCGAGTCGGACCCTGAGCTCGCGCACCGGCACGCCATCTCGGCGGCTCGGCGAGCAGGCCGCATCGGCATCGTTCGAGAGACGCTGGCCATCACGGCCTACGCGACAGGTGACTTCGCGCTTGCCATCCGTGAACTGCGCACATACCGGCGCATCTCCGGTTCGAACGAGCAGCTGGCACTGATGGTGGACAGCGAGCGAGGCGTCGGTCGTCCTGACAGGGCCCTCGAAGTGGGTCGGTCGGTTCAACGCTCTGAGCTGTCGTCGGCCGCGCAGGTCGCCGTAGCGATCGCCATGAGTGGTGCACGTCTCGACCTCGGCCAGACGGAGGCGGCCCTCGACGAGCTCGACATCCCGCAGCTGAACCCCGACGTCGCATACTCGTACAGCGCCGACCTCTTCTCCGCCTATGCGGAGGTTCTCGAGGACCTGGGCAGGGTCGAGGAGGCCGAGTCCTGGCGTGACCGCGCCGCTCGGGCCGATGCCGCTCTCGGTGACGACGACGGCGACCTCGTCGAGGTGTATGAAGAGGACATCGACGAAGAGGAGATCGTCTTCGATTCCGTCGACGACGCCATTGCAGATTCCAGCGGGGAAGAGAGCGGCGATGAGCCTGTTCGCCCGTCGGAGTCGTAGCGTGGCGACCCCTCTCGATGGAGTGGACGCGGTTCTCGCGGACCTCGACGGCGTCGTCTATCAGGGTCCGAAGGCCATTCCTTTTGCCGTCGAGTCCCTGACCAGGGTCGCCGCAGCGGGCACGAAGATCGGGTACATCACCAACAACGCCTCCCGAACCGATCGGCAGGTCGCAGAGCACCTGTCGAGCTTCGGCCTCGACGTCGCGGCAAGCGACGTGGTGACCAGTCCGCAGGCGGCCGTGCGGCTCCTGGCGGACCTCGTGCAGCCGGGCTCCCTCATCCTCGTGGTCGGCGGCGACGGCCTCGTCGACGAACTGGGCAAAGCCGGGTTCCGCGTGACGCGGGAGTCCGCCGATGAGCCGGCCGCCGTCATCCAGGGCTTCTCGCCCGAGGTCGGCTGGAAGCAGCTTGCCGAAGCCAGCTTCGCGCTTCACCGTGGCATCCCGTGGGTCGCGACGAATACGGACTGGACCATTCCTGTGGCCGGGGGCATCGCGCCCGGCAACGGCACTCTCGTGTCTGCTGTGCACACGGCCGTCGGGCGGCTTCCCGTGGTCGCGGGAAAGCCCGAGGTCGCGATCTTCGAAGAGGCTCGGCGCCGATTCGGGGCGTCGTCGCCGCTGTTCGTCGGCGACAGGCTCGACACCGACATCCTGGGTGCGAACCGGGCGGGAATGCCCGTGGCCCACGTGTTGACCGGCGTCGACACGGCCAAGCAGCTGCTGTCGGCGAAGCCCGACGAGCGTCCACAGTTCATCCTCGACGACCTGCGCGGACTGTTCGAGCCGTACCCGGTGACCACGTTCTCCAAGGACTCGTCGACCGCGACGGTGGGCGGCGCGAAGGTGCAGATCCGCGGCAACGACGTGGTGATCGCGTCGGCCGGCGACAGTCGCACGGACCTGCTGAGGGCCGCCTGCGCGGTCATCTGGACATCGGGCCGCGCGATCTACGGACTTCAGGTGCCGGAGGAGCTCTACGAGGGGTGAGGCGCATGCCGGCGCTACTCTAGAACCTGTGACTGACACCGACCCCGAGACGTCGAACGCACTTCTCTCTCGCCTTCGGGTGATCGAGGAGCAACCTCTCGACGCCCGAGCCGAGGCCTACGTGCAGGTGCACGACGCCTTGCGCGTGCGACTCGAGGGCGGGGACGCCCTTGTCGATGACTGAGTCTCGACTCGACGCCGCTCTGGCCGCGATGGGCCTCGCCCGAAGCCGCACCCACGCGGCCCAGCTCATCGCCGACGGGCTCGTGCGTGTCGACGGGGTCGGCCAGGTGAAGCCGTCATTTCGTGTGGCCGAGGGGCAGGCGCTCACGGTCGACGGCGATGACGGGTACGTCAGCAGGGCGGCGGGCAAGCTTGTGGCGGCGCTGGATGCCTTCCCCGACTTGGCCGTGCAGGGTCGCCTCGCGCTCGACGCGGGTGCCTCGACGGGCGGGTTCACCCAGGTGCTGCTCGAACGCGGTGCGCGCCAGGTGATCGCTCTCGACGTGGGACACGGTCAGCTCGCGCGGGTGATCGCCGACGATCCGCGGGTGCAGGTGGTCGAGGGGTTCAACGTTCGATTCGCCACGCCCGAGACCCTCGGTGCAGCCGCGAGGGTCGACGAGTCGCCGTCGCTTGTCGTCGGAGACCTGTCGTTCATCTCGTTGGCGACGGTTCTGCCGGCACTCCAGTCGGTGGCGACGCCGGATGCGGACTTCGTGCTGCTCGTCAAACCCCAGTTCGAGGTCGGGCGCACGGGCATCAAAGAGGGCATCGTGAAGAATGCCGGACTACGCGGCGAGGCCGTCGCGAGCGTCCTGTGGAGCGCCTTCGACCTGGGACTCGGCACGGCGGGCATCACGTCCTCCCCAGTCATCGGTGCCGCCGGAAACAAGGAGTACCTGATCTGGCTGAGCGCGGTTGTCGGAGGCAATCCGACAGAATGGTTGGATCGCGTGACCAGAATGACGGGAGTCTGAGAATGGTGAACCAGCGCAACATCCTCGTGGTGCTGCACACGGGCCGCCAGGATTCCGTCGATGCTGCGGTGCGGGTCTGCGCCCAATTGCGCGACGCCGGCGTGACGGCGGTGATCGCACCCCAGGAGATCGACGACGTCGGCGCCTATCCCGAGCAGCTCGCCGGCATGCCGGTTCTCGGCATCGATGTCGACATGGCCGATCTCGAGCTCGTGATCGTGCTCGGCGGCGACGGCACGATCCTTCGTGCCGCAGAGCTGGTGCGCGGTTCGGCGGTTCCGCTGCTCGGCGTCAACCTGGGCCACGTGGGTTTCCTGGCCGAGAGCGAACGCGAAGATCTCACCGAGACGGTACGCCGGGCCCTGGCCCGCGACTACCACGTCGAGGAGCGCATGACGCTCTCCGTGCGGGTCAAGGTCGACTCCGAGGTGGTCTACGAGACCTGGGCGCTCAACGAGGCGACGGTCGAGAAGGCCAGTCGAGAACGCATGCTCGAGGTCGTCATGGAGGTCGACGGTCGGCCGATCTCCAGTTTCGGCTGCGATGGAGTGGTCATGTCGACGCCCACAGGCTCGACCGCGTACGCGTTCTCGGCCGGCGGACCCGTCGTCTGGCCCAGCCTCGACGCCCTGCTGATGGTGCCGCTCAGCCCTCATGCGCTCTTCGCCCGCCCCCTCGTCGTGAGTCCCGACTCCGCACTGGCGGTCGAGGTCCTTCCCCGAACGCAGGGCACCGGAGTGCTCTGGTGCGACGGACGACGCACCCACGATCTCCCGCTGGGCGCACGGGTCGTCGTGCGGCGTTCGCCGACGCCCGTGAGGCTCGCGAGGCTTCACCTCGGCCCGTTCTCAGATCGACTCGTGGGCAAGTTCAACCTGCCCGTCACCGGATGGCGAGGCCCGACGACCCGTGATTAACGAAATCTCCATCCGCGACCTCGGTGTCATCGACGACGCGGTTCTACCGCTCGGCGCCGGCTTCACGGCCGTCACGGGGGAGACCGGTGCCGGCAAGACGATGGTCGTGCAGGCGCTCGGTCTCGTGCTCGGCGCCCGGGCCGATTCGGGCACAGTGCGCAGCGGCAGCAAGCAGGCATCCGTCGAAGGGCGCTGGATCGTTCCGGCGACGGGCGAGATCGCGACGCGGGTGCAGGATGCCGGGGGAGACCTCGACCCGCAGGGTGACGACACGGCGGAGCTCATCCTGCTGCGCACCGTGTCGAGCGAGGGTCGCAGCCGAGCCGTCGTCGGCGGCCGCGGAGCGCCCGCCAGCCTGCTCGCCGAGCTCGGAGAGCACCTCATCGTGGTTCACGGGCAATCCGACCAGATGAGGCTCACCTCGTCGACCGAGCAGCGATCGGCCCTCGACCGGTTCGCCGGAGAGACGTTGGCCCGCATCGCGGAGCAGTACTCTGCGGTGTTCGGCCAGGCGCGCGCGGCACGGGCCGAGCTCGCCAGCCTCATCGACGAGCGTGACGAGCGTGCACGTGAGGCCGAGGGGCTGAGGGTCGCCCTCGGCGAGATCGACGAGCTCGGGCCGATCGAGGGTGAAGACCTGGAGCTCGCGGAGAGGGCAGAGAAGCTCACCAACCTCGAGGATCTCCGGCTGGCCGCTGAGGAGTCCCGAGACCTGGTCTCGAGCGAGGCCCTCGACTCCCATCCCGACATCATCGGGCTGCTCGACAGTGCGCGTCGCCAGCTCGAGCGGGTTGCGCCGCACGATGCCGCCCTGCAGCCCATCGTCGAGTCCCTCGCCAGCGCCGGGTTCCTCGTGGCCGAGGTGTCCACACAACTGTCGAGCTACATCGCGTCGCTCGACTCCGACGGGGCGGCCGAACTCGACTCGATCCAGCAGCGGCGGGCGTCGCTGGCGGTGCTCGCCCGCAAGTACGGCCCGGAACTCGGCGACGTCATCCGCTTCGGCGAGGCCGCCGGGCCGAGGCTGCTCGAACTCGACAACGATTCCGACCGTATCGAGCAGCTCAGGGCAGAACTCGACGACCTCGACACGCGGGCGACCGCACTGGCGGCCCAGCTCACCGCCGCACGAACCGAGGCGGCCGCCGCCCTGTCGGCAAGGGTGACCGACGAACTCGCCGCACTCGCCATGCCCACCGCGCGCTTCGTCATCGAGGTGACGGCCCGCGACGAGCTCACCGCCTCGGGCGCCGACTCGATCAGATTCCTCCTCCAGCCCCACGGCGGAAGCACGCCCCGGTCCCTGGCCAAAGGCGCCTCCGGGGGAGAGCTCTCGCGGGTGATGCTCGCTATCGAGGTGGTTCTCGCCGCTACAGATCCCGTGCCCACCTTCGTATTCGACGAGGTCGACGCCGGCATCGGCGGGGCGGCCGCCATCGAGATCGGGCGACGACTCGCCCTGCTGGCGAAGACGTCGCAGGTGATCGTGGTGACCCACCTCGCCCAGGTCGCCGCGTTCGCCACGAACCACCTGACCGTCGTCAAGGATTCGTCGGGCGCGGTGACCGCGTCGAGCGTCACGCAGCTCGACGGCGACGCCCGGGCGGCTGAAATGGCCAGGCTTCTCTCCGGCCTGCCCGATTCGAAGAGCGGCCTCGAGCACGCCCGCGAACTGCTCGATCTTGCGGCTGCCGGGTAGTACGGCTCGTTCGGCGGGCCCGCCGAACGAGATCCACGGGGCTCACCGCCCGCAGCGACTGTTAGGATGAAACTCCGTGGCAGATGGTCAAAATCCCCAGGTCC
Source organism: Agreia sp. Leaf283 (assembly GCF_001422485.1). Lineage (GTDB taxonomy): Bacteria > Actinomycetota > Actinomycetes > Actinomycetales > Microbacteriaceae > Agreia. The sequence goes on from NZ_LMNF01000002.1 coordinate 6,394, forward strand.
TTTCCGGCTCGTCGATGGCATCCCAGGCGGGCGCTTCGGTGACCGGCCTCCCCTCGACTTCTAACACCCCGACGAAGCACATCTTCGTCACGGGTGGTGTGGTATCCAGTCTCGGCAAAGGCCTCACGGCCGCCAGTCTCGGCAACCTCCTCACCGCCCGGGGGCTGCATGTCGTCATGCAGAAGCTCGACCCGTATCTCAACGTCGATCCCGGAACGATGAACCCGTTCCAGCACGGCGAGGTGTTCGTGACCGACGATGGCGCCGAGACCGACCTCGACATCGGGCACTACGAGCGCTTCCTCGACATCAACCTCGACCAGGCCGCCAACGTGACGACGGGCCAGATCTATTCGACGGTCATCGCCAAGGAGCGCCGCGGCGAGTACCTCGGCGACACGGTGCAGGTCATCCCGCACATCACTGACGAGATCAAGCGCCGCATGCGCCTGCAGGCGGAGCCGCCGGCCGACGGCTCACCCCGACCCGACGTGATCATCACCGAGATCGGTGGAACGGTGGGCGACATCGAGAGTCAGCCGTTCATCGAGTCCGCTCGCCAGGTGAGGCACGAACTGGGCCGCAAGAACGTCTTCTTCGTGCACGTCTCGCTCGTTCCGTACATGGGAGCATCGGGCGAGCAGAAGACGAAGCCCACCCAGCATTCCGTCGCCGCCCTCCGATCCATCGGCATCCAGCCCGACGCCCTGGTGCTGCGCAGCGACCGGCCCGTCTCGGAGTCGAACAAGCGCAAGATCGCGCTCATGTGCGACGTCGACGAGGCCGCGGTCGTGAACGCCGTCGACGTTCCCAGCATCTACGACATCCCCACCATGCTGCACGACCAGGGGCTCGACGCCTACATCATCGACAGCCTCGACCTCGCCCAGGGCGCAGGCGACGTCGACTGGTCGCGCTGGTCGCCGCTGCTCACGGCGGTGCACGAGCCGAAGCACGACGTGACCATCGGCCTCGTCGGAAAATACATCGACCTTCCCGACGCGTACCTGTCGGTGACCGAGGCCCTCAAGGCCGGCGGATTCGCCCACAAGACCAAGGTCGCCATCAAGTGGATCCCGTCGGACAACTGCGAGACGCCCGAGGGTGCCGCTCGCGAGCTGTCCGACGTCGACGGCATCTGCGTTCCCGGAGGCTTCGGCGTGCGCGGCATCGAGGGCAAACTCGGCGCGCTGCGCTTCGCCAGGGAGAACGGCATTCCCACGCTCGGACTGTGCCTCGGTCTGCAGTGCATGGTCATCGAGTACGCCCGGCACGAGGCAGGCCTCGAGGGCGCGTCATCGAGCGAGTTCGATCCCGACACCGAGTTCCCCGTCATCGCCACCATGGCCGAGCAGGTCGACATCATCGCCGGGGGAGACCTCGGCGGAACGATGCGGCTCGGCCTCTACGAGGCCAACCTGGCGCAGGGATCCATCGTCGAGGCCCTGTACGGCGCTCCCGTCGCGAGCGAGCGTCACCGTCACCGCTACGAGGTGAACAACCACTACCGCGCCCAGATCGCCGACGCCGGCCTCTGGTTCAGCGGAACGTCGCCCGACGACTCGCTCGTCGAGTATGTCGAGCTTCCCCGCGCCGTTCACCCGTTCTACGTCGCGACCCAGGCGCACCCCGAGCTGCGAAGCCGACCGAGCAGCCCGCATCCGCTCTTCCGCGGCCTCGTCGAGGCGGCCCTCGAGCGGCACGAGGCGTCGAGCCTGTTCTCGCAAGACGAAGCCGCATCGATCGGCGAGGTCGACGAGGTCGCCGACCGTGCCTGATCAGCAGCCCGAGCAGGTGCAGGGTCTGCTGGCCGACGATCGCGTCGACCTGCCGATCGTGTCGAGCGACATCGTCTTCCAGGGCAAGATCTGGGATGTTCGGCGCGAGACCTTCGACTACAACGGCCAGCAGATCACCCGCGAATTCGTCGACCACACGGGAGCGGTCTCCGTTCTCGCGGTCGACGACGAGGAGCGCGTGCTGCTGATCAAGCAGTACCGGCACCCCATCCGTGCCCGCGAGTGGGAGATCCCTGCCGGCCTCCTCGACGTCGCCGACGAGGATCCCCTTGAGGCCGCCAAGCGCGAGCTGGCCGAGGAGGTCGACCTGGCCGCCGCATCGTGGAGCGTGCTCTCCGACTACGTGACGACGCCCGGCGGAAACAACGAGGCGATCCGCGTGTACCTCGCGAGAGACCTCACAGAGACCGCTGCCTTCGCTCGTGAAGACGAGGAGGCCGACATCGAGAAGCGCTGGGTGCCGCTCGACGAGGCGCTCGATGCGGTCGTCGCGCGGCGCATCCAGAACCCGTCTCTGGTCGTGGCCGTCTACGCGGCGGCGATCTCGCGATCCCGCGGCTGGTCGACCCTGGGTGCGGCCGATGCGCCGTGGCCCCAGCGCGACGTGCTGCGCAGCTCCCGCCGGCCCTCATAGCCCATGGCGCTCGAGCCGCAGGTGCACGACTATCTGCGCCACCTCACGATCGAGCGCGGCCTGTCGACGAACACGCTCGCCGCCTACTCGCGCGACCTGAAGCGGTACACCGAGTGGCTCGAGTCCCAGGGCGTGTCGGATGCGCGGGTCATCACCGCCGCGCAGATCGGCCAGTTCGCGGGATCGCTGCGCACCGTCGACATCGGTGACGACGCTCCTTCCGAGCCGCTGGCCGCGTCGAGCGTGGCGCGCATCCTGTCGTCCGTGCGGGGACTCCACCGGCATCTCGCCGACGAGGGAGCGGTCGATTCGGACCCGGCCAGAGAGGTCAAGCCGCCGAAGCTCGCCAGCAGGCTCCCCAAGGCCATCACCATCGACCAGATGAACACCCTGCTCGGCGCCGTCACGGGCGACGACGTGCTCGCCCTGCGAGATCGCGCCCTGCTCGAGATGCTCTACGCGACCGGCGCTCGGGTGTCGGAGGCCGTCGGACTCAACGTCGACGACGTCATGGACGACAACGAGATCGTGCGCCTCGTGGGCAAGGGCAGCAAGCAGAGGGTCGTTCCGGTGGGCAGCTACGCCCGTGAGGCCGTGGATGCCTACCTCGTGCGGGCGCGACCGGCACTGTCGGCTCGTGGTCGGGCCACGCCCGGGCTCTTCCTCGGACAGCGCGGCCAGCGTCTCTCGAGGCAGGGAGCCTGGCTCGTCATCCAATCGGCGGCGCGCCGTGCCGGGCTCGAGGCGCACGTGTCGCCGCACACCTTCCGGCACTCATTCGCAACCCACTTGTTGCAGGGCGGAGCCGACGTGAGGGTCGTCCAGGACCTGCTCGGACACTCCTCAGTAGCGACCACTCAGCTGTACACGCTGGTCACGGCCGACACGCTCCGCGACATGTACGTGACGGCTCATCCTCGGGCGCGCTGAGTCGCCTACGCGGCGCAGTGCTGCGGGGCCGGTACAGTTGAGTTCGTTCCGGTGACAGGCTGCCGGGAGGAATGGGAGCAGCGTTCGTGGCGGGCACTAAGAACACCGGTCGGTCCGAGCTTCCGGGACTCGAGACACCGAAGTTCGGTCCCACCGGGCGCCCGCTTCGGGAGTTCCCCGATCCAGCACCGCTCAAGTCGCACGGCCCGGCACGCATCATCTCGCTCTGCAACCAGAAGGGTGGCGTCGGCAAGACGACGACCACCATCAATCTCGGCGCGACCCTCGCCGGCTACGGCCGCCGCGTGCTCGCGATCGACTTCGACCCGCAGGGCGCCCTCTCCGCCGGACTCAACGTGAACACGCATGACGCCCTGACGATCTACGACCTGCTCCTCGGCAGCGCGAAGGACCCGTCGGCCGCCATTCAGCACACCTCGGTCGAGGGCCTCGACGTGATCCCCGCCAACATCGATCTGTCGGCCGCCGAGGTGCATCTCGTCAACGAGGTGGCCCGCGAGACGATCCTCGCTCGAGTTCTGCGCAAGGTCAGCGCCGACTACGACGTGATCCTCATCGACTGCCAGCCGTCTCTCGGGCTGCTCACCATCAACGCCCTCACGGCCAGCCATGGTGTCTTCATTCCTCTCGAGTGCGAGTTCTTCGCGCTCCGCGGTGTCGCCCTGCTGGTCGAGACGATCGACAAGGTGCGCGACAGGCTCAACCCGGCCATCGAGCTCGACGGCATCCTCGCCACGATGTACGACCCGCGCACGCTCCACTCGCGCGAAGTGCTCGAGCGGGTCGTGGATGCGTTCGGCGACGCCGTGCTCGAAACGGTCATCGGCCGCACGGTCAAGTTCCCCGACGCGTCGGTCGCCGGCCGTCCCATCACCCAGTTCGCGCCGGAGCATTCGGCTGCGAAGGCCTACAAGCAGCTCGCCCGAGAACTGGTCGCGCGTGGCGCGGTCGCCTAGCCCCGACTTGCTCGCGGGCGAGAATGCGCCCGCGTTCGAACTCCGCCTCGACAACTTCGAGGGTCCGTTCGACCTGCTGCTCTCGCTCATCTCGAAGCACGAGCTCGACATCACGGACATCGCGCTCAGCAAGGTCACCGACGAGTTCATCGGATTCCTGCGCGGCCTCGACTCCGCAGAGGAGCTCGACCGCGCATCGGAGTTCCTCGTGGTCGCCGCGACCCTTCTCGACCTGAAGATCGTGGGGCTCCTGCCCCAGGGCGAGCTCGTCGACGCCGAAGACGTGGCGCTGCTCGAGGCGCGCGACCTGCTCTTCGCCCGCCTCCTGCAGTACCGGGCGTTCAAACAGGTCGCCGAGTGGTTCGGCGCGAGCCTCGAAGCCGAATCGACCCGGCACGTGAGGCAGGTGCGGCTCGAAGAGAAGTATCGTCGGCAGACGCCCGAGCTGGTCTGGACTCTGACCCCCGACGACTTCGCCGCGCTTGCGGCCCTTGCCCTCGCGCCCCGGGAGATGCCCACCGTGGGACTGGAACATCTGCACGCGCCGCTGGTCAGCATCCGGGAACAGGCCGCCCACGTCGTGACCCTTCTTCGTTCGACAGACGGACCGATGTCGTTCCGCCAGCTGATAGCAGGGATCGCCGAGAAGGGCGTCGTGGTCGCCCGGTTCCTCGCCGTGCTCGAGCTCTACCGGCGCGCGTCGATCTCGTTCGAGCAGATCGAGCCGCTCGGCGAGCTGACGCTCAGCTGGACGGCCGAGTCGTGGACCGAGGAGAACCTCTCTAATCTGGGAGCGGACTATGACAACTGATATCTCGCTCGAAGACATCCCCTCACCCGACGATCCGGTCGCCCCGGCCCCCGTCGTGGTCGCCGACGTCGATCGAGCGCTCGAGGCGATTCTCATGGTCGCCGACGAACCGCAGAGCCTGGTCGCCCTCGCCACGGTCGTGTCACGCCCCGTCGCCGTCGTGCGGCAGGCCATCGAACGACTCGTCGACGACTTCGACGGCGTCGACGGATCGATCAGGCGCGGATTCGAACTGCGTGAGGTCGGAGGCGGCTGGCGCCTGTACGTGCGGGCAGACTACGACTATGTCGTCACCGACTTCGTGTCGACCCAGAACCCGTCGCGCCTCAGCCAGGCCGCCCTTGAGACGCTCGCCGTGATCGCCTACAAGCAGCCCATCTCGCGCGGATCCATCGCGTCGATCCGCGCGGTGAACGTGGATTCGGTCGTGCGTACCCTGCTCGGTCGCGGCCTCATCACCGAGGTGTCGACGGATGCCGAGACGCACGCGATCCTGTACGGCACGACAGACCTGGTGCTGACCCAGCTGGGCCTCAACTCCCTCGACGAACTCCCCCCGATCTCGCCGCTCCTCGCAGACGGCGCGGAAGGCTTTGATGAACGACTTTGACCACGGAACCCCCGACGAAACAGGCATTCGCCTGCAGAAGGTGATGGCGGCCGCCGGTGTGGCCTCGCGTCGCGCATCCGAGGAGCTGATCGCCGCCGGGCGCGTGCGCGTCAACGGCCAGGTGGTGCGGGAGCCGGGGCGGCGGATCGATCCGGCCGTCGACAAGCTGGCCGTCGACAACGTCGCCATCCAGCTCGACCAGTCGAAGCGCTACGTGATGCTCAACAAGCCCGTGGGCATCGTGTCGAGCCTCGCCGACGAGAACGGGCGGCCCGATCTGCGCGAGTTCACCGACCAGTTCGAGGAGCGGCTCTTCAACGTCGGGCGTCTCGACGCGGAGACCTCGGGCCTTCTGATCCTCACGAACGACGGCGACCTCGCGCACGTACTCGCCCACCCGTCATTCGGCGTGATGAAGACCTACATCGCCAAGGTGCGCGGCGCCATGACGCCGCAGACCGTGCAGCGGCTGACGACCGGACTCGAACTCGAGGACGGCCCGATCGCCGCCGACAAGGCTCGACTGCTCGAGACCTCGAACGGGTTCAGCCTGATCGAGATCACACTCCACTCCGGCCGCAACCGCATCGTGAGACGCATGCTGAAAGAGGTCGGGCACCCCGTGGTCGACCTCGTGCGCCGCTCGTTCGGCCCCCTGCACCTCGGCAACCTTCGCGTCGGCGCGACCAGGGAGCTCACCTCGGCCGAGCTCGGCCAGATTCTGACTCTCTCGCGCTCGAAGGATGCGGCCGAGCCGGCCGGTTTTTCCACGGATTTGCCTGACGACTCGTCGGAAGCGGGGGAGTAGGCCATGGCCGAATCCCGTCTCACCGGGCAGGTGCGCGTCGTCGGCGTCGGCCTGCTAGGCACCAGCATCGGCCTCGGCCTGCGCGCCCGAGGCGTCGACGTCATCCTCGCCGACGCGTCGCCCACCAACCTCAGCATCGCCATCGACTACGGCGCCGGACGAGCAGCCGAGGCCGACGATTCGCCGCAGATCGTCGTCGTCTGCGTTCCCCCGGACGTGACGGCGCAGATCGTCGCCGCAGAACTCCTCGCCTACCCCGAGGCCCTCGTGACCGATGTCGCCAGCGTGAAAGTCGCCCCCCTCGAGGAGCTGCGCGCATCCGGTGCCGACGTGACGCGCTACCTCGGATCGCACCCGCTCGCCGGGCGCGAGCGCGGTGGCCCCCTGTCTGGCAGGGCCGATCTGTTTCTCGGGCGTCCCTGGGTCGTGGCCGACCACGGGGGAGTCTCGTACCAGCGCGGCTCGCTGCTCGACGACCTCATTCTCGACCTCGGGGCCACGCTCGTGGAGATGAGCCCCGAGCAGCACGACCTGTCGGTCGCCCTCGTCTCCCACGTTCCCCAGGTGATCTCGAGCGTCATGGCCAGGCGGCTCACCGACGCGCCCGATGCCGCTGTGAACCTGTCGGGCCAGGGTCTGCGCGACGTGACCCGCATCGCGGCGAGCGATCCGGAGCTGTGGGTTCAGATCCTCGGAGCCAACGCCGGACCCGTCGCCGACGTGCTTCGAGACTTCCGCGCCGACCTCGACCGGTTCATCGACGCGCTCGAGCATCCGTCGCAGGGATCCTCGCGACGACGCATCAACGAGGAGCTCGCGGGCGGCAACATGGGCGTTGCCCGCATTCCGGGCAAGCACGGCCTCGACCGGCGGTACTCGTCGCTCGTGGTCATGGTCGACGACAAGCCGGGCGAACTGGCGAGACTGTTCCACGAGATCGGCGAGGCGAACGTGAACCTCGAAGATCTGCGCCTGGAGCACTCGCCCGGCGCCCAGATCGGCCTGGCCGAGATCTCGGTTCTGCCCGAAGCGGTGCAGCGCCTTACCGACGAACTGTCGCAGCGCGGCTGGAGGATTGCAGGATGACCACCCCGGAAAAAGAAAACACGCGGCGCGAGACCGCATCGGATGCCAACAGCGACACGACCTTCGTCGTCGCCGTCGACGGCCCGGCGGGCAGCGGCAAGTCGAGCGTGAGCAAGGCCGCGGCGGCTGCCCTCGGCTACGCCTACCTCGACTCGGGAGCCTGCTACCGGGCGCTGGCCTGGAGCCTGCTCGACCGCGGAGTCGACCTCGAGGACCCGGCCGCCGTTGTCGAGGCTCAGAAGACATTCGACCTGCGTATCGGAACAGAGCCCGCCGACTACTACGTGCGGGTCGGCGAGACCGACGTGACCGACGCCATCCGGGAGCCCCGCGTGACGAACGCCGTGCGGCACATCTCGAAGCTGCCCGAGGTGCGAGCCGGGCTCACCGCGCTGTTCCGCCGCATCATCCGCGCCGCACCGAACCCGGGGATCGTCGTGGAAGGTCGCGACATCACGACGGTCGTCGCGTCCGATGCGCCCGTGAGAATCCTGCTAACAGCGTCGGAAGAGGCTAGAATGGCGAGGCGTTCCAAGGAACTGACCGATCAGAGTGCTGCCGTCGTGGGTGAACAGCTCCGGTCCCGAGATCAGGCCGACTCTCGAGTCGTCGATTTCATGAACGCCGCCGATGGTGTTCTCACCCTCGATTCAACCGAACTCGACTTCGACCAGACCGTTCACGCGGTGGTCGAGATCGTCCACACTCAAACAGCGAGGATCTCGCATGGCCGATAAAAAGGCTCCCAACCCGTCCAGCCCGATGACCGACTCCGAAGACGACTTCGAGGGCACCGACCCGACCCTGCTCGACAGGCTCGACACTCTCGACGACGAGCTGATCTCAGCGCGCACCGAGACGCTGCGCGCGGGCCTCGCCGACTTCGACCTCGACGACGACGACCTTCAGATTCTCGAGGCCGCGACCGACGACCCCGACGCCATCACCTACCTGCCTGCGCTTCCCGTGCTCGCGATCGTGGGCCGGCCGAACGTCGGCAAGTCCGCGCTCGTGAACCGCATCCTCGGCCGCCGCGAGGCCGTCGTCGAGGACACCCCCGGCGTCACCCGCGACCGCGTCTCGTACAAGGCCGAGTGGGCCGACCGCTTCTTCACCATCGTCGACACCGGTGGCTGGGAGCCCGACGCCAAGGGCATCAACGCCTCCGTCGCCATGCAGGCCGAGATCGCGATCGACCTCGCCGACGCCGTGCTCTTCGTCGTCGACGCCAACGTCGGCGCGACCTCGACCGACGAGCACGTGGTTCGTCTGCTGCGCAAGGCGAAGAAGCCCGTGTATCTGGCCGCGAACAAGGTCGATGACCTGCGCCAGGAACCTAACGCCTCGGTGCTGTGGTCCCTCGGGCTCGGCGAGCCGTACCCCGTCTCGGCACTTCACGGCCGCGGCGTCGCCGACCTGCTCGACATCATCCTGAAGGACCTGCCGCCGGTTTCGGCCGTCGCCAAGCAGGAGGTGGGCGGGCCGCGTCGCGTCGCCATCCTCGGCCGCCCGAACGTGGGAAAGTCGTCGCTGCTGAACAAGGCCGCGGGCGAAGAACGCGTGGTCGTCAACGAGCTCGCCGGAACGACCCGCGACCCGGTCGACGAGCAGGTCGAAATCGCCGGACGCATCTGGCGCTTCGTCGACACCGCCGGAATCCGTCGTCGGGTGCACCTGCAGCAGGGCGCCGACTTCTATGCGTCGCTGCGCACCTCGGCCGCTCTCGAGAAGGCCGAAGTCGCCGTCGTCATGATCGACGTGACCGAGCCGATCAGCGAGCAGGACGTGCGCATCATCGACCTCGTTCTCGAGTCGGGACGTGCCCTCGTGCTCGCCTTCAACAAGTGGGACATGCTCGACGACGAACGCCGTCGCTACCTCGAACGCGAGATCGAACAGGATCTCGCTCACGTGTCGTGGGCGCCGCGCGTCAACATGTCGGCCAAGACCGGTCGTCACCTCGAGAAGCTCGTGCCCGCGCTCGAGCTCGCGCTCGACTCGTGGGACACCCGCCTTCCGACGGGCAAGTTCAACGCGTTCCTGGCCGAGCTCACTTCGGCGCACCCGCACCCCGTGCGAGGAGGCAAGCAGCCGCGCATCCTGTTCGGAACGCAGGCCTCGAGCCGCCCGCCGACATTCGTGCTGTTCACGACCGGGTTCCTCGACCCGGGCTACCGTCGCTACATTCAGCGCCGGCTGCGCGAGGTCTACGGCTTCGAAGGCTCGCCGATCATCGTCAGCATGCGCGTGCGCGAGAAGCGCAAGCGCTAGCCGACGAGAGCGCAAAAGAATTTCAGAGAGCGGCGTCGATCCGGTTACAGGGTCGGCGCCGCTTTCATTGTCACCGCGGGATGCGTGACGTAGGTCTTCTTGGTCGGCGACGTGAATTCGAGGGTTCCGCCACCGCGATGCGTGTAGCTCCAGTCGGTGCGGTGCTTCAGGGCATGATGACGGCGGCAGAGATGCGCGAGGTTGTCGTGTGCCGTGAGACCCTCGGCATTCCATTCGGTGCAGTGATCGCAATCGCTCCGACGCGCCAGTCTGTTGCAGCCCGGAGCTCGACAGGTCTCGTCTCGCACGCGGAGCCAGCGACGCAGGTCGGCGGGAACGTCGTAACGGTCGCGCCCGACTGACAGCACCGTGCCCGTCTCGAGATGGGTGAGCAGTCGGAAGAAACTGGGTGCGTGTGCAGCCACCCGCCGTGCGGTGTCGGCGTCGATCGGCCCGTATCCTTCGAGCGTGGCCGGTTCTTCGCTCACCCCGAGCAGGGTGAGGGCGGGCACGGTGACGAGCACGGTCGGTCGGATGCCCTGGGTCGCCCCGGCGAGGGTCGGCTCGCCGTTCTCGAGCAGGTCGAGAGCGACGTCGGCGATCAGCTGCGTGAGCGTGCGGATTTCGTCTGCCGTCTGCAGGCCGCGTGCGATGTCGCTGAGGCGGTTGTAGACCGCCTGGGCGCGTTCGCACGGCACGTAGGCCGTGAGCCACGACATGCCGTCGTGGGCGGGCTTCAGCTCGACCGAGCGGTCGAGTGCAGCCGTCGCCCGTCGTGACTGGATGCTCTCGGGATGCGTGAGTTCGCGCACGCGCCGTGCGCGACGCTCGAGCTTGGAGACAGTGAGCGTCTTGGCGTCGGGAAGAACGGCCTCTTCGAAAGGGATGCGGCTCTCTGCCGGCAGCGAGAGCGCCTGGTCGATGATGACCTGCGCGTGCCGGTAGCTCAGCGAGCCCTGGCTGAGCGCGTCGTAGGTGCCGGGGAGCTGGTGCAGCAGGGCTTCGCTCTCGTCGATCAGGCGGGACATTGTGCGTTCGGGAACGCGCAGCGCCGCCGCCAGCTCGGACTCGAGGACGCGCCGGCAGGTGACCTCGGGCGACCAGCCCATGGATCGCGGAGCATTCTCGAGTCGATAGGTGAATTCGCACCATTGGCGTGCGTCGTCGATGGTCTTCGCCCGGCGGGCGTGGGCCCGGTTGAGCTCGGCATCGGCGGCGATCGAATCGTCGACGAGCAGGCCGAGTACGTTCATCAGCGAGTGATGCGACGAGAACGGGGCCTCGTCGGGCGGTGCGTGCATATCGGTCATCGTGTGCATGTTCCAAGTCAACACGCACCCTCCGACATCGCCCCGGCCGCCGCCTTCACGGCGAAGCGAACCGTAGGATCGTCAGGTGCCCACCCCCGTCGTAGCCCCTCGCCTTGCCCTCATCACCGCCGCCGCAGACCTGATCCTGGTGCTCGTCTTCGTACTCATCGGCCGAGGCAGTCACGACGAGGGCTTCACCCTGCTCGGCACCCTGAACACGGCTTGGCCGTTCGTCACCGGCCTTGCCCTGGGATGGCTGGTCTCAAGAGCGTGGCGTGCGCCCCTGTCGATGAGGCGCACGGCTCTGCCGGTCTGGGCATCCACGGTCGTGATCGGCGTGATTCTGCGGGCCGTCAGCGGCCAGGGAGTCGCCGTGTCGTTCGTGATCGTGACGCTCCTGGTGCTGGCGGCGTTCCTGTTCGGCTGGCGCGCCCTCGCCAGGCTTGTCGCCTCCCGCAGAACCCGCCGCGAGGCGCACGTGCAACACTGACCGTTACACGAGACGGACGCACTCTACGACAGGATGTCCTTGCTCGAGAACCGCCCATAGGCGAGCGCCCCGAACACCACGACATAGCCGAGTTGCAGCAGAGCGTTCTGCCCGAACGACGACCACTCGATGGGTTGGCGAAGCAGGTCGGCGAAGCCGAGCCAGTAGTGACTGAAGAGCCATGGATGCAGCCACTCGGTCTGCGAGAGCGAGTCCAGCACCTGGGCCACGATCGAGAGCACGACCGTGGCGGCCATGGCTCCGACCGGCGCGTCGGTGAGCGTGGAGATGAACAGGCCGACCGCGGACAGGCCGAGCAGCGACACCGTGGCGTAGAGCGCAATCAACAGCGACCGTACGAGCGAATCGCCGATGCCCACCGTGTCGCCGGAGAGCAGGGTGACCGGCCCCACAGGGAAGAGGGCGATGCCGATCAGGATGCCGGCAATCGACAGCGTCAGCGCTGCCGCCAGGCAGAAGACGACGGCCGCGAGGTACTTCACGACGAGCAGCCGGATGCGCCCGACGGGCGAGACGAGCAGATAGCGCAGCGTGGCCGTGTTCGCCTCGCCCGCGATCGAGTCGCCCGCGACGACGCCGACCGTCAAAGGGAGAAAGAGGGGGATCGCGATGGTGAGCCCCGCGATGCCCACGAACAGGCCGTTCTGCGTGATGCTGTCGATGAACGCCGGACCGCGGCCGCTCGATCCAGACGACGAGATGCGTACCGCGACAGCGATGAGTATGGGAACGGCGGCCAGCGCCAGGAGCATCGCCCACGTGCGGCGACGGCGGAAGAGCACGGCGAGTTCCGAGGCGAAGAAGCCTGCGCCCAGGCTGCGCGTGGTTCGACGGGCGTTGAGGCCGGATGCTCTCGGGTCACTGGACGACATCGAATCCCTCCCCGGTCAGTGCGACGAAGAGGTCCTCGAGCGACGCGTGATCGACGGCGAAACCGCGCACCCGCACGCCCGCGGCGACCAGCGCCGCGACGATGTCCTCCGGCTCGATCGACTCGGACAACGTAGCGGTGACGGCCGGGCCCGGCGCATCCGGATGCCCGGGGTCGAGACCCAGCGTGCGCAGCACCCGGGCGGCGGCGTCGGCATCGGGCGTCGTCACGATCACGCGGGTCGTGCCCGCGGAGCGCAGTTCGTCGAGGGTTCCCTGGGCGACCAGCTTTCCGGCCCGCATGACCGCGGCGTGTGTGCACATCTGCTCGATCTCGGCCAGCAGGTGGCTCGAGACGAAGACGGTCGTTCCCTCGTCGGCGAGCGAGCGGATGAGACTGCGCACCTCGCGCGTCCCTTGCGGGTCGAGGCCGTTGGTCGGCTCGTCGAGCACGATGAGGTCACGCGGCGCGAGGAGGGCGTTGGCGATGCCGAGCCGCTGCTTCATGCCCAGGGAGTAGGCGCGCACCTTCTTGTCGGCGGCGTGGCCGAGGCCCACCGTGTCGAGGGCTCGCGAGACCCGGGCGGACCGGGTGCCGTTCGGCGCGAACCCGTCGGCGGAGTCGAGCCTGCGGAGATTGGCGGAGCCGGAGAGGAACGGGTAGAAGCCGGGACCCTCGATGAGGGCACCGACTCGCGGAAGGACCGAGCCGAGCCTCTGCGGCATGCGTTCGCCCAGCACGCTGATCTCGCCGTCGCTCGCCTGGGCGAGGCCCAGCAGCATGCGGATCGTCGTCGTCTTTCCCGAGCCGTTGGGGCCGAGGAAGCCGAAGACGGAGCCGCGAGGCACGGACAGGGCGAGGTCGTCGACGACCGTCTGGCGGCCGAAACGCTTGGTCAGCGCCGTCGTCTCGATCGCGAGCCCGGATGCGTGTGCGGGCCCGGTCGAGCCCGCTACGCTGCCATCGATCACTTCCCGGCTGCCGCCTGCAGGCTCTCGACCGGCACGGCGCCGGCGAGCACGCGCCCGTCGTCGGTGATGAGCACGGTCAGCAGGGTCGTCTGGAGCACGTGGCCGCCGTCGACGGATGTCGTCAGCTGCGAGAGCATCGGCGAGTCGGTGAGCGACGAGGGGTCTGTGCTCGCGGGGAGTTCGACGATGGTGTCCCATCCCGTTCCCGTGACGATCGGCTCGGGGTGCGTGCCGGCATCCGGTGTCGCGCTGCCCTCGGCGGGAGCGTCGTCGCGGTTCGGGAGGGCCTTCTCGGTGACGTCGGTTCCGGCCGGGGGAGTGAAGTCGAAGAGATCGGCGGAGGGAGTGTCGAGCGACAGCGACGTGAAGGCCACGTGGAACGCCGGGTCGGACGTGCCCTGGGCGAAGACGTCGACGCTGAGGGGGAGTCCGGTGTCGGCGTCGACCGCGATCTCGACCGACGAGACGAGGGTCGTCGAGCTGTCGGGGGTGAGGATAAGGTCATAGGCGGAGCGGCCGGCCACGGTCACCGGGTCGCCGATCGTGACGTCGGTACTGGGGTCGACGGCGTCGAGGAAGCGGGTGGCGAGCTCTGCGGGGGTCAACGACTCTGCCGACGCATCGGGTGCAGTGGATGCGTCGGCCGGCAGGGTGGAATGCACGGCAGTGGAGTCGCTCGAGTCGTAGAGCCACAGGTCGTCGCCGTTGCGGATCGCATCGCGCTCGGCCATGTCGTCGAGGATCTGCACGCGGCTCTGCTCGGGGCCGTCGACGTAGACGCGCAGCGTGTGCGAGGCGGTGAGCAGCTCGAGAGCGGAGGAGAGGTCGCTGCCGTCGGAGGAGTCGGATGAGGAGCCGGAGTCTGAGGAGCCGCCGAGGCCTGACACGTCGGGCAGCCCGAGGTTCGACGACTGCTCGATGGTGCCCGAGAAGGTGTCGACCGTGCTCGAGGCGGCGAGTTCGAGAACCTGCTGCGGAGTCTTGTCTGCCGGGTCGGCCGAAGCGCTGGTCGCGAAGACCCCGCCCAGAACGACGGCGCCGATAGCAACGGGAGCTGCGGCGGCGGGGATCCAACGGTGCCAGGTGCGGGGCATGAGCGGCCAACTTTCGGGTGGTGCGGGCGTCGTGAGCGTGCGCCACGTCGCAATGCTCCTGACGCTACGCCCGAAGTCCGTGAATCTGCTCAGTCTTCTCCTGCGCCCTCAAGGCTGTCACTCGTGGCGCGTGTTCGCGAGCGGGCGAAAGTCAGGCTAATATGGACAAGTTGTCTTCGCGGATGACAAAGCCACGGGCTGTGGCGCAGCTTGGTAGCGCACTTGACTGGGGGTCAAGGGGTCGCAGGTTCAAATCCTGTCAGCCCGACAGATAAGCCCCGAACTTCGATGAGAAGTTCGGGGCTTTTTGCTGTTTCTGGCGGGTGGCCTTGGTGGGCACGATAGTCCTGTCGTCATCGGGGTGCTAGAGACCATCTACGCCGGATCCCGCCCGGCCCTCGCTCCACGCACGAAACCCCTCAGCGATCTTTGCCGAGTGCGCGTGATGCAGGTAGTGCTCCCCATCGATCGGCACCACCGTCCCATCCGACACCGCCGCCGCCTGCTCCTCATGCAACTGCAACCAGCCCGGGTTGCTCGAATTGTTCGCTACGACAAAAAGCAGCAACGGCAGCCCCTCCGGAAAACCCGTACCCGCAGCATCCGCGAAGTTCGTACGGATATGTGCCATCTCGTCGAGATACGTGGGGCTCAGCGAGTTGCGATTGCTCAGGATGGTGAGCTGCTCCCTGTCGTGCTCGGAGTATGAGGAGGAACCGTAGTCATCACCGCTGACGGCGGCCACGAGGCGCAGCAGCCCGAGGTTCTTCGCCGCGGCCAGGAGGCCCGTCGGGAACTCGGCATCCATGCCGGGCTGGCCGGGAACGCTCGAGTCGATTCCGACGAATGCCGTGACCTCGTCGGGGTAGCGGTTCGCGTAGTCGATGCCGTCGATGCCGGCGATGGAGTGGCCCATGAGTGTGTATCGCTCGAGACCCAACGCAGCGACGGCGTCGTGGATCTCCGTGACGATGTTCGCGGTCGTGCGCTCGGCAGCCGTGCCGTCGCTGAGGCCGTAGCCGAACGGCTCGATGACCGTCACTCGATGGTCGGCGGCGAGCTCCTCCACGAGCGGCGCGAAGTCGAGCGCGGGGGAGGCCGTGCCGAATCCGGGGAGCAGCACGATGTCGGGGCCCTCACCGGCCACCACGACGTTCATCCGCTTTCCATCGACCGTGACCGGGCTGCCATACGGCGAGATCCGGTCGCTTTCCACCGACGTCGCGACCGCGTGCACCACGGTGGTCGTCGCCAGACCGAGCGACAGAATGGCGCCGACGGCGGCCACGGACAGAATGGCTTTTCGGGCAAATCTCTTCATGTGTTCCTCTCGCGGGGACACAGGAATTTGCCCCCCATCTCATGCTCCTGGCCACGAGAGGCGGGCGCGTCAACCCAGAGGAGTCACTCTTCGGCCGCGGTTACCGCAAGCGCGGTACGCGCGCCGAACGCACGGTCGCGTCCGTCGAGTGCGTCGATGTAGCGCAGCACGATCCCTTCGCGCAGCGCCCACGGCGAAATCGTCATCGTCTGCACGTCGAACACCTTCATGGCCGTGCGCAGCACGACCGCGCCCGCGAGGATCTGATATCCGCGCTCGGGCGTGATGCCGGGCAGGTGCTCGCGGGCGGCACCCGTCATCGCCCGCAGGGACGGCTCCCACTCGCGCAGACCCGCATAGTGCAGCTGGGCCAGGTCGCCGGTCACCGGATCCGACGGACCACCGACCAGTCGGGCGAGCGAGCGGATCGTCTTGGAGGTGCCGGCCACTCGCTTGGGGCGCGGCCGATCCGCGAACAGCTGATCCCGCAGTCGAGTCAGCTCGGCGCGGGCGTGCGCGCGCAGTCTCGAGATGTCGGCGCGCTGAGGTGGATCCTCGGCAAGGAATCCGACCGTCGTGCGCCCGGCGCCGAGGGGAAGAGACGCCTGAACGTCGGGGTACTCGTCGGCGCCCTGCGCGATCTCGAACGACCCGCCCCCGATGTCGAACAGCAGGATCTCGCCGGCCGACCAGCCGAGCCAGCGTCGCACGGCGAGCATGGTGATGCGGGCCTCGTCCTCGCCCGAGAGCACGTGCAGCTCGACGCCGGTCTCCCGCGCGATCCGAGCCAGCACCTCCTCGCCGTTCGCCGCCTCGCGGATGGCGCTGGTGGCCGTCGAGATGAGGTCGTCGACCCCGATGTCGCGGGCGGTCTCGGCGGACTCCTTCACGGCCGCGACGATGAGCTGCACGCCCTCCTCGACGATCGCACCGTCGGCATCCAGATAGCGCATGAGCCGCAGCGTGGAGCGCTGGGAGTGATAAGGCACGGGGCTCGCTCCGGGATGGGCGTCGACAACCAGGAGGTGGACGGTGTTGGACCCTACATCGATGACTCCGAGGCGCATGCCCCGGAGTCTATTGCCCGTGTACGCGTCATACGGGCACGCTCCCGTGCCCGACAGTGTTGACTGGTACGCATGAGGACGTCATGAACACGCGACCCGACGAGGCACTGCGCGCAGCCCTGAGCTCGGCGGACGCCTCGACGAGGCTTCAGGCCGCGCTCTCGGCCGGTACCTATCCGAACGACGACTACGTCGATGTCCTCGTCGATCGCTGCGCGGTCGAAGCCGATTTCTTCGTGCGCGACATGCTCACCTGGGCCCTGACGCGGCATCCGGCCGACCTCACCGTGCCACGCCTGACCGGTGAGACGACATCGGCCGTGCCGCAGGCGCGCAGCCAGGCGTTCCACAGCCTGTCGAAGGTGGGCGACCCGCGCGGGTGGGCGGCCGTCACCGAGAGCGCAATACAGGATGCCGACGAGTCGGTCGCACGGGCGGCCTGGCGCGCCGGGGTCATCCTCGTGCCGGTCGGCCAGGAGGGGGAGGTGGCGACGATGCTGAGCACGCAGCTCGGCCGTGGCGATCGCGACGTGCAGCTGAGTCTCGCCCGGGCGCTCGCGGAGCTCGGCGATCATGCCGTTCCGGCGCTCCGAGCGGCGAGGATCCACCCGAGCACCGGGGTCAGAGCGCACGCCCTCGCGATCGAACGGTTGATCGACGACCCGGACGACTACTTCGACGAGGCGATTTTCGAGGCCATGAGGATCGTCACCCGACAGGGCGAGCCCGACGGGACGCCCGACGGGACGACCGACGGGGCGCCCGATTCGACCCCTGATTCGCAGCGCGATCCCCACCCCGAGGGCACAGAATAGGACCCATGTCCCGATCCACGATCCTGAGGCAGTTCGCTGCCGGTGTCTTTCTCGTCAACGCGGTGCCGCACGGCGTCGCCGGTGTTCAGGGCAGGCGCTTCCCGTCGCCGTTCGCGCGTCCGCCCGGCCGTGGACTCTCGTCGCCGACGGTGAACGTGGCGTGGAGCGCCCTGAACGCGGCGGCCGGGGCGGCACTGCTGCGTCGCGACCGCACGACCGGCGAGAATGCGGCCGTCGGAGCGGGTGCCGCGATCATGGCGATCTTCCTGTCGCTCTACTTCGAGAAGAGCGACAGGGACTGAGAGCACCCCGCCGCGAATCCCGTCGAACACGGAGCCGGCTGTCAGCTTGCCGATATATCGTTGACTATCGTTCGCGAGTTCATTTGGAGGACATCATGGGCAACTCATTCCCCGCAGGCGGGTTCAACCTCGGCAATCTCGGAAATGCCGACGGCATGTGGCAGGCGATGGAACAACTGCGCGCCACCTTCGAGAAGAAGACCGGAGCGGGCACCCGCATGGGCAAGGGCGACGTGCGCGCCGCCGTGCTCTCGCTGCTCGCCGAGCAGCCCATGCACGGCTACCAGATCATCCGCGAGATCGAGGAGCGCTCGGGCGGCAGCTGGAAGCCCAGCGCCGGCAGCGTCTACCCGACCCTGCAGCTGCTGTCCGACGAAGGTCTCGTGAGCGCCGAGGAGTCGAACGGGCGCAAGACCTATGCCCTGACCGACGCCGGCCGACAGGTCGTCGACACCGACGGCACCTCGACCCCCTGGGCGTCGACCGACACGAAGGACGATGGCCCCAGCTTCGGCGCCCTGCCGAAGTCAGGCGTCGAGCTCGCTCAGGCAGCCGCCCAGGTGGGGCGTACCGGCACGCCGGAGCAGGTGCAGCAGGCCGTCGCCGTGCTCGACGACGCCCGTCGTCGCCTGTACTCGATCCTCGCGCAGGACTGACGGGAGTGACGTCGGTCAGACCGAACGGGGCACCGACCTTCTCCCAGGGGAACACGGGCTCGGCGGGCGCCGGCAACACGCGAGCGCGCTATCGTCGCATCCTGCGTTTCTCCGCCTGGCACCTGGCCGTGACCTGGTGGTTCGAACTGTTCCTGCCCCGCATCGGCCTGCTGAGAATTGCGGAGCGCACGCGCACCCGGCGCATGCAGCGCTTCGCCCGCAGCTTCCACGTGCTCGCCGTCGACCTCGGCGGACTCATGATCAAGGTCGGCCAGTTCATGTCGTCGCGCCTCGACGTGCTTCCGCCCGAGATCACCAAGGAGCTCGAGGGACTGCAAGACGAGGTTCCCGCGGTTCCGTTCGCGGCCATTCGCGCGCTCGCGGAGGCCGAGTTGGGCGTGTCGCTCGAGACGGCGTTCGCGCGAGTCGATGAGACGCCCGTCGCCGCGGCATCCCTCGGCCAGGCCCACCGGGCGCTTCTGTCTCCGCGCGATGCCGCCGATACCGGGCTCACGGGTGTCGTGCTCAAGGTGCAGCGTCCGGGAATCGACGAGATCGTCGACGTCGACTTGGCCGCCCTGCGCAAGGTGGGCGGGTGGTTGAGCCATGTGCGCCTCGTCTCCGACCGCGTCGACATGCCCTCCCTCGTCGAGGAGTTCGCGGCCACGAGCCTCGAGGAGATCGACTACCTGCACGAGGCCGCGAGCTCCGAGCGATTCGCCGCGGACTTCGCCGGCGACGACCGGGTGGCCGTGCCGTCGATCGTCTGGGAGCGCACCACGCGCAGGGTGCTGACACTCGAAGACGTCACGGCGATCAAGATCACCGACGCCGCCGCACTCCGCGCCGCCGGCATCGATCCCGCCGAGGTCGCGCCGGTCTTCGCCGCCGTGATGTTCGACCAGCTGTTCACGAATGGCTTCTTCCACGCGGACCCGCACCCCGGCAACATCTTCGTGACCCCCACGGGCGACGGGCCGGATGCGTCGGGCGCGACCACCTGGAAGCTCACCTTCATCGACTTCGGCATGATGGGCGAGGTGCCCGGCAACACACGCAGCGGGCTGCGCAAGCTGCTTATCGCCGCCGCGTCGCGCGACGGCAAGGGCCTGGTGGATGCGATCCGCGACGTGGGCGTGCTGCTCCCGTCGGCAGACACCACCGAACTCGAACGCGCCATGACCCAGCTCTTCGCCCGCTTCGGCGGAATGGGGTTCGCCGAGCTGCGCGAGGTCGACCCCCGGGAGTTCCGCGACTTCGCCGACCAGTTCGGCCACGTCGTCAGGTCGCTGCCGTTCCAGTTGCCGGAGAACTTCCTGCTCATCATCCGCGCCATGTCCCTGACCTCCGGCGTGTGCAGCGCGCTCGATCCGTCGTTCAACCTGTGGGACTCCGTCGAGCCCTATGCGGCGCAGCTCATCCGCGACGAGCGCGGCAACGTGGTGGGCGATCTGGGGAGGCAGGCGGTCGACAATGCCGCCCTCGTCTGGAGACTGCCCAAGCGCATCGATGGTCTGGTGACACGCATCGAGGACGGCTCCGTCGCCGTGGCCAACCCGGGGCTGGAGCGCCGGGTGATGCGGCTCGAGCACGCGGCCCGCCGGCTCGTATCGGCGCTGCTGTTCGGTGCCCTGCTGCTCGCGGGTGCCCTCGTGCGAGCCGATGACACGGTGTTCGGCACCGTGCTCATGGCGGTCTCGGCGATTCCGCTGCTGCACGCCGTGTTCTCGGGGCGGCGCCCCGGTTGATGCGCGTCGGCCCGCATCCGTGGTTCTCTTAGCGGTATGACTCAGAGCGCTTCACGGGATCGGCCTGGCTTCGTCACCGTCGCCGTTGTGGTGATGTACCTGGGCGGGATCGCCCAGATCGCCCTCGGCATCCTGACCCTGTTCATTCGCTACATTCCCGACGCGCCGACCGGCGACGTCGGCCTTCTCGTGTCGCTCTTCGGTGCGGGCATGATCCTGTTCGGACTGTTCGTCATAGCGCTCGCGTCGGGGGTGGCCCGGGGGAGCCGGGCGGCTCGGGTGTCAGCCACTGTCGTACTGCTGCTCGCCCTCGCCCTGGCGATCGCCGATCTGATCGTCGCGGGCGACGGCGACTGGTCGGGCGTGGCAGTGCAGCTCGTGTCGTCGGCCGCCGTCATCCTGCCCCTGTGGACGGGAGCAGGGCGTCGCTACTTCGCCCCGCGCTGACTCACGGCCAGCTCCGCGTCACGGCGAGCTATCCTGCGGTGGGCGAAGCGCACGATCTCGATCAGCGCGATCGACACGAGCGAGGCTGCGAGCACGAGCAGGGCGGTCGGCAGCGTGAGGTCGACGAGCTGAAGGAAGTCGCGCACGATCGGCACCGTGTACACCAGCACGAGGCCGATCATCATGGCGCCGATCACCACGCCCTTGAACCTGGTCACCGGGCGTGACAGCACCACGAGGATCCAGAGACCGATGATCGTGAGGATCAGGGTCGAGCCGGTGCGGATCTCGGCCTCGGCGATGTTCTGGCCGGCTGCGAGCCGCGCGTAGGCGGCGATGCCGAGCGTCACGGCGACGCCGGCCGGGATGGCGAAGGTGAGCGAGCGGCGCAAGAAGCCGGGCACATAGCGCTGGGCGTTCGGCAGCAGCGCGAGGAAGAACGCCGGGATGCCGATGGTCAGGCCGTCGGTCACCGACAGCTGTCGAGGCAGGAACGGAAACGGCAGCAGCAGGATGCCGAAGGTGATCGCGAGGAACGTGGCGTACGCGGTCTTGGTGAGGAACAGCATGGACACGCGCTCGATGTTCGCGATCACCTGGCGCCCCTCCGCCACGACGCTGGGCAGGTGCGAGAAGCGCCCGTCGAGCAGCACCAGCCGGGCGACCGCCTTGGTGGCGGCGGCCCCCGAGTTCATCGCGACCCCGATGTCGGCCTCCTTGATCGCGAGCGCGTCGTTCACCCCGTCTCCGGTCATGGCGACCGTGTGGCCCGCTGCCTTGAGCCGCACCACGATGCGCTTCTTCTGATCCGGGGTGACCCGGCCGAACACGATGTACTCGTTCAGCACCGCGAGCAGCTCATCGTCGCCGTCGGGCAGCTCGCGGGCGTCGAAACCGCGGGGCGCGTCGAGACCGACCTCACGCGCGATGGCCGCGACCGTCTGAGGATTGTCGCCGGAGATGATGCGCACGCCCACGCCCTGGGCGGCGAAGTAGCCGAGCGTCTCGGCGGCATCCGGACGGATGTTCTCGCGAAAGGTGAGGAGCGCGACCGGAACCGCGTCGGCGGGGACCGTCTCGTCGTCGGTCGGCGAGCCGTGGGCGAGGACGAGGGTGCGGCGACCGGTGGCCGCGAGCTCCGCCGCCCGTGCCGCGAGCTGCTGGTGATCGTCGCCGTCGGATTTCCCGGACGGGAAGACCATCTCGGGCCCGCCCAGAACCCACATGCCGTCGTCGAAGATCACGGCGCTCCACTTTCTGGCGGAGGAGAACGGCACACGATCGAGAACGGCCTCGCGGGGCGAGTCCGTGAACCGGGAGGCGAGACTGCGTGCCGTCGCGTTCGCGTCGTTCTGCACGCCATACCAGGCGAGCACCCCCTCCCAGCCGGTGACCTCGGTAAGCACGTGCGCTTCGTCGAACACGATGTCGCCCTGCGTCAGCGTTCCGGTCTTGTCGAGGCAGATCATGTCGACCCGGGCGAGGCCCTCGACCGCGGGAAGCTCCTGCACGAGAACCTGCTGCCTCGCGAGCTTGACCGCTCCGACGGCGAAGGTGATGCTCGTCATCAGAACGAGACCCAGCGGCACCATGGCGACGACCGAGGCGATGGTCGCCGTGGCGGCGACACGCCAGCCTCCGCTCGAGGCCGCGTCGACCCAGCCGCCCTGTGTCATCATCTGGGCGTTCAGCACCAGCAGGGCGACCGGGCCGATGATCCAGGCAACCCATTTCAGCACCCGGTTGATCGAGGAGCGCAGTTCGCTCGCGACGAGGGAGAATCGCTTCGCCTCGGCGGAGAGCGAGTTCGCGAACGAGTCCGCGCCGACGCGGTCGACGACCGCGGTGCCCTCGCCCCCGACGACGACCGAGCCCGACAGCACGCGATCCCCGGGTACCTTCTCGACGGCATCCGATTCGCCGGTGAGCATCGACTCGTCGACCTGCAGGCCGCTCGAGGCGTCGATGAGTCCGTCGGCGGCCACCTGGTCGCCCGCCCGCAGCACGAGCGTGTCGTCGACCACGACGAGCGCGATGTCGATCTCGGTCTCGGAGCCGTCTCGCAGCACTCGGGCGTGCGGGGCATTCAGCACGGCCAGTCGGTCGAGCGCCCGTTTGGCCCGGTACTCCTGCACACTGCCGATAACCGCGTTGGCGACCGCGCTGAAGCCGAACAGGGCGTCCTGCCAGCGGCCGATCGCGAGAAGCACCAGGAAGCACACGAGGATGATGCCGTTGAAGAGCGTGAGCACGTTGGTGCGCACGATGCTCCACACGCTGCGGCTCGTGTCCTGGACGAACGCGTTCGTCCTGCCGTCGGCGACGCGCTGTGCCACCTCGGCGGAACTCAGACCCGAACCCGTCACGTGCGCCCCCTCGACTTCGGCTCACTGTAGCAATCGAGCCGCGCCGAGCGCAGGCGAACTGCTCTCAGCGGGGTGTGTCCGCGACGCGCGGGGGAGCCGTCGTGGCCCGGGAGACGAGTCGGGTGGGCAGGAGCACGTGGGTCGATGACAGCGTCTCGCCGTCCATGAGGCTGGTCAGCATGCGCGCCGCGGCCTGACCGATGCTCTGCATGGGCTGGCGCACCGTGGTCAGGGGCAGGGCGAGTCGGGAGGCCTCGGGCACGTCGTCGAAACCCACGACGGAGAGGTCTCGTGGAACGTCGAGTCCGAGAGAGCGGGCGACCTCGATGATCGCGATCGCCGAGAGGTCGTTCGAGGCGAAAACGGCGGTCGGAGGGTCGCGCTGCATCAGCAGTTCCTGTGCGGCGCGGCGGGCCGTGTCGGCCTCGTAGAAGCCGACCCGCACGAGGTCGGGATCGAAGGCGATGGATGCCGCGGCCAGGGCCTCGCGATAGCCGGCGTCGCGCAGACGCGACGACTTGAGATCGGGACGCCCGGAGACGAAGCCGATGCGGCGATGGCCGAGGCCGATCAGGTAGGCGGTCGCTTCGAACGCGCCCCCTCGGCTGTCGGCCTCGACCGTCGGGAGGTCGGCTCGACCGGTGTGGGGGTCGACCGCCACGATCGGCACGTCGGCTGCGACGTTCACGATGGTCGGGGTGACGATGATGGCCCCGTCGATCAGGGTGCCGCTGAGCCTGCTCAGCGATCGGCGCTCCCAGCCCTCCCCGTCGCCGCGGCGCGATCCGCTGTAGGCGAGGAGGTCGTAGCGGGAGTCTCGCAGGCCGACGGCGACGCCCTTCAAGACCTCCGCGCTGAACGGCTCGAAGTCGGCCACGAGCACGCCGATCACGCCTGTTCGTCGCGAGCGCATGCTGCTCGCGACGAGGCTCGACTCGTAGCCGAGGGCCGCCACCGCCGCGAGCACGCGGTCGGTGGTGCCCGCCGACACGCCGTAGCGACCGTTGACGGCCTTCGACACGGTGGCGACGGACACACCCGCCGCCGCAGCGACGTCGTGGATTGTCGCCCTCGCCATCATGGGCCGATCCTAGTGCGGATTTCGGGCCGTGCGAAAATGATTTCGAAAACGTTTGACGGTCCTCACGGGGTCACGCACACTGATGACGCCCGACCCGACAGCATCGCCTCGGATCCATGACGGATCCGGGTATCAGGTCGGACGGTACGACGCACGACCCCGTGCACCAGCACAGCGCCCGCACAGCCGCGGGCGCCCCTCAATGAAGAGAGCAGGTTCGAATCACATGAGACTCACCAAATTCGTCGCTGGCTCGGCCGCGATCCTCGTGGGCGCACTCGCGCTCAGCGGATGCAGCGCCGGATCGAGCGACTCCGCCGACGGGAAAGTCACTCTGACGATGTGGCACAACTCCACGACCGGCGACGGCAAGAAGTACTGGGACGACACGGCGGCCGCGTTCGAGAAGGCGAACCCCAACGTCACCGTGGAGATCCAGTCCGTGCAGAACGAGGAGATGGACGGCAAGCTGCAGACCGCCCTCAACTCCGGCGACGCGCCTGACATCTTCATGGCGCGCGGCGGCGGCAAGCTCGCCGACGTGGTCAAGGCAGGCCAGGCGATGGACCTCACATCGGGGCTCACCGACGCGACGAAGACGGCGGTCGGAAACAGCCTCTCGGCGTTCGAGATCGACGGCAAGAACTACGGAGTGCCCACTGCAGTGCTCCCGTCCGGCTTCTTCTACTCGTCTGATCTGCTCACCCAGGCGGGCATCACCGACACTCCGAAGACGATCGACGAGCTCGAGGCCGCCGACGAGAAGCTCAAGGCGGCCGGCATCGCCCCCATCGCCGTCGGAGCGAAGGACGCGTGGCCTGCAGCCCACTGGTACTACAACTTCGCGCTGCGCGCCTGCTCGCAGGATGTGCTCAACGAGGCAGCCACGAGCCGCAACTTCGACGACGACTGCTGGCTGAAGGCCGGCGAGAATCTGGAGTCGTTCATCAAGACGGAGCCGTTCAACGACGGCTTCCTCACCACCGCAGCCCAGCAGGGCGCGGGTTCCTCTGCCGGTCTGATCGCGAACAGGCAGGCCGCCATGGAACTGATGGGCGCCTGGGATCCGGGAGTCATCGCATCCCTCACCCCCGACCAGAAGCCTCTCGCCGACCTGAAGTGGTTCCCGTTCCCCGAGGTGCCGGGCGGCGACGGTGAGGCCGGAGCCATGATGGGTGGCGTCGACGGTTTCACCTGCTGGGTGAACGCTCCGAAGGAGTGCGTCGACTTCCTCAACTTCACGGCAGAGAAGGCCAACCAGGAGGCGTACGCCACGGCGTTCCAGACCTTGCCCGCATCGACTGAGGCCCAGTCGTCCGTCACCGACCCTGCTCTGAAGGACGTGCTGGCCGCGTACAACGACGCTCCCTACGTGAGTGTGTGGCTCGACACGCTTTACGGGCAGAACGTCGGCAACGCGCTGAACGTCGCGGTCGTCGACATGTTCGCGGGCAAGGGCGATGCGCAGAGCATCGTCGACGCCGTGAACGCTGCGGCAGCGAAGTCCTAGGAGAGAAACCGATGGCTGTCCTGCGCGAAGAAACGCACACAGAGGAAGCCGCGCGGGGCAGCCGGCGCCCAGCCGAGGGAGGCGCTTCGGCGCTTCCCCCGGCGGTTCCGAGCCCGCGCGCCCGGTCCCACTGGCCCAAGCGAGCAGAGCTCCTGCTGCTGATCGGCCCCGCCCTGCTGGTCTTCCTGGCCTTCGTCATCCTGCCCGTCGTCCTCGCCGCCTACTACGGCTTCTTCAGCTGGTCGGGCTACGGCGCGGCCACAGACTTCGTGGGTCTGCGCAACTACATCACCATCCTCACCGACCCGGCCTTCCTGGAGGCCCTCGGTCACAACGGGTTCATCGTGGTGATGTCGCTCGTGCTGCAGGGCCCCCTCGCCCTCGGCATCGCGCTTCTGCTCAACCGCAAGCTGCGCTTCCAATCGTTGATCCGGGTTCTGATCTTCGTGCCCTACGTCATCTCCGAGGTCGTCGTGGGCCTCGGCTGGAGCCTGATGCTCCAGTCCAACGGCGCTCTGAACGGCCTGCTCGAGAAGGTCGGACTCGGAGGCCTCGCCACCGACTGGCTCAGCGACCCGAGCGTGGCGATCTGGACCCTGCTCGTGATCATCACGTGGAAGTACGTCGGGTTCGCGGTCATCCTGTTCCTCGCCGGACTCCAGGGGATTCCCGACGAGATCACCGAGGCCGCGCGCATCGACGGGGCCAGCTACTGGCAGGTTCAGCGCTACATCGTTCTGCCGCTCATGGGACCGACCGTTCGCATCTGGGCGTTCCTGTCGATCATCGGCTCGCTGCAACTCTTCGACCTGGTCTGGATCGTCTGGGGTCAATACGTGGCCGGCACTGCGGGCACCTCGACCATGGCGACCTACATGGTGGCGAATGGTCGCAACTCGGGCAGCTACGGCTACGGCAACGCCGTGGCGGTCGTCATCTTCCTCATCTCCCTCGTCGTCGCGCTCCTCTACCAGCGCTTCATCCTGCGCCGCGATTCAGCGGTCACCACTACCGGAGGCGCACACTGATGGCCATCGCCGCACCCCTCGCATCCCGACCCCGCCGCAGGCGAGTGTCGGAACAGAGCAGGCGCTCCAGCCTGATCTCCTACCTCGTCGCCCTCGTGCTGGTCGGGCTGATGCTGGCGCCCGTGGCGTACATCATCCTCGGTGGGTTCCGCACGAACTCCGAGATCACGGTCGATCCCTCGGGATTCCCCCAGGCCTGGGCCTGGTCGAACTTCGGCGACGTCCTGGCCAGCGGGTCGTTCTGGACGCAGGTGCTCAACTCGACGGTCGCCGCTGTCTGCACCACCGTCTTCGTCGTCGTGCTGGGACTCATGGCCGCCTATGGTCTTTCGCGCTACGCGTTCCGCGGAAGGGCGGCCGTCTACGCGCTGTTCACGGCGGGGCTCATGTTCCCGCTCACGGTTGCGATCACACCGCTGTACATCCTGGTGCGCAACCTCGGCCTGACCAACTCCCTCGCCGGCGTCATCATCCCGCAGATCGCCTTCGCTCTGCCGCTCACGATCATAGTGCTGGTGCCTTTCCTCGCGGCCATTCCGAACGAGCTGCAGGAGGCCGCCGCGATCGATGGACTCGGCCGGCTCGGGTTCTTCTTCCGTATGGTCGTGCGACTGTCGCTTCCCGGTGTCATCACCGTCGGCATCCTGGCGTTCATCGCGAGCTGGAACGCCTACCTGCTGCCGCTGTTCATCCTGAACGGAGAGGCGTCGTACACCCTGCCGCTCGGAACGCAGGCCTTCGCCTCGCAGTACGCCGTCGACACCGCCAAGGTGCTCGCCTTCACGTCGTTGTCGATGATTCCGGCCCTCGTCTTCTTCAGCCTGTTCGAACGTCGCATCGTCGGCGGTCTCACCGGTGCGGTCAAGGGCTGAGCGCGTGAGTATCGGACAGGTGGAGATCGCCGCGGCGACTCCCGGGGCATCCTCCCGCGTGCTCGAGCTGCTCGCGCGCATGACTCTCGAGGAGAAACTGGCTCAACTGGTGGGTTTCTGGGTCGACCAGGGCGACGAGGTCGTGGCGCCCATGGCGGGCGAGATGGCCTCGTCGACGAGGTACGAGGATGCGACGGCGCACGGCCTCGGTCACCTCACGCGGGTCTACGGCACGCGGCCCGTCGACCCCGCGGAGCGCGCAGCATGGCTGTGGTCGGAGCAGCGCCGGCTGCAGACGGAGACCCGCCTCGGGATCCCCGCCCTTGTACACGAGGAGTGCCTCACCGGCCTCGCCGCCTGGAAGGCCGCGACGTTCCCGACACCGCTTGCCTGGGGTGCGGCTTTCGATCCGCAGCTGGTCGAACGCATGGGACACGCCATCGGCCGCTCCATGCGCGAGCTCGGTGTGCACCAGGGCCTCGCCCCGGTGCTCGACGTCATCCGCGACCCCCGATGGGGCCGGGTCGACGAGTGCATCGCCGAGGATCCCTACGTCGTCGGCACCATCGGCACCGCCTACGTGCGGGGCCTGCAGGATGCCGGGGTGCACGCGACCCTGAAGCATTTCGTCGGCTACTCGGCGTCTCAGGCGGGCCGCAACCACGCCCCGGTCCACGTCGGGCGTCGCGAGCTCGAGGACGTGCTGCTGCCTCCGTTCGAGATGGCCGTGCGCTCCGGCGCGGTGCGCAGCGTCATGAACTCCTACGCCGAGGTCGACGGTGTGCCGGTCGCCGCGACACCCGAGTACCTGACGGGCATCCTCCGCGACCGGTGGGGTTTCGACGGCGTCGTCGTCTCCGACTACTTCGCCGTCGCATTCCTCGAGACCATGCACGCCGTGGCCGCCGATCCAGGACAGGCGGCCCATCTCGCCCTCGAGGCGGGAATCGATGTCGAGCTTCCGAGCGGCGATGCCTATCTGGAGCCGCTCCTCGAACGGATTCGCGACGGACGCACCCCTGAGGAGTTCGTGGATCGAGCGGTTCTGCGTGTGCTCGCGCAGAAAGTGGATCTCGGCCTGCTCGATGCGACCTTCGACACTCCTCCCGCATCCATCGACCTCGACGACCCCGAGCACCGGGCGATCGCACGGGAACTCGCCGAGAAGTCGATCGTGCTCCTGTCGAACGACGGGATCCTGCCGCTCGCGACGCCGACGAGCGTCGCACTGATCGGCCCGAACTCCGACAGCGCCGAGGCGCTGATGGGCTGCTATTCGTTCGCGAACCACGTGCTCGCGCACCACCCGGGTACACCTCTCGGATTCGAGATCCCGAGCGTGGAGGAGGCGCTTCGATCGAGATATCCCGGCGCGCGTATCGACGTGGAGCACGGGTGCGCCGTGGAGGGCGACGATCGCACGGGAATCGCCGCAGCCGTCGAGTCCGCCCGGTCGAGTGACGTGGCCATCGTGGTCGTCGGCGATCGAGCCGGTCTCTTCGGCAGAGGAACCGTCGGTGAGGGCAATGACGTCGAGTCGCTCGACCTGCCCGGAGTGCAGCGTGACCTCGTCGAGGCGGTGATTGCGACGGGCACGCCCGTCGTCGTCATCGTTCTCTCGGGACGCCCTTACGCCATCGGCTGGGCGCTCGACGGACCGACGCCCGCCGCAGCCGTCGTGCAGTCGTTCTTTCCGGGGGAGGAGGGCGGCAACGCTCTCACCGCGATCCTGGCCGGCGACGCGGAACCGTCCGGTCGCCTGCCGGTCTCTCTTCCTCGCTCGGCCGGAGCCCAGCCCTACAGCTACCTGCACCCGATCCTCGGCGGACCGAACGAGGTGACCAGCTCGGACAGCACGCCGGTGAGACCGTTCGGGTTCGGGCTCGGGTACACGACGTTCGACCGCACAGACCTGCGCGTCGAGCCACGAGTGGCCACCGACGGAACCATCCGGGCGAGCGTGCGCATCAGCAACAGCGGACAGCGCCGGGGAAGCGACCTCGTGCAGCTCTACGGGCGCGACCTCGTGGCCAGCGTCACCCGCCCGGTGGCCCAGCTGCTCGGCTATGCCCGGGTGGAGCTCGAGCCCGGAGAGGTCGTCGTCGTCGCATTCGACGTTCCGACGGCTCGCCTCGCCTTCAGCAACCGCGACTTCGAGCGGGTGGTCGAGCCTGGCGACATCGAGCTCTGGGTCGGCGGCTCGTGCGCCGACAAACAGACCCGTGCCTCGGTCACTCTGACCGGGGTCGACCACAGCATCGGTTCGGAGCCGCCCGTGCTCACCGGCGTGACGGTGGAACGCGGCCGAGAGTGAGGGGGCGGGTCAGCCGTGCACGGCGAGGTGCTGGCTGACCCACAGGCTGTAGCTGTTCCACGGGTCGTCGACGCCGGCCCGCAGTTCGTCGATGTGCGCCAGCAACGCGTCGTGCACGGCGAACCATTCGCCGCCTCCCAGCCGGTGCTCTCCGAACTGCCCGTGCCTGCGGTGCTCGAGCGTGCGCGTGCCCCGCTCGAACGCGAGGAGTTCGTCGAAACTCAACTGGGCGAGGCGTGCTCGAGGATTGCCGGATGTGCCGATCTTGATGCGGTCGCCCGCCCGCAGGTAGTAGACGACGTCGACCCGGGTGGATGCGACACCGCCGTCGGGCAGGTCGCCCACCTTCCACTCGCACACGGCGCACAGCCAGCCCGAGGGGTAGCGCACGCCGAGCCTCGAGCCGCACGCCAGGCAGGGTGAGGGGAGGATGTCGGTGACTCCGACGTCGCGGGCCACCCAGTCGTAGGCGATGAGGTGGTGTCGGAGGCAGAGATCGAGCTCGGCGCCCTGCGCGACCGGCGCCGTGCATGCGCCCTGCGCATCCACACCACGGCATACCGCGACCCGTGCCGAGGTCTGCCGGGGCGATTCGGTGGGATTCATGACGTCACGGTATCGCGCACGACCGACATCCCCGCTAAGTTAGGGTTGCCTAACCAACTGTCGTCCGGTCCGTATCGCCGAGGAGAGTCATCCGATGAAGAGAGCGTCCACCGCCTACCTGCTGACGTGCGCCGTGCTGGGCGTCGCGGGAGGCCTGCTGCTCGCCCCCGCGAACTGGCTCTCGACCGCCCTGTACGCGACAGTGCCCTTCTTCTCGATCGCCATCGCCGGCCTGTGGCTGCTTCCGGCGATCATCGCGCTGCGCCTCATTCAGCGCCCGGGTGCCGGTCTTCTCGTGGGGATCATCTCGGGACTCGTACTCGCGCCCTTCTCCGGCTACGGATTCACGACGGTCGCCACGAACGTCTGGTGGGCGTTCTTCGCCGAGATCGGATTCCTCGTGGTCGGCTATCGTTTCTGGACCATCTGGCAGCACTACGCCGGGGCCGTCGTCGTGGGCATCGCCTACCCGATCCTCGCGCGCCAGTCGTTCGCGCTCGACACCTACCCGCTCGGGCTGCAGATCGTCTTCTTCATGCTGACGCTCGCGAGCTGCCTGGCGGCGACCGCCATCGGCATCGCCATCGCCGCGGCCCTCCGCCGAGCGGGAGTCGGGGCTGCAGCCCGCCGCCGACCTCGGGCGGTCGAGTCCCAGGCTGCCTAGGCGGGCTTCGCCGGACATGACTCGACGCCCACCCCCGGCTGCGGGATGGGCGTCGAATCAGGTGCTCGCGGGGGCGTGGTCGATCAGGCCAGCGTCGCCACGTCGATCACGAAGCGGTAGCGCACGTCGGAGGCGAGCACCCGCTCGTAGGCCTCGTTGATGTAGTCGGCCGAGACGAGCTCCGTCTCGGGCGCGATGCCGTGCTCGGCGCAGAAGTCGAGCATCTCCTGGGTCTCGCGGATGCTGCCGATGCCCGACCCGGCGAACGAGCGGCGGTTGCCGAACAGGCTGAAGACCTGCACGGGCAGGGGCTCGGGCGGGGCGCCCACGCTCACGAGGGTGCCGTCGAGCCGGAGCAGGGACAGGTATGCGTTGATGTCGATCTTGGCGCTCACCGAGTTGACGATCAGGTCGAAGGTGTTCGCGAGCTTCTCGAACGTGGCCGGGTCGCTCGTGGCGTAGTAGTGGTCGGCGCCGAGACGCAGGCCGTCCTCCTGCTTGCTGAGGCTCTGTGAGAGCACCGTGACCTCGGCGCCCATGGCGTGTGCGATCTTCACGGCCATGTGTCCGAGGCCGCCCATGCCGACGACGGCCACCTTCGAGTCCGGGCCGACCTTCCAGTGGGCGAGGGGCGAGTAGGTGGTGATGCCGGCGCACAGCAGCGGGGCGGCCTTCTCGAAGGGGATGGACTCCGGCACTCGGAGCACGAAGTCCTCGACGACGACGATGTGGGTCGAGTACCCACCCTGGGTGATGGTGCCGTCGCGGTCGACCGAGGCGTAGGTGCCGGTGTTGCCCTTCAGGCAGTACTGCTCCTCGCCGGCGAGGCAGTTCTCGCACTCGCGGCACGAGTTGACCATGCAGCCGACGCCGACGCGGTCGCCCACCTTGTGCAGGGTCACGTCGGAGCCCACCTCGGTGACGGTTCCCACGATCTCGTGCCCGACGACCTGCGGGTAGGCGACGTCGCCCCACTCGCCGCGCACCGTGTGGATGTCGGAGTGGCAGATCCCCGAGTAGGCGATCTCGATCAGGACGTCTTTCGCGCCGACGTCTCGGCGTTCGATGGTGGTTCGGGAGAGGGGCTCGGTGGCTGAGGTCGCGGCAAACGCGTTCACTGTAGGCATAGAGCGATTATCCCGCGTGGTTCCCGTGCAAAGTCCGGGTGCGCGGACTGTGATACGGACCTGCCGGTTCAGCCCTCGAAGCGCGCCAGCCAGGCAGTGAGGAGCGACTCGAGCTGCTCGACCTGGTCACGCGTGAGGCCGTCGAGCAGTTCGCGTTCGTTCTCCATGTGCTCGGTGAACACCTCGTCGATCAGGTGTCGACCTTCTTCGGTGAGCCCCACGACGCGCGAACGCCCGTCTCTCTCGCTCACGCGGCGCGCCACGAGCCCGGCGCGTTCGAGACGGTCGACCCGCTTCGTGACGGCTCCCGTGGTCACCATGGTGTGTGCGGCCAGTTCCCCCGGCACGCGTTCGAATGGATCGCCTGCCCGACGCAGGGCGGCGAGAACATCGAACTCGCCCTCTCCCAGTCCGTGACGGGCGTACACCTCCACGATCGACTCGGTCAGATGCATGCCCACGCGATGCAGCCTGCCGATGACGCCCTGGGGGCGCACATCGACATCAGGCCTCTCTCGCTCCCACTCCTGTTGGATTCGGGCGACGTGGTCGGGCTCGCTGGACGACTGATCTTCGCGCATACCGCCATATTACCTTCCGCGGAAGATATAATAGTTTCCATGGAAGCTATATGGAGCAGGCGTGCCGTTCACCGGCCTGGCACCTGGGCGCTGGTCACCGCGGTGGCGCCGATCGCCTGGGGCACGACCTACTTCGTCACCCGGGAGTATCTGCCGGAGGGGTATCCGCTGTATGGCGCGCTCATCCGGGCGCTCCCGGCGGGACTCCTGCTGCTGTCGATCGTGCGTCGCCGTCCGCACGGGTCGTGGTGGTGGAAGGCGGTCGTTCTCGGCACCTTGAACATGGGTGCCTTCTTCGTGCTGGTCTATCTGGCCGCCCAGCTGCTGCCCACCAGCGTCGCGTCGACCGTCATGGCCGCTGCTCCCGTGGTGATGATGCTGTTCGCCTGGGCTCTTCTCGACGCAAGGCCGCGCGTGGCGCAGGTGCTCGCGGCGGCCATCGGCATCCTGGGTGTGGCTCTGCTGCTCCTGGCCGGAACGCGCGCCGTCGACCCGGCCGGAGTGATCGCATCCGTTGCGGCTCTGGGGATGTCGTCTCTCGGCTACGTGCTCGCCCAGAGATGGAGCGCCGGCATCGACGCCGTCTCGCTGACCGCGTGGCAGCTCGTCGCCGCCGGCCTGATACTGGCGCCGGTCGCCGTCGCGGTCGAGGGCGCGCCGCCGGCGATGGATGTCACGACCGTGCTCGCGTACGGATACATCGCCATCGTGGGAACGGCCGTGGCCTTCGTGGCCTGGTTCACGGGACTGCGCCACCTCGGCGCCGGAACAGTCGGACTGATCGGTCTGCTGAATCCGGTCACGGGCGTGCTGCTCGGAACCCTCGTCGCGGGCGAGCTCCTGACCCCGCGGCAGCTGATCGGTGTGCTCATCGTGCTCGCCGCCGTGGTGCTCGGCCAACCCGGAATCTCTCGTGCACTCGTGCGTCTGCGTGCTTGGATGAGGGCATGACAGACATCATCCCCGCCGACTACGCCGAGCTGTTCGAGAACGCCAACTACGGCCACCTGGGAACGATCCGCCCCGACGACACCGTGCAGGTGAACCCGATGTGGTTCCTGCGCGACGGCGACACCCTGCGTTTCACCCACACGACGAAGAGGGCCAAGTTCAGGAACCTGCAGCACAATCCGTCGATGAGTCTCTCCGTGATCGACCCGGAGAATCCGTTCCGCTACCTCGAGGTGCGCGGACGGCTCATCGCCGTCGAGCCGGACCCCACCGGAGCGTTCTACGTCGTGCTCGGAAAGCGTTACGGCAACGCCGAACAGACGCCGCCGCCCGACTCCGCTGATCGCGTCGTTCTCGTGATGAGCATCGAGAAGAGCACGAAGCAGTAGCCGACCGTACGGCGCCGTTCAGCGGGGCTCAGTCGCGACCGTAGCGGGGGCGATCCTCACGCTTGGCCGAGTTGCCCGCGCGATCGGGCTTGAGCTCGATGAGCTTTCCGCTGATGCGCGTGTTCTGCAGGCGGTCGAGCACCTCGCCCGACAGGTCGGCCGGAAGTTCGACCAGCGAGAAGTCGGGCCTGATCTGGATGGCGCCGAAGTCGCCACGATTGAGCCCGCCCTCGTTCGCGATGGCGCCGACGATCTGGCGCGGTTCGACCTTCTGGCGCTTGCCCACCGCAATGCGGTAGGTGGTCTTCGGTCCCGAGCTGCGGGGCGCACGGTCGGGCCGGTCGCCGCGGTCGGGACGCTCCCACTTGTCTCCGTGGCTGCCGCGTTCGCCGCGGGCCGGTCGGTCGTCGCGGAACCGGTCCTGGCGATCCGACCGCTCGGGCCGTTCGCGGGAATCGCGTTCGAACCGCGGCGTGCGCACCGGCTCCGGATCGAGCAGCAGGGGGGTGTCACCCTGGGCGACGACGGCGAGCGCCGCGGCGACATCGGCCTCCGGAACGTCGTGGTGTTCCACATAGTGGCCGACGATGTCGCGGAACTGCTGGATCTGCTCCGGCTGGCTGAGAGCGGCGGTGATCGCGTCGTCGAAGCGGGTGAGTCGCGTGGCGTTCACATCGTCGACGCTCGGCAGCTTCATCTCGGTCAGCGGCTGCCTGGTCGCCTTCTCGATCGCGGTGAGCATGCGACGCTCGCGGGGGGTGACGAAGCTGATCGCGTCGCCCGTGCGGCCGGCTCGTCCGGTGCGGCCGATGCGGTGCACGTACGACTCGGTGTCGATGGGGATGTCGAAGTTGACGACGTGGCTGATGCGCTCCACGTCGAGACCGCGCGCGGCGACGTCGGTGGCCACGAGGATGTCGAGCTTGCCCGACTTGAGCTGGTTGACCGTGCGTTCGCGCTGGGCCTGCACGATATCGCCGTTGATCGCGGCAGCGGAGTATCCCCGCGCCCGCAGCTTCTCGGCGAGCGTCTCGGTCTCGTTCTTGGTGCGGGTGAAGACGATCATGCCCTCGAAGTTCTCGGTCTCGAGGATGCGGGTCAGCGCGTCGACCTTCTGCGGATACGACACGATGAGGTAGCGCTGGGTCGTGTTGACCGAGGTGGTGGTCTTGTTCTTGACCGTGATCTCTTCGGGATCGTGCAGGTACTTGGCCGAGATGCGTCGGATCTGCGACGGCATGGTGGCTGAGAACAACGCCACCTGCTTGTCGTCGGGGGTGTCGGCGAGGATCGTCTCGACGTCTTCGGCGAAGCCCATTTTGAGCATCTCGTCTGCCTCGTCGAGCACCAGGTACTTCAGCTGCGACAGGTCGAGCGTGCCCTTCTCGAGGTGATCCATGATGCGGCCGGGGGTGCCGACCACGATGTGCACACCGCGGCGCAGGGCCGAGAGCTGAACGCCGTATCCCTGGCCGCCGTAGACCGGAAGCACGTGCACGCCGCGCAGGTGAGAGGCGTACTTCTCGAAGGCCTCGCAGACCTGGAGGGCGAGTTCGCGGGTCGGAGCGAGCACCAGGGCCTGCGGCGTCTTCTGCGAGAGGTCGAGGCGGGAGAGGATCGGAAGAGCGAATGCGGCCGTCTTGCCCGTGCCTGTCTGGGCGAGGCCGACGACGTCGCGGCCGTCGAGGAGAAGGGGGATCGTTGCTGCCTGGATCGCGGACGGGGTCTCGTAGCCGACGTCTTTGAGCGCCTTGAGCACTGCGTCATCGAGGCCGAGATCGGAGAATGTCTGCTCGGCCTGAGCGGCGTCGGCCTCGGTCGGGCCGGAAATTGTAGAGGATGCCATCCCTCAACGGTAGTCCACGCCGTGGATGCGGGCGTCAGGTCGGGCGCTTGGCGCGCGGCAGGCCTTCGACGACCCGCTCGTAGGAGTTGACGATGAGGTCGGTGACGAGCTGAGGATCCGCGTCGGGACCGATCGTCACCGTCACCCAGTGACGCTTGTTCATGTGGTAGCCGGGCGTGATCCACGGATAGTCCCTGACCAGGGCCTCGGCGTGGGGAGGATCGGCCTTGAGGGTGACCGTCACGGGTTCTCCGTCGAGGTTCGTGATGGCGAAGACCTTGCCGACGACCTTGTACACGCTCGTCTCGGGGCCGAACGGGGTCTCGTTCCGCGTGGCCGGCAGGGCGTCGCAGACCGCGAAGACGTCATCTCTCGAGAACAGCTCTGCCATGATCCGAGCGTACAGTTGGCCTACTGCCCATGAACAGCTATCACCTGCCCCCGTCGAGGCCGGTCGCCAGGCCGGTCTCTGTTCGCGCGCGACTCGCGCGGCGCATCCTGGGCCTCACTGCGGGAGCAGCGGTGCTGGCGCTGGCCGCCCTCACCGCGATCGCACCGGCACCCCTGCCCGCACAGGAGGAGCCGGCTCTCGCGAACTCCGCCTCCGCGCGCCGGGCCGGTGAGCAGGTGCTCGACCTGCCGGAGGGAGTTGCGCAGGCATCCATCTCGCGCGACTCGTTCGCGACCGTGGCCGGCGTTCAGGGGCTGGCCGCCGGAAGCACGAACCGGGACTGGGCCGAACTCGTGCTGCTCCTCGGCGACTTTCCGCGCACCGACGACAACATCACCGTGATGCTGCGCTGGATGCGGCAGGAGAACGGCCCCGACGACTGGTGGAACCGCAACAACCCGCTCAACAACGGCTGGGGGTCCGGCGGCAACAGCGGGCTGGGAAGCTACGACACCCTCGTGATCGCCGCCGAGAACGCGGCAGAGGCCCTGCACTCGAACCCCGGCTACGCGAGCATCGTCGCCGGATTCTCGTCGTCGGCGCCGACGGCCCAGATCGAGCAGGCCATCTGGGCGTCGCCGTGGGCGACGAGCCACTACGCCAACGGCGCCCACTGGTCGTACGCGCCGGTGCCGATCATCGAGTCGCCGCCGGGAACCTGGACGGGCTAGACCGAGACCGACTCCATCGCTTCGGCGGTGAGCTCCACCGAACGAAGTCGCTCGGGCAGCTCGGGGGACTGGTGGGCCAGAATCAGCTCGTCGGCCTGCGCGTGGCGGGCGAAGTCCTCGAGGTAGTCGCGCACCTCTGTCGGGGTGCCGACCGCGGAATAGGTCATCATCGAGGCGATCTGGCGTCCGTTGGGGGTGGTGAGGAACTCGTCGATCTGCGCATCGCTGTAGTCGGGAGTGGCCGGACCGCGGGAGATCATTCCGCGAACGCGGGCTCGCCGGGTCGTGGCGGCCTGCTCCACCGCATCGTCGTGGTCGTCGGATGCGACCACGTTCACGCCCGCGATGACGTGGGGCTCCGCCAGCTGCGCCGAGGGCCGGAACCCGCCGCGGTATGCCGCCACGGCCTCGTGCAGCGCATCCGGTGCGAAATGCGACGCGAACGCGTAGGGCAGGCCGAGCTGCGCGGCGAGCTGGGCTCCGAACAGCGACGAGCCGAGGATGTAGAGGGGCACGATGCCGCCGGCCCGGGGCACGGCCTGCACACCGGGAATGCGCGAGTCTCCGCTGAGGAAGCCCTGGAGCTCGACCACGTCCTGCGGGAAGGAGTCGGCCGACATCGGGTCGCGCCGAAGTGCTCGCATCGTGTTCTGGTCGCTTCCGGGAGCGCGGCCGAGGCCCAGGTCGATGCGACCCGGGAACAGGGTCTCGAGGGTGCCGAACTGCTCGGCGATGGTGAGCGGCGAGTGGTTGGGCAGCATCACGCCGCCGGAGCCGAGGCGGATCGACGAGGTGTGCGCGGCCACGTAGCCGATCAGGACGCTCGTCGCCGACGAGGCGATGGTGGGCATGTTGTGATGCTCGGCGTACCAGACCCGTCGGTAGCCGGATCTCTCGGCCGCCTGCGCGAGCGCGACGCTGCCTTCGAAGCTCTCGCGGGCCGTCTGGCCCGGGGCGATGGGAGCGAGGTCGAGGATGGACAGCGGAATCGACATGGAGTGACAGCTTTCGTATCGGAGTGCGGACGGCGGATGCGAAGAGCGCCGTTCACCCTCTCAACGACTCTCAGCTCCCGGACATTCCGCGACCGACGAAGACGGCCACGAGGATGCCGATGAAGACGAGGTAGCCGAGCAGGGTGAGGTATCCGAGCACGAGGCCGATGATCGCCATGACCCGGCCCTGCTCGCCGGTTCTCCTGATCTGCGCGAGCGAGATATGACCCAGAATGATCGGCACCACGGCCAGGCCGAGAATGCTCGTGACCAGGCTCACGATCGACAGAACGTTGGTGCGGGGGTTCTCCGTGTAGGCATCCATGCGCGTCACGTTACCCCGATTGGTAACGAATCGGCATCGCCGCCGATCGCCTCCAGCGCGCCGATCGCGTCGGCTTCGAATGACCGCGACCCCCGTTCGAGGGACGTTTTGGGGTCGACATGCGTCGGATAGCTGTTACCGTTGACCCCGGTCCATTGACCCATCACCCCAAGACGCGCGTCCGCAGGCATTGCCGCGGGTTCGTACGGTGAAGCCGTGACGAAGCGCTCTCATGATGGCTTCTGCCCGCGCTGCATTCCAGCGTCGAGAGCGGTTACGACAACCCGTCTGCGAGCACAGAACACCTCTGGCGACCGCATTTAACAGCCGCCGGACGTGACGGAGATTCTTCACGTGACATCGACTATCCCGGCATTGAAGGCCGAAAACCTCTACAAGGCGTTCGGCCGCCGACCATCCGACATCGTCGACAGGCTCCGCGCCGGCAGCTCGAGGGCGGAGGTGTCCGCGCTCGGCACGGCCGCGGTGATCGACGCATCGTTCGACGTGCAGCCCGGCGAGATCTTCGTGGTCATGGGCCTCTCCGGCTCGGGCAAGTCGACGCTGATCCGCATGCTGAACGGTCTGCTCGACGCGACCAGCGGCAGCGTGACGATCGGCGGGTCCTCGATCACGGGCGTGCCCAAGGCCAGGCTTCGCGAGATCCGCCGCCAGCGGGTCTCCATGGTCTTCCAGCACTTCGCGCTGCTGCCGCACCGCTCCGTGGTCGACAACATCGCCTACGGCCTCGAGATCCAGGGTGTCGGCAAAGCCGAACGGATGCGACGGGCCCGCGACATGGTCGCCACGGTCGGGCTCGACGGCTGGGCCGATTCGCTTCCCGGCGAGCTGTCGGGCGGAATGCAGCAGCGCGTCGGCCTCGCCCGCGCCCTCGCGGCAGACACCGATGTCCTGCTGATGGACGAGGCGTTCTCGGCGCTCGACCCGCTGATCCGCCGGGAGATGCAGGAGCAGCTCATCGAGCTGCAGCAGAAGCTCGGAAAGACGATCGTCTTCATCACCCACGACCTCAACGAGGCCATGTTCCTCGGAGACAGGATCGCCGTGATGCGCGACGGCCGCATCGTGCAGATCGGCACCCCCGAGGAGATCCTCACCGACCCGGCGAACGACTACGTCGCCCAGTTCGTGCAGGATGTCGACCGCGCCCGCGTGCTCACCGCCGCCAGCGTGATGGAGCAGGCCCGTGCCGTGCTTCCGCTGTCGGCCGGCCCCCGGGCCGCGCTGCGCATCATGCGAGACCTGCAGACCTCCGCGGTGTTCGTGACCCGACGCGACCGCACTCTGGCCGGCGTCGTTCGCGACCGCGACGTGCTCCGTCAGGTGAAATCGAATCAGAACGACCTCGAGGGCATCCTCCGGCACGAGGCCACCATCGTGCCCTCCGACGCACACCTCGTCGACCTCGTCGAGCCGTCGGTCGGCAGCGACCTGCCGATCGCGGTGGTCGGCGACGACGGTCGACTTCTCGGCGTCATTCCCCGGGTCACGCTGCTCGCAGCGCTCGGCAACGTGTCGACGAACACGGCGGATGTTCCGGTCCAGCTTCCGCCCACGACGCTCACGCTCGAGGTCATCGCAGAGACCCTCCGCGAGTCGACGACGGAAGGAGCCGTACGATGACCGACTTCCGTCTCGACCTCGGAACCTGGGTAGCCGGTTTCATCTCCTTCGTCACCGACACCTTCGGCGGCGTCTTCGACGTCATTCGAGCGGTCTTCTTGGCCGCCTATGACGTGGTCGACCTGCTGCTCGCATCGCCGCCCTTCTGGGTGGTGATCGTCATCGCCGCGATTCTCGGCTATCTCGCCCGAGGATGGAAGTTCGCGCTCGGCACGGCAGTGGGCCTCCTTCTGATCGTGAGCGTCGACCAGTGGGAGAACGCCATGGACACCCTGGCGCTCGTGCTCGTCGCGAGCGTGCTGGCGGTCCTCGTGAGCATCCCGCTCGGGATCTGGGCGGCGACGTCGTCGATCGCGTCGCGGATCATCCGGCCCGTGCTCGACTTCATGCAGACGATGCCCGCCTTCGTGTACCTCATTCCGGCGCTCATCCTCTTCCGCGTTGGCGTCGTTCCCGGAATCGTCGCCACGGTCATCTTCGCCCTGGCTCCCGGGGTCAGGTTGACCGAGCTCGGCATCCGGGGCGTCGACAAGGAGATCGTCGAGGCCGGACAGGCCTTCGGCGCGTCGCGCTGGCGGATCCTCCGGCAGATCCAGCTCCCGCTGGCACGCCCCACGATCATGGCCGGTGTCAACCAGGTGATCATGCTGTCGCTCTCGATGGTCGTCATCGCCGGAATGGTCGGCGCCGGGGGACTCGGCGCCCAGGTCGTCGCCAGCCTGAACCGCATCGATGTGGCGCTCGGATTCGAGGCCGGCCTGTCGGTCGTGATCCTCGCGATCTACCTCGACCGCCTGACCGCCGCGCTCGGCACGGGCGAGACCGTGCTGGGCCGGATGCTCGGCGCCCGCGTCCTGCACCGCCGAGTGCCGACTGCAGAACCGAACCCGGAATCCGCATCACACAGTGATCCAGATCCCGTTGCCGCAACCGACGTGCCGAAGAACTCCGACCGGGTCCCCGCCTGACCGGCACACGGCCCCGCAGACCTTTTCACCCGACGGGCCGCCCCAGCCGGCAGCCCAGAACAGGAACACCAATGAAGAACAGCACTCGCCTTCTCTCCCTTCTCGCCCTCTCGACCGCGGGCGTGCTCGCGTTCGGCGGCTGCGCCGCCACCGAGGCGGAGGTCGTCGGAGACGGCAACGCCGACCAGAAGAAGCTGAACCTCGCCGTGTTCAACGGCTGGGACGAGGGCATCGCCGCGTCTGAACTCTGGAAGGCGATCCTCGACGAGAAGGGGTACGACGTCGAACTCGAGTACGCCGACGTCGCGCCCGTCTTCTCCGGCCTCTCGACCGGCGACTACGACCTCACGCTCGACGTCTGGCTGCCCGACACCCACGCGTCGTACCTCGACGAGTACGGCGACGACATCGTCGACATCGGCGCCTGGAACGAGGAGTCGAAGCTCACCATCGCCGTGAACGAGGACGCCCCCATCGACTCGCTCGCCGAGCTGGCCGACAATGCCGACCTGTTCGACAACCGCATCGTCGGCATCGAACCGGGCGCCGGCCTCACGAAGGCGACGACCGAACGGGTCATTCCGGGCTACGGCCTCGAGGACATGGAGTACGTCACGTCGTCGACCGCGGCCATGCTGACCGAACTCACGAGCGCCACCGACGCGGGCGAGAACATCGTCGTGACCCTGTGGGAGCCGCACTGGGCCTACACCGATCTGCCCATCAAGAACCTCGAAGACCCCGAGGGAACGCTCGACTCCGTCGAGAGCCTGCACGCGTTCGCCAAGACCGACTTCGAGAAGGACTTCCCGCAGGCCGCCGAGTGGATCGGCGACTACGAGATGGACCTGGAGCAGCTGTACTCGCTCGAGAAGGCCATGTTCGTCGACTACGACGGCCAGGACTTCGGCCCCGTCGTCGAGAAGTGGATCTCCGAGAACCGCGACTACGTGGACTCGCTGACCGCCGAATAGAAGAAACGAGCACATCGGGGCGGCGTCGGGGGCGTGACGCCGCCCCTCAAGCGCGGGTAGCCTGCCCCTATGGCGAGCGAAGCGGCACACATCACGGTTCCCGGACCCCATGGCGATCGAGAGGTGCGCATCTCTTCTCCGTCGCGTGTCCTCTGGCCCGAGGCGGGCATCACGAAGCTCGACCTCGCACGCTATCTCGTGACGGTGGGCGAGCCGTTCATCGAGGCCAACGGCGACCGGCCGGTGTCGCTGCAGCGATTCTCCGGAGGTATCGACGGCGAGCAGTTCTTCTCGAAGAACCCGCCGAAGGGGACTCCCGACTACGTGCGCAGCGAGATGGTCGTCTACCCGAGCGGCCGAACGCATCCGCAGCTCGTGCTCGACGAACCGGCCGCCGCCGTCTGGGCCGCGCAGATGAACACCATCGTGTTCCACCCGTGGGCCTCGCGCGCGGAACGCAGCGACTATCCCGACCAGCTGCGCATCGACCTCGACCCGCAGCCCGGCACCGACTTCGACGACGCCAAGCCCGTCGCCGTCGAGTTGCGCGCGGTCCTCGCCGAGGCCGGGTTGGATGCCTTCATCAAGACCTCGGGAAACCGCGGGCTGCACGTCTTCGCACCCATACGGCCGGAGTGGGAGTTCCTCGAGGTCAGGCACGCGGTGATCGCCGCGGCCCGCGAACTCGAACGCCGGATGCCTGAGGCCGTCACCACGCACTGGTGGAAGGAGGAGCGCGGCGAACGCATCTTCGTCGACTACAACCAGGCCAACCGCGACCGCACGATGGCCGGTGCCTACAGTCCGCGAGCGCTCGCCCACGCTCCCGTGTCGTGCCC
Source organism: Agreia sp. Leaf283 (assembly GCF_001422485.1). Classification (GTDB taxonomy): domain Bacteria; phylum Actinomycetota; class Actinomycetes; order Actinomycetales; family Microbacteriaceae; genus Agreia. Next base: position 49,635 of record NZ_LMNF01000002.1, read on the forward strand.
GATCGAGTGGAGCGAGCTCGATCGTGCCGACCCGGCGGAGTTCACGATCCTCACCGTTCCGGAGCGACTGTCGACCACGGGCGACCCCTGGGCGGCGATGGGTGAGAAGCCCGCGTCGATCGACGTGCTTCTCGAGTGGTGGGCTCGAGACGTCGAGAACGGCCTCGGCGAGCTTCCCTTCCCCCCGGACTACCCGAAGATGCCGGGCGAGCCGCCGCGGGTGCAGCCGAGTCGGGCGAAGAAGCCGTCCTGATCCGGCTGTGACGCGCATCCTGCGTGTTTCGTCGGTGTAAAGAATGAGTAACGGTCCCGTACCCCCTCTTGGGGGCACGTTGCTGTCTCCCTAGGCTGGCGAAACCGGCCCGCAGCCGCGGGCCACATCATCAGGGGGACCCTTGCAGAAGAAACAACGACGTTCACGTTCCGCCCTCGCCGCGATCGGCGCCACCGCTCTCGCGGGGGCCATGGTCTGGGGTGGCGCGACATCCGCATCGGCCGTGGACCAGGACGCATTCGCCGATTCCGTCACCGTCGACGCGATCATGGAGCGGCTCGCCGACCTGCAGGCCATTGCGGATGCTCCGGGCAACGGTGGCAACAGGGCCGCCGGCAGTCCGGGGTACGAGGCGAGTGGCCAGTACGTCGAGGCCGTGCTCGCCGAGGCGGGCTACATCACCTCGCGACAGGTCTTCGAGGCCACGACCCAGACGATCCAGTCGCAGTCGGTCACGGTGGGTGGCGAGACCCTCACGCCGGAACAGGCCATTCCCATGGAGTACACGCCCGGCACCGCGCCCATCACCTTCGATGCGATCCTGCCCACCGTGAACACCGGCTGCACCGACGACGACTGGGCCGGAGTCGACGCGACAGACCGCATCGCCGTCGTCAGCCGCGGCGTGTGCTCGTTCACCGAGAAGTCCCTGGCCGCCGCCGCCGCGGGCGCTCGCGCCCTCCTCGTGTACAACTCGGAGCCGGGCCCGCTGAACGGTACTTTCGGCGAGGTCGTCGACGGCACCGTGCCGTCGTTCGGCATCGAGGCAGACCGAGGCGCCGCGCTCGTCACCGCGATCGGCGCGGGCGCCGTCTCGATCTCCGTCGCTCTCGAGCAGACGACCGAGACGATCTCGACGTTCAACGTGATCGCAGAGACCGCGACAGGGCGTGCCGACAACGTCGTGATGCTCGGCTCGCACCTCGACAGCGTGCCGGAGGGTCCGGGCATCAACGACAACGGAAGCGGCTCCGCGACCCTGCTCGAGGTCGCCGTGCAACTCGCCAAGCAGGGCGAGCTGAACAACAAGGTGCGCTTCGCCTGGTGGGGGGCCGAGGAGCTCGGTCTCGTCGGGTCCACGCACTACGTGGACGACCTGGTGGCGAATGACCCCGCCGCCCTCGATCGAATCGCCACCTACCTCAACTTCGACATGGTCGGCTCTCCGAACTACATCATCGGAACGTACGACGCCGACGAATCGAGTGTGGAGGCCGGCGCCGAGATCCCGCCGGGATCGATCGAGACCGAGGACGTGTTCGAGAACTACTTCACGTCGATCGGCCAGCCGTTCGTGGGCACCTCGTTCGACGGACGCAGCGACTACCAGGCGTTCATCGACAACGGCATCCCGGCCTCGGGCCTGTTCACCGGCGCCGACGACGTGAAGACCGAAGCGGAGGCGGCCCTGTTCGGCGGCATCGTCGGAGAGACCCACGACCAGAACTACCACCAGGCCGGCGACAACCTCGAGAACATCAACGAGGAGGCCCTCGGCATCATGTCGAAGGCCATCGCATTCGCCACGGCGTCGCTCGCGAACGACACCGTGCTGATCAACGGGGTGGCCGCGCCGAATCCGGTCGAGGTGGCTCCGGCCGCTCCGGCAGCGCCGGCACCCGCCGCGCCTCAGCCTGCTCTCGCCGCCACGGGTTCGGCCGAAGCGGTTCCGCTGCTCGCGGTCTCGTCGCTCACCCTGCTCGTCGGGGCCACGATGATCGGGCTCCGCGCCCGTCGTCGCTACTCGAGCACGGCCCCGAAGTCGTAGGCGACGGGGGTCTCGAGCTGGTCGAACGTGCACGAGCGTGCCTCGCGGTCGGGCCGCCAGCGGTCGAACTGCACCGTGTGGCGGAACCGCGATCCTTCCATCTGGTCGTAGCGCACCTCGGCGACGATGGTCGGCTCGAGGCGCACGAATGACACGTCCTTGCCCGAGGAGAAGCGGCTTCGTTCTCCTTCACCGGTGACGACGGCGCCCTCGGAGTCGCGCATCACGGCGGGCTCGAGCTCGGAGACGAGCTCGAGCCGTCGTGCTGCGGTGAACGCCGAGGCGCCGCCGACGCTTCGCAGCTCGCCCGAGTCGTCGTAGAGGCCGAGCAGCAGGGAACCGACGCCCTCGCCGCGCGTGTGCACGCGGTAGCCGATGACGACCACGTCGGCGGATCGGTGATGCTTCACCTTGAGCATCACGCGCTTGCCGGGGGAGTACGGCGCGGCGAGGGGCTTGGCGACCACTCCGTCGAGCCCGGCGCCTTCGAACTCCACGAGCCAGCGCCTGGCGGTGTCGGCGTCCTGCGTCAGCCGGCTCAGGTGAAGGGGAGCGACGGCCGAGCCGAGCAGCTCGGCCAGCGAACTCCGCCGCTCGGAGAACGGCTGCTCCATCAGAGAGCGACCGTCTCTCTCCAGCAGATCGAAGGCGATGAAGCTCACCGGTGTCTCCTGCGACAGGGTCTGGATGCGACTGGCGGCCGGGTGGATCCGTTGCGAGAGCGCGTCCCAGTCCAGCCGCTCACCGCCCGGGGCGCCGCGCCGCAGCACGATCTCCCCGTCGATGACGCACGCCCCCTCGAGCTGTGAGAGGAAGGCATCCACCAGCTCGGGAAAGTACCGGGTGAGAGGCTTCGACCCGCGACTCGTGATCTCGAGCGACTCCCCGTCGTACGAGACGATTCCGCGGAAGCCGTCCCACTTGGGCTCGTAGCCGAGCCCGCCGGCAACGCTGTCCTGGTCGGGAAGCTCGGGAACGGACTTCGCCAGCATGGGTGCGGGGCCGGGCACGGAAGAAGATGACATGAGCCGATCCTGCTCCGTCGGCGTCGCGACGCCAACCCCCTTGTCTCAGGCGACGGCAACCCCCTGACCGGATCTCCGCGTCTGTCTAGCATGGGGCCATGACGGAACACGATGGACCGGACGCGGCGCACCTGCGTCCCGAGCACCTGGACGACGCGACGGTCGAGGCACTGGGAAAGCTCTCGGAGGCGCTCGAGATCGTGGAGCAGGCCCGCGGCGAGCTGTATGCGTTTCATCGCCTCACAGGCATGGGCGACCTCGCCCTGGGTGAGGCCGTGGAGCTGCTCAGGGGCGCCGGGCACGACGAGATGGCCTCCCGCATCGACTCCGAGCTGGTCGGCCGGAATGTCATCGAGGGCCGCTGGACATTCCAGATCGTCGAAGACTATGACGACGGCTACTACGCGGCGTTCCGCGACGCCGAGGCATCAGCGCGGTCGGAACTGGCCGGCGGGCGCCGTCATCTCTTCGAGGCGGAGATGAAAGAGGATCGGCGCACCCGGGGCAGGCGTCACCACGAGGCGCTGCCGCCGGGCGACTGAGCTAGTTCTCGAGGTCTTCCTCGTCGGCCAGCGCGAAATCCTCGATCTCGTCGCCCTCGGCGGTGACGGATGCGTCGGCCGTGCCCTCATCGAGGGTTCCCGTGCCGTCGGGGTACCCGGCCGCGTCGGGGTACTCGTCGCCTTTGCCGGGGCGTGCTGCGGAATCGTCGTGTGACATCGATGCTCTCCTTCGTCTGCATGATCAGGATGACACGGCGGGCTCGTCGACGACAGGCCGACTTCGCCCGGCTGTGCACGGGGTGCACAGGGGTTTAACCGTGAAATCTCAGGAGTACTGCGCATACTTGCCGCTTCGCCCGCGCGCTGATACAGGCCCGGGCGCACCCGACACCGATTCGTCACGCCACGAGACCTCGCCCCGCTTACCCGGTTGCGTCCCACGGTCTCGTCCCCTCCGGACAGACAGAGCACCACGGGGAAAGCGAGCGCCCTGGCACGGCCGCGCCCGCATTCGGCATGCCGGTCGAAGATCCATTGGACGACATGCACCACGCTTCAGACACCGCCTCCACCCCGACCGCAGCAACCCGATCCGCTGCCACCCGACGCGAGCTGGCGAACGTCCGCCGCAGAACCGCCCGCAAGCGATATCTCGCCGCTACTGCCATCGTGGCCGTCGCGGGAACGCTGGTCGGCACCGGGTTCGTCGTGCAGGCGAATTCGGCGGCCGAGGAGAGGGTTGCGGCGACGGCCCGACTCGCCAGCGGAACAGGCCTGGAACGCGATCAGCTGAGCGTCTACGAGGTCATCGCGAAGGCCCAGGCGAACGAGAAGGCGCAGAGCACCATCGACGACGCGAACCAGGTGATCGCGGCCGTGCAGAACAAGGTCGACACGACTCCGCTCTCGACGACGGTGGCCTCGCTCGCTGCGTACCAGTCCCTCGACCGGGACACCGTCCTGTCGCTGGTGAAGCAGGCCTCCGACGCGAAGGCCAGCGTGCAGGCCGCGGCGAGCGAAGCGGATCAGGCTGCGGCCGCTGCCGCGGCGGCCGCAGAGGCTGCCGCCGCCGAGGCCCTGGCGGCCGGCAACACGGTCGCCGGCGCGAAGGCGACGGCCCAGTCCCTCGGAGCCTCGAAGTACGGCTGGGGCGACGACCAGTTCTCGTGCCTGGTCTCGCTCTGGCAGAAGGAGTCGGGCTGGAACTACCAGGCCGAGAACGCATCGAGCGGGGCGGCCGGAATTCCGCAGGCGTTGCCGGGAAGCAAGATGGCCTCGGCCGGTTCCGACTGGGAGACGAACGCGACCACCCAGGTGACCTGGGGACTCGACTACATCAAGCGCGGCTACGGCACCCCCTGCGCCGCCTGGTCGCACTCCCAGTCGGTGAACTGGTACTGATTTCCGCGCATCGCAACCCGTAGGTTGCCTTAGACTGACGGCACCGCCCGCCGCCCACGTCGAAGGAGCCCCGAATGGCGCACGATCTCGAACACCTACGGCAGGTCTGCTCGGCTCTCGGCGAGGCGACCCGGTGGCAGATCCTCGGTCGGGTCGCGGGTGCCGAGCTCTCGGCCTCCGCCCTCGCGGAAACAGTTCCCGTCAGCAGGCAGGCCATCGCCAAACACCTCGCGGCACTCGACGCCGCCGGCCTGGTCTCGTCCAAGCGTGTGGGGCGTGAGCTGCGCTACTCGGCCCGTCCCGATGTGCTGAGCGAGGCATCCCGGCATCTCGGAGAGATCGCCGCGGCCTGGTCGCAGCGAACCCCGGATGCGCCGTGACGACGTCTTCCCGAGCCGCGCGTTCGCGTCTCGCAGCGCTGGGCGGCGCTCTCTCGCTGCTCGCGTTGCTCGCTGCGCCGTTCGGCTCCACCGCGACCGCGCTCGAGCTGCCGTCGGGCACCATCGTCGAGACGGCCGAGGCCGCCGTGCCCGCCGAGACAGGAGACGATGTGATCACCGCCCCGATGCGCACAGACGGCTCGAACATCATCGACAGCACCGGAGACGTCGTGGTGATCCGCTCCGTCGCCTGGTTCGGCATGGAGACCTCGAACTGCGCCCCGCACGGACTCTGGTCGATCTCCCTCGATGCCGGCATGGCGCAGATCGCCGCCATGGGCTTCAACACCGTCAGGCTCCCGTTCTCCACCGAGTGCCTCGCCGCGACGACGGCGACGTCGATCAACGAACAGCTCAACCCCGATCTCGTGGGGCTCGCGCCGCTCGAGGTCATGGACCGGGTGATCCAGAGCGCGGCCGATCACGGTGTGGCGGTGATGCTCGACAGGCATCGGCCCGACTCCGGTGCGCAGTCCGCGCTCTGGTACACGCCGCAGTACAGCGAGCAGCGCTGGATCGACGACTGGACTTCCCTGGCAGAACGCTATCGCCACGTTCCGAGTGTGATCGCGGTCGACCTGCACAACGAGCCGCACGGTTCCGCCTGCTGGGGCTGCGGCGACCCCGCCACCGACTGGCAGGCGGCAGCCACCCGGGCGGGCAATGCCGTGCTCGCGGTCAATCCCGGCCTGCTCATCGTCGTCGAGGGCGTCGAGACGTCCTCCGACGGCTCGAGCACCTGGTGGGGCGGCGGGCTGGCCGACGTCGCCGGGGCGCCGGTGATTCTGGATGTCGGTGATCGCGTCGTGTACTCGCCGCACGATTATCCGGCGAGCGTCTTCCGGCAGACGTGGTTCGATGCCGCCGGCTATCCGGCGAACCTCGATGAGGTGTGGACGACGAACTGGGGCTACATCGCGCAGCGCGGCATCGCCCCCGTTCTCGTCGGCGAGTTCGGCACGAAGCTCGAGACGACGTCCGATTCCGACTGGCTCGCCGGGCTGGTCGACTACATCGACTCGAACGACCTGAGTTTCTCGTACTGGTCGTTCAACCCGAACAGCGGAGACACGGGCGGACTCGTGCAGGACGACTGGGTGACGCCGCAGGCCTCCAAGCTCGCCGCCTTGGCACCCCTCCTGCCGAATGCATCGGCGCTGCCCTCCACCCCGCCGACGCCGTCCACCCCGCCGTCGCCCTCGATCGCACCGTCTCCCTCCACCCCGCCAGCGCCCGCGCCCCCGAAGCCGCTGCCTGGATCGGGCTCGAACACCCTGACCGCCGATCTGACCGTGCAGAGCCAGTGGGCCGACGGCTATGTGGCCGACGTGGTGCTCCGCTCGTCGACGACGGCGGGCGCATGGACGATCAGCTGGAGCGATCCGTCAGCGGCAGGCATCGAGAACGCTTGGGGCATGTCGTGCGTCGTCGGCGACGGCCGCGTGACCTGCTCCGGCGTCGACTGGGCAGTGCCTGTCGGTGCCTCTTCCGATGTGCGCGTCGGAGTGCATGTCAGGGCCCATGGCGCCCCGGCCCTGCCCATCGCCGTCGACGTGCGGAGCTCGTAGGCCCGCGTCCCGAAGATAGGCAATTCGCCCGATGCCCGTGCCCCTCCTTAGAGAGGAATCTCGAGTCATAGAGAGATTCCGATCGACGAGGAGCAGCACCGTGAACATCAGCGACTATTCGTACTACCGCCTGTACCGCGAGGCCGAGGCTCGCATGGAGAGAGAGCTCGAGGCGCGGCGCATCTCGCTCGAGCGTGCCCAACCACGCGAGGCACGCCGACCCCTGCAGCGGATGGCGGCGTGGATCGCCGCGCGGTTCGAGCGGGCCCCGCGGCACATCGCACGCCGGGCAGGATCGCACTCCTGAGGCCTCCGGTCGATGCGGGCCCGGCGGGCGCGGCGGACTGGCACCATAGGACGGTGACCACCAGCGCAGCCCGGGCCGACATCGTCGGCAGGGAGATCGAACTCGAGGCGCTCGGGCGCGCGCTCGACGACGTGATCGCCGGGGCGTTCCGCATCGTCGTGCTGAGCGGCGAGGCAGGCATCGGAAAGTCACGCCTCGTCGACGAGTTCAGCGATGCCGCGCCGTCTGCTGTACGTGTGGTTCGCGGTCAATGCGTCGACCTCGACCGCGATGCGCCGCCGTACGGTCCGATCGTCTCGGTTCTGCGCGGCCTGGTCGCCGAACTCGGCGTCGATGAGATCCGGCAGGCATCCGGCTCGGCCTTCGGTTCGCTGGGGCTGCTCCTACCGGAGCTGGCTCCGTCGGACGAGCAGCCGCGCGCCACGGCCGGGGGCGTCGCCGGCCTGTTCGACAGCGTCGCGACGCTCCTCGGCACGGTGTCCAGCAGGCATCCGGTCGTGATGATCGTCGAGGACGTGCAGTGGGCCGATCCGGCCACCCTCGAACTTCTCCGCTTCCTCGCCCGGCTCGACCGCCACAGCCGTGTCCTGATGCTTCTGACCTTCCGCACCGAAGACGCCAGCGCCCGCTCCGCGCTGCGCGCCTGGCTGCCAGAGCTCGACCGCAGCAGGGCGGTCGAGCGCATCGAGTTGACGAGGCTCACCCGCCGGCAGGCCCGGGTGCTCGTGCGGCAGCTGTCGGTCGACAGGCGTGCGTCGATCGACTTCGCGCTCCTCTACGAGCGCTCCGATGGCATTCCGTTCTTCATCGAGGAGCTGCTGTCGTGGCAGCAGACGCACGATGCCGATCGGCTGCCCGACACCCTTCGGGATATTCTGCTCGCCCGCTACGACGCCGTGGGCGACGAGACGCAGCAGGTACTCCGCCTTCTCGCCTCCGGCGGCGTCGGCGTCGAACACGAACTCCTCCTCGCCGTGTCGTCGATCGACGAGGAACCGCTCGAGGCCGCTCTACGCGACGCGGTGCGGGCGCACATCCTCGTGGTCGACGCGACCTCCTATCGGTTCCGTCACGCACTGGTCCGAGACGCCGTGCACGAGCAGTTGCTTCCGGGCGAGCGCATGCGGTATCACTCGAGGTACGCCGAAGAGCTCGGCTCGCGCGCGGCCTCGCACACCGACGCATCCGAGATCGCGTACCACTGGATGGCGGCGCACAATCTTCCCCAGGCGTTCGCATCCGCTCTCGCGGCGATGGATGCCGCCCGCGGGTCGTACGCGTTCGCGATCGCCGCGAGCATGGGGGAGCGCGCGATCGACCTGTGGCAGCACGTGCCCGACGCCGAAACAGTCGCCGGTCGAACTCTTCCGCAGCTGATGGCTCAGACGGCCTACATCCTCCGCAACGCGGGCAGGAGCGACCGAGCGATCTCGCTCATCGACGAGGCGATCGCATCATCGTCGACCTCAGACCCGGAGTTCTTCGCGCGGATGCTCCGCGACAAGGCGTCGTTCCTGGCGAACATCGGCCGCGAAGGGTCGATCGAGCATCTGCGGCGGGCCCTCGAGGTGCTCGAGGGACAGCCCCGCAGCGTGCTGCGGGCCAACGTGCTCGGAGAGCTGGCCGCCCGTCTGATGCTCGCCGCACGGTTCTCCGATGCGATCCCGGTCGCCGACTCGGCCTACGCGGAGGCCGAGTCCGTGGGATCGAGGGCGCGCATGTCGGTCGCGGCGAACATCCGGGGCATGTCGGCGCTCAGCGTCGGAGATATCGACAGCGGCCTCGCCGACCTCGAGCATGCCGGTGAGCTCGCCGAAGACGACGACTCGGCCATGATGCGGTTCTGCGTGAACTACTCCGACGCCCTCGCCATGCTCGGACGGTTCGACCGGGCGATCGAGGTCGCCGGCGCCGGGGCTGCTCGGGCCACTGCGCGTGGGGTCGAGCGCACCAGCGGCATCATGTTCGCCTCGAACACCATCGGCCCCCTTCTCTCGCTCGGTCGTGTGGCTGAGGCCGACGAGCTGCTCGATCGAGCGCTCGAGCTCGACGCGCCGATCGGATTCAGCTCCGACATCCGTCTGCTGAAGCTGAGATCGCTCGTGCTGCACGGGGATGCCGTGCTCGCCGAGACGCTCCTCGAGGAGTGGGCTCCCGGTCTCGAGCAGCAGTCCCGCATCGACGCACGCCTCGAACGCACGTGGGCGGCCATCGCCGGCGAGGTGCTCGTCGAGAGGGGTCGTCCGCTGGAGGCATGGCAGCGGTGTCGCACGGTGCTCGACGACGGCCATCTCGACTTCGCGGCCCTCGACCTTCCCGTTCTCGCGGTCGCCGCGCGGGCGTTCACGTCGGTCGAGGGCCGGCTCCCGGCCGACGATGTCGTGGTGATCCGCCGGCGCTTCGAGGATGTCCTGTTCGGAATGTCGGAGTGGCCGACCGCCCCGCAGTACGCGTCGGTCGTGCAGGCCGAGCTCGAGGACTCGACCGCAGCGTGGCGGCGGGCGGCGGACTCCGTCTCCTCCTCCCACATGCCGAGCCACCTCGAGCCCTACGCCCTGGCGCGTCTGGCCGAGGCCCTCGCCCGGCAGGCCGACCAGCAGTCCGCACTGCAGGTGGTCGTGGATGCCCGCCGTCGGGCAGACGAGACATCGAGCGGATTCGTGCTTCTGCGCCTCGACGCGCTCGAACGTCGACTCGGTCGCCCGGCAACCCGAGACGAGGTGAAGGGCGCGGCCGATGAGGCCGCAGGGCTCACCGCGCGGGAACGCCAGGTGCTCGATTTGATCGCAGAGGGGCTCAGCAACAGGCAGATCTCCGAGCGACTCTTCATCAGCGCGAAGACCGCCAGCGTGCACGTCTCGAACATCCTGCGCAAGCTCGGGGCCGCGAGCCGAACCGAGGCCGTGTTCCTCGATCGCTCCCACGACGGCTGACCGTCGCTCTCCGCGTCAGGAGGAGCGCTGGGCCAGCAGGCTCTCCATGTAGTCGATCTCGCCCGACTGGGCGAAGACGATCGCGCGTGCCAGGGTCGTGACCAGTGGATGGGTGCTGCGATCGAGCACGGCGTCGGCCATGTCGACGCCGCCGCGATGGTGCGCGAGCATCAGGGTGAGGAAGAGCACCTCCGCGTCGGTCCCGCTGGCATTCCGGAGCCGCTCGAGATCGGCGTCGCTCGCCATGCCGGGCATCGCCACGGCGGCGGCGTCGTCCGACGACCCCGTGGTGGGAGATCCATGCTCGTGGCCCTGGCCCGCGGAGCCGTCGAGCGTCGGCGCCGACATCCACTCCATCGTCGCTCCGGGGCGAGCCTGAGGCAGACCCCAGTCGTTGAGCCAGGCGTACATCTGGCCCGACTGCTGCGCCTGGCTCGTCGCGATGTCGTACGCGAGGCTCCGGATCTCCGGGTCGTCCGTGCGGTCGCGCACGATGAGGGCCATCTCGACGGCCTGGTCGTGATGCACCTGCATGTCCCGGGCGAATCCCGCCTCGACGCTCGTCGTCGACGGGTCTGCGGATCGTGCCGCGAGCATCCAGCCCCCGGCGAGACCGACGGCGAGAACGAGAGCCCCCGCGATGACGCCGGCGACCACGAGTCGCCAGCGGCTCGCGCCGGACGGGCGGCCGGACTCGGTCTCGACGTCGGGGTCGGTCACGCCACGCGACCGGGCGCGTCGAGCCCACCGGTGCACGCGGCGCCGGGTTCGGGTGCATCGTTGGAGCGCCAGAAGCGGTCGAGGAACAGCCCCAGCCGCTCGTCGTCGGGATCGTCGAGGGCGACCTGAGCTCCCCAGGCGCTGGCCACGATCGGGGAATCGAGGCCGTCGACCGGCGAGACCACGATGTACGAGTCGGGAAGCTTCGAACGGAGCGCCTCGACCCCGGCCTCGTCGAGCTGCGCGGGATCGTAGGCCAGCCACACGGCGCCGTGCTCGAGTGCGTGAACCGCGTTCTCATTGGGCACGGACTCCGTGTAGACGCCGCAGTTCAGCCAGACTCCGGCATGATCGCCGCCCACGGGCGGGGTCTGCGGGTAGTCGACGGTCGTGGTCACGTGATTGGCCGTGAGCCCCGGGTAGGTCTGCAACCCTTCTATTGCGATACTCGAGGGATCGGGCTTGGGCGTGGCAGACGTGACGACGAAACCGATGAGCAGCCCGATGACCGCGACGGCCGCGACGGACCCGGTGACGATGCCGATCAGGCGGTTGCGCTTCTGCTTCGCCTGCGCCTGCCTGAAGGCGGCGAGCTTCGCCTCCCTGTCGGCGGCGCGCTGCTGTTTGACCGTGAGCTTGCCGGGTCGGTCTGTCGGTCGGGCGTCTTCGGGTGGCGGGGTCACGTCTCTCGATTCGGTCGGATCTCTCGGTTGTAGCTACAACTTCTCATGGACGGGCTGGAGAAAGACTGGGAATGGCGCTCACCGGCCCGAGCCGTCGGCGAGCCGGGTGACATCGGCCCACGTCGGCGACGCGAAGGTCGTGTTCTTCTCGATGAGGGCGTCGATGACCTCGATGGCGTAGTCGAGCCGTGTCTCGTGGGGGCCGCGCAGCAGCACCCAGGGCAGACCGCGGGTGGTGAGTCCGTCGACGATCCAGTTCGTCATCTCCGGGCGGATGTGCTCGCCGTCGCGCCAGCCGTCCTGGTCGAAGGGCACACCGACGTGATCGGTGACGAGGTACAGGTCTCGGCGAGGCAGCCCGGTGGTCGCCGCCTCGTGCGCCGCCCTGCTGTGCGCGCCGACGTAGCGACGCTCCCACAGAGACGTGGCGAACGCATCGGTGTCGGCGATCACGAGGCACGAGACGAGGGCCGCGGCCTGCTCCATGGCGGTCTGGGTGCGGGCGATGTGCGCGAAATGCTCGGGCAGCCAGACGAGGTCGTCGATGGCGGGCTCGGGCGAACCGGATGCGTGCGACTCGGCCATCGCGCGGGCGTGCAGTTCGTAGGTGAACCGGCGGCCGTACTCGTCGACGTCGGCGATCGCCTCGTATCCGGGCCGAGCACGGTAGTGCGCCCGCAGGGCCTCGGAGAGTGTCGTGGTGCCGGTCGACTCGGCGCCGATCACGACGATGCGCGTCGCGAGGTCGAGCCGGGCCGGTTCGGCCAGCCGGTCCCATCGTTCGGCAAGCCCCTCCCGGGCGGCTGTTCCGCTCATGGGAATGCGGCGGCGCTCGAGGTCGTCGAGCACGTGCACGGCGCCCAGCCGCTCGGCTAGCTCGGCTCCATAGTTCTCCGAACTGAAGACCACGTCGATGGTTCGGATTCCGCCGCTGCGGAGCGCCGCCAGCGTGACCTCGTGGTGGGCGACCCAGGCGATCTCGCTGTCGTAGTGCACCGGCGCGTCGTCGAGGATTCCGAGCACGGTGACCGAGCCGAGCTTCGCCGTCGCAGTGGTCACCCAGGCGACGCGCCGCTCCAGTGGAATGGTCTCGAGCTGTGTCGCCATCACCAGCACGACCAGTCGATCGACCTCGCGCGCGGCCCGCTCGATCAGCGACACGTGTCCGGCGTGCAAGGGATAGAACTTGCCGATGATGAGGCCGGTGCGCGCGGTCATCGGATGCCGACCCGGCTTTCGTGGGCCGGCTGAGTCTCGCGTCGGGCGCGCGTGTGCCGCAGCTCGATCGTCCAGCGACGCAGGCCGTCGATGCAGAGGACGAGAAAACCCGTGTAGAGAACGGCCGTGAGCCAGAGTCCCTTCGTCGCGTAGAGCGGAATGGAGACGACATCGACCGCGATCCAGACCCACCACTGCTCGATGATCTTGCGCGCCTGACCCCACGTGGCGAGCAGCGAGCCGGCCAGCACGAAGGCGTCGGGGAGGGGAACGGTCGAGTCGGTGGCGCTGTGCAGCAGCACGGCGGCGGCGGCGGTGAGCAGCGCGGCAGCGGCCAGCCCGCCGAGGAGCTCGCGCCTCGTGGCCCGGCGCACTTCGACGACCAGGCCGCGATTGGCCGTGCCACGCCTCGACCACAGGACCCAGCCGTACACGGCCACCGCGGCGAAGATCACCTGGAGGACGGCGTCGGCGTACAGGCCCGCTCCGATGAAGAGGATGAGGAACGCCACGTTGTTCGCGATTCCCACGGGCCAGTTCCAGATGAACTGCCGCGTCACGGCCCAGACGCAGAGAGCGCCGGTCACGAAACCGATCACCTCGATCACGGACACGCTCTCGCCGAGCAGGGAGAAGGCGGTGGACTGGAGGAAGCCGAGGAGATCGAACACGGATCGATAGGGCCTTTCGAAAGGCGAAGGGGTGGCGAGAGGTCAAGCCTAACGATGCGCGGCATCGATTCGATTTGGCCTGCATGCCGAGAAGGGCGAGCATGGAGGCGGCCTCACCGGCCTTGCTTCGAAAGAATCCGCCGCATCACCGACTCTGGGAGCGCGAATGCTTGCCGACATCCTCCAGTCCGAACTCGTCACGAGTGTGCTCGGCGCGCTCATCGCCGTCGCGGCGGCGGTGGTCGTGGTGCTCGTCGTGGCGCTGGTCTTCCGCATAGCGGCCAAGCGCCGACACTGGGCGGGCCAGCTCATCGACACGGCCCGTCGACCGTTCCGTGCCGCGCTCGTCGTGTGCTTCGTCTGGGCGTCGCTGGGTATCACCGTGACCGATCCGCAGGCCTCGTCGGCGATCGGGCTCGTGATGAGGATCCTGGCCATCGTCACCATCGCGTGGCTCGTCGGCGCGGTCATCGTCTTCCTCGAGAACCTCGGGCTCGCGCGCTATCGCATAGACACGCCCGACAACCGGGTCGCCCGACGCGTGCGCACGCAGGTGCTGATCCTGAAGCGACTGAGCATCGTGGTGGTCGTGGTGGTGGCGCTCGGCGCGGTACTGCTGTCGTTCCCCGGAGCGCAGACCTTCGGGGCCAGCCTGCTCGCCTCTGCCGGACTGCTGTCGATCATCGCCGGTCTGGCGGTCCAGTCCAGCCTCTCGAACGTCTTCTCCGGAATGCAGCTCGCCTTCAGCGACGCCATCCGAGTCGACGATGTGGTCATCGTCGAAGAGGAATGGGGGAGGGTGGAGGAGATCACCCTGACCTACGTGGTCGTGCACATCTGGGACGACCGGCGCATGATCCTCCCGTCGACCTACTTCACGTCGCGGCCGTACCAGAACTGGACCCGTCGCAATTCCGAGCTGCTCGGATCGGTCGAGTTCGATCTCGACTGGCGCGTGACGCCCCAGCACATGAGGGAGGAGCTCGACCGGGTGCTGTCACGCACCCCGTTGTGGGACAAGCGTGTGAGTGTGCTGCAGGTGACCGACGCTGTCGGCGGCTACGTGCGGATCCGCATCCTGGTCAGCGCGGTGGACGCGCCGGCCCTCTTCGACCTGCGCTGTTTCGTGCGGGAGGAGCTCGTGACCTGGCTCCACGAGCAGAGCCCTGTGTCGCTGCCCCGTGTGCGCGTTCAGGACACGGCGGCGGCCGACATGCGCCGGCCCTCGCTCGATCCCGAGCCCAATCCGGGAACGGGCGGCCTCTTCTCCGGAGACCCCGAGGCCGAGAACAGGAAGAGCCTGTTCACGGGGCGCATCGATGTCGTGCGTCCCGCCGAACCGGAGTGACCGTCAGAGAGTCGGGGTCGACGCATCCGGCTGCCCGAGCAGCGATGTCGCGCCGCGACGCAGCTGGATGGCCGCCACGATGAACATGACACCGAAGATGATCGCGTAGATCCCCACGATCCAGATGAGGCTCAGCACGGTGGCGCCCGGCGTCACCAGCGTGAGAATGCCGAGCAGGATGCCGAAGGCGAGCGTGAGCACACCGGAGACGATCCCGATGGTGCGGCTTCGCCCGTCGCTCAGACCCGCGGCGGAGCCGATGCCCAGCGCTCCGTGCATCACGGCGTAGATCACGATCGTCCACAGCGCGAACAGTCCGCCGATGACGCCCGCGAGCGCCGGGAACACCAGCGCGACGAAACCCGCGAGGATCGAGACGACGCCCTGGAAGAGCAGCCAGCCCCATCCGCTGCCGGCGGTTCGGATGCGCAGCGCATGGATGACAGCGGTGACGCCGTCGATGATCGCGTAGACGCCGAACACGATCACGATGCCCGTCAGGGCTGCACCCGGCGCGGCGAGGGCGATGATGCCGAAGATGACGGCGAAGATTCCGCGCAGCAGCACGGCCCACCAGATCCCCTTGGCGACGGCTGCGAGTGGATTATTGGTCATGCTGCATACGGTAGCTCTGATCGCCCTCCGCGCGGAAGAGACTTTCGTCCTAGGGAGTCAGCACGACCTTCACGCAGCCGTCCTCCTTCTTCTGGAACACCTCGTACATGGCCGGGGCCTCCTCGAGCGAGACGCGGTGGGTCGTCAGGTCGAGCACGCCGAGCGGATCGCTCGAGTCCTCGACGAGGGGCATCAGGTCGTCGATCCAGTTGCGCACATTGCACTGGCCCATTCGCAGCGAGACCTGCTTGTCGAACATCGACTTCATGGGCATCACGTCGGCCTCGCCTCCGTAGACACCGCTCAGCGACACCGTTCCGCCGCGGCGAACCAGATCGAGGGCGGTGTGCAGCGCCGCGAGCCGGTCGATGCCCGCCTTGTCCATGGCGGGTCGTGCCAACGCGTCCGGGAGGATTCCGACGACGGCCTGGGCGAATCCGGCTCCGGGGGAGCCGTGGGCCTCCATGCCGACCGCGTCGACAACGGAGTCGGGCCCGCGCCCGTCGGTCTGATCGCGGAGCGCCTCCACGATGTCGTCGTCGAGATCCCACACCTCGGCGCCGTGCCGGGCGGCCATCTCCCGGCGCTCCGCCACCGGATCGACCGCGAGCACACGATAGCCGAGGTGCACGCCGACTCGGGCCACGAACTGGCCGACGGGCCCCAGTCCGAGCACGCCCAGGGTGCCGCCATCCGGTACGTTCGCGTACTTCACGCCCTGCCAGGCCGTCGGCAGGATGTCGCTGAGGAAGAGATAGCGGTCGTCGGGTCCGTCGGAGGAGACGGGGATGGCGTTGTAGTCGGCGAACGGAACACGCAGCAGCTCGGCCTGGCCGCCGGGGACCTGGCCGTAGAGCTTGGTGTAGCCGAACAATGAAGCTCCGGAGCCCTGGTCTCTCACCTGGGTCGTCTCGCACTGCGACTGCAGACCGCGTCGGCACATGTAGCAGTGGCCGCAGGCGATGTTGAACGTCACGACGACGCGATCACCCACCCTCAGGTTGCGCACCTCGGAACCGATCTCCTCGACGATGCCCATCGGTTCGTGGCCCAGGATGTCGCCTCGATCGAGGAAAGGCCCGAAGAGCTCGTAGAGGTGAAGGTCGGATCCGCAGATCGCCGTCGACGTGATGCGGATGATCGCATCCGTCGGGTCGACGATCACCGGGTCGGGGGTGGTCTCCACCTGAACGTTGCGCTTTCCCTGCCATGTCAGTGCTCTCATATCTCCATGGTGCGCGGTCGCGGCCGACTTCGCCCGATGGGTCGACAGGGGAGGAACAACGGTGTAGCAACCCGGATGCCGAGGGGCGAGACCTCAGGATCGGCCGGTATTGTCGTGCACGGGACCTGTGGGTCACACGTTGAGCAGGAAGGTTCACGCGCGGTATGTCTGACAGTCCGACATCGGCCACGCCGTACGAGGTTCTGGGAATCGCCCCGTCGGCGAGCAACGACGAACTGCGGCGCGCCTATCGACGGAGGCTCCGCGAGACGCATCCGGATACGGGCGGCACATCCGCCCGGTTCCACGCCGTACAGGCGGCCTGGCTCGTGGTGGGCGACCCGGAATCCCGGTCGGCATACGACCGAGGATCGTCGTCGGCATCCAGCCGCGTCGGATCGGCCCGGCCCACGGGGTCGTCGTCGTGGGCTGCCCGCAGTGCGCCGCCGTCGACCGCATCGTCGTTGAAGGCGCGATCCTACGGGCACCCGGGCGGGCAGGCCAGGGAGCGGTTCCTCACCCTGATCCGCGAATGGGCCGGCCGTGGCGCCGCCTTGGAGGATCCGTACGACCCCGCCCTGGTGAGAAGCGCCCCCCGCGAGATCCGCTGGCTGCTGGGCAAGGCCCTGGCCGAGGAGCAGACGGCCCGCACCCTCTCCGACCTGGGCATGGGATTCACGGTCTGGAACGACGTGGCGAGCCCGACGGGCCACAAGATCGACCACATCGTGCTCGGGCCTGCAGGGCTGCTCGCCGTGCGGTCGGAGGACTGGGGCGATCCGGTGCGCCTGCATCGAGGAGAGCTGTCGGGCGAGGCGATCCCCGATGGCGAGCAGCCCGTGCGCGACCTCGTGCGTTCGGCGCGCAAGCTCGGCAGGTCGCTCGGCGTGAGGTTCGACGGACAGGTCATCGTGCTGCCCGACGAGGCCCTCGTCGACGCGTCGTCGGAGTCCGTGGATCGCGGCCGCAATGCGGGCACCCTCGTCATCGCGCGCTCGCGGTTGTCCTCCGTGATGCGTTCGGGCGTGTCCGAGGGCGATGCCCGGCGGCGAGGCGACGTCTTCGAGGTGCGAACCCGGCTGCAGCAGGGACTGCAGTTCGTCTGACGATGATGGTGGCGGCTGCTGATGCCGGCTGCCCTCGGTCGCTAGTGCCCGCGGAGCTTCTCGATGTCTCGCCGTTCGCGTTTGGTCGGACGGCCTGCGCCTCGGTCGCGGATGGGTACGAAGGGCACGTCTTCGCGGGCCGGCGGCGGGGGAGTGTTGTCGGTGAGGCTCTCCGCGGCGACGACGGCGCTCACCCGCTTCGCGAGGATCCGCCGCACCACCACGATGCGCTCCGCGTCGCTCGTGCGAACACGCACCTCGTCGCCGATCCGAACCGCCTGGGCGGCCTTCACTTTCTCGCCGTTCACGCGCACGTGGCCCGCCCGGCACGCCGCCGTGGCGAGCGAGCGCGTCTTCACGAGTCGCACAGCCCAGATCCAGCTGTCGACCCTGATCGATGAACCGGCTTCCATTGTTCGACTCTACGAGAGTGTCGAGGCAAAGAAGTCGACTAGAACATATGTTCGAATCCGGCTATCGTCGAAGCATGACTCTCGCATATCAGGCCTCGCTCTTCGACGAACAGGGTGCGGCTCCCGTCGTCGGGCCCCTCGGTGGCCGGATGCGCCGTATTCCGCTCGAATCCGGAGCGTGGATCGACCTGTGCCCGGGCTGGGTCGCCAACTCCGACACGCTGTTCGAAGAGCTGGTCGGCGCCGTCGACTGGCAGGCGGACCGACGCGAGATGTACGACCGTGTGGTCGAGGTGCCGCGCCTCGTGAGCCGGTTCGGGGCAGACGACCTGCTGCCCCACCCTGCCCTCGACGACGCGATGCGGCGGCTCAACACGCACTACGCGCGCGTCGACGACGAGAGATTCGCCACGGCCGGCCTCTGCTTCTACCGCACGGGCGACGACAGCGTTGCCTGGCACGGAGACCGGGTCGGCCGCTCGGTGCAGCGCGACACGAGGGTCGCCATCCTCTCGGTCGGAGCAGAGCGTGTGCTCTCCGTGCGGCCGGTCGCGGGCGGCGAGGTCTCCCGGTTTCCTGTGGGGCACGGCGACCTCATCGTGATGGGCGGCAGCTGCCAGCGCACCTACGAGCACGCCATCCTGAAGTCGGCCAAGGCGGTCGGGCCCCGCATCAGCGTGCAGTTCCGGCGGGCCTGAGCGGCGATTAGGCCGAGACGGCGAGGTTCGCCAGCTGCTGCGCGAAGGGGATCACGGTCTCCTCGGCGGGGCGGGCGGTCGGGCGCCCCTCGACCAGCTCCGCCAGCTCGCCCGCCGCGCGCGTGATCCGCACGGCCAGGTCGCCGTGCGCGCCTCCTGTGCTGCCCCAGTCCTCTGACGCGGCGAACACCGAGGTCGGAACGATCATCGACTGCAGGTACGCGAAGAGCGGGCGCACCGAGTATTCGAGGGCGAGCGAGTGCCTGGCCGTGCCGCCCGTCGCTGCAAGGAGCACGGGCTTGCCGGCCAGGGTGCGCGGCTCGAGGATGTCGAAGAACGACTTGAACAGCCCGCTGTACGACGACGAGAAGATCGGGGTCACCGCGATCACGGCGTCGGCGTTCGCGAGGGTCTCGATCGCGGTCTTCAGAGCGCCGGCCGCGAAGCCGGTCAGCATCATGTTCGTGATGTCGTGGGCGAGGTCGCGCAGCTCGATGACGGTGATCGTCGCCTCGGAGCCCGCGTCCTCGAGCGACCGCGACGTCGCCTCGGCGAGCCGATCGGCCAGCAACCTGGTCGACGAGGGCTGGCTGAGTCCGGCCGAGATGACTGCGATCGACTTGTCCATGATGATCTCCACTCCACATTTCAATGCGTTTGCATCTATGTTCGGTCGAACGTCACTGTCTCGATGAATATTCCCGCGCCGATTCGGCTGAGCCACACGGTCGGCCGATGAGGCAGAATCGGGTGATGGACACCTTGGAGCCCGGCCCGTATGTTCACTTCAAAGGCGGTCACTACGACCTCGTGGGCGAGGCGAGGCACAGCGAGACCGAGGAGAGGCTGGCCGTCTACCGATCGGCCGACGGCTCCCTCTGGGTGAGGCCTCTTGAGATGTTCCTCGGCGAGGCGATCGTCGACGGCGTCGCGGTTCCCCGCTTCGTGAGGCTGTGACAGGGCTCGATCCGGCGGGCCCGCCTCGGCGTCCGCACGGCAGCGGAGACGCCTGGGTGACAGCGCCGGACGGCCGGAAGTTCTGGGGAACCTTCGGCGCCGCCGGCCTGCTGGTGCACGACGACCGCGGCGTTCTGCTGCAGCATCGGGTCGAGTGGAGCCACTTCGGCGGAACGTGGGGCCTTCCCGGAGGCGCTCGCCACGAAACGGAGTCCGCGGTGCGCGGCGCCCTCCGCGAGGCGGAGGAGGAGGCAGGAGTGCCCGCCGACGCCGTGGTGCTCGAGTTCACGAGCGTGCTCGACCTGGGGATCTGGAGCTACACGACGGTCGGCGTGCGCGCGACGCGGCACTTCGACGCCGAGATCGGAGACGCCGAAAGCGTCGAGCTCCGCTGGATCCCCTTCGACGAGGTCGAATCGCTTCGCCTGCACCCCGGCTTCGCTGCCCGCTGGCCCGCTCTTCGGGCCGTGGTCGAGCATCCGATCGCGGTCGTCGTCGACGCGGCGAATGTCGTCGGCTCTCGTCCGAACGGGTGGTGGAAGGATCGTGCGGCCGCAGCGTCGGTTCTCCTCGATGAGCTCGCAACCGTGTCCGAGACAGGGATCGCGGGAGCACTTCTCGATGCCGACGTCGACCGGTGCTGGCCCTCGATCGTCGTTGTGCTCGAGGGCCAGGCGCGAGGTGCTCGACCCCCACGGGAGCCCGACCTGTCCCGTACCGCCGCCGACGGCATCCGGTCGCCCGGGCTCGAGATCGACCGAGCCGAGGGCGAGGGCGACGAGCTGATCGTCGACATCGCACGGGCGCACCGCGACTCCGGTGCCGCTGTGGTCGTCGTGACCGCGGATGCGGCGCTCCGCGACCGCGTCGAGGCGCTCGGGTGCGCGACCAGGGGGCCCCGCTGGATACGGGGCATCATCGACGGCACGGCGGGAACGGCCGCCTGACGCCCGGCGAGCTGTGGATGCGCGCAGAGCACGATCCATGCGGCGCAATCCCTGCTCGCGAGCCCACCCGCATCGGCTACGCTTGAAGCTCTAGGAGGTCACGAACTTGGCTGATGACACGAACGCACACGAGTCCGCGAACCGCGTACGCAACGAGACAGACACCACCCTGCATTTCACCGCAGAATTCGCAGCCCAGCTTGCGGCTCTCGAGGGCGGCGTCACGGCAGAAGAACTCGAGGCGATCGCGGCACTGCCGTCGGGCTCCGCGCTGCTCATCGTTCGCCGGGGACCGAACAACGGCGCGCGGTTCCTCCTCGACTCCGACAACACCGTGGCCGGTCGTCACCCGGAGGCGGACATCTTCCTCGACGACGTCACCGTGTCACGACGCCACGCATCCTTCACCCGACACGGCACCGCTTTCGAGGTGACCGACCTCGGTTCTCTCAACGGCACCTACTTCGACGGGGTGCGGGTCGACAGAGCCCTCCTCAGCGACGGTGCAGAGGTGCAGGTTGGCAAGTTCCGACTCACGTTCTACCCGTCGCGGCTCGACGTCGCCACCGCTGCCGGCGAGTAGATGGCGGCCACACCCGCATCGGCCCGCGGCCAGGCTTCGCCCCAGCTGTTGAGCATCGGCCAGGTCCTGGCCCGATTGACCCCCGAGTTCCCCGATCTCACCCCGTCGAAGCTCCGCTTCCTCGAAGAGCGTGGGCTCGTTCGGCCCGCTCGAACGGAGTCGGGGTACCGCAAGTTCTGCCAACAGGACCTCGATCGACTCCGCCTCATCCTCACGATGCAGCGCGATCGCTACCTGCCCCTCGTCGTCATCAAGTCGTACCTCGACGACGTCGACGCAGGCCTCGGACCCCTTCTGCCCGGATCGACGACCGACCACGGGCCGTCGATGCTGCCCAGCGGCCGCAGACTCAGTCGCGACGAGCTCATCCGTGAGGCCGGTGCCACGCCGATGCTGCTGCAAGACGCCGTGTCGGCCTCTGTCATCGTGCCGGGCGAGACCTTCGGCGACGACACCCTGGCGGTACTCAAGGCCCTGGTCGAACTGCAGAGATGCGGCATCGAGCCTCGGCACCTCCGGGGCTTCCGGGTCGCCGCCGAGCGCGAGCTCGGTCTGATCGAGAGTGCGCTCGTTCCCGTCTCCCGGCGCAACGACGCGTCATCCCGTGCGCGTGCGGCCGAACTCGCGGTCGAGATAGCGGGTCAACTCGAGATCGTGCGGGGGAGCCTCATCAGATCGGCGCTCGGGCGACTCGTTCCCTGACCACGTCGCGCCGTAGACTGGGTGACAAGACGACCCGTGCCGCCGATGATCCGTCGCCGTCACGATTCTGCGCGACACGCCGACCGCTTCGTGCGGATGTCATTGCCGCCGACCGGTCGCCTCGATAGCGTGGACTGAGTAGACATATCCGGCTTTTTCACAGCCGACAATTTCTGGAAGAGGCGCGTTTCTTGAGCGAGAACATCGGGACCGGTGCCGGTCCAGGCACGAAGCGCAGCGACGACGCCCGCTTCGACGGGCTCCTCTTCACAGACGGCATGGCAGAGCTCGACGCCGACTCCGGCTACCGCGGGGCCGTTGCGGCCCGTGCAGCAGGCATCACCTACCGCCAGCTCGACTACTGGGCGCGCACCGGGCTCGTCGAGCCGACCGTGCGCGGCGCAGCCGGATCGGGATCGCAGCGGCTCTACGGTTTCCGCGACATCCTCGTGCTCAAGCTCGTGAAGCGTCTCCTCGACACCGGCATCTCGCTCCAGCAGATCCGCACCGCGATCGAGCAGCTCCGCGAAGCCGGCATCAACGACCTGGCCCAGACCACGCTCATGAGCGACGGGGCGAGCGTCTACCTCTGCACCTCGAACGACGAGGTCATCGACCTGGTCAGCCGTGGCCAGGGAGTCTTCGGCATCGCCGTGGGCAAGGTTCTGCGCGAGGTCGAGACGACGCTGGTGTCGATCGACTCGACGGTTCCCGACCCCATGGACGAGCTCGCGGCGCGTCGGGCCAACCGCAAGATCTCCTAGGCGGCAGGCGGGCGCTTCGACAGGCTCAGCGAACGACGCTGCGCTTCGACAGGCTCAGCGAACGACGCTGCGCTTCGACAGGCTGCGCGAACGACGCTGCGCTTCGACGGGCTCAGCGAACGACGGGGTCCGTTCCCTGAGCCTGTCGAAGGGCCGGTCTCTAGCCGCGGACGCTCTTCGCGTCGGCGTACTCGCCGAGTCTGCCCGTGCGCATCACGCGCTCCAGCAGCAGGTCGAAGTTTCGCGCCATCTCCTGGGCGCCCTCTCCGGGCCAGACGTGAAGCGGCTTCGCAGCTCCTTGGGCCTGCTGCAGCGAGGTGCGCTCGGGCAGCTGGGGGCTCAGAACCAGGGGGCCGAACATGTCGCGCAGCTCTTTGATGCGGAACTGGTGCTCGAGCGACTGCGAGCGCACGCGGTTGACGATGATTCCGAGGGGCTGCAGGCGCGGGCTGAGACCGCGACGGATCTCTTCGATCGCACGAAGCGCGCGGTCTGCGGCGGCGACGGAGAAGAGGCCGGGCTCGGTGACGACGCTGACGCGGTCGCTGGCAGCCCAGGCCGTGCGGGTGAGCGCGTTGAGCGAGGGGGCGCAGTCGATGAGAACGAGGTCGTAGTCGGCCTCGACCGTGGCGAGCGCCTCCTCGAGCTTCCAGATGTCGCGGATGCTGGGGTGCGGCCCGTCGAAATTGAGGGCTGACGGGCTGCCGATCAGCACATCGATCTTGCCGCCCCGGTCCTTGGTCCAGCCGCTGGGAGCGATAGCCGCGCGAACGACTTTCTCTTTCGGGCTGGCCAGAACATCGGCCACGTTGAGGTGTCCGGCGACACGGATGTCCATACCGGTGGACACATCGGATTGAGGATCGAGATCGACGACGAGCGTTCGCAGGCCCTTGGCAAAAGCGGCCGAGGCGAGCCCGAGCGTCACCGTGGTCTTTCCCACTCCTCCCTTGAGGGAGCTGACGCTGAGTACATGCACGGACACCACGTTACCTTTACTAGGCTGAGACAACCTAACCGTGCGCTGTATGCGCACGTATTTGTGAAAGGCCCCCATGTTCTCCAAGATTCTCGTCGCCAACCGTGGGGAGATCGCCATCAGGGCATTCCGCGCGGCGTATGAACTCGGTGCGAAGACGGTCGCAGTCTTTCCCTACGAAGACCGAAACAGCATGCATCGGCTCAAAGCCGACGAGGCCTACCAGATCGGCGAGGTCGGCCATCCGGTGCGCGCCTACCTCGACGTGGGCGAGATCATCCGTGTCGCGCTCGAGAGCGGCGCCGACGCGATCTACCCCGGCTACGGCTTCCTCTCCGAGAACCCCGAGCTGGCCGAGGCCGCCCGCGAGGCGGGAATCACGTTCATCGGACCGGGCTCCCACGTGCTCGAGATGGCGGGCAACAAGGTCACGGCCAAGGAGCATGCGATCGCGGCGGGCGTGCCGGTTCTCCGCTCCACTCCCGCATCCCGCGACCTCGACGTCCTACTCGCAGGCGCCGACGACGTGGGATTCCCCCTCTTCGCCAAGGCGGTAGCCGGCGGCGGCGGACGAGGCATGCGCCGGGTCGCGTCGCGCTCAGAGCTGCGCGAGGCGCTCGAGGCGGCGATGAGAGAGGCCGACAGCGCATTCGGCGACTCCACCATGTTCCTCGAGCAGGCCGTTCTCCGTCCCCGGCACATCGAGGTGCAGATCCTCGCGGACTCGACGGGCGAGACCCTGCACCTGTTCGAGCGGGACTGCTCGGTGCAGCGTCGAAACCAGAAGGTCATCGAGATCGCGCCGGCACCCAACATCAGCGACGAGCTGCGCGAGGCGCTGCACCGCGACGCGATCGCGTTCGCCCGGTCGATCGGCTACGTGAACGCCGGAACCGTCGAGTTCCTCGTCGACACGGTCGGAGAGCGTGCGGGCGAGCACGTCTTCATCGAGATGAACCCCCGCATCCAGGTCGAGCACACGGTCACAGAAGAGGTGACCGACGTCGACCTCGTGCAGTCGCAGATGCTGATCGCCGCCGGAGTCAGCCTCGCCGAGATGGGCCTGTCGCAGGACCGAATCGTTCTGCGCGGAGCAGCACTGCAGTGCCGCATCACCACGGAGGACCCCACGGCGGGCTTCCGGCCCGACACCGGCAAGATCACCACCTACCGGTCTCCGGGAGGCGCCGGCATCCGGCTCGACGGCGGAACGATCAACCCGGGCGCGCAGATCAGCCCTCACTTCGACTCGATGCTCGCAAAGCTCACCTGCCGGGGCCGGGACTTCTCGGCCGCGGTCCGCCGATCGAAGCGGGCCCTCGCCGAGTTCCGCATCCGCGGAGTCGCGACCAACATCCCGTTCCTGCAGGCCGTGCTCGAAGATCCCAGCTTCGAGGCGGGCGACCTGAGCACCTCGTTCATCGACGAGCGACCCGAACTGCTCCGCGGCCACGTGTCGAAAGACCGCGGAACGAAGATCCTCAACTGGCTGGCCGACGTCACCGTCAACCAGCCGAACGGCGCTCGCCTGTCGAGCGTGAACCCGCTCGACAAGCTGCCCGCGATCGACCTCGACGCCCCCGCGCCGGCGGGGTCGAGGCAGCGTCTGCTCGAGCTGGGGCCCCAGGGATTCGCGAGTGCCCTGCGCCAGCAGACGGCCCTCGCCGTGACCGAGACCACGTTCCGCGACGCGCACCAGTCTCTGCTGGCCACCCGCGTGCGCACCCGCGACCTGCTCGCGGTCGCACCCTACGTGGCGCGCATGACGCCGGAGCTGCTGTCGGTCGAGGCCTGGGGCGGGGCGACCTACGACGTGGCGCTGCGCTTCCTCGGCGAGGACCCGTGGGAGCGGCTCGCGTCGCTGCGCGAGGCCGTTCCGAACATCAACCTCCAGATGCTGCTGCGCGGTCGCAACACGGTGGGCTACACGCCCTACCCGACCGAGGTGACCGACGCGTTCGTTCGCGAGGCGGCCAGGACCGGCGTCGACATCTTCCGCATCTTCGACGCGCTCAACGACGTCGATCAGATGCGTCCCGCCATCGAGTCGGTGCTCGAGACGGGCCACGCACTCGCCGAGGTCGCCGTCTGCTACACGGGCGACCTGCTCGACCCGGCCGAGAACCTCTACACGCTCGACTACTACCTGAGGCTGGCCGAGCAGATCGTCGCCTCGGGAGCCCACGTGCTCGCGATCAAGGACATGGCCGGCCTGCTCCGTCCCGCCGCGGCCGAGAGGCTGGTCACGGCCTTCCGCGAGAACTTCGACCTGCCCGTGCACGTGCACACGCACGACACCCCGGGCGGCCAGCTCGCGACCCTGCTGGCCGCGAGCCGCGCGGGGGCCGACGCGGTCGACGTGGCGAGCGCACCGATGGCCGGCACGACCAGCCAGCCGTCGGCATCCAGTCTCGTCGCCGCCCTCGCGCACACCGACCGCGACACCGGCATCTCCCTGCAGTCCGTGCTCGACCTCGAGCCGTACTGGGAGGCCGTGCGCACGGTCTACCGCCCGTTCGAGTCGGGCCTGGCGGGCCCCACAGGCCGCGTCTACAGCCACGAGATCCCCGGAGGCCAGCTCTCCAACCTGCGCCAGCAGGCCATCGCCCTGGGCCTCGCGAACGACTTCGAGCGCATCGAGGATCTCTACGCCGCGGCAAACAAGATCCTCGGACGAGTGCCCAAGGTGACGCCGTCGTCGAAGGTCGTGGGCGACCTCGCACTCCACCTCGCTGCGGTGAAGGCCGATCCGAAGGACTTCGAGGAGAATCCTCAGAACTACGACATCCCCGACTCGGTGATCGGGTTCATGGCCGGCGAACTCGGCGAGCTGCCGGGCGGATGGCCGGAGCCGTTCCGCACCAAGGTGCTGGCGGGCCGTCACGTCGACATCGGGGTCACCCCGCTCGACGAGGCCGACGTCGACACCCTCTCGGGCGACGACAGCGCGGCCATCAGGTCGACGCTGAACAGGCTGCTGTTCGCCGGTCCGACGAAGACCTTCGAGCAGGTGCGCGAACAGTACGGCGACCTGTCTGTGGTCGACACGGTCGACTACCTCTACGGCCTGCGCCAGGGCGTCGAGAACGTCGTCGAGATCGACAAGGGCGTGAAGCTCTACGTCGGGCTCGAAGCCATCGGCACGGCCGACGACAAGGGGATGCGCACGGTCATGACGATCCTGAACGGCCAGTTGCGCCCGGTGTTCGTGCGCGATCGCAGCATCACCGTCGACACGAAGTCGGCGGAGAAGGCCGATGCCTCGAAGCCCGGTCAGATCGCCGCGCCCTTCTCGGGAGTCGTCACCCTCAAGGTGAGCGAGGGCTCGATCGTCGCGGCGGGGGAGTCGGTCGCCACGATCGAGGCCATGAAGATGGAGGCGGCCATCACGTCGCCGATCGCCGGAAGGGTGGGGCGCGTCGCCATCCCCTCGACCCAGCAGGTCGAAGCAGGAGACCTGCTCGTCGTGGTGGCCGCCCAGTGAGCGTCAGAGAGATCCGCCTGTTCGGCGACCCCGTGCTGAAGACCGTGTCCGAGCCCGTCGGCGTCATCGACGATCGCATCCGCGGACTCGTCGAGGACCTGCTCGACAGCGTCAGGCTGCCCGGCCGGGCGGGTGTGGCCGCGTCGCAGATCGGCGTCAACCTGCGCGCCTTCAGCTACAACGTCGACGGTCGCATCGGCTACATCCTCAACCCCGTGATCGTCGAGCTGTCGGGCGAGCCGGAGCTCGTCGACGAGGGATGCCTCTCGGTTCCCGGACTCTGGTTCCCCACCATGCGCTACCCGTTCGCACGGGCGACGGGCATCGACCTCGACGGCAACGAGATCGAGGTCTCGGGAACGGGCGTCATGGCGCAGGCGCTGCAGCACGAGACCGACCACCTCGACGGCCTGCTCTACCTCGATCGCCTCGACAAGCCCGCTCGGCGCGAGGCCATGAAGCAGGTGCGCGAGTCCGACTGGTTCTGACTCCGTCGTCTCAGAGGATGAGCGACTGGCCCTCCGTGGCCGGAGCCGCCTGGTAGATGCGCTCCACGTCGGGGGCGAAGTCCTTCATGATCACGTGCCGCTTGATCGTCAGCTTGGGCGTCAGGTGGCCGGAGTCCTCCGTGAGATCGTTGCTCAGCACCACGAACTTGCGGATGGACTCGGCCCTCGAGACCGTGCTGTTGGCCTCGTCGACCGCTCGCTGGATCTCCGCCAGTACGGCCGGGTTCTGGGCTGCCTCGGCGAGCGTGAGCTGCGCGGGCTGCCCGTTGTTGGCCAGCCAGACGGGCAGCATCTCCGGGTCGAGGGTGATCAGCGCAGAGATGAAGGGCTTCTGATCGCCGACGACGATGACCTGGCCGACGAGGGGATTCGCCCTGATAGGGTCCTCGAGAATGGCCGGGGCGACATTCTTGCCCGCCGCGGTGACGATGATCTCCTTCTTGCGGCCCGTGATCGTGAGGAACCCGTCGGAGTCGAACGCCCCGATGTCGCCGGTCCTGAACCATGAGCCGTCCATCGCCTCCCGGGTGGCGGCCTCGTTGTTCCAGTAACCGGCGAACACGTTGATGCCCGTGACCTGGATCTCGCCGTCGTCGGCGATGCGCACGCCGACTCCGGGGAGGGCCGGCCCCACGGTGCCGATCTTGAACTTCGATACGAGGTTGACCGTGGCGGGCGCGGTGGTCTCCGTGAGTCCGTAGCCCTCGAGGATCTTGATGCCGAGGCTCCTGTAGAAGTGCCCGAGGCGGTGGCCGAGCGGGGCGGATCCCGAGACGGCGTACTGCACGCGCCCGCCCATCGCGTGCCGGATCTTCGACAGCACGAGGCGGTCGAAGAGTGCGAACCGCAGTCGCAGGCCGAGGGGCACCTTTCCGGCGTCCAAGGCGACGGAGTGCTCGATGGCGGCGGCGGCGGCCTTGCGGAAGATCGCACCCTTTCCGCCTGTCTCCGCCTTCTGCTCAGAGGAGTTGTAGACCTTCTCGAACACACGGGGCACCGCGAGCAGGAAGGTCGGACGGAAGCTTCCGAGGGAGACCAGCAGCTTCTTCGTGTCGGGCTGGTGGCCCACCTTGACGCCGGCGTGCACGCAGAGCACGGAGATGAACCGGGCGAAGATGTGCGCGGTCGTGATGAACAGCAGGGTGGATGCGCCGGGCTCGAGCATCTCCTTCATCGCGACTCCGGCGTTGCGGCTCAGCTCGACGAAGTTGGAGTGCGTGAGCATGCAGCCCTTCGGCCGCCCCGTGGTTCCCGACGTGTAGATGAGCGTGGCCAGGTCGCTTCCGACAGCGCGTGAGCGAGCCGCCTCGAGAGTCTCGTCACTGACGGCGGCTCCCGCCGCGACGATCTTGTCGAGGTCGCCGAGATCGATCTGCCACACCTGTTCGATCGCAGGGAGGTCGGGGTGCACCTCGTCGAACTTCGCGAAATGGTCGGCGGTCTCGAGGATGACGGCGACCGCGCCGGAATCGCTGAGGTTCCACTGCACCTGGCTGGGCGAGGAGGTCTCGTAGATGGGAACGAGGATGGCGCCCGCGAACCAGGTCGCGAAGTCGACCACCGTCCACTCGTAGCGCGTCTTGCACATGAAGCCGATCTTGTCGCCCGGCTCGATGCCCAGGGCGATGAGACCCTTCGCGGTCGCGCGCACGCGGTGCAGGAACTCCGCGGCGGTGATCTCGTTCCAGGCCTCGTCGCCGTCGGGAAGCGCGAACAGGGGCGCATCGGGGGTGGCAGCGGCCCGCGCGAGCAGCAGATCGGTGACGTTCGCGTCGGGGTCAGCCTTCACAACGGCGGGTACAGAGAATTCTTCCACGTCAACTCCTTTGTCAACAGGTCAATGTGCTCGTCGGCGGGTGGGCCGATGATCCGGCCAAATGGTGCTCGATGGCGACGGATAACTACACTCTACTTGGCGCATTCGATCCTTTGTCGGAAGGCGCATCGCAAGCGACGTCCTTGCCTCACCCGGCCGGCGACGTGGAAGGACACGGGTTTCATGCACGCCATCGGCATCGACATCGGCGGAACCAAGATCGCCGGAGCGCTGGTCGACGACCTCGGGCAGATCGTGCGATTCGACCGACGGCCCACCCAGGCCGTCGACATCCAGAACATCGAGGATTCTGTCGTCGCGATGATCACGGAACTCGCCGAGGGCTACGACGTCGCCGCCGTCGGCGTGGCCGCTGCAGGATTCATCGATGCCGCGCAGTCGACCGTGTACTACGCGCCGAACATCAGCTATCGCAACGAGCCCTTCCGCGAGAAGCTCGAGCGTCGCGTGCCCTACCGCGTCATCATCGAGAACGACGCCAACGCGGCGGGCTGGGCCGAGTTCCGCTACGGGGCGGGTCGGCTCGTCAGCGACATGTGCATGCTCACGATCGGCACCGGGGTCGGGGGAGCGATCGTGTCGGGCGACCGCATGTTCCGGGGCGGCTTCGGCGCCGCGGCCGAGCTCGGGCACATGAGGGTCGTTCCCGACGGTCTTCCCTGCGGCTGCGGGGCACGGGGGTGCATCGAGCAGTACGGCTCCGGCCGGGCGCTGCTCCGCTATTCCAACGAGTTGGCGGATGCCGGCGGCATCGGCATCGGGCTGGCGGCCGCGCGGGCTCGCGTCGGCGTGCTCACCGGTCACGAGGTGAGCGATCTCATCCAGGCCGGAGATCCGGGCGCCCTGGCTGCACTGCGCGAGCTCGGCCACTGGATCGGACAGGCGAGCGCCAGCCTCGCCGCGGTCCTCGATCCCCAGCTCTTCGTGATCGGCGGGGGAGTCGCCCAGGCTGGCGACCTGCTGCTCGACCCCATCCGGCAGTCGTTTCTCGACAACCTGCCGGCCCGCGGATATCACCCCGAGCCCGAGTTCAGGATCGCCGAACTCGTCAACGACGCCGGGGTCGTCGGCGCCGCCGACCTCGCGCGCCTCTACGCAGCGCAGATCTGACCCGGGCGAGCAGGAGAAGGCACACGATGTTCTACTGGATCATGAAGAACCTGATCGCCGGGCCGATCGTGCTCACGATCTTCCGCCCCTGGATTCGCGGGCTCGAGAACGTGCCCCGCTCGGGCGGCGCCATACTCGCGAGCAACCACCTGTCATTCATCGACTCCGTGATCCTGCCGCTGGTGCTCTCGCGGCGCGTGTCGTTCCTGGCCAAGAGCGACTACTTCACCGGCAAGGGCATCAAGGGGTGGCTGGTGCGGGGCTTCTTCCTCGCCACGGGCCAGCTGCCGATCGATCGATCGGGCGGCAAGGCGTCGGAGGCCTCGCTGAACACCGGCCTCGGCGTTCTCGGCCGCGGCGACCTGCTGGGCATCTACCCCGAGGGCACCCGCAGCCCCGACGCCAAGATGTACCGGGGTCGCACCGGTGTCGCGCGCATGGTCCTCGAAGCCGGCGTGCCGGTGATCCCTGTGGCGATGATCGACACCCACAAGGTGATGGCCATCGGCACGAAGGTGCCGAAGATCAGGCGAGTTGGTGTGATCATTGGCGAGCCGCTAGATTTCTCTAGGTTCGAGGGATTGGAATCCGACCGATTCATCCTCCGAAGCGTCACCGATGAGATCATGTACGAACTGCAGCGGCTCTCGGGCCAGGAATACGCAGACGTCTACGCGACTTCGGTAAAGGAGAAACGGGCGAGCGTCGCCCGTTGACGCGACCGGCCCATAAGGGAATTCGGTTCGCGATCGCCGAACACAGAAACAGATACGGAACCCGCACGTGGTAGATCCAACCGAACTGGTCGTTCAAGCAGATGACTCTGTGATCGCCGGCTTGGACCATTGGCGCGGGCTTCCTGTGAAGCAGCAGCCGACGTGGCCCGACAGCGTGGCCGTGGAGGCTGCGTCGTCGGAGATCGCCGGACTGCCGCCCCTCGTGTTCGCCGGCGAGGTCGACAACCTGCGCGACCGGCTCGCCGTCGCGGCGCGAGGAGAGGCGTTCCTGCTCCAGGGAGGCGACTGCGCCGAGACCTTCTCGGGTGCGACCGCGGAGCAGATCCGCAACCGGGTCAAGACCGTGCTGCAGATGGCCGTCGTGCTCACCTACGGTGCCTCCATGCCCGTCATCAAGATGGGGCGCATGGCCGGGCAGTTCGCCAAGCCGAGGTCGAGCGACACCGAGACCCGCGGCTCCGTCACCCTGCCCGCCTACCGCGGCGACATCGTCAACGGCTACGACTTCACGCCCGAATCGCGCGAGGCCGACCCTCGCCGACTCGTGCAGGGTTACCACACGGCCGCGTCGACACTCAACCTCATCCGAGCCTTCACGCAGGGCGGCTTCGCCGACCTCCGCCAGGTGCACGACTGGAACAAGGGCTTCACGTCGAACCCGGCGAACGTCAGGTACGAGCATCTGGCTCGGGAGATCGACCGCGCCGTCAAGTTCATGATCGCGTGCGGCGCGGACTTCGAGGCGCTGAAGCGCACCGAGTTCTTCGTGAGCCACGAGGCGCTGCTCTTCGACTACGAGCGGCCCATGACGCGCATCGACTCACGAACGGGCACCCCGTACAACACGTCGAGCCACTTCCTCTGGATCGGCGAGCGCACCCGCGACCTCGACGGCGCCCACGTCGACTTCCTCAGCCGCGTGCGCAACCCGATCGGGGTGAAGCTCGGTCCGACGACGACGGGCGACGACATGCTCCGTCTCATCGACAAGCTCGACCCGAACCGCGAGCCCGGACGCCTCACCTTCATCACGCGCATGGGAGCGGGCAAGATCCGCGATGCCCTGCCGCCTCTGCTCGAAACGATCAAGTCGGCCGACGCTGTGCCCCTGTGGGTCACCGATCCCATGCATGGCAACGGCCTGACGACTCCGACCGGGTACAAGACGCGTCGCTTCGACGACGTCGTCGACGAGGTCAAGGGCTTCTTCGAGGCTCACCGTGCCGCGGGCACCCACCCGGGCGGCATCCACGTGGAGCTCACCGGTGACGACGTCACGGAGTGCCTCGGCGGCTCGGAGCACATCGACGAGGCCGACCTGGCGACCCGCTACGAGTCGCTGTGCGATCCCCGCCTCAACCACATGCAGTCGCTCGAACTGGCATTCCTGGTGGCCGAGGAGCTCGGAGAAGTGCGCCGGGCCTGACACGCGCCGCTGTCTGCCGAGAGAGCCCCGACCGCCTCGTGCGTTCGGGGCTCTCTCGTTGCTCGGGGTCAGAAGCGCTCGAGCTCAGAAGTGCCCGAGCTCAGAAGTGCTCGGCCTCAGAAGTGCATGGGCTCAGAAGCTGACGCTGACCGTGACCTTGGATCCGCGCGGCACGCTCGTTCCCGCGACAGGGTTGGTGGCCGTCACGGTCACGAGTCCGGGAACGATGTCGGCGCCGGCGGGGTAGCTGAGGTCGAATCCGGCCGCTTCGAGGATGGGTTTGGCCTCGGACCACGACAGCTTGACGACATCCGGCACGGTGACCGGTTCGGGGCCCCGCGAGACCTGCAACGACATCGTGTCACCTGGCCGCACGGTGTCGGCCGGGGCGATCGCCTGGATCACCAGGCCCTCCTCGACAGAATCGCTGTAGACCTCTTCGCCCGCCGCGGCCGACAGGCCGACGGCCTGCAGGGTGGCGGTCGCCTCGTCGACGCTCTGGCCTGAGACGTCGGGAATGGCGCCCGCGGAGACGAGGAACGAGACGGGCTGCGCCTCGCCGTAGAGCACGCCTTCAGTGGACCCATCGACGGCGAGGCTCGCGCCATCGGCGCCGTAGGCGTCGAGCACGGTTCCCGCGGCGGTATCGCTCGAGAACACCTGAGACGTGCTGCCGAGGGTGAATTTGGCCTGTTCGAGGGCCTGCTGCGCCGCCGCCTGGTCGGCGCCGATCAGCTGCGGGAGCGCCAGTTGCGCGGGGCCGGTCGACACGAACAGAGTGACGTTCGAATCGCGCGCGACGTGCGCCCCGGAAGTGGGGTCGGTTCCGACGACCGTTCCGACGGGCACGGTGACGCTCGACTGATCGGCCCGAGTGACCACGACGCCGAGCTCCTCGAGTGCCGCCTGCGCGGCATCCGGAGCCTGCCCGGCGACCTCGGGGATCGTGAGCTGGGCGCCCGGTCCGATGCCGAAGTACCAGCCGGTGCCTCCCGCGAGGGCCACAAGGAGGACGATGATGCCTGCAATCCAGAATCCGCGTCGGCGACGCACCGCGGCCGAGGCCTTCAGTCGATCGGACGGTGCGGAGGGTGCGACGCTGCGGGTCGCCGCGGGCGGCGCCTTCTGGGGAAGGGGTGCCCGCGTCGGGGCGGTCAACGCCGAGGTGAGCCCCGTGCTGCGGAAGGCCTGTGTCTGGGCGGATGCGACCTCGGGGCTGAGCGCGGCGGGCATGACCACGGTGCGCTGCACGCCCGTGGTCGCCGCCTGCGTGGCCGACATGGTCTGTTCGGTGAGTCGAAGCTGTTCGAGCATGGCGCGGCCATCGGTCGGCCGGTCGACGGGGTTCTTGGCCGTGGCCCAGAGCACGAGCTCGTCGAGGTCGCGAGGAACGGACGGGTTGACCGCACTCGGTCTCGGCACCTGGTCGTTCGCGTGCTGGAATGCGATCTGCATGGGCTGGTCGCCGACGAACGGCTGCGCCCCCGTGAGCATCTCGTACATCATGATTCCGGCCGCGTAGATGTCGCTGCGGGCGTCGGCCGTGCCGCGCGTGAGGAGTTCGGGGGAGAGGTACGCGATGGTGCCGAGCAGTGCCTGACCCGTGGCCGTGTTGGCCGACGTCGCCCTCGACAGCCCGAAGTCGCCGATCTTGATGCGGCCGTCGTCGGCGAGGAGCACGTTCTCGGGCTTCAGGTCGCGGTGCACGATGCCGGCCTTGTGAGCCGCGGCGAGGCCGCCGAGAACCGCGTCCATGATGTCGAGGGTCTGCTCGGTGGTGAGCGTTCCATAGTCTTTGAGCAGGTCGCGCAGTGTCATGCCCGGCAGGTACTCCATGACGAGATAGGCCATGTCGGAGTCCTGGCCCTGGTCGAACACGTTGACGACGTTGGGGTGGGCCAGTCGTGCCGCCGAGCGCGCCTCCTGGACGAAGCGCTCCTTGAAGTTGGATTCGTCGGCGAGGTGTCCGTGCATGATCTTGATCGCCACACGGCGTTCGAGCCGCAGGTCGGTCGCCAGGTAGACCGTGGCCATGCCGCCTCGGGCGATACGGGCCCGCACCTGGTACCGACCGTCGATGAGACGTCCGATCATAGGGTCAGAGGGCGCGGTGGTCACGAGTGAAGTTTAGAGAGCGTCGGCTGTGGAAGCCGGGATAGACACCGCGAAGATGCAGACCCGCCTGTTCGATCGTGCGGTCACTCCGACGGGGCGCGCCGACGATCGGCCGTCTCCGCGGTCGGCCATTCGAGATCATCGGGAATCGGGTCGAGTCGGATCAGCTGCCCGGGGAAGATCGGCGTCTTCCAGCTCAAGCCGTTCTGGGCCAGCACGTGCGCCGTGGGAAGCCCGTGGCGAATGGCGATCTCGCTCACCGTGTCGCCGAGTTCCACCCGGTATGAGGGCTCGTCGGCCCTGTCTGCGGGAGCCCTGTCTGCGGGAGCCCTGTCGCGCCGGCGGCTCGACGCCGCGGCGAGCTTGGATGCCAGTAGCCCGCCGAGCACGAAGGGTACGGCTATGAGGGCGAGGAGTGAACGAGGTCTGCCCGATCGCGCTGGACGGCCGCCGCGGCTCGGTGACCTGGTCATAGCGGCCGTGCACCTCGCAATTCTCGATCAATCCTCGTGTCAAGATTTCCACGGATGCCGGCGGTCGTCAACGGTCTGGAGCGGCGGCGGGACGCGCGTCGGATAACGATGCGATATCGACGGCGGGGTGCCGCGTCCGGCCCCGGCCATGGCAGGCTGGGAACGTGAGTGAAAACACCCCCGTAAGAACCTGGTTGACCATCCCCGACGTGGCCGAATTGTTCGGCTCCACTCCCGGTCGAGTGCGCAAGCAGATCGAGGAGCATGCGCTGCTCGCCATCCGTCGCGACAAGGTGCTCGTCGTGCCCGATGTCTTCCTGCGCGACGGCGAACCGCTGCCGGAGCTCAAGGGAACCATCATCGTGCTCCTCGACTCGGGGTTCACTCCCGACGAATCGATGCAGTGGCTGCTCGAGGAGGAGGAGTCGCTCGGAGTCGCGCCCATCGACGCGCTCCTCGCCGGCCGCAAGGCCGAGGTGCGCCGAGTGGCGCAGGCGCTCGCCTGATCGCGACGCCGGTCGGGCTGCTCAGGCCGACCGGTCGGTGAGCAGGCGCGCCAGTTCCTCGAGTTCGGCCACGGCCCGCGGCTCCAGTTCCGCGGAACGAAGGGCCCGGATGGCGTCGCTCGTGTACGACTCGATCGATCGCTCCGCGCTCTCGAGCGCGCCGCTGGACTCGATCTGCCGCTGAAGGTCGGCGATGGCGTGGTCGTCGAGACCCGGGTCGCCGAGCGCACGGTCGAAGGCGGCTCGCTGGCTCTCCGGCATGCCCTGGCGCGCCAGGGCCACCAGCACGGTGCGCTTTCCCTCGCGGAGATCGTCTCCGGCGGGCTTTCCGGTGACCGCCGCGTCGCCGAACACGCCGAGCACGTCGTCTCGCAGTTGGAAGGCGAGCCCGAGCGGCAGGCCGAAGCGGCGAAGCGCATCGACCTGGTCGGCTGACGCTCCTGCCACGAGAGCTCCGAGGGCAAGCGGCGCCTCGACGCTGTATTTCGCCGATTTGAAGGTCATCACCCGCTCCGCTCGTCGGAGGGTCTCCGACTCGGGGACGGTCGGCCAGGCGTTCTCCTCGAGGATGTCGAGGTACTGGCCGACGGTGACCTCCGTGCGCATGCGGTTGAATTCGGCCCGTGTCGACCGGGCGCGCTGCCTGTCGTCGAGCAGGTCGAGCGCCGAGTCGACGAGTTCGTCGCTCCAGCCCAGCAGCAGGTCTCCGTGGAGTATCGCCCCTGCGCGGCCGAAGGTGTCAGCCTGCCCGGCGAAGCCGCCCTCCGAGTGCACGGAGGCGAAGCGGATGTGCGTGGCGGGCATCCCCCGACGGGTGTCCGAATTGTCGATGATGTCGTCGTGCACGAGGGCCGCGGCGTGGAACACCTCGAGCGCCGCGGAGAGCGTGAGCACGGCCTGCTGCTCATTCGGTTCGGAGCCCGTCGAGGTCGCCTGCCACCCTGCGATGCAGAACCGGGCCCTGAAGCGCTTGCCGCCGCTGAGAAGATACCGGGAGAAATTCGCGAACACGGCCGCATCGTCTGCGATAGCAGCGAGAATGGGATCACGAGACGCGAGAAATTCGGCGATTTCGGTGTCGACCTGGCTGACCAGGTGCGGGCTTTGTGTCACGCGCCTAGCCTAGCCAGATGCAGCGCACTACAATCGCTTCAAGTACGACGCGTGTGACCGAGCCTGAGGTGAATTAGGATGCCGCTTTCCGAGCAGGAGCAGAAGCTTCTAGATGAGATGGAGCGCAGTCTCTATCACAACGATGCCGATTTCGTGTCGGCGGTCAATGCCGGCAGGGGCAAGCTGAATTACGGCGCCCTGGTTCTCGGCATCCTCCTCTCTGTCGTCGGGCTCGTCGTCGTGATCGTCGGTGTGATCACCCACCTCCTGATCGTCGGACTGCTCGGCTTCGTCGCCATGTTCGCCGGCGTTCTTCTGGCGCTCCGTCCCTCCAAGTCGGCTGTCGGCCGACCTGTCTCCGGGCCGCGAACCGCATCGTCGCCGAGCGGCGCCGCATCCAAGACCAACCTCATGGACCGACTCAACGAGCGCTGGGACAAGCGCCAGGATCGCGAGGAGTAGGCCGAGCGCCCACCCTCCTCCACCCACCTCCACTTCAGGGGCCGACCTTCGGGTCGGCCCCTTTTTTTGGCGTTTCCGGAGCGGTTTTCCTCCTCTCCGTGAAAAAACCCTCCATTTCCCTCCACCAAAAAAATCCGCGCAATTTGGCCTATCTGGGAATAAAAGAACCGACACAGTGCGCCAGAACCGTTGTCTGGTGGTGTGAAGTGGAGTAACGTGGAGGAACACCCAACACCAGGCCGGCTTCGAGGGGGAGAAAGGACGATGTTCCTTGGCACGTACGCTCCCAAACTCGACGACAAAGGTCGCATCATCCTTCCGGCGAAGTTCCGCGATGAACTCGAGGGCGGCGTCGTGCTGACCCGCGGGCAGGAGCACTGCGTCTACGTCTTCAGCTCCGCCGAGTTCGAAGAACTGCACAACAAGATCCGCCAGGCCCCTGTGACGAGCAAGCAGGCCCGCGACTACATGCGCGTCTTCCTCTCCGGGGCCGACGCATCGGTCCCCGACAAGCAGAACCGCGTCAGCATCCCTGCGCACCTGCGCAGCTACGCGGGCCTCGAGCGCGAGCTCGTCGTCATCGGCGCCGGCTCACGGGCCGAGATCTGGGACGCCGAAGCTTGGAACACCTATCTGGCCGCCCAGGAGGCCGCGTTCTCCGAGACCGACGAGGAGGTGATTCCCGGCCTCTTCTAGTCGTTCCGCGTGACTCCCACCCGTTCCTCGCCCTGGCACACTTCCCCGGTGCCAGGTCGGAATGGATGGGGATCAGGCAGAACGAACGGGTCGATACACCATGGACGACGTCACACGAATCCACACACCCGTCATGCTCGAGCGCTGCATCAGCGTGCTCGGGCCTGCGCTCGAACGGCCGGGAGCCGTTCTCGTCGACACGACCCTGGGGCTCGGTGGACATGCCGAGGCCTTCCTCACCCGCTTTCCGGAACTGACTCTGGTCGGGCTCGACCGCGACCTTCAGGCCCTCGCCCTCGCCGAGGGGCGTCTGAAGCCGTTCGGGGATCGCGTTCACCTCGTGCACTGCGTGTACGACGAGATCGGTGAGGCTCTGCACAGCCTCGACATCCCGTCTGTCGAAGGCGTGCTGTTCGACCTGGGTGTCTCGAGCATGCAGCTCGATCGCGCCGAGCGCGGATTCGCCTACTCGAAAGACGCGCCGCTCGACATGCGCATGGATCAGGACGCGCCCGTGACCGCCGAGATGATCCTCGCCGAATACTCCGAGTCCGACCTCAGGCGCATCTTCCGCGACTACGGCGAAGAGAAACTGGCCGACCGATATGCCCGTCGCATCGTGCAGCGGCGCGCCGAGCAGCCTCTCGTCCGTTCCGCCGATCTCGTCGACCTCCTCCAGCAGGCGACGCCCGCCGCTCTCTCGCGCGCCGGGCATCCGGCCAAGCGGGTGTTCCAGGCGCTCCGCATCGAGGTGAACCAGGAACTGAGTGTGCTCGAACGCGCGATCCCCGCAGCCATCGACGCGCTCCGCGTCGGGGGCCGCATCGTCGTGATGTCGTACCAGTCGCTCGAAGACCGCATCGTCAAACGCGCCCTCCAGGCGCTGACCGTGTCGACGGCTCCTCCCGGACTGCCCGTCGAACTGCCCCAGCACAAACCCGAGCTCGCTCTGCTCGTTCGCGGCGCCGAACTGGCGACCGACGAGGAGAAGGCCGAGAATCCCCGCGCCACCCCTGTCCGTTTCCGAGCCGCAGAGCGCATCAGGAGTGCATCATGACCAACCTGGCCACCGTCCCCATCGAGCGGCTCGGTGCGCCGGCGCCCGCGGGGGAGCCACGGCGCCGGTGGCTCTCGCCTGCCCCCGACCGCGTGGCACGACCGCGCCAGCGGCCTCGAATCGTCTATGCGGCCGTCGCCATCGGCGGCATCGCCATCATCGCGCTCGCCCAGCTCCTGCTGAGCATCGGCCTGTCGGACGGCGCATACCAGATCTCCTCCCTGCAGTCCGAGCAGAAGGACCTGGCCAGAACGAACCAGGCCCTCACCGAGCAGCTCACCGCCTTCTCGTCGCCGCAGAACCTCGTGCAGAACGCTCAGGCGCTCGGTATGGTCTCCAACGGAAACACGGTCTACCTCCGACTCTCCGACGGCGCGGTTCTGGGGTCGCCCACACCGGCATCCGCCGCGAATGCGCCGATTGCGGCCAACCAGGCTCTCGTTCCCAACTCGCTTCTGCAGCCCGAGCAGGTCGTCGCCGCACCGGTTCCCGATGCGTCGAGCGCGCCTCAGGCCGCCGCACCCGACCCGACAGTACCGTGGCAGGGTGCGCTTCCCTCTCCTCAGACGCACTGACCGACAGGTGACCCGCTCACCAGCCGAATGAAAGGCCGCATGTGACCTCGACGACCACCAGAACAACCCGAGGGCGCGTCGCCATCGCGGTGCTCCTCATCGTGGCCGTAGTCTCTGTGTTCGTCGTCCGGCTCGTCGACATCCAGGTCGTGCAGGCGGAGGGTCTGAACGCGGCCTCGCTCGCCAGCCGCTCCGACAGCACCGTCACGCTGGGCACGCGGGGCGACATCCTCGACGCGAACGGCGTCGTCCTGGCCACCAGCATCCTCCGCTACGCCATCGAGGCCGACCCGTCCGCTGTCGACGAGTTCGAACGGCCCGCGGCCGACGGCTCCGGTGAGGTGACCGTCACGGCCGACCAGGCGATCGGCGAGCTGGCCACGGCGATGGGGCTCGATCCTGCCGCGATCACGGCCATCCTCTCCGCGGATCCCTCGTCGCGCTACGCGCTCATCTCGAAGTCCGTCGACGTGGCCACCTACAACGCCATCCGGGCCCTCGACATCCCGTGGCTGTACTACAAGGCTGACCAGTCCCGCTCCTACCCCGACGGCAGCGTCGCCGGCAACCTGGTCGGCTTCGTCGGCGAAGACGGAACCGCCCTCGCCGGCACGGAGCTGACGCAGGACAAGTGCCTCGCAGGGTCCGACGGCACCGAGGTGACGGAGACCGGAGAGGACGGGGTGGCGATCCCCGGATCGACGGTGACCGTC
Organism: Agreia sp. Leaf283; assembly: GCF_001422485.1. Lineage (GTDB taxonomy): Bacteria > Actinomycetota > Actinomycetes > Actinomycetales > Microbacteriaceae > Agreia. The sequence continues at coordinate 90,296 of NZ_LMNF01000002.1, forward strand.
ACGGACGCCGTCGACGGCGGAGACGTTCAGCTCACGATCAACAGCGACCTCCAGTACTTCGCCCAGGAGGCGCTGGCCCAGCGGGTGACCGAGGTCGGCGCCGAATCGGGCACCGTCGTCGTCACCGAGGCGAAGACCGGCAAGATCCTCACCGCCGCGGAATACCCCACGGTCGACCCCAACAACATCGACGCGACCGACCCCGAGTATCGCGGTGCCAAGGTGTTCAGCGACCCGTTCGAGCCCGGGTCGACCTTCAAATCGATCACCGCCGCATCCCTCATCGATGCGGGAGCCGCGACGCCCGACAGCCAGGTGCTCGCGCCATACGAGTACACATCCGGCGACGCCGTCATCCACGATTCGTTCTACCACGCACCGATGCCCTGGACCCTCACCGGGGTCATCGAGCAGTCGTCCAACACCGGCATCTCGATGCTGAGCAACAACATGTCCGTCGATCAGCGCTGGGACTACATGAACAAGTTCCACCTGGGGCAGAAGACGGAGGTGGGCTTCGTCGGAGAGGACAGCGGCGACATCCTGCCCGGCGATGTGAGCGGACCGACGCAGCTCGACGACCAGACCATCTACAACACCACCTTCGGCCAGGGCCTCACGGTGACCGCGGTGCAGATGGCCAGCGCATACCAGGCGATCGCGAACAACGGCGTGCGGATGCCCGTGCAGCTCTTCGAGGGATGCCGACACGCAGACGGAACGGTCACCGACGCTCCGGCGGCATCGACCGGGGAGCAGGTCATCTCCGCCCAGGCGGCCCAGGACACCGTGCACATGATGGAGTCCGTCGCGACGACGGGCTACGCCGCCGATGCGATCAAGATCCCCGGGTACCGGGTCTCCGCCAAGACCGGAACGGCCGAGATGAGCGACGGTTCCGGAGCCTACGGCGGCGCGTATCTCACCTCCATGGCGGGCATGGCGCCGTCGGACGACCCGCAGTACGTCGTTTCGGTCACCATCAGGAAGCCCGTTACCATTACATCTGGACTGGCGGCAGCGCCGGTCTTCCAGAAGGTGCTGTCACAGGTGCTGAAGACCTATCGGGTGCAGCCGTCCACGGTTCCCGCGCCCGAGCTGCCCACCACTTACTGAATGAAGGAGTCATCTGTGCCGGATCGGGTTTCGCAGGGATTGCGCCCGGAACACCCGATCGCACGATCGCTCTCCCAGCTCGTCGTCGACTTCGGTCTCGAGCAGCGGGGAGAGTTCTCGCCCGACTCCGTCACCGGCATCAGCCTGACGTCGAACGACATCGTCCCGGGCGATCTCTACGTGGGCCTTCCCGGACGCAACGTGCACGGCGCGTCCTTCGCCAGAGCCGCAGCCGAGGGGGGAGCCGTCGCTGTGCTCACCGACCCCGAGGGGGCGGTGCTCGCTGAAGACAGCGGTCTGCCGGTGATCGTCACACCGCAGCCGCGCGAGGCTCTCGGAGCGGTCTCCGCGTGGATCTATCGCACACTCGACGATCCGCCCACCCTGTTCGGGGTCACGGGCACGAACGGCAAGACGAGTGTCACCTACATCCTCGACGCGATCCTGAGTCAACTCGGCATCGTCGCCGGATTCAGCACCACGGCCGAACGGGGCATCGGCGACCTCCGCATCACCAGCACGCTGACGACCCCCGAGGCGACCGAGGTTCATGCCCTGCTCGCCCGCATGCGCGAGGCGGAGGTGCGCTCCGTGATCATCGAGGTCTCCGCCCAGGCGCTGACCCGCCACCGCATCGACGGCATCGTCTTCGACGTGGTGGGCTTCACGAACCTCACCCACGACCACCTCGACGACTACGGCAGCATGCACGACTACTTCGAGGCCAAACGCGAGCTGTTCGAGCCCGATCGCGCCCGCAGGGGAGTCGTGCTGGTCGACGGCGAGTGGGGCGCGCGCCTCGCCGAGGAGTCGCGGATTCCCGTGGCCACCATTTCGACGAGGCCGGGAATCGAGGCCGATTGGCAGGTCGAGATCCTCGAGGAGACCGTCGACTTCACGAGATTCACCATCGAGGGCCCCGATCACCGATCCCTCACGACGAGCATCCCTATCCTGGGCCGCTTCATGGCCGAGAACGCCGCCCTGGCGATCGTGATGCTCGTCGAGTCGGGCTACGACCTCGAGGCGATCGCGCACGTACTCGAGCGAGACGGCGGGATCGATGCGTTCGTGCCCGGTCGCGCCGAACGGGTGTCGGCCGACACCGGCCCGCGGGTGTACATCGACTACGGCCACAGCCCGGATGCTTTCCAGAGCGCGCTCGAGGCGCTCCGGCGGGTCACGGATGGCCGGGTGATCATGGTGTTCGGCGCCGACGGCGACAGAGACACGACGAAACGGGTCGACATGGCGTCGATCGCCGCGCGCCTCGCCGATGTGGTGGTCATCACCGACTACAACCCGCGCACCGAAGACCCGGCCTCGATCAGGGCCGTGCTCCTCGATGCCGCGCGTGCGGCCCGCGACGACGTCGAACTCTACGAGGTTCCCGATCCTCGACTCGCGTTCCGCAAGGCTCTCTCGGTTGCCGGAGAGCACGATGTGATTCTTCACGCCGGACCGGGCCACGAGGACTACCAGGAAGTCGGGGGCGAGAAGATCCCCTACTCCGCGCGCGACGAGGCACGGCTCGCCCTGCAGGAATACGGATGGCTCTGACTCATGCTCCAACTCACACTTGACGACATCGCCGGCATCATCGGCGGCAGACTCGTCCTTCCCGACACGGTCGTGGCGGCCGGAACATCGCCGCAGACGGTCGTCGCCGGAACGGTCGACACCGACTCGCGCGAGATCCGTGACGGCGGCATCTTCGTCGCGAAGCCCGGGGAGTTCAGCGACGGGTTCCTCTTCATCGACAAGGCGGTCTCGGCCGGCGCCGCGCTGGTGATCGCCGAAAGGCCGTCAGACGCGTCCGTCGCCCAGATCATCGTCGACGACGCCGTGCTCGCCCTGGGCGCCTTCGCGACCGAGGTCGTGCGGCGGGTCCGCGAGCACGGGCTGCTGCGCATCGTCGGCATCACGGGCTCGAACGGCAAGACGACCACGAAGAACCTCCTCCGCTCGATCCTCGAGACCGAGGGCGAGACGGTGGCGCCGCGCGACTCGTTCAACAACGAGGTGGGCGCACCGCTCACCATGCTGAAGCTGACGCCGTCGAGCCGGTACCTCGTCGCCGAGATGGGCGCATCCGGCCCGGGCGAGATCACGCGCCTCATCCGCATGGCCAAGCCCGACGTCGGCGTCGTCCTGACCGTCGGACTGGCGCACGCCGGCGAATTCGGCGGCATCGCCACCACCCTGGCGACGAAGACCGAGATGGTGTCCGACCTCGAGGCCACCGACGTCGCCGTGCTGAACATCGACGACCCCCGGGTCGCGGGCATGGCCGACAAGACCGCCGCACGCGTCGTCTGGTTCGGCCTCGACGAGCGCGCGGCCGTGCGCGCCCACGACGTCGTCGCCCACGCGTCCGGCACCGACTTCGTCCTGACGCTGGCGTCCGGCGACAGCCGCCCGGTGCGGTTCCGTGTGCTCGGCGAGCACCACGTGATGAACGCGCTGGCCGCGGCCGCCGCGGCGGAGGGCCTCGGCGTCGGCATCGATCGCATCGTCGACGCTCTCCAGACAGTGACCAGGGCCGAACGGTGGCGCATGGAGGTGCTCGGCGGCCGTGACGACGTCACGATCATCAACGACGCCTACAACGCGAGCCCCGACTCGATGGTCGCCGGCCTCAAGACGCTGGCCCAGATCGCGACGCCGTCGTCGCGCAAGGTCGCGGTGCTCGGCGAGATGAGCGAGCTCGGCGAGTTCTCGCTCGAAGAGCACGACCGCATCGGCCGCATGATCGTGCGGCTCGGCATCGAGAAGCTGGTCGTCGTGGGGGAGGGGGCCAGGGCCCTGCACCTCGCCGCGACCCACGAGGGGTCCTGGGACGGCGAGTCCGTGTTCGTCGACACCGCCGACGAGGCCTACGACGTGCTCGCACCCGATCTGCGCGCGGGCGACATCGTGTTCGTCAAGTCGTCGAACTCCGCGGGCCTCCGGTTCCTCGGCGATCGTCTGGGGGAGCTGTTCGCATGATCACCCTTCTCGCCGCAGGCTCCCTCTCGATGGTCTTCACGCTCTTCATGACGCCCGTCTTCATCCGACTCTTCAAACGCCTGGCCTGGGGCCAGTTCATCAACATGGACGGCCCCGAGTCTCACCATGTGAAGCGGGGAACGCCCACGATGGGCGGTATCGTCATCGTCCTCGCCACACTGTTCGGATACTTCGTGGCGCTGCTCTTCACGCACCGGGGCATCTCGATCTCGGCTCTCCTCGTCCTGTTCCTCATGGTCGGACTCGGCATCGTCGGGTTCATCGACGACTTCATCAAGACCCATCGCAAACGCAGCCTGGGCCTCGGCCCCATCGCCAAGCTCGTCGGCCAGATCGTCGTCGGAGTCGTGTTCGCGCTGCTCGCGCTGAACTTCCGCGACGAAAACGGACTGACGCCGGCATCGACGGCGATCTCGATCGTGCGCGACACCCACATCAACTTCACGATGCTGGTCGTGCCCGCCATCGTGGTGATCGCGTTCGTCGTGTGGGTCTGCGTGATCGTCATGGGCACGTCCAACGGGGTCAACCTCACCGACGGCCTCGACGGCCTCGCGCCCGGGTCGAGCATCCTCGCGATCGGCGCCTTCGTCTTCATCGGCTTCTGGCAGGACAGCCAGAACTGCTTCAACCCGCAGCTCGACCCCGACGTGCTCGGCAAGTGCTACGAGGTGCGAGACCCGATGGACCTGGCGATCGTCGCCGCCGCGATCGTCGGCGCACTGATCGGCTTCCTGTGGTGGAACACCAACCCGGCGAAGATCTTCCTCGGCGACACCGGATCGCTCGCCCTCGGCGGAGCCCTCGCGGCCCTCGCCATCCTGAGCCGCACCGAGCTGCTGCTGATCGTCATCGGCGGAATCTTCGTGATCGTCGCCGGGCAGGTCGTCATCCAGCTCACCTACTTCAAGCTCACCCGGGGCAAGCGCATCTGGCTTGCGAGCCCGCTGCATCACCACTTCGAGGTCAAGGGGTGGGCCGAGGTCACGATCGTCGTGCGATTCTGGATCATCGCCGGCCTCCTCGTGGCCGCGGGCGTGGGGTCGTTCTACCTCGAATGGATCTCCCGATGACCGAGCCCGCCGACGGCAGGGCGCTCGGACTCACCAGCTGGAACGACGACTGGTCGGGCCTCCGGGTCGGCGTTCTCGGGCTCGGGATCACCGGTTTCTCCGTAGCCGACACGCTGGCGGAGCTCGGCTCGCGCGTGCTCGTCGTCGCAGAGAAGGTCGACGACCGCTATCGGCTCATGCTCGACGTCATCGGCGCCGAGCTGGTGCAGGCGACCCCCCTGGCCTCGGTTCCGCAGGAGCTCGAGACCCTCGATCCCGAACTCCTGGTCGTGTCTCCGGGATTCCACCCGGATCATCCGGTCATCACCTGGGCGATCGAGAAGGGCATCCCCGTCTGGGGCGACGTTGAACTCGCCTGGCGGCTGCGCGACAAGGTCGGCACAGCCGGTGCGGGCAGTGCGCCCGCCGAGTGGATCGCCGTCACCGGAACCAATGGAAAGACGACCACCGTGCAGCTGACGGCCGCCATGCTGGCGGCCGGAGGGCTGAGGGCAGCGCCCTGCGGCAACATCGGTGTCCCGGTGCTCGACGCGGTCCGCGATCCGCAGGGATTCGATGTCTTCGTCGTCGAGCTGTCGAGCTACCAGCTGCACTCCACGTCGAGCATGTCTCCGTGGGCGGCCGTCTGCCTCAACGTCGCGGAGGACCATCTCGACTGGCACGGCTCGATGGACGCGTACGTCGCGGCGAAGGCTCGCGTGTACACGAACACCCGCGCCGCCTGCGTCTACAACCGGGCCGACGCGCTCACCCTGAAGATGGTCGAAGACGCGGAGGTCGTCGAGGGAGCCCGAGCCATAGGATTCGACCTCGGAGTGCCCGGGCCCAGCGACCTCGGAATCGTCGACGGCATCCTCGTCGACCGTGCATTCCACGACGACAGGCACAGCTCCGCCCTCGAGATCACGACGGTGTCCCGCCTGGCCGGGCTCGGCCTCGGCGCCCCCCACACCGTTGCCGATGTGCTGGCGGCCACCGCTCTCGCCCGCAGCGTCGGAGTCTCGATCCCGGACATCAGGACCGCGCTCGAGACGTTCCGCCTCGACCGCCACCGCATCGAGGTGGTCGGGATGAGCGACAAGATCACCTGGATCGACGACTCGAAGGCGACCAACCCGCATGCCGCGGCCGCGTCGCTCTCCGCCTATCCGTCGGTGGTCTGGATCGCCGGGGGACTGCTGAAGGGCGTCGACATCGAGCCGCTGGTCCGCGCCCGCGCCGCGCAGCTGCGCGGCGTCGTTCTCCTCGGCGAGGACCGCACGGCACTGCGAGAGGCATTCGAGCGACACGCCCCCCACCTTCCGGTGCGAGAGGTGACCGGCACGGAGACTAGAAGTGTCATGTCGGTCGCTGTCGAACTGGCTGCCGCCCTCGCGGTGCCCGGTGACGTGGTGCTTCTGGCACCGGCCGCCGCGTCGATGGATCAATTCACCGACTACTCCGACCGTGGCGACCGCTTTGCACGCGCCGTGCGACATTACCTGGGAGGCGATCCGGCTGACGACGACACGACCGACAGTGCGGACCCGACCAGTGCGGCCCCACACGCTGACGACGCAGACGCAGACGCAGACGCAAACGCAGACGCTGCCGCCGCAGACGGCGGGCACCCGGATGCCGGGCGCGAGCACGGCGACTCCGCCCTCGACGACTGACCGCACCCGCGGGGGCAGAAGCGCCCGCATCTCGTTGGGGCGCGCGTTCCAGCCAGAATCGCGAAGCTACTTCCTCCTTCTCGGCACGACGCTCTTCCTCCTGCTCTTCGGCCTCGTGATGGTTCTCTCGTCGAGCTCGATCTCGTCGTACGCGGGATCGCAGGGCTCTTTCGGCGTCTTCTGGCGCCAGGCCGTTTTCGCCATCGTCGGCGTGCCGCTGATGCTGGTCATCTCGCAGCTGCCCGTGCGCTTCTGGCGGCGCTGGGCCTGGCTTCCCCTGGTCACCGGAATCGCGCTGCAGCTCCTGGTGCTCACGACGCCCTTGGGCATCGAGGTGGGCGGCAACCGCAACTGGATCGGAATCGGCGGCTTCAACGCGCAGCCGTCCGAGCTGATCAAGGTGGGGCTCGTCGCCTGGCTCGGCGTGATCCTCGCGAAGAAGGAGCCGTACCTCGGTCGGTGGGGCCACGTGCTCATCCCGGCTCTTCCGGTCGCGGGCCTCGGCATCTTCGTCGTGATGCTGGGCGGCGACCTCGGAACGGTGATGATCATGACCGCCCTCGTCTTCGGGGCCCTGTTCTTCGCCGGCGTCAGGCTGCGCATGCTGGTGATCCCCGTTCTCATCGGCCTCGTGCTGACGGTGATCATCGCCCTGTCGAGCTCGTCTCGGCTCTCACGCATCGAGAACTTCCTCGGCATCGGGTCGGGCGACCAGTCGGGTCTGTCGTACCAGAACCAGCACGCCGACTGGGCCATGGCCGCCGGCGGGGTGTTCGGAGTGGGCCTCGGCAACAGCAAGGCCAAGTGGCTCTGGCTGCCGGCCGCCGACAACGACTTCATCTTCGCGATCATCGGCGAGGAGCTCGGTCTCGTGGGCGCCATCGTGGTGCTCGCTCTCTTCGTTGTGCTGGCGGTCTCGTTCCTCAGGATCGTGCGGTCCTCCACCGATCTCTTCTCGCGGGTCGTCACGGGGTCGGCGATGGTCTGGATCATCGGGCAGGCCTTCGTCAACATCGCCGTGGTGCTGCAGGTCATCCCCGTCCTCGGCGTGCCCCTGCCGCTCATCTCCTCGGGAGGCTCGGCCCTCGTGACCACCCTCGTCGGCATCGGGCTCGTCCTCTCCATCGCGCGGCAGCGCGACCTGACGCCCGAGGCGCCCGCCGAGAAGGCGACCCGATGACCACTTACCTCCTTGCGGGAGGGGGCACGGCGGGCCACGTGAACCCCCTGCTCGCCACCGCCGACGAGGTGAGGCGTCGCGAGCCCGAGGCGACGATCATCGTCGTCGGCACGGCCGAAGGCCTCGAGGCGAGGCTGGTGCCGCTCCGCGGCTACGAGCTCGTCACCATTCCGCGACTTCCGTTCCCTCGCAGGCCGAGCGCGGCTGCCCTGACCTTCGTCCCCCGCCTCCTCGGTGTCGTCGAGCAGCTTCGCTCACTCATCGTGGAGCGGTCGGTCGACGTGGTCGTGGGATTCGGCGGCTACGCGGCCGCACCCGCCTATCTCGCCGCCCGACGCGCACACGTTCCCGTCGTCATCCACGAGGCCAATGCCCGACCCGGCCTGGCGAACAGGCTCGGTGCGCGGTTCACGCCCTATGTCGGCGTGGTCTTCGCCGGCACGCCCCTGCCGCATGCCACGCTCACCGGGCTGCCGCTCCGGCGTGAGATCTCACGGCTCGACACGGCCGCGATGTCCGCCACCGCGCGCGACACCTTCGGTCTGGCGCGCGACGTTCCGGTGCTTCTCGTCACCGGAGGGTCGCTCGGCGCGCAGAGGCTCAACCACACGATCCGGGATGCCTACGGCTCGGTCCTCGACGCCGGGTGGCAGATCCTGCACATCTGGGGAGACAAGCCCGATCTGGTCGATCCGGGTGTCGACGGGTACAGGGTCGTGCGGTACTCCGACCGCATGGACCTCGCCTTCGCCGCCGCCGACCTGGTCGTGGCGAGGGCCGGGGCGGCCACCGTGTCGGAGCTGGCCGTGCTCGGCCTGCCCAGTGTTCTCGTGCCATATCCCGTAGGAAACGGCGAGCAGAAGGTCAACGCGCACGATCTCGTCGAGGCGCAGGCGGCGATCCTGGTCGACGACGCGCGCTTCACGCCGCAGTTCGTCGACGGCGAACTGCTCGCCCTGCTCGCCGACCGGGCGCGGATCACGGGGATGGCCGATGCGGCCCGCACCGTCGGCATCGCCGACGGCGACGCGCGGCTGGTCGAGCTGATCCGTCGCGCGCTGGCGAGAGCGTAACCTTGTCATCTGAACCGGCTGCACGCCGTGTCCGGTTCCGTTCGAAGAGATGAGCCCCAGCACCGTGATCAAGCCAGACCTCAACCAGCAGATACCCGCCGAACTCGGTTCGGTGCACTTCGTGGGAATCGGCGGGTCGGGCATGAGCGGCATCGCGCGACTGATGATCGAGGCGGGCCTCCGGGTCTCGGGTTCCGACGCGAAGGAGTCGAAGGGCACTCGCGCCCTCCGCGATCTCGGCGCCACGATCAGCATCGGGCACGCCGCCGAGAACCTGGGCGATGCAGACACGCTCGTGGTCACGAGCGCCCTCTGGCCCGACAACCCGGAGTATCTCCTCGCGAAGGAGCGGGGCATTCCGGTGCTGCACCGCTCCCAGGCCCTCGCTTGGCTCGCGGGCCGTCACCGCCTCGTCGCCGTCGCCGGAGCCCACGGAAAGACCACGTCGACGGGAATGATCGTGACCGGCCTGATCGAGCTCGGCCAAGAGCCCAGCTTCGTCAACGGGGGAGTCATCTCCGCGCTCGGCACCAGCTCCGCGAGCGGAGCAGGCGACATCTTCGTGCTCGAGGCCGACGAGTCCGACGGCTCCTTCCTGCTGTACGACAAGGCCGTCGCGCTCATCACCAACGTCGATCCCGACCACCTCGATCACTACGGTTCCGTTCAGGCGGTCGAGGACGCGTTCGTGCGGTTCGCCGACGAGGCATCCGAGCTCGTCGTGATCTCGGCCGACGACGCCGGCGCGGTCCGCGTCTCCGAACGACTCGACGCCCGTAGGGTGCTCACCTTCGGCGAGAGCGACGGCGCCGACGTGCGGCTGCACTCGGTCGAGACGGGCGACCTGGTCACCTTCCGCATCAGCTACCTCGGCGAGGACTACGCGGGCACGCTGCTCGTGCCGGGGAGGCACAACGCGCTGAACGCCGCCGGCGCCTTCGCCGTTCTTGTGGGCATGGGCTTCGAGGCCTCTCAGATTCTGGATGCCGTGGGCCGGTTCGGCGGAACAGGTCGCCGGTTCGAGCTGCACGACACGGTGCGGGGCGTCAGCGTCTACGACGACTATGCGCACCACCCGACCGAGGTCGCTGCTGCTCTGACGGCGGCGCGCACGGTCGTGGGCGGCGGACGGATCATCGCCGTGCACCAGCCGCACCTCTACTCGCGTACGCAGCTGATGGCCGCAGAGTTCGCGGAGACGCTCGAGCGCACGGCCGACTTCACGGTCGTGCTCGACGTGTGCGGCGCCCGCGAAGACCCCGTTCCCGGTGTCACGGGCGCACTCGTCTCCGAGAGGTTCGCGGATCCCGCCGCCGTGCGCTACATCGCCGACTGGCAGCAGGCCGCCGATTTCACGGCGTCGATCGCGCGAGAAGGCGACTACGTCGTCACGCTCGGCTGCGGTGACGTCAACCTCATCGTGCCGCAGCTGCTCGAGGCCCTGGCCCGCGAGACCCAGGCGCCGCCCGCGGCATGAAACGACCTCCTGGCGTGACCCCGCCGCCCGCCGGGCCCCCTCCCGCCGAGACGCCGCCCGCCTCGAACGATGGGCGTTCCACGCGGCGTCGGCCCCCCGTGGTCCGGCGTCCGAAGCGCGAGAACGCGTCGGACGTCGACGCGATCACCGAGCCCATCCCCGTGATTCCGTCGGCGACCTCAGCAGCGACGATCACGGAAAAGCCTCTCCGCGACCTGCCTGCGCTGCCCGACGTGTCGACAGACCCGCTCGGCGAGGCGCCCGCCGGCAGCGGGGGAGGAGACGGCGACGACGACCCGGCGTCGAAGCCGTGGTGGCTCACCCGTCGCACCGACCCGACCGTCGAGTCGGCGCACGAGGCGCAGAAGAACCTCGCCCATGCCGAGAGGCGCCGGCGGAGGTACGAACGTGCCGAGGCCCGACGCTTCACGCAGGGCACCCGCACCCGCCGTCGCAAGTACCTGATCGCCCTCGCCGGCACGGTCGCCCTCGTGCTGCTCGTCGTGCTCACGGCGTATTCGCCCCTGCTCGCCGTGCGCACGATCACGGTGGAGGGCGCATCCCGCGTCGATGCGGCCGCCGTGTCGGCCGCCCTCGACGATCAGCTGGGGCGCCCCCTGACACTCGTGGACTTCGGCGAGGTGAAACGCACGCTCGAGACCTTCCCGTTGATCCAGAGCTATGTCACCGAGGCCAGGCCGCCCGACACACTCGTCGTGCGGATCGTCGAGAGGCGGCCCGTGGTCACCGTCGCCGTCGACGGCGCCTTCACCCTGGTGGATGCCGCCGGCGTGGTCGTCGAGACCACCCCGGAACGGGCTGCGGGCTACCCGATCATCGACACGGCCGCCACGCCTGTCGACTCGCCCGGCTTCGCCGCGGCGAGCTCTGTCCTGCTCGCCCTCACTCCCGAGTTCCTCGCCCAGGTCGACTCGGTGAGCGCCCCGACCCCCGACTCCGTGACCCTGGCGCTGACGAGCGGCCAGCGTGTGGTGTGGGGCAGCGCCGAGGACTCGGCTCTCAAGGCACGTATCGTGGCGAGCATGATCTCGAATCCGGGCATTCCGAACGTCACCGAATACGACGTCTCATCGCCCGAGGCCCCGATCACCCACTGATCGCGAACGATTCACCCGGCACGCGTCGCTTTCGTCCGGCAGTTCGCGACACGCGGGGCCTGTGGAGAGGCAGGACACGGCGATCCCCTTAGGTTCGAAACAAGAAATGCATACTCGATATAACTTTAAGTCTCAGCTAGAGGTTTAGGGTTCCAGCGGAGGCCGGACGTGACAACCAACCAGAACTATCTCGCAGTCATCAAAGTTGTCGGAATCGGCGGCGGTGGAGTCAACGCCGTCAACCGCATGATCGAGCTCGGACTGCGCGGTGTCGAGTTCATCGCCATCAACACCGACGCCCAGGCGCTGCTGATGAGCGACGCCGACGTCAAGCTCGACGTCGGCCGTGAGCTCACGCGCGGCCTCGGCGCCGGTGCCGACCCCGAGGTGGGTCGACGAGCCGCAGAAGACCACGCGGAGGAGATCGAGGAGGCCCTGTCCGGCGCCGACATGGTCTTCGTCACCGCGGGCGAGGGCGGCGGAACGGGAACGGGTGGAGCGCCGGTCGTCGCGCGCATCGCCAAGTCCATCGGCGCGCTCACGATCGGTGTCGTCACGAAGCCCTTCGGCTTCGAGGGCAAGCGTCGCGCGTCGCAGGCCGAAGACGGCGTCGCGACCCTCAAGAATGAGGTCGACACCCTCATCGTCGTTCCCAACGACCGGCTTCTCGAGATCAGCGATCGCGGCATCAGCATGCTCGAGGCGTTCTCCACGGCAGACCAGGTTCTGCTCGCGGGCGTGCAGGGCATCACCGACCTCATCACCACCCCCGGCCTCATCAACCTCGACTTCGCCGACGTGAAGAGCGTTATGCAGGGCGCCGGATCCGCCCTCATGGGCATCGGCTCCTCCCGTGGCGCTGACAGGGCCATCAAGGCCGCCGAGCTCGCCGTCGCATCGCCGCTTCTGGAGGCCAGCATCGAGGGCGCCCACGGTGTGCTGCTGTCGATCCAGGGCGGATCGAACCTCGGAATCTTCGAGATCAACGACGCCGCCAAGCTCGTTCAGGATGCCGTGCACCCCGAGGCGAACATCATCTTCGGTGCGGTCATCGACGACACCCTCGGCGACGAGGTGCGCGTCACGGTCATCGCCGCGGGCTTCGACGGGGGAGACGCCACCGAGCAGAGGCGGGGCAGCTTCGTGGCTTCGGCAGACGAGAAAGACCCGTACGGCCCCGGCGGAACCGCCATCTCCACCCTGGCGCCGGTGCGCCACGCCGAGGAGCCTGCAGAGACTCCGGCTCCGGCATGGTCGCAGACGGGCGAGCACCACCTGACGGGCGCCGTCGCCTTCGATCCCGCGTCGGAGGACGACGACACCGACCTGGACGTCCCCGACTTCCTCAAGTGACCCTCTCGTCGAGGCTCTCCGAGGTCACCGATCGGGTCGCGCAGGCCGCGACCCGATCGGGCAGGAGTGCGCACGACCTCACGATCATTCCCGTCACGAAGTTTCATCCTTCGACGCTCATCCGGGAGCTGCACGGCCTCGGCATCAGGGATTTCGCCGAGAACCGGCATCAGGAGGCTCGCGACAAGGCGGCCGAACTCGCCGACCTCCCAGACCTGCGATGGCACTTCGTCGGGCAGCTGCAGGGCAAGAAGGCCCGCCAGGTGCGCGCCTATGCCCACATGATCCATTCCGTCGATCGGGCTTCGCTGATCGACGCCCTCGCCTCCGACGACGCCGAGACCCGGGTGTTCCTCCAGGTCAACCTCACCGACGATCCCGCACGCGGGGGAGTCGCTGCGGGCGCCCTCGACGAACTCGTCGAGCACGCCCTGGCCGCCCCGGGCATCCGGCTCGAGGGCCTGATGGCGGTCGCACCCATCGGAGCCGACCCCCGCACGGCCTTCGCGCGCGTGCGTGAGCTGTCCGATCGCATCCGGCGCGTCGCGCCCGAAGCCGTCTTGCTCTCCATGGGCATGTCCGCGGATTTCGAGGAGGCCATCGCCGAAGGTGCGACACACCTACGAATTGGTACCGCAATCACCGGAAATCGGCCGACGGACGGTTAATCTTTCGACTAGGCACCTGAACCACATACCGGAGGAACACAATGGCCAACCCGCTTCGCAAGACGATGGTGTACCTGGGCCTGGCGGACGAAGAGCTGGAGTACGAAACTCCTGCCCCCGGTCCCGTCGCCCCGGTTCCCGCCCCCCAATCCCACTCAGCTCAGACGCACGCCGCACCTGCCGCAACGCGAGCACCGGTGACTCCGTTGCGCAAGACGCACATCCAGAAGAACGTGGCACCCACTGAAATGAACGAGATCCTCACTGTTCACCCCAAGCAGTACAAAGATGCCCAGGTCATCGCCGAGAACTTCCGCGAGGGCATTCCGGTCATCATCAACCTGTCGCAGATGACGGATGCCGATGCGCGACGCCTGATCGACTTCGCCGGCGGCCTCTCGCAGGGTCTGTACGGCAAGATCGAGCGCGTCACGAGCAAGGTCTTCCTGCTCTCGCCGTCGCATGTCTCGGTCTCGGGCGACACCACGACCGACTCTCGTGCGGAGTCTTCCTTCTTCGTCCAGTCATAATTGACGAGTGGGTTCACTCGTCATCATCATCGCGTCGGTCGCGTATTACGCGCTGCTCGTCTACTTCTTCCTCATGTGGGGGCGCTTCGTCCTCGATCTCGTGCAGAGTTTCCAGCGATCCTGGCGTCCGGCGGGGTTCGTTCTGTTCGTCGCCGAGGTCGCGTATACAGTCACTGATCCGCCGATCAAGTTCTTCCGGCGCATCATCCCGCCCCTCAGGCTCGGCCCGGTCGCCTTCGACTTCGGCTGGAGCATCGTGATGCTGCTCGTCATCATCGCCATGTCGATCCTGAACTTCGTCAGGTATTCGGTGTAGCTCGTTGTAGGGTGTGTCATGCACAATCGAGACACGTGCGACGAGGGCCTTCCTGCCCAGCGCCGTGTTTATTGCTAGCGTTGGTTAGCGATATCCCGTTCGTCAAAAGTAATAAAGGTGGAAGAACATGGCGTTAACTCCAGAAGACGTTGTTAACAAGCGCTTCGCGCAGACCAAGTTCCGCGAGGGCTACGACCAGGACGAGGTCGATGACTTCCTGGACGAGGTCGTCGTAGAACTCCGTCGACTGACCCAGGAGAACGAGGAGCTTCGCGCTCAGCTCTCCTCCGGCGGATCCGCCCCCTCGGCGGCCGTCGACGCGCCCGTCGTGGCCGAGCCCGTTGCCGACGAGCCCGTCGTCGCCGACGAGGTCGTGCCCGAGCCCGTGGCCGCCGCACCGGCCCCCGTCGCCGCTCAGCCGACCTCGGTCGAAGACGACGCAGCCTCGACCACCAACCTGCTCCAGCTCGCGCGCCGTCTTCACGACGAGCACGTCAAAGAGGGTGCCGACAAGCGCGATGCACTCATCGCCGAGGGCCACGCGACGGCAGCACGCATCGTCGCCGAAGCCGAGACGAAGCAGCGCAACGACCTCGCCCGCCTCAACCAGGAGAAGGCCGGCATCGAGCACCGCATCGACGAGCTGCGTTCGTTCGAGAAGGACTACCGCGTGAAGCTCAAGAGCTACATCGAGGGCCAGCTCCGCGAGCTCGACTCCTCAGGCACCGAGGGCGGATCCAACTCCGCCGCACCGAGCTACACCGGCTTTGGAGGCTAGGACTGCCGCGAAAGCCAGTCCCAGGGTCCTGATCGTCCTGGTTCTCGTTGCAATCGCTGCGTTAATCCTCGATCAAGGCTCCAAGTACCTCGTTGTCACAACGCTGAAACCGGATGAGGTCGTCCCTGTGCTGGGCGACCTCCTCCAGTTCCAGTTCGTCAAGAACCCGGGCGCTGCCTTCTCCATCGGCAACGCCTACACCTGGATCTTCTCGATCCTCGCCTCTGCGGTCACCGTCTTCATCGTGTGGTTCGCACGGCGCATCCGCTCTCTCGGCTGGGCCATCGTGTTCGGCCTGCTGCTCGGCGGAGTGCTCGGCAATCTGACCGACCGCCTGTTCCGCGAGCCGGGCTTCGGAGTCGGCCATGTCGTCGACTTCCTCCGCATCCCCCTGCTGCCCGCGATCTTCAACATCGCCGACACGGCCATCGTCGTCAGCATGGGGCTCTTCCTCATCCTGACCCTTCGCGGGGTCGGTCTCGACGGGTCACGGCCCGTTCGCGCCGACGACGACGGCGCCGAGCTCGAGGAGTCGCCCGCGACTCGACCGGGCGAGAACTCCTGATGGCGGAGAGCCGTTCATTCCCGGTTCCGGATGGTCTCGACGGCTCCCGAGTCGACGCCGCACTGGCCAAGATGCTCGGATTCTCGCGCACCTTCGCGGCCGAGATCCTCGACGCGGGCGGAGTGACCGTCGACGGTGCAGCCGTCGGCAAGTCCGACCGTCTGCGGGCCGATTCATGGCTCGAGGTCACGTGGAGCCCGAAGACCGAAGTGCAGATCGTTCCGATCGACGTGCCAGACCTCGGGATCGTCTATGACGACGACGACATCGTGGTGATCGACAAGCCGGTCGGCGTCGCCGCCCACCCCTCCGTCGGCTGGACCGGACCGACCGTTCTCGGCGCGCTTGCCGGTGCAGGCTTCCGCATCTCCACGAGCGGCGCCTCCGAGCGCGCGGGCATCGTTCATCGTCTCGACGCCGGCACGAGCGGCCTGATGGTCGTCGCGAAGAGCGAAGACGCCTACACATGGCTCAAGAAGGCCTTCCACGACCGTGAGGTCGACAAGATCTACCACGCCGTCGTGCAGGGCCATCCCGATCCGCTGGCGGGCACCATCGACGCTCCCATCGGGCGCCACCCGCGCTCCGACTGGAAATTCGCGGTGACCGCGGCCGGCAAGCCGAGCGTCACCCACTACGAGACCCTCGAGGCCTTCCCATCGGCGTCGCTTCTCGAGGTCCACCTCGAGACCGGCCGCACTCACCAGATCCGCGTGCACATGGCCGCGCAGAGGCACCCCTGCGTCGGCGACTCCATGTACGGCGCCGATCCGACGATCTCTGCACGCCTGGGGCTGACCCGGCAGTGGCTTCATGCCAAGCGGCTCGGATTCGTGCATCCGCGAACCCGCGAGTACGTCTCGTTCGAGTCGCAGTACCCGCTCGACCTGCAGCACGCGCTCGACATTCTCCGAGCCGACTGAGGTCCTCCGTCGGGGGAGCCGTCGTAAACTTGAGTCCTCTCACCCAGCTGTAGTCGGAGTTATCTGTGCCTTCCCACGATTCATTCGTTCACCTCCACGTGCACAGCGAGTACTCGATGCTCGATGGTGCGGCGCGGGTGAAACCGCTGATCGAGGCGGCCGTCGAACAGGGCATGCCGGCTGTCGCGGTGACCGACCACGGAAACGTGTTCGGCGCCTTCGACTTCTGGAAGACGGCGACCGAGGCCGGCATCAAGCCGATCATCGGAACCGAGGCCTACATCACGCCGGGCACGGCTCGCGGTGACAAGACCCGAGTCAAGTGGGGCGGTCCCAATTCCGGTCGTGACGACGTGTCCGGCTCGGGTGCGTACACCCATATGACGCTGCTCTCCGAGACGACGCAGGGCATGCACAACCTGTTCCGCCTGTCGTCGCGGGCGTCGATCGAGGGCTACTACTTCAAGCCGCGCATGGACCGCGAGCTGTTGAGCATGTATTCCACGGGACTCATCGCGACCACCGGATGCCCGAGCGGCGAGATCCAGACGCGCCTGCGCCTGGGTCAGTACGACGAGGCGCGCAAGGCCGCGAGCGACTACCGCGATATCTTCGGCAAAGAGAACTACTTCGCCGAGATCATGGATCACGGCCTCGGCATCGAACGCCAGATCATGCCCGACCTGCTCCGCCTGGCGAAGGAGCTCGACCTGCCTCTCGTCGCAACCAACGACCTGCACTACACGCACGCCCACGATGCGACGAGCCACGCCGCCCTGCTCTGCGTGCAGTCCGGGTCGACGCTGTCAGACCCCAACCGCTTCAAGTTCGATGCCGACGAGTTCTACCTCAAGTCGGCGGCGGAGATGCGGCATCTGTTCCGCGATCACCCCGAGGCCTGCGACAACACGCTGCTCATCGCCGAGCGCTGCGAGACCGTCTTCAACACCAGTGCCAACTACATGCCGCGGTTCCCGGTGCCCGAGGGCGAGACCGAAGACACCTGGCTGGTCAAAGAGGTCGAGACGGGTCTCGCCGCGCGCTACCCGAACGGCATCCCCGCCGACGTGCGCGAACGTGCCGAGTACGAGACCGGCGTCATCCTGCAGATGGGGTTCCCCGGCTACTTCCTCGTCGTCGCCGACTTCATCAACTGGTCGAAGAAGAACGGCATCCGTGTCGGCCCCGGCCGTGGATCCGGCGCCGGATCCATGGTGGCGTACGCGATGAACATCACCGACCTCGACCCGATCCGCCACGGGCTGATCTTCGAGCGGTTCCTCAACCCCGACCGCGTCTCCATGCCCGACTTCGACGTCGACTTCGACGACCGTCGCCGCGGCGAGGTCATCAGATACGTCACCGAGAAGTACGGCGACGAGCGGGTCGCCCAGATCGTGACCTACGGAACCATCAAGGCGAAGCAGGCCCTCAAGGACTCCTCCCGCGTGCTCGGCTTCCCCTTCGGCATGGGCGACAAGCTCACGAAGGCGATGCCGCCGCCCATCATGGGAAAGGACATCCCCCTCTCGGGCATCTTCGATTCGAAGCACCCCCGCTACAAAGAGGCCTCGGACATCCGCGCGGTCATCGAGAGCGACCCGGAAGCCAGGACCGTGTTCGACACGGCCGTCGGCATCGAGAACCTCAAGAGGCAGTGGGGTGTGCACGCCGCCGGCGTCATCATGTCGAGCGAGCCCCTGATCGACATCATCCCGATCATGAAGCGGGAGCAGGACGGCCAGATCGTCACCCAGTTCGACTACCCGGCGGCCGAGGCCCTCGGCCTCATCAAGATGGACTTCCTGGGGCTTCGGAACCTCACGATCATCGACGACGCGCTCGACAACATCCAGTCGAACCGGGGTCACCGTCCCGTCCTCGAGGATCTCGAGCTCGACGACGTGCCCTCCTACGAGCTCCTGGCCCGCGGCGACACCCTCGGAGTCTTCCAGCTCGACGGTGGCGCGATGCGCTCCCTCCTCAGGCTCATGAAGCCCGACAACTTCGAAGACATCTCGGCCGTGCTCGCGCTCTACCGGCCCGGCCCCATGGGCGCCGACTCCCACACCAACTACGCGCTCCGCAAGAACGCGCTGCAGCCGATCACGCCCATCCATCCCGAGCTCGAAGAGCCTCTCTTCGAGGTCCTCGGAACCACCTACGGCCTGATCGTCTATCAGGAGCAGGTCATGTCGATCGCCCAGAAGCTCGCCGGCTTCACACTGGCCCAGGCCGACCTCCTGCGCCGCGCGATGGGCAAGAAGAAGAAGTCCGAGCTAGACAAGCAGTTCGAGGGCTTCTCCGCGGGCATGAAGGCGAACGGCTACTCGATGGCCGCCGTCCAGACGCTCTGGGACATCCTGCTGCCCTTCTCCGACTACGCGTTCAACAAGGCGCACTCCGCCGCGTACGGCGTGGTCTCCTACTGGACCGCCTACCTCAAGGCCCACTATCCCGCCGAGTACATGGCCGCGCTCCTCACGAGCGTCGGCGACTCGAAAGACAAGATGGCCATCTATCTCAACGAATGCCGTCGCATGAACATCAAGGTGCTTCCGCCGGACGTCAACGAGTCGATCGGATTCTTCGCGGCCGTGGGGGAGGACATCCGCTTCGGTCTCGGCGCGGTGCGCAACGTCGGGTTCAACGTGGTCGACGGAATCAAGGGTGCCCGGGAGCAGAAGGGCCGCTTCGAGTCGTTCCACGATTTTCTGCGCAAGGTTCCCCTGCCCGTCACGAACAAGCGGGCGATCGAGTCGCTGATCAAGGCCGGCGCCTTCGATTCGCTCGGATCGTCGCGCCGCGCGCTCATGGAGATCCACGAGGATGCGGTCGAGAGCGCGGTCAGCGACAAGAGGGCCGAGGCCAACGGCCAGGTCGGATTCGACTTCGACAGCCTCTGGGACGAACCGCAGACCGAGAGCCAGGTGCCCGAGCGTCCCGAGTGGACGAAGCGCGACAAACTCGCATTCGAGCGGGAGATGCTCGGTCTCTATGTGTCCGACCACCCCCTCGCCGGCCTCGAGATCCCTCTGGCGAAGCACGCCTCGACCTCGATCACCGATCTGCTCGCGAGCGAGCACACTCAAGACGGCGACCAGGTGACGGTCGCGGGACTGATCACGAACGTTCAGCACCGCACGGCCCGCAACAGCGGCAACCAGTACGGCATGATCCAGATCGAGGACTTCGGTGGCGAGGTCACGGCCATGTTCATGGGCAAGTCCTATCAGGAGTTCGCGCCGGCGCTGACGAACGACTCCATCGTCGTCGTACGGGGGCGCGTGAGCATGCGCGACGACGGACTGAACCTGCACGCCTTCAGCCTGTTCTCGCCCGACCTCGGCCAGGCGGGCGGTTTCGGCCCGGTCGAGATCTCCCTCACCGAGGCGCGAGCGACCACAGACACGGTCAAGGCGCTGAACGACGTGCTCATCCGTCACTCGGGCGACACCGAGGTCAGGCTCAAGCTGGTCAAAGGCCAGACGGCTCGTGTGTTCGAGATCCCCTACCCGGTGCGCGTCTCGGCCGACCTCTACGGAGAGCTCAAGTCCCTTCTCGGGCCGAACTGCCTCGCCTGACGGCTACGCGTGATCGCCGAGCAGCCGGTAGGAGCGCTCGTGATACAGCAGGGCCTCGTCGTCGTCGCCGAGGCCGCCCTGCTCGATCTGCACGGCGACGACCGCGTTGTTGTGCAGCGGCAGGCGCCCGATGATCCGGCCCACCATCCACGCGGTCACGTCATTGAGAACCGGCAGGCCGTGCGGTCCCCGGTGCCAGTGATCGCCCGCGAAGCGCAGTGAGTGGTCGCCCGACATGATCTCCGCCACCGGACGGTTGCGCGAACCGAGCATGTGGATGGCGACGAACTCGGTCTCGGAGATCGCGCGCCAGGCGCTGGCCGAGCGGGCCATGTTGAAGGTCGCCATGGGCGGCACCGCTGAGAGCGACGACAGCGACGTGGCGGTGAAGCCGACGGGATCGCCCTCGGGGGAGAGTGCCGTCACCACGGCCACACCGGCGGCGTGGCGACGGAACGCCTGCTTGAAGGCCAGGAGGTCGTCTGGAGTCTGCGGCTGGCTGGGTGTCGCCTCAGGGGCGTCGGGCTTGGAGGTATCGGTCACGCATTCCTCCAACGCGGCACAGAGTGCGGGCTATTCCCCGAGGAGAGGACACCGGGGAACGGCTAATACAATGAACAGGCCATGATTCAGACGATCGACCTCCGAGGTCACAAGCCTAGCCCTTCCGAACTCAGCGACCTGGTGCCCCGTTCGCTGACCGATGTGTCGGTCGCGCAGCTCGCCGCGCAGGAGTTGATCGACGATGTGGTCGCCCGGGGAGAGCTGGCGATCCTCGACCAGGCCGCGCGGTTCGACGGCGTCGCCCCGACGTCCATCCGTGTCTCCCAGAGTGAGATCGACGATGCCGTCGAACACCTCGACCCGGCGGTGCGCACGGCTCTCGAGTCGGCCATCGACAGGGTTCGCCAGGCCACGCGCGCCCAGGTTCCCCCGCCCACGACCACGACCCTCGGTCCTGGAGCGCTCGTCGAGCAGCGGTGGCAGCCCGTCGACAGGGTCGGTCTCTACGTGCCCGGCGGCAAGGCCGTGTACCCCTCGAGCGTCGTGATGAACGTGGTTCCCGCGCAGGTGGCGGGGGTCTCCTCCATCGCCCTCGTCTCGCCCCCGCAGAAGCAGTTCGGCGGCTCGGTGCACCCGACCATCCTCGGCGCCGCGGGTCTCCTCGGCATCACGGAGGTCTACGCCATGGGCGGTGCCGGCGCGATCGGCGCACTGGCCCACGGCATCCCCTCGCTCGGTCTCGACCCCGTTCAGGTCATCACCGGGCCCGGCAACGTCTACGTCGCCGCGGCCAAGCGCATCGTGCACGGGCGCGCGGGCATCGACTCCGAGGCCGGTCCCACCGAGATCCTGATCATCGCCGACGACACTGCCGACGCCTCGTTCGTCGTGGCGGACCTGGTGAGCCAGGCCGAGCACGACGAACTCGCCGCTGCCGTGCTCGTGACCGACTCGGCACGGCTCGCCGACTCTGTTCGGTCGCTCCTCGACGGGGCCGCCCAGTCCACGCGTCACGCCGACAGGGTGGCCGTGGCGCTCGACGGCGTGCAGTCGGCCATCGTGCTCGTCGACGACCTCGCGGCGGCGGCCGACTTCAGCAACGCGTACGGTCCCGAGCACCTCGAGATCCAGACGAGCGATCCCGACGCACTCCTTCCCTCGATCCACAGTGCCGGGGCGATCTTCCTGGGTGCGTACTCGCCCGTGAGCCTCGGCGACTACCTCGCCGGTTCGAACCACGTGCTCCCGACCGGAGGCCAGTCCCGGTTCTCCTCGGGGCTCGGCGCCTACACGTTCCTTCGTCCGCAGCAGGTCATCCGCTACGACAGCGCCGCCCTCCGTGACGTCAGCGGCCGCATCCACGCCCTCGCCGAGTCGGAGAACCTGCCGGCGCACGCCGAGGCCGTGGCCGCCCGTTTCTCATCCACAGACAGGTAGGCCTTCCCCCATGTTCTGCCCCTACTGCCGATACCCCGACTCCCGAGTCGTCGATTCGCGAACCACCGACGACGGACTCGCGATCCGGCGTCGGCGCCAATGCCCGGAATGCGGCCGACGCTTCAGCACCGCCGAGACCGCGAGCCTCAACGTGATCAAGCGCAGCGGCGTCGTCGTGCCCTTCAGCCGCGACAAGATCGTGAGCGGAGTGCGCAAGGCCTGCCAGGGTCGACCCGTCACCGACTCCGACCTGGCGATCCTCGCCCAGCGCGTGGAGGAGACCGTGCGCCTCTCAGGGGCCGCGCAGATCGAGGCGAACGACATCGGTCTCGCCATCCTCCAGCCTCTTCGAGAACTCGACGAGGTGGCCTACCTGCGCTTCGCAAGCGTCTACCAGGGCTTCGATTCGCTGGAGGACTTCGAGGAGGCCATCACCCTGCTGCGCGTCGAGCACGCGGCGTCGCGCTCCTCCGATGAGAAGCAGACGACGGTCGAGTGATGTATGCGCTCCTCTTCTCCCTTGTTCTGACCCGCCTCGACCCCGAACGTGCGCACCACCTCGCATTCACGGTGATCCGCCTCATTCCGCGCCTCGGCATCGGCTGCATCGTGCGACGATTCACCTCATCGAGGTCGTCGCACTCGGTGAAGACCCTCGGCCTCGACTTCGCCACCCCGTTCGGACTCGCGGCCGGCTTCGACAAAGACGCGCGCGGCATCCAGGGCCTGGGCGCCCTCGGATTCGGGCACGTCGAGGTCGGCACCATCACGGCGCATCCCCAGCCCGGGAACGACAGGCCTCGCCTGTTCCGTCTCATCGCCGACAGGGCCGTCGTGAACCGGATGGGGTTCAACAACGGGGGAGCGGCCGAGGCCTCACTCCGGGTGGCACGGGCGACCGCGCATCCCGACCGGCCCGTGATCGGCGTCAACATCGGCAAGAGCCGCATCGTCGACGTCGACGACGCGATCGGCGACTACATCTCGAGCACACGGGCGCTGGCCCCGGTGGCCGACTACCTGGTCGTGAATGTCAGCTCCCCGAACACCCCGGGGCTGCGCGGGCTGCAGGAGATCGACAAACTGGAGCCGCTCTTGAAGGCGGTCAAGACCGAGGCCGGCTCGACACCGCTGCTCGTGAAGATCGCGCCCGACCTCACCGACGACGAGGTGGAGAGAGTCGCCCGGCTCGCCGTCGACCTGGGCCTCGACGGCATCATCGCCACCAACACGACCCTCTCCCGCGAGGGCCTGCGCACAGACCCGACGATCGTGGCGGCAGCCGGCGCTGGCGGACTCTCCGGGGCGCCCCTGGCGGTGCGATCCCTCGAGGTGCTGCGCCTCATCCGGGCTGTCGTTCCGGCAGAGCTCTGCGTGATCTCCGTCGGCGGCGTCGAGACGGCGCACGACGTGGTCGAGCGACTCCGAGCGGGAGCGACCCTCGTGCAGGGATACACCGCGTTCCTCTACCTGGGACCCCTGTGGGCGCGCCGCATCAATCGCGGGCTCGACAGACTTCTCGCGGCGGAACGGGCCTAGCGGAGCTCGGCCAGCGCGGCGTCGATTCGGCGGAGGCGTGTGGCCTCGGTCTTCGCCGACTCGATCGACAGCACGATACGGTTCTGATTGCTGTACGAGAGCCCGACGAAGCGGGTCTTCGCGGCAGAGTCTGCGTCGAGGGCGCGGGCGAGATCGGAAGGAACGGCCACCTCGCGGGGAGCGGTATCGGGCTCGAGCGTGACCTCGACCTCGTCTCCGCCGGACACTCCAGCCGCCTCACGGTTGGCCGCGCTGAGCGAGATCATCAGCCGGCCCTTGTAGGGCGCGACGCTGCTGCGATAGCTGTGGCCGCCCACGGTCACGACGACGGGGATCCTCTTCGCGGTTCCGAGTGCGGACATGACCTCGGCGGGAACCTCGATGCCGGTGTTGTTGCCGTCGAGAACGATGATCGTGGTGAACTTCACAAGAACAGCTCTGTTCTGTCGCCTGGTCGAGACCCGCGGATCAGACCGGGTATTTGCCGCGCTTGACCTGCGGCTTCGGCAGGCGGAGCGGGCGCAACTGCAGGGCGCGCATGGCCGCGTACCAGCGCACACCTTTCTCGACGCGGTCGTCGCCGAACTTCGCCTTCAGCTTGCGCGTGACGAGCCAGCCGAGCAGCAGGCTGTCGGCCACCACGAGGACGACGAACGCGTAGAGAGCGAGCATCAGGGCGGTCTGAACGGTCGGGTTCGGAACGAGGGTCGCCAGAATGACGGCGAACATGACCGGGATCATGACCTCGCCGAGACTGAACCGGGCGTCGACGTAGTCGCGGATGTAGCGGCGCTGCGGACCCTTGTCGCGGATCGGGAGGAACTTCTCCTCGCCGTTGGCCATGCCGATGCGGGCCCTGTCGCGGGACTCCTGCAGCTTCGCGCGCGACGCCTTGCGGGCCTCTTTGTTGTCGCCGGCGACGAGAGGACGCCTGTTCGCTGCCTCGCGCTCCTTGCGCGTCGGGGTCGCGTGACCCTTGCCGCTGAGCGGTGCGTCATCGAGCTGCGCGTCGAGAGCGGGAGCTTTGTCTTTGGCCACGAGGTACGTCCTTGCCGAAAAGTGCAGAAGTATAAAGTTTACCTCTATGACTGAGAACACGGGCACGACCAATCCATCTCTCACCGAAGCGCAGCAGACGGTGCGCGAGATCGTCGAGCGCAACATGCCGGCATCCGTCTCGGACCTGACCGACCTCGTGCGCATTCCCTCGGTGTCGTGGGAGGCCTTCGACCGGTCGTTCGTCGCCCAGAGCGCAGCGGCGGTGGCCGCGCTGCTCGACGACACCGGAGCCTTCGACTCCGTCGTCGTGTCCCAGGCCGAGACGCCCGAGGGTGGTCTCGGACAGCCCGCAGTGCTGGCGACGAGGGCGGCGAAGAACGGGCGCCCCACCGTGCTGCTCTACGCGCACCACGATGTGCAGCCCCCCGGCGACGAGGCCGATTGGCAGTCGGCGCCCTACGAACCCACGATCCGGGGCGACCGTCTGTACGGACGCGGCGCATCCGACGACAAGGCCGGCGTCGTGTCGCACATCGCATCGGTGCGCGCCCTGGTCGAGGCGACGCAGAACGAGTTCGACCTGGGCCTGGTGGTCTTCATCGAAGGAGAGGAGGAGTTCGGCTCGCGCTCCTTCGCAGCGTTCCTCGACAAGCACCGCGAGCAGCTCGGGGCCGACGTCATCGTCGTCGCCGACTCCGACAACTGGAACGTCGACACTCCCGCCCTCACCATCAGCCTGCGCGGCAACGTCACGTTCAAGCTGACGGTGCGCACCCTCGAGCACGCGTCGCACTCGGGCATGTTCGGGGGCGCGGCGCCGGATGCGATGCTCGCGGCCGTCCGTCTGCTCGCGTCGCTGCATGGCGAAGACGGGTCGGTCGCCGTCGAGGGCCTCGTCGGAACGCAGGGTGGGACTCCGGAGTATCCCGAGAGCCAACTGGCCGAGGAGGCCGGATTCCTGGAGGGAGTGCGGAGCGTCGGGCACGGCGCCATCCTGTCGCGGCTCTGGTTCCAGCCGGCCATCACGGTGACCGGGATCGACGCACCCAGCGTCGCGAACGCATCCAACACCCTTCTGCCCCAGGTGGCCGTGCGCATCAGCTCACGCATCGCGCCCGGACAGAAGGCGCACGACGCGTTCGCCGCCATCGAGGCGCACCTCCGTGCCCACGCGCCCTTCGGAGCGACGCTCGAGATCACCGACGTCGACCTCGGCGACGCATTCCTCGTCGACACCAGCGGCTGGGCGGTGCGCGAGGCCAAGGCCGCCATGAAAGACGGCTGGGGCGTCGACGCGGTCGACACCGGCATCGGCGGATCCATCCCGTTCATCTCCGATCTCTCCCGCGTCTTTCCCGACGCGCAGATCCTCGTGACCGGCGTCGAAGATCCCGACACCCGCGCGCACAGCCCCAACGAGTCGCAGCACCTGGGGGTCTTCAAGCGCGCGATCCTGAGTGAAGCCCTCCTTCTCGCGAGACTGAACGTGAAGACTCTCGCTCAGCTCTCGGAATGAAATCCGCCCACGCACGGTTTGCGTGTTTAGACTGACCACTACCGACGTTCGTGAGCGGGTTTTCCGCGCACCGCGCCGCACGTGCCTTCCCGACTTCCTAGGAGCAGCCATGAGCGACACCACAATGACCCAGACCGAGGCGCCCAGCCACCGCGTGGGCGTCACCGACGCCGCCGCCGAGAAGGTGCGCAGCCTGCTCGTGCAGGAGGGCCGTGAAGACCTGCGCCTGCGCGTCGCCGTGCAGCCGGGCGGATGCTCCGGCCTCATCTACCAGCTGTACTTCGACGAGCGCCAGCTCGACGGAGACGCCGTCGTCGACTACAGCGGCGTCGAGGTGATCGTCGACGAGATGAGCGTGCCGTACCTCGACGGAGCGACCATCGACTTCGAGGACACCATCCAGAAGCAGGGGTTCACGATCGACAACCCCAACGCCGGCGGAAGCTGCGCCTGCGGCGATTCGTTCCACTGAATGTTCGGGCCCCACGAGGCCCGGAAATCCGCTGTTCCTCAAGGGAGTCGCTGTCAAGCGGCTCCCTTCGTGGATTCAGGCGGGCGTGTTATGTCGAGTAGGCTAGGGCTCGGTTCTCTACACTTGTGGGTAGTTCCTTCCACAGTCTTCCGAAAGGTCACTGGTGCGCTCTCGACGTCTCCGCTGGGCCGCAATTCCCATTGCTGCCACCCTCGCATTCCTCCTTGCCGGCTGCACCCAGCAGCAGCTGCAGGGGTGGCTGCCCACCGAGCCCGGAACGACGAACAACGTCGACCGTGTGATCGGGCTCTGGGTCACGTCGTGGATCGTGCTCCTCATCGTCGGAGTCATCACCTGGGGCCTCACGCTCTGGGCGGTCATCGTCTACCGTCGTCGCCGCGGCCAGACGGGCCTCCCCGCCCAGCTGCGCTACAACATGCCGATCGAGATCTTCTACACGGTCGTTCCGCTCATCCTGGTGCTGGGCTTCTTCGCCTTCACCGCCCGTGACCAGTCGGCCATCGAGGCCAAGTACGACGACCCCGACGTCACGATCGCCGTCTACGGCAAGCAGTGGGCCTGGGACTTCAACTACGTCGACGAAGACGTCTACTCCGCCGGCATCCAGGGCCAGCCCGACCCCGACGACGCCAAGGGCAGCCTGGTCGAGTCCGAGATCCCCACCCTGTACCTGCCCGTGGGCAAGAAGGTCGAGATCCAGCTCGAGGCTCGCGACGTCATCCACTCCTTCTGGGTCATCGACTTCCTCTACAAGAAGGACATGATCCCCGGCAAGACGAACTACATGTACGTCACGCCGGAGCGCGAGGGAACGTACAGCGGCAAGTGCGCGGAGCTGTGCGGCGAGTACCACTCGCTCATGCTCTTCAACGTCAAGGTCGTCTCCCAAGACGAGTACGACACGTACATCCAGTCTCTGAAGGACGCCGGATTCAACGGCCAGCTCGGACACGAGTACGACAGAAATCAGAACCTCCCCGGCACGACGTCGCCCCGGGTAGCGGAGTAGGGGAACGTAACGATGACGACCACAGCCGTAGCGCCGACCACCGGTCAGACGCTCACCGACGGACAGTCCCGAAGCGCCGAGCGCAAGGGCAACGTGCTGGTCAAGTGGATCACCTCCACCGACCACAAGACCATCGGGTACATGTACCTGATCTCCTCGTTCATCTACTTCTGCCTCGGCGGGGTCATGGCGCTCGTCATCCGCGCCCAGCTCTTCGAGCCGGGTCTCGAGATCCTGCAGACGAAAGACCAGTACAACCAGCTCTTCACGATGCACGGCACGATCATGCTGCTCATGTTCGCGACGCCGCTGTTCGCCGGCTTCGCCAACGTGCTGATGCCGCTTCAGATCGGTGCGCCCGACGTCGCGTTCCCCCGACTCAACGCCTTCGCGTACTGGCTCTACAGCTTCGGCAGCCTCATCGCCGTGGCGGGGTTCCTCACCCCCCAGGGCGCGGCATCCTTCGGCTGGTTCGCCTATGCGCCGCTCTCCAGCGAGACGTTCACTCCCGGCGACGGCGGCAACCTGTGGGTGATCGGACTCGGAATCTCCGGATTCGGAACCATCCTCGGTGCGGTCAACTTCATCACCACGATCATCACCATGCGCGCACCCGGCATGACGATGTTCCGCATGCCGATCTTCACCTGGAACATCCTCGTCACGTCGATCCTGGTCCTCATGGCGTTCCCCGTGCTGGCCGCGGCCCTCTTCGCCCTCGGAGCCGATCGCATCCTCGGTGCGCACGTCTACGACGCGGCCAACGGGGGAGTGCTGCTCTGGCAGCACCTCTTCTGGTTCTTCGGCCACCCCGAGGTCTACATCATCGCGCTGCCGTTCTTCGGCATCATCTCCGAGGTCCTGCCGGTGTTCAGCCGCAAGCCGATCTTCGGCTACAAGACCCTGATCTACGCGACGATCTCGATCGCCGCCCTGTCGGTCACGGTGTGGGCCCACCACATGTACGTCACCGGCTCGGTGCTCCTGCCCTTCTTCGCCCTGATGACCATGCTCATCGCGGTGCCGACGGGTGTGAAGATCTTCAACTGGATCGGAACCATGTGGCGCGGTTCGGTCACGTTCGAGACGCCCATGCTCTGGGCGATCGGCTTCCTCATCACGTTCACCTTCGGTGGTCTCACCGGCGTGATCCTGGCGTCGCCGCCGCTCGACTTCCACGTGTCCGACTCCTACTTCGTGGTAGCGCACTTCCACTACGTCGTCTTCGGCACCGTCGTGTTCGCCATGTTCAGCGGGTTCTACTTCTGGTGGCCCAAGTGGACCGGCAAGATGCTCAACGAGACGCTCGGCAAGTGGCACTTCTGGATGCTGTTCATCGGCTTCCACACCACGTTCCTGATCCAGCACTGGCTCGGAGTCGTCGGAATGCCGCGACGCTACGCGACGTACTCGCCCGAAGACGGCTTCACGTCGATGAACCAGGTCTCGACGGTCGGTGCGTTCCTGCTCGCCGCCTCGCTGGTGCCGTTCTTCCTGAACGTCTACATCACGGCCCGTCGCGCCCCGAAGGTCACGGTCAACGACCCGTGGGGCTACTCGCGCTCGCTCGAGTGGGCCACGTCGTGCCCGCCGCCGCGCCACAACTTCACGTCGATCCCGCGCATCCGCAGCGAGTCGCCGGCGTTCGACCTCAACCACCCCGAGGCGGGCATCCCGTTCGGTGTGGGCCCGGCGAAGGACGCGCCCGACGCACCGACGTACGACACGGCATCCGAGAAGGTGAAGTAAGACATGAGAGCCAATAAGAACCTCTTCTGGATCCTGGCGGTCTTCTGCGTCCTCCTCGCGGGTGTGTACATCTTCTGGCACATCATCGATCAGGGCACGGTCGAGTGGGTCGGTGCTCTCGGCATCGGCCTGGCCGGCATGCTCGCGGCCTTCCTCGCCTTCTACCTGGGTCGCGTCTACAGCGCCCAGGGCGGAGACCTTCCCGAGGACCGCCTCGACTCCGACATCGATGACGGAGACCCCGAGATGGGCTTCTACAGCCCGTGGAGCTGGTGGCCCGTCATCCTGGCCGGGTCTGCCTCGCTCATGCTTCTCGGCTTCGCCGTGGGCACGTGGATCACGTTCATCGGAGTCGCCCTCGTGCTCGTCGCGATCGTCGGCTGGGTGTACGAGTACTACCGCGGCTACTTCGCCCGCTAGTCGGTCCTCAGAACCGTGCGTCGCCAGCGCTTGCCGAGTTCTCTCGCGAGCCGGTCGCCGGTCGATCCGAACGGGTCGTCGGTCACCATATAGGTCCACGTGGCCGAGGGGCGCCGCAGTCCGAGCTCGTCGAGCGGCCGGGTCATGTCGGCCGGAGTGAGTGTTTGCATGAACTGGGCCGCCTCGTCGTAGACGGCGTCGAAGAACCCCTGGAACTCGCGGAGGGCGATGCGGTGGAATTCCTCGTCGGGCTTGTGGCCGGCGAGCGCCTGAAGGTGGATGCCGTCGCGGATGTCCTGAAGATGTGCGAGATGGCGCATCCAGTGCTCATCGAGGTAGTGAAGAGTCAGCGCTCGCGCCGTCGAGCCGGTCGCATTCGTTCCTGCGGCGGACTCCAGTGATCGAATGTGTTCGGGGATGATCCCGCGAACCGCGGTCGCTGCATCATCGCCATCGAATATCACGCTTCGTTGCTTCAGCACCGCGAGTCGTTGCGAGGAGAGTGCACGGCTGTAGGCCCAGGTCGCCCGGTGCCTGTCGAGTCGGATGTTTTCAGCGATGGCCTGCGACGTGTCGACGATTCGCCGAAGCCGGACCACGGGCAGCTCGTCACCGTGCCGATCGATCTGGGCCAGGACGTGCGCGGGGGAGTTGCTCTGCACGAGTTCGTCGCGGAGGCTGGCGTAGCTGCTGCTGGACCCCGGGTCGCCCTGGCGGGCTGAGCGACCGCGGAGCTGGGAGTCGAGACGACGGGAGGCGTAGCGTCCTGCCGCGATGACCGTCAACCCGCCCCTGCCGACCACCTCGTCGCGGTCGCGTGCGTCCGCACCTCCCAGGCGGATGTCGGTGCCCCGACCGGACATCTGCGTGGAGATGGTCACGGCATCCATCTCGCCCGCTCGAGCAATGATGGATGCCTCTTCCTCATCGTTTCGAGCGTTCAGCACGCGTATGTCGATCTTCCGCCTCCGGAGGAGGTCGGCGAGGTACTCCGACTCGGCGACGTTCAGGGTTCCGACGAGAACGGGTTGCCCTGTTTCGTGGCGCTCGACAATATCGTCGACCAGCGCTGCGAACTTCTCCTCCACCGTCAGGAACACCCGGGCGGGTGCATCCACACGGACATTCGGTCTGTGCCTGTCGATGCGACCGACGGGCAGGCGGTAGAACTCGATCAGGTCCTCCGCCACGTCGATGAGCGTTCCGCTCATCCCGGAGAGCGTCCCGTATCCCAGAAGGAGGTCCTGGATGGAGATCGTGTCGAGCACGACTCCAGTCGTACTGATGCTGAGGTGTTCCTTGGCCTCGATCGCCGCGTGAAGGCCGTCGGGCCACCGTTGGAGATGGGCGACGCGGCCTCGGCCGGTGTTGATCAGCTTGATGGAGCCACCATCGACGAGATAGTCGATGTCGCGCCGCACGAGGACCCTGGCATCGAGGGCAAGGTTGATCCGGGTCAACGTGTCGATGTGCTCTGCCGAGTAGAGGTTGATTCCGCCGAGCTCGGCCTCGAGGCGGTCGAGTCCCTCGTCTGTGAGGCCGACCGTGAGACGGTCGGTATCGACGAGATAGTCGCGTCCTTCCACCATGCCCTCGACAGCTGCCGTCGCGTCGCCGAAGTCGCTCGCCGCGTCTGCTGCGGCGCCTGCCAACACGAGCGGAACCATCGCGTCGTCGATCATGACCGCGTCTGCCTCGTCGACGACCGCAGCGTCGAAGCGCGGCACCACCCGCTCCTCGTGCCTGAACGCGAAGCGGTCACGGAGGACGTCGAAGCCGACCTCGCTCACCGGCGCGTAGACGACGTCGCGAAGGTACGCCCGCCGTCTCGCGTCATGCGTTGTGTGCTCACCCACCCAGCCGACGCTGACACCCATCAACTCGTAGAGAGGGCCCATCCACGTCGCATCACGTTCGGCGAGGTAGTCATTGACCGAGAGAACGTGCACGTGTCGGCCCGCCATCGCGTGGCCTGCCGCGGCAAGGGCACCCACCAGGGTCTTCCCCTCTCCCGTGTCCATCTCCACCGCCTGCCCGGACAGCAGGGCGCAACAGGCGAGAAGCTGCTCAGGGAAGGGGATCAACCCCACCGCCCGGGCAGTCGCCTCGCGAGCCACGGCGAGGAAGCGTGCGGTCGGCTCGGTCTCCAGCCTGCCTCCCGTCACGAGAGGGATGGACTCGGCCTCTCGCCGCAGCTCGGCGTCGGTGAGCGGACGCATCGGTTCGCCGAGCGCCTCGGCCGCCTTCACGACACGGGCGAAACGCCTGAAGGACACGGTGCCGGGCCGACCGAGCACTCGCGCGAGCCCGGTGGTCAGCCGGGCGCGGTGTTGGGTCATTCTGAGATCCTACGTTCGCACCGCCCTGTATGGATAACGACAGAAACGGCCCTCCCCGAAGGGAGGACCGTTTCTGATCTCGTATGCGA
Organism: Agreia sp. Leaf283; assembly: GCF_001422485.1. GTDB lineage: Bacteria > Actinomycetota > Actinomycetes > Actinomycetales > Microbacteriaceae > Agreia. Next base: position 122,808 of record NZ_LMNF01000002.1, read on the forward strand.
GCCGATCTAGTGGTGGCCGCTTCCGCTCTCGAGTTCCTTCGGGCTGACCGGCGCGATGCGGTCTTCGAAGAACCACCGGGAGAGTCCGGCGCGGAAACGCTGCACAGCGGTGATCTGGCCGCGTGCGTTGGGCCGGATCATGAGCGGCTGGTAGTCGTTGTAGTCGATCAGCTTCCACCGCTCGTACTCGTCGACGGGCTGGTGCACCTCGATGTACTCGCCACCGGGCAGTCGAACGATGCGACCGGACTCGAAGCCGTGAAGCGCGATCTCGCGATCCTTCTTCTGGAGAGCGAGGCAGACGCGCTTGGTGACCAGGTATCCGATGATCGGTCCGAGGATGAGGAGCGCCTGGTTGACGTGGATGACACCCTCGATCGACAGCTGGAAGTGCGTGGCGATGATGTCGGAGCTTGCAGCACCCCAGAGAGCGGCGTAGAACAGCACGCCGGCGACGCCGATCGCGGTGCGGGTCGGCGCATTGCGCGGGCGGTCGAGCAGGTGGTGCTCCCGCTTGTCGCCGGTGATCCATGCCTCGATGAACGGGTAGACCAGCACTACAACGATGAAGCCGGTGAGGATCAGCACAGGGATGATGATGTTGAACGACCAGGTGCGGTTCCAGAGCTCGAACTCGAGTCCGGGCGGCATCAGACGCAGGGCGCCGTCGGCGAATCCGATGTACCAGTCGGGCTGCGTTCCCGCAGACACGGGCGACGGGTCGTACGGGCCGTAGTTCCAGATCGGGTTGATCGTGAAGAACGTTCCCATGAGAGCGATCACGCCGAAGACGATGAAGAAGAATCCGCCGGCCTTGGCAGCGAACATCGGCAGGATGGGGGAGCCGACGACGTTGTCCTTCGTCTGGCCCGGGCCCGACCACTGCGTGTGCTTGTGCACGACGACGAAGACGAGGTGGAGCGCGAGCATGACGGCAAGGATCGCGGGCAGCAGGAGGATGTGCAGCGAATACAGTCGGCCGACGATGTCTGTTCCCGGGAACTCTCCTCCGAAGAGCAGGAACGAGATCCAGGTGCCGACGACGGGGAGGCCCTTGATGAGGCCGTCGATGATGCGCAGTCCGTTACCGGAGAGCAGGTCGTCGGGAAGCGAGTAGCCGGTGAAGCCCTCGGCCAGCGCCAGGATGAAGAGGATGAACCCGATGACCCAGTTCAGCTCACGCGGCTTGCGGAAGGCGCCGGTGAAGTAGATGCGCAGCATGTGGATGCCGATGGCCGCGATGAAGGTCAGGGCCGCCCAGTGGTGGATCTGGCGGATGAGCAGGCCACCGCGCACATCGAACGAGATGTTCAGCGTCGACGACATCGCCGTGGACATCTCCACGCCCTTCAGTGGCACGTAGGAGCCGTTGTAGACCACCTCGGCCATGGACGCCTGGAAGAAGAACGTGAGGAACGTTCCCGTGAGGAGGATGACGACGAAGCTGTAGAGCGCGACCTCGCCGAGCATGAACGACCAGTGGTCGGGGAAGATCTTGCGACCGAACTCCTTGACGACGCCCGAGATGCTCGTGCGCTCGTCGATGTAGTTCGCGGCAGCCTCCGTGAAGCGGCTGGACGTGCTTCGCGGCGCGGACGGCCGTGTCGGCGCTGCGGCTGGTGCTGGTGCCGTCTCCGGCGTGGTCACTGTACTCATGATGAAGATCGCTCCCAGAAGCTCGGGCCGACGGGTTCGTGGAAATCGCTCTGGGCGATCAGGTAGCCTTCGCCGTCGACGGCGATCGGCAGCTGCGGCAGTGCACGCTTCGCCGGTCCGAAGATGACCTTGCACTCTTCGGTGACGTCGAATGTCGACTGGTGGCAGGGGCACAGCAGGTGATGCGTCTGCTGCTCGTAGAGCGCGACGGGGCATCCGACGTGCGTGCAGATCTTCGAGTAGGCGACGATGCCGTCGTACGACCAGCCCGCGCGCTCCGGGCTCTCCTTGAGCTTGGCCGGGTCGAGGCGCATCAGGAGGACGGAGGCCTTCGCCTTCTCCTCGAGACGGTGCTCGGACTCGTTCAGTCCCTCGGGGATGACATGGAACGCGGACCCGAGCGTGACGTCGGATGCCTTGATCGGCAGGCCGGACGGGTCGAGGGTCAGGCGGGCGCCCTTCTCCCACATGGTGTGCTCGAGCAGCTCGACGGGGTTCTCGTCTTGAGGGCCCCAGCCGCGGAAGAGGACGACCGCGGGGAGGGGGAAGGCGACGAGGGCGCCGAGGAGTGTGTTGCGAACGAGTGTGCGGCGGCCGAAGCCCGATTCCTCGTTGGCCTCCTTGAAGATCTCGACAGCACGGGCGCGAGTCTCGTCGCTGCCGCGCACGGCATGACGCTGGTCGATGCCCTCCTGGTTGGCCATGAGGCTCTTCGACCAGTGCACGGCACCGAGACCGAGGCCGAAGAGGGCGAGGACGATGCCGAGGCCGAGCATCATCGTGTGAAGTCGCAGGGCTCCGGTGTCGCCGTCTTCGATGGGGAAGGCCATGTACGACGCGATGGCGAAGATGCTGCCGACGATCGAGAGGTAGAAGAAGGTGTAGACCTGTCGTTCGGCCTTCTTCTCGGCCTTGGGATCGGTGTCGGTCACGCGCGGACGGTGAGCCGGGAAACCCGGGTTCTCGAACGTCTCGGTGGGGACGACGGCCGTGCCAGGAGCTGCCGTCTCGTGCGAGACGCCAGCCGACGAAACAGCGGTGATGTCCTTGCCGCTCAGATCGTCATGTGCCATGTGATTGCCTTTCGAGCTTTTCTTCGAGGAAGTCCCTGTCGGGAACGTCCTCGCCTCGGTGAAGAATGTGTGCGCGGCAGGGCCGCCGGACTAGTTGGACTTCGCCGTGAGCCAGACGGTCAGGGCGACGATGGCACCCAGGCCGAAGATCCACACGAAGAGTCCCTCGGCCACGGGGCCGAGGCTGCCGAGTTCGTATCCGCCCGGGGACGGGTTCTTCTCGAGGTACTTGAGGTACGTGATGACATCGCGCTTGTCTTCGGGCGACAGGTTCTTGTCGTTGAAGACGGGCATGTTCTGGGGGCCGGTGACCATGGCCTCGTAGATGTGCACGGCGGCGACACCGGTCAACGCGGGCGCGAACTTGCCCTCGGTGAGCGCTCCACCGGCTCCGGCGACGTTGTGGCACATGGCGCAGTTGATGCGGAAGAGTTCGGCGCCGTTCGTGGCATCGCCTTCGCCGTCGAGCAGGCTCTCGTCGGGAACGGCGGGGCCGGGGGAGAGGGAGGCGACGTAGGCGGCGAGCGCCTCGGTGTCTTCGGCCGTGAACTGCGGCGCCTTCTCCATGGCCTGCGGGCCCTGCATCGCCATCGGCATGCGTCCCGTTCCCACCTGGAAGTCGACCGAGGCCGCGCCCACGCCGAGGAGGCTGGGGCCTTCGCCGGTGCCCTGGAGGTCGAGTCCGTGGCAGCTGGCGCAGTTCGCGGCGAAGAGCTTCTTGCCCTCGTCGATGGTGGTCTGAGATGCGGTGCTCGTCTCGGCCGTGGCCGTGCTGCTGAACAGCGCGTATCCACCGCCCGTGAACAGGAGTCCGATTGCGATCAGGGCAACAGTCGCCAGGGGATGACGTCTGTTTGCCGTGCTGCTCTTTCGGGCCATTCTCTTCACTCTTTTCACAACTCTCTTGATGCGTCGACCGGGGTTCGGGTGGGGGCCGGTTGATCTATTTCAGCACGTAGATGACGAGGAACAGGCCGATCCAGACCACGTCGACGAAGTGCCAGTAGTACGACACGACGATGGCGCTCGTCGCCTCGCGGTGCCCCATGTTCTTGACGGCGAAGATGCGGCCGATCACGAGCAGGAATGCGATGAGGCCGCCGGTGACGTGGAGGCCGTGGAAACCGGTGGTGAGGTAGAAGGCGGAGCCGTACGCGCTGGAGCTGATGGAGATGCCCTCGGACACCAGCGTCGCGTACTCGAAGATCTGGCCCGACACGAAGATCGCGCCGAGCAGGTAGGTGAGGAAGAACCACTCGGTGGTGCCCCACTTGTTCGGCTGCCACCCCGTGGCGCGCGCCTGGAGACGCTCTGCTGCGAACACTCCCGCCTGGCAGGTGAACGAGCTCGCCACGAGGATGATCGTGTTCACCAGCGAGAACGGCACGTTGAGAACACTCGACTCGCTCTCCCACAGCGGACCGGAAGTGCTGCGGAGCGTGAAGTAGATGGCGAAGAGGCCGGCGAAGAACATCACCTCGCTTCCGAGCCACACGATTGTGCCCACTGCCACGACGTTCGGTCGTTGGATCAGCGGGGCACTCGAAGTCTGGGTCAGGGAGCTGCTCGTCACTTCTCCATTATGTCCGATATCAGCACAGGGTTTTTGCATTTGGGTGTGAGTGGCGCAGCCCATTGACACCCGGGCGGAAGCCGTTCGGCCTTTAGAATCAGGCTATGGCGTACTCACAGTCCTGGTCCGAAATCCTTTCCTCGCTTCTCGCCCGGGAGGACCTCTCGGTCTCCGAGGCGTCGTGGGCGATGGACCAGGTGATGACGGGCCAGGCATCCGACGCGCAGCTCGCCGCATTCCTCATCGCCCTCCGGGCCAAGGGGGAGACGGTCGACGAAATCGTCGGATTCCGTGATGCGGTCCTCGAGCACGCTGTCAGCCTCGACGTCGACCCGATGGCCCTCGACATCGTCGGAACGGGGGGAGACAGGCACGGCACGGTGAACGTCTCCACCATGGCGTCGATCGTCGCCGCCGCGTCGGGCGTGCCGGTGGTCAAGCACGGAAACCGCGCCGCCAGCTCGAAGTCGGGATCCTCCGATGTGCTGCAGGCCCTCGGCGTCGACCTCGACATCACCAACGTGCGAACGGCAGAGGTCCTCGACGAGGCGGGGATCACCTTCGCGTTCGCCTCGAAGTTCCACCCCGGCTTCGGCAACGTCGCGAATGTGAGACGCGAGCTGGGCGTGCCCACCGTCTTCAACTACCTGGGCCCGCTGTGCAATCCTGCCCGACCCGAGGCATCCGCTGTGGGGGTGGCGCAGCTCGACCGCGTGCCCATCTTCGTGGGCGTCTTCCAGACGCGCGGCGCCACGGCTCTGGTGTTCCGCGGCGACGACGGGCTCGACGAGCTGACCACGACAGGGCACAGCCACATCTGGGAGGTCTCTCTCGGAGCGGTCGTCGAGCATGACCTCGATCCTCGCGACCTCGGCATCGCCCGTGCCCAGATCGGCGATCTGCTCGGCGGCGACGCCGAGCACAATGCCGACATCGCACGCCGCGTGCTCCAGGGGGAGACCGGGCCGGTGAGGGACATCGTTCTGCTCAACGCCGCAGCGGGACTCGTGGCCTTCGACCTCGCCTCGGACCCGGAGCAGGGCCGGCGGCCGATCATCGAGCGTCTGCGCGAGAAAATGGCCGCCGCCGCCCGGACGATCGATTCCGGTGCGGCGACGGCCACTCTCGACACGTGGGCCGAAGCCACGCGTCACTGACTCACTGGGTGTCTTCGTCGACCCAGTCGAGGGTCTTTGTGACGGCCTTCTTCCAGTTGCGCAGCAGGCGGTCGCGCTCCGCCGCATCCATGCTCGGAGTCCAGCGCTTGTCCTCCTGCCAGTTGTCGCGCAGTTCGTCGAGGGTCGACCAGAAGCCGACGGCCAGGCCGGCCGCGTAGGCGGCGCCCAGTGCCGTGGTCTCGGCCACGACCGGGCGCACGACGGGCACGTCGAGGATGTCGGCCTGGAACTGCATCAGACGGTCGTTGGCGGATGCTCCGCCGTCGACCTTGAGCTCGGTGAGCGGCACGCCAGAATCGGCATTCACGGCATCCAGGACCTCGCGCGTCTGGAACGCGATCGCCTCGATCGCGGCCCGCGCGATGTGGCCCTTGTTCACGTAGCGGGTCAGTCCGACCAGCGCGCCCCGGGCATCCGATCGCCAGTGCGGCGCGAACAGGCCCGAGAACGCGGGCACGAAGTAGGCGCCGCCGTTGTCGTCGACCGTGTCGGCGAGTGCCTCCACCTCGGGAGCCGACGAGATGATGCCCAGGTTGTCGCGCAGCCACTGGATGAGGGAGCCGGTGACGGCGATGGAGCCTTCGAGGGCGTAGTGGGTCTCGCCGTCGCCGAGCTTGTAGCCGATGGTGGTGAGCAGGCCGTTCTCGCTTTTGACGATGTCGGTTCCGGTGTTGAAGATCAAGAAGTTTCCGGTGCCGTAGGTGTTCAGACTCGAGTCGTGGACGAGCCCATACGTCTCCGAGGAGCTCTTCACCTCGGGCAGCATCGACTTCGGCACGTTGAACACCGCGAGGATGTCGTCGTCCCACTCGAGCGTCTCGAGGTTCAGGAAGAGGGTGCGGCTGGCATTCGTGACGTCGGTGATGTGCACGCCGCCATCCACGCCGCCGGTCAGGTTCCAGGTCACCCAGCTGTCGGTGGTGCCGAACAGCAGGTCACCGGCTTCGGCGCGTTCACGGGCGCCTTCGACGTTCTCGAGGATCCAGACGATCTTGGTGCCGGCGAAGTACGTCGACAGGGGGAGGCCGACGATGTCCTTGAACCGGTCGACGCCTCCGTCGGCGGCGAAGCGGTCGACGATCTCCTGGGTGCGGGTGTCCTGCCAGACGATGGCGTTGTAGACGGGTTCGCCGGTGTTCTTGTCCCAGACCACGGCTGTTTCGCGCTGGTTGGTGATGCCGACGGCCTTGATGTTGTGGCGCGTGATGTTGGCCTTCGACAGGGCCTGGCCGATGACCTCACGCGTGTTGTCCCAGATCTCCTTGGGGTTGTGCTCGACCCAGCCCGCCTTGGGGAAGATCTGCTCGTGCTCGAGCTGTCCGGTCGAGACGATCGAGCCCGAGTGGTCGAAGACGATCGCCCTGGTGCTGGTCGTGCCCTGGTCGATCGCGAGAATGTAGTCCGTCATTGTCTAACTCCTTTGTTGAGTCCTGAGGTTCGTGGGTGACACGAGAGCGGGCCCGTCACGATCATGTGCGGGCCCGCTGTGTGTCAGGTGAGGATGGGGAGGAGCGGTACGGCGGCGAGGCCGGCGAGGACGCCTCCGATGATGGGGCCGACGACGGGCACCCAGGAGTAGGACCAGTCGGAGGAGCCCTTGCCCTTGATCGGGAGGATGAAGTGCGCGATGCGCGGTCCGAGGTCACGGGCCGGGTTGATGGCGTAGCCGGTCGGGCCACCGAGGGATGCGCCGATCGCGATCACGAGGATCGCGACGGGAAGAGCACCCAGGGCTGCAAGACCACCCTCGCCCTGCCTGCCGCCACCGAAGCCGATGACCACGAACACCAGCACGAACGTTCCGATGATCTCCGTGATCAGGTTCCACCCGTAGGAGCGGATCGCCGGTCCCGTGGAGAACACACCGAGCTTGTTCGCCGCGTCGGGTTCCTCGTCGAAGTGCTGCTTGTACGCGAGCCACACGAACACGGCACCGATGATCGCACCGAGCAGCTGAGCTGCGATGTAGGTGAGGATCGACGCGATGTTCACGGGCACACCGGAGCCGAACTCGGTCGCGCCGTTCGCGACCAGGCCGAGGGTCACGGCCGGGTTCAGGTGCGCACCACTGTTGTACGAGACGATCACACCGGAGAACACGGCGAAGCCCCACCCGATGTTGACCATCAGGAACCCGCCATTGAAACCCTTGTTCTTCACCAGAGCGACGTTCGCGACGACACCGCAGCCGAGAAGAACGAGCAGGGCTGTGCCTACCAGTTCAGAGAGAAATACAACACCGAGATTGTCCACGTCGACCTTCCTTCGTGTGACGCCTATGTCACGTTGTGCAGAACCCCACATCAAGCGGGTGACTACACCATATCCGCAGGAATCTGCGGCGCATACGGTCTGAGGCAAAAGTCGAGGCACTTCCGTCGAACTCGAGCGAACAAGTAGATTTGGCAGTGCGAGCTGCGCTCCCGCGCGGCTCCCTGAGCCGTTCCAGGCCCAGGTCGCACGGCACCATCAAAGAGGATTGCCACTCATGAAGAAACTCATCAACGATCCGCGTCGCGTGGTCGAAGAAGCCGTCGCCGGATTCGAGGCCGCCCACGGCGACCTGGTCACCGTCTCTCACGATCCCATCTACATCGCCCGCAAGGATGCGCCGCGACAGGGCAAGGTCGCCCTCGTCAGCGGCGGCGGAAGCGGGCACGAGCCGCTGCACGGCGGTTTCGTCGGCTTCGGAATGCTCGACGCCGCCGTTCCCGGCCCCGTGTTCACCTCGCCGACTCCCGATCCCATCCTCGCGGCCACGAAGGCCGTCGACGGGGGAGCAGGAGTGCTGCACATCGTCAAGAACTACACCGGCGACGTGCTCAACTTCGAGACGGCAGCAGACCTCGCCTTAGCGGATGGCATCGACGTGCAGACCGTGATCGTCGACGACGACGTCGCGGTCAAGGATTCGCTGTACACGGCGGGACGTCGCGGTGTCGCGGGCACGGTCCTCGTCGAGAAGATCGCCGGCGCAGCGGCGGAGAGGGGCGACGACCTCGCCTCGGTCGCCGCGATCGCGACCCGGGTCAATTCCGTGACGAGGTCGATGGGAGTCGCCCTGACCCCGTGCGTCGTCCCGCACGCGGGGGAGCCGAGCTTCACGCTGGCCGACGACGAGATCGAGATCGGCATCGGCATCCACGGCGAGCCCGGGCGGGAGCGCATCAAGATCGAGCCCGCAGACGCGATCGTCGACAGGATCCTCGCCCCGATCGTCGACGACCTTCCCTTCGCGTCGGGCGACCGGGTCCTGCTCTTCGTCAACGGCCTGGGCGGCACTCCGCAAGTGGAGCTCTACATCGTCTTCCGTCGCGCCGCCGAAGCTCTGGCCGAGCGCGGCATCACCGTCTCGCGCACACTCGTCGGCAACTTCGTGACCTCGCTCGAGATGCAGGGCATGAGCATCACGGTCATGAGGCTCGACGACGAGCTCGAGCAGCTCTGGGACGCGCCCGTGCAGACCGCCGCACTGCGGTGGGGAAGGTAGACGACATGACATTGGACACGGCATGGGCCGTTCGGTGGATCAGGGCGAGTGCCGCCGTCGTCTCCGAGCACCGGGTCGAACTCATCACGCTCGACCGCGACATCGGCGACGGCGACCACGGTGAGAATCTCGATCGCGGTTTCTCGGCCGTTCTGCCGAAGCTCGACGATCTCGCAGACGATGCCACCCCGGCCGATGCGCTCAAGCTCGTCGCGACGACGCTCATCTCGACCGTCGGTGGCGCGGCGGGCCCGCTGTACGGAACCGCGTACCTGAAGGCGGCGGGCGCGATCGCAGGTCAGGCCGAGCTCGACGGTGCGGCGATCGTGGCGCTGCTCACGGCCGCCCGTGACGGCGTGGTTCTGCGAGGCAAGGCCGCCCCGGGCGACAAGACCATGGTGGATGCCTGGACGCCCGCCGTCGACGCGGCCGCGGCCGCCCTGTCGAACGGCTCGGACGAAGCCGGAATACTCGACGCCGCCGCGACAGCCGCGGAGGCCGGAGCCCGGGCCACGGAGCCGCTGGTCGCGCACAAGGGTCGGGCGAGCTACCTGGGGGAGAGGGCCATCGGGCATCGCGATCCCGGTGCGCAGTCCTCGGCCCTGCTCCTTCGTTCCGCCGCCGACGCGGCGACGGACTCCTGATATGGCGGCGACTGCGGCACGGGTCGGGCTGGTCTTCGTCTCGCACAGTTCGAAGATCGCGGAGGGGCTGGTCGAGCTCGCGCAGCAGATGGCGGGCGCCACGGCGATGGCAGCCGCCGGAGGCACCGACGAGGGCGGAATAGGCACGAGCTTCGAGCGCGTCGGGCAGGCCATCTCCTCTGTCGATTCGGGAGGGGGCGTCGTCGTGCTGTGCGACCTGGGCTCGGCCATCCTCACCGCCGAGACGGCGAGGGACTTCCTCGACGACGACGTGCGCGATCGCGTGGTGATCGTGGATGCCCCGCTCGTCGAGGGGGCCGTCGCCGCATCCGTCGAGGCCGAGTCGGGCGCCGACCTCGCCGCGGTGGTGGCCGCCGCCCGGTCTGCGATCAACGCGTTCTCAGCGGACGACCCGCATCCGGTGGCCGACGAGACGACGTCGGGGTACTCCCGCAGCGTGACCATCGTGAACACCGACGGGCTTCACGCCCGGCCGGCCGCCGAATTCGTGAAGCTGGCGAATTCGCTCGGTGTTCCGGTCACGGTCAACGGGGCGGATGCGCGAAGCCTGCTGGGCATCATGTCGATGGGGCTCGTGAAGGGCCGATCGGTCGAGCTGTCGACGCCGAGCCCCGACGGCAGGGCCGCGGTGGATGCGCTGGCCGAGCTCGTGGAGTCGGGTTTCGGCGAGTCGTAGTCACTCTGTGCAATACAGCGGCTGCCGACTCCGAGGCGCGGGGGAGAGGTCAGGCCTCCTGCCACAGCTCGATGCGATTGCCGTCGGGATCGACGACCCAGCCGAACCGGCCGACCCCGTCCATCGTCTCGGTGCGCGGGTCGACCTCGGCGCCCGCTGAGCGGAGCTGCTCGAGCATCGCGTCGAGGTCGGCGATGCGGAAGTTCAGCATCACCTGCTGCGAGAGGGATCCGAGATAGTCGCTCGTGCGGTCGAACGTCGCGAGGATCGTGGGACCGGCCAGCTGCTGCCACGGGTCCGAAGGATCGGTGCCGATTCCGAGATTGTCGCGGTACCAGGCCGACAGGGCGTCGGGATCCGACGAACGCAGGAAGACTCCGCCGATTCCGAGAACTCGCTCCATGCCGACATCCTGCCGCCGAGCTTGTGGCTGTGTAAAGAGGCCCGTTCCCTGAGCTTGTCCAATGGCGCAGGTTTCGGGCCGGTCGCGTAGCCCTGAGGCCTTCTGAACAGATGTGTTGACATAATGTGCATTATCGGTCATTTGGTGGATGCGGCGGAGCGGGGCTGATCAGCGACCGTGAGCCGGTGTGCGCCGGTTGCCTGACGGCCTGCGCGCGACGGCTCCGTGCGCTCCGACGCGGACCACCTCGGGGCTCGCTTGATAACCAGGGCTGATTGTGTCGTGGTGAACGCACGTGCTGACGGGCCTGCAGTACGCGGGTCACGCATCCATGGCCCTCGCTCGAGCATATAAATCTCTTGACATAATGAAATGACGGACCGGCGCCGGCTTATCTGACGGATGTCAGGCGCCCACGTACCGTGCAAGATACTCGCCCGTCAGGGTCGAGCGTGCCGCGACGAGCTCAGACGGCGTTCCTTCGAAGACCACGGTGCCGCCATCGTGACCGGCGCCGGGGCCGATGTCGATGATCCAGTCGGCGTGAGCCATGACCGCCTGGTGGTGCTCGATGACGATCACCGACTTTCCGGAATCGACCAGCCGGTCGAGAAGGCCGAGCAGCTGTTCGACGTCGGCGAGGTGAAGCCCGGTGGTCGGTTCGTCGAGGATGTAGACGCCGCCCTGCTCCGCCATGTGAGTGGCGAGCTTCAGCCGTTGCCTCTCGCCTCCCGAGAGGGTGTTCAGCGGCTGTCCGAGACGGATGTATCCCAGACCTACATCTGCCAGCCGCTCCAGGATCGACTGGGCGGCCGGCGTGCGTGAGTCGCCGGTCGAGAAATACAGCAGCGCCTCGTCGACGCTCATGCCGAGGACCTCGCTGATGTCCCGCCCGTTCAGGTGGTAATCGAGCACGGATGCGTCGAAGCGCCGGCCCTCGCAGACCTCGCAGGTGGTGGTGACGGAGGCCATCATGCCGAGGTCGGTGACGATCACGCCGGAGCCGTTGCAGTTCGGGCAGGCCCCCTCCGAGTTCGCGCTGAACAGGGCGGGCTTCACGCCGTTCGCCTTGGCGAAGGCCTTGCGGATGGGCTCGAGCAGGCCCGTGTACGTCGCCGGATTGCTGCGCCGAGACCCGCGGATGGCGCCCTGGTCGACGGAGACGACGCCGTCTCGGCCGGCGATCGAGCCGTGGATGAGCGAGCTCTTGCCCGACCCCGCGACGCCCGTGATGACAGCGAGGACGCCGGTGGGAACATCGACGTCGACGTCGCGCAGGTTGTGCGTTCGCGCCCCGCGGATCTGCAGGGCTCCTGTGCGTGCTCGCACGCTCTTCTTGAGTGTGTGTCGGTCGTCAAAATGGATGCCGGTCAGGGTGCCGCTCCCCCGCAGCCCATCGACGGTGCCCTCGAAGCACACCTCGCCGCCCGCGGTGCCCGCGCGCGGCCCGAGGTCGACGATGTGGTCGGCGATGGCGATCGTCTCGGGTTTGTGCTCGACGACGAGAACGGTGTTGCCCTTGTCGCGCAGCTGCAGGAGGAGGCCGTTCATGCTCTGGATGTCGTGGGGGTGCAGACCGATGGTCGGCTCGTCGAAGACGTAGGTGACGTCGGTCAGGGAAGAGCCCAGGTGCCGGATCATCTTCGTGCGCTGCGCCTCGCCGCCTGAGAGCGTGCCCGCGGGTCGATCGAGCGAGAGGTATCCGAGCCCGATCTCGACGAAGGAGTCGAGCGTGTGCTGCAGGCCGCTCAACAGGGGCGCGACCGACGGCTCGTCGATCGTGCGCACCCACTCCGCGAGATCGCTGATCTGCATGGCACAGGCATCCGCGATGTTGATCTCGCCGATACGAGACGAGCGCGCTCCCTCGTTGAGACGCGTGCCCGAGCACTCCGGGCAGGTCGTGAAGGTGACCGCCCGGTCGACGAAGGCCCGGATGTGGGGCTGCATGGCCTCCCTGTCCTTCGACAGGAACGACTTCTGCACCTTGGGGACCAGTCCCTCGTAGGTCATGTTGATGTCGCCGACCTTGACCTTGACGGGCTCGTGGTAGAGAAAGTCGTCGAGCTCCTTCGTCGTGTAGTCGCGGATCGGCTTGTCGGCGTCGAGGAAGCCGGAGCCCGAGAAGATGCGCACGCCCCAGCCGTCGGCCGTGTATCCCGGAATGGTCAGGGCGCCCTCGTTGAGCGATCTGCTGTCGTCGTAGAGCTGGGTGAGGTCGATGTCGTTGACCTTGCCCATGCCCTCGCAGCGCGGGCACATGCCCCCGGTGACCGTGAAGCTGCGGCGCTCCTTGACCTCTCGCCCGCCTTTCTCCATGGTCACGGCGCCGGCGCCGCTGACCGAGGGCACGTTGAAGGCGAAGGCCTGGGGCGAGCCGAGGTGGGGGTGCCCCAGCCGACTGAAGACGATCCTCAGCATCGCGTTCGTATCGGTCGCCGTACCGACCGTCGAGCGGGAGTTGGCCCCCATGCGTTCCTGATCGACGATGATCGCGGTCGTCACGCCCTCGAGTAGATCGACGTCGGGACGGGCGAGCGTCGGCATGAACCCCTGCAGGAACGCGCTGTAGGTCTCGTTGATCATGCGCTGCGACTCGGCGGCGATCGTGGCGAACACCAGAGAGCTCTTACCCGACCCCGAGACGCCGGTGAAGACGGTGAGGCGTCGTTTCGGGATGTCGACGCTGACGTTCTTCAGATTGTTCTCGCGGGCACCCTGCACACGGATGCGGTCGTGGTTGTCGGCTGCCGTGCTCATGGATTCCCTCTCGTCGAACAGTCAGCAGGATGCGATCTGGCCGCGAAGGAGCCGAGCGAGGTTCTCGGGTTCGACCGGGTCGGTGGTCGTCTCGAGCTCACGCAGGCTCCACCACCGCTCGTCGATGATGTCGACCTTCTCCTCGGGCGTCCAGTTCGCCCGATCGATCTCGAATCGCCGGGTGCGAAAGGAATACCACATCTCGTGGTGCGCGGCCCAGACGCCGGGAGCCCGCTCGGCCACGAAGTCGCGGGTCGTGAACGGTGCTCCCGGATCGTCGATGGCGAGGCCGGTCTCCTCGAAGAGTTCGCGAATGGCGGCGGTGCGATGGTCCTCGCCGGGCTCGAGGTGCCCGCCGGTCGTCAGCCAGCGAGCGGGATAGCCGTCGACATCGTGGCGTGTCAGCATGAGCAGCACGTGGTCGTACTGATCGACGAGAAGCACTCGCGACTTCGCATAGACGATGTCGGTGGTCGTGGCGTGCGCGCTCATGCCGGCCTGTCGGTCTTCGAACTCAGTCGACGGGAGTGAAGTCGCTGATGTCGCCGACGTACCGCGTGTGGTTCGCGGGAATCGGCTCGACGGCGGCGAGGGCGACCTCGGCGGCGAACTCCCCCACGTTGTACAGGCGGCCGGCCGACTCCTTGCGAGAACTGATCGCGCCGGGATTCGCCCGCTCGAGGAGGGTGGCGGTGATCGTTCCCTCGATCATGTCTCCCGAGACGACGACGAAGTCGATGCCCTTCTCGTCGAGCTCGGGAATGAGTGCGCGGAGCGCGTCTTCGCCGGCACGCTTCGAGAGGGCCACCGGCACGTATTCCGGCATGGTCTCGGTCGTGTGGATGAAGTGCGCCTGGTGGCTGGTGACGAAGACGACTCGTGAACCCGGGGCCAGGAGCGGCACGGCGCTGGTGAGCACGTTGAGCTGGGCGTCGCGGTTGAGGGTCATGGCGTAGTCGGCAGCCATGCCGCCCTCCATGCCGCCCGAGGCGTTGAGGACGAGAACGTCGAGCCCGCCGAACTCCGACTGGATGCGTTCGAACAGCTGCGCGACCGAGGCGGGGTCGGTGAGGTCGGCTCCGACCGTGATGGCCTCTCCCCCGGACTCTGCGATCTTCGCGGCCAGCTTGAGGGCTCGCGCCTCTTTGTTGCGGAAGTTGATGGCGACCCGAGCGCCGGCTGCGGCGAAGTACGACACGGTGTCGGCGCCGATTCCGCGCGACGAGCCGGTGACGAGCACGCGTTTCGCGGCCATGGATTCGGGTTGCAGGGGGTTTGTTGACACTCTCGGTGCTCCTTTGACTCTGGCTCCCGAGACTACCAAGTCAGGGTCATGCTCTCAGGCGTTGCTGGTAGTTTTGAGGAATACATCGACGAGAGGAGTCGTGTACAGATGGTCGAATTCCTGGCGTCCTACGCGTGGACGATCTGGCTGGCGCTGATACTGGTCTTTCTCATCGTCGAGATGTTCAGTCTCGAGTTCACGTTCCTCATGATCGCCCTGGGCAGCGTCGGCGGTCTCGTCTCCAGCCTCGTCGGGGTCCCCTGGTTCTTCCAGATCCTTATCGCTGCGGCGATCTCCCTCTTGCTCATCTTCACCATCCGCCCGCCGCTGCTCAGAGCCCTTCGACGCGGCGGCGACCCCACGAAGAGCAACGTGGATGCGCTCATCGGGCTCGAGGGCATCGTCACGACGCGGCTCACGGAGCGCGGCGGTCACGTCAAGCTCTCCAACGGAGACATCTGGACGGCGCGGGTCTCCCCCATCACCGACGCGGCGGACGTCGACCTCGGCCAGAGGGTGCTTGTCACCGCCATCGATGGGGCCACGGCGTTCGTCGTCCCCGCAGAAAGGACAGCGCTGTGACCGGTTCGGATTCCTCACTCGTCGGACAGATCGTGGTGACCGCGATCATCGTGGTGATCGTCATCTTCGTCCTGGTGATTCTCGCTCGCTCGATCCGCATCATTCCGCAGGCCACGGCCGGAGTCGTGGAGCGTCTCGGCGCATATCACAAGACCCTCGAGCCGGGCCTCCGGGTGCTCGTCCCCTTCATCGACCGTCTCCGTCCCCTCATCGACCTGCGCGAGCAGGTCGTCTCGTTCCCGCCGCAGCCCGTGATCACCGAGGACAACCTCGTCGTGTCGATCGACACGGTGGTGTTCTTCCAGGTGACCGACGCTCGCGCCGCCACCTACGAGATCGCCAACTACCTCGGCGCGGTCGAGCAACTTGCAACCACGACATTGCGCAACGTCGTCGGTGGCCTCAACCTCGAACAGGCGCTCACCAGCCGCGACGAGATCAACGGACAGCTGCGCATCGTGCTCGACGAGGCCACAGGAAAGTGGGGCATCCGCGTCGGACGGGTCGAGCTGAAGGCGATCGATCCTCCCCTCTCGATCCAGGATTCGATGGAGAAGCAGATGCGCGCCGAACGTGAGCGTCGTGCCGTGATCCTCACCGCGGAGGGCACGAAGCAGTCCGCGATCCTCGAGGCCGAAGGGCATCGACAGGGCGAGATCCTGCGTGCCGAGGGCGATGCCCAAGCGGCCGTGCTGCGCGCGAAGGGCGAGGCCGAGGCGATCACCACGGTGTTCGGGGCGATCCACCAGGGTGAGCCCGACCAGCTGCTCCTCGCCTACCAGTACCTGCAGACCCTTCCGAAGCTCGCCGAGGGTTCGGCGAACAAACTCTGGATCATCCCGAGCGAACTCACCGAGGCGCTCAAGGGAATCGGGCAGGCATTCGGCGACCGTGGCCCGACGACACCGACCAGCTGACCGCGGCGGGTGGTTCTCGCCGCCCGCTCCGCGGGTGCTGGCGCACCGCGGTCTCGCCCTCGACGTGCCCGAGAACACGCTCGCGTCGTTCGATGCCGCGCTGCGCCGAGGCGCGATCTACCTCGAGACCGACGTGCACGCATCCCTCGACGGCGTGGCGATGATCGCGCACGACCCGAGCCTGCTCAGAGTCGCCGGCATCGACGCCGAGGTCGCGGATATGACAACCGATGAGTTGCAGAAGGTCGACCTGGGCGACGGCCATCGCATGCCGACCCTCGTCGACGCCCTGAGAGCCTTTCCGCAGGCGCGGTTCAACATCGACGTGAAGTCGCAGCGCGCAGGAGTCGCGATCGCGCGTGCCGTGATCGAGGCGGGCGCCGCCGATCGCGTGCTCGTGACGTCGTTCTCGGCCGCCCGCCGGGCCGCGGCAGTCGGTCTCCTGCCGGGCGTCGCGAACTCGGCCAGCGCGCCTCGATTCGTCGCCATCCTCGCTCTGGCCAAGCTCGGCATCCTCCGATTCGTGCCCTGGGCGATCGGCGGCGTCGACGCCGTGCAGGTGCCCCCGAGGCGCGGCCGGCTCTCGATCGCGACGCCGCGAGTCGTGCGTGCGCTCCACCGCCGAGGCGTCGAGATGCACGTGTGGACCGTCAACGACCCCGACGAGATGCGACGCCTTCTCGCGCTGGGCGTCGACGGCATCGTGACGGACAGGTGCGATCTCGCACTCGACGTCGTCGGAAGCCTGGCCGCAGACCGCTCGCCGCTTCCGCCCGCCTGACCCTGCAGACTCTCTGGGAGAGTTCTGGTAAAGCTCCGGCTGGGAAGAATTACCCCTGTTCTGGGGTTTATAACGGTGTAAGCAACGCGAGAAAGGACCACACAATGGCGGATCGCAGCTTGCGCGGCATGAGACTCGGAGGCCAAAGCCTCCAGACCGAAGAAGGCGTCGTCTTCTCCCCGCGCTTGACCCACACGTATCACTGTTCCTCCTGCGGAAAAGACACCGACATGGTGTTCTCCGCAGAGGCCGAGGCTCCCGACACTTGGGAGTGCAAGTACTGCAGCATGGAAGCCACACGCATGGTCGGGTCGGAGCCCGTCGTCGTCGAACACGCGGAGTCCAAGACGCCGCGCAGCCACTGGGACATGCTGCTCGAGCGTCGCACCCGCGCAGAGCTCGAAGAGCTCCTCGAGGAGCGGCTCAGCTACCTTCGGGCCCGTCGTGGCCAGAAGGTCAACGCCTAGTCCTCAGCACGGCACGATTCAGCGCCCCGGTCAGCGACAGCTGGCACGGGGCGCTTGTCAGTTAAGCCGTCGTCGGGCGGCGGTAGTGGTCAGGGAGAGCAGCAGTCCCGCGAGGCCGAGCCCCGACACGAGGAGTTCTATGCCCGCGCCCAGGAGGGTCGCCGGGCTTGTCTGAGTCGCGAGCGGAACGTCCGCGATGATCGATCCGGCCTCGTAGGGGGCGATGGATGCGATGGTCGAGCCGTCGGGGGCGATGATCGCGCTGGTGCCCACCGTGGAGATGTTCACGACGCTGCGCCCCGTCTCGACGGCACGGAGCCGGGCGATGGCCAACTGCTGCAGGTTCTCGTCGGTCTTGCCGAAGTCGGCATTGTTCGTCTGGGCCAGGATGACCTGGGCCCCGTCGCCCATCATCTCCCGGGCGACAGCGTCGTCGGTGATGTCGAAGCAGATGGAGATTCCCGCGATCACGCCGTTGATGTCGAAGACGGTGTCGGTGGTTCCCTTCGAGTAGTCGCGCGTCACGAGGTCGACCAGGTCGGGAACGATCGCTCGGAAGATCGCTCGGGCGGGCATGTATTCGGCGAACGGAACGGGGTGGCGCTTGTCGTAGTGGTCGACCGACCCGCTGCCGGCCTTCCAGAGCAGCGAGGTGTTGAAGTAGGCGTTCTCCGACGGGTTGGTGATCGTGCCCACGATGAACGGCGCGTTCATGGCCTCGCTCAGGTAGTCGAGCTGGTTGGCCGCCAATTGCGATCGTGCGGGGTCGAGGTCGGAGCCGTTCTCGGGCCACACGACCATGTCGACCTTCTGATCGATGATCTTCAGCGTCTCGGCGGTCTGGTCGCTCAGCACGTCGCCTGCGGCCCGCCCGGAGAACAGCGACGCGTCGGTGTTGCCCTGCACGGCGGCGATGCGCGACGTGCCCTCTGTCGGCGCGTACCAGGCCGGCACCGCGAGCGTGGCGACGATGGCGACCGCGGCCCACAGTGCTCGAGTTCTCGCGAGGACGCCGGGTGTGCGGGCGAGTTCGATGAGGAACGCGACGAGCCAGACCATCACGAAAGAGAGCCCGGAGAATCCGATCCAGGCCACGAGCGACGCGTACGGGCTCTCGGACTGGGAGAAGACGACGCGTCCCCACGAGAATCCGCCCTCGGGCCAGACGGCTGTGAGGGCCTCCCTGGCCGTCCAGAGTCCGGCGACCACGACGGGCAGCATCAGAAGCCGGATGCCGGTGCGCGGCCAGGTGATCGAGGCACGACCGTAGACGACGGCGATCAGCGCCGCGCCGATGGCGAAGAAGATCGACTGCAGAATCGCCAGGGCCAGCCACGGGATCGGCCCGAGATACAGCGTGAGCCAGAAGATGTGCACGCCCCAGAAGGAGAAGCCGCCGACGAGGCCGATCAGCAGAGCGCCCCAGAACCGCCGACCTATCAGGGAGACGAGCACGAGCCCGATTCCCAGGAACGTGACCGGCCAGACATCCTTGTCGGGGAAGCCCGTGTCGAGGGCCACTCCCCCGGCCGCCGCCGTGAGGAGCGCGAGCCAGTACGGCATGATCGGGCGGGCGCGCTCGACGGCGCCTTCGACGACCATGCTCACGCCACCGACGAGTAGGCCACGATGCCGCGGCGGATGAGGTCGAGCGCGTCGCGGGCGGTTCGGGCTATCCGCGCATCCGGTTGTCCCTGGAGCTGGTCGAGCAGGTCGATGGTCTGCTTCGTCCAGCGCACGAAGTCTCCCGCCTGCATGTCGGCGTCGACCAGCACGTCGTCGAGTCGGGCGCCGCGGGCCCACTGGTGCATGGCCAGGCTGAGCCCGGTGGAGAGCGGAGCGCCCTCGGGCAGCCGGTGCCGCGCCTCGAGCTGCTGAAGCGAATCGAGGATGTGCCGGGTCGACTCGAGCGCTGCCCGGAACGTTCCCCGGGGAAGGAAGCGGTCGGCCCCCTCGTTCTCCTCCCGGCGCGGCTCGTAGACCAGGGCGCAGGCGATAGCGGCGAGTCCGGCCGCGTCGAGGTCTTTCCAGGCCTGTCTGCGCAGGCACTCGGCCACCAGCAGGTCTCGTTCGCCGTAGATGCGCTTCAGCGTTCGTCCCGTCGGCGTCAGGGTCATCTCGCCGTCGCCCTGCTCCGAGAGGTACCCGAGCTCGACGAGCACATCGGTGACGCGGTCGAAGACCTTGGAGATGGCTCCGGTCCGTGTGCTGATCTGCTGTGCGAGGCGGTCGGTCTCCTTCTTGAGGCGCCACCACCGCTCGGCCCACCGCGCGTGCTGCTCCCTGTCGGGGCACGAGTGCACGGGGTGCACCTTCAGCCTGCGACGGAGGTCGTTGATCTTCTTGGCCCTGGCGTCGCGATCGGCTCGGGACTGGCTGTCGGCGCGACCGGCTCCCGAGCGCTCGAGGTCGGTGATCTCGCGTCTGAGTGCCGCATACTCCGAGAAGTCGCCCCGGTCGCAGGCCATCGAGCGCGCATAGCCCGCGAGCGACTCCTCTTGCGAACGCAGCTTGCGGGCGAGGTCGACGACCGCCCTGTCGGCCTGGAACTGGGCGAACGACGACTCGAGGCTCTCGCGCGTGCGGGCGCGACCGAACTGCTCGATGAGGTTGACGGCCATGTTGTACGTGGGGCGGAAGCTCGAGTTGAGGGGGTAGCTGCGCCTCGACGCCAGCGAGGCGATCGCCTGGGGGTCGAGCCCTTCTCTCCACTGGATGACGGAGTGGCCCTCCACGTCGATACCCCGGCGTCCTGCCCGACCCGTGAGCTGCGTGTACTCCCCCGGTGTGATGGGCACGCGGGCCTCGCCGTTGAACTTCTCGAGCTTCTCGAGAACGACGGTGCGTGCCGGCATGTTGATTCCGAGAGCCAGGGTCTCGGTCGCGAAGACGACCTTCACCAGCTTCTTCTGGAACAGCTCTTCGACGACCTCTTTGAAGGCGGGAAGCAGACCGGCATGATGGGCGGCCACGCCGCGCTGGAGGCCCTCGAGCCATTCCCAGTAGCCGAGCACGGCCAGGTCCTCGTCGAGGATCGTGCGGCAGCGCTCCTCTACGATGTCGCGGATCTCGTCGCGCTCGTCGGCCGTGGTGAGCCGGATGCCGGCTCGCAGCACCTGCTTGACGGCCTGGTCGCATCCGACCCTCGAGAACACGAAGAAGATCGCCGGCAGCAGATTCTGCCGATCGAGCATCTCGATGACCTCTGGTCTGTCGGCGCGCTCCTGCGCCGCGCCACCGCGGTGGTACGACCCGCCGCCGCGCCGGTCGCGTGAACCGCCCCGTCGATTCGATCCCTGGGGCATCGAGTTGCGGGCGATGCGCAGGAGTTCCGGATTGACTCTGTTCGTCGCCGCCTTGCCTGTGGCGTCGAACAGGTCGATGAGTTTGCTGCGCACCATCACGTGCTGGTCGAGGGGAACAGGCCTCTCTTCTGACACGATCACGGACGTTTCGCCGCGAACCGCCTGCAGCCAGTCGCCGAACTCCTCGGCGTTCGAGACGGTCGCGCTCAGCGACACGAGGCGCACGTCGGAGGACAGGTGGATGATCACCTCTTCCCAGACCGCACCACGGAATCGGTCGGCGAGGTAGTGCACCTCGTCCATCACGACGTAGGCCAGGTCGGTGAGCAGATCGGAATCGGCGTAGATCATGTTGCGCAGCACCTCGGTGGTCATCACCACGATGCGCGCCGACGCGTTGATGTTCGTGTCGCCGGTGAGCAGTCCGACGTTCTCCGGGCCGTACTCGGCCGTGAACTCCTGGAACTTCTGGTTGCTCAGGGCCTTGATCGGGGCGGTGTAGAAGACCTTCGCCCTCTTCTGCTGCATCGCCACATAGACGGCGAACTCCGCCACGACCGTCTTGCCCGCGCCGGTGGGCGCAGCGACGAGCACGCTGTCGCCTCCCTCGAGCGCGCCACAGGCCTCGAGCTGGAAGGTGTCGAGGCCGAAGTTCTTCTGCGCGGCGAAGGCGTCGAGCAGGGGCCGGCCCCCTCTCGCCCGACTGCGCGCATAGCGTTCGGAGGGCGACAGGGTGGCGGGATCGGATGCGGGCATCAGGCGGCCAATTCGGTTTCGAGGCGGCTGGCGGCCCGGGCGACGCGCCAGTCGTGGATCCACGCGACGCCGTAGGCCGCGAAGTAGAGCACGACCATGGGGATCGCGAGGAGGATCATCGCCGTGGGGTCGGCGGCGGGGGTGGCGATGGCCGTGAAGAGCACGATGGCGAGGATCGCGATGCGCCAGGACTTGATGATCGACGAGGCGCTGAGCACTCCGACGAAGTTGAGCAGCACGAGGAAGACGGGGAGGACGAACGCGATTCCGACGGCGAGCACGAGCTTGAGCACGAAGTCGTAGTAGCCGCGAGCCGTGATCAGGTTCGTGTCCTCAGACGGCGCGAAGCTCGCAAGCAGCACGACGATGTGGGGCAGCACGTACCACCCGGCGACGCAGCCGGCGAGGAACAGAGGAATGGACGCGCCGAGGAACCCGACGCTGTAGAGCTTCTCGCGCCGGGTGAGCCCGGGTACGAGGAACGCCCAGATCTGGTAGAGCCAGACGGGCGACGACACGACGAAGCCGATCGTCAACGCGATCTGCACCTTGAGGTCGAACGCCCCGCCGATGTTGTCCCAGTTGATGCTGGCGACCCGGCCCTGCTGCTCGCCGATCTCAGTGATCGGACCGCGGATCGCGTCGAGCACGAGGTCGGAGAGGAACCAGCCGGCGACAGCACCGAGCACGATGCCGATGGCGGCGATGAACAGCCTCTTGCGTAACTCGAGGAGATGCGCGCCGAGAGACATGCGCCCCTCGCGATTGGCACGCCGCTGTGTTCGGGCGGCCACCGTGCCTAGGGCTTTGGCTTGGACTCAGGCGAGACGACGCTCGGCGTCTGGTCGGCGACCGGCGCGGCCTGTGCGGAGGAATCGGACGCAGTGGAGTCTGACGGCGACGAGTTCTCGTCTTTCATCGTCTTGACCTCGTTGCGGAAGATGCGCATCGACTGGCCGAGGCTGCGGGCGAGGCCGGGAAGCTTCGGCGCACCGAACAGCAAGACGACGACGACGAGGATGATGAGTAGGTGGGGCCACCCAAATGCATTACCGAGCATCGGTCCGTCCTTCCCAGGCGTGTGGTGCGGTTATCAGTCTACCCCGCGCCAGGCGGGTGTCCCTGCGAAGCTGCCGCATGGTCGCCCGGCGGTCCCGTTCGCGATCCCGACGGTTCGCCACCGTCGAGTACCCGTCGAGGATGGCGTTCGGCGGTGCGTCCGCAGTGAGTTCGTCGACGTTGCGCTGCAGAAGGTCGATCTTGTCGGTCAGTCGTTCCAGTTCCTCGACGACCGCGATCCCCTTGCGGAAGAGACGCCACCCGGAGTACCCGATCGTGCCCACCAGCGCCAGCGCCAGCACGAGCCAGATCACGATCCACGACCACCACTGCATCGTGACAGCCTACGCGTTCGCGATCGAGGGGTACTCGTCGGTCGGGGCAGGATACGCCGCCCGGGCGTCGACGGCCCACTGTCGCACGGCTTGCCGGGCCTCGGGAGGGTCGACCACGCGGGCTACTCCCGCGAGCCCCGCGACGAGTCGGGTGAGGCCGTGGAAATGCGCGACGCGAACGGATGCCCGGCTCAGCTCCCCGACGCGGGTCACCCGGGTGCCCTCGGGCACGAACTCCCCCAGCAGGCCGAGCGCCTCCGGTCGGAATTCGAGGACGACGGTCGTGTGCTCGCCCGAGGTGTCGAAGAGCGAGTCGCTGAGGGCCACGTCGGACGGCCGATGCTCGATGGGCAGCCCGGTGACACTCAGGCCGTCGATGCGGTCGAGGCGGAACGTGCGAACGGATTCGCGCGAGTGATCCCAGGCCCGCAGGTACCAGTCGTCGTCGTCGGAGTCGAGGCGCAGGGGGTCGACGCGTCGATGCTCCGACTGGCCCTTCGAGTCCCGGTAGTCGAACTCGAGCTGCATGCCCCGCGACAGCGCGTCGCCGATACGGGCGAAGGAGTCGTTCGTCGCCGCCGGCGAGACGATCAGTTGGCTCGGCGTCTCCGATGCGCCCCGAGCCAGCTTGGCGGCCAGGCTCGAATACGCGGCGGAGTCGACGTTCTCGGGCAAGGACTGGAGGTACTGCAGACCGGCGATGAGCGCCGACGCCTCGCGTGCGGAGAAGCGCGGCGAGTCGTCGATGGCGACGAGCTGGGTGATGATGATCTCGTTCTCATCGAAGGCGTCCCAGTCGATGTCGAACAGGTCGCCGTGCTGGTAGTTGCTGTCGCTTCCCGGCACGCCGGAGACGGCGATCAGCAGGACCGCCTCACGGATCGTCTGCTGCGAGACCCCGAAGTGCCGCGCGGCGTCGCTCACGCTCACCTGGGTCTGCTGGATCAGGTAGGGAACGAGCGAGAGCAGGAAGGTCAGCTTGTCCTGGGCGTGATGGAAGCCGCCGGGAGTGTTCTGGTCGGCGCTCATACGGCATCCGTCTCGTCTGAGTGGCTCGCGATGATGGCGGCGAGCCGGTCGCGAACGGCCGTGACGAGACCCGTCGGGGAGATCACGACCACCTCGGGCCCGAAGGCGGCGAGGTCGTCGGCCAGTACGGCGAGGTCGGTGTAGTGCAGTGCGATCGTGCCGTCCGGGTTCCGGATGCTGCCCCGCCGCTTGCCGAGACGGGATTCGGCATCGGTGCCGGGCCGCACCGAGACGTGCGCGACGTGGGTGCGCCAGATCTCGTCGAGTTCGGCGAGGGCGTCGTCGCCGGCCGTCGCCGAGGCCGTCTGGGGTGACGGCGTGCGTGTGACGACGACGGGACCGACGATCCTCGACAGAAGGAAGGTGCGCGGGGCATCCGCCTTCTGATCGAAGGCCTGGAGATACCACCGACCCTGGTGCTGCACGACCGCCGCCGGCGCGACGAGTCTCTCGCGGGCATTCAGCTCGCCCGGCTTGAGATAGCTGAAGCGAACGAGCACGGCCTTGTCGAGAGCGTCGGTCAGCGGCCCGAAGGCGGCATCGCGGGTGCGGATGCGCGGCGCATAGCCGATGAGCTGCTTGCTGCCCTCCGTGCCCAGGGACCTCAGTTTGAGCAGGGCCCTGCGGGACTCACCCGAGAGCGAGCCCTCCCGCCAGACCATGGCAGCCAGGTTCAGCAGCGTGGTCTCCTCCGGTGTGAAGGAGATGTCGGCAGGAAGGTCGTAGTCGCCTTTGGAGATGCGGTAGCGAAGGGCCTGGTTGTTTCCCGGATCGGTCGGCGACTCAAGGGTCTCCAGCGGCACCCCGAGTTCGCGGATGTCGTCCTTGTCGCGTTCGAACTGTCGCTCGAGGCTCGAGTTGTCGCCGCCGGGAACGAACTTCTGCCGGTAGCCCTGCACGGCGCCCAGGATCTCCGCCTTGGTGAGTCCGATCTCCGTGGAGACCAGAGCCAGCACGAGACTGAAGAGCCGCTCCTCCACCGCTACCGCAGCGGCAGAGGCGTCACTCGACGGGATCGATGGGGAGGACTCGGGCACGGACTTCATTTTAGTGCGCCGGCCGCCCGCGGCGGCCGAGGCCGAGCCGCTCAGGAGGCCGGGTTGGCGCCGAGGATGTCGACGACATACACGAGCGTCGATCCGGCGGGAGCACCGGTCGTTCCCGTGTCTCCGAAGCCATCGGCCGGGGGCACGACCACGAGTACCTGCGACCCGACTGTCTGGCCGACCAGCGCCTTCAGGAGTCCGGGAACCACGCCATTCTGGTCCGTCGAGATGTCGGAGGCGCGAATCTGCGTCGCCATGCCGTCTGCCCAGCTGGAGGAGAACACCGACTTGTCGTCCCAGACGACGCCGAGCGACTGGACCACGAGGACATCTCCCTCGGCGACTGTGGCTCCCGAGCCCTTCTTCAGGGTCGTGTACCGGAGGTCGGTGGGAATCGTGCCGGAGGGGATGGTGACGCCGGGGCGGCCGTCGGGGGCCGTGACGACGCTGGGGAAGCCGGCCTCGGCCGGCTCCGCCGCGCCGGTGGCGGCACCCGGGTACACCGAGGTGATGTCGAAGAGGTAGGCATCGGCGGTGTCACCGGCAGGAACCTGCGTGGCGTCGGTCGTGGCCTCGGCCGTAGGGATGACGGCGGCGATGCGATCTCCCGCGCGAGCGCAGGCGAGGGCGTCGGTGAATCCGGGAGGGGTGACCTTCTCATCGAGCGTGATCATGAAGGGGGTCTGCTGGGCCGACGAGGTGTCTGTGCCGGAGGCCAGCACCGCCTTGCCCCAGATCACGTCGCCCACCTGGGCGGCAGGGCCCGAGCCCGCCGTGAGGACCGAGCGCTCGGTCTTCTTCGACACGAGGGGCGTGGCGAAATCGAGGGTGGCCGCCCCGGGGTCGCCCGCGGCGGTGATGGTCTCCGAGGCGGAGCCGGGCTGTGCCAGGGGCGAGCAGTCGCCGTCGGCGAGACCCGATGTGGTCGACGCGCAGGCCGACAGGGTGGCGAGAAGACCCGCGGACAGAATGAGCGCGAGTGACTTGCGCACGGATCCTCTTTTCACTGGTGGTTGAGCGGACAACAGCTTAGTTTATTCCGGCTCGGAGTCGTCGCCGGGTGCCGCCGGCGCGGTATCGCCGCTCGTCCTCGCGGTGGCCGTCGCGGTCGCCATCCGCACCCGCTTGCGCAGGCTCTTGGGACTGATTCCGCGTTCGCCGAGGGCGCCCGGGGTCCAGGCCTCGACGTCGTCGTCGGAGTATTCGGACTTGGATGCGCGTCGCTTCAGCTCCGGAAGCTCGGTGCCGGGCGCGAGCCGACGCGCGGTGACCAGGAAGCCCGTGTGGCCGATCATGCGGTGATCGGGCCGCACGGCGAGGCCTTCGACGTGCCATGAGCGGATCATCGTCTCCGACGGCTGGGGGTCGGTGAACGAGCCGGTGCTTCGAATGGTCTCGACCACGCGGGAGAGCTGCGTGACCGTCGCGACGTAGCAGAGCACGACGCCGCCGGGCTTCAGTGCGTCGGTGACGGCCGGGATGCACTCCCACGGGGCGAGCATGTCGAGGACGACCCGATCGACGGAGTGGTTCTCATGCTTCTCCGGCAGAGCCTCGCTCAGATCGCCGAGTGTGATGCTCCAGTTCTCTGGAGCCGAGCCGGAGAACGCGGTCACGTTCGCCATCGCGACATCGGCGAATTCCTCGCGCCGCTCGAACGACGACAGCGTGCCCTCCGGCCCGATCGCGCGCAGCAGCCAGAGCGAGAGCGCACCGCTGCCCACGCCGGCCTCGACGACGGTGGCGCCCGGGAAGATGTCGGCCTGGCCGAGGATCTGGGCCGCATCCTTCGGATAGATGATGGCGGCGCCGCGGGGCATCGACATAACGAAATCGGTGAGAAGCGGTCGGAGCACGAGGTACTCGACGCCCACCGTGTTCGCGACGACCGACCCGTCGGGCCGGCCGATGATCGCGTCGTGGTCGATGGCGCCGCGATGGGTGTGGAATTCCGCGCCCGCCGTCAGGGTGATGGAGTTCAGCTTGCCCTTGGGGCCGGTGAGCTGTACGCGCTCGCCGACGCGGAACGGTCCGGAGAAGGAGTTCATGGTCACTGGTGTCGACTTCCGGTCGTGGGATGGATGATGGGCGATCGACGGTGTTCGGCCAGCGCGACCGCGACGTCGTCGACGGTGCGGCCCTCGAGCGTGGCCCACAGCACACTGGCCGCGCTGTCATCGAGCGGGAGGATATGGGGAACGCCGATGGTGACCGCTCCTGAGGCCGCCGCGCTGGCGACGCCGGGGACGGAATCCTCGATGGCCACGCAGTCCTCGATCGGCACTCCGAGGAGACGGGCGGCCTCGAGGTACGCCTCGGGATGGGGCTTGCTGTTCTCGACACTGTCACCCGACACCACGACGTCGAAGGCGTCGAACGGGATGAACGACCTGACGTGCTCCGCCATCACACCGAGCGACATGGTCACCAGGGCGCACGGCACATCGTGCTCGCGCAGGGCCGACAGCAGTTCACGGGCTCCGGGTCGCCAGGGCACCGAGATGCTGATGCGCGTCATGACCTCGGCCGTCAGGTGGTCGACGATCGCGTCGGCCGTCATGTCGACGCCGTGCCGCTGCAGGATCTGCGCCGAGCGCTCCAGGCCCGATCCCACGAGGGTCAGGGCGTCCTCGTGCGTCCACGTGCCGCCGAAGCGGGCGACGAGAGCGGTCTCCGAGTCCATCCAATAGGGCTCTGTATCGACGATGGTTCCGTCCATGTCCCAGAGAACGGCGGCGGGGAGGCGTGTCTTCACGTCGAAGGAGTCTACGGGTCGCGGGCCCCGTCGGAATCGACGGCCTATCCTTGACAGACGATCACGCAACGACGAAAAGGGTTCTCGACACGGTGACACAGGGCAACGAATTCCTCAAAGGGCGACTTCTCGTCGTCGCATTCGAGGGCTGGAACGATGCAGGAGAGGCCGCGACGGGTGCGGTCCAGCTTCTGCGCGAACAGCTCGACGTCGTGACGCTCGCCGGCGTCGACGCCGAGGAGTACTTCGACTTCCAGTTCAACAGGCCGGTCGTGTCGCAAGACGATGAGGGCACCCGTGCCCTGATCTGGCCGAGTGCGACCCTCTACGGGCCGGCCAGCACCGACGTCGACAACATCCCCCTCGCCGCCGATGCCGAGCTCAGGGTCGGATCGGACAACACGGGCAACGTCTTCCTGCTCGTGGGTGCGGAGCCGTCTCGCAACTGGAAGAAGTTCACGGTCGAGGTGCTAGACGCCGCGATGACGGCCGGGGTCTCCGGCATCGTCCTCCTCGGAGCGATGCTCGCCGATGTTCCGCACACGCGGCCGATCTCGATCACCGCGACGAGCGAGAACGCGTCTGTCCGCACCCAGCTCGGCATCGAGAGGTCCACATACGAGGGGCCTGTCGGCATCCTGAGCGTGATCGCCGATGCCGCCGAAGCTCTCGGCATAGCGACGGTCTCCATCTGGGCATCCGTTCCGCACTATGTGCACAACGCGCCGTCGCCCAAGGCGACCCTGGCCCTGATCGACAAGCTCGAAGAACTGGTCGACGTGGTGATCCCCCGGGGCGACCTGGTCGACGAGGCCTCCGCCTGGGAGTCCGGCATCGACGCGCTCGCGGGCGAGGACGACGAGATGGCCTCGTACATCCAGCAGCTCGAGCAGGCCCGAGACACCGTCGACTCGCCCGAGGCGAGCGGAGAGGCCATCGCGCAGGAGTTCGAGAAGTACCTGCGCAAGCGTGGCGACGGCCGACCCGACGAACCCTGGCGCCCGAAGGACTAAGGGGTCGGGCTCGTCAGATCGATGCCCAGCAGGGCGTCGATCGTCTGCGCGACGAGGCCGTTCGTCGCATGACCGCCGGCCGTCCAGCGGTCCATCGCAGCGAGGGCGGCCGGGGTGTCGAGGTCTGACGAGAGAACGGTGCGCAGCTCGTCGAGCAGGGCGACCTCGTCGCCGTGGGGTGCGGATGCCGTCGGTCGCGCCACGGCGTCGCGCCAGCGCTCGAGCCGGGCGACGGCCTCGGCCAGGCCCTGGTCCGTCCACTCCCAGTCGTCGCGGTAGTGGTGGGCGAGCACGGCGAGGCGCACCGCGGAGGGGTCGGCACCGGCTGCGCGCAGCGCCGAGACGAGCACGAGGTTGCCGAGCGACTTGCTCATCTTCTCGCCCTGGTAGGCCACCATTCCGGCGTGGGCGTGCACGTCTGCGAAGCGCTGACCGGTGAGTGCCGTGGCGTGGGCCGCCGAGAACTCGTGGTGCGGGAAGACGAGGTCGCTGCCACCCCCCTGCACGCAGAAGTGCGGGCCGAGAGCGTCGAGCGCGATCACCGAGCACTCGATGTGCCACCCGGGGCGACCCTCTCCGACGGGACTCGGCCAGGAGGGCTCGCCGAGGCGCGCCGCGCGCCAGAGCAGGGGGTCGAGACGATTGCGTTTTCCGGCCCTGTCGGGGTCTCCGCCGCGTTCCGCGAAGAACTCGGCCATCGTGGCCGCATCGAGACGACTCTCGAGTCCGAGGTGCCACTCCGTGCGCTCCGCGGCCGCATCGATGTCGAAGTAGATGTCCCGGCTGCCGGCATCCCGGGCATCGGGCGTGTCGACCCCGTAGCCGAAGCCGGCCTCGACGAGCCGGCGCACGGCATCCGCTATCGGGGCGACGACCTCGGTGACGGCGACGTAGTCGCGGGGCGGCAGGACGCGGAGCGCGGCCATGTCCGTGCGGAAGAGGTCGACCTGGGACTGAGCGAGCTCACGCCAGTCCACGCCGGTCGCGGTCGCCCGCTCGAGCAGCGGGTCGTCGACGTCGGTGATGTTCTGCACGTAGTCGACGTCGAGACCCGCGTCGATCCAGAGTCGCTGAAGGCCGTCGAACGCCAGGTAGGTCGACGCGTGGCCGAGGTGCGTGGCGTCGTAGGGGGTGATGCCGCACACGTAGAGACCGACGCGGCCGTCGACTCCCGCCGCCTCGACGAGCGATCCCGTCGAGTCGTCGAAGACCCGGGGAACGGGACCCCGTCCGGGAAGTGGGGGGACGACGGGCCTGCTCCAGGAATGCACTGGAAAAGACTACCGTCGCGCGGGGGTCAGGCCTGCATCGCTCCGGTGCCGAGCAGCACGATGAGGATCACGCCGAGCGCGATGCGGTAGACGACGAAGGGAAGGAAGCTGCGCCTCGAGATGTAGCTCATGAAGAAGGCGATGACGACGAGGCCCACGACGAAGGCGATGATGGTGGCCACCAGGGTCTCGAGCGGGCCGAAGACCTCGGGCGTGCACGTGGCGGTGGCGACGGTGCAGGTCTCTTTGACCGATTTGTAGACCTGGTAGAGACCGCTGCCGAAGACGGCCGGGATGGCGAGCAGGAAGGAGTAGCGGGCGGCGGCGGCTCGCTCGTATCCCATGAACAGTCCGGCCGTGATCGTGCCGCCGGAGCGGGAGACCCCGGGGATCAGGGCGAGGGCCTGGGCGAACCCGAAGACGGTGGCGTGCGGCACGGTCAGCTGGTCGAGGCGCCTCTTCTTCGCTCCCACGTAGTCGGCGACTCCCAGCAGGATTCCGAAGACGATGAGCGTGCCCGCCACGATCCAGAGGGAGCGCAGGGTGCTCTCGATCGCGTCCTGGAAGATCAGGCCGAGCACGACGATCGGCACGCTGCCGAGAATGATGAACCAGCCGAGCTTCGCGTCGGGATCGGAACGCGGAACCCGGCCGATGATCGAGCGGAACCACGTGGAGACGATGCGCGAGATGTCGCGCCAGAAGTAGATGACGACGGCCGTCTCTGTTCCGAGCTGCGTAATCGCCGTGAAGGCGGCGCCCGGGTCGTCGCCCGTGCCCAGGAGGCGGCCGACGATGAGCAGATGTGCACTCGACGAGATCGGCAGGAACTCGGTGAGTCCCTGAACGAGGCCGAGGATGACGGCGTTGAGGAAGTCCACGAACTCTCCAAAGGAAATGATGCGACGTAGTCGGTCGGGCGTGCGGTGGTGCGGCCGGTCAGTAGCGGAGCAGGAGGTCGGTCAGAACCTTTCTGCCAAACACTAACGCGTCGAGGGGAACCCTCTCGTCGACGCCGTGGAACAGGGCGGGGAAATCGAGGGTCGGCGGCAGCTGGAGGGGCGCGAAGCCGTAGCCTTTGATGCCGATCGTGCTGAGGGCCTTGTTGTCGGTTCCCGCCGAGAGCAGGTATGGAAGCACCTGCGCCTCGGGGTCGAACTCGTGGAGACTCGCGATCATCTGGTCGACGAGAGGCCCCGAGAAGTCGGTCTCGAGGCCGATGTCCTGATGCGAGATCTCGACGTCGACACCCGGACCGGCAAGCTCCCGGATGCGTGCGATGACCTCGTCCTCCTGGCCCGGCAGCACGCGGATGTCGAGAAGGGCCTCCGCGCGATCGGGGATGACGTTGTGCTTGTATCCGGCGGTGAGCCCTGTGGGGTTCGCCGTGTTGCGCAGCGAGGCGGAGATGAATCGGGATGCCGTGCCGGTCGCGATGGCGAGTTCGTCCGGGGTCGTTCGCTGCGGGTCCTTGCCGAGGATCGCGGCGACGCGACCGAGGAGCTCGGTGGTGGTCTTGGTGAGGTGCACCGGCCATTCCTGGCTCCCGACCCGGGCGACCGCACCGGCGAGCCGGGTGATGGCGTTGTCGGAGTTGATCTGCGATCCGTGCCCGGCTGTTCCACGCGCGACCAGCCTGGCCCAGATCAGGGCCTTCTCGCCGGTCTGCACGAGGTAGGCCCGGGTGCCGTCGAGATCGATCGAGTACCCGCCGACCTCGCTGATCGCCTCCGTCGCGCCGGCGAAGAGATCCGGGCGGTTCTTCACGAGGTAGTGCGACCCGAGGACTCCCCCGGCCTCCTCGTCGGCGAAGAACGCGATCACGAGGTCGCGGGCCGGCTTGCGCCCCGACGACAGGATGTCGTCGAGCGAGGTCAGGATCATCGCATCCATGTTCTTCATGTCGACCGCGCCGCGGCCCCAGAGCATGCCGTTCTTGATCTCCCCGCCGAACGGGTCGACCGACCAGTCGTCGGCGATCGCCGGCACCACATCGGTGTGTCCGTGCACGACGAGGGCGCCGCGGCTCGGATCCTCCCCCGCCACGCGGGCGACGACGCTCGTGCGTCCGGGTTCGGAGTCGATGAGTTCCGGCACGAGGCCGAGGCGTTCGAGGTGCGCGGCGACGTACTCGGCCGCATCGGTTTCGCCGTTGGACCTGCCCTCACCGAAGTTGGACGTGTCGAACCGGATCAGGTCGCGGGCGATCACGGCGGTGGCATCGAGACCGGGCTCGGGGCCGGGGTTCGCAGGCGTCGAAGTCATGGCATCACGGTACCGCAGGGCCTGCCCGCACCCGTGGCGTCGAGAGGGTTTCAAACCGTGCTATCGTCTTACCTTGGTTGCACCGGGAACGGAAAGCAGCTCATCCAGTCCGGATGGCGGAAATGGCAGACGCGCTAGCTTGAGGTGCTAGTGCCCGTATAGGGCGTGGGGGTTCAAGTCCCCCTTCGGACACAGACTGAAAATTACCCCCGACCTCTCGTTTCACACGAGATGTCGGGGGTTTTTCGTTGCCGCCGATCGGCCACGGTGCGCTCATATGACGGAGTGTGACCAAGGCGTGATCATATTGGTCGCCCGTCGAGGCCGAGAGCATAGTAGGCTGTTCGTAGAAGTTGATGTGCCTCGCACGTCCGGGGTGCCTGCGGTGCCCTGCCCGACACTGTTCGGGCCCAATCCTGGGAGACGACGAACACCCCGACGAGTGGCCCCGACAATCGGGACCGAATTATCACTCCAGGAGGAGTTTGCAATGGCTACAGGCACAGTGAAATGGTTCAACGCTGAAAAGGGATTCG
The DNA here is from genome assembly GCF_001422485.1 of Agreia sp. Leaf283. Taxonomy (GTDB): domain Bacteria; phylum Actinomycetota; class Actinomycetes; order Actinomycetales; family Microbacteriaceae; genus Agreia. The sequence goes on from NZ_LMNF01000002.1 coordinate 155,684, forward strand.
GCTTCATCGCCCCCGAAGACGGCAGCCCCGACGTGTTCGCGCACTACTCGGCTATCGCCTCCAGCGGATACCGCTCGCTCGACGAGAACCAGAAGGTCGAATTCGACGTCGCACAGGGCCCCAAGGGTCCCCAGGCTGAGAACATCCGCCCCCTCTAAGTCTTTCCTCGGTCGGTCTCAGATCCGCGAGAGCGGCGTCTGATTCCCATTGACGCGAAGCTTAAAAACGAAGGCCCTTCACCCATCCGGGTGGGGGGCCTTCGTCGTTGCCAAACAGAATCAGCGACACGCCGCCTCGCCTGGCCTGATTCGATTATGGAGCGTGTATAGAACCGCACCTCATTCGTTGCTAGTGTGAACGATGTTGTTTCTGTGACGAATGTGACTCACCTTTCGTCGCGATCTTTGGGGAAAACGGGGAATTCATGCTCGACAGCACCATCGCCTCGAACGAAAGGCCGTCGCGGCGGCGCTCATCGTGGCGGAGCGCCCTTGCGACGACGGCCGTGATCGGACTGCTGGCGGTCGGCGCCGTCTCGTCGGCACCCGTGGCAGCCGACAACTACCCCTCCTGGGACGATGTCGTCGCAGCCCGCGCGTCCGAGGCCGGCAAGGAAGCCGAAATCGCGCGCATCACCGGCCTTATCGACGGTCTGCAGACCCAGGTCGCCGAGGCCCAGACGGCTGCGAGTTCGCGTTGGCAGGAGAACCAGACTGCCCAGACCGCCTACAACGCGGCATCCCTCAAGGCCGAGCAATTGTCTGCGCAGGCGAAGGCGGCCCACACGAAGGCCGACGATTCACGTACCCAGGCCGCGATCCTCGCCGCCCAGTTCGCCCGCTCGGGCGGCAACGATCTGTCGTCTCGCCTGTTCGTCGATTCAGACAAGGCCGACAGCCTCCTCTACCAGCTCGGAGCCATGTCGAAGCTCAGCGAGTCCACGACGGGCATCTACCAGCAGGCCGAGATCGACCAGAACGCGGCGACCTCGCTCAGCGACCAGGCCGACGTCGCCCGCGATGCCCTCGGTTCCCTCGCCGCTTCGGCGCAGAGTGCTCTCGACGACGCCGTCACCGCCCAGCAGGCCGTCGGCGCCGCACTTCTCGAGCAGCAGGATCACGAGGCCGAACTGACGGTGCAGCTGCAGGCGCTCACGTCGGATGTCGCGCTCACCGAGGAGCAGTACCAGGCGGGCGTGCAGGCTGCCGCGCAGGCCAAGCAGGCCGCCGATGAGGCGGCGGCGAAGGCGGCCGCAGACGCGGAGACTGCGGCTCCTGCTCCCGACGCTCCCTCTTCCGGAGGCGGATCCTCCGGCGACGAGTCCTCCGGCGGCAGCGCTCCTAGCGCTCCTGCTCCCAGCGCACCTGTACCTTCGGCCCCCGTGGTCAATCCTCCCCAGAGCTACAACGGCGACGCGGTCGTCGCCTACGCCGAGCAGTTCGTCGGAGTCGTGCCCTACGGCTGGGGTGCTGACCCCAGCGACAGCTTCGGATGCGACGGGCTGACCCAGTACGTCTACAAGCAGTTCGGCATCAACCTGCCGCGTTACGTTCCCACCCAGGCCGCCCAGGGCATCCGCATCTCGTCGGCCGATGCCCGCGCCGGAGACGCGGTGGTCTGGAGCGGTCACATCGGCATCTACGACGGTCACGGCGGCGTCATCCACTCCCCCGACTGGGGTCGCTACGTGACGCACGCCAGTTCGCTGTGGGGAAGCTACTACTTCGTTCGCTTCCTGTAGGCCAGCACGCGTCAGGAGTGGTGCGCGCCCATCCACTTGCGCACGGTCGCGATGCGCGACTGAAGCTGAGTGACGCTGGCCTGGGGTACGGCGGGGCCGCCGCACACGCGGCGAAGCTCGGCGTGCACGAGCCCGTGCGGCTGATCCGACGTCTTGGACCAGATGCCCACGAGGCTGTTCAGCAGTTTTCTCTGCTCGGCGAGCGTGCGGTACAGGGGGGCCGCGGGTTCGTCTTCTGACGGGGTCGGCGGAGCGTTCTTGCGGCGATCGGCCGCGTGGCGCTGCTGCCTGGCCTGCCGGTGCTGCAGGAGCTCGCGCACCTGATCGGGCTCGAGCAGCCCTGGAATACCGATGAAGTCGAGCTCCTCGTCGCTGTCGACGGGGGCCTCAGCTCCGAACTCGCTGCCCTCGAAGAGAACGCGGTCGAATGTGGCGTGCGAGCCCAGCGCCTGGAACGCGAAGTCGTTCTGCAGGGCATCGGACGCCTTGTCTTGGACGTTCGCCTCCGCGACCATGGCGTCTTCGGGGTTCCACATGTCGCCCTCGGGGTCTCCCGAGTCGCGCCGGTCGAGCGCGTGGTCGCGCTCGAGCTCCATGGTGCCGGCCAGGGCCATGAGGCCCGGAACGTTGGGCAGGAAGATGGAGGCTGTCTCACCGCGGCGCCGGGCGCGCACGAACCGGCCGATGGCCTGGGCGAAGAAGAGCGGGGTCGACGCGCTCGTCGCGTAGACGCCGACAGCGAGGCGGGGAATGTCGACGCCTTCCGACACCATGCGCACCGCGACCATCCACCGACGCGACGACTTGGAATACTCCTCGATGCGTGCGGAGGCCTCTTTTTCGTCGGAGAGCACCACGGTGACCGGCTCGCCGGAGATGTTCTCGAGGATCGCCGCATAGGCGCGCGCCGTGAACTGGTCGGTCGCGATCACCAGGCCCCCGGCATCCGGGATGCCCTGCCGCACCTCGGCGAGCCGACGGTTGGCGGCCGCGAGAACCGAGGGAATCCAGTCGCCGGCGGGGTCGAGGGCGGTGCGCCAGGCCTGGGAGGTGATGTCCTTGGTGTTTCCCTCGCCGAGGCGCGCCTCCATCTCGTCGCCGACCTTGCTGCGCCAGCGCATGTGGCCGGCGTAGACCATGAAGAGAACCGGGCGCACGACTCCGTCTTGCAGGGCGCGCCCGTACCCGTAGTTGTAGTCGGTCTGCGAGAGCCGGATGCCGTGCTCGTCTTGCAGGTAGCTCACGAACGGGATCGGCGAGGTGTCGGAGCGGAACGGCGTTCCCGTCAACGACAACCGGCGGGTTGCAGGTGCGAAGGCCTCTCTGATGGCCTCGCCCCAGCTGAGGGCGTCGCCGCCGTGGTGCACCTCGTCGAGGATGATGAGACTGCGGGCCGACTCGGTGAGCTCACGGTGCAGGGCGGGACGCGCCGCGACCTGGGCGTAGGTGACGGCGACGCCGTGGAAATGGCTGCCGTAGCGCCGGTCGCTGTTCTTGAAGCCGGGCGTGAGCCGGATGTGAACGCGATCTGCCGCATCGGCCCACTGCTTCTTGAGGTGCTCGGTGGGGGCGACGACCGTGACCCTGTCGATGATGCCTCTGTGCAGCAGCTCGCTGGCCAGCCGCAGGGCGAAGGTGGTCTTGCCTGCGCCGGGTGTGGCGGCGGCCAGAAAGTCTCTCGGCTGGTGCGTGAAGTACGCCTCGAGGGCCTCGGACTGCCAGGCGCGGAGCTTCGATGCCGTGCCCCACGCCGCGCGTTCGGGGAACGACGGCGACAGATGCTCGGCCGCTCCGCCGCCCACAGCCGGCGTGATTGCGGTGCCCGAGGGATCGACCCGGTCTTCGGGCAGGGCGAGGGGATCGGGCAGGCTGTTCACGTGCATCCACACTACCCGCCGCCACCGACGCGACGACAAAACGCCGTGCCTGAAGCGGCGTGGCGAAGGAGTATGTTGACGAGTGGATTTCTTCGAAGGAGTGCATATGACAGAGCGGCATCCATGGAGGCGGTACGTCGCCATCGGCGACTCGTTCACCGAGGGCATCGGAGACCCGGAACCCGCGAGCCCCGGCGGCTACCGCGGGTGGGCCGACCGCGTGGCAGAGGTGCTGGGCGCCGAGGCCGGAGATGACTTCGCTTACGCGAACCTGGCCATCCGAGGTCGCCTGATGCAGGGAATCCTCGACGAGCAAGTCGAACCGGCCCTCGCCCTGCAGCCCGATCTCATCACGATCTCGGCCGGTGGCAACGACATCATCCGCCCCGGCACCGACCCCGACGACATCGCCCGGCGAATGGATGCGGGCATCGAGCGCCTCAGGCGCGACAACGCCACCGTCGTGATCTTCACGGGAACCGACGTGGCCTTCTCCCCCGTCTTCCGAGGAATCCGGGGCAAGGTCGCCATCTACAACGAGAACCTCCGCACCATCGCGGCCCGGCACGACTGCATCGTGGCCGACCAGTGGGGTCTGTCCTCCATCCAGGACTCACGCATGTGGAGCCCCGACCGCCTCCACCTCAACCCCCTCGGTCACCACGAGGTCGCACGGCTCGTGCTGCAGGCGCTGAACGTCGAGAACGAGCTGCAGCCGGGCGCCCCCGAACCGCTGCCCACGGCGACGTGGAGGCACGCTCGCTCGGAGGACCTGGTCTGGGCGCGCACGCACTTCGTGCCCTGGGTGATCCGACGCGTCACCCACAGGTCGAGCGGCGACGGAATCTCGCCGAAGCGGCCCGACGCCGTGCCGATGCACGTGCCGGGCACGGCGCCATCGGATCCTGCGGGCCTCGAGGACTAGCCGAAGACGAGTTCCGGGTGGCCGACGCGCCACCAGAACCCGGGGTCCTCCAGGGTCCCGTCGAGTTCGAGGGTCACATCCTCCGTGCGTCCGCCGACGGTGTAGCGGATGGCGCCCACGTCAGCGCCCGACCGGGCGGTCACGACGTCGTCGGCGCTGGCATCGACGGCGACCGGATCGTTCGACCAGACGAGCGCCTCCTCGTCGGAGGAGGCGACGATGGATGCCGTCTCCCCCCATTCCGTCGTGTACTCGCCCACCTCGGTGTCTGCCGTGATGAGTGGGATCGTGGTGAATGCCGCCTTCGTGCTGGCGAGGAGCGCCTGCACCGCATCCCGCGCCGCCTGGGAGCTCTGGGCGCCGAGGATGACACCCACGACAGACTTCGTCTCTCCACCCACGGTGAATTCGGCGGAGAACAGGAGGCACGAGCCGGCCTCATCCGTCGTTCCGGTCTTGATGCCGTCGATGCCGTCGATGCCGAGGAGCTTGTTGCTGTTGTCGATCTCGCCGATGACCGGAACCTCGTCGAGGGCGGTCGACACGATCGTCGCCAGCACAGGATCGGCGAGGGCGAGGGAGGCGATGCGCATGAGGTCCTTCGTCGAACTGCGGCTGCCGGGATCGAGGCCCGATGCGTCGACGATCGTGGTGTCGGAGAGGCCGTGCTCGGCCGTGAACGCCCGGGCCGCGTCGAGATAGGCGGTCAGCGAGCCGAACGCCCAGTTGGTGACCGTCTCGGCGTAGTTGTTCGCGGACTTCAGCAGCATGATCTCGAGCACCTGGCGTTCGGAGAGCACCTGTCCCTCGTTCACGAGCTCGTACGATCCGTCGACCGCCCGCGTCTGCTCGAGGATCTGCACGTCGGCCGCGGTCATGGTGATGCCGGGACCGTCGTCGCCCTCGACGAGCGGGCGAGCTTCGAGGACCACGAGGGCGGTGATGACCTTCGTGACGCTCGCTATCGGCACGGGTCCTGTCTGACCGCTCTCACCGAGGAGTTCGTCCGACCCCTCGAGAGCGATCGCACCTGTGCCCACGCCCGGCAACGAGAGCGTCGCGGGCTCGGCCGGGGCCGGCGTCGGAACGTCGAGCTCCAGCTGTGCCGCGGGCAGCGGCGCAGCCAGGGCGGCGGGCACGTACAGGCCGAGGGCGACCGCTATGACGACCAGGATGCCCGTGGCCGAGAACGCGACGATGCGGCGGCCGCGGCGGCGGGCGGGTGCTGACGTCGGAGACACCCGCCAATCCTAGGAGACCTGTCGCTTGGAGAATGCCCCCAAGCGTCACATCCGCCCGCCGTCCACCGACCTCGGGATGCGGGTCTCGCCCTCCGGAACCAGGACCGGCGTCTCGCGATTGAGGCTCTCCCCGCGGAAGAACGGCTTCGCCGCAGGGAAGAAGAACCACACGACCATAACGACGGCACCGACGAGCAGCGAGCCGATTCCGATCACGAACACTCCCCCGATGCCGAAGAGCACGGTGTAGCCGTAGTCGGGATCGAGCATGTCGATGGCGGACTGCACGAAGGCTGCGGTGAGCATGACCCCGCCAAGCAACGGAAAGAGACCCTTGGTCGTGAAGTTGCGGGCCGAGGTGAAGAGCTCCCGCCGGAAGTACCAGACGCAGGCGAAGCTCGTGATCGCGTAGTAGAACGCGATCGCCAGTCCGAGCGACAGGATGGTGTCGGAGAGGAACGCGTCGCTGATGATCGTCATGCCCACGTAGAACACGCTCGCCACGATGCTCATGACGATCGTCGAGAACGCCGGTGTGCGGAATCGCGGGTGCACCCGGCCGAACCGCTCGGGAAGCGCGCGGTAGGTGGCCATGGAGAGCGTTCCCCGGGCCGTCGGCAGGATCGTGGTCTGGGTCGACGAGATGGCCGAGACCATCACGGCGATCACGAGGAGCCACGCCCAGGGTCCGAAGAGCGCGTCCTTCAGGGCGAAGAACACGTCTTCGGCGTTCTTGTCGTTGGCGAGGCCGAGACCCGCTTCGCCGAGGCCGGCGTAGGCCATCGCGGCCACGGCCACCGCCACGTAGGTGATGACGAGGATGACGGTCGACAGCAGGGCCGCGCGTCCGGGGATGTGCTCCGGATCCTTCGTCTCCTCGTTGAGGGCCAGGCAGGTGTCCCAGCCCCAGTAGATGAACAGGCACAGGAGGATCGCCTCGGTGAAGCCGGGCAGCGAGTCGAACGCGAAGGGGTTGAACCAGTCGGCCTGCGGCACCATCGATCCCTCGGGCGCCGTACCGGCGAACACACTGCCCAGCGCGAAGACCACGAAGAGGATGAGCGCCAGATACTGGATGCCGAGCAGGATGTTCTGCAGGATCTCGCCTATCTCGAGGCCGCGCACGCTGACGAATGTCATCGCGGCGATGAAGAGCACGCCGGTGGCCGTGACGAGGGGCGTGCTGTTGTACAGGTCGGGATTGCCGATGAGCAGCCAGAAGTACTTGCTGCCGATCTGAGCGAGGTTCGCCAGCACGATGGTTCCGGCGACGATGACGCCCCACCCGCTCATCCATCCGACCCAGGGACCGAATGCCTTCGTGCTCCACGTGAACGAGGTGCCGCAGTCGGGAACGGCCTCGTTGAGTTCCCGATAGGCGTAGGCCGTGAGGAACATCGGAATGAACGCGAGGACGATGGCGATGGGAGCCTGTGCACCGACGGCGAGCACGACGAATCCCACGGTGGCCGCGAGGGAGTAGACGGGAGCCGTGGACGCGAGGCCGATCACCACGGAACCGACGAGACCCAGGGAACCGGTGGCCAGTCCCTTTCCGTCCGACGTTCCTTCGCCCGAGGCGGACCTCGTGGACTGCTGCGACATTGCATCCTCCTCGTTGCGTGGTAGCCGGATACTACCGCCGAAACTCAGCGGAGTGTGTACAGCGCCACGGCGCTCGCGGAGGCCACGTTGAGGGAGTCGACTCCGTGGCTCATGGGAATGGTCACCACGGTGTCCGCCGCGGACAGCGCCTGTCGCGAGAGCCCGTCTCCCTCCGAGCCCAGGACGAGCGCGAGCTTGGACGGGACCTCGGCCGCGAACTCGTCGAGCGTGACCGCGTCGTCGGAGAGGGCGAGGGCGGCGATGTGGAAGCCGGCGGCATGCAGGAGCGGAGCCGCCTCCGACCATTCGGGCAGCCGGGTCCACGGAACCTGGAGCACGGTGCCCATGCTCACCCGCACGCTCCGCCGGTACAGCGGATCCGCGCACCGGGGAGAGATCAGCACGGCGTCTGCCCCGATGCCGGCGACGGCACGGAAGATCGCCCCGACATTCGTGTGGTCGGTGATGTCTTCGAGAACCACGACCCGCCTCGCGCCGTCGATGACCTCGGCGACGGGCCGGAGCTCGGGCCGATGCATGGCCGCGAGGGCACCCCTGTGCAGGTTGTAGCCCGTGAGCGATTCGAGCGTCGGCGCGTCTCCGACGAACACGGTCACGTCGTCCCATCCGGCCAGCAGGGTCTCCATATCGGCCAACCACTGCTCCTGCACAAGAACCGATCGCGGCCGGTGGCCCGCCGCGAGGGCGCGGGCGATCACCTTGGGCGACTCCGCGATGTACAGGCCGCCTGCCGGCTCGCTGAGGCGTCTGAGCACGACATCCGTCAGGCGCGCGTAGTCGTCGAGTCCGGGCACGTCGAGGCTGTCGATCCACACTGTCTTCACCGTCGAGGCACTCCTGATTCGATCGCGTTCCCTCCCCCACGACACGGGCGGTCAGCCGATCGGAAACAAAACGGCAACGGGGACTGTTTAGACTTCGAAGAGTAACGCGAAGCGTCGGAGTCCATGACCCGACGGCAGGAGGTGCAGATGGTCCCGCTCGTCGAATCGAGCCCTCGAGAAGCCTCACCCGCCGACATCGACGAGGCTGTGGCGGCCCTCAAGGGCCGCAGGATCGTGGTCTTGACCGGCGCCGGCCTGAGCACCGACTCCGGCATCCCCGACTACCGGGGCGCCGGGGCGCCCAAGCGCAATCCGATGACGTTCGACCAGTTCCGGGAGAGCCTCGACTACAGGCGGCGGTACTGGGCCGGCAGCCACCTCGGCTGGAAGATGTTCGACGCTGCTCGCCCCAACGAGGGCCACCGCACCCTCGCAGAACTCGAGAACGCGGGGGTGGTGTCGGGCGTCGTCACACAGAACGTCGACGGACTGCACGCCCGCGCGGGTTCCACACACCTCGTCGACCTGCACGGCTCCATGGACCGCGTGCTCTGCCTGAACTGCGGCCAGACATTCGCCCGCGCGAGCATCGCCGAGCGCATCTCGGCCGACAACCCCTGGGTCGACCAGCCCGACGCGATCACCCTCGCGCCCGACGGCGACGCCGACGTCACCGACTACTCGTCGTTCGTCGTGCCGGCGTGCTCGGTCTGCCAGGGCATGCTGAAACCCGATGTGGTCTTCTTCGGCGAGTTCATCCCCACCGAGCGGTTCTTGGAGGCCTCCGCCCTCGTCGCCGGCGCCGAGGCGATGCTCATCGCCGGGTCGTCGCTCGTGGTCAATTCGGGCATCCGGCTCCTCGAGCAGGCCCGCCGTCGACGGCTGCCCATCGTCATCGTCAACCGGGGCGTCACGAAAGGCGACTCGCGCGCGACGGTGAAACTGGATGCCGGGGCCACAGAGACGCTCGCCGAATTGAGTCGGCACCTGCTCCCCGGGGACCCGGCCTGATGCCGATGGCCGACCTGGTCATCGTGCGCCACGGAGAGACCGACTGGAACCTCGCCCGGCGCATCCAGGGCTCCACCGACATCCCCCTGAACGACACCGGGCGAGCGCAGGCCGCGGCCGCCGCGGAGAGCCTTGCCGGCGAGACCTGGCACACTATCGTCACGAGTCCCCTCGGCAGGGCTCGCGAGACCGCGCGCATCATCGCCCGTCGCCTCGATCTCGGCGAACCGCAGGTCGATGACCGGCTCGTGGAGCGTGCCTACGGCGAGGCGGAGGGCCTGGATGCGGCCGCGCTCGACGCGAGGTTCCCGGGCATGGAGGGTGTTCCCGGCATCGAACGTCGCAGCGACGTGACTCGCCGGGTGCTCCCCGCACTCGAGAGCATCGCCCTCGAGAATCCGGGTCGGCGCGTGCTGATCGTGGCCCACGGCGGCGTCATCGGCTCCGTGGTGCGCTGGGTGACCGACAAGGCGCTTCCGGGCGGCCGCACGCGCATCCCGAACGGATCCGCACATCGATTCCGCTATGCAGACGGCCTGCTCGTGCTCGAGGAGTTCAACGGCCTGCCGGTCGAGCCGCCAATTCGACGAGAAGCTGCCATAGGGTCTGCGCTGACCTCGTCCAGCTGAACGTCGCTGCCCGGTCGACGCCGGCCAGTGAGCGGCGCGTGAACTCCTCGGGGTCTTCGAGCGATCGCACCTGCGTAGCCAGGCCGGCCGCGTCGCGGGCCGCGAAGTACAGTCCCGCGTCGCCCCCGATCTCGGAGAACACGGGGATGTCGCTCACGACGATGGGCGTTCCCTGGGCCATGGCCTCGACGAGGGGAATGCCGAAGCCCTCCTCCAGCGATGCCGTCACCAGCGCCGTCGCATGCCTCGTCACGTCGATGTACTCGTCGTCGCTCGCCCCGTCGTGGAACACGAGCCGCGCCGTCGGTGAGATGGCCTCGAGGCGCCGCCTGTCGGCATCCGATACCCGGCTCATGAGGTGGAGCTCGTAGTCGTCGAGCAGGCCTGCGGCCTCGACCAGCGTCTCGACGTTCTTGTAGGGCATGAACGAGCCCATGTAGACGAGGTTCTTGCGCCTCTTCTGCGCCGGCAGCGGGGCCGACTCGGCTCCGTCGGCCGCGTTGCGCACGACCGTGACAGGCCGGCGGGTGAGCTTGTTGCGCGCGATGAGGTCGCGGGTGGTCTGCGAGACGGTGACCACCGCATCCGCCCGCGACAGCAGGTAGCGCTGCGGCCACCAGGAGAGGTGGTAGGCACGCCACAGGAGCCGGATCGGCCACGCCAGATCGCGGGGAGGAGTGGGGTTGGAGTAGTAGATGAGGTCGTGCACCGTGAGGACCAGCCGGTAGCGCCGGCCGAACGATCCCATGGTCTGCATCGGAGTGAACACCACGTCCGGCTTCAGCGCGTTGACCTGCAGGGCCACGAGCGGCTCCCGGACACTCGTCGGCGAGCTCGCCAGGTGCCACGGCAGGTCGGGAAGCATCTCGAGCTGGCGGACATCGCTGACGAGCATCACGACCTCGTGCTGCTGCTCGGTCAACGCGGAGACGATCCCCGCCGTGTACCGGCTGATGCCGTCGTGCCGGCCGATGCGCGTGTAGCGGCAGTCGACGACGACCCTCATTCGCCGCTCGCTTCTGCGCGCAAGAACTCGTCGATAGCGTGGGCAGCCTGTTCGGGCATCTCGTAGTGCACGAGGTGGCCGACGCCGCTGAGAACCACGAGTCGCGAATCCGAGATCTTCTCGGTCAGTCGGTGCTGCGCCTCGACCGGGGTGATGTCGTCGCGATCCGCCGCGATGAGCAGCGTGCGCGTGGTGTTTGCAGACGCGTACTCGGAGACATCGTGCGAGATCGAGGCTGTGAAGGCGTCGAGGACGACCTGACGGTTCGAGAAGGCGCCGAAATAGAGGTCGTGCTGATTGTGGATCCAGCGGCGGAGCGAGCGCGACCGGGTCTTCGCCATGGTCACGCTCATGATGCGGGTGACGACGGGTGCCTTGAGAACTGCGAAACCGAGACGCTCCGGCATCTTTGCGGGAGCCCAGTAGTAGAACACGGCCAGCCTGGTGAGGATGCCGCGGGGGCCGGACAGCGCGGGTGCGGCGATGGGATTGACAAGAACGATGTCGTCGACATCGAGCCCCTGCGCCAGCGCTGCTGACACGATGATCGAGCCGAATGAATGACCCAGGACGACAGTTCGTCCGGGACCGCGCACGCGGTCGACGAGTTCCAGGAGCCAGGCGGAATAGCCATCGATATCGTGGTCGGCGTCGAGAGGGGTCGACACGCCGAAGCCCGGAAGATCGGCCAGAACCGTGCGGTACTGGGGCAGGTGGGCGACGACCGGCTCAAGGCCGTGATGGTCTCCTCGGAAGCCGTGAACCAGCACGATCGTCGTGTCGGCGTCGGGGGGTCCGTAGATCCACAGTTCCGTCGAGCTACCGGCGAGTTCTTCGGTGCGTCGCTCGAGCGGGATGGCGTCGAGTCGGGCTGCGTAGGGAGAGGGAACAATCATCGTGATCCAGTGTATGTGCACGCCTAGACTGGGCTGATGCAGCGCGGCGATACGCCCGATATGCGCCCTCGGAAGGACTTGTACGTGAACTTCACCGCCCCCATCCAATTGCCGGGACTCACGCTCGATCCCCAGTGGTATCGACGAAGCGTCTTCTACGAGGTGATGGTGCGGTCGTTCGTCGACAGCAACGGTGACGGGGCGGGCGACATCGCCGGCCTGGTGTCGAAGCTCGACTACCTGCAGTGGCTCGGCATCGACGCCCTGTGGCTGCCGCCGTTCTACAACTCGCCGCTGCGCGACGGTGGATACGACGTCTCCGACTTCACGTCGATCCTTCCCGAGTTCGGAACCCTCGACGAGTTCCGCGACCTCGTCACGAAGGCCCACGAGCGCAACATGCGGCTCGTCATGGACTTCCCGCTCAACCACACCTCGGATGCGCACGAGTGGTTCCAGCAGTCCCGGTCCGATCCCGAGGGCCCGTACGGCGACTTCTATGTGTGGAGCGACACCGACGAGAAGTACGAGAGCATCCGCATCATCTTCGTCGACACCGAGGAGTCGAACTGGACCTTCGACCCGGTACGTCGCCAGTTCTTCTGGCACCGCTTCTTCTCGCACCAGCCCGACCTGAACTTCGAGAACCCGGCCGTGCACGACGCGATCTTCGACATCGTGCGATTCTGGCTCGAGCTCGGCGTCGACGGGCTTCGCCTCGACGCGATCCCCTACCTCTACGAGTCCGACGAGGGCAACGGCGAGGGCGAGCCGAAGACGCACGACTTCATCGTGAAGCTGCGCGCCATGGTCGACGAGGACTACCCGGGGCGCGTGCTCATCGCCGAGGCGAACCAGTGGCCGCGCGAGGTGGCAGCGTTCTTCGGAACCGACGAGGAGCCGGAGTGCCACATGGCGTTCGACTTCCCTGTGATGCCCCGCATCTTCTACTCGCTGAGATCGCAGAATGCCGACGAGCTCGTGCGCATCCTTTCTGAGACGACGGATGTGCCCGACTCGGCCGCGTGGGGCGTCTTCCTGCGCAACCACGACGAGCTGACCCTCGAGATGGTCTCCGAGGAGTACCGGCAGGCGATGTACGGCTGGTACGCCTACGACCCGCGCATGAGGTCGAACATCGGCATCAGGCGCCGCCTCGCTCCCCTGCTCGACAACTCCCGTGCCGAGCTCGAGCTCGCCCACGCTCTGCTGTTCGCGCTCAAGGGCAGCCCGTTCCTGTACTACGGCGACGAGATCGGCATGGGCGACAACATCTGGCTGAACGACCGCGACGCGTCGCGCACGCCGATGCAGTGGACGCCCGACCGCAACGCCGGATTCTCCACCGCCGACCCGGGCAAGCTCTACCTGCCCGTGGTGCAGTCCCTCGTCTACAACTACGCCCTGGTCAACGTCGAATCGCAGCTCGCGCAGTCGCGCTCGCTGCTGCACTGGGTGCGCAACGTCATCCACGTGCGCAAGGCGCATCCGGCCTTCGGCCTCGGCAGCATGCAGGTGCTGCAGACCGACCACGAATCCGTGCTGGCCTTCGTGCGCACCTACGAGGGATCGGGTACCCACCTCGGCGACTCTCCCGAGCAGGTGCTGTGCGTCTTCAGCTTCGCGCACAATCCCGTCGCGGTGCACATCCAACTGCCCGACCAGGCAGGCGGCCGACTCGTTGACCTGTTCGGCGGCGGGGAGTTCCCCACGATCGGCGAAGACGGCAGCCTCACGCTGACCCTGGGAACGCAGAGCTTCTACTGGCTCCAGATCGGCCAGTCGGTCGACCAGCGGTTCTAGTCGGTCGGGTCCTCCCGTCGCTGTCGGGAGGGGCCGGTAGAGTTCGGATCGTGACAGATTCAGCGCAACCCGAATTGTTCAGCCTCTCCGACGATGCGGTGCTCATCGCCGATCCGGCCGTGGTCCCACCCGCGGGCCCAGCGGAGGGCCAGGCGCCGGCTCCTGCCGGGGCCCAGGCTGCACCCGCGTGGTGGCACCGTCTTGCCGTCTTCGACCTCGAGACTACCGGAATCGACGTGCAGACGAGTCGCATCGTCACGGCCAACGTCAGCGTCATCGGCGCCGACGGGCATCCGGTGTCACGCCTCGACTGGCTTGCAGACCCGGGCATCGAGATCCCCGAGCAGGCGACAGCCGTGCACGGGGTGACCACCGAGCGCGCCGTAGCCGAGGGGCGCCCCGCCGCCCTCGTCGTGTACGAGATCGTCGAGGCGCTCAAAGCGCTGCTCGCGGAGGGCGTGCCGCTCGTCATCTACAACGCGCCCTACGACCTCACGCTCCTCCACCACGAGGCTGTGCGCTACGGCATCGACCCCCTCGAGCTCCCCGCCGCCATCATCGATCCCCTCGTCATCGACAAGGCCGTCGATCGCTACCGCAAGGGCAAGCGCACGCTCGAGGCCGCCGCGGTCGTCTACGGAGTCGAGCTGCTCGACGCCCACGACGCCGGCGCAGACGCCATAGCCGCGGGCCGCGTCGCCCAGGCGCTTGCCCAGAAGCACGACGCCGTCTCGGCGCTGGCCGTGCACGAACTGCATGAGAAGCAGGTCGACTGGTTCCGCGAGCAGGCCGAGAGCTTCCAGGAGTACATGCGGCGCACGCACAACCCCGAGTTCACGGCGCGCACCGCGTGGCCCGTCGGCTGAGCGGGTATCGCCCCGTCTCGGCGGGTTCCGTCTCGACAGGCTCGACGAACGGGGGCGGGGCTCGACGAACGGGGGCGGGGCTCGACGAACGGGGCCAGACACACAGAAGAAGGGCCGGAAGCGAATCGCTTCCGGCCCTTCTCTCGTGCGGTGCGGCGTGTTACGCGCCGAAGCCCTTGTAGCGGCTGTTGAACTTCTCGACGCGACCGGCCGAGTCCATGATGCGCTGCTTGCCCGTGTAGAACGGGTGCGACTCGGACGAGATCTCGACGTCGATGACCGGGTAGGTGTTTCCGTCTTCCCACTCGATGGTCTTCGAGCTGCCGACCGTCGAACGGGTCAGGAAGGTCGCGCCGGAGGCGAGATCGCGGAAGACAACCGGAGCGTAGTTCGGGTGGATGTCTGTCTTCATGGGGGTTTCCTTATGGGTACGAGTAATGCGAAAAAGTCTGTTCGGCCCTGTACGAACGCGGCACACTGCAGCGCCGACCGGGCCAGCGGTCAACTCTATCAGAAAAGTGCCGAGTCGGAGCGAGTGTCAGGCGGCTCGCGCCGAGTACCGGCCGTCTGTCTCGGTCAGCGTGATGGGAAGGCCGAAGGTGGTCTCGAGATTCTCGGCGGTCAGGACCTCTGCGAGGGGGCCTGCTGCCACGATGCGACCGCCCGAGACGAGCAGCACGTTCGTGAAGCCCCGCGGGATCTCCTCGACGTGGTGAGTGACCATGACGATGGCCGGGGAGTCCGATGAGCTGGCGTAGCCGCCGAGCAGCTGCAGGAGCTCCTCGCGGGCGCCCAGGTCGAGGCTCGCGGCGGGCTCGTCGAGCAGGAGCAGCTCAGGATCGGTCATGACCGATCGGGCGATCTGCACGCGCTTCTGCTCGCCGTCGCTCAGCGATCCGAACAGGCGGTTCTCGAGGTGGTCGAGCTTCCATTCGGCCAGAACCCGGTGGGCGCGTCGGAGGTCGACGTCTTCGTAGTCCTCGTTCCAGCGGCCGGTGACCGAGTAGGCGGCGGTGAGAACGACGTTGAGAACCGTCTCGTCGGCGGGAAAGCGGCGGGCCATGGCGCTCGACGCGAAACCGACACGGGGCCGCAGTTCGAACACGTCGACCTGGCCCAGCTTTCCGTCGAGGACGGTTGCGGTTCCCGTCGAGGGGTGGCTCATCGCCGCTGCGATCTGGAGCAGCGTCGTCTTGCCCGCACCGTTCGGACCGAGGATGACCCAGCGTTCGTCGCCCTCCACCGTCCAGTCGAGGTTCGAGAGAATCGGATTTGCGTCTCGGACTACGGACACATCGGACAGCTGGAGTACCACGGGCATGGCACTAGCTTAACCGGTGATCACAGGAGCGAGCGGTAGATACGCTCCGTCTCGACCGCGATCTGGGCCCAACTGAAGGTGCTCTCCGCCCGGAGCCTGCCGGCGCGCCCCATGGCCCTCGCCCTCTCGGGGTCGTCGAGGACTCTGGTGAGTGCCGCCGCGAGATCGGCGACGAAGCGATCGGGATCGACGGGTGTGCCCGTGCCGTCCTCGACCTGGTCGATCGGAACGAGCACGCCCGTGACGCCGTCGTCGACGACCTCGGGGATTCCGCCCGTCGCGGTTCCGACGACGGGCAGGCCGCAGGCCATCGCCTCGAGGTTCACGATGCCGAGCGGTTCGTACACGGAGGGGCACACGAAGACAGTGGCGCTCGAGAGCATGACCGACAGTGTGCGCGTGTCGAGAAGGCGGTCGATCCAGACGATTCCGGAGCGGGTCTTCTGCAACTCCCGCACGCCGGACGCGACCTCCTCGAGGATCTCGGGCGTGTCCGGCGCTCCCGCGCAGAGCACGACCTGAACCTCGGGAGACAGGCGATCGATGGCCCGGATCAGGTACGGCAGACCCTTCTGGCGAGTGATCCGGCCGACGAAGACCACGGTGGGCCGGTCGGAGTCGATTCCGAGCTCCGCGAGCACGGCGTCGTCGCTCACCGGGTGCCACTTCTCGAGGTCGATCCCGTTGTAGACCACGCTGACGCGGTCCGGATCGAGCGACGGGTAGCTGCGCAGGATGTCCCGGCGCATTCCGTGGCTGACCGCGATGACCGCGTCGGCGCTCTCGAACGACGTCTTCTCGATCCAGCTCGAGAGACGGTAGCCGCCGCCGAGCTGCTCGGCCTTCCACGGCCGGAGCGGCTCCAGCGAGTGAGCGGTGACGACGTGGGGGATGCCGTGCAGCCGTGAGGCGATCTGGCCCGCCGCATTGGCGTACCACGTGTGCGAATGCACCACGTCGGCACCCGCGACGTCGTTCGCGATCTCGAGGTCGGTGCCGAGCGTCCTGAGAGCGGGATTCGCGTCGACGAGCCCGGCCGGTGCCTGGTACGAGAAGACTCCCGGCTCGTCACGCGGCTCGCCGAACGCCCTGACGACCACGTCGATGCTGCCGCGCAGAGCCTTGACGAGTTCGGCGACATGCACCCCGGCTCCGCCATAGACCTCGGGTGGATACTCTCGGGATATCACGTCTACTCGCACAGCTATGAACGTAGTACACGCCCCCGCCGAGGCTCTACTGTTATGACATGGCAGCATCGAAGAAGATATTTGGCATCGTCCTGGCTGGTGGAGAGGGCAAGCGGCTCATGCCGCTCACGGCGGATCGCGCGAAGCCCGGAGTGCCGTTCGGCGGAAGCTACCGGCTCATCGACTTCGCGCTGTCGAACCTGGTGAACTCCGGCCTGCGGCAGATCGTCGTTCTGACCCAGTACAAGTCGCACAGCCTCGACAGGCACGTGTCGCAGACGTGGCGCCTGCCCATGATGCTCGACTCCTACGTGGCCTCGGTCCCTGCGCAGCAGCGACTGGGCAAGCGCTGGTTCGCCGGCTCGGCCGACGCGATCCTGCAGAGCCTGAACCTGATCGGCGACGAGCGGCCCGACATCGTCGTCGTCGTCGGCGCCGACCACGTCTACCGCATGGACTTCGAGCAGATGGTCGCCGCCCACATCGAGTCCGGACTCGGGGCGACCGTCGCCGCGATCCGCCAGCCCATCGAGCTGTCCGACCAGTTCGGCGTCATCCAGACCTCCGACGACGACCCCACCAAGATCTCCGAGTTCCTGGAGAAGCCGAAGGATGCCAAGGGCCTCCTCGACTCCCCCGGCGAGGTGCTCGCCTCCATGGGCAACTACGTCTTCGACGCCGACATGCTCATCGAAGCCGTGATCCGCGACGGCGAGAAGCCCGACTCCAGCCACGACATGGGCGGCGACATCATTCCCGACTTCGTCGAGCGCGGACTCGCCGGCGTCTACGACCTGCAGCGCAACGAGGTTCCCGGAGCCACCGACCGCGACCGCTACTACTGGCGCGACGTGGGCACCATCGACTCCTTCTACGACGCGCACCAGGACCTGATCTCGGCGCTGCCGATCTTCAACCTCTACAACCGCGAGTGGCCCATCTTCACCCAGCAGCTCAACTCGCCGCCCGCCAAGTTCGTGCGGGATGCGAAGGGCAACACGGGCACCACGCTGGGTTCGCTCGTCTCGCTCGGCTGCCTGATCTCGGGTGCGCGCGTCGAGGGCAGCGTCGTCGGACCGTGGTCGACCATCGAATCCGAGGCGCTCGTGCAGGACTCGGTGCTGTTCGACCGGGTGCACATCGAACCGGGTGCCATCGTCAAGCGGGCTATTCTGGACAAGAACGTGGTCGTCGCGGCCGGGGCCCAGGTGGGCACGGATGCGGCGCGGGATCGAGAGCGCGGATTCACCGTGACCGACTCGGGCATCACGGTCGTCGGAAAGGGAATCCGCGTAGAGCCATGAGTCTGACATCGGAGGCAGTTCTGTACAGCCCGGGCCGCCAACCGATAGATTCACGGATCGCGTCGCAGGATCCCGCCCGTTTTCTCGTCGTGCTCGACGTCGATTCGACGCTGATCGAGAACGAGGTCATCGAGATGCTGGCGCAGGCCGCCGGCAGTTTCGCCGAGGTCGCCGAGATCACCGAGCGCGCCATGTGCGGCGAGCTCGACTTCGAACAGAGCCTGCGCTCGCGCGTGGCCACCCTCGAGGGCCTCGCCGTGGAGCAGCTGCCGGACATCGCCGCGCAGATCAGGCTCACCGCCGGTGCGCAGCAGATGATCGACACCCTGCACGCCCACGACAGCGTGGTCGGCGTCGTGTCGGGTGGATTCCACGAGCTGCTCGACGACCTCGCCGGAGAGGTGGGGCTCGATTTCTGGAGGGCGAACCGCCTCGAGGTGCGCGACGGCCGACTCACGGGCGCGGTGCGCGGACCCGTCATCGACGCCGAGGCCAAGGCCTCGGCGCTCACCGAATGGGCGTCCGTCTACGGGGTTCCGGCCACGCGCACGGTGGCGGTCGGAGACGGCGCCAACGACCTGCAGATGATGCAGGCAGCCGGCCTCTCGATCGCGTTCGACGCGCGACCGCTCGTGCGTCAGACGGCGAATGTGGCGATCAGCGAGCGCGACCTGAGCCAGGTTCTTCCGGCCCTCGGCCTGCGCGGCTGACTCGCCGCGGGCCTGAAGGTCAGTGGCCCATTCCGAGGCCGCCGTCGACCGGGATGACCGCACCGGAGATGTAACCCGCGTCATCCGATGCCAGCCATGCGACGACCCGCGCCACCTCGGTGGGCGTGGCGAAGCGGCCGGCGGGAATCGACTTCAGGTACTCGGCCTGCGTCGCCTCGGGCAGGGCGGCGGTCATGTCGGTCTCGATGAAACCCGGGGCCACGACGTTCGCCGTGATGCCCCGTGAACCGAGCTCGCGCGTGATCGAGCGGGCGATTCCCACGAGGCCGGCCTTCGACGCCGCGTAGTTGACCTGCCCTGCCGACCCGAAGAGTCCGACGACGCTCGAGATCAGGATGATGCGGCCGAAGCGCGCCTTGAGCATGCCCTTGGAGGCGCGCTTGATCACGCGGAACGATCCAGAGAGATTCGTGTCGATGACCGAGGTGAAGTCGTCCTCCGACATACGCAGGAGGAGGGTGTCCTTGGTGACGCCCGCGTTGGCCACGAGAACCTCGACAGGCCCGAGGGCGGCCTCGACCTCGGTGAAGGCGCGGTCGATGGACTCCGCATCCGTGACATCGGCGAGCACGGTGAGACTGCCTTCCGGACCGTGGCCCGAGCGGGCGGTGACCGCCACCCGGTGCCCCTGGGCGATGAACTCCTCCGCGAGGGAGAAACCGATTCCGCGGTTTCCGCCGGTGATGAGTACGGTGCGAGTTGTCGTCATGATAAGTCCTTCGATGCGGGGCGTGGATCACTGGCCCGTACCAGCATAAGAGGTGCATACGCGGCGTAGGCTTAGGGCAGCCCACCGGCCCCAGAACCCGAGCAGACGAGCCCATGAAACAGCAGTCGATCACCGACCTCCCGCCTTCCCCGGGTGATGAGCGCCACACGCGCATGGTCAAGTACGGCATCGCCATGGGCATCCGGATCGTCTGCATCATCCTGATGCTCTTCTTGCACGGCTGGTGGCTCATCCTCCCCGCCATCGGGGCGATCGTGCTTCCGTACTTCGCCGTGGTCCTGGCGAACGTCGGCTCCCCCACCAAGTCCGTCGTGAACAGGCCGGGCGGGGTCGTCGCCATTCCCGGGACACGTCCGCCTCGCGATTTCGGTGGTCGTCCGGAATGATCGGCCTCGGGCTCGAGCCGGAGGGCTCGCAATGCTCCCGCGCGGGCTGCCGTGACGCATCCACGTGGCGGATCGAGTGGCGCAACCCCAAGATCCACGCCGAGACACGGCGCAAGGTCTGGCTCGCCTGCGACGAGCACGTCGATTTTCTGCGCGAATTCCTCGCCGCCCGTGACTTCCCCCTCGAGGTGATGGCCGACGGCAGTAGGGACGCTCCCGGTTCGGGAACGGCGGATGCGATGGGCCGGGCATGAATGTCGGCTGGCGGTTCCTGCGGAGCTCGCGCTGGGCGGGGTACCTGGCGGTGACCGTCGTCTTCGCCGTCGTGTGCGTATGGCTGGGCTCCTGGCAGCTCGCACGACGCGACGCCGCTGTGGCCGAGAACGACAGGGTGGCCGCGAACTACGACGCCGCACCTCGCCCGATCGGCGACGTGCTGAGCGACCTCGACTCGTTCGATGCCGAAGACAAGTGGACGACGGTGTCGCTGACCGGCAGCTACCTCAGCGACGATCAGCTTCTGGTGCGCAATCGACCGATGGGCGGCCAGCCGGGATTCGAACTCCTCGTGCCGTTCCAGCTCGACGACGGCGATATCGTGGTCGTCGACCGCGGCTGGCTGCCCACCGGAGAGCAGCAGGACAAGCCCGACGTCGTGCCTGACGCGCCTCAGGGCGAGGTGACTGTAGTCGCACGTCTGAAGGCCGGCGAGCCCACTCTGAAGGACCGCACGGCGCCAGAGGGCGAGATCCCCTCGATCGACCTGCCCACGATCGCCGAGAAGCTGGATGCGCCTGTCTACACGGGCGCGTATGGAGAACTTGCGAGCGAATCGCCCTCGGCCGACACGGGAACGCTCGGCACGCGCCCTCCGGAGGACGAGGGCCCGCACCTGTCGTACGCGTTCCAGTGGTTCGTCTTCGCGCTGCTGGCCTTCGTGGGGCTCGGCTACGCGGCGCGGCAGGAATACCGCCTGGAGAACGCCGACGATCCCGACGAGCAGGAGCGTGCGGCCGAGCGCGAACGGCGTCGCCGCGCCAAGGCGAAGTCCGACAACGACATCGAGGACGAACTCGTCGAGCAGGCCTCGCGCGCCGAGCGGCGCTGAGGCTGACGCCCGAGGGGCCTAGGCCAGCGAGATCAGGTCGGCGTAGTCCTTGTTCCAGTGATCCTCGACGCCGTCGGGCAGGATGAGGACACGCTCGGGGTTCAGGGCCTCGACAGCCCCCTCGTCGTGGCTGACCAGAACGACGGCGCCCTCGTAGTGCGCCAGGGCGTCGAGGATCTCCTCGCGGCTGGCGGGGTCGAGGTTGTTCGTGGGCTCGTCGAGCAGCAGTACGTTGGCGCCCGAGACCACGATCATCGCCAGGGCAAGACGGGTCTTCTCGCCGCCCGAGAGCACTCCCGCCGGCTTGTGCGAGTCATCGCCTGTGAAGAGGAAAGACCCGAGAACGCGCCGTGCCTCCATCTCGGTGATGTTGGGCGACGACGACACCATGTTCTCGAGAACACTGCGCTTCACGTCGATGGTCTCGTGCTCCTGCGCGTAATAGCCGATGCGCAGGCCATGGCCCGGTTCGATCTGGCCGGTGTCGGGCTTGTCCGCCCCGCCGAGGATGCGCAGGAGAGTCGTCTTTCCGGCACCGTTCAGGCCGAGGATGACGACCTTCGAGCCCCGATCGATGGCGAGGTCGACCGCGGCGAAGATCTCGAGCGAGCCATAGCTCTTCGAGAGATTGGATGCCATGAGCGGCGTTCGGCCGCACGGCGCCGGTGTCGGGAAGCGCAGCTTGGCGACGCGGTCGACGGCGCGCACCTCCTCGAGGCCGGAGAGCATCTTCTCGGCGCGGGCGACCATCTGGTGAGCGGCCGCGGCCTTCGACGCCTTGGCGCCGAACTTCGCCGCCTGCAGCTGCAGGACCGACGCCTTCTTCTCGACGTTGACGCGCTCCTTCTTGCGGCGCTCCTCGTCGGCGGCGCGCTGGCGCAGGTAGTTCTTCCAGTTCATGTTGTAGACGTCGATGACCTGGCGGTTGGCATCGAGGTAGAACACCCGGTTCACCGTCTCGCCCACGAGTTCGATGTCGTGGCTGATCACGATGAATCCGCCGGAGTAGTTCTTGAGGAACTCGCGGAGCCAGACGACGCTGTCGGCGTCGAGGTGGTTCGTGGGCTCGTCGAGGATCAGGGTGCGCGCGTCGGAGAAGAGGATGCGCGCGAGCTCGATGCGTCGACGCTGACCACCGGAGAGGGTCGACAACGGCTGGTCGAGGATGCGATCGGGCAGGTTGAGGTTCGAGGCGATCGAGGCGGCCTCGGCCTCGGCCGCGTATCCGCCGAGGGCCAGGAAGCGGTCTGTGAGGTTGCCGTACTTGGTCATGCCTGCGGCACTGACCTTCGGGTCGGAGCTGCCCATGTCCGTCGTGGCCTGCTGCATTCCGAGCACGAGCTGTCCGAGCCCACGGGCGTCGAGGATGCGCGTGCGCGCCAGGTCTTCCGGGTTTCCCGAGCGCGGGTCCTGTGGGAGATAGCCGATCTCGCCGTTGCGCTCGACCTTGCCGCCGTTCGACAGCTGCTCCCCCGCCAGCACCTTCGTGAGGGTGGTCTTGCCCGCTCCGTTGCGACCGACGAGGCCGATCTTGTCACCGTCGGCGACTCGGAAGGAGACGTCCTGCATCAGCACCCGTGCACCGACCCTGAGTTCGAGGTCTTGAACATTGAGCACAGGCAGAATCCATTTCTACTGTCGTGTTTCCACAACGGGGGTTTGGGGGGAGGTAGCAATAGTATAAATCCGAAAGCGGTCGCCGGTTTCGCAAGGCCTTCCGCACCCTCTCAACACGTTCAGTGTTCTGCCCATTCCCTAGGAGTTCTTCAGTGTCGTCACTCACCCTCGCCGCGTCGCGGCCGACCCTCGCCGACCGCCTCTTCTCCCGATCGCTGACCACCGACATCCTGCTCATCGGGGCCGGCGCCGCGCTCACGGGAGTGCTCGCCCAGGTGACCATCCCCCTCTACCCGGTTCCGATCACCGGCCAGACACTGGCCGTGATCCTCGTGGGCAGCACGCTCGGTGCGCTTCGCGGCGCCCTCTCGATGGTGCTCTACCTCGCACTCGGCACGATCGGCCTGCCGTGGTTCAGCGACGCGAGCTCCGGATGGGGCGTCGTCGCCGGCCCGACGGGCGGTTACATCGTCGGCTTCATCGCCGCTGCGGCCCTCACCGGCTGGCTCGCCCAGCGCACCTGGGACCGTCGCGTACTCGGCGCCTTCGTGTCGATGTCGGCCGGAACGCTCGTGACGTTCGCCGTCGGCTTGCCGTGGCTCGCCGCATCGCTCGGGCTCACGCTCGAGCAGACGCTCGAGGCCGGGCTGTACCCGTTCCTGATCGGCGGGGCCATCAAGGCGCTGCTGGCCGCCGGCATCCTGCCCCTCGCCTGGAAGCTGAGCTCGAAGCGCGACCGGTAGGCGCTGGGGCACTCGCCCACGCACGAATAAAGGGCCCCGCCTCGTGGCGGGGCCCTTCTTTTGTGTTCTCACGGACTCCGGCGGAGCTACATCGAGAAGCCGAGGGCCCTCATCATCTCGCGACCGTCGTCGGTGATCTTCTCCGGACCCCACGGCGGCATCCATACCCAGTTGATGCGGAACTGCTCGACCGTGCCGTCGAGGGCCTGGGCGGTCTCCTCTTCGATCACGTCGGTGAGCGGGCATCCGGCGCTGGTCAGGGTCATGCTGATCAGCAGGGCGTCGTTCTCGTCGTCCCACGCGAGGTCGTAGATCAGGCCGAGGTCGACGATGTTGACCCCGAGCTCCGGGTCCATGACGTCTTTCAGCTTGTCCTCGATCTCGTCGAAGCGCTGGGGTGTGAGTGTCGAGGCCATGACCTACGACCCGACGACGGCGTTCGAGAGGAACCGGTCGTAGCCCTCGTTCTCGAGGCGCACGGCCAGCTCGGGTCCACCCTGCTCGACGACCTTGCCCGCGACGAACACGTGCACGAAGTCGGGCTGGATGTACTTGAGGATGCGGTTGTAGTGCGTGATGAGCAGGATGCCCAGTCCGGTGTTCGCCTTGGCGCGGTTCACGCCCTCCGACACGATCTTCAGCGCGTCGACGTCGAGCCCCGAGTCGGTCTCGTCGAGAACGGCGAACTTCGGCTTGAGCAGTTCGAGCTGCAGGATCTCGTTGCGCTTCTTCTCGCCACCCGAGAAGCCCTCGTTGACGTTGCGCTCACGGAACGACTTGTCCATGCGCAGCTGCGACATCGACGAGTCCAGGTCCTTGATCCAGCCGCGGATGGGCGGTGCCGCTCCATCGATGGCGGTCTTGGCGGTGCGGAGGAAGTTCGACACGCTCACGCCGGGGATCTCGACCGGGTACTGCATGGCGAGGAACAGGCCGGCGCGGGCCCGCTCGTCGACCGTCATGGTGAGGACCTCTTCGCCGTCGAGCTTCACGGAGCCGCTCTCGACCGTGTACTTGGGGTGCCCCGCGATCGCGTAGGCGAGGGTGGACTTGCCGGAGCCGTTCGGGCCCATGATCGCGTGGGTCTCGCCCTCGCCGATCGACAGGTCGACGCCCTTCAGGATCTGCTTGGTTCCCAGCTCGGTCTCCACGCTCACGTGGAGATCGCGGATCTCAAGATTCGACATGGCTACACAATCTCTTTCGTTTTGGTCGGGTCGATGTAGACCTCGCCATCGACGATGGTGAGTTCGTACACCGGAACAGGCTCGAAGGCCGGAAGGGTGAGGGGCTTGCCGCTGACGAGCGAGAACTTGGACCCGTGGGCCCAGCACTCGAGGGTCTCGTCTTCGACGAAGCCTTCGGCGAGCGAGATGTCGCCGTGGGTGCACGTGTCGCCGATGGCGTGGCACTCCCCCGCCGAGTCCTTCACCAGAGCGATGGCGACACCATCGATCACGACGCGCACCGCCTCGTTCGGGGTGAGGTCGTCGACGGAGCAGATGAGCTCTGCGGCCATGGTCAGTGTCCCTGCGCTTCGCTGAGTTCGGCCTCGATGGCCGCGGACAGGTGGGTCTCGAGGTCGTCTGACCCGATCTGGGCGACGATCTCCGCGAGGAAGCCGCGCACGACGAGACGCCGGGCCTCGTCTTCGGGGATGCCGCGGGACTGCAGGTAGAACAGCTGCTCGTCGTCGAAACGCCCGGTCGACGACGCGTGGCCGGCGCCCATGATGTCGCCCGTCTCGATCTCGAGGTTGGGGATGGAGTCGGCCCGAGGCCCCTCGGAGAGCACCAGGTTGCGGTTCTCCTCGTAGCTGTCGGTGCCCGTCGCGTGCGGGCCGATCAGAACGTCGCCGACCCAGACGGATCGGGCGGTGGCGCCCTGGAGCGCACCCTTGTACTTCACCCGGCTCTTCGTCTGGGCCGCGACGTGGTCGATGTAGACGCGCTGCTCGAGGTGCTGCCCCGAGTCGGCGAAGTACAGACCGAAGGCGCTGGCGTCGGCACCCGACTCGACGAGGTGGATCGACGGGTTGACCCGCACGACTCCCCCGCCGAGGCTGACGACGATGTGACGAAGGCGCGCGTCACGGCCGACGCGGGCGAAGTGGCTCGCCAGATGGTTGCTCTCGTCATTCCACTCCTGCACCGTGACCACGGTGAGCGCCGCCTGGTCGCCGACGACGATCTCGACGTTCTCGGTCAGCTGGGCGTCGCCCGAATTGCGGAGGATGACGAGACCACGGCTGAACGGGGCAGCGGTGATGACCGTGTGCCCGGCGCGCGGGGTGGAATCGGTCGCCTCGCGGGTCACGACGAACTCCTGCAGCTCCTCGCCGGTGACATCGATGGCGAGGGCCTTGTCGAACGACGACCAGGCGTTGGCGCTGGCCCGCTCTTCGGGCGCACCGGCCGAGCCGATGCGCGCATCCGTGCGGTCGACCCACGCCGCCGTGACGCCCGGCGTCTCGCTGAATGTCAGCGTCGGGGCCGAGCCGTCGAGCTCGCCCTCGATGAGGGCGGTGATACGGGTGATCGGCGTGAGCTTCCACTCGAGCTCGAAACCGGTGACCTTCTCGAAGTCGTCGACAGAGGTGGAGGTGAAGCGCTCGGCCCGTGACTGCACGGGCACGTACGCGTCACCCCCGTCTGAGTGAGCCTTGAGGCCGTGCTGTTCGGTCTCGATGAGACCCGTGTTCGCTGAAACTGCTGCGGACATCTAGCCGACACTGCCTTCCATGCCCATCTCGATGAGCTTGTTGAGTTCGAGTGCGTACTCCATGGGGAGCTCGCGGGCGATCGGCTCGATGAAGCCGCGCACGATCATGGCCATGGCCTCGTCTTCGGGCAGACCGCGGCTCATCAGGTAGAAGAGCTGCTCCTCGCTGACACGCGAGACCGTGGCCTCGTGGCCGAGCTGCACGTCGTCGACCCGGATGTCGATGGCCGGGTAGGTGTCGGAGCGCGACTTGGTGTCGACCAGCAGGGCGTCGCAGCGCACGGTGTTGGCCGAGTGATGGGCGTTCTCCGCCATGCGCACCTCGCCGCGGTAACCGGCACGGCCACCGCCCCTGGCGATGGACTTGGAGACGATGGACGACTGCGTGTACGGCGCCATGTGGATCATCTTCGCGCCGGCGTCCTGGTGCTGGCCGGGGCCGGCGAACGCCACGGACAGCGTCTCGCCCTTGGCGTGCTCTCCGACGAGGTAGATCGACGGGTACTTCATGGTGACCTTGGAGCCGATGTTGCCGTCGATCCACTCCATGGTCGCGCCCTCGTGCGCGATCGCACGCTTGGTGACCAGGTTGTAGACGTTGTTCGACCAGTTCTGGATCGTCGTGTAGCGAACGCGGGCGTTCTTCTTGACGATGATCTCGACGACGGCGGAGTGCAGCGAGTCGGACTTGTAGATCGGCGCGGTGCAGCCCTCGATGTAGTGCACGTAGCTGCCCTCATCGGCGATGATCAGCGTGCGCTCGAACTGGCCCATGTTCTCGGTGTTGATGCGGAAGTAGGCCTGCAGGGGGATCTCGACGTGCACGTTCTTGGGAACGTAGACGAACGAGCCGCCCGACCAGACGGCCGTGTTCAGCGCGGCGAACTTGTTGTCGCCGGCGGGGATGACCGTGCCGAAGTACTCGGTGAAGAACTCGGGGTGCTCACGCAGCGCCGTGTCGGTGTCCATGAAGATGACGCCCTGCGCCTCGAGGTCTTCGCGGATGGTGTGGTAGACGACCTCGGACTCGTACTGCGCGGCGACGCCCGACACGAGACGCTGACGCTCGGCCTCGGGGATGCCGAGCCGCTCGTAGGTGTTCTTGATGTCGTCGGGCAGGTCGTCCCAGGTCGTGGCCTGCTTCTCGGTCGACCGCACGAAGTACTTGATGTTGTCGAAGTCGATGCCGGAGAGGTCTGCGCCCCAGGTCGGCATGGGCTTGCGCTCGAACAGCTGCAGACCCTTGAGCCGGTTCTTGAGCATCCACTCCGGTTCGCTCTTGAGGGCGGAGATGCCCTTGACGACGTCGGCGTCGACACCGCGTTTCGCGACGGCACCCGCCGCATCGGAGTCGGACCAACCGAATTCGTAAACCCCCAGGTTTTCGAGTTCCGGACGGTCGATTAGTACGTCAGACATGACTTTCTCCCTTCCTCGTTGATCTCAACCCGCGGACAGCGGCAGGCATTCCAGACCGGGTGTAAATGTGATTCGGCACGGATCACCGAAATGATTGCCTGATCACGTTCTCGTGGGGAGAACGCACGTACTTAGAATGTACTGAGGTCTGGGGGCGTGAGCCCCGCCCAACGCTGGGCGATATGCGCAAAACGCGTTCGAACGCGGATTTCTACAACTTTCAAATTCTACAGGCAATGCCTGCCGGATAGTAGGTCGCAGGCCTTTTCATCGACAAGTCTTGACAAGGAACACCCGAAGCCGTGAAGCGACTCATCGCATTCCTCCCCGCATCCATCAGTCGACCCGTTCGCGTGCTGGCCTGGCTGTCGCTCGTGTTCCAGGTGGTGCTCATCGGAACCGGCGGTGCGGTGAGGCTCACGGGATCGGGCCTGGGCTGCCCCACGTGGCCGCGATGCACCGACGCGTCGTTCGTGTCCACGCCGGAGATGGGCATCCACGGCGTGATCGAGTTCGCGAACCGCATGCTCACCTTCGTGCTCGCCCTCATCGTGATCGCGGTGTTCCTCGCCGTGGTGCGCTACTGGAGGGAGCGCAGGGACCTGTTCGTGCTCACGCTCCTCCAGGGCCTGTCCATCCCGCTCCAGGCCGTCATCGGCGGAATCACGGTGCTGACCGGGCTCAACCCGTTCATCGTCGGGCTGCACTTCGTGATCTCGATCCTCCTCGTCGTCAACGCGACGATCCTGGTCTACCGCGTGTACCGCGGGCCGCGCGGAAATCGCCGCACCGTGCCGCTGTGGTTCCTGATCGTGGCGCACCTGGCGTCGCTCTTCGTCGCGATCACCGTGGTCGTGGGTATTCTCACCACGGGTTCAGGGCCGCACGCCGGCGACGAGAAGACTCCGCGCAACGGCCTCGACGCCGAGCTGCTGCAGCACTTCCACAGCTGGCCCGCCTACGTGCTCCTGGCGCTCACCGTGGTGCTCGTCGTCGCCGCGCTCGTCGGCCGGCTCGGTGTCACCCGCTGGGCGCTCGCACTGCTGGCCATCGAGGCCGTGCAGGTCGTCGTGGGTCTGACCCAGGCGCGGCTCGGACTGCCCCCGCTGCTCGTCGGCATCCACATGGTGCTCGCCGCGCTCCTGGTCGCGGCCATGACCGCCCTGGTGCTGTCGCTGCGCTCGTCGTCGAACGCCCCCGAATCGGTGGACGACCCCCGGGAGCTCAGCTCCGTCGGTCAGCCCCGGCGCTGACCGATGAGGCCCTAGAGACATTGACTTCCGTTTGTCGGGGTGGAGTCTCTTGAGGCGAAGTAACGGAGCACGAATCGGTCGGCACGCCGCCAGTCGACCTTCGTTCGCGGCGTGTTGCTCCAGATATAGGTCGTAGGTGCCCGTATCTTCGGCAAGTCCGATGCCTAACTGAGGATGACTTTTTATTCCGCGTTGCGCTGAGCCGCGGGAATCGGCGGAATATTCGCTGGGATGGTTCTGCCCGAGCCGGCTGACCTCGACTAGCGCCGGGTTGTGTGTCGCGCTTAGACAAGCTCAGCGAACGGCGTCACCGTACAGAGCCGAGATATCGCTCTGGCTTCGGGCTGTCGGGGTGCAGTCTCTTGGAACGCAGTAACGGAGCACGAATCGGTCGACATGCCGCCAGTCGACCTTCGTTCGTGGCGTGTCGCTCCAGATGTGCGTCTGTAGGTCGCCAGATTTAACGCCAGGTGTGGTCCGCGCTTCGACAGGCTCAGCGAACAACATCGCCAGAGAGAGCCCAGCTAGAACGGGAGCAGCGGGTCTATGGCGACGGCGAGGAAGACGAGCGTCAGGTAGCTGATCGACGCGTGGAAGACGCGCATCGGCTTGACCTCGTGGCCGTGGATGGCCCGGTTGTAGAGCCGGTGCGTCTCGTAGATGAACCAGGCGCCGGAGCCTAGAGCGACGACGCTGTAGACGATGCCCATCGGGGCGACCGGGATCAGCAGCAGCGAGCAGGCGACCGTGGCCCACGCGTAGAGGATGGTCTGGAGGCCGACGACGGCGCGGCCGCGGACGACCGCGAGCATCGGAACGTTCGCCGCCTTGTACTCGTCTCGGTACTTCATCGACAGCGGCCAGTAGTGCGGCGGCGTCCAGAGGAAGATGACGCCGAACAGGATGAACGGGGTCCAGCTGAGCGAGTTCGTGACGGCGGCCCATCCGATGAGCACGGGCATGCAGCCGGCGATGCCTCCCCACACGATGTTCTGCGAGGTGCGACGCTTCAGCCAGACGGTGTAGAGGAACACGTAGAGCAGGATCGCGATGAGCGAGAGTGCCGCCGCCAGCAGATTGGCGAAGACGGCGAGCCAGACGATGGATGCGACGCCGATCACCCACGCGAACACGAGGGCCTCGCGGTCGCTCAGTTCGCCGGTGACCAGCGGACGACCCTGGGTGCGCTTCATGACGCGGTCGATGTCGCGATCGATGTAGCAGTTGAATGCGCCGGCGCTGCCGGCGCTGAGCGCGCCGCCGATGAGCGTGGCGACGACCAGCCAGAGGTCGGGGATGCCGTTCTGGGCGAGGATCATGACCGGCGCCGTCGTCACGAGCAGCAGCTCGATCACCCGCGGCTTCGTCAGCGCGACGTAGGCCTTGGCCTTCGCCGTCAGGCTGATCCGCTGCTTCTCCGTGCGGCCCTCTACAGCGACGTCCATTGCTCCTCAGACTGTTCCGGGCCCCGCGCAGGGCGCGCGCGATCCCGAATCAGTCTAAGCGATCGGTTCTCGAACCTCGGTCGGAGCCGATACCGTGACAGGCATGACGCACACCGACCCCACCACTCCGGACGAGTTCGCCCGCCTTGCCGCCCGCATCGAGGACGAGGTGGCCGAGCTCCAGGTCGACTCCTTCGGGCCGTCCGACGCCTTGAGGCTGGGTCTCATCCTCGTGCGTCTGGGCACGGAGCGCGCCCTGCCCATCGCCATCGACATCCGACGCGGATCGCAGATCCTCTTCCACGTCGCACTCGAGGGAGCGCAGGCCGACAACGACGTCTGGATCGCGCGCAAGGCGCGCGCCGTCGAGCGCTACGGAATCCCCTCGCTGCTGCTCGGCACCCGCCCCAAGATCGCCGGAAAGCGGATCGAGTCCGAGGGCTGGTTCGACCAGATGGAGTACGCGGCCCACGGCGGCGGCTTTCCCGTGTCGGTCAGAGGCACCGGCATCGTGGCCGTCGCGACGGTCTCGGGGCTGCCGCAGATCGAGGATCACGACCTGGTCGTGTCCGCCCTCCGCGAGTTTGTCGAGGGGTAGCCGAGGCTCCCCCCTGATTCCCTATACTTGTAGCGGCGACACAGCAGTCGGTGTTTCCTGCGTGTCTTTCTTGCGGAGAAGCCATGTCGCACTGTGCTGAACACGTACCGTGCGGGGGCTCACATTCGCCGGTCTCTCACGCGGTTCTCCCTGCTACCGATTCACATCGCGGCGCCTGACGGGCAAATCTGTCCGCCTGCAACTGAGAAGGGGCTTATTCCTCGTGGCATCATTCCAATGGACTCCCATTGACGACCAGGCCGTATCCACGGCGAAGATTCTCGCGGCAGACGCCGTCGAGAAGGTAGGAAACGGGCATCCGGGAACGGCCATCAGCCTTGCCCCCGCCGCCTACCTCCTGTTCCAGAAGGTCATGCGGCGCGATCCGAGTGACAACGAGTGGATCGGTCGCGACCGCTTCATCCTCTCGGTCGGCCACAGTTCGCTCACCCAGTACATCCAGCTCTACCTCGGCGGCTACGGTCTCGAGCTCGACGACCTCAAGGCACTCCGCACCTGGGGCTCGCTCACTCCCGGACACCCCGAGTACGGCCACACCGACGGCGTCGAGATCACGACCGGGCCGCTCGGCCAGGGTCTGTCGTCGGCCGTCGGCTTCGCCTACGCCTCCCGCTTCGAGCGCGGTCTCTTCGACCCCGAGGCCGAGGCCGGCACGAGCCCCTTCGACCACTTCATCTACACCATCGCCGGCGACGGTGACCTGCAGGAGGGCGTCACGAGCGAGGCATCGTCGCTCGCCGGCCACCAGCAGCTCGGCAACCTCATCGCGATCTACGACAGCAACCAGATCTCGATCGAAGACGACACGAACATCGCGTTCACCGAAGACGTGCGCGCCCGCTACGAGGCCTATCACTGGCACGTGCAGGTCGTCGACTGGAAGAAGACGGGCCAGTACGTCGAAGACGTCGAGGCGCTCTTCGATGCCATCGAGGCGGCCAAGGCCGTCACCGACAAGCCGTCGCTGATCATCCTCAAGACCATCATCGGCTGGCCCTCGCCCAAGAAGCAGAACACCGGAAAGATTCACGGCTCCGCCCTGGGCGCCGAGGAGCTGAAGGGCCTCAAGGAGGTGCTCGGCTTCGACCCCGAGCAGAGCTTCGAGGTCGCCGACGAGGTCATCGCGCACACCCGCGGCGCCATCGAGCGCGGCCAGGCCGAGCACGCCGAGTGGACGAACGCTTTCGACGCCTGGGCCTCCGCCAACCCCGAGAAGAAGGTCCTTCTCGATCGCGTCCTCTCCGGCGACGTTCCCGAGGGCCTCGAAGAGGCACTCCCGGTCTTCGAAGCGGGCAAGGCCGTCTCCACCCGCGCCGCCTCGGGCAAGGTCATCAACGCCATCGCGCCGATCATGCCCGAGTTCTGGGGCGGATCGGCCGACCTCGCCGAGTCGAACAACACCACGATCGAGTCGGGCGCATCCTTCATCCCGGCCGAGCACTCCACTCACGAGTGGACGGGAAACCCCTACGGCCGCGTTCTGCACTTCGGAATCCGCGAGCACGCGATGGGCGCCATTCTCAACGGCATCGTGCTGCACGGAAACACCCGCCCGTTCGGTGGAACCTTCCTCATCTTCAGCGACTACATGCGTCCCGCCGTTCGTCTCGCGGCCCTCATGAAGTCCCCCGCGATCTACGTGTGGACCCACGACTCGGTGGCACTCGGAGAAGACGGACCGACCCACCAGCCGATCGAGCAGCTCGCGACGCTCCGTGCCATCCCGGGTCTCGACATCGTGCGCCCCGGCGACGCCAACGAGGTCGCCTACGCGTGGAAGACGATCCTCGAGCGCCGCAACGGTCCTGCGGGAATCGCCCTCACCCGCCAGAACATCCCGGTGTTCGAGCGTGGCGAGGGTGACGCATCCGGTGAGACCTTCGCGTCGGCGAAGAACGTCGCCAAGGGCGCGTACGTGCTGGCCGAGGCTCCGAACGGCACGCCCGACGTGATCTTCATCGCGACCGGCTCCGAAGTCCAGATCGCCGTCGAGGCGCGCGAGCTCCTCAAGAACGAGGGCATCAACGCCCGCGTCGTCTCGGCTCCCAGCCTCGAGTGGTTCGAAGAGCAGAGTGCGGAGTACCGCGAGTCGGTTCTTCCCGCTGCGATCAAGGCCCGCGTGTCGATCGAGGCCGGCCTCGACCTGACCTGGCGCTCCTATGTCGGAGACCACGGCAAGAGCGTCTCGATCGAGCACTTCGGCGCATCTGCCGACTACCAGACGCTGTTCCGCGAGTTCGGCATCACCACCGAGCACGCCATCGAGGCCGCCAAGCTCTCGATCTCGTCGCTCTAGACCACACGAACCTCCTAGGAGTACTTACATGACCGATACAACACCCACCGCCCAGCTCTCCGCAGCCGGCGTCAGCATCTGGCTCGACGACCTGTCGCGCGAGCGCATCACCTCCGGCGGACTCGAGAAGCTCATCGCC
The DNA here is from genome assembly GCF_001422485.1 of Agreia sp. Leaf283. Classification (GTDB taxonomy): domain Bacteria; phylum Actinomycetota; class Actinomycetes; order Actinomycetales; family Microbacteriaceae; genus Agreia. Next base: position 189,151 of record NZ_LMNF01000002.1, read on the forward strand.
GAGAAGAACGTCGTCGGTGTCACCACGAACCCGTCGATCTTCGCCGCGGCACTCACCAACGGAGAGTCGTACGCGGCTCAGGTCGCCGAGCTCGCCAAGGCCGGCAAGAACGTCACCGAGGCCGTCTTCGAGATCACGACCCAGGATGTCGCGAACGGCTGCGACATCTTCCGTCCGATCTACGACGCCACGAACGGATTCGACGGTCGCGTCTCGATCGAGGTCGAGCCGGGCCTGGCGAACGACGCCGCGGGCACGACGAAGCAGGCCAAGGAGCTCTTCGACAAGGTCGCCAAGGAGAACGTGCTGATCAAGATCCCCGCGACCATCGCGGGCCTCGAGGCCATCACCGAGACCATCGCGGCCGGCATCAGCGTCAACGTCACGTTGATCTTCAGCCTCGCCCGCTACCGCGACGTCATCAACGCCTACCTGGCCGGCCTGGAGCGCGCGAAGGCCGCCGGGCTCGACCTGTCGAAGATCCACAGTGTCGCCTCCTTCTTCGTGTCGCGCGTCGACACCGAGATCGACAAGCGCCTCGTGGCGATCGGAACCGACGAGGCTCTGGCGCTCAAGAGCAAGGCCGGCGTCGCGAACGCCCAGCTCGCCTACGAGGTCTACGAGCAGGCGTTCTCCACCGAGCGTGCGGCCGGGCTGCTCGCGGCCGGAGCCAACAAGCAGCGGCCGCTCTGGGCATCCACCGGCGTCAAGGACCCGGCCGTGCCCGACACGACCTACGTCACCGAGCTCGTCGCCCCGGAGGTCGTCAACACGATGCCCGAGAAGACGCTCGACGCCACGTTCGACCACGGCGTGATCACCGGAGACACCATCACGGGCTCCTACGCCGCCGCCAACAAGGTGCTCGACGAGATCGCGGCCCAGGGAATCTCCTACGCCGAGGTCACCGAGCTGCTCGAGACCGAGGGAGTCGACAAGTTCATCGTCTCCTGGAACGAACTGCTCGACACGGTCACGACGGCTCTCGAGTCGTCCAAGTGAGTGTCCGGATCCACCTTCCCGGCAGCGGCCATGGCCGCGCCGGAAAGGTGGATCCGGCCCTCGACTCCGGTGTCGTCTCGTTCGAGACGACCGGAGCCACCCCACTTCTGCCGGCCGTCCCTCCCGCCGATCGTCGCCCCGGCGACATCCCCATGAGCTCTTCGTCCGACGGTCCGCATCGCATCCGCCCCGTTTCCCGCGCTGTTCCAGCGCCGCACTAACCCGTCGACCCAGAAGGTCTCAAGGAGTCTCATGCCACCGGTAGAAATCACTCCGGAATACAACCCGCTCAGAATCCCGTCCGACCGACGGCTCAACCGCATCGCCGGCCCGAGCGGACTCGTCATCTTCGGCGTCACAGGCGACCTGTCGCGCAAGAAGCTGATGCCGGCCGTCTACGACCTCGCGAACCGCGGTCTGCTTCCGCCCGGCTTCTCGCTGATCGGCTTCGCCCGCCGTGACTGGGAGGATCAGGACTTCGAGCGCGTCGTGCACGACGCCGTCAAGGAGTACGCGCGCACACCCTTCGACGAAGACGTGTGGCGCCAGCTCTCCGAGGGCATCCGCTTCGTGTCGGGCGAGTTCAGCGACGACGAGGCATTCGACCACCTCAAGGAGACGATAGAGTCCCTCGACGCCGAGCGGGGCACGAAGGGCAACTACGCGTTCTACCTCTCGGTGCCGCCGAAGGCGTTCCCCCTGGTGACGGAGCAGCTGCGCCGCTCCGGCCTGGCGCATCCCGAAGAAGGACAGTGGCGCCGCGTCGTCATCGAGAAGCCGTTCGGCAGCGACCTGAAGACGGCGCGCGAACTGAACGACGTCGTCGAGTCGGTCTTCGCTCCCGACTCGGTCTTCCGCATCGACCACTACCTCGGCAAGGAGACGGTCCAGAACATCCTGGCCCTGCGCTTCGCCAACCAGCTCTACGAGCCCATCTGGAACTCGAACTACGTCGACCACGTGCAGATCACCATGGCCGAGGACATCGGCGTGGGCGGACGTGCCGGCTACTACGACGGAATCGGCGCCGCACGCGACGTCATCCAGAACCACCTGCTTCAGCTGCTCGCGCTCACGGCCATGGAGGAGCCCATCTCCTTCAATGCGTCAGACCTGCGCGCCGAGAAAGAGAAGGTGCTCGCCGCCATCCGGCTTCCCAAGGACCTGGCGAAGCACACCGCCCGCGGCCAGTACGCCGGCGGGTGGCAGGGCGGTGAGAAGGTCACCGGTTTCCTCGAGGAAGACGGAATGAACCCCGAATCCCTCACCGAGACGTACGCGGCCATGCGCCTCGACATCGGCACCCGGCGCTGGTCCGGTGTTCCGTTCTACCTGCGGGCGGGCAAGCGCCTCGGCCGCCGGGTGACCGAGATCGCCGTCGTGTTCAAGCGCGCTCCGCAGTATCTCTTCGCCGACAGCCAGACATCGGCGCTCGGCCAGAACGCCCTCGTGATCCGGGTGCAGCCCGACGAGGGTGTCACCATCCGCTTCGGATCCAAGGTTCCCGGCGCCGGCATGCAGGTGCGCGACGTGACCATGGACTTCGGCTACGGCCACGCCTTCACCGAGGCGAGCCCCGAGGCATACGAGCGCCTCATCCTCGACGTGCTCCTCGGCGACCCGCCGCTGTTCCCCCGCCAGGAGGAGGTCGAACTCTCCTGGAAGATCCTCGACCCGATCGAAGAGTTCTGGACCACCCAGGGACAGCCCGATCAGTACCGCCCCGGAACCTGGGGCCCCGACTCCGCAGACGAGATGCTCGCCCGCGACGGAAGAACCTGGAGGCGGCCATGATCGTCGATCTGCCCGATACCAACACAAGCAAGGTCTCGAAGGCCCTCGTCAAGATCCGCGAGGAGGGCGGCGCCGTTGCCCTCGGTCGCGTGCTGACACTGGTCATCCGAACGGCCCTCGGCCAAGAGGAAGACGCCATCGAGGCGGCCAACGACGCATCGCGCGAGCACCCGATGCGCGTGATCGTCGTCTCGACCGATGCCGACGACGGCGTGAAGTCGGGCCGCGGCGCCAGACTGGATGCGCAGATCCGCGTGGGTGGCGACGCCGGCGCGAGCGAGGTCATCCTGCTCAAGGCCTACGGCGCGGCGGCAAGCGACGAGGAGGGACTCGTCACGGGTCTGCTCCTTCCCGACGCCCCCGTGGTCGTCTGGTGGCCGGGCGACGCGCCCGAATCGCCCTCGACATCCGACCTCGGCCGTATCGCCCAGCGTCGCATCACCGACTCGTCGAACAGCAGCAACCCCAACGAGACGCTGCGCAGGCTGTCGAGCAACTACTCCCCCGGCGACACCGACTTCGCGTGGACCCGGCTCACACTGTGGCGCGCGCAGCTGGCCGCAGTGCTCGACCAGCCGCCCTTCGAGCCCGTCGAGGCCATCGAGGTGTCCGGCGCGTCCGATTCTCCGTCGACCCTGCTGCTCGCAGCCTGGCTCCGTCACCAGCTCAAGGTGACGGTCGACTACGGAATCTCGTCGCGTGCCAACGGATCCAGTGGAATCCACGGCGTCAAGCTCTCCCGCTCGTCGGGTGTCATCGAGCTCGAGCGATCGGTGCCCAACGTGGCGACCCTGGTTCAGCCGGATCAGCCGCTGCACGACCTGGCACTCCCCCGTCGCTCACTCCGCGACTGCCTGGCAGAAGAACTGCGCAGGCTCGACCCGGACGACCTCTACGGCGAGGTGCTCACGCAGGGCGTGCTCGAATTGGGCGAGCCCGATCCCGAGTCCGCCTCGGCGCCGCAGACGACGACAGAGGTGCGGTAGACCATGACGAACGAACGCCGTGTGCTGATTCACCCCGACAAGGCCTCGCTGGCGGGCTCCGTCGCGGCGCGCTTCATCACGAAGACGATCGACATCCTCGAAGACCGCGACGCCGTGAATGTCGTCCTCACCGGAGGCTCCGTCGGCACGGCGGTGCTGGCGGCCATCAATGCGTCGCCGGCCAGAGACAGCGTCGACTGGAACAGGGTGAGCTTCTGGTGGGGCGACGAGCGTTTCGTGGCGCGCGACGATCCCGATCGCAATGAGCTGCAGGCGCGCGAGGCGTTGCTCGACCACATCGACGTTCCCGCCGCACAGGTGCATCCATTCCCGTCGACCGATGAGGTCGCCGATATCGATGAGGCCGCGGCCGTCTACGCGCTCGAACTGCTCGAGGCCGGCGACGGCAACGACTACCCGAAGTTCGACATCACCTTCCTCGGCGTCGGACCTGACGGCCACATCGCGTCCCTGTTCCCGGGCCAGGAAGGCGTGCGCGTGACCGACGCGACCGTCGTCGCCGTGCGGGAGTCGCCCAAGCCCCCGCCCCAGCGACTCAGCCTCACGCTCCCCGTCATCCGTTCGTCGGATCGGATCTGGCTCGTTCTCGCGGGTTCCGACAAGGCGTCGGCGCTCGGCCTCGCGCTGGCGGGAGCCAGCACCGACGAGGTACCTGTCGCGGGTGCGGAAGGTCGTCGGCGAACCGTGTTCTTCGTCGACAAGGACGCCGCGTCGGAAGTGCCGGAGTACCTCATCACGCCGACCTACTACTGATCGGCACGATCGCACGAAAAAGCCCCTCGGCTCGGCCGAGGGGCTTTTTCGTTGACTGCGTGCGAACGGGCTAGGCGGTCGCCGTGCCTCGCCGTGCGCGGAGCTGGGTCAGTGCGTCTTCGAGAAGCTGCGCAGCCTCTTCTTCGGTGCGGCGCTCCTTGACGTACGCGAGGTGCGTCTTGTAGGGCTCGAGCTTGACGACCGACGGAGGATTCTCTTTGTCGCGACCGGCGGGAAGACCCGACGACGGGCAGTCGATCGTCTCAGGGATCTCTTCTTCGGGCAGCGTCGCCGCGAAGTACTTGACCGTCTCGTTTCCCAGGGCGTCCCAGTAGGAGACCTTGATGCGATCGGCGTGGAAGCCCCGATCCTGTTCACCCATCGGGCCCGCGCCCACCCGTGACCCGCGAATTGCACTGCCGCCTGAAGCCATTGCCGATACTCCTAGATTCCGGTGTCGAATTTGGTGATGAGACCGAGCACGACGATGCACACGACCCACACGAGTCCGAGGATCACCGTGATGCGGTTGAGGTTGCGCTCCGCGACCCCGGATGCACCGAGGTTGGATGTCACGCCGCCGCCGAACATGTCGGACAGGCCTCCGCCGCGACCGCGGTGGAGAAGAATGAGGAGGGTCAGAAGGAGGCTCGTGATACCGAGCAGCACCTGTAGAACGACCTGAAGGATCTGCACGAATTGCCTCTCAAGAATGATGGCCGACCGGTGTGAAGCCAGACCAACGTCAATTATACCTGTATGCGTCCGATGAGACGCACCATGACTGCAGCGGCACACGAAAGGCCGACCCGAGACGGGTCGGCCTCTCGCACTGCCTTTAGAACGCGTGCTTCTGGTACCGGATGATGCTGGCGAACTCCGCCAGGTCGAGGCTTGCGCCGCCGACCAGGGCGCCGTCGACGTTGGGCTGCTTCATGAAGCCGCCGATGTTCGTCGACTTGACCGATCCGCCGTAGAGGATGCGCGTCTTCGCCGCGACATCGGAGCCCAGGGTGGATTCGAGCACGGCGCGCAGTGCCGCGCAGACCGCTTCGGCCTGCTCGGGTGTCGCCGCCTGTCCCGAGCCGATGGCCCAGACGGGCTCGTACGCGACGACGATGTCCGATGCGGACTGCACGGATGAGAGGGCGGCCGTCAACTGGGCGACAGGCACGGCGCTGGGGCCGTGCTTCTCGAGGTCTTCGGCCGTTTCTCCCACGCAGACGATCGGCACGAGGCCGTTCGAAATCGCCGCAGCCGTCTTGGCGGCCACGACCTCGTCGGTCTCGGCGTGAAGAGTGCGACGCTCCGAGTGTCCGATGATGACGTAACGGCAGTCGAGCTGCTTGAGGAACGCACCCGAGATCTCACCCGTGTAGGCACCACTCGCATGCTGGGAGACGTCTTGCGCGCCATAGGCGAGCTCGAGCTTGTCTGCCGAGATGAGAGTCTGCACGCTGCGCAGGTCGGTGAACGGAGGGAAGATCGCCGCTTCGACGTCGGCGAAGTTATGCCCCGCGTCTTTCAGGCTCCACGCGAGCTTCTGCACGAACGCGATCGCCTGAAGGTGGTCGAGGTTCATCTTCCAATTGCCCGCGATGAGCGGCGTTCTGCTGACTACCATCCGAGGACCTCCAGTCCGGGCAGGCGTTTGCCTTCGAGGAATTCGAGGCTCGCTCCACCGCCAGTTGAAATGTGACCGAATTGCTCGTCGGTGAACCCGAGGGCTCGTACGGCAGCCGCCGAGTCTCCCCCGCCGACCACACCGAGGCCGTCGACACGGGTCAGCGCGTCGGCGACGGCACGAGTGCCCTCGGCGAACGGCGCGAGCTCGAAGACGCCCATCGGTCCATTCCAGAACACGGTCTTCGACGCCTCGATGATGCGCGCGAACTCGGCGCCCGTCTCGGGGCCGATGTCGAGCCCGAGTCCGCTCTGGCCGAACGGCGTCTCTTCGATGGTCTCGGCGCTCGTGACGGTGTGCTCGGCGTCGGCACCGAACTTCGATGCGACCACCACGTCGGTCGGCAGAACGATCTGCACACCGCGCTCGGTCGCCTCCGCCAGGTATCCCTTGACCGTGTCGATCTGGTCGGCCTCGAGAAGGCTTCCGCCCACGCGGAAGCCCTGCGCCGCGAGGAAGGTGAAGAGCATGCCTCCACCGATGAGCAGGGTGTCGACCTTCGGAAGGAGGTGACCGATCACGCCGAGCTTGTCTGAGACCTTCGAGCCGCCGAGAACGACCGTGTAGGGCCGTTCGGGCTTCTCGGTGAGTCTCTCGAGCACGTCGAGTTCGGCGGCGATGAGGAGCCCTGCAGCGCTCGGGAGCGCCGAGGCGAGTTCGTAGACGCTCGCCTGCTTGCGGTGCACGACGCCGAATCCGTCGGAGACGAACGCGTCTCCGAACGAAGCGAGCCGGGCGGCGAAAGCCGATCGTTCGTCGGCGCTCTTGCTCGTCTCCTCGGCGTTGAACCGCAGGTTCTCGAGAAGAGCGACGTCGCCGTCGGCCAGCGCGTCGACAGCCTGCTGGGCGCTCGCGCCCACGGTGTCTTCGGCGAAGGCCACGGGCTTGTCGAGGAGCTCGGACAGGCGCTCGGCGACGGGCCGAAGGCTGTACTGGGGATCGGGTGAACCGTCGGGCCGGCCGAGGTGGCTGATGAGGATCACTCGTGCGCCCTGATCGACCAGGGCGTTGATGGTTGCCAGAGACGCTCGAACGCGCCCGTCGTCGGTGATGACCCCGTCTTTCAACGGAACATTGAGGTCACACCGAACGAGGACGCGTTTTCCCGTGAGGGAGCCGAGCGAATCCAGAGTGCGCAGAGTCACAGTGGATTCCTCGTATTACAGGCGGTCGGCGACGTACTCGGTGATGTCGACGAGGCGGTTGGAGTAACCCCACTCGTTGTCGTACCACGAGGCGATCTTCACCTGGTTGCCGATGACCTTGGTGAGGCCGGCGTCGAAGATCGAGGAGTGCGGGTCGCCCTGGATGTCGCTGGAGACGATCGGGTCCTCCGTGTAGGACAGGATTCCCTTGAGCGCGCCGTTCGCGGCGTTCTTGTACGCCTCGTTGACCTGCTCGACCGTGACCGTGGAGCTGGTCTCGACCGTGAGGTCGGTGATCGAACCGGTGATGACGGGCACGCGCAGGGCGTAGCCGTCGAGCTTTCCGACGAGCTCGGGGATGACGAGGCCCAGGGCCTTGGCGGCACCGGTCGACGTGGGGATGATGTTGGCTGCGGCGGCGCGGGCGCGGCGCAGGTCGCTGTGCGGGCCGTCCTGCAGGTTCTGGTCGGCCGTGTAGGCGTGGACCGTGGTCATGAGGCCACGCTCGATGCCGAAGTTGTCCATGAAGACCTTCGCGAGGGGCGCGAGGCAGTTCGTGGTGCACGAGGCGTTGGAGATGATGTCGTGGATGGCGGGGTCGTAGGTGCCCTCGTTGACACCGAGAACCAGCGTCGCGACGTCTGAGCCCGTTGCCGGAGCGGAGACGATGACCTTCTTGGCGCCGGCCGCGATGTGCTTGCGGGCGTCTTCGGACTTCGTGAAACGACCGGTCGACTCGATGACGATGTCGACGCCCAGCTCGCCCCAGGGCAGGTCGGAGGGGTCGCGCTCGGCGAGCACGAGGATCGGCTTGCCGTTGACGATGATGTTGTCGCCGTCGAGCTCGACCGTGGCATCGAGACGACCCGTGATCGTGTCGTACTTGAGGAGGTGCGCGAGGGCCTTGTTGTCGGTGAGGTCATTGACCGCGACGATCTCGAGCTCGCTGCCCTTGGCCAGAGCTGCGCGGAAGTAGTTACGCCCGATACGACCGAAGCCGTTGATACCGATCTTTACAGACACGTGAAGTTCTCCATGAATCGTGTGGCCCCGCGGGGCTGGGTGGCTGAAACTGAGGGCGTGCCGGGCCGAGGGCCCGACACGCCGTCGTCGCTACGACAGTAGCAGGAGGCCCGAGGTCTTTTCGCGGGCAGTCTCGAAGCGCGTCGTGACGTTCTGCCAGTCGACGATGTTCCAGAATGCCTTGACGTAGTCGGCCCTGACGTTCTTGTAGTCGATGTAGTAGGCGTGCTCCCACACGTCGAGCATGAGCAGGGGCACCGTTCCGGCGGCGAAGTTCGACTGCTGGTCGAAGAACTGCTGGATGATCAGGCGCTGGCCGATGCTGTCCCACGCGAGGACGGACCATCCTGAACCCTGCACTCCGAGCGCGGTGGCGGTGAAGTGGGCCTGGAACTTCTCGAACGAGCCGAAGAAGTCGTCGATGGCGGACGCGAGTTCGCCGACCGGCTTGTCTCCGCCGTTCGGGGACATGTTCGTCCAGAAGATGGAGTGGTTGACGTGGCCGCCCAGGTTGAAGGCGAGGTCTTTCTCGAGCTTGTTGACGGCGCCGAGGTTCTCGGAGTCGCGGGCTTCTGCGAGCTGGGCGAGCGCGGTGTTCGCGCCGGTCACGTAGGCCTGGTGGTGCTTGGAGTGGTGAAGCTCCATGATGGTGGCGCTGATGCTGGGCTCGAGCGCCGAGTAGTCGTACGCGAGTTCAGGAAGGGTGTAGTCAGCCATTGATATCTCCTCGAATAAGGCGCCGCGCCGAGTACCGGGGCGGCTGTGAGTGACCTGATCAGTCTACTGAGGTCAACGGACAGCGCCCTGAAAACTTCCTGACGCCGGCCGATTGCTCGGGCCTGGATGTCAGTCGTCGAGATCTGGTGGCAGGTTCGAGTCGGTGCCGGGGATGCCGAGGTCGCTGGCCTGCTTGTCGGCCATCGCGAGGAGGCGGCGGATACGGCCGGCGATCGCGTCCTTGGTCATCGGAGGATCGGCGTGGTGACCGAGCTCGTCGAGGCTGGAGTCGCGGAAGTTCAGCCGCAGGTCACCGGCATACTTCAGGTGCGGCGGAACATCCGGCCCGAGGATCTCGAGCGCCCGCTCGACGCGCGAGCACGCGGCGACGGCGGCCTGCGCCGACCGGCGGAGGTTCGCATCGTCGAAGTTGACCAGTCTGTTGGCCGTGGCCCGTACCTCGCGACGCTGCCTCAGGTCCTCCCACCGGGAGACCGCGTCGGCGGCGCCCATGAGGGAGAGCATGCGCGCGATGGCCTCGCCATCGCGGATGACGACGCGGTGGACTCCCCTGACCTCGCGGGCCTTCGCCTGCACGTGGAGTCGAGCCGCGGCACCCACCAGGGCCATGGCCGATTCGTTGCCGGGGCAGGTGATCTCGAGGGCGGCGGAACGCCCGGGATCGGTCAGCGTTCCATTCGCCAGGAACGCCCCCCGCCAGACAGCGGAGAGTTCTTCCTGGGAGCCGGTGGTCAGACGGTTCGGGAGTCCGCGGATCGGCCGGCGCCGGGCGTCGAGCAGGCCCGTCTGGCGAGCGAGCGTCTCTCCGCCGTCGATGACCCTCACGAGGTAGGTGCCCGTGCGCTTGGCGCCCGAGGCCGAGACGTGGGAGACCTCTCCGCGAATGCCGTACAGCTCGGCCAGGTCGCGTCGAACCCGCTTCACGAGCTCGGGGGTGTCGAGCTCGGACTCGATGGCGATGCGGTTCGAGATGAGGTGCAGTCCTCCGGAGAAGCGGAGGATGGTGGCCAGTTCGGCAGCCCGGAGAGTCGTCTTCTTGGCGACGACACGGGTCAGTTCTTCTTTGACATCGGCGGTGAGGGCCAATCTCTATCCATTCGTTCGTGCGGCTGTCTCCCGCGACGGTGCTTGTGGCACCCGGGGCGGAGGCTGCCGGTGTTATTCGCGACCGAGGTCGCGGTGCTTGACGTTGACGACGACGCCCGGGTAGGTGGCGAGTCGGGATGCGAGTGCCCGTGTGAGCGCGACGGAACGGTGTTTGCCGCCCGTGCACCCGATGGCCATGGTCGCGTGTCTCTTGTTCTCGCGCTGGTAGCCGGCGAGGACGGGTTTGAGGGAGGCCGCGTAGGCCTCGAGGAATTCGCTCGCTCCGTCTTGGGTGAGGACGTAGTCGCTGACCTCGGGATCGAGCCCGGTGTGGGCCCGCAGCTCGGGGATCCAGAAGGGGTTCGGGAGGAAGCGCGCGTCGGCGATCGAGTCGACGTCGGTGGGTGTGCCGTACTTGAAGCCGAAACTCATCAGGGTGACCTGGACACCGGGTGTATCGGTGGTGGAGAAGCCCTCCGCGATGCGGGTGGCGAGCTGGTGGATGTTCAGATCCGACGTGTCGATGACCATGTCGCTGGACTCGCGGATGGGGTGGAGTCGCACGCGTTCGCGCTCGATGCCGTCGAGGAGCGTGCCGTCGCCCTGGAGCGGATGCGGGCGTCTCACCTGCTCGAATCGTCGCACGAGCGCCGAATCGGTGGCTTCGAGGAACAGCACGCGGAGCTGGCTGCCGGCGCGGAGCGAGTGGATGATCTCCTGGAGGTCGCCGAAGAAGTCGCGGCCTCGCACATCGACGACGGCGGCGATGCGGGGAAGAGTCGATCCCGCCTTCTCGGCGAGATCGACGAGGGGTCGCAGCATCTGAGGCGGCAGGTTGTCGACGACATACCAGCCCAGGTCTTCAAGTGCGTTGGCGACCGTCGACCGGCCGGCCCCCGACATCCCGGTGACAATCAGCACCTCTTGGGGAAGTGGAGCGTCGGTCATGGGTTCGCCTTCGTGAGGAGTGCCGTCGGGGTGAACGTCCAGCCTACCGGCGAGGTTCGGATGCTGGTGCCGGTCCGTCTGGATGAAGGTGCGCGAAGACGGTCTCTGCCAGGGCCGGACCGACGCCGCGAACGGCCGCGATCGCATCCGGTTTCGCCTGTCGCAGCTGCGACACCGACCCGAAATGCGTGAGCAGGCCCTTGACGCGTGTCGGGCCGAGGCCGGGGATCTCGCCCAGGACGGAGGCGATATCGCGCTTGCGCCGGGAGCGCTGGTGGATGATCGCGAAGCGGTGGGCCTCGTCGCGCAGGCGCTGCAGCATGAAGAGCGCCTCGCTGCCCCGGGGAAGGATCACGGGGAAGTCGCTGTCGGGCAGCCAGATCTCTTCGAGTCGCTTCGCGAGTCCGCAGAGGAAGATGCCCTCGACGCCGGATTCGCGGAGTGCTCTGGCCGCGGCCTGCACCTGGGGCTGCCCGCCGTCGACGACGAGCAGGTTCGGCGGGTACGAGAACTTCTTCGACGCCGAGTCGGACTCGCTGCGCTCCGTGCCCTCGCGCAGGTACGCGAGGCGCCGCGTGACGACCTGGTGGATCGAGTCGGTGTCGTCGGTGGACTCGGCGATGGTGAATCGGCGGTACTGGTCTTTGCGGGGAAGCCCGTCTTCGAAGACGACCATGGATGCGACGATGTTGGTGCCGCCGAGGTGCGAGACGTCGAAGCACTCCATGCGCAGGGGCGCGTCGGGCATGCCGAGCGCGTCCTGGATGTCGGTCATGGCCTGGCTGCGGGCGACGAAGTCGGCGCTGCGCCTCGTCTTGTAGAGCTGCAGAGCGTTCATGGCGTTGACCCGGGCGGTCTGCATCAGCGCCGCCTTCTCGCCGCGCTGGGCGGTGCGCAGGCTGACCTTGCCCTTCTCCCTGCGGCTGCCGAGCCAGGTTTCGAGCTCGGCCCTGTCTTCGGGCAGCTCGGGCACGATGATCTCGCGTGGGGGCACCGTGCTGCCGTCGTAGGCGGCCTGCAGGATGGAGTCGACGAGCTCGGCCGTGGTCAGATCGAGCTCCTTGTCGACGACCCAGGCCCGCACACCGCGGATGCGCCCTCCCCTGACGATGAACTGCTGCACCGCCGCGGCGAGCTCGTCGTGCTCCACGCCGAACAGGTCGGTGTCGACGTTGTCGCTCAGCACGACGGCGCTCTTCTCGAGCACGGCGTCGAGCGCCTGCAGCTGGTCGCGGTAGGTCGCCGCCGCCTCGTACTGCTGCTCGGCTGCCGCCTCTTTCATCTTGCGGGTGACCTCGGTGACGAAGCGGTTGTCTCCCCCGGCCATGAAGGCCACGAAGTCGTCGACGATCGCCCGGTGCTCTTCGACGGTGACCTTGTGCGAGCACGGACCGCCGCAGCGGCCGATCTGCCCGGGAAAGCACGGACGCCCTGTCTGCATCGCCTTCTTGTAGCTCGAATCGGAGCAGGTGCGGATGGGGAAGGCCTTGACCATGAGCTCGATGGTCTCGCGCACCGCCCAGATCTTCGGGTACGGACCGAAGTAGCGGGCGCCCGGGATGCGGGTGTTGCGGGTGACGATGACTCGGGGCGCCTCGTCGGCGAGAGTGATGGCCATGAACGGGTAGGTCTTGTCGTCGCGGAACTTGACGTTGAAGGGCGGATCGAACTCCTTGATCCACGTGTACTCGAGCTGCAGTGCCTCGACATCGCTGCCCACGACGGTCCACTCGACCGAGGCCGCCGTCGTCACCATGCGCCGCGTGCGCTCGTGCAGGCTGCGCAGGGGCGCGAAATAGTTGCTCAGCCGGGCGCGCAGGTTCTGCGCCTTGCCCACGTAGAGCACCCGCCCGGTTGCATCACGGAACCGGTAGACCCCGGGCTGCGTCGGGATCTCCCCCGCCTTCGGGCGGTACGGGACCGTGTCTGGAGAGGTTCGTGCCATGACTACTTCGCCTCGAGAATCTCCTTGAGGAAGAAGCCGGTGTGGCTCTTCTTCACCTTCGCCAGCTGCTCGGGGGTTCCCGTGGCCAGGATGCGGCCACCACCGGCGCCGCCCTCGGGGCCGATGTCGATGAGCCAGTCCGCACTCTTGATGACGTCGAGGTTGTGCTCGATGACGATGACGGTGTTGCCCTTGTCGACCAGGCTGCCCAGCACGAGGAGGAGCTTTCGCACGTCTTCGAAGTGCAGGCCCGTGGTCGGCTCGTCGAGCACGTAGACCGTGCGGCCGTTCGAGCGCTTCTGCAGCTCGGTGGCGAGCTTGACCCGCTGCGCCTCGCCGCCCGAGAGCGTGGTGGCGCTCTGGCCGAGTCGCACGTAGCCGAGACCGACGTCGACGAGCGTCTTCAGGAAGCGGTGGATGGCGCCGATCGGCTCGAAGAACTCGGCTGCCTCGGCGATGGGCATGTCGAGCACCTCGGAGATGCTCTTGCCCTTGTAGTGCACGCTCAGGGTGTCGCGGTTGTACCGCGCTCCCCCGCACACCTCGCACTTGACGTAGACGTCGGGCAGGAAGTTCATCTCGATCTTGATGGTTCCGTCGCCGGAGCACGCCTCGCAGCGGCCCCCCTTGACGTTGAAGCTGAAGCGACCGGCGAGGTATCCCCTGGCCTTCGCCTCTGCCGTGTCGGCGAAGAGATTGCGGATGCGATCGAAGACACCCGTGTAGGTCGCCGGGTTCGACCGGGGCGTGCGACCGATGGGGTTCTGGTCGACGTGCACGACCTTGTCGAGGTTCTCGAGCCCGGTGACCCGCTTGTGCTTGCCGGGGATCTTGCGTGCCCCGTTGAGCTTGTTCGCGAGCACCCGGTAGAGGATGTCGTTGACGAGCGACGATTTTCCGGATCCGGAGACGCCGGTGACCGCGACGAAGGTGCCGAGCGGGAAGTCGACCGTGACCTTGCGCAGGTTGTTGGCCTCGGCGTCGACCACCGTGATCATGCGCTCGGGATCGATCGGGCGGCGGGTGGCCGGAACCTCGATCTCTTTTCTGCCGGACAGGTAGTCGCCGGTGAGCGACTCGGTGTTCGCGAGCAGCTCGGCGTAGGAGCCGGAGTGCACGACCTTTCCGCCGTTGACACCCGCTCCCGGTCCGATGTCGACGATCCAGTCGGCCGTGCGGATCGTGTCTTCGTCGTGCTCCACGACGATCAGCGTGTTTCCGAGGTCGCGCAGCTTGACGAGCGTCTCGATGAGGCGGCGGTTGTCTCGCTGGTGCAGTCCGATCGACGGCTCGTCGAGCACGTAGAGCACGCCGGTGAGACCCGAGCCGATCTGGGTGGCGAGCCGGATGCGCTGGGCCTCGCCGCCGGAGAGCGACGCGGCGGCCCGGGCCAGGTTCAGATAGTTGAGGCCCACCTGGATGAGGAAGTCGAGACGCAGGCGGATCTCGCGCAGCACCTGGGCGGCGATCGCCGCCTCTCTGTCGGTGAGCACGACGTCGTGCATGAACGTCTGGGCGTCTGTGAGAGAGATGTCGGTGACGTCGGCGATGCTGCGGCCGTTGACCGTGACCGCGAGAACTTCGGGCTTCAGGCGCTTGCCGTTGCAGACGGGGCACGGGATCTCGCGGAGGAACTCCGACCAGCGCGCGCGCTGCGTGTCGGTCTCGGCCTGGAGGAACTGCCGTTCGATGTAGGGCACGACGCCCTCGAAGCCGGACGAGTAGCTCACCTCGCGGCCGTAGCGGTTCTTCCAGCGGACCTTGACCTCGAAGTTGTTGCCGCGGAGCACGGCGTTCTGCACCTCGTCGCTCAGCTTGCCCCAGGGGGTCTTGAGCGAGAAGTCGAGGTCGCGGGACAGTCCGTGCAGCAGCTTCTCGTAGTAGCTGAAGAGGCCCTTTCCCTGGGTCGTCCACGGCACGATGACGCCCTCGGCGATGCTGAGGTCGGGATCTCCCAGCAGCAGGTCGGAGTCGACCGACATGCGCGTGCCGAGGCCGGAGCACTCCGGGCACGCTCCGAACGGGGCGTTGAACGAGAAGGTGCGCGGCTCGATCTCGGTGAGGGCGATGGGGTGGTTGTTCGGGCACGAGAGCTTCTCGGAGAACGTCTGCCAGGCGTCCGGACCCTCGGAGTCGACGTAGTTGATCTGCACGAGCCCGTCGGTGAGGCGCAGCGCGGTCTCGAGGGAGTCGGTGAGACGACTGAGGATGTCGGGGCCCGCCACGAGGCGGTCGACGACGACCGAGATGTCGTGCTTGATCTGCTTCTTGAGCTTGGGCGGATCGTTGAGCTGCACGACCTCGCCGTCGACGAGCGCGCGCGAGTAGCCGCCCGCGGCGAGCTCTTTGAAGAGGTCGACGAACTCGCCCTTCTTCTGCGAGACGACGGGGCTGGCGACCTGGTAGCGGATGCCGTCCTCCAGCTCCATGAGCTGGTCGGCGATCTGCTGCACGGTCTGCGACTTGATCTCTTCTCCGCAGATCGGGCAGTGCGGAACGCCGATGCGCGCCCAGAGCAGGCGCATGTAGTCGTAGATCTCGGTGATCGTGCCCACCGTCGACCGCGGGTTGCGGTTGGTCGACTTCTGGTCGATCGACACCGCGGGGCTGAGACCCTCGATGAAGTCGACGTCGGGTCGATCGACCTGACCGAGGAACTGGCGTGCGTAGGCCGACAGCGATTCGACGTAGCGGCGCTGGCCCTCGGCGAAGATCGTGTCGAAGGCGAGAGACGACTTGCCCGACCCCGAGAGGCCTGTGAAGACGACGAGCGAATCCCTCGGGATCTCGAGGTTCACGTCTTGAAGATTGTGGACACGGGCGCCGTGGACGCTGAGGACGTTGGAGGAATCTACCTTCGAAACTGACACCCGGAAAGTCTATGTGCGGCCACCGACACTGCGTCCCCGTTCCGCTGACGGCGTGCAGAGTCGAGCGACTGTGCTAGACCTCGAACACGAGCAGCGTGCTCGACGCGGTGGCCACGGTGCGCCCCTCGGAATCGGTCACCACGCCCTCGGCGAAGGCGACGCGGCTGCCCGGCTTGGTGACCGTGCCCGTCACGGTGAGCACTCCAGAAACGGTGTTGAGTGCGCGGAGGTAGTTGACCTTGATCTCGAGCGAGGTGTAGCCCTGCCCGGCTCGCAGCGTGGAGTGGACCGCGCACCCGAGAGCGGAATCTAGCGCGGTGCACATGAAGCCTCCGTGAACGGCGCCGATGGGGTTGTAGACCGACTCGTCGGGCGTGCAGGTGAAGACGGCTGTGCCGCGGCTCGCAGACACGAGCTCGAGATTCATCAGAACCGCGATCGGCGGGGGCGGGATGCGGCCAGCGATCATGGCGTTCAGATATTCGAGGCCGCCGAGCGTCTTCGCCTCGGCGGCTCCGACGAGCGGATCCTCCCACTCGACGACCCGCCGGCGCAGCGGAGCCGGATCGGCGCTCACGAGAGGTGCCCGGCGGCGGACATCTGACGGAGCTCTTTCTTGAGGTCGCCGAGCTCGTCGCGAAGGCGAGCGGCGAGCTCGAACTTCAGCTCGCCCGCGGCCTGGAGCATCTGCTCGTTGAGGTCGGCGATGATGGCCTCGAGCTGGTTCGCACCCTCAGCGGCGATACCCTCGCGACGCAGGTTGGGGGTGGGCGACTTCTTCTTGGAGTTGTCGCGACCGGCCAGCAGCTGAGCTGTGTCGGCGCCCTCGCGTGCGAGCACCTCGGTGATGTCGGCGATGCGTTTGCGCAGCGGGGTCGGGTCGATGCCGTGCTCGGTGTTGTAGGCCACCTGGAGTTCGCGTCGACGAGTGGTCTCGCTGATGGCGAAGGCCATCGAGTCGGTGACCTTGTCGGCGTACATGATGACCTGGCCCGACACGTTGCGCGCCGCTCGACCGATGGTCTGGATGAGGGAGGTCGACGAGCGCAGGAACCCCTCTTTGTCGGCGTCGAGGATGGCGACGAGCGACACCTCGGGCAGGTCGAGGCCCTCGCGCAGCAGGTTGATGCCGACGAGGACGTCGTAGAGGCCCGCCCGGAGCTCGGTGAGCAGTTCGACCCGGCGGAGCGTGTCGACGTCGGCGTGCAGGTAGCGCACCCTGACCCCGTGCTCGCCGAGGAAGTCGGTGAGCTCCTCGGCCATCTTCTTGGTCAGCGTCGTGACGAGCACGCGCTCGTCTCGACCGGCGCGGAGACGGATCTCTTCGAGCAGATCGTCGATCTGGCCCGTGGAGGTCTTGATGACAATCTCCGGGTCGATCAGGCCAGTAGGCCGGATGATCTGCTCGACCACGCCATCGGCGATGCCCAGCTCGTACTTGCCCGGGGTCGCCGAGAGGTACACCGTCTGGCCGACGCGCTCTTTGAACTCGGGCCACTTGAGCGGGCGGTTGTCGAGGGCGCTCGGCAGCCGGAAGCCGTGGTCGACCAGCGTGCGCTTGCGCGACGAGTCTCCCTCGTACATGGCGCCGATCTGGGGCACCGTCACGTGGGATTCGTCGATGACGACCAGGAAGTCGTCGGGGAAGTAGTCGATGAGGCAGTGCGGTGCCGCGCCGGGAGGCCGCACGTCCATGTGCCAGGAGTAGTTTTCGATGCCCGAGCAGAATCCGATCTGCTGCATCATCTCGAGGTCGAACGTCGTGCGCATGCGCAGGCGCTGCGCCTCGAGCAGCTTGCCCTCTTTCTCGAGCTGGCCGACCCGCAGCTCGAGCTCGTCTTGGATCGTGCCGATGGCGCGCTGCATGACGTCGGTGTCGGTCACGTAGTGGGAACCCGGGAAGACCGACACCGCGTCGAGCTTGCGCACGATGTCGCCGGTGAGCGGGTGCAGGCTGTAGAGGGCCTCGATCTCGTCTCCGAACATCTCGATGCGGATGGCGAGCTCTTCGTACTGCGGGATGATCTCGATCGTGTCTCCGCGCACGCGGAAGTTGCCCCGGGAGAAGTCGATGTCGTTGCGGTTGTACTGCATCGAGACGAACTTGCGGATGAGCCAGTCCCTGTCGATGCGCTGGCCGACCTGCAGGGCGATCATCGCGTTCATGTACTGCTCGGGGGTGCCGAGGCCGTAGATGCACGAGACCGTCGAGACGACGACGACATCGCGGCGGCTGAGAAGCGAGTTCGTGGTCGAGTGACGAAGCCGCTCGACCTCGGAGTTGATCGAGCTGTCCTTCTCGATGAAGGTGTCTGTCTGGGGAACGTAGGCCTCGGGCTGGTAGTAGTCGTAGTACGACACGAAGTACTCGACCGCGTTGTTGGGCATGAGCTCGCGGAACTCGTTCGCGAGCTGGGCGGCGAGGGTCTTGTTGTGCGCCAGCACGAGGGTGGGACGCTGAACAGCCTCGATGAGCCAGGCCGTCGTCGCCGACTTGCCCGTTCCCGTTGCTCCGAGAAGCACCACGTCGGTTTCGCCCGCGTTGATTCGGGCCGTCAGCTCGGCGATCGCGGTGGGCTGGTCGCCGCTCGGGGTGTATTCACTGACGACTTCGAAGGGGTGGACGGAGCGGGTGGGTTCCATGCAATAAGTTTAGGTCGGGGTAGTGACACTGGTCCCTGCCTGGCAGTGGAAACGGATTTCTTTCGAACAGGAGCGGCGCCATGCGCATCGGCATTCTCACCTCGGGCGGCGACTGTCCCGGACTCAACGCGGTCATCCGCGGGGCGGTTCTCAAAGGCACCGAGATCAACGGCCAGGAGTTCGTCGGCTTCCGCGACGGATGGCGCGGTGTCGTCAACGCCGACATCATGGAGCTCACCCGCCACAACATCCGCGGCATCGCCAAGCAGGGCGGCACGATCCTCGGCACCTCGCGCACCAACCCGTTCGAGGGCGAGAACGGCGGCCCCGAGAACATCGCCGCCAACATGGAACGCCTCGGAATCGACGCGATCATGGCCATCGGCGGAGAGGGCACCCTCGCGGCGGCCAAACGCCTCACCGACGCCGGCCTGAAGATCGTCGGTGTTCCGAAGACGGTCGACAACGACCTCGACGCCACGGACTACACCTTCGGCTTCGACACGGCCGTGCAGATCGCCACCGACGCGATGGACCGCCTGCGCACGACCGGCGAGTCGCACAGCCGCTGCATGGTGGCCGAGGTCATGGGCCGTCACGTCGGCTGGATCGCCCTGCACTCCGGTATGGCCTCCGGGGCCCACGCCATCCTCATCCCCGAGCAGAAGACGTCTGTCGAGCAGATGTGCGAGTGGGTGCAGAGCGCCTACGACCGCGGTCGCGCTCCCCTGGTCGTCGTGGCCGAGGGCTTTATGCCCGACAGCATGGACGACCCGCACTCCGAGCGGGGTCTGGATGCCTTCGGCCGGCCGCGTCTCGGAGGAATCGGTGAGCGCATCGCTCCTCTGATCGAGTCGATCACCGGAATCGAGACCCGCGCGACGACCCTGGGGCACATCCAGCGCGGAGGCGTGCCGAGCGCGTACGACCGCGTGCTGGCCACACGACTCGGCATGGCGGCGAGCGACATCATCGGCGACGGGGCCTGGGGCCAGATGGTCGCCCTCAAGGGCACCGAGATCGTCACGGTCGGCTTCGCCGAGGCGCTGGGCAAGCTCAAGACGGTGCCGCAGCACCGCTACGACGAGGCCGCGCTGCTCTTCGGCTAACCGCGAGGCCCTTCGACAGGCTCAGGGAACGGAATGAAGGGGCCCTGTCACGAGACGCGGGCCCTGTCCTGGGCTCGTGCCTCGAGGTCGGTCCACAGCTCGTCGACCTGAGCGAGGGTGTGCTCGAGCGACCCCGACGTGTCGATGACCACGTCGGCGACCGCGCGCCTCTCCTCGTCGCTGGCCTGCGCGGAGATGCGTCGTTCGGCTTCGGCGCGAGGCATGCCGCGGTGTGTGAGAAGACGCTCGATCCGCACTTCGACCGGCGCCTCGCACACGACGATCAGGTCGAACTGCAGTTCCCTTCGGGCCTCGATGAGAAGGGGAACGTCGTAGACGACGACGGCGGCCGGATCCGCTGCCTCGGCTGCGGCGATCAGCTCTGCCGTGCGTGCATGCACCCGCGGGTGGATGATGGCCTCGAGCCGGCCCCGGGCATCCGGATCGGCGAAGACGATCGCCCCCAGCGCGGCGCGGTCGAGCGAACCGTCGCCCGCGAGCACCCCGGCGCCGAACTCGGCCGCGACGGCCTCGAGCCCCGAGGTGGAGGGCTCGACGACCTCGCGGGAGATGGCATCCGCGTCGACGTGCACCGCGCCGTGGTCGACGAGCCGACGGGCCACAGTGGATTTTCCTGATGCGATTCCGCCGGTGAGGCCCACGATGAACATGGCTCCATGGTATCGGCGGCGCCCGGTGGCCCGGTGATGCGTTAACGACGGAACGGCCGCCCCGAAGGACGGCCGTTCCATGGTGCAACTTAGGAGTTGCTGCTCGACAGCTTCTCGCGAAGCGCGGCGAGGGTCTCGTCGTCGGCGAGGGTGCCGGCTCCGGTCGACTCGCTCGAGAAGGAGGAACCGGCGCTGGCGCCGTCGCCCGAGGCGACCTCGGCGTTGCTCGTGGCAACCTGCTTCTTGTGGGCCTCCCAGCGAGCCTGGGCTGCAGCGTAGTCCTGCTCCCACTTCTCGCGCTGGGTCTCGAAGCCCTCGCGCCACTCGTTGGTCTCCGGGTCGAAGCCCTCGGGGAACTTGTAGTTGCCCTGGTCGTCGTACTCGGTGAGCATTCCGTAGAGTGCCGGGTCGAACTCGGTGCCCTCGGGGTCGACACCCTCGTTGGCCTGCTTGAGGCTCAGCGAGATGCGGCGACGCTCGAGGTCGATGTCGATGACCTTGACGAAGACCTCGTCGCCGACCGACACGACCTGCTCAGCGAGCTCGACGTGCTTGCCGGAGAGCTCGGAGATGTGAACCAGGCCCTCGATGCCCTCTGCGACGCGGACGAACGCGCCGAAGGGAACGAGCTTCGTGACCTTGCCCGGTGCAACCTGTCCGATTGCGTGGGTGCGGGCGAAGACCTGCCACGGGTCTTCCTGCGTCGCCTTGAGCGACAGGGAGACACGCTCGCGGTCGAGGTCGACCTCGAGGATCTCGACGGTGACCTCCTGGCCGACCTCGACGACCTCGGAGGCGTGCTCGATGTGCTTCCAGCTGAGTTCGGAGACGTGAACCAGTCCGTCGACTCCACCCAGGTCGACGAACGCACCGAAGTTGACGATCGACGAGACGACGCCCTTGCGGACCTGGCCCTTCTGGAGGTTGTTGAGGAACGTGGTGCGGCTCTCGGACTGCGTCTGCTCGAGCAGGGCGCGGCGCGACAGAACGACGTTGTTGCGGTTCTTGTCGAGCTCGAGGATCTTCGCCTCGATCTCCTGGCCCAGGTAGGGCGTGAGGTCGCGCACGCGGCGAAGCTCGATGAGCGACGCGGGCAGGAAGCCTCGGAGTCCGATGTCGACGATGAGTCCGCCCTTGACGACCTCGATGACGCTACCGGTGACAACACCGTCGGCGTCCTTGATCTTCTCGACGTCTCCCCACGCACGCTCGTACTGAGCACGCTTCTTGGAGAGGATCAGGCGGCCTTCCTTGTCTTCTTTCTGAAGAACGAGGGCCTCGACCAGGTCACCGACCTTGACGACCTCTGTGGGGTCGACGTCGTGCTTGATGGAAAGTTCGCGCGAGGGGATGACACCCTCGGTCTTGTACCCGACGTCGAGGAGGACCTCGTCGCGGTCGATCTTCACGACGGTGCCCTCGATGAGGTCTCCGTCGTTGAAGAACTTCAGTGTCTTTTCGACCGCGGCGAGAAAGTCTTCTGCCGAGCCAATGTCGTTGATGGCGACCTGCTTGGCTACTCTGTCGGTCGTTGCGATTGTCATAAAAGTAAATGCTCCAGGATGGACATATATCAGGCCGACGGCAGACGAGTTCGAGGTTTCGAGCACGACAGCTCCACCGACGGCGAGCGGATGGGATGGCACAAAACGTGCCAAGTCATTCTAGCCCCGTCAGCTGCCCGCGGGCAACACGAAGTCGGCGAACTCCTCGGCGTCGGTGAGTGAGCCCGTGTACTGCTCGCCATCCACGATCACGGTCGGCGTTCCCGAGACTTTCTCCAGGTCGGAACCGGGCAGAGGGCCGGTGAGGGCGCGATCGGTGGCTTCGGTCACCCAATCGGAGAAGCCCTCGGATTCGATGCAGTCGGACACGTCGGAGTCATCGAGCGCACCCGCCTCGTCTGCGAGGTCGACCAGGTCTGCATTGCTCAGTCCTTCGGTGTTCTCGGCGGGCTGGTTGGCGAAGAGGAGGGCGCTGAACGCCTCGAAGCTCTGCGGAGCCGAGTCGGCGACGCAGGCGGCCGCATTGGCGGCCCTGGTCGAGTACCTCGTGTCGAGCGATGCGCGGTCGAGGATGGAGATCGGATGGACCTCGAGCACCACGTCGCCCGACGCGACCCAGTCGGAGAGCTGCTCGGCGTTCGTGGCCTCGAACTGGCCGCAGAACGGGCACAGGTAGTCGACGTAGGTGACGACGCGCACGGCATCCGCTCCCCCGGAACCCACAATGATGCCGTCGCCATCAGCGCCGGCGGGTGCACCCGAGGTCGACTGCTGGCCGGATCCGCCGGAACGGCCCGGCGACGATTGCTGGAGCGACGAGAACACGCTCGTCAGGATGACCACGGCGGCGACGACCACCGCGACGACGACGAGCACAGAGCCCCCGAGCACCCATGGCCAGACCGGACGCCGCCGGGTCGGCGCCGATTGCGGCGAGGGCGCGGCCGGATGCGTGGGCGCGGCCGGATCGGCGCCGGGAACGTCACGCAGGTGCTCGCTCCACGACTGGCCGTCCCACCACCGCTCGCGCGATGAATTCTCGTCGGGGTACCATCCTGCCGGCGGCGTGTTCGTCATCGGGTGGCTCCGTCTCTGAGGAGGAACTGCTGGAGGGTGTCGAGGCCGACCCCGCCCAGATCGAGGGCGCGGCGGTGGAACTCCTTGGCGTCGTAGGAATCGCCCTGCTGGGCCCGGTACCGGTCGCGGAGGGTCTCCCAGATTCTCTGCCCCACTTTGTACGACGGCGCCTGTCCGGGCCAGCCGAGATACCGGTTCACCTCGAAGCGGACGAAGGCGTCGTCCATGTTCACGTTGGCGCGCATGAATTCGAGCGCGTACTCCGCGTCCCAGACTCCCCCGCCGTCGGGGCGCTGCTTGCCCAGGTGCACGCCGATGTCGAGCACTACCCGTGCGGCGCGCATGCGCTGGCCGTCGAGCATGCCCAGCCTGTCTGCCGGGTCGTCGAGGTAGCCCAGCTCCTGCATCAGGCGCTCGGCGTACAGGGCCCAGCCCTCCGCGTGCCCGGACGACCCCGCCAGCTGACGTCGCCACGTGTTGAGCACCGCCCGGTTGTAGACGGCCTGGCCGATCTGCAGGTGGTGGCCGGGAACGCCCTCGTGGTAGACCGTCGTGAGTTCGCGCCAGGTGTCGAAGGTGGTGACGCCCGCGGGAACGGACCACCACATGCGGCCGGGCCGCGAGAAGTCGTCGGTCGGACCGGTGTAGTAGATGCCGCCCTCGTCGGTCGGCGCGATCATGCATTCGAGCGTGCGGATCTCGTCGGGGATGTCGAAGTGGCTTCGAGACAGTTCGTCGACGGCGCGATCGCTCGTCTCCTGCATCCAGCGCTGGAGCGCGTCGGTTCCGTGGAGCTTTCGCGCGTCGTCGGCGTCGAGGTGGGCGATGGCCTCGTGCACGGTGGCGCCGGGCAGGATCTCGTCGGCGATCGACTCCTGTTCGCGGGTCATACGCTCGAGTTCGGCCAGGCCCCACTCGTAGGTCTCGTCGAGATCGATCGCCGCGCCGAGGAATTGTCGCGACCGCAGCGCGTAGATCTCGCGCCCCACGGCATCCACCGGCGTGGCCGCCGGCAGCAGCTCGTTCTCGAGGAAGTCCGCGAATCGGGCGTAGCCCGCCGCGGCGACGGAGGCCGCCTCCGTCAGCGATTCCGTGGCCGAGCCCGCGGGCGCGCCGGCGGCCAGTGCGATGAAGAAACCCTCGGGCGACGCGTGCTTGCGCGCCTGCGCCAGCACCTCGGTCACCTGCCGGCGGGCGGGCACGATGCTGCGCTCGATGCCCAGCCGCAGCATCTCGACGTAGCCGGCGAGGGCATCCGGAACCGCGCGGAGCCGCGTCTCGATGACCCGCCAGTCTTCCGCCGTGTCGGTCGGCATCAGGTCGAAGGCCTCCCGGATGTCCTGCGACGGCGAGGCGATGACATTGAGGTCTCGCAGGTGCAGACCCGCCTCGGCACTCTCGATGGCCAGGCGCAGCGAGCTTCCCAGATCGAGCTGCGTCACCCGGTCGACGTCGTCGACGGGCTCCGCCTCGTCAAGCCGGGCCAGGGTGCTTCGCACTTCGCTGAGGTAGAGGTCGTGGCCCGCAGGAGAGAGATCGCCGAACCGGGAGTTCGCCTCCACGCGACCGATGTAGGTGCCCACGGTGGGCTCGAGGCGCACGAGCGTGTCGACCCACTGCTCGGCGATCGCGTCGATGGCGGTGGGAGTTCGTAAGGGGGGCGTGGCTGAACCGGTCATGAATTCAGCCTAACGACCTCCCCCGTCACGGCGTCGCCGGCGCAGGCGTCGGGGCGGCCTCGCGGATCGAGCGTCGCCTGTCCGGCGAGAGCCGACGGTGACCCTCGGCGAGCACCGTGGCGCCCTGGAACGCCTCGATCGAGTGCTGTGCCGCCTCGATGCTGGCGGCGTGGGCGCCGTACCAGCGCCCGCAGGTGATGAGGGGCGACCCGTTGCCGTCGAGCGCGAACCAGCCGTGCGTGCCGGCGTTCGGACCGTGCACCGACCTGATCTCGAATTCCGAGGCGGCGAGGCGCGCGTCGAAGACCGCGGCGCGGGCGTCGAGGAACGTGCGGTAGAGGACGGCGCTGCGGCCGAGCTCCCGGTTGTTGCTGGCCAGGAGGCGCCAGACGCAGACGGGTCCCGATCGGGGCTCGTCCAGGTCGCCGTGCGTGCGGCCTTCGGGTCGCGGCTCGGCCGAGATCAACTGGTCGCAGAACCGGGACCAGGCCCGGGGCATCGGATCGGCGGCCGACGTGAACGACGAGAATACGATGCTCGCCCCCGCTGTCACCCGTCGAGTCTCGGGCACGGAGGTGTCGTGCGAGCGTCCTAGAGGTGTCCGGAGGGTGTCGGGCACGAGGCCGCTGGGGCCCGGTCGACCAGAGCGCGGCCGACCGGTGCCCTGTCGATCAGTGTGCGGCGTCGTTCCAGTTCGCTCCTCGGCCGATCTGCACCTCGAGCGGCACGCGGAGTTCGGCCGCCGTGCTCATGCGCGTGGTGACGATGCCCGACAGCGTGTCCCACTCGCCGGGGGCGACGTCGAACACGAGCTCGTCGTGCACCTGCAGCAGCATGCGCGAGCCGAGCTGCTGCTCTTTCAGGTCGCGGGCGATGCCGATCATGGCGATCTTGATGATGTCGGCGGCCGTTCCCTGGATGGGGGCGTTGAGGGCCGCGCGCTCGTCGTTGTCTCGCAGGACCCTGTTGGCGCTGTTGAGGTTCGCGAAGGGGCGGCGGCGCCCGAAGATCGTCTCGGTGTAGCCGTCTTCCTTCGCCTGCAGCACGACGTTGCGCAGGAAGTCGCGCACGGCGCCGAAGCGTTCGAAGTAGTCGGACATGAGCTTCTTCGCCTCGCTGGACTCGATGCGCAGCTGCTTGGACAGGCCGAACGCGCTCAGGCCGTAGGCGAGTCCGTACGACATGGCCTTGACCTTCGTGCGCATCGCGGGCGTGACGTCTGCCGGCTCGACGCCGAACACGTGGGCTCCGACGAAGCGGTGCAGGTCTTCGCCCTCCGTGAAGGCCGTGATCAGCCCCTCGTCGCCCGACAGGTGGGCCATGATACGCATCTCGATCTGCGAGTAGTCGGCGGTGAGCAGGGTCTCGAACCCCTCGCCCACCTGAAAAGCGTGCCGGATGCGACGGCCCTCTTCGGCGCGCACGGGAATGTTCTGCAGGTTGGGGTCTGTCGACGAGATGCGACCCGTGCTCGACCCCGTCTGCACGTAACGCGTGTGCACGCGCCCGTCGGGGGCGATGGCCTTGTCGACCGTCTCGATGATCTGGCGGAGCTTCGTGGCGTCGCGGTGCTGCAGCAGGAGGCCGAGGAACGGGTGCGGACTCGATGCCTGCAGGTCGGCGAGTGCCCCCGCGTCGGTGGAATACCCGGTCTTGGTGGCGCGCGTCTTCGGCATCGACAGGCGGTCGAAGAGCACCTCTTGGATCTGCTTCGGCGATCCGAGGTTGATCTCGCCGCCGATGATCTCGTAGGCGTCGGTGGCGAGGTTCGTGGCCGTGGCTGCCAGCTCGCTCGACAGCTCGGTCAGCTCGTCGTGACTCACCGTGATTCCGAAGAGTTCCATGTCGACGAGGGCCATGAGCGTGGGGATCTCGATGTCGCCGAGCACCCTCATGGTGCGCTCGTCGAGCAACGCCTGCTGGGCGGCGGCGACGCGAGCGATGTACCACGCCTCGGTCGCAGGGCCCACGTCGGAGTCGTCGGCGGGGACGAGCTGGTTGGGATCGGGCGTGGGCAGCACCTCGGCCAGGGTGCGGTCGACGAGTTCGGCGAGCGAGCGATCGGCCGACGAGTCGGGGCGCACGAGCCAGGCGGCGATGGTGGTGTCGAATCGCAACCCGGAGACGGCGAGGTCGGCGCGGCGAAGGGCCTTGATCTGCTCCTTCGCCCCATGCATGATCTTGGGCGAATCGCTCGCGAGCCACGCTTCGAGGGCCGTGTAGTCGGGGCTGCCCGCCCTCCACGGCGCGAACAGGCTCTCGGTCTGGCTCGCGACCCCGATGCCGACGGGCACTCCGCCCTGCGTCTCGATCGACAGGGCCAGCCCGTCTGGACTGCTCTTCGCCGCCCTCGACAACCACAGTTCCAATTCCTCGTCGAGGAGCGCCACGGGCGTCGGCGCCGTGATCGTCGCGGGAACGGATGCGGGACCCTCCCCGCCCGGGCCGGCCGAGGCATCCGGTGTCGCGCCCTGGCCGTCGAGCTTGAGAACCCGATCGAGAAGCGTGCGGAACTCGAGTCGGCCGAAGATGTCTCGGAGCGCCTGCTCGTCGATCGGCTTGCGCTCGAGATCGGCAGGGCCGACGGGCAGGTCGACGTCGGTCAGCAGGTGGTTGAGCTTTCGGTTGCGCACCGCGTTCTCGTACTGTTCGCGGAGCTTGTCGCCCACGACGCCCTTGATCTCGTCGCGTCGTTCGATGACCGCGTCGAGGCTGCCGTAGAGGTTGATCCACTTGGCCGCCGTCTTGGGGCCGACCTTGTCGACGCCGATCAGGTTGTCGCTGGTCTCTCCGACGAGCGCGGCGATCTCGGGGTACTGGTGCGGCTGCACGCCGTACTTCTCGAAGACCTTCTCGGCGTCGTAGCGGGTGAGCTGGGAGACGCCCATGGCCGACGGGTAGAGCAGCGTGACGTCGGGTCGGATCAGTTGGATGCTGTCACGGTCTCCCGACACGACGAAGACGCGGAAGCCCTGCTCTTCGCCCTGGCGGGCGAGCGTGGCGAGGATGTCGTCGGCTTCGTAGTCTTCTTTGGACACCGTGGTGATGTTCATGGCGTGCAGCGCCTCTTCGAGAAGAGGGATCTGGCCCTTGAACTCGGGAGGGGTCTCGCCTCGGGTGCCCTTGTATTCGGGGTATTCGCGGGTGCGGAACGAATGCCGGGAGATGTCGAACGCCACCGCGATGTGGGTGGGCTTCTCGGCCTTCAGCAGGTTGATGAGCATGGCGATGAAGCCATGGATCGCGTTCGTGTGCTGCCCGTCGCGAGTCTGAAAACTGTCGACGGGCAGGGCGTAGAACGCCCTGAACGCGAGCGAATGGCCGTCGATGACGAGGAGGGTAGGCTTTTCTGAATCCGACACGTCCCCAGCCTACAAGCCGCCTCCGACGGCGGTCGGCTCACACATTCGAAGGCGACCATGACTGACAACCCGGTGGATGCGCTCGGCTGGATCCGCGAACGTGGGGCGGGCGAGCTCGCCGACAAGATGGGCATCGAGTTCGTCGAGTTCTCGCTCGAACGGGCGGTCGCGACGATGCCCGTCGAGGGCAACAGGCAGCCGGCCCAGCTGCTGCACGGCGGCGCCTACGTGGTGCTCGGTGAATCGCTCGGATCGATGTCGGCGAACCTGCACGCGGGCCCCGACCGTCTCGCGGTCGGCATCGAGATCAATGCGTCTCACACGCGATCGGCTCGCTCGGGCATCGTTACCGCGGTCTGCACGCCCATCCACCTGGGGCGCACGCTCACGACGCACGAGATCGCGATCGACGACGATCAGGGCCGCCGCTGCTCGACGATCCGCATCACGAACATGATCATCGACAAGCACTGAATCGACAAGCACCGAATCGACGAGCGCTGAGGCCTGATCAGGCCGAGGTCATCACCCGGTAGAACTGCACGATGCTGTCGGCGTCGCCGTTGCGGAACGCCTTGAACACCTTGCCGACGGGGTTGCTGAGGTTGTCGGGTGGCAGGGAGACCAGCAGCGGGAAGCTGGCGTAGGCCTCCAGTGCGGTTCCCGCGCTGCCCGTCCACGATCCGTGCGCCTGGCGCACCATGACTTCGCCGACGTAGCAGCCGAACCCGAAGAGGGTCTCGGCGAATCGATCCTCTGTCACTCCCTGCGCGCGGAAGCCGGCGATCAGCGCGTCGACCTGCTCGAGGCTCGCGACCGAATAGTCGAGTTCGACGCCGCTGACCCTGCGCGCGACGGCGACGATGTCATCGCTGAACAGCGCCGCGTTCTCGGGGAGCGCCTCATGCTTGAGCTTGAGCGTGGCACGCCGGACCGGTCGCTCGGACTGGGTGGGCTTCGCGGGGCCCCGGCGGAACGCGGAACCGGTGGACGACAGGGCCGGCTCTACTTCTTGGCGCTGAGCTGCTCGATGATCGCCAGGGCGACATCGTGCATGGTCAGTCGGCGGTCCATCGACGCCTTCTGGATCCAGCGGAAGGCCTCGGGCTCGGTGAGGCCCATCTTCTCGTTGAGGAGGCCCTTGGCCCGATCGACGAGCTTGCGGGTCTCGAAGCGCTCGACCAGGTCGGCGACCTCGGCCTCGAGGGTGATGATCTGGGCGTAGCGCGAGAGGGCGATCTCGATCGCGGGAAGCAGGTCGTTCGGGGTGAACGGCTTGACGACGTAGGCCAGCGCGCCGGCCTCGGTCGCGCGCTCGACCAGTTCTTTCTGGCTGAACGCGGTCAGCAGCACGACGGGGGCGATGTGGCCCTTGCTGAGGCGCTCTGCCGCGGAGATGCCGTCGAGCTGGGGCATCTTGACGTCCATGATCACCAGGTCGGGACGGAGCTCTGTGGCCAGGGCGACGGCGGTCTCGCCGTCTCCGGCCTCGCCGACGACCTCGAAACCGTTGTCACGGAGGATCTCGACGATATCGAGACGGATCAGCGATTCGTCTTCTGCAACGACAACGCGACGGGGCGCGACGGGGGTGGTTTCTTGGTCTGACACCCTGCAAGCCTACGGTATTCTGATGCCAGCACGTGAACGAGCCGGTGTGGCGGAATGGCAGACGCGGCGCACTCAAAATGCGCTGTCCGTGAGGGCTTGTGGGTTCGAGTCCCACCACCGGTACCAGGAATATATTCGCGGCGATCTCGTTGTACTCCTCAAAGGGAAGGAGTTCAGTATGAAGGTACGCAATTCACTGGGTTCGATGAAGAAGATGCAGGGTTCGCAGATTGTTCGACGCAACGGGCGCACGCTCGTGATCAACAAGCTCAACCCCAGGTTCAAGTCGCGGCAGGGCTAAGAAACCCACGCATATGAGCTGAGCATTTCCAGCCCATCAGAGAATGGCCCAGGCGAATCGCCTGGGTCATTCCTCGTTAAGCGTCGCGTCGCGAGAACTGTTCGGCTCGGAGACGGAATTCTGTCTCGAGCTCGGTGGCGAGAACACCGGACGAGTCCAACGTCACTTCGAACTCGCTGTAGCCGAGCCGGAGTGTGAGCACTGATTCAGGCATATCGGCATGGCGTGCGGACAGGACCCATTCGTCATCGAGTCTCTGAAGGCTCTGGTCCTCGAAGCCCTCATGAGTGAGGGCGACGCCCACGATTCGCGCCGCCATGTCCCTGTCTTCGACACTCGTGAGGCCCGACGTCGTGCGCCACGTGGCAGAGCGTGCGGTCTGCAACATGCTCGCCCCGCCCCACGCGTTGTCCTGCACCTCCAGCGACTCCGTGTCGATGTTCGCCCACCAGTGCACACGGAACTCGGCCTCGAGCGCCCGTCGCACCCGGGCCAGCACCCTGTCGTTGCGATCGAGGACGTCGTCGAGACGGAGGCCGTCGAGGACCGATTGATCATCCCCCGCGTGGATGCCGGGGTAGTCGCTCCAGTCGAGTTCGTTTCCGCCGCCCGGCTCGAGAACGGTGCGGACGAGCCGACGCACGGCCTCGGTCAGACGCCTCTGAATCGATCGACGCCGAATGACCGGGGGCCGATCCGGCGCATCGGCGGAGGGGGCGGGCTCGCGCGTGCCGTAGACAGGAGAGATGTGAGCGGCAGGCAGGCCATCGGGCGTGCCGTAGACGGGAATCGACTCGTCGTCCACGCGCACCGCCCGTCTGCTACTGCTCCATTCCCCCACGACGCGGTGCGCCCGGCCGGGGCGGCTGCGGCTTCTGCCGCGAGAGCTCCCCGCCCATCCTGCCACCGAAGGGGCGACCGTGATCGGCGAACTCGGCCCGGAAGTAGCCGAGCCGCCAGTCTCCGAGTTCCAGTCGTGCACCCGTGCGGAGCACCCGGTCGGTCGCTCGCCTCGGCGAGTCGCGGTCGAGGAGGGGCACCGCCCCGCCGTCGTCCGTCTGCGAAACGAGGCGGAACGCGTACTCGTCGGCATCCGTGTGTGTGATGGTCGCGTGCACGGGATCGAGCCCGTCTAGCTGCAGATCGGCGTCGGGACCCGACCCGATGACCGTCACGCCGTCGAGGAGATCGAATTCGCGCGGGGGCGAGCCGTCCCAGTTCTCGGAGCCGATCACGAAGATCAGCCGGGGGCGACCCGATCCCGGTGCAGCGTGCGTCGTGGTCGGTCGGAACCTGGAGTGGCGGTCGAACGTGGGCAGCAGCGGCAGCAGCGTGGACGGCGGGAAGCCGACCCGCGTCGGGGAATCGGACGACGCCCTCTTCTTCAGCATCGAGGAGATGGCGCCCACTCTGCCCAGGCGGATGTGCGGCGAGCCCGAGGCGACTCGCTGCGCGACGGACGTCTTCACGGCGCCCAGCTCCCCCACCATGCCGGACGGCCCGGAGAGGCGCACCGTGATGCCGCGGCTCGCCAGGCCGCGGGCGAGCTCGCGGACGCGACCCAGCGAGGCCCGTGTGCGATCGATGAAGGCCTCGGGATGGGAGAGGACGACCTCGATCGTGGAGCCGGACGCACGAACCGACCCGTCGATGTCCTCGTCGACGCCTTCGAGGACGAAGGTCATGTCGATGTCGAAACGGATGGCGGCCGTCATGGCCGTCAGGACCGCAGGGTGTCTGAGCCGGCGGCCGTGTCGTCGCTGGTGGTGACGCGGAGCGTGCCGTTGAGCTTCCAGGTCGCGCGCGGCGCGTCCGGGCCGATGTCTCGGGGAACCTCGACGACCATGTCGACGAAGCTGTAGTTGACTGCCGCGCCGCGGCCGGTCAGGTACGACCACATCTCCCGTCCGAGATCCGTCCAGTCGCCGATGGTTCGCGCATCCGGGCCGGTCGAGGCCGGTGACTGCGCTGTCGTTCCGTTGATCTCGCCGTTCGTCGTGTCTGTCATGTGCTGACACTATTCCGCGGAATGAGCGGGCGACAGAGCGGACGCCGCCCATTGTCAACGCTGCCGCCGAGGTGTACAAGCGGTTCCTGACGACGCGAAAACGCCCCCTCGCGAGTGTCGCGAGGGGGCGCTTCGAGTTCTCGAGAGTGGTGCTAGTTCTCGATGACCTCGGGCTTCGACGGGTTGTGGGCCGAGCCGACGACATGGATGCGCATGTCGTTCGTCGTGCCCGACTTTCCGGGAGGGGATCCGCAGATCACCACGACCTTGTCGCCTGCTTCTGCCAACTCATTGCTGAGGAGCACCTCGTCGACCTGCACCATGAGCTGGTCGGTGTGCTTGACGCGCTCGGTGAGGTACGACTCGACACCCCAGGTGAGGGCCATGCGGTTGCGGATACCCTCTTCGGGCGTCAGTCCGATCATGGGGATCTTCGAGCGGAGTCGCGACATGCGACGAACCGAGTCGCCCGATTCGGTGAAGACGACCACGAACTTCGCCTCGACGAAGTTCGCCACCTCCTCGGCCGCGAGGGTCACGGCGCCGCCCTGCGTGCGCGGCTTCGTGCCGAGCGCGGGAATGCGGTCGAGTCCGTGCACCTCGGTGGACTCGACGATGCGAGCCATGGTCTGCACCGTGATCACCGGGTACTCGCCGACACTCGTCTCACCGCTCAGCATCACGGCGTCGGCACCGTCGAGCACGGCATTGGCGACGTCGGAGGTCTCGGCGCGGGTCGGGATCGGACTGGAGATCATGGACTCGAGCATCTGCGTTGCGACGATGACCGGCTTGGCCATGCGGCGGGAGAGCTCGATCGCGCGCTTCTGCACGATCGGTACGGCCTCGAGGGGAAGCTCGACGCCCAGGTCGCCACGGGCCACCATGATGCTGTCGAACGCGTCGATGATCTCTTCGAGGTTGTCGACGGCCTGGGGCTTCTCGATCTTCGCCACGACGGGAACGCGACGGTTCTCCTCCGCCATGATCTCGTGGACCCGCTCGACGTCTTTGGCGTCGCGAACGAACGACAGGGCGATGAGGTCTGCACCCAGCTTCAGGCCCCAACGCAGGTCGGCCTCGTCCTTCTCGGAGAGCGCCGGCACGTTGACCGCGACACCGGGGAGGTTGATGCCCTTGT
This sequence comes from Agreia sp. Leaf283, assembly GCF_001422485.1. Classification (GTDB taxonomy): domain Bacteria; phylum Actinomycetota; class Actinomycetes; order Actinomycetales; family Microbacteriaceae; genus Agreia. Next base: position 222,253 of record NZ_LMNF01000002.1, read on the forward strand.
TGTTCGAGACGTTGCCGGCGACGATCACCTTCGTGGTCACGGTGCGGTCGTCGGACTCGATGACCTCGACCTTGACCTTGCCGTCGTCGATCAGAAGGAAGTCGCCGGGCTTCACGTCCTGGGGCAGGCCCTTGAACGTCGTTCCCGACAGCTCCTTCGTTCCGAGCACATCGTCGATGGTGATCGTGAAGATGTCACCCTCGCTGAGGTAGTACGGGCCGCCCTCGAACTTGCCGAGGCGGATCTTCGGGCCCTGCAGGTCGACCAGCACCGCGACGGCGCGACCCGAATCTGCGGCGGCCTTGCGCACGGTGGCGTAGATGCCCTCGTGCACGTCGTACGTTCCGTGGCTCAGGTTCATGCGGCAGACGTCGACACCGGCGTCGATGATCGCCCGGATGTCGTCGTAGGTGGACGTTGCCGGACCGAGTGTGGCGACGATTTTTGCGCGTCTCATCGTGTTGTGGTACTCCGTGTTCTCTGCGCCCGAGGAGGGCGCAATAGGGATCAGTGGCTGAATCGGATGAAGGATGGAACGGGAAATGACGTTCTAGATGGAGATCGAGCGGTCGGTGGGCTTGACGGGGAACGGAAGTTCCGTGGCACCTTCAAGGTACTCGTCTACGGCCGATGCCGCAGCACGTCCTTCGGCGATGGCCCAGACGATCAGCGACTGGCCGCGGCCCGCGTCTCCGGCTGCGAAGACGCCGGGAACGCTCGTCTGGTAGTCGCCGGCCCGTCCGACGGTGCCGCGATCGTCGAAACGAGCGCCCAGCTGGTTCGTGAGATCGGCGTGCTCGGCTCCCGTAAATCCCAGGGCGAGCAGCACGAGATCGGCGGGGATCTCGCGCTCCGTGCCGGCCTTGGGCACGCGACGGCCGTCGATGAACTCGGTCTCGGCTACACGGATGGCCCGGACCTCGCCGGACTCGTTCGAAAGGAACTCGACCGTGGAGGCGAGGTACTGCCGCTCGCCGCCCTCCTCGTGGGCGCTCGACACCTCGAAGAGCGTCGGGAAGGTCGGCCAGGGCTGGTCGTCGCGTCGCTCGCTGGGCGGCTGGGCGCCGATGGCGAGGTTCGTGACCGAGCGAGCTCCCTGGCGGTGCGCCGTTCCGATGCAGTCGGCGCCCGTGTCTCCACCGCCGAGGACGACGACGTGCTTGTCCTCGGCCGTGATCTGGTCGGCGATCGTGTCGCCGGCGCCGATCCTGTTCTGCTGCACCAGGTAGTCCATGGCGAAGTGCACGCCGGAGAGGTCGCGGCCCGGGATGGGCAGGTCGCGGGGAACCGTCGCACCGGTGCAGACGATCACGGCGTCGTAGCGAGCCCGCAGATCGTCCCACGAGATGTCGACGCCGATGGTGATGCCGGCGCGGAATCGCGTGCCCTCGGCCATCATCTGGTTCAGACGCAGCTCGAGCTGCTTCTTCTCCATCTTGAAGTCGGGGATGCCGTAGCGGAGCAGGCCTCCGATGCGGTCGTCGCGCTCGTAGACGGCGACGGTGTGGCCGGCGCGGGTCAGCTGCTGGGCCGCGGCCAGGCCGGCGGGGCCGGAGCCGACCACGGCGACCGTCTTGCCGCTGAGGCGCTCGGGCGGGTGCGGCTGCACCCAGCCGTTCGCGAACGCCTGGTCGATGATCGACACCTCGACCTGCTTGATCGTGACCGCGGGCTGGTTGATTCCCAGCACGCAGGAGCTCTCGCAGGGCGCCGGGCAGAGCCGGCCCGTGAACTCGGGGAAGTTGTTCGTCGCGTGCAGGCGCTCGATGGCCTGGCGACCCTCGCCCCGGAACATGAGGTCGTTCCACTCGGGAATGAGATTTCCGAGTGGGCAGCCCTGATGACAGAACGGGATGCCGCAGTCCATGCATCGGCCGGCCTGGCGACGGAGCTCCGACGGGTCTCCCTGCTCGTAGACCTCTTTCCAGTCCATGAGCCGCACCGAGACCGGTCGTCTCTTGGGCAGCTCGCGCTCCTGTACCTTCAGGAATCCCTTGGGATCAGCCACCGGTTACCTCCAAAATGCGTCCCCAGACGATGTCGCCATCGGGATCGAGTCCTTCATCGACGGCCGTCTGCCTGGTCTGCAGGACCGCGGCGTAGTCGCGGGGCAGAACCTTGACGAACTCCGTCACGGTCGTGTCGAAATCGGCGAGCATCGCCGCGGCGAGCGTCGATCCCGTCTCGAGTTCGTGGCGCGTGAGCAGATCGCGAACGATCTCCGCATCCGCGCTTCCCAGGGGAAGCAGGCTGAGCTCGCCGCTCGCCAGCGAATCGCGGTTCACGCTCTCGGTGCGCAGGCGGTGAACATAGGCTGTTCCGCCCGACATTCCGGCGCCCAGGTTGCGCCCGGTCGAGCCCAGGATGAGCGCGAGGCCTCCGGTCATGTACTCGAGCGCGTGGTCGCCCACGCCCTCGACGACCGCGGTCGCACCCGAGTTGCGCACGAGGAAGCGCTCCCCCACGATTCCGCGGATGAACATGCTGCCGCGGGTCGCGCCGTAGCCGATGACGTTTCCGGCGATCACGTTGTCTTCCGCCGCGAACTGGCTCTTGCGGTCGGGGCGCACGATGATCTGGCCGCCCGAGAGGCCCTTGCCGACGTAGTCGTTGGAGTCGCCCTCCAGCCGGAGCGTGATGCCCGAGGGCAGGAACGCGCCGAACGACTGTCCGGCGGAGCCGAGCAGCGTGACCTGGATCGTTCCCTCGGGAAGCCCTGCCTCGCCGTGCTGCAGCGTGACCTGGTTGCCCAGCATCGTGCCGACCGCGCGCTCCGTGTTGCGGATCGGCAGCGTGATGGCCACGGGCTCGCCGAACTCGAGTGCGGACTGCGCCTCCCGGATGAGCCGGTTGTCGAAGTGCTTCTCGAGCTCGTGGTCCTGCTTGCGGCGGTTCGAGCGCGGCTCGTCGTCGGTGAACTCCGGTCCGACGAGGATCGGGCTCAGGTCGAGGCCGTCGGCCTTCCAGTGCTCGATCGCGCCGTTCATGTCGATGAGCTCGTGGTGTCCGATCGCCTCTTCGAGCGAGCGGAATCCGAGCTCGGCGAGGTACTCGCGCACCTCCTGCGCCAGGAACTCGAAGAAGTTCACGACGAATTCGGGCTTGCCGGTGAACCGTGCTCGCAGCTCGGGGTTCTGCGTCGCGACGCCGACGGGGCAGGTGTCGAGGTGGCAGACGCGCATGAGGATGCAGCCCTCCACGACGAGGGGCGCCGTGGCGAAACCGTACTCCTCCGCCCCGAGCAGGGCGCCGATGATGACGTCGCGTCCGGTCTTCATCTGGCCGTCGACCTGCACGACGACGCGGTCGCGCATGCCGTTGAGCATGAGCGTCTGCTGCGTCTCCGCGAGTCCGATCTCCCAGGGGGTTCCGGCGTGCTTCAGGGAGTTCAGCGGGCTCGCGCCGGTTCCGCCGTCGTGTCCGGAGACGAGGACGACGTCGGCGAGGGCCTTCGTCACGCCGGCCGCGACCGCGCCGATGCCCGACTGGCTCACCAGCTTGACGTGCACACGGGCCAGAGGGTTGGCGCGCTTGACGTCGAAGATGAGCTGCTTGAGGTCTTCGATCGAGTAGATGTCGTGGTGCGGCGGCGGAGAGATCAGCCCGACACCCGCGGTGGCGTGGCGGGTGCGCGCGACCCAGGGGTAGACCTTCGTGGGCGGCAGCTGGCCGCCCTCGCCGGGCTTGGCGCCCTGCGCCATCTTGAGCTGGATGTCGGTGGCGTGGGTGAGGTACATGCTGGTGACGCCGAAACGACCGGATGCGACCTGCTTGATCGCGCTGCGACGGCGCGGGTCGAGCAGACGGTCGGTGTCCTCTCCGCCCTCTCCGGTGTTCGACTTCGCACCGATCGAGTTCATGGCGATGGCCAGCGTCTCGTGTGCCTCCTGCGAGATGGAGCCGTAGCTCATCGCGCCGGTCGAGAACCGCTTGACGATCGACTCGATCGGCTCGACCTCGTCGAGCGGCACCGGCGGACGGGCGCCGTTGCGCAGCTTGAACAGGCCCCGCAGGGTCATGAGGTTCTCGGCCTGCTCGTCGATCAGCCGCGTGTAGTCGCGGAAGATGTCGTAGCGGCGGTTGCGCGTCGAGTGCTGCAGCCGGAAGACCGTCTCGGGGTTGAAGAGATGAGGCGGGCCCTCGCGGCGCCACTGGTACTCGCCTCCGGTGGCGAGGGGCTCGTGCGCAGACGCGGCCTCGTCTTCGGGGTAGGCGGCGCGGTGCCGGCTGGCGCTCTCGGATGCGACGACGTCGATACCGATTCCGCCCAGCTTGGTGGTGGTTCCGGTGAAGTACTCCTTGACGAAGTCCGTTCCGAGACCGACCGCCTCGAACGCCTGGGCGCCCGCGTAGCTGGACACGGTCGAGATGCCCATCTTCGACATGATCTTGAGAACGCCCTTGCCGAGCGCCTTGATGACGTTCTTGACGGCCTTCTCGGGGGTCAGCCCGGTGAGTCTGCCGCTGCGCACGAGGTTCTCGCAGGTCTCCATGGCGAGATACGGGTTGACCGCAGACGCGCCGTAGCCGATCAGGAGGGCGACGTGGTGCACCTCGCGCACGTCGCCGGCCTCGACGATCAGGCCGACCTTCATGCGGGTCTCCTGGCGGATGAGGTGGTGGTGCACGGCCGAGAGCATGAGCAGCGACGGAACGGGAGCCAGATCCTTGTTGGAGTCCCTGTCCGACAGCACGAGGAAGGCGGCGCCGTTGTCGATGGCCTCGTCGGCCTCGCGGCACATCTCGGCGATCCGCTCCTGCATGGCGAGTGGACCGTCCTCCACGCGGTACAGGCCGCGGATCGTGGTCGTGATGCGGCTGCCGGAGTGCGGATCGATGTGCTGGATCTTCGCGAGTTCGTCGTTGTCGATGACCGGGAAGTCGAGGATGACCTGGCGCGTGTGCTCTGCCGTGGCCGCGAGCAGGTTGCGTTCCGGCCCGAGACCGAGGCGCATGGAGGTGACGACCTCTTCGCGGATCGAGTCGAGCGGCGGGTTGGTCACCTGGGCGAACTGCTGGGTGAAGTAGTCGAAGAGCAGCCGCGGCCGCTCGGAGAGCACAGCGATCGGCGTGTCCGAGCCCATGGCTCCGAGGGGCTCCGCGCCGTTCTTGGCCATCGGCATGAGGAGGATGCGGATCTCCTCCTCCGTGTAGCCGAAGGTGCGCTGGCGCCGCGTGACCGAGGCGGGCGTGTGCACTATGTGCTCGCGCTCGGGGAGATCGCGCAGGTTGATGCGGCCGGCGTCGAGCCATTCAGCATAGGGGCCGGTTTCGGCGAGCGAGTCCTTGATCTCCTCGTCTTCGACGATGCGACCTGCAGCGGTGTCGACCAGGAACATGTTGCCGGGACGAAGGCGTCCCTTGCGTACGACCCTGGCGGGGTCGACGTCGATCACGCCGATCTCGCTGGCGAGCACCACGAGGTCGTCGTCGGTCACGAGGTAGCGTCCGGGGCGGAGGCCGTTGCGGTCGAGGGTGGCCCCGACCAGGTCGCCGTCGGTGAAGACGAGCGCGGCCGGACCGTCCCACGGCTCCATCAGCATGGAGTGGTACTCGTAGAAAGCGCGGTGCTTCTCGTCGAAGTCCGCCTGGTTCTCCCAGGCCTCCGGCACCATCATCATGATCGCGTGCGGCAGCGAACGTCCGGCCAGGGTCAGCAGCTCCACGACCTCGTCGAACGAGGCGGAGTCGCTGGCGCCGGGCGTGACGATCGGCAGCAGCGGGGTCAGGTCGCCCATGACCTCGGACTCGAGCTGCGACTGGCGCGCCCGCATCCAGTTGCGGTTGCCCTGCACGGTGTTGATCTCGCCGTTGTGCGCCATCATGCGCAGCGGCTGGGCGAGAGGCCACGACGGGAACGTGTTGGTGGAGTAGCGCGAGTGCACGAGGGCGAGCTTCGAGGCGAACCGCTCGTCGGAGAGGTCGGGGTAGAACGGCTCGAGCTGGAGCGTCGTGACCATGCCCTTGTAGGTGAGAGTGCGCGACGAGAGCGACATGAAGTACACCTCGAGCTCGCGCTCGGCCCGCTTGCGCAGGCGGTAGGTCAGCCTGTCGAGCGCCAGGCCGGCCAGCGGACCGCGATCGGCGTCGTGGGTCGTGCTGGTGACGAAGAGCTGCCAGATCGCGGGCATGGCCGCGCGGGCGAGTCGTCCGAGCTCGTCGGGACGGATGGGGACCTCGCGCCAGCCCAGGATGCGCAGACCCTCGACCTCGGCGATCTCGGCGATGCGGGCAACGATCGTCTCGCGGTTCGACGGGTCGGTGGGCAGGAAGGCGTTGCCGACGGCGTAGTGCCCGACCGGGGGCAGGTCGGCAGGGCCGACGGCGCGGAGGAACTCGTCGGGGATCTGGGTGAGGATGCCGGCGCCGTCACCCGTTCCGGCGTCGGAGCCGATCGCGCCGCGGTGCTCGAGGTTGCGAAGCGCGCCCAGGGCCGTGTCGATGATGTCGTGCCCTGCGGTTCCACGCAGGGTGGCGACCATGGCGAGGCCGCAGGCGTCCTTCTCCGCCGCGGGGTCGTACAACCCCTGGGCGGCGGGGAGCGTGCTGAAGCGGGTGTGCGATGGGTGCTCGGACCGTGGCTGCTGGGACAAGGAAGTGCCGTCCTCTACGTGATTACTGAAGGATCTGGGACGCCGCTGGCCCATGGAGGGAGGATGCCGGGATGCCCTGTCGGGTCGTGACGGCGATCGTGATGGTCGAGAAGCTGAGTAGGCGAGTTACGCGACTGTGGTTTTCAGTTCTAGGACTTCGCACCGAGAGCGCTTGTGGCGCCTGGTTCGAGGGATTCGTTCTCGGGAGTTCTGGTGGCCCCATCGCCCCTGAGCTCGTCGTCCGAGTAAGTATCGCTCGATTCTACCCCAGCCCCCGCCGGCACCCACTCTGCGCCGGGCCGGTACGGGCCGGGCTCGGCACCGGGGTGCTCGCGATTCTGGATGAGGATGATGAGGAGGCCGACGAGGATGGCGGCCCACGCGCCCCAGACGTTGGTGCGAACGCCGAAGAAGATCTCGCTCGGGTCGACGCGCATCGTCTCGAAGACCGTGCGCCCGATGCCGTACCAGATGAGGTAGACGCCGAACAGCTTGCCCCACTGAAGGTGGAGCTTGCGCTCGAGCAGCAGGATCACGGCGACGCCGGCGAGGTTCCAGATCACCTCGTAGAGGAAGGTGGGGTGGAAGAGGGTTCCGTCGGCGAGGCCCACGGGGAAGGCCGGGTTCGAGGACTCGATCTCGAGACCCCAGGGCAGGTCGGTGGGCGTTCCGAAGAGTTCGTTGTTGAAGTAGTTGCCGAAGCGGCCGGCAGCCTGGGCGAGCAGCATGCCCGGCGCGAGGGCGTCGGCGAAGGTCCAGAAGCGGATGCCGCTCAGACGGCAGCCGATGTAGGCGCCGACCGCGCCGCCGATGAGCGAGCCGAAGATGGCGATGCCGCCCTCCCAGACCGCGAAGACCTTCCACCACTCGATTCCCTCGCCGAAGTAATCGCCGGGGTGCGTGAGCACGTGGTAGATGCGTGCCCCGATGATGCCGAACGGGATCGCCCACAGGATGATGTCGAGCACGACCCCCGGCTCCGCCCCGCGCGCAGTCAGCCGGCGCGAGGTGAGGATGGTGGCGAGCACGATACCCGTGAGGATGCAGAGCGCGTAGACGCGGATCTCGAGCGTGTCGTTGTACTGCGGCAGACCCAGGCTGTGCAGCCATCCGGTCAAGCCGCTGACATCGATTTTCAGGCTCTGCCATTCCGGCGTCGGGCTCGGGATGCTGGTGGGGGCGAAGACCAACGGTTTCGACCTTTCATCGTGTGGTGCTCATGCGGGCGCCCGTCCGCTCGACGAAGCGAGCGGAACGAACAGGAGGGGCTGCTGCTTATTGTAGGACTGCCGGGCAGACGCTCAGCGCGCGGTGCCTGATGCGAGCCGGGCGGTCAGGCGTGCGACGCCTGCGACCCCGTCGTCTGCGAGGGCGCGCACAAGGGCCGATCCGACGATGGCCCCGTCGGCGTAGCCGAGGATCTCGGCGATCTGCTCCGGGGTGGACACGCCGATTCCCACGCAGGCCCTGACGGATCCCACGGAGCGCAGGCGACCGACGAGCGTCTCCGCGGCCGCGCCGAGTTCGGCGCGCGCGCCCGTCGTGCCCATCGTCGAGACGGTGTAGACGAATCCTCTGCTGTTCTCGACGGCGAGCCGCAGCCGTTCATCGGTCGAGGTGGGCGCGGCGAGGAAGACCCTGTCGAGGCCGGTCCTATCGCTCTCGGCGAGCCAGTCCGCTCCGGAGTCGACCGTGAGGTCGGGCGTGATCAGGCCCGCTCCCCCGGCCGAGACGAGGTCGTCGGCGAAGCGGCCGACTCCGTACTGCACGACGGGGTTCCAGTAGGTCATGAGGAGCACGGGCGCGTCGACCCTTGCCCTGATTCTCTCGACGGCCGTGAACGCGTCACGCAGCCGGAAGCCGCCGTCGAGCGAGGCCTGGGTCGCCTTCTGGATGACCGGACCGTCCATCACCGGGTCGGAGTACGGAATGCCGAGCTCGAGAACGTCGACGCCGTTCTCGACCAGGGCGACCGCCGCGTCGACGCTCTCGTCGAGCGTCGGGAATCCGACGGGCAGGTAGCCGATGAGGGCGCCGGCGCGGTTCTGCCTGGTGGCCTCGATGGCGGATGCGACGGGAGACTCGACGACGCGCGCGCCGGTCATGCGCCGGCCCCGGCATCCAGAACGCCGAAGTAGGCGCCCGCGGTCTCGACGTCTTTGTCTCCTCGACCCGACAGGTTCACGAGGATGGTCGCCTTCTCGCCCAGCGTGCGGCCGAGCTCGATGGCGCCGGCGAGGGCGTGCGCCGACTCGATGGCCGGAATGATGCCCTCGGTCTGGCAGAGCAGCCTGAACGCCTGCATGGCGGCCGCGTCGGTGACCGGCGTGTAGGTGGCGCGGCCGATGGATGCGAGCCACGCGTGCTCGGGCCCGACGCCCGGGTAGTCGAGGCCGGCCGAGATGGAGTGCGAGTCGACGGTCTGGCCGTCTTCGTCTTGAAGCATGATGCTGCGCGATCCGTGCAGCACGCCGGGACGGCCCATGGTGATGCTGGCCGCGTGGCGCAGCGTGTCGACGCCGTCGCCGCCGGCCTCGAATCCGTGCAGGGCCACATCGGGGTCGTCGAGGAAGGCGTGGAAGATGCCGATCGCGTTCGATCCGCCGCCCACGCAGGCGACCACTGCATCCGGCAGCGCCCCGGTCAGGTCGATGACCTGCTGGCGGGCCTCTTCTCCGATGACCTTGACGAAGTCGCGCACCATCACGGGGAACGGGTGGGGGCCGGCGACCGTGCCCAGCAGGTAGTGCGTGTTCTCGACGTTCGCGACCCAGTCCCTGAACGCCTCGTTGAGCGCGTCTTTCAAGGTGCGCGTGCCCGTGGTGACGGGAATGACCGTGGCGCCGAGGAGACGCATGCGGGCGACGTTGAGGGCCTGGCGCTCGGTGTCGACCTCGCCCATGTAGACGACGCACTCCATGCCGAAGAGGGCGGCGGCGGTCGCGGTGGCGACGCCGTGCTGGCCCGCTCCGGTCTCGGCGATGAGGCGGGTCTTTCCGATGCGCTTGGCGATGAGGGCCTGGCCGAGCACGTTGCAGATCTTGTGCGATCCGGTGTGGTTCAGGTCTTCGCGCTTCAGCAGGATGCGTGCGCCGCCCGCGTGCTCGGCGAAGCGGGGCACCTCGGTGATGATCGAGGGCCGCCCCGTGTAGGTGCGGTGCAGTTCTGCCAGCTCGCGGTGGAACTCGGGGTCTGCCTTCGCGACGTCGTAGGCGGCGGAGAGTTCGTCGAGGGCGGCGATCAGGGACTCCGGCATGAACCGGCCCCCGAACTCGCCGAAAAACGGACCCTGCTCGTCGCGCAGGTGGGTGGGGGTCGCTTCGATCGTCATGGTGTCACGCTCAGGAATTCTGTGAGGGTCTCGCGCGGGCTTCCGTGGGTGACGAGGGCTTCGCCGACGAGCACGACGTCTGCTCCGGCTCGGCGGTAGTGGGTCACATCGGAGGCGGTCTTGACGGCGGATTCCGCGATGCGGACCGTGCCGTCGGGAATGCTGCCCGCGAGTCGCCCGAAGAGATCGGGGTCGAGCTCGAAGGTGCTGAGGTTGCGTGCGTTGACGCCGATCACGCGGGAACCGAGATCGATCGCCCTGCTGACCTCGTCGGCGGAGTGCGTCTCGACGAGCGCGGTCATACCGAGCTCGGTGATGAGCGCGTGCAGTCGGACGAGGGTCGCCTGGTCGAGCGCGGCGACGATGAGCAGCACCAGGTCTGCGCCCGCGGCACGGGCCTCGAACACCTGGTACTCGAGGCCGATGAAGTCTTTGCGCAGCACGGGGATCGAGATGGCCGCGCGCACGGCACGCAGGTCGTCGAGCGACCCGCCGAAGCGACGGCCCTCGGTGAGCACGCTGACGGCACTGGCCCCGCCGGCCTCGTACTCGCGGGCGAGCGCCTGCGGGTCGACGATGTCGGCGAGGGCGCCCTTCGACGGGCTCGATCGCTTGATCTCGGCGATCACCTTGACGCGATCGGCGGGAGCGAGGAACGAGAGCGCATCGAGGGGCGCGGGTGCGGCCAGGGCGGCGGCCTCGACCGACGCCAGACTCATGGTCTGCTGCCTGGTCGCGGCGTCCTCGACTGCCCCGGCGAGGAGCTGGTCGAGCACCCTCTAGTGTCCTTTGCCTGCGTACCGCGGGCTGTACGCGCCGTAGCCGGCGACGGAGAGGACCTTGCCGAGGATCGCGCCCACGACGAGGAGCCCTGCCGAGGCCCAGACGAGCCACTGCACGTCGAAGAAGAACGCTACGGTGCCGATGCTGAAAGCGATCAGCATCACGATCACGGCCGTCCAGGCTGCAGGCGAGTGGCCGTGACCCGGTTCTTCAGAAACGTTGCTCATGGAACTCCTCTTGTTCGAAGGTCAATTGTAGTCGAAAACGGATGAGCGCTCTTCAGCACCGGGCCTATGCGGTGGGGTCCGTGCCCCGGCTCAGGCTGTCCCAGTTGTCGACCGAAGTCGCCTTGCGGCGTACGGCCGCGTCGTCGGGGCTCTCCGTCACGTCGGGCGCGGACGACGCGTCGGAATCGGTGGACTCGTCGTCTGCGCCGAGCTCGAGCAGTTCGTCGGCGCCGAGCACTCGGCCGTCCTCCGACGCGAAGCGCACGGCCTGGTAACGGCGTCCGGATGCGGGCCAGCGGGTCGTCGTGGCGGCCACGGCGATGCCGAGAACGGCCAGCAGCGCGCCGAGCAGGATGGCGACGACCGGCCAGGCGGTGACGGCCTCGCTGCGCGCGATCGCCTTGATCGACTCCGTTCCGGCGACACCGGTGGCCGCCGTGACGACCGGAGCCCCCGCCGACACCGGGTCGACGAGCGGACCGGTGCCCGAGAGCACGATGCTCGCGCCGAGCAGCACCTGCAGCACCCCGAGCACGATGCGGATCACCGGACCCGCGATCGCCAGCGCGGCGGCGCTGGCGAGTCCTGCGAGGCCGAGCGCGGCCAGGGCCGGCGCCGCCGTCGCCCCGGGCACGTCGAGCGCGCGGCCGGATGCCCCGTCGCCCGTCACGGTCAGGGTTCCCCACGACTGCGACCACGCCAGGAACACGAGGGCGCTCACGACGAGGACCCCGAGGATCATCAGGCCCTTCAGGCGGGCCGAGCCCGGTCTCGAGGCCGGACCCGCAGCATCCGTGTCTGTCGTCATACGATGCGCCTCATGGCGTTCGCGATCGCGACGGCCCGGAGCGGAGCTGCCGCCTTGTTCTGCGACTCGAGGAACTCCGAGTCGGGATCGGAGTCGGCGACGAGTCCGCCGCCGGCCTGCACATGTGCGACGCCCGACTCGATCGTGGCGGTGCGGATCGCAATGGCCAGGTCGGCGTCGCCGGCGAAGCCGAAGTAGCCCACCACTCCCCCGTAGACGCCGCGCTGGGCGGGTTCGAGCTCGTCGATGATCTGCAGGGCCCGGGGCTTGGGAGCGCCCGAGAGGGTGCCTGCGGGGAACGTGGCGCTGAACACGTCGATCGCCGTTACGCCCGGCCTGATGGCCCCCTCGACCGACGAGACGATGTGCATGATGTGGCTGAACCGTTCGATGCGCATGAACTCGGTGACCTCGACCGTGCCGGGCACGCAGACCTTGAGCAGGTCGTTGCGGGCGAGGTCGACGAGCATCAGGTGCTCGGACTTCTCCTTCTCGTCGCCGAGGAGCTCGTGCTCCAGCTCGACGTCGCTCTCGACTGTTGTTCCGCGCGGACGCGATCCCGCGATCGGGTGGGTGAACGCCCGGCCGTTCTCGACCTTGACGAGTGCCTCCGGGCTCGACCCGACGATCGTGTACGGCGTGCCGTCGGGTCGTTCGAGCGCGAGCAGATAGAGGTACGGACTCGGGTTCAGTGTGCGGAGCACGCGGTAGACGTCGATGGGCTCCGCCGTGCACTCGAGGTCGAAGCGCTGCGAGATGACGACCTGGAAGACGTCGCCGTCGCGGATGTGCACCTTGGCGCGCTCGATGGCGTCGAGGAAGTCGTGTCGTTCTGTGCGGGCCAGGGGCAGGCCGGCCGTGTCGAAGTCGGCCTCGTCGAGGCGGGCCTCGCTGGGTTTCGCCAACTCGGCCTGCATCGCGTCGAGACGCTCCTGCGAGTCGCGCCACTGGGCATCCGCATCGCCCTGGGCGTCGGAGAGCACCGTGGCGATGAGCTGCACGGTGCCCGTGAGGTGGTCGATCACGATCAGGTCGCGCACGAAACCCATGGCCTGGCTCGGAACCGCGTAGTCGGCGGGCGGAGCGTCGGGCAGGTGCTCGATCTGACGGATGGTCTCCCAGCCGATGAAACCGACGAGCCCGCCCGTGAGCGGCGGATGGCCGGAGATGACCGGCGTCTGCCACGTGTGGAACAGCTCGGACAACGCAGCCAGGGGCTGCTGCGGCAGGCCCTCGGGGAACGCCTGGGCCTCCGGCAGCCCGAGATCGACCCAGACCGCCTTCTCGGCCTCGCTCGTGAGCACGCCGTAGCTCGAGACGCCGATGAACGAGAATCGCGACCACACGCCGCCCTGTCCGGCGGACTCGAGCAGGAACGACCCTGCGCGGCCTCTCGCCACCTTGCGGTAGACGCCGACCGGTGTCTCGCCGTCGGCGAAGAGGGTTCGGAGAACGGGCAGCACGCGATGCGTGTGAAGGCGCGAATCGAATTCGGCTCTCGTCGTCGACGCGACGCGTCCCCCGATCATGCCGGGGCCTCTGAGAAGCCGAGCACCGGGTCGAGCGGATCGACGTCGAAGCATGCGTGGGCGCCGGTGTGGCAGGCGGCACCGATCTGCTCGACCTGCACGAGCAGCGTGTCGTCGTCGCAGTCGAGAGCGGCCCCGCGCACGTACTGCGCGTGACCCGAGGTGTCTCCCTTGCGCCAGAACTCCTGGCGCGAGCGCGACCAGAAGGTGACACGGCCCTCGGTGAGGGTGCGACGCAGTGCTTCGGCGTTCATGTAGCCCAGCATAAGAACATCCTTGGTGTCCCACTGCTGGATGATCGCGGGAAGGAGGCCGTCGGCCGCGAAGTGTGCCCGCGCGAGCACGGCCTCGACGTCGTCTGGTGTCTGGCTCATCGGATCAGCGCCCCGTCCTGTCTCAGCGTTTCTTTGACCTGGCCGATGGTCAGTTCACGATTGTGGAACACGGACGCGGCGAGCACGGCGTCGGCGCCGGCGCGGACCGCCTCGGGAAAGTGCTCCAGGCGGCCGGCGCCGCCCGACGCGATCACGGGGACCCGGCTGATCGAGCGCATCAGCCCGATGAGCTCGAGGTCGAATCCGTCTTTCGTGCCGTCGGCGTCGATCGAGTTCACGAGCAGCTCGCCGGCACCACGCCTGATCGCCTCCGCGGCCCAGTCGAGGGCATCGAGGCCGGATTCGCGACGGCCGCCGTGCGTGGTCACGACGAAGCCCGAGGGCACCGAATCGCTGCGCTTGATGTCGAGCGAGAGCACGATGACCTGGGCCCCGAACCTGTCGGCGATCTCGTCGATCAGCTCGGGCCTCGCGATCGCCGCGCTGTTCACGCCGATCTTGTCTGCTCCGGAGGCGAGGAGGCGCGCGACGTCCTCGCTCGAGCGCACTCCCCCGCCCACGGTGAGGGGGATGAAGACCTGCTCCGCCGTCTTGCGCACGACGTCGTAGGTGGTCGACCTGTCGTCGACCGTGGCGGTCACGTCGAGGAACGTGAGCTCGTCGGCGCCCTGCTCGGCATAGATGCGAGCGAGCTCGACGGGGTCGCCCGCATCTCGCAGGTTCACGAACTTCACGCCCTTGACGACGCGGCCGGCGGCCACGTCGAGGCAGGGGATGACACGAACGGCGACGGGCATGGTCAGATCCGTGCTGCGTGGATCGGGCTGACCAGGATGGCGCGGGCACCGACGTCGTACAGGGCGTCCATCACCTGGTTCGTGTCTGCCAGCGGAACCATCGATCGCACGGCGACCCACTCGGGGTCGCGCAGCGGCGAGATGGTGGGCGACTCGAGGCCGGGCGTGATGGCGGCCGCGGCGTCGAGCTTCACCAGCGGAACGTCGTAGTCCATCAGCACGTACTGCCGGGCCACGAGCACGCCCTGCAGGCGACGCAGCAGCGTGTCCGCCCCGGGCTTGTCGACGCCGGACGAGATGACGACGGCCGACGATTCGAGGATGACGGGGCCGAAGATCGTGAGCCCGGCCTTCTTGAGCGTGGAGCCCGTCGAGACGACATCGGCGACGGCGTCGGCGACCCCGAGCCTCACGGCCGATTCCACGGCGCCGTCGAGGCGCACAAGAGTGGCGGAGACGGAGTGGCCGGCGAGGAACGCCTTCACGAGCCCCGGATAGCTGGTGGCGACCCGCCGGCCCTCGAGGTCTGACACCGCGGCGAAGTCGCCATCCGGACCCGCGAAGCGGAACGTCGACTCGCCGAACTGCAGCGACGCGATCTCGCGGGCGGGAGACTCGGAGTCGAGGAGCAGGTCGCGCCCGGTGATGCCGATGTCGAGTGCGCCGCTGCCGACGTAGGTGGCGATGTCGCGCGGACGGAGGTAGAAGAACTCCACCCCGTTGCGTTCGTCGACGAGGTGCAGCTCACGGCTGTCGCGTCGGGTCTGGTACCCCGACTCGGCGAGCATCTGCACGGCGGTTTCGGACAGGGAGCCCTTGTTGGGCACCGCGATCTTGAGCATAAGAGTCTTTCGAGTTTTCGACGGGCGAGCCTGGGCTCGCCCGTCTGGACAGCTATGGGTGCGAAACGAGTGGGAGTCGGACTCAGAGATGTCGGTACACGTCGGCGGGGGTGAGTCCCTTGGCGATCAGGAGCACCTGGAGGTGGTACAGCAGCTGGGAGATCTCGGCGACCATCTCGTCGTCGGATTCGTACTCCGCGGCCATCCAGACCTCTGCGGCCTCTTCGACGATCTTCTTGCCGATGAAATGCACGCCGGCGTCGAGTTCGCGCACGGTGCCGGAGCCGTCTGGGCGCTCGAGCGCCTTGGCGCTCAGCTCGGAGAACAGCTCATCGAAAGTCTTCACCTGAGCAGTTTAGGCGACGTGGGTGTGCTCGAGCGCCTTCTGGCGGAGCAGCCCCACCTGCTCACCCGCGTCGTCGGCGCCGAACACGCTCGACCCGGCCACGAAGGTGTCTGCACCCGCGCGCGCGGCGACCTCGATGGTCTGCAGGTTGATGCCCCCGTCGACCTGGAGCCAGACGTCGAGGCCCGAGCGGGAGGCGACCTCGCGCGCGGCGACCAGCTTGCCCATGGTCTCGGGCATGAACGACTGACCGCCGAAGCCGGGCTCGACCGTCATGACCAGTAGCTGGTCGAACTCGTCGAGCACCTCGAGGTAGGGCTCGACCGGGGTTCCGGGCTTGATGGCGAGGCCCGCGCGGGCGCCGATCTGCCGCAGGCGGCGGGCCAGCGCGACGGGCTCGTCGGTGGCCTCGGCGTGGAACGTGACGGAGAAGACGCCGAGCTCGGCGAACGTGGGCGCCCAGCGGTCGACGTCGGTGATCATGAGGTGCATGTCGAGCGGCAGCTCGGTGACCTGGAGCAGCCGCTCCACGACGGGGATGCCGAACGTGAGGTTCGGCACGAAGTGGTTGTCCATCACGTCGACGTGCACCGCATCGGCAGAGGAGATGCGGTCGAGCTCCCTCGCGAGGTGGGCGAAGTCGGCGGCGAGGATGCTGGGATTGATACGCACGGGCATGGGGATCAGCCTATCCAGTGGGATGCGGGCGCCAGGCTGCGGCTCACCGGTGCTCGTCGGCCTTGCGGAAGAGCGCGATGAACATCGCATCCGTGGCATCGATATGGGGCCAGAGCTGCACCTGGGACGGCTCGGTCGCGTCGTGCCGGCCCTGCTCATCGTGCTCGTCGCCGTCGTTACCGCTCGAGATCCGCTCCACGACCGACCGGGTGTCGAGCGCCGAGATGCGGTCTCCCCAACGCGACAGGGCGCCGGCCACCTGGCCGCGCGTCTCGGCCACGTGGGGCGAGCACGTGACGTAGGCCAGGATGCCGCCGGGGCGCAGTGCCTCGATGGCGGAGTCGATGAGTCGTTCCTGCAGCTGCACGAGGTCGGCCACGTCACGCGGGCTCTTGCGCCAGCGCGCTTCGGGTCGACGCCGCAGCGCGCCGAGGCCGGTGCACGGCGCGTCGACCAGGATGCGGTCGAAGGACTGCGGCTGCGCGTCGCCGATCGTCGTTCCGTCGAGCTGCCAGACCTCGGGCGGGTCGGGAATCGCCTCGAGCGCGTTGCGCACCAGCTGGGCGCGGGCGGGCACGGGCTCGTTCGCAGTGAGCACGGCGCCTCCCAGACGCGCCTCCGCGGCGAGCAGGGCGGACTTTCCTCCCGGACCGGCGCAGAGGTCGAGCCACTTCTCGCCCGGGGCGATGGTCGCAGCACGGCTGAGGGCGAGGGCGGCGATCTGCGACCCCTCGTCTTGCACGCGAACGGTTCCGGCCTTGACCTCGTCGATGTCGCTCGGGTCTCCCCCGGTGGCCGAGAAGCCCACGGGAGAGCGACGGGTGGGGCGGCCCGTGATGGTGAGCTGAGAGCGATCCGCGAGCCCGGGAAGCGCCACCAGACCCAGCCGCGGAGGAACGTTGTCGGCCTCGAGCAGATCGCGCAGCTCGTCGTCGAGCGCGTCGGGCGAGACGCCGGACGCGGCCAGGGAGCGGCGGAACGCGCGGATGATCCAGGTCGGGTGCGAGTACTCGGCGGCGAGGCGGGCATCCGAGTCTTTCGCCTCGGCGATCACACGGTCGCGCCACTCGTCGGGCTCGCTGCGCGTGATGGTGCGCAGCACTCCGTTGACGAATCCGGTCGCGGAGCGCGAACTCACGAGGCGAGCGAGTTCGACCGACTCGTTGACGGCCGCGTGGGTGGCCACGCGCATGCCGAGCAGCTGGTGCGCTGCCAGCTCGAGCACGTCGAGCACGACCGGATCGATCTTCTCGACCGGGCGCGCGGCCGCCAGGGAGATGACCCTGTCGTAGTACCCGCGCATCCGGAGCGTGCCGTAGGTGAGTTCGGTGGCCAGGGCGGCGTCGTTGGTCTGCAGCCTGGCCCGCGCGATCTTGGTGGGGAGCAGAAGATTCGCGTAGGCGTCGTCTTCGCGCACGGCCGTGATCACCTCGAGGGCGATTCGGCGCGCGGGCTGCACGATCTGCGAGGGGGCGGGGCGTCGGGCGTTCATGGGGTGTCGAATCTGTCGGATGCGAGTGGGTCGGCGCTGTGGGGACGGCCTGTGGCGAGACCCCGCCACCAGTCGGCGGCGCGCATGGGCTTCTTGCCGGCGGGCTGCACCTTCAGCAGTTCGAGCGGCGAGGTCGCCGTGCCGATCAGCACGCGGGAGCCGTCGCCGGTGAGTTCGCCCGCGCGCAGCGGGGGCGAGTCGTAGGTGGGCGCGGCCTCGAGGATCTTGACCCTCAGACCGTCGACGATCGTGAAGGCGCCCGGTTCGGGCGTGGTGGCCCGGATGCGACGGAACACGGTGTCGAGATCGGCCGTCCAGTCGATGCGGGCGTGCTCGAGGGTGATCTTCGGCGCCGGCGTCGCCTCGCCCTGCTGCTCGGCGGACCGGGCCGTGCCCGCCGCCAGGGCGTCGACGACCTTCAGCGTGAGCTCGGCGCCGTCGTGCGACAGGGCCTCGAGGAGATGCCCCGACGTCTCATGAGCGCCGATGGGTCGGGCGATGCTGTCGAAGATCGGGCCGGCGTCGAGCGCCGGCACCAGCTGGAATACGGTTGCGCCCCCGTCGGCGTCGCCGCCCATGATCGACCACTGCACGGGCGCGGCGCCCCGCCACCGGGGAAGAAGCGAGAAGTGCAGGTTGATCCAGCCGAGGCGCGGCGTCTCGAGGAGCGGACTGCGCACGAGTCCTCCGTAGGCCACGATCACACCGAGGTCGGGCTGCAGGTCTGCGAGCTGCGATGTGACCTCGTCGTCGAGCCTGTTCGCCCGAATGGTGCGGATGCCGAGCTCCTCAGCACGCACGGCGACGGGCGACGGGGTGAGAACGCGCTTTCGGCCCTGCGGGGAATCCTCGCGCGTGACGGCGGCGGCGACCTCGTGGTGCCGGGCGAGCAGGTCGAGAGTGGGAAGGGCGACGGCGGGGGTGCCGGCGAAGACGAGTTTCATTCCAGGATCTCCGTGTCGTCGAATCGAACCCTCAAGACAGGCGGGGGCCTGAAGCTGGTCTTGGTGCCCGTGGCCTTGCTGGTCTGGCGCTTGGTGCGGCCCGTCGAATTGCGGATGATCGACGAGCGAAGGCTGCGCGCGACCTCTGCGCCGAGCGCATAGTCGAACCTGATCGTGGCCCGCACGAGTCCGTCGCCCGCATCGACGGGGCCGAGCACATCAATTGTCGCCGATTCATGACCGTCGACCGAATCGGGCAGTGCCGAGATGGCCTGCTCGACGGTCTCCGCCCGACCGGTGACGGTGGCGAGCCGCACCATGGGCGGGAAGCGGAGTGCCCGCCTGTCGGGCAGCTCCGCGGCGCTGAACCGATGCTGGCTCCAGGTGACGAGTGCGCGCGCGAGCGCTCCCCCGACGCCGACGATGATCGCCGGTGCTCGCGGCGCGGCCAGGGCGATGGCATTCGACCACCAGCGCAGGCAGTCTTCTGCAACGGTCAGGGACTCGCGGGCGAGCATGCGCTCGCCGTCGAGCAGCAGGATGGCACGGTAGCCGCCGGCCGCCACGGGTTCTGCTCCCCGGGTCGCAATGACGAGCGCGGGCTTCGCGTCGACGGTGAGGTGCGGTCTCTCGCCGTCTGAGACGATCACCCGGGTGCCGGGGAAGGCTCGGCCCAGCTCTTCTGCCGTGCGGGCTGTTCCGGCAGTGACCAGCCTGATTCGTGTGGACTCGCAGTGCCGGCAGTGCCAGTCGGCGGCGATGGCTCCGCACAGGTCGCAGGCGGGCGTCTGTCGGGCGCCTCCGATTCGCAGGGCGCCCTCGCAGACCCTGCACCGGGCCGGTGTGCGACAGTCCTGGCAGGCCAGCACGGGCGCGTAGCCGGGGCGGGCCACCTGAACGAGCACGGGACCGTCTTCGAGAGCACGCCGGGCCGTGTTCCACGCCGTCGACGGTATGCGCGCGTGAGCCGCGGCCTCCGCTCCGGGCTGGTCGGCCGTGGGAACCACGTGGGGAAGAACGGCCGGGTCGGGCGCGACGGGCGTCACGTATGCCAGCTCGACCAGGCGCTCGAGCCAGGTGCTGCGCGAGTGCGACGCGAAGAGGAGCGCGCACCCGGACTGCTCCTGTCGGATGAGCGCAATGTCGCGCGTCGACACGTACGGGCTGAGGGGCTCTGTGTGCAGCGGGTCGGCGTCGTCCCAGATCGCGATCAGGCCGAGCCGGCTCGCCGGCGCGTAGACGACCGAGCGGTTGCCCACGATCACCCGGGGAGCGTCTTCGAGACAGCGCAGGAACGCCCGGTACCTGTCGGCGTTGGGTTGGCGGGCGTCGAGCTGGGAGATCAGGTCGAGCGGCACGAGTGCGGAGAGCGCCTGCACGACCTGCTGCTGGTCGCGATAGTCGGGCAGGGCGACGATGGCGGTGCGGCCGGATGCGAGGGTGCGCGCGGCCGCCTCGGCGAGCGTCACGGCCCAGCGCCCGACCCAGATGCCAGGCGACACCTCGTGCACGGCGGGGATCGCGGCCACGGCCAGACGCCGGCCGGCGTCGATCGCCGAATCGATCATGCGATCGCCGTATCCGGTCACCGAGGGGTTAGCGCTGTATCGACTCGGCTGCTCACCGGACTGCTGCTCGAGCTGCCAGGCCTTCTCGACGCGCACCTGGCGCGGAGGCACGGCCAGGCGCACGACGTCGCTCGCGCCGCCGGCGGCGCGCTCCGACACGCGCCGCGCGAGGTTCCAGACCTCCGGCGTGAGCACCGGCACGCTCGACGTGACCTCGTCGAGTTCGCTGAGGGTTCCGGAGAACTCGACCGCCTCTGTGGTCTCGACGATGTAGCCGCGGGCGATACGACCCGCCGAGCGCAGGGGCACCTTCACCCGCACCCCCGGCCTCGCCTGCTCGCGGAGCGCGGCGGGCACGGCGTAGTCGAACAGCCTGTCGAGCTGGGGAAGCGGCGATTCGAGCATCACCCGGGCGATGAGCTGCTGCTCGTGCCCGGCCTGCGCTGTCATCACCTAGATGCGCGCTGCGGCCTGCAGCTCGGCGACCCGGTCGAGTCGCTCCCACGTGAAGTCGGGGAGTTCACGACCGAAGTGGCCGTATGTCGCCGTGGCGCCGTAGATGGGACGCAGCAGGTCGAGGTGCTGGATGATGGCCGCCGGGCGCAGGTCGAACACCTCGGTGATGGCCTCGATGATGCGGTCGTCGGGCAGCTTGCCCGTTCCGAAGGTCTCGACGTAGAGGCCGACCGGTGCGGCCTTTCCGATGGCGTACGCGATCTGCACTTCGAGCTTGTCGGCGAAACCTGCGGCGACCGCGTTCTTCGCCACCCAGCGCATGGCGTACGCCGCCGAACGGTCGACCTTCGACGGGTCTTTTCCGCTGAAGGCGCCGCCACCGTGGCGCGACGCTCCCCCGTAGGTGTCGACGATGATCTTGCGCCCGGTGAGCCCGGCATCGCCCTGCGGGCCTCCCACCACGAACCGGCCGGTGGGGTTGATGAGGAAGTTCGCCGAGCGGGACTCGAGGTCGCTCGCCGCGAGTACGGGCTTGATGACCAGCTCTTCGATGTCGTGGAAGAGATCGGCGTTGGTCACCGACTCGGTGTGCTGCGTCGAGAGCACCACCGTCTCGATGGTCTTCGGCACGATGCCGTCGTAGCCGATGGTGACCTGGGTCTTGCCGTCGGGGCGCAGGTAGCCGAGCTCGCCGGTCTTTCGAACCTCGGCGAGGCGTTCGGCCAGGCGGTGCGCCAGCCAGATCGGCAGCGGCATGAGCTGCGGGGTCTCGGTGGTGGCGAATCCGAACATGATGCCCTGGTCGCCGGCACCCTGAAGGTCGAAGGGATCGCTGCGCGTCTCGCCCTGGCGGTTCTCCCAGGCGTTGTCGACCCCGGCCGCGATCTCGGGCGACTGGGCGCCGATCGACACCGACACCCCGCAGCTCGCACCGTCGAAGCCGACGTCGCTCGAGGTGTAGCCGATCGACGACACCTTCTCGCGCACGATCGTGGGGATGTCGACGTAGCCCGAGGTCGTGACCTCTCCTGCGACGTGCACGAGGCCGGTCGTGACGAGCGTCTCGACGGCGACGCGGCTCGCCGGGTCGACCTCGAGGAGCGCGTCGAGGATGCTGTCGGAGATCTGATCGCAGATCTTGTCGGGGTGTCCTTCGGTGACGGACTCGGACGTGAAGAGGCGAAGGCTCGTCATGGTGCTCCAGGGATATCTGAGGGTGTGCGGTGCCTGTCTTCGAGCAGTCGCCCGGCAAGCACAGACAGGATCTCATCGGCCACCGACAGCTTGCTGCCCCGGGCCTCGATCACTATAGACCCGGCCCGGTCGAGGACCGTCACGGTGTTTCCCTCCGTTGCGAAGCCCTCCGTCCAGCCGACACGGTTGACGACGAGGTAGTCGCAGCCCTTGCGGGCGATCTTTGCGCGGCCCAGCTCGAGGAGTGCGGCGTCGGTGTCGGCGGTCTCGGCGGCGAAACCCACGACGAGCTGGTCGGCGCGGGCATGCGAGGCGATGGCCGCGAGCACGTCGGGGTTCTTGACGAGCTCGAGGGTCATCGCGTCGCCCAGCGACTCTTTCTTGAGCTTGGCGTTCGAGACGGCGGCCGGGCGGTAATCGGCGACGGCGGCGGCCATGATGATGACGTCGTGCGAGGCGGCGGCGGATTCCATGGCCGTCGCCAGCTCGGCCGTGGTCTCCACGGAGACGACCTCGACGCCGTCGGGAACGGGTACCTCGAGGTGCGCAGCCACGAGGGTGACCTCGGCGCCTCGGGAGGCTGCCGCGCGGGCGAGGGCGGTGCCCTGGCGACCGCTCGACCGATTGCCGATGAAGCGAACGGGGTCGAGCGGCTCGCGGGTGCCGCCGGCCGAGATGAGCACCCTCACGCCGGTCAGGTCGCCGTCGGGCGCGGCCGGCCCCGCAGCGGCCGCGACGGCCAGGGATGCGGTGACGATCTCGTCGACCTCGGCCATCCGACCGGCGCCCGAATCGGTGCCGGTGAGCTGGCCGCTCGCCGGACCGACGAAGTGGATGCCCCGCGATGCCAGGGTGGCGGCGTTGGCCACCGTCGCGGCGTTCTGCCACATCTCGGTGTGCATGGCCGGGGCGACGACGATGGGGGCCTTCGAGGCGAGCACGGTGTTGCCGAGCAGGTCGTCGGCGAGGCCCGCCGCCATCTTGGCGAGGGAGTTGGCCGTGGCCGGGGCGATCACGATGAGGTCGGCGGACTGCCCGATCGAGACGTGCCGCACCTCGGCGACGGCCTCGTAGAGGTCGGTGTGCACGATGTTGCGGGAGATGGCCTCGAGGGTGGGCTTGCCGACGAATCGGAGGGCGTGCTCGGTGGCGACGACCTGAACGTCGTGGCCCGCCAAAACGAATGCCCGCACGACGCCCACGGCCTTGTACGCCGCGATGCCGCCGGTGATGCCGACGACGATGCGCAGGCGCTTCTGAGGTTCTGTCACGTCAGTTCTGACCCTTCGACGAGAAAGCCGGTGCCGTTAACGAACGAATCCGCTCCCCGGCCGTGCGGGGGCGAACCCGACGACAGCCCGGGGAACGGACCTGCATTCGCTGCTGCTATTCGGTGGCCGCGATGGGCTTGACCGTGAGCTTGTCCTCGTTGATCTCGTGCATCGCGACCGAGAGGGGCTTGTCGTCGATGGTCGAGTCGACAAGCGGTCCGACGTTGTCGAACAGGCTTCCCTCGTGCAGGTCTGCGTAGTAGTCGTTGATCTGGCGTGCGCGCTTGGATGCGAAGATCACAAGCGCGTACTTGGATTCAACCTTCGACAGCAGTTCGTCGATGGGGGGATCGATGATGCCCTGAGCCCTGTTGACCATGGTGATACTCCTTGAGTGGCCTCGCCGGCCGGATTGAGAAAAGATCGTGCGGTGATCGTGAGGGGGTCACCGTGCACAAGTAGACAAGTCTACCTCGGATTGGCCGCTGATCACTCGGATCAGCCGCTTATCACTGCATGAGCTCCACGACGTCGCGTGCGGCGGCCTCGACATCGTTGTTCACGATGAGGTAGTCGAACTCGTTCTGGGCGGCCAGTTCGACCTCGGCGGTCGCGAGACGACGCTCCTGCTCCTCGGGCGATTCCGTTCCCCGGCCGGTGAGGCGGCGCACGAGCTCCGCCCAGCTCGGCGGGAGGAGGAAGACCAGGCGTGCCTCCGGCATCGCGGCTCGAACCTGCCTGGCGCCCTGGATGTCGATCTCGAGGAGCACACTCTTGCCCTCGGCCAGCGCCGTGTCGATCGGGGCGCGGGGCGTGCCGTAGCGCGACGAGTTGTGCACGACCGCCCACTCGAGGAATTCGCCGGCCTCGATCATGCGGTCGAATTCGGCATCGTCGACGAAGTAGTAGCTCACGCCGTCGACCTCGCCCGGGCGGGGGGCCCGTGTCGTGGCAGAGACCGACAGGAGCACGCCGGGCACGTTCTCGCGGATCCACGTCGACACCGTTCCCTTGCCGACCGCAGTGGGGCCGGCCAGCACGACGAGTCGCGAGGCCGTCTCGTCGCCCGTGAACGGAGCCCGCTTCAGCAGGTACTCCCGCAGGCGGTCGCGTTGCAGTGCGCCGAGTCCGCCCAGGCGCTTGCTGGGAGAGATCGACAGCCGCTCGATGACGCGCTCGATGCGCACCCGACCGAGGCCAGGGATGCCCTGGAGCAGCTCGGTCACCCGCATACCGGCCTCGAGGCTGTCTGGATGCGCGGATGCGCGATCGAGGACGCCTGTCGCGCTGCGACGCTGCTCGGTCACGGCCTTCTTGATGGCGGCCCGGGCGCGTCGGGCGGCGATGGCCGCCCGGGAGCCGGCGGCGCGGTCGACGTCGGGAACGGTCATGACAGTGCTCCGGATAGTTGGCCCGCCTGGTCGGCGAGCGTGTCGGCGAGGGCGGATGGCCCCGCGGACAGGGCGGATCTCGACGTGCTCACGATCGTGCCCGCCGCGAGCGGGCCGTAGATCGAACCGATGTCATCGAACAACGCACCTTGATGGCCGAAGCCCGGCGCGAGCACGGGCATCAACGGCGCCCCGTCGGCGAGGGAGTTCACGTCGACGCCGTAGTCGAGGAGGTTCTTCGTTGCACCGAGCACGACTCCGATGCTACCGAGTGCCGGGGTGTCGCCGTCACCGGGACGGTCGCCGTTGCCGTCACCGTCGCCGTCGATGGCGTGCTGGCGGTTCCACTCGTCGATCTCCGTCGCGACGAGCCCGGCGACCGTCAGGTCCGCGCGCTCATCCGCTGCGACCAGGGCCGTCTGGACCAGCCGGGACTCGGGGTTCGAGGTGGCCGCGAGCACGAACGCGCCCTTGCCGTGCTGCCGGGCGAGGTCGAAGACTCCCCCCAGCGATCCCGTGCCCGCGTACGCAGCCAGGGTCACGGCGTCTGCTTCGAGCGGCGAACCCGGCGTCAGCCAGGCGTCGCCGTAGGCGTCGACGCTCGATCCGATGTCTCCCCGTTTCGCGTCCGCGATGACGAGGAGCCCAGCCTGCCTCGCCGCGGCGAGAACGTCTTCGAGGGCGGCGAAACCGGCCGAGCCGAACACCTCGAAGAAGGCGACCTGGGGCTTCACGATTCCGATGGTCCCACTCGCGGCGTCCACGACCCTCAGCCCGAATTCGCGCAGCCCGGCCGGTGTGCGCGGCAGGCCCCAGGCATCCAGAAGGAAGCCGTGGGGATCGATGCCGACGCACAGCCGACCGCGCTGCTCGATGGTCGTGTGCAGCCGCTGGCCGAACGACCGGGTCACAGGCGCGCAGCCCGGGCGATCGCGTACTCCTGCAGGCTCGACACGTCGAAGCCCTCGCGAGTCGCCTCGAACGAGGCGACGGCCGCGCCCAGCTGGGCGATGGTCGTGAACAGCGGCTTGTCGGCGGCCACGGCCGCAGCCCGGATCTCGTAGCCGTCTGCGCGCGCGCTCGAGCCGCTCGGCGTGTTCACGACGATGTCGACCTCGTTGCGGTTGATCAGGTCGACCACGGTCGGCTCGTCGCCGTCGGCCGATGCGCCCTCGCTGAACTTGCGCACGATGCGGGCCGTGATGCCGTTGCGGTTCAGCACTTCGGCGGTTCCGGCCGTCGCGAGGATGTCGAAGCCCAGCTCGAGCAGGCGGAGAACCGGGAGCACGATGGCGCGCTTGTCGCGGTCGGAGACGGACACGAAGACCGTTCCGGAGGTGGGCAGACCGCCGTACGCGGCCTCCTGGCTCTTGGCGAAGGCGCGGGGGAAGTCGCGGTCGATTCCCATGACCTCGCCGGTGGAGCGCATCTCCGGGCCGAGCAGCGAGTCGACGATGAGACCGTCTTTCGTGCGGAAGCGCTTGAACGGAAGCACGGCCTCCTTCACGGCGATCGGCGAATCCATGGGAACGATCGATCCGTCGACGACCGGGAGCATGCCCTCGGCCTTCAGCTCGGCGATCGTCGCGCCCACCATGATGCGCGACGCGGCCTTGGCCAGGGGGATGCCCAGGGCCTTCGCCACGAAGGGAACAGTGCGGGAGGCGCGGGGATTGGCCTCGAGGACGTAGAGGATGCCCTGACCGATGGCGAACTGCACGTTCAGCAGGCCCTGCACCCCGATGCCCTCTGCGATGGCGAGGGTCGCCGTGCGCACCCGGTCGATGACCTCGCGGCCCAGGGTGACGGGAGGCAGCGTGCAGCTCGAGTCGCCGGAGTGGATGCCGGCCTCCTCGATGTGCTCCATGATGCCGCCGACGTAGAGCTCGTGGCCGTCGTAGAGCGCGTCGACGTCGATCTCGATCGCGTCGTCGAGGAAGCGGTCGACGAGCAGAGGGTGCGAGGGGTCGATGATGCCCTGTCCGGCCATGCGCGAGAAGTAGTCCTCGAGCGAGGGCGAGTCGTAGACGATCTCCATGCCGCGACCGCCGAGCACGTACGAGGGGCGCACGAGCACCGGGTAGCCGATGTCCTCGGCGATGGTGACAGCGCCGCCGAAGTCGCTCGCCGTGCCGTTCTTCGGCGCGAGGAGCTGGGCGTCGTCGAGGATCTTCGAGAAGAGTCCGCGCTCCTCGGCCAGGTCGATGGCCTCCGGCGTGGTGCCGAGGATCGGAACGCCGGCCGCCTTGAGACCCTTGGCGAGGCCCAGGGCCGTCTGGCCGCCGAGCTGCACGACCACGCCGACGAGCTCGCCGGACTGGCTCTCCGCGTGGATCACCTCGAGCACGTCTTCCAGCGTGAGGGGCTCGAAGTAGAGCCGGTCGCTGGTGTCGTAGTCGGTCGAGACCGTCTCGGGGTTGCAGTTGATCATGATCGTCTCGAAGCCCGCGTCCGACAGCGCGAACGAGGCGTGCACGCAGGAGTAGTCGAACTCGACTCCCTGGCCGATGCGGTTCGGCCCCGAGCCCAGGATGACGACCTTGCGCCGGTCGGAGGGTTCGACCTCGGTCTCAAAGTCGTAGCTCGAGTAGTGGTAGGGCGTGAGCGCGGGGAACTCGCCCGCGCACGTGTCGACCGTCTTGAACACGGGCCGCACGCCCAGGATGTGCCGGACCTCGCGCACCTCTTTCTCGCCGAAGCCGCGCAGGGCGGCGATCTGCGCGTCGGAGAATCCGTGCTCCTTGGCCAGCAGGAACATGTTCGTGTCGGCGTTCTCGCTCGAGGCGATGGCCTCGGCGACCTCGTTGATCAGAACGATCTGGTCGATGAACCAGGGGTCGATCTTGGTGGCGTCGAAGACCTCCTCGGCCGTGGCGCCTGCGCGAAGCGCCTGCTGCACGGTGACGATGCGTCCGTCGGTCGGCACGCTGGCCAGGGCCAGCAGTTCGTCTTTGGATGCGTCGAGCGGTTCCCAGTGGAACGACGAGCCGCGCTTCTCCAACGACCGCAGGGCCTTCTGCAGGGCCTGCGTGTAGTTGCGGCCGATGGCCATCGCCTCGCCGACCGACTTCATGGTGGTCGTGAGCGTGGTGTCGGCGGCGGGGAACTTCTCGAAGGCGAAGCGGGGAACCTTCACGACCACGTAGTCGAGCGTCGGCTCGAACGAGGCGGGCGTCACCTTGGTGATGTCGTTCGGGATCTCGTCGAGGTGGTAGCCGATGGCCAGCTTCGCTGCGATCTTCGCGATCGGGAACCCGGTGGCCTTCGAGGCGAGCGCGCTGGAGCGAGAGACGCGCGGGTTCATCTCGATGACGATGACGCGGCCGTTCGACGGGTCGATGGCGAACTGGATGTTGCAGCCGCCCGTGTCGACGCCGACGGCACGGATGATGTCGATGCCGATGTTGCGCATGTTCTGGTATTCGCGGTCGGTCAGGGTGAGCGCCGGGGCCACGGTGATCGAGTCGCCGGTGTGCACGCCCACAGGGTCGACGTTCTCGATGGAGCAGACCACGACCGTGTTGTCGGCCGTGTCGCGCATGAGCTCGAGCTCGTACTCCTTCCATCCGAGGATGGACTCCTCGAGCAGGACCTCGGTGGTCGGGCTCTGGTGCAGGCCGTCGCCGACGATCCGGCGCAGCTCGGCCTCCGTGTAGGCGAAGCCCGATCCCAGTCCGCCCATCGTGAACGAGGGGCGCACGACCAGGGGGTAGCCGAGATCGAGGGCGTACTCCACGGCCTCCTCGACCGTGTGCGCGATGTGGGAGCGCGCGACGTCGGCACCGGCATCCAGAACGAGCTGCTTGAAGATCTGCCTGTCTTCGCCCTTGTTGATCGCCTCGAACGAGGCGCCGATGAGCTCGACGTCGTACTTCTCGAGGATGCCGTGCTTGTGCAGGTCGATGGCCGCGTTGAGGGCGGTCTGGCCGCCCAGGGTCGGCAGGATCGCGTCGGGCTTCTCCTTGGCGATGATGGTCTCGATGACCTGCCAGGTGATGGGCTCGATGTAGGTCGCGTCGGCGAAGTCCGGGTCGGTCATGATCGTGGCCGGGTTGGAGTTCACGAGGATGACGCGCACGCCCTCCTCGCGGAGCACGCGGCACGCCTGGGTGCCGGAGTAGTCGAACTCGCACGCCTGGCCGATGACGATCGGGCCGGAGCCGATGACCAGGACACTCTTGATGTCTTCCCTGCGAGGCATTACTGGTTCTTTCCGTCGATGATGGAGTGGATCTCTGTCTGCGGCTCGCCCTTGTCGATCGCCAGCACCATGTCGCGGAAGCGGTCGAAGAGGTACATCGAGTCGTGCGGGCCCGCAGCAGCCTCGGGGTGGTACTGCACCGAGAAGGCGTCGATGTCGAGGCAGCGGATGCCCTCCACGACGTTGTCGTTCAGGCTGAGGTGGCTGACCTCGACCCGGCCGAAGCCGGCCGGGCTCTCGACGACGCCCTCGCGCGGCGCATCCACGGCGAAGCCATGGTTCTGGCTGGTGATCTCGACCTTGCCCGTGGTCTTGTCGAGCACCGGCTGGTTGATGCCCCGGTGACCGAAGGGCAGCTTGTAGGTTCCGAAGCCGAGGGCGCGGCCGAGCAGCTGGTTGCCGAAGCAGATTCCGAAGTACGGGATCTTCTCGGCCAGCACATCGCGCAGCAGCTGCACGTGACGCTCGGATGCCTCGGGGTCGCCGGGGCCGTTCGAGTAGAACAGGGCGCTCGGCTTGAGGGCGACCACCTCGTCGGTGGTCACCGATTCCGGCAGCACGACGACGTCGAAGCCGCGCTGCGCGAGGTAGCGCAGCGTCGACGTCTTCACGCCGAGGTCGAGGACCGCGACACTGCCGACCCGCTCGCCGACGGCCTCGATCGTGTACTGCGTCGGGGTCGACACCTCGCTCGAGAGGTTGCGGCCGGCCATGTCCTCCGCCGCCCGCACGATGGCGAGCTGCTCCGAGTCGCTCAGGTCGAAGTCCTCGCCCGAGAAGATGCCGGCGCGCATGGCGCCGAGCGAGCGGAGGTGCCGGGTGATGGCACGGGTGTCGACGCCGGAGATGCCGACGATGCCGCCCGAGACGAGATCATCGTCGAGGCTGCGCGTGGCGCGGTGGTTGGAGACGACTCGGGAGGGGTCGCGCACGACGTAGCCGGCGACCCAGATCTTCGCCGACTCGAGGTCGTCGTCGTTCGTTCCGGTGTTGCCGATGTGCGGGGCGGTCTGCAGAACGATCTGCCCCGCGTAGGAGGGATCGCTGAGGGTCTCCTGGTATCCGGTCATGCCGGTGGCGAAGACCGCCTCGCCCAGGGTGCGCCCACGGGCGCCATAGGCGCGTCCGGCGTAGCGCTTGCCGTCTTCGAGTACGAGGACGGCGGGTTCTGTAGAGATCACGCGAGGGATCCTTCCTGGTCTGGGGTGGAGAGGCCGTCTGACGGCACAAGGGCTTCGATCGCCTCGATGAGGCGGGAACTCTGGTCGGGATTCTCGATGCGGAAGAAGCTCTCCACATCGGCCGCGGGCGTCGGGGCCTCCGATTCGAGGGTCCAGTCGAGCCGCACGAGACCGCCCTCCTCGACGACCCGGTCGATCGTCCACGTCGATGTGCCCACCGAGCGGATGCGATCGGCCCCGACGAAGACCTGCGGCTCGCCGGTCACGGCGATGAGTACGCCGGCGTCGAAGACCGAGACGGAGGCGCGCCCCCGGAAACCGAGACCGGGCAGGGTCACCCTGTCGAGTGGAGCGCCCGCGGTCGTCGTCGAGACGTAGAGGCCGGTGACGGCGACGCGCAGCTCACCGAGCAGCTCGTCGGCGGGCACGGCGGCGGTCGACAGCGCCGATTGGCGGCGGCCGCGCGCGCGCCAGCCGAGCACCATGAGAACCAGGAGCCCGATGACCCCGATGATGATGATCGAGCCGGGCAGGATCCTATCCACGGGCCACCCCCATCGCCGCCGCGGCGACCTCGCCCGCATCGACGACGACGCCGTCGTTCACGGTCTGGTAGCCGCGGTGCAGGGTGTGCCGCACGGAACCGGGAAGGGTCATGCCGAGGTACGGCGAGTTGTGGCTCTTGCCGGCGAGCCGGTCTGTGGAGAAGGCGCTCGACGACGCCGGGTCGACGAGCACGATGTTGGCGCTCGACCCGATCTCGAACGAGTGGCTGTGGCCCGCGAGACGACCGATCTCGGCGGGCGTCTGCGACAGCACGCGGGCCACGTCGGACCAGCCGAGCAGCCCGGTATCGACAAGCGCCGCCTGCACGACCGAGAGGGCGGACTCCAGGCCGACCATGCCGAACGCGGCGTGGTCCCACTCGCAGTCCTTGGCCTCCTCGGGGTGGGGCGCGTGATCGGTGGCGACGATGTCGATGGTGCCGTCGACGAGGCCCTCGCGCAGGGCTCGCACGTCTTCGTCGCGACGCAGCGGAGGGTTCACCTTGTAGCGGGCGTCGTAGCTGCGGATCAGGTCTTCGGTGAGCAGCAGGTGGTGGGGCGTGACCTCTGCCGTGACCTCGATGCCGCGGGCCTTCGCCCAGCGCACCACGTCGACCGAGCCGGCGGTCGACACGTGGCAGATGTGCAGCCGGGCGCCGACGTGCTCGGCGAGCAGCACGTCGCGCGCGATGATCGACTCCTCGGCCACGGCGGGCCAGCCCTTGAGGCCGAGCTCGCTCGAGAGGGCGCCCTCGTTCATCTGGGCGTTCTCGGTGAGGCGCGGATCCTGGGCGTGCTGGGCCACGACGCCGTCGAAGGTCTTGACGTACTCGAGGGCGCGCCGCATGAGCAGGGAGTCGTGAACGCACTTGCCGTCGTCGGAGAAGACGCGCACGGCCGCCCGGGAGTTGGCCATGGCGCCGATCTCGGAGAGCCGCGCGCCGGCGAGGCCGACGGTCACGGCGCCGATCGGGCGCACGGTGGCGTAGCCCGCCGACTCCCCCAGCGCCTGCACCTGCTCGACGACTCCGGCCGTGTCGGACACCGGCATGGTGTTCGCCATGGCGAACACGGCGGTGAATCCGCCCGCCGCGGCCGCGCGTGTGCCGGAGAGGACGGTCTCGCTCTGTTCGAAGCCCGGCTCCCGGAGGTGCGTGTGCAGGTCGACGAGACCCGGCAGAGCGACCAGGCCCGCGGCATCCAGAACCCGCGCGCCGGACGGCGTCGCGATTGCGGTGCCGCGCTCGGCGATGCGGCCGTCTGCCACGAGCAGATCGGTGGTCGTGCCGTCGGGCAGGGTCGCCCCGCGGATGAGGGTCGTTGTCATGATCTGGCCTCCCGGTCGCCGGACAGCAGTGAGTACAACACGGCCATGCGGATCGATACCCCGTTCGCCACCTGTTCGATCACGGTGGACTGCGCCGAATCGGCGGCACGAGACGAGATCTCGAGGCCGCGGTTCATGGGGCCGGGGTGCATGACAATGCTATCTGGGCGGAGCGCGAGGAGGCGCTCGTCGTCGAGCCCCCACTGGCGCGCATACTCGCGCGTCGTCGGGAAGAAGGCAGCGTTCATGCGCTCCTGCTGGATGCGCAGCATCATCACGACATCGGGCCGCACCTCGGCGAGTGCGGCGTCGAGGTCGTACCGGATGTCCACCGGCCACGTCGATGCCCCGACGGGAACGAGCGTCGCCGGTGCGACGAAGGTGACGTGGGCGCCCAGCGTCTCGAGCAGCCACAGGTTCGACCGCGCCACGCGGGAGTGCAAGACGTCTCCAACGATCATCACGCTCACCCCTTCGAGGTCGCGGCCGCGGGCCGCATCGCCGTGGATGCGCCGCCTCATCGTGAACGCGTCGAGGAGGGCCTGGGTGGGGTGCTCGTGGGTGCCGTCTCCGGCGTTGACCACCCCGGCGTCGATCCAGCCGCTCTGGGCCAGCACCTGCGGCGCGCCCGATGCCGAGTGCCGGATGACGACGCCGTCGGCGCCCATGGCGGCCAGAGTCTGGGCCGTGTCCTTGAGGCTTTCGCCCTTCGAGACGCTCGAACCCTTCGCCGAGAAGTTGATGACGTCGGCCGAGAGGCGCTTCGCAGCCACCTCGAACGACGTACGCGTGCGCGTCGAGTCCTCGAAGAAGAGGTTCACGACGGTCTTGCCGCGCAGGGTGGGAAGCTTCTTGACCTCGCGGTTCTGCACCTCGCTCATGTCTTCTGCGATGTCGAGCAGAGCGATCGCGTCATCACGGAGCAGGTCTCGGGTCGAGAGCAGGTGCCTCATGCGCCGGCCCCCGTCGCGAGATCGATGCTGACCTCTTCGCTGCCGTCGATCTCCGCGAGACGCACGTTGATGCGCTCGTCGGTGGAGCTGGGCAGGTTCTTTCCGACGAAGTCGGCCCGTATCGGCAGTTCGCGGTGGCCGCGATCGACCAGCACGGCGAGCCGCACGGCCCGCGGTCGTCCGAGGTCACCGATCGCGTCGAGCGCAGCGCGGATGGTGCGACCCGAGTAGAGCACGTCGTCGATGAGCACGACCGTCTTGCCGTCGATGCCCCCCGAGGGAACACGAGTGCGCTGCGGTGCTCTGGTCGGGTGATGGGCGAGGTCGTCGCGGTACATCGTCACGTCGAGCGAGCCGACGAGATCGGCGGGCGCTCCTGGTTCGATCTGCCGGATCTGCGCGCCGATCCTCTCGGCGAGCACCACACCGCGGGTGGGGATGCCGAGAATGACGAGATCGTGCGGTCCACGGTTGGACTCGAGGACCTCGTGCGAGATCCGAGTCAACGCCCGGGCTATGTCAGAGTTCTGCAGCACGATTCGAGCCACGATCCTGACCTCCTTCCCCGTCTCACAGGACGGATGGTTAAAGGATGTCTGTTGCGTCATCGAGCCTAGCAGGCGGCGCCGACCCTCAGCTGCTCAGCTGGTCGCCGCCCGCATCAGGCCGTCGCGCTTCAGCCCTTCGACTGGTGCACGCGGCCGAGGATGCCGTTGAGGAAGCTGCCGGAATCGTCGGTGCTGAGCAGCTTGGCTGCGTCGACGGCCTCGTTGATCGCGACACCGTCGGGAACGTCGTCGTTGAAGAGGACCTCCCAGATGCCGATGCGCAGAAGCGCGCGGTCGATGATGGGCATGCGGGCCAGTGTCCAGCCCTGGGCGTACGTCTCGATGAGCTCGTCGATCTCGTCGCCATGGTCGACGATGCCGTCGATGATCTCGCGCGCGTAGAGCCACGAGGCTTCACGGGCGGGTTCGCTCAGCGCCCTGGTCGCCTCGGCGGCGAGGGCCTCATTGATCGAGATCTGCCGCACATCGGCGGCGTACAGCACGTCGAGGGCGCGCTTTCGAGCTTTGGTGCGTGCGCTCATTGCGGGTGCCAGCCGGGGTCAGTCGTTCACGCGGCCGAGGTAGTCCCCCGTGCGCGTGTCGACCTTGACGCGGGTGCCCTGCTCGAGGAAGAGGGGAACCTGGATCTGGTAGCCGGTCTCGACGGTGGCGGGCTTGGTGCCGCCGGTCGAACGGTCGCCCTGGAGGCCCGGCTCGGTGTAGGTGATCTCGAGCGTCACCGATGCGGGGAGCTCGACGTACAGCGGCAGGCCCTCGTTGAGCGCGACGGTGACGGCCTGGTTCTCGAGCATGAAGTTGGCGGCGTCTCCGACGACGGCCTCGGTCACGGTGAGCTGGTCGTAGTCCGCGGTGTCCATGAAGACGAAGTCGTTGCCGTCTTTGTAGAGGTACTGGAAGTCGCGACGGTCGACGTTCGCGGTCTCGATCTTGGCGCCCGCGTTGAACGTCTTGTCGACGACCTTGCCGGTGAGAACGTTCTTCATCTTCGTGCGCACGAATGCGCCGCCCTTGCCCGGCTTGACGTGCTGGAAGTCGATGACCGCCCAGAGCTGGCCGTCGATCTTGAGGACGGCGCCGTTTCTGATGTCGCTGGTTGAAGCCATGGAAAAACTGTTCCGTTCGAGTGAAGAATTGTGCGGGCGCGGAAATTGACCCTCAGTGAGTGTACCGTCCCCCGCATCGGGGCCTAGTTGAGGCCGATGATCGCCCTTAAGGCCAGGCGGTAGGAGTCGAAGCCGAAGCCGGCGATGACCCCGGTGGCGATGCCGGAGATCACGCTGGTGTGGCGGAAGGTCTCCCGGGCGTGCGGGTTGCTGATGTGCACCTCGACCAGCGGGATGCCGGCCTTGGTGACCAGGGCGGCGGCGTCGCGGAGTCCATAGCTGTAGTGGGTGAACGCGGCAGGATTCAGGATGACCGGTGTGCGTGAATCGACGGCCTCGTGCATCCACCCGATCATCTCGCCCTCGTCATCGGTCTGACGCAACTCTATGGTTGCCTCGTCGCCCGCATCGGAGGTCAGCACCGCTCGGAGCGCCTCGAGGTCCTGCGACCCGTACACGTCGGGCTCGCGGCTGCCGAGCCGCGAGAGGTTTGGTCCGTTCAGCACGAGCACAGTGGTCATGACGCCTAACTCTAGCGACGCCCCGACGACCTCGCCTTCATCATGCGGAGGCCGTCGTCGTGCACGAGATAGATCGCGAAGACGTCGACGGCCTCGTCGCGGGCGGCCTCGTGCAGCCCGTCTGCCCACAGCTCGTCGAAGCCGTGCGGCGTCTCGTCTCCCGGGCGTTCGAGGGCGAACAGGATGCTGCCGCCCGGAGAGTATTCGTCGAGGACCTGCCCGAGGCTCGACACGATCGACCGCAGCTCATCGCCTGACGGGCTCGCAGGGATTGAATCGATCGGGATGACGATGGGCAGCTGCTCGCCGTCGGGGGCGACGAAGAACGCCCACAGCTGGCGGCGCAGCGCCGGACCGAGCAGCCTCGACAGCAGCTCTCTGGCATCGGCGTCGTTCGTGATGATGGTGTCTGGACCGGGGGTCGAGGGGGTGAATGCCGTCATGCGCCCACTCTGGCGGGTTCCCTCGAACGCCGGGACAGTCATCCACAGATCGGGCAACGCCTCCTGCACAGCTCGGGTCAGGAACCGATCTCCTGATAGGCGGCGAAGAGCAGCGAGGTCTCAGGACCCGCGAGAACCGACGGCTTCGCCAGGTCGTCGAGCACGATGAAACGCAGCATTCCCGCACGGGCCTTCTTGTCGCGCTGCATCGTGGCCAGCAGCGTCTGCCACCGCCCCACCGGATAGCTGACGGGAAGCGTGAGAGAGGTCAGGATGCGCCGGTGCCGATCGACGACCTCGTCCGACAGGGCGCCGGTCAGTCGGCCCAGCTCGGCCGCGAACACCATGCCGACCGAGATCGCGGCGCCGTGCCTCCACTGGTAGCGCTCGGCGTGTTCGATCGCATGCCCCAGCGTGTGGCCGTAGTTGAGGATCTCGCGGAGACCCTGCTCGGTGAAGTCCTCGCCCACGACGCGGGCCTTCATCGCGATCGAGAGCTCGACGACCCGCCTGAACTCGGGAGTCGACGGGTCTGTGGCGCGATCGACGTCGGCCTCGACGATGTCGAGGATCTCCGGCTCCGAGATGAATCCGGCCTTCACGATCTCGGCGAAGCCCGCGAGGATCTCGTTCCGCGGGAGTGTGTCGAAGGTGTCGAGATCGCCGACGACGGCGGAGGGCGCGTAGAAGGTGCCCACGAGGTTCTTGCCCTCGGCCGTGTTGATGCCGTTCTTGCCGCCCACGGCCGCGTCGACGAGACCGAGGACCGAAGTCGGCACCTGCACGAGCCGCACACCGCGCAGCCAGGTCGCCGCGACGAAGCCGGCGAGGTCGGTGATGGCTCCCCCGCCGAAGCCGATCACCGCGTCGGTCCTGGTGAAGTCGCTCTGGCCCATGACCTGCCAGCAGAACGCCGCGACCTCCACGCGTTTCGCCTGCTCGGCATCCGGAACCTCGGCCAGGAGCACCTCGTAGCGGTCGAGGAGACTCTCCCGCATGGCCGCGGCCTTCGCCGCCAGCGTCGGGGCGTGCACGATGAGCACCTTGCGCACGCCCTGGCCCAGGAACTCCGAGAGGTCGCCCACCAGACCGCGGCCGATCACGACCTCGTAGGGGTCTTCGCCGGTGACGGGGATTCGAGTGGCGGGCGTCGTATCGGTCATGGTGTGTCTCTCTGGTGGCTTCGGCTGCGCGCCCACTGGGCGATCTCGGTGGCGATGAGCTCGGTCGGTCTGTGCGAGGTGTCGACCCGGAAGTCGGCGAGCGATTCGTAGAGCTCGCGTCGGGAATCGACGAGTGCCTGCCACGACTCGATCGATGACACGAGCGGCCGCTTGCCGTTCGACAGGCGTGCGGCCACGGCCGATGCCTCCACCGTCAGGAGCACCACGGGAAGGTCGGCGATGTCGTCACGGGTTCGCGGATCGAGCACCGCGCCTCCCCCGAAGGCGACGACGCCGCTGCCGACGAGCGCATGCTCGACCGCGATGCGTTCCAGTGTTCTGAAATGAGGTTCCCCGTGGGTCGCGAACAGCTCGGAGATGGGGCCGTGCTCCCGAACGATCTCGGTGTCGGTGTCGGTGAAGGGAACACCGAGGATGCGGGAGAGCTTCTTGCCGATCCGCGACTTTCCGGCCGCGGGCGCACCGATCAGCACGACGAGCATCGGGGCGGGCCGCTAGTCGGTGCCGTCGGTGCCGGCGGATGCGAGTCGCTCGGGAATGTGCGCGAGGTACGACTCGAGGTTGCGTCTGGTCTCCGGAACGGAGTCGCCGCCGAACTTCTCGAGCACGGAGTTCGCCAGGACGAGGGCGACCATGGCCTCCGCCACGACTCCGGCCGCGGGCACCGCGCAGACGTCGGAGCGCTGGTGGTGGGCTGCTGCTGCCTCACCCGTGGCCACGTCGACGGTGCGGAGGGCGTGCGGGATCGTCGCGATCGGCTTCATCCCTGCTCGCACGCGCAGCACCGTTCCGGTGCTCATGCCGCCTTCGGTGCCTCCGGCCTTGTCGCTGAGACGCGCGATACGCCCGTCTGCCTGAACGAGCTCGTCATGGGCATCCGACCCCCGACGTGTCGTCGTGAGGAACCCGTCGCCGACCTCGACGCCCTTGATGGCCTGGATGCCCATCAGGGCCGCGGCCAGAGCGGAATCGAGTCGTCGGTCCCAGTGCACGTAGGAGCCGAGGCCCGGGGGCACCCCGTAGGCGAGCACCTCGACGACGCCGCCGAGAGTGTCGCCGTCTTTGTGGGCGGCGTCGACCTCGGCCACCATCAGGGCGCTCGTCGCCTCGTCGAAGCACCGCAGCGGGTCGGCGTCGAGCGCGTCGACGTCGCGTGGCAGGGGAAGCGGACTGCCCTCGGGCACCCGCACGGGGCCGATAGAGAGCGTGTGGCTGACGAGCGTGATGCCGAGCTCCGAGAGGAAGCTTCTCGCCACGGCACCCAGGGCCACCCGCGCGGCCGTCTCCCTGGCGCTCGCGCGCTCGAGAACGGGCCTGGCCTCGTCGAAGCCGTACTTCTGCATGCCCACGAGGTCGGCGTGGCCCGGGCGCGGCCGGGTGAGAGGCGCGCCACGGCCCCTGCTCGCCTGGTCGGCGTCGACGGGCTCCGGGCTCATCACCTCGACCCACTTCGGCCACTCGGTGTTGCCGATGCGGATGGCGATGGGGCTTCCGAGCGAGTAACCGTGCCGAACACCGGCGGAGAGCGTCAGCTCGTCTTGTTCGAACTTCATGCGCGCCCCGCGGCCGTAGCCGAGCTTGCGACGGGCCAGGTCGGCACGGACGTCGTCCATGAGCACGGGGACGCCCGCGGGCAGCCCCTCGAGGGTGGCGATGAGCTCGGGGCCGTGCGACTCACCGGCGGTGATCCAACGAAGCATAAGAAAGCTGTTCCTTCAGGCGGCAGAGCGGTCACCGGCGGCCGGTGACCGGTGTGCGGACGGGTCGGCGTGCAGACAGCCGACATCCGATCTTCCCATAGATCGTCTGCGGCCTCGGGCGACGAGGCTATGGGGTGGGCGATGCCCCCGGCGCATCGAGCGACGATTCCATGGCCGATAGCACGGCGGCCTCGTCGGTCAGCGGGAGGGCTGGATCGCCGTTCACGAACACGCGCACCTGGAGCAGGGCCTGGTGCAGCAGCATACGAAGGCCCGACACGACCTGCCGATCTGCGAGCGACCACACCGCACCGAGCGCGCTCGGCCACGGATGGTAAGCCACATCGAGCAGGTGCGACCGGGAGGGCAGCGAGCTCTGCCGCAGGAGCTCGACGGGGCCGGCGTCTCCCGGCAGCGTGGAGATCACGAGGGATGCGTCGACGAGGTCGAGCGATGCGGCCGTCAGCGGAAGCAGGGTGATCGCCGTGCCGGAGGCGGCGGTGATCTGCCTCAGCGGCTCGGCCTTCTCCGGTCTCCTCGCGAGCACGCTCACATGCTCCGCGCCGAGCTGGGCCGCCGCCACGACGGCCGAGGCCGCGGTCGCGCCGCCGCCGAGCACCGCAACGTGGCGCGCGGACTCGATGGACTTCTCGGCGAGGGCGCGCACGATGCCCCCGACATCGGTGTTGAAACCGTCGAGACGCCGCGAGCCGCCCTCGTGAGAGAAGCGCACGGTGTTGGTCGACCCGGTCAGAATGCTCAACTCGTCGCGGTGGTCGAGCAGGGGCCGGATTCCGTGCTTCAGTGGCATAGTGAGAGAGAGGCCCACCCACTCCGCCCCGCGCTCGGCCACGAACGCGGCCAGCTCGTTCTCGGAGACATCGATCGCCTCGTAGTGCCAGTCGAGACCGAGCACGGAGTAGGCGGCCCTGTGCAGACGCGGCGACAGCGAGTGCGCTATCGGCGATCCGAGAACGGCCAGGCGGCTACTCGACATCGGGATGCGCCGCCCACCACTCCTGCAGGCGCTCGACCGCTGCGGCGTGCTCGTCGGCGGTCTCGGAGAACACCGTCTCGCCGGTGTCGAGGTCGACGGTCACGAAGAAGAGCCAGGGTCCGTCGACCGGATGCAGCGCCGCGTTGATCGCGTCGTCGCCCGGGTTGGAGATGGGCCCCACCGGGAGGCCCGGGTTGGCGTAGGTGTTGTAGAGGTTGGATGCGTCCTCGCGCTCCTCGGGGGTCGTCTCGACGCGACTGTGGCCGGCGCCGTACGCGACCGTCGCATCCGATTCGAGGTTCATGCCGATGTTGAGCCTGTTCGTGAAGACCCGCGAGACCTTGAACATGTCTTCCGAGCTTCCGGCCTCCTTCTGGATGAGGGCGGCGAGGGTGACGACCCGGAAGCGGTCGGCCGGCGCGACCCCGGCCGCGTCGAGCGACTCGAACGACCGGTTCACCATGGTCTGCAGCATGTCTGTCGGAGTCTGGTCGGGCTCGAACTGGTAGGTCGCGGGGAAGAGGAATCCTTCGATGGAGGGGGCTTCGGCGGGCACGCCGAGCGCGGCGTAGTTCGCCCCCACCGCCTGGAACTCTTCGATGGGCATGCCGGTGACGTCGGCCAGCTCCTGGTAGATGCCCTTGGCACTCGATCCCTCGGGG
Source organism: Agreia sp. Leaf283 (assembly GCF_001422485.1). GTDB lineage: Bacteria > Actinomycetota > Actinomycetes > Actinomycetales > Microbacteriaceae > Agreia. Next base: position 262,224 of record NZ_LMNF01000002.1, read on the forward strand.
ATCGTGACCGTGAAGTCGACCTTGTTGGCCGGGTCGAGGAGGGCCGACAGCGCGGCCTTCGAGCTCATCTTCTCGGCGAGCTTGAATGTGCCCGTCTGGAACACCGGTTGCGGGTTCTCTTTCAGCAGCAGGGAATAGAAGGTGTCGGAGCTCTTGACGACTCCGGCCTCCTGCAGCTTCACTCCGATCGCATCGCCGAACTCTCCGTCGGCGATCTTGACCATCACCTCGCCCGAGCCGTCTCCGCTGTAGTCGTCCGTCGACTCCGGGGACAGCATCGCGGTGATCTGCGGCTCGAATGTCGAGTACACGAACGCCCCCGCCCCGGCGACAAGGCCGAGGATCACGACGGTGACGATGACCGCGGTGAGCGCGCGGCGACGTCGAGGCGGCCTGCCGGACGGCCGTGCGGTGGAATGCGTCTCGCGTCGTTCCCTGCGAGACTGCGCCTGAACCGCGGGCTTCGACGTCGAAGCGGGTTCACGCAGGAACTCGGAGAACGGGTGGTCTTCTGGTGGCTGGCGATCAGTCACGGTAATCCCCCTGTGGATCGGGTCCCAACTCGGATGCGGCGATCCCGGGCGGGTTTCCCGTGGACGCCTCCGAATCGAGGGCATGCTGCAAAAGTATAACCGCGGCGATCTGGTCGATCACTGGACGCGAGCCTTTCACAGCGCGGCCGGAGGTATGGAGCGCGGCCTGGGCCGATACGGTCGTGAGTCTTTCGTCGATCATGCGCACCGGCGTCTTCGCGGCGGTCGCGATCCGCAGGGCGAAGGCGATCGCGTCGTCTGTCGACGGGGTGTTGGCTCCCGAGAGCGAAAGAGGGAGGCCGACGACGATCTCCGTGCAGTCGAGTTCGGCGCAGAGCGCGGCGATCCTGTCGACGTCGGCCGAGCCGTCTGAGGCTCGAGCCACCGTCTCGACCGGCGTTGCCAGCATGCCGTGGAAGTCGCTGCGGGCGACGCCGATGCGGGCTCTGCCCACATCGACGCCGAGGCGCACGCCCGACCTCACCCGATCAGCCCAGAACCGTCTGCGACACCGCCGTGAGAGCGCTGTCGATCGCGGCCACGAGAGTGCCGCCACCCTGGGCCAGGTCGTCTTTTCCGCCTCCGCCGCCGCCGAGAATGGATGCGGCCTGCTTGGCGAGTGCCCCGGCCCGATGACCGAGTGCGCGTGCGGCGTCGTTGGTCGCGACGATCACGACGGGCTTCTCGCCCACCACTGCCGCGAGGGCGACGACGGCGGGAGCCGAGCCGAGACGCTCGCGGACGCCGGTCACCAGCGCACGCAGATCGTCTGACGACGAGAGTTCGCCCGCATCGGCTGCGACGAGGCGCAACTCCCCCGCGGTGCGTGCCGACTCGACGAAGCCGGGAACCCGGGCGGTGAGCGCGCTGGCCTCATAGGCCGCGAGCTTCTTCTCGGCGGCCTTGAGATTCGAGACCAGGTCCTGGATGCGCGCGGGCACGTCTTCTCGAGGAGCCTTCAGCGTGGCGGCCAACTGGGTGACGACGCTGCGCTCGGCAGCGAACTGACGGAATGCCTCGATGCCCACGAGGGACTCGACTCTACGGTTGGTCGATCCGATCGACGATTCGCCGAGGATGTTGATCATGCCGATCTCCGAGCTGTGCTGCACGTGAGTGCCGGCGCAGAGTTCGCGCGACCACGGTCCCCCGATGTCGACCACGCGCACGACGTCGCCGTACTTCTCGCCGAACAGGGCCATGGCGCCCAGGGCCTTGGCCTCGTCGAGGGGAAGCTCGCGAGTGACGACCTCGAGGTCGCTGCGGATCGCGAGGTTGGAGATCTCCTCGATCTCCGTTCGCGTCTCGGTCGACAGGGGCTGGTTCCACGAGAAGTCGAGCCGCAGGTAGCCGGCCTTGTTGTACGAACCCGACTGGTGCGCCTGCGGGCCGAGCGTCTGTCGCAGTGCGGCGTGCACCAGGTGGGTTCCCGAGTGCGCCTGGGTAGCACCTCGGCGCCAGTCGGGATCGACCACGGTGGTGGCGGCATCGTCGACGGCGACCTGACCGCTCGTGACGTTCACGCGGTGGCTGATGAGCCCCTTGATCGGCTTCTGCACGTCGAGCACCTCGAGCTCGAAGCCGTCGCCGCGGATCACTCCCGAGTCGGCCTCCTGTCCGCCGGACTCGGCGTAGAGGGTGGTCTCGGCGAGGATGACCTCGAGGGTCTCGCCCGCGACGGCGCTCGTCACGGACTGCCCGTCGATGATGAGGCCCAGGATCGTGGACTCGGTGACCAGCTCGTCGTAACCGAGGAAGGTGGTCTCGCCGGCAGCGCGGAACTGGCTGTAGACGCCCAGGTCGGTGATGCCGAGCTTCTTGGCCTTCGAATCGGCCTTGGCGCGCTGCTTCTGCTCGCTCATCAGGGATTCGAACGCCACGCGGTCGACCGCGAGTCCGGCCTCCTCGGCCATCTCCATGGTGAGGTCGATCGGAAAGCCGTAGGTGTCGTGCAGCTGGAACGCCGTGTCGCCGGCGAGGTTCTCGGCGCCCTTCTGCTTGGCCGAGCTCACGGCCAGGTCGAGGATGTTGATTCCGCCGCTGAGGGTGCGCAGGAACGACTCCTCCTCCGCATACGCCGTGCGGGAGATGCGGTCGAAGTCGGCCTCGACCTCGGGGTATGCGGCCTTCATGGCGTCGCGGGAGGCGGTGAAGAGCTCGGGGAAGACCGCGGTGTCGACGCCCAGCAGGCGCATGGATCGAACCGAGCGGCGGAGGAGCCGTCGCAGGATGTAGCCGCGGCCCTCGTTCGACGGCATGACCCCGTCGGACATGAGCATCAGGGCACTGCGCACGTGGTCGGCGACCACGCGCATGCGCACATCGTCTTCATGGTCGGCGCCGTAGCGGCGGCCGGAGATGACCGAGGCCGTGTCGAGGACGGGTCGCACCTGGTCGATCTCGTAGAGGTTCTCGACGCCCTGCTTGAGGAAGGCGACGCGCTCGAGGCCCATGCCGGTGTCGATGTTGCGACTCGGCAGGTCCCCGAGGATCTCGAAGTCGTTCTTGCCTGTGCCCTCGCCACGCAGGTACTGCATGAAGACGAGGTTCCAGATCTCGATGTAGCGGTCGTCGTCGACCGCCGGTCCGCCCTCGCGACCGTAGGCGGGGCCGCGGTCGAAGAAGATCTCCGAGCAGGGGCCTGCCGGGCCGGGCTGGCCGGTGGACCAGTAGTTCGAGTCCATGCCCAGGCGCTGGATGCGCTCGTCGGGCAGGCCCGCGGTCTTCTTCCAGTACTCGATGGCCTCGTCGTCGTCTTCGTAGACGGTGACCCACAGGTCCTTCTCGTCGAATCCGAGGCCGCCGTCGGCCTCCGGGGTCACGAGGAGCTCCCAGGCGTAGCGGATCGCCTGCTCCTTGAAGTAGTCGCCGAACGAGAAGTTGCCGTTCATCTGGAAGAACGTGCCGTGGCGGGTCGTCTTGCCCACCTCCTCGATGTCGAGGGTGCGGATGCATTTCTGCACGCTGGTGGCCCGAGGATACGGCGCGGGTACGAGGCCAGTGAGGTAGGGGATGAACGGCACCATGCCCGCGACGGTGAAGAGCAGTGTCGGGTCGTCGCTCACCAGCGAGGCCGACGGAACGACCGTGTGCCCCTTGTCTGCGAAGAAGGTGAGCCAGCGTTGGCGGATATCGGCGGTGTGCATGGTGTCCGTAGCGTTCAGCGCATCGGGCTGCGAGGCGTCGCAGCCACAGACGCGGAAGGGGAAGTGAAGAGGATTACTTGCTGGTCGAGGAGAGCGCCTCGCCGGCGTCGCCGAGCACGGCGCGGAGTTCGGACTCCCGCTCGCGGTAGCCGTCGACGATGGACTCGGTGAATCCCTTGGTGCGCTTGTCGAGATCGGAGAAGAATCTCCGGCCCTCCGCCGTCTGGTTCACCTGGTGGGCGACAACGAATCCGAGGGCGACTCCGAGAGCGAGCCACAGGATTTTCTTCATTGTTCTCTCCTCGAGACGCAGATGGGACGGGTGAGTCGAGTTTAGTCGGCGCGCACGGCGAAGGCGGTCGCCCGCCGGGCCACGTCGTCGTCGAGTCGGCGTCGCCAGGCCGCGTCGAGCGTGGCGTCGTCGGTGTCGTCGTCGAGCACGGTGAGCCAGCCGGAGAGCTCGGCGTCGAGCCACTCGAACTGACGAACGGATGCCGCGAGCACGTCGCGCGGGTGGGTATAGCTCTCCCACGACACGGCGATGCGGTTGAGCACCACGTAGATCCAGGCCTGGTCGAGCACCGCGTCGTCGATGTCTCCCCCGGCGCTCTCCGCGAGCACGGCCTCGAGCGCGGCGACGTCGTCGCGGAGGGCGGCCACGCGTGCGGCCGAGTCGAGACGGGCGTCTCTGGATGCCGCCTTGCCCGCTGCGACGATGCTGCAGGCCTCCTCGCCGTCGACGAGGTCGCGCCGCATGCCCTGGTACAGCTCGGGCAGTGTCAGACGGAGGCTGTCGGGGATGTCGTACGTGGTCACCGGATGCCGTCCGCCGGGGTTGCCGAACACGGTTCCGACCTCCATGGCGGCGACAGTCGGTGCCCCGATGTCGCGCATCGGAGCATCCACGATGGAGGGAGCAGGCTCTGTTGCCACCGGTGTGCCCTGGGCGCCGACGCGTCCGAAGATGTAGTCGGCCTGGGGGTTCACGCCCACGTCGGGATCGGAGGACGAATCCGAGTACCGGATGTAGCGCACCGTGGAGCGCACGATGAAGAACAGGCCGACGGCGAGCCCGATGGCCAGGATGATGAGGAGAAAGCTCACTGTTTGGCTACTTGGACCTGCGGCGACGGGCGGCCGACGTGGAGGTGTCTTTCGGACCCCGGAAGCTCAGGATTCCTGCGCGCACCGCGGCGCTGAATCCGGCGATCTTGATGAGGGGCCCGCCCACGGACGCGGCGAAGAGCGCGACGAGGCTGGTGACGTTGCCCGTGACCTCTGCGACGTTCTTCGTGATCGTGTCGACCCGGGCGATCTGCTTGTTGGCTTCCTGGATGGTCACGGTCGACTCCTCGAGAATCGGGGTGACGTTGTCGCTCAGCTCCTTGATCGCTGCGCGCGTCTCGTCGAACACGCCGCCCAGCTTGATGAGCGGAAGCGCGAGGAACGCCACGAGGACCGCGAAGACCCCGGCCGCGATGAGTCCGGCGATGTCTCCACCTGACATTGGTGAGCTCCTTAGCGGATGCCGGCCATGGGCATCCATTGCAATGAAAAAGGGGCGGGGCACCGATTTCTCGGTGTCCCGCCCCTCAGCGTACCCAATGGGCACGCGATGGATCAGCGTGCGGCGTAGTACTCGACGACGAGCTGCACTTCACAGGTCACGGGGACCTCGGCGCGCAGCGGACGACGGAGCAGGCGGGCCTGCAGCTTGTCGATCTCGACCTCGAGGTAACCCGGAACCTTGGGGAGCACGTCGAGGTGACCACCGGCGGCGGCGACCTGGAACGGCTCGGTTCCTTCGCTCTTCGGCTTCACGTGGATGAGCTGGCCCGGCTTCACGCGGAAGGAGGGGCGGTCCACGAGCTGGCCGTCGACCAGGATGTGGCGGTGAACGACGAGCTGGCGAGCCTGCGCGGTGGTGCGGGCGAGGCCCGAACGCACGACGAGGGCGTCGAGACGCATCTCGAGCAGCTCGACCAGGTTCTCACCGGTCAGGCCCTTGGCGCGACGCGCCTCTTCGAAGACGATCTTGAGCTGGGCCTCACGGATGCCGTACTGGGCACGCAGACGCTGCTTCTCCCGCAGACGAACGGCGTAGTCGGAGTCGGCCTTGCGCTTGGTGCGGCCGTGCTCGCCCGGAGCGTAGGGACGCTTCTCGAGGTACTTCGCGGCCTTCGGGGTGAGGGCGATGCCGAGGGCTCGCGAGAGGCGGGTCTTGCTGCGTGTACGTGACTTGGTAGACATGTACATCCTTTCAGTGAATCGTCGTGCTGGATGAGGCGAGGACAGGGTGTCTGAACGCGCGGAGAACACACCGCGATTCGGGCAGGATCTGTGAGGATCGAGCCTCGAGGCGGAGGGAAAGTCAGAGGATTGTGCCGGGATCGGTTCGGCTACAGAACACGACCGCATTCACTGGATGGATTCGCAGCCGCACGAAAGCCACCCGGAACAGGCGTATCGACACTACCACAGTCGCGCATGTATGCCGAAGAAGAGTCGCCGACGTGGGGCGCCGGGCGTCTAACGGCCGCGTGTGATCTGCCGGAGCTTGGCGAGCCGCGCAGACACGTCGCGCTCGTTGCCGTGCTCCGTGGGGCGGTAGTACTCGGTGCGGCCGAGCTCGTCGGGCAGGTACTGCTGGCCGAGGACTCCCCTGTCGTCGTCGTGCGGGTACTTGTAGCCTTTGCCGTGGCCGAGCCTCTTGGCGCCGGGATAGTGGGCGTCGCGCAGGTGTTTCGGCACGCGCCCGAACTTGCCGGCCCGGATGTCGCCGATGGCCTGGTCGATCGCGAGGTACGACGCGTTCGACTTGGGGGCGGTGGCGAGGTACACGGTGGCCTCGGCGAGCGGGATGCGCCCCTCGGGCATTCCGATGAATTGAACCGCGTCGGCCGCGGCGACGGCAACCACGAGGGCCTGCGGGTCGGCCATGCCGATGTCTTCGGATGCCGACACGATGAGACGTCGGCAGATGAAACGCGGGTCTTCGCCCGCCTCGATCATGCGAGCCAGGTAGTGCACCGATGCGTCGACGTCGGAGCCCCTGATCGACTTGATGAAGGCGCTGATCACGTCGTAGTGCTCGTCGCCGTTGCGGTCGTAGCGCAGTAGCGCCCGGTCGACGGCCTGCGCCACGGTCTCCTCGGTGATGAGGGGCGCCTCTGCGGTCGCCGACTCCGGGTCGTCGGACCCCGACGGAACGGTCGAGGCAAGGATGGAGCCCGCCGAGGCCTCGAGGGCGGTGAGCGCTCGGCGTGCATCGCCGGATGCGAGCCGCACGATGGCGGATCGGGCGTCGGGGTCGAGACGCACGCGATCGTCGAGCCCCCGGGCATCCGACACGGCCCGGTCGACGACGATGCCGAGATCGTCGTCGCTGAGCTGTTCGAGCGTCAGCAGAAGCGACCTCGACAACAGTGGGGAGATGACGGAGAACGAGGGATTCTCGGTCGTCGCGGCGACGAGGATGACCCAGCCGTTCTCGACGCCCGGAAGAAGAGCGTCTTGCTGGGCCTTGGTGAAGCGGTGGATCTCGTCGAGGAAGAGCACGGTCGAGAGCCCGTAGAGGTCGCGGCTGCGGAACGCCTCCTCCATGACCTGGCGCACGTCTTTGACGCCGGCGGTGACGGCGGAGAGCTCGACGAACTTGCGGCCGGAGCTGTGTGCGATCGCCTGGGCGAGGGTGGTCTTGCCCGTGCCGGGCGGGCCCCAGAGGATGACGGACACGGAGCCCTGCGTGCCCTCGGTGTCGGAGGCCAGATTGACCAGCGGCGATCCGGGCCTCAGAAGGTGCTTCTGGCCGGCCACCTCGTCGAGCGAGCGGGGCCGCATGCGCACGGCGAGGGGTACCGATCCGCTGTGCAGACCCGGCTGGGAGGAGACCATCCTCCAAGGCTACCGGCAGCATCCGACACCGGCCCCGGGAACGCCGGGTTGGGAAGGAGGCCCCGTGGCCCGTAAAGTTCAGGAGGGATTCGCGCACAGGGCGCGAGCAGACCGTACCCGAAGAAGAGTGTTCGCCCGAGCGATCGGGCGATGGAGGATCCGTGGCACCGAGGAACCAGGACCGAGAGGCCCGCGCTGCACGTCAGCGTCTGCGCGACTACCAGGCGCGCCAGACCATGCACGCCTCGAAGATCGCACGGCGCCGACGCGACAACATCCTTGCGGTGATCGTGGCGCTCCTCGTGATCGCCGCGGCCGTCGTCGTGCAGGTCTTCTACTTCTCCGGCGGTCCCGGAACCCCGACGCCGACGCCGAGCTCGACAGCGTCGCCCACCGACACGCCCGCGCCGACCTCGACGCCCAATTCGGCCGACGTGCCCGACCCCGCCGCGGCAGAAGGCCGCACCTGGACGGGTGACATGACGATCAACGACATTCCCGTGGGCATCTCGCTCGACGGTGCGGCGGCCCCGCAGGGGGTCGCGAACTTCGTGACCCTCGCCCAGAAGGGCTTCTACAACGGGCTCACGTGCCACAGGCTCACCACCTCCCCCGGCTTCGGCGTGCTCCAGTGCGGCGACCCGAACGGCGACGGCTCGGGAGGCCCCGGCTACAGCTTCGGGCCCATCGAGAACGCGCCGGAGGGCGACGTCTACCCGGCGGGAACCATCGCGATGGCGCGCCAGAGCGAGAACGGCTCGAGCATGGGCAGCCAGTTCTTCATCGTCTACGAGGACACCACCATCGGGTCGGACACGGCGGGCGGCTACACGGTGCTCGGCACCGTGACCAGCGGGCTCGACGAGCTGAAGGCCGGGGTCGTCGCCGCGGGCACCGCCGACGGATCGGCCGACGGCAAGCCGGCGATTCCCGTTACCATCGGCTCTATCGCGGTTCAGTAACCTCCTGCCCTCGTGCAATAGGCTTCAATCGCGCATTCCGAACAACGTCGACAGGGTGATTTTCGTGACCAGTAGTGCTGAGCATCCATTTGGACGCGTAGATGAGACCGGAACGGTCTATCTCCGCGAAGCGTCCGGCGAGCGTGTGATCGGGCAGTATCCCGATGGCACGGCCGAGGAGGCCCTCGGGTACTTCGAACGCAAATACACCGATCTGGCGGGGCAGGTGACCCTGCTCGAGCAGCGCGCCAAACGAGGCGCTTCGGCCGCCGACATCGGCAAGGCCGTCAAGGCCCTCAGCGAGGCCGTGTCGAGCGCGAACGCGCTGGGCAACCTCGAGGCCCTCTCCACGCGCCTTGCTGCCCTCACGGAGACTCTCGGAGCCCTGAACGAGCAGCAGTCCGCCGAGGCGAAGGCGCAACTGGCCGAGGCCGTGGAGTATCGCACCGCCATCGTGACCGAGATCGAGGCCCTGGCCGCCGAAGACCCTGCGAAGGCGCAGTGGAAACAGGTGACCAGCACGCTCGACTCCCTCTTCTCCCGGTGGCAGAAGCATCAGCAGGAGGGTCCCCGCCTTCCGCGCGCCGAGGCGAACGAGCTGTGGAAGCGATTCCGCGACGCTCGCACGATCATCGAGCAGCACCGCAAAGCGTTCTTCTCCGAGCTCGACAACGCGCATCGCGACGCACGAACGAAGAAGCAGCAGCTCGTCGTCGCGGCCGAGGCCCTGGCCGAGAAGGGCGCCGACGGCGTCAACGCCTACCGCGACCTGCTCGACGAATGGAAGAAGGCGGGCCGGGCCGGCAAGCGCTACGACGACTCCCTGTGGGAGAAGTTCAAGGCTGCCGGAGACGTTCTCTACGGGGCGCGCAGCGAGATCGTCGCGAAAGACGACGAGGAATTCGCCGGCAACCTGCAGCTCAAGCTCGAACTGCTGACCGAGGCGGAGCCCCTTCTCACGGAGACCGACCGTACGCGGGCGAAAGAGAAGCTCACCGGCATCCAGCGTCGTTGGGACGAGATCGGCAAGGTGCCGCGCGACCAGGTCAAGCCGATCGAGGATCGGCTGCGCAAGGTCGAGGCCGCCGTTCGCAAACTCGACGAGGACTTCTGGCAGAAGAACAACCCGGAGAAGAAGGCTCGAGCAGAGGGTCTTGCCGGACAGCTTCACGACGCGATCGAGAAGCTCCAGACGGAGATCACTGAGGCCCAGGCCGCGGGAGACACCCGCAAGGCGAAGGAGCTCCAGGAGTCCCTCGATGCCCGCAAGGTCTGGCTCGACGCCCTCGGCTGACCCGGCCGCACGGCGCTGATCGCGAGTTCTCCACAGATTTCGCTCGCTGCGGGAGCGGTGTCCGACGAGCCGTCACAGTGGAGCCATGACGCGACTCCAACCCGTTCTGACCGAAGCCGATCTCCCGCTGAGCGAGCTCTGGGCGGCCTGTCGCGACGGCGAACTCGTGCCCCTGTCGTCGTCGGCCTTCGTGTTCGCCGACCTGCCGCAGACCCCGGCGGTGCGCGCACTGGCCGTGCAGCCCGTGCTCGGCCACCGCATGATCGTCGAGCGCCGGAGCGCCGCCTGGGTGCACGGCGCGCTGCGGCGTGCTCCTCGCATCCACACCGTGGCTGTGCGCTACGAGCACCGTTCCCGCGCCTCGCATGACCTCACGACCGTTCGCGAGGTGGTGCTGCGGCGGGGAGACACGACGACCATCGCCGGCATCGAGGTCACGACTGAACTGCGCACGGCCGTCGATCTCGCGCGAGATCGAGGTTTCGACTCCGCTCGAGACTCCCCCGTCGTCGCGCGACTGCTCTCGACGTCCGGGCTGCCCGAGTGCCGCGATTACCTCGACCGTGCACGAAACCTGCCCCACAAGGCGCTCGCGCTACGCCGCATCACCGACGCCCTTATGACGGAGGCGACGGGCGGATGGGCCGACGAATCATCGATTCGCGGTGTGGTCAGCCGTCGCTGACCCTGTACGGCGTCAGCCGTCGCTGACCCTGTACACGTCGTAGACGGCGTCGATGCGACGCACGGCATTCAGCACCCGATCGAGGTGCGTGGTGTCGCCCATCTCGAAGACGAAGCGGCTGATGGCGAGACGATCGGACGAGGTGTTGACGGTGGCTGAGAGGATGTTCACGTGGTGCTCGGAGAGAACCCGCGTCACGTCGGAGAGCAGCCCCGACCGATCGAGCGCCTCGACCTGGATCTGAACGAGGAACAGGCTCTTCGACGAGGGGGCCCACTCCACGTCGATCATGCGCTCCGGCTCGTTGAGCAGGGAGGCGACGTTGTGGCAGTCCGACTGGTGCACCGAGACGCCGGATCCGCGTGTCACGAATCCGACGATCTTGTCGCCGGGAACCGGAGTGCAGCACTTGGCGAGCTTCACGAGGATGTCGGGAGCACCTCTGACGAGCACGCCCGAGTCGCTGAGCTTGCTGCGTCGGCGCCCGTGCACGACGACATCGAGGTCGGAGTCCTCGCTGATCGCCTCGTTCTGCAGGCCGGCGAGCACCTTCTCGATCACCGACTGGGTAGAGACGTGGCCCTCACCGATCGCCGCGTACAGGCCCGAGACGCTGTCGTACCGCATCTGCGACGCGACCTCTGCGAACGAATCCTGGCTCATGAGCTTCTGGAGGGGCAGGTTCTGCTTGCGCATCGCGCGGGCGATGGCGTCCTTGCCCTGCTCGATCGCCTCGTCGCGCCGTTCCTTGGTGAACCACTGGCGGATCTTGTTGCGCGCGCGCGGGCTCTGCACGAAGGCGAGCCAGTCCTGGCTGGGACCGGAATCGGGATTCTTCGAGGTGAAGACCTCGACAGAGTCGCCGCTGTTCAGCGTCGATTCGAGAGGGACGAGTCGCCCGTTGACCTTGGCGCCCATCGTGCGGTGACCGACCTCGGTGTGCACCGCGTAGGCGAAGTCCACTGGCGTCGCGCCCGCGGGAAGGCCGATGACCTTGCCCTTCGGAGTGAACACGTAGACCTCTTTGGCACCGATCTCGAAGCGCAGGGAGTCGAGGAACTCGCCGGGGTCGACCGTCTCGGCCTGCCAGTCGGAGATGCGCGCGAGCCAGGCCATGTCGTTGTCGGCGCCCTGGTCGACCTGGGTGGTGCGACCGCCGTTCACACGCTCCTTGTACTTCCAGTGCGCGGCGACGCCGTACTCGGCCTGCCGGTGCATCTCGTGGGTGCGGATCTGGATCTCCACCGCGCGACCGTCTGGACCGATGACGGTGGTGTGCAGCGACTGGTAGAGGTTGAACTTCGGCGTCGCGATGTAGTCCTTGAAGCGACCGGGAATCGGGTTCCACCGGGCATGGATCGATCCGAGGACGGCGTAGCAGTCTCGAAGGGAGTTGACGAGCACCCGGATTCCGACGAGGTCGTAGATCTCGTCGAAGTCGCGACCACGCAGGATCATCTTCTGGTAGATCGAGTAGTACTGCTTGGGCCGGCCGACGACCTTGCCGCGGATCTTCGAACTCTTGAGGTCGTCGTTGACCGAGTCGATGACCTGCTGAACGTAGGCCTCGCGCTGCGGAGTGCGCTGGCGCACCAGGTTCTCGATCTCGACGTAGAGCTTCGGATACAGCACGGCGAAGCTCAGGTCTTCGAGCTCCCACTTGATGGTCTGGATACCGAGGCGGTGCGCCAGGGGCGCATAGATCTCGAGGGTCTCCTTGGCTTTGCGTTCGGCGGATGCCGCCGGCACGAAACCCCAGGTGCGCGCGTTGTGCAGGCGGTCGGCAAGCTTGATGATCAGCACCCGGATGTCTCTCGACATGGCGACGATCATCTTGCGCACGGTCTCGGCCTGGGCGCTGTCGCCGTACTTGACCTTGTCGAGCTTGGTCACGCCGTCGACGAGCATCGCGACCTCGTCGCCGAAGTCCGCCCGCAGCTGGTCGAGGGAGTATTCCGTGTCTTCGACGGTGTCGTGCAGCAGCGCCGCCGCGACCGTCTTCGACCCGATGCCCAGGTCGGCCAGGATCTGCGCCACGGCGACCGGATGCGTGATGTAGGGCTCGCCGCTACGCCTCTTCTGGCCGTCGTGGGCGCGCTCGGCCACCGCGTAGGCGCGCTCGATGACGGTGAGGTCGGCCTTCGGGTGATTCAGTCGAACGGTGCGCATGAGCGCATCGACTGCACCGGTCGGCTGGGCCCGCGAGAAGATGCGGGGAACCAGGCGGCGCAGGCTGGCGTTCGACGTCGTCGTGCTGTCCGTCATAGTGAGGCCTCCGCTGTCAATTATCCCCCGTGCCGCACCGTGCCGAGGACCGCCGGGTTACGCCGTGGGCTGACCCTCCACGATGGCGTCCGTGGGACGGCCGCCCGCCGACGCGCGGGCGCGTTCCGCCAACGTGCGCTCGTTCTGCTTCGCGATCTTGGGCTCACGCTCCCGCATCTGCGCGTAGAGGGGCGCCGCGACGAAGATCGTCGAGTACGTGCCGACGAGAATTCCGACGAGCAGTGCGAGCGAGATGTCGCGGAGGGTGTCTGCGCCGAGCACGAAGGCGCCGATGAAGAGGATGGCTGCCACCGGCAGGGCCGCCACGACCGCCGTGTTGATGGATCTCACGAGAGTCTGGTTGACCGCCAGGTTGACCGCCTCCCCGAAGGTGAGGTGCGAGTCCTTGCCGAGCCTCGCCGTGTTCTCGCGCACCTTGTCGAAGACCACGACCGTGTCGTAGAGCGAGTATCCGAGGATGGTGAGGAAGCCGATGACGGCGGCGGGGGTGATCTCGAATCCGGTCGCCGCATAGACGCCGGCCGTGAGCACGAGGTCGTGCAGCAGCGCGAGCATGGCCGCGGCCGACATCTTCCACGTGCGGAAGTAGATGGCCATCGCGATACCCGCGAGGATGAGGAAGACGACCAGTCCTCGAATGGCCTGCCCGGTCACGTCGGAGCCCCACGAGGCGCCGATGAACGAGGCGGTGATCTCGGACTCGGGCACGTTGTAGGCCTCTGCCAGTGCCGTGCGCACCTGGTTGGTCTCGTCAGTGGTGAGCTGGTCGGTCTGAACGCGCAGCCCCGAAGCGCCCAGGGTCGACACGCGGGCCACAGCCTGCGGCACGACGGATGCGACGGCCTCCTCGGCCGCGGACTGCGGGGTCTTCGCCACCTCGCTCACGACGAACTGCGATCCGCCGCGGAACTCGATGCCGAAGTTGAATCCGCCCTTGATCAGGGGGATGGCGACCGACGCGATCATGAGCACGATCGCGATCGTGTACCAGATACGGCGGTGCTTGATGAAGTCGAAGGACCGCTTGCCCGTGTAGAGGTCGTTTCCGAACTGCGCGAAACTGGCCATCAGGAGTCCTTCCCGTCTTTCTTGCTATCGGCGGGCTTCTCAGCCGTGAGCTGGGCGGCCTTGCGCTCGGCGATGGTCTGCCGGATGGCGGCCTCTCGTCCGGCGCCGGCCTTCTTCGTGGCGGCGCCTTCGACGGGCTTGCGGAACTCCGCTCGGCCTCGGTAGATGGCGCCCAGGGCGGTCGGGTCGAGACCGGATGCCTTGTGCCCGCTCGAGAAGAACCTGGTCGTGGCGAGGAGGCGCAGCACGGGGTGCGTGAACAGGATGACGACGAGCACGTCGATGATGGTGGTGACGCCGAGCGTGAGCGCGAATCCGCGCACGTTGCCGACGGCCAGCACGTAGAGCACCACTGCCGACAGCAGGTTGACGGCCTTGGCGGCGTAGATGGTGCGCTTTGCACGACGCCATCCCGCCTCGACGGCGGAGGCCAGCCCCTTGCCGTCTCGGAGTTCGTCTCGTATTCGTTCGAAGTACACGATGAAGGAGTCGGCCGTGAATCCGATGGCGACGATCAGACCTGCCACGCCGGCGAGCGAGAGGCGGAAGTCGATGCGCCATGACATGAGTGCGATCACGAGGTAGGTCATGATTCCGGCGACGACGAGCGAGGCGACGGTGACGAGACCCAGGGTGCGGTACTGGAAGAGCGAGTAGATCACCACGAGGATGAGGCCGATGAGGCCGGCGATGAGACCGCTGAGCAGCTGCGAGGAACCGAGCGTGGCGGAGACGGAGTCGTTGCTCTGCACGGTGAATCCGATCGGCAGCGCGCCGAACTTCAATTGGTCGGCGAGCGACTTGGCCGTGTCTTCGGTGAACGACCCGGAGATCTGCGGTCGACCGTCGGTGATCACGGCGTTGGTCGTCGGAGCGGAGATGACCTTGCCGTCGAGCACGATGGCGAACTGGTTCTGCGAACCGGTCAGGGCGTTGAGTCGCGTCGTGACGTCGGCGAACTTCTCGGTGCCTTCTCCGTCGAAGACGATGTTGACGACCCACTGGCCCGTGGAGGCGCCGGTCTGGGTGGTGGCGACGCCGCTGGTGGCGTCGGCGATCATCTCACCGGTCACCTCGACCGGGCCGAGGATGTACTTGGCGGCGCCGGTGTCATCGCAGGCGAGCAGCGGCTTGTCGGCCGGCGCCTGTCCTGCATCCTGTGCACCGTCGGAGTCGCAGCTGAAGTTCGTGAACTCGTCCTGCAGGGCCGGCGTCACCCAGTTCAGGTCGCTCGCGTTCGTCGGTGCCACCGTCGGAGTGTCGGACAGGCCCTCTGCCGGCGTCGCCGTGGGAGTGACCGCGGCGGTCGGGGCCGCGTCGGCGACGAGCACCGGGCGGAACTCCAGCTTCGCCGACGACTCGATGCGGTTCAGCGTGTCCTGGTCGGGCGTTCCCGGAATCGAGACGACGATGTTCTGGCCGCCCTGGGTGCTGATCTCGGCCTCGGAGACACCCGAGGCGTCGACGCGCTGACGGATGATCGACACGGCCTGAGACAGCTGCTCGCCGCTGACCTGCTGGCCGCTCTCGAGCTTCGGCGCCAGGATGATCTGCGTTCCACCCTCGAGGTCGAGTCCGAGCTTGAGGCCCCAGCTGGCGCCGGGTGCGTTCAGCAGCACGCCTCCGGCTATGGTTCCTGCAAGCACTGCGAGGATCACGACGAGCCAGATGAGCGTTCGCCACGCCTGCTTGACCGCGGTAAGAGTTGATGCCACCGGCGAACTCAGCTTTCTTTAGCGCACGCCCGAGGCCGTGACCGACCGGGTGTCTCTGGTGCGCGAGGGGTTGGGAGGAGGAAGGTTACTCGTCGACTTTGTCGGTCTTCGACGGCGTCGTGCCGGGGGTGGTGGGAGTCGAGTCTGAGGACGCCTCGACCTCGTGGGTCTCTTCGACTCGCTCGCCGAAGGCCGGCTCGGTCGTCGCGACGACCGTGTCGTCGGAGTCGTCGTTGTCGGTGTCGTGGTCGTCGATGACACGGGTGACTACCTGGCGGTGCACCGTCAGCACGGTTCCCGGAGTCGTCTCGAGCTGCACCTTGTTGTTCTCTTCGTCGATGTCGAGGATCGTTCCGAAGACGCCGAAGTTGGTCATGACGTCGGCGCCGACCTGGACCTTCTGCTGCAGCTCTGCAGCCTCGCGCTGGCGCTTGCGGCTGTTGCGGAACATGAAGAACACGAGGATGGCCAGTACCGCCAGCATGCCAATGGTTAGGGGATCAAAAGCCATGAAAAAGTCGAGCCTTCCAGCAATGGGGGGTGATTGTGGGCTTCATACTAGTGACGCCGCCTGAAGACGGGCCTATGGGCCACAGTGAATTATAGGTCATCGTCGAAGAGGGAATCGGACGGGCGCCCGATTCCCATGTGCCGCCAGCCCGCCGGAGTGGCCACCCGACCGCGCGGTGTGCGCGTGATGAGGCCGACCCGCACGAGGAACGGCTCGACGACGCTCTCGATGGTCTCGGCCTCCTCCCCCACCGACACGGCGAGGGTGCTCAGGCCGACCGGCCCTCCGTTGAAGCGGGTGATGAGGATGTTCATGACCGCCCGGTCGAGCCGGTCGAGGCCGAGGACGTCGACGTCGTAGAGCTCGAGCGCCGCATCCACGACCGTGGTGCTCGCGCGCCCGCCGTGCACGAGGGCGTAGTCGCGCACTCGGCGCAGCAGCCTGTTCGCGATACGCGGCGTTCCGCGGGAGCGCTGCGCGATCTCGATCAGCGCCGCCTCGTCGATCGAGAGCTCGATCAGTGCGGCCGCGCGGCGGAGCACATGCACGAGCTCCTCCGTCGAGTAGAACTCGAGGTGCGCGGTGAAGCCGAACCGGTCTCGCAGCGGGTTCGGCAGCAGACCGGAGCGGGTCGTGGCGCCGACGAGGGTGAAGGGCGCCAGGTCGAGCGGGATCGATGTGGCGCCCGCGCCCTTTCCGACCATGATGTCGATGCGGAAGTCCTCCATCGCGAGGTACAGCATCTCTTCAGCCGTGCGGGCCATGCGGTGGATCTCATCGACGAAGAGCACTTCGCCGGGAACGAGCGAAGAGAGCACGGCGGCGAGGTCGCCCGCGTGCTGGATCGCGGGACCGCTGGTCAGCCGGAGCGGCCGGTCGCTCTCGTGGGCCACGATCATGGCGAGGGTGGTCTTGCCGAGCCCGGGAGGTCCGGCGAGCAGAATGTGGTCCGGCGTTCTGTTCTGGATGCCGGCGGCCTCGATGAGGAGTTGGAGCTGTCCGCGTACACGCGCCTGCCCGACGAACTCCGCCAGGCTCTTGGGTCGCAGCGCGCCCTCGAAGGCGATCTCGCCCTCCGACAGCGGTTCGGGGTTCACGATCGGGCTCGCATCGCGCGGCAGCGCTGGATCGGCGGGGGTCATCGTGCACCTCCCGGGTTGCGCGGGCCGAGTTCGGTGAGGGCGAGTCGCAGGAGCGCCTGAACCGACGCGGCCTCGTCGTCTGCGGCGTGCAGGAGCACCGCATCCAGCCCGGCCTCGGCCGCCTTCTCGTTCCATCCGAGACCGACCAGGGCCGCGAGCACGTCGTCGCGCACGGTCGTCTCGATGTGCTTCGCGACGGGCGGAGCGGCCGCGTAAATCGCGACCTTGCCTGCCAGCGACAGCACGATGAGCTTCGCGGTCTTGGGCCCGATGCCCGACACCTTGCGGAACACGGCGTCGTCCTCCTGGGCGACGGCGATGGCGATCTGCGCGGGCGACAACTCGGCGAGCACGCCCATCGCGGACTTCGGTCCGACGCCCGTGACGCCCGTGAGAAGGATGAAGAGGTCGAGCGAATCGTGGTCGACGAAGCCGAACAGCGACAGCGAGTCCTCGCGCACGATCAGGCTCGTCACCACGGATGCCTCGTGCCCCACTCGCAGAGAGAGGGTGTGCGCGGGCGTGAGGGTGACGTCGAACCCCACGCCGCCGACCTCGATGACGGCGGACGAACCGCTCACGCGGAGAACTGTTCCTCGAAGGGCGGAAATCACCGTGCCAGCCTACGGGGCGCCCCGGCCGCTTTCTCTGCGGCGCGCCACGCCTGCTGCGCGCGGGTCATTCCCGAACCGGATGCCGCATCGGCCGCGGGCCGTGCGCTGGAGGTCGCGGGCGAACGCCAGGCGTGGCAGATCGCCAGGGCGAGGGCGTCGGCCGCGTCGGCAGGTTTGGGGATCTCGGCGAGTCCGAGGATCTTGGCGACCATGGTGCCGACCTGCTTCTTCTCGGCCTGGCCGTAGCCCGTGATCGAGGCCTTGACCTCGGTCGGGGTGTGCAGGCTCACGGGGATGCCGTGCCGTGCTGCCGCCAGGAGTGCGATGCCGCTCACCTGCGCCGTGCCCATCACCGTGCTCACGTTGTGCTGCGCGAACACCCGCTCGATGGCGATGCTCTCGGGTCGGTGCTCGCTGATCAGCTCATCGAGCCCGAGGGCTATGCCGAGCAGCCGCTGGTCGAGGTCCATCGTCGGAGGGGTGCGCACGACCGTGACCGCCACCAGGGTCGCGACCCTGTTCGCGGTGACGTCGACGACCCCGACGCCGCAGCGTGTGAGCCCTGGATCGATTCCGAGTACACGCACGTCGGGGCGGGTCCTACTCCTCGTCGGTGTCGAGTTCGGCGCGCACGTCGTCGCTGAGATCGACATTGCTGTAGACGTTCTGCACGTCGTCGCTGTCTTCGAGGGCGTCGATGAGCTTGAACACCTTGCGCGCGCCCTCCGCGTCGACCTCGACCTTGAGCGAGGCGACGAATTCGACGTCGGCCGAGTCGTACTCGATGCCGGCGGACTGGAGCGCCTCCCTGTTGGCGACGAGCTCGCTCGGGTCGGTCACGATCTCGTACTGCGCACCGTGATCGATGACCTCCTCTGCGCCGGCGTCGAGCACCGCGAGGAGCACGTCGTCCTCCGTCACGCCGTCGGCGTGAGGCACGGCGATGACTCCCTTGCGAGCGAAGTTGTAGGCCACGCTTCCCGGGTCGGCCATGGCTCCGCCGTTACGGCTCATGGCGGTGCGCACCTCGGCGGCCGCACGGTTGCGGTTCTCGGTGAGGCACTCGATGAGCAGGGCGACGCCGTTCGGGCCGTAGCCCTCGTACATGATGGTCTGGTAGTCGACGGACTCGCCGGTGAGCCCGGCCCCGCGCTTGACGGCCCGGTTGATGTTGTCGATCGGAACCGAGGTCTTCTTGGCCTTCTGGATGGCGTCGACGAGGGTCGGGTTGCCGTTGACATCGGCTCCGCCGATCTTGGCGGCCACCTCGATGTTCTTGATCAGCTTGGCGAACGACTTTGCTCGGCGCTGGTCTTTGACGGCCTTTTGGTGCTTCGTGGTCGCCCACTTGGAATGCCCGGACACTGTTCTGCTCCCTGCGTGCTCTCGTTGAATCAACGACCAGTCTAGGCGAGGGCCGTGCCCTGGCCCCGGAGAACCGCCGTCCGGTCGGGTCGGAGGCCGCACGCGCGCAGCTCGAGACGGGCGAGCGCACGCACCGCATCCGGATCGTGCCGACGCCACCCGCCCGCGGCATCCGGATGCGCCTTGAGGATGTCGGGCAGGCGCCTCGTGGCCAGCGCCCGCGATGCGAGCAGGTCGATTCCGGCGGGTGTCGCCGCTGCGGCGAGTGCCCAGCGGGCCCGGCGTGCGAAGCGAATGCGGGGAATCAGCCAGAGCAGCAGGATGGCGAGAATCGGGATCACGGAGACGGCGAGGCCCACCCCGACGGCGAGCTGCTGCGTGGCCTGCTGCTGCGCAAGACCGACCTCCTGCAGTGTGCCTCCGGCACCGGATGCCTCGTCGAAAGGAGCCCTGATCCCGGTTCCGATCAAGGGAACCTGGCCCAGCCGTTCGCTGATCTCGCTCATGGTCGATTCGAAGCTCGAGCCCGCGTCCGCGAGGCGCGTTCCCACCTCCTGCAGAGCAAGGATCGCGCCGTGCAGGGTCACGCCCAGCACGACGGACCCGACGATGCCGAGGAGGGCGGCGCAGTCTGCCAGCACCTGGAGCGTTCGTCGGCGTGCGAAGTCGGAGTAGTACGTCATGCGTCCATCTTGGCGACGAATCGGCTGCTGCGCTCAGTCGACAGGGGGCAGGACGCGATCTCGAATCTTGTGGAGGAAGTACTGGTGGAATCTCGTATCGCCTGTGACCTCGGGGTGGAAGGCCGTTCCGAGCAGGTTCTGCGACTCCACCGCGACGATGCGGCCGTCGTCGAGCTGCGCGAGCACGGTGACGCCGTCTTCGACGGCTTCGACAACCGGTGCGCGGATGAAGACGGCGTGCACGGTCGCATCTCCGAGCTCGGGGATCGCGAGGTCGGTCTCGAAGGAATCGATCTGGTTGCCGAACGCGTTGCGCCTCACCGAGATCGGCAGGCCGCCGAGTGTCTGCTGGCCGGCAATCGCGTCGAGCACGGTGTCGGCCAGCATGATGAGGCCGGCACACGTGCCGTAGACGGGGAGACCGGCGGCGATGGCCGACTTCAAGGGTTCCGCGAGCCCGAAGGCCCGGGACAGCTTGTCCATGACGCTGGATTCGCCGCCGGGAATGACCAGGCCGTCGAGATCGGCGATCTCCTCGGGGCGACGCACCGGAACGGCGTCCGCCCCGAGCGAGCGAAGCACGCTCAGGTGCTCCCGAAAATCGCCCTGCAGGGCAAGGACTCCGACGCGCGGGACGGCGCCGGGGCTACCAGCCACGCTCGGAGAGGCGGTGGGGAGCCGGCACGTCTGCCACGTTGATGCCGACCATCGCCTCGCCCAGTCCGCGCGACACCTCGGCAACGACCGAGGGGTCGTCGTAGAAGGTGGTCGCCTTGACGATGGCGGCCGCGCGCTCTGCCGGGTTGCCCGACTTGAAGACGCCCGAACCCACGAACACGCCGTCGGCTCCGAGCTGCATCATCATGGCCGCGTCGGCCGGGGTGGCCACGCCGCCGGCGGTGAACAGCACCACGGGGAGCGTGCCCGTCTCGGCGATCTCGACGACGAGGTCGTAGGGAGCCTGAAGTTCCTTCGCGGCCACGTAGAGCTCGTCTTTCGACATCGACGACAGGGCGGCGATCTCCGACTTGATCTTGCGGATGTGCTTGGTCGCCTCGGACACGTCTCCCGTGCCGGCCTCACCCTTGGAGCGGATCATGGCCGCGCCCTCGTTGATGCGGCGCAGGGCCTCTCCGAGGTTGGTGGCGCCGCACACGAACGGAACCTGGAACTTCCACTTGTCGATGTGGTTCACGTAGTCGGCGGGGCTCAGCACCTCGGACTCGTCGATGTAGTCGACGCCGAGCACCTGGAGCACCTGGGCCTCGACGAAGTGGCCGATGCGCGCCTTCGCCATGACGGGGATGGAGACGGCGCCGATGATGCCATCGATGAGGTCGGGGTCGCTCATGCGCGCCACTCCGCCCTGCGAGCGGATGTCGGCGGGAACGCGCTCGAGGGCCATGACGGCCACGGCGCCCGCCTCTTCGGCGATCCTGGCCTGCTCGGCGTTGACGACGTCCATGATCACGCCGCCCTTGAGCATCTCGGCGAGACCGCGCTTGACGCGGCTCGATCCGTGCTCGGAACGGCCATTCTGGGAAGGTGTCTCTACGGTGCTCATTGGTGTCCTCTCGGGCCCGATTCTACTCGGGGTCATGTGTGTCTAGGCCGCCGTGGGCCAAGCCGCTGCGATCGACGAGCGAACGTCTCCGAGCAGCTGGGGCAGTGCCTTGGTCTGGGCGATGATCGGGAAGAAGTTGGCGTCCTGCGACCATCGGGGCACGATGTGCTGGTGCAGGTGGTCGGCGATGCCGGCGCCCGCGACCCGGCCCTGGTTCATGCCGATGTTGAAGCCGTGGCACTGCGACGTCTCTCGAACGACCCTCATCGCCGTCTGGGTCAGCGAGGCGATCTCGATGACCTCGGCCTCGGTGGCGTCGTCGTAGAGCGAGACGTGGCGATACGGGCAGACCAGGAGGTGGCCGCTGTTGTACGGGAACAGGTTGAGGAGAACGTAGGCGTGCTCGCCGCGGTGCACGATCAGCGCCTCTTCATCGCTCAGCTGCGGGGCCCGGCAGAACGGGCAGCTCTCCTCGCCGGATACGGGTCCGTTCTCGATGTAGACCATGCGGTGCGGGGTCCACAGGCGCTGGTAGGCGTCGGGAACGGCGGCGAAGGAGCCCGAGCGTTCGACCGGAACATCGGGAAACTCGCGGTCTGCGGGAATCACGCCTGTCCCTGGGTGGTGACCTGCGCTCGGGTGTCGATGGCAGCGCGGATGCGCGCGACGGCGTCGGCGATCGGCACGCCGTTCTCCTGCGTTCCGTCGCGGAACCTGAAGCTCACAGAACCGCGCGCCCTGTCCTCCTCGCCTGCGATCAGCAGGAAAGGCACCTTCTGGAGCGTGTGGTTTCTGATCTTCTTCTGCATGCGGTCGGCCGACACGTCGAGCTCGGCGCGCACGCCCTGCTTCTTGAGCGTCGAGACGACCTCGGCGAGGTAGTCCTCGTACTGTTCCGCGATCGGGATTCCCACGACCTGGACCGGCGCGAGCCAGACCGGGAACGCACCGGCGTAGTGCTCGGTGAGCACCCCGAAGAAGCGCTCGATCGAGCCGAAGAGGGCGCGGTGGATCATGACGGGTCGCTGCTTGGTGCCGTCGGACGCCGTGTACTCCAGCTCGAATCGCTCGGGCAGGTTGAAGTCGAGCTGCACGGTCGACATCTGCCAGGTGCGGCCGATGGCGTCGCGCGCCTGCACCGAGATCTTGGGGCCGTAGAACGCGGCTCCGCCCGGATCGGGCACCAGCTCGAGGCCGGACTCGGCGGCGACCTCGGCGAGGGTCGCGGTCGCCTCCTCCCAGACGTCGTCGTCTCCGACGTACTTCTCCGGGTCTTTGGTGGAGAGCTCGAGGTAGAAGTCGGTCAGCCCGTAGTCGCGGAGGAGCGCGAGGATGAAGTTGAGGGTCTTCGTCAGCTCCTCTTTCATGTTCTCGCGCGATGTGAAGATGTGCGCGTCGTCCATGGTGAGACCGCGCACGCGGGTCAGACCGTGAACGACGCCCGACTTCTCGTTGCGATAGACGGTGCCGAATTCGAACAGGCGGAGGGGCAGGTCTCGATACGAGCGGCCAGACGAGCGGTACACGAGGATGTGCATCGGGCAGTTCATGGGCTTGAGGTAGTAGTCGGCGCCCTGGCGAGTGATCTCGCCCTCGTCGTTGCGGCCCTCGTCGAGGTGCATCGGGGGGAACATGCCGTCGGCGTACCAGCCGAGGTGGCCGGACTGCTCGAAGAGGTGCGCCTTGGTGATGTGGGGGGTGTAGACGAAGTCGTACCCCTCCTCCTCGTGCTTGCGACGCGAGTAGTCCTCCATCTCACGACGGATGATGCCGCCCTTGGGGTGGAAGACGGCGAGGCCCGATCCGATCTCGTCGGGGAAGGAGAAGAGGTCGAGCTCGTTGCCGAGCTTGCGGTGGTCGCGCTTCGCCGCTTCTTCGAGGCGCGCCTGGTAGGCGCGCAGCTCGTCTTTGCTCGGCCATGCGGTTCCGTAGATGCGCTGGAGCTGCTTGTTCTTCTCGGACCCGCGCCAGTACGCGGCCGCGAGGCGGGTGATGGAGAAGCCGTTGCCGACGAGGCGGGTCGACGGCAGGTGCGGACCGCGGCACAGGTCCTTCCACAGGGTCTCCCCCGTCTTGGGATCGACGTTGTCGTAGATGGTGAGCTCGGCTCCCCCGACCTCCACGGATTCGTCTGCCGTCTCCTCTTCGGGAGCGCCCTTGAGGCCGATCAGCTCGAGCTTGTAGGGCTCGCCGGCCATCTCGGCGCGGGCCTCGTCTTCGGTGACCACGCGGCGGGTGAAGCGCTGACCCTGACGGATGATGCGCTCCATGGCCTTCTCGATGGCCTTGATGTTCTCGGGAGTGAACGGCTCGGCCACGTCGAAGTCGTAGTAGAAGCCGTCGGTGATGGGCGGACCGATGCCGAGCTTCGCCTCGGGGTTGATGGTCTGCACGGCCTGGGCGAGCACGTGGGCGGCCGAGTGACGCAGGATGTCGAGGCCGTCAGGAGAATCGATGGCGACGGGCTGCACATCGTCGCCCGCATCGACCGTCGTGGCGAGGTCGCGCAGATCGCCGTTCACCCTCATGGCCACGATCGACCGGTCCGGAAAGAGTTCGAATCCGTCAACCACGTTCAGTCCTGCTCCTCGTTATGTCACCGACCTATCCACTGTAGTGCCGGGCCGAGACAGGTCGCTCCAGACGGCCCATGTCCCGCCAGAGGGCCCATGCCCCTCAGGCAGCCTTAACGACGAAAGCCCCCGGTCTCCCGGGGGCTTGTCGTTCTGTGGGCGATACTGGGATCGAACCAGTGACCTCTTCCGTGTCAGGGAAGCGCGCTACCGCTGCGCCAATCGCCCATTGGTGGTGAGTCAATGACGTGTCTCGAAGAGAGACCTTTATGAGTGGAGGTGGCGACGGGATTTGAACCCGTGTGGACGGCTTTGCAGGCCGCTGCCTCGCCTCTCGGCCACGCCACCATTCATTTGAGCTACACGACACCGGAACTGCATGTCGTGAATCTTCTCACTCGAGCGGATGACGAGATTCGAACTCGCGACCCTAACCTTGGCAAGGTTATGCGCTACCACTGCGCCACATCCGCATTTGCTCGCTTTTCGGCGTGCGTTGAAGACTCTAGCCGATAGATCGCGGCTTGGCCAAACCGACGCATCCACGGGGCGTCACAAACGGCATCCGAACCGCTTTCGTCCCCGGTATTGTCGCCGATCGCACACCAGCCCCGCACCGCGACGCCCGGGCGTGTCGAGGCGGATCGGAGCGTCGATGTGCGATGCGACCGTCGCGTCGGCTAGGATCATTCCGCGCTGCTTCGTGCGGCGCGTGACGGGCGATTGGCGCAGTTGGTAGCGCGCTTCGTTCACACCGAAGAGGTCATCGGTTCGAGTCCGGTATCGCCCACCCGTCGGAAGCCCTGATCAATCGCAAGATTGTTCGGGGCTTTCTCTGTTCGGCAGCGTGGTCACGGCTCCGGCTGCATTACGTGAGGGGATCCCATGTCACAGCAGGTCGAGTTCGGACTGGACACGTTCGGAGACGTGACGGCGGGGCCGGACGGCACACCCCGCTCCTATGCGCAGGTCATCCGCGACGTGATCGCAGAGGGAGTGCTCGCCGACCAGGTCGGCGTGGACTTCATCGGCCTGGGTGAACACCATCGCGACGACTTCGCCATCTCGGCACCGGATGTCGCCCTTGCGGCCATCGCCGGACAGACGTCGCGCATCCGGCTCGGTTCTGCGGTCACCGTTCTGAGTTCCGACGACCCCGTGCGTGTGTTCCAGCGCTTCGCGACCCTCGACGCCGCATCCGATGGCCGGGCCGAGGTCATCCTCGGCCGCGGATCGTTCACGGAGTCGTTCCCCCTGTTCGGCTACGAGCTCAGCCAGTACGAAGAACTCTTCGAAGAGAAGCTCGACATCTTCACGCGCCTGCTGACAGAGAAGCCCGTGACCTGGCAGGGAAGCACGCGACCCGCGCTCGTCGACCAGCGCGTCTTCCCCACGACGGAGTCGGGCAGCCTGAAGACCTGGATCGGCGTGGGAGGAAGCCCCGAGTCCGTCGTGCGCGCGGCCCGCTACGGCTTGCCCCTGATGCTCGCGATCATCGGCGGGGACCCCGTGCGGTTCGCGCCCTACGCCGACTTGTACCGCCGCGCGCTCGCCCAGCTCGAGAGCCCGGAGCTTCCCATCGGCGTGCACTCCCCCGGCTACGTCGCCGCGACCGACGAGCAGGCTCGCCAGGAGTTCTGGCCCGAGTACAAGAAGATGCGCGACCGCATCGGCGCCGACCGAGGATGGCCGCCCATGGCGCGGTCGGAGTTCGACCGTGAGGCGGGTCCGCACGGATCGCTGTACGTGGGATCGCCGGAGACCGTCGCGCAGAAGATCGCCTCGACCGTGCGCGCGATCGACGCGAGCCGCTTCGACCTCAAGTACAGCGCGGGGCCCCTGTCGCACGAGCGACTGATGACGTGCATCGAGCTCTACGGAACGGCGGTCATCCCGCGCGTTCGCGAACTGCTCGCCGAATGACGGCGGTCGACACGAGCGGTGTCGGCTTCCGTTCGAAGCGCGGCCCCGTGCTCATCGCCCTCATGGTCACGACGGGGCTCGTGGCGATCGACTCGACGATCCTGGCAACCGCCGTGCCGTCGATCGTCGACGACCTCGGCGGATTCGCCCAGTTCCCCTGGCTGTTCTCCATCTACCTGCTCGCACAGGCCGTGTCGGTGCCGCTCTACGCGAAGCTCGCCGACACCGTGGGCCGCAAGCCGATCATCCTGATTGGCGTCGGCCTCTTCCTGCTGGGCTCCATCCTCTGCGGCTTCGCCTGGAGTCTGCCCGCCCTGATCGCATTCAGGGCGGTGCAGGGCCTGGGGGCCGGCGCCGTGCAGCCCATGGCCGTCACCATCGCGGGCGACATCTACTCGGTGGCCGAACGCGCCAAGGTGCAGGGCTACCTGGCGAGCGTGTGGGCCATCAGCTCCGTCGCGGGGCCGACCCTCGGCGGGGTGTTCTCCGAGTTCGTGTCGTGGAGGTGGATCTTCTTCGTCAACATCCCTCTGTGCGTGGTTGCAGGCTGGATGCTCGTGACCCGGTTCCACGAGAAGATCACGCCGCGCACGCATCGGCTCGACATCGCCGGCGCGGCGCTGCTGACGGCCGGGCTCAGCCTCGTGATCCTCGCCGTTCTCGAGGGAGGACAGGCCTGGGCGTGGAACTCTGTTCCGAGCATCGCGGCCTTCGGCGTAGGCGGCGCCCTGCTCACCGCATTCGTGCTTGTGGAACGGCGGGCAGCCGAACCGATACTCCCCCTGTGGGTCTTCTCCCGGCGACTCCTGATCACGACGACCCTGATCTCGCTCGGCGTCGGGGCGATCCTCATCGGGCTCACGTCGTACGTGCCGACCTTCCTCGAGGGGGTCACAGGCGCATCCCCCCTGCTCGCGGGACTGGCCCTGGCGGCCCTCACGATCGGCTGGCCGATCTCCGCCTCGCTCTCCGGGAGGCTCTACCTGCGCCTCGGCTTCCGCACGACCGTTCTCATCGGCATGGGCTTCGCCGTCCTCGGTGCGGTATCGCTGCTCCTCAGCTACACCGATCCGCAGGTCGTGCTCATCGCGGCCAGTTGCTTCCTGGTCGGCCTCGGGCTGGGCCTCGTCGCCACCCCGAGTCTGATCGCCGCGCAGTCGAGCGTGCCGTGGAACGAGCGCGGCGTCGTGACCGGCACCAATCTGTTCTCCCGCTCGATCGGCAGCGCCGTGGGCGTAGCGGTCTTCGGCGCGATCGCGAACGGCATCTTCGCCGCGAGTGCACGGGGTGAAGAGGATCCGGCCGTTCTGACGGCCGCGTCGGGAGCGGTGTTCCTGGCCGTGCTCGTGTGCGTCGCGCTGACCATCGTCGCCGCTCTGGTGATGCCGCCGGCCCGGGTCGAAGACGTGGAGCACGTCGAAGCCTCGGCATAGTGCCGTGAATTACGAGCGGCGGCCCTTGAGCGCCGTCGAGATCGCGGCGAACTGGGTAGGGCTCACGGAGGATGCTTCGCGGCGCATGCCCGATTCGAACACGCGGAACACACGATCGAGCCTCGCCCAGCTCGGTCGCCCCTGCGAATCCCACGGGCCGGCGCCGACGAAAACGAAGTGCCGGGAGTCGTCGTCGTGGGGCTTGCTCGTGAGCTGGAGCGCCAGGACGGATTGCGGCGTGTCGCGGGACACGATGAGCACGGGCCGATCCTTGCCCCTGCCGTCGTTCTCCTCGTAAGGCACCCAGGTCCAGACGACCTCGCCCGGGTCGGGCTCCGCGTCGACCCGGGGATCGTACTCGACCCGGGTTCGTGCGAGCGCTGCCGCCGGCACCTCGATGGTGGCCTCGGGTCCGGTGCGTCCCGGCGACGTCGCCGAAGAGAGATCGGATGCGCGGCGACCGTTCGATCCGGCAGGGCCTCGGGCGGCCGGACGTCGGTCGACGGTCGGCCGCGACCTCGTCGTCGTGCCCGAACCGAACACGGCCAGGATGCTGCGCACGACCGCCGTCAATCCCACGAGTCTCATGTCGCTGAGCGTACAGCGTCGTCAAGCCCCGGGGCGCTCGGCGGCGTCGCTGGTAGACAGATCGAATGACGATTCGTATCGACGGCACTGTCCCCCTTCGCTCCTACGGTGTCATCGGAGACGGCCGAACGATCGCCGTGATCGCCGAAGACGGGGGCGTCGACTGGATGCCCATGCCCGGTATGGACACCACGCCCGTCTTCGCACGGCTGCTCGACGCGCAGGACGGCGGAGCCATCGAGCTGGCCCCGGTCGAGGACTTCACCGTGTCGAGGCGCTACATCGACGGCACCAACGTGCTCGAGACCACCTTCACGACCGAGTCGGGCGTCGCGGTCCTCACCGATGCTCTCGTGACGGGGATCGCCGGAAGGCTGCCGTGGACGGAGATCGCCCGGCGCGTCGACGGCGCCTCGGGCAGCGTGCGGTTCCGTTGGCGGGTGGCCCCGGGAACCTGCCTGTCGACGGCCTCGCCCTGGAAACAGGCCACCACGCACGGACCCGTCATCCGGGTCGACGGGGTGACGATCGCCGTGCGCGGCGTCAGCCATGGTCCGCGCGGAGGAGGGGACGCCGCGTTCGCCGGTTCCTTCACCACGGAGAAGGGCTCTCGTCACGTGATCACCGTCGTGGGCACAGCGAACGAACCGCTGCACCTTCCCGATGCGGCCAACGTCGACCGAGGCATCGACCGCACGATCGAGAACTGGCAGTTCTGGTCGCGGGAGTTCAGCTATGACGGCCCCTGGTCCCTCGACGTGCACAGGAGCGCCCTGGCCCTGAAGCTGCTCATCTACAGTCCGACGGGCGCCATCGCGGCCGCGGGCACGACATCCCTGCCCGAGAACCCGCGAGGCGGCAAGAACTGGGACTACCGCTTCGCCTGGGTGCGCGACGTCGCGTACACGCTGCACGCGCTCATCCGATTCGGGCTGCGCGAAGAGACCCACGCCGCCGTGGCCTGGCTGCTCACCACCATCAGGCAGAACGGCCCCGAACTGCACATCTTCTACCGGCTCGACGGCTCGCTGCCGTCGGGAGTGACGAAGCACGACGCCCCCGGATGGAACGGCGCCGGGCCCGTCGTGACGGGCAACCCGGCGAGCGGCCAGTTGCAGCTGGGTGTCTACGGCGACCTGTTCGACGTCATGAGGCTCTATGTCTCGGCCGGCAACGTTCTGGATGCCGAGACGGGCCGGCTCCTCGCATCGGTTGCGGATCGCGCATGCGACGCGTGGCGTCAGCGCGACGCGGGCATGTGGGAACTCGAGGACGAGCAGCACTACACCTCCTCGAAGATGGGCTGCTGGCAGGCTCTGGATGCCGCGGTCGAGTTGTGCGAGAAGG
Organism: Agreia sp. Leaf283; assembly: GCF_001422485.1. Classification (GTDB taxonomy): domain Bacteria; phylum Actinomycetota; class Actinomycetes; order Actinomycetales; family Microbacteriaceae; genus Agreia. The sequence continues at coordinate 291,550 of NZ_LMNF01000002.1, forward strand.
GCCAGATCCCGGGCGACTCGGCCCGCTGGATCGCCGAGCGCGGTCACATCAGGGACTGGATCGAGGCGAACTGCTGGTCCGACGAGCTGCAGAGCTATGTCGCCTACCCCGGATCGGACGAGCTCGACGCCTCGGTGCTGCTGCACGGGCCCAGCGGATTCGATCGCGGCGACAGGATGTCGAGCACCATCGACGCCCTGCAGGCGGAGCTGGGCCGCGGGCCCCTCCTCTACCGCTACTCGGGAGCCGAGGCTGAGGAGGGCGCGTTCGTGGCCTGCTCGTTCTGGCTGGCCTCCGCCCTCGCCTGCGTGGGTCGCACCGCGGAGTCCGTCGCCCAGATGGACGCCATGATCGCGCTGTCGAACGACGTCGGGATCTTCTCCGAGATGATCGACCCCGACGACCTGTCGTTCCTCGGCAATCTGCCGCAGGCGCTGAGCCATCTCGCCCTGGTCAACGCCGCGATCACGATCGAGGAGCTCTCCGGGCTCGACTGAAGGCGACGTATCCCAGCACGACTTCGATGGTGATGCAACCCGCTGACGGGTGTCGGCGGCGGTGCCTATCGTGGAGACCATGACAACCACAATCGAACGTCCGACCGAAGCCCCCAGTGACGCGGGAGCCAAAAGCACCCGACGCCAGAATGCGGAGCGTGGCTTCAAGGCCTCGAAGTCGCTGACCGACAGCATGCAGAAGGTGCTGGTCGACCTGATCGAGCTTCACCTCCAGGGCAAGCAGGCGCACTGGAACGTCGTGGGCAAGAACTTCCGCGACCTCCATCTGCAGCTCGACGAGATCATCGACGCCGCCCGGGAGTTCAGCGACACGGTCGCCGAGCGTCTCCGGGCACTGCACGCGGTTCCCGACGGGCGCAGCGACACCGTCTCGGCCACGACCACGCTGCCCGAGTACCCGAACGGCGAGGTCGACACGGCCGAGACCGTCGATCTGATCACCGTTCGCCTCGAGGCCGTGGTGGGAACCATGCGCGACGTGCACGACGAGGTCGACGAGGCCGACCCCACGAGCGCCGACATCCTGCACGGCATCATCGAGAAGCTCGAGCAGTACGCCTGGATGGTCTCCGCCGAGAACCGCACGGCCACGAAGAAGTCCTAGGCCTCCTCCGTACAACGAGGTCCCGGTACAACGAAGAACGGCGTGTCACTCCTGTGGGAGTGACACGCCGTTCTTGGCTGTGTCAGTGATGCGGAGAGGTCAGCGGGTCTCTTCGAGGAGGATGTAGCCCTCTTCGCCGTGAACCACCGTGTCGATACCGGCGATCTCGTCTTCGTTCTTGACGCGGAAGCCCATCGTCTTCTCGATGATGAGGGCGATGACGTAGGAGAGCACGAAGGAGTAGACCATCACGATGAGGGCCGAGAGGGCCTGCACACCGAGCTGGGCCGGGCCGGCACCGAAGAACAGGCCGACACCCTCGCCCAGGAGGCCGATGTAGAGGGTACCGATGACACCACCGACGAGGTGGATGCCCACGACGTCGAGGGAGTCGTCGAAGCCGAGCTTGAACTTCAGGTCGATGGCGAGTGCACAGACGGCACCGGCGACGATACCGAGAACGATGGCCCAGAAGGGCGACAGCGCTGCACAGGCCGGGGTGATCGCGACCAGACCGGCGACCGCACCCGATGCGGCACCGACGGAGGTGGGCTTGCCGTCCTTGATCTTCTCGACGACGAGCCAGCCGAGGATGGCGGCGGCGGGAGCGGCGATCGTGTTGAGGAAGGCGATGGCGGCGATGCCGTCGGCAGCGAGCTCGCTACCGGCGTTGAAGCCGAACCAGCCGAACCAGAGGAGGCCGGCGCCGAGGAGCACGAAGGGAGGGTTGTGCGGCTTGTGGATTCCCTTGGCGAAGTTCACGCGCTTGCCGAGGACGAGCGCCAGGGCCAGGGCTGCAGCACCGGCGTTGATGTGCACCGCGGTACCACCGGCGAAGTCGATCACGCCGAGGTTGTACGCGATGAAACCGCCGTCGACCACACCCTCGTCGCCGAGGGTGAAGTTGAACACCCAGCTGGCGACGGGGAAGTAGACGACCGTCGCCCAGACACCGGCGAAGATCATCCAGGCGCCGAACTTGGCGCGGTCGGCGATGGCGCCCGAGATGAGGGCGACCGTGATGATCGCGAAGGTGGCCTGGAACGCGGCGAAGGCGATGGCCGGGAACGCGGCGTCACCGTCGCTCGCCGTCGCGAAGACTCCGTTCAGACCGAGCTGGTCGAGGTCGATTCCGATGAAGCCGTCGATGCCGACGTAGTTTCCGACGCCCCCGTTCGAGAAGGCGATGGCGTACCCGTACAGCACCCAGAGAACGCCGATGAGCCCCATGGCCCCGAAGCTCAGCATCATCATGCTGATCACGCTCTTGGCCTTGACGAGTCCTCCGTAGAAGAACGCGAGACCTGGCGTCATCAGAAGTACGAGGGCCGCTGCTATGAGCAAAAAGGCGGTATTGCCCTGGTCCAGCTCCATTGAATTTACCTCTCTTAGTTGTTGCAAAAGTGCACCGAGAGATGATGACGAACGGGGGTGCTGTTAGGAGGGAACCAGCGCGCGCGCCTCACTCGGGTATGCCCAACTATCGTGTGAAGAAGTTTCAAAACATGCGCCCCAATGTTTCCGGGGCGTAACGCTCATGGCTGAAATGTAACAACTGTGTTTCGCGTGACTGGCGATGAGCGCAGAGATGACTGCGAACTCGCCCCGCGGCCTCAGGCCTGGGTGGATGCGATGAGTCGCGATACCGAGCGAAGGTACTTCTTGCGATACCCGCCCGCCATCATGTCGCCGGCGAACACCTCGTCGAGAGGGCTGCCCGTGGCGAGGATGGGAACCTGCGCGTCGTAGACACGGTCGATGAACGCGACGAACCGCAGCGCGTCGGTCTGGCTGTGCAGCGGCACCACACGGTCGAGCACGATGGCCTCGATGCCGTCGAGCAGCTTCACGAACTTCGACGGGTGGATGGTGCCGAGGTGCGAGACGAGATCGCTGAAGTCGTCGCGTGAGACCGACCCGGGCGAGCTCTTCTCGATGACCGCGGAGACGGCGTCGTCGATCTCTGCCTCGCCGATCACTCGGGCGTGCCCCTCGATGTCCCTCCGGCGGTAGTCGAGCCCGTCGATCCTCACGGTGTCGAACCGGTCGGACAGCGACTGGATCTCGCGCAGGAAGTCGGCGGCGGCGAAGCGTCCCTCCCCCAGCGCGTTGGGCGGCGTGTTGCTAGTGGCCGCGAGGCGGGTGCCGGATGCGCTCAGCTCGCCGAGCAGGCGCGTCATCATCATCGTGTCGCCCGGGTCGTCGAGCTCGAACTCGTCGATGGCGATGAGCTTGGCGCCGGTGAACAGCTTCACTGCCGCGGCGTACCCCATCGCGCCCACGATCGCCGTGTACTCGATGAAGGTGCCGAAGTACTTGGGCCCCGGCGCAGCATGCCAGAGGGCCGCCAGGAGGTGGGTCTTGCCCACGCCGAAGCCGCCATCGAGATAGATGCCGCTCGGCCCCGGCGCCGCCTTCTTCTGGCGAGAGAAGAAGCCTCCGGTGCGACCGGTCGAGGCCCACGAAGCGGAGAAGGTGCGCACGATCTCGAGCGCCTCCGTCTGCGAGGGGTACTCGGGGTCGGGCCGGTAGGAATCGAACGAGGCACCGTCGAATTGGCGCGGCGGCACCAGCACCGCGGCCATCTCAGCTCCGGACAGGCTCGGCGCGCGGTCGACGAGTCGAACGAGTGTGGTCGGGAGCGATGACGCCATGGGGAAGCTCTTCCGGTGAGTTTGTGTCGAACGGAGACATTTCCGGGAGAACGACCACCGGAACGGCATAGATTCGAGAGGGAGACACGTCTCTCCAGACTAAACCGCGAACACCCCGCCGGACGGCCCGCCGTCCGCGTGCACTCCCAGGAGGAACCCCATGGCCGTCGCCGCCGATCCGTCGCCCCGCTTCGCCGCTTTCGCGCATCCGGAGCGTCTCGTGAGCACCGACTGGCTTCAGCAGCACCTGGGCGAACCCGGGCTCGTGGTCGTGGAGTCCGACGAGGACGTGCTCCTCTACGAGACCGGGCACATTCCGACAGCCGTCAAGGTCGACTGGCACACCGACCTCAACGATCCGGTCGTGCGGGACTACATCTCGGGTGAGCAGTTCGCCGCTCTGGCGTCATCGAAGGGTATCTCCAGGGACAGCACGGTCGTCATCTACGGCGACAAGAACAACTGGTGGGCCGCGTACGCCCTCTGGGTGTTCACCCTGTTCGGCCACACCGACGTTCGCCTGCTCGACGGCGGCCGGGATGCCTGGATCGCCGAGGGCAGGGCCGTCACGACCGACGAGGTCGAGGTCGCGCCCGCCTCCTACCCCGTCGTCGACCGCGACGACGCGGCCATCCGTGCCTTCAAAGACGACGTGCTCGAGCATTTCGGCAACCCGCTGATCGATGTGCGTTCACCGGAGGAATTCTCTGGAGAGCGCACCACGGCTCCCGCATATCCAGAGGAGGGTGCGCTGCGGGCCGGGCACATTCCCACCGCGCAGAACGTGCCCTGGGCGCGCGCTGCCGCAGCCGACGGCCGATTCCGCGCGATCGAGGAATTGGACGAGATCTACCGGCAGGGCGCAGGCCTCGTCGACGGCGACGACATCATCGCCTACTGCCGCATCGGCGAGCGGTCGAGCCACACCTGGTTCGTGCTCACCCACCTCCTGGGGTTCGAGGGCGTGCGCAACTACGACGGGTCGTGGACCGAGTGGGGAAGTGCCGTGCGCGTTCCGATCACCACGGGCGCGGAGCCGGGAGAGGCGCCGGCGCGCTAGGCCCCGCACTCGTGGGTCATAATTTCACTGACATGGATGCGACAGAACTTCCCGACTCCCTCGCGGAGATCCGCGACGACTTCCTCGGACTGGAGGTCAAGGAGCGGCTGCAGCTGCTGCTCGAGTTCTCGAACGAGCTGCCCGAGCTGCCCGAGCGCTACCGCGACCACCCCGACCTCTTCGAGCGCGTGGAGGAGTGCCAGTCACCCATCTTCATCGTCGTCGAGGTCGATGCGGAGGGCGCTGTGCACCTGTTCGCGACCGCTCCCCCGGAGGCGCCCACGACCAGGGGCTTCGCGTCGATCCTCGTGCAGGGCATCGAGGGGCTGCCCGCCTCGCAGGTGCTCGAGCTCGCAGACGACTATCCGAGCATGCTCGGACTCACGGCCGCGGTCTCTCCGCTTCGTATCCGCGGAATGACGGCCATGCTCGCGCGCATCAAGCGTCAGGTGCGCGAACGAACGCACTGAGTCAGAGCCGCGCGAGCCAGGCCCTGATCGATTCGGTCCAGCGCTCCGGGTCGTAGTTCCAGAGCTTCACGTGCCGGGCGATCGAGAACGGGACGAACGTCACGATGTCGGGTCGGAGCTCGGCGAGCCGCCTGCTCGACGAACTCGACACGTAGCCGTCGTCGTCGCTGTGCAGAAGCAGGGTGCGGGTCTCCAGGTCGCCGCTGCGGGTCACGAAGTCGAGCCGATCGAGATCGACGGATGTCTGCAGCCCGGTCGCGACGTTGCCCCAGTCGTGCGTCAGCGTGGCCAGGGCGGCGTTCTGCACGGGTCGGGGTATGTGCAGCTGCGTGCTGCGGTAGCGGAGCGTCTCGTGCCAGTCGATCACGGGCGAATCGAGCACGATGCCGTCGATCACGTGTCGCATCGATGAGCGGGTGGCGACCTGCAGCACGGTGGCGCCTCCCATCGACCAGCCCATGAGGACCACACTCGTCGCACCGGCGTTCACGGCATAGGAGAGCGCCGCGTCGACGTCCTCCCACTCCGTCTCGCCCAACCGGAACCGTCCGTCCGCGCTGCGCGGCGCATCCCCGTCGTTGCGGTACGACACGAGCAGGGAGGTGTAGCCGCTCTCGTGGAATACCCTGTTCGCGCGGAGCGTCTCGCCGCGACGCACTGCGCGGCCGTGCACCTGGATGACCCAGCGGGTGGACTCGGGGTCGGAGGCGGGGATGAGCCAGGCTGGCGCGTCGCCGAGCGGCGTGGCGATGGAGACGTCGCGATAGGGGAACGGGAACTCGCGCGGGTGCAGGTGGTACCAGCCGCTGATGCGCCCGGTCCTCGCCGTCTCGATGTCGCCGTAGTCCACTTCCAGCAGCGATCGGGTGACCAGGCCGTCCGCCACCGAGATGATCTCGCCGATGCGCGCGTGACCGCCGTTGCGGTCGAACCACATGCTGTAGCGGCCGGGAAGCAGGGTGTCGGCGGTGGCCTGGAGCGCGATGGTTCCGGCCTCGACGTCGACCGATTCGATCCGCGCGTCCTCCGCAGGATGCCGCGGCGGCACGACGACAGACCGGGAGACGAGCGCCGTGAGAACCGCGCCCGCCGCCGCCGCGGCTGCGGCAAGCGCCCCCGCCGTGATGGCCACGACGGCCCAGGCTGGAACAGGACGATGCGGGGATGGTGCGGTCATGCGTTCTCGTCTTCCGTGTCGGGCGCTGCGGAATTCGAGCGAACGGCACCCGCAACGGGCCTCGTCGGCGTGCCTGCGGCGCGCAGCATGCGGGAAACTCTAGTCTGCAGACGTGTCCGACACTCCAACCACGCCCGAACTCCCCGCAGCCTTCGAGGCTGCCGTGGCAGCGGTTCGTGCGGCTGTGACCCGCCCGGAACTCGTGATGAATGAGATTCCCTCGCCGGCCAACCTCGCACCCTATTCGCTCGCCCTCGCGGCCGATGTCAACCCGGAGCGGCACGGTTCCGACTCCGAGCTCGGCACGGGCCGGTTCATCCTCCTGCACGATCCCGACGAACCCGAGGCCTGGGGCGGAGCGTTCCGGGTGGTCTGCTTCGCGCAGGCGCCGCTCGAGACCGACATCGGTCTCGACCCGTTCCTGGCCGACGTGACCTGGTCGTGGCTGGTCGACGCGCTCGATACGCGAGGCGCGCGGTACTCCGCGGCGTCCGGCACCGCCACCAAGATCATCTCGAGCGGATTCGGTGAATTGAAGTCGCAGGGCGACGGTGCGCAGATCGAGCTCCGCGCATCCTGGACCCCGCACGATCACGACGTGACGGCCCATGTGGAAGGCTGGGGGGAACTGCTCTGCATGCTCGCCGGTCTTCCCCCAGCGGTCGACGGAGTCACCCAATTGAATGCGAGGCGCTTCGGGCGTGACTGACGACAATCTGACTGAAGACGGCGAGTCCACCTCCGACGTCGAGACGACGCCAGCGCCGGCCGAGCCGACGCCGCGGACGCTGGCCCTCACGGTCATCGACACGCGGGAGGCCTATCTCGACGCCGTCGAGAAGATCGCGGCGGGGTACGGGCCGATCGCGGTCGACGCGGAGCGGGCATCCGGGTTCAAGTTCTCTCAGCGCGCGTACCTCATCCAGTTGTACCGGCGCGGTGCCGGAAGCTTCCTCTTCGATCCCCCGGCGATCGGCTCCTTCGCCGAGCTGAACGACGCGATCTCACGAGAGGAGTGGATCCTCCACGCCGCAAGCCAGGACCTGGCCTGCCTCAGGGAGGTCGGACTCGACCCGCGGGTCATCTTCGACACCGAACTCGCCGCGCGACTGCTGGGCATCCCCCGGGTCGGCCTCGGCAGCGTCGTCGAGGAGTTCCTCGGGATCCACCTCAAGAAGGAGCATTCGGCAGCCGACTGGTCCCGCCGCCCGCTTCCCGAGTCCTGGCTCGAATACGCCGCACTCGATGTGGAGCTGCTGCCCGATCTGCGTGACAAGCTCGCCGAGCTCCTGATCGAGAACTCGAAGGCCGTGATCGCCGCGCAGGAGTTCGAGGCCACCAGGGCGAAGGAGCCGAAGCCCGTCGCGGCCGAGCCCTGGCGCAGACTCACCGGAGTGCATTCGCTGCGCAATCCCCGCAACGTGGCGGTTGCTCGAGCGCTCTGGATGGCCAGGGACGCGCTCGCGCGGGAGATCGACGTGTCGCCCGGCCGGCTCGTGCCCGATTCCAGCCTCGTCGCGGCGGCGCGGGTGCTGCCCGAGTCCAAACGCGAGCTCGCGGCCCTGAAGGAGTTCTCCGGGCGGGCGAGCCGCACGGAGATCGACCGTTGGTGGGCTGCCCTCGAGGAGGGCAAGACCGCCACCGACCTTCCCGTGAACCGTCGAAGCGAGGACACACTGCCTCCGCCGCGCAGCTGGGCCGACCGGAACCCCGAGGCCGATGCTCGGCTGAAGGCGGCCCGTGCCTCCCTTCTGGAGTTGTCCGAGTTCGTCAACATCCCCGTCGAGAACCTCCTGACCCCCGAGATCCTGCGTCGAATCGCGTGGACACCGCCCGAGCCGCTGACGGCTGAGGGCATCGCCGCCTCGCTCTCCGAGCTGGGAGCGCGACCCTGGCAGCTTGAACTAACTGCACAGCCGATCGCTCAAGCCTTTGTCGATGCCCACCAAAAGGCAGAGAACGAGTCCGAAGCCTCGTCGTAGGAAGAGTCAAAGGATTTCGGCGGCTCAAAAGCCCCGGCCTAGGATCGTCTCGGTTCTCAACCAGAAGGAGGCAAAGTGGCCGAAATAGCCGAAGTCGTATTTGTGGACGGAGTGCGCACACCCTTCGGGCGTGCGGGCGAAAAGGGCATGTACTGGCAGACCCGTGCCGATGATCTTGTCGTGAAAGCGATCATCGGGCTGCTCGAGAGAAATCCAGCTGTGCCCAAGGACCGCATCGACGAGGTGGCCATCGCGGCTACGACTCAGCAGGGCGACCAGGGGCTCACTCTTGGCCGCACCGCGGCGCTGCTCGCCGGGCTCCCCCAATCGGTGCCCGGATTCGCGATCGACCGCATGTGTGCCGGCGCGATGACGAGCGTCACGACGCTGGGCAGTGGAATCGGATTCGGAGCCTACGACCTCGCCATCGCCGGCGGCGTCGAACACATGGGCCGGCACCCGATGGGATTCAATGCAGACCCCAACCCCCGCTTCCTCGCGGAGAAGCTCGTCTCCGAGGAGGCGCTCAACATGGGGTCGACGGCGGAGCGCATCCACGATCGCTTCCCCTCTCTCACGAAGGAGCGCTCCGACCGTTATGCGCTTCGCAGCCAGCAGAAGGTCGCCGCTGCGTACGAGGCGGGCAAGATCCAGCCCGACCTCATTCCCGTCGCCACGCGCAGCGCCGCCGGCTGGGGTCTCGCCACCCGCGATGAGGCACCCCGCCCCGAGACCACGATGGAAGGCCTCGCCGGGCTGCGGACGCCGTTCAGGCCGCACGGGCGCGTGACCGCGGGAAACTCGTCGGGACTCAACGACGGGGCGACCGCCTGCCTCCTCGCGAGCGGTGCGACGGCCAAGGAGCTGGGCCTCACGACCAAGATGAGGCTCGTCAGCTTCGCCTTCGCCGGTGTCGAGCCCGAGATCATGGGAATCGGACCCGTACCGTCGACCGAGAAGGCACTCCGCAAGGCCGGACTGAGCATCACCGACATCGGACTCTTCGAGCTGAACGAGGCGTTCGCGGTGCAGGTGCTCTCGTTCCTCGACCACTTCGGCATCGACGACGACGACCCCCGGGTCAACGAATACGGTGGCGCCATAGCGATCGGCCACCCGCTCGCCTCCTCCGGAGTGCGGCTGATGAACCAGCTCGCGCGCCAGTTCGAGGAGCACCCCGAGGTGCGCTACGGCCTCACCGCCATGTGCATCGGTCTCGGACAGGGTGGGACCGTCATCTGGGAGAACCCGCACTACAACAAGAAGGCGAAGGCAGCGAAGCGATGACCGACTACTCGACAATCGATTTCTCCGGCCTGGCCGCTCTCTCGGCCGACGAAGTCGTCACCCACTCCTACGTGCGAGACATTCCTCTGCCGAGCGGCAAGGTACTCGCCCTGATCACGCTCGACAACGATCGCGACCACACCCGTCCGTCGACGCTCGGCCCCAACTCGCTCCTCGAGTACGGCGCCGCACTCGACGCGTTGGCCGTGAGGGCTGCCGCCGGTGAGATCCAGGCCGTCGCCGTCACGGGCAAGCCGTACATCCTCGCGGCGGGCGCCGACCTCTCGAAGGTCAGCGACATCCCGAGCCGCGAGCTCGCGAAGCAGATGGCCCAGCTCGGGCACTTCACCTTCGGCAAGATGGCCACGATCGGCGTTCCGACGTTCGCGTTCATCAACGGGCTGGCGCTGGGAGGCGGGGTCGAGGTGGCCCTCGCCGCCGACTACCGCACCATCGACTCCTCGATCCCCGCCCTCGCCCTCCCCGAGGTCTTCCTGGGCATCATCCCCGGATGGGGCGGCGCCTACCTGCTTCCGAACCTCATCGGCATCGAGAACGCGCTCAAGGTCGTCGTCGAGAACCCGCTGAAGAACAACCGCACGCTCAAGGGCCAGCAGGCGTTCGACCTCGGTATAGCGGATGCCATCTTCGGGCCGGCGTCGTATCTCGAGCAGTCCCTCGTGTGGGCCGACGAGGTTCTCGCGGCCCGTATCAGCGTCAAGCGTCCGAACGCGCCGGGAAAGCTCGAGCGCCTCGTCAAGTGGGACGCCGCCATCTCGATCGCGCGCAAGATGCTCGAGTCCAAGATCGGATCGGTCGCCGCGTCCCCCTATGCTGCGCTCGACCTGCTCAAGGCCGCGAAGTCCGGATCGGCGGAAGAGGGGTTCGCGCGGGAGGACGACGCACTGGCCGACCTCATCTCCGGCGACCAGTTCCGCGCGAGCATCTATGCCTTCAACCTGGTGCAGAAGAGGGCCAAGCGGCCCGCAGGCGCGCCCGACAAGGCACTGGCCAAGCCCGTGACCAAGGTCGGCGTCATCGGCGCCGGGCTCATGGCCAGCCAGTTCGCCCTGCTGTTCGTCCGTCGACTGCGCGTTCCCGTCGTGATCACCGACCTCGACCAGGCCAGGGTCGACAAGGGCCTGTCCTACATTCGCGATGAGATCACCGCGCTCAAAGACAAGGGTCGAATCGGGTCGGACGAGGCCAACCGGCTCAGCGCCCTGGTCTCGGGCACCACCGACAAGGCCGACTTCGCCGACGCCGACTGGGTGATCGAGGCGGTCTTCGAGGAGCTCGGTGTCAAGCAGGATGTCTTCGCCGACGTCGAGAAGTACGTGTCGGACACCGCGGTGCTCGCCACCAACACCTCGTCGCTGTCGGTCGAGCAGATCGGTGCGAAGCTGGCACACCCCGAGCGCCTCGTCGGCTTCCACTTCTTCAACCCCGTCGCCGTGATGCCGCTCATCGAGGTCGTCAACACGCCGTCGACCGATGAGGCCACGCTCAGTACGGCCATGGTCACGGCCGCCAAGCTGCGCAAGAACGCCGTCATCACGAGGGACACTCCCGGATTCGTCGTGAACCGCATTCTGGCGAAGCTGCTCGGAGAGGCGATGCACGCCGTCGACACCGGAACCCCGTTCGAGGTGGTCGATAACGCCCTCAAGCCGTTCGGTCTGCCGATGACGCCGTTCGAACTGCTCGAGCTGGTGGGGCTGAAGGTGGGAGCGCACGTGCTCGACACCCACCACTCGGCCTTCCCCGATCGGTTCTTCGAGAGCCCCAACCTGCACAAGCTGGCAGAGCACGGCAAGATCTTCGATCGAGATTCCAAGGGTGCGATCAAGGGCTTCGACAAGACTGCGGTCAAGATCGTCGCAGACGGAGGTCCGGGAGGAACCGCCCTCACGGAGGCCGAGCTCCTGCGCAGGGTCGAAGACGGACTGGCCGACGAGATCAAGCGCATGCTCGATGACGACGTCGTGCACGCGGCAGAGGACATCGACCTGTGCCTCATCCTCGGGGCGGGGTATCCGTTCCAGATGGGCGGAGCGACCCCGTACCTCGATCGCGTCGGAGCGAGCGAGCGGGTCTTCGGCGACACGTTCCACCACCCGCCGATCGTCGGCACCGACTGACCGGAGCGCTGTCGGGGGCTCGTCCTAGTCTGATGGAATGACCATCCAGTACTACGTGGCGAGCTCCCTCGACGGTTTCATCGCCGACTCCGACAACCGCATCGACTGGCTCCTGCGCTTCGGCACGGCCGACTTCGACGAGGGCTACCAGCGGTTTCTGGCCGGCGTCGGCGCGATCGTCATGGGTTCGCGCACCTACGAGTTCATGCTCTCCGAAGGCATGAGCGAGTGGCCCTATTCCGTGCCCACCGTGGTGCTCACGCGTCGCGACCTTCCCGTCGCCGTCGCGGGTGCCGACATCCGGTTTCTGAGCGGCGACATCGATGCCGTCGCGGCCGAGCTGGCCGCCCTGTCAGGCGACCGTGCCGTCTGGGTCGTGGGCGGCGGAGACGTCGCGGCCCAGTTCGCCGAGGCGGGCCTGCTGAGCATGGTCATCGTCACGATGATGCCGGTCGTGCTCGGCTCCGGCGTTCGACTGCTTCCCGTCGTCGATCAACTCGAGCTCGAGCTGGTCTCGTCTGTTGCGCTGCCTCAGGGCGCCGTCGAGCTCACCTATGCCGTCGAGGGGTCTCGCGACGCCTAGCGGGTGATCCGGCGCTCGTCCTCGTTCTCGCCCTCGAGCGGGCGGGCGATCGGAATCTTGCTGCCCAGAACCTGCGCCACGACATCGCGCGCGATGTGCTGGGGGGTCAGTCCCACGCGCTCCAGAATCTGCGCGCGCTCCGCGTGGTCGAGGAACTCGTCGGGCAGGCCCAGCTCGGTCACCGCGGTGTCGATGCCGGCCTCGCGCAGGTCCTGCCGGATGCGTGTGCCGACGCCGCCGACACGGATGCCGTCTTCTATCGAGATCACGATGCGGTGTTCCGCGGCGAGGTCGAGCACGCTGCGCGGAACGGGAACCACCCAGCGAGGGTCGATCACGGTCGAGCCGATGCCCTGTGCCGCCAGCCGCTCGGCCACCTCGAGGCCGGTCGTCGCCATCGGTCCCACGGTCACGATCAGAACATCCTTGCGCTCGTGCTCGACCAGCACGTCGACGCCGTCGTCGAGACGACGCACGGCGGCGATCTCCTCGCCCACGCTTCCCTTGGGGAAACGCACGACCGTCGGCCCGTCGGAGACGGCGACGGCCTCGCCCAGCTCCTCTCGGAGCCGCTCCGCGTCGCGAGGAGCGCTCAGGCGGATGTTGGGCACGACCTGCAGGATGGCGAGGTCCCACATGCCGTGGTGGCTCGGCCCGTCGGGCCCTGTGACACCGGCCCTGTCGAGAACGAAGGTCACGCCGGCACGGTGCAGCGCGACATCCATGAGCACCTGGTCGAATGCCCGGTTGATGAATGTCGCGTAGACGGCGACCACGGGGTGCAGACCGCCGAAGGCCAGGCCCGCGGCCGAGGTGACGGCGTGCTGCTCGGCGATGCCCACGTCGAAGACGCGCGACGGGAACCTCTCGGCGAGCTTGTGCAGGCCGGTCGGGCGCAGCATGGCGGCGGTGATGCCGACGATGGTCGGATCCTTCTCGGCCAGGGCCACGATCTCATCGCTGAAGACACCGGTCCACGACGGAGCACTCGGGCCTCCGAGCGCCTCACCGGTCTCGGGATCGATCTGCCCCACGGCGTGGAACTGGTCGGCGATGTCGCTCAGGGCGGGCTCGTAGCCGCGACCCTTCTCGGTGATCGCGTGCACGATCACCGGCTGCGCGTAGCGCTTGGCCTGGAGAAGGGCCTCCTCCATCGCCTGGAGGTCGTGCCCGTGGATCGGGCCGATGTACTTGATGTCGAGGTTGGAGTACAGGGCCTCGTTGTTCGAGAACCGGCTGAGGAAGCCGTGCGTGCCGCCGCGGATGCCGCGGTAGATGGCCCGGCCAGGTCCGCCGAAGCGGTCGAAGAGCTGCCGCGACGACTGGTGGAGGTTGCGGTATTTGGTGTTCGTGCGCACCGAGTTCAGGTAGCGCGCCATGCCGCCGATGGTGGGCGCATAGGAGCGGCCGTTGTCGTTCACGACGATGACGAGCTTGCGGGTGTTGTCGTCGCTGATGTTGTTCAGCGCCTCCCAGGTCATGCCGCCCGTCAGTGCCCCGTCGCCGACGACGGCGATCACGTGCCGGTCGTTCTGCCCGGTCATCTCGAAGGCGCGCGAGATTCCGTCGGCCCACGAGAGCGAGCTCGAGGCGTGCGAGCTCTCGACCACGTCGTGCACGCTCTCCGAACGCTGTGGGTAGCCGGCGAGCCCGCCCTGCTGGCGAAGACGTGAGAAGTCCTGACGCCCCGTCAGGAGCTTGTGAACGTACGACTGGTGCCCGGTATCGAAGACGATCGCGTCGCGGGGTGAGTCGAACACGCGATGGATGGCCAGGGTCGTCTCGACGACACCGAGGTTCGGTCCGAGGTGTCCCCCGGTCTTCGATACCTCGGCGACCAGGAACTGGCGGATCTCGGCCGCGAGCTCGACGAGTTGCTCCTGGGTGAGAGCGTCGAGGTCCCGGGGACCCGAGATGTTCTCCAGCAGGCTCATGCAGACGGCCTTTCCATTCGGTGCAGGGCCGGTCGACCCCTCATCCGAGTCTATGACGGATCGCTTCGACCGCCCTCGGGAACGACGGAGCGCCCCCGGGATGCTATGCGGCATCCATCGGGGGCGCTCCTTCGGATCAGGCTACGAGGCTGCGCAGCACGTACTGCAGGATGCCGCCATTGCGGTAGTAGTCCGCCTCGCCGGGGGTGTCGATGCGCACGACGGCGTCGAATTCGACCGTCTGCTTTCCTTCGGGCGACTGGTCGCTGGGGGAAGCGGTCACCCGGACGGTGCGCGGCGTGACGCCCTCGTTGAGCTGCTCGATACCCGCGATGCTCACGATCTCCGTGCCGTCGAGGCCGAGCGACGCCCAGGACTCGCCCGCGGGGAACTGCAGCGGCACAACTCCCATGCCGATGAGGTTCGACCGGTGGATGCGCTCGAAGCTCTCCGTGATCACGGCCTTGACTCCGAGGAGGCTCGTGCCCTTCGCCGCCCAGTCGCGCGACGATCCGGAGCCGTACTCCTTGCCGCCGAAGATCACGAGGGGCGTCGAGGCCGCCGCGTAGTTCTGGGCTGCGTCGTAGATGAACGACTGCGGTCCGTCGGGCTGCGTGAAGTCGCGGGTGTAGCCGCCCTCCACGCCGTCGAGGAGCTGGTTCTTGAGCCGGATGTTCGCGAAGGTTCCGCGGATCATGACCTCGTGGTTTCCTCGGCGCGATCCGTAGGAGTTGTAGTCCTTGCGGCCGACACCGTGCTCGTCGAGGTAGCGGCCGGCGGGGCTGTCGCCCTTGATGGAGCCGGCGGGGCTGATGTGGTCGGTGGTCACGGAGTCGCCGAGCTTGGCCAGCACGCGGGCACCGACGATGTCGGTGACCGGGGTCGTCTCCATGGTCATGCCGTCGAAGTACGGGGGCTTGCGCACGTACGTCGACTCGGAGTCCCACTCGAACGTCGCGCCCTCGGGGGTGGGAAGCGAGCGCCAGCGCTCGTCGCCGTCGAAGACGCCGGCGTACTCGTGCTGGAACATGTCGGTGTCGATCGACGAGTCGATGGTCGACTGCACCTCGGCCGCATCGGGCCAGATGTCCTTCAGGAACACGTCGTTGCCGTCGGTGTCCGTGCCGAGGGCATCCGTCTCGAAGTCGAAGTTCATCGACCCGGCGAGTGCGTACGCGATGACCAGCGGCGGGGACGCCAGGTAGTTCATTTTGACGTCGGGGTTGATGCGTCCTTCGAAGTTGCGGTTTCCGGAGAGGACCGCCGTGACGGCGAGGTCGTTGTCCTGCACCGCGGAGGAGATCTCGTCGAGCAGGGGGCCGGAGTTCCCGATGCACGTCGTGCAGCCGTAGCCGACGGTGTAGAAGCCGAGGTCTTCGAGGTAGCTCGTGAGGCCGGCCTTCGCGTAGTAGTCGGTGACGACCTTCGACCCGGGAGCGAGCGTGGTCTTGACCCACGGCTTCGCCTTGAGGCCCTTCTGGCTGGCGTTGCGCGCCAGGAGGCCCGCCGCGAGCATGACCGACGGGTTCGACGTGTTGGTGCACGACGTGATGGCCGCGATGGCGACCGCTCCGTGGTCGAGGGTGAAGTTCGTGCCGTCTCCGAGTGACACCGAGGTGGGCTTGGATGCCGTCTTGGGCGCGTGGCTGGCATGCGAGTGGCTGTGCGCATGTGCCGGTTCCGCATCCTCAGGAGAGAGCTCTCCCGGGTCGGAGGCCGGGAAGGATCCCGTGCCGATGAGGTCGACGATGTCGTGCTCGACGCGGGCGTAGTCGTTGAGGTCGTGCTCGAACTGGCTCTTCGACTCGCTGAGCTCGATGCGGTCCTGCGGGCGCTTGGGGCCGGCGATCGAGGGCACCACGGTGGCAAGGTCGAGTTCGAGGTACTCGCTGAAGACCGGCTCGACACTCGGGTCGTGCCACAGGGTCTGGAGCTTGGAGTAGGCCTCGACGAGCTTGACCTGCTCCTCGCTGCGGCCTGTAAGGCGCAGGTAGTCGAGGGTCACGTCATCGATGGGGAACATGGCCGCGGTGGAACCGAACTCCGGGCTCATGTTGCCGATCGTCGCCCTGTTGGCGAGGGGCACCTCGGCGACTCCGGCGCCGTAGAACTCGACGAACTTGCCGACGACTCCGTGCTTGCGCAGCATCTGCGTGATGGTGAGCACCACGTCGGTCGCGGTCACGCCCATGGGAATCGCGCCCGAGAGCTTGAAGCCGACGACCTTGGGGATGAGCATCGACACGGGCTGTCCGAGCATCGCGGCCTCGGCCTCGATACCGCCCACGCCCCAGCCGAGCACCCCGAGGCCGTTGACCATCGTGGTGTGCGAGTCGGTGCCGACGCAGGTGTCGGGGTAGGCGCGCAGCACTCCGTCGACCTCGCGCGTCATCGTGACGCGCGCCAGGTACTCGATGTTGACCTGGTGCACGATGCCCGTTCCGGGCGGCACGACCTTGAAGTCGTCGAAGGCCGTCTGGCCCCAGCGCAGGAACTGGTAGCGCTCACCGTTGCGCTCGTACTCGAGCTCGACGTTGCGCTCCAGTGCGTCGTCGGAGCCGAACAGATCGGCGATCACCGAGTGGTCGATGACCATCTCGGCCGGGGCGAGGGGATTGATCTTCGTCGGATCGCCGCCGAGGCTGCCCACCGCCTCGCGCATGGTGGCGAGGTCGACGATGCAGGGAACGCCGGTGAAGTCCTGCATCACGACGCGGGCAGGCGTGAACTGGATCTCCGTGTCGGGCTCCGACGTGGGAACCCAGTTGCCCAGGGCGTTGATGTGCTCCGCCGTGATGTTTCCGCCATCCTCGGTGCGGAGGAGGTTCTCGAGAAGAACCTTCAGGCTGAACGGGAGCTTCTCGTATCCCGGAACCTTGTCGATGCGGTAGACCTCGTACGAGTCATCCCCCACCTTCAGTTGATCTTTCGATCCAAAGCTGTTGACTTTCGACACGTCGCCTTCTCCTTCGCAGTCCTGAAGTCAATCTTTGCCCCGGAGAACGTGTGAGGGCTAGCAAGGCTTGCCTAACCGCGTCGGCGGGGTCGGGCTCCGTGGAGAGTCCGCAATGTATCTTGACGTCAAGATAAATGGTAGCACCTGGGAGCGCCGCCGACGGCGATCAGTCGCGGGTGTCCACCGACGCCTTGCTGTGTCCGAAGGCCGTTCGTACCAGGAGCCAGGTCACCCACAGCATCGCCGCATAGAGAGGAACGCCGAGAATCAGCTTGACGGAGCCGAGAGCCGCCGCATTGCCCGCCAGATACAGGGGCCCCTCCACGCCGAGACGCAGCGCGAACAGCCCGACCCAGCACCAGGTCGCCACGAGGACGACGCGGAACTTCGCCCGATCGGAGCGCCACCCGGTGGTGTCGCCTGTGAGAAGCCCCACGATCACGCCGATCAGGGGCCACCGGGCGATGATCGACACGAGCAGAACGACGAGGCTGACCGCATTGATGATGAGGCCCGGCAGGAAGTTGTCCTCCGCCCGGCCGGTGAACAGTGCGAGAGCTGCCGACACGGCCACGCCCAGAAGGCCGGTGACCGCCGGCATCACCGGACTCCGCGTGATGGCCCGCACGACGATGAACACGACCGCCACGATGACGGGGGCGACGACGCTGGGGGTCAGGTCGCCCGTGATCGTGTAGATGACGAGGAAAGCGAGCCCGGGCAGCAGCGATTCGATCAGCCCGCGCACCCCGCCGATGGCGCGCAGCAACGACGCGGCCGTCGGGGTCTCCCCCGGCGTGACCTGTCCGATGCCGGCCCGCCTGGCTGCGTCGGCGAAAGTCTGCGACAGGCTGGGGGCCGGAGCGCGGTCGTCGGACTGCGGCTCGGACATCAGGCGCTCGTGGTGGGCGGGGCCGTCGCCGCCGTCTTCGGCATGCTCAGGGGAATGAGGTCGCGCGGAGGCATCGGCTGAGATCCACGAACCACCACGACGCTGCGGAAGAGTTCTTCGATCGCGAGTTCGGCGGCGGGGTTGGTCAACGCGTCGCCCGCGATGACACCGCGAAGGAACCACCGGGGTCCGTCGACACCGACGAAGCGGGCCAGGCGTGACGATGACGCGTCGGCCGTCGCGCCGGCGGCGACGGGCACCTCGCCCACCAGTTCGGGTCCGAACGTACCCTCGCGCGCGGTGCTCGTGCCGCCCTGCTTGATGATCTGGTCCTCGATCTGAGCCCGGATCTCGTGCCACAGTCCGGTCGACCGGGGTGCGGCGAACGCCTGTACCTGCAGCGTCGAACCGGCGTAGTCGAGCCCGACGGCCACGACCCGATTCGTTCCCTCTTCGACCTCGAGTCTGAGGTGGAGACCCTCGCGGGGAAGGATCTTGAGTCCGCCGAGGTCGACATACGGCCTGGCGGGGTTGGCCTCGTCCGCGTCGAACGGGCCCTCTTCTGCGCGATTCTCCGGCGCCGACTTGGAATCGAGAGGCTGCTCGTCCTCGAGGTCATCGATCGCCGAGTCGACTCCGTCGGCGTTCGGCTTTTGCAGATCGCTCATGCGTTCTCTCCTTGTAGTTCGGGTGTGACAGGCCCGCCTGCTGCGAGAGGTGACGAGTAGCCGGTCGAACCGAAGCCTCCCGCTCCCCTGTCGCTGCCGGGAAGGGTGTCGACGGGAATGAATACGGCCCGCGTGACGGGCATGACGATGAGCTGGGCGATACGATCCCCGACGCCGATATCGTACGGCACGGTGCTGTCGGTATTCAGAAGGGCCACCTTGATCTCGCCCCGGTATCCGGCGTCGACCGTGCCCGGGGAATTGACGATCGTGATGCCGTGCTTCGCGGCGAGCCCGCTGCGGGGAACCACGAATGCAGCGAAGCCGTCGGGCAGGGCGATACTCACGCCGGTGCCGACGAGTCGTCGTTCGCCCGGGGCGAGGGTGAGGGCCTCGGTCGATGTGAGATCGGCGCCCGCGTCACCGGGGTGCGAATACTCGGGAACGTCGGCGGCCTGGATGAGTACTTCGACTGACTGGGTCACGAAGTCGAGGGTAGTGCAGTTTGTCTGGTCGAATAGGAGCATGTCTTCGTATCGTGAGCGGCTCTGGCCCTCAATCTGGATCTACCTCGCCACCGCACTCGTCATCCCGGCCAGCATCCTCGTGCTCGCTCCGGTCAACATCGTCGCGGGAGTCGTCGCGGCCGCCGTGCTCTTCGGAGGACTCTCAGGAATCTTCGTCGTGCTCGCCCCCGTCATCGAGGTGAAGGACGGCACGTTCACGGCGGGCAAGGCGCGCATCCCCGTCGGCCTGCTCGGCACCCCGGCCATCTTCAGGGGTGATGCCGCCACGCTCCAGCGCGGTCAGCGATTGGATGCGCGGGCGTGGCTCTGCCTGCGCGGCTGGGTCGATCCGGTCGTAAAAATACCCCTCGAGGATCCGGACGACCCGACGCCGTACTGGCTCGTGTCGTCCCGGAATCCCGAGGGGTTGAAGGCCGCCCTGTCTGCCTAGCAGGCGGCGGCCATGCGTGGTGCGCGCTGTCGTCAGGCGGCGCACTCCACGCAGATGGGGCCGAGTTTCTCTTCGTGATCGATCTGCGAACGGTGCTTCACGAGGAAGCAGTTGACGCAGGTGAACTCGTCGGCCTGCGGAGGCAGGACGACGACATCGAGGTCGAGATCGGAAAGGTCGGCTCCAGGCAGCTCGAAGCCACCGGGGTTGTCGGCGTCGTCAACATCTACGACACCAGACATCTTGTCTGGAACGCGCTCTTTGAGCGCTTCAATCGACTCCGAATCGTCGTCGTTCTTGCGCGGAGCGTCGTAATCAGTTGCCATGCCCATCCACTTCTGAGGAGATTGATAAAACCAAATCGGCGGCGTTAGTTTGCACGAAAGCCACCGGAATAGCAATTCGGATTCTTGCCCGTCCTGCTCATCGACGCCATCAACTCGCGGCACGCCCATTACATTCCCCGTATTCGGGTCAGGGTCGTGGCATGGTCGTAGCAACAGTGACCGCTGGAGGCCCCTTCACCATGCAGGAATTGACAGTAATCGGCGTCGAAGACGGCGCCCTCCTCGTTGCATCCGATGCCGGCGAGCGTTATCGCATCGCCATCGACGACGTGCTTCAGAGCCGAATCAGGCAGACCCTGACGCCCTCGTCGAGCGGCAAGCGCATCTCACCGCGCGAAATCCAGGGCCACATCAGGTCCGGACTGTCCGCCGAAGAGGTGAGCCGACTCACAGGCGCCGACCTCGACTATGTCGAGAGGTTCGAGGGCCCGGTCCTCGCAGAACGCGCCTACGTCGTCAATTCCGCGCTCAAGGTGGCCGTGCAGGTCGACTCCGCGCTCGATCCTCTCGGCGAGGAGCCGACGTCCACCTTCGGTGAGGCCATCCAGGAGCGTCTCGAAGGCCTGGGAGCATCGGATGAACGGTGGGCCAGCTGGAAGGACGAGTCCGGATGGATCGTCAAGCTGTCGTTCACCGCGAACGAGATCGACCACGACGCCCGCTGGCAGTACGACCCGAAGCGCCACGCCCTGACGCCGCTCAACACAGAGGCCGTCACGCTGTCGCAGAACGGCGAGATCACCGAGGGACTCATCCCCCGGCTGCGCGTCGTCGCGCCCCGCGTCGAGGCAGAGGCTCCGATCGACGCTCCGCCCGCCACCGTGACCAATGACACGGCTCCCAACCCCGAGGTGATTCCCTACGGGCGCAGCTCGGCGTCCGGCGAGTCCTCGGCCGCCGCGACGAGCGCGGCCATCTCCCGTGCGGAGGAGCGGCCGGCAGAGAACCTCAACCAGACGGCCGACCTGCTCGAGGCGCTCCGGCGACGCAGAGGCGAGCGCGAGGCCGCCGTGTTCGTCGACGACTTCGACGACAGCGCATCCGCTTCACGGGGGTCGTCGCCGACCGATCGCGATGAGGAGAAGAAGCCGCAGCAGAACGAAGGCCGACCCACCCTCACCTCGTCGATCTGGGCCTCGGCCGCTCGAACCGACTCCACGCTCGAGGGGCTCGACACGCCTGAGTCCGACACGCCGCCTCCGACGGCCTCGCAGCCGAAGCCTCCTCGTCGCAGTCGCGCGGCGATGCCGAGCTGGGACGAGATCGTGTTCGGAGCGCGAACAGACGACGACCTCGCCTGACCGGCGGGCCGAGTGCTGGCTCAGCGCTCGAATCCACCGAGTCTCAGCAGGGGCACGATCAGCTCATCGGAGTTCCATGATCCGTGCTGGCCGACCATGCGGCGTGCCGAGTCGTTGAGCTTTCGGCCGTCGTAGTAGGCGATGTTCTTCGACGCGGCGACGATGATATCGCCGATGCGCGGACGGACCTCGTCGTCGACCTCGCCGAACCAGCCGGCCTCGATCGCTTCGTCTCGGGTGAGCACCCACGCGCGGTCGCCCTCGGTCGCGCGCCACGCATCCAGAACCGCCTGACGCGCGTCGGTCGGCAAGGTGCGATCGAGATGCAGCTGGAGACACCGTGGCTCGCCGGCGACATGGGTGACCCCGCGCATCTGGGTCTTGTCGTCGCCGAAGAGCACGTGGGAGGTCGAGGGCACGTCGATCACACCGTGGTCGGCCGTGAGCAGCACTCCCTCCCCCGCGCGCAGCGTGCGCACGAAGGACTGAACGGCCGAGTCGAGCTCCTCGAGAAGGTGCGTCCAGCGATCCGACTGCCACCCCTCGGCGTGGGCCGTCATGTCGAGCTCGGGAACATAGACGTAGGAGATGGAGGGTCCGGGTGCGTCGAGAATCGAGCGGGCCGCGTCGAACCGGTCGGCGATCGAGTCGCCCGGAACGTAGCGGGCCCCGCGCAGCACGGCGTGAGTGAAGCCCGACGATTCATACCGCCGTGGACCGATCGCCACCGCGTCGATCGACGACTCCGCGGCCCTCTCGAACACCGTGGTCCCCCTCTGCCACACAGACGGCTCCATGTCAGGGCCCCACCCGGTGAGCTGGTTGGCGACCTTGTCCGTGGCCGGCACGAGGGCGGAGTATCCGACGAGCCCGTGCTCACCGGGAGATGCACCGGTGGTGAGTGACGCGAGTGACGCAGCGGTGGTCGTGGGGAACCCGCTGACGATCGTGGCCTTCTTTGTGAATCGCGACGAGAGGAAGCGGGCGTGACCGGTGCGCTGGCGCAGGGCGGATGCCCCGAGGCCGTCGACCAGGACGACCACCGCCTTCGACACGGCCGGGAGGCCCAGGCGATTCTCTTCGCCGCGGACCGCCGCGAGGCAACTGGGCAACACGTCTGACAGACGGGGCTCGTCGGATCGGGTCGCCGGTAGCATGGGGGGCATCGGGCCAAGTCTGGCACAGGTGACTGCCGCACGAGTCGTCCCGATCACGACCCGAACGTCCTCCGATGTCTCATCGGTGCGCCGCCTTTCTCTTGACGAAAGCCCCATTCAGGAATGACCCCACAGACACCGGACGCCTCGCCCGAGACCCCCGAGAAGATCCTCGACGTCGACGTCTCCACCGAGATGCAGGACTCCTTCCTCGAGTACGCGTACTCGGTCATCTACTCGCGCGCGCTGCCCGACGCCCGCGACGGACTCAAGCCCGTGCAGCGCCGCATCCTCTATCAGATGAGCGACATGGGGCTCCGGCCGGATCGCGGCCACGTGAAGAGCGCCCGGGTCGTGGGCGAGGTCATGGGAAAGCTGCACCCCCACGGCGACACCGCCATCTACGACGCCCTCGTTCGCATGGCGCAGTCGTGGACTCTCCGCGTTCCCCTGATCGACGGGCACGGCAACTTCGGCTCTCCCGACGACGGCCCTGCAGCGCCTCGCTATACAGAGGCGCGGCTTGCGGCCGCGGCGCTCGCCATGACCGATGGTCTCGACGAAGACGTCGTGGACTTCGTGCCGAACTACGACAATCAGCTGACTCAGCCCGATGTGCTTCCCGCCGCTTTCCCAAATCTGCTCGTCAACGGTGCCGCGGGCATCGCCGTGGGCATGGCGACGAACATGGCGCCGCACAACCTGGTGGAGGTCGTCGCGGGGGCGCGATACCTGATCGAGAATCCCGACGCATCCATCGACGACCTGATGTCGTTCATCCCGGGCCCCGACCTTCCCGGCGGAGGAACCATCGTGGGCCTCGCCGGCATCCGTGACGCCTACACGACCGGGCGTGGAAGCTTCAAGACCCGGGCTCGCGTGAGCATCGAGAACCTCACGGCGCGCAAGGTGGGGCTTGTGGTCACGGAGCTGCCCTACCTCGTGGGCACCGAGAAAGTGATCTCGAAGATCAAAGACGGCGTCACCAGCAAGAAGCTGGCCGGCATCTCCGACGTCACCGACCTGACCGACCGCACCCACGGCCTGCGCCTGGTCATCGGCATCAAGACCGGGTTCAGCCCCGACGCCGTGCTCGAGCAGCTCTACCGGTACACCCCTCTCGAGGAGTCGTTCAACATCAACAACGTCGCCCTCGTGAAGGGCGAGCCGCAGACCCTGGGGCTGCGTGACCTGCTGCAGGTCTACATCGATCACCGCATCGACGTGATCACCCGGCGCACCCGGTTCCGCCTCGCCCGTCGCACCGAGCGCCTGCACCTCGTCGAGGGTCTGCTCATCGCGATCCTCGACATCGACGAGGTCATCCAGGTCATCCGCGCGAGTGATGACACCGAGGCGGCCCGCGTGCGGCTGATCGACGTGTTCGAACTGAGCGTGCTCCAGGCCGACTACATCCTCGAGCTGCGCCTGCGGCGACTCACCAAGTTCTCACGCATCGAGCTCGAGGCCGAGCGCGACTCGCTGCGCCGTGAGATCGAACAGCTCACGGAGCTCCTCGGCTCCCCCGCGCTCATCCGCCGGGCCGTGTCGACGGAACTCGACGCCGTCGCAGAGGCGCTCGGCACCCCCCGTCGCACCGTGCTCACCGAGGCGCGGCCGGGAGACGCCCCGGCCTCGCGCCGGGCGCAGCCCGTCGTTCTCGAGCTCGCCGACACCGCCTGTGTGATCGTGCTCAGCACCACCGGCAGGGCCATCCGCATCGACTATCCCGATGGTGTGGATGCCGCACCGCTTCCGGGCGCCGCGGCCCGCCGAGCGCGTCACGACGCCGTGCTGTCGCTCGTGACCACGACGACGCGCAGCGAGGTGGGCGCCATGACCACCCTCGGCCGGCTCATCCGGATGCCCGTGCTCGACCTGCCGGTCGTGCCCGTCAACTCCGTGCAACTGGCGGCCGGTGTGCGGATCGCGGAGTACCTCGGCCTCGACACCAAGAAGGAACGCATCGTGGGCCTGGTGTCGCTCGACTCGGCTCTGCCCATCGCCCTGGGCACGATCAGCGGTGTCGTGAAGCGCCTGATCCCCCAGGACTACGCCAACAAGCCCGACTTCGAGATCATCGCCCTCAAGCCGGGCGACCAGCTCGTGGGCGTCGCGCAGCCCGAGGAGGAGAGTGAATTCGTCTTCGTCGCCTCCGATGCGCAGTTGCTGCGGTTCTCGGTGAACTCCGTGCGACCGCAGGGCCGTACCGCGGGCGGAATGGCCGGAATCAAGCTCGGCGCCGGCGCGCGCTGCATCTTCTTCGGTGCTGTCTCGCCAAGTGACGACGCGACCGTGGCCACCATCGCCGGCAGCACGTCGGTGCTGCCGGGCACGGATGCGGGCAGCGGCAAGGTCTCGGACTTCTCGGAGTTCCCCGCCAAGGGACGGGCCACGGGCGGCGTGCGCGCGCAGCGGTTCCTGAAGGGCGAGGACATCATGCTGCACGCCTGGGTGGGACCGAAGCCGGCTCTCGCCGTGGGAACCGACGGAACGGTGCGGCAGCTGCCCGACGGCGGATCCCGACGCGACGCCTCCGGACTTCCGCTCGAGGCCATCGTCGGCTCGATCGGCTCCTCGATCGCATCGAGGATGCCGCAGGGTCCACAGACATAGAGAGAGGCCGTTCCCCATCGGGGAACGGCCTCTCTTCGTCGTCAGGGGGGTGTCGCCCTGTCGAGTACTACTTCTCGAGCAGACGCGCCGACTCGTCGAGCCAGCTCTTCGCGAGCGGCGAAAGCTTGTCGTGGAACTTCTTGCCGTGGTGCGAGCAGAAGAAGAGCTCGCTGCCCGACTCCATCTCGACTCGGACGTACGCCTGGGCGCCGCAGCTGTCGCAGCGATCGGCGCCGGTCAGCTGGTAGGTGGTCTCTTCGGTGATGATGCCGTTCTCCGTTGCTGTTGTGTGCATGTGATGCTCCTCACGCCTCGCTGGTCGACAACCGGTCTAGTCATCAAATCACGTGGATGTTTCGCGGGTGCGTCTTTCGCTCGTGTTTCGCTCTGCGCGTATGTCGGATCGGCGCATTCGTGTCGATGGGCGGGCGCACCCTCTCGGGTAACTACAGTTGAGCGTTGGGCCCGATCCGTAGGCCTGACGCTTACTTGGGAGAACACGTGGCATCGGCCGACTATTCCGCACGGCACCTGTCGGTACTCGAGGGACTCGAGGCTGTCCGCAAACGTCCGGGCATGTACATCGGATCGACCGACTCGCGCGGACTCATGCACTGCGTGTGGGAGATCATCGACAACTCGGTCGATGAGGCGCTCGGCGGCCACGGTTCCGAGATCGAGATCCAGCTGCACGCCGACTCCAGTGTCGAGGTCCGGGACCGGGCTCGAGGCATCCCCGTCGACATCGAACCGAAGACCGGGCTGTCGGGTGTCGAGGTCGTCTTCACCAAGCTTCACGCCGGCGGAAAGTTCGGTTCCGGGTCGTATGCGGCATCCGGTGGTCTGCACGGCGTGGGAGCCTCTGTCGTCAACGCCCTGTCGGAGCGCCTCGACGTCGAGGTCGACCGCGACGGCAAGACCTACGCCATGTCGTTCCACCGCGGCGAGCCGGGCGTCTTCGACGACTCCGGTTCCGCACCGACACCGGATGCGCCGTTCACGCCGTTCGAGAACGGCAGCGAACTCCGGGTGGTCGGCAAGGTCAAGCGGGGCGTGACCGGCACCCGCATCCGGTACTGGGCCGACAGGCAGATCTTCAGCACCACGGCACGCTTTCAGACGGAGGAGCTCTTCGACCGGGCCCGCCAGACCGCATTCCTCGTTCCCGGTCTCTCGATCGGCATCACCGACGAGCGGGGAGAGGAGACTCGTCGCGACGCGTTTCGTTTCGACGGGGGCATCGCGGAGTTCGTCGAGCACCTCGCGACCGATTCCGGTGTCACGGAGACGTGGCGTCTGCAGGGAACGGGGTCGTTCACCGAGACCGTGCCCGTGCTCTCTCCGCAGGGCGCCATGGTTCCCACCGAGCTCAGCAGGGAGTGCGAGGTCGACCTGGCGCTGCGCTGGGGAACGGGCTATGAGACCACTTTTCGGAGCTTCGTGAACATCATCTCGACCCCGAAGGGCGGCACCCACCAGGCCGGCTTCGAGGCGGGCCTGCTCAAGTTCCTGCGCCAGACCGTCGAGGCGAACGCCCGACGGCTGAAGGCGGGCAACGACAAGCTCGAGAAAGACGACGTGCTCGCGGGACTCACGGCGGTGCTCACGGTGCGCCTTCCCGAACCGCAGTTCGAGGGCCAGACCAAGGAGATCCTCGGAACACCGGCCGTGCGCAACATCGTCTCGCAGGTCGTGACGAAGGGCCTCAAGGAGAGGTTCGAGTCGACGAAGCGCGACGACAAGGCGCAGACCGCCCTGGTGCTCGACAAGGTCGTCGCCGAGATGAAGTCCCGCATCTCCGCGCGGGCGCACAAAGAGACCCAGCGCCGCAAGAACGCTCTCGAATCGTCGTCGCTTCCTGCCAAGCTGGTCGACTGCCGCTCCAACGACGTCGCCCTGAGCGAGCTGATGATCGTCGAGGGAGACTCGGCACTCGGAACGGCGAAGCTCGCCCGCAACAGCGAGTTCCAGGCCCTCCTGCCCATCCGGGGCAAGATCCTCAACGTGCAGAAAGCCTCCGTCGCCGACATGCTCGGCAACGCGGAGTGCGCGTCGATCATCCAGGTCATCGGCGCCGGCTCCGGCCGGTCGTTCGACCTGTCGACCGCGCGCTACGGCAAGATCATCCTGATGAGCGACGCCGACGTCGACGGCGCGCACATCCGCACGCTGCTCCTCACGCTGTTCTTCCGCTACATGAGGCCTCTCGTCGAAGACGGCCGGGTCTACGCCGCCGTGCCCCCGCTGCATCGGGTCGTCGTCATGAATCCGGGCACGAAGCCCAACGAGACCATCTACACCTACTCCGAGGCGGAGCTGCACACGCTGCTCACGCAGCTCGACAAGGCCAAGAAGCGCTATCAGGATCCGATCCAGCGCTACAAAGGCCTCGGCGAGATGGATGCCGACCAGCTGGCGACGACGACGATGGACAAACGGCATCGCACGCTGCGTCGGGTCGGCGTCAGCGACGCCGAGAGGGCGGAGCGCACCTTCGACCTGCTGATGGGCGACGACGTCGCCCCTCGCAAGGAGTTCATCATCGCCGGATCCGAAGGAATGTCCCGAGAGCGCATCGACACCTGATGACGTGCCCGGTCAGCCGGGCGCAGTGCCGGGTGCGGCGCGTCAGACGATGCGACGGGGAATGCTCGGGCTGAGCCGCACCACGAGCTCCTCGGACATCGTCGAGGTGGCGTCTCCCCACTGCTGCAGGGTCGGCTCCCCCGCGCTGCCATCTCCCCAGAGCGTTACGACATCTCCGACCGACACGTCCGTGTCGCCGTCGAGGCCGATCCACGCACGGTCGACCTCGAGTGGCGAGATCAGGGGCCGGCGTCGACCGTGGATCGCCACGTCGATGCGGCCGGGGGCGAACGTCGAGATGCCGTCGGCGTAACCGAGGTCGATCGACGCCCGGCGGCGGCCATCCGGAGCACTCTCGACTGTGGTGACGCGGGCGCGCAGGGTCATCGCCTGACGCAGGCCCATGTCCTCCGCGCTCGGCCCGTCACCGGGCGGCAGGCCGTAGACGAAGGCACCGAGGCGCACGAGGTCGAAGCGCGCGTCGGAACGCGCGTACGCGGCTGCACTGGCCGCCAGATGACGAACGGGCGCCCGCACTCCGAGCCCGCGTGCCGCATCGACCGCCGCCTCGAAGCGACGGATCGACTGCGTGTCCTCGTCGTCGCTGGCTTCGGCTATGTGGGTCCAGATGGCGACGATCTCGACGACACCTCGCTGCTCGAGCTCCCGCGCTCGCTCCACCAGCCGGGGCCAGTCCTCGGCCGTGGCGCCATTGCGGTGCAGGCCCGTATCGATCTTGAGGTGGATGCGCGCCGCGGCCGCGTCGGTCGATGCGGCGGCGGTCTCGAGCTGCGGCACCGTGGAGATACCCAGATCGATGCCCGCCGCGATCGCGGGCGCGAGGTCCTCCTCCGGGTCGATCAGCCAGGCGAAGATCCGTGTGGGCGGAGTGATTCCGCCCCGTCGAAGCGTGAGGGCCGTGGGCACATCGAGGGCGCCGATCCACGTGACGCCGGCCTGGACCGACGTCGTGGCGACGTCGAGGAGTCCGTGCCCGTAGGCGTCGTTCTTGACGACGACCATGACCTCCGCCGGTGCGACCCTCGCCGACAGCATGTCGATGTTGTGACGCAGCGCGTCGAGATCGACGACGATCTCTCTGGTGACATCGGTCATCGATAGCTCCGTACGATCCTGTCGCCGAGCGAGGCCGTGACCTCGGCGCCGGTCTTGCCGAGGGCGCCCGCCCAGGCGACGGGCGACGGGTAGCCGTGCTGCTCGTCGCCGAAGAGCACCACCTCGTCGCCGGGTGACACGGGCGAGTCGTCGACGTCGAGCATAAAGACATCCATGGCCACGCGTCCTGCGATGGGGTGGGTGCTGCCGGCGAACCAGGCGCGTCCTCCGTCGCAGGCGTGTCGGTCTATGCCGTCGCTGTAGCCGAGGCACACCATTGCCAGCGTGGTCGCGCGGGGGGTGCGATAGACGTAGCCGTACGACACGCCCTCGCCCGCGCCGACCGTCTTGACCGACAGAACGCGGGCCGAGAGGGTGAGAGCCGGAAGCAGCCCGCGGGCTCGAGGATCCCTGAGTTCGGCGGAGTCGAGACCGAACAGCTGCGGCCCGAGGAGTGTCGTCGAGTCGGGCACGAGCCGCGACCGGAGGATCGACGGCGTCGAGAGGGCGAGTGCGTCGACGGCCTGCGCGTCGGTCTCGTTCGAGACGAGGAACGCGTCCAGCTGCAGGTCATCGAGCGCAGTGGCCACGGCGGCTGCACCGTGTCCATAGGCGTCGCCCCGCAGATCGGCCACGACCCGCCCGGAGGACGGCTGGTCGAGCAGGAGGCGCGTGTTGCTGCGCACCGTCTCGAGGCTGATGACAGCTCTGCGAGGCGGTGCCGGATGCAACTCGTGGGGCCCGGACATCACTAGATCGTGGTGAAGACGCTCTTGACGTTCGCCACGATCACTTCACGGGACTTCGCCGCAAGCCGATCCAGTTCGGCGTGGGCGGCGGATGGCGCGTACGCCTCGTCTCGGCGCTCGAGGGCCGCTCGGATGACGGCATCGCTGAGCGAGGGGTTGAGCGGAAGGATCGGACCCTTCGTCTGCGTGGCCACGGATGCGCCGGCGAGCACACCCTCCCGGCCGTTGCCGTTGCCCCCGCCCGAGGTGACGGCCCCGAGCGGCACGGCGCCGGTCTCGAGGTTCCACTCCGACGCGTTGTCTTCGAACCCGACGACGGTGCCCTGCGCCGTCTCCACGACGATGTAGCCCACCTGCCGGGGAACTCCCCTGCGGGCGGAGAAGGGGAAGATGCCCACCCCTTCGAGAACCGTGCCGTCGGCGAGCGTGATACCCGTGCCGAGCAGTTCGGCGCCGGCGCCCACGGCGAAGAACGGAACGCCGTCGTCAGCGAGAGAGCGCAGGGCCACCGCGTTGTCGAGGAGGTCGTCATGCACCGTGCGCACGGCCGAGACCGGCCCGTTGCCGATGACGACGATGTCCGGGTCTTTCGACAGGCGCTTGCCCACGGTGTGCTGCACGACGTCGACGCGGTGACCGGCTCSCTCGAGCCGTGTCTTGAGGGCGGTCACGTTGCCCCGCTCGCCGCTCGCCTCGAGTTCGTCGGGGTACAGCTCGAGAATCGAGACAGAGATTCCGGATGACGAGCTCAAAATGAGACCTCCATGTCGCCGTAGCCGATGATCTTTCGCGCGAGCATCATCTGCTCGTAGTTGACCACCCAGGTCTTGTGACCCGTCTGGGGTGCGGGCAGCGCACGCATCAACTCGATCGCCTTCTTGAGATCGGGCTCGATCGTGCCCACGGGGATTCCCTCGTGCTCGAGACGCAACGCGAACTGCCAGGCCTTCGCCCCGGTCAGTACATCGACGTGGTCGAGCTGGGCGAAGTCGATGTCGTAGAGCCAGGATACGTCGGGGGTTCCTTCGTCGATGGCGACCATCACCTGTTCCGGCGCTGCGGGAAGCGCGTCGAGGTTGAGCTGAAGGCTCGCGGCGTTCTTGAACATCACGAACTCGACCTTCTCGTCACCGAAGTCGAGCAGTTCACCGCGACCGTAGGCGGGCGTCATGGCCGAGAACGCGGCCGATGCCTTCGCGAGGTCGAAGTCGGCGCCCAGCACCTTCGCCGCGGTGGCGAGGGCCGCTGCGGCGTCGACTCCGTAATGCAGGCCCTTGGCGGGCAGAGCGACCTCGGCGAGGGTGCCATCGACGCGGATGCGTGCACCCGTGCTGTCCCAGGATTCGAGCTCGGCGAGTGCATCGAGTGTCGCGCCGGACGCCTTCTCCCGATGGTTCGCCGCGTTGAAGAGCCCGTGCGCCGAGCTCGCCACCAGCTTCGGGGATGCCCCGAAGTAGGTGACGTCGGGAACCCGAGCGCCCTTGGCCTCGAGGATCTCACCGATCTTCGAGAGGTAGGCGTCGTCTCGATTGCTGATCACGTGCGAGGTGGCGACGGCAGCGGTGTCGAGCATCATGTCGGCCACGACCTCGGTCTCGAAGAACCGGTACAACTGGTCGACCTGCACGTTGAGCATCAGGATCGTCGACGGCAGCAGCGTCTTCGAGAGCTCGAGCGCGAATGCTTCGTCGACCTCGAGGATGCCGATGTCGGCCTTGAGCTTTCCCGTCACGCCGACCTCGGAGAGCAGGGCCGACGAGATGCCCTGGGGCAGGTTCGCACCGGACGGGTTGGTGAAGACCGTCAGGCCGTGGGCCCTGAGGACCTCGGTGAGCATATGGGTCGTCGTCGATTTTCCGTTGGAGCCGAGAACGAACACGATGCCGTATTCGAACTGCGCGACGACATTCTTGATGAACCCCGGCGCCATCTTGTTGACGACGTATCCGGGCAGCGCCGACCCTCCGCCGCGCGCCCGGGTGACAGCCCGGACGGCGCGACCGACGAGGACGGGCGCGATATAACGCATCCGCGGCCTACTCGAGGTAGTCGCGCAGTGACTGCGACCGCGACGGGTGGCGGAGCTTCGCCATCGTCTTCGACTCGATCTGGCGGATGCGCTCACGGGTGACGCCGAAGGTGTCACCGATCTGGTCGAGCGTCTTGGGCATCCCGTCGCCCAGACCGAAGCGCATGCGGATCACTCCGGCCTCGCGCTCGGAGAGCGAGTCGAGAAGCGACTCGAGCTGCTTCTGCAGCATCGTGAAGCCCACGGCGTCGGCAGGAACGACGGCCTCGGTGTCTTCGATGAGGTCACCGAACTCGCTGTCGCCGTCTTCGCCCAGCGGGGTGTGCAGGGAGATCGGCTCGCGGCCGTACTTCTGAACCTCGACGACCTTCTCGGGCGTCATGTCGAGCTCGCGCGACAGTTCCTCGGGCGTCGGTTCGCGACCGAGATCCTGAAGCATCTGGCGCTGAACGCGGGCGAGCTTGTTGATGACCTCGACCATGTGCACCGGTATGCGGATGGTGCGGGCCTGGTCGGCCATCGCGCGGGTGATCGCCTGGCGGATCCACCATGTGGCGTAGGTGGAGAACTTGAAGCCCTTCGTGTAGTCGAACTTCTCGACGGCACGGATAAGGCCCAGGTTTCCTTCCTGGATCAGGTCGAGGAACTGCATTCCACGGCCCGTGTAGCGCTTGGCGAGGCTCACGACGAGTCGCAGGTTGGCGCCGAGCAGGTGGCTCTTGGCCCGGGCGCCGTCGCGGGCGACCCACTGCAGCTCGCGGCCGTAGGCCGACTTCTTCTCGGCCTCGCTCATCGTCGACATGGTGTCTTCGGCGAAGAGACCGGCCTCGATGCGCATCGCCAGTTCGACCTCTTCGGCCGCGTTCAGGAGCGCGACCTTTCCGATCTGCTTCAGGTAGTCCTTGACAGGGTCGGCGGTGGCACCGGTGATGGCCGTCGAGTAGACCGGCACATCGCTGTCGTCGTCGGCGTCGGAGATGACGAGGGCGCCGGCGGGCAGAACGATCTCGGCAGCAGCCTTGGGGGCGCTGTCGTCGGACTCGTCGTCGGTCGTGGTCTCGTCTTCGTCGACGACGACCTCGACGACCACGGCACCATCGGCATCGTCGTCATCGGATCCGGGGCCGTCTGCTTCTGCGGCGGCCTTTGCCTTCTTGGCGGCGGCAGCGGTCTTCGCCGCGGCAGCCTTGGTGGGCGCCTTCGCGGCGGCGGTCTTGCCGGCGGGCGCCTTTGCAGCGGCAGCAGCCTTCGCGGCTGCGGCCTTCGTCACGGGCTTGGCCGCGACAGCGGCAGGCTCGTCTGCGGCGGGTTCGAGTGTTGTGGTTGATTTGCGGGTGGCCATACGATCACCTTTCACGCCGGTCTCACCGGGTGGATTCGACTTCGCGAGTCGATGCCAATTGGAGGCTGGAGTTGTTTTCTGACATTACTAAGACCCATGTCAAGTGCGGGTTTTTCGTTGCGCCCGGTTGACCGGACACCCTGCACAAGAACGGGTCTCGATTCTCAATTATTGCACGGAATGAAGACGAGGCCTGCCGACTAGCGGCGTCGACGTGACCACTTCCCTGCAAGTGCAACCCACAAGGGGGCCACGGATATTCCCTCGTCCTCCTGGAGTCGCCGTCTCGTGTGGCGACGAGCACGGAGCAGGAAGTACACACCGGTGCCGACCACGAGATACTGCACCGCGAACGCCAGCCTGAAGGCATCCATCGAGTAGAGGGTGGTGCTGAGGCCCGAGTCGAACTGCACATCGAGGATGAGCCCGATGAGGAACAGCATGACGAAGCTCGCCATGAACCCGCCCACGTTCACGACCCCGTTGGCCGAGCCGAGCGATCGAGCCGGATTGAACGAGCGTGCGAAGTCGAATCCGATGAGCGAGCCCGGCCCTCCGATTCCCAGGGTGATGGTGAGGACCGCGATCAGCCAGATCGGCGGAATGCCCGGCCAGAGGAGAACGGCTGCCCAGACGAGCCCGAGAGACGCGGTGATGCCGAGCACGAGGTTCGATCGCCGAAGGGGGAACCGGGCGCTCAGGATGCCGAGGATCGGGCCGGCGATCATGCCCGACACCACGATGACGACGAGAAACGCCGCGGCCGCGGGACGGTCGAGTCCCACTGCCGAGACCAGGAATGGGAAGCCCCAGAAGATGGTGAACACCGTTCCCGAGGACTGGCTGACGAAATGCGACCAGAACCCCAATTGCGTTCCGGGCCTGCGCAAGGTGGGCGCCAGCATCCGGATCGCCTCGCCCATGCTGGCGACGCGCCCGTCGCCGGGCGCTCCCGGCGGGCGGTTCTTGAGGAAGGCGGCCGAGAGCACGAGGGCGCAGAACGACGCCGCCGCCGCAACCGAGAAGGCGGGCGTCCACCCGAATCCGTGCAGGATCCAGGCGAAGGGCAGCGCCGAGAGCACCTGCCCGAGTTGGCCGATGTTGCCGACCCATTGGCTCAACTGGGGAACGATCCGGCCCGAGAACCAGGAGTTGACGAGCCGCATCACGGAGATGAACACGGCGGCGTCGCCGGCGCCCACGAAGATGCGGCCCAGCACGGCCGTGGGGATGTCGGGCGCGATCGACAGCACGAGCTGTCCGACGACCATGAAGGCGCAGCCGACGGTGATCAGCCACTTCGGCCCCACGCGGTCGATGAGGATGCCGACCGGGATCTGAAGACCGGCGTAGACGATGAGCTGCACGACGGCGAGCGTCGAGAGCAGCGCGGCCGACGAATCGAATCTCTCCGCCGCGTCGACTCCGGCGACGCCGAGCGTCGTGCGCTGCATGACCGAGATCATGTAGGCGAAGACGCCGACACCGAAGACAAGCCAGGCGCGTCGAGAATTCACGTACTCAATCGTACGGCGACGACCGACGCCGGATTCGTCAGAGGCCGAGCGAGGGCCCTGCATCGTCGTCGCCCGCGCGCCGGATGGCCAGGAACTTCTCGAGCTCCTCGGCGATCTCGTCGGCCGAGGGCAGCTCGCCGTCTTCATCGGTGAGGGGCGACTTGAGCGGAGTGCCCTGCATGTAGGCGTCGTGACGCTCCTCGAGCGTGCCCACGAGCTTCTCGAGGTCGACATTGGTTCCGACCTGCTCGTCGATCTTCGACAGGAAGACCCGACCCTCTTCACGGAGCTTGTCTGTGGGGAAGATGAGGCCGGTGGCCGCGCTGATGCTCTCGAGGCTCGACAGCGCCGCCAGCGGGAATTCGGTATCGGCGAGGTAGTGGGGAACGAGCAGCGCGAAGCCGGCGACCGGATGCGACAACTCCTGCAGACGGAACTCCACGAGGTGCATCGCATTGGCCGGCACCTGGGTGTGCGGCTTCCACACCGAGAGGGCGTCGATGAGCTCGATGCGGTTGCCGCTCACCGTGACCCGGATGGGCCTGGTGTGCGGAACGGGCATGGGGATGGCATGCACCGACGTCGTGGTCTTGATCTTGAGCCGGCCGATCAGGTCGATGACGGCCTTGGAGAAGGCCTCCCATCGGAAGTCGGGCTCGAAGCCGTTCAAAAAGAGGAAGGGCTGGTTGAGCTCGTCTTGCACCAGGTAGAGACGCAGCGCCGGGGGCTGGTAGTCGCTCAGGTGGTCCTGGTCGAAGTAGATGATGGGACGGCGCGCGCGGTAGTCGAGCAGCGAGTCGGTGTCGAACTCGGCGATCACGCGATTGCTCAGGTTGTCGAGGATGTAGTCGCCGATCTGCGCGCTGGCACCGCCCGCGTCGGTGAAACCGGTGAGCGACATCACCAGGTCGAGTCCCTCGGGAATGTTGCCGAGCTCGCCGGTGATCTCGTAGAGCTCGCTCGAATCCGTCATGGATTCAACTCTAATCGCGGCAGGAGTCGGAGCCCCGCCGACTCGGCATGCCGAGAGCGAACAACGCCCGGCCTAGGGTTGAAGCATGACTCTCGCCTCTCTTGCCACCTCCTCCTCGAACCCCGCCGACGTCGCCGTCGACGTACTCGTGCTCGGGGTGACCCGCACCGGCGACGGGCCCGCGCTCGTCGGAGCGGCCGAGTCGTTGCTCGGGTCGGATCCGGCGTTCTCCGACCTCGCCGTGCTCGGCGTCACAGGGTCGAAGGACGACCTCGTTCGCCTGGCGGCGCCGGCCGGCATCGAGGCCCGCTCGATCGCTCTCGTCGGACTCGCCTCCGCCGACCCGAGCGCCGACGACCTGCGCTACGCCGCAGGCTCGGTCGCGCGCCGGATGCTCGGGGTCGGGTCGGTCGCGTTCGCCCTGCCCGTCGCAGACGAGGCGCAGGCGCAGGCGGTTCTCGAGGGCTGCCTGCTCGGCGCCTATGAGTACGTGGAGTACCGCAGTGAAGGAGGCAGCCCGCGCACCCGCCCGGCCGAGTCGTTCACGCTCGTGACATCGGTCGCCGTCTCGCCCGAGGCGCTCTCGTATGCGACCGAGGTGGGCCGCGCGGTGCACCTGGTTCGCGACCTCGTGAACGAATCGCCGCTCGACCTGTACCCGGAATCGTTCGCCGCACGCGCATCCGAACTCGCCGACCTGCCGGGCGTCGAGGTCACAACCTGGGACGAGACGCAGCTGGCGGCCGACGGCTTCGGCGGCATCCTCGGAGTGGGCCAGGGATCGTCGCGACCGCCCCGGCTCGTGAAGGTCGTCTACTCCCCCGCCGATGTCGAGAACGCGAGGCACATCGCCCTCGTCGGCAAGGGGATCACATTCGACTCGGGCGGACTCTCGCTGAAGCCCGCCGCCTCGATGATCGGAATGAAGTACGACATGGCCGGTGCGGCCACCGTGCTGTCGGTCGTTCTCGCCGCCGCGCGCCTCGCGGTGCCGACGAAGGTGACCGCCTGGCTCTGCCTCGCCGAGAACCTGCCGTCGGCCACGGCGATCCGGCCCGGGGATGTCCTCCGCATCCGCGGCGGCAAGACGGTGGAGGTGCTCAACACTGACGCCGAAGGTCGCCTCGTTCTCGCCGACGGCCTCGTCGCCGCGAGCGAGGAGTCGCCCGACGCCATCATCGACGTGGCCACTCTCACCGGAGCGGCGAGCGTCGCGCTCGGCAACCGCTACGTGGGTGCCCTGGGCACCTCGCCGCTCGTGGCAGAGGTTCTCGGAGCCGCGTCGAACGCGGGAGAACTCTTCTGGCACATGCCCATCGGCGAGGAGTTCCGGTCGATGCTCAACTCGGACATCGCCGACATCGCGAACATCAAGCCGGGCAACACGGCCGGCGGCATGCTGATCGCCGCCGCCTTCCTGAACGACTTCATCGGAGAGGCGGCCGACGGATCCGGACGCATTCCGTGGGTGCACCTCGACATCGCGGGAGCGGGAACGAACAAGGACGCCCTCTACGGCTACACCGGCAAGGGGCCCACCGGAGTGACGGTGCGCACGCTGCTCGCCCTGGCGGCGGCACCGGCACCCGTGCGGTCCGAGTGAGATGACCGTAGTAGGCTCGACAAGGCGAAAAAACACGTCGCCACCGTCCGTTCCGCCCATCCTGCGGAGTGCGGGCAGAGATGCAGCTTCAGAGGGAGTCACCGCGAGTGTCTGAACAGAATTTCGACCTGGTCGTCCTCGGCGGCGGAAGCGGTGGCTACGCGGCCGCACTCCGAGCCAGTCTTCTCGGCCTCACCGTTGGGCTGATCGAGAAGGACAAACTGGGCGGAACCTGCCTGCATCGCGGCTGTATCCCCACGAAAGCCCTCCTTCATTCCGCCGAGGTGGCCGACGCCGCTCGGGGCGCGGCCAAGTACGGCATCCAGGCCTCGTTCGACGGGGTCGACATGAACGGCGTCACCGCTTACCGCGAGAGCATCGTCTCGAGCAAGTTCAAGGGTCTTGAAGGGCTCATCAAGGCGCGCAAGATCACGGTCATCCGGGGCGAGGGCCGTCTGGTCTCCCCCACCCAGGTGCGTGTCGGCGACGATGTCGTCACCGGCAAGAACGTCGTGCTCGCGACCGGTTCCTACGCCCGCTCCCTTCCCGGCCTCGAGATCGGGGGGCGCGTCATCACCAGCGAACAGGCACTCGAACTCGACTTCGTTCCGAAGAAGGTGGCCATCCTCGGCGGCGGCGTCATCGGCGTCGAATTCGCCAGCGTGTGGAAGTCGTTCGGCTCCGATGTCACGATCATCGAAGCACTGCCCCACCTCGTGCCCAACGAGGAGGAATCGATCAGCAAGCAGTTCGAGCGCGCCTTCCGCAAGCGTGGCATCGAGTTCTCGCTCGGCACCCGGTTCCAGTCCGTCGAACAGGACGACGACGGTGTCGTCGTCACGCTCGAAGACGGCCGACGAATCGAGGCGGAGCTTCTCCTCGTCGCCGTCGGACGCGGACCGTCGACGCAGAACCTCGGATTCGAAGAGGTCGGCGTCGAGATCGACCGCGGATTCGTCATCACCAACGAGCGCCTCGAGACGAACATCCCCGGCCTCTTCGCCGTCGGAGACATCGTTCCCGGTCTGCAGCTCGCGCACCGCGGATTCCAGCACGGCATCTTCGTGGCCGAGGAGATCGCAGGGCTCGCGCCGCAGGTCGTCGACGACGTCAACATCCCCAAGGTCACCTATTCCGACCCGGAGGTCGCGTCCGTCGGGCTCACCGAGGCGCGGGCGATCGCCCAGTACGGGCAGGAGCGGGTCACCTCGTACGACTACAGCCTCGGCGGCAACGGCAAGAGCCACATCATCGGTACCACCGGGTCGGTCAAGGTCGTACGCGTGGCCGACGGTCCTGTGGTGGGAATCCACATGATCGGCGCCCGAGTCGGAGAACTGATCGGCGAGGCACAGCTCATCGTCAACTGGGAGGCCTACCCGGAGGACGTCGCTCAGCTGGTGCACGCCCACCCGACTCAGAACGAGGCACTCGGCGAGGCACACCTCGCCCTCGCAGGCAAGCCCCTGCACGCGCTCTGATCACCCCGCGTTCCGCACAGACTCAATACAAGTAAGCTAAAAACCACGATCGGTTTCTAAAGGAGACAAGCTAATGAGCGAATCCGTCAACCTTCCAGCACTCGGTGAGAGTGTCACAGAGGGAACGGTAACCCGCTGGCTCAAGAGTGTGGGAGACCGCGTCGAGGTCGACGAACCCCTGCTCGAAGTGTCAACGGACAAGGTGGACACCGAGATCCCGTCACCCGTAGCCGGTGTGATCGAGGAGATCCTGGTCCAGGAGGACGAGACCGTCGAGGTCGGTACAGCTCTCGTGCGCATCGGAGACGGAAGCTCGGCGGGTTCGTCCGCTGCTCCGGCCGAGCCCGAGGCTGCTGCCGAACCTGAGGCCGCGCCTGCTCCCGAGGCGCCTGAGGAGATCCCCGCCGAGGAACCGTCGACCGAGGCGGAGACCGAAGCCGAGGCCCCCGCTCCGGCGCCCGAGCCAGAGGCGGCCCCTGCTGCTCCGGCCGCGACGCCCGCTCCTGCAGCTGCTGCACCTGCACCTGCTGCCCCGGCTCCCTCAGCTGCGCCCGCTCCTGCTGCACCTGCACCGGCTCCCGCGGCTGCCCCGGCTCCTGCTGCCGCTGCACCTGCGCCTACCGCAGCCGCGCCCGCCGCATCGTCCGACGACTCGTCGCGTGCCGCCAACGCCGGTTACGTCACTCCGCTCGTCCGCAAGCTCGCCGGCGACAACGGCATCGACCTGTCGACGCTCACCGGCAGCGGCGTCGGTGGCCGCATCCGCAAGGAAGACGTGCTCGCCGCGGCCGAGGCGGCCAAGTCCGCCCCCGCTGCAGCCAC
Organism: Agreia sp. Leaf283; assembly: GCF_001422485.1. Lineage (GTDB taxonomy): Bacteria > Actinomycetota > Actinomycetes > Actinomycetales > Microbacteriaceae > Agreia. The sequence goes on from NZ_LMNF01000002.1 coordinate 331,072, forward strand.
GTCAGAGGCACCGAAGGCCGTCTCCACGACGCTGCCGGTTTCCGACCTCCGTGGAACCACGCAGCCGATGTCGCGCCTCCGCAAGGTCGTCGCGCAGCGTGCGGTCGAGTCCATGCAGTCCACCGCCCAGCTCACCAGCGTGGTCGAGGTCGACGTGACCCGCGTGGCCGCTCTGCGAGACAAGGTCAAGGCCACGTTCCAGGAGAAGACGGGCAACAAGCTCAGCTTCCTCCCGTTCTTCGCCCTCGCGGCGACCGAGGCGCTGAAGGCGTACCCGATCATCAACGCCACGGTCGATGGCGACAGCATCGTCTACCCCGACCACGAGAACGTGAGCATCGCCGTCGACACCGAGCGTGGACTGCTGACGCCCGTTGTCAAGAACGCCGGCGAACTCGACCTGGCCGGTTTCGCTCGCGAGATCGCCGACCTGGCCACCAGGACCCGCGACAACAAGCTCAAGCCCGACGAGCTTGCCGGCGGCACGTTCACGCTGACCAACACCGGTTCGCGCGGAGCGCTCTTCGACACGCCCGTCGTCTTCCTTCCGCAGGTTGCGATCCTCGGCACGGGCATCGTCTCGCGCAAGCCGCTCGTCATCAAGACCGACGAGGGCGAGGCCATCGCCATTCGTTCGACCGTCTACTTGGCGCTGAGCTACGATCACCGCATCGTCGACGGCGCAGACGCGGCACGCTTCCTCGTCGCCGTGAAGAACCGCCTCGAAGAGGGCGCGTTCGAGGGCAACCTCGGTTACTGATCGCTGACGAATACGTCACGAACCCTCCAGCCGGCCTCCTCCTTCATCAGAAGGAAGGAGGCCGGTTGGTCGTTTAACCGGGCGGCGACGAGTGCTGAGCCGCCCCACGCCCCGGTCACGATCGCCTCCGAGGCGTCGATCACGAGCGGGCCGGCGGCATCGACATCAGACGCCAGATAGTCGGGTTGGAAGACGGCCGTCAGGCAGGCCTCCTGCTCGGCGGCGGCGGCACACCCATCGCTGGCTTCTGACAACGCGCGCAGAGCGGCGGCGGGGTCGTCTGTCTGTGCGAGGGTCGCATCGTCGCGCATCGCCTCGCTCTGCGGCTCGTCTGTCGGACCAGGTACCTCGGACGCCTCGCTCGACGCCACAACATCGACTCCCGCCTGGGCCTGGTCTCGCGGCACCGGAAGCGCGAGAAGCAGCACTGTCGCTGCGACCACCGCACAGAAGGCACCGACGAGGAGCGGTCGGCGACCCAGCCGTCGGGCCGGGCGCCCTCGCTCGTCACCGGTGTCGGCGGCAGCCGCCGAGGCCACAGGAGCGATGCGGTTCGACCGCTGCGCCGCCGCATCGACGATGCGGGAGACGATCTCGAGCACCGAGGACGGTGCACCGAGGATGCGGAGGGCGGCTACCAGCCTGTTCTCCGCTGGCGTGGGCGACGGAACGGCGATCGACTCCTGCCAGTCGTACTCCGTCGTCTCGGTCGTTTCGGTCGGCTGTGTCGGCTGAGACGGCCGGGTCGGCCGGGCCGCCGGTACGAACGAGAGTTGCTCGGCCGGCTCGCGCGCAGGAGAGTGGGTCGGTGCGCCGACCGGTGCGTGGCTCTGCAGACTGATGGCGTTCGGCGACGCCATGGCGAAGAGCCGCCCTTCGACCCGTGCAAGGAAGTCCGCGCTCGGGCCGATGCCGACCTCGGCTGCCGAGGTCGCGATGTCGAAGCCTCGCAGCTCGCCCGGGTCGACGTGGGCGAGCACGCCCTCGATGACGGAGAGCAGGCCCCGATGGTCCTCGAGGACCGCGGAACGCCAGACCGACTCAGGCGACTCCGCCGGCTCCCCGGTGCGAGGCCGCGCGCGCGACCCGGAGATCGCCCCCTGCGCGAGCGGCGGGCTGAGAAGCGCGCCGCGACCGAATCCCGTCAGTACCGGCGCGCCGCGCTGATCGAAGACGATCCGGCGAAGGTGGACGGCGCCGTGCGTGACGCCGGCCTCGTGCAGCGCCTGCACCGCCGCGCACAGGGGTGCGAGAATCGTCACCGCCTGCCCCGCTGTCAGCCTCTGCTGGTCGTCGAGGTATGCAGACAGCGCGGGGCCGGGCAGCCTTTCGAGCACGAGGCAGGGCGGCTCGCCCCATCCGACCGTCGCGACGTCGATGAGCCGCACGACGTGAGTGTTCACCGGTGCACTCAACGCCGCGAGTTCGACGTCGATGCTGCTCGCGGACGTCTCGGCGTGAAAGACCTTGACGAGCCGTGCGCGAGGGTGCGGCTCGGCGCTCGGCGAAGACGGACGCGCAAGAAGGAGAGTGGCCCTCGAACCGACGGCGAACCGTCTCATGACCCTGTGTCCCGCCACGTCGTCGAGCCGCGATCCGCGCAGCTCCCCCGGCGGCAGCCGCTCGCGCTCGGCCCGCTCGGCGCCCGGCGGCGGGGCTGTCGGAAGATTGCGGCCGTATCTCATCTCTCGACAGTGCCGTTCGCATGGGCCAGACCGCTCGGTCGGGTGAACGATCTGTGCATGATCGACCACGGGCGGCGTCTGTGGAGGAGCGGTGCCGCTGCCATGAGCGAACGTGTCCGCACGATCCAAGCCGACTCGGTATCCTTGACGCATGGCACGCAAGACTGAGCAATCCACCCCCAAGCCCCCCAAAGAGCCGGGCCGCATCAAGCAGATGTGGCAGGTCTTCACGATGACCCGTCGCTACGACAAGAACGTCGTCTGGATCATGGCTCTCGGCTTCCTGCTCCCCGTCGCCGCCGGCCTGATCGTCGCCCTCCTCCTGTCGGACGGCAACGGCTTCGCCATGGCCATGTGGATCGTGGCCGGTGTTCTCGCGGGCTTCCTCGTCGCTCTCATCATTCTCGGCCGTCGAGCCGAACGCGCTGCCTACGGTCAGATCGCAGGCCAGCCAGGCGCGGTTGGCGCCGTCCTCCGCTCCAGTCTCAAGCGCAGCTGGCGCGGCAGCGAGATGCCGGTGGCCGTGAACGGCAAGACCCAAGATGCGGTCTACCGCGCGGTCGGTCGGGGCGGCGTCGTGCTCATCAGCGAGGGGTCCAAGACCCGCACGACGCGAATGCTCGAAGAAGAGCGTCGCAAGGTGCTGCGCGTGCTCCCCAACGTGCCGGTCACGTTCCTGTACGTCGATTCCCACGACCCCGACGCGCTTCCCCTGCACAAGGTCGCCAGCCGCATGGCCAAGGTCAAGCCCGCGCTCAACAAGGCCGAGGTCATGGCCGTGAGCAACCGACTCACCTCCCTGGGATCGACGGGCATGCCGATCCCGAAGGGCGTCGACCCGTTCAAGGTTCGCCCCCAGCGAGGTCGTTGACCCGAGTCAGCGGCGCATGACGAGAACCGTGCCGGCGAAGACGTCGTGCAGTCCTCGCTGGTCCGAATCCCAGATGAGCGCGGGGATGAGAAGCAGTAGCAGCGCCGTGCGCAGAATCGGACGCCATACCCCGGCGTAGCTTCCGTCGACCTTGACGATGCGTATGCCGAGAATGAAGTGTCCCAGCCCGCTGCCCAGCGTGGTGAGCAGAACGATCTGCTCGACGGCGAAGATGACCAGGCTCGCCCAGTCGTTGCCGAAGAAAAAGGCGAAGTAGACGACATAGCAGGCGGCGAAGTCGATGAGGATCGCCACGAGTCGTCGACCGCTTCGAGCGACCGACCCGACGCCCGTTCGCGGAAAGCCCATCCGCTCCCCCGGCCAGTTGCTAGGGGGCGCCCCGTTGGGCGATGACGAGACGGTCGAGTTGGGCACCAGACGAGTTTACGACCGTCTCCTCGGGCGCATTGAGGGCAAGCCGTAACATGCTCGAAACATTTGTGTCACTGCTGGGTAATGGCTTCCCCGTAGGCTCGGGACGGCTGCGTTCGCAGCTGTTCCTCTGTACCAAGCCATTTGGAGTCTCTCACATGTTCAGTGATTCTTCCGAGGTGCTCAAGTTCATCAAGGACACGGACGTAAAGTTCCTTGATATTCGGTTCACCGACCTTCCCGGTGTCCAGCAGCACATCACTATCCCCGCCTCCACGGTAGACGAGTCGTTCTTCACCGTCGGGCAGATGTTCGACGGATCGTCGATCCGCGGTTTCGCCTCGATCCACGAGTCGGACATGCAGATCATCCCCGACGTCTCGACGGCCTACATCGACCCGTTCCGCGTCAACCGCACGCTGATCATGATCTTCGACATCTACAACCCGCGCAACGGTGAGATCTACCACCGCGACCCGCGCCAGGTGGCCAAGAAGGCCGAGAAGTACCTCGCGTCGACCGGCATCGCCGACACCGCGTTCTTCGCTCCCGAGGCCGAGTTCTACATCTTCGACGACGTCAAGTACGAGGTGAACCAGCACTCCAGCTCCTACTCGGTCGACTCCGACGAGGCGGCCTGGAACTCCGGCCGCACGGAAGAAGGCGGAAACCTCGCCAACAAGACCCCCTACAAGGGCGGCTACTTCCCCGTCAGCCCGGTCGACAAGCACGCCGACCTGCGCGATGACATCGTGCTCGAACTGATGGCTGCCGGTCTCGAGGTCGAGCGCGGTCACCACGAGGTCGGCACTGCGGGCCAGGGCGAGATCAACTACAAGTTCGACACCATGGTCCACGCGGCCGACGACATCCTGAAGTTCAAGTACATCGTCAAGAACGTGGCCGAGCGCTGGGGCAAGACGGCGACGTTCATGCCCAAGCCGCTCTTCGGAGACAACGGCTCCGGCATGCACACGCACCAGTCCCTCTGGAACGACGGCGCGCCGCTGTTCTATGACGAGGCCGGCTACGGCGGACTGAGCGACATCGCTCGCTGGTACATCGGTGGAATCCTGGCTCACGCCCCCGCCGTCTACGCGTTCACGAACCCGTCGGTCAACAGCTACCACCGCCTCGTCCCCGGCTTCGAAGCCCCGGTCAACCTGGTCTACTCGGCCGGAAACCGCTCGGCGTCGATCCGCATCCCGATCACGGGCACGAACCCGAAGGCCAAGCGCATCGAGTTCCGCACGCCGGATGCCTCGGGCAACCCGTACCTGGCGTTCGCGGCCCAGCTCATGGCTGGTCTCGACGGAATCGTCAACCGCATCGAGCCCCACGAGCCCGTCGACAAGGACCTGTACGAGCTGCCGCCCGAAGAGGCCAAGCTCATCCCGCAGGGCCCCGCGTCGCTCGGTGAGGCACTCGACGCGCTCGAGGCCGACCACGAGTTCCTGCTCCAGGGCAACGTGTTCACGATCGACCTGATCGAGAACTGGATCAGCTACAAGCGCGAGAACGAGATCAAGCCGCTCCAGCAGCGTCCGCACCCGTTCGAGTTCGAGCTGTACTACGGCGTCTAGGCGCTGAGCTCACGACAGACAGGGCCGCATCCTCCTCGGAGGGTGCGGCCCTCTCTGTCGTCTGCAGCGTCTTTCGTCTGCGGCGCGTCAGGAGCCGTAGAAGAGTCTTTCGAAGACGGCCCGTGCTCGGCGGGTGACCCCGAGATAGTCCTCCTCCAGCATGGTCGCCGATCCCGGCGGGTACTCCAGCAGCCGGGCAATACCCTCGAGCGCCTTGCGATCGCTCGGAAGCACGTCGGAGCTCTTGTTCGCCCACAGGGTCACGGCCGAACGGGCCCGTGACGCGAACACCCAGGCCGCACGAAGAACGGATGCGTCGGTGCCGCTCACGAGGTCGGCCGCGACGGCCGCATCTAAAGCCTCGAGCGTCGACGTCGTGCGCAGGCTGGGCACCTTGCTCCCCCACTGCAGCTGGGTCAGCTGAACGAGCCACTCGACATCGCTGAGGCTGCCTCGACCCAGCTTGAGGTGCCTGAGCGGATCGGTTCCCTGGGGCAGGCGTTCGTTCTCGACCCGAGCCTTGATCCTCTTGACCTCGCGCACCTCCTTCTCGGCGATGTCGGCGGGGAAACGCACCGTATCGGCGAGCTGCTCGAAGTCCCTGACGAGCGCCTCATCGCCGGTGAGCCCGCGCGCCCGGAGCAGCGCCTGCGCCTCCCAGGTGAGAGACCAGCGGGCGTAGTACGCCCTGTACGACTCGAGGGAGCGCACGATCGCGCCGTTCTTGCCCTCGGGCCGCAGATCGATGTCGATGTCGAGGGGAAGCCGGTTGTCTTCGGTGAGGCGCTTGATCTCGGTGACGATGGCCCGAGCGGCGGAGGCGGCCACCTCGTTCTCGACCGACACGGGGCGGTAGACGTACATCACGTCGGTGTCGGACCCGAATCCGACCTCCCGACCACCCAGCCTGCCCATGCCGATGATGGCGAACTCGATGCCGTCTCCGCCCTGCGCCGCGGAGGACTGCCGCACCACGGACACGATGCCCGTCAGCAGCACTGTCGTGACGTCCGTCAGTCCGTGGGCGAGCTCGTCGACCGTGATGATTCCGAGGATGGAGGAGATGGCGAGCCGCAGCACCTCACGACGGCGAGCGGCGCGCAGGGCGCCGGCCGCGGCATCCGGCGTCTCGTGACGCGAGATGATCGCGCGCATCTCTTCGTCGAGCAGCGCGTACGGCCGGGGTCGGAGCTCCTCTTCGTTCTCCAGCCAGGCGGCCGCCTCCGGTATGCCCTGCAGCAGCTGCCCGACGTAGCGTGAGGCGGACAGAACGTGGGTGAGCCGCGCTGCTGCTCCCGACGAGTCGCGCAGCATCCGCAGGAACCAGTACGTGTCGCCGAGGGAGTCGCTGAGACGCCGGAACGCGAGCAGCCCGTAGTCGGGGTCGGCTCCGTCGGCGAACCACTGGAGCATGACCGGGAGCAGATGCCGCTGGATGCTGGCCTTGCGGGACACGCCCGAGGTCATCGCCTCGATGTGTTTCAGTGCACCCCTGGGGTCGAGGAAGCCGATGGCCGCGAGCCGTGCCTCGGCCTGCTGGCTGGTGAGCGCCACGTCGTCGGCGGAGAGCCCGGCGACGGCCGCGAGCAGCGGGCGGTAGAACAGGCGCACGTGAAGGTTGCGGACGCGGTGCTTGATGCCGTTCCAGCGTTCGATCAGCTGTGCGGCGGAGGGCTCGAGGTCGGTGGCCCTGGCGAGCACGCGCTGGCCCGGCTCGTCGCGCGGCATCAGGTGGGTGCGTTTCAGGAAGCGAAGCTGAAGTCTGTGCTCCAGAAGCCGCAGAATCCGGTAGTCCTCGGCGAACTCGACCTGTTCTGCGCGGCCGATGTAGCCGCGATCCGCGAGGGCGGTCAGTGCCGCGATGGTGCCCGGCTGGTGGATCTCGTCGTCGTTCTGTCCGTGCACGAGCTGCAGCAGCTGAACGGTGAACTCGATATCGCGCAGGCCGCCGGGCCCGAGCTTGATCTGGTAGTGCACATCGTCGGCCGGAATGTGCTGGGTCACGCGCTCGCGCATCTTCTGCGCCGACTCGACGAACCCTTCGCGGGATGCGCTCGACCACACGCGGGGCGCCATCGCAGCGACGTACTGCCGGCCGAGCTCCGCGTCTCCCGCCAACGGTCGCGCCTTGAGAAGAGCCTGGAACTCCCAGCTCTTGGCCCAGCGGTCGTAATACGCGACGTGCGACTCGAGCGAGCGCACGAGCGCCCCGTCTTTACCTTCGGGACGAAGGTTCGGGTCGACCTCCCACAGGCCCGGTTCCAGGCCCGACTCGTAGATGCCCCTCATGGTCAGCATCGCGAGCCGGGTGGCGATCTCGATCGCTCGCTCCGGCGGCAGCTCGCTGTCGGGCTCGCCCTCGCCGACGAAGATGACATCGACGTCGCTCACGTAGTTGAGTTCGCGCGCTCCGGCCTTGCCCATGCCGATGATCGCGAGCCGGGTCTGAGACACACTGTCGCGGTCGAAGAACCAGAGTCCGAGGCCCTTCGTCGACAGGGTCGTGCGCGCCACGGAGAGCGATGCCTCGAGAGCTCCGGCGGCCAGGTCGGCGAGCACGGCCGCGATGCGGTCGAGTCCGGCCACGGGGTCGGACTGCTCGATGTCGTAGGCGGCCACCCGGGCGAGCAGACCGCGATACCGCACGCGCAGGGCGGTCCAGGCCTGTTCGCCGGATGCCGACGCGAACCCGTCGACGGAGCCCACGGATTCGAGAAGGGCCGAGCGGGAGTCGTCTGCCGTGGGGAGCTGCAGGCGTGGATCGACGAGGACGTCGAGCTCGGATGGATGCCGGGCGAAGAAATCGCCGAGTCCCTTGGATGCGCCGAGAACCCGGATCAGCCGGAGGCGGTAGCGTTCGTCGGCAAGAATCGGGACGACATGGTCGGGCGACCGCCGCAGAAGGTGGGCCAGACAGCCGAGCGCCTGATCGGGGTCGGCCGCCGAGGGAATGGCGGCGATGAGGTCGTCGACCTCGAGGCCGGCCAGGGTAGCGACGACGTGCAGCTGCTCGTCGGCCCACTCGAGATCGGCGAAACCCAGACGGGCCAGATAGGTGAGTGATCTCGTCTCGCGCATGGTCCTCCGGCAGGCAGCGCGGCGACCTCGCCGCACTGCCGTGCAGTGACTGGGGTTAGAGCATTTCCAGGTTGCTCTTGAGCTCGAACGGCGTCACCTGGGCGCGGTACGCCTGCCACTCCTGCCGCTTGTTGCGGAGCACGTAGTCGAAGACGTGCTCGCCCAGCGTCTCTGCAACCAGCTCCGAGCCCTCCATGAGGGTGATGGCCCGGTCGAGGCTGGCCGGCAGCGGGTTGTAGCCCAGGGCCCTACGCTCGGCCTCGCTGAGGCTCCACACGTTGTCTTCTGCCTCGGGCGGCAGCTCGTACCCCTCCTCGATACCCTTCATACCCGCCGCGAGCAGCAGCGAGTACGCGAGATACGGGTTGGCGGCCGAGTCGATGGCGCGGTACTCGATGCGCGAGCTCTGGCCCTTGTTGGGCTTGTAGAGGGGCACGCGCACGAGAGCGGACCGGTTGTTGTGGCCCCAGCACACGAAGCTCGGCGCCTCGTCGCCGCCCCAGAGACGCTTGTACGAGTTCACGAACTGGTTGGTCACAGCGGTGATCTCAGGCGCGTGGTGAAGCAATCCGGCGATGAACTGGCGGCCGATCTTCGACAACTGGTACTCGGCACCGGCCTCGTAGAACGCATTGCCGTCGCCCTCGAAGAGCGAGAGGTGGGTGTGCATTCCCGATCCCGGATGTCCGGCGAGGGGCTTGGGCATGAACGTGGCGTAGACGCCCTGTTCGATGGCCACCTCCTTGATGACCGTGCGGAACGTCATGATGTTGTCGGCGGTGGTGAGAGCGTCGGCGTACCGGAGGTCGATCTCGTTCTGGCCCGGGCCCGCCTCGTGGTGGCTGAACTCGACCGAGATGCCCAGATCTTCGAGCATGCGAACCGAGCGACGACGGAAGTCGTGGGCGGTTCCTCCGGGAACGTTGTCGAAGTAGCCGGCAGAGTCGACGGGCTCGGGGCCGTCGGCGCCGTACTGAGACGACTTGAGGAGGTAGAACTCGATCTCGGGATGCGTGTAGAACGTGAATCCGCGATCGGCGGCCTTCGCGAGGGTGCGCTTCAGAACATTGCGAGGATCTGCCACGGCGGGCAGCCCGTCGGGCGTCGTGATGTCGCAGAACATGCGGGCCGTCGGGTCGATCTCGCCCCGCCACGGAAGGATCTGGAAGGTGGTGGGGTCGGGATGAGCGAGAACATCGGCCTCGTACGATCGCGTCAGTCCCTCGATGGCAGAGCCGTCGAATCCCAGGCCCTCGGCGAACGCGCCCTCGACCTCGGCAGGCGCGATCGCGACCGACTTCAGCGTGCCGACCACGTCGGTGAACCAGAGGCGGATGAATTTGATGCCGCGTTCCTCAATGGTGCGAAGAACGAAGTCACGCTGCTTATCCATCTATGTGCACTCTCTTTCGAACGGGGTCTTTCAACCAGTTACAGGTTAGTGCACGACCCCTGATCGAATCGGTCAACTCGGAACGAGGACGATCCAGGCGAACCACGCCAGCATGCCGAGCCAGACGAGCACACCGGCGGAGGCGAGGAGCGCTGCTCCCCTGCTCCCGAGCTTCCACACGACGATCAGGGCGAAGAGCCCCACCGCGAGCAGGATGCCGAGGTACGGGAAGTAGGAGGGCACACCCACGAGGGCCAGGGCGGGCTGCGCGGACATCGCCGACTGCATGCCCAGCACGGCGACCGCGCCGAAGACGAGGCCCGTGACGGGCGAGATGCCCGACGCGATGAGGAGGCCGAGTCGCTCGCGCTGGATGCCCCGCACGATGATCGTGATGATCCATCCCACCAGCCAGAGGGCGCAGAAGCCCAAGAAGATAAGAGGAATGAGCAGCTCGAACCAGTTGAGGTCGTCGACGGCTCGAACCACTGATGCGGCACGCGAGGTCTCGTGAAGAGACGAGGCCGTCACGATCGGGGTGATCGCATCGTCGTGGTCGCACACCGCGGCCACATCGTCGCCCGGCTTGTCGAGCCACGCCGCTGCGGTCTTCGCGGCGCACGCACTCGTGTCGACGACCCGGTGTCCCGCTCCGGTGAACGACACGAACTGGCTGCCGGGGATGGATGCCGTAGCCGCCTGCGCCGACGCGGCCGACGAGATCGGATCGTTGGAGCCGGCGAGCACCAGCGTGGGCTGGGTGAAGGAGGGGGCTACCCTCAGCTCCGTTCCTGCCGCAGCGATGCCGGCCTGCGCGCACGCCGCATCGGCCAGCGAATAGGTGACGAGCAGCGGCGGGTCGACCGGCACGACGGGCTCTTCGCCCTCGGCCGGCGCTGCCGCCTCGGGGGCGACGGGGTCGGGCGACCAGTTCGCCTTCTGATCGAGGCAGGTCGAGACGAGGTACTGTCCCCAGTCGACCGAACCGAGCGCATCCGCGCCCAGCACGACGTAGGGAGCCAATGCGCCCGAGTCGCCGTCCTCAAGCCGGTCGAACAGCAGCGGCAGTGTGCTGGTCACGGCGGGGTCGGTGAGCAGCTGCTGCACCAGGCTCACGAAGTCGCTTCCGTCGAGCTCGACGAAACGCTGCTTGCCGGTGAACGGGTTGGTCACCGGGCCCGTGAAGGGATCGTCATCGAAGCCCGCGGCGAGTTCTGCCACGGTCTTCGCGTAGTCGGTGCCCTCGTCGCCGGATCGCGTGGACAGCTCGGCGAGCGAAGCGGTGAGCGCCGCATACGCCTCCCCCTTGATGTCGGCCGCCGCGGGGCTCAGTGAGTCGAGGAGCACGGCATCGCTGCCCGCAGCGTCGAACGCGGCCACCGCGGACATCACCTTCGAGGACCAGCCCGAGCCGAAGAGCGTCCACGCGGGAATCTGCAGGGTGTTCCGCAGGTCGATGACGTCGGCCGCGGTCTGGGCGATGGTGTAGCCGTTCGCGTCTCCGCCGGACTCCGCGAACTCGGCCAAGCAGTCTCCGAGCTCGAGGCCCACAGCGGTGCCCTCCGCCTTCAGGGAGTCGTCGGTCGAGGTGAATGCGTCGACCCAGGTGCGCGTGACGCCGGGGCAGTCGAGGTTCGGAGTGGACGCCTGTCCCCCGCGCTGTTCGAGCACGACGATGTCGCGGTGGGTTCCGAAGCCGAGATCGCGAGACAGGTGCCGCCCCAGTGACTCCGCCGACTCTCCGAGGCCCGGCGCGAGCGCGATGACCGGTGTCCCCGTGGCCGGCTGCACACTGGCGGGTATAACGGCATAAGGGATGTCGATGGTCCGGCTCGCGGGATTGTTCCGGTTCTCCGGCACCGTGAGCACACCGCAGTCGGCACCGCTTCCCGCGATCTCCGGACATCCGTCGCCCTCGGCCGCGCTGGCGATTCCCGGCGCGCCGAAGGCGAGCGTCATTCCCACTACGAGGGCGACGAGCGGCAGCCGCAGCCGCAGTCGATTGGTACCTATCACTTCACATCACCGTCACTATCGAGTCAGCCACACGATACAGTGATCGCCGTTCACGCCCGGTCGCCGGAGCAGAGTGTCTCGGTATGAGCGTCAGTAGACTGGAACGATGTCAGAGACGCCACCGTCCATGCCCCCCGCTGTGCCGAAGCGCGTGCGTACGCGCCACTTTCAGAATGCGAAGGAGTCGGGCACGCCGATCACGGGCCTGACGAGCTACGACCAGCTCTCCGCCCGCATCTTCGACGAGGCCGGCATCGACTTCCTCCTGGTCGGCGACTCCGCCGGCAACACGGTCTTCGGGTACGACACCACCCTGCCGGTGACCGTCGACGAATTGATCCCCCTGACCCGCGCGGTCGCCCTGGCCGTCAGCCGCGCGTTCGTCGTCGCCGACATGCCGTTCGGCTCCTACGAGAGCGGTCCGCTCGAGGCACTCCATACGGCGGTTCGTTTTATGAAGGAGACGCACGCCCACGCCGTGAAGCTCGAGGGCGGCGTGCGCAGCGTCGAGCAGATCAGACGCATCGTCGGCGCCGGCATCCCGGTGATGGCCCATATCGGCTTCACGCCGCAGAGCGAACACGGCCTCGGCGGACACATCATCCAGGGCCGTGGAGCCGGTCTCGACCAGCTGATGGCCGATGCCCTCGCCGTCGAAGAGGCCGGCGCGTTCGCCGTCGTTCTCGAGATGGTTCCGAGCGAGGCCGCCCGTCTGGTCACCGAGAGACTGCGCATTCCGACCATCGGAGTCGGGGCCGGTCCGCATGTCGACGGCCAGCTCCTCGTATGGACCGACTTCGCCGGGTTCACGAGCGGACGCATCCCGAAGTTCGTGAAGCAGTACGCCGACCTTCGCGGGGTGCTGACGGATGCCGTGTCGCAGTTCCGCTCAGACGTCGCCGACCGCAGCTACCCGGGTCCGGAAAACTCCTACGAGTAGCTCAGCGCTGCTCGTCGGCCTCTTCCTCGGCCCATTTCGCACTGTTCGCGCGCAGCTTCTCGAGTGCGTGCGACGCCTCGAGTTCTGTGGCGAACGGGCCGACGCGGTCGACCACCGAGGACTCGTAGCCGTGCTCGACCTTGCCGGTCTTCATGTTGTACCAGTACTGCTTCGAGGCGTCTTCCGACATGTCAACTCCCGGGATATCGCGCCGACCTCCGACGGTCGATGCTTCGGCTACTTCAGATCCTAGGCCCACAGGCGACTGCGGCGCGGGCGGCGCGACTGCCCTAGGCTCGGTAGGAAACGCACAGGCGCGCCGGACGCGTCGACGGTGATAGTTCGAGGAGACCGATCATGAGCACCCCTTCCGCATCCAACGTGGCCATCGGCATCGATATCGGCGGCACGGGAATCAAGGGGGCGATCGTCGACCTCGACTCGGGTGAGCTGCTCAGCGACCGAGTGAAGCTGTCGACGCCCGAGGGCGGCAAGCCCAAAGACATCGTCGGAACCGTCACGAAGATCCTCGAAAAGCTGACCGACGCCCCGCAGGACGCGCCGATCGGCATCTGCTTCCCCGCCGTCGTGCGCAACGGGCGCACCATGTCGGCCGCCAACGTCTCGAAGAAGTGGATCGGCCTCGAGGCCGAGAAGCTGTTCGAGGACGCGCTGGGTCGCGACATCTTCTTCGTCAACGACGCGGATGCCGCCGGCTACGCGGAGGTGCGATTCGGCGCGGCCAAAGACCGCTCCGGATTGATCATGATGACGACGCTCGGCACGGGCATCGGCACGGCGATCATCTACAACGGAGTGCTCGTGCCCAACGCCGAGCTCGGTCACCTGCAGATCGACGGGGGCGACTACGAGCTGAAGGCGGCGTACTCTGCGAAGGAGCGCGAGGACCTGTCGTGGTCGAAGTGGGCGGAGCGCCTGCAGAAGTACTACACGGAGCTCGAGAAGCTGCTCTCGCCCGACCTCTTCATCGTGGGCGGCGGTGTCTCGAAGAGCTACCAGGAGTTCCTGCCGCTGCTCGACCTCACGACGGAGATCGTGCCGGCCGTGCTGCGCAACAACGCGGGCATCCTCGGATCCGCGGCACTCGCATCCCAGCCCCGCGTGACCGCGGGAGCCGACGGCTCGCCCGACGGCCACCCCGCAGCCGCCCTGTAGGGCGGCGCGGGCGGCAACGCCCGCGGGCGAGGGAGTGAATGGGCCGGCCGTACGCCGGGTTCTGTCCGGATTCGCGATACCGCGGATCCGTGACGGCCATCTATCTCGGGACTACGTTGCCGCAGCCCTCCAGCGGTCTACCCGGGAACTCGACGAGCCGTCTCGAACGTTCCCTGTCTGACCTTGCTCCGGACGAGGTTTACCAAGCAGACCAGGTCACCCTGGCCCCTGGTGGTCTCTTACACCACCGTTTCACCCTTACCGCAAGGCTGAGCCTGCGGCGGTCTGTTCTCTGTGGCACTGTCTCGCGGGTTGCCCCGGGTGGGTGTTACCCACCGTCCTGCTCTGTGGAGCCCGGACGTTCCTCGGCAGCCGAGCATCCGAAGATGCGTGACTGACGCGACCGTCTCACCGACCCATTCGACTCGAAGTCTACGGCAGAACTGCGGCGCCGATCACAGGCCGGACTCCTCCGTGCGGATGAGGATGCAGCTGCTGTCGGGGTCGAGCACGACATCGTCGGGAGCCGCGGCCCGGATGACGGCCAGGTCGGATTCGTGAAGTTTGACGTGGCTGCCGCCGGAGACTCCCCGCGTGAGCAACGCGGCGCCGATGCCGTATCTCGACCGCTGCTTGTCGTAGAGAGCAACGAGCTCTGCGCTGATCGACGACGCGATACGGTTTCGTCGCTCCGTGACGAGTGCGATCTCCGCGTTGATCTGTTCGAGCTTGTCGTCGCGGTCGGCCACGAGCTCCTTCTCTGTCACCAGGAGCTCGTCGAGGCGAGCGGACGCGGCCTGGAATCGGGCGTCGATCTCCTCCTGCCGCTCCATGACGGTGAGCTCGATGTCCTCGAGGTCGGATTGCCGCTTGAGGAGCGACGCGAGTTCGTGCTCGAGGCCCTGGATGTCCTTCGGCGACGAACTGATCGCGAGCCGTTCCCGGTCTCGGGCGATGCGTGCCGCCACGATCTCGACGTCGGATTCCACCCGGCCGATCTCGACCTTCGTGTCTTCGAGTTCGCCGCGGATGGACGCGGAGAGTGCTCGGGAGCGGGCGACGTCTTTGGCGAGCTCGGCGAGTGCCAGCGACTGGGGCAGCGTCTTCACGGTGTGCGCGAGCTGGTCGAGTCGGGTGTCTGCGGCCTGCAGATCGAGCAGTGCGAGCTGCTCGGCGATCGGTGCCTTCATGGGTGCCTTCCTGGGCAAACGGTGTTCATCGCCGTGCAACGGCGAGATCTGGGGGTCATTGGGTGACGACGAAGTCCCACGGATCGGTGCGGAGCTCGCTGACGGTGATCGTGGCCTGCGGCAGCTCCGCACGCAGGGAGGACGCGGCGGACTCGAGCCAGAGCCACTCGCTGGCCCAGTGCGACACGTCGATCAGCGCAGGACCGGTCGACAGCATCGACTGCTGCCTCGACTCCGACGCGGGATGGTGGCGCAGATCGCTCGTGATGTACACGTCGGCGGAGGTGACCGCGGGATCGGCCAGCAGGGAATCGCCGGCGCCCGCGCACAGGGCCACGCGAGAGATCCGCTGGTCGTAATCGCCCGCCACCCGGATGCCTGTGGCGGTTGCCGGGAGGATCTCGCCGAGGGCGAGCGCGAGTCGACCGAGGGTCGTCGGCTCCGCCAGGTCTCCCACGCGGCCGAGGCCGGTTCCGGGGCGTTCGCCGGCGACGATGGGCGTGGACTGCACGAGTGCGAGACGCTTCGCGATCACCGACGAGGTGCCGTCGTCGACGATGTCGGCATTCGTATGGGCGGCGACGAGAGCGCACCCGCCGCGGATGAGGTCGGTGAGCAGTGCGCCCTTGTACCGATCCGTCGAGATGGACGTCACTCCCCTGAGCAGCAGCGGGTGGTGAACGAAGAGAACGTCCGCCCCGAGTTCGAGAGCTTCTGCGACCGTCTCGGCCACGGCATCGACGGCGAGGTGAATGCGCATGGCTGAAGCCGTCGCATCGCCCGTGGTCAGTCCCGGACGATCCCAGTCCTCGGCGAACCGCGTCGGCCAGAGTCGTTCGACGGCGGCCTCGACATCCTGGAGCGTGTGCATCACGAGCCCAGCCTACCGGCGCGGTGCCTGTGCGATCCTCTGAGTCCGACGCCGCCGGCGACTGCTTGCCGCAGTGTCGCAACGACCGGATGTCGGCGGCCCTCGCTATGGTCGATTCCCGGGACCGACCACGGGAGAACACACATGACCAACGACGCGCAGGCAGTCGACGCCCTGATGCGCTGGGCGGCCGAGAACGCGGCCCACCTCGCCTGGCAGCGAACAGGCGAGCAGTCGATCGAGTTCGACGTCGTCGCGCCCTACTCCGTTCGGCTCACCGCCGCGTCGGGTGTCTGGCGCCTCGAGACGGTGTCGGGCACAGGCGCGCGATCGTCGTCGCTGGGCGACACCCAGACACCGTTCGACGCCGTGCTCGAATCGCTGCGCGAACGGCTCTACAGCACGGCCACCGACGAATTCGACGACGCCGATCGATCGGGCGGCCAGGCCCTCGCCCAGGTGCTGCGCACCTCGTCAGACGAGCAGCACGACCGCATCTGGTGCGCTCGCGCGGCCACCCTGCTCGCCGGTCACGCAATCAAAGACGGCTACGGCCTGCAGGCGCGACTCCGCCTTGAAGAAGCCGCGGCACTCTACGCGGCCGCGGGCGACGTCGAGTCCGAGAGCCGCATGCTGCAGACGCTCGCGACGCTTCCCGAGCTGCTGCGGGCGTGACGCGTCTCCGCACGTCAGACCAGGCAGCGCGATCGGCCGAGTGACTCGTGATCGGTGTCGCGACGTAACGTTTTGAGGCTGTGCGGACACTATGAAGTGTGGACGCAACCAGCATCGATGAAACCGCCCTGTGGCAGCGCGGTCTGTCGGGCGACGGTTCCGCGTTCGGATCGATCTTCGACCTGCACAGGGCTCGCGTGTATCGGCACTCGTACCGTCTGCTGGTCGACGCGAGCGAAGCCGAGGACGCTACGGCGATCGCCTTCCTCGAATTGTGGCGGTGCCGCTCGTCGGTGCGGGTCGTCGACGGTTCGGTGCTGCCGTGGCTGCTGGTCACGGCCACCAATTCCGCGCGCAACCTCAACCGAGGCAGGAGCCGGTACCGGGCCCTTCTGGACTCACTTCCCCACGAGAGCCACCACCGCTCGGCCGAGGACGAAGCTCTGAACGATGTTGTGGCCGACACGCAGCTCGCCGGCGCACTGGCCCAGCTCTCATCGATCGATCTGCAACTCGTGACGCTGGTCATGATCGAGGGCTACACCGTGTCGTCCGCCGCCCCGATCCTCGGTCTGTCAGCCGGAGCCACCCGCACCCGGTTGCATCGCGCCCGTGCAGCATTGCGCCGGTACCTCGGGCATCCCACCCTCGCGCTCTACCTCCAGTCCTCCCTAGGAGACGCATCATGACCGCCCCGCAGATGAGTGACAGCTTCGCGAAGGCGTTCCGCCAAGCACTCGTCACCCACGTCGATGCCCCGACTTATGACCGCCGCCGACACCGCCGGTGGGTTCTCGGCAGAGTCATCGCCGCCTTCACTCTGCTTGCGAGCACCGCGACCGCCGCCGCAACGGGCGTGCTCGTGCTGCCTGGAGGTACCCAGGTCACACCGGTGAGCTCCTTCGTCACGGGCACCTATGCCGGCACCGAAACCGTGCACCTGGGTCCCGCGCCCGACGACGCGAACGGCATCGTCGTCTCTCTGCACTGCCTCACCCCTGGATACCTCGGCCTTCCCGGGGGAACCGTCGTGAGCTGCGCAGCCGACGACCTCACCGGCAGCGATGCGCAGCCGGACTTCGTCTACGACGTCATCCCCCTCACCGATGCGAGCGACGGCGCCCTGATCGTCACCGCACCCCCCGAGAGCAACTGGACTGTCTTGGCTGCCTACTCCACGTCCACCGGTTCGGAGTGGGCCACGAACGGAAACGGGGAGAGCTACGGCGCGATCAGCGAGACCGGGCCCCCAGATCTCATCGCCGTAAGGAGTGCCGACGGCGCAACCGGCTACATCCGGCGCAGCGACCTCGAACGAGCAGTCGTCACCGTCGTCGCGAACTCGGCCACAGGTGCGACGGACGGCATCACGGGCGCGCCGGCAGACGCCGCCAGCGGCTCCTCACTCCCCCTGTACGACTCGGACGGAACAACTCAGATCGGAGAGTTCACCCATGACTGACCTCGGCGAGAACCTGCGACGTCGCGCACCCCGTCTGGCATCGGCGGCCTTCGTACTGCTTGTTGCACTCTTTGCTTCGACGGCCTGCACCTCCTCCCCCACGCCTGCCGCAACGACTGCAGTCGCACCAATGAGGAGCGATGAGATGCCGCCGCACAGCGAGGGGCCTGCAGATTTTAATCGCTTCGGCAGGATGCAGCAGCCCATCGTGGAGCTGTCAGAAGATGGAACGACCCTGACCATCAGCAGAGTGGACGGTCACTGCATCACCCAACCGACAGCGTTCAGCTTCGATGGCGAGAGCACCTACGCCGTCACCTTCGACTTCGTCGTGCCCAACCCGGAGGGCGTCTGCGACACCGTCGGCATCGCGTACGCCACCGAATTCGCCCTCGCCTCGGCCCCCGCCGCTCGACCAATCACGGTCGAGTTCACGGGCCCTTTCGGCGATACGGTCGCTCTTGTGGCTGAGTAAGAACGAGCACGTGCCTGGTGAACCCAAGACCACGCGGAGAGCGGATTCTTCTGAGGGGTGGGCCCTACCGGGCTCGAACCGATGACATCCACGGTGTAAACGTGGCGCTCTACCAACTGAGCTAAAGGCCCCTGCATCACGAGCGAAGTCGAGATCTCGTGCGGACTACAGATTACACGGCGGCGGGCCCATCCCGGAACTCAGGGCTGGCCCCGAACTCAGGGCCTAGTCGACGAGCGCGTATCCATGGGCCGGAACGTGCGTGCCGCGCAGAGTCACCGCTTCATCGGTCAGATTGAGCGCAAGCGCCGCGCGTGCGTCGCCCGAGCGGGCCGTTGCCTCGAGCAGAAGGGTTTCGTTCGCCAACTCCTGCACCTCGACGCGGGCGTCGTGCAGCCATGCGTGCTGGCGTCGGAAGGCGATCAGGCTCTGGTGCAGGGCGAAGACGTCGTTGCGCTGCCATTCGGGGGCATCGCGGTCGGCACGCGGCCTCACCGCGTCGTCTCCGCCGGCCCGATCCTCTTTCACGCCGGTCAGCCCGCGCTCGTCGCCGTAGTAGACGCTGGGCACGCCGGGCAGGAAGAACAGCAGCGCGTGCGCGAGCAGCGCATGCCGGCGGTCGGACACGAGAGACGCGATGCGGGTCACATCGTGGTTTCCCACGAAAGTGAGGGGCAAGAAATGCTCCACGAACTCTTGGTGGCGTTCCAGCGACCAGGCGAGCTCGAAGAAGTTCTTCTCGTTCAGCGAGTTCCAGATCGCCTTCCACAGCTCGTACTGGGTCACGGAATTCATGCCGGACTCATCGACGATCTGCGCGTAGTCCCCGTGGATCACCTCTCCGACGATCCAGACGTCAGGATGCGTCGACCGGACGGCGTCGAGGATCGGCCGCCAGGCATCCGGAGCCACCGCGTACGCGGCGTCGAGGCGCCACCCGTCGGCCCCACGGTCGAGCCAGTGCCGCATGACCCGGGTCACGTAGTCGGCGACTGGTGGATGCGCGAGGTCGAGTTCCACGAGATGGCCGTGGCCCTCAAAGACGGCCGGCTTCAGTTCACCGCCCGGCGTCTGCTCGGCCGCGAGGCGGAACCACGCCGCCTCGGCGGACCCGGGCCCTGCGGCGACGGCCGCCTGCCAGAGGGGGTTGCTGCGTGCGACGTGGTTGAACACGCCGTCGAGCAGGACTCGAATGCCGCGTTCGCGACACGCCGCGACGAGCTGATCGAAGTCGGCCTCGTCGCCGAGACGGGGATCGAGCGAGAGATGGTCGATCGTGTCGTAGCCGTGCGTCTCGGAGTCGAAGATCGGCCCGAGGGCGAGTCCGTTCGCGCCCAGATCGACGATGTCGTCGAGCCACGGGAGAACGTCACCGAGGCGGTGCTGAACCGGATCGTGCGGGTTCGAGGTCGTGTCGGCCCCCACGAAACCCAGCGGGTAGACGTGCCACCAGATGACGTGCTCTGTCCATGCGGGCATGCGTCGGCTCAGACCGCGACCGACCGCATCTCGTCGAGTGCCGCTCGATACGCCTCGATCGACCGGGCCTCGCCGGGGGCGGTGATGAAGCTCTCGCGGATGATGCCGTCGATGTCGATGAGGAAGGTCGCGCGGTTGGCGAAGCCCTTGCCTTCGAGGAACACTCCATACTCCTTGGCGACAGCGCCGTGGGGCCAGAAGTCCGCAAGGAGGGTGAAGTCGTAGCCCTGCACCTCGGCCCATGACCGCAGTGCGGACTTGGAGTCGACCGAGATGCCGAGAAGCTCGACGTCGTTGTCTTTGAAGAGGTTGAGGTTCTCTTCGAGAGCACAGAGCTCACTGGTGCACGTTCCCGAGAATGCCAGGGGGAAGAAGACGAGGGCGACAGCCTTCTTGCCTCGGAACTGGCTCAACCGGATTCGTTCGCCGTACTGGTTGGCGAGATCGAAGTCGGGAGCGCGGGTGTCGTTCTCCAAAGCCATGAGGGTACTTGTTTCCTTTCGCGAGCGGGGATGGACGCCTTGTGGGCCCCGACTAAGGATGCCCGATCGCTGAACTTCGCCGATCTTACGCCTGATCCACAGGAGTACCAACCGTCGACGCGGCCAGACGGGCAGGAACATTCACTAGGCTGGAGGGTGGCGCGCATCGCTGACCCCCGGACACGAATCCGGGCACAGGCACGCACCGGCACTAGAAAATCTGTCACCCACAGAAAGAGGTCGACGTTGACTGTCAACGACCAGGACCCGTACTCGGTTAATTCGAACGATTCCGATCCCGACGAAACCGCGGAGTGGAACGAGTCGCTCGACCAGCTGGTTGCGGCTCACGGCCACGGGCGTGCGCGCGAGATCATGCTGAGCCTGCTGAAGCGAAGCAAGGAACTGCATCTCGGTGTTCCGATGGTTCCCACCACGGACTACATCAACACGATCGCCCCCGAGAACGAGCCGGCCTTCCCTGGCAATGAAGAGATCGAGCGTCGCTACCGCGCCTGGATCCGGTGGAACGCCGCCGTGCTCGTGCACCGCGCGCAGCGTCCCGGCATCGCCGTCGGCGGCCACATCTCGACCTACGCGTCGAGCGCCGCTCTGTACGAGGTCGGCTTCAACCACTTCTTCCGCGGCCAGGACCACGCGTCCGGCGGCGACCAGATCTTCGTGCAGGGCCACGCCTCCCCCGGCACCTACGCCCGCGCCTTCCTCGAGGGTCGCCTCGGCGAGAACCAGCTCGATGGCTTCCGACAGGAGAAGTCGCACGTGGGCGGAGGACTCTCGTCATACCCGCACCCGCGTCTGATGCCCGACTTCTGGCAGTTCCCCACCGTGTCGATGGGTCTCGGACCGATCAACGCGATCTACCAGGCGCAGCTCGGCAAGTACATCAGCAACCGGGGCATCAAAGACGCCTCCGAGCAGCAGGTCTGGGCATTCCTCGGCGATGGCGAGATGGACGAGGTCGAGAGCCGCGGCCAGCTGCAGGTCGCCGCGAACGAGGGCCTCGACAACCTCAACTTCGTCATCAACTGCAACCTCCAGCGCCTCGACGGCCCGGTTCGCGGTAACGGAAAGATCATCCAGGAGCTCGAGAGCTTCTTCCGCGGTGCAGGCTGGAACGTCATCAAGGTCATCTGGGGCCGCGAGTGGGACTCGCTGCTCGCCAACGACACCGACGGCGCTCTGCTCAACCTCATGAACACGACGCCGGATGGCGACTTCCAGACGTACAAGACCGAAGACGGCGCCTACGTGCGCGAGAACTTCTTCGGTCGCGACCCGCGCGCGCTCAAGCTCGTCGAGGGATACACCGACGACGACGTGTGGAACCTCAAGCGCGGCGGTCATGACTACCGCAAGGTCTACGCCGCGTTCAAGGCGGCATCCGAGCACAAGGGCCAGCCCACCGTCATCCTCGCCCACACCATCAAGGGCTACGGACTGGGCAAGAGCTTCGAGGGCCGCAACGCGACCCACCAGATGAAGAAGATGACGCTCGACAACCTCAAGGCGTTCCGCGACGAGCTGCGCATCCCGATCACCGATGCCCAGCTCGAGGAGAACCCGTACCTGCCGCCGTACTACAAGCCGGCCGAAGGCGACGAGGCGATCGAGTACCTGCACGAGCGTCGGCGCGAGCTCGGCGGCTACCTGCCGGAGCGCCGCTCGAAGTACGAGCAGTTCGCCCTGCCCGACGACTCGGCTTACCAGACCCTGAAGAAGGGCTCGGGAACGCAGGAGATCGCGACGACCATGGCGTTCGTGCGACTGCTCAAGGACCTCACGAGGGCCAAGGGCTTCGGACACCGCATCGTGCCGATCATTCCCGACGAGGCACGCACCTTCGGCCTCGACGCGTTCTTCCCGACTTCGAAGATCTACAACCCGAACGGTCAGAACTACACCTCGGTCGACCGCGACCTGCTGCTCGCCTATAAGGAGAGCCCTCAGGGAACGATCATCCATGTCGGCATCAACGAGGCCGGCGCGCTGGCCGCGTTCACCGCCGTGGGAACGTCGTACTCGACCCAGGGTGAGCCCCTCATCCCGGTCTACGTCTTCTACTCGATGTTCGGATTCCAGCGCACGGGCGATGCTCTGTGGGCAGCCGGAGACCAGATGGCTCGCGGATTCGTGATCGGCGCGACGGCCGGACGCACCACGCTGACGGGCGAGGGCCTTCAGCACGCCGACGGCCACTCGCTCCTGCTGGCATCCACGAACCCTGCCGTCGTGTCGTACGACGCGGCCTACGGCTACGAGATCAACCACATCGTTCGCGACGGCCTCGAGCGCATGTACGGCGGCGCGCACAGCGACCCGAACGTCATGTACTACCTGACGGTCTACAACGAGCCGCACGTGCAGCCGGCCGAGCCCGAGGGGCTCGACGTCGACGGCGTCGTGCGCGGCATCTACAAGCTGAAGGACGGCACGGTCGAAGGCCCCAAGGCGAACATCCTCGCCTCGGGTGTGGCCGTTCCGTGGGCACTCGAAGCCCAGCAGCTGCTCGCCGACGACTGGGGCGTCTCCGCCGATGTGTGGAGCGTGACCTCGTGGACCGAGCTGCGCCGCGACGGGCTGAAGGCCGAGGAGCACAACTTCCTCAACCCCAACGCCCCGAAGCAGACCGCCTACGTCACGACGAAGCTGGCCGACGCGGCCGGCCCCTTCGTCGCGGTGACCGACTACATGCACGCCGTGCCCGACCAGATCAGGCAGTTCGTTCCCGGCGAGTACGCGACCCTCGGTGCCGACGACTTCGGCTTCTCCGACACCCGACCCGCCGCGCGTCGCTTCTTCAAGATCGACGGACCGTCGGTCGTGGTGCGCACGCTCGAGCAGCTCGCCGCGAAGGGCGAGGTCGACGCATCCGCCCCCGCCTGGGCGATCGAGAAGTACCGTCTCTACGACGTCACGGCCGGAACCTCGGGTTCGGCCGGCGGAGAGAGCTGACGAACGCGAGTCAGCCGAACCGTTCCGTGAACAGATCAGGCACACCGATCGCAGGGGTGCGCGAGCATGGCCAAGAGTAAGGCGGAGACACTCGCGTGGCTCCGCACGATCTCGGGCGAGCTCGCGACGGCCACGATCAAGCGACTCGACGCGACGCTGCCCTGGTACGGCGACATGCCGCCAGGGCGGCGCAGCGCGGTCGGGCTCGTGGCCCAGGCCGGCATCAAGTCGTTCATCCAGTGGTACGAGGATCCCTCGACGACCACCTGGATCGCATCGGACGTCTTCGGCTCCGCCCCCCGCGAGCTGCTGAGATCGGTCACGCTGCAGCAGACCCTGCAGCTGATCAGGGTCGTCGTCGAGGTCGTCGAAGACAGGGTCAAGGGCGCGGATGCCTCGCTGCGCGAGGCCATCCTCCTCTACTCGCGCGAGATCGCGTTCGCCTCCGCCGACGTGTACGCCCGGGCGGCCGAGGCACGCGGACTCTGGGACGCGAGACTCGAGGCCCTGGTCGTCGACTCCATCCTGAGCGGCGAGTACGACGACGAGCTCCCGTCTCGGATCGCGGCCCTCGGCTGGCACGGTCACGGCGAGGTGAGCGTTCTCGTCGGCACTACCCCGCGTGTGCTCGACGTCGATCAGCTCCGCCGCACGGCTCGGCACCTGCAGGCCGACGTGCTGATCGGAGTTCAGGGCAACCGACTCGTTCTGGTGATCGGTCGGTCGATCCCAGCTCCCGGCAGCGCGTCTCCCGCGGCTGCAGCCGGCACCGATGAACGCGATGGTGCTGAGCAGGCGACGGAACCGACCCTGAGCTTCATGGACATCGCCCGTGCCCTCGAGCCGGGATTCGGTCCCGGCCATCTCGTGCTCGGACACGAGGTGCCGAGCCTGGTCGACGCATCCCGCAGCGCGAAGGCGGCACTCGCCGGGTTCGCCGTGGCCCGGGCCTGGCGCAACGCACCGCGCCCCGCACTCGCAGACGACCTGCTTCCCGAGCGGGCGCTGGCCGGCGACCCTCTGGCGCGCTCGACCCTGGTCAACAGGGTGTATCGCCCCCTGCAGGACCAGTCGCCCGAACTCATGGCGACTCTGTGGTGCTACCTCGACAACGGCCGTTCGCTCGAGGCGACCGCGCGTGAGCTGTATGTGCACCCGAACACCGTGCGCTACCGCCTCAAGCGGGTGTCCCAGGTGATCGGGTGGGACGCGACGGGAGCGCGTGAAGCCCTGATCCTGCAGTCGGCGCTCATCCTCGGCACCATGCACGATCACGACGGCGCCATCAGTCGCAAGTGATGCCTCTGTACCCTTTCGACAGCAGTTCTCGTCATTGTTGGTGTGATCTCGACACACCTTTCGGCTCAACTCTTGGGAGGATGATCTAGTGATCGTCATCGTCTGTCCCGGCCAGGGCTCGCAAACCCCCGGCTTCCTCTCCCCCTGGCTCGATGTTCCGGGCTACCGCGAACATCTCGACGAACTGGGAGAAGCCGCAGGTCTCGACCTCGTCGCCCACGGCACCACGAGCGACGCCGACACGATTCGCGACACCGCGGTCGCCCAGCCTCTGATCGTCGCCGCCGGCATCCTGACCCTGCGCGCCCTGTTCGCCGACGGTCGCAAGACTCGCATCGGCGGTATCGCCGGACACTCCGTCGGTGAGATCACGGCCGCCGCGGGCGCCGGGGTGCTCAGCGAGACGGATGCGATGGCGTTCGTTCGCCAGCGCGGGCTCGCGATGGCCGCGGCCGCAGCAGAGACGACCACCGGCATGAGCGCCGTCATCGGAGCCGACGAAGAGGAGCTCCTCGCCCGCCTCGAGTCGCTCGGACTCCAGCCGGCCAACTTCAACGGCGCAGGGCAGATCGTCGTCGCCGGCGAGCCCGAGGCGCTTGCCGCCCTCGCGGCCGACCCTCCCGCCAAGGCCCGGGTCATCCCGCTCCAGGTCGCGGGCGCGTTCCACACCCGGTACATGACGCCGGCCGTGGCGACCCTCACCGAGGTCGCGTCGAGACTCGAGCCCGCCGACCCGACGACGACCCTCTGGACGAACAGGGACGGCAGCGTCGTCACGAGCGGCCGACAGTTCGTCGATCTTCTGGTCGGTCAGGTCTCCTCGCCCGTGCGCTGGGATCTGGACATGCAGGCCTTCGCCGACTCCGGCGTCACCGGCATCATCGAGGTCGCGCCCGCGGGCGCACTCACCGGCCTCGCCAAGCGAGGCCTTCGCGGCACACCCACCGTGGCGGTCAAAACACCCGACGACCTCGAGGCGGCCTTCGCGCTGCTCGACGGCGCCGCGTGAGCACGACACCCGATTCGACAGTCCCGGAGACGACATGAAGCACGCCCCTCTCAAGCAGAACCGCGGCAGCGAGTTCACGCGCATCCACAGCGTGGGTGCGGCCCGCGGCGAGAACGTCGTGCCCAACGACGACCTCGTCGGTCCGATCGACTCGTCCGACGAGTGGATCAGGCAGCGCACCGGAATCATCGAGCGCCGCCGAGCGGGCAAAGACGTGCTGGCCGTCGACCTCGCGACGACCGCAGCCCTCGAGGCCATCGAGCGCGCCGGAATCGACCCCCAGCAGATCGGTGCCGTCATCGTCGCCACGATCAGCAACCCGGTGGTCACCCCGTCGATCTCGTCGCTCCTCGCGGAGCGCGTCGGAGCCAATCCTGCTGCCGCCTACGACATCGAGGCGGCGTGCGCCGGATACACGTACGGCATCGCCCAGGCCGACTCGCTCATCCGGGCAGGGCTTGCCGAGTACGTGCTCGTGGTGGGAGCGGAGAAGCTCTCGGAGTTCATCGATCCGGCCGACCGGTCGATCTCGTTCCTCCTCGGCGACGGCGCCGGCGCGGCCATCGTGGGACCGAGCGACTTCGCTGGCATCTCCCCCAGCATCTGGGGCTCCGACGGCTCGAAGTGGGACACGATCTACATGACGGGAACCCACGCGCAGTTCCGCGACGGCGAGATCGACGTGTGGCCGACCATGCGCCAGGAGGGCGCCACGGTCTTCCGCTGGGCCGTCTGGGAGATGGCGAAGGTCGCTCAGCGCGCTTTGGATGCCGCGGGCATCACGAGCGCAGACCTCGCGGCGTTCATTCCCCACCAGGCGAACATGCGCATCGTCGACGAGTTCGCGAAGCAGCTCAAGCTTCCCGAATCCGTCGCCATCGCACGGGACATCGCCACCACCGGCAACACCTCGGCGGCGTCCATTCCGTTGGCAACCCACCGACTGCTCGAGGAGAACCCCGAGCTTTCTGGCGGACTCGCCCTGCAGATCGGCTTCGGCGCCGGCCTGGTGTTCGGTGCTCAGGTCGTCGTACTGCCCTAGTAACCAAAGCGCGTTGCTTCGTCAAGAACGCGTACGGCCTGACCTAAACTAAGTGACGGTCAATTCAACCCTCAAGGAGAAACACAATGGCATTGTCCACCGAAGAAGTGCTGGCCGGCCTGGCCGAACTCATCAACGACGAGACCGGTATCGCCACCGACACCGTCGAGATGGACAAGTCGTTCACCGACGACCTGGACATCGACTCGATCTCCATGATGACGATCGTCGTCAACGCTGAAGAGAAGTTCGACGTGAAGATCCCCGACGAAGAGGTCAAGAACCTCAAGACCGTCGGCGACGCTGTCACATTCATCGTCGCAGCACAGGACTAATACTCCACCGCTGCAGCGCAGACGGCAGGCCCGGGCATCTGGCCCGGGCCCGTCGTCCACGCACCTGACCTGCCCACGATTGACCACGTGCAAGAGAGTTTTTCCATGAGTTCCAAACGAATCGTCGTCACCGGAATCGGCGCGACGTCCCCCCTCGGCGGCACAGCCCGCGAAACGTGGGACGCGCTTCTTGCCGGAGTCTCGGGCGCCACCACCCTCGAGCAGGAGTGGGTCGCCAAATGGGAGATCCCCATCACGTTCGCCGCTCAGGCGAAGGTGCCGTCGAGCGAGGTGCTCGAGCGCATCGAGACCAAGCGTCTCGACCCCTCGAGCCAGTTCGCACTCACGGCCGCCCGCGAGGCATGGGCCGATGCGGGCTCCCCCGAGGTCGTGCCAGAACGCTTCGGCGTCGACTGGGCCACCGGTATCGGCGGCGTCTGGACACTCCTCGACGCGTGGGACACCCTGCGCGAACGTGGTCCTCGCCGTGTGCTCCCCATGACGGTGCCCATGCTCATGCCCAACGGACCGGCTGCGGCCATCGAGATGAGCCTGGGTGCTCGTGCCGGCGCCCGCACGGTCGTCTCGGCCTGCGCATCCAGCACCGAGTCGATCGCCAACGCCTACGACCACCTGCAGGCCGGCTATGCCGACATCATCATCGCGGGCGGATCCGAAGCTGCCATCCACCCGCTTCCCATCGCATCCTTCGCGGCCATGCAGGCGCTGTCGAAGCGCAATGACGACCCTGCCACGGCCTCGCGTCCCTACGACGTGACCCGCGACGGGTTCGTTCTCGGCGAGGGCGGGGCAGCGATCGTCCTCGAGACCGAGGAGCACGCGCTCGCCCGTGGTGCGCGCATCTACGCCGAGGTCGTGGGCGGTGCCGTCACCAGCGACGCGTACCACATCACCGCTCCCGACCCCGAAGGGTCAGCGGCGGCCCGCGCGATGATCGCCGCCGTCGAGAACTTCGGCTACTCCCTCTCCGACGTCGCGCACATCAACGCCCACGCCACCTCCACCCCGGTGGGCGACATCGCGGAGTACAAGGCTCTGCGCCACGTCTTCGGAGATTCACTCGCGGGCATCCCCGTATCGGCGACGAAGGCGTCCACCGGGCATCTGCTCGGCGGTGCAGGCGGCATCGAGGCGATCTTCACCATCCTCGCGCTGCACGAGCGCACGGCCCCGCCCACGATCAACCTCACCGAGCAGGACCCGGAGATCGAGATGGACGTCGTGACCGCCCCGCGCACCCTGCCCGACGGCGATCTCGTGGCGATCAGCAACTCGTTCGGCTTCGGTGGTCACAACGCCGTCGTCGCGTTCAAGACCGCCTGAGCCGCGTCACGGCAACACGGTTGTCGTTCGGTCCTCTCCCCCCGGTCGACGTGAGTCGATTGGAGGGAGGGGACCGAACTGGTTAACCGACGGAGTGAAGCCACACCACGGGCGAGAAATCGCTCTCGTGGCGGAAGGGCTCCAGCTCGTCGTCCCATGCCTGTCCTAAGGCCAGGCGGAGCTCGCGGTGCAGTTCGAGGGCGTCAGTGCCGGCAGCCTCCATGGCCGCGCGAACGCGATCCTCGGGAATGACGGTGTTTCCCGCGCTGTCGGTCTGCGCGTAGAAGATTCCGAGGTCGGGTGTGTGCACCCAGCGTCCGCCGTCGGATCCGGCGGCGGGGTCCTCGGTGACCTCGTAGCGCAGGTGCTCCCAGCCGCGGAGTGCCGAGGAGATGGCCGCGCCGGTGCCGGCCGGGCCCTCCCAGTAGAACTCGGTTCGCTGGGATCCACGGAGCACGGGCTGTTCGCGCCAGCTGAAGTTGACGGCACGACCAATGGCGCGACCTGCGGCCCACTCGACGTGGGGGCAGAGCGCGCGGGGGGCGGAATGAACGAAGATCATTCCGTGTGCGACGGGTGCCACCATTGTTGTCTCCATTTCGTGAGGTACGTCTTCCCCAACGACCTGTGAAATGGAACTGCGGCGGCACTGATGTGAAGTTGTTCTTGCATTATGCACGATAGGGCTGCGTACTGCCAGATGAATTGCCGCAGTGCCACCGGCGAGCCGCGCATGTTCCCTTATCCGCGAGGGGCATACTGAGTAGACAATTACTTCGATGGAGTGCGACATGTCGGTGAGGTCGGGAATCCTGGCTGTGCTGAGCCTCGGACCGGCCTACGGCTCCCAGGTGCACGGCGAGGTCGAGACGCGCATGCACCGCGTCGGGTCGATCAACGTCGGGCAGATCTACTCGACCCTCGACAGGCTGCAATCACAGGGGTTCGTGATCAGCAAAGGCATGACGGGCGACGGACTGCCGCTCTACGCGCTCACCGCGCGCGGCCGCGAGGAGGTTGAGGCATGGCTGACCACGGCGGATGCCGGCTCCAGCTGGTCTGACTTCGTCGGCCACGTGCTTCTGGTCGCCTCGCTTCCCGGCGCGCCCGTCGACGATCTGGTGCGGGCGTATCGCGCCGCATTCGGCGAGGAGGCTGTGCCGACGGCCGACAGCTCTGACGAGCCGCTCGCCGCGCTCGGCGATCAGGCGACCCGGGTGCTCTCGAGTTCCGCTCTGGCGTGGCTCGACGACGTGCAGAGGGTTCTGTCGACGTCGGATCACGCACGTCCGCTGGGCAGCATGCGTCCCCGGCGTGGTCGCCGTCCACGACAGAGCAGCTAGTCCCTCTTCTCGGAGCGCACCAAGAGCGAGGCAGGCAGCAGTCTCGCCCGTCGCCGCACAGACTGGTCGGCCTCGTCGGCGATCGACTTCTCGACCGAGAGGACCGCGGCCTTCACCGTCTCCCTTTCGGCGCCACCCACGGGCGCACTGTTTGCTGAAGCGAACTGTTCGCGTTCCACGGCCCGACGCAGTGTGTCCACGTCATCGCGAGCGACACGACGGAGCCTCAGGAGGCGCCCTGCGAAGACAGCCGGCGTATCCCCGCGGGACACCTCGATTCCATAGTCTCTGGCGAAGTTCTGCAACTCCAGCCATGCTCCGGTCGCCGGCCTCTGAGAGCCGTCGATCGCGGCCAGCGAGCGGCGCCGACGCCACGACCGGATGCCTGCGGGCGCGAGCCCCAGGAGCACGACACCCGCCGCCACGGCCAGCGCGGTGAGCCATCCCCGCAGCTGGGCGAGTGACCGGGCCTCCCCCGTCGACGTGGCCGCCGCGGGATCGGCGTCATCGCGTGCCTGCGACGTGGGCGTCACATCCGTCGTCTGAGGAGCCGCTGTCTGCGACCCGGCACTCTGCTGGGCATACGCGGGCAGCGTGTACTCGGGAACGGAGATGCCGAGGCTCGGCGTGGGCTCGAACGGCAGCCATCCGATGCCGTCGAAGTAGAGTTCGGGCCAGGAGTGCAGCTGGTCCGTGAGGACCTCGTACTGCGGCTCGCCGTCGACGTAGCGCGTGGCCGCAGAGCTCGGGAAGTATCCGATGGCGATGCGCGAGGGGATGCCGAGGACGCGTGCCATCGTGGCCATGGTCGCGGCGAAGTGAACGCAGTATCCGCTCTTCACCTCGAGGAAGGCCGCCAGAGCCTCGGCGTTGGTTCCGTCGAACGAGCCGGCGACGGGCGTCTCGACCGAATAGTCGAATTCGCCCGAGGTGAAATACGACTGCAGGGCGACGGCGCGGTCGTAGTTGGTCGTCGCGCCCGCCGTGACCTCGCGGGCCACATCGGAGACGACCGATGGGAGCTCCGGCGGCAGCTCGAGAAGCGGATTCAAGGCGACGGGTACGATACTGCCGGCCGCGGCCAGCTGATCAGCCGAGGGCGCCACGACAAGGCTCTCGACGCTGTAGTCGTCTCCCCGGCTGTCGTTGCGGTTCGCGGGGAGGGTGACGACACCGGTGTCGGGGTCGGCGGTCCATCCGCGCCCCGCGTTGTCCAATGACGTCGCTGGAGACGGCAGCGGCAGCCATTCGCTGCGGAGGCCCTCGATCGAGACCTCCGTGCTGACCGTGCTGCGCTCCACGTCGTCGGCGAGTCCGGGCGGGGCCGCCAGCTCCTCCACAGTGCCGCCGTTCGTCTCCTCGGGCTGCCAGGTGCCCGTCGAGAAGTCGTTCAGGTCGACCATCTTGAGGTACAGGGGGCTGTCGGCCGTCGTCACGTAGCTGAGCGACAGGATGGGGGTCGTGCGACGAAGATCTCGACCGAGCTGGATGACGGGGTCGATGCCCGCCCCGTACATCGAGGGGATGCGTCCGCTACTCCTCGAATCGGCGAAGGCCTGGGCGGTCAATCCTGGTGTCACCGCCGGAATCAGGAGGGCGCACACGATGGCCCCGGCTCCCAGGGCGAGCGCCGTGACGGGAGAACGGCCCGCGCGGGTGGCGTTCCGATGCCCCTGTGAACGATGGCCGTCGGTTCGTGCGGCGAGCCACAGCATCAGCAGGAACGACGCCACCGTCGCGACGAATCGCACGACATCGACGTCTCGTATCTGCACGGCCGAGGGAACGATGAAGAGACCGAGCGCCAGCACACCGACGAAGGCCGGAAAGCGCACGACCACGGCCGCATCGGCGAGGATGGCGAGAAGCCCGCAGGCCATGGCGATCAGCTGCACGAGAGACGCGACCGGATCCGCGGGAATGGTCTGCACCTGAATCTGTGTGCCGGCGTCGATGAAGCCCGAGAGCAGGGTGTCGACCGTCTCGGGTGTCGGAATGATGCCGAGGAACGCCGTGCCCGGAGCGAAGAACGACTCGCTGGCCACGATCCACACGGCGATAGCCGCGACGATCCCGAGTGCGGGGCGCAGGCCCGAGGCCCGCACGGCCCACGAGGCGGTCATGCACGCGACGGCCATGGCCATCGCCGCGAACCACCACGAGTCCCCCTGCACGAAGGGCCCGAGGCCCGCGAGCGGCACGCCGATCGTCACCAGCACAGCGATCGACACCATCCACGAGCCGCACCGCTGCTGCCGTCGGTCGGCGCGGCTGCGGGCCGTCATCGGAGGACTCCCGCCGGATCGGACTCCCACGCGGACGACGGGGCCTCGTCTGGGGAGACCAACCGGACGACCCAGCCGGCCTGCACCAGATCGTCTCGGAGGCGCTCCGCCCACGCCGGCACGGTGCTCCGCGTCGCCGCGTCGTGCACAACGAAGGCGAGGGCCGACGACGCCGTGGCCGCCGACCGCCGCAGGGCGTCGACGGACTCCGCGTCGATGTCGCCCAACACGGCGAAAAGCGGGGCCAATTCGCCCGACACGCGTCCGGCATCCGCCACGATGTCACGAACGGCGAGCGGCGGATGCCCGGCGTCGAGCCGGGCGCGCGCGCCACGGAGCAGCAGTTCGGCGGCGGCGCCGGCCGCGTACTCTGCTGTGCGTGGCGCCGTCGTCTCCGGCGACTCCACGAGCACGGTGCGGTAT
Organism: Agreia sp. Leaf283; assembly: GCF_001422485.1. Taxonomy (GTDB): domain Bacteria; phylum Actinomycetota; class Actinomycetes; order Actinomycetales; family Microbacteriaceae; genus Agreia. Next base: position 363,693 of record NZ_LMNF01000002.1, read on the forward strand.
CCCTCGTGCTGCAGGTGCAGGCCTATCGAGACGGCCATGGAGACCGCCCATTCGAATGCCTCGGAGTGGGAATCTGCGACTCGCCGACCGGCGGTGTTCGAGAAGCTCTCGAGGCGGGTGTCGAGCACGATGACGGCCTCGTGGTCGGTGTGCTGGTCGTCCTGTCTCACCATGAGCTCCGAATGCCGGGCGGTCGCGGGCCAGTGCACCCTCCGGATGCTGTCGCCCGTCTGGTACTTGCGCGCGATCACGTCCTGCTCGCCGCTGGCGGCCGGTCGTCGGGACTGCATGGCCTGACCGTCGCCGCTCGGAAGCCGGAACGACCCGCGGGTGAGCGTCTCGACGTCGGGCGTGACCGTGAGAGTGTCGGTTCCGCCCACGCTGAGACGGCGGGCAGCCAGACCGAACGGGTCGCCGAACCGGATCCAGAGCGGACCGATGGAGTGCTGCCCCCGACGTGGGGACTCGATGAGGTAGCGCACGGTGGTCACCCGTGGCTTGTCGGTCTCCAGCGACCGGAACGCCGGCAGAGCGGGAAGCGGGGCGAGGGCACTGCGGTGAACGGGAGAGGCGGCGTCGTCGCACCAGTTCGCCGCGGGTGTCGGGGCCATGCCCCAGTTCTGGATGGCCAGGCTGACCTCGCAGTCCGTGCCCGCACTGGCGGTCTCGGGATCGAATCGGCGCACGACGGTGAGCTTCGGATGTCTGACGGACACGAGGACCAGCGAGAGCAGTGGGAGCGCGAGGGCGGCGGAGGCGGCGAACGCGATCTCGCGCTGCCCGAGGATGGGCGCGACGATATAGAGGGCTATGGACGCCGCCAGGAATCCATACCCGCGAACGGTGAGCGACGGCCACCGCTCGATGCGCTGACGGAGCTTCGTGCGAGCGGCCATAGCTTAGAGCGACCGGGCGGCGACGAGAGGCACGGGTGTCGCCTGAACGATCCTCATGAGGGTCTCCTCGATGGCGCTCACTCCGTTGCGGTGGTCGCTCACCGATCTGCGGGTGGGAACGATGCGGTGACCGAGCACCGGCACCACCAGGGCGTCGATGTCGTCGGGCAGAACGAAGTCGCGACCATCGAGGGCTGCCGCGACCTTGGCCGCACGAACGAGGTGCAGGGTGGCGCGCGGGCTGACGCCGAGTCGCACCTCGGGATCGCGTCGCGTGGCCTGGGCGATGTTCACCACATACTGCTCGACCGCTCTCGACACGAAGACCTCACGAGCGCTGCGGATCATGGACTGGAGCTCGTCGCGGCCGACGACGGCCTGGATGTCGTCGAGCGGACTCTGCAGTTCGCGGTTGTGCAGCATGGCCAGCTCGGCTTCGGCGTCGGGATATCCCATCGATACCCTCGCCATGAACCGGTCGCGCTGCGCCTCGGGCAGCGCGAAGGTCCCCTCCATCTCGATGGGGTTCTGGGTGGCGACCACACTGAACGGGGTGTCGAGCTGATGGGTGACGCCGTCGACCGACACCTGTCGCTCCTCCATGCACTCGAGCAGGGCGGACTGGGTCTTCGGCGATGCCCTGTTGATCTCGTCGGCGATCACGATGTTCGCGAACACGGCGCCCGGCTTGAACTCGAACCTGTTCTCCTGCTGGTTGAAGATCGAGACGCCGGTCACGTCGGAGGGCAGCAGGTCGGGCGTGAACTGGATTCGGCTCACCGACGCGCTCACGGAGCGGGCAAGGGCCTTCGCCAGGGTCGTCTTGCCGACGCCGGGAACGTCTTCGACGAGCAGATGGCCCTCAGCGAGAAGAACGATGAGCGACAGCGTCGCGACTTCGGTCTTGCCGTTGATGACTGCTTCGAGGTTCGACATGATCGAGCCGGACAGGCGGGCGAACTCGTCGAGGTCGATGTCGGGCGTGGCGGCGCGGGCACTGGACTGGGCGGTCGTATCGGGCAACAGGAAACTCCCTCGTTTCGCTCGATTGTAACCGCGAAACATGGGTGTTCCTCATGTGGGCCAGGAGACCCCGAGTGTCAGGACCGGTGCGCCGGATGCCCCGTCGTGAGGTACTTCGCGCCCTCGGCCGGGTCGGTCAGCCACTCTGTGAACAACATCACCATGTCGTCGCGGATCTGCACCTCGCCCAGGTCGGGATGATCGATGAGCGCCGTCGTGACGAGTCCCTCTTCTACAGGGAGGTAGCTCGCGGCGCCGCGGCGGTACGCCGCCTGTGCCGCCTGCAGATGAACAGTGAACGACGGCCCGTAGTCCTCTCCGTCTTGAAAGACTCCCTGAGCCCAGGCCACGAGGTCGAAGTCGGTCTTCGCGTCCCAGGGGCAGTTGCGCAGCGTCTTGTCGCTCTCGGAGAAGTAGCGGTACTTGAGTTCGCCGTCGATGACCCAGTAGTTCGCGTTGGCGATGCCGATACCGATGGTCAGGCTGGGAGTCTCGGGGTCGAGCAGTCGATAGGTGCTGATGTACGTGACCGACTTGGGCATCGGAAACTGAAGCGCCCGCGGAATAGGCGCAGGGATGCGGATCTCGAACGAGCTGAACACGAGACTCCTCCCCGGCACATGATTAGCCTTGACTCTAACCGTTGCACTGTGCGCGATGAAACATGAGCGGCGCGCCGTGCCTGTCTGAATCATCCGTTTTGCAGCCGTGCCGAAACCGAACAGGTGAACGCCGCGTCGACCGCGCCCTCCCCTCGACACGCCATCCGGCCTTTTCTGGCATGGTGGAGCCTGAATGGCCGCGCGTCCGTCGCGGCATCCGAGACCGTCCCTTCAGGGATCCAGAGAGGTACTCATGGACAACGCCGAACTCACCGGCATCCTCGTCATCGTCGGGATAGCCGTCGTCGTCGCCGTCGTCGTCGTTCTCATCCTGCTGGTGTTCGCGCGCAGTTGGATCAAAGTCGCTCGAGCCGACGAGGCTCTCGTCATTTCTGGTCGCAAGCAGAAAGTCCAGCTCGCGGTCCTCAGCGCCGACGGCACGAGCCGCGACGAGATGTCCGAATCGCCCGTCACGGTCATCGTCAATGGAAAGTCGCTCGTCAACCCGATCACGCAGCGCCACGAGATCATCTCGCTCCGCTCGCGCCAGGTCTCGTTGAACGCCGAGGCGCAATCGCTCGACAGTGTGACCTTGAACGTCGATGGTGTGGCCATCGTGAAGATCGGATCAGATCCCCTCCTGGTGCGACGTGCCGCCGAGCGCTTCGCCTCGCAGGACACGGCGATCGAGCAGTTCACCACCGAGCAGCTGGAAGGCGCGCTCCGTGGAATCGTCGCCACCCTGTCGGTCGTCGAGCTCATGCGGGAGAGAAAGAAGTTCTCCGACCAGATCGCTGCCGACGTCTCTCAGGAGCTCGCTGAGCAGGGACTGATCCTGGACTCGTTCCAGATCAAGGGCATCACCGACAAGGTCGGCTACATCCAGTCACTCGGCGCTCCTGAGATCCAGGCGAAGCGCCAGGCCGCAGAGATCTCGCAGACCAACGCAGACCGGGCGATCAACCAGAAGAACATCGCCAACAAGGAAGCCAACCTCGTCGAGCAGACCGGCCTCGACACCAACACCGCCAACTCGAACGCCGGCATCGGCCGCGCCAGGGCCGAGGCGGAACAGGCCGAGAACCTCGCCCGCGAGCAGGCGCAGCAGGCCGTTCTCCAGCAGCAGGCCGAGAACCGTCAGGCCCAACTGGATGCCGACGTCAAGCGTGTCGCGGATGCCCAGCGATACGAGGCGGAGACCCGCGCACAGGCCGAGTTGTACACCCGCGAGCGGGCAGCGGAGGCCGCGGCCATCGAGCAGGTCAAGCAGGCAGAGGCCCGTACCCGTATCGCCGAGCAGCAGGCGCAGGCCGACAAGGCCCGTGCCGACGGTGAGGCCGCAGCCGCGGTCGCCAAGGCCACGGGTGAGGCGAGCGCACTTCGTGCACAGGCCGAGGCCGAGTCCGAGGCTCGCCGCCTGCGCGCAAACGCCGAGGCTGACGCCATCCGCGCAGAAGGTGACGCCCGCGCCGCCGCACTGGAAGCGGAAGCCAAGGCCATCGCCTCGAACCAGGAGGCCTTCCTCTCGCAGCGCGTTCTCGACGTGCTGCCGTCGATCATGGCCGAGTTCGCGAAGGGATACTCCGCGATCGGAAGCGTGTCGATCGTCGGCGGATCAAGCGACGACGGAGCCTCGAATCTCGTCGGAGCGGACAGCGCGAAAGCACTGAAGTCGGTTTTCGACACGGTCAGCTCGGCGACGGGTCTCGACCTCGCGTCGATCATTCAGGGACAGGCTGTCGGCCGCGGAATCGGCGAGGGCATGGCGGCGGCGGCTCCCCCGACCACCGCAGGCTCGAGCGCAGAGTGAATAAAGGGCCGTCCCGCATCCGCGGGGCGGCCCTTTCGCCTGTGACCCTCATTCGGTCGGGCATGTTTCTGGGTAGGGCGTGTGGGACTTGAACCCACGACCGACGGATTATGAGTCCGCTGCTCTAACCGGCTGAGCTAACGCCCCCTGCGGGATCCGCGACTCTCACGAGCGCCCGGATGCCGAGTCACCACATTACCGCTATTCGTGCGAGGCGCTCGGCGAGACGATCAGGGGGTCGGTGACGACCTCGCCCCGGTACAGCTTCTCGAACGTCGTGAGGGTGCGCTGGATGTCGTGGGCCGCGATGAGACGCAGCGACGCGTTCTTGAGGCGGTCGAGTTCGTCTTGCGGGAGCGTGAGCACGTCGGCAAGCCTGTCGGCCATCTGCTGGGCATCCCCGGGCGCGAACAAGTGCCCGTTCTCGCCGTCGTGCACGAGGTGCGGCAGCGCCATCGCGTCTGCCGCGACGACCGGCAACCCCGACGCCATGGCCTCCATCGTGGCGATGCTCTGCAGCTCGGCGATCGACGGCATGGCGAACACCGTCGCGCGTGTGTAGGCGTCGCGCAGCTCCTGCTCTGTGACGTAGCCCGTGAAGGTGACGCGTTCGGCGATGCCGAGGGTGGAGGCCAGCGTCTCGAGGTTCTTCTTCTGGTCGCCGCCGCCCACGATCTCGAGCTGGGCGTCGAGCTCGGAGGGAAGAAGCGAGACGGCCTTGAGGAGCACGTCGATCTGCTTCTCACCCGTGACGCGCCCGACGAACAGGATGCGGTTCTTCGGTCGGACCGTGAAGTCGGGAGTGTAGTTGTCGGCGTTGATGCCGCACGAGATCGCGTAGACGTTGCTGAGCCCGGTGGACTTCTCGAGGAACTCCGCCGCGCGCCTGGTCGGCGTGGTGATCGCACTCGCGCGCCCGAAGGTGCGCTTGGCGGCCTTCCACGCGAGGCCGACGGCCCAGTCCTGCCACGACTTGGGAAGGAGCGTGAATTCGAGCAGGTTCTCGGGCATGAAGTGATTGGTGCCCACGATGCGGATGCCGCGCTTCTCCGCCTCGATGGAGAGCCCGCGGCCCACGACGATGTGCGACTGGAAGTGCACCACGTCGGGCTTGACCGCGTCGAGGATCTTGGCGCTGTTCTGGTTGATGACCCAGGGGAGCGCGTACCTCAGCCAGTCGTGCGGGTACCAGCGCCAGCTGCGCAGCCGGTGCACCGTGATGTCGTGACCGTCGTAGGTCTCCGTCCACGTGCCGTGCTTCTTGGAGGCCGCCGGCGCCACCACGTGCACGTCGTGACCTCTCGAGGCCATGCCCGATGCCAGTCGTTCCGAGAAGCGGGCCGAGCCGTTGACGTCGGGCGAGAAGGTGTCTGCGCCGATGACGATGCGCAGCGGCCGTTCGGAGGAAGCCGGCGACGGCACCTCCGCCGAGGCGGGACGTGGGTCGGAGGAATCTGACACGGAATGAGCCTTCTGTTGGGAGATGAGGGGTCGAGCGCGGTCGGGACTAAAAGGACAAACTACCTTAGCGCGCGATCTGAGGGTGGTAGCGGGCGAGTCCGAAGACGCCGACGATGGCGATCAGGCCCGTGATGACGTAGCCGATCATGGCCCACCACGGAGCCTGCGAGGCCTCACCGAGCACGATGATGCCGATTCCCACCGCGATGAGCGGGTCGACGACGGTGAGTCCGGCGACGACCAGGTCGGGCGGACCCGACGAATACGCCGTCTGCACGAAGTAGCCGCCGAGGGCGAAGGCGGCGACGAGACCTGCGACGCAGATGAGCGTGAGCCACTCGAAGTCGCCCTGCTGGAAGCGTTTGATGACGACCTTGGCGAGGGTCGCGACGAAGCCGTAGAGCACGCCGGCGCCGATGATGTAGCCGACCGCGCGCACGCGGCGGCGGAAGACGATGAATCCCGCCCCGAAGACGAGGAGCACCACGGCGAGAATCACCAGGATGACGGCGAGCTGCAGCTCGTCGATCGGCCGGTCGCGCGCGGTGAACGCGGCGAGCACCACGAAGAGGAACACTCCCCCGACGCAGAGCACGATCGACAGGATCGACTTGCGATCGAGCTTCACCTTGCTCAACCGCGAGTTCAGGAACGCCGTCATCACGAGGGCGACGACGCCGAGCGGCTGCACCACGATGATCGGCGAGAAGCCCAGGCTCGTGAGCTGAAAGACGACGGCGAGGCCGAGCATGAGGGTTCCGAACACCCACGACGGTCGCGAGAGCAACGACCACAGCTGCCTGAGGTTGAGCCCGCTCGACCCGGACGACTTGGTGTTCTTCTCGACCTTGGCGACCCCGCGCGACTGGAACTGCGCTCCGAGGCTCAGAAAGACTGCGCCGACGATGGCGATCGGAATACCGATGAACTGGGCCGGATCGAGGGCGAACTGGTCCTGGATGTCGGTGAGTTCGGGAGGCACCCCCCGAGGTTACCCTGACCGCCGCGCCGATAGGCTTAGCGAATGGCCGTTCTTCCGATTCGCATCTCAGGCGACCCCGTTCTCCACTCCCCCGCCGCCGAGGTGACGTCGTTCGACGACTCCCTCCGCCAGCTCGTCTCCGACATGTTCGAGACCATGGATGCGGCGCCGGGCGTCGGGCTCGCCGCTCCCCAGGTCGGAGTTCCGCTCCGGCTGTTCACCTTCGGCTGGACCGATGACGACGACGTCGAGCACCGTGGCGTCGCCATCAACCCTGTCCTCTTCATCAGTCCGCCTCCCGTGATCGAGAGCGACGAGGACTCCGATGCCGAGGGCTGCCTGTCGTTCCCCGGCGAACGTTTTCCGCTCGTGCGCTCGGCCGACGCCCTGCTGCGTGCCGTCGATCTCGATCAGAAGCCGTTCGAGATCTCCGCATCCGGATGGCTGGCCCGCATCTTCCAGCACGAGTTCGATCACCTGAACGGCATCCTCTACGTCGATCGACTCGAGTTCATCTATGGGCGCCGTGCCGCGAAGGTCGCGCGCAAGAAGGGCTGGACCGCGCCCGGCAGCAGCTGGCTGCCCGGGGTCGACGACCTCGACGCCTAGCGGGCAACCCTGATCGGCCTGTCCGTCACGTCAGGGCACGGATGCCCGCCGCGACGAGGGCCGCGCTGACGACGACCACGATGAACGGCACCCGCAGGGCGAACATCACCGCGGCCACGACGACGGCGGGAACCCGGGCGTCGAGCGTGAGCTCCTGCCCGTTGGCGAAGGTCTGCAGCGAGATCAGCGCCGCCAGCAGGGCCACGGTCAGCAGATCGACCATGCGCGCCGGAGTCGGTCTCTCGAGGAGCCGTGCCGGCACGAGATAGCCGAGCGTCTTGAGGCCGAAGCAGAGGATCGACGCGAGAAGCACGACGTGCCAGGTGGTCATGGCGTGCCCTCCGATGACGAGGGCGACGGGCGGCGTGTGGCTCCCAGCCAGTTCGTCGCGCCGAAGACCACGGCGACGAGGGCGGCCACCAGCACGGGCAGGCCGGGCATGAGCGCCGGAGTCAGGAGGGCGGCCACGAAGCCCGCCGTCACGGCGACGGCCTGTGCCTGCAGTGTGGCCAGGCGCGGCCAGAGCAGCCCCAGGAACGCGGCCGCAGCAGCCGCGTCCAGACCATAGGCGCTCACGTCTCCCAGCAGGTCGCCGATGACCGCTCCGACGAACGTCGTGAGGTTCCACCCGACGTAGACGACGAGTCCGGTCACCCAGAATCCGATCCTCTGGGACCGGATCGATCCCTGGGCGGTCGAGACCGCCGTCGACTCGTCGATCGTCAGATGGGCCGCGACCGCCCGACGCGCGAATCCTCGACCGATGACGGGAGACATCCTGATCGCGTACACGGCGTTGCGCGAACCCAGCAGCACGGCGGATGCGACGGCTGCCGGCCACGCGGACAGGCCGCCGGACGCGAGCACGCCCACGAGAGCGAATTGCGATCCGCCGGTGAACATGACGAGGCTGAGCACCATGGTCTGCCACAGGTCGAGCCCTGCACCCAGCGTGGCGAGGGCTCCGAACGAGATGCCGTATGCCGCGGTGGGCAGACCGACGGCCAGGGCCGCGCGGACGGCACGGGTGTCCTCTGCGCTGCGGATCTTCATCGGGTCATCGTTCTACTGAGTCGGCGGAGGGTACAAAAAAGACCACCAGGGGTGGAGCCCGTGGTGGCCTTTTCGCTCCCCGACTTGGACTCGAACCAAGAACCTGCCGGTTAACAGCCGGCTGCTCTGCCAATTGAGCTATCGAGGATTGCTGGAAACAGCGTAGTTACACTATCACCTATTCGGCGATGCCTTTGTCACGCGCATCGACCTCCATCAGTATCCCACAACCGGGTCGACCACTCCGTCGAAACCGCCCTCGCCGAGGAAGGCGCGCGTGTTGTTCGCCACCCTCCGGGCGAGCAGCGGACGGGTCATGTCGGGCGTGTCGGCGCTGTGCGGCGTGATGATGACATTGGGCGCAGTCCAGAGCGGATGCCCGTCGGTAAGCGGTTCGGGGTCTGTCACGTCGACGCCGGCGCCGGCGATGACGCCCGCCTGCAGGGCATCGACCAGCGCATCGGTGACGACGAGCCCGCCCCGTCCGATATTGACGACGACGGCGGAGTTCTTCATCAGACCGAACTGCTGCTCGCCGATGAGCCCGCGCGTGTCGTCGGTGAGCGCCGCCGCCAGAATGAGCACGTCCGCGCTCGGGAGAACAGCATCGAGTCGATCCGTCGACACCGTTTCGGATGCGCCCTCCACGGGGGCGCTGCCCCTCCGCACGATCGTCACGGAGACGCCGAACGGCTGCAGAAGCCGGATGAGTTCGAGTGCGATTCCCCCGGCGCCCACGATCACGACGTGGAGACCGTAGAGCGAGGTACCGAGCGTGCCGTCGCCCCAGGATCGGACGGACATCCGGAGCGGGAGGCGGCGCAGCAGGGCGAGCGAGAGCATAAGGGCGTGCTCGGCGACAGGTTGGGCGAACGCGCCCTTGGCGCTGGTGACGGTCAACGACGGCCGTGCAGACGACGCGAGGATGGAGGTGAAGGCGTCGACGCCCGCATAGGGCAGTTGAATCCAGCTGAGCTGCGGATTCTCGGCGAGGACCGCGCCGAAGCGTTCGGCGCCCCTCGGGTCGAGCCAGATCAGGCCGCGGGTCGCCGCCGAGAGCGGCGCGACCTCGCCCCCGGCCGATTCGACGGCGTCGACGAACAGGGGTTCGGGCTCGGGCAGAACCGCGATCGGACCGGGAGCGGGTCGAGCGTCGTCGGACGGAACGAAGGCCGGGGATGCAAGGATTTCGCGATGCTGCGAATCCCTCACCGCTGGTCGCCCGACACCGTACGGGCCAGGCCCTGAACGTAGGGGTGGTGCGGGTCGTCGAGCACCTCGTCGATGGTTCCGAGCCCCACGACCATGCCCTCGTGCAGAACCGCGATCCGATCGACGGAGCGGCGGAGGACGTCGAGATCATGACTGATGATGATCGCGCTGGCGCCACGATCGCGCTGCAGCGAGGCGATGACGTCGACGACCTGCCCGCGGACGGACACGTCGATACCGGCGGTCGGCTCGTCGGCGACGAGGAACACGGGGTCCATCACCAGGGCACGAGCGACGGCGACACGCTGGCGCTGACCGCTCGAGAGCTCGTGCGGGAGCATGTTGAGCATGCCGACCGGAAGCAGGAGCCTGTCGACGAGGGTCGCGGCCTTCAGCCCGGCGTCGTTGGCGTCGAAGTGCTTGTCGCGCAGGAACAGCGGCTCGGCGATGATCTCGGCGACCGTCATGTTCGACGTCAACGTCGAACCGGCATCCTGCGCCAGATGACCGATGCCGAACGTGAGCCTGCCCAGCTTGCGGCCGCGCGTTCGCTTCATGTCGTATCCGAGCACGGAGAGCGCGCCTCCGACGATGCGCGGCGCTCCCTCGCGCGACGGTGCCATGGCCGCCGCGCCGGAGATCACCGACGCGATCGTCGACTTGCCCGACCCGCTCGATCCCACCAGCCCGATGATCTCGCCCGGCTCGACATTCAGCGTGAAACCCTTGACCGCCGTGTGGGCGGCGCTGACGCTGTGTGCCGGATATTCGATCGTGACGTCAGACGCCGTCATTATCCGTTCGCTCATGGATACCGACCCTAGCCGTCGACCGCCTGGAGTCGGTGCAGCGCCTCGCGCCTGGCCTGCTGATCGATCGGATCGGGCACCGGCAGCGAGGCCAGCAGCCGCTGGGTGTACGGGTGCTGCGGCGCACCGAGCACCTCGGCCCCCGTGCCCTCCTCGACGAGTTCTCCCTTGTAGAGAACCGCGATGCGATCCGCCAGCAGGTCGACCACGGCGAGGTCATGGCTGATGAATAGCGAGGCGAAGCCGAACTCCCGCTGCAGCTCGGTGAACAGCTCGAGAACGCGCGCCTGCACCGACACATCGAGTGCACTCGTCGGTTCGTCGGCGATGAGCAGCTTGGGCCTGAGAGCGATCGACCGGGCCAGGCTCGCGCGTTGCCGCTGACCACCGCTGAGTTCGTGCGGATAGCGATCGCCGAACGCCTTGGGCAACTGCACGGCCTCGAGGAGCTCGTCGACCTGGGCTCGGGCGTCGCGGGAATCCGCGGCGCGACCGTGCACGACCAGCGGCTCCGCGACGCAGTCCGCGATCGTCAGCAGCGGGTTGAAGCTCGAGGCCGGGTCCTGGAACACGAACCCGATATCGACCCTGGCGCTGCGGAACGCCCGTTCCCGGATGCCGAGCATCTCGCGGCCGAGCACGCTCAGCGACCCGCCGGTCACCTTCGAGAGACCCGCGATCGCGCGTCCGATCGTGGTCTTTCCCGAGCCGGACTCCCCCACCAGGCCGAGAACCTCGCCCTCCTTGATCTCGAACGAGACGCCGTTGACGGCACGGAAGCCGCCGCGGCCCAGGCGACCCGGGTATTCGATGACCAGGTCGCGAGCCACGACGACGGGCGTGGTCGACGAGTCGCGCTCGAGGCGCTCCTGCGTGCGCACGGCCGCGCGGGCCTCGCCCTGGCCGATGTGCGGAACGGCTGCGAGCAGCTGCTTCGTGTAGTCGGCCTGGGGCGACGAGAACAGGGTGCGGGCATCCGCCTCTTCGACGACCTTGCCCTGGTACATGACGACGACGCGATCGGCCAGGTCGGCCACGACGCCCATGTTGTGCGTGATGAGCACGATCGCGGTGTCGAACTCGTCTCGGAGGCGCCGGAGCAGGTCGAGGATCTCGGCCTGCACCGTCACATCGAGGGCCGTGGTCGGCTCGTCGGCGACGATGAGGCCCGGGTTGAGGACGAGCGCCATCGCGATCACGACACGCTGCTTCTGTCCACCCGAGAACTGGTGAGGGTAGTAGTTGACCCGAGTCTCGGGGTCGGGAATGCCGACTCGACGCAGGATGTCGATCGCCTGCTTCTTCGCGTCCTTGCGTGAGACGGATCCGTGGGCGCGGATGCCCTCCGCGATCTGCCATCCCACCGTGTAGACGGGGTTCAGCGCGGTCGACGGCTCCTGGAAGACCATCGCCACGTCTTCGCCGCGAAGGCTCCGGAGGGCGTTCTGCGAGGCATCCACGATATCGGTCGTGCGGCTGCGGTCGCGGCTGCGGAGCAGGATGGATCCGCTCGACGTGGCGGTCGACGGCACGAGACCGAGGATCGACTTCGCGGTCACGCTCTTTCCGCTGCCGCTCTCCCCCACGATGGCCACGATCTCCCTCGGCCGCACGGCGATGGAGACGCCGTCGACGGCCCGCACCGCTCCGCCGTCGGTGGCGAAGGTGACCCGGAGGTCGACGATCGAGACGATGTCGGACTCGCTCGTCATTGCATCGGTGATTTCTGCGCTCATGAGACCCGCTCCTCGTCGTCTGCTGTCGATGCGTCGTCGGCGACGATCGACTCCCCCGTCGCTCCGGCGCCGTGCGGCTCCGCCCCGTTGTCGGGTGTCGGCGCACCGGTGTCGAGTGCGGCACGCCGGCCGCGCAGTCGCGGATCGGCGAGGTCGTTCAGGCTCTCGCCGAGGAGCGTGATGCCCAGCACGGCGAGCACGATGGCGAGACCCGGGAACAGCGACGTCCACCAGATTCCACTCGTCACGTCGGAGAGGGACTTGTTGAGGTCGTATCCCCACTCGGCGGCGGCCGTGGGCTCGATGCCGAAGCCCAGGAACCCGAGGCCGGCGAGCGTGAGGAGCGCCTCGGACGAGTTGAGGGTCAGCAGGAGGGGCAGGGAGCGGGTGGCGTTGCGCAGGACGTGCCGGAAGACGATGCGGGGAGCACGCGTTCCGATCACCTTCGCGGACTCGACGTACGCCTCGCTCTTGATGCGCACCGTCTCGGCGCGGATGACCCGGAAGTACTGGGGAATGAAGACGACGGTGATCGAGATGGATGCGGCCAGGATCCCTCCGAAGAGATCGCTTCGCCCGCCCGAGATCACGATCGACATCACGATGGCCAGCAGCAGCGACGGGAAGGCGTAGATCGCGTCGCAGACGACGACCAGGACGCGGTCGAGCCACCCTCCGATGTAGCCGGAGACGAGGCCGAGGAAGATTCCCGCGAAGATCGAGAGGATGACCGACACGACGATGGTGAGGATCGCGGTCTGCGCTCCCCAGATCACCCGCGAGAGCACGTCGTAGCCGCCCACGGTCGTGCCCAGCAGGTGTTCGGCGTTCGGGGCCTCCTGCGCCCCGAACGGGGTGCCGTCGCTGCGCAGCTGCGCGAACCCGTAGGGCGCGAGCAGTGGTGCGAAGACCGCCGTGAGCACGAAGACACCGGTGATGACGACGCCGGCGATCAGCATTCCGCGCTGCAGGCCGATGCTCGATCGCACCTGTTCGAAGAGCGGGATGCGCGAGACGAGACTGCGCTTCGGTCGGGTTTGAGCGGTGGTTGCCGTCACGACTAGTACCTGACTCTCGGGTCGATGAGCGCGGCGATGATGTCCACGATGAAGTTGGTCACGGCCACGATCACGGCCAGGAGGGCGACGATGCCCTGAACCGCGACGAAGTCACGCGCCTGAAGGTAGTGGGCCAGCTGGAATCCCAGGCCCTTCCACTCGAAGGTCGTCTCGGTGAGCACGGCGCCGCCGAGCAGGAGCGCGATCTGGAGGCCGATGACCGTGATGATCGGGATCAGCGCGGGACGGTAGGCGTGCTTGCGCACGAGCCGGAACTCGGTCACGCCGCGCGACCTGGCCGAGTCGACGTAGTCGGTGCCGAGCGTGCCGATGAGGTTGGTGCGCACGAGCCTGAGGAAGACACCGGCCGTGAGCAGACCGAGTGCGACGCCGGGAAGCACCGCGTGCGAGAGCACGTCGCCGATCACCTCGGGATTGCCGGTCTGAAGGGCGTCGATGAGGTAGATGCCGGTCTTCGACTGCAGGAACTGCATCTGCAGCTCGGCTCCGGTGGATGCGCGACCCGCGACCGGGAGCACCTGCAGCCAGACCGCGAAGACGAGCTTGAGCAGGAGTCCCGCGAAGAAGACCGGGGTGGCGTAGCAGAGGATGGCGAAGATGCGGAGGAACGCATCGGGAGCCCGGTCGCGGAAATAGGCGGCGACCATTCCGAGCGGGATGCCCACGATGAACGCCACGATGAGGGCGTAGAACGCGAGCTCGAGGGTGGCGCCGCCGTAGGTCAGCAGAACCTGGGTGACCGGCCGGTTGTCGCTGAGCGTGCTGCCGAAGTTGCCGGTGACGATGTTGCCGAGGTACTCGAGGTACTGCACGATCAGGGGCCGGTCGTAGCCGGCCTCGTGGATGCGCTCTTGCAACTGGGGCCCGGTGAGCTTGCCGCCGAGGGCCGCGGTGATGGGATCGCCTGTGGTGCGCATGAGAAGGAAGACGAGGGTGACGAGGATGAACACCGTCGGGATGATGAGCAGGAACCGCACCAGGATGTAGCGGCCGAGTCCTCCCCCACCCGACGACGACCTGCGTCGGAGAACGGCCGGAGGTGCGGCCGATGCCGGATCCGGAGAGCTGAGTTCTGCAGTCACGTGCGTGTGTCCCTTGATATAAACGACGGGTGACGTGACTCAGGGGCGAAGCGCGTGTGCGCCTCGCCCCTGAGCCACAATGCTAGAGCGACTCTAGCCTGTGGCCGATCAGCCCTTGGTAAGTGCTCCGTAGCGGAACTTGAACGAGGCGTCGAGCGTGTCCGACGTTCCCTCGATGGTCGTTCCCGTGACGGCGACCTGGGCGCCCTGCAGGTACGGAACCGTCGAGAGGTCCGCCGCGACGGCATCCTGAATCTGTTCGATGATCGCCGTGCGCTCCGCCGGGTCGGTCGTCACGGCCTGCTTCAGGATCAGGTCGTTGACGGCCGGGTTGTCGTAGTGGTTGGCCAAGAAGTTCTCGGTGAGGAAGAACGGCGTCAGGTAGTTGTCGGCGTCGGAGTAGTCCGGGAACCAGCCGAGCTGGTAGGCCGGGTACACGTCGGTCGTGCGGTCCTTCGAGTACTGGACCCACTCGGTGGTCTCGAGGTTGACCGTGAAGAGGCCGCTCGACTCGAGCTGATCCTTGATGAGCGCGTACTCGTCGCCCGACGACGGGCCGTAGTGGTCGTTGCTGTACTGGAGCGACAGCTCGACCGGGCCGGTGACGCCGGCGGCCTCGAGGGTGGACTTGGCCTTGTCGGCATCCGGGCCGCCGTTTCCGTCGCCGTAGGGTGCCTTGAGCGACTCGGTGGCTCCGGTCAGGCCCGCGGGAACGTAGGAGTACAGCGGCGTGTATGTGCCCTTGTAGACCTGGTCGGCGATCTCGTCACGGTCGATGAGGTCGGCGACGGCCTGGCGCACGGCGAGAGCCTTGGCCGGGTCGGCCTCGGGGGTCTTCGCGCCGAACGGCTGCGTGTCGAAGTTGAAGACGATGTAGCGGATCTCGCCGCCGGGTCCGTCGACGACCTTGACCTTGTCGTTGCCCTTGAGGTCGTCGATGTCGGTGGCGGAGAGGCTGCGGAACGCCACGTCGATGTTGCCCTCCTGGATGTCGAGCTTCAGGTTCGACGAGTCGGCGTAGTACTTCACGTTGATCTGGTCGCTCTTGGCGGCACCCAGTACACCCTCGTAACCGTCGAACGCCTTATAGGAGATCAGGTTGTTGAAGTCGTAGTTGGTGATCTCGTACTGTCCGGCGAAGGCCTTGCCCGCGACGATGTCCTCGTCGCTGGTGAGCTCGGTCGCGGAGAAGACGTCTTCGTCGACGATCGGGCCGGCGGGGCTCGACAGGATCTGCGGAAACACCTGGTCGTCGGCCGACTTGAGCGTGAAGACGACGGTGGTGTCGTCGGGGGCGGCGACGGAGTCGAGGTTGTAGAGCAGCGACGCGGGGCCGTTCTCGTCGTTGATCGCGACCTGGCGGTCGAACGTGAACTTCACATCGGAGGACGTGAGGTCGTTGCCGTTGGCGAACTTCAGTCCGGGCTTCAGCTTCACGGTGTACTCGGTGGGCGAGGTGAACTCGGCCGACTCGGCGATGTCGGGCTCGACGTCGGGGCTGCCGTAGGGGGTGTTCATCAGGAAGGGGAACACCTGGTTCATCACGGCGAACGAGCCGTTGTCGTAGGAACCGGCCGGGTCGAGCACCGTGACCTTGTCGGTCGTGCCGATGGTGATTGCGCTGCCGCTCGTGCTGCCGCCGGTCGAACCGCCGGAGCATCCGGCGAGCACGAGGGCCACCGCTGCTGTTCCGGCGAGCGACGCGACGACTCGGGTCGTGCGTGTGGATGCGGATCTCATATCCGTCTACCTCTCTGGAGTGATATTTCAGACACAGATGTACCCCGAACGGGGCTTTCCGTGATTGCTGTATCCCAGTCATACCGCAGCGCATGAACTGTCACCAAGCTGACAGCAGGCGGCGGCGGACATGTTTACCGGATCGAAACAAGCCGGTTTCTGTCCAGCAGCGTCGCTTTGCTGCCAACCTCGACTATTCGCGCAGCGCGCGCCTGTCGGCCTCGACCTGCATCAACTGGCGCTGCAACGAGCGATGCTCGTCGGGGTGCGCGGTCGCATCGGTGCGCTGGAACTGGCCGAGCAGCTCCTCCTTGCGACGAACCAGGTCGCGTTCGACCAGCGACAGCACGACCTGCTGGAGGTAGACGTCGAGTTCGCGTTCGGGGCGCTCGGGCACCGGGGCGACCGCCAGCTGGGCGACGAGCGTCTTCACGGGGTCGGGCACGGTCTCCTGGATGATCGACGCCCAGTCGGGCCTGTCGAACGAGTTCAGGCGCATGGCCACCGCGTCGCGCACCGCCGCCAACGCGCCGTTGCTGAACGCGACAGCTGTGCCGCGCGCCAGCAGGTCCTTTCCGACGCTGGTCGGAAACTGGAGCATCGCCATGAGCGCGTCGCGCTCGAGGCGGGTCGCCGTGGTGCTCGGCAGGCTGGTGAGGGATATCGCGACGGGCGGTGCCACCTCGAGCGAGGTGATGGATGCCGGCCCGCCTTCGGCGGCCGGTGCCAGTCGTGGAGATTCCAGTTCGCGCGACGTGGCGTGCTCGCTCGACCTGCCGGCGGCATCCACCGCTCGGCCGACCTCGCCGAGGTCCATGCCGAGCAGGCGGGCGAGCTCGCGGGCGTAGCCGGGCCGGATCGACGGGTCACGGATGTCGGCCACGACGGGAGCCGCGGCCCGCAGCGCGGCCACGCGGCCCTCGACCGAGTTGAGGTCGAATGTCGAGAGTCGCTGCTTGATGACGAATTCGAACATCGGCTTCTTGCCGGTCACGAGTCTGCGCACCGCGTCGTCGCCCCGGCCCAGCCGCAGATCGCAGGGGTCGAGCCCGTCGGGCGCGACCGCGACGTAGGTCTGCGCGGCGAACCGGTGCTCCTCGCTGAACGCGCGAAGCACCGCCTTCTGGCCCGCCGAGTCGGGGTCGAAGGTGAAGATCACTTCGCCGAGCCCGGCCGTGTCGTCGGACAGCACGCGACGCATCACCTTGATGTGATCGACGCCGAAGGAGGTGCCGCAGGTGGCGACCGCGGTCGTGACCCCGGCCAGATGGCAGGCCATGACGTCGGTGTAACCCTCGACGATCACGACCTGGTGGCTGCGGGCGATGTCGCGCTTGGCGAGATCGAGCCCGTACAGCACCTGCGACTTGTGGTAAACGAGGGTCTCGGGCGTGTTCAGGTATTTCGGGCCCTTGTCGTCGTCGAGAAGGCGGCGCGCGCCGAATCCGACCGTCTGGCCCGTCTGGTCGCGAATAGGCCAGATGAGCCGCCCCCGGAACCGGTCGTAGCTGCCGCGCTCGCCGGTGCTCGTGAGTCCGGCGGCGCTCAGCTCTTCGGCGGTGAATCCTTTGGACCTCAGGTGCTTGCCGAGGATGTCCCACCCCTTCGGCGCGAAGCCCACGCCGAACCGTTCGGCCGCAGAGGCGTCGAAGCCCCTCTCGCCGAGGAAGCGCCGGCCCACCTCGGCATCGGGAGTCATCAGCTGTTCGATGAAGAACTCGCGCGCGGCGTCGTTGGCGGCGAGCAGCCTCGCCCTGCTCGAGTAGTCGCTCGGTGCTCCCCCGTCTTCGTAGTGCAGCTCGAAGCCGATGCGCGCGGCCATGCGCTCGACGGCTTCGCTGAACGAGACGTGGTCCATCTTCTGCAGGAAGGTGAAGACGTCGCCGCCCTCGCCGCAGCCGAAGCAGTGGTAGTAGCCCACCTGCGGGCGAACGTGGAAGCTGGGGCTGCGTTCGTCGTGGAACGGGCAGAGCCCCTTCATCGACCCGACTCCCGCGCTCTTCAGCGTGACGTACTCGCCGACGACATCGCCCAGGTTGATGCGGGAGCGCACCTCATCGATGTCACGCCTGAGAATGAGTCCTGCCATCAGCCGAGGAGTCCCCTGCTCCAGGCGATCGCGGACTGGTCGGTGAGGCTGGCGACCTGGTCGACGACCACGCGTTTGCGGGCGGCGTCGTCGGATGCCTCGCGCCAGTCGGCCGCGAACGCCACCTCGAGCGCGCCCTCGCCCAGCCTGAAGAGCTCGGTGGCCAGCGACGTGAGAATGGCGCGCTGCTCGACGTAGAGGGGCTGGCGGGAATCGCTGGCCATCACGTAGGCGGCGACGATGCCCTTGAGCACCGCGATCTGCGCCTGCACGGGGCGAGGAACGACGACGCTTCCGCCGAACCGTGCAAGCGCCTCGGCGGGGTACGCCTCGCGGGTGGCCGCCGTGGATCGCCCGGCGAAGCGGCCGATCAGCTGGCTGGTGAGGTTCTTCAGCCTGCCCTGCGCTAGCCGGGAGCCGTCCCAGCCGTCGAGCCAGATCTCGAGGGAGGTCAGCTCGTCGAACGCCGCGGTCAGTTCGTCGCGGCTGAACTCGCCGCCCACCCACGACGAGATGGCGGCCACGAGGTCGTCGTGGTCGGCCCGAGCGCCCAGGGCTCCGACGTCGATGTAGCCGGTGAGCACGGCGTCTTCGAAGTCGTGCACCGAGTACGCGATGTCGTCGGAGAGGTCCATGACCTGTGCCTCGATGCACTTCTGCCCCGCGGGCGCACCATCGCGCAGCCAGCGGAACGCGGCATCGTCTTCGGGGTAGACCCCGTACTTCGCTCGCCCGCTGGGGTCGCCGATGGCGTCGGCGATGGTCCACGGGTACTTGCAGCTGGCGTCGAGGCTCGCCCGGGTGAGGTTGAGCCCGGCGCTCGTGCCGTCGGCGAAGACCACCTTGGGCTCGAGCCGAGTGAGGATGCGGAGGCTCTGCGCGTTGCCCTCGAAACCGCCGATGTCGGCCGCCCATTCGGCCAGCGCACGCTCGCCGTTGTGCCCGAACGGCGGATGCCCGAGGTCGTGGGCGAGACAGGCCGTGTCGACGACGTCGGGGTCGAGCCCGAGACTCGTCGCCAGCTCGCGGCCGACCTGGGCGACCTCGAGCGAGTGCGTGAGCCGGTTGCGGGCGAAGTCGAGGTCTGCCGGCGAGAGAACCTGGGTCTTGGCGGCTAGACGGCGGAATGCGCTCGAGTGCAGGATGCGCGCGCGGTCGCGGGCGAAGTCGCTGCGGCGCGAGGAGTGCTGCTCGGCGACGATGCGGTCGCTGTCTCTGGACTCGTAGCCGAGGGGCAGGACGGCGATCGGGGAAGCGGTGTCGGAGAGTGAGGTCACGGCTCTATCCGCCACTGTGGTGGAGCTCTGCGCTGGCGAGTTCGGCGCGCTCGGGCATGGCGAGCTCGCGGGAGTCGAGCCACTTGTCGGGCAGCGAGGGGCGCTTGGGCGAGCCGGCGCGGCCGCGCGGGCCCTCGGCGTCGATGCCCGGGTACGGGAGGGAGCCGTCGAGGGTGGCGAGCACGTCGTCCATCTCGGCGAGCGAGGAGACCATGCTGAGGCTGGCCCGCACCTCGTGGCCCACGGGGTAGCCCTTGAAGTACCAGGCCACGTGCTTGCGGATGTCGCGGCAGGCGCGGTCTTCGTCGTCGAAGAACTCGCTCAGCAGCTCGGTGTGTCGACGGATCGCCGATGCCACCTGGCCGAGTGTCGGAGCCGCCCGCGATGCGGACGCCACCGAGGGGTCGAGCTCGCCGCTGCGCACACGGAACGCGTCGGCCAGGTCGCCGAACAACCACGGACGACCGAGGCACCCGCGCCCGACGACGACCCCGTCGCATCCGGTCTCGTCGACCATGCGTATCGCGTCGTCGGCCGACCAGATGTCGCCGTTGCCGAGCACCGGGATGCTCGTGATCGTCTCTTTGAGGGTGGCGATCGCAGACCAGTCGGCCTGGCCCGAGTAGAAGTCGGCCGCCGTGCGGGCGTGCAGGGCGATGGACTTGACTCCCGCGCCCTCGGCTGCCTTGGCCGCCTCGAGGTAGGTGAGGTGGTCGTCGTCGATGCCCTTGCGCATCTTCACGGTGACGGGGATGTCGCCGGCGGCGTCGACCGCCTCCTCGACGATCTGGCGGAACAGCCCGAGCTTCCAGGGCAGCGCGGACCCACCGCCCTTGCGCGTGACCTTGGCCACGGGGCATCCGAAGTTCATGTCGATGTGGTCGGCGAGGTCCTCGTCGACCAGCATGGTGACCGCCTGGCGCATGGTGGCCGGATCGACACCGTAGAGCTGGATGGATCGGAGGGTCTCGGACGGGTGGTGGCGGATCAGCCGCATGGATTCCGGGGTGCGTTCCACGAGGGCGCGGCTGGTGATCATCTCGCTGACGTAGAGACCGGCGCCGTACTCGCGGCAGAGCCTGCGGTACGCGGTGTTCGTGATGCCGGCCATCGGCGCGAGCACGACCGGAACGTCGAGCTCGATCGGGCCGATGGAGAGTTTCGGTGCCGGAGCTGTCTGGCTGGCTGTGGCGAGGGAGGAAGTCATGACTGATCGATTCTCCCAGAGAAATCGGTGCATCGTGCCGGAGGCCGACGAACTGTGGACGACGATGGGCGCGTCGGCCGGGTCACTGAGGGGCGGTCACTGTGGCCGGGTCACTGCGGGTCGGTTACTGCGGGTCGGCGGCGACGGTCGGTTCGACGGTGCAGGTGCCGTCGACGCAAACCGCGCCGGCTGCTCCGAGGAGTCGCAGCGCGGGGGCGGTTGCGGGCGCGAGGATCTTCGCGCTGTCTACGGCGTCGGTCATCGTGCTGCCGGCGCGTCGGCGCGCTCGCCCGCCACCTGGCCGAACACCTCGGAGAATGTGGCGGCATCCTGAGCACCCGAGACGCCGTACTTGCCGTCGATCACGAAGAACGGCACGCCCTGGATGCCGTACTCCTGCGCCTGGCGCTGGTCGGCCCTCACGGCGGCGAGGTACTCGCTCGATTCGAGCGATCGCACGACGTCGTCGCGGTCGAGTCCGATCTCGGCGGCGAGGTCGGCGAGATCATCGATGCGGCCGACGTTGCGGCCTTCCTCGAAGTAGGCCTTGAGCAGTCGTTCCTTGGCCTCGAGCTGCAAGCCGTGCGCCTTCGCATAGTGGATGAGCTCGTGCGCCTTCACCGTGTTGGCATGCTGCAGCGCGTCGTAGTCGTAGTGCAGTCCCACGTCTTCGGCGATGCCGACCACGCGGGTGAGCATCTGCCGGGCCTGCTCCGCCGGGATGCCCTTGTGGTTCGCCAAGAACTCAACCTCGTCGCCCTCGAAGTCGACGGGCGTATCGGGCGAGAGCTCGAAGCTGTGGTACTCGATCTCGACCGACGGGGTGCCGGGCATCGCCGCAAATGCTTCGATGCCCGCCTCGAGCTTGCGCTTGCCGATATAGCACCACGGGCAGGCGATGTCGCTCCAGACGTCGACCTTGATGGGAGTGAGGGCTGCGGGATTCTGAAGATCGGTCACACGGGTGGCAACGGCAGGATGATCGTTGCTATTCCCACGTCGTGGTCTCGATGATCGTCGCGATCTCGATCGACGTCTCGGGAAGGTTCTCGCGCCTGCGTGGTTGACTTCTTCTATGACGACGTCAGGACGTGACCGGGTGATCGAGGATGCGACGAGCCGAGGGCTTTCCGTGGAGATCGTCGAGCGTCCGCCCGCGAACAGCCTCGAAGAGGCGGCGGCAGGCCTGGGCCTCGAGCCGTCGGGCATCGTGAAGACCCTCGTCGTGAAGCGACACGACGGCGACTTCGTTTTCGCACTGGTGCCGGGCGATCGGCAGATCAGCTGGGCGAAGCTGCGCGCGATCGTGAAGGTCAACAAGCTCTCGCTTCCCCATCAGGACGTGGCGCGCGATGCCACCGGCTACGAGCGCGGCACGATCACTCCGCTGGGAAGCACCACGGCGTGGCCGGTGTTCGCCGACGAGCGCATCGTCGGACGACGCATCGCGCTCGGCGCCGGGGCGCACGGCCTGTCGGCCTTCGTCGACGCAGACGCGCTTCTGGATGCCTATGGCGCGACGGTCGCGGACATCACCGACGAACTGAAGCCGCGCTCGGCCTGACGGCGCGGCCGAGTGCCGGGCCCTGCCCTGGGCGCCCCGTCCCCCGAGCCTGCCGTTCCCTGAGCCCGTCGAAGGGCCCGTTCCCTGAGCCTGTCGAAGGGCCCGTTCCCTGAGCCTGTCGAAGGGCCCTGGGTTTGCCTAGCCCCATGCGCCGGTCGAGTAGCGCTCGCGAGGAACGAGCAGCGCGTATCGAGACCACCCCGGCTCGAACCGCCCGTTCCCTGAGCCCGTCGAAGGGGCCCCGTTCCCTGAGCCTGTCGAAGGGCCCGGTTCCCTGAGCCTGTCGAAGGGCCGCCCAGGCTCGCCTCGCTCCTCTCCTCCACAGCCTCCGTTCTGGCCAAATTATCCACACCCATATCCCCTGATCATGTACCGAATGCCCCTGCCGACCCAATGTCGGTGGCTACTGTTTGACTTCTCGTATGGACCTCCACGACGCATCCCTCGGCGACATCGCCGAGCGCCTCCGCGAGCTCCTCGACCAGAACCGCGCAGCCGTGAACACCGGTGCCGGGCCGGGCGCCGATTCCGGTGACGCCCTACTCGAGGCGGCCCACGCGTGGGAGGCGATCGGTCGAGCCGGCGATGCCGCCCGCACCTGGGTCGCTGCCGAAGTCGCGCACGACTCCCGCCGCGAACTCGACACCGCCGGTCTCGCCTACCGTCACGGGTTCGCGTCAGCCAAGAAGCTCCTTGCCGCGACCACCAACATCTCGGAGCGCACCGCGGCGACCCGCATCAGTCTGGGTCAGCGGTTGCGGTCGTCGATCTCGATCTCGGGAACCCCGAACCCGAGTTTCTTCCCGGTCGTGGAGGAGGCATTCTTCGCCGGTCAGGTGGGTGTCGATACGGCGGCGGTGATCTGCCGCACCCTGTCCGAGGTGGTGAACCGCACCGGCTGGTCGGATGACACTGATCGGGCCGAACGGCATCTGGTCGCCGCCGCGATGGCCACCATCGCCGACACGGAAGACGATACCGACTCGGACATAGATACCGACGGGCTCGCGGACAGGGATGCGGGTGCCGACGAGGGCGGTGGTACAGACGACGCGGATAAGTTCTGGAGGGCACCGAGGCGGTACACGGTCGAGGAGATCGGCCGGCTCGCGATCCGGATCCGGGAACACCTCGACCCCGACGGAGCCGAACCCCGCGACGCCGTGAAGCAATCCCTGCGCGGGTTCAGCTACCCGAAAGTCGGCGCCGACGGCATGGCCCTGCAACTCGGTGTGTTCCTGGCCGCGGTCGACTCCATTCTCAGTCCGCGCACCCTCGATACATCGAATCCGGCATCACACGCGGCGGGCCCGGAAGCGACCGATCTCAGTCATGCCAGTGCAGGCCTCGCCGGCAATCAGGGCATCACCGGAGACCAGGCAGAGGGTGCGCTCGCGATCAACGACCCAACACCACTCGAACCGGCCGCGCAGGACGACACCTCAAGTGACGAGGCGGTCGTCGACGCACGAACGGCGGAGCAGAAGCTTCTCGACGCGGTCATGACCCTTCTCGAGCTGGCCGCCACCTCACCGTCCGCGTCGCTGCTGAACGGTGCGGCACCGACCGTGAACGTGCACGTCACCCTCGACGACCTCGAATCCGGGCGCGGTGCCGCATGGATCGACGGCAGCACCGAACCCGTCCCCATCAGCACCGTCGACCAGCTTCGCTGCCATGGCGACACGATCACGACCCTCTTTGGTGACCATGGCGAGGTTCTTCATCACGGCAAGACGAAACGGTTGGCCACCCGAAGGCAACGGCGAGCACTCGCCGCCCGCGACGGCGGGTGCGTCATTCCCGGCTGCACCGCGCCACCGTCACGATGCCAAGCCCACCACGTCACCCCCTGGGTAAGCCACGACTACCCGCCCGGAAGAACGGACATCGACAACCTGGCTTTGTTGTGTCCGTTCCACCACGCCACGATCCACACCTCGGCGTGGCAGCTGGTGATGCTCCACGGCAGACCGCACGTCAGACCACCGAGCTGGCAAGACCCGAACCGAACACCGAGGCCCGCCGGACACCAACGAACAGGCAGACCTTGATGACCGCGGTGACCGCGGTGAGCTCGGTGAGCTCGGCGTCGGCCATGGTGAGCCCAATGACCACGGATCAGTCGAAGGTGTCGGCCGGATGTACGGGCCCGCATGAACCCCGTAGAAACTTCCGCAAGTCCCGCGGAGGCCCCCACAAACCCCGCAGAAGCCCGGCGTGCCGCGTCAGCCGACCAGCGATACGACGTGACGCGCGTATTGCACGCGACCGAACACATCCGGGGCCGTCGCCGCGCTCGTCACCGGAACATTGCTCTGGTACTGCAGGTGACCGTTGCGCACGGTCACCTGCACGAATCCGGTCAACCGGGATTCGCGCGCCAACAGAAAGAGCAGGCTGAGCAGGAACACGAAAAAGAACCCCACGATGGCGAGCACGATGGCCCACGTCGGAGTCTTCTGCTCCACGCGGGTGAAGTCCGTGACAAAGAACTCCGTTCCGGCGAGAGGCACCGTTCCGGCGGGCGTCACGAGCCAGCTGCTGGTCACCGCTATCTCGCCGATGACCACCAACGGAGGTTCGGGTTGCGACACCGGGAAAGAGTCAACGCGCGTGAGATCCGACATGGTGTCAGGCTAGCGGGCCGAGACCGTCCTAGCAGGCCCACACCGTCTCAGCGGGCTTCGCCCGATTCAACGGGCTTCTTCCGATTCAGCGGGTCGGCGCCGAGGGTGCGTCGATGGCGCCGCCGAAGCGGCGGGAGCGGCCCGTGTAGTGCTCGATCGCCTGCCACAGGTCGGCCCGGGTGAAGTCGGGCCACAGCCTGTCGAGGAACACCATCTCGGCATAGGCCGACTGCCAGAGCTGGAAGTTGCTGGTGCGCTGCTCGCCCGAACTGCGCACGAAGAGATCGACGTCGGGCAGGTCGGGCAGGTACAGGTGCTTCTGGATGGTCTTCTCGCTGATGCCGGACGGCTTGAGCCTTCCGGCCCGCACCTCGTCGGCGATGGCGGTCACGGCATCCACGATCTCGTTGCGACCGCCGTAGTTCACGCACATGCTCAGCGTCATCGTGCTGTTCGACGCGGTCAGCTGCTCCGCGAGCTGCAGGTCTTTGATGACGCTCGCCCAGAGCCTGGGCTTGCGCCCCGCCCACCGGATGCGCACGCCCCACTCGTTGAGCTGGTCGCGTCGACGGTGCAGCACCTCTCGATTGAAGCCCATGAGAAAACGCACCTCGTCGGGCGAACGCTTCCAGTTCTCGGTGGAGAACGCGTAGACGCTGAGGTGCTTCACACCGATCTGGATGGCGCCGGCCACGACGTCGAGCAGCGCCGCCTCGCCCGCACGGTGTCCTTCGACACGGGTCAGGCCCCGCGAATTCGCCCAGCGACCGTTGCCGTCCATCACGACGGCCACATGAGCGGGAACCTGGCCTCGCGGGATATCGGGCGGATACACGCCGGTCCAGTCGAGAGGGCGGAACTCCGGAACGTCCGACGCTCGGGATCTGCTCATGACGCGGCCTCCTGGCGCTGCTGCTGCTGGCGCTGTTCTTTCTGCGCCGAGCGGTCCACGTGCTCGAGGGAACGCAGTCCCCGCTCCAGGTGCCACTGCGTGTAGGCCGAGACCACACCGCTGGCCTTCGAACGGGATGCCTGGTCGGACGCGTCCGCGCTCGCCCAGTCCCCCGTGAGCAGGGCGCTGAGGAGACCCACGGTCTGCGCGTCGAGCCGAGGGGTGCCGGGAGGAGCCACCGAGTCGCTCACGACTCCCCCGAGCTGCACGACGAAAGCGGAATGGGGACCGGGCTCGCCGGTGACCGCGCAGTCGTGGAAGCTCGGCGCCCAACCCGCCATCGACAGGGCGCGCAGCAGATAGGAATCGAGAGTGAGGCTTGCGCCGTGCTCACCTCGGGAGAGCGAGCGAAGCGCCCCGACGAGCAGCAGGTACTGAGGGAGGCCGGCCTCGGCCTCGCTGAGCTTGTCGGCTGTCTCGACCATGGCGCTGGCCGCGGTGTAACTGGCGTAGTCGGCGGTGATGGCGGCCCCGTAGGAGGAGATCGTCTCGGCCTGGGTGACCGTGTCGAGCGACCGGCCCTCGTAGAACTGCACATCGGCGACCATGAACGGCTCGAGGCGCGCTCCGAACTTCGATCCAGTGCGGCGCACTCCGCGGGCGACGGCCCGAACCTTGCCGTGCTGACGGGTGAGCATGGTGACGATGCGATCCGCCTCACCCAGCTTGTGGGTGCGCAGCACCACACAGTCGTCACGGTAAACAGGCACGATCCATTATCGACCCTCGGCCACGCGAATGCCCGGCGCACGCGCGGTCGTGGTACACCTTGAAGGTGTCAGCAGCCGAGCCCTTCTCCATCCCCCTCTGGGCCGACCTGTTGGCCGTCGGCATCGGCAGCCTGCAGGGCGCCATGTTCGCCTCCCAGTTCAGGGACCGGCGCCTCGACCTGCTCGGCGTCGCCATCATCGGCGTCGCGACCGGACTCGGCGGAGGTCTCCTCCGCGACATCTTCCTCGTGGTGCCGCTTGTCGCCCTGCACACCAACTGGTACCTGAGCGTCGCCGTGCTCTCGGCCCTGTTCGGCATGCTGCTCGTGCGCCTTTTCGAGAGGCTCGACACGGTCATCACGATCCTCGACGCCCTCACCATCGGACTCTTCGGAGCGATCGGTACGACCAAGGCGCTGTCGCTGGGCCTTCCGGTCATCCCGTCGATCTTCGTCGGCGTCGTCTCGGCGGTCGGAGGGTCCGTCGTGCGCGACGTGCTTCTCGCCATGCCCATCGCCCTGATGCACGTGGGATCGCTGTACGCCGTCGCCGCGGGTGCCGGATCGGCCGTTCTGGTCGCGTTCTGGGCCGGCGGCATGGACATCACGGTCGCGGCGATCATCTGCGTCATCGTCACCACCGTGGTGCGCCTGCTGGCGGTGCGCTACGGGTGGAGCCTGCCCGAGCAGCGCGCCATCCGGCGCATGCCCCGCATCTCTCGCTCGGCGCTGCGGCCGCGCTGGCCCCGACTCCGCCGAACGGCGAAGCCGGGGCAGGGCTGACAGCGGCGGCGGGCCTGATCAGACCGCGGCGAGCTCGCGATCTGCGTCAGAAACCCGGATGGCGCGGTTCACGGCGCTGACGACGGCTTTCAGAGACGCCGTCGAGATATCGGCATCGATACCCACACCCCAGAGCCGCGTGCCGTTGACCTGCAGCTCGACGTACGCGGCGGCGAGGGCGTCGCCCGAGGCACTGAGCGCGTGCTCGACGTAGTCGTAGAGCTTCACCTCGACGCCCTGCTCGGACAGCACGTTCAGGAACGCCGCAATGGGACCGTTGCCGGATGCCTGCGTGTCGAGCGTCTCGTCGCCGATGCGCAGCTCGACCTGCAGGGAGACGCTTCCGGACATGTCGCTCGCCGTGCGCGTGCGGGTGAGCTCGAACCGGCCCCACTTCGACTCGGCCTGTTCGGCCGGAGCGGGCAGGTACTCGTCCTGGAAGATCTCCCAGATCTGCTCGCTCGTGACCTCTCCGCCTTCGGCGTCGGTCTTCGCCTGCACGACTCCGGAGAACTCGATCTGCAGCTTGCGCGGCAGGTCGAGCGCGTGGTCGTTCTTCAGCAGGTAGGCCACGCCGCCCTTGCCCGACTGGGAGTTGACGCGGATGACCGCCTCGTAACTGCGACCCAGGTCTTTGGGGTCGACGGGCAGGTACGGCACGGCCCAGACCAGGTCGTCGACGTCTTTGCCCTGCGCGGCGGCGTCGACAGCCATGGCCTCGAAGCCCTTCTTGATCGCGTCCTGATGGGATCCGCTGAATGCCGTGTAGACCAGATCGCCCGCCCAGGGGCTGCGCTCCGGAACCTTCAGCTGGTTGCAGTACTCGGCGGTGCGCCGGATCTCGTCGAGGTCGGAGAAGTCGATCTGCGGATCGATGCCCTGGGTGAAGAGGTTGATGCCGAGCGCGACCAAGTCGACGTTGCCCGTTCGCTCGCCGTTGCCGAACAGGCATCCCTCGATGCGGTCGGCACCGGCCAGATAGCCGAGCTCCGCCGCGGCGATGGCCGTTCCCCGGTCGTTGTGGGGGTGCAGCGACAGAACGATGTTCTCGCGATGGGCGAGCCTGCGGCTCATCCACTCGATCGAGTCGGCGTAGACGTTGGGCGTCGCCATCTCGACGGTGGCCGGCAGGTTGATCATGACCTTGCGGTCTGCGGTCGGTTCGAAGATCTCGATGACCTGGTTGCAGACATCCAGAGCGAACTCGAGCTCGGTGCCCGTGAAGCTCTCGGGCGAGTACTCGTAGTACACCGTCGTCTCGGGCACGGTCTTCTCGTACTGGCGGCACAGGCGTGCGCCGGCCAGGGCGATGTCGATGATGCCCTGCTTGTCGCTGCGGAAGACGACGTCGCGCTGCAGAATGGAGGTGGAGTTGTAGAGGTGCACGATCGCCTGCTTCGCCCCGGCGATCGACTCGTAGGTGCGGGCGATGAGGTGTTCGCGAGCCTGCGTCAGGACCTGGATCGTGACGTCGTCGGGGATGGCGTTCTCGTCGATGAGGCTGCGTACGAAGTCGAAGTCGGTCTGGCTCGCGCTCGGGAACCCGACCTCGATCTCCTTGTAGCCCATGCGCACGAGCAGGTCGAACATCACACGCTTGCGCTCAGGGCTCATCGGGTCGATGAGCGCCTGGTTTCCGTCGCGCAGGTCGACGGCGCACCAGCGGGGCGCCTCGGTGATGCGCTTCGCGGGCCACGTTCTATCGGGCAGGTCGACGACGATCTGCTCGTGAAACGGTCGGTACTTGTGAATCGGCATGGCCGACGCTGATTGATTGTTCTTCACGGTCTGGTTCCTCTTAGGTCTTCAGATGGTCAGCCAACGGCGAACTCCGCGACGAGGGAGGCCTGAGACTAGGACTCGTCGCGGCAGCTAAGAAGGAGCAGACCGAACAACACCCTGCAACGGTAGCACCGATTGCCCACGCCGGCGAAGACGTTCAAGACCGGAGCAGACGAGGCGGTTAGGCTGGAACAAAGGGGAGGCCGTATGCCTGAACAGCAGACCATCGTCATTGCCGGCGCATCCGGCATGATCGGCACCGAATTGACGCGCCAGCTCGAGGAGGCCGGTCACCTGGTGATCCGCCTCGTCAGGCACCCCACCCACCACCCGAAGGAACGCCAGTGGGACCCGGAGGTCTCGTGGCTGAACGTGGCCACCGTCGATGCCGCCGACGTCATCGTGAATCTGTCGGGCGCATCCATCTCACGACTGCCGTGGACCCTTCCGTACAAGAAGCAGATCCTCTCGTCGCGGATCCAGGCCACGAGCACGATCACGGCGGCGATCGCCAAGTCGTCCTCTCCCCCGCACACGCTGGTCAACGGCTCGGCCGTGGGCTTCTACGGCGACCGTCCGTCAGAGATCCTCACCGAGACCTCGGCGCAGGGCGAGGGATTCCTCGCGAAGGTCGTCGAGGCCTGGGAGCGCGCCGCCTCGAAGGCCTCGTCGAATACACGGGTCGTGATGGCTCGTACCGGTCTCGTGCTCGGCGACGGAGGTGCCCTGAAGCCACTGGAGATCCTCGCCCGACTCGGCGTGGCCGGTCCGCTCGGCGCCGGAACCCAGATCTGGCCCTGGATCAGCCTCCACGATGAGGCTGCGGCCATCATGCACCTCGCACTCCACTCGTCGCTGGTCGGGCCTGTGAACCTCGCGGCGCCCCATCCGGTGACGGCCACGGAGCTGTCAGAGACCCTGGCCCGCAAGCTCAACAGGCCGTTCTGGCTTCCCGCACCCGGATGGGCCATCAAGGCGGCCCTCGCCGATGCAGGCAAGGAGCTGCTCCTGTCGGACCAGAACGTGTCGTCGCAGCTGCTCGTGGCAGACGGGTTCTCTTTCCGCGACGAGAGCGTCAGCCAGGGCCTGACCGCGGCCCTGTCGAAGTAGCACAGGGCGAACTGCCAGCGCTCGAGAGGTCAGGCAGCCTGGCGGTCAGGCAGCCTGGCGGTTCAGGGCGATAGCTCGCCGCAGGGCAGCCCGTGCCCGGCGTCGGTCGCCGCTCGCGTCGTAGGCCAGGCCCAGCCTGAACCAGGCGCGCCAGCTCTCGGGGGCGGCGTCGACCTCTGCCCGATACCGATCGAACTCGGCGTCGGCGGCCTTTCTGTCGGGGCGCCCGCTCGGCCGTCTCGGCAGGTCGTCCTCGGGCAGGGCGTGCTCCGCCGCGAGGTCTTTGACCAGTCGTTCGGTGCGGATGCCGAAGAGGAGTTCCCTCATCAGCGCCCAGGCGGCGATGAGCGGGAAGACGATGAGCGCGACGCCCAGTCCGATGGC
The DNA here is from genome assembly GCF_001422485.1 of Agreia sp. Leaf283. Lineage (GTDB taxonomy): Bacteria > Actinomycetota > Actinomycetes > Actinomycetales > Microbacteriaceae > Agreia. The sequence continues at coordinate 394,274 of NZ_LMNF01000002.1, forward strand.
GACGGGCACACCCGTCGCGACGAGGCGTACCGCGCGATCGGCGACGAGCACGAGGTACAGGGCCAGAAGCACGGCCATCGACAGGGCGGCGATGCGCCCCTTCATCGGCCGGCTCGGTCGCACAGCATGGGGAGCGCGGTGCTCATTCGCCCTGTCCTGCCGAGAGGTCGATGAGCCTGTCGAGCCCGACGACCACACCGCGAGCCTCGACGCTCGCGCGCAGGGCGATGGCGATTCCGGCCTCGTAGGCGCTCGGGGCCAGGGTCTCGTGACTGATCGTGAGCACCTCGCCCACTCCCCCGAGGATCACGTCCTGCTTGGCCACGACGCCCTGCAGGCGAAGGCTGTGAATGGGAACGCTGGCGACCTGCTGGCCACGCGCGCGCTGATCCGTGTGCGGGGCCGAGACCGGGCCCAGTGTTCCTCTTGCCGCGGCGATGAGCTCCGCGGTTCTGACCGCCGTGCCCGACGGCGAGTCGATCTTCGTGGCGTGGTGCGCCTCGACGATCTCGATGGAGTCGAAGAATCGTGCCGCCATGGCGGCGAAGGAGCTGGCGAGCACCGACCCGACGGAGAAGTTCGGGATGATGACCACGCCGAGGTCGGGGGTCGAGGCCAGACGCCTCTCGAGCGCGCGGATGCGGTCGGCGGACCAGCCCGAGGTGCCCACCAGCACGGGAATGCCGTGGGAGACGGCGAACTCGACGATGGTGTGCGACACGGCGGGAATGGTGACGTCGACGGCGAGGTCGGCTCCGAGCATCTCCGACAGGTCGCCCGTCGATCCGATCTGCGCGTAGAGCTCGAAGCCCGGCGTCTCGGTGACGATCTTCGAGACGAGTCGTCCCATTCGGCCGGATGCGCCGACGACGGCGACCTTCGTAGTCATTGAACCAACCTACCAAGTCGTGGCACCTCGCCTAGCCTTGACGTATGACCATACGCGAGGCCAGAACGGACTCCCCCGAAGCCCACCGGCTGCTCACCGACTACTTCACATGGAGGGCCATCGAATTCCCGCCGGCGCAGGGCGCGTACACCGTGGTCTATCCCGATCCGAGCGCGTTCCAGGAGCCGGACGGGGTGTTCCTCCTCGCCGGAGACGACCGGGCGGTCGGATGCGGCGGCATCCGCCGGATCGCGCCCGACGAGCAGGGCCGGGTGCGTTTCGAGGTCAAGCACCTGTGGCTGGCGCCGGAGAGTCGAGGACAGGGGCTCGCCGGGGCACTCATGACCGAGCTCGAGTCCCGTGCGCGGCAGTTCGGGGCCGACGTGATGGTTCTCGACACGCATCACACCCTCACCGACGCCGGGCGACTGTACTCCAAGCGGGGCTATGTGCGCGTCGATCCCTACAACGACAACCCCAACGCGACCGTCTGGTACGCGAAGCAGCTGGTTGCCGCTGAGTAGTCGCTCAGTAGTCGGTCAGTAGGGCTGGGCCTCGGGAAGACCGGTGCGCAGTTCGACAGGGAGATGGCCCAGGTCGTTGTGCGTCACGAGTTCGGGAAGCCTGCCGGCCTTGATGTTGATGATCGTGAGCCCGCAGTTGGCCTGGTTGACGCCGACCCAGCGCCAATCGGGAGCGCCCATGGCCTCACGCACGAGCCAGCCGATGACGAAGTTGTGAGTGATGAGCAGGTCGTTCGTCGTCTCACGGGTCGGTGAGAGGAACTCCGAGACGGCGTCGGCCATCTGCGCCCTGCCGGCGTCGACCTGCTCGATGGTCACGGAGTTGAAGAACGGCTGGAACGCATGCGGCATCTGGGGCGAGTACCCCGTGGGAACGCAGTCGAAAAGCAGAGCCGTGGACTCGGGCTGCAGCGCCGGCAGATGCTCGGCCATGATCGCGGCCGTGTCCTCGGCGCGCTGAAGAGGCGAATGCCAGACGTTGGTGAAGGGCACGCCCCCGAGCCGTTCCGCGATGAGCCGAGCCTGACGCTGGCCCCTCGGCGACAGGGGGCCGTCGTCCATGCCGTACTCGGCATCCTGTTGCTCGCCGTGCCGCACGAGGTAGAGCGTGCGGGTCACGATGTCGCTCCCGCGAGCGTTGCCTCGAGGCGATCGAACGCGCCGTCCGAGATGGCGCCCACGGCCGAGATGGAGAGCGGACGGGAGGCGATGTCGCGGGCCAGGTCTTGCACGTCGCCCGGCGTGACCCGGTCGAGTCGTCGCAGAGCCTCGTCGAGATCGACGAACTCGCCCTGGGTGATCTCCGCCCGCCCGAGCCGCGACATCCGCGTGTCGGAGTCTTCGAGCGCAAGGGCCGCGGAACCGGAGAGCTGCCCGTGCGCACGGCGCAGCTCCTCCGCCGTGATGCCCTGATCGGCGAGCAGGTGCAGCTGGTCGATCATGAGTTCGGCGACCTCGCCGACACGGGCCGGCGTGCAGCCCGCGTTCATGCCGAAGAGCCCGGCGTCGGAGTACGACGGAGCGAACGAGTACACCGAGTAGGCCAGCCCCCGCTTCTCCCGGATCTCCTGGAACAGCCTCGACGACATGCCTCCGCCGAACACGGAGCCGAGCACGCTGAGTGCGGAACGGCGTTCGTCGTTCGCCGTGAAACCCGAGGTGCCCACGATCAGGCTCGCCTGCTCGTTCGGGCGCTGAACCACCACGAGGGGAGATCCCCTGCGCACGACGGCTCCGGCCGATTCGCGACGGGCCACAGGTTCGGCTGTGCGCTCCAGGTCCCAGCCCGCGGCGGTGAGCGCCGCCGTGACCCTCGACACGAGCTCGTCGTGGTCGACCGCGCCGGCGGCTGTGATGACGAGGTCTTGAGGGCGGTAGTTCTCGAGGTAGTGCTGCCAGACCGCGTCGCGGGAGACGGCTCGGATGGTCTCGGCGCTGCCGCCGACGGGACGGCCGAGCGGATGATCCCCCAGCACGGCCTCGAAGAATCGTTCACCCGCGACGTCGGAGGGGTCGTCGGATGCCTCGGCCAGCTCCTCGAGGATGACGCCCCGTTCGGTCTCGAATTCGCCGGGTTCGATCAGCGAGGACGTGAGCATGTCGGCGATCACGTCGATCGCCATCGGCAGGTCCTGGTCTCGCACCTTGGCGTAGTAGCAGGTGTATTCCTTGCTGGTGGCGGCGTTGTGCTCTCCGCCCACGGCGTCGAAGGCCACGGCGATGTCGAGGGCCGACCTGGTGGGCGTTCCCTTGAACAGCAGGTGCTCGAGAAAGTGCGTCGAGCCGAAACGCGAGGGAACAGCGGACGCCGTCGGCCCCGCCAGCACGCTGCCGAGCTCGTCGCGCGAGCCCACTGCGACCCAGTAGCCGACCGTTGCGCTCTGGGCGCCGGGCATCTTCTCGGTGAGGATGCGCACGCCCGACGGCAGGATCGTTCGGCGGACCAGCGAACCGCCCGAGGCTTCGACACGGAGTTCAGGCAGGGTCAAGGGCAGTGGCACGGCGGTGTTCATCACGCCCAGCCTATGTCACTCCGACGCGCGATCGAGGGCGGCGAGCTGGTGCGGCTGCAGAACGATATCGACGGATGCCACGAGTTCGGCGACCTGATCGGCCGACGCCGCCCGCACCACGGGGGCGATGACGTTGGGTCTGGAACGCACCCAGGCCAGGGCGCACGCGCCGAGCGATGCGCCCTGCTCCGACGCGACCAGCTCGAGCGCCTTGAGGACCCTGAAGCCGGCTCGACCGAGATGCTGGGCAGCGTCGACGAACATGACGGATTCGGGGACATCGTTCTGACTGCGGTATGCGCCGGTCAGGAAGCCGTTCGCGAGGGGCAGCCGCGCGAAGATGCCGATGCCGAGGGTCGACACGGCCGGGAGCAGGTCGTTCTCGACGGGGCGACGGGTCATGAGGCTGTACGGGCTGAACACGGCCCTGAATCGGGGCAGTCCGAGTTCGTCGGCCGCCTGCTTGGCCTGCAGGAGGCGCGCGCCCGAGTACGACGATGCGGAGAGGGCGCCCACTTTGCCGCTGTCGATGAGAGCCTTTGCGGCCGCGAGACTCTCCTCCAGGGGCGTCTGGGGATGATCTCCGTCGAACGAGAGCAGATCGATGTGGTCGGTCTGGAGCCGTTCGAGACACGCGTCGGCCGCTGCCGCGATGCTGTGGGCGCTCAGCCCCGGCGCATCCGGGTGACGACCGATCTTGGTCGCGAGGAATACCTGTGAACGCCTCTTGCGCGTGCGCACCCAGTTGCCGATCATGACCTCGCTGCGGCCGCCCGCGTAGTGGTCCGCCGTCGAGATCAGGCGACCGCCCGCGTCGTAGAACGCGTCGAGAACGGCGGCCGTGGCCTCGACTCCCGAGGCCCATCCGAAGATGCTTCCGTCGATCGCGAGTCGGAATCGGGCAGGTGGCAGGGCCGTAGAGGTGCTGGCGTCGTCGTTCGGCGTCATGAAGGCAGTGTAGTTGGGCAGGGGCCCCAAACGACGAATGCCCGCGACGACGAATGCCCGCCCCACCTTCAGTGGGACGGGCATTCGACTGACGGGTGACTAGCCTTCGGCCGGAGCCTCGGGGCCCTCGCTGGCGGCAGCGGAGCCCTCGGTGTCTGCGTCGTCGGCGACCACCGGAGCGAGCGACAGCTTTCCGCGGTCGTCGATCTTGGTGATCTCGACCAGGATCTTCTGGCCGACGCCGAGCACGTCTTCGACGTTCTCGACGCGCTTGCCACCGGCGAGCTTGCGGACCTCGCTGATGTGCAGCAGGCCGTCCTTGCCGGGGAGCAGCGAGACGAACGCACCGAACGTCGCGATCTTGACGACGGTTCCGAGGAACTGCTCGCCGACCTCGGGGTTGGTCGGGTTGGCGATCGCGTTGACCTGCGCACGCGCGGCCTCTGCGGAAGGACCGTCGACGGCTCCGATGTACACGGTGCCGTCTTCCTCGATCGAGATGTCGGCGCCGGTCTCGTCCTGGATCGCGTTGATCGTCTTGCCCTTCGGGCCGATCAGTTCGCCGATCTTGTCGACGGGGATCTGCACGCTGATCACGCGGGGCGCGGTCGGTGCCATCTCGTCGGGAGCGTCGATCGCGGAGTTGATGACGTTCAGGATCGCGGTACGCGCAGCCTTCGCCTGCTTCAGGGCGCCGTCGAGCACGCTCGTGGGCAGACCGTCGAGCTTCGTGTCGAGCTGGATCGCGGTGATGAACTCGGAAGTTCCCGCGACCTTGAAGTCCATGTCGCCGAGTGCGTCTTCAGCACCGAGGATGTCGGTAAGCGCCGCGTAGCGGGTCTCACCATCGATCGTGTCGGAGACGAGGCCCATGGCGATACCGGCCACGGGTGCGCGCAGCGGCACACCGGCGTTCAGCAGCGACAGGGTGGAGGCGCAGACGGAACCCATCGACGTGGATCCGTTGGAGCCGAGAGCCTCGGACACCTGGCGGATCGCGTAGGGGAACTCGTCGCGGCTCGGCAGCACCGGCGCGATGGCGCGCTCGGCGAGGAAGCCGTGCCCGATCTCGCGACGCTTCGGCGAACCGACACGGCCCGTCTCTCCGGTGGAGTAGGGCGGGAAGTTGTAGTGGTGCAGGTAGCGCTTCTTCTTGATCGGGCTCAGCGAGTCGATCTGCTGCTCCATCTTGAGCATGTTCAGCGTGGTGACGCCCAGGATCTGGGTCTCACCGCGCTGGAAGATGGCGGAGCCGTGCACGCGCGGGATGACCTGCACCTCGGCGTCGAGCGGACGGATGTCGGCGAGGCCACGACCGTCGATGCGGATGCCCTCGGTGAGGATGCGGCCGCGGACGACCGTCTTCGTGACCGACTTGTAGGCGGCGGAGACCATCGGCGGGATGTCGCCGGACAGCTCGCCCGCGGTCACCTTGTCGTTGATCGCCAGCTTGACGCGCTCTTTCAGCGCGTCGTCGGCGTCCTGGCGCTCGGTCTTGTCGGCGATCTGGTAGATCGAGACGAGCTCGTCGTAGGCGAGCTCCGCGACGGCGTCGTATCCGGCCTGGCTGTAGGCGGGGAAGACGGGGTAGTCGCGAACGGCCTTGTTGACCTGCGCGGCAAGCGAGGCCTGGGCGGCGACGAGCTGCTTGAGGAACGGCTTGGCGGCCTCGAGGCCCTGGGCGACGATCTCCTCATTGGGCTTCGTGGCGCCGGCCTGGATCAGGTTCCAGCTGTTCTCGGTGGCTTCGGCCTCGACCATCATGATCGCGACGTCTTCGTTGCCCTGGGCGTCGGTGACGACACGGCCGGCGACGACGAGGTCGAAGACGGCCTCCTCGAGCTGCGAGTACTTGGGGAAGGCGACCCACTGGTCACCGATGAGTGCGAGGCGCACACCGGCGATGGGACCCGAAAACGGGATTCCCGAGATCTGGCTCGACGCGGAAGCCGCGTTGATCGCCAGGGTGTCGTAGAACTCGTCGGGCGCGATGCTCAGCACCGTGATGACGACCTGGACCTCGTTGCGGAGGCCGTTGACGAACGACGGGCGCAGGGGGCGGTCGATGAGGCGGCAGACCAGGATGGCCTCGGTCGAGGGTCGGCCCTCGCGGCGGAAGAACGATCCGGGGATCTTTCCGGCGGCGTAGCTGCGCTCTTCGACATCGATGGTGAGCGGGAAGAAGTCGAAGTTGTCCTTCGGGTGCTTTCCGATGCTGGTGGCGCTCAGCAGCATGGTTTCCTCGTCGAGGTAGGCCGCGACGGCGCCCTGTGCCTGCTGTGCCAGACGACCCGCTTCGAAGCGGACCGTGCGGGTGCCGAACTTGCCGTTGTCGAGAACGGCTTCGGCGAATTTGATTTCTGGACCCTCCATATGGGGGTTTCTCCTTTTGTTTTGTCTCCCCCTGCCATGCAGGCCCAGGGGATTCGCGGCCCCGTGTGGGCTCTCGCGATGCGTACAGCGGAGTGGGGTGACAGAGCGACATGGGGGTGCCCGCCGATTGCGAGACCCGTGCACGTACGCGCATTGGAACCCTGAGAGTAGGGGCGCATGTCTGGCCAACAGTAGAAAACCTCGGACCGCGCGTCGCGTTCCGAAACCCACCACCGGTGACCAGCGTCCTGCCGGCCTGCTCCGCATTGGTGCTCGTGTATTGATTTATTCGCGCCGCCCAGTAGGGGCGACAAGCCGATCCTAGCAGGCGGGGGCTGATCAGGGCCGGATGGCGGCCAGTGCGTCGTCGACGGGCCGGCCGACCTCGACGGTGAGAGGACGGGCGAGACGAGTGAACGGCCGAGTGGGATCGGGCAGCTTGCCGTCGCCGAAGATGCGTGCGTCGACGGTGACCAGCACACCCGCATCACGCAGGCTCTCGAGGGCCTCGCCGATGGATGCGTCGGTTCCGCGGGGCAGGAATCCCGCCCGGGCGGGTCGCGGGCCCCCGACGAAGTACGCCTCGGTGCGCAGTTCGCGACCGAGCCAGCGTGTGGCAGAGGGCCAGAGCACGACGGTGAAGGAGTGTTCGGTCCATCCGAGGGCGAGGTCGATCGAGTCCTGGCGCCTGTTCGTCTCGTCGAGCATGAGCGTTCCGTCCGTGGCGACGGGCCGCAGGTCGAATCCGTCGAGGCGCACCAGCCTCGACGCCGAGTTGCGCTCTCCCCCGGTCCTGAGTCCGAGCCTGACGAGCTGCACGATCGCGGGCAGGGCCACGAGTGCGGCGATCACTCCCACGATCGTTCCGGTGACGGCGAGCCGTACCGTGAGCGACGCGGCGAGGGCAGCGAGGAGCACGATACCCAGGAGGAAGGGCTCCCAGTCGAACAGCGGGAGCTTGCGAGACCGGGGATGCATCCGTCAATCCAAGCACGTCCGCACCGGAGGGATCGACGCGTCAGTAGGCCCGCCCCATGCCGAGATCCACCCGCAGCCCGTGCCGGGTCGAGACGATCGTGCACGGGATCCGCGGTCCTTTGCCCCTGTCGGACAGTCGGCCGAGGCACGCGTCGACAGGCGCCTCGAGGCCTCGGGGAACGTACCCGACCATCCCGCTCAGCTCGGATCCGATCCAGAGGCGCACGGGCATCGGTGCGTCGACACGGTCCTCCGCCGGTGGCCGTCGCTCGACGAACGCGTCATGCGGTGGTGACGGCGATTCGAGGAGTTCTCGCAGCTCGGACTGGAACGGCGTGCTGCCGGCGACCCGCAGCACCACGCTCGTGAACCGGGGAAAGAGGTTGTAGGTGTAATCGGCCAGCGAGCCCGTTCCGGCATCGTGCCGGTCGGGAACGCCTGAGCGCCGAGGATCGCCGATGACCATATCGCCATTCAACCCCTCTGCGGCGCGGGAGGGAAGCGGGAACGACGATGCCAGCGGGTGAGCCGGCTCCGTGGCTGTGGGCCTCAGCGCGTGAGGCCGATGGCCAGGTCGACCCTGAGACCGTTCTTCGTGTCGCGGATCGTCGCCTCCATGCGCGTCGACTTTCCCGAGTCCGCGAGCCGCCCGAGGGCGGCTTCGACAGGAGCCTCGAGGCCACGGGGCACGAAGCCGACGACCGGGGTCGGGCGCTGGTTCACGAACAGGCGCACCGGCGTCGGCGCATCCGTTCGTTCGTCGGCCGCGCTCCGGCGAGTGATGAAAGCCTCGGTCTCTGTGACGCCCTGCTCGATCACGGTGCGCAGGGCGTCCTGGCAGGGGTCGCTGTCGGCGAGTTGGATGCGCACCCGCTTGTTGCGCGGCACGAGGTCGTAGAGGTAGTCGTCGAGCGAGCCCGTGCCCTGATCGGTCTTCGCGAGGTTCGGATTGTTGAGGCGACCGAACGAAAAGAATCTCATGACCCTATCCAAGCGCGTGCACGGCGTTCGCGCGAACACGACGTCGGCTGCGCCGGGCGAGGGAGATCGACATCAGCACGACGCCGAGGACGGCGCCGATCGCACCGCCCGAGGTGTTGGCGATGACGTCGGCCAGATCGGAGACACGCGTGGGAAGCAGCGCGCCCTGTGAGATCTCGATGGCGCACGACAGCGCGCCGCACAGGAGGATGGCGAGCCACCAGTGCCTCCGCCCGAACAGCAGCACGAAGAAGATGCCCAGGGGCACGAACATGGCGATGTTGGCCGTGAACTCGACCCGACCGAACGTGATCCAGTCGGTGGCCTCGTACCGCGCGAAGAAGCGGAGGAAACGCCAGAGCACCCCGCTCGTGCCCGAGTCGTAGGGTTCCGGGCCGAGCGTCACCCAGGCGACCCCCGCGAGGTAGAGCACCGTGAGCACGGAGAGCACGGGGTGGCGTCGGAACATGTGTCGATCCTGCCGTACGAGTCTTGGTGGATCGTGTGCATCCGCTGTTCTAGAGTCGAGATATGACTGACAAAGAGCGAGACGAATACAGCAACGAAGACCTGCTCGAGGTGTCGAGCGAACTCGATGGTCGCGGCGACGCCGAGTTCACGAATCCGGGCGACCCGTCGGTCGACGACGAGGAGAGCCTCGACGAGGGACTGCTCGACGGCGCCGACACCGAGTTCGGTGTCGAGAACGACATCGACACCCTGCAGATCGATGACCCCGACGAGACGAACGACGATCTCGACGACGAGGACTACGAGGCGGAGAGCGCGGCCGAACTCGGCGACGACGACCGCGTCTGATCCTCAGTGCCGCCGCACGACCCGGCCGCACAACGAGAATGGGCCGTTCTCCCGTGAGAGAGAACGGCCCATCGTCAAGAAATGCGGCGAGCTATCGACGCAGGCACTTACCTACGAAGGCCCAGACGCTCGATCAGAGCACGGTAGCGCTCGATCTCGACATCGGCCAGGTAACCCAGCAGTCGGCGACGCTGTCCGACCAGGAGCAGGAGGCCACGACGCGAGTGGTGGTCGTGCTTGTGCTCCTTGAGGTGCTCCGTGAGGTCCTTGATACGACGCGTGAGCATCGCGACCTGGACCTCTGGGGATCCGGTGTCACCGGGGTGGGTTGCGTATTCTTCGATGATCGCCTTCTTGACATCAGCTTCAAGAGCCATAGTTGGTGATCCCCTTTCTCCTCATTGCGCGGTGCCCGTCACAGAATGTGCGGGCTCTCTTTATCCGCGGCCGTCAGACGGCAACCTTGAGATTCTAGCAGATGAACGATTCGCGCCGCTCAATGCTGCACGATGGCCACGAGCGGCAGCCGACGGCGCAGCCGCACGGTGAGCCTGCCGCTCCTGGCGAGCACGATTCCCACGATGAGGGCGGCGACGGCCGGAACGACACCAGACACGAGCATGCCGAACTGGGGGCCGTAGCTCTCGACGAGCCACCCCATGAGCGGGCCGCCGAGCGCCTGTCCTCCCAGCAGCACGAGCACGTACACCGACATGACTCGGCCCCGGATCGACACGTTGCTCGAGAGCTGGATCAGCTGATTGGCGCCCGTCAGGAACTGCAGCGTGCAGAATCCGACGAAGACGAGCAGGATGCCGACGACCAGCTCCGAGGGCGCGCCCGCGACGATCGCCTGCACAATTCCCCAAGCGAGACCCGTGATCACCACGGCGCGAAGCCGGATGCTCGTGCGCCGCGTCGAGAGGACGGCTCCGGCGAGCGCGCCGACGGCCACGAGCGAGTTGAAGAGGCCGTATCCGCCAGGGCCCGTGTCGAAGACGTCGGATGCGTATGCCGCGAGGAGCACGGGCATGTTCAGCGCGAAGACGGCGACGAACGCGACCATCACGACGGTCCAGAGGATCGTCGGCTTGGCGAAGACGTAGGAGAGGCCCTCGCGGAGCTGCCCCTTGGCCCGCGGCGCCACCGGTGCGGGATACAGGGTCTTCGGGTTGAGCATCAGCACGGTGATGACCACCCCCAGGCAGGCCAGAGCGTTGATCGCGAACGACCAGCCGGCGCCGACCGACACGAGGAGTACGCCTCCGATCGCGGGTCCGATCAGCGCTCCGAGCTGGAACACGGAGGAGTTGAGGCTGATGGCGTTGCGCAGGTACTTCGGACCGACGAGTTCGTTGACGAAGACCTGGCGGGTGGGGTTGTCGATCACGGTCGCGAGGCCCACGATGAGGGCGACGAGCATGATGTGCCACACCTCGACGACGCCGGTCAGCGCCAGCACGGCGAGGGCGACACTCGCGAGGAGCGACACGCTCTGGGTGATCGCCAGGAGCATCCGCTTGGAGTATCGGTCGACGAGGACGCCGCCGTAGAGGCCGAGGAAGAGCATCGGCGCGAACTGCAGCGCGACGGTGATGCCGACGGCGGCGACGCTGCCGGAGAGTTCGAGCACGAGCCAGTCCTGGGCGATCCTCTGGATCCAGAGTGCGGTCATGGCCACGATGTTCGCGGAGGTGAAGAGGCGGAAGTTCGGCACCCTCAGTGAGGAGAACGTGTCTCTCCACGGTGGCGCGGAGGCCAGGACGGGCATGGGGGCGGTAACGGGAAACGGGTCGGAAGGAGGCGGTGTCACGAGTAATCCAGGTGCGAGATGAGAAAGGCGGTTTCGTATGGGTGCGGATGCCGGGCATCCGATTCCTCAACGCTATTGCCCCACCGGATCATTCCCCGAGTAAATTGACCCTATAACTCCCATTACCTTTTCGAATGAGACGCATGTTCGACCCCACCCTGCTCCGCACCTTCCTCGCCGTCGCCGAGACCTCGAGCTTCACCCTGGCGGCCCAGCGTCTGGGAATCAGCCAGCCCACGGTCAGCCAGCACGTCCGGCGGCTCGAACAGGCATCCGGACGACTGCTCGTGGCCCGCGACACCCGAGACGTCTCCCTGACGGACAACGGGGATGCGATGGCGGGATTCGCGCGCACGATCCTCGCGGCACACAGCGCGGCCGACGACTACTTCAGCGGCTCCGCCATGAAGGGCAAGCTGCGGTTCGGCGCCGCCGACGACCTCGCGATCACCCAGCTCCCCCGCATCCTCAGGCACTTCCGCCAGCTCTACCCGCAGATCAACCTCGAGCTCACCGTCGACCAGTCGGCCCCGCTTTTCCGCAAGCTGCACGCCGGGTCGCTCGATCTCATCTTCATCAAGCAGAAGCCGGAGACCACGGACGGCACCGTCGTGCGACGGGACCAGCTCGTGTGGGTGGGACAGGAGAAGACGATCGTCGAACTCGGCGCTCCCGTTCCGCTCATCACGTACCAGGGAACGACCGTCAGCCGCACGAGCGCGATCGAAGCGCTCGAGCAGGCGGGGCGGCGGTGGCGCATCACCTGCAACACGCGCGAGGTGAACGGCCTGCTCGCCGCGGTGCGGGCCGGTCTCGGCGTGGCCGTGTTCCCCCGCTCGCTGATTCCCGACGATCTGGTCGTCGTCGGCACGCGCTTCGCCCTGCCCGTTCTCGGCGAAGTCGACCTCACGCTGCTGCGCAACCCCGGTGCACCGGCCGAGCCGGTCGACGCGCTCATCTCGGCCATCATGGGCCGTACGCTGAACAGGTGAGCACTTCACCGGCGCCGGCAGAGACCCGCCGCACCCACTTCGTCGACCTCGCCCCCTTCCGCCGCAGCCCGGCGTTCTTCCGACTGTGGCTCGGAGGCCTGATCGCGGGAATCGGTGGCCAGATGACCATCATCGCGGTCGGCCTGCACATCTACGACATCACCGGCTCGACGACGGCGGTCTCGCTCGTGGGCGTCTTCGCGCTCGTTCCGATGATCATCGCCGGGGTGTACGGCGGGGTGCTCGCCGACAGCTTCGACCGGCGAACCGTGGTGCTCATCGCCGAGTTCCTCGCATGGGGCTCCACGGTGGGGCTCGCCCTGCTGGCCTGGAACCACATCGACGAGCTGTGGATGTTCTACGCGCTCACCACCGTGACGGCCGTCGCCACCACGGTCATCGGCGCCACACGCTCGGCCATCGTGCCGCGGCTGCTCACGCCCGATCTGCTTCCGGCGGCCTCTGCGCTCGGAGGCATCAGCTTCGGCGTGCAGGTCACCGTCGGCCCGGCCCTCGCCGGCGTGCTCGTGGCCACCGTCGGATTCCAGTGGACCTACACCGTCGACGTCGTGCTGTTCATCGCGGCATTCACGGGCGTGGTCACCCTGCCCCGCATCATTCCCGAGGGAGGCAGCCGGCGGGCCGGCTTCGCGGCCGTCTGGGAGGGCCTGGCGTTTTTGAAACGCGCCCCGAACATCCGCATGTCCTTCCTCATCGACATCGTGGCGATGACCTTCGGCATGCCGCGAGTCGTGTTCCCGGCCGTCGGCGCCCTCCTCATCGGCGGCGGCGCGATCACCGTGGGCATCCTCTCGGCCGCCTTCGCCGTCGGAGCCCTGCTCTCATCGGTCTTCTCGGGTCGACTGGGGCACGTGCGCCTGCAGGGGCGTGCGATCGGACGAGCCGTGGCCGTCTACGGGGCCTTCATCGCCGCATTCGGCCTCGTCCTCCTCGTGATGGACCACGGCCCGATCGAGGGCATCACGTCGGCCTTCGAGGACGCGAATCTTCCCGCGCTGGCCCTGGCGAGCATCGCCCTGGCGGGTGCGGGTGCGGCCGACAACGTCAGCGCCATCTTCCGGCAGACAATGATGCAGTCCGCCGTTCCCGACATCATGCGCGGTCGCATCCAGGGTGTGTTCACCGTGGTCGTGACCGGAGGGCCCAGGCTGGGAGACGCTTACGTCGGCCTGGCGGCGGCCACGGCGCTGCTGTGGCTGCCGCCGCTTCTCGGCGGCATCGTCGTCGTGGTCTTCTCGCTCGCCGCCATCGCACTGCACCGGTCGCTCCGCGAGTACGACGCCCTCGCCCCCACGCCGTAGCGCTCGGTTCAGACGAGCAGCGCCACGGCCGTCGTCCCGACGGACAGCGACATCGAGACCACCTCCAGCGCCACGATGCGCGCCGGATGGGGCGCTCGCTGAACCCGGCCCAGCAGCCACGCGCTCAGCGCGACGAACGCGATCGACGATGCGCCGAGCATCCACTCGACACCCCCGCCCCCGCCGGCATGGTGCGCGGGGGTCGCGGCACCCGCCCCCAGCGCCGGGGTCGCCATCACGAGCATGAGGCCGCCCATCAGCAGGGTTCCGAGAGAGCGATGGATGGCCATCGCCGTCGCGTGTCTCGCCACCGGCAGGCCGGCCCGCATACGGTCTCTCCGGAGTTGCGCCGCGGGCAGGACTGCGACGGCGACCAGCAGGACGGTCCAGAGCACCGCCGGAACCAGACGCGAACCGAGGGCTGCGTCGGCCATCGCCGCGGTCATCACGCCGGCCGGAGCCCACCCTGCGACGGCGGAGAAGCCGTGCTGCCGCGGCGAGGCCGCCGTGCAGCAGAGACCGACCGTCGCGGGGAGGAGGGCTCCGACGTGCAGCGCCTCGATCATCCGTGCGCCGTGTGGTCGTGCGCAGCATGCTCGTGCCCGGAATGCTCGTGCCCGGAATGCTCGATGTGCGCCGTCTGGTCGTGCCCGTGCGAGCACATGTGCACAGGCTCATTGGCGGGAACGTTGAGCGTGGGATTGCGCTCGAAGAACCCATAGGGCTTCAGGGTGAATTTCGCGTAGTCCGTCGGCATCACGGGCCAGTCCTCGGGGCGAGGGAAGTGCGTCGGGCCGAACGTGTGCCAGAGCACGATGTCCTGCCCGTCGATCGACGCCTCGGTGTTCGTGTAGGCGGGAATGCCGGCTCCGCCGGGGTTCTGGTGCACGAAGTCGCCCGCGGCGTACTTCTCGCTCGGGTCGTAGGGCGTGACCCACAGGTGCTTCGTCGTGAAGGCCGCCCTCTGCGCGATCGATGACGACGGGTCGGCCATCAGCGTGGGGTTCTCCTCCGGATAGAGCACGTATCCCGTCTGTCCGCCGAGCCTGTTGGTCTTCTCGGTGTTCACGATGTGCCAGGCCCGCCCTGTCGACGAGCTGGCGAGCCTGCCGTCGGACGGCTCCGTGAGCCTCGTCGTGCTGTTGGTGAAGGCGCCGCCGTGCGGGTTCTGATCGCTGACCGGCAGCCGCACGGCTTCGACCTCGTCGACGGCGTTGGCCAGGCCGTCGACCATCATGTCGAGCCGGGCGTTGAAGAGGTGCTGGTGATAGGGCGCCCCGAGCCCTGGTGCGACCTCGCTCGCATACGGGTAGCCGGCTCCGGGGTACGACGACGTGAAGAGAACACCGGTGAGCTTGGCTTCGCACTCGATCGTGCCGTCGAGGTAGAGGTACCAGTAGAAGCCGTAATCGTAGTTGCCGACCGTCGTGAAGAAGCTGATGACGAGTCGGCGCTGCCGACGCACCTCGTTCGAGCCCGTGAACATGTCGCTGTGCTTCCACAGCGTTCCGTAGTCCTCCTCGTGCATGCAGATCCCGTTCTCGATCGTGAACGGATTGCCCAGTTCGTCGGCGAGCACGCAGTCGAAGTAGTGGATCTCGCCCACGCAGTCGCATCCGAGGGCCAGGGAGTTCGTGAACCGTCCGAAGAGGTACTCGCCCGTGTCGAAGTAGTTCTGCCAGAACCGCACCGGCGACGGGTCGCCGTAGGGAACCACCATCTCGCTGATGGAGGCCCGATATATCACGGGTCGCGCCTCGCCTCCATCGGTGTAGCTGAGCTGACGCAGAATGAGTCCCTCGCGCGAGTCGAAACCCACCTGGAAGTTCCAGTTGGCCCAGCTGACCGTCTCGCCGTCGACGGTGAAGCTCGGTCCCTCGGGCTGGGAGATGACGATCGGCTTCAGCGTCGTGAGCGGCTCCCCTTGCAGGATGGCGTCGTCGAAGTTGCCTCCCTCGGCGGGGATGGGCATGACCTCGCTGTCGATCAGCCGTGTGATGGCGCGGGCCGCGACGTCGACGTAGGCGCACAGGCCGTCGACGGGATGCGCCCAGGGGTGATCCTCCGGATAGTCCTGGCGGAATGCGAGGACCCGCACGATGCGCCGGCCCTGCTCCTCGGGGAATGCGTAGGACCCCGCCGACAGCGGCACGCACATCACGCTCTCGACCGTGCATCCTCGGGCCGCGAGGGCGTCGACCCACCGCGGGTCTGCGGCGACGATCGGGCCGATCGCGTCGAACTCCTCGATGAGAATGGGCAGCTGGCCCGTGCTTCCGTCGAGCACCGTCGTGCTGAGGACCTCGCCCGTGGCCACGGAGAGCACCGAGTCGGTCGAGTGACCGGTGGTCATGTCGAGCAGCATGACGCGGGCTCGCCGGTCTGGCGTCGGCCCCTCGCCGGCCTGGAATGCGAGCACCTCGTTCTTGTGCGGTTCCTCGAGGCCCACGTAGGCGAACCGGGTGCTGGGCGTCGTGAGGCCGCTGCCCAGCACGATCTGCTGGATGCGCGTGAATTCGTCGGTGCTGAGGCTGGCGAGCGGGCCGCGTGACGAGGTGGTCGAGGCAGCCGTCGAGTCGGTCTTCGGTTCGAGCAGGGTCATGATGTTGCCGTCTTTCTGTGTCGTTCTGGAGGCGGGGACGTTGAGGGGGGTGAGCGGACGTCGGGGGTGGGGGGCGTCAGGCGATCGCGTCGGTGATCGCGTCATAGGTCTCCGGGCTCCGCTTTCGGAGGACGAGCGCCTGCACGACCCCGATGAGCGGGAAGATGACGATGAGGGCCAGCAGCACGGCGCTGATGACGCCGAACGCCGGAGCGCCGTCGCCATCCACGTCGCCCACGAGCATCGGGAAGTTCGCGGCGATCACGACGGCCGAGCCGATGAGGCCGAGGAAGCCGATGGCCGGGGCGATGACGGTGTTCCAGACCCGCGTGTCCGACTTCGTGCGGACGAAGAAGACGATCACCGCGACGCTGGTGAGGGCCATGAGCAGGGCGATCGCGAGTGTGGCCACGCCGGAGAACCACGTGAACACCTGGAGCACCGGGTCGAGGCCGAGCAGCGCGAACACGATGATCAGCACGAGCGCCGTGCCCGACTGAACGAGTGACGACAGATGCGGCGACAGGTGCCGGGCGTGCACCGCACCGACCCGGGCCGGAAGCAGCCCGGCATTCGACATGGTGTGCTGGTAGCGCGTGATCACGTTGTGGAACGACAGCACGCAGGCGAACATGCTCGTGATGAGCAGCACGTTGATGATGATCTCACCGACCACCCCGAGGTAGTTCAGGGTGGTGACGATGACCATCGCGCCCGGATCCTCGGCGGCGGCGGCGAGCACGTTGTCGGGGCCCCACGCCATCACGATGGCCCAGGACGCCAGCGTGTAGAAGATGCCGATGCCGATCACCGCGGTGTAGGTCGCCCGGGGAATCGTGCGGTCGGGGTTCTTGGCCTCGTCGCGGAAGATGGCGGTCGCCTCGAATCCGATGAACGCCGCGATGGCGAACATGAGTCCCACGCCGGGCGAGCCCGAGAAGATGTTGTTCGGCTCGAACGGTTCGAGCGAGAGACCTGCGGCGCCGCCCGAGAATGCGACCGCGGCCACGAGCACGAGCACGATGCCCACCTCGGCGACGAGCAGCACGCCCAGGACCTTCGAGCTGAGATCGATGTGCCGATAGCCCAGCACTCCCACGATGGCGATGGATGCGATCGAGTAGACAAACCAAGGGATGTCCGGTCCCCCGATGCCCGCCACCGTGACCTCGAGGATGTATCCGACGTAGCCGTGAACGGCGATCTGGATGGTGGTGTAGGTCAGCAGCGCGAGGTAGGCCGTCGCGAGTCCGGCGGGTTTGCCGAGTCCGTAGCCCACGTACGTGAAGAATGCTCCCGGCTTGGGGACCTTGCGCGTCATCGCCACCATGCCGACGGCGAAGAACACGAGGACGACCGCCGAGACGGCGTAGAGGCTCGGAAAACCGACGCCGTTGCCGAGCAGGATGCCGAGCGGCGCAGCGCCGCCGATGACGGTGAGCGGAGCAGCGGCGGCGACCACCATGAAGACGATGGGCCCCACTCCCAGCGAACCGCTGAGATTCCGTCTGGTGGCAGGAAGGCCGCTGAGGCCGGCCGCTGCCTGATCGCGTGTTGAGGTCATGTCGATGTGCTCCCTGGGGGTGAGGACGTGCATGGTGGTGGTCTCGGATGGAACGATTCGCTCGTTCGCGATCCAGCATCGCGGGGGCTCGTTGCGGTCGCGTTCCGCTCGGATGAAGCTCTCCGCATCCGAAACGAGACACCGGGCGTGAGGTGTCTCATTTGCGCAACTCGAAGCCGAAACACGATCGGAACGTGTGCGCAATGCGTGCGGGTTAGCGTCGGTCCGTGACAGCTCTCGAACGCGCAATCGCCGATCCCCGCCCCGTCGAGGGCCTCGGCGATCGCTCCCCCATGGCCGGACTCGCACGGAGAAGCGTCGGCTTCTACGACGTGCTGGCCCAGTCGGTCTCGGCCGTCGCTCCGTCGGCCGCGGCGACGACCGTTCCGCTCATGGTGGCCGCGGCCGCGGGCAAGGCTACGGTTCTGGCGCTGTTCGCAGCCCTGCTCCTGTGTCTGCTCGTCGCCACGACCGTCAACCAGTTCACCCGTCGCCTGTCGGCACCGGGCTCGCTTTTCACATTCGTGTCGAAGGGTCTGGGCGGCGGCGCCGGATTCGTCACAGGTGTCACGCTGCTCATCGGCTACGGCTTCATCGCCATGTTCTCCCTCGCGGGCGCCGGGTACTACCTCGCCATCCTCGTCGGCCATTTCGTCCCCGGCGCCGAATCGTCCGGGCTGCTGGTGTGCATCCTGATCGTCGCCATGGGCGGCCTCTCGTTCGTGGTCCTCGCCCGAGGCATCCGCATCTCGACCAGGGTCACCCTTCTGGTCGAGACCCTCTCGGTGGGCATCATCCTCGCTCTCGTCGTGGCACTGCTCTCGACGCAGGGGCCCGGAATCGACTGGTCCATGCTCTCGCTCGGCGATACCACTCCCGGAGACTTCGCCATCGGAGCCGTGCTCGCCATCACGGCCTTCGTCGGGTTCGAGAGCTCTGCGACGCTCGGAGTCGAGGCCCGACGGCCCTTCGCCACGATCCCCCGGGCCATCGTGTGGACCGTGATCGTCTCCGGCCTGCTCTATCTCGTGGCGTCCTACACGCAGTTCGTCGGTTTCTCCGGTCTGGGCCGCGACTTCGTCGACAGTGGATCGCCGGTCAACGACCTGGCCACCGCCTACGGCGTGGAGTGGATGGGGCTGCTGCTCGACGTGAGCATCGCCGCATCGTTCTTCGCCTGTGCCGTCAGCTCCACCACTGCGCTCGTGCGGGTCGTCTTCGCCATGGGGCGGGAGGGCCTTCTCCCTTCCACGTTCGGACGCACGCATCGCCGCTTCTCGACTCCGATCGTCGCGATCTGCGTGACCCTGCCGATCCTGACGCTCGTTCCCGTGCTCGTGATCGCCGTGGGCAACGACGCCTGGCAGGCGATGAGCTTTTTCATCGTCGGGGCGGCCGGCGGGTACATCGCGGCCTACATCCTCGTGTGCGCCGCCGTGCCCGTCTTTCTCGGGCGTATCGGCGAGGCGACCGTCTGGCCGGTCGTACGCGCGTCGGTGGCCGCGGTCGCCCTCGCGATAGTGCTCACTGTTTATCTCGTCGCCGAACTGGCGACACCACAGTGGCCCGGCGTGGTCATCGTCGTCGCGATCGTGCTCCTCGCCGTGGCCGCTCATGGGCTGCTCGGAGTCCGGTATCCCGACCGGCGCCGCAGTGTGGGCGCGTACGACGAGCCCACGAGGGAGGACGTGCTCGGTGGCTGATCCTCTCGGCGCATCCGGCGAACTTCGGGCGCGGCAGCCGAAGGCGATCCACAGCGCCCTGACGGTGCTGGAGGAGGTCGCCAGGGCAGGCGCCGGCGTCACCGCACGAGAGGTCTCCGAGGGCCTCGGTCTGCCCCGGGCGACGACCTACCGGCTTCTCAACCTGCTCGTGCAGGACGAGTACCTGGTGCGCATGCCCGACCTGCGCGGCTTCGCGCTGGGTCGGAAGGTGGCGGAACTCGTCGGCTCGGTTGCGCCGTCGCGTCCACCTCAGGCCGCCCGCGAGGTGATCGCGGAGCTGCGCCAGCGGATCCGCGGGGGCGTGCACGTCGTGCGATACGGCGACGACAGCATCAGCATCGTCGACAGCGACCCCGATTTTCCGCTCAATGACGAGCTGCGAGTGCTGCGTGAGTTCGACGCATCGGCCATCGGACTGCTGTTGCTCGCGGAGCAGAGGAGCCTCGGCCGGGCCAGCGCTCGAACGGCACACGCGGGACGCGGGATCGACGACGATCTCGCTGCGGCTCTCGCCCGCGGCTACTCGAGCCAGATCGGTCGATTCGTTCCGGGCTTCGGATGTATCGGAGTGCCGATCAGGGACTCCAGCGGGCTGCTCGTGGCCGGGCTGTGCTTCTCCGGGCCGCGCACTCGCATCGAAAGCCCTGAACGGATCGTGGCCGAACTCGCGAACTCGGGACGCTCACTGGCACCCCTGCTCGCCTAGTCCGGCCACGATGGATGGTTACGGGACGCTGATGAGGTCGATGACGAAGACCAGGGTCTTTCCGCCGAGGAAGTGACCGCCGGCGGGGCCGTAGGCCAGGTGGGGCGGAATGGTGAGCTTGCGACGGCCGCCCGCCTTCATTCCCGGGATGCCCTCCTGCCAGCCGGCGATGAGGCCGTTCAGCGGAAAGCTGATGGTCTCGCCGCGACCCCACGAGGAGTCGAACTCCTCGCCGGTCTCGTACTCGACACCGAGGTAGTGCACCTCGACGGTTGCACCGGGCGTCGCTTCTGCACCGTCTCCGACGACGATGTCCTCGATGACGAGCTCGGTCGGAGCGGGGCCCTCGGGAAAATCGATCTCGGGCTTGGTGTTCATGTTTTCGGTCATGACACCATCCAACCGTTCCCGGGGTGCGCGGGTCAAAAGCGTTCTCTCACGGGGTAATCGCGTGTCACACCGGGCGCACGAGGTGCAGCCGCTGGGTGGGCCTCGTCATCGCGACGTAGAGGCCGGATGCCCCGCGGGTCGACTCGGCGAGGATGCCGTCGGGGTCCACGACGACGACCGCGTCGAACTCCAGGCCCTTCGCGTCCTGCGCCGTCAGCACGGCGATCGAGCGGTTGAGGCCCTGTGCACCGAGCCCGATGTCGCGGCCGAACGATTCCGACAGTGCGGGGTACAGCGCATCCACCGTCGCCTCGGTCGCGATCACCGCGACCGTGCCCCGGGAGTCGATGTCGCGATCGTCTTCGATCACCGTGATCACCGCGTCGCCCAGGGCGTCGGGATCGGCGGCGCGACCGGCCGGGCTGAGCTCGACCGTCGTCGTGGTGACGGGCCACTCGCTCTCGCGCACGGCGGTCGCGCGGGTGATCGGCAGGTGGTTGCGCTCGGCCATCCGTTCGGCCTCGGCCGCGATCTGAGCGGGCGTGCGGTAATTGACGGTGAGCTCCTCGAGGCGCCACTTCTCTCCGAGGGGCGAGGCGCCGACGAGCGGGCGCACGGCATCCTGCCAGCTGCGGGCACTGGCCGCCGAGCTCGCCTGGGCCATGTCGCCCACGACGGTGAACGATCGCAGAGGGCAGCGGCGGGCGAGCACGCGCCACTGCATCGCCGAGAGCTCCTGCGCCTCGTCGACGACGATGTGCCCGTAGGTCCAGGTTCTGTCTGCCGCGGCCTGCTCGGCCGTCGTGCCACGCACGCTGCGTTCGGCGAATCCCGCGGCCAGGTCCTCCGCATGCACGAGTCCCTCGACCTGCATGTTGCGGATCGCGTTCTCGGCGTTCTCGATGTCGCGCTTCTTCTGCAGCTTCTCCTCGCGCTTCAGGGCGGCGTTCTGGGCGTTGTACTCGCCGAGCAGCTCGGCCGCCTCGTCGAGCAGGGGCACGTCGGAGATCGTGAACGGCGCATCGCGGTCGCGACGCAGCAGGGCGCGTCGGGCATCGCTCCACGACGGGGTCAACGACGCCAGCCACTGCGGCCGGGCGTAGAGGTCTTGAAGAAGCTTCTCGGGCGTGAGCGGCAGCCACGCCGTATTGAGCGCCACGACCACATCGGGCGACGTGCGCAGGTCTTCGCGGAGCACGGCCTGGTCGGCATCGTCGACCGTATTGCCGTGCGAGCGCAGCTGGTCGGCGAGGAGTCGGCTCAGCTGGTTCAGCGCGCTCTTGACGAAGACGACCCGTGCCTCGTTGTGCGGCTTGCGGCTCTCCCATGCCCGCTGCATGGCCGAGGAGATGAGCCCGGGTTCGAGGGTGAGTCGCTCGCCGTTGACCTCGAGGTCGGTCGCCTCGGCGGGCACACGCTGGCGCGAGCGCACGGCGCGCTTGATGAGTGCCGCCATCTCGGCGGCTCCCTTCACCCGCGCGGTCTCCGGGGCATCGTCGTGCGTCGCCTCGAGGCCCGGGTAGAGGCCCCCGACGCTCGAGACGACGACACCCGTCTCGCCCAGGCTCGGCAGCACGGCCTCGATGTACTGCAGAAAGGCCCTCGTCGGGCCGACCACCAGCACACCGGATGACGCGAGTCGCTCACGGTGGGAGTACAGCAGGTAGGCGGCGCGGTGCAGGGCCACGGCGGTCTTTCCTGTGCCTGGCCCTCCCTGCACGACGAGCACTCCCCCGAGCTCGGACCGGATGATCCTGTCCTGCTCGGCCTGGATGGTGGCGACGATGTCGGACATACGGCCCGTTCGCTGGCTCGTGAGAGCGGCGAGAAGTGCCGCCTCGCCCTGCAGCGAATCGGCCTGCTCGACGAGCAGCTCCGCATCGAAGATCTCGTCGTCGATGCGTGTGACGGTGCGACCCTCGGTGATGAGGTGGCGCCGGGCCCGGGCGCCGAGCGGCGTGGCGGCGGTGGCCTGGTAGAACGCGGCTGCCTGCGGCACCCGCCAGTCGAGCAGGATCGGCCTCAACTGCTCGTCGCGCAGACCGATGCGACCGATGTAGCGGAACGGGGAGCTGTCGTCGGGGTCGTCGGCTGCCTCGGCCGTTTCGGCGTCGGCATCGACGAGCTCGAGCCGTCCGAACGCCAGCCGGTCGTCGACCTCGTCGAGCTGGGCGATGCGGTCCTCGTAGAGCCGGGCGTACGCGTCGCGCTCGGAGCGGCTCTGGTGGTTGCCCCCCACGCTCTCGCGCCGCACCCTCTCGAGAGCCGTGCGCGCCTCCGCCCTCAGTGCGTCGAGGCGGGTGTACAGCCCCTCGACATAGCGACGTTCCTGGGCGAGCTCGGTTGAAACCACTTTTTTGACACTCCTTGGCAGCGGCCAACCAGTTTACTCGGGTCTGAGGACGCCGCCCCGCGGTCAGATGACGGGCGGACCCTGCTGCGGAGAAGGCGAGGAGTACAGGTCGGCAGCCGGCGGCGAATACGGATCGGCGGCGGGCGGTGAGTACGAACCCTGAACCGGCGCCTGGGGCCCTGTCGACAGCAGCATGGCGCGGTCGGTGGACACGGCCTGCAGGAGGTCGGCCTCGTCCCGGCGTCCGCCGATTCCGTCACGGCCGGTGACGACGCGCTGGCGCGCGAAGGCGAGGCGCGTCGCATCTTGCGTGAACCGTCGCATGACCGTGCCCTTGTCTCCACCCTGCGCCTTCGCCCAGGTGCGAGCCTGCCGCCGTCCGGTGCCGGTCGACAGCATCGCCACCTCCTCGGGCGTGAACCACCCGGCCGCCGCGTACTCGTCGAGTCGAACCCGCGTGAGTGCGGCCTCGCGCTTGCGCAGGAACACGACGGCGACGATGGCCAGGGCGAACAGGGGAACCTGAACGAGGGCGTAGACGATGAAGAAGCCGCCCAGGCCCTCGACGATGAACGACGACCCGTTCCACAGGGCGTGCAGGAGAACCGCGGGGACGAGCCCGATGAAGAAGAAGCCGATGCCGGGGAGCCAGCCCTTCTTCTGCGATGCGAAGCCGAGGGCCACGCCGGTGCAGGCGGTGAACATCACGTGGGCGAAGGGCGACATGATGCCGCGCAGGAAGAACGTGAAGCCGAGCCCGATGCCTCCCGACTCGATCAGCGACGAGCCGAAGTAGAGGATGTTCTCGGTGAAGGCGAAGCCCGCGGCGACCGTGGCGCCGTAGACGAGGCCGTCGACCGGTCCGTCGAAGTGGCGGCGCAGCACGAAGAACAGGATCAGCACGCCGAGACCCTTGGCGCCCTCCTCGACCAGCGGAGCCTGGATGACGGCGGAGAAGAAGTCGCCGACGCCGCCCTGGCCCTGCGTGGCGTAGTAGACGGCGAGCTGCACGCCGAGACCGACGAGCAGGGCGATGGCGACGGATGCGGCCGCGCCCCAGAGGAAGGCGAACCAGAGGGCCCCTCGCGGTTCCGGCTCCCACCGGTCGATCCACGTGATGGTGAGGATGACGACGGCGAGCGGGATGAGCGCAACGAGGCCGCAGACGAAGAGAGCGAACGGGCCGAGCCCGATGAGGATGTAGACGAGGACGGCGAGGAAGACGAAGCCCAGAACGCTGATGCCGATGATCGACAGCACGAGCCCCGTCGACTTCTGCGTCGGCGGGGTGGGTGCGCTCCACACCGCCTGCTCGGAGTAGACGGGGTTCGCCGCCTGCTGGGGAGCGGGGGCGAATGCAGGTGCTGCCTGCTGCTGCGCGTAGTAGCCGGGCTGGTAAGGCTGGGTCACGGGACTCCTCATCGGGGACAGGCCACCGAGCCTATCGGCACGGCGATGATTCGGGGAGGCCGATGCGTCAGAACACCGCGCCGGGATTCATGATCGACTGCGGGTCGAACACCGCTTTGATACCGCGCTGGAGCGCGAGGGAATGCGGACCGATCTCGTTCTCGAGCCAGCGCTTCTTGAGCACTCCCACACCGTGCTCGCCGGTCAGCGTTCCCTCGAGCGCCACGGCCGCCTGGAAGAGCTCGTCGGCCGCCGCCCACACCGCATCGGGCACCCACTTCTCGTCTACTCCCACCTCACTGCCGGCAGTGCCGCCGATCGAGCGTGGCGGCCGCTCGGGAAGCACGAAGTTCGGATGCAGGTTGCCGTCGCCCGCGTGCGCGACGGTCGGGATGGAGATGCCGTGGCGCCTCGAGATGTCCTCGATGGCCGCGAACATCTCGACGAGCCGAGAACGGGGAACGCAGACGTCCTCGATGAGCACCTCGCCCCGGGAGGCCAGGGCCGGGTGGAAGTTCCGCCTCACGGCGAGCAGGGCCTCGCCCTCCGCCGCATCTCGCGCGAGCCTGACGTCGGCCCCTGCCCGCGCGAGGATCTCGGTGATCGCCGATGCCTCGTCTGCGGCACCACGGGCATCCGTCTGCACGAGGAGGTACGCCGCGCCGCCCTCGGCCAGCCGCGTGCCGGAGTAGGCATCGATCGCGATCAGCGAGGCGGAGTCCATGAGCTCCATGACCGCCGGCCTGATGCGGGCGGCCGTGATGGCCGCTGCAGCGGAGGCGGCGGCCGCCAGGTCGGCGAAGAAAGCGCCGATCGTCACGACGTCGCCGGGGGGAATGGGTCGAAGACGCACCGTGGCCTCGACGATGATGCCGAGCGTGCCCTCCGAGCCGGTGAAGAGGGCCGTGAGGTCGTAACCCGTGACGCCCTTGACGCTGCGATGGCCGGTACGAAGAAGCGATCCGTCGGGCAGCACCACGAGAAGACCGAGGATCGCCTCTCTGGTCACCCCGTACTTCGCGCACAGGAGCCCGCCGGCGTTCGTGGCGATGTTGCCGCCGATCGTCGAGATGGCCCTGGATGCGGGATCCGGCGAGAAGACGAGGCCGTGCGGTGCCACGAGATCGCTCAGGTGCTGGTTGATGACGCCGGCCTGCACGACGGCGAGCTCATCGGCGAGGTTCACCTCGACGACCTCGGTCATGCGCTCGGTCGAGATGACGAGCGCGCCATCGGTGCCCACGCCTCCCCCGGCAAGGCCCGTGCCCGCTCCCCGGGGAACGACGGGAACGCGGTACCGCGCGGCGATGCGCATGGCCGCCTGAACCTGATCGACAGTGCGTGCGCGCACGACCGCGAGGGGCGTGCCGGGCGCGACCCAGCCCGACTTGTCTGTGCGAACGGACTGCAGGAGCGCTGGATCGGTCGACACGGCCTCGCCCAACTCTGCTTCGAGCAGATCGAGGATCCCCTGCGGCGCGGTCTCGGCAACGTGCATACGGCCATGCTAAGCCTTGTCACGGCGCGATGCGGGCCGCCTCTACTATCGAATCATGACGCGCGCGGGTGATCCCCTCCTCACCCGCAGGCAGCTCGATCGCAGGGCCACCCGCTACGCCATCCGTCGCACCTGGCACGGCTTCATCCTCCACCGCGACATCGACGCGGCCGCTTCGATCACCTTCTTCTCCGCGCTGTCGCTGTTCCCGGCCGCCCTCGCCATCGTCTCCGGCCTGGCCCTGTTCGACAACGGGGATGCGACGATCCAGCTGATCCTCGACGTGGTCGGGCGCCTCTCCCAGCCGGACACGTCGCAGGCCGTCCGCGCGATCTTCGACCAGCTGTCGCTGCTGCCGAATTCCGGCTGGGCGCTGCTCATCGGAACGGTGCTCACTCTCTGGACCGTGTCAGGGTTCGCCACGGCGTTCGGCCGCGCCATGAACAACGTGTACGAGGTGGAGGAAGGACGTCGGCTCACGAAGAACCGCATCCTGATGCTCGGCGTGGCCGCGGGACTGATCGTGTGCTATCTCGTGATCGGTGTCATCGTCGGGCTCACGCCCACCGTGGCCGGAGCTCTGGTGGACTCCCTGGGCTGGCCCCGCGTCGTCGCAGAGCTCTGGTCGGCGCTCAAATGGATTCCGTTTGCGCTCGTGGCCATCTTCACTGTCGGGTTCCTGTACTACGGCACGCCCAACCTGCATCGGCCGCGACTGCGCTGGCTGTCGGTCGGGGCCACCTTCACCGTCGCCATCTGGACCTTGGCCGCGGTCGGTTTCGGCCTCTACCTCGCGACATTCGCGAACTACGACCGGCTGTACGGCTGGCTCGGCGTTCCCATCGCGGCGCTCATCTGGCTTTACATCTCGTCGGTCGTGCTGATGATCGGCGTCGAGGTGGATGCCGAGCTCACCCGGGCGCGCCAGTTGTTGGCCGGGCTGCCGGCCGAGGAGACCATCCAGGTGCCGCTGCGAGACACCGCGCGCAACAGCATCCTGGCCCGCCGCTGGTCGGCCGATGTCTCGGACGGGCGCGAACTGCGCCGTCTCTCGCAGATGCTGCGAGAGGCGGAAGCGCGTTCTACGGGTCCTGGCGAGTAGAAGCCTCTGCCTCTGCCTCTGCCTCTGCCTCTGCCTCTGCCTCTGCCTCTGCCTCGGCCTGCGCGATCACCTGCAGCACGTCGGTCACGGGTTCCAGGCCGGAGAGCCGGGCCGGCGAGAGCAGCTTCAGCACGCGCTCCCGATCCATGAGGCCCGCCTCGACCACGAGGTCGGCGATGTTGCGCTTCGTGAGCAGGGCCGCGTGCGCCAGCGACGAGGCGGCGGCGTATCCGATGTATGGAGTGAGGGCGGTGACGACGCCTACGCTCGACGCGACCATGGCGTCGAGTCTCTCGTGGTTGGCCGTGATGCCGTCGATGCAGTTGATGCGCAGTGTGCGGCATCCCTGCCTCATCCACGCGAGGCTCTGCAGCAGGGAGTGGGCGATGACGGGCTCGAACGCGTTCAGCTGCAGCTGGCCGCCCTCGGCCGCCATGGTCACGGTGAGGTCGGCGCCCGCGACAGAGAAGGCGATCTGGTTCACGACCTCGGGGATCACCGGGTTCACCTTGCCCGGCATGATGCTCGACCCTGCCTGCCTGGGGGGAAGGTTGATCTCGCCGAAGCCGGCCTGCGGGCCGCTGGAGAGCAGCCGCAGATCGTTGCAGATCTTCGAGAGCTTGATCGCGCTGCGCTTGAGGATGCCGGAGAGCTGCATGAACACGCCCGCATCGCTGGTGGCCTCGATGAGGTCGACGGCGGTGATGTGCTCGTAGCCGGTGAGCGCGCTCAAGTGGGCGCGTACGGACTCGACGTAGCGGGGGTCGGCGGTGATTCCGGTGCCGATCGCCGTGGCGCCGAGGTTGATCTCCCACAGCAGTGGAACGGTCTCCTCCATGCGCTCGAGGTCTTCGGTCAGGGTGGTGGCGAACCCGTGGAACTCCTGGCCGAGCGTCATCGGCACGGCGTCCTGCAACTGGGTGCGACCCACCTTCAGGATGCCCGCGAACTCCTTGCCCTTGGCGCCGAACGAGTCGCGCATCAGCGCATGCTCGACGAGCAGCCGCTGCAGGGAGAAGACGAGTGCGAGCTTGACAGCGGTGGGGTAGGTGTCGTTCGTGCTCTGGCTGCGGTTCACGTCGTCGAGGGGGTGCAGCAGGTCGTAGCGCCCCTTCTCTTCGCCGGCCAGCTGCAGGGCCACGTTGGCGATGACCTCGTTCGTGTTCATGTTGGTCGAGGTGCCCGCGCCGCCCTGGATGACGCCCACGACGAACTGGTCGTGGTACTCCCCCCGGCGGATCGCCTCGCACGCCGAGTCGATCATCGCGCCCTTCTCGGCCGTCAGCACACCGATCTCGACGTTCGCCCTCGCCGCCGCCTGCTTCACGATCACGAGCGCGTCGATCAGGTCAGGGTAGACGGAGATGGGACGACGGCTGATGGGGAAGTTCTCGAGTGCCCTGGCCGTGTGCACGCCCCAGAAGGCATCGAACGGAATGTCGACGCTTCCGAGCGAGTCGGTCTCGGTGCGGAAGCGGGTGGCCGTCGAGGGGCTCGCTGCCGTCTCTGCGGAGGTCTGCGCGGCCAGTCTCTCCGCGGCGGTCGTAGGCGCGGTCGTCGAGGCATTCGTCATGTGAATATCAGCTCCATTGCTTGGGAAGGGGGCTCGTGGCCCCCGGCAACAACCCTAACTCAGCCTGCGCAGCAGGCCTCTGATGAACGAGCTGCGCTTCGGCGTGTAGGGCGGGTAGACCAGACCGAGCGTGTCCGGCGCGAGTGGCTTCGACAGCACGGCCTTCTCGTGGCTGAACGTCTCCACGCTCCTCCGCCCGTGATAGCTGCCGGTGCCGCTCTCCCCCACTCCGCCGAACGGCAGCCCGGGCACGCTGAGATGAGCCACCGTCACGCCGAAGCCGACCGCGCCCGACGACGTCTCGGTCAGGAACCGGCGGCGGGCATCCTTGTCGTCGCTGAACACATAGAGCGCGAGCGGCTTGTCACCGGCACGGATGACGGCGAGTGCGTCGTCGAGGCCGGTGACGGTCACGATCGGCAGGATCGGCCCGAAGATCTCCTGCGTCATGACCTCGTCGTGCAGGCCGACGTCGACCAGCACCGTCGGCTCGATGTACCGCTCCGTCGCCTCGGATCGACCGCCGATGGCGGCCTGCTGGTCATTCAGGAGACCCGTGAGCCGCGCGAACTGGGCGTCGTTGACGATGCGGCCGTAGTCGGCCGTCTCGTGCGCGTCGCCGCCGTAGAGCGAGGAGATCGCGACGCGCAGGGCGTCGACGAGGCGAGCCGAGACATCCGGTGTCGCCAGAACGTAGTCGGGCGCCACGCACGTCTGCCCGGCGTTGAGGAACTTGCCCCACGCGATGCGCCTGGCCGCGGCGTCGATGTCGACGGTGTCATCGACGTAGACGGGCGACTTGCCACCGAGCTCGAGGGTGACAGGCGTCAGGTTCTTCGCCGCCGCCTGCGCCACGATGCGCGCAACCCTCGAGTTGCCGGTGTAGAAGATGTGATCGAAGCGCTGGGCGAGCAGCTCGGTGGTCTCATCGACCGCCCCCTCGACCACCGCGACGGCGCGGTCGTCGAGATAGCGCGGCAGGAAGCGGGCCATCACGGCCGAGGTCGCGGGAGCGAGCTCGCTCGGCTTGAGCACGACGGCGTTGCCCGCGGCGAGGGCACCGACCAGCGGCGCCAGCAGGAGCTGAACCGGGTAGTTCCACGGCGAGATGATGAGCACCACGCCCAGCGGCTCGAGCATCACGGAGGCGGAGGCCGGAGCCAGGGCGAGCGGAACGCCCACCCGACGCGGGCGGAGCCACGCCCGTAGCTGCGAGATCGTGTGCGTCACCTCGGAGAGCACGACGCCGATCTCTGTGAGCTGGGACTCGCTCGGGTTCTTCGCCAGGTCGGAACGGAGGGCCTTTTCGAGTTCAGGACCCCGCTCGACGAGGAAGTCGCGCAGACCCCTCAGCTGCTCGAGCCTCCAGCGGAGAGAACGCGTGCGCCCCGAGTCGAAACGGCCGCGCACGGCGGCGACGAGATCGGGAATGGCCGTCGAGGAATCCATGGCCCCGACACTAGCGCCCCTCGCCTCAGCTCGCGTGGAAGAACGGCACGATCAGGTAGATGCCGAAGAGCACGGCCAGGATGCAGAGGCCGAAGCAGATCACGGCGCAGAATGTGGCCCATCGTGGACGGCTCTCCTGCTGTGCGGGCACGACCGAGACGGAGCCGGATTCGGTGGTCTCTATCGCGCCCGGAGTGTCGTCGGCGTCGACGCCTCGTCCTACGTTCAACAGGCGGAGCCCGAAGGCGAACAGGCTCACGACGACCGACGCCGACACGAGCGCGGCCACGGCCACGATGGCGAATGCTGCCCAGTCGATCATTCGGCCGCCTGCCTCTTCTTCTTCAGGTTCCTGCGTGTGGCCTTGGGGGTACGCACGGCGCCGACGGCCGCGTCGACCTCGCTGACGACCGTGCCGCTGGTGACCTGGTCGCGGGAGGAGATGATGAAGATCGCCACGATCACTCCCAGGCCGAGCACGGCGTCGATGACGATGCCGACCGGCCCGATGCTGGCGAGAAGGGCGGCGATCGCACCGACCGCCGCAGCGGCCGGCAGGGTCAGCAGCCACCCCACGCCGATGCGGCCCGCGGTGCGCCATCGCACGGACGCACCCTTGCGTCCGAGTCCCGAACCGATCACGGAGCCCGAGGCGACCTGGGTCGTCGAGAGCGCGAAACCGAGGTGGCTCGAGGCCAGGATCGTGGCGGCGGTCGAGGTCTCCGCCGCGAAGCCCTGGGCCGGCTTGATGTCCGTGAGTCCGGTTCCCATCGTCTTGATGATCCGCCAGCCGCCGGTGTACGTGCCGAGTGCGATGGCCAGGGCGCAGGCCGCGATGACCCAGAACTCCGGGCCCGTACCGACCGCCTGCGAGCCGGTCGCGATCAGGGTGAGGGTGATCACGCCCATCGTCTTCTGGGCATCGTTCGTGCCGTGGGCGAGCGCGACGAGCGACGACGAGAAGATCTGCGCGTATCGGAAGTTGCCGCGCCCGAGCCCTCGGCCCGTGGCGGGGTCGCGCGTGATCGCGTAGGCGAGCCTCGTGGCGGCGAAGGCGACGAAGCCGGCCACGATCGGAGCGACGAGCGCGGGCAGGACGACCTTGGAGACCAGCACGCTGAAGTCGACTGCACCGACGCCGGCTCCGACGATCGCGGCCCCGATGAGTCCGCCGAACAGGGCGTGCGACGAGCTCGACGGCAGGCCGAACAGCCACGTGACCATGTTCCAGCACACTGCACCGATGAGCCCGGCGAAGATCATCTCCGGGGTGATCTGGATGCCCCCGTCGCCCTCCCTGATCAGGCCGCCCGAGATCGTACGGGCGACCTCGGTGCTCAGGAACGCGCCGACCAGGTTCAGGACGGCGGCGAGCCCGACGGCCATCCGTGGCTTCAGCGCACCCGTCGCGATCGGCGTCGCCATGGCGTTCGCGGTGTCGTGAAAACCGTTCGTGAAGTCGAAGAAGAGGGCCAGGACGACGACCAGGACAACGATGAGGGTGAGATCCACCAGCGACTCTCTCTAGAGGTGCACACACGTTCGCGTAAGGCGAATTACACCGCATTCGTTCGCGATGAGTTCACACACTATTAGGGTGTCTAGGGTTGCCCTGTTGACGGGCATGTCGATACTGGCATTCTTCGATCCGCACGGTCAACTTCTTCGGCGGGTCCCGAGCAGATGGACGGGTAGTGCCGATGCGTCGTCTTCTCGTCGCCCTGTGCGGAATGCTCCTGGTCGGGCTCGTCGTCGTGGCTTGCGGGCAGGCGTGGTCGGGCCGCAACGACGCGGACCGGGTCGCCGCCGCATCCGCCGCACTGCCACCGAAACAGGCGCTCGTCGCCGGTGTCACCTCCGAGGTCTTCTCGAGCGCGGAGAAGGCCTCCGACGTGCAGGTGCTCTTCATTCACGGGGGCTCGTACGTGCATGAGGCCTCGGCGCTGCACGCCCCGTTCTTCGATCGGATCCTCGACACCGTCGATGCGACCATCACGATGCCGATCTACGCCCTTGCGCCGGAGCACGGCTACCGGGTCGCGTACGAGCAGATCATGGATGTCTACCTCGAGCTCCGCAGATCGCATCCCGATTCGCCGATCGTGCTGATGGGCGGTTCCGCCGGCGGCGGCTTGGCTCTCGGATTCGCGGAGAGCCTGCTCGAGGAGGGAATCGCCCAGCCCGATCGCATCGTGCTGCTCTCGCCCTGGCTCGATCTGACCCTGACGAATCCCGCCATCCCCGCGATCGACACGACAGACGTGCTGCTCGACCGAGACGCGCTGGTGCCGAACGGCCTCGCCTGGGCCCACGGCGACGATCCGTCCGGGTACCGGCTGAGCCCGGTGAACGGCACCCTCACCGGCCTCGCACCGACCACCGTGCTCGCCGGCACGAACGACATCCTCTATCCGGACACACTCGTGCTCGAGACCCGCGCCGAGGCCGCCGGCGTCGACTTCGAGCTCACGAGTTTCTCGGGTGCCGACCACATCTTCGCCATGACGCCGGGGGCCGCGGGCGACGAGGCCCGGGCGATCGTCGAGTCGATCATCGGATCGCTCGGCTGAACGGAGCGGGCATCACTGCTCGTTGTGGGTCGGTCACTGCTCGTTGTGAGTCACCGGGTCGCCGCCGAACAGCCTGCCGTCCGGACGACCAAGCAGGGTGATCTCCTCGATCTCCTCAGAGGTGAGCTCGAAGCCGAAGATGTCGAGGTTCTGGGCCTGCCTCGCCGGGTCGGCCGACTTCGGCAGCGGCACACTGCCGAGCTGCACGTGCCAGCGCAGAACGACCTGGGCCTCCGTCACTCCATGCGTCCTGGCCGCGCGAACGATCACCGGCGAGGTGAGCACGTCGGATCCCTTGCCGAGCGGGCTCCACGACTCGGTGCGGATGTTGTGCAGCTCGTGGAACTCGCGCAGTGCGAGCTGCGGGAAGTACGGATGCAGCTCCACCTGGTTCACGGTGGGAAGAACGCCCGTCTCGGACTGCAGCCGCGTCAGGTACTCCTCGGTGAAGTTGGAGACGCCGATCGAGCGGGCGAGGCCCTGTTCGTGCAGATGCACCATGGCCCGCCAGCTGTCGACGTACCGGTCGTCGCCCGGGTTCGGCCAGTGGATGAGGTAGAGGTCGATGCGCTCGAGCCCGAGCCTGTCGAGCGACGACTGGAACGAGGCGAGCGTGCTCTCGTAGCCGTGGTCTCGCCCGGGCAGCTTCGTCGTGACGACGATCTCGTCGCGAGGTATCCCTGCGGTGCGGATCGCCTCGCCGACGGCATCCTCGTTTCCGTAGTTCACGGCACTGTCGACCAGCCGGTAGCCGGCCCTGAGCCCCGCGCTCACGGCGGCGACCGCATCCGGACCCTTGAGCGGGTAGGTTCCCAGCCCCACGGCGGGAAGAGAATTGCCGTCGGCCAGCAGGTGTGTGGGTGCACTCGTCATGCTTCGAGCCTAATCCCGTGCGGGCAAGCCCCCCTGACTCGCACCGTGCCCGAGGTAGGGTCAAGGAATGACCGCTGGTGTTGTCCGTCCTGATCGCCGTCCGAACACCCTCCCCGAATGGGTCGCGCGTCAGCGCTGGTACCAGAGCGCAGGGTCGAATCCCGACCTCGCGCTCGTGGGCGAATGGCTGCTGCCACCCGGGCCCGACGGCACCGCCTTCGTCACGCACCTGCTGCGCGACAGTTCGGGCGCGGCATCCACGCTGTACCAGGTGCCCCTCGCCTATCGTTCCGCGCCGAGACCGGATGCGGCGGAGGCGACCCTCGTCGGCACGGTCGACGGCATCGTCGACGACGCGCCGGCCACGCTCTGGGTGTACGACGCCCCGCACGATCCCGCCTACTGCGCGACCCTTCTGGAGTTCATCCTCGACGGAGGCGTCGGGGTGCAGAGCGAGCGCTCGTCGGGTGCGTCCGCTGCCGGTCATCGCCATCCCACGGCCTCGCACTCGTCGTTCGCTCACTCACAGGTTCTCCGGGGCGAGCAGTCGAACACCTCGATCATCTTCGACACGGTCGATGCCTCCGGCGAGCCGTCCCTTCCCATCATCTGCAAGGTCTTCCGAACGCTGCACCACGGAGAGAACCCCGACATCATCGTGCAGTCGGCGCTCGCGGAGGCCGGGTGCACACTCGTTCCGCCGTCTGTGGGATTCGTCTCGGGCACCTGGCGCGCCGAAGCATCACCCGACTCGCCGATCGACGGCGGCCACCTCGCCTTCGCGCAGCGGTTCCTCCCCGGTGTGCGCGACGCGTGGCGCGTGGCGCTCGACGCGGTCGAGCAGAACGAGGACTTCTCCGATCGGGCTCGCAGCCTCGGGGCCGCGACGGCCGAGGTGCACGCCGTGCTCGCCGACATCATGCCGACGGTGGCCGCGACGGCCGAGGAGCGGGCGGGGGTGGCCTCCCGCATGCGCCGCCGCCTGGGCGCCGCCGTCGCCGAGGTGCCCGAACTGGGCGTCTACGCATCGGCGGTCGACGCGATCATCACCGGAGCGGAGTCGGCCGAGTGGCCGAGGCTTCAACGCATCCACGGCGACTACCACCTGGGACAGGTGGTCGCGGTGCCCGATCGGGGGTGGGTGCTCCTCGACTTCGAAGGCGAGCCGCTCAGGCCGCTGGCGGAGAGATCGCGCCCCGATCTGACCCTGCGCGATGTCGCCGGGATGCTCAGGTCGTTCGACTATGTGGCCGGATCCTTCGAGCAGTCGCACCCCGGAGCATCCGCCGAAAGCTGGGCGCAGGCCTCGCGAACGGCGTTCCTCGAGGGATACTCCGACCGGGCCGGAGTCGACATCAAGCGTTTCCGGGTTCTGCTCGACGCGTTCGAAATCGACAAGGCCCTCTACGAGTCCATCTACGAGGCACGCAACCGCCCCGCCTGGCTGCCGATCCCCGTCACCGCCATCTCGAGGCTGGTGACCCTGATATGACGCGCCTTCCCGACGCCCCTCGAGCGGAGCGCCGCCCGTCGGAGCGCACCCACCACGGCGATACGGTCATCGACGAGTTCGAATGGCTGCGCCAGAAGGACGACCCGGCGGTTCGCGCCTATCTCGATGCCGAGAACGAGTTCACCCGTGCATCGACCGCGCATCTCGAGGGACTCCGCCAGTCGATCTTCGACGAGATCAAGGCGCGCACGCTCGAGACCGACCTCTCGGTGCCCGTGCGCCATGGCCGATTCTGGTACTACTCCCGCACCGTCGAAGGGCGGCAGTACGGCATCCACTGCCGCATTCCGATCTCCGGCGACGACGACTGGACGCCACCCGACCTCGCGGCTCACGACGACCGGGAGCAGGTGCTGCTCGACGACAACATCGAGGCAGAGGGAACGGACTTCTACTCCCTGGGCAGCTTCGACGTGTCTATGGACGGCCGCCTCCTCGCCTATTCGGTCGACACGACGGGCGACGAGCGGTACACGCTCCGCATACGGGATCTCGACACGGGTGCGAACCGGGCCGATGTGGTTCCCGACACCTTCCCCGGTGCCACGTTCTCGCCGGACGCGAGCGTCGTGTTCTACCCGACCGTCGACGACTCGTGGCGCCCCGACACCATCTGGCGGCACACGGTCGGCACCGATCCGTCCGACGACGTCGCCGTCTTCTCCGAGCCCGACGAGAGGTTCTGGGTCGGTGTCGGACTCACCCGGAGCGGCCGCTACCTCGTGCTCGACATCGCCTCGAAGATCACCAGCGAGGTGCGCATCCTCGATACGAACGACGTCGGGGGCGAGTTCCAGGTCGTATGGCCGCGACGAGAGGGAGTCGAGTACCAGGTCGAGCACGCGGTGATCTCCGGCGAGGACCGCCTGCTCATCGTGCACAACGACGGCGCCGAGGACTTCCAGGTGGTCGACGTGCCCGCATCCAGTCCGCACGATGAGACGACCCGGCGAACGGTGGTCGCGCCGAGCCCCGGCCGACGCATCGAGGAGGTCGACGCCTTCGCCGATCACCTCACGCTCGAATACCGTCGTGACGGCCTGACGCGCGTGGCCGTCATCCGGCTCGGCGAAGGAGAGAATCCGTTCGGTCCCATCGAGGAGATCCCCTTCGACGAGGCCCTCTTCCAGGTGGGCACCGGAGGAAATCCCGAGTGGACACAGCACACGGTGCGGCTCGGCTACACCTCATTCGTGACCCCGTCGACCGTCTTCGACTACTCCGTGACCGACGGCTCGATGACGCTGCTGAAGCGTCAGTCCGTTCAGGGCGACTACGACCCGCTCGACTACGAGCAGGAGCGCGTCTGGGCGACGGCGGACGACGGCGCGCGCATTCCCGTCTCCATCGTGCGACGTCGGGTCGACGAGCACGGGATGCCGCGGCCGACGCTCCTCTACGGTTACGGCTCGTACGAGGCGAGCATCGATCCCGGCTTCTCCGTGCCGAGGCTCTCCCTGCTCGATCGAGGCGTGGTCTTCGCCATCGCTCACGTGCGCGGCGGCGGCGAGCTCGGCCGCCACTGGTACGAGCAGGGCAAGACGCTCACGAAGAAGAACACCTTCACCGACTTCGTCGCCGTGGCCGACGAACTCATCCGTTCCGGCAGGACGACGGCGGATCTGATGGTCGCCCAGGGCGGAAGCGCCGGCGGACTGCTCATGGGTGCGGTCGCGAACATGGCGCCCGACCGCTTCGCCGGGATCCTTGCCCAGGTGCCGTTCGTCGACGCGCTGACCTCGATCCTCGACCCCGATCTCCCCCTGACGGTCATCGAGTGGGACGAGTGGGGGGACCCGCTGCACGACGCCGAGGTCTACGCCTACATGAAGTCGTATTCGCCCTACGAGAACGTGCGCGACGACGTCGCCTATCCGCCGATCCTTGCTGTGACGAGCCTCAACGACACCCGCGTGCTGTACGTCGAGCCCGCCAAATGGACCGCGCGGCTCCGCCAGGCGGGCGCGCCCGTGCTTCTTCTCACCGAGATGACCGCCGGGCACGGCGGCGTCAGCGGGCGCTATGAGCGCTGGAAGGAAGTCGCCGAGGAGTACGCCTGGGTGCTCGATCGCCTCGGGCTGGCGGCTGCGACGCCGGTCTGAAATACCGTCGAATCTGCGCGCCGTTTACCCATCGTTCAGTCGGACATGGTTAATTAGGTGCAACCGCACGGAGGTCGAGCGAACCTCCGGCATACACCCGAGGTTGACATGTCTGTCAGAACCGCCGAGTACGCCCGCCCCGATCACTTCATTCTGCACCTGAGTGACACACACTTCATCGGCGGTGACGGCCTTCTCTACGGGGCCGTCGACGCCGAGGCACACCTTGCCCAGCTGCTCGACGAACTCGAGAGCTCAGGGGCCCGTCCCGAGGCCATCGTCTTCACGGGTGATCTCGCCGACAAGGGCGATCCCCGCGCATACGAGAAGCTGCGTGCCATGGTCGAGCCCGTCGCCGCTCGGCTCGGCGCCCAGCTCATCTGGGTGATGGGCAATCACGACAACCGGGCGTCCTTCCGCGCGGGCCTGCTGGGTCAGCTGCCCTCGATGAAGCCGATCGACCGGGTGCACGACGTCAACGGGCTGAGGATCATCGCGCTCGACTCGAGCGTGCCCGGTGCCCACCACGGCGAGATCGCGCCCGAGCAGCTGGACTGGCTGGCAGAGGAGCTCTCCTCCCCCGCGCCGCACGGCACGATCCTCGCCCTGCACCACCCTCCCGTTCCGAGCGTCCTAGACCTCGCCGTGCTCGTGGAGCTTCGAGACCAGTCGGCCTTGGCCGAGGTGCTCGAGGGATCCGACGTGCGATCGATCCTGGCCGGCCACCTCCACTACTCGAGCACGGCCACGTTTGCCGGAATCCCCGTCTCTGTGGCATCGGCGACCTGCTACACCCAAGACCTCAACGTGCCCGTCGGCGGAACACGGGCGCGCGACGGGGCGCAGGGGTTCAACCTCGTTCACGTATACGAGAACACGATCCTTCATACCGTCGTGCCGATCGGCTCCTACAGCACGACGTCGTACACGTCGGCGGAGGAGACCGCTCGCATCCTCGAACGCGAGAACGTCGTCATCCGGCCTGCCCGAGCGATCGAGCTGCCTGTCGACGATGTCCTCACCGTTCCGCAACTGGTCGCTCAGGAGCCCGCCCTGGCTCCCTGAGCCGACGGTCAGTTCGTCGTCTTCTCCCACGGAGCGGCGATCGGGAAGTACTTCTCGAGGAAGTCGACCATCAGCGCGGCGCGCTCCCCCGCGGGAACCTCGGGAAAGCTGCCGTCGTTGAGGCAGAAGAGATCGTACTGACGACGGCGGAGAAGCGCGGGCAGTCGGCCCAGGCCGCTCTTCAGCGTTGTGTCGACGTAGAGGACCTTCGCGTCCTCCTGGGTGACGGCGCGCCCCTCGAGCAGTGCGTAGTAGTGGTACAGCGAGTTCGTGACCGAGATGTCGGACTTCGAGCGGAAGCGACTCGCCGCCGTACGCCGGAACTCCTCGGGGAAGTCGGCCTCGAGCAGCGAGATCACGCTCTTGCGCAGCGGGGCGGGCGTGTGCTCGAGGTGGCGCGTGATCACATGGCCGAACTTCTTGAGCAGCAGGTCGCGGTTGACTCGGGCGGAGTTCTCGAAGCCGCTGCGGCTCGGATCGCTGAATCCCAGTCCGATGCGCGTGGTCGCCTCGATGAACTTGGTGACGCCGCCCGACGAGAAGAACATGGAGGGCTGCACAGGCCGACCGAAGAACATGTCGTCGTTGGAGTACAGGAAGTGCTCGCTCAGCCCGGGGATGTTGTGCAGCTGGCTCTCGACGGCCTGCGAGTTGTGCGTGGGCAGCACCGACGGGTCGGCGAAGAACTGCTCGCTGCGCATCAGCTGCACGCGAGGGTGCTCGTCGAGCCAGGCGGGTCGCGGCGAGTCCGTCGCGATGAAGATGTTGCGCACCCAGGGTGCGAAGAGGTAGACGGAGCGGAGGGCGTACTTGAGCTCGTCGACCTGGCGGTAGCGCGCATCCGCCTCGTCGCCCTCGCCGACCACGACGCCCTCCATGCGCGCGGCGCGCGCCTTCTGGTACTCGACATCGTTGCCGTCGACCCAGGAGAAGACGACGTCGATGTCGAATGTCACGTCTGTGGCGTGCGGTTCGAACATGCCCTGGAACGTGTCCCAGTTGCGGCCGAACAGCTCGACCGTGGCGGGAATCGCCTCGACCAGCGGAAGCACGCGGCGGGTCAGGGAGTTCTCGACGGGGCAGATGTAGTCGTCGCCCTCGATGCTCCAGAACTGCAGCTCGATGCCGGTCGACGACCCGTAGGCGAGACCGCCGAGCGGCTCGAGCCTCGGACGGAAGAGCCGGAAGATCTTCGCCTTGCGCTTCTCGGACAGCAGCCCGTCGCCGAGCAGCACGGGCGGCCTGCGTCGACCGCCGACCGTTCGCGAGTAGAACGGTTCGTTAGCGCACGCGACCGCGAGGGCCTTCTCCACCCGGCGTCGCAGCGGAGCATCCACCACGAGCACGGGCCGTTCGTCGTTGCCGCGGACCAGCACGAAGTCGATGCCGGCCGCGATGAACGCGTCGCGGATGAAGAGCAGGTCTTCGACGAGCGCCTGATGAGGAGTCAGCGACGTATTGATGAGGGTCGCGAGACCCTTCTTGACGACGACGTCGGGCCTGCCGTGCAGCTCGGGCCACGAGCGGGGTGCACCGTGCACCCCCGTGGCTGCGGTGAAGAGCTCTTCGGGGGTGAAGGCCTCGACGCTCTCGTCGAGGTCGATGTTGTGAGTGGCGGAGCTTCCGGTCAAGTAGATATCAAGCCTTTCTGAGCAGTACCCAGGCGGCCCCAGTCTGTGCTGACGACAATTCTATCCTGCGCGGCCGCCCTCGTCGCTCGGTGGTCTCAGAGCCACCCTCGACGCTTGAACATCACGTAGAGCCCGGTCATCGCGACCAGCATGACGCCGATCGTGACCGGGTAGCCGAACTGCCATTGCAGCTCCGGCATGGCCGCGAAATTCATGCCGTAGATGCCGGAGATCACGGTCGGCGCGAAGAAGATCGCCGCCCACGCGGAGATCTTCTTCACCTCCTCGTTCTGCCGGTTGCTGGCCTCGGCGAGAACCTTCATGTCCTCGTTCTGGCGCTGGGCCACCAGGGTCGCATTCACCGCGAGGATCTCGCGGAGAGTGCTGCGGAACCCGTCGACGCGATCGTTCACGACCGCCACGTGGTCGGCCACGTCTCGCAGCGCGCGTCGCAGCTCGAGGTTCGTCTCGAACGCGTCGAATCCCTCTCTCAGCGTCTCGAGCATCCCGACGAGGGGCAGCGTGGCCCTCTGGAAGTCGAGCACCTCCTGCGAGAGCTCGTAGATGCGTCGCGACACCTCGGCGTCGCCGGCGAACACCTGGGCCTCGATCTCGTCGATGTCGTTCTCGAGGCCCGACACGACCGGCAGGTACTGGTCGACGACCGCATCGAGGATGCCGTACAGCACCGCGACCGGGCCGAGGGCGAGCAGCTCCGGCTCCGCCTCCATGCGCTGGCGCACGACGGCGAGGTCGGGCGATTCGCTGTGCCGCACGGAGACGACGAAGTTGGGGCCGACGAACAGGTGGAGTTCGCCGAAGTCGACCTCTTCTCGTTCATCGGAGTAGCTGGCAGCGCGGAGGACGACGAAGAGGGTGTTGCCATAGCGCTCGAGCTTGGGCCGCTGGTGGGCACCGATGGCATCCTCGACCGCGAGAGGGTGCAGATCGAATTCCTTCTGGATGGCTGCGAGCTCGGTCTCGTCGGGCCGGTAGAGCCCGATCCAGGCCATCGACGAGGCGTACCGGGAGCATCCGGCCAGCGTGTCCTCGAGGCTGGTCGGCGACAGCACGCGACGCCCCTCTGCGTACACGGCGTTGTCGACGGTGCTGTTGTGCTTGGGATGCGGCTCCGCACTGGGCGGCTGCGCGGGAGGTGCGGGGGTATGCGAACCCGGTCGAAGAGACGACATCACCCGGAGGGCCTGCGACACACTCGGCTTTTTCATAGTCACCTCTCCAGCACATACCCCGGCAAGGGCGGTTAACCTTGCCACATGGATGTGAACGAGATATGAACGACGACCTGAGCACGGCCGGCTCCTATGTGACCCCCGGCTCCGAGTTCACCCGAGACACGAACTACATCGACGACCGCATCACCGCCTCGGGCACCGAGTCCGGCCACGATGCCGAGGGCCGGATGCTGTGGCCCGCCGAGGCCGACCGGTACAGGCTGATCGTGGCCCGGGGCTGCCCTTGGGCGAATCGCGCCGTCATCTCACGGCGCCTGCTCGGCCTCGAGAACACCATCTCGCTGGGCATCGCCGGCCCGG
Organism: Agreia sp. Leaf283; assembly: GCF_001422485.1. Classification (GTDB taxonomy): domain Bacteria; phylum Actinomycetota; class Actinomycetes; order Actinomycetales; family Microbacteriaceae; genus Agreia. The sequence continues at coordinate 435,606 of NZ_LMNF01000002.1, forward strand.
TGCACGACAAGCGCAGCTGGAGCTTCGATCTCGACCCCGACGGTCTCGATCCGGTGTTGAGGATCCCGCGCCTGCAGGACGCCTTCCTCGCCCGGTACCCCGACTACCCCCGCGGCATCACCGTGCCCGCCATCGTCGACGTTCCGACCGGAAAGGTGGTGACGAACGACTACCCCCGGATCACCATCGACTTCGCCACGGAGTGGACGGCCTGGCACCGTGAGGGAGCTCCCGATCTCTACCCCGAGCACCTGCGCGCCGAGATCGACGAGGTGAACGCCCTGGTCTTCTCCGATGTGAACAACGGCGTCTACCGGTGCGGCTTCGCGGGCTCGCAGAAGTCCTACGAGCGCGCCTACCGCATCCTCTTCGAGCGGCTCGACTGGCTCGGCCACCGGCTGAGCCGCCGACGGTATCTCGTGGGCGACACGATCACCGAGGCCGACATCCGGCTGTTCACGACGCTCGTGCGCTTCGACGCGGTGTACCACGGCCACTTCAAGACGAACAGGCAGAAGCTCACAGAGATGCCCGTGCTCTGGGCCTACGCGCGCGACCTCTTCCAGACGCCCGGTTTCGGAGACACCATCGACTTCGAGCAGATCAAGCAGCACTACTACATCGTGCACACCGATCTGAACCCGACGCAGATCGTGCCCGTCGGGCCGGATGCGACGGGCTGGCTCGAGCCGTCGGGCCGCGAGAGCCTCGGCGGCCGCCCATTCGGAGACGGCACCCCGCCTCCCCCGCCGCCGGCCGGCGAACGCGTGCCCGACCTGGTCTAGGTTCAGCTCTCGAGTGCCTGCTCCAGCAGGTGCACGAGCGCGTCGAGCTGCACGCTGTCGCCCGACGAGACCTCTTCGTCGCTACCGTCGAGTGCCCGCGCGGCGAGACCCTGCTTGCTGTCGATGAGCTCGGCGATCTTCGCGTCGATGGTCTGGGCGGCGACGATGCGCCACGCGGTGACCGGTTCCTCCTGGCCTATGCGGTGCACCCGGTCGATCGCCTGGGTCTGCTCGGCTGCGGTCCACGACAGTTCGGCGAGGACCACGTTCGATGCGGCCTGCAGGTTCAGTCCCACGCCGGCGGCGGTCAGGGAGCACACGGCCACGGCGACGGAGGGATCGTTGTTGAACGCGTCGATCTCCTTCTGCCTGTGCAGCGCCGACTGGTCTCCACGGATCGACACGGTCTGAAGTCCCGCCTTGGCGAAGGCCTCCTCGGCCTGGTCCATGACGTCGATGTGCTTGGCGAAGAACACGACCTTGCCGACCGAACGGGCGAGCTGGGCCGTGTAGTCCGCGGCGAGCGACGCCTTGGCCTGGCCGATGAGCCGCACCATCGTGAAGACGTTGTCTCCGCTTCCGCCCTGGGCCTTCGACTCCTCGATCTCCTGTCGGGCGACGGCGCGCATGAGGTTCTCGGTCGACACCTCGGCATCGGGATCGGACTTCGTGCGGGCGGCGAAGAGCCGCGTATATCGGGTGACGAGCCGGCGGCCGAGCTCCGCCTCCGCCTCGCGGATCGAGCGACCGAGGTCGTCGTCGAGCTCCACGGGCAGGTCGACGACCCTCTTCGCCGGGAGGTCGGCCGCGACGTCGAGCTTGCGTCGCCGCACGATGCCCATGTCGATGACCGCCTCGCGCGCCTCGGAGAAGAACCCGAAGTCGGCCGGGGTGAGCCCGGTCTCCTCGAGTCGCTGCATCAGCTGCGGAGTGGGCTTGGTGCCGTCGATCCAGCCGAGAAGCTGCCAGATGGCCCGGAAGTCGTCGATGTCGTTGATGAGCGGGGTGCCGGTGAGCGCCATCATGAGCGGGTTTCCGCCGGGCGCCTGCGACCGGATGCGCTCGGCCAGTGCGAGCACGTGCTTCGATCGCTGCGACGACAGGTTCTTGATGAAGTGGGCCTCGTCGACCACCATGCCGCGGAAGCCGAGCGTGCTGAGCCACGCGAGGTGCCGGTCGAGCACCTCGTAGTTCACGATCACGACGTCGGCGAAGGCGTCGAGCCCTGCACCGTCGCCGTGGATGACGGTGGCGCGACGGTGCGGGGTCCAGAGTTCGACCTCGCGAGCCCAGTTCATCTTCACGACGTTGGGCACGACCGCGAGCAGCGGGTAGGCATCGGCGACGGATGCGGCCAGCAGCGACTGCGCGGTCTTTCCGAGGCCGGGCTCGTCGGCCAGCAGGAAGGACCGGTGCCCCTGGGACACGCTCGCGACGAAGCGGGCCTGGTGGCGCATGAGCTCCTGCCCGGGCGGGGAGAGCCTGTCGATGCGCGGCGCCTCGGGCAGCTCCATGCTGGCCACCTGGCCGCCGGCGCCGTACTCGAACGCGCGGAAGAGCGGTCCGAGGAGCTCCCAGTTCGACAGGCGGCCGTGCGTCGAGTGCTTCTGCGTCTCGAACGACGCGAAGTCTGGTGCGAGGAACGGATTCGCAAGCTGACGCGCCTTGACCGACTGGGGAATCACCTGGCGCTCCGCCAGCTCGGGCGGCAGCATCGTGGTCTGCTTCGGCGCTTCGACGATCTCGTCGGGCACCTCTATGCCTGCATCTTCGAGGTACTGACGTCGCAGCTTCTGCGCGACCGGTGAGATCGGTGCATCGTTCTCGAGCAGCGTGATCAGCGAGGTGTCACGGGCTGCCGTCTTCGCGAGGATCGAACCGATGCCGTCGAGACGCTTGATCTGCTCCGCGCGGTCGGACTCGGCCAGGTCGGGGTTGTTGCGCACGGCCGTACGCTCCTCCCGGGCGAGGAGGGCGACGACCAGGAACTTCGTGCGGTTGGAGGGCGCGACCTTTCCGCGCTGCGCCGCCGCTTCGACCTCGCGCACCTTGCGCGCGAGGATCGGGATGAGGCCGGTGTTGTCGACGCTCTTGGGTGATCGGCGTCCGCCGGATCGAGACATGCTCCTCCTGTGGAGTGTGGGCTCCGCCGTCCGTGCTCCCTCAGTGGACGACGAGGCTTCAATAACGATCCCGAGCCGGGATCGGTGCGGTCGTGCAGGCCGGATGTGGCGTCGAGCAACATGACATGGTCACGGTCGACGGGGAGAGCGATGCAACCCGGCCTTTCGGAAAGTCTACGACACGGCGAACACGGCCGCGAACACGGTCGTTCGGGAGGCTCAGCGTCGCGTGGAGGCGGGGTCTGGCGCCTGAGGCACCTTGATCAGCAGTCCGGCGGCGACGAACACCACCGCGGCGACGAGGTGGAGGATCTGCCACACGAGCAGCTCCAGCTGCAGGGGAACGATGGGGTTCCAGACCACCACGATGGCCGCCAGCGCCGGAAGCCACCACCACTGGCGGGCCTGGAACGCGAAGACACCGATGATGGCGGCCAGGATGCTGATCGCGTAGCGGAAGATCGTGAACCAGTCGCTCTCGACCAGGGCGACCCCCGCGAGCAGCAGGATCGCCGCCAGAAGTCCGGGCGCAAGGGCGAGACGGGCGAAGGACGGGTTCGGATAGCGCTGCGACATCGTGCCGTCAGCTTAACTCGTCGGGCGGGGCGCGGGCCGCGCGAGTTCGTCGAGCGCCTGCTCGAGCGTGCTGTGACGGAACACGTAGCCCGCGTTCTGCAGTCGCTCCGGCAGCACCCACCGGCTCTTCAGAACGAGCTCCGTCTCGGTTCGGAGCAGCCACATGGCCGGCTCGAGCATCCACCGGTATGCGGGCAGCCCGACAGGAGCTCCGACGTTGCGGCGCAGCAGGGCCATGAGCCGTCTGTTGTCGCTCGGCTCGGGGGCGCTGACATTGACGACGCCGGAGATGTTCGGCCTGTCGCGGATGAAGCGGACGACACCGACGACGTCGTCGATGTGCACCCAGCTGAACTTCTGGAGGCCCTTCGTGCCCTGCTTCTCGTGCCAGACGCCCGCCCGACGACGGGCGGCCGAACCGAAAAGCGACCGGAACCACCAGCCGTCGTGCTGGGTGCCGCCGAGCCCCAGCCGAGCGACCCGTTCGAGCGGTTCGAGGGCGCCGCCCCGACCGAGCACGATCGCCATGCGGAGCGCGACCCGCCGGGTCTTCGGAAGGTCTGCGTCGAAGAACTCGCTCTCCCAGTCGGTGGCGATCGAGACGGAGAATCCCGAGCCGATCTCGCCGGTCGACTCGGTCTGCGGTCGATCCTCTGCGTGCCGGTAGATGGTCGCCGTACTCGAATTCAGCCAGAGGGGCGGCGGGGAGGCGACGCGGGCGATCGACTCGCTGAGGAGTCTCGTCGTCTCGACGCGCGAGCGTCGGATCTCGAGCCGGTTGGGCTCGGTGTAGCGGCAGTTCACGCTCTTGCCCGCGAGATTGATGACGAGCGCGGCTCCGTCGATGGCCCGGTCGATCGCGCTGGCATCGTGCCAGCCCACGGCCGGCGCCGAACGACCGATGAGCACGACCTCGTAGCCTTCCGAACGGAGTTCGCGCTGCAGCACCTGGCCGATAAAGCCACCGGCACCGGCGATCACCGCGCGGCCCGGGGCTCGTGCGCCTGAGGAGTCGGGAGTCATGACACCAGTCTGGACGACGGCGCCGACATTCACGGTCACGACGATTGTCCACGGCGGGCCACGACGCTAGGTTTTCCTTATGACCTCTCCTGTGCCCTTCGGCGCCCCGTCCCCCGCTCTGTTCTCCGGCCCGGAAGGCGTCTGGAACGCAGACCCCGTCGAACTCGCCGCCCGCCTGTTCGTCGCCGTCTTCCAGCCGCAGGCATCCGCACCGCTGCCCCAGAGGGAGGTGTCCGACATCTACGACGCACTCGCAGCCCTCGGCGGCTACACCCTCCCGGCCCAGCGCGTCGGAAACACGCAGCCCCTGGCCCTGACCGTGCAGCTCGCCCAGGAGGCGATCCTCACCTGGGAGCGCGCCACCATCGCGACGCGTCTGTCCGCCGGTGCGGGCCCGGTCTCCCACACGGTCACCGTTCTGCGGTTCGGCCCGGGAGTCCTGCAGGCCGCCGACCCCGTCGCCGCGCTGCGCGGCCGACTCGGCTGACCCGGGGCATGACCTCGCCGTTCCTCGTCTCTCCTGCCGTCGCCGAGGCACTCGCCGACGGGCGCCCCGTGGTCGCGCTCGAGTCCACGATCATCTCGCACGGCCTCCCGCGACCCCGCAACCTCGAGGCAGCGCGCGAGTTCGAGCAGATCCTGCTCTCCCGGGGTGTCACCCCCGCCACGGTCGCCGTCCTCGACGGCATCCCCCGCATCGGCCTCGAGGCCGACGGCGTGGAGCGCATCGCATCGGAGGACATGGCGAAGGCCAGCGTGCGCGACCTGCCGATTCTGGCTGCCAAGGGCATCAGCGGAGCGACGACGGTCGCCGCCACGGCCTACCTCGCGGCGAAGGCGGGCGTGCGAGTCTTCGCCACGGGCGGACTGGGCGGAGTGCACCGCGGGGCCGACCAGACCTTCGATGAGTCGGCCGACCTCTCCGCCCTCGCGATCTCGCCCGTCGCCGTGGTGTCGGCCGGCGTCAAGAGCGTTCTCGACATCCCCGCCACGCTCGAACGGCTCGAGACCCTCTCGGTGCCCGTCATCGGGTACCGCACCACGAACTTCCCGAGCTTCTGGCTCCGCGAATCGGGCCACACGATCGACTGGTCGGTCGATTCGGCAGCGGAGATCGCGGCGGTCATGCGCAACCAGGATGCTCTGGGTCACGGTCAAGGCATCGTCGTCGCGAATCCGATCCCCCTCGAGCAGCAGTGGGACCCGGAGGAGCACGACCGCGTCCTCGCCCAGGCATTCGAGGCCGCGGAGGCCGCCGGCGTTCACGGCAAGGCGGTCACGCCCTTTCTGCTCGGCTACATCGTCGACGCCTCGGGCGGACGAAGCCTCGAGGTGAACCTCGACATCGCGCGCAACAACGTGCGCCTCGCCGCGGAGATCGCCACGGCGTGGAGCGAGGGTGCGCCCGTCCGTGGCTGAGCTCGGTTCCGCGCATGCCGCTGCGGGATCTCCGCGGGTGATCGTCTTCGGCGACGTCATCGACGACATCATCGTGACGCCGACCGGCGACATCCGGCCCGACACCGACACCCCCGCGAGCATCGTTCGAACGGCCGGAGGCTCCGCTGCCAACTCGGCGGCGTGGCTGGCGTGGGCCGGGTGCCATGTCGACTTCATCGGCCGCGTGCACGTCACCGATCTCGACAGGCACCGCGCCCTCCTGGTCGAGGCACGGGTCAGCCCTCATCTGCTGGGCGAGCCCGATCTCCCCACCGGGGCCATCGTGGTGATCGTCTCGGCCGACGGGGCGCGCACGATGCTCACCCAGCGTGGCGCGAACGCCGCGCTCACTCCCCGCGACATCGGTGCCGACCGCCTCTTGAGGGCCGGTCACCTGCATTTCACCGGCTACTCGGTGTTCCGGCATCCGAGGGTTGAGGACTTCCCCGACCTCATCCGACGCGCCCACGATTCGGGTGTGACGGTCAGCGTCGACCCTGGATCGGCGGGGTTCATCGACGACTTCGGCGGCGAGAGATTCCTCGAGGCGATCGACGGCAGCGACATCATCGTTCCGAACCTCGACGAGGGTCGCGCGCTCACCGGAGAAGACGATCCGGCCGAGGTGCTCGACGCGCTCGTCGCCCGTTTTCCGCTCGTTGCCCTGACCCTGGGCCGCGACGGGGTGGCGCTCGGCACGCAGGAGGGCATCCGACTCACTGCTCCGAGCAAGGCCGTCTCCGCGCTCGACACCACCGGCGCGGGCGACGCGTTCTGCGCATCCTTTCTCGCCGTCCTCCTGCGGGAATCGTCCCGAGAACCGGATGTTCTCTCGCGGGCACTGTCGTCCGGCCTCGACGCCGCCGCCCTCGCCGTGTCGAGTATCGGAGCGAGGCCCCGGCCCACCGCGTAAAGTCGTCGTGTGGAAGACGAGGCGACCGAGCGGCACGACGACGCGACTGCGCTCGAGCACCTGCGTACCCTCCTGAGAATCCCGACCGTGTCGCGGCTCGACGAGTCGAGCATCGACTGGGCGCGCTTCGACGAGTTCATCGGCGCGCTCGAGAAGCTGTATCCGCTCGTGCATCGCGAGCTCGTCGTCGATGTCGTCGACGGCCACGCTCTCCTCATGCGGTGGGCCGGCAAGCGGCCCGAGCGGGAGGCCGTGCTGATGGCCCACTACGACGTGGTCGCGGCCGACGATCCTGAGGCCTGGACGCATCCGCCGTTCGACGCGGTCGTGACCGGCGCTGGTGCCGATGCGATCGTGTGGGGGCGAGGCACCCTCGACGACAAGGGAGCGGTCGCCGCCATCCTCGAGGCGGTCGAGCAGCTCCTTCGCGCGGGCTTCGTTCCCGAACACGACGTCTATCTGAGCTTCGGGCACAACGAGGAGACGGCGGGCTCCGGAGCGGCGAGCCTCGTGGCCGAACTCTCGAGCAGAGGGGTCAGCCCCCGTCTCGTTCTCGACGAGGGCGGTGCCGTCATCGAGAACGTGTTCCCCGGCGTGCGTCGCCCGAGCGCGGTCGTGGGGGTGAGCGAGAAGGGCATGGCGAACATCTCGCTGACGGTCGAGCAGTCCGGCGGTCACGCCTCGACTCCCCCGCGCATGACGGCGACCACCCGGCTGGCCCGGGCACTCGTGCGCCTGAACGCCCGGCGTTTCCCTGCCTCGTTCACCGCTCCCAACATCGAGATGATCCGCACGATCGGGGCGCACTCGACGCCGCTGCTGCGCTTCGTCTTCACCCGAGTCGACACGTTCAGGCGACCTCTGCTCGCCCTCTTCGCCCGGCTCAGCGACGAGACGAACGCCATGGTGCGAACCACCGCGGCCGTGACGCAGCTGCGTGCGAGCGACTCCGCCAACGCGCTGGCCGAGAGGGCCGTCGCCGTGGTCAACACCCGCATCGCCATCGACTCCTCGGTCGACGAGACGCTCGGCCACATCCGACGAGCGATACACGACCCCCTCGTCGTGGTCGCCGCGAGCACGCCGAGCGAACCGTCCCCCGTCTCCCCCTCCTCGGGTGAGGCCTGGCAGCTCGTCTCCGAGTCCATCTCAGCGGTCTATCCCCGCGCGATCGTGTCGCCCTACGTCATGCTCGGGGCCAGCGACGCCAGACACTTCACCACGATCAGCCCGTTCGTCTACAGATTCACGCCCTTCGAGATGTCCTCCGACGAGCGTGCCACCCTGCACGCCATCGACGAACGGATGCACGTGGCGACTTTCCTGTCCGGAATCCGGTTCTACAGAACCCTGATCGAGCGACTCTAGTCGGCGTGCGGCGTCGTACCGGGCCGTCCTCCGGCCAGAGCAGAGCGCGCACCGCCTTCGGGGTGGCGCGCGTCGTCGTGGCGATCGTGGGCATCGTCGCGCTCGTCGGCGACTACCAGTACATCCTCGGGTTCAGCAGTTTCTCCAAAGCCAACTACTTCGCCTACTTCACCAACCAGAGCAACGCCGCCGGAGTCGTGGTGATGTGCCTCGGGGCCTGGCTCTCGTTCAGGAGACCCGTCGACCCGGGCTGGCTCATGACGGCCCGGATGCTCACGGCCACCTTCACGATCATCTCCGGCATCGTCTTCGGACTCATCGTGAGCCAGGCCGGCGACTACAACTACCGGATCGTCGTTCCGTGGTCGAGCCAGCTTCTGCACTTCTGGATTCCGTCGTACGTGATCATCGACTGGATCCTCGCACCGGGGCGCTCCCCTATCGCTTGGAAGAGAGTCTGGCTCGTGCTCATCTACCCGCTCGTGTGGGGCGGCTTCACCATGATCCGTGGCGCCATCGTGGGCTGGTACCCCTACTTCTTCCTCGACCCCGGCCAGGTGTCGGGCCCCCTGGAATTCTCGGCCTACTCCGGTGCCATCCTGCTCGTCATCGTGGGCCTTGCAGCCGGTCTGATCGCACTCTCGAGGAGAGGCCGTCAGGGCGCAGGAAGGAAAGGCTGAAGGCTCGCCAGGGCGATCTCTCGAACGTCGTCGTCGCCGAGCTCCGACAGGGCGAGCGCGTCGCTGCCCCCGATGAGCCCGATCAGCACGGCGTCGCCCGTCAGGGGCATGAGGTTGATCCACTGCCGGATCAGGATCGAATCCGCGGCATCCGGCGACGGCGACGGCGTGGCGGCGAGCGAGGACGCCTCGTCGGCGCTGAATGGAGGCGAGTCGACCACGAGGCTCCAGAAGGCGGCCTCCTCGGTCCAGAACGGGGTGTCGTAGCGCAGCCAGACCTTCTCGACGGCTCCCGATCCGAGGGATGCGATCGCGGATCTGTGGGCGAAGGGAAGCGGGGGGTCGAAGGTGATGGAGTCCGACTGCAGCACGCCGAGCGGCACCGTGACGATCACCCGGTCGACGCGGAGCGATTCGCCGGTGGCCATCTTCAGGCGAACCGCGTCGTCGTCGACCGACACCTCGCGAACCGGCGTCGACAGGGCCACGTCTGCTCCGTCGAGCAGCTCTGTCACGAGAGGGAGCGCCGAGCCCACGACGAAGGCGTCGCCGCCCTCACCCTGCGCCACGTCGTCGAGCCCGTACCAGGTCGACAGCTGTGCCGCGTCTGCGCCGAGCACGGTGACGACCGTGCGGTCGACGTACTCGGCCACGCGTGACGCGGGGCTGACGCCGATCTCGTCGGCGGTGCCGTCGACCGACGCACCGCCCGAGCCGGCGAGCGATGCGGTGAGGCTCGGGTCTCTGCTCTGCAACGCACCCCAGGTCACGGCCGCGGCCAGCGCATCCGGTCCGACGGCATTGTCGGGCACGGCATCGGATGCCACGGTCAGCTGCACGCGCGACGTCGCGTCGACGGCAACGGTCACCACGTCGAGCTCGGCGAGCGAGTCGGTGAGGGTGGAGGAGTCGACGCCACGAACGAATGACGGGCCGAGGTCGACGACCACCGGCCAGTCTCCGGGCCCATGCGCATCCACCCTTCCGCCCACCCGGTCACGGCCCTCGAACACCAGAACCTCGTAGCCGGCAGCGACGAGAGCCTTGGCGGCCGCCGCGCCCGCGAGGCCGGCGCCGATGATGCCGATCCGCTCGCCGTCGGACGCCGTCTGGAGCACGTCGGCGGCGGCCCGCGCGCCGGAACTCTGGGCACCGTTCAGGGTGCCGGGGAACTCCGTGCTGGTGGCCTCGCCGGCGAAGAAGATCCTGTCGGACACGCTTTCACCGAGCACCTCCCGTGCGTCGGGAGCCGAACCGGTGGGCAGATAGCTGGTGCTGCCGAGCGAGAACGGGTCTGCCGCCCAGTTGGAGCGGATGAATCCGTTCGGACGGGGAACGGCGCCCGGCGTGGGCGTCGGCGTGCCCGCTGCCGTCGTGGGGATGGGCGTGGGCGGACCGACGCAGGCCGTCAGGGCGAGCACGGCGGCTCCCGTCGCCGCGCCCACCAGAAAGGTGCGACGATCCACGGTCATTGCATCTGCTCCGATACTCGGGCGCGCGTCACTGCGCGGAGAGGTCGGGCAGCCTGATCGGACGAGACATGGGAGGGAGGTCGTTCACCCTCTCGAATGCGGGGCGGAGCTCCGACAGCCAGACGTCGTATCCGGCCTCGTTGAGATGCAGCCGGTCATCGGTGTAGTCGGCCTTCAATTCGCCGTCGGCATCGGCCATCGCTGGCCACAGATCGAGATAGTGCACCCTCTGGGTTGCAGCGAACTGCCAGATGTGACGGTTGATCTCTCTGATGTTCTCTGCGTACTCGCGCCCACGGGGAAGGACGGACTGCAGCAGGATGCGTGCGTCCGGCAGCTCCTGGTGCAGGCGCACGAGGGCGCTCTCGATGTTGCGGACGATGCGCTCGATGCCGCGACGCTCCGCCAGGTCGTTCGTTCCGATGAGGAGCACGACCGTCTGCGGGTCGCTCTCGATCAATGCATCGAGTCTCTCGAGAAGCCCATCGGTCGTCTCACCGTCGACTCCGAAGTTGCGGGCATCGACATCGGCGAACCACTCCTGCCAGGCTCCTGCTGCGGTAATGCTGTCTCCGACGAATGCGGTCACAGGCTTGTCAGTCATCGTGCCTCCGTAAGTGCTCTTCAGACATGATACGCGGCACCCCTTTCAGGGGGTGGGAACCACCTCCGGCGGAGACGACACTTCAGCGCCCCGATCACGGGTCGCCTTCTCCGCCGTCGCCGTGATGCGATTCGCCATGCCGTTGAAGATCACGCCGTGGAACGGGAGGATGGCGAACCAGTACAGACGGCCTCCCAGGCCGCGGGGAAAGAACACGGCGCGCTGGTCGTAGACGGACCCGTGCCCGTCTTCGGCGGCGGTGGCGCGCATCTCGAGCCAGGCGAGGCCGGGAACCTTCATCTCCGCTCGAAGCCGCAGGAGCGACCCACGGTCGATCGCCTCCACCCTCCAGAAATCGAGCGCGTCTCCGCTGTGCAGCTCCGTGGCACTGCGACGTCCGCGGCGCAGACCGACGCCGCCGACCAGCTTGTCCATCCAGCCCCGGGCGGCCCACGCGAGGGGGAATGAATACCACCCGTTGTCGCCCCCGATGCCCTCGATGACCTTCCAGAGCTCGGATGCGCTTGCGCCGCTCCTCCGCTGCTTGACATCGAGATAGACCGTGTGACCGGCCCACTCCGGGTCAGAAGGCAGCGGGTCGCTCGCCGCGCCCCGCACGACGGCGTTCTGCCAGCTCGTCTCGACCTCGCCCGCCTTCATCTTGCCGAGCGCGAGACGAACGGCACGCCGGTACGAGGTGAGTCCCCCCTCGGGATCGGGGATCAGCTTTCGGATGTCTTCGTCGTGCGCCACGCAGTCGAACTGCAGCGAGGCGATGATGGGCACGGCGAGAGCACGAGGAATCGGCGTGACGAGGTTCACCCACTGCGATGCGAGCCACGGGGTCATCACCGGCAGCGCGGCGATCGGCCGTTGCTTCAGGCCCGCCTCGAGGGCGTATCCGTTCATCATCTGGCCGTACCGCAGCACATCCGGCCCGCCGATGTCGAACGCCCGGTTGACCTCGGACGGCACGGAGGCAGCGTGGACGAGGTAGTAGAGCACGTCGCGCACGGCGATGGGCTGGATACGGTTGCGCACCCAGCGCGGGGCCGGCATGTAGGGAAGCACGTCGGTCAGATGGCGCACCATCTCGAACGACGTCGACCCGGAGCCGATGATGACCCCGGCCTGCAGCGCGATGGTGGGCACGCCCGAGGCGAGCAGGATCTCGCCGACGCGCTTGCGGCTCTCCAGGTGCTCCGACAGGCGGCCCTCCACGGGGTGCAGACCGCCGAGATAGACGATGCGCTTCACGCCGGAGGCCTTCGCCGCGCGGGCGGTGTTCAGGGCTGCCCGCTCCTCCTGCTCGCGGAAGTGTCCGGGCCTGCCCATGGAGTGCACGAGGTAGTAGAGAACCTCGACGCCCTCGGTGGCTGCGGGCAGCGTCGACGCATCGTCGAGGTCGCCCGTGGCGATCTCGACGTCTGAGGCCCAGGGAACGTCGGTGAGCTTGAGGGGGTCGCGCACCAGGACGCGCACGCGGAATCCGGCGTCGATGAGGCGGGGCACGAGCCTGCCCCCGACGTACCCCGTCGCGCCGGTGACGAGGACGAGGGGCAGAGCAGAGGAATCCATGTGCTCACGGTACGACCCGCCGGCGGGCAGAGGCGAGGCATTGACACCGAGGCATTGACACTCAGCCGCCGGGGCTCCGGTTCCACTCGACGGGTCTGCCCCGCAGCAGCTGCCCCAGATCGACGAGCCTGGCCCGCCAGAATGCGCGCACCGTGCGCTGCTCGTCTGCGGTGAGAAAGGACTCGTGCCTCACGCGCACGACGCTCTCCGAGTTGCCCGCCGCCTCAAGAGCGCCGTCGTGCGCAGCCACTGTGAACTCGAGGAGCGTGTGGGGTGCGAAGCTCACGAGCAGTCGACCGTCGGGAACGATCTCTTCGATCGTTCCGAACCAGTCGGCCTCGTGCGGTTCGTGCGTGGGCCACACGACGGAATACCCGCCGCCCACGCGCTCGTCGATCAGGAGATGCGCGAGCCAGCCGTCGGCGAGCACGGGGTCGACGAAGCAGTGCCAGACGATCGACGGAGCGAACGGGAGCACGACCGACTGGTCGACGACACGGCGGGGCCTGGGGGCGGCTGCGGACGCGTCGAACACCATGCCCTCACGATATCCGGCCCTTCCGACAGCACCCGTGCCAGGCTTTCACCGCATGGCGGGCGAGGTGCCCTAGGCTGGTTCGGTGCCAGCAGAGAGCCTGAATCCGACCGCGTCGATCTCCGAGCCGACGGAGCGTTCCACGGGCGTTGTGCTCGCCGTCGACTTCGGCGGGACAAAGGTCGAGTCGGCCCTGGTCGACGAGAACGGAACCCTTCTCGAGGGCAGCCGTTTCCGGCATCCGACGGGCCGCGACCGTTCCGCCGATGAACTCGCAGAAGCCGTCTCCTCCGTGTGCAGGTCCTCGCTCCAGGCCCTGGATGAAGGGCTCACCATCCGCGGCATCGGAATCGGCGCTGCCGGGCCCATCGATCGCGAGAAGGGGCTCGTCTCCCCCGTCAACCTCCAGGTATGGCGCGACTTTCCGCTGCGCGACACCGTCGCCGCGGTCGCCCGCGAGTTCGGGCACTCGGCCCCGGCCGTGCTGCGCCTCGACGGCCTCTGCATCACCCTGGCCGAGAACTGGGTGGGCGCCGGCCGAGGCCGCGACAACATGATGGGCATGATCGTGTCGACCGGTGTCGGCGGCGGCGTCATCTCCGGCGGCTCCGTCGTCGCCGGGTTCTCCGGTAACGCGGGCCACATCGGGCAGCTCGAGGTTCCCGGTTTCACCGACGTGGATGCCCCATGCACGCTCGAGGAGATCGCCGCCGGTCCGCACACGGTCGCGTGGGCGCAGGCCCGAGGATTCGAGGGCGAGACCGGTGAGGACCTCGCCCGCGCCTACGCGGCGAGGGATCGCATCGCCGTGGCGGCCGTGACCCGCAGCGGAACGGCCATCGGCCGGGCTATTGCATCCGTCTCGACCCTGCTCGACCTCGAGGTCGTGGTGATCGGCGGCGGTTTCGCGCGCGTCTCCCCCGACCTGTTCGACATCATCCGCACGGCGATCGACCGCTACTCGCGCTTCGACTACGCGCGCCGCGTCGAGGTGCTTCCCACCGGCCTCGACACCGACGGTCCGCTGATCGGTGCCGCGGCCCTCGTGTACCGCTCGGTCTGATCGCACCCCGCCCACCTGCAACGGCCTCGACCTGTCGACAGGTCAGGCCAGGAGACGCCTGACCTGCTGCACGTCGTCGTTCATCTGCGCGATGAGCGGCCCGACGCCGGTGTACTTGACCATGCCCCGAATGCGATGGGTGAACTCGACGTCGACGACGTGGTCGTAGAGGTCGATGTCCTGGTCGAGGACGAAGGCCTCGACCTGCTTCTGCGGAACGCCGGTGAAAGTGGGGTTGTTTCCCACCGAGATCGCCGCCCTGTAGCGCACACCCTGGTCGGTCAGCCATCCGGCGTAGACGCCGTCGGCCGGGATCAGCCCCTGCGACTCTGGCGACAGGTTGGCCGTGGGGAATCCCAGTTCACGCCCGCGGGCGGCGCCGTGCACCACGACCCCGCGCACCGTGGGAGTGTGCTCGAGAAGGCCGGCGGCACCCTCGACATCGCCGTCGCGCAGCAGCTCCCTGATCCAGGTGGACGATACGCGGCGGTCGTCCTCCAGCCGCACGTCCTCGATCAGTTCGACGGTGAAGTCGTTGGCCTCGCCGAGGCGTCGGAGGGCGTCGACGTCGCCGGTGCCGCGCACGCCGAAGCGGAAGTCCCTGCCCACGAGCACGACCTTGGCGTGCAGGGCGTCGACGAGGATGCGGGAGACGAACTCCTCGGGTGTCTGGTCGGCGAACGGCCTGTCGAACGCCACGACCAGTGCCGCTTCGACTCCCGTCGACGACAGCAGTTCGAGCTTGCGCTCCGTGCCCACGAGAGTCGCGGGGCAACTGCCCGGCGCCAGAAGCTCGAGCGGGTGGCGGTCGAAGGTCACGACGACACTGCTGAGGTCGTTTCGTGCCGCCACGTCGAGGAGCTGCCGGATGACGGCCCGATGGCCGGCGTGCACCCCGTCGAACTTGCCTATCGTGACGGCTGAGCGCTCCCGGTCTATCGACACGGACTCAAGGTCGGTGAAGATCTTCACGACGCGGTGCCCTTCGGCTCACGAGACGGCCGGTGCGCCCTCAGCCAGAGCATGCCGAGCACCGGCAGCACCAGGGGGATGAAGAGGTAGCCGTTGCCGAACCAGGACCACACCGACGGGCGGGCGAAGTACTCGGGGTGGGTGAGGCTCAGCGTTCCGACCACCAGCACGCCGACGAGCTCGAAAGTGATCGTCGTCCATGCGACCCGGTACCACGCGCGGCCCGGCGCGATGAGGGCGATCGTCGCCACGATGTAGACGACGCTCGCGAGAGCCGAGAGCCAATAGGCGAGCGACACGGGCTCGGAATCGCGGACGAGACCGGCGATCTGCACGAACGATCTGCCCGTTGCTCCGAGGGCGAGGATGCCGTAGACCACGATGAGCACTCGTCCGACTCCTGAGGAGCGGCCTGTGCGTTGTGCGATTGTCTTGTCCTGTGCCATGGCCGATTCAGTTTACCGGTGCCGCGGCCCTGCCCGACGCGTCCGATGCGCCCGATGTGCCGATCACGCGAGCTGCACGAACCAGATGACGTTCATGCGGTAGACCATCACGGCGATGGCGAGGCAGACGACGCCCAGCACGACTGTGCTCCACCGGCTGCGCTCGACGAGCGCCCAGAAGCCGCCGGCGATCGGCAGCAGCAGCGCCGATACCAGATAGGTGTAGAACTCGAGAAGATCCCCGCTCGGCGGGTTGCCCACGGCCGGAGCCACGATCGCCACCACGAGCTGCACGACGAGCAGGAGCTCGACGAGGGCCGTCGCCCCGAGGGTGATGTCGTTGGGCGCGCGTTTGGCGAAGCCCAGCACAAGACACAGCACACCGGCGAGGACGGCGACGGCGACCTGCACCGTGGTGAACCACTCGATCATGCGTCGACCGGCTTGGTCTGGGGCTCGTCCGAGGGAAAATTGGCGAGGATCTTCGCGGTGCCGTGCGACACCGCCACCAGGCCCACCAATCTGCCGTCGGGCGCAATCGCGGCGACCGGGCCCGACGCATCCGGAACATCGCCCAACGCAAGCCTCTTGCCGTGCCCGAGGTCGATCGTCTGCTCCTCGCTCAGCCGCAGCGTCGGAAAGAGCTCCGACGCGGCCTGGGACGGCGATTGCAGTGCGTCGGCAACGACGACGGTATCGAGGTCGGCCGCCGCCTCGACAGAGAACGGGCCGATGCGAGTGCGGCGCAGCGCGACCAGGTGCCCGCCCGTGTCGAGGGATGTGCCGAGGTCCCTCGCGAGGGCACGGATGTAGGTTCCCGAGGAGCAGACGACGCGCACCTCGAGGTCGACCACAGGGGCGCCGGACGCGCTCGTCGCGGATGTGCGCGAGAGCACCTCGAACTCGCTGACCGTCACGGGACGAGCCTTCAACTGCACGTCGACGCCCTCGCGAACGAGAGCGTAGGCGCGCTTGCCGTCGACCTTGATGGCGCTCACCGTACTGGGGACCTGCACGATGTCGCCCGTGAGCCGAGCGATCTGCATGTCGATCGTGTCGTCATCCAGCGCGGCCACGATGCCGGCCGCGGCGGTCGAGACCACCTCGCCCTCCGCATCGTCGGTCGTCGTCGCCTCGCCGAGCCGGATGGTGGCCAGGTACTCCTTGTCGAGGCCCACGACGAACGTCAGAAGACGCGTCGAGCTGTTGATGCCCAGCACGAGAAGTCCCGTGGCCATCGGATCCAGGGTGCCGGCGTGTCCGACCTTGCGGGTGCCCGCCAGACGGCGGGTGGCGGAGACCACGTCGTGGCTCGTCATGCCGCCCGGCTTGTCGACGAGCAGGATGCCGCTGCGGGTGGACGGCTCGGCTCGGGGGCGGGTGAACGGATCTGGCACTCGACAAGCCTAGACGGAGTGTCTGGGCCGACCGCTCAGCAGCTGTCTGCGAAGACCCGTCGCGGGAGGTCGGGGTTCGTGGTGTCGACGATGGCCGTGGCCGCGAAGCGGGGTTCGGCCACGCCCGCGTAGTGGTCGAGCGCCTCGTCGAGAACGACATCGCGCGGTCGCTGCGGCGTCTCGAGATAGATCGTGTAGTTGAACGTGCCCTGCAGCTCCCGCCGCGCCAGGAACGGACCGGCGACGACGAGGATCGCGTCGGGCGGCGCCGTTCGCCAGACCGGCTCGATGCTGCGGGATGCCGCCTCGTCGAAGGCGGCCACGACGAACCCGGTGCTTCCGCCCAGCCGGAAGGGGTCGATGAGGACCCGCCTGAAGGTCGCGTAGTCGTAACGCTGCTCGTAGTACTCCGACGGGGTCTGACGAGCCCCGACCAGGTCGGTTCGCGGTGTCACGAAATCGTCGATCGACGCGAACACGGATGCGTGCCCCGCCCGCACGAGGGCGGCCACCAGTTCGCGACCGAACTCCGCCGAACCGACAGCCCCGTCGACGGCGACGACTGCTCGGCCCCGCCCGTAGTTGTGGGCGATTTCCGAAGCCTGGGCGTCGAAGAATCCGCGGAGCGCTGCGGAGTCTGCGGAGTCTGTGGACACGCCCCGATTCTACCGAACTAGGCTGTCACGGTGACCCCGAACGCCTCTTCCGACGCCACGACCGAGGCGGCTGGCACGACGAGTGACTACGCGCGAGCGCTCATCGAGTGGTTCGACGCATCTGCCCGCGATCTTCCGTGGCGCGCTCCCGACTTCGGGGCCTGGGGCATCCTGGTCAGTGAATTCATGCTGCAGCAGACACCCGTGGCGAGAGTCGTTCCGCGACTGGCGGAGTGGCTCGAGCGCTGGCCGACACCCGCGGCCCTCGCCGCCGACTCCCCCGGTGAGGCCGTGCGCGCCTGGCAATCGCTCGGATACCCGCGACGCGCCCTGTGGCTGCACGCCTGCGCCGTCGCGATCACCGAGACGCACGGCGGCGTGGTTCCGTCCGACGTCGCGGCGCTACGGGCGCTTCCGGGCATCGGCGACTACACGTCGAGAGCCGTGGCCGTTTTCGCCTACGGCGACAGGCATCCGGTCGTCGACACGAATACCCGCCGCGTCATCGCCCGCTCGATCGAAGGACGCGACGATGCCGGGCCGCCGAGCGCGCGGCGAGATCTCGAGGCCATGGAGCGCCTGCTGCCCCACGACGAGCACGACGCCCGTCGATTCAACGCGGCCATCATGGAGCTCGGCGCCGTGGTGTGCACGGCGCGCCGACCGGACTGCGACATCTGCCCCGTGCGCTCCTCCTGCGCCTGGCTCCAAGCAGGCTTCCCCGAGACGGGCGGGCCGAAGAAGAAGGTGCAGAAGAGGTTCGAGGGCTCCGACCGTCAGGTGCGCGGTCTGGTCCTCGCGCTCCTCCGCGCGAGCGACGGCGCCCACGGCGTCTCCGTCGGCGCGGTGGATGCGGTCTGGCACGACGGCGTGCAGCTCGAGCGGGCCGTCGACGGGCTCGTCCGCGACGGCCTTCTCGCTCGCACACCCGATGGCTTCGCCCTGCCGTCGTGAGCGGCCGTATGCTGGCCACCAGGTCGATCCACGAAAGCGGTAACACAGTGAGAGCTCTCCTCGGCGTTTCGGTCACCCTTCTCGCGGTGGTGCTGACCGGATGCGCGGGGGAACCGTCGAACGGCCAGGCGACGACACCCCCGCCCTCGGCAGCAACCCCCACGTCGAGCGCCGAACCCGCCGTTCCCGAGACCACGCCCCCGGCTCCCGAGCCGGCCGCATACGCGATCCCGACCGACTGCGCCTCGCTCATCGCCTCCACGCCCTTCACGTCCACGTTCGGGAGTTGGCCGTTGAACGACCCTGCCGTGGTCGGAAGCCCGGATGGGCCGTACTACACGCCGTCCGGCTCCATCTCGCCGACCCCCGCACCGAGCGGTGCGACTCTGCTCGAGGCGATGCTGTCTGCGACCGAGCTCCGATGCGTGTGGAGAGACCCGCAGGCCGACATCACGAACCTGTCGGTCGAGATCGGCGAGGTCGATCCCGCCATTTCGGCCCCCTACCTGCAGTCGCTGCCGGCCGAGGGGTTCAGCTGCACCCAGGATGGTTCCGCCGAGACGTGTGAGAAGTTCGAGACGGAGAGCAAGTACAACGTCGAGGTCGGTCAGACCGTGCTCGTGCGCGACGGCGTGTTCATCCGCGTGAACCAGGCCAATGTCTCGACTCCACAGCTGATGGACACGCTTGTCACTGATGTGTGGGGCTAGGCCGGTGCACCCCAGCGCCTAGGCTGGCCGTATGCGAATCGCCGTGATCGGGGCCGGTGCGATCGGAGGCACCATCGCGGCTCTCCTCGACCGCGCCGGGCACGACCTCACCATCACCGCACGGGGCGACCAGCTCGAGGTTATCCGGGCATCCGGCCTGCAGATCTCGGGCGGCTGGGGCGATCACACGGCGCGCCCCCGCGCATCCGCCGTGCTCGACGAGGCACCGGAGATGGCGTTCGTGTGCACGAAGGCGCAGGATGCGGCCGATGCGATCTCGGCGAACGCCTCCCGGCTCGCCGGAGTGCCCGTGGTCATCGTGCAGAACGGTCTCGACGGCGTGCGGATCGCCGAGGAACTACTGCCCGGCTCCCCCGTCGTCGGCGCGATCGCCCTGTACGCGTCCAGCTACCTCCGCGCCGGGCACGTGGATGTCACAGCCCCCGGTCCCACGTTCGTCGGCGTCGACGACCCGGCGAGACAGGGCGTCGCCCGCGAGGTCGAGACGGTGCTCGGCTCTGCCATGCCGACGCGGCTCGTGCGCGACTTCCGCGGTGCGCAGTGGTCGAAGCTGATCGTCAACCAGGTCAACGCGATGCCCGCCATCACGGGCCTCTCCGCCCAGGCGACCCTGCGGCATCCGGTTCTCGGCGGCATCGTGGCCGCGAGCATGCGGGAGGCGGTGCGCATCGGATTCGCGTCGCACGTGCGCTTCGCTTCGCTGCAGGGTCTCAGCCAGCCCCTGCTGCGCGCGTTCTCGATCGCGCCGATCCCGATCGCGCGTGCTCTTCCGCGCGTGATGGCGAGGCGCATGGGCGACGCGCCCAATCCGGGATCGACTCTCCAGAGCATCCGGCGCGGGCAGCCGACCGAGATCGACTTCCTCAATGGCGCGGTGGTGCGCGCCGCACACGCCGCGGGAATGTCGGCTCCGCTCAACGAGATGCTGACCGAGCTGGTGCACCGGGTAGAGAAAAGCGGCGACTTCCTCGAAGTCGAGGAAGTCGCCGCTGTCTTTCGTGAACTGCTGAGCTAGTGACGGGGAGCCGTCGCCGGCTCATCGAGCTCGTCGTCGCCGTCGAACTCGTCGTCATCGTCGTCGAGCTGGCGGGGCTTCACGTACGGGTCTGCGTCGCCGGCGAATTTCGCCTCGCGGGCGAGCCGGAGCGTTTCAGCATCACGCTGTTGCGCCTCGGCCAGCAGGCCGTCGATCAGCTGGGCGTTCTCGGGGATGCCATCCGGAATGAACTCCAGACTCGGGGTGAGGCGGGCGGTGATGTTCTTGCCCACCTCGCTCCGCAGCATGCCCGTGGCCGACTTCAGAGCGGCCGCACTGTCTGCGCGCTCCTCGTCTGAGCCGTACACCGTGTAGAAGACCGATGCGTGCTGCAGGTCGCCCGTCACCTTCACGTCGGTGATGGTGACGAAGCCCAGGCGGGGGTCTTTCAACCCCCGCTCGAGCGTCTTCGCCACGATGACCTGGATTCGCTCCGCCATTTTTCTGGCGCGGGCGGGATCAGCCATGGTGCTTTCCGTTCTCTCGTCGGAAGCCGACGCTAATCTTTGTCCGTGAGGACTAGACGCGCGGCTTCTCCTTCATCTCGATGGTCTCGATCTCGTCGCCGATCTGGATGTCGTTGAACTTGCCGAGACCGATACCGGCCTCGAAGTCCGTACGAACCTCGGTGACGTCGTCCTTGAAGCGACGCAGCGACTCGATGGCCAGGTTGTCGCCGACCACGACGCCGTCGCGGATGACCCGCGCCTTGGCGTTCCTCGTGATGGTTCCCGAGCGCACGATGACACCGGCGATGTTTCCGAACTTGGAGGAACGGAACACCTCGCGGATCTCCGCCACACCCGACTGGACCTCTTCGAACTCGGGCTTGAGCATGCCCTTGAGCGAGTTCTCGATGTCTTCGAGCGCGGAGTAGATGACCGAGTAGAAACGAACGTCGACGCCCTCACGAGCGGCGCGCTCGCGCGCCTTCGTGTCGGGTCGAACGTTGAATCCGATGATGATCGCGTTGTCGACCGTTGCCAGGTTGACGTCGGACTCGGTGACGGCACCCACACCACGGTGGATGATGCGCAGCTGCACCGAATCGTCGACCTCGATCTTGAGCAGCGACTCCTCGAGTGCCTCGACGGCACCGGAGACGTCACCCTTGATGATGAGGTTGAGCGACTCGACCTTGCCCTCTTCGAGTGCACGGGTGAAGTCCTCGAGCGAGATGCGCTTGCGGCTCTTGGCCAGCAGGGCGTTGCGCTCGACGGCCTCGCGCTTCTCGGCGATCTGCCGAGCGGTGCGGTCGTCTTCGGTGACAAGGAACGTGTCGCCGGCGCGGGGCACCGTCGAGAGTCCCTGCACCTGCACGGGGCGGGCGGGCGTGGCCTCGGTGACGATGTTTCCATCCTCATCGTGCATGGCCCGGACCTTGCCGTAGGCGGTTCCGGCGACGATCGGGTCGCCGACGCGCAGCGTTCCCGACTGGATGAGCACGGTTGCGACAGCACCGCGGCCCTTGTCGAGCTTCGCCTCGATGGCGACGCCGCGGGCGTCCTTGTTGGGGTTGGCCCGCATGTCGAGTCCGGCGTCTGCGGTCAGCAGCACGGCGTCGAGGAGTTCCTTGATGCCGATGTTGTTGAGCGCCGACACGTCGACGAACATCACGTCTCCGCCGTACTCCTCGGCGACGAGGCCGAATTCGGTGAGCTGCTGGCGCACCTTGGCGGGGTTCGCGCCGACCTTGTCGACCTTGTTCACCGCGACCACGATCGGCACGTTCGCCGCCTGGGCGTGGTTCAGAGCCTCGACCGTCTGCGGCATGATGCCGTCGTCGGCCGCGACCACCAGGATGGCGATGTCGGTGACCTGCGCACCACGGGCGCGCATGGCAGTGAACGCCTCGTGGCCAGGGGTGTCGATGAAGGTGATCTTGCGATCGATGCCCTCGTGCTCGGCAGAGACCTGGTAGGCACCGATGTGCTGGGTGATGCCACCGGCCTCACCGGCGACCACGTTGGCACTGCGGATGGCGTCGAGGAGCCTGGTCTTACCGTGGTCGACGTGGCCCATGACGGTGACGACCGGCGGACGGATCTCGAGATCCTCGTCGGTCTCGTCTTCGAGCTCCTGGTCGATGTCGATGTCGAAGCCGCTCAGCAGCTCGCGATCCTCGTCCTCCGGGGAGACCATCTGGATCTTGTAGCCGAGCTCTTCGCCGAGGATGTCGAAGGTCGCCTCGTCGAGGGACTCCGTGGCCGTCGCCATCTCACCGAGGTGGAACAGCACGGTTACGAGGTTTCCGGGGCTCGCGTCGATCTTGTCCGCGAAGTCGGTGATGGATGCGCCGCGACGCAGTCGCACCACGGTCGAGCCGTCACCACGGGGAACGCTGACGCCTCCGAGCGACGGGGCTTCCCGCAGCTCGAATTCTGCCCGCTTCGTACGCTTCGACTTACGTGCCTTGGCACGACCGCCGCCGCGACCGAAGGCTCCGGCCGTACCGCCACCGGGGCCACGACCGCGGCCGCCACCACCCGCAGGACGGGGAGCGCCGAAACCGGGAGTCGCTCCGGGAGCGCCGCCGGGACGCTGGAAGCCGCCGCCCGCGGGACGGGCGCCGCCCGCTCCGCCGGGACGGAATCCGCCGCCGGCGCCTGCGGGACGCTGTCCGAATCCGCCGGGACGTGCACCCTGGCCTGCGCCGCCGGGACGTGGAGCGCCCGGACGAGGTGCGCCGGGACGGGGAGCCGCCGGACGCGGGATGGCGCCGGTCGAGCCGCCGCCGGTACCCGCTCTGGGTGCCGGGGTGGTGCCCATGCCCTGCTGGCTGGCGAAGGGGTTGTTGCCGGGGCGCGGGGCACCCGGACGCTGCATTCCCTGCTGGCTGGCGAAGGGGTTGTTGCCGGGACGCGGGGCACCCGGACGGGGCGCACCTCCGGCGGGTGCGGTCTCACCCGTGGAGACGGGGGCCGCGGGCTGGCTGGTCTCGACCGCGGGAGCGGGGGTCGGAGCTGCGGCGGGAGTCTCTGCCGGAGCTGCCGGAGCCGCCGGGGAGGCGGCTGGCGCGGGGGCGGCAGGGGTCTCCACGACCGGTGCGGCCGGGGTCGGCGCTGCCGGAGCGGCGGGACGAGCGGGGCCGGGGGTCGCCGTCGTGCGTGCTCCGCCGGGGCGGGCCGGCGACGGGGCGGCCTTGGCCGGGGCGGGCGTCGGCGTCGCGCTACCGGCACCGTCGGCGAGAAGGGCTTCCTTCAGGCGACGGGCGACGGGCGGTTCGATGCTCGACGAGGGGCCCTTGACGAACTGACCCATTTCTTTCAGCTTCGCGAGGGCGATCTTGCTGTCGACGCCGAGTTCGGCGGCGACTTCGTGTACGCGTGGTTTTGCAGCCACAATTCTCCTGTCTGGGATCCGCTCCCAAACAGGGGCAGACCATTAGTTGTGCGCGGGGCTCATTTGGAGCCGCTCATTAGTTGTCACTCATTAGTTGGTCACGATGTACGTTTCAGCCTGTTCTGTAGAAACTGAATGTCTGCGGATTGATGGATGAGTCGTCTCCCGCTCGAGGAATTCGAGGACAGGAGACGTGTCGAGAGCCGTCGTGACGCGCAACGCCCGGCCGAAGGCCTTGCGTGTTCGCGCTGTGTCGACGCACTCGATGCGGGGATGCACCCACGCGCCCCGGCCGGGCAGAACGGCCGTCTCATCGACGACCACGACTGGAATCCGGGCGACGACCCTCAGAAGTGAGGATCGATCGGCACGCGCGCGGCAACCGACGCACGTTCTTACGGGTTCCATACTACACCTCCCCCGAATCGATCCCTGTGATGACGCGGCCTCAGGCCTCGTCCATCACCGAATCGGGCTGGATGTCGATCTTGGCTCCCGTGAGCTTCGCGGCGAGTCGGGCATTCTGGCCCTCCTTGCCGATGGCGAGCGAGAGCTGGTAGTCGGGAACCAGGGCCCGCACCGCCTTCAACGACTCGTCGATGACGAACGCACTCGACACCTTGGCGGGAGACAGGGCGTTCGCGACGAACGTCGGCAGGTCGGTCGAGAAGTCGACGATGTCGATCTTCTCGTTGCCCAGTTCGCTCGTGACGGCTCGCACCCGCTGGCCCAGTTCGCCGATGCACGCGCCCTTGGCGTTGATGCCGGGCTCGGTCGCACGCACGGCGATCTTGGTGCGGTGGCCGGCCTCTCTGGCGAGAGAGACGATCTCGACGGCGCCCGACGCGATCTCGGGAACCTCGAGCGCGAAGAGCTTGCGCACCAGCGAGGGGTGCGTGCGCGACACGGTGATCGACGGGCCCTTGGTGCCCTTCGACACGCTCGTGACGTAGACCCGGATGCGCGAGCCGTGCGAGTAGTCCTCGCCCGGCACCTGCTCCTCGGGAGGCAGGATGGCCTCGATGGTGCCGAGGTCGACGTGGATCATGCGCGGGTTGGGGCCCTGCTGGATGATGCCGGCCACAATGTCGCCCTCGCGGCCCTTGAACTCGCCGAGAACGGCGTCGTCGGCGATGTCGCGAAGACGCTGGTTGATGACCTGCTTGGCGGCGAACGCACCGATGCGGCCGAAGTCGCTCGGGCTGTCTTCGCTCTCGCCGATGACCGCGCCCTCGACGTCGACCTCGGGCACGTAGATGCTGACGTGTCCGCTCTTGCGATCGAGGTGCACCCGCGCGGTCTTGGCCACGGGCGCCGGGGTGTCCTTCGGCGCGTCGACCGGCAGAACCGGTGTCGTGTGCTTGATGTAGGCGGTCAGGATCGCCTGTTCGATGATCTCCACCAGTTCGTCGAACGGGATCTCCCGCTCGCGCTCCAAGAGCCTGAGCACGCTGAGGTCGATGTCCATAACCCGGCCTCCTTCTTCTGTATTAAGTTCGTGGTCCCCCGACGCGGATGGCGTCGGGTCCAACAGACCAATTTACCCGACGGATCGACTCCGCGGTACCGCCCGGAGGAATCAGCGGAGTCGGGAGACCAGCTCCGTGACCGCCACCTCGGTGCGCTCGCCCGATGCGCGGTCCCACAGCTCGACGACGCCGTCGACGGCGCCCCGGCCGACGATCACGATCGTCGGTACGCCGAGCAGTTCGGCGTCGCCGAACTTGACCCCGGGCGAGACCTTGGGACGGTCGTCGTAGAGAACGTCGAGACCGGATGCCTCGATCGCCTCGACGATCGTCTCGGCGGTCTCGTAGACGGCCGTGTCGCGCCCGGTGGCGACGACGTGCACGTCGAAGGGGGCGACGGCCTTGGGCCAGATGAGACCCTTGGAGTCGTTGTTGAGCTCGGCGATGATGGCCAGGATGCGCGTGACGCCGATGCCGTAGGAGCCCATCGTCACGGTCGCGAGCTTGCCGTTGAAGTCTTGAACCTTCAGGCCGAGCGCCTCGGCGTACTTGCGTCCGAGCTGGAACACGTGGCCGATCTCCATGCCGCGTGCGAGCTCGACGGGTCCGGAGCCGTCGGGCGCCTCATCGCCGGCCAGCACCTGGGCGACCTCGATCGTGCCATCCGACGAGAAGTCGCGTCCGGCCACGAGACCGAAGACGTGACGCCCATGCTGGTTCGAGCCCGTGATCCAGCCGCTGCCGTCGGAGACCCGGGGGTCGAGCAGGTACCGGATGCCGGTGCTGCCGGTCGTGCCCAGCACGGGCCCGTCGACGGACCACGGTCCGATGTAGCCCTTGACGAGGCCGGGGTTCGCGACGAAGTCCTTCTCGATGGCCGCTTCGACCTCGGCGGGTGCGAAGGCCACCTCGGCGCGCTTGAGGTCGACCTCGCGGTCACCGGGAAGACCGACGACGACGAGTTCGCGGCTGCCGTCGAGGTTGCGCAGGGCGAGGACGACGTTCTTCAGCGTGTCCGCGGCGGTCCAGGAACGCCCGTCGGGGCGGGGGTGGTTGGCGTTCGCGACGTCGACGAGGGTCTGGATCGTGGGGGTGTCGGGGGTGTCGTGCACATCGGGAGGAGTGAGGCCGTCGTAGGAACGGGGTGCGGGAGGCGTGGTGGTGAACGCCTCGACGTTCGCCGCGTAGCCGCCGGCGCTGCGCACGAAGGTGTCCTCGCCGATGGGCGTGGGGTGCAGGAACTCCTCGCTCTTCGAGCCGCCCATCGCCCCGGCGTCGGCCTTCACGATCACGTACTCGAGGCCGAGCCTCGTGAAGATACGCTCGTATGCCGCGCGCTGGGCCTGGTAGGAGGCCTCGAGCCCCTCGTCGGTGACGTCGAACGAGTAGGCGTCCTTCATGGTGAACTCGCGCCCGCGCAGCAGACCTGCGCGCGGACGAGCCTCGTCGCGGTACTTGTCCTGGATCTGGTAGATCGACAGCGGCAGATCCTTATAGCTGTTCACCAGGTCTTTGACGAGGAGGGTGAAGACCTCTTCGTGCGTCGGGGCCAGAACGTAGCCGGCCTCGTGCCGGTCGTTGAGCCGGAACATGCCGTCGCCGTACTCGGTGTAGCGACCCGTGACCTCGTAGGGCTCCTTGGGAAGCAGCGCGGGAAAATGCACCTCGTGCGCGCCGGCGGCGGTCATCTCCTCGCGGATGATGTTCTCGATGCGGGCCTTGACCCGCAGGCCGATGGGCAGCCAGGCGAAGATGCCCGGCGCCTGCCTGCGGATGTAGCCGCCGCGCACGAGAAGGCGATGGCTGGCGACCTCCGCATCGGAGGGATCTTCGCGGAGGGTACGGAGGAAATAGTTGCTGAGGCGAACTGACACGCCCACCAGTCTATTGACCGACGCGGCGTAGACCCGCCAGCGGGGCTAGTTGCCCACCGAGCAGGTGACCTCGGCCGCCGTCTGACCCGTGAAGGAGTCGGGCAGAACGGTGGCTCCCCCGGCATCCGGTGTCGCCGTGGCAGCAGGATCGGCTGCCGGGTCGGCCGCAGGATCCGTCGCCGGATCGGTGGCCGGGACATCGTCGGTGCCGTCGGCCGATGTCGCCGAGTCGGCCGTCGCGACCTGGCTGAGATCGAGCGGCGTGTCGTTCGCCAGGGCGAGGTTCAGGATCTCGGAGTCGGCCTCGTTCACCACGACCCGGTTGGGATCGTCGGGATCTCCGGCGACCGGATATCGCAGGAACGCGACCTTGTCGAGCTGCACGCCCTGCAGCGCCTTCGCGATCGAGACCATGGAGTCGACGGAGGCGAGCTGCGTCGAGAACTGCATGTTCGTCAGTGCAGAACGCGCGATGCCGTAGAGCGTGACCGGGTTGGTGAGCGTGTCGCTCGAGAGCAGCTTGCGCACGAGCGCCGACAGGTACACCTGCTGCGAGCTGATGCGGGCGAGGTCACTGCCGTCGCCGACGCCTTCGCGGGTGCGCAGGAAGGCCAGGGCCTCGGTTCCCGACAGCGTGTGCACGCCCGCGCTGAGCGACAGCTGGCTGTAGGGATCGTTGATGGCCTGCGAGACGCACACGTCGACTCCCCCGACGACGCTCGTCATGGCGGCGACACCGTCGAAGGCGATCACGCCCGCGTAGGGGATCGTGAGGCCGGTGATCTGCTCGACGGCCGACACCACACAGGGAAGTCCTCCCTTGCCGAGGGCGGTGTTCAGCTGCTGGTAGTCCTGGGCGGGCTTGACCTCGCCGTCGCCCTGGTCGGTGCACTCGGGCATATCGATCATCGTGTCGCGCGGAAAGCTGATGACGCTGACGTTCTGGTGATCCTGGCTGATGTGCATCAGCATCGTGACGTCGTTGCGGGCGCCGTCGGTGTCGTCGCCCGGGGTGGCCAGCTGATCGATGCGGGTGTCGCTGCCCACGATCAGAACGTTGACTCCACCCTCGATCGCTCCCACGTCGACGAGCTGCTGCACGTCGTCTTCATTGCCGAGATCGACCGTGTTCGCCTGCACCTCCGAGGCGAGGCTGTTCACGGCGATGGCCGCGATGGAGACCGTGCTCACGACACCGACGACGGCGACGATCGCGACGAGCCGAATGACGGTCCAGAAACTGGAGCGGTTGCCGAGGCGGCCGTGTCGCGGAGTGATGGATGAGGAGGAGCGTAACGAGCTGATGAGAATCGGATTCCTGTGTCGGGCCCCGGAGGGAGGTCGGCAAGATTCCCGAAACTAGCGAGTGAACTTCGGAATTCCCTGTGTTCGCGGCGTGAGACCGCCCGGCACGTCGATCACCAGGGCTTGTCGACGTAGTCCGGACTGCTCGGGGTGCGCTCCGCGGTCTGCTGGTCGCTGCGGTCCTGTCCGGCGTCGCGGAGCTTCTCCTCGAGCTGCTCCACGGTGGCGTCGCTCGGGGTTCCGTCGTCGGACGGCTGGTCGTCGCCGGTGTCGGATTCGTCCTCGGAGGGCTCCTCGAGCGCCTCCTTCTTGTCGGTGAGCCGCTGCTCCGAGTCCGACAGCTCGTCGTCGGTGCCGTCCTCCCCGTTCTCCGGCGGCCGGGTGCACGACTCGTCCGCCTCGTCGATGACCTCGAGCGCCTGGTCGTAGAACGCGGATGCCTCGTCGCGCTCGGTCGGATCGGCCGCGATCACCGCGTCGCCCTGCCGCTCGAGCACGAGCGAGAGGTTCACGCGCACGGGGCACTGGTCTGCGGGAGCGGCCATGCCGAGCGCCCGCTCGAACTCGGCCTGCGCATCCGCATCGAGGCCCTGGCCGGCGAGCCCGTCGCCGACGGCGAAGTGGGCCTTCCACGGCTCGATGACGTTGAGCACGGTCAACCACCGGGCCGACGATGTCGCGGAGACGTAGTCCTCCCGCTCGTATGCTGCGGCAACCTGCCCCGACACGAGCACAACGCCGATCAGCTTCACCGCCACCACCGTGGCGATCACCGTTGCGGGCAGGGCGATCAGGCCGGCCTTGGTGCGTCTGCGCATCATGCCCCGCTCCCCTGTCGATCCGCAGCCGCACGGATCTCGCGAAGCCGGCGCAGCACCATGACGGCCTCGGCTGCCACCAGCAGCACGAGTGCCGCGGCGGGAATCCAGTACAGCTCGATGACGCCGCCCCCGGATGGATCGGAATCGGAGCGGATCGACGACGCGCCGGCGTCGGCGAGCGGCGCACCCCCGGGAGCAGTCCGATGCGCGTACTCGACGCCCAGCTGGTCGGCGATGGCGCGCAGGTTCTGCTCGTCGATCACCGACCGTGCCGGCGAACCCGAATCGTCGGTCACGTACCCGTCGTCGCTCTTGTCGTCGTCGTAGTACCCCGTCTGCTCTCGCATGGCGCCGCCGGCGTCGGTGCCGTAACCGAACACGTATCCGCCGCTCACGAACTGCGCCGAGTCCTCGAAGCTCTCCACCGGGGCCGTCGAAGTCTGCTCGCCGTCGCCGAAGTAGTACACGATGCGGGAGCGGTCGGGCTCTGCCTGTTCGGCCCTCTCGAGGGTCGAGGCGAGCAGGTCGTTGGCCTGCGAGATGCTGCTTCCCGTCGAGTAGATGGTGATCTCGGGGGCGAGGACCTCGGATGCGTTCGCGATCGCGGTCGCGTCGGAGGTGAGCGGAACACGCACGATCGCCGAGCTGTCGAAAGAGAGGAGTGCGAACTTCGCTCCCGGGTAGGCCTCGACGAGGTCGACGATGTCGGACCTCACCCCGTCGAGTCGCGGGTCGGAGCCGTCGTAGTCCTCGGCCACGATGCTCGTCGTCGTGTCGACGACGAAGAAGACGTCGACATCGGTCGTCGCCTCGACACCGCCGCCGCCCGAGACTCCGGGGCGCAGGGCGACCAACAGCAGGAGGACGACCATCGCGGCCCGAAGCGACCACGAGAGTCGGCGGCTGCGGTTGGCTCGCGACACGAGCTGCCACACCACGAACCCCAGGAGAACCACGAACACGGCGATGACGATCGGTAGCGGGAAGACGGGAGAGAGGGTCACAGCCTGGCCCTCCAGACGACGACGAGCAGTGCCCCGAGAAGCACGATGGCGAGAATCGTGAAGATGACCGGCTGATCCGTCACGAGCAGTTGAGGTTCGTCGTCGACCAGGGCCGCCTCCGTCGCCTCGATGCTGTCGACGATGGCGGGCACCGTGTCGGCCGAGTCGAGCACGAAGTAGTCGCCGTCTGTCGAGTCGACGACCCGCTGGAACTCTGCGGAATCCTCCGAGTCGCCCGGGTTCGAGACGCTCGGATCGATGCCGTACACCCGCACGTCGCGGGACTTCGCGAATGCACCGGCCTCGTCGAGGGTCATGATGGGGATGCCGTTGATGTCGTTGTCGGTGGCCAGAACCACGGAACGGGAGCGCTCCTCGTCGGTTCTGTCGAAAGTGAGCACGCACGAGGCGAGGCCGTCACCGATGAGCGACGCCCCCTCTCCGGTGAGCGTTCCGCCGAACGCGTCGCTGAACGTGCCGGTGCCGTCGAGGCTCGATCGCACCGCCTCGAGCTGCTCGGCGATGTAGTCGTAGTCGTCGGTCAGCGGAAACACCTGGGCGGCAGAGGAGTTGAAGATGACGAGCGCCAAACGCTCCCCCTCGAAACCCTCGGAGAGCTCGGTGAACCGAGCGAGCACATCGATGTCGACATCGGTCATCGAGCCCGACACGTCGAGGCAGAGCACCACGTCTCGGGTGAACGTGGCCGGCTTCTCGGTCGAGGTCACGATGGGTCGGGCCGCGAGCACCGCCGCCGTCGCGCCAAGGAGGGAGACCAGCACGATCGCCGTGATCGTGAGGGCACGCATCCTCGACACGGCGGCGATGAAGCCCGGGAGCCGGGTGAGGCGACCCGTGTGCGCGACCGGAACGGCGGCATCCGATGGTTGTCGACGACGCGCCAGTCGCGACGCGACGACGACCGCCACGACAACGGGGACGAGCCCGATGAGGATCCAGGCATTGGCTAGGCCCACGATTCGATCACCTGCCTCGCCCGCACGACGGAGGAGGAGATGTCGGTGCGGTCCTCCGGCTCGAATGCCGCCGGGTAGTACTCGGCGACCGCCGTGGTGACGGTCGGCAGCGACACGGACTGCAGTTCGGTGAGCGTCATCACCGGGGCGTCGATGCCGCTGACGGCCCGTCCGAAGTCACGCACCACGGCACTGAGCCGATGGTGGGCACGCCGAGCCGACAGGGTGCCCGCCGCGAACTCCGCCTCGATGGCGCTGATTCTCGCGTGGTGATCCGCCTTGATTCCGGCGAGACCGCCCGGCCGCATCGGAGCAGGCGACGTCGCGGGCCGACGACGGCGCAGCAGTGCGATGAGCAGGATCGTGACGACGACAAGCACCAGCAGGACGATGCCGACGACGAGCAGGCCGCCGCCGTAGCCGATGGGGGGAATGAGCTCGGTATCAGGCACGGGACCGCGCCTTCAGCAGATGCAGAAGAGACGGGACGACGTCGTCGACCCGGCCGATGCGGCGGTGCGAGACGCCGAGATCGTCGAACATCGCCTGCCGTGCACGGATCTCGTCGTCTATCGAGCGGGTGAGCTCGGCGGTGAGCCGCCGATCCGCTCGAAGGGCCTCGGGGATCCTCCAGCCGTCGTCGACGGCTGCGGCGCCCGCGTATCTCAGAGGGTCGATGTCGCCGACGGTGACCCAGACCAGTTCGTGCTGGGCGCGCAGCCGCCGCACGAGCCTGGTCTGCTCCGGACCGAGCACAGTGTCGTCGGTGATCACCACGACGATCGCCCGCCGACGCACCGTGCGCGCGACGAGCCCGAGCGCACGATCGATGTCGCTCGGCGGGGCGTCGAGGCCGTGCGCCGCGTCGATCGCCCGTAGCACACGCTCGAGGTGGTTCTCGCTCGATCGCGCGGGAAGCCGGATCGTGCGCTCGGAGTCTCCGGACAGCAGCGAGACCTCGTCGCCGTGCCTCACGGCGAGGTAGCCGAGCACGCCCACGATGGTGAGGGCCACCTCGCTCTTCGCCTCGCCGTCCGCCGCTCTGGCCGCCATATTGCGCCCGGTGTCGAGCACGAAGTGCACGGTCTGACGGCGGAGAGCCGTGTAGCGCCTGACCAGGGTAGAGCCGTGCCTGGCTGTGGCCTTCCAGTCGATATCGCGCACCTCGTCGCCCGCCACGTAGCTGCGCAGGTCTTCGAAGTCCATGCTGCGCCCCGTGACGAGCGAGCCGTATTCACCGTCGAGCAGATGCAACGCCTTGCGGTGCGCGTGGATGAACATCCGCGACTTGATTCGCACGAGCAGACCGTCCATCGGGTCAGGGCGTATGGACGGACGCGAAGACCGCGTCGATGACGGCCTCGGGACGCACACCCTCCGCGTCGGCCTCGAAGTTCAGAATGACGCGGTGCCGCAGCACGGCATGCCGGATGGCCTTGACGTCGTCGGGCACCACGTGGGCACGGCCCGACAGCAGGGCCAGCGCACGGGCGGCCTGCATGAACGCGATCGTGCCTCGCGGGCTCGCCCCGTACTCGACGTAGCCCGCCAGCTCCTCGCCGATGTAGTTGAGCGGATTGCGAGTGACGTAGACGATCGACACGATGTAGTTGCGGATCGCGTCGTCGACGTAGACACGGGACGCTGCGTCCTGCAGGAAGAGCACGTCGTCGAGCGACACGGACCCCTCGTGCTGGCTCGAGGCGTCGAAGACTCCGGCGTCGAGGCGGCGCAGCACCTCGAGCTCCTCCTCCATCGTCGGATAGTCGATGATCTCCTTGAGCAGGAACCGGTCCATCTGGGCCTCGGGCAGCTGGTAGGTGCCCTCCTGCTCGATGGGGTTCTGCGTCGCCATCACCAGGAACGGCTCCGGCAGGGGATGCACGGTGCCGCCGATGGTGGTCTGGCGCTCCTGCATCGCCTCGAGCATGGCGCTCTGCGTCTTCGCGCTCGAACGGTTGACCTCGTCGAGGAGCACGAAGTTGGAGTGCACCGGGCCCAGCTGGGTCTCGAAGGTGCTGGTGCGCGCGTCGTACACCTGCGTGCCCGTGATGTCGCTGGGCAGCAGGTCGGGGGTGCACTGGATGCGCGTGAACTGGGCGTGGATCGCCCGGGCCAGCGTCGTCGCCGCGGTGGTCTTCGCGAGCCCGGGAACGCTCTCGAGCAGCACGTGGCCGCCGGCGACGAGGGCGACGAGCAGGGCGCGGCGCAGGGTCACCTGACCGACGACGGTGGCCGAATACGACGATTCGATGGCGTGCACCACGGTGCCCGCCCGCTCCATCTCGGCCGGAGTGAGAGGCTCGTGCCTCATCGGGCTCCGACGGTCACGACGGGGCTGCCTGTCGACGTGTCGGCCGGCGGCATCTCGGCCGCGAGCCGGTTCGCCTCCGCGATCAGCGTGGACACGATCTCGGACTCGGGCACGGTCTTGACGACCTCGCCCTTGACGAAGATCTGACCCTTGCCGTTGCCGGATGCGACGCCCAGGTCGGCGTCGCGGGCCTCGCCCGGTCCGTTGACGACGCATCCCATCACGGCGACGCGCAGGGGCACGGTCATGCCCTCGAGACCGTCGGTGACGTCGTTGGCGAGCTTGTAGACGTCGACCTGAGCGCGTCCGCAGCTGGGGCACGACACGATCTCGAGCTTGCGCTCGCGCAGGTTCAGCGACTGCAGGATCTGCAGGCCGACCTTGATCTCCTGCGCGGGCGGTGCCGACAGGGACACGCGGATGGTGTCTCCGATGCCCTCGGAGAGAAGGATGCCGAACGCCGTGGCGCTCTTGATGGTGCCCTGGAACTCGGGGCCCGCCTCGGTGACTCCGAGGTGCAGCGGCCAGTCGCCGCGCTCGGCGAGCAGGCGGTAGGCCTTGACCATGATGATCGGGTCGTTGTGCTTGACCGAGATCTTGAAGTCGTGGAAGTCGTGCTCCTCGAAGAGACTGGCCTCCCAGACGGCGCTCTCGACGAGGGCCTCCGGCGTGGCCTTGCCGTACTTCTGCAGGAGCGAGGGCTCGAGCGACCCGGCGTTGACGCCGATGCGGATGGAGACGCCCGCGGCCTTGGCCGCCGCGGCGATCTTGCCGACCTGGTCGTCGAATTTGCGGATGTTCCCGGGGTTCACCCGAACAGCAGCGCAGCCCGCATCGATGGCGGCGTACACGTAGTTGGGCTGGAAGTGGATGTCGGCGATGACCGGGATCTGGCTCTTCTTCGCGATGATCGGCAGAGCCTCCGCATCGTCGCGGCTCGGCACGGCCACGCGCACGATGTCGCATCCCGACGCGGTGAGCTCGGCGATCTGCTGAAGAGTCGCGTTGATGTTCGGAGTCGGGGTGGTGGTCATCGACTGGACGCTGATGGGAGCGTCACCGCCTACGAGAACTTTGCCGACTTTGATCTGACGGGACTTGCGCCGAGGTGCGAGGGTCTCAGGCACTTTCGGCATTCCCAGATTGATAGCAGCCACGTCATCCAGTGTAGGCGTCACCCGAACGGCCCGAGCCTGCCTCGCCCTATCCGCCGCTCCAGCCGGTGCGGACGAGGTGTGTCTCGTAGGCCGTCACGACGAGCTGAACTCGGTCCCTGGCGCCGAGTTTCTGCATGATCCTCGACACGTGGGTCTTCGCTGTGAGAGGGCTGAGGAACAGCTTCGCCGCGATCTCCTCGTTCGTGAGACCGTGCCCGACCAGGGCCAGTACCTCGCGCTCCCGATCGGTGAGCACGGCGAGGGCCTCGGTGTCGACGACCGCCGACAGGCCGCCGGCGACCCGCCCCAGCAGCCGCTTCGTCACGCCGGGCGAGAGCAGCGCGTCGCCCGCCGCCACGACCCGCACCGCCCTGATGAGCTCGACCGGCTCGGTGTCCTTCACGAGAAAGCCCGAGGCGCCCGCGCGGATCGCGTCGACCACGTAGTCGTCGAGCTCGAACGTGGTGACGATCACGATGCGGGTCGCCGCACTCTCGGGGTCGGCCACGATCTGCCGGGTCGCCCAGATGCCGTCGCCGTCGGGCATCCGGATGTCCATGAGCACGACGTCGGGGCGCAGTCGCGTCACGAGCTCCACGGCCTCGGCGCCGGTCGAGGCCTCGCCGACGACGTCGATGTCGGCCTCGCTCGCGAGGAGCGCCGCGAAGCCGGCCCTGATGAGCTGCTGGTCGTCGGCGATCACGACTCTGATCATCGGGTGCCGGCCATCGGAGAGGAGCGGTCCGTCGACCGGGGAATGGTGGCGGTGACGGCGAAGCCGTGCGGCTCGAGGGTGACCGCCTCGAGGCGTCCTCCGAGCAGCTCCGCCCTCTCCCGCATGCCCAAGAGTCCCTTTCCCGCCACGTCGCCGAGATCGTCGGCGACTCCCCTGCCATTGTCGCTCACCCGGAGGATCAGGTCGTCGCCGACCTCCCGGAGTTCGACGCGGGCAGACGTCGCGCCGGAGTGCCTCACGATGTTCGTGAGGCACTCCTGGGCGATGCGGTACAGCGCGAGCTGCGCCGCCGCAGACGGAGCCGAGCGGAGATCGGAGTCGAGCTCGATGGAGAGGGAATCCGACCGGATGTTCTCGACGAGCCGGGGCAGGCTCGCGAGGTCGGCCTCCGGCACGAGCGGCGCCTCGGATTCGTCGGCGTCGCCGCGCAGGATCCCGAGCACGCTCCTGACCTCGTCGAGGGCCTGCTTGCTCGTCGCCTTGATCGCGGCCAGGGCCTCACCGGCCTTGTCGGGCTGGGACTCGAGGAGATGCAGCCCGACGCCCGCCTGCACATTGATCGACGACAGCGAGTGCGCAAGCACATCGTGCAGCTCGCGTGCGATCCTCACCCGCTCCTGCTGTGCCGCGTCGACGCGGCGCCGACTCTGCAGGGTCCGCAGCTGCGCGAAGCGCTCCCGTCTGGAGCGGATCGACGAGCCGAATCCGAGCGAGACGACAAGCCCCGCCGTCAGCAGCACCAGCGGCACCGGCTCCCAGGCGATTCCGAGAAGCCCGGCCCCCACGAAGCTCGCGGCCCATCCCACGGTCACGGATGCGACGGCCCACACGCCGGCGCCGCGCACGACCGCGAGGGCCGCAGCGAACAGGACGGCCACGTAGGCGGAGAAGACCGAGGGATCGACGAGCGCATCCGCAACCGCCACCACGGTCACGGCGACCACCGCCGGGCCGGCGAAGCGGCGTGCACCGATCAGGGCCGCAGGGCCGAGCACCGAGAGAAGGAGCGCGAGGGCGACACCCGCAGGCGGAACAGGGGGCGACGCCGCCGACAACTGAGCGGTGACGACGGCGAGCTGCACGACGAGAGAGACGATGACCGGAAGCCAGAGCCGGGCCTGCGGCGGAACAAACGGGCCCCGTGGGCCGATGCCGTACGCGCCTCGCCATCCGGAATGCGGGCCGTGCGGATGGCGTCGGCCGTCGCCGAACCGCCCATGGGGGCCGGGCGGCCAGGCCGGCGCGCCCCAGTCGTCACGACCCCGAGGATTCGGATCGTGCGGCGGTCGCTGCGGTCTCATGGTCTCGATGCTAGCGAGCGGCTCCCCCGCCGTCGTCCGCCCGGCGGGGCGACCGCACCTACTCCCGCGGGAGTACAGCTCCCTCGGGAGTACGACGGTCCTCAGCCGAAGAGATTGATCGGTTTGACGATGTCTGCGTAGATGAGAAGTGCGCTCATCGCACCCAGCACGATGACCACACCGAAGGTGAGCGGCATCAGCCGAGCCGTGTCGACGGGGCCGGGATCCCTGCGCTTGAACAGTTTGGCGAAGCCGCGTCGGATGCCCTCCCACAGGGCGCCGGCGATGTGTCCGCCGTCGAGCGGCATCAGCGGGACCAGGTTGATCACTCCGAGCGCGACGTTGAGGGAGCCCACCAAGCCGAGGAGGCTCGCCACCTTGGAACCCAGGGGCACCTGCTCGATGCTCGCGATCTCTCCCGCCGCACGCCCGACGCCGACCACGCTGATGGGGCCGTTCGGATCGCGCTCCCCCGGCCCGAATGCGGCGTTGGCCACGTCGACGAGTCTCTGCGGCAGGTGGAGGATGAGGTTCACGACATTGGCGATGTTCTCGCCCACGAAGGGCAGCACGGCGGCGGGGCTCTGCGGCACGAGCTCCTGCTTCGGACCGATGCCCACGAAGCCGACCTCCTGCGTGACGGGCTGGCCGTCCGCGTCGAGCTTCTGCTCGCCGTCGGCGTTCTGCACGTAGCGCTCGGCGAGCAGGGGAACGACGGTCAGGGTCGTCTGCCCTCCATCGCGCTGCACCTCGACGGAGAGGGACTTGTTCGGCGACTTCTGGATGATGGCGGTCGACTCGTTCCAGTCGGCCACCGGAACGCCGTCGATGGCGGTGATGATGTCACCCTCCTGGAAGCCGGCCGTGACGCCCGGGCCCGGGGTGTCGGATGCCTCGCACGTCTGCCGCTCACTGGTGGCGGGAAGCACGCACTGGCTGATCGACCCGATGGTGGTGGTCGACAGGCCGAAACCGCAGAGCACGATCGCGAAGACCACGATGGCGATGACGAAGTTCATGGCGGGGCCGCCGGCCATGATGATGATGCGCTTCCATACCGGGAGTCGATAGAACGACCGGTCGTCGTCGTCGCCGATCGTCTCTGCGCTCACCTCCCGGGCGTCCTGCACGAGGGTGTTGAAGAATCCGGTGCTGGCAGTGCGCACGGCGCCGCCCGTCTTCGCGGGCGGAAACATGCCGATCATCGAGATGTAGCCGCCCATGGGGATGGCCTTCAGCCCGTACTCGGTCTCGCCGCGGCGCCGGGACCACAGGGTGGGCCCGAAGCCGATCATGTACTGCGTGACCTTGACCCCGAAGAGCTTCGCCGGAACGAGGTGTCCGACCTCGTGAAGGCCGATGGAGACGGCGAGGCCCAGGACGATGACGAGCACGCCGATGATGAACTGCAGGACCGTTTCCACGTGCACACGTTACAGCGCCGTATCGTTCCACTGCTGGCGTTTCGCTGGACGCCGGCCGTGTTCCAGCCGTCAGTCAGCTCGCGATGAGCTCATCGGCGGTGCGCCGCGCCCACTCCTCCGTCGCCGCCAGCGAGTCGAGGGAGATCTCGGCCGGCGCGTCGTGCCGCTCGACGACGCTGCGGATGGTGTCGACGATGTCGAGGAATCCGATGCGGCCGGCGTGGAACGCCGCGACGGCCTGCTCGTTCGCCGCGTTGAAGACGGCCGGGTAGCTGCCCCCGGCCCTGCCCACCTCTTTCGCGAGCTCGACGGCGGGGAACGCCTCGGAGTCGAGCGGCTCGAATGTCCAGGTCTGCACCGACGTCCAGTCGAGGGGGCGGCCGACGCCGCGCACCCGGTTGGGCCAGTCGAGACCGAGAGAGATGGGCAGCTTCATGTCGGGCGGCGATGCCTGGGCGATGGTGGAACCGTCGATGAACTCGACCATCGAGTGGATGATCGACTGGGGGTGGACGGTGACGTCTATCCGCCCGTAGGCGACGTCGAACAGCAGGTGCGCCTCGATGACCTCGAGGCCCTTGTTCACCAGCGTGGCCGAGTTGGTCGTGATGACCAGGCCCATGTCCCAGGTCGGATGCGCGAGGGCCTCGCGGGGGGTCACGTCGACGAGCGACGCCCGGCTCCGGCCGCGGAACGGCCCGCCCGAGGCGGTGAGCACCAGCCGCTCGACCTCTTCCGGAGAGCCTGCGCGCAACGCCTGGGCGATAGCGGAGTGCTCGGAGTCGACGGGTACGATCTGGCCCGGGCGGGCGAGATCCTTCAGCAGGTCGCCGCCCACGATGAGGCTCTCCTTGTTGGCCAGGGCGAGAACGCGTCCGGCTTTCAGTGCCGCGACGCTGGGCCCGAGCCCGACAGAGCCCGTGATTCCGTTGAGGACGACATCGGCATCGACGTCTCGCACGAGGTGCGAGGCCTCGTCGGCGCCCAGGGCGGTGTCGGCGACTCCGAACTCGGCGGCCTGCTCGTCGAGGAGCTCTCGATTGCGTCCGGCCCCGAGCCCGACCACCTCGAATCTCTCGGGATTCGAGCGAACGACGTCGAGCGCCTGAACGCCGATCGAGCCGGTTGAACCAAGGATGACTACGCGTTTCACATCGCTATCCTCGCACCTGGGTGCGAACGGCCCCGAGGGCGCGCGGTGCTACGCGGCGAGGATGTCGATGACGAACACCAGGGTGTCGGTGCCGGAGATGCCCGCCTGCGCCTGTCCCTGGTCTCCGTAGCCCTGCGCCGGCGGGATGGAGACGATGACCTGCGATCCCACGGTCTGGCCGGTGATCGCCGCTTCGAAGCCCTGCACTGTGCTGCCGGGCTGAACCGCGAACGGCGTCTTTCCCCAGCTCTGGTCGAACACCGCCTTGCTGCCCCAGATGCTGCCCTGGTACTGAACGATCGACGGCTGGCCCGACTCGACGACCTTGCCGTCGCCCTTCTTCAGCACGGTGACGGTGAGGTCGGCCGGCGGCGCGGCGTCGGGAATGGTCACCGTCGGGGTGCCGTCCTCGGCATCGACAACGGTCGGCACACCGTCGACGACCGGCTGCGCTGCGCCGTTCGCCTTGAGCTGGTCGGGGTCGGTGACCGAGACGACCTGGCCGAAGTCGACGACGAACACGAGCGGGTCGGTGGCGGCGATGCCCAGCGAGGAGTTGCCCGCCTCGCCGAAGCCCTCCGAGGCCGGAACGGCCACGGCGATGCGCGAGCCCCCGTTGAGGCACTCGACGCCCTTCACCAGCCCGGGAAGGAACTGGGTCGCGTCGACGACCATGCTGAGCGCCGCTGAACCCTCGTCGTAGGTGGAGAAGACCTCGTCGCCCGACGTTCCGTTGAAGAGGGTGAAGTTGAGGATGCCCAGATCGCCGACGTTGGCCTTGGAGCCGTCGCCCTCGGAGAGCACGCTGCGCTGGGTGGTGTCGAGGTCGACGGGCGAATCGAACGTCGCTTCTGCCTTCGCTCCCGCGTCGCCCGTGACGGAGATCGAATCGGAGGCGACGCCGCTCGGAGTGTCGGTGCACGAACCCGCCTCGGCCTGCGGCGCGCTCGTCGCGCCCGCTCCCGGCGTGGAGCTGGGCGACGGCGAACCGGAGCATCCAGCAAGGGTCAGGGCGAGGGCCGAGACGGCGAGGATGACGGGAAATTTGCGCACGAGCGGGCCTCACAGGGTGACGGGGATGACGAGATCGCGCGGCACGGCGCGCGACGGATGACTGTGGCCCAGTCTGGACCATCGAGCATGGGCGTTCCTGTTCAGCGGCTGGGAGGGATCTCGTCGAGCACCCCGGATGTCTTCTCCGGCGCATCCGAGCGGCGGGGATTCACGATGCCGATGCCCGAGACGATGCCACCGAGCACGAGGAGCACGCCGGTGACGATCGCGGCGCGGTGGAATCCGTCGACGTCGAGATTCGCTCCCACGATGAGCCCGGCGGCCGCGACCGAGATGAGGCCCGCGACCCGGGAGACCGCATTGTTCACGGCCGAGGCGATGCCCGCACGAGACTGCTCGATGGAGCCGAGGATGGCGGAGGTGAGCGGCGCGACCGTGATGGTCATGCCCAGTCCGAACACGATGATCCCGGGAAAGACCTCGCTCCAGTAGTCGGCCGTGCTCGAGAGGCGCAGGAGCAGGAAGAACCCGGCGCCCGCGACGATCGGTCCGACGAGCATGAAGAATCGCGATCCGTACTTTCCGGCGAGCCGGCCGACCTGTGTCGAGAGGGCGATGCTGATGATCGTGGTGGGGAGCATGCTCAGGCCTGCCAGGGTGGCTGTGTACCCGGCCACCTGCTGCAGGAACACGGCGAGGAGGAAGGTTCCCAGCGAGAGCGCGCCGTACACGAGGAACGTCGAGACGTTGCCCACCGAGAAGTTGCGCACCCGGAACAGCGACAGCGGCATCATCGGCTGCGCCGTGCGCCGCTCGTGCACGATGAAGAGAACGAACGAGACGACACCGACACATGCGGGAACGATGATGACGGGACTCGTCCAGCCGAACCTGGACTGTTCGATGAGCGCGAAGACGGGCAGACCCAGGCCGACGATTCCGAGCACCGCGCCGATCACATCGACGCGGGATCCCGGCGCCGCCGGACGGTCGTGGGGAAGCCGGGCGAGGAAGAAGAGGGTCACGGCGATCGGGATCACGTTGATGGCGAAGACGAGCCGCCACGAGACGAGGTCGACAAGGAGGCCTCCGATGAGTGGCCCGGCGAGAAAAGCCGTGCTCGTCCACGCGGTCCACGACCCGATCGCCTTCGCCTGGGCCGGGCCCGAGAACGCGGAGAGGATCAGGGCGAGCGAACTGGGGACGAGGAGCGCCCCCGCGACTCCCTGGAGGGCCCGCGCCCCGATGAGGACCCCAGCGGTGGGAGCCACCGCGCAGATCAACGACGACACGCCGAACCCGACGACACCCCAGAACAGCACCCGCTTGCGCCCGAAGACGTCGGACAGCGAACCGGCCAGCAGGATGATGGAGCCGAGGGTGATGAGGTACGCGTCCATCACCCACTGCTGCGTCACGATGCCGCCGCCGAGTTCTCGTGTGATGGCGGGGAGCGCGACCGTGATGACGGTACCGTCGAGGAACGCGACGAAGGCGGAGAGCACGGCGACGATCAGTACCAGGCGCTGCATGACGGGGGTGGGAGGTGTGGACACATTCCTAGCTAACTCCACAGACGACGAATCCGTACCCGTTCGGGTCGTTAACCTCTCGTCCACCTCCGGCCTCTATGGTTCGAGCGCCGCGTGGGCGCGCGGCGACCGATACACCAGGAGACTGACGTGACCGACTCCCCCGCCGACCGCGGACTCCTTCTGGGCAGCGAGCGAACGCCGCCGGAGCGCACCCTCGTCGACATCCTTCGGGAATCGGCCGACAGGCATCCGGAATCGGCGGCGCTGGCCGATGCGAACGGATCGATCAGCTACCGCGAGTTGATGCGGCTCGTCTCGCAGGCCGCCGTCGCGCTGTCGATCGCCGGAGTCCGTCAGGGCGACAGGGTCGGAATCCGCATCCCCTCGGGGGGGCGCACGCTGTACATCTCGATCCTGGCCGTGCTCGTGCTCGGCGCCGCCTACGTGCCCGTCGACGCCGACGATCCGGAGGAGCGGGCCGAACTCGTCTTCGGCGAGGCCGACGTCGTGG
Organism: Agreia sp. Leaf283; assembly: GCF_001422485.1. GTDB lineage: Bacteria > Actinomycetota > Actinomycetes > Actinomycetales > Microbacteriaceae > Agreia. Next base: position 477,895 of record NZ_LMNF01000002.1, read on the forward strand.
GCTTCATCGGAGCGGATGGCACGATCGTGCCCAGGACCTCGGCCGACGGCACGCGCCGACTCGATACCCGACCGAGCGTCGGCCTCGAGCCCGTTCGCACCGGAACCGGAACCATCACCACGCTCGGCTCCCCCACTCCCGACGACGACGCCTGGATCATCTTCACCTCCGGCTCCACCGGAGTGCCGAAGGGGGTCGCCGTCACCCACCGCTCGGCCGCCGCCTTCGTCGACGCCGAGGCCCGCCTCTTCCTCCGCTCGGAACCGCTCGACGAGGGCGACCGTGTGCTCGCCGGCCTCTCCGTCGCCTTCGACGCGTCGTGCGAGGAGATGTGGCTCGCCTGGAGGCATGGGGCCTGCCTGGTTCCCGCGCCCCGCTCGTTGGTGCGCTCGGGCGCCGACCTCGGCCCATGGCTCATCGCGCACGGCATCACCGTCGTCTCGACGGTTCCCACCCTGGCCGGGCTCTGGCCCGCCGAGTCGCTCGAGAACGTACGCCTGCTCATCTTCGGCGGCGAGGCGTGCCCGCCCGAGCTCGCGGCACGGCTCGCCACTCCGGCCCGCGAACTGTGGAACACCTACGGGCCGACAGAGGCGACGGTCGTCGCCTGCGGCGCGCTCCTCGACGGATCGACGCCCGTGCGGATCGGCCTTCCCCTCGACGGTTGGGACCTGGCCGTCGTCGATGCGGCCGGCGAACCGGTGGGCGAGGGCGAGGTCGGCGAACTGATCATCGGAGGCGTGGGACTCGCCCGCTACCTCGACCCGGCCAAAGACGCGGAGAAGTACGCGCCGATGCCCAGCCTCGGCTGGCCGCGCGCCTACCGCAGCGGCGACCTGGTGCGATTCGAGCGGGCGGGACTGGTCTTCCAGGGCAGAGCGGACGACCAGATCAAACTGGGCGGCCGAAGGATCGAGCTGGGCGAGATCGAGGCGGCCCTGCAGGCACTGCCGGGTGTCGCGGGCGCCGCGGCCGTCGTGCAGACCTCGGGCGCGGGCAACCAGGTGCTCGTCGGCTATCTCGCGCTCGACCAGAGCATCGCCGAGTCCGACTTCGACCGCGCGGCGGCCGTGGCCAGGCTCCGAGAGGAGCTGCCGGCCGCACTCGTGCCGGCGCTGGCCGTCGTCGAGTCCATTCCGACCCGCATCTCCGGCAAGGTCGACCGCTCCGCACTCCCGTGGCCCCTGCCCGCGAGCGGCGGCGCCGGTCAGCCCGGGTCGACTGCCGAGCTCACGGGAACCGCCGGATGGTTGGCAGAGCTCTGGACGAGCGTCCTCGGAACGGCCGTGTCCGACTCCTCCGACGACTTCTTCGCGGTCGGCGGCGGCAGCCTGGCCGCGGCCCAGCTCACGAGCATGATCCGGGCACGCTTCCCCGAGGCGCGGGTGTCCGACATCTACGACCACCCCCGCATCGGGGCACTGGCCACCGAACTCGACTCGCGCACTCCACGCGAGGCGGCCGAGCCCCGCACTGTCGTTCCCACGCCGCGTTCCACCCAGTGGGCCCAGACCCTCCTCGGCATCCCGCTCCACATCATCGTGGGTGCGCGTTGGAGCGTCTACCTGCTCGCGGCGAACCTCCTCCTCGCCGCATTCGCCGGCATCGACTGGCTGCCCGAGATCTCCTGGTGGTGGCTGATCATCGGGTTCCTCGTGCTCGTCACGCCCGTCGGCCGCATGGCCGTCTCGGTCGTCGCCGCCCGCATCCTGCTGCGCGGCGTGCGGCCGGGCTCGTATCCGCGTGGAGGGCACGTGCATGTGCGCCTGTGGCTCGCCGAGCAGGTCGCCGGGCTCGTGGGTGCGGCCAGCCTCGCCGGTGCACCGTGGATCTCGTACTACGCGCGCGCCCTGGGAGCCACGATCGGAGAGGGCGTCGATCTGCACTCGCTGCCGCCGGTCACGGGAATGCTCAAGCTGGGAGCCCGAGTCGCCATCGAACCCGAGGTCGACCTCTCGGGGTACTGGATCGACGGCGACCTGCTGCACATCGGCACGATCACGATCGGAGCCGACGCGACGATCGGCTCGCGGAGCACGATGCTTCCGGGCGCCCGAGTCGGTCGAGGCGCCGAGATCGCCGCGGGATCATCGGTGTCCGGCCGAGTGCCCGGCGGCGAACGCTGGGCGGGCTCACCGGCCGAGCGGATGGGCAAGGCCCGCCCGGGCTGGCCGGCCGAACGGCCGCCGCGCGCATCCGGCTGGGTCGCGGCCTACGGCGCGGGCTCGGTCGTGCTGTCCCTTCTCCCCCTCGCGGCGCTCGCGGTCGGTGCGCTCGTCACGGGTGCGATGGTGCGGGGCTCGGATTCGCTCGGCGAACTCGCTCTGCGTGCCCTCTCGTCGGTTCCGCTCGCCACGTTGGCCGCGGGCGTCGTGTTCGCGGCGCTCATCGTGGGCAGCGTGCGGCTCCTCGGCATCGGCCTCGCCCCGGGGCACTATCCGGTGCGTTCGCGCGTCGGCTGGCAGGTGTGGGCCACCGAGCGCCTGCTCGATCTCTCACGCACCATGCTCTTCCCGCTCTACGCGAGTCTCATCACCCCCGTCTGGCTCCGCCTGCTCGGGGCCAAGGTCGGGTCGAACGTCGAGGCGTCGACGGTGCTGCTGCTGCCCGCCATGACGACGATCGCCGACCACGCCTTCCTCGCCGACGACACGATGGTGGCGTCCTACGAACTGGGCGGCGGCTGGATGCGCATAGATGAGGCCAAGATCGGCCGGCGGGCGTTCCTCGGCAACAGCGGCATGACCGGACCGGGGCGCACGGTGCCGAAGAACGGACTCGTGGCCGTGCTGTCGGCGACGCCGCGAAAGGCGAAGTCCGGATCGTCGTGGCTGGGCAATCCCCCGGTGCGCCTGCGCCGCGCCGTGGCCGAATTCGACGAGAGCCGCACCTACGAACCGTCGCGTGTTCTGAGAATCGCGCGGGCCCTGTGGGAGCTGGGCAGACTCGTGCCGGTCATGGTCACGGTGGCCATCGGGCTCGGCGTGCTGCTCGCTCTCGAGGCCGCGCTCGTCGCCTGGGGACTGGGGTGGACGATCGCCGTGTCCGGTCCCGTGCTGTTGGCGGCGGGAGCAGTCGCGGCCGCGGTCACGACCGTCGCGAAGTGGACGATCGTGGGCCGGATCCGCGCCACCGAGCATCCGCTCTGGTCGTCGTTCATCTGGCGCAACGAGGTCTCCGACACCTTCGTCGAGATGGTGGCCGCGCCGTGGTTCGCGCGGGCGGCGACGGGCACTCCTGCACTCGCCCTGTGGCTGAAGTCCCTCGGCGCACGCATCGGCGCGGGCACCTGGATCGAGACGTACTGGCTTCCCGAGGCCGACCTCGTCTCGCTCGGCGACGGCTCGACAGTGAACCGCGGCTGCGTGGTGCAGACCCACCTCTTCCACGACAGGGTCATGTCGCTCGACAGGGTGGCGCTCGCAGCGGGCGCGACCCTCGGCCCGCACAGCGTGATCCTGCCCGCGGCGCGCATCGACGACGGCGCGACCGTCGGTCCCGCTTCCCTCGTGATGCGGGGCGAGGTCGTTCCGGCGGCCAGCCGGTGGAGGGGCAACCCCATCGCCCCGTGGAATACTTGAGCGACCGATGCCGCACACACCTTTTCACCCCAGTCACGGGTCGCTCTCGATAGGCGACAGCTACGTTCCCTCGAGCGGCAACGGCGGATACACGGTCTCGTCGTACGATCTCGACCTCGACTACCGCGTCGCGAACAACCGTCTCGCCGCCACCGCCGTCATCACGGCCACGGCCACTCGTGACCTGAGCCGCTTCAGCCTCGACTTCTGCGGACTCGTCGCCACCCGCGTGACCGTCGACGGCGTCGCACCGTCGAAGCTCGTCGAGTCGGCGAGGAAGCTGACCATCACGTCGGCTCGCACGATCCCGCCCGGCGAGCAGTTCGTCGTCACCGTTCGCTACGGCGGCTCCCCTCATCCGGTGCGCAGCCCGTGGGGCGAACTCGGCTGGGAGGAGCTCAGCGACGGCGTGCTGGTCGCCTCGCAGCCGAGCGGCGCCGCGAGCTGGTTCCCGTGCAACGACCACCCGAGCGACAAGGCCGCCTTCCGCATCCGCATCACGACCGAGTCGTCGTACTCGGTTCTGGCCAACGGCCGGCTCCTCTCGAAGGTGCGCCGGGCCAGCCGCACGACGTGGACGTTCGAGACCGTCGAACCCATGGCCACCTACCTTGCCAGCATCCAGATCGGCGCGTATCGCGAGATCGTCCTCGCGCGCGTTCCCGTGCCGCAATCCGTGTTCGCGCCGCCCGCGATCGTCTCACGGGCGCAGAGCGACTTCGCCGACCAGGAACGCATGCTCGCGCTCTTCGAGCGTTCGTTCGGTCCCTACCCGTTCGGCGAGTACTCGGTCGTCGTGACCGACGACGACCTCGAGATCCCCGTCGAGGCCCACGGGTTCGCCGTGTTCGGCAAGAACCACATCGACGGCCTCGGCGGCTCGGAGAGGCTCATCGCGCACGAGCTCGCCCACTCCTGGTTCGGCAACAGCCTCACCGCGACGACCTGGAAGGACATCTGGCTGCACGAGGGCTTCGCCTGCTACGCCGAGTGGCTGTGGTCGGAGGAGTCCGGAGGCCTGTCTGCCGACAGGCTCGCCCACCAGCACTGGGCCCGGCTGTCGCACCTGCCGCAGGACCTGACCATCGGCGATCCCGGCCCCGAGCTGATGTTCGACGACCGCGTGTACAAGAGGGGCGCCCTCACCCTGCACGCCCTGCGCCTCACCGTCGGCGACGACGCGTTCTTCGAGCTGCTGAGCTCGTGGGCGACGGAGAACCGCTACGGCAACGTCACGACCGAGGGCTTCTACCTTCACGCGAACGACCGCAGCCCGATCGACCTCGGCGAGCTGTTCGAGACGTGGCTCTTCTCCGAACGACTGCCGGTTCTGCCTCACTGACCTCGACCGTACAGGTCTCGGCGCCGTCTCCGATTACTCGATCAGGTCGACGAGCACGGGGTCCGTGCCGAGCAGCACGACGCTGAGCACGAGGTCGGGGTCGTTCACGGCAACATCCACGATGACGGCGTCGACACGAGAACCGGATGCGAGATCGACGGTCGTGAGATCGAATCGCAGACCTCGGCCGGTCGCCTTGAGATAGGCCTCCTTGCGAGACCACAGCCGCGTGCGGAGCAGAGCGCGCGTCGCGGCCGGCTCGTCGTCGATCAGGTCGCGCTCCGCGTCGGAGAATGCCACCTCGTCGACCCGGGCCCTCGAGACGCTCGTCCGCGATTCCACATCGACCCCGAGATCTCGACCCGCGGCATCCATCGACACGGCGACCGCGACCAGACCGCCGGCCGAGCTCTTGCTCACCACGATCTCGGAGCCGTCCGGGGCTCTGGGCGACGACACCCGCGGCTTGCCGTGCGGCCTGCCGCAGTCGTCGCACGACGAGTCGATGACCACCTGCTCGGGTCGAACCCCGGCGATGGATGCGACGGCTCGTTCGAGCGCGTCGACCGCCGGTGCCGATTCCAGCACGACCCGTACATGGCTCGTCGTCATCCGGCCCGCGGCTCGTGCAGCACGGGAAAGTTCACGGAGTTGGCGATGAAGCACTTCTCGCTCGCCTCGGCGTGAAGAGTCTGGGCGAGCTCGGCCTGGTCGGGATCGGCGAGCTCGACCCTCGGGTGCAACGTCGCCGAGGTGAAGCGGCCACCGCCCGTGCGGTCGAGTGCCAGCGTGCCTGTCGCCTCGTCGGTGTATCCCGTGACCACGACGCCGTGCAGCACGGCGACGTGGAGATACGAGAGCATGTGGCACTGGCTGAGCGCAGCGAGCAGCATCTCCTCCGGATTCCAGCGGTCGATGTCGCCGTGGAAGGTGCGGTCGGCGCTGCCCTCGATCGGATGCTTGCCCTCGGCATGCACGAGATGCTGGCGCCCGTAGTCGCGGTAGCCGCTCGTGCCCGTGCCCCTATTTCCAAGCCACTCTACGGTCACCGTGTAGGAATGCTGCGCTTTCACGCGATCAGCCTAACCGGGCGCCCAGCGACCCGACGGTAAACTTGCCCTCATCATGACTGACACGCTGAGTTCCTCCTACACCGTCGCCCAGGAGCGGAAGGTCGTCACGGCGATCCCCGGCCCTCGAAGCATCGCACTGCACGAGCGACGACTGGCCGTTGTGCCGGTGGGGGTCGGCACGGCTCTTCCCGTCTACATCGAGAAGGCCAACGGCGCCATCCTCGTCGACGTCGATGGCAATCAGTTCATCGACCTCGGAGCCGGCATCGGCGTGACCACGGTCGGCCACACCTCCGCCCGTGTCATCGAGGCGGCGACTGCCCAGCTGGGCAAGGTGACGCACACGCTCTTCACGGTCACGCCCTACGAGGAGTACGTGCGCGTGGCCGAGCTGCTCGCGGAGCACACCCCGGGCGACTTCGCGAAGAAGACCGTCCTCGTCAACTCCGGAGCCGAGGCCGTCGAGAACGCGGTCAAGATCGCGCGCAAGTACACGCGCCGCACGGGCGTGGCCGTGCTCGAGCACGCCTACCACGGCCGCACGAACCTGACCATGGCCATGAACTTCAAGGCGGCGCCGTACGCCACCGGATTCGGCCCCCTCGCGGGAGCCGTCTACCGTGCGCCCAACTCGTATCCCTACCACGACGGCCTCACCGGCGCCGAGGCGGCGGAGCGCACCATCGGCTACCTCGAGAAGACCGTCGGCGCGTACGACCTCGCCTGCCTGGTGGTCGAGCCGATCCAGGGCGAAGGCGGCTTCGTCGTGCCTGCCGACGGCTACCTGCCCGCACTGCAGCAGTGGTGCACCGACAACGGCGTCGTCTTCATCGCCGACGAGATCCAGAGCGGCATGGCCCGCACGGGTGCGTACTTCGCGAGCGAGCACTTCGGCCTGGTGCCCGACATGGTGCTGAGCGCCAAAGGCATCGCGGGCGGTCTCCCCCTCGCCGGCGTCACCGGACGCGCGGACATCATGGACGCAGCCCTTCCCGGTGGCCTGGGCGGCACATTCGGCGGAAACCCCGTGGCCGCCGCTGCAGCCGTCGCCGTCTTCGAGCAGATCGAGAACGACAACCTGCTGGCCGAAGCGACACGCATCGAACAGACGCTGGTCACCGGCCTCGAGACCCTCGCCTCGAAATACGACATCATCGGCGACATCCGGGGCGTCGGCGCCATGATCGCGATGGAGCTGGTGCAGCCCGGAACAGGAGCGACGACGAAGGAGCCCAACCCGAAGGCCGTCGACGCCATCGTGGCCTACGCCGCCGAGCACGGCGTCCTCGTGTTGAATGCGGGAACGTACGGCAACATCGTGCGCTTCCTCCCGAGTCTGGCCATCTCCGACGCGCTCCTCACCGACGCGCTCGGCGTGATCGACGAGGCCATGGCGACCCTGCGATGAGCTCGGTGGCAGCGGGCGCCGTCACGATCGACGGGGCCGTCGAGCTGGCGGTCCTCGAGCGCAGCGGGTTCGTCGAGTCGCGTCATGTGGGCGCGGCCGTCGTGGTCGCACCGGACGGCGCGATCATCGACGAGCTGGGCGACGCCGGGGCGCCCGTGTTTCCGCGTTCCAGCCTCAAGCCCTTCCAGGCTCTGGCCATCCGCGAGGCGGGCGTGCACCTCAGTCCCCTGCAGACCGCCCTGTCGATGGCGAGTCACGGTGGCACGTCGGCGCACGTCGAGGTCGTGCGCGAGATCCTCGCACTCGCAGCTCTGGTCGAATCCGACCTCGGATGCCCGGCGGACTGGCCAGGTGACAGGGCCGCCCGCGACGCCGTGATCCGCGCCGACGCCGGAGTGCAGCGTGTCTTCATGAACTGCTCGGGCAAGCACGCAGCCATGCTGCTGGCGTGCGTTCAGCAGGGCTGGAGCACGACCGACTACCTCGACCCGGGCCATCCCCTGCAACTGCGCGTGCGCGAGGTCATCGAGCGGGAGACCGGCGAGACGATCGTGGCATCGGGTGTCGACGGATGCGGCGCACCCGTGCACGCGATCTCGCTGCGAGGCCTCGCTCGCGGCGTGTCACGCATAGCGCAGCGCAGCACGCCCGATTCCGAATGGCTCGTCGACTCGGTTCTCGCCAACGGCTGGGCGGTCGACGCTCCCGGCGAGCAGAACACGCTGGTGATCGACGAGCTGCAGATCTTCGCGAAGCTCGGAGCCGAAGGGGTCATGGTCATGTCCACACTCTCCGGTGTGGCGGTCGCACTCAAGATCCTCGATGGCAGCCTGCGCGCGGCCGCGCTCGTCGCGCTCGAACTCCTCGTGCGCGCGGAAGCGATCGACCGCCGCGGCGTCGACACTCTTCTCGCTCGCTTCGACCTGACCGTTCTCGGCGGGGGCAAACCCGTCGGAGCGATCAGAGTCACCGCCTGACTCGGAGGCTCGCCGCCTACGCCGCGATCACGAGAGCCGGTCGAGTCTCTTCTGCCGGGCCGCTCGACTGACCTGGCTCACCACGACGATCGCGATCGCGAGGATGAAGACGGCCGACGCGATGACATTCGCCTCGGCGGGGATCCCCCGGGCCGCCGCGATGTAGATGAACTTCGGGAAGGTGTCGACCGAGCCGGCGTTGAAGTTCGTGATGATGAAGTCGTCGAAGCTCAGCGCGAACGACAGCAGCGCCGCGGCCAGGATGCCCGGGAGCAGCAACGGGAAGGTGATGCGCCAGAAGACCTGCGCAGCAGATCCGTACAGGTCGCGTCCGGCTTCCTCGAGCGCAGGATCGAGCCCAGCCACCCGTGCCTTGACCGTCACGACGACGAAGCTGATGCAGAACATCGTATGGGCGAGGATCACCGTGACGATGCCCTTCTGCGTACCGAGGGCCAGGAACTGGGCGGCGAGGCCCGCGCCCAGCACCACCTCGGGTGTGGCCATCGGCAGGAACAGCAGCAGGCTGATGCTCGACCGGAACCGGAACCGGTACCGCACGAGGGCGATGGCGATCGCCGTTCCGAGCGCCGTCGCGAGCACCGTGGCCACGACCCCGACGAGGATGCTGTTGCCGAACGCCTCGCAGAGCCCGGGTTCGTTGCAGACGGTCAGCCACTTCTCGAGGGTGAAGCCGCGCCAGGCCAGGTTCGACTTCACGGAGTCGTTGAACGAGAAGACGAACGTGTATCCGATGGGAATGAGCAGGAACACGAGAGCCAGGGCAACGTAGATGGGCAGTCCGAGACCGGACAGTCTGCGACGCGGTCGCCGCCCGGCTGCTGGATCGGGCCCGGCCTGATTCGCAGTGTCGAGGGGCAGGGCCGTCACAGCAGGTCCTCCGTTCCGCTGCGGCGCACGTAGACGCCGACGAGTATGAGAATCACGGCCATCAGGATGATGGAGAGCGCCGCCGCGACCGGGTAGTTCTGCAGGGTGAGGAAGTTGGCTTCGATCGCGTTGCCGAGCATCGCGGTCTTGCTCGAGCCCAGGAAGTCGCGGCTCGCGTTGATGTAGTCGCCCGCGGCGGGAATGAACGTGAGCAGGGTTCCCGAGATGATTCCCGGCATCGACAGGGGAACCGTGACCTTGAGGAACGTCGTGGCAGGGCTCGCATAGAGGTCGTTTCCCGCCTCGAGGAAGCGGATGTCGAGGCGCTCCAGCGTTGTGTAGAGCGGAAGTGTCATGAACGGGATGAAGTTGTACGTCAGGCCGAAGATGACCGCGAAAGGTGTTCCCGTCAGGTGACCGTCTGCCGGCAGGATGGCCACGGCCTTGAGTGCGAGCACGACGGGCGACTCATCGGACAGGATCTGCTTCCATGCGAGGGTGCGAAGCAGGAAGCTGATGAAGAACGGCGCGATCACCAAGGTGAGCATGAGGCTCTGGAGCAGTGGCCACCGGCGTGCCTTCACCCCGATGAAGTACGCGATGGGATAACTGATGACGAGGGCGAACACGGTCGCCACCAGCGCGTATCCGAAGGCGCGGAGGATATGGGGCAGGTACTCGCTGGCGCTGTCGACGTAGTTCTGCCATTGCAGGCCCGGAACGTAGTCGCCGATGTCGCCGCCGGGCAGTTCAGCCTGGAACGATGTGATCACGAGCGAGATCAGCGGCGTCAGGAAGAACAGCAGCATGTACAGGATGCCGGGCAGCAGCATCACGAGCGCGACCGTCGAGGCCCGCCTGGCCGGTTTCGTGACGACCGCGTCTGTCGAGGCGAAGGCGGCGAAGGCCACGGGCTAGGCCCCTTCCAGTTCTGTCTCGAGATCGGCACGGCGCTGAACCGCGATCGCGTTCGTCGAGGAGTCCGAGGGGAACCGCGATCCTGGCGCGGGTTCGTCCTCGAGCCCGAACCCGTGATCGACCGTCCAGCTCACCCAGACTTCAGCCCCCTCGTTGACCACGGGGCCGAAGACCATGTTCTGAGCGAACACGGTCACGGCTCCGAGGCCGGGGATCTGCACGATGTACGACGTGCTGACGCCCGAGAACGAGACGTCGGTGACCCGGCCCGGCCCGAGCACGTTGATGCCGGCATCGGCGGTCGGAGCCTCGATGTGGAGGAGGAGCTTCTCCGGCCTCACTCCGATCGTCACCTCGCCCGCGTGCCGCTGTGCCCGCGTGCGGGGGACAACGATGCCCCTGCCCGAGATGTCGACCGTGATCGCGTCTGCGGTGGAACCTGTGACGGGTCCAGTGAAGAGGTTCGATTGGCCGAGGAAGTTGGCGACGAAGGCCGTTCGCGGCAGCTCGTAGAGCTGCTCGGGAGCTCCCATCTGCTCGATCTCGCCCTTATTCATGACCGCTACGATGTCGGCCATCGTCATGGCCTCCTCCTGGTCGTGGGTCACATGAAGGAAGGTCAGTCCGATCTCGGTCTGGATGCTCTTCAACTCGAGCTGCATCTGCCGGCGCAGCTTGAGATCGAGTGCTCCCAAGGGTTCATCGAGGAGCAGGAGGGCGGGGCGGTTCACGATCGCCCTCGCCAGGGCCACGCGCTGCTGCTGGCCGCCCGAGAGCTGGGCGGGCCGGCGCGCAGCCACGTGGTCGAGTTCGACGAGCCTCAGTGCCTCGTGGGCCTTGCCCAGGGGGTCGTCGATCTTTCGACGACGCAGCCCGAAGGCCACGTTCTCGAGCACCGTCATGTGCGGGAAGAGGGCGTACGACTGGAAGACCGTGTTGACCGGGCGCTGGAACGACTTCGTCTGCGTCACATCGGTGCCGCCGATGAGGATGCGTCCTGCGGACGGCTCCTCGAGACCGGCGACCAGTCGGAGCGTGGTCGTCTTGCCGCAGCCCGAGGGGCCGAGCAACGCGAAGAACGAACCGGCGGGGATCGTGAGGTTGAGGTTCTCTATGGCGGTGAACCCGGGGAACCTCTTGCTGATGTCGATGAACTCGAGATCGGCTCCCGCCTCGGCGAACGTGCCCATGGCCGCCATCAGATGCCCAACAACACTTTCTGGAATTCGGTGCCCAAGGTCTTCTCTTCCTCTGCTGTCAATGTTCGGAATACGTGCGCGTCTCGAAGGGTCGTCTCGTCGGGGAAGATCAGCTGGTTGTCCGCCAGCTCGGGATCGATGGCCTCCATCGCCTCCTTGGCCCCGACGACCGGAGTGATGTAGTTGACCCAGGCCGCCACCTCCGCGGCCACCTCGGGCTCGTAGTAGTAGTTCATGAGCGCCTCGGCGTTCGCCTTGCGGGTCGATCCCATGGGCACGACGAAGGTGTCGTTCCAGAGGGTGCCGCCGGAGTCGGGGAGGATGAACTCCCACTTGTCGCCCGCCTCCGCATTGATGAGGGTGATGTCGCCCGACCAGCAGATGGCCGCCAGGGTGTCCTCGTTCTGCAGGTCGTTGAGGTAGGCGTTGCCCTTGATGTTGCGCACCTGCCCGTCGTCGACCTGTTTGCGGAACAGATCGACGGCATCCATGAAGTCGTCTTCGCCCCAGTCGCCCGAGATGTCGGTGCCCTGCGACTGCATGATGACGCCGATCGTGTCCCGCATCTCGCTCAGCACTCCGACTCGACCCTTGAGCTCGGGGTTCCACAGGTCGTCGACCGACTTGAGACCCTTCGGCAGACGTTCCTTGTTCCAGCAGATTCCCGCGAAACCGCCTTGCCAGGGAAGTGAGAAACTGCGGCCGGGATCGAAGTCCGGTTCGGCGAGCGACGGCAGCAGGTTCTTCTTGTTCGGGATGTTCGCGGCGTCGAGCTCCTGCACGTAGCCCTTGCGCACGAGGCGTGAGACCATCCATTCCGTGAGGCAGACCGTGTCGGCGCCGATGTCCTGTCCGAGGGCCAACTGGTCTTTGACCTTGCCGTAGTAGGTGTTGTTGTCGTCGACGGCGACGTTGTAGGTCACGCGGATTCCGGTCTGCTCCTCGAACCCGATCAGCGTCGGGTATTTGCCGTCGTCGTCCTCGTCGAGGTAGGCCGGCCAGTTGTCCCACACGAGGCTCTTGTCGCTGTCGGACGAATCGACGGCGGCCAGCGGAGCAGGCCGCGGTCCGGTGGAACAGGCGGCGAGGGCGAGCGCCCCCAGCCCCATTCCCGCCCCCGCGAGCACGGATCGGCGCGAGAGCGAGAGCTGCTTCGCGCGCTGCATGGATCGTGCGTAGGCGATCGCCTGCCGGATCATCGGGTCGTGCGGCAGTGGGGGGTTCATGACGGGTGGGTCTCCGAACTCTGCTGTCGTCAGGGTGGTCTGATAGTGGCACAGCCGGTGGCCTCGTGGGGAAAAAGAGGGGCAGAACGTCGATCTCGAAACATGATCTTCACGAAATCCGCTTCGATTCCGGGAATCGGCGGACGGAAACCTCCGCGGGCTCTAATCGAGCGATCGAGCCGTCGGGGTCGACAAGCCATCCGGCGGGGCGGCCGGGCTCGACCGGAGGGGGCAGGTCGCGGCGGCGCGTGAGCGAGCGGAAGTCACCCAGTGTGCAGCCGTCGAAGTAGACGGGGATCGTCGTCTTCAGCACCGCGAACGTCGTCCAGGCAGCGAGCCACGCATCGGGCGTGCCGACGATCCAGGCCTGCTCGCCACCGCGTGACGAGAACTCGGAGAGAGCCGCGCGATCGCCCGCGTCGATCAGCCGAGTCGCATCGGTGACGATGCCGTTGCTGCGATCGAGGAAGGGCGCGGGTCGGGGCGACACGACCAGCAGCTGCCGCGGTGACGATAGAGGACGAGGCGGCGGAGAGCCCACGAGCGATCGGTGATCGTGCGCTGCTTCGGTTCGCGACCGGGGCACAGGGTCGGCGACGGCGACCTGCAGCCGCGCACCCCTCCAGTGTCCGCCCCCCGCGGCCAGTCGCGCGTCGTGATCGCGCGCGGCGCCCTCGGCGACGATGTACTCCTGCCGAGACGCGAAGCGAAGGTGGATGCGCTCGGGAAACAGCGGCGCGAGCGCGCTCAGCGGCGCCGCCAGTCGCTGCGCCGCGGCCACGAACGTGATGCCGCACGACGGTCCGTCGCGCAGGAGCATCGTGAGCGCTGCGGTCAGTTCGGTCTGGTACTCAGCATCGAAACGACGCAACACTGAATCGATGTCGTCGACGACGACGACGAGAGACGAGTGCTCCCCGCCCCGCGCCCGCCTCGCGTGGCACAGCTCGACGACCCGGTGCAGCGCGTCCCACGAGTCCTCGATCCCCGCCCCGACCACCATCGTCGCGGCCGACTGCCGACTGATCGTCTCGAGCAGGGTCGATTTGCCCGATTTCGACGATCCGAGCACCAGGAGGTGCCCGTGTTCGACAGGGTCGTACAGCGCGACCGGCTGGGTCTGCTCCTCGGGAAGGTCGAAGCGACCGATCGCGATGCCCGACGAGGATGTCGGCACGTCGGCGAGCCTGAGCAGGCGAGGCAGAGCCGGCAGCCAGGGCGCCCGCACGGTCTCACCCGGCGGGCCGGGGCGAGCGGCGATGCTGAACGGATCGGTGTGGGCGACCTGCACCTGAATCGGCGCACGACCCGCGGCGGAGACGAAGCACCGGCCACGAAACTCGGCCGACAGGGTGGACGCTGCGTCGCTGCCGATGATCGCCAGGGAGTCGGCGGCGTTGTTCACCCGCAGCGACAGCCGGAGTTCGCAGTTTGCGAGCAGCGAATCCCGCACGACGCCCGATGGCCTCTGGGTGCACAGCACGAGGTGCAGTCCGAGCGAGCGCCCGCGTGCGGCGATGTCGGCGAACACGTCGTGCAGTTGCGGAAACTCGGACAGCATGGCGGCGAACTCGTCGACGACGATCACGAGGCGGGGCAATCGACCGACCATGCGGGTGTCGGAGATGTCCCGGGCTCCGGCATGCCGGAGCGTCGTCTCCCGCCGCCGAATCTCGGCCCTGAGGCTGGAGAGCGCGCGTCCGGCGCCCTCAGGGTCGAGATCGGTGATGAGACCCACGCACTGCTCGAGCCCGGTCAGCGCATCGAAGGCGGAGCCGCCCTTGAAGTCCACGAGCAGAACCGTGAACTCTGACGCGTCGTAGGCGCGGGCGAGCGAAGCGACCCAGGTGACGAGGAGTTCGCTCTTGCCGCTCCCCGTTGTTCCCGCGACCACGGCATGGGGTCCCTCTTCGACGAGGTCGAGCCTGAAGACCTCGCCGTCCTCCCCCACTCCGAGCGCGGCGCTGAGGCCCGCCGATGACGGCGGCCCCGTGCGGGCCCCGCGCGCATCCGGCATACTCTCGAGCTCGATGGACGAGATACGAGCAGGCAGTCCGGCGGCGGGAAGGGCCGCGCTCGCCTGTCGCCGTAGCCGCCCGGTGAACGCCTCGGCCTGAACGACAGACACGAACTCGCCCGTGATGGCGAGTGGCGACGCGAGCATCGGGTGGCGCAGAACCGTCACCCCGGCAATCGAATCCGCGGCCACGACGACGGTCGCCTCGGGCGGAACCTCGTCGAGCGCGGTGGCCACCACCACGAACGTCGGAGGAAGCGGGGCCCGCGCTTCGCCGACAGCCCCGAGTCGCACCTCGTCATGGCCGAAATGCGGCAGAGAACGAGCCCAACCCCAGTGCTCGGAATTCTGGTCGCGATGTGCCGATGTCGTCACGAAGGCGGCCGCGGGCGGCGACAGGGCAGCGGCGAGCTGCACGGCGTAGCCGCGAGCCACGGCATGCGCGAGGGGTCTCGCACCGACCACGGCGATGCGCACGGGCGGCGATGCGAGCACGGGTGCTCGAGCCAGCACCAGTGCATCGCTGCGCAGTCGTCGCCCGTCGGGATCGTCCTCGTCGAGCCCTCCCTCCACACGGATCCCACTCCTGACGGGCCCGGAACCGAGGGCGACGGCAGCCTGGCCCGGCGCGGTGGCGGTGAACGGGTTCGCCGGGCGCTCCAGAATGGTGCGGGCAGACGGTGCTCGTCGATTCAGGGAATCGATCTCTTGCGCGTGGAACGCGGCCACCCTGCCTCCGAACACCTGCCGCCTTCGAGCGAGCTCGGCGTCGTCTCGTCGTCTCGCCCGCCGTGCGCCCACCCGTCGATCGAGGAGTCCGGCCACGGCCATGACGGGCGACAGGAGCGCGAAGAGGAATGCGAGCGGCGACTGAAGAACGAGCCACACGAGGAGGGCGACCGCCAGGGGTGCAAGCGAACCCACAAGGGGAAAGGGTGCGGTCGGAGGCGGGTCGGCTCGCCGCGGAATGACGAGCACCTCGTCGACGTCGACCACCTCGTCACGGGGCGTGGGCTCGTCGCCGGACGGGAGACGGGAACGCCGGGTCATGCACCGAGTACACCTCGTGCGGGCCGGCCGTCGGCCAGCGGCACCACCGACCGTGGAGAACGCGCGATGAATCGCCGCTGTGAAGAGGCGTTGGCCGGAGCGGCGTCAGAGAACGTCGAAGAACTGCTCGCCGATGCGGATGCGGGTCCCCCGCACGACGCCGTACCGTTCGCCCGGCACGGTGTCCAGCGACTCCTCGCCCGGCACCGAGATGGACGTGCCATTGCCCGAGTGCCTGTCACTGACCCAGAACAGGCCGTCCTCGATCCCGAACTCGACGTGCGTCTTCGACACGCTCAGTTGGGGATCGACGATGCGCACGATCTCCGGCGACCCGTCCGCCGAACCAGGTACCGGATTGCGTCCGATCAGACCGGGGCCGGAGACGACGACGTTCTCCCCCGTGCTGAAGACGAGACGGAACAGCGCCCTGGCCGCGCTCGCCCTCGCCGGCACACGGGCGGGCGCGGTCAGTGCCTCACGACGAGCTGCGACGGGAAGAGGCTCCACGTGCTGGGTGTCGCTGAGCGCGGACGCCGCGAGAACGGAACTGCCGCACTCGCCGCAGAACATCGCCCCCTCGGGAAGCGTCGTGCCGCAGGTCTTGCATCTCACGGCAGTCATCGTGTGCGCTCGCTGGGCCGTGTCGACTCGACCTCGTCGACCGCCAGCGCCACATCCAGCACGAGCACCGTCACGTTGTCCCTGCCGCCGTTGGCGAGAGACGCGGCGACGAGTTCGCTGGCCGCGCGCTCCGCCGACTCCGTTGTCGCGAGGTAGTGCCGGATGCCGTGGTCGGTGAGCTCCTTCGTCAGTCCGTCGGAACAGACGAGGATGCGCTGGCCGGGCTCGACGGGGATGAGCGAGTAGTCGGGCACCGGCTTCTCGTGGAAACCGACGGCCCGGGTGATCACGTTGCTGTCGGGATGGACGTCTGCCTGCTCCCGAGTGATGAGACCCGCGGCGACCATCTCCTGCACGACGGAGTGGTCGGTGGTGACCTGCTCCAGCACCTCATCGGCGTAGAGGTAGACCCGGGAGTCGCCGATGTTGAAGACGGCCCATTGCGCCGTGTCGTCGACGATCGTCAGGGCGACCCCGGTGACCGTCGTTCCCGTGCCGAGCAGGCTCTCGTCGCCCACGCGGTCGATGTCGGCGAGCGCGGACTCCAGCGCCTGGTCGATCGTGTCGGCGTCGATGTAGGCCCTGCCGGTGATGTCTCCGAGACGGGTCACCACCGCGGCACTGGCGATGTCGCCCGCGGAATGGCCGCCCATACCGTCGGCTACCGCGAACAGAGGCGGATTGGCGACGACGCTGTCCTCGTTGACGGCACGTTTGTTGCCCCGGTCGGACTGGAAGGACCAGGTCAGGGTCAGCGTCGTATCGGCGGTGCCGGGAAGGACAACGCTCACGTGGGCGTTGCTGTCACCGATCTGGGTCACGGGACTCTTCTCCTCGACATGCTGTTCTCGCACAGGCACGGGCACCTGCGCTGGTGCGGGCCGTCATCCACGGTCAATCCGCTCCCGGAAGGATCTCGATGACAGTGCCGTCACCGATCTCGATCCGACTGTACGGGGGAAGAACGATCGAGTCCCCCTGCGACAACTTTATCCGAGGGGAACCGGGCAGAGTGACGGCCGTGCCGTTCGTGGACTTCAGATCGGTGACGACGACCTCCCTGCCGCGCTGCTCGATGAGAAGGTGGGATGCCGAGACCTCGCGGGTGGGCGACGGCACCTCGATGAGCATCACCTGGTCTCCGCCGGTCTGCCGGGGCCCCCGGGGTCGTCGGCCGATGTACACCGGGACGTGCAGTTCGAACGGGGCCTGCGATCCGATCCGCACCCGGCAGGGTCGCGCCCGCGTCGGCTTCGGCGCCGGCGGACTCGCCTCTTCCGACGGTCCGCCGTGCCGAGCGCGACGCCGCCCGGGAGCCCGTTCGAGGGTGATCTCGATGTCGTCCCGCGCTGTCTCGCCCGGCGGTGGCCCAGAAGACCCGCCCCGCGCCCCGGGATCGACGACCGCGTGACGGTCGTCGAGCATCCAGAGCACCGATGAGGCGGATGCCGCGCCGAACACGAGAGGAAGCTCGGCTCCCGAGACCGTCGGCGCATCGGCGACCGGATCGATCGAGGCGCCCGATGCGAATCGGATGCCGACGACTCGCGAGAACGATGCGAGGTGCCACGGCTGGAGTCCCTGCGAGGAGAATCTGCGGGGCGGCCGGTCTTCCGAATACAGGTCGACGACCGAGTCGCCTCGGGCGACGACCGAGACGAGCAGAGGATGCGCGTCGCCGCCCTCGAGCGCGGCGACGGCGAACGAGGCCACCCCGTCGTGCCCGAGCAGGGGAATCGACTCCACGACCTTCTCGAGCGACGGAGACGAGCTCGACATCTCCGCCCACACGCGGGACAGCACGGCCGGCGTGCAGTCGCCGCCGAGCACAGCGACAAGACCCGGGGCCACGAGGAGCACTTCCCGTCGCGACGAGGCCGGCTCGTACACGACCCTGCCGACCGGCTCTGGAACTGCTGTCACCCGTTGAGCCTAATCGCCGATGAACGACATCACGTGCTTGATCCTGGTGTAGTCCTCGAAGCCGTAGACAGACAGGTCCTTGCCGTAGCCGGAGTGCTTGAACCCGCCGTGGGGCATCTCGGCGACGATCGGAATGTGGGTGTTGATCCACACGCATCCGAAGTCGAGTCGTCGAGCCATGCGCATCGCGCGAGAGTGGTCGGTGGTCCAGACGCTCGACGCGAGGGCGTAGTCCACGCCGTTCGCATGCCTGATCGCCTCGGCCTCGTCGACGAAGGACTGCACGGTGATCACGGGGCCGAACACCTCGTTCTGAATGATCTCGTCGTTCTGGTGGAGCCCGGACACGATCGTCGCCTCGTGGAAAAAGCCCGTGTCGCCCTGTCTGCGGCCGCCGAGCTCGACGGTCGCGTGGTCGGGCAGCCGATCGAGGAATCCCTCGACCTGCGCGAGCTGTGATGCATTGTTGACGGGGCCGAACAGAACGTCGTCGCGATCGGGAGCACCCGTGAGCGCGTTCGCGCGGGCATGCTCGCTGAGCGCGGCGACGAACTCGTCGTGGATCCCCTCCTGCACGAGCAGCCGGGTCGCCGCCGTGCAATCCTGCCCCGCGTTGAAGTACCCCGCTGCGACGATGCCCGCGACGGTCTTGGGGATGTCGGCGTCGTCGAACACCACGACGGGCGCCTTGCCCCCGAGCTCGAGGTGCACCCGCTTCAGGTCGACGGCGGCGGCCTTCGCCACCTCCATTCCCGCTCGCACCGAGCCCGTGATCGAGACCAGTTGCGGAACCCGACTCGCCACCATCGCGGCACCGGTCGATCTGTCGCCCAGCACGACGTTCAGCACTCCCGGCGGAAGGAACTCCGCGGCGACCTCCGCCAGAAGCAGGGTCGAGAGCGGCGTCGTGTCCGACGGCTTGAGAACGGTCGTGTTTCCTGCGGCGATGGCGGGCGCGAACTTCCAGACGGCCATGTTCAGCGGGTAGTTCCAGGGCGTGACCTGCCCCACGACCCCGATCGGCTCGCGACGCACGAATGACGTGTGGTCGGTCATGTACTCGCCCGCACTGCGGCCCTCGAGGTGCCGAGCGGCACCGGCGAAGAATCGGATCTGATCGACCGAGAGCAGGATCTCGTCGGCGACGAGGGTTCCACGGGGCTTGCCTGTGTCGAGCGATTCACGATCGGCGAACTCGTCGGCGCGCGCTTCCATCGCGTTGGCTATCCGCAACAGCGCGAGCTGACGTGTCGACGGCGTGCTGTCGCGCCATCCATCGAATGCATCGGATGCCGCGCGATAGGCGCCCTCGATCTCTCGCTCCGACGAGATGGGCGTCGTTCCGTAGACGCGCTCGGTGGAAGGGTCTACCAGTTCGAGGCGCTCGTCGCCCGACGGCTCCGTCTCACGGCCATTGACGAAGTTCTTCAGCTCGTACGTGTCCATCGGACCACTGTGCCACGCGCCCCTCAACGATTCAACCGATTTCGCGGCTGCAGCCGCAAAGAACGACGGATTCATTTGCCGACAGGGCGAACGACTGACAGAATCGAGCCATGGCCCCGAAGTCGCGACAGATCCATCTCGATGACACGTCCAAGGCGATCATCGAGCAGCTGCAGGTGGACGGCAGACGCTCGTATGCCGAGATCGGCAAGGCCGTCGGTCTCAGTGAGGCTGCGGTGCGTCAACGTGTGCAGAAGCTCACCGACTCGGGGGTGATGCAGATCGTCGCCGTCACAGATCCCTTGCAGCTCGGGTTCTATCGGCAGGCGATGATCGGGCTCAAGGTCTCGGGCGACACGCGCATCGTGGCCGATGCCCTCGCGGCGATTCCGGCCGTCGACTACGTGGTTCTCACCGCAGGCACCTTCGACATCATGGCCGAGGTCGTGTGCGAGAGCGACGACGATCTCATCAGCCTGCTCAATTCGCAGATCAGGCATCTGGAGGGCGTCATCTCGACCGAGACGTTCGTCTATCTGAAGCTGCACAAGCAGCTCTACAACTGGGGTACCCGATGAACAACGAAGCCTTTTCCGACGCCGACGAGGCCGAACTGCAGCGCAAAGCCGCGGAGCACCTCTGGATGCACTTCAGTCGGCAGTCGGTCATGGAGTCCGATGCCGGAGTTCCCATCATCACGCGTGGTGAGGGTCATCACATCTGGGACAGTCGTGGCCGAAAGTACATCGACGGCCTGTCGGGTCTGTTCGTGGTGAACGCCGGCCATGGTCGAAAGAGACTGGCCGAGACGGCCGCGCGCCAGGCCGAGGAACTGGCCTTCTTCCCGATCTGGTCGTACGCGCACCCCAACGCCATCGAGCTCGCTGAACGACTGGCCCACTACGCACCGGGAGACCTCAACCGGGTGTTCTTCTCCACCGGCGGCGGCGAGGCCGTCGAGACAGCGTTCAAGCTGGCGAAGCAGTTCTGGAAGCTGCAGGGAAAGCCGAACAAGCACAAGGTCATCTCTCGGGCCGTGGCCTATCACGGCACCACCCAGGGCGCACTGGCCGTGACCGGAATTCCGGCGATGAAGTCGATGTTCGAGCCGGTCACGCCGGGCGGTTTCCGCGTGCCGAACACGAACTTCTACCGAGCGCCCGAGCACGGCGACGATCCCGTCGCCTTCGGCATCTGGGCCGCGGACAGAATCGAGGAAATGATCCAGTTCGAGGGACCGGACACGGTTGCGGCCGTCTTCCTCGAGCCCGTTCAGAATTCCGGCGGCTGCTTTCCCCCGCCGCCCGGCTACTTCCAGCGGGTGCGCGAGATCTGCGACCGCTACGACGTGCTGCTGGTCAGCGACGAGGTCATCTGCGCGTTCGGGCGCATCGGGCACATGTTCGCGTGCGACGAGTACGGCTACGTGCCCGACATGATCACCTGCGCGAAGGGGATGACGAGCGGGTACTCCCCCATCGGCGCGACAATCGTGAGCGACCGCGTCTACGAGCCGTTCCGCCACGGTTCGACCTCGTTCGCGCACGGCTACACTTTCGGTGGACACCCCGTGTCGGCCGCCGTCGCACTGGCGAACCTGGACATCTTCGAAGACGAGAAGCTCAACGAGAACGTGCGTACCCACTCGCCGCTGTTCCGGTCGACGTTGGAGAAGCTGACCGACCTGCCGATCGTGGGCGACGTGCGCGGCGACGGATACTTCTTCGGAATCGAACTGGTGAAGGACAAGTCGACCAAGGAGACGTTCGACGACGAGGAGTCCGAGAGGCTGCTCAGGGGCTTCCTCTCGAAGGCCCTCTTCGAGGCCGGCCTCTACTGCCGGGCCGATGACAGGGGCGATCCGGTCATTCAACTCGCGCCTCCCCTGACGATCGGTCCCCCCGAATTCGACGAGATCGAGCAGATCCTGCGGGGAGTGCTCACCGAGGCGTGGAGCCGACTCTGATCGCCGTCTAGTTCGGCGACCTGCCGATCCAGTCGGGCACCCGGCCTGTTCTCATCAGCTGTTCGAAGAGTCGGGCCAGTTCGTACCCCGGTCCGATCGAGAGGGCCTCGTCGAGGTAGTCCCCCGCGGCCGAGCCCTGGCCCCGGGCCCACTCGAACCAGGCGAGCATGGTGAGGGGTGCAAGCTGCCAGGGGCGCGGAGCCAACGACACCAGATGTCTGAGAAGCCGCACGGCTCCTTCGAGGCGCAGCCCGTCGGGCGCGGTGCGGCCGTCGCCGACGAACGTCTCGAGAATGGAGCCGGACGGCACGGGAACCCCTCGCTGCAGCAGCTGCGTGTCGACCGATGCCCGGTCGCCCGCGTCTGCACCCCATGCCAGGAACATCAGAACGCAATCGCGCACCGCTTTGTCTCGGATGCTCCACAACAGGGCCGCCATCGCCGCAGGCGGGAGGTCGCACGGGGCGGATTCGATCGCATCGGACCAGAGCGTGGATGCCTCGGGCCACTCCCACAGTCGCTCCCGCTCGTGAACGTCGTGCGTGATCGCCGTGGCCGCCTCGGCAACCTCCGTGCGCTGCTCCGGCGGCATGGGAGCTATCGGCTGAGCTCCCTGCGTGATGCCGACGACATCGTGCGGCGCGCCAGCGGCGTCGAGCTCGGTCGAGATCCGGGATGTCTGCTGCTCGTCGATCACGCCGTGTTCGGCATCGAGGTACGACGCCCACGCACCCGGGGAACAGCACATCGCGTCGACGATGCCGAGGCCGGCCGATGCCATCCGCGTGACGATCGACTCCACGACCGCCGCGTGCGGAAGCCGATCAGGCCGATCCCACTCCTCATCGGTGTAGATCAGCACGAGCACGGCATCGATGCCCGGCACGCGGCTGATCAATCTGATGATGGCGTCGGCAACGGCGGTCGGATGGGAGGATCTCTCGTCGGGGGGAAGGTCTACCCGCAACGAGGCGGCGGTGCGTCTGCTCTGGAACGTCTGCACGACGATGCTGTTCGTGGGCGTGTAGCCCAGGATTCGCGGCAGCGCGATCAGGAGGTCTGCCGGATTCTTTGCCTTAACCACTGAAGTCATGGGGCAACGATGGACCGCTCGGCGCATGCGCATTGCTCCGAGCCGACTCGCTGGGGAGAGATCATCGACAACCACCGAGGTGGAGGAGCGCGTGCACAGAGTTCCACACGTGCTGGCCCCGGGCTGGCCTCTGCACGGTTGATCGGGTGGCCCACCTCGATCGCGATGTCCGGCGATACTGTCGGAACCATGACACGAGAACTGATCACGACCGCCGCCGACGGCGTTGCACGATGCGGCTGGGTCTCCGACGACCCCGAGTATCGGCGATACCACGACGAGGAATGGGGGGCACCGCTCCACGGCGATCAGGCCCTGTTCGAGACGATCGCGCTCGAGGGCTTCCAAGCCGGACTCTCGTGGATCACCATCCTTCGGCGGCGAACGGCCTTCCGATCCGCCTTCGACGACTTCTCGATCGAGCGTGTGGCCCAGTACGACGAGCTGAAGGCCGACGAACTCGCAGGCGACCCCACGATCATCCGCAATCGTCAGAAGATAGTGGCCACCATCTCGAACGCGAGAATAATTAACAACCTCATCTCAGGCGATCCGGGTGCCCTCGACAGCCTCGTGTGGGGCCACGCACCGGCCTCGCACGCACGCCCCGAGACCATCGATCAGGTTCTCTCGGTCACCGCCGAATCGACCGCCCTCAGTACTTCGCTCCGCCGCCTCGGCCTCAAGTTCGTCGGACCGACGACGATGCACGCACTCATGCAGGCTGCCGGTCTCATCAACGACCACGCCGTCGGTTGCGCTCGAGGAGACGAGCTGGCGGCGGGCCGACGCTGAGTCAGTACGTCGGGTTCTGCGGGCCCTGCGGGTTCTGCGGACCCTGAGGCGGCTGAGGCGCGTAGACGGGTCGAGCCTGCGGCACGTAGCGGAGGATTGCGCTCGTGGGCCTGGCCCAATCCGGAGCCACGAAGATGCCCGCAAGCGGCTGCGGGTTCCAGACAGACCGGTCGAACGCGAGGATGCCCCACCACACGTACGGAACGAGGATGTACATGACCACCCATGCCCCGGACTTGGCGAATCGCAGACCGATGTTGTAGGCGGCTATGCAGAGGAACACCGTCGACGCGAGGCCCACGAACGGCACGAACGCCACCAGTGCCCACCACCCCGCCTGGCCGCCGAGCTCCAGGAAGGTCCACGAGTTGTAGACGGGCACCCAGCCCTTCCACGCAGGCTCACCCGCCTTCACGAAGATCTTGCTCAGAAACCACGACGTGACCACGTAGACGGCCGCGAAGATCAGCACGTAGAACGCGGAGAACAGAATGGTGATGAGCAGAGCTGCGGCAGCGCCTGACGCGGAACCGT
The DNA here is from genome assembly GCF_001422485.1 of Agreia sp. Leaf283. GTDB lineage: Bacteria > Actinomycetota > Actinomycetes > Actinomycetales > Microbacteriaceae > Agreia. Next base: position 501,958 of record NZ_LMNF01000002.1, read on the forward strand.
CGGAGTCATAGGTCGAGATCATGCAGCAAGACTAGCGTCACCGCGAATCCGACAACGAAGAGTGCGCGGAGATGATCCTCAGGGGGCGGGGGCGTAGAGGAGAACCTCACCCGGTTCGCCGCGCTCCATGCGCATGCCGGCCGCGCGCGCCACGGCGATCACCTCATCGATCGACTCCAGATCTCGAGCGTGCAGCAACAGAGCCCGAGTGAGGAGCCCTTTCGACTTCTTATTGAAGTGGTTGAGAGCACGCACGCTGCCGTCGTCGGACTCCGTCACGACGCGCAGGAACCAGGAATTCGACCGGCCCGTCAGCGGCGACAGCGCGACGTAGGCCTCCGAGCGACAATCGAGCACGAGCTCGGCACCGGCGCCGATCTCTGCCGGAACGAGGGGAGCCCACGTCTTGGCCAGGTGCACGCCGGGCAGCTTCGAATCATGGGAGAGGCGGTACGCCGGAATCTGGTCCAGGCCGCCGATGGGCCCGAGCAGGGCGGATTGGATCACGAGGTGGGACGCCGCAAAAGACCGCGCCTCCGCAGTCAGACTCTGCGCATCCAGGGCGTCGAAGACGACCCCGGTGTAGCGGTCGATGGCCGGCATGGTCGGAGAGGTCGTCACGCTGCGGTTCCGCGCCACCTCTGGCAGCTGGCGGACGCTGAGCTTCAAGGCCTTCACGCTCGCGGCCTCGTCGCGGGACAGAGTGCGCACCTCCCGCAGGATGCGTCGCCTCGTGGCGGTCAACGAGGGAAACCGCAACCGCGATACGTCGAGGGGCCCCTCCTCACCCCCCTCCCGCTTGGTCTCGGACGGCGGAAGGAGGATGAGCACGAGGTGGACTGCCTGCTTAGGTTAAACGAGTGCCGCGTTGCGCGCGACGATGGTGATGGTGTTGTTCTCGACCGACAGGAATCCGTCGTCGGCCTGGGCCGTGATGCGAGCTCCCGACGCCTGGGTCACGCGGACCTCGCCCTCGGCCAGGATGGCCAGGAGAGGTTCGTGCCCGGCCAGGATGCCGATCTCGCCTTCGACGGTCTTGGCGATGACCATGGTCGCCTCGCCCGACCAGACTTCCTGGTCGGCCGATACGACACTCACGCTGAGCGGCGAAGCCATGACTAGCCGTTCTCTTTCTGGATCTGAGCCCACTTCTCTTCGACGTCGTTGATGCCACCGACGTTGAAGAAGGCCTGCTCGGCCACGTGGTCGAAGTCACCGTTGGCGATCGCGGAGAACGACTCGATCGTGTCTTTCAGCGGAACCGTCGAACCCTCCACGCCCGTGAACTTCTTGGCCATGTAGGTGTTCTGCGACAGGAACTGCTGGATGCGACGGGCGCGCGACACGGTGATCTTGTCTTCTTCGGACAGCTCGTCGACACCGAGGATCGCGATGATCTCCTGGAGTTCCTTGTTCTTCTGGAGGATCGCCTTGATACGCACCGCGGTGTTGTAGTGATCCTCGCCCAAGTAACGGGGGTCGAGGATGCGGCTCGTGGAGGTCAGCGGGTCGACGGCCGGGTACAGACCCTTCGACGCGATCTCACGCGACAACTCGGTCGTCGCGTCGAGGTGCGCGAACGTCGTGGCCGGGGCCGGGTCGGTGTAGTCGTCGGCGGGAACGTAGATCGCCTGCAGCGAGGTGATCGAGTGACCGCGGGTCGACGTGATGCGCTCCTGGAGGATACCCATCTCGTCTGCCAGGTTCGGCTGGTAGCCCACGGCCGAAGGCATACGGCCGAGCAGCGTGGAGACCTCTGAGCCGGCCTGCGTGAAGCGGAAGATGTTGTCGATGAAGAGCAGCACGTCCTGCTTCTGAACATCGCGGAAGTACTCCGCCATGGTCAGCGCCGACAGGGCGACGCGCAGACGCGTTCCCGGCGGCTCGTCCATCTGGCCGAACACGAGGGCCGTCTTGTCGAAGACACCCGCCTCCTCCATCTCGGCGATGAGGTCGTTGCCCTCACGGGTGCGCTCGCCGACACCGGCGAACACGGACACTCCACCGTGGTCCTGCGCAACGCGCTGGATCATCTCCTGGATAAGAACGGTCTTGCCGACGCCGGCGCCTCCGAACAGACCGATCTTTCCACCCTGCACGTAGGGCGTGAGGAGGTCGATGACCTTGATGCCGGTCTCGAAGAGCTCCGTCTTCGACTCCAGCTGGTCGAACGCCGGGGGCTTGCGGTGGATGGGCCAGCGCTCCGTGATCTCGATCTTCTCGCCCGGCTCAGCGTTGAGCACCTCGCCGATGACGTTGAAGACCTTGCCCTTGGTGACGTCGCCGACGGGAACCGTGATCGGCTCTCCGGTGTCGGTGACCTCCTGGCCGCGGACGAGGCCGTCGGTCGGCTTCAGGGCGATGGCGCGAACCAGGTCGTCGCCGAGGTGCTGTGCGACCTCGAGGGTCAGCACGGTCTCGGGAGCGCCCGGGATGGCGATCGTGGTCTTGAGGGCGTTGTAGATGCCCGGGATCGAGTCGTGGGGGAACTCGATGTCCACGACAGGGCCGGTGACGCGGGCGATGCGGCCGACAGCGCCGGGCGCAGTCGTCGTCGCAGCTTCAGGTGCGGTCAGTGTCATTGCTTCTCTCTTCTTTCGCGCTACTTTGCCGAGCTCAGCGCGTCGGCGCCGCCGACGATCTCGGAAATCTGTTGGGTGATCTCGGACTGGCGAGCATTGTTCGCCAACCGTGTGTAGTCGCGGATGAGTCCATCCGCGTTGTCGCTCGCAGCCTTCATGGCCTTCTGCGTCGCAGCGTGCTTGGCGGCAGCCGACTGGAGCATGGCGTTGAACAGACGCGACTCGATGTAGACGGGAAGCAGTGAGTCGAGAACGAAGCCGGCGTCGGGCTCGAATTCGTAGAGGGGCAGAACCGCCTTGGAATCGGGCTCCTCGACACCTTCGACCACTTCGAGCGGAAGAAGTCGAACGACCTCGGGCACCTGCACCAGCATCGAGACGAAACGGTTGTAGACGATGTGAATCTCGTCGACGCCGCCCTCGGAGGCCGGCTTCAGGAAGGACTCGAGGATCGCATCCCCGATCTCCTTCGCCGTCTCGAACTCGGGGTTGTCGGTGCCGCCCTGCCACGTCTTCTCGGACGCCCGGCGACGGAACGCGAAGTACGCGTTCGCCTTGCGGCCGACCAAGAAGTACACGACATCCTTGCCCTGGCTGCGGAGCAGCTCCGCAAGCTGCTCCGATTCTTTCAAGACGTTGCTGTTGAAGGCACCGGCCAGGCCTCGGTCACTCGAGAAGATGACGATCGCCGCGCGCTCGACCTTCTCGGGTTCGGTCGTGAGGATGTGCTCGACATTCGAGTACGACGCCACGGCCGACACCGCACGGGTGATCGCTCGCGAATACGGGGTGGATGCAGCAACCCGGGCCTGCGCTTTTTGAATGCGCGACGCGGAGATGAGCTCCATGGCCCTGGTGATCTTCTTGGTCGTCTGGGCAGACTTGATCTTCTGCCGGTAGACGCGGAGTTGCGCTCCCATAAGTTAGCGGCGACCCTTCACGATCTTTTCCTGGTTGACGTCTTCAACCTTGGTCGCCGTGAACTCCTCGCGTCCCACGGATGCGAGGGGCTTGCCCTCACCAGTCTGGAACTCGAGCTTGAACTTGTCGACCTCGGAATCGAGCAGCGACGCCGTCTCGTCGGACAGAACGTTCGACTCGCGCAGCGTGGTGAGCACCTCGGTGTTGCGGGCGAGGTAGTCGAGAAGCTCGCGCTCGAAGCGCAGGATGTCTTCGACCGGGACCTCGTCGAGCTTGCCGTTGGTGCCGGCCCAGATCGCGACGACCTGGTCCTCGACCGGGTACGGGGAGTACTGGGGCTGCTTGAGCAGCTCCGTGAGGCGGGCACCACGAGCGAGCTGGCGACGCGACGCGGGGTCGAGGTCGGATGCGAACATCGCGAAGGCCTCGAGCGAGCGATACTGGGCCAGCTCGAGCTTGAGTGTTCCCGAGACCTTCTTGATCGACTTCACCTGAGCATCGCCACCGACACGCGACACGGAGATTCCGACGTCGACTGCGGGTCGCTGGTTGGCGTTGAAGAGGTCGGACTGAAGGAAGATCTGTCCGTCGGTGATCGAGATCACGTTCGTGGGAATGTAGGCCGAGACGTCGTTCGCCTTGGTCTCGATGATCGGCAGACCCGTCATCGATCCCGCACCCAGCTCGTCGGAGAGCTTGGCGCAACGCTCGAGCAGACGGGAGTGCAGGTAGAACACGTCACCGGGGTATGCCTCACGTCCCGGCGGACGGCGGAGAAGCAGCGACACGGCGCGGTACGCCTCGGCCTGCTTCGACAGGTCGTCGAAGATGATGAGCACGTGCTTGCCGCCGTACATCCAGTGCTGGCCGATGGCCGAGCCCGTGTAGGGGGCGAGGTACTTGAAGCCGGCGGGGTCGGATGCGGGAGACGCGACGATCGTCGTGTACTCGAGCGCTCCGGCGTCTTCGAGGGCGCCCTTCACCGAAGCGATGGTCGAGCCCTTCTGGCCGATGGCGACGTAGATGCAGCGGACCTGCTTGTTGACGTCGCCAGACTCCCAGTTGGCCTTCTGGTTGATGATCGTGTCGATCGCGATGGCCGTCTTGCCCGTCTGGCGGTCGCCGATGATGAGCTGTCGCTGGCCACGGCCGACGGGAATCATGGCGTCGATCGCCTTGATGCCTGTCTGCATGGGCTCGTGCACGCTCTTGCGCTGCATGACGCCGGGCGCCTGCAGCTCGAGTGCACGGCGACCCTCCGACGCGATCTCGCCGAGACCGTCGATCGGGTTGCCGAGGGGGTCGACCACGCGGCCGAGGTAGGCGTCGCCGACGGGTACCGAGAGGACCTCGCCCGTGCGCTGCACCTCCATGCCCTCGACGATGCCCGAGAACTCGCCCAGGATGATGACACCGACCTCGTCTTCGTCGAGGTTCTGGGCGAGGCCCAGCGTTCCATCGGCGAAGCGGATCAGTTCGTTGGCCATTACGCCCGGGAGACCCTCGACGTGGGCGATGCCGTCGCCGGCATCGGTGACGTATCCGACCTCGGTCTTGGTCGCCTTGCCGGGCTCGTAGGACTTCACGAAGTCCTGAAGAGCACCACGGATCTCGTCGGGGCTGATCGATAGTTCTGCCATCGTTTTTCCTTTTTCTGCCGAAGGATTCGCTCCGGCGTGTAGCAAGCCAGCCACAAGGGGCTAGCCAGCGAGCTGAAGTCTCAAATCGTTGATGCGGGCGGAGACGCTGCCGTCGATGACATCATCTCCCACCTGGATGCGAAGACCGCCGATGAGGGCGGGATCGATCTGCTGGTTCACGGACAGCGGACGTCCGTACAGCGTCGACAGACCCTTCTCGAGTCGCGCCAGCTGTGCGGGAGCGATAGGAGCGGCACTGGTGACTGTGGCGATCGACTTGCCGGCCTGGTCGGCCACGATGCCGGCCGCCACCCGGAGCAGCTCGCCGATGCGACGACCTCGAGGCTGGGCGACGAGCTGGCGAACGATCGCGACCGTCTGGGGCGATGCTTTGCCCTGGAGCAGAGCGTCGACCAGCGAGAGCTTCGCATCGACGGCGCCGAGCTTCGACCCGAGCGCGAGCTCGAGTTCGTCGCTGGTGGAGACCGCCTCGCCGAAACGGGCGAGCTCCGCCTCGATCGATTCGGCACTCGTGGCCGAGTCGGCGAGCACACGGAAACCGAGCTCCTCGATGGCCTCGAGCAGATCGTCGTGGGTGGACCAGCGGCTTGCCGCGACGTCGCTGAGGATGCGAACAGCCTCGGCGTCGAGCTTGGAGCCGAAGAGTTCGGCCACGACGCCGGCCTTCGATGCCTGGTCGGCCGACGGATCTGCCAGAAGCGACAGCAGCGCCGACGAACCTCCGATGGCACGACCCGCGGAAAGCAGCTGCTCGCCCGTGGCGAGGGTGGCGGAACCGCCCTGCCCGGCCAGTCTGGCCCGGACTCCGGCGATCGCTTCTCTGGTCGCTGATCCCATGTGCTTACTTGTTTCCGGCGCTCGGGGCAGATGCCTCGGACGCCTCGAGGTCTGCGAGGAAACGATCGACGATGCCTGCCGCCTTCGCGTCGTCCTTCACGGACTCCCCGATGACTCCCGACGCGAGGTCGAGTGCAAGACTGCCGACCTCTGCACGCAGCGACACGACTGCCGCCTGGCGCTCGGCCTCGATCTGGCTGGTGGCCTGCGCCTGGATGCGACCAGCGTCGACCTGGGCCTGCTCCTTGATCTCTGCAGCGATCTTCAGGGCGTCGGCACGCGCCTGCTCGCGGATCTTGCCGGCTTCGGCACGACCCTCGGCAAGCTGCGCCGTGTACTCCTCGAGTGCTGCCTCAGCCTGCGCCTGCGCGGCGTCGGCCTTGGCGATGTTGCCCTCGATCGCGGCGGACCGCTCGTCGAGCATCGTCTTGACCCTCGGAAGCACCATGCGCCAGAAGAAGAACAGGATGATGATGAAGCAGAGCAACGACCAGACGATGTCGTAGATCTCCGGGATGAGCGGGTTCGTCGACTCGGCCGTTTCCTCTGCGGCAGCTAGAACTGCGTGAAGCATTCCAGCCTCCTATCTCTTGAGCGAAGCGCGATTAGACGAAGATGAAGTAGGTCGCGATGCCGATGAAGGCCAGGGCCTCGGTGAAGGCGATACCGATGTACATCAGAACCTGCAGGCGGCCTGCAAGCTCGGGCTGGCGGGCGACACCCTCGATGGTCTTTCCAACGACGATACCGACGCCGATGGCCGGGCCGATGGCTGCGAGACCATAACCGACCGTCGCGATGTTTCCGTTGATCTCGGCGAGAACGGTTGTTGCGTCCACGTGTGTTTCCTTCCGTGATGGCGAATGAGGCGGGCGCCTAATTCGTTTAGTGTTCCTCAGCCAGCGCGAGCTGGGTGTAGACAGCGGTGAGCAGGGTGAAGACGTAGGCCTGGAGTACGGCGACGAGGATCTCGAAGAGAGTGAAGACGAAGCCGAAGGCGAGCGTTCCGACGCCGAACAGTGTGAACCATCCGCTCGCCGTGAAGAAGAAGAACCAGGTGGCGCCGAAGAACAGCACCAGCAGCAGGTGGCCGACGACCATGTTCATGAGGAGTCGGAGGGTCAGCGTGACCGGACGCAGGATGAAGGTCGAGAGGAACTCGATCGGCGTCACGATGATGTAGAGGCCCTTGGGCACTCCGGGCGGGAAGAGCGCGTTCTTGAAGAACGCCCCGGGGTGCTTCTTGATACCGGCGTAGATGAACGTCACGTAGGCGACGACCGCCAACACGAGCGGCACACCGATGACCGATGTTCCTGCCAGGTTGAGGAACGGCACGATGCCGGTGAGGTTCATGGCCAGCACCATGAAGAAGATCGTGGTCAGGATCGGCAGGAAGCGCTTGCCGTCTTTCTTACCCAGCAGGTCTTCGGCGATGTTGACCCGCACGAAGTCGAGGGCCATCTCCGCGATGCTCTGGCCCCGGGTGGGAACCAGCTTCATCTTTCGCGTACCGAGCCAGAAGAGGATCAGGATGGCCGCGACAGCGATGAAGCGGATCAGGATGACCCTGTTGATCTCGAAGGGGGTACCGGGGAAGAAGATGACTTCGGGGAAGAATTCCTCGATGGACGGACCGTGGAATTCACCATCATCGGCAGCCAACGGCACAAGCAAGTTCAGAGCGTTAGCTAACAGCGCTATCTCCTGGTTCGGGGCGTGGAGCGAAGCTCTCGCGACGACGAATGATGGGGGGTGCTGCCAGCGGGTGAGAACCCGAAGGAGGCAGCGGAACGATCGTCATAACCCTATCAAGAGTTAGGGGTGCCTGACCAATCGAGGGCCGGATTCACGCCGCAGAGGGGCTCTCGGCGGCCGATTGTCACTCTCCGGGCAGAGTCACGTCGCTCACATAGCCCATTCGGGATGTAGCGACGACCACGACGTCGACGACGAGTGAGCCGAGCACGCCGGCGATGATGCAGATGAACATCACCGTCGGGTTGATCCATTCGGCATCACGCAGGAGGAATACGAGCACCAGGAAGATCGCGAATTTGACGATCCACGCCCCCATCACGACGGCGAAGAAGATGGCGGTGAAGAATTCCGTACCGGAGAAGCGGTTGGCCACGAGGATCGAAGCGGCCGTCAGTCCCGTGAACAGGATCGCCATTGCCGTACCGACCAGGGCGCTCAGCAGGCCGCGTTCGCCGTCGACGAGCAAACCGACGACTCCCCCGATGACGGCGATGGCGATGGCGATGATCGCCCCCAGCTTGAGAATGCGCACGAACACGGGGCGCGCCGACGAGCCTGTGACGGCGGGCGTGGAACGGGAGGAGGAAGTCGACACGCTAGGCGCCTTTCGTTTCGGCCGGGGGTGAGAGTGTCTCCGACGCGGCGTCGAGGGGGTCGAGGGATGCCGCCAGTGGCGCCCCTGGACTCTCGGCCTCGGTCGACTGGGCGGTCGCCTCGACGACCTTCCTGCGACTGAGCGGAGCCAGGGTCAGAACCGTGCACACGATCAGGCCGACGAGGAGGAACACGACCGCGTAGCCCGTGGGCACGAGGAAGAAGAGCAGGCATCCGACCGACACGACCGCGGTCCAGGCGTAGAAGATCAATACCGCGTGGAAGTGCGAGTGTCCCATGTCGAGCAGGCGGTGGTGCAGATGCTTGCGATCGGCGCTGAAGGGGCTCTTGCCCGCGCGGAGGCGCCGGAACACCGCGAGGCCGAAGTCGAGCAGCGGCAGCACGAGAATGGCGAACGGCAGAAGGATGGGGATGAACGCCGGGAGCAGCTCACGGCGTCCCAGCGTGGCGGGGTCGATGACACCGGTCACCGCGATCGCGCTCGTCGCCATGAGCAGCCCGACCAGCATCGCTCCCGCGTCGCCCATGAAGAGCTTCGCCGGGTGCCAGTTGAGGGGCAGGAATCCCGCGCAGGCTCCGATCAGGATGGCGGAGATCAGGGCGGCGAGGTTGAAGTAGTCGGTAGCCGACCCCTCCTGGATCAACAGGAAGGTGTAGAGGAAGAACACGCCGTTGGCGATGAGGCAGACGCCGGCCACCAGGCCGTCGAGACCGTCGATGAAGTTGATGGCGTTCATCACGAGCACCACGGCGAAGAGGCTGATGACGAGCGACATGACACCGGAACCCACGGCGAGGGTTCCCGCGATCGGCAGGGACACGATCGCGACGCCCTGCCAGACCAGCAGCCACGACGCGATGATCTGGGCGGCCAGCTTGATCGTCCAGTCGAGGTCGATGAGGTCGTCGATCACACCGATGACCACGATGATCAGCGCTGCACCGAGGATGGCGAAGACGGGCCCGGGATTGACGAAGACCAGCCGGAATCCGTCGACCTGCGAGGCGACGGCGAACGCGACGACCATGCCGATGAACATGGCGATGCCGCCGAGTCGCGGAGTGGGACGCGTGTGCACATCGCGTTCGCGGATCTTCGGATAGAGCCTGAAGCGGTGGCTCAGCTTGTACACGACGAGGGCGAGGCCGAAGGTGACCACGGCCGAGATGGCGGCGACGAGCAGGTAGATCCGCACGGATCAGCCGTCCAGTCGATCCGCGGGCCGATCGGAGCCGAGCAGCACATCGCCCAGAACGGCGCGCAGCTCGGCCTCGGACACGGCACCGTGGCGCACGATGCGCACCGAACCGTCGGCGGCGAACGAGCTGGCATCGACGATGGTGGAGGTCACCGTCTCGGTCTCTCCCCCGTCGAGGTAGACGTCGATACTGTCGCCGAGGCTCTCGAGGGCGAGGGATGCCGTGGTCGCCGCAGGCTGCCCGGTGAGATTCGCAGACGACACGGCGAGCGGGCCGACCTCGGTCAGCAGCTCGAGGGCGATCGGGTCGGAGGGCTGTCGCAGTGCGACCGTGCCCCGTGTGTCGCCGAGGTCCCACGCGAGGGAGGACCGGGCGGGGACGATGATGGTGAGCCCGCCGGGCCAGAATGCGTCGACGAGGTCGCGCACGGGCTGGCTCACCGTCTCGGCAAGAGCGTCGAGGGTGGCGACGCCGGGCACCAGAACAGGTGGAGGCGAACTGCGGGTGCGGCCCTTGGCGTCGAGAAGGGCCTGGATGGCGACAGGGTTGAATGCGTCGGCGGCGATGCCGTACACGGTGTCGGTCGGAATGACGACGAGGGCACCACGGCCGATAGCAGAGCGGGCGAGTCGCATTCCCGTCAGGAGCTCGGACGGAACCGAGCAGTCATAGAGGGCAGCCATATCGACCCCAATGATAGCCGCAGAGTCTGCTCGGGCCCGACAGGCGTCTCTGGCGGGTCAGATGCGGATGTGGGCGGGCAGCATTCGACGCAGCAGCTTTCTGGCCGGCTCTTCGATGAATCGCCAGAGAATCCAGGCGCTGAACCACGCCGCGGCGGCCGTTCCGATTCCGACGATCAACAGTGGCGGGCCCGACTCGGCATGGAGAACGGACGCGGCGAGAAGACCGGCGCCGATCACGAGCGGGTGCACGAGGTAGAACGCGAACGATGCGCGACCCGCGAGGAGGAATGGTCGCGTGCTCAGAAGTCGGGACAGCGGGTCTCGGGGACAGACCGCCAGCGTCGCGATGAGAAGCACGAACAGCGGCAGCACGACGATCGATTCCGCCGGAGCGATCATGTCGACGCCGTCGTGGAACTCCTGCTGGCCGGCGCGCATGAAGTGCAGCGGATCGTTGTAGGCCACGACGAGCAGCACCACGATCGCCGCGGCAGCGGAGAGGCTGGCCAAGGGCAGCCGTCGCCATCGCCCGGCAACGCCGGACTCTGCCGCCGCACCGAGATGGCGATGCAGCAGAAGCGACAGCACGGCGCCGATCCAGAACTCCCCCAGCACCCGGATCGGCAGCACGCCCGCCGCCGTCACGTAGCTGTCGTTCGCGAACAGGAAGATCGTGTCGTCCTGCATGCTGGCTCCGACGATGAGGACGGGCAGCATCAGCAGCACGATCACCGTGATCATCACGCGCCGGGATGCGACGGCCGCGAATCGGGACAGGCCGACGACGCCCACGGCGAACGTCAGATACGCCATCCATTCGGCGCTGACTGACCAGTCCACGCCGTTCCAGTCGAGCGTCGACGGGAACCATCCGTTCAGGAGCGTCAGGTGCATGACCAGACGACCCGGATCGGCCTGGGCGAGGTACGACGGATCGCCGGACGATAGGGCCTGCACGATGAAATATGCCCCGAACAGCATGAGCACGAATGCCGTGAGCGGCCAGACCCGGGCGAGGCGCAGCCAGAGGAAGCCGACGGCCTTGCGCCAGCCGTATCCCGTCGTCATCGTCGTGAGGTGGGTGTACGTCAGGATGAAGCCGCTGAGGATGAAGAAGAGGTCGACGCCCAGGTAGCCGGCCGACGAGATGTGGATCACGAGCTGCGTCACGGGGCCGGGGCCCAGCGCGTCGACGATCTCGGTTCTGAAGTGGCGCAGGAACACCCAGAAGGCGGCCAACGCGCGGATTCCGGTCAACGCGCCGATCAGCGGCGCCCGACGAGAGGTCGATTCGCTCTCGGCCTCGAGCCTCGACATCGCTTCGGGGAAGGGCGGAGCCCTACCGCGTGACCTTGCCGCGACCGAAGAGCAGCCAGAGGATCGAGCCGACGAGATTCAACAGAAGCACGACGATGAACCAGACGAGCTTGCCGACGAAACCGTGATTCGGGTTGCGCACGATCGAGATCACCGTCACCACGAAGATGACGAACAGCACGATGCCACCGATGGTTGCACTGATCGGTTCCATGATCACTCCAGATTCTCGAGGTGGTGCAGAGCCGGTTCGGTTCTCCGCCGCCTCAGCTTAGCGGCGGCGTCAGCGCAGCGCCGTCGTAGCGCGATCGCGACCCGTGAGGTCGCGGTGCGTCGCGGTGGCGTGCCAGCCGTCGGCATCCAGCAGTCGTCTGATCTCGTCGCCCTGCAGCTCGCCGTGCTCGATCACGAGCACGCCCCCTTGATGCAGCAGGCGAAGGCCGGTGCGGGACACGTTCCTGACGACGTCGAGACCGTCTTCCCCGCCGTAGAGCGCGTGCTCCGGGTCGAAGAGTCGCACCTCGGGGTCGCGCGGGATCGCCCGCGCGGGAATGTACGGAGGGTTCGAGACGACAACCGAGACGGTGCCGTCGAGCTCCGGGACAGCATCGAGCAGGTCGATGAACACGAGACGCGCGTTGTCTGCGCCGATGCGGCGGAAGTTCTGCTTCGTCCAGACGAATGCCGCCGAGCTGTTCTCGACGGCGACCACCTGGGCGTGCGGCACCTCCGTCGCCAGCGAGAGCGCGATGGCGCCGCTGCCCGTTCCGAGGTCGACCGCGATGGGGCCGTCTTCACGACGCGGGTCGATGACGATGGAGCGCAGCGAATCGATGGCGAGGCCGGCCACGAACTCGGTCTCCGGCCTCGGCACGAACACGCCGGGCCCGACCTCGAGCTCGAGGTTGCGGAACCAGGCGACGCCGGTGATGTGCTGAAGGGGCTCCCTCGCGGCGCGGCGTTCGATCGCTTCGCTGATCGCCACCGCGTCTTCTACGCCGAGCGCCTTGTCGGTGACCGTCATGGCCTGCACCTGGCCGCGGCTCGCTCCGAGAACGAAGCCCACGAGCAGCTCGGCGTCGACCTGCGGGTCGGCGATGCCGCTGCGCGCGAGCACGGAGACGCCGTGCTCGAGGAGACTCCTGACCGTGGGAGGCCTCAGAGTTCCGGTGGGTTCGAGGAGCGTGGTGCTCATTACTCCGCCGCTCCCCCGAGCTCCAAGAGTCGAGCCTCCTCGTCGGCGGCGATGCACGACTCGATCACGGGCTCGAGGGCGCCGTTCATGACGCCGTCGAGGTTGTACGCCTTGTAGCCCGTGCGGTGATCCGCGATGCGGTTCTCCGGGAAGTTGTAGGTGCGGATGCGTTCGGAGCGGTCCATCGTGCGGATCTGGCTCTTGCGCACGACGGATGCCGCCGCGTCGATCTCCTCCTGCTGGCGCGCGAGCACGCGGGCGCGCAGAACGCGCATGCCGGCCTCGCGGTTCTGCAGCTGGCTCTTCTCGTTCTGCATCGCCACGACGATGCCGGTGGGAAGGTGGGTGATGCGCACGGCCGAGTCGGTCGTGTTGACCGACTGACCACCCGGTCCGGAGGAACGGTAGACGTCGATCTTGAGATCGTTGGGGCTGATCTCGACCTCTTCGGGCTCGTCGACCTCGGGAAAGACGAGCACGCCGGCGGCCGACGTGTGGATGCGCCCCTGCGACTCCGTCGCGGGAACCCGCTGCACGCGGTGGACTCCACCCTCGTACTTCAGGTGGGCCCAGACACCCTGCGCGGGGTCGGACGAGGATCCCTTGATGGCGAGCTGAACGTCTTTGATTCCGCCGAGGTCGCTCGAGGTCTGCTCGATGATCTCGGTCTTCCACTTCTTGCTCTCGGCGTAGTGCAGGTACATGCGCAGGAGGTCGGCCGCGAACAGCGCCGACTCGGCGCCGCCCTCGCCCATCTTGATCTCCATGATCACGTCGCGTCCGTCGTTCGGGTCGCGAGGAATCAGGAGACGGCGGAGCCGCTCCTCGGCGACCGCGAGGTCGTCGGTGATTCCCGGTACCTCTTCGGCGAACGACGCGTCCTCGGCGGCCATCTCCTGGGCGGCCGCGAGGTCGCTCTCGAGCTGCTGCCACTGCCGATAGGCCGCGATGATGCGACTCAGCTCCGCGTAGCGACGATTGACCTTCTTCGACCGGGCGGGATCCGAGTGCAACGCCGGATCGGCGAGCTGCTCCTGCAACTCGTCATGCTCGGTCAGCAGTGTTTCAACTGACTCGAACATGGCCTACTTCTCCAGGTCGCGTCCGTTGTGACCCGCGGGAGCCGGCATCGTCTTCTGCACCTGCATGAGGAACTCGACGTTCGACGTGGTCTCCTTGAGACGGCCGAGAACGATCTCGAGTGCCTGCTGCTGGTCGACACCGGCGAGGGCGCGACGCAGCTTCCAGGTGATCTTCGTCTCGTCGACGCCCATCAGCAGTTCTTCGCGGCGGGTGGAGGATGCGTTCACGTCGACGGCCGGGAAGATGCGCTTGTCGGCGAGCTGGCGCGACAGGCGCAGTTCGCTGTTGCCGGTGCCCTTGAACTCCTCGAAGATCACCTCGTCCATCTTCGATCCGGTCTCTACGAGCGCGGTCGCGAGAATGGTCAGCGATCCACCGTTCTCGATGTTGCGCGCAGCGCCGAAGAAGCGCTTCGGCGGGTAGAGAGCGGATGCGTCGACACCGCCCGAGAGGATACGGCCGGATGCCGGCGAAGCCAGGTTGTACGCACGTCCGAGGCGGGTGATCGAGTCGAGCAGCACGACGACGTCGTGGCCCAGCTCGACCAGGCGCTTGGCACGCTCGATGGCGAGCTCGGCGACAGTGGTGTGGTCTTCCGCCGGACGGTCGAAGGTCGAGGCGATGACCTCGCCCTTGACCGTGCGCTGCATGTCGGTGACCTCTTCGGGACGCTCATCGACGAGGACGACCATGAGGTGCACCTCGGGGTTGTTCGTCGAAATGGCGTTGGCGATCTGCTGCAGGACGATCGTCTTGCCGGCCTTCGGCGGCGCGACGATGAGGCCGCGCTGGCCCTTGCCGATCGGTGCGACGAGGTCGATGATGCGCTGCGTCAGCTTGCCCGGCTCGGTCTCGAGGCGCAGTCGCTCCTGGGGGTAGAGCGGCGTCAGCTTGTTGAACTCGACGCGGTTTGCCGCCTCGTCGATGGGGAGCCCGTTGATGGACTCGATCTTGACGATCGCGTTGTACTTCTGGCGACCGTTGCCGTCGCCCTCGCGGGGCTGGCGGATCGAGCCGACGACGGCGTCGCCCTTGCGCAGGTTGTACTTCTTGACCTGGCCGAGCGAGACGTAGACGTCGTTGTTGCCGGGCAGGTAACCGCTCGTGCGCACGAACGCGTAGTTGTCGAGGATGTCGAGGATTCCGGCGACCGGGATCAGGACGTCGTCTTCGCTGATCTCGGGCTCGAGCTCGTCGTTGCCGGTCTGTCCGCGACGCTTGCGGTCGCGGTAGCGGTTGCGAGCGCTGCGGTCGTTGCGACCGTCGTCGTCGAGGGAAGGGCCATTGGAGTCGGAGCGTTCGTTCTGCTGACGGTCGCCCTGCAGGCGCTCGTTCTGCACGCGCTCGCCCTGGTTGCGACCGTTCTGAGCACGACCGTTCTGGCCGTTCTCGTTCTGGCCACGCTCGTTCTGGCCGCGCTCGTTCTGCACGCGGTCATTCTGGCCACGCTCGTTCTGGGCGCGTGCTCCGCCGGAGCGATCCGGCGTGCGCTCGTTCTGCTGCGTCGCCTCGACGGCCTGCTCGGGGGCGTTCTGCCTCTCCTGCTGGTTGCCGCCGCGGTCGCGGTTGCGGTTGCGATTGCGGCCCTGTCGACCGCCCTGTTCGCGGGGCTGCTCGGAGCGCTGCTCCTCGTTCTCGTCAGACGGGCCGCTCTCCGATGAGCGGGCCTCGGTCGAACGGGACTCGGACGAACGAGCGTCTTTATCGGCGGCGCGGCCGCGCGTGACGGGAGGAAGCAAGGCCGAGAGCTCGTCGCTCTTGGCGTTGACGTGCGAGACGGCGGGCAGTCTCGTCTCGGACTCGACGGCTCCTGCGCCGTCGACCGACTTCGCGCGACGCGGGGCGCGCTTGCGCGGCGCCGACGTGTCAACAGGAGGGAGTTCGATCTGCGGGAGCTCGACCTGCGCTGCGGCTTCGTGCGGTGCGGCAGCGGGGGCGTCGTCGGCGACGGCCTCGGTGTCGGACGCCGATTCCGCGGATCCGTTGGCGGGGAGGTCGACCAGGGCGGGCTGCGCGGTCGTCTCCTCTACCGGGGAGGAGACGATGCTCTCGTCGGCGGAGAATGCGGGCGATGCGGACTCGCCGGCCTGGTGATCGGTGATCGCCTGGACGAGCTCGCCCTTGCGAAGGCGAGCGGCGCCGGTGATGCCGAGGGCATTGGCGAGCGCCTGGAGCTCGGCGACCTTGAGGCCGGCGAGGTCTGAGCGGGTTTCCGCGCCCGGGGCGCGGAGGTTGACGTCAGTCACGTGTGTGGGGTTCCTTCCACTGCTGTCCGCTCCGGGCCTGGGGCCGGGTCGGTACTACGCAGGCGGTTCTATACAGAGAGCTGTCCGTGTACGAGGCGTATGGGCGAGAGGTGCTGAGCCAGTACGCGTAAGTCGCGGGGCAGCGATGAGTGTGAGATTGCTACCGGGTACGAGCTTGGATCAAGCCGCTTCAACCGGATGCGTGACCACTGTAGCACCTTTGAAGTCGACAGCCAGTACGAGCGATGTCCACGGCGTTGCGGATTGCGACTCGACCAGTTCGACGGCGGCGAGGCGCTGGGCGGGATCGCTGCACAGCACCAGGATGCTGGGACCCGCGCCGGAAACGACGGCGGGGAACCCCTGCTCGCGCAGGAGCCCGATCAGTCGGGATGTGTCGGGCATGGCCTCTGCGCGATAGTTCTGGTGCAGACGATCCTCGGTCGCGGCGAGCAGCAGCTCGGGGCTCTGGATGAGCGCCGCGATCAGAAGCGTCGACCGCGACACGTTGAAGATGGCGTCGGCATGCGGAACGGACTCCGGCTGGAGACTGCGGGCGAGGGCGGTCGACATCGTCGCCTGAGGAACGAGCACGAGCGGCGAGACTCCTCTGTGCACGATGAGCTTCTTGAACTGCGGACCCTCGGCGGTGACCCAGGCGATCGTGAGCCCTCCGAACAGGCAGGGCGCCACGTTGTCGGGGTGCCCCTCCATCTCGGTGGCGAGGGCGAGCAGACCGAGCGCGTCGATCTCGACGATGCCCTCGAGCAGGCCCTTGGCGGCCATGATGCCCGAGACGATCGCGGCTCCCGACGATCCGAGGCCGCGTCCGTGGGGAATGACGTTGCGGGCGACGAGGTCGAGCCCGGGCAGGGGCTGGTCGTAGGCGGCGAAGGCGTGCGCGATGGCGCGAACGACGAGGTTGGACTCGTCGGTGGGCACCTCGCCCTCTCCCACACCGGTGACCTGAACCGTCGCTCCGGGCTCATCCCGCACCGTGACGGTCAGCTCGTCGTAGAGCGCGAGCGCGAGGCCCAGGGTATCGAAACCCGGGCCGAGGTTGGCGGTCGTGGCCGGAACCTTGACCGTGACCGAACGGCCGGCAAGGCTCACGAGTCGGCTTTCGAGAGTCCGAGCACGCCGGCGATCTCGTCGGTGTCGACGGCGACCGAGGTGGGCGTCACGTCGGAGCCGTCGGCCGTCTTGAGAGCCCACTGCGGGTCTTTCAGTCCGTGGCCGGTGACGGTGAGCACGACGACGGCTCCCTTGCCGATCACGCCGGCGTCGGCACGCTCGAGCAGGCCGGCGACGCTGATCGCCGACGCCGGCTCGACGAAGATGCCGACCTCCGCCGAGAGGATGCGGTAGGCCTCGAGGATCTTGTCGTCGTCGATGGCGCCGAAGTATCCGTCGTTCGCCTCGCGTGCGGCGAGTGCGAGCTCCCACGATGCGGGGTTTCCGATGCGGATGGCCGAGGCGATCGTCTCGGGGTTGCGCACGATCTCGCCGCGCACGATGGGTGCGCTGCCCGAGGCCTGGAACCCGAACATGCGGGGAAGCTTGGTGGTCTCGCCGCGCACGAGCTCTTCGGAGTATCCACGCGAGTAGGCCGTGTAGTTGCCCGCGTTTCCGACGGGAACGATGTGGAAGTCGGGAGCGTCGCCGAGGACCTCGACGACCTCGAAGGCGGCGGTCTTCTGGCCCTCGATGCGGTCGGGGTTCACCGAGTTGACCAGGTGCACCGGGTAGTTCTCGGCGAGGTCGCGGGCGATATCGAGGCAGTCGTCGAAGTTTCCGCGAACCTGCAGCAGCTCGGCGTTGTGCGCGATGGCCTGGCTGAGCTTGCCGAGCGCGATCTTGCCCTCGGGTACGAGCACGGCTGCTGTGATTCCCGCGTGGGTCGCGTAGGCCGCGGCGGACGCCGACGTGTTGCCGGTGGACGCGCAGATGACGGCCTTGGCGCCGTGCTCGACGGCCTTCGAGATGGCCATGGTCATGCCGCGGTCCTTGAACGAGCCCGTGGGGTTCATGCCCTCGAACTTCACGTAGACCTGCGCGCCGGTGCGAGCAGACAGCGCGGGCGCGGGGATGAGGGGCGTTCCACCCTCGCCGAGCGTCACGATGGGGGTCGCCTCCGAGATGTCGAGGCGGTCCGCGTACTCGTGCAGCACTCCGCGCCACTGGCGGGATGCTCGTGTGGTGCTCACGGGATTCATGCTCCTTCAACTCTCAGGACGGATTCGACCCGCACGACGACCTTCTGGTCGGCGATGGCGGCCACCGTGCGCGACAGTGCGCGCTCGCTGGCTATGTGGGTGACAATGACAAGGGTAGCGGTGCCGGAGCCGTCCGGCGTTCCGGCCGCCACGGCATCCGGGCCCACCGACGCGACCGACTGCTGCACGGCCTCGACGGAGACGCCGTGCTCGCTGAACAGTGAGGCGATGCGCGCGAGCACGCCCGGCGCATCCGAGACCTCGAGGGTGATCTGATAGCGCGTGCTCACGCTGTCGATCGGCAGGATGGTGAGGTTGGCGTGGGTCGTCTCCGCGACGCCCGGACCGCCGGCGACGTGACGTCGAGCCGCGGAGACGACGTCGCCGAGAACCGCCGACGCCGTCTCGATGCCGCCCGCTCCGGCGCCATAGAACATGAGATCGCCTGCGGCCTCGGCCTCGACGAACACCGCGTTCTTTCCGCCATGGACGGCCGCGAGCGGGTGCTGGCGGGAGATCAGGGCAGGATACACGCGGGCCGAGACGCCCTCGACGCCGGTCTCCGGGTCGGTGAGCCGCTCGCAGATGGCCAGCAGCTTCACCACGTAGCCGGCCTTCTGGGCCTGGCTCACCTGCGCCGCGGTGATCGTGGTGATGCCCTCGCGGTGCACGGCCTCGACGGGAACGTCGGTGTGGAAGGCGAGCCGGGCGAGGATGGCCGCCTTCTGGGCGGCGTCGTAGCCTTCGATGTCGGCGGTGGGATCGGCCTCGGCGTAGCCCAGTTCCGTGGCCACGGCCAGGGCGTTCTCGAAGGTGTCGCCCTCCACGTCCATCTTGTCGAGGATGAAGTTCGTCGTGCCGTTGACGATGCCGAGGATCCGCTTGACGCGGTCCCCGGCCAGGCTCTCCCGCAGGGGGCGGATGATCGGAATCGCTCCCGCGACGGCGGCCTCGTAGTAGACCTGCGCACCGACCTGCTCGGCGGCGGCCTGCAGCTCGGGTCCGTGGGCGGCGAGGAGCGCCTTGTTGCCGGTGACGACGTCGGCACCCGAATTGAGCGCGTGCAGGATGTAGCTGCGGGCCGGCTCGATGCCGCCCATCAGCTCGATCACGATGTCCGCCGACTCGATGAGGCTCATCGCATCGGTCGTGAGCAGCGCCGGATCGAGCGGCGCCGAACGGGGTGCGTCGACGTCGCGCACGGCGATGCCGACCAGGTCGAGACCGGCGCCGACCCGGGAGGCGAGCTCGTCGTGGTGTTCGGTGAGCAGCGTCGCTACCTGGGCACCGACGGAGCCGGCCCCGAGGAGTGCGACTCGGAGGTTGCGATAGGCGATCATGATGCTCCAGGTGCAGTCGGCGCGAAACCCGTGTCGCGCGCGAGAAGGTCGTGCTCGGTCTCGCCGCGGATGAGCAGGCGCGCCTCGCCGTTGGCGACGGCCACGACCGGCGGGCGACCGACGATGTTGTAGTTGCTTGCCAGCGCCCAGCAGTAGGCGCCGGTCGCGGGAACGGCGAGCAGGTCGCCGGGAGTCACGTCGGCGGGCAGGTAGTCGGCGTTCACGACGATGTCGCCCGACTCGCAGTGCTTGCCCGCGATGCGCACGAGGGCCGCATCGGCATCGGATGCACGGCTCGCGATGCGAACGGAATAGTCGGCACCGTAGAGGGCTGTCCGTGCGTTGTCGCTCATGCCGCCGTCGACGCTCACGTAGCGTCGCGGCGCGGTGGCGTCGGCCGAACCGCCGGGCAGCGTGACATCGACGTCTTTGATGGTGCCGACGCTGTACAGGGTGACTCCCGCGCCGCCGATGATCGAGCGTCCCGGCTCGAAGGCCACGACCGGAAGGGCGATGCCGAGGGCCGCGCACTCCGCCTCGACGATGCTCGCGATGCGGGCGGCGAGCTCCGCAATGGGAGTGGGGTCGTCGGCGGTCGTGTACGCGATGCCGAATCCGCCTCCCAGGTTGAGCTCGGGCACCGGGCCGGTCTCGAGCAGCCTCGCGTGCAGAGAGAGCAGACGTGCCGCTGATTCCGCGAAGCCGTCGGCACCGAAGATCTGCGAGCCGATGTGGCAGTGCAGGCCCCGGAACTCGAGGCCGGCGTGCGAACGGATCGCCATGACGGCGGCCTCGGCGCGATCGAGGGGGAAGCCGAACTTCTGGTCTTCGTGGGCGGTGGCGAGGAAGTCGTGCGTGTGCGCGTGCACCCCGCTGTTGACGCGCAGTCTCACGCCCTGAATCCGGCCCAGCCGGGCGGCGGCCGCGGCCACGCGATCGATCTCGATTTCGCTGTCGATCACGATCGTTCCGACGCCGGCCGAGACGGCCCGCTCGATCTCGTCGAGCGACTTGTTGTTGCCGTGCATGCCGATACGGCCCGGATCGACCCCCGCCGCCAGGGCGATGGCGAGCTCTCCGCCCGTGCAGACATCGACGCCCAGGCCCTCGTCGCTGACCCAGCGAGCGACGGCGGTGCTGAGGAACGCCTTGCCCGCGTAGTAGACCTTCGCCCGCGTTCCGATGCGCTCGAACTGCTCGGTGAACGCCGTAAGGGTCTCGCGGGCACGCGCTCGCACGTGCTCCTCGTCGACCACGTAGAGCGGAGTGCCGAACTGCTGCACGAGGTCGGTTGCGGGAACGCCGCCGATCGAGAGCACGCCGTGCCGATCGCGGAGGGAGCTCGACGGCCACACTGATGCAGGGAGATCGTTCGCGTCGGCGGGCACGGCCAGCCAGTCGGGCGCGAGGGGACTTGCGACGGAGGTCATTGAGGATCCTCGGATGAGATCGATCGTCCCGGCACGGGACCAGTGGTCGGGTGGGGGCGAGCGAACCCGGATTGGTTCCTGAAGCCTGTGCACGCCCGCTGAAGGGCGACAGCAGAAATACTACTGGATGCCGTCGGCCGGGTCTCCGGGGTCGGCGAAGCGCACGAGGTCGCCGCTGTCGAGGGCGAGCCACACGTCGCCCGACGGAGCACCGGCGACCGCGACAGGAACGCCTCGGTCGCCGGGGATGTCGATCGTCGTGATGCGCCCGTCGCCGTCGACACGACCGATCGATGCGCGCTGCTGCATCGTGAACCAGCAGCCGCCCCGGGAATCCGCGCCGACGCGGGTCGGGCGGAGGCCCTCGGCCGGAACGAACTCGTCGACCGCGCCGCCGCGAGCCAGGCGGCCGATGACGCGACGACCGGGATCGGCGAACCACAGGCATCCGTCGTCGCCGACGCTCACGTCGGTCGGGGCGGCGAGCGGGTCGTCGAAGCGCACCAGGCCGGGCTGCGAGTCGCCGCCCCTGGCGTAGGCGATGGCGTGTGCTCCGGGAAGGCCGAACCACACCGACGTGCCGTCGGACGCGATGGAGGACGGTTCTCCCCCGACAGCTCCCGGGGCGAACTCGGTGACGCGGCCCAGGATGTCGACGCGACCGATCCCATCCGCACGCTCTTCGACGAACCAGGCGCTGCCGTCGTCGAGGCCGACGATGTCACCGAGCCCGGCATCCGGTGTCGGAGCCCGCGTCGACCAGACGACCCCGGATGGGTCGAGTCGGAGGATCCTGTCGGTGCCGCGATCGGTCACCCAGACCGAGTCGCGGGTCGCGGCGGCCACCGAGCGCGGTTCTGCAGTCGCCTCCCCGAGAGCGAACCGACTCAGTTCGCCGTCGGCCGACCGTCTCAGCACGACGGCTGCGGAGCCGTCGACACACCACACCGCGGCATCGTCGGTGATCGCGAGGGCGCGCACCCCGCCGGGCGACGCGCCCACGTCGTGGAACGAGAACCGGGGGTCGGTCATGGGCAGACGCCCAGGGTGCTCAGGCTGGTCTCGTCGATCGAGAGATCGGATGCCCGGAGCACGACGGTCGCCTGGCCGGGCTCGATCGTGAGGTCGGCGAGTTCGACGCCCTGCGGCAGGTAGCTCGCGACACAGAGGGGAATCTTCTCGTCGAGCACCGCGTCGAGCGCGTCGGAGGCGTCGACCACGGCCGAGCCGGCGGTCAGCGTCGCCTTCTGCGGCGTGAGCACGACCGAATCGGACGTCACCGAGACGGAGGCGGTGACCAGGTAGTCGATGCTCAGTCCGAGGAAGGAGATCGTGCCGTCGTAGCCGACAGCCTGATCATCGAGTGTCAGGGTCGCTGATCCCGGGACCTCGACGACGCTGTTCACCGCGTCCTGGCTGAGGGTGAGGGTGGCCGACGCCGTGCCGACGGTCTTCGACAGATCGGTGGGGACCCCCGTGGCGACGACGTGCGCGTCGACCGGAACCCCGGAGACCGTGAGGGCGGGAGCGTCGAGCTCCACCCGATCGAATGTGCCCGAGAGGTACTGCTGCAGAAACGAGAAGCCGTCGATCGTCACATCGATGTCGCCGTCGACCGTGTCGGGAAGGCTTGCGGCGATCTCGGAGGCCGCGCGATCCTGGGCGTAGGCCCGCAGCGACACGTCGGCCACGACCACGCCGACGGCGAGCACCACCACGACGACCAGGGCGATCACCACCCCGACGCCACGCCGACGGCGGCGCGGAACAGGCTCGGTCGGGTACGTCGGCTCCCCCACCATGCTCCGCTACATCCGTTCCGGGGCCGACACACCGAGGAGGTCGAGCCCGTTGCGGATGACCTGGCCGGCGGCGTCGTTGAGCCACAGGCGGGTGCGGTGCAGGTCGCTGATCGGCTCGTCTCCGAGCGGCAGCACACGGGCCTGCGAGTACCAGCGGTGGTAGTGGCCGGCGACCTCTTCGAGGTAGCGGGCGATGCGATGCGGCTCGCGCAGCTCGGCCGACTTCTGCACGATCCTCGGAAACTCCTGCAGCGATCCGAGCAGCTCGGTCTCCGACTCGTGCGACAGCAGCGACGGGTCGAAGGCGGAGCGCTCGACGCCGGCCGCGGCCGCGTTCCGTGCAACCGAACGGGTGCGCGAATGGGCGTACTGCACGTAGAAGACCGGGTTGTCGTTGGTCTTCGACCGCAGCACATCGCCGTCGAGCGACAGCGGCGAATCCGCGGGATACCGGGCGAGCGAGTACCGCAGCGCGTCGGCGCCGACCCACTCGAGCAGGTCGTCGAGCTCGATGATGTTGCCCGCGCGCTTCGAGAGCTTGGCGCCGTTGAGGTTCACCAGCTGGCCGATCAGCACCGAGATGTTCACGTTCGGGTCGTCGCCCGCCGCGGCCGCCAAGGCCTTGAGTCGACCGACGTAGCCGTGGTGGTCTGCACCCAGGAGGTAGATCTTCTCGGTGAAGCCGCGGTCCTTCTTGCTGAGGTAGTACGCAGCATCGGCGGCGAAGTAGGTGACGACGCCGTTGCCGCGGGTGAGCACCCTGTCTTTGTCGTCGCCGAAGTCGGTGGTGCGCACCCACACCGCGTCGTCGGCCTCGAAGACGTGGCCCTGGGCGCGCAGGCGGTCGGCCGCGTCGTCGATGAGGCTTCGACCGGTCTCGGGGTCGGCCGCGTGCAGCGTGCGCTCGGAGAAGAACACGTCGAAGTGCACGTGGAAGCGTTCGAGGGAGTCCTTGATCTCCTCGAGCTGCTTGAGGTAGCCGAGGTCCCGGGCGAGGGGCACGGCCTCGTCGAGCGGGAGGTCGAGGAGGTTCGGCACGCTCGCGAGCACGTGCTTCGCGAGCTCGCCGATGTAGGCGCCGGGGTATCCCTTCTCTGGCGTCGGCTCGCCCTTGGCGGCCGCCAGGATCGACAGGCCGAAGTTGTCCATCTGGTTGCCGGCGTCGTTGATGTAGTACTCGGTCGCGACCACGGCACCGGATGCGCGCAGCACGCGGGCGATCGCGTCGCCGAGTGCGGCCCACCGGGTGTGTCCGAGGTGCAGGGGCCCGGTCGGGTTCGCCGAGACGAACTCCATGTTCACCGAGAGGCCCGCCAGGGAGTCGTTGCGCCCGTACGCGTCGCCGGCGTCGACGATCTGTCGGGCGATCTCGGCGGCCGCCGCGACGTCGAGCGTGATGTTGATGAATCCCGGACCCGCGACATCCACCGACGCCACACCGGGGATCGCCTCGATCTCGGGGGTGATCTCGGCGGCGAAGGCCCGGGGGTTCGTGCCGAGACGGCCCGCGAACTTCATGGCCACGTTCGACGCCCAGTCACCGTGGTCGCGGTTGCGCGGCCGCTCGAGCGCGAGGTCGGCGATCGTGACGGCGTCGTCGGGAACGGTCTCACCGGCGGCACGGCGCCGCTCGATGCGGGCGGTCACGATGTCGAAGAGGGCGAGGGAGAGCTGTTCGGGAGTCACGAGCGTCGATCTTACCGTTCGGGCCGCGCCGGACCGTCTGCGCGGGCCGCCGCCCCGGTCAGCGCAGCTGCACCAGCTGGGTGACGTCGTCGGCGGGCAGCTCGTCGACCGTCGCGGTCACCTCGAGCTCGGTCAGGGTGAGGAGTCCGTCGTGGTTGGTGAGGAAGGCGGTGTCGGCGGCATCGCGGCCCGTGGAGATGCGCACGAGACTCTGTCTGGGCGCCAGGGCCGTCGCATCCACGATGTGCCAGGCGCCGTCGATGAACGCCTCGGCCACGGCGTGGAAGTCCATGGGATCGAGCCCGGGCGCGTAGACCGCGACGAGCCGCGCCGGAACGTCGAGGGCGCGGAGCAGTGCGACCACGAGATGGGCGTAGTCGCGGCACACCCCCTGCCGCGCGAGCAGCGTGCGCACGGCTCCATCGGTGGGCAGGCTCAAGCCCGGTACGTAGCTCAGCTTGTCGCCGACCCAGGAGCTGACCCCGTCGAGCAGTGCCCTGCCCTTCAGCCCGGCGAACTCCGACACGGCGGTCGGCAGCAGGATGTCGGACTCGCAGTACCTGCTGGGCTTGAGGTAGGTGATGCGGTCGATGGCCGTGATTTCGGCCGGCACGGCCTCCCCCGTCACCGTCGCCCAGTAGTCCATGGTGAGGGTTCCTGCGCCCACGGTGAACTGATGGAGCCGGGTGCCGTGCAGGTCGCTGATCTCCACGGGAGTGATGCTGCTCCCCCCGTAGCGGAAGTCGAGGGTCTCGACCTCCCGGGTGATGCCCTCCGCCACGGATGCGGCGAAGACCATGGTCACCGGGCTGTCGATTCGAACGGCGATGTGGGCGGAGACGGAGCGCTTCATGAGCAGCATCATGTCATCCGAATGTTTCCGAATGATGTTGCCCGTGCGGCCGTTGCGTGCACGCGGCGAAGCGCGCTACTGTGCGCCGCTTCTGATAGGTTTTCTCGAGTACGCCCTCGTAGCTCAGCGGAAGAGCGCTTCCCTCCGAAGGAATAGGTCGCTGGTTCAAATCCAGTCGAGGGCACACGGCTCCCCTGGAGCGAACACGGTTCTCTTGAATACAGCGTTTTTCAGGCACAGCGTCTTTCAAGCACAGCGTCTTTTTGGCACAGCGGTCGCGTCGAAGGGGATGACACCGGCATGAGAATCCTCTTCGCGGCCCTCCGCGCGGCCGTCGCCATCGCGATCGTCGCCGCCATCGTCGGCCAGCTGATCACGAGCCTCGAGTTCTGGTCGTCGAGGGGCGTCACGAACGTCGGCAGCAACATCGTGAACTTCTTCAGCTTCTTCACCATCGAGTCGAATATCGCCGCGATCGTGGTTCTCGCCATCGGCGCGTATCTTCTCGTCGTTCGACGCGATTCCGATCCCGAGTGGTTCCAGGTGACGCGTGCCGCGGTGGTGACCTACATGGTCGTGACCGGCATCGTCTACAACCTGCTGCTGCGAGGCATCGAGCTTCCCCAGGGTGCGACCCTCGGGTGGTCCAACGAGATCCTGCACGCCGTCGCTCCCGCCTATCTCCTGATCGACTGGCTCCTCGCGCCCGGTCGCAGACCGCTCAAGGCGCGCCGCATCGGCGTCATCCTGATCTACCCGATCGCGTGGGTGGTCTACACGCTGGTGCGTGCGCCGTTCGTCGTCGATCAGGTCGCCTCGACCGACTACTGGTACCCCTACCCGTTCCTCAACCCGAACACTTCGCCCCAGGGCTACGTATCGGTCGCGTTCTATGTGGTGCTGATCGCCGCGGTGATCGGCCTGACCGCGGCCGGGGTGCTCTGGATCTCCCGGCGGTGGCCTCGCACAGGGTCGGAGACTCGACAGGCGTCCTAGGCCCCGTCCAGCCGCGCACGGTTTACTGGGCCTATGGCCAGAACAGTCGCAGACCAGCTCATCGCCCAGCTCATCGACGCGGGCGTGCACCGCATCTACGGAATCGTGGGAGACAGCCTCAACCCCGTGGTCGACGCCGTTCGCCGCACCGGGGGCTCGGCCAACGGCGGCATCGACTGGATCCACGTGCGCAACGAGGAGGCGGCGGCCTTCGCCGCCGGAGCCGAGGCACAGCTCACCGGCCGCCTCGCCGTCTGCGCCGGCAGCTGCGGCCCCGGCAACCTGCACCTCATCAACGGCCTCTTCGACGCCCACCGATCCGGTGCTCCCGTGCTCGCCATCGCGAGCCACATCCCCAGCATCGAGATCGGCAGCTCCTACTTTCAGGAGACGCACCCCGACAGACTCTTCGTCGAGTGCTCGAACTACTGCGAGCTCGTCTCGACGGCCGCGCAGGCGCCTCGCGTCGTGAACTCGGCCATCCGTCACGCCACGGGCCTCGGCGGCGTGGCCGTGGTGTCGCTGCCCGGCGACGTCGCCGAACTGGATGCCGAGGGCTCGGCCCCCGCATTCGTTCTGCCCCGCACGCCCGCGATCGTGCCCGACACCGCCGACGTCGAGGCCCTCGCCGCCGCGATCAACGAGGCGAAGACGGTGGCGATCTTCGCCGGAGCCGGCGTCGAGGGATCGCACGACGAGGTGGTGGCGTTCGCCGACCTCCTCGCCGCGCCCGTGGGCCACACCGTTCGCGGCAAGCAGTGGATCCAGTACGACAACCCCTTCGACGTGGGCATGACGGGCCTGCTCGGCTACGGCGCCGCTCACGCCGGCATCCACGACGCCGAGCTGCTCATCCTCCTCGGCACCGACTTCCCCTACGAGCAGTTCCTGCCCGACGGGCGCAAGGTCGTGATCGCGCAGATCGACGCCGACGCCTCGCACCTCGGCAGGAGGGCGAGCGTGACGCACGCGATCCACGGCGACGTCGCATCCACCCTCGCTTCCCTCACGCCTCTGATCCGGGGCGAGCGAAGCCGGTCGTTCCTCGACAAGACCCTCAAGCGGCACCACAAGCTCCTCGACTCCGTGGTCGGAAAGTACACCGACGTCGACCGGACGGTGCCGATCCACCCGGAGTTCGCCGCGACCGTGCTCGACGAGCTCATCTCCGACGATGCGATCGTGACGGCAGACACCGGCATGGGCAACGTATGGCAGGCCCGGTACATCACACCCAACGGCAGGCGGCGGCTGATCGGCTCGTATCTGCACGGATCGATGGCGAACGCCGTTCCCCAGGCGATCGGAGCCCAGTCGGCGTATCCCGGCAGGCAGGTCGTCACGATCTCGGGAGACGGCGGCCTGTCGATGCTGCTCGGAGAACTCGTCACCATCGCCGCCTACAGGCTGCCGATCAAAGTCGTCGTCTTCAACAACTCGACCCTCGGCCTCGTGAAGCTCGAGATGTTCGTCGACGGCTATCCCGACTTCGGCGTGGATGTGCCCGGTGTGGACTACGCCGCGGTCGCGACGGCGCTCGGCTTCTTCGCGCGGCGGGTCGACGACCCGCGGCTGTTGAAGGACGCGCTCAGCGAGGCGTTCGCCCATGACGGCCCCGCGCTGGTCGACATCAGCACCGACCCGCTGGCGCTGTCGCTGCCGCCCACGATCACGGCGAAGCAGGTCAGCGGTTTCGGCCTCGCCATGTCGAAGCTCGTGTTGAACGGCGGCGTCGGAGAGGCCGTCAAGCTCGCGCGGTCGAACATCCGACACGTTCCGGGACTGTAGGCGCCATATACTTAGTGCCCTATTGATTCGTGCGAACGGCACGAATAGGGAGGGGCGGGCGTGACCGACGATGTCGATGTGCTCGCACTCGAGAATCAGGTGTGCTTCGCGCTCGCTGTCGCATCTCGGAGTGTCATCGCTCTCTACCGGCCCGTTCTCGAGCCGCTCGGGCTGACCCATCCGCAGTACCTGGTGATGCTCGCTCTGTGGCAGCAGGACCCGAGATCGGTGAAGGACCTCGGCGCCGCCCTGCAGCTCGAACCCGCGACCCTGTCTCCCCTGCTCAAGCGGCTCGAAGCATCCGGCCTCATCGATCGTCGACGCAGCGCGACCGACGAGAGGCGGCTCGACGTCACGCTCACGCCGCAGGGACGGGAGCTGCGCTCGCGCGCCGAGTCGATCCCGCAGACGATGATCGAGCAGCTGGGCATGCCCGTCTCCGAGCTTCAGGCCATGCAGGCGTCGCTCACGGCGATCATCGCAGCCGCGACCCGCTCGACCGACTGATCTGTCGACGGCCGGCGTTCGGCTCAGACGAGGGCTGCCTCGCGCGCGCCCAGCCTGGCGACGAGGGAGGCCAGCTGGCCGGCCGGCGCACCCGGGTCCTCGGGGTGGAACTGCACGCCGGTGATCGGAGCATGGACATGCTCGACGGCCTCCACGACGCCGTCGGGCGCCGTGCCCACAGCCACGAGACCATCGCCGAGCCGACCGACGGCCTGGTGATGCGCGCTCTGCACGACGAGTTCGCGTGTGCCGAGGTCTGCGGCGAGCCTCGACGAGCGCTCGAGGCCCACGGGGTGCGCCGCCATGATGTCGCGGATCGGAGCGCCGAGGTTCTTGTGGATCGTGTCGGTACCCAGATCCTGAACGATGTCGCCCCCGAGGGCGACGGTGATGATCTGCAGTCCACGACACACGCCCAGCAGCGGGGTTCCCCGGCGCAGAGCTCGGTGCACGAGCGCAATCTGCCCCTCGTCGGCCGTCTCGAAATGCTGGCTCTCGAAGGGGTAGTCCTCGTCGCCGCCGTAGAAACGCGGGGAGATGTCCTCCCCGCCCATGAGCATGATGGCCTCGCTCGCGTCGGTGAGGGCGAGCAGCGAGGCTGTGCCGACATCGGCCGCGGCGACCCTGTTCACGGTCCACCCGGCGTCCTCGGCGGCTCGAACCGCCCGGGAGTTGAGCACCTCGACGTAGGCGTGGTACTCGACGTCGCGAGGGCGATACCGGGTCACTTCGACGACGCTGAGTCGTTTCTCTGCACGGGTGGCCATGAACCCATCATGCTGAGTTCACGCGCTCCTCCCCAGCCCTGTCGTAACGAGACGACACATACTTCGTCATAGGCCCGGCGCAGACCCTTGTTCTAGACTGCCTGCGATGTCCAGAACCGATCGACGACGATATTCCACCCTCCGATCCGGCCTCGTCGCCGGTGCCGGACTCGTTCTCGCCCTGCTTGCGCTGCAGGCGCCGCAGGCCGCCCAGGCGACCGACCCGGTGAACCTCGGCGGATCCTATGTGGTCGATCGAGTGGGGGTGCTCGGCACTCGCGCGGCCGAGGTGCAGGATGCGCTCGACGAGCTGTCGCAGACCGAGGGCACGAACCTGTTCGTCGTCTACGTCGACAGCTTCACGGGCGTGGCCGACCGGGAGGCGTGGGCCGACGACACCGCGATCAAGAACGATCTCGGCGTGAACGACGTTCTGCTGGCGGTCGCGACCGACGACAGGCTCTACCAGCTCTCCGTCGATCCCGACTTCGCGCTCTCCGATGCGCAGCTCAGCGAGCTGGAGACCACATCCATCCAGCCGTCTCTCCGTCAGAACGACTGGGCGGGAGCCGCCATCAACACGGCATCGGGTCTCTCCGAACTGCTCGGCGGTGAGAGCCTGTCGCCGCCCGTGGTCACTCCGGGTGAAGCGGCAGAGGCGGCCGGCAGCGGATCGTCCGTTCTGACCTGGGCGCTGGGCGGCACCGTCGTCGCGGTGGCCGGGGCCGTCGGCGCCGTCTACCTGCGCAAGCGGTCGAAAGCGAAGGCGGCCGAGGCCCGGCCTGGCGCCGACGGCCCGAGCCAGCTCGAACTCGACAGGGAGGTCGGAAGGCTCCTGGTTCAGCTCGACGACGCCGTGAAGAGCAGCGAGCAGGAGCTGGGCTTCGCGATCGCGCAGTTCGGCGACGACGCCACAGCGGCGTTCGTGCAGGCCCTCGACAGCGCGAAAGAGAAGGTGCGCCAGAGCTTCGCCCTCAAGCAGAACCTCGACGACAGCACGCCGGACAGCGCCGAGGACAGGCGAGCCTGGTCGCTCAAGATCATCGAACTCTGCACCAGCGCCGACGCCGAGCTCGATGCCCAGGCCGACGCCTTCGCCGCGCTGCGAGAACTCGAGAAGAACCCCCAGCCGTCGCTCGACGCCATCGCGTCCGGCGTCGCATCCGTCCGGCAGCGCATCCCGGCTGCCACGCAGACGTTGCAGTCGCTGAGAGCGACATACTCGGCGAATGCCCTTGGCACCGTCCTCGAGAACCCGGCCCAGGCCGAGAAGCTCCTCGCCTACGCCGACACGACGGCGACGGCCGTTCCCGGCCTGATCGCGGGCGGGCGCGCCAGCGAGGCCGCCGTGAGCATCCAACGAGCCCAGGCCGCCGTGGCCCAGTCCGAGACGCTGATCACTGCCGTCGGAACGCTCGGAGCGGCGCTCCAGAACGCTGCCGCCGCGCTGGCGAGCGCCGTCACCGAGGCGACGAACGACACCGCCGAAGCCAGGGCCCTCCTCGCCACGCCGCAGGGGGCTCCCCGAGCCGCCGAGCTCTCTCCCCTGGTCATGGCCCTCGAGTCCTCGATCGCTCAGGCACGAAACTCGGGGGCGTCCGATCCCGTCGCCGCCCTTCAGGCCCTCCAGGGCGCGAACGCTCCGCTCGACGCCGCTCTCGCGGGCGCGCGTGACGAGGCCCAACGCGTGGCCCGCACCCAGGAGCAGCTGTCGAGGACCCTCACCGCGGCATCCAGCACCATCACCGCCGTCAAGGAGTACGTGGTCACCCGACGGGGAGCGGTGAGCGTCGACGCCCGCACTCGCATCGCCGAGGCCGAGCGGCTGCTGAACGAGGCCTACGGACTGCAGTCCACCGATCCGGAACGCGCGCTGTCGTCGGCGACCCAGGCGTACCAGTTCGCGCAGGCCGCCGATCAGGCCGCGCGCATCGATGTGGATGCCTACAGCCCCTACTCCGGGCAGGGCGGCGGCGGGCAGGGGTACCACGGACAGGGCGAGCAGGGGGTGGATGGCTCGGCGATGCTGGGCGGACTCCTCGGCGGGCTGTTCTCCGGCGGCGGCGGCTCGTCTCGCCGCTCCTACTCCGGCGGCATGTTCGGCGGCTCGTCGAGCTGGGGCGGGGGCGGACGCTCGTCCGGATCGTCTCGCTCCTCAGGCTCCTCCCGATCGTCGGGTTCGCGCAGGAGTTCGTCGTCAGGACGCTCCGGCGGGCGTCGCGGCGGCGGCGGACGCTTCTAGAAGACGCACAATCCACGGCTACAACCCAAGGAGAAGGAAATGGCAAAGCAGTCCATCATCGGCCGCATCACCCAGCTCGCCAAGGCGAACATCAACGCGCTCATCGACCAGGCCGAAGATCCCCAGTTGATGCTCGACCAGCTCGTGCGCGACTACAGCGACAACATCGCCGACGCCGAGAACGCGATCGCGCAGACCATCGGCAACCTCCGGCTGCTCGAGGAGGACCACCGGGAAGACGTGCAGACGGCCGAGGACTGGGGCCGCAAGGCACTCGCTGCGAGCCAGAAGGGCGATGAGCTGCGCGTGGCAGGCAACACCGTCGACGCAGACAAGTTCGACGCGCTCGCCAAGGTGGCCCTGACGCGCCAACTGCAGAGCGAGAACGAAGCCCGCGACGCCGAACCGTCGATCGCGTCGCAGACCGAGATCGTCGACAAGCTCAAGGCCGGTCTCAACTCGATGAAGGAGAAGCTCGGCCAGCTCACCCGCAAGCGCGACGAGTTGGCCGCTCGCGCCAAGACCGTCGAGGCGCAGAGTGCCGTTCACGACGCGTTGAAGAGCATCGATGTTCTCGACCCCACGAGCGACCTCGGCAGGTTCGAAGACAAGATCCGCCGCGAGGAGGCCAAAGTGCGCGGCCAGGAGGAGCTGGCGGCGTCGAGCCTCGACGCCCAGTTCGAGAGCCTCGACGACATCGGCGAGCTCACGGAGGTCGACGCGCGCCTCGCGCAGTTGAAGGCGAAGAGCCAGCCTCCCCGTCCCATCGACGCCCCGGTCGAATAGCATCCGCTCCCCCGTCCCGAAGTCCGTGGAAGACTGAGTCCGTGCCAGCAACCTTCGTGATCGTGCCGCAGTGGCAGGGGTCCGGTTCGTCGCGCGCCATGCGTCTCGTCGACGGGGCCGCCGCGATCCAGGGCGACCTTCCGGCCGCCGCGACCCGCGTCGTCGACGTGCCCGTGGGCGCGGGCGAGTCGCAGGGAACCGGAGTTCTTCGCCTCACGGCTCTGCAGTCGGTGCTCACGAACCAGCAGCGCGTGCTCGCGAGCACGACAGGACCGGTGATCACGATCGGCGGCGACTGCGCCGTCGAGCTGGGCGCCATCCCGCACGCGCTTGCGAGTTCCGCAGAGTCGACCATCGCGGTCGTGTGGTTCGACGCGCACGGAGACCTCAACTCGCCCGAGACGTCGCCCTCTCACGCCTTCCACGGCATGGTGCTGCGCACCCTGCTCGGAGACGGCCCGGAGGCGCTCGTGCCCGGCTCGCCGTTGTCGCCGGCGCAGGTCGTGCTTGCCGGAACGCGCTCGCTCGACGACGACGAGGCCGCCTTCATCGATGCCTCGGGCATCCGCACGGTCACCTCGACCGAGCTGCAGCAGCCCGGCTCTGTCGCCGAGGCGATCGCACAGACGGGCGCGAGCCGGGTCTACATCCACGTCGACCTCGATGTGCTCGATCCCGCCGAGATCGACGGCGTGGGATACCCCGAGCCCTTCGGTCTCTCCGTGCAGCAGCTGGTGCAGGCGATCTCGCAGATCCGTGCGTCGTATCCGCTCGTGGGTGCCGGAATCACGGAGTTCGCCCCGTCGACGCCGGAGGCAGCCTCCGACGACCTGCCCAGCATCCTCCGCATCATCTCGGCCCTCACCCGGCCGGTCCAGCGACCAGAGGAGGCAACCCCGTGACAGAGACCGGGACACCAGCAGAACCCGTGCGCGTCGCGACCGAGCGCCGGGGGCATGTGCTCCTCATCCGGCTCGACAGGCCCGAGAAGCGCAACGCGGCCGACTTCTCCATGCTGCAACAGCTCTCGGCCGCCTACGGCGAGCTCGACTCCGATCCCGAGCTGCGCGTGGGCCTCGTGCACGCCGCGGGCGACCACTTCACCGCCGGGCTCGACCTCGCCGACATCGGGCCGCGCATCACGGCCGACGGAATCGACTACGTCGACGCCGACGGTATCAACCCGTGGCAGGTCTCGGGGCGGGCCCTGTCGAAGCCGGTCGTCATGGCCGTGCAGGGAATCTGCCTGACCCTCGGCATCGAGCTGATGCTGGCCAGTGACGTCGTCGTCGCGGCCGAATCGACGCGATTCGGGCAGCTCGAGGTCAGCCGTGGAATCCTTCCGTTCGGCGGCGCCACACTGCGCTTCCCTCGCGCAGTCGGCTGGGGCAACGCCATGCGCTGGATCCTGACCGGCGACATGTTCGACGCGGCCGAGGCCCTGCGGATCGGCCTCGTGCAGGAGGTCGTGCCCGACGGCATCCAGTTCGACCGTGCCCTCGAACTCGCGGAACGCATCGCCGCCCAGGCCCCGCTGGCCGTTCAGGCGGCCCTCGCCAACGCACGCCTTGCGGTGCGTTCCGGCGACGAGGCGGCCGAGGCGGAGCTGCAGCCCGCCCTCGTACGACTCGCCTCCAGCGACGATGCCAGCATCGGCCTCGAGGCATTCGCCTCCCGCACCACGGCCCGGTTCACCGGCCACTGACCCCAGGACACCAACATGACAACGACCGAATACGACCTCATCGTCATCGGAGCAGGAGCCATCGGCGAGAACGTCGCCGACCGGGCCGTGCGAGGCGGCCTGCGAACGGCCCTCGTCGAGAGCGAACTCGTGGGGGGCGAATGCAGCTACTGGGCCTGCATGCCGTCGAAGGCCCTTCTTCGCAGCGGAACCGTGCTGCGCGCCGCCCGCGCGGTCGGTGGCGCCAAGCAGGCCGTGACCGGCGAGATCGACGTGGCCGCCGTGCTCGAGCGCCGCAACTCGTTCACGAGCGACTGGAAGGACGCCAGCCAGGCGGAGTGGGTCGAGGGCGCCGGCATCGACCTGATCCGCGGGTACGCCCGATTCGTCGGCCCGAAGGAGATCGAGGTGACCGGCACCGACGGGCAGACCACCCGGTACTCGGCGACGCACGCGATCACCGTGTCGACGGGGTCTGCTGCCCTGCTTCCCGACGTCCCCGGGCTGAAGGAGGCGCGCCCGTGGACGAGCCGTGAGGCGACGAGCGCACAGTCGATACCGCCTCGGCTCGCGATCATCGGCGGCGGCGTGGTCGCCGTCGAGATGGCTACGGCGTACGCCAGCCTCGGCTCCGTGGTGACACTCGTCTCGCGCGGCGGCATCCTCTCGACGATGGAGCCCTTCGCGGGCGAGCTCGTCGGTGCCTCCCTGAGAGACCTCGGGGTGTCGCTGCACCTCGACACCTCCCCGACAGGCGTCGAGAGGCTGGGCGGAGGCGACGTGGTCGTGCATCTCGACGACGGCTCGACCGTCGTCGCCGACGAACTGCTCGTCGCCACCGGTCGCACGCCGCGCACCGACGACCTCGGGCTCGAGACCATCGGGCTCACACCCGGCGACTGGCTCACGGTCGACGACACCCTGCGCGTCGTCGATGCCGATGGCGAGCCGTTCGACGGAGGCTGGCTCTACGCCACGGGAGACGTGAACCATCGGGCGTTGCTCACGCACCAGGGCAAGTACCAGGCGCGTGCCGCCGGAGACGTCATCGCCGCCCGCGCCGCCGGTCGCGAGGTCTTCGACCAGCCATGGGGCGCGCACGTCGCCACGGCCGATCACCAGGCCGTGCCCCAGGTCACGTTCAGCGACCCCGAGGTCGCGTCGGTCGGCCTGACGGCGGCCGCCGCAGAAAAGGCCGGCTACCGCACACGAGTCGTCGACTACGAGATCGGCAACGTCGCCGGCGCGAGCGTGCACGCCGACGGGTACAAGGGCACCGCACGCATGGTCGTCGACGAGGATCGCAAGGTCGTGCTCGGGGTCACCTTCGTGGGCCCCGACGTCGGCGAGCTGCTGCACGCGGCCACGATCGCCGTGACGGGCCAGGTTCCTCTCGATCGGCTCTGGCACGCGGTTCCCGCGTACCCCACCATCAACGAGGTCTGGCTGCGCCTGCTCGAGACCTACGGTCGGCCCGTCGGCGCGTGAAGCCGATCACCATTCCCGATACGGCGCTCACGAGAGCGGCGAAGTCGGTGCTGCTCGCTCCCCCGCTGGCCCGCGCCGGCTATCTGTACGCCACGACGGTCGCTCTGGTCTGGGGGTTCGCGCTGAGCACCGGCAAGGTTCGCCGGGTCGACGGCCTCTTCGTCTTCCGCGGTCTGCCCACGTGGGCGTTCTCCCGCGGCGGTTCGTGCGTGGGCGGCGTCTACCTCACCGACGACAACGCCAAACCTGCCGTGCTCGAGCACGAGGCCGTTCACCGCGAGCAATGGAAGAAGTACGGCATGGTCTTCCCCGTGCTCTACATGCTCGCCGGCCGCAACGCCCTGACGAACCGCTTCGAGATCGAGGCCGGACTCGAGAAGGGCAACTACCGGTGACCGACCCCGGTCGCTCCCTGGCCGGCACGACCGTCGTCATCACCGGTGCCAGCTCGGGAATCGGCCGATCCGCCGCCCTCGAGCTCGGCAGGCGTGGCGCCCGGGTGGCGGTCGTCGGGCGCGATCCGGGCCGCACGCACGACGTCGCCGCCTCCATCGACGACGCGGAGGCGTTCGTCGCCGACTTCGCGTCTCTCTCGGAGGTGCGCCGCCTGGCAGACGAGCTGCTCGGCCGCTACGGCCGCATCGACGCGCTCGCCAACAACGCCGGCGGCCTGTTCTCTCGTCGAACCGTCACGGTCGACGGTCACGAGTCGACGTTCCAGGTGAATCACCTCGCGCCCTTCCTGCTGACCGAACTTCTGCTGCCGAGGCTGCGGCAGACCGCCTCCGCGGGGCATCCGGTCACGGTCGTCTCGACCGGCAGCGTGGCCAACCGCTGGGGACGACTCAGACTCGACGACCTCGACAGCCGCAGGTGGCCCTGGCTCGGCGGATGGCAGGCCTACGGGTCGGCCAAGACCGCGGTGCTGCTCACGACCAGGGAGCTGGCCCGCAGAACGCGTGACAG
Organism: Agreia sp. Leaf283; assembly: GCF_001422485.1. Taxonomy (GTDB): domain Bacteria; phylum Actinomycetota; class Actinomycetes; order Actinomycetales; family Microbacteriaceae; genus Agreia. The sequence continues at coordinate 538,613 of NZ_LMNF01000002.1, forward strand.
CCCGATCACGGCCTACGCGTTCCATCCCGGGTACGTCGCGACCTCGTTCGGTGCATCGTCATGGATGCTCCGGGTCGGCAACGCGCTCGGCAACGGCGGACTCGGCGTCACCCCGCAGGCCGGTGCCGTGCCGCTGGTCGAACTCGTGTCGAATGCCGGATCGGCTGCGCCCAGCGGCACCTACTTCGATGGGCTGCGTCCAGACGGAAGAGCGAGCCGGGCGGCCCGGGACGACGCGCTCGCAGCCCGCCTCTGGGAGGTCTCGGAATCCCTCGTCCGTCCGTGGCTCTCCACACCCTGACACACGATTGCGGAAACGTTTCCATGCAGCCGCTACGATTGCGGAAATACATCGCTCCGCCCCACGACTTTCCCCACCCGATCCCCCCTCGGTACCCACAAGGACTCCTGTGACTTCTGCCCCGATTCCGGTGCTTTCTCCGTCCGACGCCCGCGAGCGACTGCTGTCGCTCAAGGCCGTGCTCTTCGACCTCGACGGTGTGCTCACCCCCACCGCCGACGTGCACATGTCGGCGTGGGCGCGACTCTTCTCGCCGTATCTCGCCTCGAAGGGCATCGCCGAGCCCTACACCGACGCCGACTACTTCGCCTACATCGACGGCAAGCCGCGCTACGACGGCGTGCGATCGTTCCTCGCGTCGCGATCGATCTCGTTGCCAGAGGGCACGCCCGACGACTCGCCGCAGCTCGAGACCGTCTGCGGGCTCGGAAACCGCAAGAACTCCGCCTTCACGGAGTCCCTCGAGGCAGACGGGGTCGCGCCGTACCCCGGCTCGCTCCGCTTCCTCGACGCCGTGGTCGACGCAGGGCTCCTCGTAGCCGTCGTGTCGAGTTCGCGCAACGCCGATCCTGTGCTGCGCGCAGCCGGCATCCGAGACCGCTTCGACGTGGTCGTCGACGGCCTCGTCGCAGCCGAGAAGGGTCTGGCGGGCAAGCCCTCCCCCGAGACCTACGCCTATGGCGCGCACCTGCTCGGGCTTCGGCCCGAGCAGTGCGTCGTGGTCGAGGACGCGCACTCGGGTGTGCAGGCCGGGCGCGATGGTAAATTCGGTCTCGTCCTCGGGGTCGACCGCGGCGCCGGCGTTGCAGAACTCCTCGAAAGCGGAGCCGACATCGTCGTCGACGACCTCGACGTGCTGCTTCCCCTCACCTCCCGCTCATCCTCGACTCCGACCCTTGGGGAACCCGCATGAACCTCATCTCTCGTGATCCGCTCGATCGCAACCGCTTCCCGCTCGACGAGTGGGCTCTCGTCGAGAACGACTTCAGCTCGAAGGACATGGGCCGAACCGAGACCCTCTTCGCGATCGGCAACGGCTACCTCGGCATGCGCGGCAACGTCGACGAGGGGCGCGACGGCCACGAGCACGGCACCTACATCAACGGTTTCCACGAGACCTGGCCCATCAGACACGCCGAGGAGGCATTCGGCTTCGCCCGCGTCGGCCAGACCATCGTCAACGCGCCCGACGCGAAGATCATCCGGCTCTACGTAGACGACGAGCCGCTGGTGCTCACCGAGGCCGACCTGCCGATGTACGAGCGCAGGCTCGACTTCGCAGACGGTGTCCTCCGCCGCTCTCTCGAATGGCGCACGCCGTCGGGCAAGCGGGTGCTCATCGACTCGCGCAGGATGGTGTCGTTCACCGATCGTCACCTCGCCTTCATGGACTACGAGGTCACGCTGCTCGACGCCGACGCGTCGGTCGTGATCTCGAGCCAGATCCTCAACCGTCAAGACGGCATCGACGAATACCACGCCCCTGCCGCGTCCTCGAAGGACTTCGACCCGCGCAAGGCCGAGGCGTTCACCGATCGCGTGCTGCAGCCGCGCTACAAGCGCGCCCTCGACGGCCGATACGTGCTGGGTTACCGGTGCACCAACTCGGGCATGACCATCGCCTGCGGCGCAGACCACACGATCGAGACCGAGAACGAGTTCGAGGAGTCGTCGCAGATCGGTGACGATCTCGCCAAGCACGTCTACCGCATCCGTGCCAAGCGGGGCCAGCGCATCCGCATCACCAAGACCGTGAGCTATCACACGTCGTCAGGGGTGCCCACCCGCGAGCTCGCGGACCGCTGCGATCGCACGCTCGACCGGGCGCACGACGAGGGCATGGACTCGTTCGTCGAGCGCCAGCGCGAGTGGCTCTCCGCGTTCTGGGCCCGCACCGACGTCGTGCTCCCCGGCCAGCCCGTGCTGCAGCAGGCCACCCGCTGGAACCTCTTCCAGCTCGCCCAGGCATCCATGCGTGCCGACGGCCAAGGAGTGTCGGCCAAGGGCGTCAGCGGCTCTGGCTACGGCGGACACTACTTCTGGGACACCGAGGTCTACGTTCTCCCGTTCCTCACTTACACCTCGCCCATCGCCGCCCGCAACGCGCTGCGTTTCCGACACGCCATGCTCGATCACGCGCGCATGCGAGCCACAGAGCTCAACCAGCTGGGCGCCCTCTTCCCGTGGCGCACGATCAACGGCCTCGAATCGTCGGCCTACTACGCGGCCGGCACGGCGCAGTACCACATCGACGCCGACATCTCGCATGCCCTCACCCAGTACGTCTCCGCTACGGGCGACGAGGACTTCCTGGCACGAGAGGCCATCGACATCCTGGTCGAGACCGCGCGCATGTGGGCCGACCTGGGATTCTGGCGCGCCAACGGGGGCGACATCTTCCACATCCACGGAGTCACCGGGCCCGACGAGTACACCACCGTGGTCAACGACAACCTCTACACCAACGTCATGGCGAGGTCGAACCTGCGTTCGGCCGCGTCCGCGGTCACCCGCATCCGCGAGGAGAACCCTCAGGCCTACGACCGCATGGTCGCCCGGGTCTCGTTCGACGAGGCCGAGATCGACGAGTGGTCGCGCGCAGCAGAGGCGATGCACATCCCCTTCGACGACAACCTGCGCATCCACCCGCAAGACGCCCAGTTCCTCGAGAAGGAGCGCTGGGATCTCTCGCACACGCCTCCAGAGAAGCGCCCCCTTCTGCTGCACTTCCACCCCCTGGTGATCTACCGCTTCCAGGTGCTGAAGCAGGCCGACGTGGTGCTGGCCCTGCTGCTGCAGGGAGACCAGTTCACGGCCGCCGAGAAGCGGGCCGACTTCGACTACTACGACCCGATCACCACCGGCGACTCGACGCTCTCCGCCGTCGTTCAGTCGATCATCGCGGCAGAGGTCGGATACTCGAGCCTGGCTCTGAAGTACTTCACATCGGGCCTGTTCGTCGACCTCGCCGACCTGCACAACAACACGGCAGACGGCGTGCACGTCGCGTCGACCGGCGGCGTGTGGAGTGCCCTGGTCTACGGATTCGGCGGTTTCCGCGACCACGGTGGACGCATCACGATCGATCCCCGCCTGCCCGAGGAGTGGGAGGGGCTCAGCTACCGCATCACCCTGCGCGACACGCGGATCCGGGTCGACCTCCGCCAGGGCGACATCGAGCTCACGGTCGAGGAGGGCGACAGGGCCACCGTCTTCGTGCGCGGCGAGAACGTCACCGTGCAGGCCGGCGAGCCCGTGCTCATCGGACTCGACCACCACGGGCCGCGGCTGCCCGGCGCGCCCCGCGCGGCCGACGTCGAGGGCAACCTGCGCGCAGACGGCAGCGTCATCACCTCGTCGCTTCCGACCATCTCGCTCGACACGTCGGAGGCGGGCCTTCTCGAACCGATCGACTGAGAACACGTCGACTGAGAACCCGAGCGCCGTCCGCTAGCGTTGACGGGTGAGCACCTCGACACAGTCCCTCCAATTCCGCACGTTCCCCGCCGCCCTCGACGGCGATGCACCGGATGCGGCGACCGCCGGCTGGCTCGAAGCCGACATGCTCGGCTTCCTTGCGCGACGCCCGACGAGCGCGCACGCCGCAGCCATGGCGTCGTATCTCGTCGAGGACGGTCAGTCGCTCACGGGCGTCTACGACACCGCCTCCCCCGCCCATTCGCTTCACCGGGACATCCCCGTCGCCACATTCGCCTCCTTCGAGAAGTCGCTGACGGTCAGTCCCGGGGTGCAGCTTCCCGCCCACCTCATCTCGTCGGTGACCGTTCGGGCCACGCACCGGCGCCGCGGCATCCTGCGCCGAATGATGACAGACGACCTGAACCGTGCCGCCCAGGCGGGCTACGCCGTCGCCGCGCTCACCGCGAGTGAGGCGTCGATCTACCGACGCTTCGGATTCGGCACGGCGACATGGGTCCACGACATCGCCGTGCAGACAGACTCCCGCTTCGAGCTGACGACGACGCCGGCCGGCCACTGCGCGGTCGTCGATCCCCGTGACATCCCCGCCCTCGCTCCGGCCGTGTTCGCCGCGTTCCACGCCGGGCAGCCGGGTTCCATCGACAGGCACGCCCAGTACGGCGACCGCATCTCGGGCAGGGTCACCGAGGAGGGCGACGAGGACCGGGCCAGGCGGGCGGCCGTTCACTACGACGAGAACGGAGCCGTCGACGGCTTCGTGACGTACCGCTTCGGCGGCTGGGAGTCGAAGCCGCACACGATCGAGGTCACCGACCTCGTGGCCGCGGTGCCGTCCGCCTCCCTCGCACTCTGGCAGTACCTGGCGTCGATCGACCTGAGCAGTCGGGTCACGTATTCGGGCGGCTCCCCCGACGACGCTCTGCGCTGGGCGCTCGTCGACCCCCGCGTGCTGAGCGTCACCGACATCGAAGACCGCATCTGGCTGCGCATCCTCGACCCCGTCGCCGCCTTCGCCGCGCGGGGCTACACCGACTCGGGCAGCGTTTCGTTCCGAGTCGTCGACGAGCTCGGATTCGCCTCGGGCTCGTTCAGACTGACGACGGGAGCAGGCTCGGGCACGCTCGAGCGCATCGACGACGAGCACGTCGACCTCGAGATGAACGCCTGGGTTCTCGGCGCCCTCTATCTGGGAGGCGCGGACGCCAGGGTCGCCGCGGGGGCCGGCGCGCTCCGGGAATTCACACCCTCCGCCGCCACGACTCTTCAGCGCCTGCTCGCACCGGCCGCGCCGGTCTACGCCAACACGTATTTTTAGCGGGCGAGCGTCTCGCGGCTCGAGCCGAGTCGTTCGGCGAGCTCTGAGCGAAGGGTGTCGATACGAGCCGCCTCACCGCCGAGCCACACGCAGAGGTCGGCTCCGTCGATGAGCACGTCGCCCGTGGTCATCTCGCTGACCCAGGCGCGTACGGCCTGGTCGAGCACCTCGCCGGGGGCCGCACTGCGCACGTCGCGCGCCAACCAACTGACAGTGATGCGCTCCGGCGTCTCGAGCGGAGTGATGTCTTCAGCCGAGGCCACCTCGACGAAGATCTGGCCGCGAGCCGTGTCGGGCAGCGTCTCGATGAGGCCGCGGATCACGGGAATGATCGACGAATCGCCGGCCAGCAGTACGCGCCCGGCGGTCGTGGGCATGGCTCCCGCCTCGGTCATCAGGACTCTCATCGAATTTAGTATAGGCATACCTAACCTCCGATGAGAACGGTCATGTCCAGATCGGCGGATGCCGCCGCTCCCACCGGAGTCTTCGCTCCAACTGGCGGCCGATCGAGAGCAGCGTTCCCTCGCCTCCCGGACGACCGATGAGCTGCATGCCGATGGGCAGGCCGCTCTCGCTCATGGCCACCGGCAGGGTGATCGCGGGTAGGCCGGAGGCGTTCACGAACGACGTGAACGGCGAATACTCCACCTGCTGCGAGAAATTGCGTTCTGCATCGACGGCGTCGTACCAGCCGATGGGCCGCGGAAGCTGGGCGAGGGTCGGCGTGAGGACCGCGTCGAACCCGGCGAATCCGGCGATGACGGCCCGTTCCACCCGATACAGCTCGGCAAGGGCGCCGGCGAGCTGAACGGCGGTGAGTCGGCGGCCGCGTCGACGCAGCCAGGAGGTCAGGGGCTCCAGCCCGCCATCGGCATCCTGCTCGCCCTCGTCGCCCGCACCGTTGTCGCCCGCGCCGAGCCGGATCTGCGCCGCCCCCGCCTGCCAGACGGCGGTGAAGGCGGAGCCGTACCCGGGCATCGGCTCGAGGCTCGCGTCGTCGATTCCGTGACCGAGGTCGGAGAGAAGCCCGACCGTGTCGTTCCATGCGGCCGTGATCTCGGGGTCGATGACGATGTCGTGCGACGCCGACCAGGGCGAGTCGGTGCACACGCCGATCTGGAACCGTCCCTCACCCCGGATCGCGAAGCCGAGGAAGTCGCCGTCGTCCTGGGCCGGTGCCCGCAGGGCGTAGTGGTCGTCGACGACGGAACCCCGGCGACCGATCATGCCGTCGAGCAGAAACGCGGCATCCCCGACGCTGCGCGCGATCGGCCCCGCCACAGGCAGGCCTCCCAGCGCGTCGATTCCCGAGAGGCCGGGCACCCGGCCGCGCGAGGGCTTGAGACCGACGAGACCGCAAGCCGCTGCGGGGATACGGATCGACCCGCCGCCATCCGAACCCGGCGCGAACGGCAGCAGGCCCGCGGCCACCGCCGCTGCGGCTCCCCCGCTCGATCCGCCCGGTGAGAGCTCGATGTTCCAGGGGTTGCGCGCCGGTGGAGCGATGGCCGTCTCGGTGTGGCTCGTCATGCCGAACTCTGGCGTCGCCGTCTTGCCGAGGCTGATTCCGCCGGCCTCGTCGAGCACGCGGGGAATCTCGTCGGTCGTTTCGGACACGTATTCGGCGAACGCGCGCGAGCCGAACGTGGTGCGCACCCCCTGTCGCCGCCACAGGTCCTTGTCCGCGAACGGAAGTCCCCACAGCCTCGTCGACCGGGGAACGGCGTCTTCGACCTGCTGGGCCCGCTGCAGGGCGAGCTCGGGGGTCACCGTGAAGAACGCCCCGAGCTGCGCGTTGCCCGAGGAGATTCGATCGAGGTAGTGCCGGGTCAGCTCCACGACCCCGAGCTCGCGACGCTGCAGGAGCCGGTACTGGTCGAGGGCGGAGAGCTCGTGCGGCGACGTCATGATTCGAGCCTAGTTCTAGGCTGGGTGTCGTGACCTCGACAAGCACCGGCATCCTTCCCCCCGACGACAGGCCGGAGCCGCCCGGCGACGGCGACGAGCGCGCGACGATCGACGGGTTCCTCGAACTCCAGCGCGCGACGGTGGTCTACAAGGCCACGGGGCTCAGCGACTCGGATGCCGCGCGTCGGCTTCTCCCCTCGCTCACCACGGTGTCGGGCCTCATCCGGCACCTGGCCGACGTCGAGCGGTCGTGGTTTCGCGAGGTCATGGACGGCGAACAGGGCATCGCCTACCGCTGGAGCGAGGAGGACCCCGACGGGGAGTTCCGAGTCACGGAGGCGGACTCTCTCGACGCGATCCTCGCCGACTACCTCGACGCGGTCGCGGAGTCACGGGCGGTTCAGCAGCGGTACGCCTTCGACGATCTGTGCCACGGGCGCGAGAACCGGTTCACTCTCCGCTGGATCACGGTGCATCTCATCGAGGAGACCGCACGCCACATCGGTCACATCGACATCCTGCGCGAGATGCTCGACGGGGCGACGGGCGAATAGGACGCGCCCGCCGGTGGATCGCTACTTGAGCGACTTCTGCAGCATGACCGTTCCCAGCCAGCGATTGAACTTGAAACCGACCCTGCCGAGTCGTCCGACCTCCTTGAAGCCGAAGCCCTCGTGCATTTTCAGCGACGCCTCCGCACCCTGGTCGGCGATGACGGCCAGAACCTCCTTGATGCCCGCCGCCTTGGCGCGGGTCAGCAGTTCGCCCATCAGCGCCTTGCCGAGTCCCTTACCCGTCGCGGCCGGACCGAGATAGATGGAGTTCTCGACGGTGCGGCGGTAGGCGGCCTTCTCCTTCCACGGCGCCACATAGGCGAAGCCGAGCACGTTGCCGCTGGGCGACACCGCGACGAGGAACGGGAACCCGAGCTTCGAGACCCATGCGAACTTCGAGCGCCACGCCTTCAGCGACATCGGATCCTCGTCGAAGGTGACGGTGCTGTTCGCGACGTAGTGGTTGTAGATCTCGCGGATGTCGGGCAGGTCGCGAGTGGTCGCGTCGCGGATCGAGAATTCGAACTTCGGTGGCGGCGGCGACTTCGGGCGCAACTCGGGCGGCAGTCTGCGCCTCGGCTGGTACTCCTCTTCAAGCATTGTGCAAGCCTATTGCGGCAGGGGCTCGAGCGAGAAGTCGACGCCCGGAGCGCCCTGTGCCTCCAGCAGGGCGTTCGCACGGCTGAACGGGCGCGATCCGAAGAATCCCCGGTTCGCCGACAACGGGCTCGGATGCGCGGACTCGATGGTGGGCGTCGTTCCGAGCAGCGGCTTGACGGCGGCCGCGTCCCGGCCCCACAGGATGGACACCAGCGGCGCATCCCTGGCGGCCAGGGTGCGCACCGCGAGATCGGTCACGCGCTCCCAGCCCACGCGGCGGTGGGAGCCCGCATCTCCGGGCCTGACCGTGAGAACACGGTTGAGGAGCATCACACCGGAGCGGGACCAGCTCGACAGGTCGCCATGCTCCGGCGTCGGAACGCCGAGATCGTCGCGCAGCTCGCGATAGATGTTCTGCAGGCTGCGCGGGAGGGGGCGCACGTGAGACTCGGTCGCGAACGAGAGTCCGATCGGATGCCCCGGTGTCGGATACGGGTCCTGGCCCACGATGAGAACCCGCACGTCGGCGAGGGGCAGCTGGAAGGCCCGCAGGATGCGAGAAGCGTCGGGCTGGAAGCCCCTGCCCGCCGCGCTCTCCTCGGAGAGGAATCGCTCGATGTGCTCGAGGGTGCCCGACTCGGCCGCCAGGGCCTCGGCCCACGCGGGGTCGATCCGCTGCGACTCCGAGATCAGATCGATCGTGTCGGACACGAGGGTCAGCCGACGCCGATCGTGGAGACCCGCACCGTGCCGGAGTCGCGCGCGACCGTCCAGACGCTGCCGGAGCCGACCACACGCAGGCCCCCGTCGCCCACGATCAGTGCCGTGTGCTCGTCGATGGCGAGTCCGCCGTCGACCACCGACGCCTCGGTCGCCGCGATGAGGCGCGCGACCGTGCCCCACTGGGCGGCGTGCACGTCGATCGTCGTGTCGATGAGACCGATGCCCTCGGCGATCGTGACCTGCTCGATCTCCTGCGACGCCTCGACCGGGCAGACCTGCACTTCGCCGATCTTCCAGCCGCCGATGAGAGCGCCGTCGCTGACCACGGCCGCGCCTGCCGACATGCCGAAGTAGGGAACGCCGGATTCGACGATCGCCCGGATCGTCGCGAACGATCCCTTCAGGCTCTCGCGATAGGCGGGAACGAGCCCGCCCCAGACGACCAGGCCGTCGAGGTCGTCGAGGAGCGCATCGTCGATCGGTGCGCCCTCGGGGGCCAGCACGGCGATCGGATCGATCTTGCCCAGGGTGCCGAACACGGTCGAGAGCTCGACGAACTTCTCCGGGCCGTCGCCGTCGCGCACCAGCACGATGGCGAGCCTCGGACCGTCGAGACGGCCTGCGGCGGTCGCCCGCTCGGTGGCCTCGTCGAGAAACGGACGGAACACGGCGCCGTCGTCGTCGAAGGGCCAGCCGCCTCCGGCCAGATGGATCGACATCAGACGCTGACCGGCGGGTGCGCCGACCAGGGGAAGACGATCCACCGGTCGGTCTTGCGCCAGAAGAAGTCGGGTTCGATCACGGAACGGGGCTTCGAGTAGAGGGTCGCCGTCTTCACGATGACTCCGACGTTCTCGAGCAGCCCGACCACGAGGGCGAGCGTGCGACCCGAATCGGCCACGTCGTCGACCAGCAGGATGTTCTTGCCGATGAGGGCGGTGTTGTCGAGCATCGGAGGCAGAAGGATGGGTTCGGGCAGGGTCGTCTCGATGTCGGAGTAGAACTCGACGTTCAGGCTGCCACAGCTCTTCGTTCCGAGTGCATAGGCGAGGGCGCCGGCCGGCAGCAGTCCGCCGCGCGCGATGGCGATGACGAAGTCAGGAACGAAACCGCTCCCGAGCACGTCACGGGCCAGGTCGCGCGAGGCGTCTCCGAATTCGAGCCACCCCAGCACTTCGCGTTCGGGTTCGGCCGCGGGGGCCTCGTCGGCAGTTGTCGTCTCGTCACTTCGAACCATGCGTCAACGGTACCGGTTTTCCCGGATGCCTTGACGCGGGTAGCATCCGGTCATGACGACGGAACCCGCGGGCAGACGCTTCATCACGGCGAGCCTCATCGGCTACCTGTTCCTCGTCGAGATCACGAGCGGAATCCTGCAGGGCTACTACATCCCCCTCATCCCCGACCTCGTGCGTCACCTCGGAATCGTGGATGCCGACTTCAACTGGTTCGAGGCCGCCCAGCTGCTGGTGGCCGCCCTCGTCGTTCCCGTCATCGCCAAGCTCGGCGACATGTGGGGCCACAAACGGATGCTCCTGGTCACGACGGTCCTGACCGCGGCGGCGAGCTGGTGGCTCGTCTTCGCCGACGACTTCGTCTCCTTCCTCCTCGCCTGGGCGCTGCAGGGCTTCTATGTCGTCTGGCTCCCGCTCGAGGTGGCCCTCATCTTCGACCGCGGACGCCGCACGGGCCGGGCCGCATCGCAGACCCGTCGCGCGGCGGGTCTCCTTGTCGTCGCCCTCGAGGCCGGAGCGATCCTGGGTGCGCTGGCCGGCGGACGGGTGTTCGCCGCATTCGGCGACAGCGTCTCCCCCACGCTCATGATTCCCGCCATCGCCGTCACGCTCGTCTTCTTCGTGGTGCTCGTCGGCGTTCCGGAGTCGACCCCTCTGCCCGGTCGATCCCTCGACATCGTCGGCTTCTCGATCCTCGCCCTGGGACTCCTGCTGATCACCTCGGGCCTCACCTTCCTGCGGATCAACGGCCCCGGCACGTGGTGGGTCTGGGCGCTCGTCGCTGTCGGCGCGCTGGTCTTCGTGCCCTTCGTGCGCTACGAACGGCGGCAGCCCGACCCCGCGATCGACATGCGGGTGCTGGCGCAGCCCGCCATGTGGCCCGTGCAGCTCACGGCCGCGCTCATCGGAATCAGCCTGCTCGGCGCCCAGGCCCCGCTCAGCACCTTCGCGGGCACCGACCCCGTCAACGGCTACGGCCTCGGACTCGCAGCGAGCGACATCTCCAACCTCATCGGCGCCTATCTCGTGGCGATGATCGTCGGTGCGATCCTCTTCCCGCTCGTGTCGTCGTGGGCGACTCCGCGGGTCGCCCTCCTCGGCGGGGCCTTCCTCGTCGCCATCGGCTACCTTCTGTTCCTGCCGTTCCACGACTCGGCCGTGCAGGTGGTCACCAACATGGTCGTGGCGGGCCTCGGCTCGGGCGCGCTCGTCGGTGCGCTGCCCGCTGCGGCCGCGGCTGCCGCGCCGCGCGGACAGACCGGCATCGCGGCGGCGCTGACGAACACCACGAAGACGATCGGCGGCTCGTTCGCCTCGGCGGTCTTCGGCGTCGTCCTGTTCGCCGGGGCGTCGACAGTCACGGCGACCGCGTCGAGCCTGTTCGGCTACATGCTGGTGTGGACGATCTGCGGCGCCGGTGCGCTCGTGGCCGCGGTGCTGCTCTTCTTCGTTCCCCGCCTCGCCTTCGCCGACCCCGTGGCACCCGACGACGCCGTTCCCGGCGGCGGCGCAGCCGAATCAGGCCTGCCGTCCGATCAGGCCCGGTGATCCTGCGGCCGTGCCTGCAGTGCTCCGCGATGAACCTTGTACGCGGCGGACTGCGCCACCGGCTTGATCACGACGAGATCCAGCGAGATGTGCGGAGGCTGCTCGACCATCGAGACGATCACGCGGGCCACGTCGTCGGCAACCAGCGGGTCGGGAACGTTCGCGTACACGCTCTCGGCCCGCTCCTTGTCGCCACCGAAGCGATTCAACGAGAACTCCTCGGTGTAGACCATGCCGGGCGCGATCTCGAGCACCCGGATCGGTTCTCCGCTCACCTCGAGCCTCAACACCTCGAGCATGGCGTGGGTGCCGAACTTGGCCGCGTTGTATCCCCCGCCGCCTTCGTAGGCCGTGTGACCCGCGATCGAGGAGACGGTCACGATGTCGGCGACGCCCCCGTCGGCGGTCGATTCGCGCAGCAGCGGAAGCAGCGCGGAGATGACCCTCTTGACGGCCAGCACGTTGACCTCGAACATCCACGCCCAGTCATCGGCATCGCCGTTCTCGATGGAGTCGAGCCCGCGAGCTCCGCCGGCGTTGTTGACGAGGGTGCCGACGCCGCCCGTCTCCGCGAGATACGCGGCGAGCGCGTCGACGTCGCTCTGCACGGTCAGATCGGCCACGAAGAATCGAGCACCCGTGCGGGCCGCGAGCGCCTCGAGTCGATCCCGGCGTCGGGCGACGCCCACGACATCCCACCCGCCGGCACGCAACGCGGTGACCGTGGCCTCTCCGATGCCCGAGCTTGCACCCGTGACCACTGCGCGACGAATCATTCCCTGCATCTCCCAACCCCGGTAAGCACTGGATGTCAACGCTAGTCCTTCCCAGACCACGGCCCTGACCGCAAGCGTCTTGGAGCGAATCCGCCCGAAGCTAGGCTGGGCGCCGTGACTTCTCTGCCTGTGCCCCACCACCCGGGCAGGGATGCCCCCGCCACCGGCTCGAAGGTGCGTCTGCCGCTCTGGGACAACGCCCGGTACCTGGCCATCACCCTCGTGGTGATCGGCCATGCCATCCTTCGTCTCATCTCCGCCTCCGACACGTCGTACAGCGTGTACCTCGTCATCTACGCGTTCCACGTTCCCGTGTTCGTGCTCGTGAGCGGGTACTTCGCGAAGTCGAGCCCTCCCGGAGTCAAGCAGCTCAAGCGCCTCGTCACCGACCTGGTTCTGCCCTATCTCATCTTCGAGACCATCTGGACGCTGGTGCGCTGGGCCGTCGTCGGCACTCTGAACCTCGACCTGGCCCAGCCGTCGTGGACGCTGTGGTTCATCCTGTCGTTGATCGCATGGCGCGTGGCGCTGCCGTACCTGGCGCAGCTGCGCTACCCGCTCCTGATCAGCGTCGTCATCTCGGTGTGGGCGGGATACTTCGGCGCGATCACCTCGGAGTTCGCCATCTCGCGCACGCTGGGCCTGCTTCCCTTCTTCGTTCTGGGCTGGCGCCTGCGCAACAGCGACCTGACCCGTCGGTGGCTGTCGTGGTCGCCGGCAACCGTCGCCGTGTGGCGTGCCGGTGCCGTACTGGTGTTCGCTGCGGTCGCCCTGGTCGTCTTCACCGGCATCGACTTCTGGCGGCAGATCGGCATTCGACGGTTCCTCCTGTTCGACGAGTCCTACGACGCGATGGGGTACGACGCGTGGTGGGCCGGCGCGGTGAGGCTCGCGGTCATCGTCGTGGCCGTCATCCTGTCTTTCGCCTTTCTCGTTCTGGTGCCGCGACGTCGCACGATCTTCACCGACCTGGGCCAGGCGACGCTGTACATCTATCTGCTGCACACCTTCGTGCTCTATCCGTTCCGTGAGTCGGGCATTCTCGAGGGAGACACCCCCTTCTGGTACCTGCCGGCCATGATCCTGTTCGCGATCGTCGTCACCTTCCTCCTCGCCTCCCGGCCGGTGCAGAAGATCTTCCGTCCCCTGGTCGAGCCCAAGCCGCGGTGGCTGTTACGCCGTGTGTCCCCCTCCGTTGACGCGAAGGAGCCCGGTTCCTAGGCTCGCCCCAGGAGCGATCAGCTCTCGCATTCGCCCCAAGGAGGCAGGACTCATGAGCGACAACGACGCCGGCTGGAAATTCGAGACCAAGCAGATCCACTCGGGCGCGGCACCCGACCCGGTGACCAACGCCCGCGCGACACCGATCTACCAGACGACCTCGTACGTCTTCAACAACTCCGACCACGCGAAGAACCTCTTCGCCCTGGCCGAGTTCGGCAACATCTACACGCGCATCCAGAACCCCACGCAGAACGTCGTGGAGGAACGTGTCGCCGCCCTCGAGGGAGGAACGGCCGCGCTGCTCGTGGCATCCGGTCAGGCGGCGGAGACGTTCGCCGTGCTGAACATCGCGGAGGCGGGCGATCACATCGTGTCGAGCGCCTCGATCTACGGCGGCACCTACAACCTCTTCAAGTACACGCTCGCGAAGCTCGGGATCGAGACGACGTTCGTCGAGAACCAGGACGACGCCGACGAGTGGCGTCGTGCCGTGCGCCCCAACACGAAGCTCTTCTTCGCCGAGACCATCGGCAACCCGAAGATCAACATCCTCGACATCCGCCTGGTGGCCGATGTCGCGCATGAGGCCGGGGTGCCGCTGATCGTCGACAACACCATCGCGACGCCCTATCTGATCCGCCCGTTCGAGCACGGCGCAGACGTCATCGTGCACTCCGCCACGAAGTTCCTCGGCGGCCACGGCACGGTCATCGGCGGCGTCATCGTCGACGGAGGAAAATTCGCCTGGAGCGAGCACCCCGACCGCTTCCCGGGCCTCACCTCCCCCGACCCCTCGTACCACGGGGTCAACTACTCCGAGGCGCTCGGCAACGGCATCGCCTACATCATCAAGGCGCGCGTGCAGCTGCTGCGCGACCTCGGATCGTCGATCGCGCCGGCCAGCGCGTGGCAGCTCATCCAGGGCATCGAGACGCTCAGCCTGCGCATCGAACGCCACGTGCAGAACGCGCAGGAGGTCGCCGAGTGGCTCGACGCCCACGACGACATCGCCACGGTCTACTACGCCGGCCTACCCTCGAGCCCCTGGTACGCGGCCGCCAACACCTACGCCCCCAAGGGCGTCGGCGCCGTGCTGTCGTTCGAGCTGAAGGGCGGGGTGGATGCCGGGCGCGCGCTGGTCGACAACCTCACGCTGTTCAGCCACCTGGCCAACATCGGCGACGTGCGCAGTCTCGTCATCCACCCCGCGTCGACGACGCACTCTCAGCTGACGCCCGAGCAGCAGCTCACGTCGGGCGTCACGCCCGGTCTCGTGCGCCTGTCGGTCGGTCTCGAGAACATCGACGACATCAAGGCCGACCTGCAGGCGGGCCTCACGGCCGCACGCGAGGTCGCACGCGCGAACGCCGCGGTCTAGTCCCCGCTCCGATCCAACCGGCTCTACCGGTCCGACGTAACATTCGGGCCGGTAGAGCCTTCTGCACGCGAGAATGAGCTGATATGGACTGGCAGACACCCGAAGACACCGTCCCGAGCGGCTTCATCACCGACGCGCAGATCCGCTCCATCGTGGGCAAGCCCCCCGCATCCGGTGCCTGGCGCGACGGCGACCCCGTCGGATGCCGTCGCTTCGCGTCGATCGGATCGTTCGACTTCGAGATCGGAACGACCCTCCCCGACGTCCGCATCGCGTACGAGACCCTCGGAACCCTGTCGCCCGCCAGGGACAACGCGATCCTGGTGCTGCACGCCCTGACCGGCGACAGCCACCTGGTGGGTACCGCGTCGCCGGGGCATCCCACCGACGGCTGGTGGAGCGGCATCGTCGGACCCGGCCTCGCGATCGACACCGACCGATGGTTCGTGGTGAGCCCCAACATGCTGGGCGGCTGCCAGGGAAGCACGGGTCCCGCGTCGCTCGGCCCCGATGGAACGGAGTGGGGCGCGTCGTTCCCGTACACGACCGTCGCAGACCAGGTTCGGGCGCAGGTCGCGTTCTCGGATGCGATCGGCATCGATCGGTGGGCGGCCGTCGTCGGCGGATCCATGGGAGGCATGCACGCCATCGAGTGGGGCGTCGCCCAGCCGCAGCGCATCGACCGGCTCGCCGTCATCGCGGCCCCGGCGCGGTCGAGCGCCGACCAGGTGGCGCTCAACTCCGTCCAGGTCGAGGCGATCCACATCGACCCCCGTTTCTCCGGCGGCCAGTACTACGACGCGGCCGACGGCGAAGGGCCGCATCGCGGCCTGGCCCTCGCCCGGCGCATGGCCCTCCTGAACTACCGGAGCCCGTCGGAGCTGAACGACAGATTCGGGCGCAGCTGGCAGTCGGGCATCAGCCCCCTCGGGCGCGACGGCAGGTTCGCCGTCGAGTCCTACCTCGACTTCCACGGCAACAAGTTCACCCGGCGCTTCGACGCGAACTCCTACGTCACCCTCGTGCAGGCCATGAACTCCCACGACGTCGGCCGGGGGCGCGGAGGCCTGTCGAGCGCACTCTCGAGGGTCACCATGCCCACCGTCGTGATCGGCATCGACAGCGACCGGCTGTTCCCGATCGAGGACCAGTTCGAGATCGCCCGCCAGGTGCCCGGCAACATCGACGGCACGGATGCTGTCGTGCTCTCTTCTCCGTTCGGGCACGACGGGTTCCTCATCGAGAGCGAGGCGGTCGGTCGACACCTCAGACGACTGCTGGATGCGTGACGCGCTCGTGCGATCGATAAGCATTGCGCAAAAAAGCCGGGAGCGTCGCCTTGCCAACGACACCCCCGGCGGTTCCCCCCAAGCAGTTCACTCAGGCTACGCTCACTGCATGTGCAATACCAGATGTGCAGGTCCCCCACTTCAGGGCACAGAACGGCTAGCATGTCGAGCGTGATCGACCGTCGGCTTCCCGTTCTCGACCTGCGTTTCCCGTGCCGCTGAGCGCGGGCGGGCAGCCTCGATTCCTGGCCCGCACAGCCCGGCTCATCGGGCTCTCCTTCCTCGCCGCCTCGCTCCTCGCCCTGCTGCTCGACGTTCCCGCCAACCTCGACGTGCTCGCCGTGACCGTGCCGCTCTACGTGGGGATGGCCGCCGCGTTCACGATCATCGGCAGAACCCGGTCCCTCGTCTGGTCCGCGTCCGTCCTGGTGCTGGGTGCGGCGACCATACTTCTTCTGGGCCTCGACGCCCTGGGCGGCGGCTCGGGATCGACCTCCAGTGCCGCCATCCTGCTCGGATCGGGTGCGCTTCCGGCACTTCTGGTCTGCAACATCGACAGCACCGTTCGCCTCGTCACCCTCTCCCTCGGCGGGGCGCTCGCCCTGGCGACGACCATCGTCGCGACAGCGGATACCGTCCCACCGCTTCAGAGCGTGTTCTCCCTCGTCGTCGGCTGGTCTGCTCTCGTGGGCGTCGCGATCTGGTTGTCGGTGAGCATCTCCCGTGCTCTCGACCGGATCGCACGGCTCGGACGCGCGCACCTGGCCGAGCGCCACGCGACCGAGACCGAGGCGCAACGTCGACAAGGAGCCCGGCTCCTGCACGACACCGTGCTCGCCACGCTCACGCTTCTGGCGCATTCCGGAGTCGGCGTCAGTCCTGACGCGCTGCGGGCCCAGGCATCCGAAGACGCACGCCTGCTGAGGCAGTTGCGACTCGGGGGTACTCCCATGCCGCAGTCCTCCGGCGCGTACACGCTGGAGGCGACGGAGACGAGCGACCTGGGGCACACCCTCGAGTCCGTGAAACAGCGCTTCGACCGTATGGGACTCACCGTGTCCTGGCACGGCGCGGGCCGGCTGCTGCTGCCCAGCGACGTGCTCGACGCGTTCCTGCTGTCGCTGGCCGAGTGCCTCGAGAATGTGCGGCGGCATTCCGGCGTCGCCGATGCGGAGGTCACCATCACGCAGGACGACACGACGGTGCGCGCCATGGTGACCGATACCGGCGTCGGCTTCGATCTCGATCAGGTCGATTCGGCGAGGCTCGGCCTGGCCGAGTCCGTCATCGCCCGCATCCGCGATGTCGGGGGACGCACGCGACTCTTCTCCGCCCCGGGATCGGGCACCACCGTCGTGCTGGAGGTGCCGAAGCTGTGAGTGACGCGACGGCGCCCGGCGCGCCCCTGCCCGGCGAGGATCCGACCGTTCTGAGCCGCCTCGTGCGGGCTCGCCAGATCGGTCCCCGTGCGGTCTCGGCCCTGAAGGACGACCTGGCCAAGGACTCCCGGCTCGGCTACGGCTACCTCGGCATCGGCGCCGTCGCGGTCGGATCGTTTCTGTTCCTGCGCGGACTCGCCGCGTTCGTCCTCGACGCCGTGTCCGAGTCTCCTGCGGGCTCCACACCCCTGCGCGTGGTCGCGTGGGCGCTGCTCACGATCGCTTTCGTCGGGTCGGCTCTGCTCGCTCGACGCCACCACGGGCGGCATCCGGCCCTTGTCTTCAGCGCGGCCACGGTTCTGCTCGCGCTCGCCCTGCTGATCGAGACGATCGCCGTCCTCGGCACCCCGCAGCCGATCCTCCACTCCTCGACGATCTACGGGGTCGGGGCCACCCTGCTCGCGCTGGTCGGATCCCGCCCGGCGCGAGAGCTCCTCCTGGCCGACGGCGCGTTCGCGGTGGTGATCGCGGCCATGCTGGCCTCGGGCATCGCATCCGGGTCATTCGAGTCCGGACCATCGGTGCAGAGGGCGGCGGCCGCGCTCCTGCCCCCGCTGATCGGAGCCGTCGTCGTGCGCGGATTCGGCACACTCGTGCAACTCGAGCTGGATCGCTCCGCGGTCGAGAGCACGCTGCTCGCACCACGATTCGCGTTCGGCATGCGCGCGTCCGACGAGCTCGCCCGTCTCGACCTCGACGCGGAGCGGATCCTCGACGGAGTCGCCAGCGGCAGCATCCACCTCCCCCTCGACCCGACGCTCGCGGCCGACGCGTCGTCGATCGCCACCGAACTCCGCCTGCTGCTCGTGGCTGGGCGGCACGACACATGGCTGCATCACGCGATCGAGGAGTCCGAGGTTCTGGGCCCCGTCGTGACCCTCACTGACCCCCAGGGACTGGCCGGATTCCTCGAGGCCAGCGAACGGGAGGGACTGCTCTCCGCGGTCTGGCTCCTCGTCGCCGAGTCCGTTCGAATGCAGCCCACCCTCCAGATCGTGATAGGTCCGCGGAACGTCGAGGCAGATGCGACCGCTGCCAGTAGGATTGGGTTCCCGGTTGCACTCACGGTCGACGGCGTCCCGCGGCGTCGCATCGATCCCGCCGTGTGGCCGGCGCTCGATCGCGTCGGTGATCATTCGGAGATGATCGCGGGGGGAAGCATGACGATCGTGACGACAGTTCGTACAGTGGCACAGCAGGCCGCCGGGTAGGCGGCCGGGAGGACAACCGTGACAGACTCCGCAGCACCGATCCGACTCGCGATCGTCGACGACCACCGAATGCTTCTCGGAGCACTGACGGAGTGGATCCGCAACGCGGCGGACGACATCGACATGGTGGCCGCGGTCACGACCTGGCCCGATCTGCTCACCCATCCACAGTTCCCCGTCGACGTCGTGCTGCTCGATCTCGACCTCAAGGACTCGCTTCCGATCTCGGTCAAGCTCCGCACCCTCAAGACCACCGGGGTGAAGACCGTGCTCATGAGCACCTATTCCGAACCCGCGGTCATCAGGGAGGCCATCGCCGCGGGCGCCTTGGGCTACCTCGTCAAGAGCGAAGAGGCGGGCATGATCGTCGAGGCCATCCGTGCGGCGCACGCCGGAAAGCCCTTCATCTCGAGCGAACTCGACCTCGCACTCTCGGCCGACGAGGTCGGAGGCGCGCCGAAGCTGTCCGCGCAGGAGCGGCGTGTCATGGCTCTCTACGGCGGTGGAGAGCCGGTGAAGCAGGTCGCGCAGGCCCTCGACATCTCGGAGGAGACAGCGAAGTCCTACCTCAAGCGCATCCGAGAGAAGTACCGGGTCGCCGGCATCGACGTCGGAACCAAGGTCGCGCTGCGCAAGAGGGCGATCCAGGACGGGCTCCTGGTGCAGGTCGACTTCCACCGCACCTCTGAGACCGACCTCACGGAGTGAGCTCGTCGAGCGCGGCTTCGAGCCGTTCCACCTTGGCCGTGAGTTCTCCGCTGTAGCCGGGGCGGATATCCGCCTTCAGCACGAGCGACACCCTGCTGCCGAACGCCGCCACGGCCTCCGTCGCCTGCTTGACGACGGCGAAGACCTCGTCCCAGTCGCCCTCGATGGTCGTGAACATCGAATCGGTCTGGTTCGGCAGGCCGGAGTCGCGAACGACCTTCACGGCGGCAGCGACGGCGTCGTGCACCGAACCGTCATCGTGGCCGGTGCCGGAGGGAGCTACAGAGAAGGCGACGAGCATCAGGTGACCTGTCTTTCTGGTGAGGTGCGGAGTGGGATGCGGGGCTCAGAGCCGCGTCGCAGTCGCCAGACCATCCGCACGGCCATGGCGAACAGCACGACGAGCGCGACATTGCGTGCGGTCAGTACCACCAGCATCCCCGGATCGAGGACCAGCAACGCGTCGTAGCCGAACGGATAGATGAGCTGGGTGACGGCGGCGATGCCGAGGGCCACGACGGCTGGTGCACGGAATCTCCTGCCCTGCGTTGCGATGCCCAGCACGACGGGAGCGGCGATCCAGAGGACGAACTGCGGGGATCCGACCTTGTTGAAGACGAGCAGGCCCACGACGATGGCGAGACTGAGGGGTGCGAGCAGGTGCACGGCCCGCGCTCCACTGCGGCTGACGACCGCTCCCAGCAGCAGGAGCGCCGCCGACACCACGACGAGGAGCGGGGTCATCAGGGCGCTGGCCTGGTCGACTCCCGATCCCACGACCTGGAACGTGTTGATCGCAGGAATGTACTGCACTGCCGCAGCGGTCGGGTCGACGAAAGCGATCCACATCCAGACCGTACTGATCGGCGCTTCGATCTGGAGGCCGCGAGAGGACTGCTGCGAGATGAATCCGAGACTGTTGGCCCCGCTTCCGAGGGCCAGCACGATGAGGCCGATGGCGACGGCCGTCGCTGAGAAGGCGAGCAGCGCACGCCAGCGCCCGCGCACCGTCACCACGATCACGGCCACGAGAACCGCCGGCCACACCTTGATCCACGTGGCGACGGCGAGCAGGGCTCCCGCCACCACGGGTCGACGCTGGGCCACGAGCAGCGCGATGATCGAGATGGCCACGGTCGTCACATCGATGCGACCGAGCGCGACGGGCCCGAGAAGCAGAAGAAAGCCGATCCACCACCACGCGGCCATGATCCTCGGCGAGAAGAGCCGTGAGCTCGGACCCGTGCGGGAGAGCAGGAAGGCGAGGACGACGGCATCCGTGACCACGACGACCAGCAGCCATCCGATTCCGTAGAGCCCCGGTCCGAGCACCATCGCGGCGAGCATCGGCACGAGGGCGACGAGCGGGTACACCCACGGCTGGGAGACGCCGACGATGTCACCCGCGAGGGCGTTCTGCACCCACGGCTTGTACTGCAGGGTCACGTCGCCCCAGGGCAGGGTGGGATGGGTGAGTCCCACGAAACCGAGCCAGGCGTGCACGAGCAGGAAGGCCGACCACAACACGACGGGTCGCCTCACCGTCGTCTCCAGCATCATGCGCACGACGCCCATACTAGGCCGACCGTTCTCCGCAGAGACTGTCGCCGGCACACAGGGTGCTCTCCGGCGGCTCCCAGCAAGGGGTCACCTGTGCCTGCTTGGCTGGTGTCTCACCCACACACCCCGGACGGACCATGAAGAGATTTGTGAGCATTGCGATCGGCGTCTCAGCGTCGGTGCTCGCCCTCGGCACCATGGCGGCCGTCGCCGGGCCCATCATCTACGGCAGCGCGGCGGCGAGCCCCGCGGCACAGGTTCCGAGCGTGATGCCCACCGTGCGGGAGGTATCGCCCCGGGTCGCTTTCGACGACGTCGCGGAGCTCTCGGGCGACTGGGACGTCACCGACGGCTCGAGCGCGGGATACACGGTCGGCGCCGTGGTCAACGGCTCTCCGCTGACGGTTTCCGGCACGACCGACCACGTCAGCGGATCGGCGACCGTCGACGACAGCGTGCTCACGAGTGCCACCATCGTGGTCGAGGTGGCGAGCATCACGACCGACAATGCGACCCGCGACGCCTACTTCAGGGGTCCGGCGCTCGACGCGGCCGACTACCCGACCGCGCTGTTCACGCTGTCGTCGCCGATCTCCCTCGATGGCGAACTGCTCGACGGCCAGCCCGTGGTCGTGGCGGCCTCCGGCGAGCTGAGCCTGCACGGCGTGAATCGCGCCGTCGACGTGGATCTGACCGCGCGCATGGAGAACGGACGCCTCATCGTCTCCGGAAGCGTTCCCGTCGTCTTCGACGATTACGGGATCTCCCCCATCGATCTCGGTTTCGTTCGGGTAGACGACTCGGGCTCGATCGACTTCACCCTCGCGGTCGCCCCGCGCTGATCGTCAGTCGGGCTGTTGCCCGAGCAGCTCGGCGATCGTCCTGCCCACGGCCTCAGCTATATCGAGAGCGACGATCGGTCCCCCGCCCGATGCCCGGGCACCCGCAGCCTGGTGAAGGAACGCGGCCGTTGCCGCGACTCGAGACAGCATGCCGGGCCCTTCGTCTGGCAGGAACTCGGCGTTCGTGGCGAGAAGAGCACCGAGGATCCCGCCGAGCACGTCGCCGGAGCCGGCGGTCGCGGCCCAGCTCGACGAGGCTGTCACGGTGATCGTCGGGGTCGACGGGCCCGCGACGACGGTGCGGGCACCTTTCAGCAGCACGGTGACCCCGAATCGTTCCGCCGTCTCGACAGCCCAGTGAACCGGATGCGCCGCGATCGTCGTTCTGTCGACAGTGACACCGACGCGGGCCCAGACCGACGCCAGCTCGCCGGCGTGCGGCGTGATGACCGTGTCGGCCCCGGCATCCTGCACGAGGTCGAGCGCGCCGGCATCGAGAACCACCGGCAGCCCCTCCCCCAGGGCGTCCCTCAGCGACGCGGTCTGCGCATCCGATCTCTCGCCGGCATCCATGCCCGATCCGAGGAGCCAGGCCTGCACCCGGCCGGATGCCGTCACGACCTCCGGTCTGCGCTGCAGCACCAGATGTGTCGGAGTCTCGGGCCCGAGGTAGCGGAGCATGCCGAGCCCGGTGCGGGACGCGGCGTCGACACCGAGCACGGCGGCGCCGGGATAGGCGTCCGATCCCGTTCGCATTCCGAGCACCCCTCGGCTGTACTTGTCGTCGGTCGCTCGCGGCACCCGCAGATAGCGCCGGGCGTCGGCCGCCGTCCACTCGTGTGTCGGCCCGCGGCCCGCTTTCGCCTGGTCGGCGTTGTCCTCGCTCTGGTCGCTCACGTCTCCACGATAGATTGGATGAGCCCCCTGCTTCTACGACCCGTGGAGTCTCCATGCCCATCAGCATTCCCGGCAAGGTCGTGGTCTTCGACTACGGCGAGGTCATCTCCTTCTCGCCGTCCGACAGCGACCGGCAGGCGATCCTGTCGATAGCCCGGGTGCCCGAGGAGTCGTTCTGGCCTCCCTACTGGCAGAATCGCGACGCCCTCGACGCGGGCACCATGAGCATCCGGCAGTACTGGCTCGAGATCGCGCGGCACGCGGGCGTCGACTTCAGCGAGTCGCGCATCCAGCAGCTGTGGATCGCCGACCACCGCAGCTGGCTCAGCGTCAACCCCGACACCTACGACGTGCTGCTCGCCCTTCGCGAGGGCGGCACCCGCATGGCCCTGCTCTCGAACGCCGGGTTCGACTTCGGCGGCTACTTCCGCCACGGCCCCATGGGATCGCTGTTCGAGCGCATCTTCGTGAGCGCGGAGATGGGCAGGCTCAAGCCAGAGCAGGCCATCTACCAGGATGTACTCGACGAACTGGGTATCGAGGCGAGCGACATGATCTTCATCGACAACAAGGCCGTGAACATCGACGGGGCCGCCGCCCTCGGCATCGACGGTCACGTCTTCACCACGGCCGAACTCCTGCGCTCCTACCTCGACGAGAAGGCCGAGCTCGCATCCGCATGACGACCAGAGAGACCACGATGACCGCAACCGCCCTCTTCACTCCCCTGACCATCCGCGGCGTGAGCCTGCGCAACCGCATCTGGGTCGCACCCATGTGCCAGTACTCCGCCGACGCCGAAGACGGCATGACCACCGACTGGCACCTCGTGCACCTGGGGTCGTTCGGGCAGGGCGGAGCAGGGCTCGTGATCACCGAGGCCACGGCCGTGAGCCCCGAAGGGCGCATCTCGCCTCAAGACCTCGGGCTGTGGAACGACGAGCAGGCCGAGGGCTTCCGGCGCATCACCGACTTCCTGCACTCCCAGGGCGCCGCGGCCGGCATCCAGTTGGCTCATGCGGGTCGAAAGGCCTCGACGTACCGCCCGTGGGCGAGCGAACGGGGCACGGTGCCGGTGGATGCCGGTGGCTGGCAGTCCGTGGGCCCGTCGCCCATCGCATTCCCCGGCTACGCGGCCCCGGTCGCGCTCGATCACGCGGGAATCGATCGCGTCGTCGACGACTTCGTCGCCTCGGCCCTCCGCGCCATCGACGCGGGCTTCGACGTGCTCGAGCTCCACGCGGCTCACGGCTACCTGCTGCACCAGTTCCTGTCGCCCCTCAGCAACGAGCGCACCGACGAATACGGGGGCAGCCTCGAGAACAGGGCGCGGCTCCTCCTGCGCACCGTCTCCGCGGTGCGGCAGGCGGTGGGTGATGACGTGCCCCTGCTCGTGAGGTTCTCGGCCACAGACTGGGCGGTCGACGGTTGGGACGAGCAGCAGACCTCCGCCGTGGCCGCCTGGGCACGTGACGCCGGCGCCGACGTCTTCGACATCTCGAGCGGCGGAAACACCGCGGGCGTGACGATCCCTGTCGGTCCGGGCTATCAGGTTCCGCTGGCCGAGTTCGTCGCGACCAACGGAGACGTTCCCGTGAGCGCCGTCGGTCTCATCACCACCCCGGCGCAGGCGGCCGCGATCGTCGACGAGGGGCGGGCCGATGCGGTGATGCTCGGGCGGGAGATGCTGCGCGACCCGCACTTCGCCCTGCGAGCGGCTCACGAGCTGGGCGTGGCCATCGACTACTGGCCCTCGCAGTACATCCGCGCGAGCTGGCCCGAGTAGAACCCTGCGGCGCCCCAGACTCTTGACAGTTCGGATTTATCCGAAATAACATGAGCGCGATGGAGGACTGGGAGCACAGGGAGAACAGCATGAGCGCAACGCCGGGAGTCATCGCACACTTCGACATCGCGGGAGGGGATATCGCTGGCCTCTCCAGCTTCTATCGAGACATGTTCGGCTGGGACGTCGCAGACCGCGGACCAGGGTATGCGCAGGTCGAGACTCCGTCGCTGCGAGGTGCTCTGGTCGAGGCGCCCGAGTCGTCTCTGACACTCGGGATCGTCGTCGACGATCTCGACGCCGCAGTGCTCGACGCGGCATCCGCGGGCGGCTCGGTCGTGATGCCCGCGACAGACAACGGGTGGGTGCGCAAGGCGCAGGTGGCCGATCCGGCCGGCAACGTGTTGACGCTGATCCAGAAGTGAACGAGGACGCGCTCGGCGAGGCTCTGCGCGCTCTCGCGCATCCCGACCGGCGCGCCTTCGTGCGAGCCTGTACACACGGCGAGCGGTCGGCCGGCGATCTCGCCGAGGTGTCGACGCTGTCGCTGCCCTCTGTATCGGAGCATCTGAAGGTGCTGCGCAAGTCCGGGCTGCTCGTCCTCGATCGGCGAGGGCGCAACTGGATGTACTCGACGGACACGGCCCGCTTGGCCGCTGTCTCAGAGGCGGTCGCAGCACTCGGAGGTCCCGATGGGACGTGAGGCCAGGGTGCGCGCCGAAGTCGACGACCGGGCGGGCGACGTCACCGCGCTGCTGGAGGCGCGCGAGCTGATCCTCCGCGGTGACATCCGCCGTCGCTTCACCACGGAGGCGATCGAACAGCTCAGCGTGCACGGCGAGCTGCTGCGCTTCCGCCATGGGAAGGAATCCGTCGTGCTCCACCTGGGTGCGCGCGCGGCGGCGTCCTGGGCGAAGGCGATCAGTACGCCTCCGCCCACTCTCCGCCAGAAGCTGGGACTCGACGGAGGCGCGCAGGCGCTGCTGATCGGCACCTGCGACGACGCGGCGCTGGCGGAAGCCCTCGACGGCGTGCAGACGAGCCGTGTCGACGACGCCGCGATGGTGATCGCTCTCGTCGACAGCCGTGAGCATCTCCTGGAGGCGTACGCGGTGTGCGGCTCCCTCCCGCTGTGGGTGGTCTATCCGAAAGGACCGGGCGTGGTCTTCGGCGAGGCCGTCGTGCGGGAGACTCTCCGCGCCGCCGGTGCACGCGACAGCAAGACATGCGCAGTGTCGGAACGACTGACCGCCACCCGCTTCCGACGCGCCTAGCTCTTACTCGACTCATAGGCCGGTCGAACCGCCCGGTCAGAGTCGGCGTGAACACTGTCTCCCATGACACTCTTCACCTCTTCTCCTCAGAACGTCGAGCCGGCAGCGCAGCCTCTACGTCGGCGCACCGGCCGCATCGTGGCGATCGTCGCCGGCGGCGTCGTCATCCTCGCGCTCGCGTTCGGCGGCGGAATCGCGGTGGGCGCGAACCTGCCGGGCGACGACGGTCCCGGTCAGCTGCAGGACGGCCGGTTCCCCGACGGCTTCACGCCGGGTCAGGCTCCACCCGACGGCGTCCTCCCCGGCCAGGGCGACGACTCCGGCACGAACGACGACTCAGGCACATCCGGCGACTCGACCGGTTCGACGACCTAGTCCTCAGATGCGCCTGGTGGCGTCCTGCACCTCGCCGACGAGCTCCTCGATGATGTCCTCGAGGAAGAGCACGCCTGTCGTGCGACCCGACTCGGAGAATGTGCGGGCCAGATGCGCGTTCGTGCGCCGCATGCTCGCCAGGGCGTCTTCGAGCTCCGTGCCGTCGTACATCGAGACCAGTTGCCGGATCCGCTTCGCGGGAACCGGTCGGTCGACCTCGTCCTCGTCGAGGTCGATCACGTCTTTGAGGTGCAGGTACCCGTCAGGGCGACCCTCCTCGTCGACCACGATGTAGCGCGAGAAGCCGTGCTTGGCGACCGCGTGCTCGATCTCGGCGGGCGTCACGTGATCAGAGAGGCTCACGAGCGACTCCAACGGCACGGCCACGTCTTTCACCGTCTTCGAGGTGAACTCGAAAGCCGCGTTGAGGGCGCCCGTGGTGTCGCTCAACATGCCCTCCCTGGTCGACTGCGACACGATCGTCGACACTTCGTCGAGAGTGAACGCACTGGCCGCCTCGTCTTTGGGTTCGACCCCGAACAGCCGCAAAATCGCGTTCGCCGTCGCATTGAGGGCGACGATGACGAACTTGAACACGCGCGAGAGCCAGACCAGCGGGGGCGCGAGCAGCAGAACGGCTCGATCCGGCAGCGAGAACGACAGGTTCTTGGGAACCATCTCTCCGAACACGACGTGCAGGAAGGAGACGACCAGCAGCGCGATGACGAACGCGATCGTGCCGATGACCTCCTCGGGCAGCCCGGTCAACTCCAGCGGGATCTCGAGCAGGTGATGGATGGCGGGTTCGGACACGTTGAGGATCAGCAGGGAGCACACTGTGATTCCCAGCTGGCACATGGCCAGCATGAGCGTCGCGTGCTCCATGGCCCAGAGGGCCGTCTTCGCACTCGCCTTGCCCTGCTCGGCGAGGGGCTCGATCTGCGAGCGACGCGCGGAGATGACGGCGAACTCGGCGCCGACGAAGAATGCGTTGGCCAGAAGCAGCACAACGAGCCAGACGATACCCAGCCAATCAGCCACGATCGTTCACCTCCCGGGTGAAATCGTCGGTCGCCGGCGCGTCGACCGGAGCGGCCGCCTCGTCTGTGGCGGTCGGGGTGAAGCGGATGCGATCGATGCGGCGGCCGTCGAGCCGCACGACGGCGAGTTGGCCGGTGGGCAGCTCCACCGTGTCGCCTGCGACCGGAAGCCGTCCCAGCTCGCTCATCATAAAACCGCCCACGGTTTCGTAGGGGCCGTCGTCGGGAACGCTGATGCCCGCCCTGTCGGCGAGCTCGTCGGGCCGGAGCATGCCGGGGAACGACACGGAGTTGAGCGTCTTCACGACGCCGGCCCGTGAACGATCGTGCTCGTCGTCGAGTTCGCCCACGAGCTCTTCGACGAGGTCTTCGAGCGTGACGACTCCGGCCGTTCCGCCGTACTCGTCGACGACGATCGCCATCTGGTAGCCGCGCCCGCGCAGTTCACCCAGCAGCGAGTCGAGCTTCATGGTCTCGGGTACGCGGATCACGTTCGACGCCAGGGCGGCCGCAGGCACGTCGCGTCGCCGCGCTCTCGGAACGCTCACGGCCTGCTTCACGTGCACGACCCCGACGATGTCGTCGATGTCGTCGTCGAGCACGGGAAAGCGGCTGTGCCCGGTCGCTCGCGTCAGCATGATCACGTCTTCTGCGCTGTCGGTGCGTTTGACGCTGGCGATGCGCGGGCGCGGGGTCATGGCGTCGGATGCCGTGTGTCCCGAGAAGAGGAGGGTGCGGTTGAGCAGGGTCGCCGTGTCGAGGTCGAGGCTGCCCTGCAGCGCGGAGCGCCTGACCAGCGACGAGAGCTCCTCGGCGGTGCGGGCACCCGAGAGCTCCTCTTTCGGCTCGATTCCTATGGCCCGGAGAAGACCGTTCGCGCTGTTGTTGAGCAGGCTGACGGCCGGCTTGAACACCAGCGTGAAGAGGCGCTGGAACGGGATGACCAGCTTCGCCGTCTGCAGGGGAAGCGCCAGCGCGAAGCTCTTCGGCACGAGCTCGCCGACGATCATCGACAGCAGCGTGGCGAATACGATGGCCACGGTCGCCGAGACCCCGGGCACCACGGCCTCGGGGATGCCGACGCCCGTCAGCGGCGCGCGGAGCAGATTCGAGATGGCCGGCTCCATCGTGTAGCCGGTGAGCAGCGTGGTGAGCGTGATGCCGAGCTGCGCGCTCGAGAGGTGCGTCGAGGTGATCTTCAGGGCGGAGATCGTGGGGCCGAGCCCGGCGTCGCCGCGCTTCTGTCGGGCCTCGAGATCACTGCGGTCGAGGTTGACCAGCGCGAACTCGCTGGCGACGAAGATACCGGTACCGAAGGTGAGGACGATACCGACGCCGAACATGATCCAGTCAAGAGGCACGGGTGCCACCGGAACTGCTCAGAAAAAGGGATGGATGGGCTGAGGGAGGGTCGTCCATTGTCTCGTCAGTATACCGGCTCGGTACCGCCGATCGCCCGGCGCTACCAGCTGACGGGAAGCGCTTTTCCTTCTTCATACCCGGCCGCCGACTGGATTCCGACCAGAGCACGATCGTGGAACTCCGCGACGTCGCTCGCGCCCGCGTAGGTGAACGAACTGCGCACGCCGGACGTGATCATGTCGAGCAGGTCCTCGACCGATGGGCGCAGCGGGTCGAGGTAGATGCTGCTCGAGGAGATGCCCTCGGCGAAGAGCGTCTTGCGGGCAAGCTCGTACGCGTCGAGTCGGCCGAAGCGGTCTTTGACGGCCTTCGTCGACGCCATGCCCCAGCTCTCCTTGTAGAGCCGGCCCGTCGCATCCGTCTTCAGGGTGCCGGGCGCCTCGATCGTGCCGGCGAACCACGAGCCGATCATGACGCTCGATGCGCCCGCGGCCAGGGCGAGCGCGACGTCGCGCGGGTAGCGCACTCCCCCGTCTGCCCACACGTGCGCACCCAGCTCGCGAGCCGTGTCGGCGGTCTCGAGCACGGCCGAGAACTGCGGGCGACCGACGGCCGTCATCATGCGGGTCGTGCACATCGCGCCGGGGCCGACGCCGACCTTGAGGATGGTCGCTCCGGCGGAGACGAGGTCGCGCACGGCCTCGGCCGTCACGATATTGCCGGCCACGATGGGCAGCCCGAGGTTCTCGTTGGCCACGGCCTCGATGGCGCGCAGCATTCCCTCCTGGTGGCCGTGGGCCGTGTCGATGACCAGCACGTCGACGCCGGCCGAGGCGAGCGCGCGGGCTTTGGATGCGACGTCGCCGTTGATGCCGACGGCTGCGGCGACCCGAAGGCGGCCGTGCGCATCGAGCGCCGGTGTGTAGAGAGTGGAGCGGAGCGCGCTGGTGCGGCTCAGCGTTCCGATGACGGAGCCGTGCCTCATGACGGGCGCGAAATCGAGGTCGGCCTCGACCATCGCGTCGAATGCCTGGCGGGGCGAGTCGATGTCATCGGCCGACAGCGCGGTGAGCGGGCCGTGGAGGAGGTCGCCGAGCAGGGCGTCGGGCAGAGCAGAGGCGAGACGGGCGGCCGGGATGCAGCCGAGGTAGCCGCCGGCGGAGTCGTGGATGACGATTCCCTGGCCGGCGACGGCGGGGATCTGCTGCAGCGCCTGCTCGACCGTGTCGCCGGGCGCGAAGTCGAAGGGCGTGTCGAAGTCGACGGGCTGGGCCTTGACCCAGCGGATCGCCGCGTCGAGGTCCTGCAGATGCATGTCTTGCGGGAGCACGCCGAGGCCTCCGCGCCGCGCGAGGCTGGCAGCGAGGCGCGGCCCGGTGACCGAATTCATGTTGGCGCTGACGATCGGGATCGTGGCTCCGGTGCCGTCGTTCGGGGCGAGGGAGACATCGAGGCGGCTCGTCACCCGGGAGCGCGAGGGCACGAGGAAGACGTCGGAATACGTGAGGTCGTGGCTCGCGGTCGCGTGATAGAACTCCATGTCCTCCACGGTAGTCGCTTCCGGCCCACGCGGCCCCGCTCGGGTGGCGCTCAGGGCTGAGGGGATTAGGCTTGACTCCGAACGTGTCGGGCGCCCTCCGGCAACGATGCAGGGCGCTGACGACTGTGATGAATGTACTGATTTCAGGCGAAATGTCGATGCACGATGAAGAGAGTGGGCGATCGGGCTTGTCTAGCCAAACGACCGGAGTGGAAAACGACGAAGGATCGTCGGAGTTCGGAGCCAACGAGTGGCTCGTCGAAGAGCTCTACGAGCAGTTCAAGGTAGATAGGAAGTCGGTCGACGAGTCGTGGTGGCCCATCCTCGAGAGCTACCACTCGACCGTCGTCTCCAAGGGTGGTGCGGCGCCGACGGCTCCCGCCGTGACAGCCGAGCAGGCTCCTCCCGCAGCGACCGAATCCGAGCAGATCGCCGAAGCATCCGGGGCCGCCACCCCGCCGACGTCACCCGTTGCGACCGTGTCGACCGAGGCGCCGTCCGGCGCATCCGTCGCCGACCAGCGCGAGACGCAGCCCGAGGCCCGCACCACCAGCGTCCAGGCCCGCCAGGCACCCATCCCCGCGGAGGCGCCGGTCTCGGCGCCCAAGCGTGAGGCCACCCCCGAATCGGCCACCGCCGAGGAGGAGGCCGAGAAGGACACGGTCACTCCCCTGCGCGGAATGGCCAAGACCCTGGCGACCAACATGGACGCCAGCCTCACCGTGCCGACGGCCACCAGCGTGCGCTCCATCCCGGCCAAGCTGCTCATCGACAACCGCATCGTGATCAACTCGAACCTCAAGCGCAGCCGCGGCGGCAAGGTGTCGTTCACCCACATCATCGGCTGGGCGCTCGTGCAGGCGATGAAGGAGTTCCGCAGCCAGAACGTCTATTACGACGAGGTCGACGGAAAGCCCTCGGTCGTCGCCCCCGCCCACGTCGGCCTGGGCATCGCCATCGACATCCCCAAGCCCGACGGAACTCGGGCGCTCCTCGTTCCCGGCATCAAGCGCGCCGACACCATGGGCTTCAACGAGTTCCTCCACGCCTATGAGGAGCTGGTCAGCCGCGCACGCGCCAACAAGCTCACCGCCGCCGACTTCCAGGGAACGACGATCTCCCTCACCAACCCCGGCGGAATCGGCACCGTGCACTCCGTGCCGCGGCTGATGAAGGGCCAGGGCTGCATCATCGGCGCCGGCGCCCTCGAGTACCCCGCCGAGTTCCAGGGAACCAGCCCGAAGACCCTGAACGACTTGGGCATCGGCAAGATCATCACCCTCACGAGCACTTACGACCACCGTGTCATCCAGGGCGCAGGATCGGGCGAGTACCTGCGCAAGGTGCACGAACTGCTCATCGGTGAGCGCAACTTCTACGAGAACATCTTCGCCGAGCTGCGCATCCCCTACGCTCCCATCCACTGGGCTCCCGACATCAGCGTCGACCTCTCCGACGCCGTCGACAAGACCGCCCGCGTGCAGGAGCTGATCAACGCGTTCCGCGTGCGCGGCCACCTCATGGCCGACATCGATCCGCTCGAATACCGCCAGCGCACGCACCCCGACCTCGACATCGAGAACCACGGGCTCACGCTCTGGGACCTCGACCGCGAGTTCGTGACCGGCGAGTTCGGCGCCAAGCGCAGCGCGCTCCTCCGCGACATCCTCGGTGTGCTGCGCGACTCCTACTGCCGTAAGACCGGCATCGAGTACATGCACATCCAGGACCCTGCTCAGCGCAAGTGGATCCAGGACAAGATCGAGCGCCCCTACGCCAAGCCGGGTCACGACGAGCAGATGCGCATCCTCGCGAAGCTCAACGAGGCCGAGGCGTTTGAGACCTTCCTGCAGACCAAGTACGTCGGCCAGAAGCGGTTCAGCCTCGAGGGTGGAGAGTCGACCATCGCCCTGCTCGACGCGGTCATCCAGGGTGCCGCCGACGAGGGCCTCGACGAGGTCGCGATCGGCATGGCCCACCGGGGCCGCCTCAACGTGCTCACGAACATCGCGGGCAAGACCTACGGCCAGATCTTCCGCGAGTTCGAGGGCACTCAAGACCCGCGAACCGTCCAGGGCTCCGGCGACGTGAAGTACCACCTGGGAACGGAGGGAACCTTCCACGGCAGCGACGGAACGGAGATCCCCGTCTACCTCGCGGCGAACCCGTCGCACCTCGAGGCAGCCGACGGCGTGCTCGAGGGCATCGTGCGCGCCAAGCAGGACCGCAAGGCGATCGGCACGTTCTCGACCCTTCCGATCCTGATCCACGGCGACGCGGCACTCGCGGGCCAGGGCATCGTGGTCGAGACGCTGCAGATGTCCCAGCTCCGCGGCTACCGCACGGGCGGCACGATCCACATCAACATCAACAACCAGGTGGGCTTCACGACGCCTCCTGGCGAGTCCCGCTCGTCGGTGTACTCGACCGATGTCGCCAAGACGATCCAGGCCCCCATCTTCCATGTCAATGGAGACGACCCCGAGTCGGTCGTGCGCGTCGCACAGCTCGCGTTCGAGTACCGCCAGCAGTTCCACCGCGACGTGTTCATCGACCTGATCTGCTACCGCCGCCGCGGGCACAACGAGGGAGACGACCCCTCGATGACCCAGCCGCTCATGTACAACCTCATCGAGGCGAAGCGCAGCGTTCGTCGGCTCTACACCGAGTCGCTCGTCGGTCGCGGCGACATCACCGAGGAGGAGTACGAGGCCGCCCACCGCGACTTCCAGGACCGCCTCGAGCGCGCCTTCGCCGAGACGCACGCAGCGCAGACCTCGTCGATCCCGATCATCACGCCCGACGGATCGAGTGTCGCCGACCTCGAACTGCCCGACGCCCAGCAGAACAACTCGGCCTCTGCCGAGGCGTTCTCGACCGCGGTGTCCGAATCCACGATCCACCAGATCGGCGACGCGTTCCAGAACAAGCCCGCCGGCTTCACGGTTCACCCCAAGCTGCAGCAGCTTCTGAACAAGCGCCTCGAGATGAGCCGATCGGGAGGCATCGACTGGGCCTTCGCCGAGCTCCTCGCCCTCGGTTCGCTGCTGCTCGAGGGCACTCCCGTGCGCTTCGCAGGGCAGGACACGCGCCGCGGCACATTCGTGCAGCGTCACGCCGTGCTGCACGATCGCGAGAACGGCCAGGAATGGCTCCCGCTCGCGAACCTCGGCGAGAACCAGGCCCGCTTCTGGATCTACGACTCGCTGCTCAGCGAATACGCCGCCATGGGCTTCGAGTACGGCTACTCGGTCGAGCGACCCGACGCGCTCGTGCTCTGGGAGGCCCAGTTCGGCGACTTCGCCAACGGCGCCCAGATCGTGATCGACGAGTTCATCTCGTCGGCCGAGCAGAAGTGGGCGCAGCGCTCGTCGCTCGTGCTCCTGCTCCCCCACGGCTACGAGGGCCAGGGCCCCGACCACTCGTCGGCACGCATCGAGCGCTACCTGCAGTTGTGCGCCGAGAACAACATGACGGTCGCCCGCCCCTCGACCCCCGCGTCGTACTTCCACCTGCTCCGCCGGCAGGCGTACGCTCGACCGCGCAAGCCGCTCGTCGTATTCACGCCGAAGGCGATGCTTCGCCTCCGGGGCGCCACGTCCGATGTGCCCGATCTCACCGGCGGAACCTTCGAGCCCGTGATCGACGACACCCGCGTCGCCGACAAGGCGGCCGTCACCCGCGTGCTGCTGCACTCGGGCAAGATCCACTACGACCTGCTGAACGAGCTGCAGAAGAAGCCCGACGAGGCGATCGCCCTCGTGCGGCTCGAGCAGTACTACCCCGCTCCGATCGTCGAGCTGAAGGCCGCTCTCGACCAGTACCCGAACGCCGAGGTCGTGTGGGTGCAGGACGAGCCGGAGAACCAGGGTGCCTGGCCCTTCGTGGCCGTCGAGGTCGCCCCGCACCTCGGCCGTTTCGTGCGCGTCGTCTCCCGTCCGGCGGCGGCATCGCCCGCTGCGGGATCGGCCAAGCGTCACGCCGTGGAGCAGGCCGAGCTGATCGAGCGGGCCCTCACCCTGTAGCCCGACCTCGAGCCGGGCCTGGCGCTACTTCTTCTTGTCGCGCCAGGCCCGCTCGAACGGCAGCCGCCATGCATGCGGCGCGATGAGCTGATGGATGGCGTTGGGCCCCCAGGTTCCGGGCGCATACAGGCGCACCGGCGGTGGGTCCTGCAGCAGGGTGGCAGACACCTCCCACAGCCTCTCGATGCCCTCCGCTGTGGTGAACAGCGTGTGGTCGCCACGCATAGCGTCGAGGATGAGCCGCTCGTAGGCCTCGAGCACATCGCCCTCCCGGCCGGTCTCGTGCAGGGCGAACTGCATGCTCAGCTTGTCGAGCTTCATTCCCGGGCCCGGTCGTTTGCCGTAGAACGAGAGTGAGACCTTCGACGCGTCGGCCAGGTCGAATGTCAGGTGGTCGGGGCCGTGCGCCCCGACGCCCGAGCCCTGTGGGAACATGCTCTTCGGCGGCTCGCGGAAGGCGATCGAGATGATGCGCTGCCCCTCGGCCAGTTTCTTGCCGGTGCGCAGGTAGAACGGCACACCCGCCCAGCGCCAGTTGTCGATCTCGCACTTGAGGGCGACGAAGGTGTCGGTGTCCGACTCGGGAGCTACTCCCTCCTCGTCGCGATAGCCGATGTACTGTCCGCGCACGACGTTGTCGGGAATGAGCGGCCGCATCGATCGGAAGACCTTGTTCTTCTCCTCGCTGATGGCGATCGGCTCGAGCGCGGTGGGCGGCTCCATGGCCATGAACGCCAGCACCTGGAAGAGGTGGGTGACCACCATGTCCTTGTAGGCGCCGGTCGACTCGTAGAACTGGGCGCGCCGGTCGAGTCCGAGGGTCTCCGGAATGTCGATCTGCACGTGGTCGATGAAGTTGCGGTTCCAGATCGGCTCGAAGAGGCCGTTCGCGAATCGAAAGGCGAGGATGTTCTGCGCGGGCTCCTTGCCGAGGAAGTGGTCGATGCGGAAGATCTGATCCTCGGCGAAGGTCTCGTGGAGCTCGGCGTTCAGGGCCACCGCCGATTCCAGGTCGGTGCCAAAAGGCTTCTCCATGATGATGCGGCTGCGATCGACCAGCTCGGCCTCGCCGAGCATGTGCACCACGCTGAGCGCGGCCCGAGGCGGCACGCTCAGGTAGTGCAGCCGCCGCACGTCGGGGCCGAGCGACTTCTCGGCATCCAGAACGGCCTTGGCGAGCGCCTTCGGGCCGGCGGACTGAGGAACGTAGCTCAGCTTGGACTCGAAGCGGTCCCACTGATCCGGGGTCAGCGCCCGGCTGCCGAACTCGTTGTAGGCGATCTTGGCGAAGGCTCGGAAGGACTCGTCGTCGTGTTCCTCGAGCGACGTGCCGACAATGCGGATGTCGGGTGCGAGCGACGAGAGCGCGAGATGGGCCATGCCCGGGATGAGCTTGCGCCGGGCGAGATCGCCCACCGCTCCGAACAGCACGACCACATGGGGCGTGGTGTGTTCACTGGGATTGACTCGGGAGGGCAGATCGCTACTGAGGGTCACCGTGCCGATAATGGCACTGACCGGAGCCGAAGCCAATCGTCGGATGCGGAGTTTAACGCCGCCGAAATCTGCCGTTCATGTGGCAGAGGGCAGCTGGCTAGTGCGTGGCCTGGATGGTGCGGATGGAGAGAAGAACCTGGTCGCGCAGATCGCCCGGCGCGGTCTCGCGGCACGCGCGCTGAACCGCCTCGGTCAAAACCCGCCCGACGTGCAGCTCGGACTCGCAGTCCGAGCAGCCGGCGAGGTGTTCACGGATGTCTTCTGCATCGGTCGAGCACAGCTCGTTGTGCAGATACTCCTCGAGTTCGGCCTTGGCCTTGTCGCAACCGCAATCGGTCATTTCTTCGTGCTCCCCGTCTTCGCCGCGACATGAATGCCGCGGTCTGCTGCATAGTCAGTCAGAAGTCCCCGCAGAAGTCGTCTGCCTCGGTGCAGACGACTCATTACCGTGCCGACAGGGGTCTTCATGATGTCGGCGATCTCCTGGTAGGAGAAACCTTCCACGTCGGCGAAGTAGACCGCCAGACGAAAATCTTCGGGAATCGACTGCAGCGCATCCTTGACCGCGCTGTCGGGCAGGTGGTCGATCGCCTCGGCCTCCGCCGAGCGGCTCGACATGGCCGTGGCCGATTCGGCCTCGCCCAGCTGCCAGTCCTCCATATCGGAGATGGTGCCCTTGTAGGGATCGCGCTGCTTCTTGCGATAGGTGTTGATGAACGTGTTCGTCAAAATGCGGTACAGCCACGCCTTGAGGTTCGTGCCCTGTTCGAACTGGGCGAAGGCCGCGTAGGCCTTCACGAACGTCTCCTGCACGAGGTCTTGCGCATCTGCCGGATTGCGGGTCATGCGCAGGGCGGCGCCGTAGAGCTGGTCGAGGAACGGTATCGCCTGTTCCTCGAACAGGTCCCGGGGATCTGAGGTCGCCGCGGGAGTGGTGTCAGGTGTGGGAGTGCTCATCAAGCCTGAGTCTACTTCGGAGAGGGCGCGTTCGGCCCAGGCCATGCCCGGGCGGACGACGGTCGGTCGCACCAGCTGCTCAGTCACCACCTGCGCTCCTCCTGTGCCTCTCCGTCGTCGATGCACCCGCTCGGTGCCCGTACGATCAACAACCGCGATGGGAACGCGGTTTATTCCGTGCTCGCGGTAATCTGGGGGCAATGGGAATCATCAGCCAACTCGATCCGCGTTTCTCCCCCTACGACGATGAGACGCCAGGGGTCGCCTCCGTGCCGCCGGCGGACTCGCCGTGGCCGTCGCCGACCGCCACCGGTCCCATCGACACGTCGGTCGTCCTTCCCGGCTCCAAGAGCCTGACCAACCGCGAACTCGTGCTGTCGGCGCTAGCCGAGTCGCCCTCTACTCTTCGGGCTCCGCTCCACTCGCGCGATACGTCTCTGATGGTCGATGCCCTCCGATCGATGGGCACGACGATCGAGGCCGTCTCCGGCGCCGGGGATTTCGGCGACGACTGGCTCATCACGCCAGCGGAGGAGCTGCTCGGAAGCACGACGGTCGACTGCGGCCTCGCCGGAACCGTCATGCGCTTCATCCCGCCCGTCGCCGCCCTGGCGCTCGGTCCCGTCGTGTTCGACGGAGACGAGGCCGCGCGGCGCAGGCCCATGTCCACGACCATCTCGTCGCTCCGCTCCCTGGGCGTCGACATCGCCGACGACGGAGCGCGATCGCTCCCCTTCACGGTTCACGGCACCGGTCGCGTCGCCGGTGGCGAGATCGTCATCGATGCGTCGAGCTCCAGCCAGTTCGTGTCGGGCCTCCTCCTGAGCGCGAGTCGCTTCGACGACGGACTCGTGCTGCGCCACTCCGGTGAGCGGGTGCCGAGCCAGCCTCACATCGAGATGACGATCCAGGCGCTGGCCGCCCGCGGCGTCGAGGTCGAGCAGCCGCAGCCGGGCGTGTGGACCGTCGCGCCCTCGCGCATCCGGGGCCTCACCGTCGACATCGAACCCGATCTGTCGAATGCGGCACCGTTCCTCGCGGCGGCCGTCGCCACCGGCGGTCGGGTCAGCGTCAGCGGCTGGCCGTCGAGCACCACCCAGGTGGGCGCACTGCTCGCCGAGTTCCTGCCCCTGTTCGGCGCCACCGTCACCCAGGCCGACGGAGTGCTCAC
Source organism: Agreia sp. Leaf283 (assembly GCF_001422485.1). Lineage (GTDB taxonomy): Bacteria > Actinomycetota > Actinomycetes > Actinomycetales > Microbacteriaceae > Agreia. The sequence continues at coordinate 576,592 of NZ_LMNF01000002.1, forward strand.
GGTCGAGGGCGACGGGTCGATCCACGGAATCACCCTCGATCTCTCCGAGGGCGGCGAGCTCGCCCCGGCCCTGGTCGCCCTGGCAGCGCTGGCCGACTCCCCCAGCGAGATCACCGGCATCGGACACATCCGTCACCACGAGACAGACCGCCTGTCGGCCCTCGCGGCGGAGATCAATGGGCTCGGCGGCTCCGTCACAGAGCTGGAGGACGGCCTGCGCATCGAGCCGGCACCGCTGCACGGCGGAACGTGGAAGACCTACGCCGACCATCGCATGGCCCATGCCGGCGCGATCATCGCCCTCGTCGTTCCCGACGTTCTGATCGAGGACATCGCGACCACATCGAAGACGCTCCCCGAATTCCCCGAGCTCTGGAGCGCGTTGGCCGCGAGCACCTCATGACCTGGTGGGCGAACGACGACGATGACGACGACGAGTCGGAATACGACGAGTCGAGCGTTCGTATCCGGCCCAACCCGAAGGGCAACAAACCCCGCACGAAGATCCGGCCGGAGTACGCCGACGCGGTTCCCGGTCGCATCCTCACCGTCGACCGCGGCCGCTTCAGCGTGCTCGTCGACGAGGACACCCCCGACGAGCGCGCGATCACGGCGTCTCGGGCCCGCGAGCTCGGCAAGACGGCCATCGTCACGGGCGATCGCGTCGGACTCGTCGGAGACACCTCCGGCGCCGAGGGCAGCCTTTCTCGAGTCGTCAAGCTCACGCCGCGCACCACGCTTCTGCGCCGCAGCGCCGACGACACAGACGCCGTCGAGCGGGTGATCGTCGCCAACGCCGACCAGATGCTGATCGTCGTGGCCGCGGCCAATCCCGAACCGCGCGCCCGACTGGTCGACCGCTACCTGGTCGCCGCATTCGATGCCGGCATCACTCCGATCCTCTTCATCACCAAGACCGACCTCGCCGACCCGAGCGAGTTCCTCTCCGAGTTCGACTGCCTCGACCTCACCGTGGTCACCGGGCAGCGCGACGAGCTGCCGCTCGACGAACTGAAGTCGTTGCTGATGGGCCACACCACCGTCACCGTCGGCCATTCGGGTGTCGGCAAGTCCACGCTGGTGAACGCGCTCGTTCCCGGCACAGATCGGGCGATCGGGCGCGTCAACGACGTCACCGGCCGCGGGCGCCACACGTCGTCGTCGACGCTGGGCCTGCGGGTGCACGACGACGCGGGCCACTCGGGCTGGATCATCGACACCCCCGGCGTGCGCTCGTTCGGCCTCGGCCATGTCGATCCCGCGAACGTTCTGAAGTCGTTCGCCGGAATGGCGATCCCGTCGTCCATCCCGCCGGCCGACGGCATCCCGCTCAGCCAGGCCCACGACTGGGAGATCGTCGACCGGGTGCTGGCGGGAGAACTGGGTGCCAGCGGCATCGCACGCATCGAGTCGCTGCAGAAGCTCGTGGGCTCGCTGAGCTAGTCGCACGATCGAGCACGCCTGGTCGTCGCGGCTGGCTACGCTTGAGGCATGACCGAGCCGTATGCAGCCGACCTCGCCCTCGCCCTCGACATCGCCGACGCGGCCGACGCGATCTCGCTCGATCGATTCATGGCGCTCGACCTGGTCGTCGAGAGCAAGCCCGATCGAACACCAGTGACGGATGCGGACCGCGCCGTCGAGCGCGAGATCAGAGACCGGCTCGCGGCCGCCCGCCCGGAGGACGCGATCCTGGGCGAGGAGTACGGCTCGGCCGGCGACTCGAGCAGGCAGTGGATCATCGATCCCATCGACGGCACGGCCAACTACCTGCGCGGCGTTCCCGTCTGGGCCACGCTGATCTCGCTCGTCGTCGACGGCGTTCCCGTCGTCGGTGTGGTCAGCTCCCCTGCGCTCGGACGCCGCTGGTGGGGAGCCCTGGGCCAGGGCGCGTGGACGACGGACAGCACCCTCGCGCCGTCGGCGGCACCCCGTCGGCTCGCGGTCTCCGCCGTGGCCCGCCTCGATGACGCGAGCGTCAGCTACAACAGCCTGAAGGGCTGGGACGAGGCTGGCCGGCTCGACAGCCTGCTCGCCCTCAGCCGCAGTGTCTGGCGCACCCGGGCCTATGGCGAGATGTGGTCGTACATGCTCATCGCCGAGGGCGCCCTCGACGTGGCCGGCGAATTCGACCTGCAGCCCTACGACATGGCGGCCCTCATCCCGGTGATCCACGAGGCCGGGGGCCGGTTCACGTCGGTCGACGGCACACCCGGCCCCTGGTCGGGTTCGGCCCTCGCCACCAACGGGCTCCTGCACGACGCGGCCCTCCGGGTGCTCTCCCCCGGTGACGTCGTCGAGCCCCACTCGGGGCGTTAGAACCGACGATCGATGGCCGCGGTGTCGACCGCGTCGATCGGTCCACCCCTCGGCTCGTAGGTGAAGGAACCCCGGTATTCGAAGACACGGCCGAGCACCGGATGCGTAAGGGTCACCTCAACCTCCTGGCTCGCGGTCGCGGAGTCCCAGCGCTCCGTGAGGTCGACCCGTGCGGAGAAGATGCGAGGCACGGGGACGCGCAGACGGCCGAGCCAGAGCCAGGTGCCGACCGATCGCATCCGGAGCCACCCCTCTGACGAGACACCCAGCCGCAGTGACACTTCGAGGAATCGCCGTCTGCCGAGGAAGTCGTGGAGCAGACCGTCACGACCGGCCAGCATCGTGTCCTCCATCGCGCGGGTCACGCCGGGGAAGGCGAAGCTGCGGGTCGAGCTGAGGCAGACTCGACCCCGCCCGTCGGCGTGGGGAACGTTGACGACGGTCAGGCCGACGTTCTCGCCGCGTTCTCCGAACAGGGCGTTCGCGCGCGCCATCAGAGCGAAGAGCGGCGCGAGCCATGCCTTCGAGGGCCCCGCGAACTCGTAGACCCCTCGACCGATGCCCGCCTCTCCGCGCACCGCGCCGTCGACGTAGTTCGACAGCTGGGGCTGCAGGCGATCAGCTTGATCGCCGAGCAGCACGCGATACACGGAGCGCCGGGCCCCCGACATCGCGGGCTATCCCGTGTTCTGCAGTCCGGCCGCGACCCCGTTGACGGCGAGGAGCAGAAGCCGATGGGTGTCGTCGGCCGGGTCGACGCTGCCCGAGCTGCGAACGGCCCGGAGAGCCCGGAGCTGCAGGAGCGACAGCGCGTCGACGTAGGGACTGCGGAGCCTGACCGCGCGCTGCAGCACGGGACGACCCTCGAGGATCTCGCCGTGACCCGTCGTGCGCCTCACCCATTCGCGGGTGAGCTCCATCTCGTCGAGCACGAGGGAGGCCAGGTCGTCGCGATCGCCCAGGGCGAGATAGCGCTCCGCGAGCCTGTCGTCGGTCTTCGCGAGCGACATCTCCACGTTGTTGATCATGGCGGTGAACAACGGCCACCGGGCGTAGGCGTCTCGGAGGACGTCGATGTCTCCGACCGCCGCGAGGGCAGAACCGAGCCCGAACCAGCCGGTGAGATTGATGCGCGCCTGCGTCCACGCGAAGACCCAGGGGATGGCCCGGAGATCTTCGAGCGATTCCACGGACAGTCCGCGCCGGGCCGGCCTCGAACCCAGCGCGAGCAGGCCCACCTCCTCCATCGGGGTGACCTGGGCGAACCAGGGAGCGAAGCCATCTGCCTTGATGAGTTCGAAGAAGCGCTCACGTGAACGCAGGTCGAGCGTGCGCGCCATGTCGACGAAGTCACGGGTTGCCGTGTTGTTGGCCTCTTCGTTCGACGGGCTCGATGCGAGCAGGGTGGCCGCTGCCATCTGCTCGATGTGGCGCGCGGCGATCGCCTTGTCGCCGTACTGGGCGAAGATCACCTCGCCCTGCTCGGTGAGCTTGAACCGGCCCTCGACGGAGCCGCCGGGCTGCGCCATCACGGCCTCGTTGGCCGGACCGCCGCCACGACCCAATGCGCCACCCCGGCCGTGGAACAGCGTGAGGACGATGTCGTTGTCCTTCGCCCAGCGGGAGATGCGCTCCTGCGCCGAGTAGAGGGCGAGCGTCGCCGAGACGGGCCCGACGTCTTTCGAGGAGTCGGAGTAGCCGAGCATGACCTCGAGGCGCCGACCGGTTGCTGCCAGCCGCTCCTGCACCTGCGGGAGAGTCAGCATCTCGTCGAGAATGGTCGTGCTCGCCTCGAGGTCGGCGAACGTCTCGAACAGCGGCACGGCATCGAGCACGGGGGCCGCCTCGGCAGAACCCAGGGCGGCTTCCGCCAGCGCGTAGACAGTCGCGATGTCGGCCGAGGACTGCGTGAACGACACGATGTACCGACGGGCCGCCGCCAGGCCGTAGCGCTTCTGCAGTGTCGCGATCGTGCGGTAGACCGACAAGACCTCCTCGGTCATCTCGCTCAATGCACCACCGGCACGGATCTCCTCGAGCGCCTGACGGTGCACCTTGGAGTGCTGGCGCACCTCGAGCTCGGCGAGGTGGAACCCGAAGGTCTCGACCTGCCAGATGAGGTTCTGGAGTTCGCCGTTGGCGCTGCGGTCGGCACCGGCCTCTCGCAGGGACTGCTGAATGACCCGCAGGTCGGAGACGAGTTCGTCGGGCAGTCCGTAGGCGAGCTCGGTGCCCTGCCTGGTGGCGACGATTCGAGCGGCGACCACCATCAGTACTCTGCGGTGCGGCTCGTGCGGCGAGCGTGTTCCGATCTGGCTCGTCACCTGCGGCGCGATGGCCTGCTGCCGCCCCCACAGCGCCATCAGAGCCTCGCTGGCCGGAGTGTCCTCGGAGTCGAGCGTGAGCGTGCGACCGATACGGGTCGCGGCGTGCTCGAGGCCGAACAGGATGTGCTCGCTCGCGATCGCGGCCGCCTCTTCCGTGACGTCGGCCGTGACGAAGGGGTTGCCGTCGCGGTCCGCGGCGATCCAGCTGCCGAGACGCATGAACGCCGGCGCGACCACGGGTGCCTTGCCCGCATCGCCCTCGAGCATCCAGTCGTCGAGCAGGCGGTACACCTGCGGCACGACCTGGAACAGGGTCTGGTCGAAGATGTTCATCGCCGTTCTGACCTCGTCGAGGGGCGTCGGCCTTGTCGTGCGCAGCGGCGAGGTGCGCCAGAGCACATCGATCTGCTCGAGCAGGCGCCGCTCGATCTCGGCCGAGGCAAGGCCGCCCTGCTGGCCGGCGTCCCTGTCGGAGAGCAGGTCACTGATACGGCGGATGGCCGAGGCGACGGCGCGGCGTCGGGCCTCGGTGGGATGGGCCGTCAAGACGGGGTGGAATCTCAGGTCGGCCAGTCGCGCGGCCGTCTCCTCGCGCCCGACCTCGCCGACCAGCCGCTCGATGGCGGCGGGAAGGGAGTCGGCGGGCGCGGGATCGCTCGCGGACACGTACCGGCTTCGCAGCACCCGCACCCTGTGGTGCTCCTCTGCCAGGTTGGCCAGGTGGAAGTAGCTGGTGAACGCCCGGGCGACCTGCTCGGCCCGCACGGGCGTGAACGAGTCGACGAGCTTCTCGGCGTCTTCGATCGACGCGTCGTTCTGCTTCTCATAGGCGTCGATGGTGAGCTCTCGCAGCCGCTCGACATCGTCGAGCAGCTCGGAGCCGCCTGCCTCGGTCAGAATTCGGCCCAGCAGGGCGCCGAGCAGTCGAACGTCGGCACGCAGAGCGGCGTCTACCTCGTCGCGAATACTCCGACGGCTGAGGTCGGGGTTGCCAGGGGTCGTGTCAGCAGAAATCGTCACCGACCTAAACTAGCGCCGAAGTGTTGACGGCATGTTTCGGCGTCGTTATGTGTCGGCGCGATCCGAGGCCTGGACCCGGTCGATCAGCTGCCGCCACGGCCCCACGACGCGGGACTCAGGCAGTGTCGCGTGCAGCTGAGACGTCGACGTCGATTCGACAGGGAGCGCCTCGACGGTGACGACGAAGACGAAACGATCGGGAACCCCGTCGCCGTCGAGATCTACCGCGTCCGACCATGGGCACGCGTCGACGATGTGGAGCCATTCGTCGACGGCGGTCGACGACTCGTCGTCGACGACGACCCGCCAGGTTCGCCGTAGACCTGCGAACCCGCCGCTGCGCACCACGGTGATGTTCACAACTCGACTCCGACAGACGCCCACGCCCGCTGCACCGCGTCGAGCTCGTCAGAGGTGCCGCCGTATCGGGCTCGGGCGGCCTCGACCGTGGCACGGGCGAACTCTACGAAGGTGGCTCGCGGCTCGAGCCCGCCTGCGGTGATCGTGTCGTACCAGATGCGACCGGCGCGCTGCCACGCGTAGCCGCCGAGGGCGTCGGCCACGAGGAAGAATGCCCGGTTGGGGATGCCGGAGTTGATGTGCACCCCTCCGTTGTCGTCGCGGGTGTCGACGAAATCGCGCATGTGGGCGGGCTGGGGGTCGACGCCGAGGATGTCGTCGTTGTAGGCGGTGCCCGGTGCCTTCATCGAACGGAGCGCGGCACCTTCGACCATGTCGGTGAACAGCTCCTCGCCGATGAGCCAGCTTGCCTCCGAGGCCACCTGCCCTCGGCTGTGCTGCTCGACCAGCGCTCCGAACACGTCGGACACCGATTCGTTGAGGGCCCCGGACTGGCCCTGGTACTCGAGCGCGCTCGAGTACTGGGTCACTCCGTGACTGAGCTCGTGCCCGATGACGCTCAGCGACAGCGTGAACCGGCGGAAGACCTCGCCGTCACCGTCGCCGAACACCATGCGCTCACCGTCCCAGAAGGCGTTGTCGTAGCGCGAGCCGTAGTGCACGGTGGCTTCGAGCCCGAGCCCGCGACCGTCGATCGAGGAACGCTCGAACGCGTCGGCGAACAGCGCGTGCGTCGCCCCGAGGCCGTCGTAGGCCTCGTCGACCGCGGCATCGCCCGATTCGGCGCCGCCCTCGCGCCGAACGACGGAGCCGGGCAGCACCTCGCGCCCCCCGGCATCGCTGATCGTGCGATCAGGGCGAGGCGGCGCAGTCGACGGCGGCACGGCACGCGGAGCAAGAGCCTGCCTCGTCTCGCGCAGGGGCTCCGTCTGCATGAGGGTCTCGTGGGCCGCGGCGGCGACGCCTCCGAGACCGGCCTCATCGAGGCGGGAGAGACGGGAGAGCAGGTAAGGGGGAACAATCGTGCAGCGCATGGATCGAGCTTCGCACCGGCCCCTGACATCGTCCACAGAGTCCGACGCCCCGGGCTAGAATTTGAGTCATGACGACCCATTCCGCGCCGGTCACCACATCCGCCCCGGCCAAGACATCCGCCCCGGCCAAAGACATGACGAAGCCCCTCGGTGGCGGCCTGTTCGTTCTCTTCTGGGCCATCGCCATCGTGCTGTGGGTCCTCGTCGGCCAGTTCGAGGAGCCCGGGCTGCGCGGCTTCGTCGCCGATGCGGGAATCGTCTTCGCCTCGCTCGGCACCGCGGCACCGTTCCTCGCCACCCGACGCTCGCTTGTGATCGCCGTCGGCTGGGGCGCCGTCGCGCTCGGCCTCTTCGCTCTCGCCGACCTCGGCCAGGTCACGGTCGTCGTCTATCTCCTGCGCATGTTCGTTCCGCTTGTCGCCCTCCTCGCCCCGGTCAACAAGTTCGTCAACGGTTACCGAGTGTTCGTCTAAGTGCTGCGAATAGCTCTCGTCTGCCTCCACACATCGCCGGCCGACGAGCCGGGCTCCGGCGATGCCGGAGGCATGAACGTGGTGGTGCTGCACCAGGCGCAGGCCCTCGCCTCACAAGGACACGACGTCGAGATCATCACGCGACGGTCCACGCCCACCGGTCCGGCCGTTCTGAACTTCGGCGACCGACTTCGCCTGCGGTTCGTGGATGCCGGCCCCGCGCATCCGCTCGCCAAGGGCGATCACGAGCTCTACATCGGCGAGTTCAGCGACGCCCTGAGTGCGCTCGGCCCGTACGACGTCTTTCACTCGCACCACTGGTTCTCGGGCATGGCCGCCCTGCCCGTCGCGCGCACGCGGGGCATCCCCCACGTGCAGAGCTTCCACAGCATCGCGGCCGACGATTCGACTCCCCTCTCCGACGGAGAGCGCGCGGAGTCGCCCGGGCGCATGGCCGGCGAATCGTGGCTCGCGCGCGAGTCCGACGCACTGATCGCGATCAGCGAGGCCGAAGCCCACACGATCGAGACGCGTCTCGGCGGATCGCCCGGTCGCATCACCGTCGTCTCCCCTGGCGTCGACAGCGAGCTGTTCGCACCGGCTGCACCGGCTCTCGGATCGCACGAGTCCCGCAGGCCTTACGCGGTCGTAGCCGCCCGGCTGCAGCCGCTCAAGGGCCTCGACCTCGCGATCGAGGCGATCGCCGCGGTTCCTGAGAGCATCCGACCCGAACTGGTGATCTCGGGCGATGCGTCGGCCGACTTCGACGGATACATCGACGAGCTCTCGCAACTCGCCGGCCGACGCGGCATTGCAGACTCCGTGCACTTCATCGGTCCGCAGTCGAGACAGGCGCTGGCCGAACTGCTGCGCAGCGCCCGCGTCGTTCTGATCCCCTCCCACTCCGAGACATACGGCCTCGTCGCGCTCGAAGCGGCCGCGAGCCGCGTTCCCGTCGTCGCCGCCGCCTCGGGTGGTCTCAGGGAGGCCGTGGTCGACGGCGTGACCGGACTCGTTCTCGATTCGCGCGACCCCGCCGTCTGGGCCGATGCGATCGCCCGCCTGCTCTCGCATGGCGAGGAGGCCGACGAGCTGTCGTCGAGAGCCCGCGAACGCGCGGAGACCCTCAGCTGGGCGCGCTCCGCCGACGCGCTCCTGGGCGTCTACACGGGGCTCGTCTCGTCCGTCGCCGTCGCGTGAGTCTTCTCGACGGCGTGCGCAACGTGCTCTTCGTGCACGCCCACCCCGACGACGAGACCCTCGCCACCGGCGCCCTGATCGCCGAGCTGGTCGACCGCGGCGTGCGGGTGAGCCTGCTCACCGCCACCCGCGGAGAACGCGGTGAGATCGTGGAGGGATCGCTCGATCACGCGGTGGATGCCGAGGGCCTGAGCGCGCTGCGCGAGACCGAGCTGCGCCGAGCGGCAGACTCGCTCGGTATCTCCGACAGGTACTGGCTGGGCACCGCCCCGGCGCGAACCGTCGGGCAACCGACCGTGCGCTACCGCGATTCGGGCATGTCCTGGATCGAGCCCGGACTTGCCGGTCCCGCGGCCGATGTCGAGCCCGGTGCGCTGGCGCTCGCGCCCCTCGAGCAGGTCGTGGGCGACGTGGTGGCGCTCATCGAGCTGCTCGATCCCGAGCTGGTCGTCAGCTACGACCACGGCGGTGGCTACGGACATCCTGATCACGTGCGAACGCACGAGGCCACGCTGGCGGCGAGTCGCCTGACGGCCACGCCGTTCGCCGAGATCGTCTCCGAACCCGGCTCCGATGTGGAGTGGTTCGACCTCGACCACCGATTGTCAGCGGTGACGCGGGCGCTCCAACAGCACCGCACGCAGCTGACCGTCGTCGACGGCGATGTCGTGCACTCGGGCGGGCAGCGACACGCGATACCCCTCTCGATGGGGCTGCGCCAGCACTGACTCCGCGGCCGAAGGACTGCACTACTCCTCACGCCGCGTCGAAAATAACCACGGGTGTCACACAGGTGAAACACCCCCGCCACACGAGTCTTCTATCGTGGCGCCACCGGGTTCCGCATCGATCCGCGGTCGGGCGCCGTCACGAGGGAGTAAGAATGACTGGAAACACTGTCCGTCTGCAGGCCATCAGGGATGTCGAGGCCTACGTGCCGCCCGCCATCAGCTTCACCCCGACCGAGACGCCCGGCGAGGTCTTCGGCGAGAACGTGTTCAACCAGATCGTCATGCAGAAGCGGCTCCCGAAGTCCGTCTACAAGTCGGTCATGGCCACCATCGACCACGGTGTCATGCTCGATCCGCTGGTCGCCGACGCCGTGGCCTCGGCCATGAAGGACTGGGCCCTCGAGAAGGGCGCGACGCACTACGCGCACGTCTTCTACCCGCTGACCGGTCTCACCGCCGAGAAGCACGACAGCTTCCTCGAGCCGGTCGGCGACGGAACGGCCCTGGCCGAGTTCGCGGGCAAGACGCTCACCCAGGGCGAACCGGATGCGTCCAGCTTCCCGAACGGCGGCTTGCGCAACACGTTCGAGGCTCGCGGCTACACCGGCTGGGACGTCACGAGCCCGGCGTACGTGCTCGAGAATCCCAATGGCAACACCCTCTGCATTCCCACTGTCTTCGTCTCGATGACCGGTGAGGCCCTCGACCACAAGACGCCCCTCCTGCGCTCGCAGCAGGCGATGGGCGAGCACGCCGAGCGCATCCTGAAGCTGTTCGGGCACACGAACCCGAAGCACGTCGTGTCGTTCTGCGGGCCCGAGCAGGAGTACTTCCTGGTCGACAGGCACTTCTTCCTCGCCCGACCCGACCTGATCAACGCCGGTCGCACCCTTTTCGGTTCGAAGCCGCCGAAGGGCCAGGAGTTCGACGACCACTACTTCGGCGCCATCCCCGAGCGCGTGCTCGGATTCATGATGGACACGGAGCGCGAGCTGTTCAAGCTCGGCATCCCCGCCAAGACCCGCCACAACGAGGTCGCCCCGGGCCAGTTCGAGATCGCTCCGATGTTCGAGCGGGGCAATATCGCCGCCGACCACCAGCAGCTCCTGATGACGACCTTCAAGACCATCGCCAAGAAGCACGGCATGGAATGCCTGTTCCACGAGAAGCCGTTCCAGGGCGTCAACGGGTCGGGCAAGCACGTCAACTTCTCGCTCGGCAACTCCGAGCTGGGCAGCCTGCTCGTGCCGGGCGACACGCCCCACGACAACGCGCAGTTCCTGGTGTTCTGCGCCGCGGTCATCCGCGCCGTGCACAAATACTCCGGTCTGCTGCGCGCATCCGTCGCCTCGGCCACGAACGACCACCGCCTCGGCGCGAACGAAGCTCCCCCGGCGATCATCTCGATCTTCCTCGGCGACCAATTGGCCGACGTCTTCGAGCAGCTGGCGAAGGGCCCTGCGACATCGTCGAAGGGCAAGGGTCGTATGCAGATCGGTGTCGACACCCTGCCGGTGCTGCCGACCGACCCGGGTGACCGCAACCGCACGAGCCCGTTCGCGTTCACCGGAAACCGCTTCGAGTTCCGCGCCCCGGGATCGATGCAGTCGGTCGCAGGACCGATGACCACCATCAACACGATCATGGCCGACTCGCTCGACTTCATCGCCACAGAGCTCGAGGCGGCCACGGCGGCGGGAGAAGACTTCGACACGGCCGTGCAGACCCTCCTCACGCAGATCATCACGGAGCACGGGGCGGTCGTCTTCAACGGCGACGGCTACGCCGATGCGTGGCCGATCGAGGCCGAGAAGCGCGGCCTCGCCAATCTGCGCACGACCCTGGACGCCCTTCCCGAGCTCATCACCGACGAGGCCATGGAGCTGTTCGAGAAGTACCGGGTCTTCAACCACCGTGAGATGCACAGCCGCTACGAGATCGGGCTGGAGCAGTACGCCCTCACCATCGGCGTCGAGGCGCGCTTAGCCCTCGAGATCGGTGCCACGGCCGTTCTGCCGGCGGCCGTGCGCTACCAGACGGAGCTCGCCGTGAACATCGGTGCGCTCAAGGCTGCCGGCGTGGAGACCGATACGGAGGCTCTCGACGAGGTGTCGGTTCCGCTTGCCGAGCTGCGCAGCGCCCTGGCCACGCTCAAGAAGGCGCTGGCGGCCGAGACCGGTCATGAGGCGCTCGCCGAGGCGGAGCACGCGCGCGACGCACTGTTGCCGGCGATGGACGCCGTGCGCGCCGCAGCCGACACTCTCGAGGACATCGTGGCCGACGACCTGTGGCCGCTGCCGACCTACCAGGAGATGCTCTTCGTGCTGTAAGGGGAGCCGCTTCGACAGGCTCAGCGAACGGTAACCCCGCTCCCTGAGCCTGTCGAAGGGCGGCAACCGAACAGTGCGTGACAGCGACCTCAGATGGTGGAGATGCGGGGAATTGAACCCCGGTCCACTGCTGTGATTCTGCGCCTTCTACGGGCGTATCCTGTTGAGTCGTTCTACTCGGCCCCGAGCTTTGCTACAGGCATCTAGCTCGACGGGCCCAGCCCGAGTGCAAGTCCCTCCGCGCCCTCAGGCGTAACGCGGAAGCAATCTCTCTGAATGTCGCCAGAACCCGGGTAGAGAGCATTCCCGGACTGACGGTCTCTATTTAGTGCTTAGAAGAGAACTACGCCGCGAGGGCGAAGTCTGCCTGAGCAGAGACAGTGCGGTTTGATTTGGCACTTATTGTTTTTCAGAGATCGTTAACGAGATAACCCTGAATCCTCGACCCGCTTCTCGCAGTTTCGCAGGCAATGTCGAAACCGATCATCCCCAAGCGGGTCACTATCACGCACTGTTGAGTTGTGTCTTGCGCACAGGCATCCGAAAGGATGCAGCCCTCAATCCTACGACAGAAAATCGGCAATGGCCACCGCGGGCCCTCCTCCGGTCGCGGATAGGGTGAGACCCATGAGCGAGACCATCATCACCGTCGCCGGCTATGCAGAGACGCACCATTCACCCGAGCGGGCCGTCGTGCAGCTCGCACTCGGGTTCGAGGGACCGGAACGCCAGAGCGTGTTCGAACAGACGAGGCAGCTTCACGCGGAGACGTCGGAAAGCCTCCGGGCCCTCCACGATCCCGTGGCCGACGCGGTGACGCGGTGGAGCGCCGACCAGGTGAGCGTGTGGGGGCAGCGCCCCTGGAACCAGGACGGCGTGCAACTGCCACCGGTCTATCACGCGACCACCACCGTGCGAGCCCGATTCCGCGACTTCTCGGCGCTGGCGACCTGGATCGATTCCATCGCGTTCCGCGACGGCGTGACCGTGACCTCGGTCGACTGGGCTCTCACCGCAGCGACGCGGGCGGCTCTGGAGTCCGACGTTCAGAAGGACGCGATCGTGAGCGCCCGGTCGAAGGCGCAGAACTACGCCGAGGCCCTCGGGCTGTCGGCACTCCGGCCCCTCGCCGTGGCCGACCCCGGAATGCTCGGAGACGGCGGAGGCGGCTCCTCGCCGGTCGGCGTGGCGCGCTTCGCCTCGCACGATATGGCCAAGTCCAGCGCATCCGGCCCCCTCGACCTCACGCCCGCAGACGTCGTCATCAGCGCGTCGGTCGAGGCCCGTTTCGCCGCGTCCGCATGAACCGCGACCTCGTCGACCGCACGGTCGTCATCACAGGCGGCAACGCCGGGCTCGGCTACTTCACGGCCGAGCAGCTCGCCCGCAGGGGCGCACGCATCATCATCGCCGGACGCAACGAGGCAAAGGCCGACGCCGCCATCGCGTCCCTGCGGCGCGAGGTGCCCAACATCGAGGCACCGTCGTTCGTGCTGCTCGATCTGGCCGATCTCTCGAGTGTGGCTCGGGCATCCACCGAACTCTCGCGGCTGCCCGCCATCGACGTGCTGGTCGCGAACGGGGGCATCACCTCGGGCACCGCGGATTCCGCCACCGCCGACGGGTTCGAGAGCATGTTCGGAACCAATCACCTCGGCCACTTCGCCCTGGTCGCGGGTCTTCTGCCGACTCTGCTCGCGACCCCCGCGTCACGGATCGTGCATCTCGGCAGCATCAGCCACCGCTTCTACGCGCTCGATCTCGACCAGCGCGACACCCCCGAGCGTTTCCGCAGTTTCCGCAGCTACAGCCGGTCGAAGCTGGCCGTGATGACGTTCGCGTTCGAGCTCGATCGTCGGCTTCGCGCCGCCGGGCACGACACCCGCAGCATCGTCGCGCATCCGGGGTTCGCCGTCGACGAGCTGACGCCAGAGCGCCCCGGAGTCACGCCGGATGTCAGCACCGCTGCGATCGTGCGGACCGTGTTCGGCTCGTTCGCCCAGGGCAAGGACGCCGGAGCACTGCCCATCGTGATGGCCGCCACCGACGACTACCTGCGCGGTGGCGAATACGTGGGTCCGGCCGGCTGGCAGCAATTGAAGGGCCGCCCGCGGGTGGTGCCGGCCAAGGCGTGGTCACGTGATCCCGCGGTGGCCGCCCGCCTGTGGGCGCTGTCCGAAGAGCTGACCGGCGCATCCATTCGTCTGTGACCGACGTCAGTCGCCGAGGTTGCGCCTCGCCGACATGGCCCTGTCGGACTCGCGCTTGTCTTGACGCTCGCGCAGCGTCTGCCGCTTGTCGTACTCGCGCTTTCCCTTGGCCACGGCCAGCTCGACCTTGGCACGGCCGTCGCTGAAGTACAGCTGCAGCGGGATGAGCGTGTAGCCGCCCTCTTTGGTCTTGTTGTGCAGCTTGAGGATCTGCTCCTTGTGCAGCAGCAGCTTGCGCTTGCGCCTTGGCGTGTGGTTGTTCCACGTGCCCTGCGTGTACTCGGGAATGTGCACGGCGTCGAGCCAGGCCTCGCCGTTCTCGATGAAGGCGTAGCCGTCGACCAGCGACGCTCGACCCATGCGGAGCGACTTCACCTCGGTGCCGTTCAAGACCATTCCGGCCTCGTACGTCGACTCGATGGTGTAGTCGTGCCGAGCCTTGCGGTTGGTCGCGACGACCTTCTGACCGCTCTCCTTGGGCACGTTGCGCTCCTGACGATTCTTGGTGCCGCACCTCGCGTGCGGCAGCCGTCCAGTATACGCCCGGTCGACCCGGGCGTGGGCGGCGCCGCTCGGACCGGTGCGATCAGACCTTGAGGTAGCGCGTGATCGCGAACTTGGCCGACAGCGCCGCGAGCACGGCTCCGACGACGATCAGGATCGGCGCCACCAGCAGCGCATCGCCCGTGGAGACGAACGATGTGAACGGCAGCTGGTTCAGCAGCCATCCCTGCACGAAGAACTTCACGATGGCCCAGATCGCCAGGCCCGCGAGTGCCGAGCCGATGAGCGATGCGATCACACCCTCGATGATGAACGGCGTCTGGATGAACCTGTTCGAGGCCCCGACGAGGCGCATGATTCCGAGTTCTCGACGACGCGAGAAGGCAGACAAACGGATGGTCGTGGCGATGAGCAGAACTGCTGCGATCAACATGATCGCAGCCACGGCGATGGCGGTGTAACTCGCCGCGTTGAGTACCGTGAAGATCTGCTCGAGGTAGCTGCGTTGGTCGGTGACGCTCTCCACGCCCGCGAAGCCCGAGAGACTCTCGACGAGCACCGCCGATTGCGTCGGGTCTTTCAGGTTGACCCAGAATGTCTGCGGAAGAAGGTCGGGCGTCACGTACTCGGTGACAGGGTTGCCCTTGAACTGCGACTGGAAGTTTTCGTAGGCCTGATCGTGGTTCTCGAAGTAGTACTTGTCGATGAACGGCGACAGCGTCGGCCCGTCGAGCTGGGCCTCAACGGCGTCGATCTGCTCCTGGGTCACGTCGCCGTTGCCGCAGGTCTCGCCCGCGTCGGTGGCCGTGCAGAGGTAGACGGCGACCTGGGCCTTGTCGTACCAGTAGTTCTTCATCTGGCCGATCTGCATCTGCAGCAGAATGGCCGTGCCTACGAAGGTGAGCGAGATGAAGGTCACGAGAACGACAGAGACGACCATCGAGACGTTGCGTCGGAGGCCGGTGCCGACCTCTCCGAAGATGAGTCCGAGTCTCACGAGGTGGGTCCTACGTTCTGGTCCTGGGGGTCGATGCGTTCGCCCGGGGCGCGCAGCCCGAGCTTCTCGGCGAGTCCGAGCTGGTCGGTCACGGGGTCGGCGGCGTCGGGGCGGGCCGACACCGGCGCGGGGGTCGTGGATGCGACGGGCGCGGCCTGCGCGGGCTCGCCGGCGGGCACACGGGATGCCGTGGGCGCGGCAGGCGCTGGCGCCTCGGTCGCGGACGGGCCCTGGGGGTTCACGACGGGCGTGGAGAACGTGGGAGAACTCGCACCCGGTCCCCTGCTGCCGCGCGTCAGCCCGGGAATGCCGATCTCGGCCGTCATTCCGCTGTCGCGAAGCGCGATCTCGGCCGTCATGCCGTAGCCGCCCTGCAGTTCGTCGCGAACGATCTCGCCCTGAACGAGCTCGATCACGCGTCGCTGCATCTGGTCGACGATGGCGTTGTCGTGCGTCGCCATGATCACGGTGGTTCCGCCCGCGTTGATGCGCTGCAGAACCTGCATGATTCCGCCACTGGTGAGCGGGTCGAGGTTTCCTGTCGGCTCGTCGGCGAGCAGGATGGCGGGCTTGTTCACGACGGCGCGGGCGATGGCCACGCGCTGCTGCTCACCACCGGAGAGTTCGTGCGGAAGGCGGTTCGCCTTCTCGTTGAGGCCCACCATGGCGAGCACGTCGGGAACGGCCTCCTGGATGAAGCCCCGCGACTTGCCGATGACCTGAAGCGTGAAGGCCACGTTGTCGAAGACGTTCTTGTTCGGCAGCAGACGGAAGTCCTGGAAGACGACTCCGAGGTTGCGCCGGAAGTAGGGAACCTTGCGCGACGAGATCGTGCCCAGGTCTTGGCCGAGCACGTGGATGCTGCCGCTCGTGGGCTTGTCCTCCTTCAGCAC
This sequence comes from Agreia sp. Leaf283, assembly GCF_001422485.1. GTDB lineage: Bacteria > Actinomycetota > Actinomycetes > Actinomycetales > Microbacteriaceae > Agreia. The sequence continues at coordinate 592,990 of NZ_LMNF01000002.1, forward strand.
GAGGCGCAGGAAGCTCGACTTGCCGGAGCCGGAGGCGCCGACAAGAAAGACGAATTCACCGCGGAGGATCTCGAGGTCGACGCGGTTCAGCGCCGGCTTCTTGGTCCCCCGGTAAATCTGGGATACGTGATCAAATCGAATCATGGCAGGTTGAGCTTAAGCAGCCTTGCGACCCACTCGACGCGCGACTCGCCACGGATGCCCGATTGGCGCGCCAGTCTGTACGAACGCCTTGTATCGCCTATGCGACCTTCTGCTTGCGCCAGCGGATGCCCGCCGAGATGAAGCCGTCGAGCTCGCCGTCGAAGACGTTCGACGGGTTGTTCGATTCGTAGTCGGTGCGCAGGTCTTTGACCATCTGGTACGGCGCGAGCACGTAGCTGCGCATCTGGTCACCCCAGCTGGCGGTGATGACGCCGGCCAGCTCCTTCTTCTTGGCGTTCTCCTCGTCGCGCTGCAGCAGCAGCAGGCGCGACTGCAGCACGCGCAGTGCCGCCGCCCGGTTCTGGATCTGGCTCTTCTCGTTCTGGCAGCTCACCACGATGCCCGTGGGCAGGTGGGTGATGCGCACGGCCGAGTCCGTGGTGTTGACCGACTGGCCGCCCGGGCCCGACGAGCGGAAGACATCCACCCGGATGTCGCTCTCGGGAACGTCGACCGACTCGGTCTGGGCGATGAGCGGAATGACCTCGACCGCGGCGAAGCTCGTCTGGCGCTTGCCGGCCGAGTTGAACGGGCTCATGCGCACCAGGCGGTGCGTTCCGGCCTCGACCGAGAGCGTTCCGAACGCGTAGGGTGCGTCGACCTCGAAGGTGGCGCTCTTGATGCCGGCCTCTTCGGCGTAGCTGGTGTCGAGCACCGTGACCGAGTAGCCGTGCTGCTCGGAGTAGCGCAGGTACATGCGCAGCAGCATCTCGGCGAAGTCGGCGGCGTCGACGCCGCCCGCTCCGGCGCGGATCGTGATGACGGCCGCGCGGGGGTCGTATTCGCCGTTGAGCAGGGTCTGCACCTCGAGCTCGCCGAGCAGCTTCGTGAGGCTCTCGAGCTCGCCCTGCGCCTCCTGGGCCGACTCCTCGTCGCCCTCGGAGTTGATGAGCTCGACCATGATCTCGAGGTCTTCGAGGCGCGAGGTGATGCTCGTGACCTTCGCGAGGTCGGACTGCGCGTGCGACAGCGCGCTGGTGACCTTCTGCGCCTTCTCGGTGTCGTCCCACAGGTCGGGAACGCCCGCCTGTGCGCTGAGGTCGTCGATGCGGGCCTTCAGCTCATCGACGTCGATGACCGAGAGGATGTCGCGGAAGGTGGAGCGGAGGGCGGCGATCTGCTCGCTGAAATCTAGTTCCTGCATGGTGCCCCCAGCCTACCGGGCGGGCGTGGTCGCTCCCCCGGCGTACAGTGGATGCGACATGAGCGATGCAGAGACCGGGTTCCGATTCCGTTCCATCGCCCTCCCCGCCCTTCTCCCGTCGCTGCTCTTCGCCATCGGCGAGGGCTCGATCATCCCCATCATTCCGGCGATCGCTCAGGATCTCGGTGCCGGTCTCGCCCTGGCGGGATTCATCGCCGCCATGATCATGGTCGGCGAGCTCATCGGCGACATTCCGAGCGGTTGGATCGTGAGCCGCATCGGTGAGCGGCGGGCCATGGTGGGTGCGTCTCTCGTGTCGATCATCGGCGTCACGACGTGCATCGTCGCATCCGGGCCCTGGATGCTCGGGGTCGGCATCTTCCTGCTCGGCCTGTCGACCGCGACCTTCGCCCTCGCCCGGCACGCGTTCATGACCACCTTCGTGCCGCTGCAGTATCGGGCGCGCGCACTCTCCACTCTCGGCGGAACCTTCCGGGCGGGCTGGTTCGTGGGCCCTTTCATCGCCGCCGGACTCATCGCCCTCACGTCGCACGCCGAGATCGTGTTCTGGGTGCACCTCGCGTGTGCCGTTCTGGTGATCGTGCTCCTCCTCGTGATGCCCGATCCGACCGCGGGGGCCGCGGCACGCGCGCAGGTCGACGGCACGCACGAGACCGAGGGCGAGCACCTCGTGGCCGAGGAATCGCACGGGCTGTTCCGCACCGTCTGGAACTTCCGCGGGGTTCTCGTTCGCCTCGGAACGGGTGTGGCGATCGTCGGCGCTCTGCGCGCGAGCCGCTCCGTCATCCTGCCGCTGTGGGCGGTGAGCCTCGGCCTGTCGGAGAGCACGACCGCCCTCATCATCGGGCTCGGCGGCGCCATGGACTTCGCCCTGTTCTATGCCAGCGGCCAGGTCATGGACCGGTTCGGGCGACTGTGGAGCGTGGTGCCGTCGATGCTCGGCATGGGCATCGGACTCTTCGTGCTGGCGTTCACCCACGACCTGCAGCACGCGGTCGGGTGGTTCATCGGTGTCACGGTGCTCACCGGCCTCGCGAACGGCATCGGCAGCGGAATCCTCATGACGCTCGGCGCCGACCTCGCCCCGAAAGACGACCCCGCCCCGTTCCTGGGCGCGTTCCGCTTCACCGGCGACGCGGGAACTGCCGCCGCTCCCCTGCTGGTATCGCTCATCGTGGCCGTGGCCACGCTGTCGCTTTCGACGGCGATCATGGGGGTCATCGGCGTGCTGGGTGCCGGTTTGATGCTGCGCTACGTTCCCCGCTACGTTCCTCGGCGGCCGGGCAGGCCGTCGGCCTGATCAGGCGCGCTGCTCGTCAGGCGTCGGATGCGGCGGTCTCGCGCTTCGCGGCTTTCGCACGCGATCTCAGGTCGACGAGCCCTACGATGAGCGACACCGTGATGAGCGAGATAGCGATGAGGATGCCGTTGCGGAAGCCCTCGTGGTAGGCCATCAGCTGATCGGCGTCCGCCTTGTCGCGGTAGAGGGTCGCGAAGAACGTTGAGCTGACGGCGGCGACGCCGATCGCGGTGCCGACGCGCTGTCCGACCTGGGCGAGTGAGCCCGCGACCCCGCCCTCGCTCACGGGAACCTCGGCGAGCGTCAGGGTCTGGTTGGGCGAGATCACGAGGCCGCCTCCGGCTCCCGCGACGGCCATGGCGGCGGCCATCCACCAGATCGTCTCGTCGCGCGGGGTGAGCACCGCCGCAGCGAGAATGAGGGAGAAGCCCACGATGACCGTGGCCGTGCCGATCACGACGAGCTTGCGGCCGTAGCGCTCAACGATGCGGCCGCCGATCAGCGAGCTGGCGGCGGAGGTGAGGGCGAACGGGATGCTGACCATGCCGGCGAAGACGGGCAGGGCGCCGAGGCCCTGCTGCAGGTAGAGCGTGGTGAGCAGGAAGGTGCCCGGGATGGCCGCGAAGTACGCGGTGGCTACGAGGATTCCGTTGCGGTACGAGGCGATGCGGAACAGGGAGAAGTGCACCACGGGAGACTTGCCGCGCCGGCCGTAGTCGCGCTCCCAGAGAAGGAACGCGGTGGTTCCGAGAGCGAAGCCGATGAGCCAGAACCAGCGCTTCGGGTCGTCGTCGGGGCCGCCGGTGGTGAAGACGAAGGGCACCATGAGGCTGAAGACCGAAAAACCGAGAAGAAGGATGCCGACGAGGTCGAGCTGGGTCTTCACGGTCGTGCCCTTGGGCTTCGTCGGCAGCAGGCGCAGCGCGAAGAACAGGGCGATGAGTCCGAGCGGAATGTTCATCCAGAACAGCAGTCGCCACCCGTCGGTCTCTCCCCCGACGGCGATCAGCAGCCCGCCGAGCGTCGGCCCGAACGCGGTGGCGACGCCGATGGTGGCGCCGAAGATGCCGAAGGCGCGCCCGCGAGCAGAACCCTGGAACAGCTGCTGCACGAGCCCGAGCACCTGCGGCATCTGGATGCCTGCGGCGACACCCTGAAGGATGCGCGCGATGAGCAGGGTCTCGACCGTCGGTGCGAGCGCGCAGGCGAGACTCGCGAGGGTGAACGAGATGAGTCCGATGGAGAAGAGGAGTTTGCGCGAGTAGATGTCGCCGAGCCGCCCGGCGGGAACGAGCGCGAGTCCGAAGGCGAGGGCGTAGCCGGCGACGATCAGCTGCAGTTCGGTGGACCCAGCGCCGAGCGCCTTCTCGATCGAGGGAAGCCCGACGTTGACCTTCGACAGATCGAGAATCGTGAGGGCCGCCACTCCGACGGCCACGGCGAATGCCTGCCATTTCGCCCGCTCGGTGAGTTCGATCTTCGGAGCGGGCGGAGTAGACGTCATGAGAGAAAACGCTACACCGCACCATGGCGCGCATTCGGGGGCCTTGCGCGCGTGCTACCTGAACACAGAGCGGGGCAGCTGCGGTGGGGTCGGGCCCTTGCCTAGGACTCTCTGATCGCAATTCCTGGATACTCGATGACAAGCCCTGAACTGTCGTACCGCAGACGACACGAAAACTCGAACGTCGATGATTCGTAGTGGAACAGGATCTCCTCCGGACCAGCCTCAATCAATGTGTAGCGCTGTTCGAGACGTTCCACGCTGAGGTCGTCAGCTCGGACAAACGCGGCCGGCACGTCGACGCCGACTCCCTCGATGAAGTCGAGACGATGGAGGGGAAGCGTGTTCGTCACCGCGGACGACTCGAAATCAACATCAGAGCACCCATCAAGTTCGGGTCGCAGCTCGCCGTTCACGGTCCATGTTCCCGCGGAGTCGCGTGTTAGAGCCAGCTCACGTTTCCCTGTGTCCGTCAGCCTGGATGAATGAACCGCGACCGTTCTCCAAGAATCATCCACCGTCACGTCATAGCCAACCGACCACAGCTCAACAGACTCGCGTGCGGTTGTATGACCGGTCAGACGGTAACCGACGCCCAGATCCTTGAAGAAGGCGACCTCGAAACCAGCTCGCGCTCCTCTGTGGGTCCAGCTCGCCCCAGCAGCTGGTGTCGTCAGTCTCATGAACGGAACCTATCAATCCGTCGGGCTGGACCGATGCACTGATGCCCCAGCGGACAATATCGCGCCTCGAGATGATCGACGGGTGATTGCAAGCATCACTCTCGGGTACACCGCCGATCAGGCGAGCGCCATGGCCGGCCAGGGGTACCGGGTCCCGACCGAGCGGGAGAACAATATCCTCGCCGAAACGAACACTGCGGCAGCACGTCTCGAAGAGCTGCGCGCACTTATGGAGGCGATCCCCACGCCAAGGTCCATCACGGTGACCGCATCCGGTAACGGACTTCAGTATTCGGACTCAAGAGAGAACCACGCCTACGGAGGCACTGTTGGCGGTGCCGTTGCTCAAGCAGCGATGGCATTCGTTGGTGGTGGCACTGCGGTAGGCCCCGGTACATCTAAGTCGGACTCGATCCCGGTGTGGCTGTCAGCCGGCGAGGAAGTGATTCAGGACCCATACGAATCGCGGAACAGAGGCCTCCTGCAATCGATCAATGCAGGCGATGACCCTCGATCGTGGTTGGCGTCGATGATGGGTTGGGGCAGCCTGGTCCCGGCAAGCTACGAGGGCTATTCGGGATACTCGTCGACTGGAGGATCTGCGGCGGAACCGCAGGTCGTCCAGATCGAATTGACGACGAGCGGCGGTGCCGAAAAGTTCGTTGACATTCGTATCAACGGGGCGCTGAAAGTCCAGGAGCGCGAGCGGCATATGACTCTTGTCTCTGGTAGGAGCCGATATCGGAAAGATCAGCGAGCAGGCCCGCACCGCCTGCAGCCCTGTGGCCCCTCACCCGGCTGCAGGGGCCGCTCCTTGTTCCTCAGTCGTTTTGCCTTCTGGATCCGCGACGATCGCGAATACGCACGTAACCCACACCGACATATGGGCACAAAGTTCTCGATCCACGACGAGACGAACAGGGCGGCATTGCTTCAGGAGTTACATGCTCTCGTGGATGCGATTCCTAAGTCGGAGTTCGATCCCTGCCTCCACAACGCATCCTGTAGTCGGATTCATTATGCTCGTCACCCTGGTGAGGGAGCAGCGACTTGGACGTTCTGAAGGCAATATCTGATTGGTTAGATGTCACTTGGGACGATCCTGTAAACGGTCGCGAGGCTGCCCTGTCCGTTCTCGTGTCACTCCTATTTACCGGTGCTGGATTCATCTGGGGCAGGGATCAGGAGCGGAGGAAAAACGCAGCCGCCGAACGCGCCCGCCAGCTGGAGGACCGCGCACGAGCCTTCCGACTGGTTGAGGAGACCTGGGCGCCTATCGTCAGGCTGTTGGACGTCGACAAATTCCGAGGCATCGCGGACGATCTCACGGCCATTTTCACCAATAGCGTCAAGGTAGTGCCGCTGCACTCGCGCCGACCCGACTGGCCGTTGGAGTGGATGCCCCTGTATGAATGGTTATCGGCTGCGATGGCCCACATAGAGCTTTACCGAGACTGGTCCTCAGGCATGGAGTATGGGAAAGCCCTAGCGCCAGTGCGTGCCCAACAGGCAGCACTTGAGCGAATCAGGACAGAACTCATGGCCGGGCATATTGGACTGGCGTTTTTTGCCACTCATCGCCTCACCATCGAATTGGCAAGCCGCGAACTTCAAGTCCGAGTTGCGCGACAAAAGGAGTACGCGGCAGCGCTCGGCATGATGGAATCCGCACTGATCTTTTTCGCTTCGGAATACATGGGATCGTTTGGGAGACTCGTGTCCGACGTTCAAGCAGCCCGGAGTGCGTTCGAGCGTCTGCAGTTGACTCACTCCGGAGACTTCGGCCCGGAACTGCAAACTATGCAGTCGTACCTGGAGCGAATCGAACGGTTCGTCGTAGCGAGCCCGTACGCAACCCTCAACGAACGGCAAGAATTCGAAGAACAGTTCTGGCCACCGGGCGGCCCACAAAAGTGGATTAGTGGGTAGAAGTCTATATACCAGCCCGGGGAGGCCGTGTGGAAAAACTGCCCGAAATGTACGTTGCCTTCACTCGGAGCCGCACAGCAGAGGGAGCACCTGGGAGGCCCCCGTGGGGCGCTTTGGTCCTTCTACCTGTCAACCCTGATCATCATCACCTGCAACTCCTCCGACGGGCGCTCGAGCAGTCCTGCCTTCATCGTCTGGCAGTCAGCGCCTTCACCTTCGACTTCGGATGACTCACCAGTCTTACTTCTGGCACTCACTCGAACCTCATTCATCCACCATACGTTGCGGCTTCCCGTCGACTAGGTCATCGGTGTCTGGGAGCAGCCTGGCCGTGAGTGCTGACATCTCCGCGGCGTGCTGGCGGATGAACGTCGCAGCCGACCCGATGGTCTCGAAGGACTTCACCCACGCACGTTTCCCGCCCTCATCGAGGCCATGCGAGTAGACGTGGAACATGCGCCCGTGCGACTTCGGTTCATCCCACCTGATCCAACCGAGGATCTTCCCGTGCGGGGCCACACACCAGATCTGCTTGTGGATGTGCAGGATCGCGTAGGGGTCTGTCGGCACGAAGTCGATGCCGGCCATCAGGGCGGTGAAGTCGCCAACCTTATTCATGGGGTGCTCCTGTCGTTCGGGAGCGTCCCGGCCGACGCAAGAATGCATGCTATCCGGTGGCACAGACAGGCCGACACAGCGCCGAACTGCCGCGATTGTTGGTAATTTCCCAACATGCCCGCGTACTGTTAGCCACATGGACATTGGGCAAAGAATTTCGGAGCGCATAGACGCGCTCGTGCCCGCGATTACACGGAAGGATTTCGCGGGCCGGGTGGGGATGACGCCGGATGCGCTCTCTCGAGCTCTGAGCGGGAAGCGCGGTTTCGCGAGCATAGAACTGGTGCGTGTTGCCGAGGAGCTACATGCCGATATTCATGAGCTGATTACCGGGGAACGAAACCCCAATCAGGTATTTGTGAACGCGCGACACCAGTACGACCACGCGACGACAAGCAGATCTGTGCCGACGCTTGAAGATGACAAGGCAGTCCTCGAAGACATTTGCGTCGCTTATCTGCAGGCGGAGCTGCCTGCCCGACCACATAAGGTCACCGCCGGAAGTCCCGCTCAGGTGAGAGATGTCCTGGGAACGGGATTTGCTCGACCATTTGCGGACAGGATGGAGGAACGGCTCGACCTAGATGTCATTAGGGCCAATGATCTTGGCACTGCGTATTCGGGTACGGTCGGCGGTCGCACTTTCGTAGCGATTCCGGCGACGGGTAGCTGGTTCCGCGAAAATTGGGACCTTGCCCACGAACTTGGCCACGTTGCCGGCAGCCAGTCCGAGGCGGAGGCGAATAGCTTCGCTGCGAATTTGTTGATGCCCGAGGAGCTTGTCCGGTCAGTCAATTGGTCGCGTGCGTCTCAAGAAACGGTGGCCGACTTCCTTTGGCAAACCGGGGTCTCGACATATGCGTTGAGGGTCCGCCTGGAAGCACTTGGCATACCTCATGCACCACTTGCGGATGTGCTTTCGCAGAACACTCAGCGCGCTCTTCGCAGGGCGAGAAGCTGGTCTTCTGAATTTGGCGATGAGATCACGATGCGCATGGAGGCGGCAAGCCGCCGCCGGTTTCCCCTCGATCTGCAAGAAGCACACGAGGTTGGAGTCGAGGAGGGACGCTTGGGGCCGGGGTATCTGGCTTGGATGCGGGGAGTTGAGGCTGAGTGGATCGCAGAGACCTACGCTCCCGATGTGCACGACCCGAGCGTAAATGATCTAGCTGCGGCATTCGGTCTAGCTGTTGGCTAGCGCTCTCTTCTTCCCAGACACGACGGTTGTCAGCAATTTTGCACTCATCGGCCAGATGCAGCTGCTGGAGGACATGGTCAACGGTAACGGAGCTTGGTGCGCGACTGTCGCGTCTGAGTGTGCGGCGGGCTCCGCCCTACCAGGTCTCGGGGATATGGCGAAAGCCGGCGGGATTTTTGGGTCGCCTATCTATCCCGACGCCGCAGAACACGTCGACATCCTGGTGCTGCAAGATCACATGCGGCAGCCGGGCGATCTTGCCACGGCCCACTTAGGAGAGGCAGAGACCATCACGATTATTGCCCGGCGGGGACTGAACGCTGCATTCGTGACTGACGACACAGATGCGCGCAGACAAGCCTCAGCTCATGGGATCCCCGTCTACAGCACATGGCACATATTGAAACTGGCCGTCGCAACGAAAGCTCTCACGATGGCGGACTTTTTCGTGGCCTACTACGTACTCGTGGCAGCGAAGCGAGGCCACCCGCCTTGCGCGCGCGAGAAGTCGGCTGTCTCCACGTGGTTGACAACGAACTAAGGTTCGTCTGAGGTATGTTTCTCGACCTGGCGGCGCATTTGTCGACGCCGCCGTGACGCGCTTTCAGCGGGCATCAGAGTTGGTCAGGGCGAATTGTCAATTGGCATTCGTCGCAACGCCAGACGGGTCCTCGATGGTAGTTCGCTCGGGCGGGACGCATGGGCATAAGGCATCGCGGGCAGTTCGGTGAGACGCCGTCGCTGAGCTCATCCATGCTTATCCGACAGCTGGTTCTGGATTGCCCGCAGCAACGCCATCCCAGCAGGCGCCGCCATGATCAGGGAATAGCGGCTCTTTCAGGATGCAGTCACCACTGACCGGCCCTCCATCAATGTAAGAGTCCAGATCATTTACCGACCCGTTGTCAGCCGAGTAGAGGCCGGGGGCGAGAGCGACGACCTGCGGCGAGGTCTTGTAAGCGCTGGTCACCCTTAAGTCGATACTTGCCAGATCCACCACAACAGGATATCCGGGGTAGGTCGATCGAATCCGAGTTACCAACGTCGATGCCAAGTGACCAGGCCTTGAGTACCTAACGTTTGTCCAAGTCACGCGGGATGTCTAGATACCCTTCATACGGTCTTGGATCAGCGCGACCACTCGACCCTCCGTCCGGTGGATCTCTCCGGGCTCGAAGGGTATGTAAGTGAGTCCAGCGATGTTGGAGGGAGCGTCTACGCCCTTCTCTAACAGCACGATAGTGTTGCGGGTTCCAAGAGCACCGTGACTGTAGCCAGCTTCGTGGACGACGTTCTGCCGCGCCCGCTTGGTGCCGTCCTTCATCTCGTCGGCAGCGGTCATTACGATCACAGCCATTGACGCTGACCCAATCATTTCCGCAACCACATCGAGGGTAATTTGACCTGCCCTTTCAGCCTCCGTGAACGCATCCACCGTCACCCCTGCGCGCTTCAGATAATCGCGAACAACCTCCCACGCGTGTCCACCTCCGAAGGCAATGAACACCTTGAAATCGCCCGCCGCGAGCACAGCGTCTTCCGTTGGGTAATCGCCAAGAATCTCCCTCGCGTTTCGCATTATTGAGAGCGCCGTATCTTCAGACTGCGAAAAAGCAGTCAGCGAGAGATGTGAAAACGAGTGGGATTGTATTTTCAAATAAGAATGATTGTAAGAATACGGTGTGTAATTTCTCCACAGATAGAAACCCACGGTCCAAGAAGTCGCATCTTCAGGGACCAGCCGAGCGAAGACACCTTCCTCAAAGGGAACCGACTTCGCAGCACCAACCGTCAGGCCATCCATGACGAAATCATCGATAAGTGCGCTCACACCGTCGGCATTAAACCTGTTGCGCTCGTCCTCCGGCGCAATGCCGGGACCCCTCCCAGAGGACGCCGTTGGATCGTACTTTTCGGCAAACTTAGCTAGCGACTGCCCTATGCGCTCGAACGCTTGAGGAGGCAATTGAGATTTGAAGTACCCGGACACCGTCGCCATGGCCCTAAGCCTAGGGGTTTGGCCGAAGTGACGAAGTCCACTCGAATGTTCAATACGCTGCGACCTACCGAGTTCGGCCCTACATCCCGCAATGACCGGCGAGTTCGTTCGACGCTGCTCGCAGAATAAAACGCTCCCTGCTCTTCTCAAGGGGCGTTTTCGTAGATGTTGCGAGTATGAGCATCGTGACCTCTTTCTTGCCGGCGGCCTCGAGCAGAGTACGCTTCGTGTCTTCTCGCATGGCAACACGGATGACTGAGTCTCGGCCCGCGCGCCGGGCCATTACTGACAACTTCTTGCCCGCCGGATTCTTGGCACAGCTAACGCCCACACCGAGCCTCTGCGCTTTCGGCATCCGGCCGACAGATTGTGTATTCCCCCGGAGCACCACAGAAGTTACCGAAAGTGCTCGGCATAAGGTAAGAACTAGACAGCTTCCACCCACTGAAGCCTCGGCGCTTTGCACGTCTTGCAACCCACGACTAATTCACTGAAATTTCAGTTCAAAGTCAGAAAGAGATGAATCACTCTCATTCGCAGCGAACGTGTGTGGTTCAAAGTTCAGCCAGCCGTCGATCTTAGCGGTGGCCCACTCCGCCCCAGATGCATCCGCAAGGGCTACCGATGCCCGAACCTGAGCAAGCCCGCCGTCGTCAATGACATATCCCTGGCCAATCCGAGATTCAGCGACTATCAGCCGGGCGTTCCAGACTCGCTCCACGGTGTACTCCGCTGAATCCTTATCGTCCAAGAATTCGATGAATTCGGATCTGATTGATAAGTCAAAGGCATCAGCGAGACTTTGGTCAGGCGGATCAGGTAGGTCTACCTTCGTCGCGATTGCGTCCACAAATGAATTCGTCGAGTCAAGATACGTAACAGGATGTTCTGCTGATGCAACTTCCGCTAAAAGCCCTGCGAACAAACCCGTGGTACCAAAGTCTTTTGAGTTGTTCGTCACGAAGAAGACCTTGTGGCCCTCATTTGCCAATGCTGCAACGGTCAACCAGATCGCACTGTCGCGACCACCTTTGCCCAGTCGGGCGGGCAGAACACGCCTAGCCTCCCGTCGGAATGCTTCGCGAGCATGCTCGCCTCCAAGGGGTAAAATTTCGAAGACTTCATTTAGTCGGTCCTCCAGGACCTTGGCTACTTCTGTGCCGCTTGGTGTGTAAATTGCGTCCATAGTCGTCATCTGGCTCAATTGGCTATTTGAGGAAACAAAGGTGGAAAGCAACTTGTCCGCCGTTTCGCGTCGCAGATTAACTGCTTCATGAAGTGTGACCTCTGAAATCGACGGCCTAATTTCTTTGAGGGCGCAGAGTCGAAAAAGCAAGGACCAGAAAGCGCTCTGCAGGATGCCCTTCTGGGGCAAAGCGTTCGTATCGAGGACTAGGTACGTGGCCATAGGAAACGTCAACCCACCTCAGCCATGCGTCGTTCAATATCTTCGCCCAGAGCAATAAAATCCCCGAGTGTGTCCTTTGCACGGACATACTGAGCACCTCTAGCCTCCGCCCCGGAAAGTTCGAAGATCGCAGCATTAGCCTCTTGCGCCATCGGGACCAGGCTCGAGAGATTGCGCACAGTGCCGATTTGACCAACGGCGGCTGGCACTTTGAGCCCTGCGTTAGCCAATTTACCTGCCACGTCTCGTACGTAAGCGCCAGGAATTTCATTCAACCAGCGCTGGAATGCCGCAGTGGGAGCACTCCTGTAGCTCGCAAACTGTTGACTGATGTATCCAAGCGGTGCGGGTCTCCCGGCAGGCAGACCGCCAGGAAGTTGCAGATCAACACCCGTTCGCTTCGCTTGACTAACTGCTACTGTCCACTCGCCGACCCAGCTCGTAATCGCCCCGCCGACGCTAGGTAGCGCCGTCAGCGAGAACAAATCGGGTGACAATGGCACGACGAAACCATCAGAACTCAAAAGCACGGCACGGTTCAGGGCTCCGACGCTAGGTCCAACATCTATGAGCACCGTATCTGCGTTTACGGCTGACGCTGCAGACTCTATGACTCGCCAGAAGGCGGTGGTCTGCTGAAAACCCGCGTACCTACCGGCCAAGGTATCGGACCAACCGGTAGCCAAACTTTCTTCGTATTGACTAAGCAAAATGTGACCCGGGATGATCCAGGCGGTATCACGAATCTTTATCGGGTTCATAACCAAGGGTTCGCCCGTAGTTCGAATAACGGGTAGGAGCGCATGGTAGATCGTCTGTTCTGCTTCAATCTGCTCAAGATATGAGCTGGCCGATAGCGCAGTGCCAGTGAGATTTGCTTGTGGGTCTGCGTCGACGAACAATATTCGCCGGCCGGTACCAGCGAGAGCGATGCCGACATTGAATAGCAACGTCGTCTTTCCTACTCCGCCTTTGTGATTGAAGAACGTAATGACGGACACAGGAGACCTTTCGGGGACGGTTACCGCGAGCGTAGCGTGCAACCACAATTATTCGCGTGGCATGGCTCCCTACCTATGGGGATACTCGCGGCTCAATAAGAAGAAGGAACGATCCGCTACTCACAGTTGGGTTCCACCGGAGATTCCTGCATCATCAGGTCCAGTTTGCTCGACTTCATCGACGAGACGCGCAAGTCGCGAATACTCTTCATCCTGTAGATCTTCCTGCGCCCTCACAGCCTTACGGAGCTTGCTAACAAACTCGGCGGCCTGAACATCTTCATTTCGAAGTTTAGGAGAGTTCTTGGCAAACTCCATCAGAAATTTTGAACTAGGCGTCAGTGAGTCACCATCCCACAACGAGTACCGCGATGATCGACGGGCGAGAGCTGCAAGTAGAGCGCTGGGACTGGCCTCTAGATCTCCAGGAATGCCGGGTGTATACCCCTGCCGAAGGTTCGCGGAGATCGAACGCACGATTGTGAGAGTCTCCTCCAATAGTGCTCCAACGTCGGGCGGCTCAGGAGCTACCACGGGCTCTTCCTCATCGCCGATAAGCTCCAGCATCTTCTCGAGGTTCGGCCACCACTGTTCGAACGCGCGAACCAAGACTGATTCGTCCTTACGGTTTGGTGAAGCCGAATTTATTGAGCGTATGAGGACAAGTAGGCCGTCGTGGTCCGGTGACACCCCGTTGAACTGCCTGAGCGGATAGTCAAGTGAGCCGATAGGAAAATCGATAACGACCGGAACGACGCGTGTCCCGTCACCAAGTTTTTTCGCCAATGCACCAGACTCAAAATTCAGCCACGACGAGTTCTGATTGTCAGCCGTCACGCAAATTACACCGAAGTCAGTGCTGGCCAGCTCAGAATTGATTACCTGCAACCACTGCTGACCAGCCTCAATGCCGGTTTGCGAGATGAAGCACTCGACGTCCTGGATTACATCTGGAATCCAGGCGGACAACTCCTTCGCAAACTTGCCGCTCTTACTTCCCGACCAGCTGATGAAAACCTTCACGGCGTCAGCATATGGGCTGGTCGATACATTTAATGCTTGCAGCACATGACCAATGTTCAGAAACCAGGACCAAGGCGATCGGGGATCTAGTGGCCAAGTCAATGTTCATCATGGGCGCAAACACAGCCTCGGAGGCTTGGAGGACGATCCGATCACATCGGGCCGCTCCCTCGGAAAGGTTGGCTCAACTACTCCGGGGCCACCGATACAAGGTATTCCACATGGCTCTGGAGCAAGCGCAACAGCAGCTTTCGGCTTCGGCAACGATCGGATACGAGAGCCGCCCGCTCAATCTTTTCTACGGTATTACTCAAGCCGGTAGGGCGCTCTCTGCAGCGAGCAAAGACCTTGGATACAGGAACGCTCCGAATGAACGACAGCTGTGGCTCGGTACCCAACATGGCCTCCAGTTCCCGACCACTCTCGATTCTGCGCTTGGTCTCTTCAAGACATCCGTCACGATGCAGCCGAATGCGAAGGATTCTTTCTCGCGACTTTCATACGCACTCGGCTCGCCGCTGGACGCCGGGGATATCGAGTTTGGCGCTCTGATCGCACAACTGCCCGAGGTCAGTTACGAGTTCCGAAAGCTCGGACCCTGGCCTACGCAACTTTCGCCGATGTCGCTCAATTACCTAAGTTCCGAACCTCCTTACTTGATCGATAGCCTCGAAACCCCTGGGCTTAGGGATCCTGACAACGCATCTGAGGCTGAAATTCGAGATTGGATCGACCAGTACCCCGCTCTACGTCCCCTTGAAATACCTCTTACGGACGAGGGTCGAGTTATGAGGTCTCGTAGTTCCGGATACATCAGCCTACGAATTCCGGATGCATCCTTACTGACTTCACAGCCGAGTTCTCACCTGGTCGCCGCGAAGTTGTATCGCCGACACCAGATCCTCTTTCCGGCCAGTGGATCAAGCGACGAAGCCCTACACCCTTTACTGACTTGGTGGCTCGTGCTCTATTCGTTATCGATGCTCGCTCGTTACTCCCCCAGCGACTGGATGGAAGCACTGGACATCAAATCCAGTCCGATAGCGTCGATTCTGGAACACATCATGGACTCGGCGTTGGATTGCGTGCCTGACCTCATCAGTGAGGCCCTGGATCATCTCAACGAATGACGAATGGGAAACCGACCTCCGACGTTTGATTCAATTCGCATGTCCAACGCGGTGGATGCGTCAACCAATCACGTTGTAGGTATTCGCGTCCACGAAGGGCAAGCTGAGATCGACCCGCCGACCCGAGCTCTGCAGCATGCGCTCCACGAGTTCGCGCACCTCGTTGTCGGACAGCACCACGTTCGACAACTCCGCATCGACCCGCCGGCCCGAGCTCTGCAGCATGCGCTCCACGAGTTCGCGCACCTCGCTGACGGACAGCACCACGGTCGACAGTTCGGACACGCCGTTCCGGGCGACGAAGACCTTGTCGGGCGCGTTGATCCAGATCTCCTCGATGCCCGGATCGTCGAGCAAGGGCTGCAGCGCACCGAACCCCGTAAGCGAGGCCACGACCTCGCGAGCCGCGACCGCCTCGTCGGCCAACAACGGCGCGCTGCCGCCCAATGCTCGCTCCGAGTAACTGCGCACCTCGTCGTCGACGAACCGCCTCGCCAGCGTGTGTCGGAGGCCAGGTCGACGCCCTCGCGGCGCACCCGGTCGCGCACACGCTCGGTGATCACCTGCACGGCGTTCGTCACGGTCGATACTCCTGTCGCTCACCCCCGACCGACATGGTGCCCTGAAACGCCGAAACCCCGTGGAAGTTATCCACAGGGCTCCGGCGATCAGGCGAACGAGCTACGACCGAGTGAACTACTCGTACCGCAGCGACTCGATCGGATCCTGCCGCGCCGCTCGCAGCGCGGGGATCGTTCCGGCGAGGAACGCGATGCCCATCACCACGAGGATGATTACCGCGATCGAGGCGGGGTCGAACGCGATGAGCGTGAGCCCAGGTAGTGCCGACAACAGTCCGTTCGCCAGCACACCGTTCAGCGCCGTTCCCGCGAGGATCGCGCCGAGCGCTCCTATCGCGCTTCCGAGGAACCCGATGAACACAGCCTCGAGGCTGAACAGCCCGAACACCCGGCCGGCGCCCATGCCCATCGCCTTCATGAGCCCGATCTCGCGGGTGCGCTCCTGCACGCTCATCAGAAGGGTGTTCACGATGCCGAAGCCGGCCGCGATCAGGGCGATCACGGCGAAGCCGTTCAGCACCAGCACGATGGCGTCGATGACCGTCTTGAACGACCCGATCTGGTCCTCCACGGTCGTGGCGTCGTATCCGAGCTCCTTCAGATCGCTCTTGATCGTCGACACCTGCTCATCCGAAGACGAGGGGTCGAAGCGCAGGCTCACCGAGGCATAGCTGTCTTTGCTCGACGAGCTGAGGCCCACCGACTGCGCGTCATAAAGCGCCGTCGTCAGCGCGTCGTTCGCGGTGAGGCTCGACGATCCGAGCAGACCCGCCTCGGCGACGCCCGTGACGGTGGCGTCGATGGTGCTCGACGCGCCCGTCTGGTCGGTGACGCCGAACGTCACCGTCTTGCCCACGGCATCCGCATCGCTCGAGAAGCCGAGCGGCTCGACGTACGATACGGGCAGCGCGACCTCGAAGGTGTCGCTGTCACCCGAGGGCTCCGAGCCCGCGGCCAGATCGAGGCTCATGCCCGACACGAAGCCGCCGATCGCCGCCTGATACTGCGTGCCCCCGTCGTACGCCACGTAGTTCGGCCGGGCCGTCAGCACCGGATCGACCGATTCGACACCGGGAACGGCGCGGATGTCGTCGAGCTCCGCCGCCGTGATGGCCTCCACCGTCGACCCCGGCCTTCCGGTCGCGCTCTCGACGTTGGTGGTATCGGGCTCGTACTTCGCCGGCCCCGTCGACGTGTCCTCCGCGGTCTTCGTGACCGTCATCACGTCGTCTGAACCGATCGATGAGACCGTCGTGTCGATGTAGCGGTTGATTCCCGTTCCCACCCCGCTGGTCAGCGCCAGGGTGAAGGCGCCGATGAAGATGGCCAGCACCGTGAGGGTCGTGCGCGTCTTGCTGCGGAACGTGTTGCCGATCGCCGAACGGATCAGATCGAGGCCGCTCATGCGCTCACTCCGTTGCGGTCGACGATGAGGCCGTCGCGGATGAAGACGCTGCGGTCGGTCTTCGCCGCCAGGTCCTCATCATGGGTCACCACGATGAGCGTGATACCCGTGCGCCGGTTGAGGTCGAAGAGAATGTCTTCGACCACCGCGCCCGTGGCCGTGTCGAGGTTGCCTGTGGGCTCGTCGGCGAAGATCACGCGGGGCTCGTTCACCAGCGCGCGGGCGATGACCACGCGCTGCTTCTGGCCGCCCGAGAGGTCCGTTGCCTTGTTCTTCGCCTTGTCTGCGAGCTCGAGGCGTTCGAGCGCCTCCATTCCGCGCCGGCGCCTCTCGGAACCGCCGACCCCGGCGATGCGCAGCGGCAGCGTCACGTTGTCGAGCACCGAGGTGTTGGGGGTGAGAAAGAACTGCTGGAACACGAACCCGAACGTCTGGTTGCGTGTGCGGTTGAGGACTCGGCCGCCGAGGGCACCCGCGTCGCGTCCGCTCAGCTCGACAGCACCGGTCGACGGCTTGTCGAGCAGCGCGAGCAGGTGCATGAGCGTCGACTTGCCCGACCCGCTCTTGCCGACGATCGAGATGGACTCGCCCTCCTCGATGTCGAGCGACACCCCCTTCAGGGCGTCGAAGCGGGCTGCGCCTCGACCATAGGACTTCTTGACGTCTCGCGCCGCGAGAACCGGAACCGGCATGAAATGCTCCTGAGCTGTCTGCTCGTGCGATGTGCACGATCACTCCAGACTGGCCGCGAACCGGATGCCGGTCGTCACCCCGGCACGGCATCTTCGGCTACCACGAACGTGGGACGCGCCAGGCGCGGGGTGCTGCGAGACTGGACGACAGCGAGCAGACGCACGGAAGCAGAGAAGGAGGCGCGCCCATGAGATCGGGTTCTCGAGCGTTCCCCGTACCCTTCGAGTCGCCCCTGCCCCCGCGCCTGCGCTGGATCCCCTCTGCGCTCGCGATCATCGTCGTCTGCATTCCCGTCGTCGTCGCATCCCGCAGCGCAACGCCGCTCGCCGGCTCGACGACCGAGGTGCTGGCGACCTCCGCCGTGCTGGCGATCGTTCTGGTCGTCGCCCTCGTACTGCGCACGCGGTACCCCCGCAGCACGGCGGCGGTCGCGATCGTGGCAGCGTGCGCGGCGGTGCTGCTGTCGAGCCTGGAGCTGATCGGCCCCGGTCCCGTGGTCGCCGCGATCCTCACGGTGATGATCACCGTCTTCGGCGTCGGATCTCGCCAGGGACGTACCCCGGCCCTCATCGTGGCCGGTGGCGCATTCGTGGCGATCGGCAGCGTGCTGCTGCTCGCCCCTCCGCCCGAATCGCGCGGCATCGAATCGCTCGTGCTGCTCGTCGCTCTCATCGGTCTCGCCGCCACCGGGGGCGTGGCCCAGTACAACGGCCGCGCCTTCATCCAGGCCATCACCGAGCGGGCGCGACGAGCCGAGGAGACCCGCGAGTCCGAGGCCGAGAGGCGGGTGGCCGAGGAGCGGCTCGCCATCGCGCGCGACCTGCACGACGTGATGGCCCACCAGATCGCCGTGATCAACCTGCACGCCGCGTCGGCCTCGCAGGCGCTGCGCACGCGACCGGATGACGCGGAACGCTCCCTCACCACCGTGCGCGAGGCGGCTCGCACCGTGCTCGGCGAAATAGGCAGCCTCCTCACCGTGCTCCGCTCGGCCGACAGCACGCACTCGGCGACGCTCGCGCCCACGCCCGGCCTCTCCCACCTCCCCCAGCTGATCGACGAGTTCTCGAAGGCCGGCCTCACCGTGGAGCAGAGGACGGTCGGCACACCGGTCGAGCTCGACTCCCTGCGCGACATCGTGGCCCACCGCGTTCTGCAGGAGGGTCTGACGAACGCGCACAAGCACGGCGGCGACGGCACCGCCCTCGTTCAGCTCGACTACGGCACCGACGGCCTCGGCATCACGGTCACGAACGTGACGCGAACCCGACGCGACGACAGGATCGTCGTCGAGAGCGGGCACGGACTCGTCGGCGTGCGCGAGCGCGTGTCGTCTGTCGGCGGAAGCCTCGAGACGTCGTTCGGCCCGGGACCGGTGCACCGCTTCGTCGTGAATCTTCCGTTCGACGAACCCGCTCCGGGTGTGCGCGGCAGTGCGCACGCCTCCACCGACCCGAAGGGCCACGCATGATCTCCGTCGTACTCGCCGACGACCAGGCCCTGATCCGCACCGCCGTCAGCGAACTCGTCTCCCACGAAGAGGGCTTCACGGTCGTGGGAGAGGCGTCGAATGGTCGTGAGGCCGTGGATGTCGTTCGCGCGACCCGCCCCGACATCGTGCTCATGGACATCCGGATGCCCGTGATGGACGGGCTGCAGGCGACCGAGGCGATCTGCGCCGACCCCCTGCTCGCCGGCACCCGCATCGTGATCCTCACCACCTTCGAAGACGACGAATACGTGCTGCGCGCGCTGCAGGCCGGCGCGAGCGGGTTCCTCGGCAAGGGCACCGAGGCCGACGCGCTGATGTCGGCGATCCGCACCGTGCATGACGGCGAAGCGCTGCTCTCGCCCAAGGCCACGCGCGCGCTGATCGATCGGTACCTGTCTCCCTCCGAGCCCGCGGCACGGCCCGTGCCCGACGAGCTCGCCCTGCTGACCGAGCGCGAGCGGGAGATTTTGCTGCTCGTGGGCAGCGGCCTCTCGAACGGCGAGATCGCGGCCGGTCTCGTGATCTCTCCGCAGACCGCGAAGACGCACGTGAACCGCATGATGTCGAAGCTCGGTGCGCACGACAGGGCGCAGCTCGTGATCATCGCCTACGAGTCCGGCCTGCTCGTGCCCGGGAGAGCATGATCGAGCGCGTCGCCGGTACACTGTTTGTGTTCTGCGGGAGTGGTGGAATTGGTAGACACGCAGGATTTAGGTTCCTGTGCTTTCGAGCGTGAGGGTTCAAGTCCCTTCTCCCGCACTCCATGTCCTGTGTGTGCCGCGGGGGTACTCTTGATGCACACATACCCCTTGTCCGCCGCCGACCGGCCTAGACCTGACCCGCCGACGACTGGAGCCTCCACTTGACACACGCCGCACTCATTCCCTGGCTCGACCCGGAGACGCTCATCCAGAGCTTCGGGCCGTTCGCGCTCATCGGCGTGTGCCTGATCATCTTCGCCGAGACGGGCCTCCTCATCGGCTTCCTCTTTCCCGGCGACACCCTGCTGATCATCACCGGCGTTCTCGCCTTCAGCCCGGGTATCGGAGTCGACATCTGGTGGGTGTGTCTGGCCATCGGCTTCGCGGCCTTCGCGGGCGGTGAGGTGGGCTATCTCATAGGCCACAAGTTCGGGCCGAAGATCTTCGAACGCAAAGAATCCGGGCTGTTCAGCATCAAGAACGTCGAGAGAACGAACGCCTTCTTCACGAAGTACGGCGCCTTCGCGGTCATCCTCGCCCGCTTCGTTCCCATCGTTCGCACGTTCGCCCCCATCGCGGCCGGCATCGGGCACATGAACTACCGCAAGTACTCGCTCTACAACCTCATCGGCGCACTCGTCTGGGGTGCCGGCGTCACGTTCGCCGGCTACCTGATCGGCAACATCCCCCCTGTCAGGGACTTCGTCACCAGCTACATCGACATCATCCTGCTCGCCGCAGTCGCGGCGACGCTCATCCCCACGATCTGGCACTACGTGCAGTCGACGATGAAGGCTCGAAAGGCCAACGCTGCGGAGGCTGCCCAGCCCCACGCAGACCTGGCGCTCGATCCCGACGTCTTCGACCACAAGCCCGAGGCCTAGAAAGCACCACACCACCCTATGTACAGAACCAACTACGCGTCCTCGCTCACCCGCCAGGACGTGGGACTCGACGTCATGCTCTCCGGCTGGGTCGCCCGCATCCGCGACCACGGCGGCGTCGCCTTCATCGATCTGCGCGACTCCTCCGGAATCGCCCAGGTCACCTTCCGCGACGAGCTCGTGGACACGGCGGAGAGCCTGCGCGTCGAGTCCGTCGTCACCGTGAAGGGGATCGTTCGCGAACGTCCCGCCGGCAACGTCAACTCGGCCATCGCATCCGGAGAGGTGGAGATTCAGGCCACGAGCCTCGAGGTGCTCGCCGCCAGCGACGTGCTGCCCTTCCAGCTCGACGACGAACCGGGCGAGGAGACTCGCCTGGCCTACCGGTACCTCGACCTTCGTCGTGAGGAGGCCGCGTACCCCCTCAAGCTCCGGTCCAAGGTCTCGGCGGCCGTGCGCTCCGTGCTCGTCGATGAGGACTTCGTCGAGGTCGAGACGCCCACGCTCACCCACTCGACGCCCGAGGGCGCCCGAGACTTCCTCGTTCCCGCCCGCCTGAAGCCGGGCACCTTCTATGCGCTCCCGCAGAGCCCGCAGCTGTTCAAGCAGCTGCTCATGGTCGGCGGGTTCGAGAAGTACTTCCAGATCGCCCGTTGCTACCGCGACGAAGACTTCAGAGCCGACCGGCAGCCCGAGTTCACCCAGCTCGACGTGGAGATGAGTTTCGTCGATCAGGACGAGGTCATCGCGCTCGCCGAGAAGGTGCTGCGGGCCATGTGGCGCACGATCGATGTCGAGCTCCCCACTCCCCTGCCGCGCATGACCTATGCCGAGGCGATGCGTCGCTTCGGCTCCGACAAGCCCGACCTGCGATTCGGTCTCGAACTCGTCGAGTTCACCGACTACTTCGCCGGCAGCGACTTCGCCATCTTCCAGGCTCCCTACGTGGGCGCCGTCGTGATGCCCGGTGGCGCAGGCCAGGCTCGTCGCGCCCTCGACGCGTGGCAGGAATGGGCGAAGCAGCGCGGCGCCAAGGGCCTCGCCTACGTTCTCGTCGGCGAAGACGGAGAGCTCCGCGGCCCGGTCGCGAAGAACCTGTCAGAAGAGGAGCGCGCCGGCCTCGTCGCGCACGCCGGGGCTCAGCCGGGCGACTGCATCTTCTTCGCCGCGGGCGCCGTGAAGTCGTCCCGCGCCCTCCTCGGCGCACTCCGCGGCGAGATCGCTGCGCGCCAGGGCCTCATCGACCCGGACGCCTGGGCCTTCACCTGGGTGGTCGATGCCCCGCTCTTCGAGCCCGCGGGCGACGCGGTCGCGAGCGGAGACGTGGCCGTCGGCGGCGGCGCATGGACCGCAGTGCACCATGCGTTCACCTCCCCCAAGCCCGAGTTCATCGACACCTTCGACTCCGACCCCGAATCGGCCCTGTCGTACGCCTACGACATCGTCTGCAACGGCAACGAGATCGGCGGCGGAAGCATCCGGATCCACACCCGTGAGCTGCAGGAGCGCGTCTTCAAGATCATGGGCATCAGCCAGGAGGAGGCGCAGGAGAAGTTCGGCTTCCTGCTGCAGGCCTTCGCGTTCGGCGCGCCGCCGCACGGCGGATTCGCCATGGGCTTCGACCGCGTCGTGTCGCTGCTGGCGGCCACGGACTCGATCCGCGACGTGATCGCGTTCCCCAAGTCCGGCGGCGGCAACGACCCGCTCACCGGCGCTCCGGCAGAGCTCGAGGCCGTGCAGCAGGTCGAGCTGTATCGCACCCTCGGCGTTCAGGCGCTGCCCCAGAAGTAGTCCTCGGAAGCAGCCCTCAGAGGCAGCCCTCGTCACGAGGACGCCTGCGCCTACGGGTGCAGGTGCTCCTCGTGCCGGGCGTGCTCCGCCGGCTCGAGCTGGAACGTCGAGTGCTCGACGTCGAAGTGAGACGACAGGCACGACGACAGCTCGTCGAGCAGGCGGCCCGATCCCCCCGCCTCGAAGACCTGCTGGTCGACCACGACGTGAGCCGAGAAGATGTTCTTGCCCGTGGTCACCGCCCAGACGTGAACGTCGTGCACGTCGACCACGCCCTCGGCCTCGAGAATATGGTTGCGGATCTGCGCCACGTCGGTGTCGACCGGCGTCTGCTGCAGCAGAACCCGGATGACGTCGCTCAGCAGCGAGACGGCCCGCGGAATGATCATGGCCGCGATCACGAGCGATGCGATGGCGTCGGCGGGGGCGAAGCCCGTGGTCAGGATCACGATCGACGCGACGATGACCGTGACCGATCCGAGCAGGTCTCCGAAGACCTCGAGGTACGCGCCGCGCATGTTCAGCGACGTGGCCGCTCCGCCGCGCAGCAGCATCAGGGCTCCGAAGTTGGCGACGAGGCCGATCACCGCGACGACGAGCAGCGGCAGGGGCGGGATGTCCACCTCCTGCGGAGACATCAGGCGGGAGATGCCCTCGACGGCGACGAAGACCGCCACGCCGATCAGCAGCAGCCCGTTGAACAGGGCGGCGAAGACCTCGACCCGCTGAAAGCCGAAGCTGTGCTTCTCGGTGGCCGGTCGCGCTGAGATGACGGTCGCCACAAGCGCCACGATCAGTCCGATCAGATCGGATGCCATGTGCCCCGCGTCGGCGAACAGGGCGAGCGACCCCGTCGCAAGGGCTCCGACGACCTCGACGAGCAGCACGGTCGCGACGATCGCGATGGCCCAACCGAGCCGTGTGCGGTTCGTCGTCGCCGAAGCATGATTGTGCGATCCGTGCGAGTGCGCGTCTGTCTGAGCCATTGTTCCTCCAGCGTAGGCACCCGTGGCGCGATACGCCTAGCGCCGCCGCTAGTTAGGAATGACGCTCATTCTCAACACGGGAACCAGCTCACGGAAGGCCCGGCTCCTGTGGCTGTCGGCGTTCTTCTGCTCGGCCGTCAGCTCTGCTGCCGAGACCTCCGACCCCTCGGGCATGAACACGGGGTCGTAACCGAAACCGTTCTCGCCGCGCGGCGCATCCAGAATTCTGCCGCGCCATTCGCCCACCGCGAGATGCTCGCTCGCCGGGCGACCCGACTGCTCGGGCACGACCACGGCGATGGTGCACGCGTACCAGCCCGTGCGGTGCGGATCGCGGATGTCGGCGAGCTGGTCGAGCAGCAGGTCGAGGTTCGCCTGGGCACCGCGGCCGTGGCCGGCCCAGCGCGCGGAGAAGATTCCGGGGGCGCCGCCCAACACGTCGACGCAGACGCCCGAGTCGTCTGCGAGGGCGGGCAGACCGGTGTGGGCCGCTGCGGCACGCGCCTTGAGCAGGGCGTTGTCGGCGAACGACACACCGTCCTCAACGGGCTCGGGTCCGTCGTAGGCGACGATCTCGAGTTCGGGGATCTCGGCCGCCAGGATCTTCTGGAATTCCTCGACCTTGTGCGCGTTGTGCGTCGCCAGAACGACCCGGATGCTCATTCGCCCGACCCGAGGACCGTCGCCTGGATCTGGGCCAGCTCCGCCGTGCCCGCAAGGGCGAGGTCGAGCAGGGCGTCGAGCTCGGAGCGGTCGAACGGAGCGCCCTCTGCCGTGCCCTGGACCTCGACGAACAGCCCACGACCGGTGACGACCACGTTCATGTCGGTCTCGGCGCGCACGTCTTCGATATAGGCGAGGTCGAGCATGGGGGCGCCGTCGATGATGCCCACCGAGACCGCCGACAGGCTGTCAATCAGGGGCTGCGACTTCTGGCCGATGAACTTCTTGGTGCGCGCCCACTCGATGGCGTCGGCCAGGGCGACGTAGGCGCCCGTGATCGCTGCCGTGCGCGTGCCGCCGTCGGCCTGCAGCACGTCGCAGTCGATCACGATCGTGTTCTCGCCCAGAGCCTTCATGTCGACGACCGCACGCAGGCTGCGGCCGATCAGTCGCGAGATCTCGTGCGTGCGTCCGCCGATCTTGCCCTTGACGGCCTCGCGGTCCATGCGGTCGTTCGTGGAGCGGGGAAGCATCGAGTACTCGGCCGTGACCCAGCCCTGGCCCTTGCCCTGCTTCCAACGGGGAACGCCGTTGGTGAACGAGGCGGTGCAGAGCACCCGGGTCTTTCCGAAGGAGATCAGCGCCGAGCCCTCGGCCTGGTCGCTCCATCCGCGCTCGATCGTGATGGGGCGCAACTGCTGTGGGGTGCGGCCGTCTTTGCGGGTGTCGTTCGACATGGGTTCTCCTGGTGGTTCAGCGGGCGGGGGGAAGTGTGATGACGCCGGTCTCGACCAGCTCGACGCTCGACACCTGTCGGCCGAGCATCAGATCGGCGAGGCGCATGAATTCGTCGGCGCTGTCTCCTGTGGCCTCGTATCTGTGCACGGCGGGCGCGGCTGAGGTGCGCTCGATGCCGCGACTCACGAGCTCGCGGTAGACGTCGTTGGCCGTCTCGGTGTCGCTGGAGACAAGCCGGACACCATCGCCCATGACGTAGGAGATGGCGCCTTTGAGGAAGGGATAGTGGGTGCACCCGAGCACCAGGGTGTCGATGTCGTGCTCCCGAAGAGGGGCCAGGTACTGCTCGGCGACGGCGAAGAGTTCACGGCTCGTCGTGTCGCCGGATTCCACGAACTCGACGAAGCGGGGGCACGCCTGGGTGAACAGCTCGAGGTGCGGAGCGGCGGCGAACGCGTCGTTGTACGCCCTCGACCGGATCGTGCCCTCGGTGCCGATCACGCCGACCCTGAGGTTCTTCGTCGACGACACGGCAGCACGGACGGCGGGCTGGATGACCTCGACGACGGGAACGGAGTACCTCTCCCTGGCATCACGCAGCATGGCGGCGGATGCCGTATTGCAGGCGATGACGAGCATCTTGACGCCCTGGTCGACCAGGGTGTCGAGGGCCTCGAGCGCGAACTCCCGCACCTCGGCGAGGGGACGGGGACCGTACGGCGATCGGGCGGTGTCTCCGATGTAGGTGATGGACTCCCTGGGCAGCTGATCGCGGATGGATCGAGCCACGGACAATCCGCCGACACCGGAATCGAAGACTCCGATCGGCGCATCACTCACCCGTCAAGACTACTGCGCGCACGAGCCGCGGATATGCTTGCCCGGTGACCGCCGCATCCTCGCTTCTCACCGACCGCTACGAACTCACTATGCTCGATGCGGCCATTCAGGCCGGCACCCATGAGCGCGAGTGCGTCTTCGAGGCCTTCGCGCGTCGCCTGCCGCAGGGCCGGCGCTACGGCATCGTGGCAGGCACCGGGCGCCTCCTCGAGCTCATCGAGGCCTTCCGTTTCGGCGATGCCGAACTCACCTGGCTCGCGGAGCAGGGCATCGTACGCACGGCGGCACTCGACTGGCTCGCCGACTACCGTTTTCGCGGCACCATCTCGGGATACCGCGAGGGCGAGGTCTACTTCCCGAACTCCCCCATTCTCGTCGTCGACTCCACGTTCGCCGAGGGAGTGATCCTCGAGACCTTGATTCTGAGCGTGCTCAACTACGACTCGTCCGTGGCGAGTGCGGCGTCGCGCATGGTATCGGCCGCGGCCGGTCGTCCCCTGGCAGAGATGGGATCGCGGCGCACGGGCGAGAGATCGGCAGTCGCCGCCGCGCGCGCCGCCTACATCGCGGGCTTCGGTGCGACATCGAACCTGGAGGCCGGCCGCAGCTGGGGCATCCCGACGATGGGCACGGCGGCCCACGCGTTCACCCTCCTGCACGACAGCGAGGAGGCCGCCTTCCAGGCGCAGGTCGACGCGCTCGGCCCATCGACCACGCTCCTGGTCGACACGTTCGACGTGCAGCGCGGCGTCGAGCTCGCCGTCAAGGTCGCCGGAGATCGCCTCGGGGCGGTCCGACTCGACTCCGGAGATCTTCCCTCGCTCGTCAAGGCCGTGCGCGAACAGCTCGACTCGCTCGGCAACCCCGACACGAAGATCACGGTCACCAACGACCTCGACGAGTACACGATCGCCGCGCTGTCCGCCTCACCGGTCGACTCGTACGGGGTCGGAACCTCGGTCGTGACCGGTTCGGGCTCCCCCGCGGCCGGCATGGTCTACAAGCTCGTCGCGCACACCGATGCCGCGGGCGAGTGGGTCTCCGTCGCCAAGAAGTCGGCCGAGAAGGCCACGATCGGGGGGCGCAAGAACCCGGTTCGTCGAATCAACTCATCCGGGCGCGCGACGACCGAAGCGATCCATGTCGGAGAGGCCACACGGCCGGAGGCATCCGATCGCGAGCTGCTCGTGACCCTGATCGACAACGGAGTCGTGAACGAGCAATTCACCGGGCCCGGCGGCGTCGAGCGCGCCCGCGCACACAGGGCGGATGCGATCGCCGAGCTCCCCGACCAGGCGTTCCGTCTGGGCCGCGGCGAGCCGGTGATCCCGACGCTGTACGTGTGACCGGAATGGCCGGGATCACTCCGGCTTCAGTCCCTCGTAGATGCGCTTGCAGTCAGGGCACACCGGAAACTTCTCGGGGTCGCGGCCCGGCAGCCACTTCTTGCCGCAGAGAGCCTTGACGGGCTTGCCGGTCATCGCCGATTCGAGAATCTGCTCCTTCTTGACGTAGTGCGAGAAGCGCTCGTGATCGCCGGGCTCGATGGCCTCCTGCTCGAGCAGCTCTTCGAGTTCACGATCGAGGGTCGAGGTTCCACCGCCCTCGCTGGGACCGCCGGGCTCGGCAATGCTGGCTGACGGACGGGCTGACGAAACGTGACTCATGCGTCCAGTCTAATTTCTCCGGATGCCGGTGAGGCCGCGATGGTGCCGATTCAGCAGGGCCGCAGACGCGCGACATCCTCACTGAGCGAAGCGGGTCCTCCGATGAGCACGACCTTGTTGATGTGGGATCCTCGTATGAGGTCGAGTGTCTGTTGAGGAACACACGTCGGCTCAGAGAGGTAGACCCGCGCGTTCTGACTCGCCGCGAGGGTTGTCGCGGACATGGCGTCGGGATAGTTCCGTGCACTCACGAGATAGGCGGTCTGCTGCCACTCCACGAAAGGGTACTGGCCTTGGCCGCCGCCGTTGAGGGCTCGATTCACCGCGAAGCGATCTGCGCCACCGTAGCGTCCGGCCCCTCCCCATTTGGTGAAGTAGCCGAGCTGGTCGACAAAGTCGTCGCTGATGACCGCCGGGCCGCCGACTGCGGTCAGTAGTTCGAGGTCGGCGCCGAAGAGGAACGATCGGGTGACGTCATCGATCCGGTCACCGCCCGTGTTGATAAGGACCACGGGGGCGTCGATCCTCGCTGCCACCGCGCCTGCCGACAGGGCGTCCGAGAAGTTCGAGCCGGTGGCCACGAGCATCGTGCGCGACGGCACCCGGCTGCCGAACACTTCTGTCGAAACGGCGCGAGACACCTCGAATCGGTCAGCACCACCGATTCGGCTCACCGACGGGGAGTAGGCCTTCAGCTGCGCGAGCACTTGGTCGGACACGGACGCCGGACCGCCCACAACGACGATGCGCTGGGGTTGGAGTCTCCGCAGCTCGCCGTCGAGCACCGCCGGAATCGAAGACGGGGCGGTGAGCAGCAGCGGCCCGCCCTCATGGGCAGCCGCGGGTCCCGCGCTCAACGCGTCTGGCCAATTCAACCCATTCGTGATGTAGACGACGGGAACGCCGGCGGAGAAGGCCGCCTCCGAAGCCATGACCGCATTGTCGAAACGGTCAGCGCCCGCGATCCTCTCGGTCGTGGTCGACCACGGCGGCAGCTCGACGTCGATGTTGTCTACTATCTCGCCCCCAACGACCTCGACCACCGTTCCGTCGCCGAAGAGCCGGTCGGCGTAGGCCGGAATCACATAGCCCGCATTGACCGGCTGCTGGCCGCCACGGATCACGAATTCCCCCGGTGGCACAGTGATCGAGTAGGTGCCAGACGCGTCCGTCTCGCCGGTTCCCGCGAGCTCGTAGCTTCCATCGATCGGGTCATAGAGGAATGCCGCAGCCGAACCTCCCGCCACCGTGCCTCCGCCTGACGCGGTCACATGACCGGACAGCACTCCGGCCTGTACAAGATTGATGGTTATGCTCACGTCGTGATCCGTGATCTCTACAGGCTGGGAGCGCGAGCGGTAGGAAGTGTCGCCGTACCAGGCACCCGCCATGGGTGTCCCGATGTCGGAGAACCGTGCCGCGCCGGCTTTAACGAGGTAGCGTCCCACGGGAAGATCGCGCACGACTTCAGTATTGGACTCGTTCACTAAGACCCCGTCCATTGTGTAAACCTGGACCCAAATCCACGTCGGGGGTTCGCTGGCCTCATCGGGCAACGGCGGAATATCGAGGTGAACATCGACAGAGAGCCTGAACGACAGGGGGAACGCATCGGCCTGCACGGGTGGAGCAATACCGCCGACCAATCCGAGCATGATCGTCACGCCAACCGTCAGGCCCGCCATCCGTTTGAACACTGATTCGCCCGCTTCCCCCGGATCATCACGACCCTAGGGAATACTATCGGGGCTAATCAGCCACTTCGTGTCGGATAGGCGAAAGATCAGTTGCGCAGCGCTGCGGCCAGGATGTCGGGACCGCGTCGATCGAAGATCGCCCCGCCAATGACAGTGCCGGCGATGAGCACGACGAAACCGGCGCCCGCGCCCCACCACAGCGAAGGCCAGAACGCCGACTCGTCGCCGAGAAGGCCGAGGATGGCGTAGTAGACGGAGGGAGCCGCAAACAGTGTGGTGAGCAGAACGAACGCGATCTGCACCACGAATCCGGTTCCGCCGCCGACCTGCGGCTGCGAGAACGGCCCGTCGCCCGGTCGCACGGCCGGATAGGGGAAGACTGCGGAGAGGAGGTTTCCGACACCGAGCCCGGCCAGGAGCAGCACCGTGCTGACGCCCAGAAGCGCCGGCAGCGCCTCGAAATCGTCTGCGAAGAAGGCTGCCGCCACCGACCCCACGGCAATGAGGGGCACGCCCATCGCAAGAACTGGCACGACGCGCCCGAGCCGGTCGGCGAAACCGACACGACTTGCAGACACGTGCAGCCAGATCGCCGAATTGTCGAGCGCCACATCGTTATGCACCGAGAAGGCCAGGGTGGCGCAGAGCGCCGGCACGGTGAGGAGTACAAGATAGGTGAGCGGGATGCCGGCAATGACGAACGCGAGGAAGACGACCACGAGGAACCCGAAGACTCCGATGACGGGCACCGGATACCGGGCGTCACGTGCCCAGTATGTGAAGCTGCGAGCGGCGACGGCGCCCGACCGGGTGGACGGCGTGCGGGCGAACCAGCCGAGGTTCGCGTGTTCGCGTTCGGGCACGGATCGTTGAGCCGTGACGAGAACTCGCGCGACGAGAGCACGCCACGACAGCCACAGCAGAGCGAGGAATGCGAGCGAGATCAGCAGTTTGATCGTCACCTCGCCGCCGGAGACGCCCGTCGCGACGTCGGCCGGCAGAGCCCATGCGGCGCCCAAGGGACTCCAGCTGAGGGCATCTGCAGCGGCGCCGACGAGACCCGAGCCGTCTCGACCCCAGTTGACGCTGAACCAGAGCACCACGGCGGGAGAGGCGAGAACGATCAGGAGAACAGTGATGAGGCCGGCGGTCTCGCGCGACCGGCGAGTGGAGAGACCCACGGCGGCGATGAGGGCGGCCACGCGCGAAGCGAGCACGATGGTCGCAACCGCGATCAGTGCGGCCAGAACGGCGAGAAGCGTGGTGGCGGCGTTCTCAGACCAGACCGGCACGGTGAAGACGGCTGCCACGAGTGTGAGAACAACGGGCACGCTGACCGCGCCGGCGATGGCCAGCCCCCTGGCCAGGGTCGCAGCGGGGATGCCGAACAGCGCGAATCTGCGGGGGTCGAGCGGGTCGGGAACCGACGACACGAGGGGCACGACGATGAAGGCCAGAACGACGACCGAGCCGCCCAGGATCACCGCGGTGCGGGCCTCATCGGAGCCCGCGTCGAGCGAGGAGAGCGCGATCACGCACGCGACCGTCAGCGCAAGACCCACCAGGGTCGCGACGACGATGCCTGCGTTCTGCTTGGCGGTGCGGTTGAAGGTGTTGGCGAGAAGCGCGAACTTCAGTTTGAGGAATTCAGCAACCATTCCATGCCTTCCGCTGCCTTGCGCCCACCGGCGAGCTCGACGAAGCGGTCTTCCAAGGTGCCGTCGCGCCTGACCTCATCGACCGTTCCCTGCGCGAGAACCTGTCCCTGCACGATGATGGCGACGCCGTCGCACACCCGCTGGATCATGTCCATGCTGTGGCTCGACAGAACAACCGTTCCGCCCGTCTCCACATACTTCTGCAGGATCTCGATGACGTTCGCCGCCGACACCGGGTCGACCGATTCGAAGGGCTCGTCGAGCACGAGGATGCGAGGCGAGTGGATCATGGCCGCAGCCAGAGCGATCTTCTTCGTCATGCCGGCCGAATAGTCGGTGACCAGGCGCCCGAGTGCGTCTTCGAGGCCGAAGGCCGCCGCAAGGTCGTCGCTGCGCTCCCTGACGGTCTTGTTGTCGAGGCCGCGAAGAGTGCCGGCGTAGTAGAGCATCTGACGCCCGGTCAGGCGATCGAACAGGCGGAGACGGTCGGGAAGGACACCGATGATCTTCTTGGCCTCGGCGGGATTCGCCCAGACGTCGAGGCCGTTGATCGAGATGGTTCCCGAATCGGGTCGCAGGAGTCCGGTGACCATCGAGAGCGTCGTCGTCTTGCCCGCCCCGTTCGGGCCCACGATTCCGTAGAACGAGCCCTGTCGCACCTCGAGGTCGATTCCGTCGACGGCGATCGTGCTGCCGAACTTCTTGATCAGTCGCTCGATCGAGAGCACGACGGGCTGCTGTGCGCGGAATGCGGCACGCTCGGCGGCCTCGGCCTCGGCGAGTGCTGCGGCCTTCTTCTGCGCCGCAGTCATCCTCACGGGTTTGGGTGTCGTCTTCTTCGCGGGTGCGCTGACGGGAGTCGCTGACGGATCGAGCACGATCGGAGCGTCGGATGCCGACGGTGCGGCTTTCGAGCGGGGCGC
Organism: Agreia sp. Leaf283; assembly: GCF_001422485.1. GTDB lineage: Bacteria > Actinomycetota > Actinomycetes > Actinomycetales > Microbacteriaceae > Agreia. The sequence continues at coordinate 624,871 of NZ_LMNF01000002.1, forward strand.
TGCGGGCTTGCGCGGCGCACGCGGGGCGGAAGGCACGCGAGCCGAGCCGGACGCGGCCTTCGTGGCAGCGGCGCTTCGCGCACGGGGAGATCGCGGAGAAGCCGGACGCGGCTTGGTGCCGGCGTCATCGGGAGAGGCGGACACGTCGAGAGAGGCGGCCTCGTCAGAAGAAGCGCCATCGACACCGGTCGGCTCGGACGCGCTGCCCGGACCGGTCGTCTGCGCGTCGTCGGCCACGTCGCTGTCGGCCACATCGGTCGGAGACTGGGGTGTCACGTCGTCCTCTTCGCTGGTTGCGCCGATCGCGTCGACGCCGGGGTCGGCGGGCTTCACCGGTCGGACTGGATTGCGCGGCTTCGCCGTGCGTGACGGGCGAACCGTCGTGGTGGATTTTGCCGCACCTGCCGAACGAGGCTTGGATGTTCGAGCGGATGAAGGCTTTCGTGCTGATGTCGATGCATTCGTGGTCTCAGAACGTGCGGTGCGGGCACCGGCCACGGGTTCTGCATCAGAGGAATTCAGCTCCTCGTTCAACTCGTCGTCGCCTTCGCCCCCGGTCGTTGAAATATCTGACTCTGAGCTCACCGAACTTAAGGTATCAGCCGAGACCGACACTCGCATTCATGAAGGACACACAGTGATGCGCTTTCATCCCCGACTTCACTCCCCGGGAAACAGCTGGAGGTTATATCACGAACACGAAACGATGGTCGATCCTCACGTGACCCGAATAGGGGGACACGATACAGTGAAGTGCGACATAACGGAGTGTCCAGCGCCTCTCAATCGGCTTAACGGTTTCTGAATTCTCGATTCCTGGGCCGATGCGCAGTCTTGTCCTCATTACTTTCGCACCATCAAGGAGATCATCATGACCACCCAGGTAGTCATCCTCGCCGCAGGAATGGGCAGCCGCCTCGGCCGCAGCCTTCCGAAGCCTCTCACTGAACTCAACGATGGCCGCACGATCATGGGTCAGCAGTTCGACAACATCCACCACGCCTTCGGCAACAGCGCCAAGGTCACCATCGTGGTGGGTTACAAGCTCGAGCACATCATCGAGGCGTTCCCGCAGGCATCCTTCGTCTACAACGAGCAGTACGACCAGACCAACACGTCGAAGAGCCTCATGCGCGCCCTGCAGGCATCGGGCCCCGGCGGTGTGCTGTGGATGAACGGCGACGTCGTCTTCGACCCGGCCGTTCTCGATCGCGCCGCTGCCATGATCGCCCGCGAGCAGTCCTTCGTCACGGTCAACACGTCGAAGGTCTCCGACGAAGAGGTCAAGTACACGACCAGCGCCGAGGGCTACATCAAAGAACTGTCGAAGACCGTCAAGGGCGGTCTGGGCGAGGCCGTCGGGATCAACTACATCTCCGCCGCCGACAAGGCCACGCTGCTGCGCCAGCTGAAGGTCGTCGGCGACCAGGACTACTTCGAGCGAGGCCTCGAGCTCGCCATCGAGCAGAACCGGCTTCTCGTCGAGCCTGTCGACATCTCAGACCTCTATGCAGTCGAGGTCGACTTCGCCGAAGACCTGGAGCGGGCCAACCTCTTCGTCTGACGCGTCCCAGCGTCCGAATCCTTTCGGGCACCAGCTTCGAGTCCATGCCCCTTCGCGCCGATCATCGATCGGAGCGAGGGGGCATGATTCGTGTGCGGGATAGAGTGGAGCGTTGTTCTTCCAGAGAAATGAGAAACGGCACGTGACGACGACGCTCAGCGAGGTGCGGCCGAACCAGCGCACCCCGTTCGCGCGGTATCGCAACGCCCTCTGGCTGCTGACCCGGCGCGATCTGCGAGTTCGCTACTCGACGTCTGCGCTCGGATACGTGTGGTCGATCCTCGATCCCCTCGTGATGGCGCTCATCTACTGGTTCGTCTTCACCCAGGTGTTCCAGAAGTCGGTGGGCGAAGACCCGTACATCGTCTTTCTCCTGGCCGCCCTGCTGCCGTGGATGTGGTTCAACGGCACGACCGCCGACGCGACGCGCGCATTCCTCCGTGAGGCGAAGCTCATCCGTTCCACCAAGATCCCCCGCACGATCTGGGTGAACCGTCTCGTGCTCTCCAAGGGCATCGAGTTCCTCGCCAGCCTGCCGGTGCTCGCGGCATTCGCCATCTTCGCGGGCGCGACCCTGCACGTCGAGGTCCTCCTTTTCCCCCTCGCCATCCTGATCCAGGGAGTCCTCACGGTCGGGGTCGGCCTGATCGTGGCCCCCCTCGTGGTGTTCTTCCGAGACCTCGAGCGGGCCGTGAAGCTCGCCCTCCGTGCCCTGTTCTACGCATCTCCGATCATCTACAGCACGGCCGACCTGCCCGAGCAGCTGCACGTCGTCGCCGCGTTCAACCCGCTCAGCGGAATCTTCTCGCTGTACCGCGCCGCGTTCTTTCCCGAGCAGCTCGACTGGTATCTCGTCGGCGTGAGCGCGGCGATGTCCGTTCTTCTGCTTCTCGTGGGCATCCTCGTGTTCCGTCGCACCGAGCGTGCCGTGCTGAAGGAGATCTGATGACCGACTCCCCCGTCATCACCGTGGCCGACGCCGGCATCCGGTTCAAACGCAACCGACGCTCGAGACGCAACTTCAAAGATCTGTTCGCCGGCAGGCTCCGCCGCTCACGACCCGGCGAGTTCTGGGCCCTGCGCAACGTGAGCTTCACCGTGCAGCAGGGCGAGGCGATCGGCGTCATCGGGCGCAATGGTCAGGGCAAGTCGACCCTGCTCAAACTCGTCGCCGAGGTCGTTCTGCCCGATGAGGGTTCGGTTCGGGTGCACGAGGGGGTCGCACCGCTCATCGAGATCACCGGCGGCTTCGTCGACGACCTGTCGGTTCGCGACAACGTCTACCTCACCGCGGGCCTGCACGGCATGACCAAGGCGCAGATCGACGAGCGGTTCTCGCGCATCATCGACTTCGCTGAGATCGGCGACTTCCTCGACACGCCCTACAAGCACCTCTCCAGCGGTATGAAGGTGCGAATCGCCTTCTCCGTCATTTCGCAGCTCGAAGAGCCGATCATTCTCGTCGACGAGGTGCTGGCCGTCGGTGACAAGGCGTTCCGAGAGAAGTGCTACCGACGCATCGAGGAGTTGCTCGCCGGCGGCCGCACGCTGTTCTTCGTGTCGCACAACGAGAAGGACCTGCGGCGCTTCTGCACCCGCGGGCTGTACCTCGACAAGGGTTCCCTGGTCATGGATGCGCCGGTGTCGGACGTTCTCGCCCGGTACGCCGCCGACTACCCCGTCTCGGTCGCGCCCAAGAAGCAGGCCTAGAAGTCGAAGCCGCCGCCGAAGTCGCCGCCGCCGAAATCTCCCCCGCCGCCGTCTCCGAAGCCGCCGCCATCAAAGCCACCGGCATCCGCACCGCCAGCGTCGGCACCACCAGCATCCGCACCGCCGGAATCGGCACCGCTCGCGTCCGCACCGCCGGCGTCCGCGCCCGATGCCTCGCCTCCACCGAGGTCGGGCATGAACGCCTGCGCGATCGCGGAGCCGACGACGATGCCGGCCACACTGCCGAGCAGCGAACCGGCGAACATCGAGCCCATGCCCATCCCAAATCCGCCCTGGGCCGGTGCTGAAAGGGAACGCTCGAGGGTGCCCGGGTTACGGAGCTCGGAACGGGTTGCGGCCTGCGCGAGCGCCGGGGCGCTCTCATCGCGCGGAGCCTCGCCGGTCGGCGCCTCGGCACTGAGCTGAGCGAACAGCTGAGCACGCTGCTCGGGCGTCAGCCGAGCGAAGGCCTCTTCGTGCACCTGCTCGATGGTCTCGGGCGGTGCCGTACGCAGCAGGTAGCGGTAGCGCTCGATGGCGATGTCGTCTTCGGAGCGGCCTCCCGCCTGTGCATCGCGAACCGCTCCGGGCGGTGTTCCATAATCGGGCGCCGCCTGCGCAGCTGCAGCCGAGGGCTGCTCCGGCTCACGTCCGAGAAGCTTGTCGATGAATCCCACGGAATGTCCTTTCGATCGACTCTGGCTAACCATTGTCGCGACCGAGCCTGTGGCCCGGCTGAACCGGCGGCATCCGAGATAATGGAGAGTGAACAGTTCGCGCGGCCCCATGTCCACCTCCCGCGCGATGCCGTGGTTCCTCCTGGCGGGCGTCGTCCTCTTCGCACTGAACCTGCGAGGCCCGATCGTGGCCATCGCGCCCGTGATCGGCCAGATTCGCGACGAACTCCATCTCTCTGCCGCGACCGCCGGGCTGCTCACGAGTCTCCCCGTGCTGTGCTTCGCCCTGGCGACGCCCGTGGCCGCGGCTCTCATCGGTCGAGCGGGACCGGAACGCGCCGTGCTGATCTCCCTCACGGGAATCCTGGTAGGAACGCTGATCCGCGCCCAGGGCGGCTTCGCCGTGGCCGTCATCGGCACGGTCGTGATCGGTGTCGCGATCACGATCGGCAACGTCGTGGTTCCCGTGGTCGTGCGCCGAGACTTCCCGCCCGCGCGAGTCGGCATCGTGACGGGCGTCTACACCGCGACCCTCAATGTCGGCGCGATGCTGACCTCCCTCGGCACGGCTCCGCTCGCAGACTGGCTGGGCTGGCGGGCAGCAATCACCGCCTGGGCCGTGCTGATCGTCGTCGCCATCATCGTGTGGGGACAGGCGGCCGGATGGCGCAGGTCCGTCCTCGGCGACCGGGGTCCGGCGTCCGACGTTCTCGACGCCCCGGCTGAGCACTCGGCGTCGTGGCGGAGCCTCACCGCGTGGCTGCTGATGCTGGCGTTCGGCGGACAGGCGTTCTCGTACTACGGAATCACCACGTGGCTTCCCACGATCCTGCACGACCTCCAGGGACTCGACGCGAGATCTGCGGGCGCCAGCTCCTCCGTGTTCCAGATCCTCGCGGTGGTCGGCGCGCTCGGGGTTCCCCTGCTCGCTGGCCGCTGGCGCCCGGGCTCCGTAGTCGCGCTCGTGGGTGTGCTCTGGCTCGCCATGCCGGTGGGCCTGCTGGTGAATCCGAGCCTGTGGCCCCTCTGGTCGGTGCTCGGAGGCGCAGCTCAAGGCGGCGGCATCACGATCGTCTTCATCATCATCGTGCGCATGTCACGCAGCGACGACCAGGCCCGAGGCATGTCCGCGTTCGTGCAGGGCGGCGGATACCTGCTCGCCGCGACCGGACCGACGATCGTGGGCGCCGTGCACGAGGTCTCCGACGGATGGTCGGCACCGTTGCTCGTCGTCGCCGGCTCGGTGCTGGCACTCATCGCCTTCGGGCTGATCGCGGCGGCAAGGGTTGAGGCTCGACACCCCTGATGCGGGGGCGTGTCTCTCGGCCCGTCAGACCTCGGGCGTCGGAAGCAGGATGGCGTCGTCGAGAAGCGCGCGCACCCGTGGCAGCAGCTCGTCGAGGAGAGCCGTCTCATCGACCGACAGCAGCTGCGCCAGTGCGCCGCAGATCGCGCCGATGGTGAGTTCGCCGTCGCAGGCGCCCACGAGGGCCGCGAGCCCTGTATCGATCGGGGTCTGACGACCGAAGCCGCCTCCCTGCCTGAGGATCATGGCGGTGGGATCGTCGTCGCCCGGCCAGTAGTGCCGCTCGACGGTCACATCGGATGCGACGACCAGCGTCGATGCCGCAAGCTCGGCGTCGCTCCGCCTCGTCTGCCAGTCGTGGCCGGCGAGGCAGTCGCTCAGATGTGCACCGAGACCGGAGCCGGAGCCTCCGAGCGGGCCATGCAGCTGCTCGAGACGGCGGAACGGCGACGGCGTCGCCGGCGACGCCGCATCCGGTCGCCTCAGCATGACGTAGCCGAAGCCGACCTGCTCGACGCCGCGATGCTCGAAGTCGTTGAGCCATGCGCCGTAGAGCCGATCGAACTGCGGCGAGGCGGGCGTCGTGCCGCCGTCTCGGATCCAGGTCTCCGCGTACTCGTCGATGTGCTGAACGTCGCGTTCGATCACCCAGGCGTCGACGATCGGGTCCGTCGTCTCGTCGAGCCACCCCTGCACGCGATCGAGCCCCGCCTCGGCGTGCGTGTACTCCCAGTTGCCGAGGAACTGGGCGACTCCGCCGGGTGCGAGATGCTCCCCCGCGTGACGCACGACGTGCTGCACGAGGGCGTCGCCGACCATGCCTCCGTCTCGGTACTCGTAGCTCGGCACTCCCTCTGCCCGCGGGGTGATCACGAACGGCGGGTTGGAGACGATCTGGTCGAACGTCTCGTCGGCGACGGGCTCGAAGAGGCTGCCCAGACGGAACTCGATGTTCTCGAAGCCGTTGAGCTCGGCGTTCAGCGAGGCGATGTCGAGGGCGCGGGCGGAGATGTCCGTCGCGACGACCCGGCGCGCGTGACGTGCGGCGTGCATGGCTTGGATGCCGCAGCCGGTGCCCAGGTCGAGGGCGCTGTCGACGGGGCGCTGGATCATGAGTCCGCTCAGAGTCAGGGATGCGCCGCCGACGCCGAGCACGTGATCCTCGCCGACCGCATGCCCGAGCGAGAGCTCTCCCAGATCGGACATGATCCACCAGCTGCCCACGCCGAGCTGGTCGATGAAGCTGTAGGGGCGCAGGTCGGCAACGGGTCGCACGCTCTCGTCGTGCTCGTCTACTGACGAGATCAGGCGGAGCTCCGCGGCGCCCTGGATACCCAGGCTCGGCAGAGCCTCAGCGAGCAGGGCGGGCGCGACCGGCAGACCGAGAACGAACAGTTCGGCGAGTGTCGCCGTCGCTGTCGAGCGACCCAGGGTGCTGCGCAGGCGGGCGAGGGCACGCAGTGCTGGTACGCGCTGATTGCGGTGCAGCGCGGCATCGGCGTCGGGACCCCAGAGCCCGGACAGGGCGGAGACGGTGAACCCCGCGGCAGTGAGATCGGAACGGAGGGCCGCGATGAGGTCGCGCTGGGGATGAGTCACCCCCTTATTCAATCCCACTCGCACTGTCAGACTGAACGGATGAGCACTCGCATCATGATGATCGCAGACACGCACCTGCCCAGACGGGCGAAGGCTCTCCCCCGCTCGGTGTGGCAGGCCATCGACGACGCCGACCTCGTGCTGCACGCGGGCGACTGGGTCGACGAGGCGACCCTCGACGATGTGCAGTCCCGATCGAAGGAATTCGTGGGCGTGTACGGAAACAACGACGGCGACGGCCTCAGATCGCGTCTGCCCGAGGTCGCGCGGTTCGAGGTCGAGGGCCTGCGGTTCGCGATGATCCACGAGACGGGCGCGGCGACGGGCCGCGAGGCTCGCATGGCGGACATGTTCGGCGATGCCGACGTGCTCGTCTTCGGCCACAGCCACATTCCGTGGGACACGACGGCCGCCACCGGCCTGCGCCTGCTCAATCCCGGATCGCCGACAGATCGTCGACGACAACCCCACTGCACCTATCTCACCGCGGTCGCCGACTCCGGCGAGCTGCGAGACGTCGAACTGCACCTCGTCGACAGGGACCCGTCATGACGAGCTCACCCGTCGTTCTTCTTCTCGAGCCGTCGGGCATCAGGAAGGTCGATCCCCGGGAGCCCCAGCTGGCCGTGACCGACTGGGGTGCGACCCGGGGCGACGGCGTCTTCGAGAGCGTCAGCATCATCGACGGCCGGATGCCTCCGCTCGACGCCCGCTTCGATCGTCTCGAGGCGTCGGCGAGGGCGCTCGACCTGCCCCTCATCGATCGCGCCCGCTGGACGGAGGCGCTGGCGATGTCGATCGAGGAGCACGATCCGGCGGAGCGCCTGGCCGTGACTCTCGCCATGACGCGGGGCATCGAGGGCGGCGACGGCACACCCACGGCCTGGCTGCTGGCCCGACCCGCCCGAGACTTCACCGGCATCCGGCGCCGTGGCGTCTCGGTTGTCACGCTCGATCGCGGCTATGCCAGCGACGCGGCGGACGGCGCGCCCTGGCTGCTGCTGGGGGCCAAGCACCTGTCGTACGCGACGAATGCGGCGGCGCTGCGCGAGGCATCCCGTCGCGGTGCCGACGACGTGATCCTCACGTCGACCGACGGACTCGCTCTGGAGGGACCCACGTCGAGCCTGCTGGCGCGACGCGGCGACGTCGTGGAGAGTCCCGGCGTCGAGAGCGGGATCCTGGCCGGAACGACGCAGGCGACGGCGTTCAGGTTCTTCGAGTCACGAGGCCTGCGAACGCGGTTCGCGCCCATCCGCGCCCGAGACCTCGCTGACTACGACGCGCTCTGGCTGGTGTCGAGCGTGCGCCAGGCGGTTGCCGTGCACACCCTCGACGGTCGTTCGATGCAGGTCGACGAGGAGCTGACGGCCGAGCTCAACGACTGGCTCGCACGTGCCGCGCGCAGTGAGTGATCAGGCCTTGCCCGGTGAGACCACGGGGATGCTCGCCGTCTGATACACCGTCTCTCGCCGCGGCAGGAAGAGCGCGAGGATGGCCCCGGCCAGCGCGACCGCGGCCGCGAGCCCGAACGACCACTGGAAGGCGGCCGCCGTCGGAATGGCGCGGTCCCCCACGATGTCGACGTGCGACGAGAGGATCACGCCGATGACCGCCGCGGCGATCGTCGACCCCAGCGTGCGCATCACCGAGTTGAATCCGTTCGCCGCCGCCGTCTCCGATGCGGGCACCGCGTGCATGATGAGCGTCGGCATGGCGGCGTACGCGAAGCCGACGCCGAATCCCACCGCGGTCGCGACGAGCACGGCGTGCCAGACCTCGGTCATCAGGCCGACGGCGACGACGTAGCCCACCGCGATGATCGCCGATCCCAGCACGAGAGACGTGCGCGGCCCCTTGCTCGCCGACAGACGCGCCGCGATCGGTGAGAGGAAGAACATCACGATTCCGCTGGGCATCAGGCAGAGGCTGGCGATGAACAGCGTCTGGCCGAGGCCGACGCCCGTGTCGGTGGGGGCCTCGAGCAGCTGGGGCAGTACGGCCACGCTGGCGAAGTAGGCGAATCCGACGGTGATCGACGCCAGGTTCGTGAGAAGCACCGGGCGCCGCGCAGCGATCCGCAGATCGATCAGGGGGTTGGATGCGCGGAGCTCGTAGAGGCCCCACACGACGAGAACGGCGGCTCCCCCGACGAACAGGCCGATGGTGCCCGGCGTCGCCCAGCCCCACTCGTTGCCCTTCGACACCGCGAGCAGGAGTGCCACGAGCCCGATTCCGAAGCCGATGGCGCCGATGTAGTCGAACGAGCCGCCGGTGCGGAGGGTGGAGACGGGAACGACCCACAGGACGAGCGCGAAGGCCAGGGCAGACAGCGCGGTCGCCATCCAGAACAGCACGTGCCAGTCGAAGGTGTCCGCGACGAAGGCGGCCAGCGGCAGTCCGAGCGCGCCCCCGATTCCCAGGGTCGAGCTCACCAGGGCCACGGCAGCACCGAGCCGCTTGGGGTGCAGCACGTCGCGCAGAATGCTGATTCCGAGGGCGATGACGCCCAGTCCCACACCCTGCAGGGCGCGGCCCGCGATCAGCACGGTGACGTCTTGGGCGAGCGCGCAGACGATCGAACCGATCACCGTGATCGCCAGCAGGAGCAGGGTGATGCGGCGTTTGCCGAACATGTCGCCGAGGCGACCGGAGATGGGGGTGGTGATGGCCGCGGCCAGGAGGGTGGCCGTGAGCACCCACGTGGCATTGGAGCTCGACGTGTCGAGCAGTGTCGGGAGTTCGGGGGTGATCGGCGTGACCAGCGTCTGCATGACTGCGGCCGTCAGGCCGGTGAGCGCGAGGGTGAAGACGATCGCCCGCTCGCTCGGGGTGCGCGTGAGTCTCGCGCGCTGCCGTCGCTCTCGTGCGGTCTGGTTGGTGGATTCGTCGGGGGCGTCGGTAGAGGGGGCCATAGGCCGGGTGGTGCCTTTCGAAAAGAGGGTGCAGGTTCGCAACCACGTGGGCGCAACCATTCCGACCGGGAGTTTATGCCCGATGGCCCCCTCCGCCGATCCGCCGGGTCAGAGCGCGCGGAGCTTCTCGAGCAACGGTTCGGCGACCTCGTCGAGGAACCGCTGCTGCAGCTCGTCGCCGATCTGCACGATCGCCAGGTCGGTGTATCCGGCGTCGAGGAACGGTCGGGCGCTCTCGGCGAGCTCGTCGAGGTCGGGACCGCAGGCGATCTGCTCGGCCACGTCCTCGGGCCGCACGAATTGGCTCGCCCCCTCGAAGCCCGCCGGCGTCGGCAGGTCGGCGTTCACCGCCCAGCCGCCTGCGAACCAGCGGAACTGGTCGTGTGCCCGGGCGACCGCATCCTGCTTGTCGGGCGCCCAGCTGATGGGGATCTGGCCGATCGAGCGCGACGGCGCCCCGCCCGATCGGGCCTTCGTCCAGCCGGCGATCAGGTCGGCCGACGGCTCCGTTGAGATGAGGTGGTCGCCGAGCGGCGCGAACCTCTCGATCGACTTCTCGCCCGACACCGCGATGCCGATCGGAACGCCGCCCTCGGGAGCGTCCCAGATGCGTGCGGAGTCGACCCTGAAGTACTCGCCCTCCCAGGTCACCAGCTCGCCGGTGTGCAGTTCGCGGATGATCGTGATGGCCTCCTCGAGCATGTCCTGGCGTGGCGCCACCGACGGCCAGCCCTCGCCGACGACGTGCTCGTTGAGGTTCTCGCCCGATCCGAGTCCGAGGATGAAGCGGCCGTCGCTCAGCAGCTGCATCGTCGCCGCCTTCTGCGCGATCACGGCCGGGTGGTAGCGCATTGTGGGGCAGGTCACGTAGGTCGCGAGCTCGACGCGTTCGGTGGCCTGCGCCACGGCTCCGAGCACCGTCCAGGCGTAGGGCGCGTGCCCCTGCTCTGTCAGCCACGGAGAATAGTGATCGCTCGAGACCTCGAAGTCGAACCCGGCCCGCTCGGCGTCGACCGCGTAGCCCACCAGCTCCTTCGGGCCGCTCTGCTCTGTCATCAGGGTGTAGCCGAACCGTGTCATCGATGCGCCTTTCTCATGGGTTTTCTCATCGCTTTCACTCCACGCTACGAGCCGCCCGAGCAGCGCGAGCGGGGGTTGCTCTCGTGCGGGCCGTGTGCTGGCCGACGCATCGCAAAACCGGAGTAGCGTGCTGACATGCCGTTGCCAGACACCGGAGTGACCCCGCCCGACCTGGTGCGACTTCGCCGGCTTCTGCCGTCGGCCCTGGATGTCGCGGGGCTGGCATCGCGCAGCGTCGCCGACTTCGCCGGTGCAATATCCGCCCATCTGCTCGCCTCGGGTGGCCGACCCCGCCGTTGGGTACTCGACGCCGACCGCATCGCCGCCGCCTATGGCAGCGATCGACTCCTGCGGCTGCACAGCAAGCCCGTCTCGATGTTCGCGGAGCTCTCGGGATTCTTCCCCACGCGCGACGGCTGGATCAGGACACACGCGAACTATCCCCATCACCGCCAGCGCCTCTGTCGCGCCGTGGGGCTACCGCACGACACGACCGCCGCCGAGTTCGCGGCGACCGTCGCGGCCCTCGACGCTCACGCCATCGAGAAGGCAGCCTGGGCCGTCGGCGCCCTGGCCGTTCGGGTACGCGAACCCGGCGAGTGGACGCCCTCGGCGGCCCACTCCGGCAGCGAAGCGCTTGCCGGGCAGCGCTCGAGCCCGCGGCGACCGCACGCCCCGCAGGAGGCGCCCCTCTCCGGCATCCGGGTTCTCGATCTGACCCGGGTGATCGCCGGGCCCGTGGCCACCCGCAGTCTCGCCCTGCTCGGCGCCGACGTGCTGCGCATCGACCCGCCCACGATGCCGGAGATCGCAGTGCAGCACGTCGACACGGGCCAGGGCAAGAGATCCATACTCATCGACGCGAAGACCGCCTCCGGGCTCGCGGCGATCAACGCCCTGCTGGCCGACGCCGACGTTCTCATCAGCGGCTACCGACCGCAATCGATAGAGGCGCTCGGTCTCGAGCTGCCTCGGGGCCTGGTGCACGCCACGGTGGATGCGTGGGGCGACGTTTCAGGATGGCGCACCCGACGAGGCTTCGACAGCCTGGTGCAGGCCGTCACGGGCATCTCGATGATCGAGTCGAAGACCACCGGCGCCGGGCCGTCCGCTCCGGGCGCTCTGCCGGTGCAGGCGCTCGACCACTCCGCCGGGTACATGCTCGCCGCGGCCGTGGTGCGTGCGCTGACCGACCAGATCGACGATCCACGGGGTCGACGCATCTCGGTGTCGCTCGCGGGCGTGGCCGCGGAACTCCTCCAGGGCGACCGGTACACGAGTGCTCCCGAGCGGCCGGCGCTGGGCGACGACGTGGTGGTCACGCACGGCGATGTCACGACGGCGCGACCCGCCCTCGCGCAATTCGCCGACTACGCGGCCCCCGCGCATCCGCTCGGCGCCGACGCGCCGGTCTGGTTGTGATCGCCGCCGCTCACCCAGCGAGCCTCGCGGGTCGGCGGCTCGCGTCTTGCTAGCGTCGACCAGATGAACAACGACGACCGCTACGGCTCCGATGTGCTGGCCGACTTCTCACGACGCCCGGCGAAGATCGACCTCCCGGTCGTCGAGGCGGTCACCGACCTCGTGCTCGAAGACGTCGCCAGCGACTTCTGCGGCTCCGTCGTGCGCATCGAGGGTCGCATGGTCGAGCTGGAGGACCGCAAGGGCCGTCGCCGCATGTTCCCTCTCGGACCGGGTTTCCTCCTCGAGGGAACACCCGTGGCCGTGCGCGCGCCCCGCACGAAGCAGACCGGACTCGGCCGCACCGCCTCCGGATCGATCGCCGGGCCTCAGGAGCGCGCCCGCGTGGCCCGCGCCAGTCGAATCTTCGTCGAGGGACGCCACGACGCGGAGCTGGTCGAGAAGGTCTGGGGCTCCGACCTGCGCTCCGAGGGCGTCGTCGTCGAATACCTCGAGGGCGTCGACCACCTCGAGGAGGTTCTCGCCGAGTTCGGCCCCGGCCCCGGTCGGCGCGTGGGCGTACTGGTCGATCACCTGGTGCCGAACTCGAAGGAGAGCCGCATCGCGGAGAAGGTGGCGCGCGGCCCGCACGGCGCCAACGTGATCGTGGTGGGGCATCCCTATGTCGACGTGTGGCAGTCGGTCAAGCCGCAGCGGCTGGGCCTCACCGAATGGCCCGTGATCCCCCGGTCGATCGAGTGGAAGCACGGCATCTGCGAAGCCTTCGGGTGGCCGCACGCCGAGCAGGCCGACATCGCGCGCGCATGGCAGCGCATCCTGTCGCGCGTGTCGACCTACACCGACCTCGAACCGCAGCTGCTCGGCCGGGTCGAGCAGCTCATCGACTTCGTCACCGCCGAATAGCCGCCTGCCTCACCAGCCGAGGGTGCCGGGCGCGCCCTTGAACGGGCCGACGACGCGCGACGTGATCCACCCGCCGTAGAAGTCGCCCTCCTGGGGCGTGACCGTCTCGCCCGCGACGGTGCAGGCATCCATCGCCCCCGGGTAGACGGCGACCCGGTCTCGCAGCTCGTCGAAGCCCGCGGTCGGCGAGGGGTAGAACCAGCCCGCGCCGGCCGCGACGACATCGCCGCCGCGCACCGTGACGTACTTCGCCGATCCTTTGAACTCGCAGAACGAGCTGCCGGGCGCCGGGCTGAGTGCGCCGTCGGCGAAGTCGGCCCGAGGCAGGTAGTAGACAGGCGGATGGCTCGTCTCGAGAACACGCACCGCGTCGACGCTGTCGGCGATGACGACCCCGCCGAGGGTGATCCGGATGCGTTCGGTCGATTTCTCGACGCGGGGCGGGCGCGGGTAGTCCCACACCGATTCCTGGCCGTCGGCGGGTATCTGGGCGTTCGAGGGTCGTGGACTCATGTGTCGAAACTACGCTCTCCCGGGTACGGATCGTAGGATGATCACCCCACCGACCGAACGAAGGATCATCAGTGGCGAAGAAGCAGAAGCAGATCGGCGAACCGCAACCCGGCCCCACGGTCTACGATCCCGACCTGCACCCCCAGTTCACCCGCGGAATCGATGGGCTTCTCAGCGTGCACCGCCCCGTGGTGATCGCGCACATCAAGTCCATCCGAAAGATGCACCCGAACGCATCGACCGAGCAGATCATCAAGATCCTCGAGAACCGATACCTGGCCGCGGTGACGACCGGCGGCGCAGCGGTCGGCGCCAGTGCCGTCATCCCGGGTATCGGCGTGGGAGTGTCGCTGGCCCTCACAGGCGTCGAGACAGCCGGCTTCCTCGAGGCGAGCGCCCTGTTCGCCCAGTCGATCACCGAGGTGCACGGCATCGCCGTCGACGATCCCGACCGAGCACGCACCCTCGTGATGTCGATGATGATGGGCACCGCCGGCGCCGACCTCGTGAGGCAGCTCGCGGGCCAGGTGGCGGGAACGGGTGCACCCCGAACCCAGTACTGGGGAACGCTCGTCACACGCAGCCTCCCGCAGTTCGCCGTCGGACCGATCGCCGACCGGCTGAAGACGACGTTCCTCAAGCACCTCGCCGCCCGCACGGGCGCCGGAGCGGTCGGGCGCCTCGTGCCCTTCGGCGTGGGCGCCGTCATCGGTGGAACCGGAAATCACATCCTCGGCCGCAAGGTCGTGCACAGCGCCCGCTACGCGTTCGGGCCTCCGCCGCCGTTCTTCCCCGCGAGCCTGGAACCGAAGGTCGTGGTGCCCCGCGACAAGAAGGCGCCGAAGCAGAAGGAGCTCACGACGGGCAAGCCGTCGCGGCTGCCGCGCATGCTCACCCGCTCCAAGAAGGCATCCGAGCCCGAGGTGCTGGCTCCGGATGCGCCGGGCTCGGAGTGGCCGGACGTGCGGATCTGATCGATCCGCACGCCGGCCACCCGGTCAGTCGCCCTTGACGTTCACGATCTGGCGAAGCGTGTGCTTCACCGACACCAGTTCGGCCGCGTCGAGCATCACCCTGTCGATCGGCTTGTAGGCCTGCGGGATCTCGTCGATGAACGCGTCGGTGTCACGGAACTCGATGCCGACCATCGCCTCGCGAAGCTGCTCGTGGGTGAACGTCTTGCGCGCCGCCGACCGGGAGTACTCCCGGCCCGCGCCGTGCGGCGACGAGTTGAGGGCGACGGGGTTGCCGAGGCCCTCCACGATGTACGACGCCGTGCCCATCGATCCGGGGATGATGCCGGGGCGGCCGGAATCGGCCTTGATGGCACCCTTTCGCGACAGCCACACCCGCTTGCCGAAATGCACCTCGCTCTCGGTGAAGTTGTGGTGGCAGTTGATCCGCTCCTCTTCGATCACCGGCGTCCCGGTCCACTCCGACATCTGGCGCATGACCCTGTCCATCATTTCCTCCCTGTTGAGCAGGGCGAAGTGCTGGGCCCACCGCAGCTCGGCGATGTAGCGGTCGAACTCCGGGGTTCCCTCCACGAGGTAGGCGAGATCACCGTGCGGCAGGTCGATCCAGTATTTCTTGGCGATCTGCTGGGCGAGCCTGATGTGCTTCTGCGCGATCTTGTTTCCGACGCCGCGGCTGCCCGAGTGCAGAAAGAGCCACACATCGTCGTGCTCGTCGAGCGAGACCTCGATGAAGTGGTTGCCTGACCCGAGCGTTCCGAGCTGCAGCCGCCAGTTCCCGGCGTACGAAGCGGGATCGAAACCCGCAGCTTCGGCCAGCTCCTCGAGCTCTGCCACACGCGGTTCGGCGGTGGCGACGACGGTGCGGTTGTAGCGACCCGCTGACAGGGGGATGGCCCGCTCGATCTGCTCCCGGAGCTCGCGGAGAGCCCCGGTCAGCTGGGGCCGAGTGAACTGGGTCTTCACGGCGATCATGCCGCAGCCGATGTCGACGCCGACGGCCGCCGGAATGATGGCGCCGAGCGTGGGAATGACCGAACCGACCGTTGCGCCGAGGCCCAGGTGGGCGTCGGGCATCAGGGCCAGGTGCGGGTAGATGAACGGCATCGTCGACGCGGTGCGTGCCTGCTCGAT
Organism: Agreia sp. Leaf283; assembly: GCF_001422485.1. Lineage (GTDB taxonomy): Bacteria > Actinomycetota > Actinomycetes > Actinomycetales > Microbacteriaceae > Agreia. The sequence continues at coordinate 640,668 of NZ_LMNF01000002.1, forward strand.
GGTCTTCTCATCGAGGATGCTCGCCCACGAGATGAGCCGGTTGGAAAGCGTTTCCATGATCCTTTTCTCTGTGTGGTGTGCTGCTGATACCCGTGCCGCAGGGCATAAAAATAGCCCCGCGCCTCAGGAGGCACGGGGCTGAAGACGAGAAGCGTCTACAGCACGTGTGCCATAACGAGGGTGATGCGCTGTTCCGACTGGAGTCGATCTGCCGGACGCTGCTCGAGGGTCGCCGAAGACAGGTAGCGTGCGTTCGACTTCATTGAATTGACGTTGATCGTCATGACACTCGTCCTCTCGACTCTTCGGCGCGCATCGCGCTCGGGGCCCGCGCCGGTCGACGCAGACTGCACACACTAACCGAGGCTGTTCGGCTGCGTCAACCGACGTCACTGCCCGGGCGTCGGCCCGTCGACTCCGGCGGGCGTGTCGATGATGTCATCGAAATCGTCGTGCTTCGCGAGGTACGCAGAGACCATCGGGCAGCGCGAGACGATGCGCATCCCCTGCGTGCGGCAGTCGCCGAGGGCGTATTGGATCAGTTTCGTGGCCAGCCCCTGGCCGGCGTGCTTGGCGTCGACCTCGGTGTGGAGAAAGACTCTTCGCGGCCCTGCGTCGCGATAGAAGCACCGACCGACGACCTCGCCGTCGATACTCAACTCGTAGCGATGGCCGGTATCCGCGATCTCGATCATGGTCTCTATTCTGCGCCGTATCCGCGACTCGCACACCTCTATGGTGAATCGCTGAGAGTCGACTGCTAAGCTGTGACGAAGTTATCGATTCGTTACATGAAGGCAGAAGGCGAGGTGAGAGCACTGTTCACACGATTGACAACGGAGATCACTCCCGTCAGCACGACGTTGGCCGACACAGGCGTGGCGTTTGTTCCCATGCTCATCGCCGCGGCCGTCGTGCTCGTCGTCATCGGTGTCGCCGTCGTGCTCGTGCGCATGCGCCTCGCCCGAGTCGAACGCTGAATCCGCGCCGCTGACCTGAGCAGAACCGCCGCTACAGCGACTCGTCCGTGACCGGCGCGTGCTCTTCGACAGGACCGTCGTCGGCGTGAAGGTCGGCATTGCGCTGCCACTGGCTCATGAGCCCGTCGACAGCCTCGTGGAACCTGCGGGTCGTGGCACCGGGCGTCGTGTCTCCGAAATAGCGCTCGACCCAGAAGGCGAGACGCGCCTCCGCCTCGGGGTCGTGCTCCAAGGCGTCGATCCGGGCCACGATGTCGGCGGACTCGTCGGCGTCGAGCCACTCGGCTTCGAACAGGTACCCGCTCGAATCGATCTCGGCCAACGCGTTCGCCGGCCTGGTGACGAAGAGCGGCTTTCCACTGGCGAGACGGTCGTAGACCATTGCCGAGATGTCGACGATCGCCATGTCGGCGGCCGCGAGCTGCCAGCCGAGTTGGGGTCCATCGTCGAAGACGTGCTGCGCTCTCGGATCTGCGGCATTGGCCTGGGCGATCATCTTGATGATCTGCTGGTTCGCCGCGGCGTAGCCCGGGTCGACGACGCCACTCCGCGGATGCGGCCGGTAGATCACCCTGTGCTGTCCCGTCGCGAGCAACTGCGAGACCAAGGTGACCCCGTGGGTCGCGATCGAGCCGTAGGCAGCCGACGGCCTGTCGCCCTCCCACGTCGGCGCGTACAGCACCACGCGTCGTTCATCTGGCGTGTACGGCACCGGACCCGAGTAGTGGTCGGCCTGCGGCCGTCCGATGCGGATGGCCCGCTTGTCGAAGTCGTAGTCCCACAGAACACGGTTCAGCCGAGTGACGGCCGCCTCGCCCGCGACGAGGCTGTAGTCGTAGGCCTTGAACTGGTTCGTGGTCATGTACATCTTGTCGCTCTCACCGTGGTTGATGAAAACGTGCCAGCGGCGCCCGTAGCGCATCATCTGGAAGTTGCGAGCGTTCTGATTCACATAGAAGACGATCTTGAGCGGCTGCTCCTCGATCATCTTCTCGAGGTCGATGACCTTGCGCACGTACGCCACGGGAACGGGCGACTCGTCGAGCAGCGCGTTCATGGCCGACGGGCTGCGACTGAGAATGACGACAGGCCACGTCTTCGCGAGCTCGGCGAGTGGTTCGTACCACTGGCGCAGCTGGTAGAGGTTCACGTCGCCGTCGGCGAAGTACACGGCGATCTCGAAGGTCCCCGGTGCGAAAGGAAGCCGACCCGCGAGCTTATGGGCCAGTTCGCCCCGCGTGCGTCGCGACTTCAGGAGGTCGAGTCCGACCTTGAGACCGAGTCTGGCGTCACGAAGAATTCCCACGATTCAAGGGTACTCAGCGTCTGCTAAGGCCCCCGACCGGGGGGCCGTTCCGGTAGCCAATCGTGATCAAGACGCCGAGGCTCGGCCGGCGCGACGGCGACTAGACGATCGGCGGCCGGCCGGCCATGGTCATCCGGAGCACCGTGCGCCACCGCATGGGCCGACGTTCGCCGGAGTCCTCCCGCCACCCGGCCATCCAGCCGCCGAACCAGGCGCGCAGCTGGGCGGGCCGCCGCGCCCAGCGCAGAATCTGGATGCCGGTCCACGAGCCCACATAGATCGGCACGAGAACCGCAGGCAGATTGCGTTTGGCGAGCCACACGCGGTTGCGCGCGTTGAGCCGGAAATAGTAGGAGTGCCTGGTGGGCTCGATCGCGGGGTGGTTCGCCACCAGGTCGCCCGCGTACCAGGTCACGAGTCCCTCGTTCCAGACACGCCAGGCGAGCTCGATGCCCTCGTGGGCGTAGAAGAACGGGGCCGCCCATCCCCCGGTGGCGTCGAACACCGCACGGGGCAGCAACACGGCCCCCTCCCAGACGGAGAAGACGGGCGACGACACCCTCGGGTCGCCCTTGCGGATGCGCGGGGTCCAGCGTCGAGGGTTCGTGACGCCCGTCGGGTCGACGACCCGGGGCTGCACCAGTCCGATGCGCGGATCGCTGCGGATCAGCTCGATCGCGTCGATCAGGAAGGTGGGCGACGGGATGCTCGCGTCGTCGTCGAGGAAGAAGATGAACTCGCCGGCGACCTGGCCGACGCCGGCGTTCCGGCCCGCCGGGATGCCGACGTTCTCGGGCAGCGCGAACGCCGCAACCCCCTCGGGCAAGCCGGTGGGCACCCATCCGTTTCCCACGCACACCACATCGAGGGTCACGCCCGTCTGGGCCAGGATCGACTCGAGCCCGCGGCGCAGATCGTCGGGCCGTGTGCCCTGGGTGAGCACCACGACTCCGACCGTGGCGCGAGCGTCGTCGGCTATGAGCGCACCCGCTTCGACGCCATGATCGCGACGAAATGTCCGATGAGCGCCAGCACGGCGAGGGGCAGAAGCGCGCTGAGCAGGATGCGGTCGGCGAGCGGCCCGCCGATGAAGAGCCCGAGAACGGCGAAGGCGAACGCGAGCATCGTCAGCTCGACGGAGTGGTACAGCCGGTGGAACGGCACGAATCGGGCGAGCCTGCGCAGACGGGCCACGAGGCGCTGCGAGGGCTCGGACTCGCCCTGCTTGTCGGCGAGCTTGCTGAGCCCGGCATTCGCGCGCGCCACATGCACCATGTCGTTCAGGGCCTTGTTCAGCACGATCACGAGGGCCAGGGCGAACCCGAGGGTCGTCCAGAGATAGTCGGCCGGAGCGTCGAAGGGGAAGCCGGCTGCGCGGATGCCGAGGGCGATAGGGATCAGGGACTCGGTCGTGTAGTGACCGACCTTGTCGAGGAAGACCCCGGCGGGCGACGACGTTCCCCGCCACCGCGCGACCTCGCCGTCGCAGCAGTCGACGAGCATCTGCAGCTGGCCGAGCACAAGGGCGAGTGAGGCACCGCCGATGCCGGGAATCAGCAGCGCGGCCGCGGTCGACCAGCCGACGAGGATCATCAGGCCGGTGACGCCGTTGGCGGAGATCGACGTCTTGAGAAGGAGCCAGGTGAGGTAGGGAGAGATGTTGCGCAGATAGAGCGACGCGGTCCAGTGCTCGGCGTTGCGGCGTCCCCGGACCTCGGGGGGCTGGGCGACCGCACGCAGCTCGGCGATCGAGGACGGTCGTCCTCGCGAAGACGTGGGTGACACGGTTACCTTCCGGTGTGCGCGGTGATGTTGCTCGTGAGCTTCAGGAACCCCAGGATGAAGCCCGTTCCCCAACTGAAGTGAATGCACGGCAAGACTACGAGAAACCAGGCACCCGTGCGAAAACCGCGGCGCGCGGTCACGCCGATCGAGGCCACGATCACGAGGAGCAGGTAGAGGATCGGAAAGACGAACAGGGCGGTGAAGATCCATGAGATCACCAGCGCCGCCCCCTGGGCATTGCCGACGAGCCCGAAGTAGCCGAAGCATCCGAGCAGCAGGCCGAGCACGACCGAGAGCACGGCGACGGGCGGCACGAAGTACTTGAGCGCGTTCGAGCTGAAGAAGCGCCGTGCGAGGTCGCCGCGCCAGAGCCCGGTGGAGAAGAACTGCCGGGCGAGCTTCTCGGGCGTCGGACGCGGACGGTAGATGACGGTGAGCTTCGGAGTGAACCAGACGACTCCCCCGGCCTCGCGCAGGCGCCGGTTCAGTTCCCAGTCCTGGCCGCGGCGGATCTCCTCGTTGAACAGGCCCACGCGCTGGATCCATTCGCGGCGGAACACCCCGAGGTACACGGTCTCTGCCGGGCCCTCGGCGCCTCCGAGGTGGTGCTGACCTCCGCCGAGACCGATCGCGGAGCCGTACGCCGTGGCGACCGCGTTCTCGAACGGCGTCGTGCCCTCGGCCTGCATGATTCCGCCGACGTTCGCCGCGTTCGTTCTCGCCATCGTCTCGACCGCGATGCGCGTGTAGTCGGTGGGGAGAACGGAGTGGGCGTCGACCCGCACCACGATCGGGTTCTGAGAGGCGTTGATCGCCACGTTCAGCCCGCTCGGCGTCGAGCCGGTGGGGTTGTCGATGACCTGGATGCGCGGGTCGACCCGGGAGAGCCGCTCCACCAGTTCTGTGGTGCCGTCGATGCTCGGTCCGAGGGCGACGATCACATCGAAGGGCCCGCGGTAGTCCTGCGCGAGCAGGCTGTCGATAGCGGCCTCGACATGGGTCACCTCGTTGAGCACCGGCATGACGTAGGAGACGCCGGGCAGGGAGCTCGCGGGGGTGTTCGGGGTCATGGCATCCACTCGTTGTGTTCGGGTGCCGTGTCGCACGCGGGATTCGATACTGCTGCGCCGACGCTGGCCGATAGAGCCTATCGCAGGGGCGTCTCGAGGCATCGATCGTTCGCCACGTGGAGCACGCAACGATCCCCGGGCGGCCGAGGCCGTCCGGGGATCGTGTGTCGCTCGACGCGCTACTGGGTCAGCTCTCCCAGAGTCACGTCGATGTCCTGGGTCTTGCCGTCGCGGTAGACGGTGAGCTTGGCATCGGATCCGGCGGCGAGGCTGCGCACCTGCGCCGTGAGATCGGTGGCGCTGGCCACGGCGATGCCGTTGAACGCGGTGATGACGTCACCGGCCTTGATACCGGCCTTCTCCGCCGCTCCGCCCGACGAGACCTCTTTCACGAGGGCCCCGGCGGTGACGCTCGCAAGCGCCTGGTCCGCGCTGGCGTCGCCGACGGAGGCTCCGAGAAGCCCGTGGCTTCCTGATCCATCCTTGATGATCTCCTCCGCGATGCGCTGCGCGAGCGAGGCGGGAATGGAGAAGCCCACGCCGATCGAGCCGGACTGGCTGTCGGCGCTCGTGGAACCGGCGCTCGCGATGGCCACGTTGATTCCGATGAGCTCGCCCTTGTCGTTCAGCAGCGCGCCGCCGGAGTTGCCGGGATTGATCGCGGCATCGGTCTGGATGACCGCCAGGGAGATGCTCGACGTGGCCTGAGCCTGGCCCTGCGACTGCGAGCCGTCCTGGCCCGGGATGTCGAAGTTCCAGAAGTCGTACGGGTTGTCCTGCGAGCCGTCTCCGGAATCACCGTTGCCGTCGGGGGTCGTCTCGTCGGTGTTGTCGCCCTTCGGGGCGGCCGAGGAGGCGACGGTGATCGCGCGGTTGAGGGCGCTGACGATTCCGGTGGTGACCGTGCCGGACAGGCCGAGCGGGGCACCGATGGCCACCACGGAGTCGCCGACGTTCAGCTTGGTCGAGTCGCCCCAGGTGATCGGGGTGAGGTCGCTGGCCTTGTCGAGCTTGATGACCGCGAGGTCGGCAACAGGATCGGTGCCGACGAGCGTGCCGGTGAAGAGCCGTCCGTCGTTGGTCGTGACCTGGATGGTGGGGGTGGCGGTCGCGCCATCGAGGGTGACGACGTGGGTGTTGGTGAGGATGTAGCCGTCGTCGGACAGGATGACACCCGAACCGGTGCCGCCCGACGACCCGTCGTTGACCGAGATCGTCACGACCGACGGAGACGCCTTGGCGGCCACGGCGGTTGCAAGCGAGGCGTCGTCGGCATTGTTGACCGTGATGGTCTGCGGACCGGTGGCCGTGGTGCTGCTGGACTGCTGGTTCTGGCTGATCACCCACGCGCTGATTCCTGCGCCGGATCCACCGCCCACGAGAGCGGCGATGGCCAGTGCGGCGATGAGCACGGGGCCTCCGCGCCGCTTCGGGGCGCGCGAACCCGCGGTGTCGCCGCCGGCGACGGGGGGCTGCTGCGGCGGCTGTCCGAAGGCGCCGTTGCCGTAGTTGCCCTGGGCCGGGGCCGGGGCCGGGGCGTAGGCAAGCGTCGGCTGCGTCTGGTGGGGCTGCGGCTGAGTCGGGGCGGCCGGCTGGTGCGGTGCCGGGGCCTGCGAGTAAGCCGGGTTGTACGGCTGAGGTGCGGTCGGCTGCGTCGCGGTCGGCTGAGGCGCGGCGGACGGCTGGGCGACGATGGGCTGAGGTGCGGCCGGCTGCGGTGCCGTCGGCTGGACGGCGGTCGGCTGAGGTGCGGTCGGCTGCTCTGCCTGCGGGGTGGTCTGCTGCCGCTCGGGAACCTGCGGGGTGCGAGGTTCGTTGGTGGCCTCGGGGGCGGATGTCGTGGGCGGGGTCTCTGCGGAGACGCCGGGTGCGTAGTGGGGGAAGGCGGGGGCGTTCTGGCTGGCGGCGGGGCTCGAACCGGTGTTCGTGGTGTCGTCGCGGTCAATGCCCTCGGCTGCCGCCGGGTTGATCGGGTTGTCGGTGTTCTCAGACAATGGGTGCTCCTTCCAAGCTCAGTAAGCATCGCCATCGAAGCTGGACGTTGTCTATGCGTGGGCTGGAAACGAACTGCCGTATCGCTCGGGCGAAGCTTGGAGTTGGCAACCGCCGACGCTGGAACCGTATTCCGCGCCGTCAGCACCCGGGAGATATGCGACGTCGACCGCAGTCGTCGGCGACGAGCACGGTCTTCGCCGCCTTGGCCGACGCGGTGATCGGCGGTGCCGTCGAGGGCACCGTGCCTGCCAGGGCTCGCCACTCACCACCGCCGATGCGGTACTCGGCCGCGTACAGGATCGTGAGCGTGATCGTGTAGTCGCCTGGCCGCTCGTAGACGTGGCTGGTCGCCGTCTCGGAGAACTCGGCAACGCCGAGCGAGGCCCACGAGGCTCCGCCCGTCACGCTCGTCGTCGACGTGCCGTCTCCGTGGTCCCACGTGAACGAGACCGGGGTGAATCGAACCTCGGCCGGGCTCCCGAGCAGCGTCGTCGACACGACGCTCGGAGCCGCGTCGGCATAGAAGTTCGTCGGGAGCCCCACGACCATCCAGCCGTTCGGCTCCATCCCCTGCCCGGCGGTCCCGGGAACCAGATGGGCGATCTCCCGAGTGGTCACGACCGGCGTTGTCGTCCTCGGGGTCTGCTCATCCGGGGTGACACGTCTCATCTCCGAGCACAGAACGACGTTCGTGGAGGCACAGGGCTCCTCCACAGCGCCGCCGTCGGAGCCCCCTGAGACCCCGGAGCCGCCCTCCGCGGAACCGTCGCCACCTCCATCGCCCGATCCCCCGCCGGAGTCGCTTCCCCCGCCCTCGGTGCTACCGAGCCCCACATCGACCCCACCCCCGGAAACCGCCCCACACGCTCCGCTAAATTGCTCCGCCGCTGAACAAGCCGCGGCACTGGCTGAGGAGGTCGATACGGATACAGCGACAGTCGAAAGAATGATTCCAATCACCACTAGGTACGTCAGTCGCAAAAGTCGTCACCTACCCAGAATTCTCTGACCGAAACCTTCAATGTCCCATCCGCCGATAAAGATGAGCTAACTGACCAAGGTGATCTCGTTGCGCGATCGGGCTTTACGAGGGAATTACCGCTCTTGTCAATCAGATCCGTGCCCGAGATGTCGTCACAGACGTAATAGGAGATTTCAGTTGCCGAAGACCGCTGAACAGCTATCGAGTCAAACGCCGTGCTACCCACAAGTCGCCAACCTCGGCTCTCAAAGTCTTGCGCGTCGACCATGAATTCCTCCAATGCATGTCCCGTCGCACTCGAATCCATTCGCTCAGTCCATTGGCCGCCATCGGCGAGCACGAGATCCCTAGCTCGCTGGAAGTTCTCGTAGGACGTCGTGGCTTGCTCCAACGTGAGACTTCGAGGGTCTGAGTTTTCCGGTGTCGGCGCGGTCGACGGTGCTGTGGAGTCAGTGATCTCCGTTCCGCATCCGGTGAGAAGCGTAAGCATCAACCCAATCACTGATGCGTTGCGCACAGTGTGTTTCTGACGGAACATGGGAACACCGTAGAGGATGTCGGCGCATGACGCGGAAAGTTATCCACATGGTGGCTGGCGGTAGGTTTGATCTTCGTGACTATCTCTGGTTCCTGGCAGCGCACAGCGCGCGGAGCGGGCCTGCTGTCGCCCGACGGCTCGATTCGGTCGACGATCTTCGCCGAGATGAGCGCCCTCGCCACGTCGACGGGCGCGATCAACCTCGGGCAGGGTTTTCCCGATGAGGACGGCCCGGCCGAGATCCTCGAAGCTGCGCGCCGCGCGATCAGCGACGGACTGAACCAGTACCCGCCGGGGCTCGGCATGCCGGTGCTGCGCGAAGCGATCGCCGCGCACCAGAAGCGGTTCTACGCGCTCGAGGTCGACGCCGAACGCGAGGTCCTCGTCACGGCCGGCGCGACAGAGGCTCTCGCCGCTACGCTCCTCGCGCTCGTCGACGACGGCGACGAGGTCGTCACCCTCGAGCCCTTCTACGATGCGTACGGCGCCGTGATCGCCCTCGCCCGAGGCATCCACCGCACCGTTCCCCTGCGACTGCCAGCGTTCCTGCCCGACCACGACGACCTGCGCGCCGCCGTGACCGACCGCACCCGCGTCATCCTGATCAACAACCCGAACAACCCCACCGGAACGGTGCTGCCGCGCGAGACCCTCGAGCTGATCGTCGAGCTCGCCCACGAGCACGACGCGATCATCGTCACCGACGAGGTCTACGAGCACCTCACGTTCGGCGTTCCGCACATCCCGGTCGCGACGCTGGCCGGCGCACGGGAGCGCACGGTCACGATCTCATCGGGCGGCAAGACGTTCAACACCACCGGCTGGAAGATCGGATGGCTGACCGCGCCGCACGAGCTGGTCACGGCGATCCTCGCGGTCAAGCAGTTCCTGACCTTCGTGAACGGCGCCCCGTTCCAGCCCGCGATCGCGCTGGGGCTCGGGCTGGGCGATGACTTCTTCGAGGGCATCGCGCGCACGCTTCAGGGCAAGCGCGACCTCCTCTCGACCGGTCTCGCCAAGGCGGGCTTCGAGGTGTTCACCCCTCAGGCCGGCTACTTCGTGGTGGCCGACGCCGCGCCGCTCGGCTACACGGATGCGGCAGCACTGTGCCGAGACCTGCCCGAGCTCGCCGGAGTGGTGGGCATCCCCATCAGCGCCTTCTGCGGCGAACAGCTCGCGGGCGAGTACTCGTCGCTCGTGCGATTCGCCTACTGCAAGAAGGTCGACGTGCTCGAGCGGGCCGCCGCCCAGCTCGCCCGCGCGGGCCGCGAGAGCCGCTGACGTCAGCCCGCGGGCTTCTCTTCGCGCGCGAGCTTCTCCACCATGCGCTCGATGGCGCGGGCACGGCCCTGTTCCGTCTTCAGCGCGTGGATGCGGTAGTACACCGCGAACCGGTTCTGCGCATTGAGGGTCGCGTAGAAGGCCTTCGCGGCCGGATTCTGCTCGAGGGCGCTGAGAAGATCCGGATGCGGCTGCGCATCGGTCGAGGCCGCGTAGGCCCGGTCCCACCGGCCATCCGCCCGTGCCCGCTCGATCTCGGTCAGGCCTCGGGGCGACATCCGGCCGTCGGCGATCATCGCTTCTGCAGCCAGGCGGTTGCGCATCGACCACGGGCTGGCAGCCCTGCGCGGCGTGAAACCGCGGAACGACGTGTGCTCGTCGCGGGAACGCGACTGCCCGTCGATCCATCCAAACTCGAGAGCCACGTCGAGCGCCTCGGCATAGGTGACCGTCGTGAAGGGGGCGCCCTTCTTTGCCACGATCAGCCAGATGCCGACCTCGAGATCCTGGTTCTCGAGCATCCAGTCGCGGAACGCCTCGCGCGACGAGAACCGCAGGCTCTCCCGTTCCGCAGCCACCTCGATCGCCTCCTACAGCTCTCGCGTTCCGAAGCGACGGAGAGCCAGCGCAGGATTCACGCGCCGCACCTCGTCGACGCGACCCCGGTCGATCCACGCGACGGCGACGTCCTCGTTCTCGGCGAGGGAGGCGATGGTCACTCCCATCGGATCGACGACGAGGCTGGCCCCGACCCCGATCGGCGGCGTGTGATCGGCCGCGGCGACATAGATCGTGTTCTCGAGGGCCCTGGCGGTGACGAGTGTGCGCCAGTGGTGTTCCTTCAGCACTCCCCTGACCCACTCGGCGGGCACGAGCACGAGGTCTGCTCCGGCGTCGACCAGACGCCTCGAGACCTCGGGAAAGCGGATGTCGTAACAGGTCTGCAGACCCACGGTGAACGACCCGACGGCGAAGGTCTCCGGAGCCTCGATGACGCCCGGTTCGACGAAGTCGCTCTCACGCGACCCGAACGCGTCATAGAGGTGGAGCTTGCGATACGAGGCCACGAGCTCGCCCGTCGGCGAAACGGCGACGACGGCGTTCGAGAACCGCTCGCCGGCCTCTGTCGTCTCGATCATGCCCGCGACCACGTGGATGCGCAGGCGGGCGGCCAGGGAGCCCAGCGCCGTGACGAACGGGCCATCGAGCGGCTCGGCGTTCTCGAGGAAGCCGTCGCCGAACGGATCGGAGAAGTACGACGAGTACTCGGGGAACACGACGATGGATGCGCCGCGCGACGCCGCGCGCTCGGCCAGTCGCGTGATGGCGGCCAGATTCGCACCCTTGTCTGCGCCGGGGGCGAATTGGGCGATCGCGACACCGAGACCGGCTGCCTGGTCGATCTCGTGCACCGGGCCGGAGATGAGGGTCATCCCCTCACCCTAGCGAAGCGGCGCCGCGCTCGGAATGAGGCCGAAGCCCGACTGGATCGCGACCGCGGCGGCACCGCGGGCCCACGCCGTGAAGTCCGCGTCGGTGCGCCTGATCTGCACGGGAAGCGCGTCGGGGTCGCGATCCGCTTCGACGGCGGAGCGCACGACGCCGTCTGCGACCTCGAGCAGCCCGATGCCCTCCCCCGAGAGCACCACGATGTCGACCATGGCGAGGTTCGCACTGGCGGCGATCAGCCTTCCCAGGGCCCGGGCCGAGGTGTCGACCACTTGACGGGCGACGGCGTTGCCCTCAGCCGCGAGCGCGAGCAGCTCGTCGTATTCCACGGATCGTCCGAGGCCGACGCCGGCCGACGAGCACATGCTTCCGATCGAGAGCATGGCCGACGAGCAGCCCCGATGCCCGTCGACGCAGAGCGGGCCGGTGTTGTCGAGGGGAAAATGCCCTCCGAGCCCGAGGCCCGTATCCGAGGTGATCACCTGGCGTCCGTGCACGACGAGCCCGTATCCGACTCCCGCTCCGATGGTGATCACCGAGAAGTTGTCGATTCCGCGGGCGTGCCCGAACCACTGCTCGGCCGTCGTGAGCGCCACCACGTCGTTCTCGACGGTTGCAGGCCGACCGAAGCGCTCCTCGATCGCGGTGCCGAGGGCGACGTCGTGCCAGTCGAGGAACGGTGCGCGCACGACGAGCGACGATCCGGTCACCTTGCCGCCGATACTGGCACCGATCGCGGCGACATCGTGGGCGTCGAGGTCGTCGATCAGGTTCTGGATGCCGTCGAGCACGTCGTCGACGCCGTGTCCGGCCAGTCGTGTGGTCGCCGACGCCCCGACGGTCGCGCGCAGGTCGGTGACGACGCCGAAGACGTGCTCCCCCGTGATCTTGACCCCGAGCATCCGCTGCGCGTCGACCCTCACGTCGAGCGGCTTCACGGGCCTGCCGACGGCGCCGTCCTGGCGCTCCTGCGCCTCGACGAGAATGCCGTGATCGAGGAACGGACGGCTGAGGCGGGTAAGGCTCGCGGGCGACAACCCGAGCCTGCGCCCGAGCTCGCCGCGCGCGATCGGACCGTGGATCAGCACTTCGCGCGCGAGTTCGCGAGCGGGGTCCCTGGTCTCGAATTCTCGGATCGTCTCGTTCATTTGTTTCGATTATCAACGAAATCAGCCGGTTGCGCGAGAAGAACACGGCCGGAGTCCCCACGAATTCGCAGTTGACAGCGGAATTAGTTTCGCGGTAGAAATTATCCATGCAGAGCCGCAGCGACGTCATCCACCTCCGAGCCGGGGGCACGAGCGTGGTCATCGACCTCGCCACGCCGGGATTCCCCGCGATCATCCACTGGGGCGACGACCTCGGGGCCCTCTCAGAATCGCGACTCGCCGACCTGGCCGTCGCCGCACGGCCGCAGCGCGTATCCGGGGCGCTCGATACGCCGGCGCGCCTCACCATCGTGCCGCTCGAATCCGCCGGCTGGCAGAACGAACCCGGCCTCATCGGTTCGCGCCGGGGCCGCGACTTCTCCCCACGCTTCGCGGCTGCCGACGTGCACGACCTGAGCGCGACCTCGGTGACCTTCATCGCCGACGACGACCTCGCACAGCTGCGCCTCACCGCGACACTCTCCGTCGATGAGGCCGGCCTGCTGCGCCAGCGCCACACGATCACGAACCTGGGCGCCGACGACTACGCGCTTGAGCAGCTCGTCGCCACCTTCCCCGTGCCGCACACGGCAAGGCAGCTCCTCGACACCACGGGTCGCCACCTGCGCGAGCGCTCGCCCCAGCGCCACGAGTTCACGACAGGGCGGCACGTTCGCGACAGCCGCCGCGGCCGCCCCGGCGCCGACTCCACCCTCTTCATCGCTGCGGGCACTCCCGGCTTCGGTTTCGAGCGCGGACTGGTGCACGGCGTCCACCTCGCGTGGAGCGGCAACCAGCGCCTCGTCGCGGAGCGCACCGTGGCGGCGCACGCCCTCCTGCAGGCCGGCGAGCTGCTCGCGAACGGCGAGGTGATCCTCGCATCGGGCGAGAGCTACACCACCCCGGATGCAATCGGCTCGTGGGGCGACGGTCTCACCGCGTTGTCGGCACGGTTCCACGAATCGCTCCGTGCCCGGCCGAACCATCCCGTCGCATCCAGGCCCGTGACCCTCAACACGTGGGAGGCCGTCTACTTCGACCACGATCTCGACCGGCTGACACGGCTTGCGGATGCCGGTGCGCGGGTCGGCGCCGAACGCTTCGTTCTCGACGACGGCTGGTTCCGCGGCAGACGCGACGACACGGCCGGCCTCGGCGACTGGTTCGTCGACGACTCGGTCTGGCCGGAGGGCCTTGGACCGATCGTCGACCACGTCACCGGGCTGGGCATGCAATTCGGCCTCTGGGTCGAGCCCGAGATGGTGAATCCCGACTCCGACCTCGCTCGCTCGCACCCCGACTGGATGCTCCAGACGGGCGGCAGCCTGCCCGTCGAGGGCCGACAGCAGCAGGTTCTCGACCTGTCGAACCCCGCGGTCTTCGACTACCTGCTCGAACGTCTCGACTCCCTGCTCGCCGAGTACGACATCGCCTATCTCAAGTGGGATCACAATCGCGATCTGCTCGACGCCGGCAGCACGGTCACGGGCAGGGCGGCGGTGCACGCCGGCGTTCTCGCGCTCTACCGACTGCTCGACGAGCTCAAGGCTCGCCACCCGGGTCTCGAGATCGAGAGCTGCGCGTCGGGCGGCGCCCGCGTCGACCTGGGCATCCTGGAGCACACCGACCGCATCTGGACGAGCGACTGCATCGACCCGCTCGAACGCCTGACCATCCAGAAGTACACGAACATCGTCGTGCCCTACGAGCTCATGGGAGCGCACGTCAGCGGTCCCCACTCGCACTCGACAGGCCGCCGGCACGACTTGGCGCTGCGCGCGGGCGTCGCCCTACCCGCGCACTTCGGCATCGAGTGGGACATCTCCGAGCTCGACGACGCCGAGTTCGCAGAACTCGGTGAATGGGTCACCGCCCACAAGCGCCTACGCGACCTGGTGCACACCGGTCGTGCCGTGCACGCCGACCTGCCCGACGCATCCGCAGACCTGCGCGGCGTGGTGTCCACCGACCGCGCCCACGCCGTCTTCACCTACACGCAGGTCACCTCCAGCACGAGCTACCCGCCGGGACCCCTCGCGTTCCCCGGCCTCGACGACTCTCGCGTCTACCGGGTCTCGCTCGCGTCGCCGACGACTCCCCTCGGCGGAGCGGGACAGTCCGCGCTCGCGTGGGCCGAGCATCCCGTCGCCCTGACCGGCCAGGCGCTCCGCACCACGGGCATCCAGGCGCCCGTTCTCTTTCCCGAACAGCTTCGGCTGATCGAACTCATCGCGATCTGACCCCGGATCGCGTTACGCACGACGCAAGGAGGCGTTCTCGTGTTTCATCCACCACCCGCTGGTTCCTCGAGGAGGAACGGCCGCCCGATCAGGCGCGTACTGGCCGCCGGAATAGGGCTCGTGCTCGCCGGCTCCGCGCTCGTCGGCTGCTCGAGCCCCGACGACGGCGTCGTCACCCTCGACTTCTTCCAGTTCAAGCCCGAGGCGGTGAAGGACTTCGCCGCCATCATCGACGACTTCGAGGCCGCGAACCCCGACATCCGCGTCGTGCAGAACGCGGTCCCCGATCCCGACACCGCCATCAGAACCCTGCTCGTGAAGAACAAGGTGCCCGACGTGCTCACCCTCAACGTGAGCGGCAACTTCGCCGAACTGGCCCGAGCCTGCGTCTTCGCAGACCTCAGCGACGAGGCGTCGGCCGACACGGTGAACCCGGCCGTGCAGAAGATCGTTCAGGACCTCGGCAGCTGCGACCAGGGCGACGGCTCAGAGGTCAACGCCCTGCCGTTCGCCAGCAATGCCTCCGGCATCATCTACAACCCGGCGATTTTCGCAGAGAATGACGTCGAGGTTCCGACCACCTGGGACGAGTTGATCGCTGCGGCGCAGACGTTCCAGCAGAACGGAGTGACGCCCTTCTATTGCACGATGAAGGATGCCTGGACCGCGGGCCCCGCATTCGTGAACCTGGGCGGCGCGCTCATGCCGGAGGGCTTCTTCGACGATCTCCGCGCCGAGGGTTCCGACCTCGACACGGTCTCGTTCTCGAAGGACTTCGGCGACGCCGTCGACAAGGAGGTCGAGCTCTACAGCTACTGCCAGGACGACTTCGCCAGCCGCGACTACAACGCCGGCAACGCCGCGTTCGCCGCAGGGGAATCGGCCATGTACCTGCAGGGCTCGTACGCGATCCCCGCGATCCGGGCGACGAACCCGGATGCGCAGATCGCCACGTTCCCGTACCCCGTCACCGACGACGCGGACTCTCGCGTCGTCGTCTCCGGCGTCGACGTCGGCATCTCGATCGGCCGGGACACACCGCACCGCGCCGAGGCCCAGAGGTTCGTGGACTACCTCATGTCACCCGACGTCGTGCAGGCCTACTCCGAATCGCAGAGCACGTTCTCGCCTCTCAAGAACGCCGTGCCGAACTCAGACCCGGCCCTCGCCGGCCTCGAACCGTACTTCACCGACGGGCGCATCATCGGCTTCATCGATCATCAGATCCCCGCATCGATCCCGCTCGTGAACCTGCTCCAGACCCTCGTGCTCACCGGCAACACCGAGCGCTTCCTGTCAGACCTCGACTTCGAGTGGAGCAAGGTCGCGGCCCGCACCGCAACGTCGCGAAAGGGAAAGTCATGAGCGCGCCCACGGCATCCGGCACCACCCGCACGCCGGCCAGGCGCCGGATCGAACGGACCCCCAGAGCCTTCTTCTGGATGGTCGTTCCCGCCGTCGTGATCTTCTTCGGGCTGCACACCATCCCCGTGCTCACCGGCATGTTCTTCAGCCTCACGAACTACGCGGGCTACGGCACGTGGGACCTCGTGGGCCTGTCGAACTACATCAACCTGTTCCAGGACAGCCGCGTGCTGAACTCCTACGGGTTCACCTTCGGTTTCGCTATCGTCTCGACCGTCCTCGTCAACGTGATCGCCCTGGCGATCGCGCTCGGCCTGAACGCCCGGATCAAGTTCAAGACCGCCTTCCGCGGCGTGTTCTTCATTCCGTACGTACTCGCGATCCTGATCATCGGCTACGTCTTCAACTACCTGTTCGCGAACTCGTTCCCGGCCATCTTCGAGAGCCTCGGGCTCTCCGGGCTGTCGGGGAACATCCTCGCCGACCCGAACTACGCCTGGATCGGCATCGTGATCACGACCGTCTGGCAGGCGGCCGCGTTCAACGTGATCCTCTACCTGGCGGGGCTCCAGACGATCCCCGGTGAGATCTACGAGGCGGCCGGCATCGACGGCGCGTCGGCCTGGCGTCGATTCCGTTCGCTGACATTCCCGCTCATCGGCGCCTACTTCACCATCAACATGGTGCTGTCGTTCAAGTCGTTCCTGCAGGTCTTCGACCAGATCATCGCCCTCACCAACGGCGGACCGGGAACGAGCACCGAATCCATCGCCATGGTGATCTACCGCGGCGGCTTCCAGGGTGGCGAATACGGCTACCAGATGGCGAACGCGGTCGTGTACCTCTTCGTCATCATCCTCGTGTCATTCATTCAACTGCGCTTCCTCCAGCGCAGGGAGGCGAGCTACTGATGACTGCAGCAATCCAGGGCACCGAAGCCCTCCGCACCGTGCCCACCCCGAGCCCGCGTCGGCGGCGCCGCCGCAGCAGCGTGAACGGTGGAACCAACTGGTGGGTGACGGCCCTTATCGCGGTCTGCTCGCTGACCGTGCTGATTCCGCTCTACTTCACGATCGTCACGGCGCTGAAGTCGCCAGACCAGCTCGGAGGAACGGGGTTCGAGTGGCCCACCAGCGTGCGCTGGGAGAACTTCGCCGACGCCTACCAGCTGACGAACTTTCCCCAGGCCCTGATGAACACGGCGCTCATCACGGTGGGCGCAGTCGTGCTGACACTGCTGACGAACTCGCTCGTGGCCTATGCCATCGCCCGCAACATGCACAAGAAGTTCTTCAAAGGGCTGTACTTCTACTTCCTCGCGGCGATCTTCGTGCCGTTCCCGATCATCATGCTTCCCGTGGTGAAGGAGACCGCGCTGCTCGGCCTCGACACCCCCGTCGGCCTGATCCTGCTGTACACGGTCTACGGGCTGTCGTTCAACATCTTCATCTTCGTGGCCTACATCCAGTCGATTCCGATCGAGCTGGAGGAGGCCGCGCGTATGGACGGCGCGAGCACCTGGGGTGTCTTCTGGAAGGTCGTCTTCCCGTTGCTCACCCCGATGAACGCGACCGTCGGCATCCTGACCTGCGTCTGGGCGTGGAACGACTTCCTCCTGCCGCTCGTGATCCTGTCGGATCCGTCGGCGCGAACCCTCCCGCTGGCCCAGTTCGTCTTCCAGGGACAGTTCAACACCAACTACACCGTCGCCTTCGCGTCGTACCTGATGGCGCTGGCGCCCCTCCTCGTGGTCTACGTGATCGCGCAGAAGTGGGTCGTCTCCGGCGTGATGAGAGGATCGGTCAAGTGACCATGACAGAGACTGCACCCGAATCGACCGCCTGGTGGACCCGCGCCGTGGTCTACCAGATCTATCCGCGCAGCTTCGCCGATTCGAACGGCGACGGCGTCGGCGACCTGGGCGGGATCCGCTCGAAGCTCGACCATCTCGCCGAGCTGGGCGTCGACGTGATCTGGCTGTCGCCGATCTACCGCTCGCCCCAGGCCGACAACGGCTACGACATCAGCGACTACGAGGACATCGACCCGCTCTTCGGCACGCTGGCGGAGTTCGACCTGCTGCTGGCCGAGGTGCACGAGCGCGGCATGAAGCTGGTGATGGATCTCGTGGTCAACCACACCAGCGACGAGCATCCCTGGTTCGTCGAGTCGCGTTCGTCGCGCGACAACCCGAAGCGCGACTGGTACATCTGGCGTGATGGGAAGGACGGAGCGGAGCCCAACGGCTGGACGAGCGCGTTCAGCGGTCCGGCCTGGGATCTCGACCCGCAGACGGGCCAGTACTACCTCCACCTCTTCGCCGCGAAGCAGCCCGACCTCAACTGGCAGAACCCCGAGGTGCGCGACGCCGTGTTCGCCATGATGAACCGCTGGCTCGACCGCGGGGTCGACGGCTTCCGCATGGACGTGATCAACTTCATCGCCAAGACGGAGTCGGAGCTGGTCGGCACCAGTATCCGGCCGACGATGGGACCGCAGATCCACGACTACCTGCAGGAGATGCACCGGCGGGTGTTCGCGGGCCGCGACGCCGAGCTGATCACGGTGGGAGAGATGCCCGGCGTCACCGTCGACGACGCCGGCCTCTTCACCGGGGCCGACAGGAAGGAGCTCGACATGGTGTTCCAGTTCGAGCACGTCGGGCTCGACCACAGCGAGGCGAGCAAGTTCGACAACCTCCCGTTCGATCTCGTCGCCCTCAAGCGGTCTCTCGCCCGGTGGCAGACGGGCCTCGCATCGACGGGCTGGAACAGCCTCTACTTCGGCAACCACGACCAGCCGCGCTCCGTGTCCCGCTTCGGAGACGACGGACGGTACCGCTACGAGTCCGCGACGCTGCTGGCGACGATCCTGCACCTGCACCGCGGAACGCCCTACATCTACCAGGGCGACGAGATCGGCATGACGAACGCAGGCTTCACCGCCATCGAGCAGTACGAGGACATCGAGAGCGTGAACCACTACGCCGAGGTCGTCGCCGCCGGCGCCGACCCGGCCACGGTGCTCGAGCAGTTGGCGTTCCGCAGTCGCGACAACGCCCGCACCCCCGTGCAGTGGACTCCGGGAGCAGAGGCCGGATTCACCACGGGACACCCCTGGATCGAGGTCACCGGCAACGCCGACCGGATCAACGTCGAGACGGACCGGGCAGCCGGCGACAGGTCGATCTTCGACTACTACCGGCGCCTCATCGCGCTGCGGCACGAGCTGCCCGTCGTGGCACTGGGCGAATTCGCCCTGCTCGAGCCCGAGCATCCGACGCTCTACGCATTCACGCGCACCCGCGGCGACGA
Source organism: Agreia sp. Leaf283 (assembly GCF_001422485.1). Lineage (GTDB taxonomy): Bacteria > Actinomycetota > Actinomycetes > Actinomycetales > Microbacteriaceae > Agreia. The sequence continues at coordinate 660,121 of NZ_LMNF01000002.1, forward strand.
CCGGCTTCTCGTTGTGGGCAACTGGTCGGGCGAACCGCTCGACCTGCCCGCGGGGGTGACCGCCGATGCCGGCGAGCACCTGATCGGCAACTACACGGAATGGAACGACACGACCCTCGAGCCGTGGGAGGTGCGCGTCTACCGCCGCTGAGGAGACTCGACGGCCGGGAGGGTGGCCTAGCCTGTTTGTAGCCGCCGCACGGCCGCGCCGTTTTCTCGAAAGGACATCGCACCCCGTGAAGCTCCACTCCGTTCGCGTCCACCCCAGTTCCGATTCCCTGGAGCGCGCCGACCAGCTCGCACACGCCATCGCCGAGGTCGCCGCCGACCCGGTGGCGGTCGACGCCGATGTCACCGAGATGATCATCAACCGGGTGATCGACAACGCCGCGGTCGCCGCGGCCTCGCTCACGCGCAGGCCGGTCGTGTCGGCGCGCTCGCAGGCCGAACGCCACCCCTACTCCCCCGGCTCGACGGTGTTCGGCCTGACATCGGATGCGCGATTCTCGCCCGAGTGGGCGGCCTGGGCCAACGGCGTGGCCGTTCGAGAGCTCGACTTCCACGACACGTTCCTCGCGGCCGAGTACTCCCACCCCGGCGACAACATCCCGCCGATCCTGGCCGTGGCGCAGCACGCCGGTCGCACCGGCGCAGAACTGGTGCGCGGCATCGCCACTGGCTACGAGATCCAGGTCGATCTCGTTCGCGCCATCAGCCTGCACGCCCACAAGATCGACCACGTGGCGCACCTCGGCCCGTCGGCCGCGGCCGGCATCGGCACCCTCCTGGGTCTCGACGTCGAGACGATCTTCCAGGCCGTCGGCCAGGCGCTGCACACCACCACCGCGACGCGGCAGTCACGCAAGGGCGAGATCTCGTCGTGGAAGGCCCACGCTCCCGCCTTCGCCGGCAAGATGGCCGTCGAGGCGGTCGATCGGGCCATGCGCGGCGAGACCAGCCCGACACCCATCTACGAGGGCGAAGACGGGGTGATCGCGTGGCTGCTCGACGGCCCCGACGCCGCCTACGAGGTGCCGCTGCCCATCGCCGGCGAATCGAAGCGCGGAATCCTCGACACCTACACGAAGGAGCACTCGGCCGAGTACCAGGCCCAGGCCTGGATCGACCTTGCGCGCAGACTGCACAACGAGCATCCGGTTCTCGTCGAGCACCCCGAGCGGATCGGCAGCATCACGATCCACACCAGCCACCACACGCACTTCGTGATCGGCTCGGGTGCCGGCGACCCGCAGAAGTACGACCCGACCGCGTCGCGGGAGACCCTCGACCACTCGATCCCGTACATCTTCACGGTGGCCCTGCAGGACGGGGCGTGGCACCACGTCGACTCCTACACGCCGGAGCGGGCCGGCCGGGAGGACACCGTGCGCCTCTGGAAGACCGTGCGCACAGTCGAGGACTCGGAGTGGACGAGGCGGTACCACTCGATCGACCCGCAGGAGAAGGCGTTCGGAGGCCGGGTCGAGATCCTGCTCACCGATGGCACAGTCATCACCGACCAGATCGCCGTCGCCGACGCGCACCCGCTCGGTGCTCGTCCCTTCGCCCGCGAGCAGTACGTCACGAAGTTCCGCACCCTGGCCGACGGCGTGCTCGAGCAGGCCGAGATCGAGCGCTTCCTCTCGGTCGCGGCTCGACTGCCCGAGCTCCGCGCCGACGAACTCGGGGGGCTCACGATCACGGCGAGGCCCGGCCTGTTCGATGGCGTCACGACCCCGAAGGGACTCTTCTGATGCTTTACGCCCCCACCACGGCGGCCGACAAGCGCGTCGCTATGCGCGCGGGACTCTCGAGCGGCAGGCTGCAGCTCTTCCCTGGCGCGTTCAATCCCCTGTCGGCGAAGCTGATCCAGGAGAAGGGCATGGACGGGGTCTACATCTCGGGTGCCGTGCTGTCCGCCGACCTCGGCCTCCCCGACATCGGGCTCACCACCCTCACTGAGGTCGCCGGCCGCTCCCAGCAGATCGCCCGCATGACCGATCTGCCGTCACTCGTCGACGCCGACACCGGATTCGGCGAGCCCATGAACGTGGCGCGCACCATCCAGACGCTCGAAGACGCCGGCGTCGCGGGCATGCACCTCGAAGATCAGGTCAACCCGAAGCGCTGCGGTCACCTCGACGGCAAGCAGGTCGTCGATCTCGATACAGCCCTCAAGCGCATCAAGGCCGCCGTCGAGGCGCGCCGCGACCCGAACTTCCTCATCATGGCCCGAACGGATGCGCGTGGGGTCGACGGCCTGCAGGCCGCGGTCGATCGCGCCAAGGCTCTCGTCGACGCGGGAGCCGACGCGATCTTCCCGGAGGCCATGGCCTCGCTCGAGGAGTTCGAGGCCGTCCGCGCCGCCGTCGACGTGCCGATCCTCGCGAACATGACCGAGTTCGGCAAGAGCGAGCTCTTCACCACGCAGCAGCTCGCCGATGTCGGCCTCAATCTGGTGATCTTCCCCGTCTCGCTGCTCCGGCTCGCCATGGGCGCGGCCGAGAGGGGGCTCGACACGATCACGCGGGAGGGGTCGCTGACGTCGATGCTGCCCGAGATGCAGACCCGCGCCAGGCTCTACGAGGTTCTCGACTACGAGGCGTACAACTCGTTCGACTCGGGGGTCTTCAACTTCTCGCTCGATCGGCACTTCGGGGTGTCTTAGCAGGCTGCACCAGCCTCGCGGCGGCCCGCACCGCCGACGCGCGTCGCCGGGCCACGACCTCCGGTGTCACGTCGAGCCCGGAGTCGGCGAAGATTCCCGGGGCGCTCGCCCAGGTCGAGGCCAGGCCGAACAGCATCGCCACCAGATCCTCGGGCTCCCACTCGTCGTCGATGCGACCGTCGACCTGTGCCCGGCGAAGCAGCTCTCCTTCGGAGAAGAGTCGCGAGCGGTCCTCGTCGACCAGCAGAGCCGAGATCCCTTCGAGCCTGGCCCAGTGCAGCATTCTCAGATGCTCGGGATGGGTCATCGTGTGGTCGAAGACCCGCCCCACGAACTCGGGCAGGTCGTCGACGTCGATCGGTATGGCGTCGGCGACATCGTGCTGGTTGAGCTCGAGAACCTGTTGGAAGAGCGAGACCTTGTCGCCGAAGTAGGCGTACAGCCTCTCCTTGCTCGCGTTGGCCGCCGCCGCGATCCGGTCTACTCGCGCCCCCGCGAGTCCGAAGTCGGCGAACTCCGTGCGCGCAGCATCGAGAATTCGTCTTCTGGTCGCTTCACCATCGCTTCTCATGACTGATAGTCTAGCTAAGCCAACCAACCAGTTCGTACGAATAGGATCCCGCTTCTTCATGACGTCCCCCTCCACCGCCTCGACCGAGGCCGTCCACGATCACGCCGCACACCCCCGCAGGTGGTGGCTGCTCGCCGTTCTCGCACTCGCGCAGCTCATGGTCGTGCTCGACGGAACGATCGTGAACATCGCCCTTCCCGACGCGCAGCTCGAGCTCGGCATGAGTGATGGAGACCGCACGTGGGTCGTCACGATCTATGCGCTCGCATTCGGCTCGCTCCTGCTGCTCGGCGGACGCATCGCCGACTACTGGGGCCGCAAGCGGTCGTTCATGCTCGGCATGGTGGGCTTCGCCATCGCCTCGGGAATCGGCGGATTCGCCGCGACGACCGAGCAGCTGCTGATCGCCCGCGGCCTGCAGGGCGCATTCGCGGCGCTGCTCGCCCCCGCCTCCCTCGCCATCCTCACGATCACCTTCCCCAACGGCAAAGACCGCATCAAGGCCTTCGCCGTCTACGGCGCGATCGGTGGAGGCGGCGCGGCCGTAGGCCTGCTGCTCGGCGGCGTGCTCACCGAGTACGCGAGCTGGGGCTGGTGCCTGCTGGTCAACGTGCCGATCGCCGTGGTCGCGATCATCGCCGGCTTCCCCCTGATCCGCGAGAGCCGCGCACACGGCAACACCCGCTACGACCTGCCCGGAACCGTCCTGGTCGTGGGCGGTCTCGCATCGCTCGTCTACGGCTTCTCGCAGGCCGAGAACGGATGGGGTCGCTGGGAGACCATCGGCTTCCTCGCCCTCGGCGTCGTCCTGCTTGCCGCCTTCGTCTGGGTCGAGTCGCGGGCGTCCAACCCGCTCCTGCCCCTGCGGGTCATCCTGAACCGCGTCCGCGGCGGGGCGTTCCTGGTATCGCTCCTCACCGGTGCGGCGCTTCTGGGCGGACTGCTCTTCCTCACGTTCTACTTCCAGATCGTTCTCGGCTTCTCTCCCCTGCAGTCCGGACTCGCCTCGCTGCCCATGACGTTCACCATCATGATCGGCGCCACGGTTCTGTCGAGGTTCCTCCCCGTGATCGGCGTGCGCATTCCGATGACGGTCGGCCCGATCGTCGCCGCGGCCGGCCTCGGCTGGCTGTCGTTCATCACGGTCGAGGGCGACTATGTCGTCCAGGTGCTGCCCGGCGTCATCCTGCTCGGCATCGGACTCGCCTGCATCTTCGTTCCCCTGCAGAACGTGGCGCTCTCGGGCATCGATGAGCACGACGCCGGTGTCGCTAGCGCTGCCGTGTCGGCGACCCAGCAGATCGGCGGATCGATCGGAACCGCTCTGTTCACCGCGCTCTACACCGCGGCGATCTCCGCGTACCTGGCCGCGAATCCGCCGTCTGAGACGGCACAGCTCGAGGCCTTCGTGAGCGGCTACTCCACCGCGTTCCTCTGGGCTGCGGGGCTCATTCTGCTGGCCGCGCCCATCTCGTTCTTCCTCGTGCGTCCGTCGAAGGACGAGATGATGAACGTGCCCGACGCGGTTCACCTGGGCTGAGCCCGAGCCGCTACGGTGGAGGCACTATGAACACTGCCTCCACCCGGTCCGACGTCCCGCTGTCCGGAACCGAATACACACTGACCTTCGGCGAGTACACCGCAGACATTGCGGGAGTGGGTGCCAGCCTGCGCACGCTGCGATACCGGGGCCGCGACCTCGTCGTTCCGTTCGATGCCGACGAGGTGCGTCCAGCGTTCCGCGGCGCCGTGCTCGCGCCCTGGCCGAACCGCGTGGTCGACGGCCGATACACCTTCCACGGCACCGAATACGAGCTGGCACTTACCGAGCCGAAGCGAGGCCACGCGCTGCACGGCCTGGCCGCCTGGCAGGAGTGGTCGCTCGTGGAGGCCGGCGAGGCGTTCGTCGAACTGGCGTTCCGCGTCGAGGCGCAGTCGGGTTACCCGTTCCGTATCGACCTGGTCGCTCGCTACGAGCTCACGGTCGACGGCTTGTCGACGACCATCCGCGCGACGAACTCGGGCCGCGCTGCCGCACCCTACGGAACCGGCCCGCATCCGTATCTCGTCGCGGGACCGGGCCGCGTCGACGACTGGTCGCTCGAGCTGCCCGCCCGCGCCGTGCTCACGGTCACGCCCGATCGCCTGATTCCCGTCGACCTGGCCGATGTCGAGCTCGAAGATGACGGGGCATTCGACTTCGTCGCATCCCGGCCCATCGACTCGACGTTCATCGACCACGCGTTCACCGAGCTCGAGCGGGATGCCTCGGGTCTCGCCACCGTGCGGGTCACCACCCACGACGGCTCGTCGGGCGTCGGCATCAGCTGGGGCACGGAGTGCCAGTGGGTTCAGATCCACACGGCCGACCAGCCGGCGCCATCGATCAGCAGGCTCGGCCTCGCGGTCGAGCCGATGACGTGCCCGCCCGACGCGTTCAACACGGGCACAGACCTCGTCGTGCTCGATCCCGGCGAGGAGCACACCGCCGGCTGGACGATCTTCGCCCTCTGACGAACTCGTTCCCCGCTCAACGAACTCGTCCCCCGTTAACAGACTCCGTTCCCTGAGCCTGTCGAAGGGATGCCCTTCGACAGGCTCAGGGAACGGAGTCTCCTGCGGGCGGAACCTACTCGATGACGTCCTCGTCGACCCAGTCGAGGGTCTTCGTGACGGCCTTCTTCCAGTTGCGGTAGAGGCGCTCGCGCTCGGCATCGTCCATGTTGGGGGTCCAACGCTGGTCTTCCTGCCAGTTCTTGCGCAGGTCGTCGAGGTTGTCCCAGTAGCCCACCGCGAGGCCGGCCGCGTAGGCGGCACCGAGGGCCGTGGTCTCGGCGACCACCGGGCGCACGACGGGCACGTTCAGGATGTCGGCCTGGAACTGCAGCAGGGTGTCGTTGGCCGTGGCTCCGCCGTCGACCTTGAGCTCGGTGAGCGGAACGCCGGAGTCGGCGTTGACCGCGTCGAGCACCTCTCGCGTCTGGAACGCGATGGACTCCAGCGCTGCGCGAGCGATGTGGCCCTTGTTCACGAACCGGGTCAGTCCGACCAGCGCCCCACGGGCATCCGATCGCCAGTGCGGCGCGAACAGGCCCGAGAATGCCGGCACGAAGTAGGCACCGCCGTTGTCGTCGACCGTCTTCGCGAGGACCTCGATGTCGGGAGCGCTCTGGATGATGCCCAGATTGTCGCGCAGCCACTGCACAAGGGAGCCGGTGACGGCGATGGAGCCTTCGAGGGCGTAGTGGGTCTCGCCGTCTCCGAGCTTGTAGCCGATGGTGGTGAGCAGGCCGTTCTCGCTTTTGACGATGTCGGTTCCGGTGTTGAAGATCAAGAAGTTTCCGGTGCCGTAGGTGTTCAGGATGCCGGCGACGGGAACCTCGCGGAGGAGGCTCGAGTCGGACACGGTGCCGTAGACCTCGGAGGAAGAGCGCACCTCGGGGAGCATCGACTTGGGGACATCGAACGCCTTCAGGATCTCGTCGTCCCATTCGAGGGTCTTGAGGTCGAGGAAGAGCGTGCGGCTGGCGTTGGTGACGTCGGTCGCGTGGACTCCCCCGTTGACGCCGCCGGTCAGGTTCCAGAGAACCCACGTGTCGGTCGTTCCGAAGATGAGGTCGCCGGCCTCGGCGCGCTCGCGGGCGCCCTCGACGTTCTCGAGGATCCACACGATCTTGGTGCCGGCGAAGTATGTCGACAGGGGAAGACCCACGGTGTCCTTGAAGCGGTCTCCGCCGCCATCGGCCGACAGTCGGTCGACGATGGACTGGGTGCGGGTGTCCTGCCAGACGATGGCGTTGTAGACGGGCTCGCCGGTGTTCTTGTCCCAGACCACGGCGGTCTCGCGCTGGTTGGTGATGCCGACGGCGACGATGTCGTGGCGGGTCAAGTTGGCCTTGGAGAGTGCCTGGCCGATGACCTCGCGGACGTTGTCCCAGATCTCCTTCGGGTTGTGCTCGACCCAACCGGCCTTCGGGAAGATCTGCTCGTGCTCCTTCTGACCGGTCGAGACGATGCCGCCCTCGTGGTTGAAGATGATCGCGCGGGAACTCGTGGTTCCCTGGTCGATCGCAATGACGTACTTGCTCATGACTAACTCCTTCGTTATGTGGTTCTGCTGAGCGGAAAAGCTTGCTTACGTGAGGATGGGGAGGAGCGGCACGGCGGCGAGGCCGGCCAAAACGCCACCGACGATGGGCCCGAGCACCGGCACCCAGGAGTAGGACCAGTCGGAGGATCCCTTGCCCTTGATCGGGAGGATGAAGTGGGCGATGCGCGGGCCGAGGTCACGGGCCGGGTTGATGGCGTACCCGGTCGGGCCACCGAGGGATGCGCCGATCGCGATCACGAGGATGGCGACGGGAAGAGCGCCCAGGGCTGCAAGGCCGCCCTCGCCCTGTCGTCCGCCACCGAAGCCGATGACGACGAAGACGAGCACGAAGGTGCCGATGACCTCGGTGAGGAAGTTCCAGCCGTAGGAGCGGATCGCCGGTCCGGTGGAGAACACACCGAGCTTGTTGGCCGCGTCGGGCTCTTCATCGAAGTGCTGCTTGTACGCGAGCCACACGAACACGGCACCGATGATCGCACCCAGCAGCTGAGCCGCGATGTAGGTGAGGATCGACGCGATGTTCACGGGCACACCGGAGCCGAACTCGGTGGCGCCGTTCGCGACCAGGCCGAGGGTCACGGCCGGGTTCAGGTGCGCACCACTGTTGTACGACACGATCACACCGGAGAACACGGCGAAGCCCCACCCGATGTTGACCATCAGGAAGCCGCCATTGAAACCCTTGTTCTTCACGAGAGCGACGTTCGCCACCACACCGCAACCCAGCAGAACGAGCAGGGCCGTGCCTACCAGCTCTGCGAGAAATACAACTCCGAGATTGTCCACGTTGACCTTCCTTATGTGACGTCCACGTCACCTTGATGAGAATGAGGGGCCGACTTACGTCGGCCCCTCCATGACGCTAGCGATCAGTTGTCGAGTCAAACAACTGATTCGCGTGCACGTCTGTTCAGACTGCGGGCGATCACTCCGCCGCGACGGCAGCGGCCCGGGCGGTCGACGAGGCGTCGAGCTCGAGTCCGTGGAACAAAGCGAGGTCCTTCACAGCGACGGCGCGTTCCTCTGCGAGCTGCTCGGCCGACCATCCGAGGGCCTCTGCGACGACCGAGCTGAGCTCATCGAACGCGGCCTGGTCGAGATCTCCCACGAAGGCCAGAATGGTGCGGCGGAGCACCAGGTCGGTGAGATGCACGACGAACTCGTTCTCGACGAGGAAGGCGATCTCGGCGGCCGAGAATCCGGCGACGTGAGCGAGCGCCTCGTCGTTCGAGGAGTCGCCCAGGGCATTGATGACCCGGTCGGCCTTTGTTCCGTAGCGCGCCAGCAGGGCGCGGGCGCGGTCGGCGCCCAGATCGGATGCGTGTGCCGCGACCCAGGAATCGCTCGCCTGCGGGGTGGTTGGGAACCCGACGCCGCCGCCGATGGCGAGCTTCTCGGTGCTGACACTGCGGGTGCGACCGATCAGCTCGAGCGTCTCGTTGGTGAGGTGCTCGGAGAGCGCACGGAAGGTGGTCCACTTTCCGCCTACGAGGCTCAGCATGGGCACCTTCGAACCACCGCCGAGGCGGGAGGGCTCGATGCGGTAGTCGCGGGAGACGAACCCGGGTGCGGTGTCGTCGTGCTTCGGCAGCGGACGGATGCCGGAATAGCGGTAGACGATCTGCGAGCGGTCGACCGGGATGCGTGGGAAAACGTGCGACACGAGTTTGAAGAAGTAGTCGACCTCCTCCTCCGTGCACACGGCGGGCTTCGTGATGTCGGCCTCGAGGTCGGTCGTTCCGACGAGAACGCGGCCGTTGAGCGGGTAGATCAGAACGATGCGGCCATCGTTGTTCTCGAAGAAGACCTCGCCGCCCGCGCAGGCCTTGTAGAGGGCCGGGTTGTCGAGCACGATGTGGGAACCCTTCGTGCCGCCCATGAACGTGCTCGGCATGCCGAGTGCATCGTTGGTGAGGTCGGTCCACGGCCCCGTCGTATTCACGACGGCATCAGCGGCCATGCTGAACTCTCGACCCGAGACGGTGTCTCGAAGGAGGACCTCGTCGCCACTGACTCCGATCGCTTCGACATAGTTCGCGCTGCGGGCGTGCTCGCCCGTGGCAAGGGCGTCCTCGACGAGGTCGAGCGCGAGGCGCTCGGGATTCTCGACGGCGGCGTCGAAGTACGTGGCGGTGTACTTCACGTCGGGGCGCAACTGGGGCAGCTTGGCGAGGGACTTCTTACGGCCTGCGAACTGGTGGCGCGGAACCGATCCGCCGTCGCGCGAGAACGAGTCGTAGCCGAGCAGACCGAGCTTGATCAGGAGCGCACCGCGCTCCTTCGGCTTTCCCTGCTTGTGGGTGAGGAAGCGCAGCGGGGCCGAGACGATGCCCGAGAACGTGGAGAAGATGGGGATGGTCGTGGGCAGGGGCTTCACGTAGTGCGGAGCCAAGCGCAGCAGCCGGTTGCGCTCCTGCACGGATTCGCGCACGAGACGGAACTCGCCGTTCTCGAGGTAGCGCACGCCGCCGTGGATCATGTGGCTCGACGCCGCGGAAGCGCCGGAGCAGTAGTCGCTGCGCTCGACGAGCACGACGTCGACACCCTGCAGGGCGAGGTCGCGGAACGTCGCGATTCCGTTGATGCCACCGCCGATCACGAGCACCTGTGCTCGTGGGTTCTCGACGAGCCCGGCGACATCGGGCCGGAGTTCAGGTTGGCTTGAGGGGGAAACGACTGGTGCACTCACTGTGTACTCGCCTTCGTGTAAGTAAGTTCCTTGATTACCCCTTGAGTCTGACACCTGCACACAATTGTTCAAGCGTTATGCACAGACGTGCAGGGCGTGGAAGAATGTCGACATGACCATCGCTTCGGCCGACCAGCACGCTGAGAAATCGCGCGACGCTCTGCGCGCCGCCCAGCTCTACTATCTGCAGGACATCACCATGGAGGCGATCGCCCACGAGCTGCACACATCGCGCTCGTCGATCTCCCGACTGCTGAGTTTTGCGCGTGAAACCGGGCTCGTCGAGATCCAGGTGAAGTCGCCGGCCGAACGCGTCTCGACATCGCAGCAGCGCATCCGCGAACGCTACGGCGTGACCGCCCACATCGTTCCCGTGCCGGCCTCGACGAACGAGGTCGACCGGCTCGAACGAGTCGCCGTCTCGGCTGCACGCATTCTCACCCCCTTCGTCGACTCGAACATGACCGTGGGCATCGCCTGGGGCTCGACCATCAGCGCGGTGAGCCGGCACATCCCCGAGAAAGTCACCCACAACACCACGCTGGTGCAGCTCAACGGAGCGGCCAACTACCAGACGACCGGCATCGTGTACGCGAGCGAGATCATGACCCGATTCGGCGTCGCCTTCGGGGCTGCGGTGCAGCAGTTCCCGGTTCCCGCCTTCTTCGACGACGCCGCGACGAAGCAGGCCATGTGGCGTGAGCGTGCCATCCGGCGCGTGCTCGACATTCAGAAGCGCATGGACATCGCGCTGTTCGGCCTCGGTTCACCGTTCGCCGATGTGCCCAGCCACGTCTACATCGGCGGCTATCTCGACGAGTCCGACTATGCGTCGCTGACCGCATCCGACGTCGTGGGAGACGTCGCAACCGTCTTCTACCGCGCAGACGGTTCGTCGACCGACATCCCCATGAACGCCCGCACGAGCGGACCCAGCCTCGAACTCGTGTCGCGCGTCGCCCGCAGAGTCTGCGTCGTGAGCGGAAAGTCGAAGCTGCAGGCCCTGCGAGGCGCGCTGGCCGCGGGTCTCATCACCGATCTGATCATCGACGAGCCCACAGCGCATCTGCTCACCGACGACGTGGCCTGACCGCACGAATCCGAATCGTCACGTCATACTGGGGTATGGCGCAGACCGTATTCGAACGCTCCCGACCGTCGACGCGCACCGTCGATCACGCATTGAGCGCGGCCGTGAACCGCCCGTTCTGGATCGACGACATCACCCAGCCGCGCAGGCGCCGCCTCGAAGCGCCCATGATCGCCGACCTGGCGATCGTCGGCGGTGGTTACAGCGGTCTGTGGACCGCAGTCCTCGCGAAGCGCCGCCATCCGGATGCGCGGGTGGTACTTCTCGAGGCCAAGACGGTCGGCTGGGCGGCGTCCGGCCGCAACGGAGGGTTCGTCGAGGCGAGCCTCACCCACGGCGACGACAACGGACGCAGTCGCTTTCCCTCCGAGATCGAGCGCCTGATCGAGCTCGGCCTCGAGAACCTCGACGACATCGAACGCGCGGTCGGCGACTACGCACTCGAGTGCGACTTCGAGCGCAACGGGGCCCTCTCGCTCGCCGTCGAGCCGTACCAGGTCGACGCCCTGCGCGCGGCGACCACCGATGACCACACGGTCTTTCTCGACACCGACGCGGTGCGGCGGCAGGTGGACTCCCCCACCTACCTCGCCGGCCTCTGGGAGAAGCGCACCTCCGCCCTGGTCCATCCCGCCAGACTCGCCGCTGAACTCGCGCGGGTGGCCGAGGAGCTCGGCGTGGAGATCTTCGAGAACACACCCGTGCGATCGATCTCGTCGAGCAGCGGCTCCCCCACGGCACCCGTGGTCCTCGTCACCGACGACGCTCGAGTCACCGCCCGTCGGGTCGCCCTGGCGACGAACGTGTTCCCCTCGCTTCTCCGTCGCAACCGGCTCGCGACGGTGCCCGTCTACGACTACGTGCTCATGACCGAGCCGCTGAGCGACGAGCAGCTCCGCTCCATCGGCTGGGCGAACCGGCAGGGGCTGGGCGACGGCGCCAACCAGTTCCACTACTACCGGCTCTCCCGCGACAACCGCATCCTGTTCGGCGGCTACGACGCGATCTATCACTACGGCGGTCGAGTCCGCCCCTCCTACGAGGACCGTCCCGAGACATTCCGCCGGCTCGCGGAGCACTTCTTCACCACGTTTCCCCAGCTCGAGGGCCTGCGCTTCTCGCACCGCTGGGCGGGCGCCATCGACACCTGCACCAGGTTCTGCGCGTTCTACGGCGCGGCACGGCAGGGTCGCGTGGCGTACGCGGCCGGCTACACCGGTCTCGGCGTCGCCGCCACCCACTTCGCGGCGAACGTGATGCTCGACCTGCTCGACGGCGAGTCGACGGAACGCACGAGTCTCGAGATGGTCCGTCGCCGTCCGCTCCCGTTCCCGCCGGAGCCCGTGGCGTCCCTGGGAATCCAGACGACGAGATGGTCGCTCGACCGGGCCGATCATCACGGTGGGCGCCGAAACGGCATCCTCAAGGCTCTGGATGCCGTGGGGCTGGGTTTCGATTCCTGACCCCACGCCGGGCTGAGGCCCGGTATCCTGAAAAACGGCCTACCCGACCCCGCGACGGTTTCCGCTCGACCCGGACACCGAAGGAGTTCAATGACTTTCGACGCCCTCTCCCCCGAACCCGAGAACCCGCCCCAGAACGACTCGAACCGCGCGCCCGCATCGACGCAGCCCGACTCGCCCCTCGTGCTCTCGGGGCGTGACCGCTTCGCCATCAGGCTCATCGATGCCGCGGTCAAGGTGGGATCCGAGGACTTCCAGGCGCGGTACCGTCCGGTCACCGACGAGCTCTTCAGCCACCACCTCATCGACCCCACGGCCAAGCCGGCCTACGTGCAGCCCGAGCTCGAGCCGATCGTCAACCTCGAGACCACCGAAGACCCGCTCGAGATCATCCGGCTGCACCTCGACAGCGTCATCGAAGACCGCCAGGCCCGCGACGAGGCCCGCATCAACGCCGAGGCCCACCTGACAGACGTGTCGGGGCAGCTGGCCGAATCGCAGGCGCACGCGGCCGATCTGCAGCAGCAGCTCATCGACCAAACCGCGCGGGCCGAGGCCGCCGAGGCCGAGGTCGACAGGCTGCGTGCAGAGCTCCAGAACCAGGTTGCCTCCCTCACGGCCCAGCGCGAGTCCGAGGTCGGTGCACTCCACCAGCAGCGCGAGGCCGAGGTCGCAGGTCTTCACCAGCAGCGCGAGGCCGAGGTCGGCGAGCTGTCGGCTCGACTGGCTGCCGAAGTGGCCGCCCTCACCGCCCAGCGCGATGCAGACGTCAGCGCCGCCCACCAGCAGCGCGAGGCCGAGCTGGCCGCTCTGTCGAACGAGCGCGACGTGCACGTGGCGGCCCTGCACCAGCAGCGCGAGAACGAACTCGTCTCGCTGTCGACCCAGCGCGATGCCGACCTCGCCGCGTTGCAGCAGCAGCGCGACTCCGAGGTCGCCGAACTGAACTCGCGACTCGCCGCCGAGGTCGCCGCCCTCACCAGCCAGCGCGAGAACGACGTCGCCGCCCTGCGCAGCGAGCGAGACGCGACGATCGCGGGGCTGCACGCCCAGCGCGAGACCGAGGTCGCATCGCTCACCGCAGAACTCGCCGAGCTCCGCGCCCAGCGCGACGCGCAGGTCGCCGAACTCACCGCGCGACTCGAATCCCAGGCGGCCGAGCTCGAGGGCACCCGAACCACCGATGTCACCGCGCTCGCCGCAGAGCATGACACGCAGCTCCGCACTATCGACGAGGCGCACCAGCAGCAGATCGACGAGCTGAAGGCGGCCCACGACGCTCAGATTGCCGAACTGGCATCCGCCCACGAACAGCAGATCGGTGAGCTCGGCGCCAGCCACGAGCGCCAGACCGCCGAGCTGCTCTCCGAGAAAGAGGCCCTGGCGACGCAGCTGCAGGGCGACTCCACCCACGCCGACAGCGGCCTGCCCGACGCGCGAGACGATCTGGCCGCGGCCGTCGCTCGAGCCGAGCAGGCGGCATCCGAACTCGAGGCCAGCCGCGCGCAGATCGCGGCGCTGCGCGAGGAACGCGACCGCAGCGACGCCCAGCGCGACGCCGCCATCGAAGAACTCGACGGCGTCACCGCACAGCGCGGCGAGTGGGAGAACCGACTCCGGCTCACCGTGGCCGCTCTCGCCGGCGACGAGGTCGTCGGCGACTGGACCGAGGACAACGCTCCCGAGCAGCGACTGGTGCAGTTCGTGCAGTCGACCACCTCGGCACTCGAGCAGAAGATCAGCCGCATCGAGCAGATCGCGACCGAAGAGCTGGTCGACGAGACCGAGACCAACGAATACGCGATCGGCGCGAACGACGCAGCCGTGCGCGTGCTCAACGCCCTCGACGACGTCGAGTCGGACGAGACCGTCGACGCTCCGTAGTCGTGGCACAGACCCTCGACCAGACAGACCTCGACGCGCAGCTCGATGAGCAGCTGCAGCTCGGCTCTCCGTGGATCACCCTCGTGTGGAACGATCCGGTGAACCTCATGTCGTATGTGTCGTACGTGTTCCGCAGCTACTTCGGATTCTCGAAGCCCGAGGCCGAGCGGCGAATGATGCAGGTGCACACCGAGGGGCGTGCGGTCGTGGCCACGGGCACTCGCGAAGAGATGGAGCGGCACGTCGAGGCCATGCACGAGTTCGGCCTGTGGGCGACGCTGCAGAAGGTCGACGAGTGACGCCGTTCGTGCGGCAGGGAGAGGTCATCGTCGCATCGTTCGAGCGAGCCGAGGTCGAGATCCTCGTGACGCTCGCCACCGACGTTCATTCGCTTCTCGCCGACGCCGACCGGCTCGATCCCGATTCGCCGAGCTCCCGCGCTCTCGACAGGCTTCTGCCCGCGGCCTACGGCGACGGGGCCGAGAACGACGCAGAGTTCCGCAGATTCACCGCTGAGGGCCTCGTCGAGCGCAAGGTGCGCAATGCCGAGCTCCTCGTCGAGGCCTTCGGAGAGCGCGACGAGTGGGCGGGCACCGTGCGGGTGAATCTGGATGCGGCGGCCGCGAGTGCGTGGTTGCGCAGTCTCACCGACATCCGGCTCACCATCGCGGCCGGTCTGGGCATCGAGCACGACGGAGACCAGCTGCTCATCGACGCCGACGATCGCTTCGTGCTCGAGGTGTACGGCTGGGTCGGCTTCGTTCAGGAGTCGCTGCTGCGCGCCCTGGACCCTGACTTCTCCTGACTCATTGGGACCCGGCGTCCCATCCAGCATTTCGGGCGTGACCTCGCGACCGCGAGACTGGAGGATGGACGATCCACGGGGAGGATGCGCATGGCAGACGATCACGGCACCTCGACCGAGCGAACCCGGCAAAGTCGGATGACGTCGGAGCAGATCCGGCGTCGTATGTTCGATGCCGCTCTGGCCACGACCGGTACGCGCGGCATGACCCTGGGGTTCCCCGGTCTGCAGATGGACGACGTGATCGCTGCGGCCGGCGTGTCGAAGAGTTCGGTCTACCGGCTCTGGAAGTCGAGAGACGCCTTCATCGGAGAACTGCTCAACGAGGCGGCGGCCACGTTCGCCGACCAGCTGAGCGACGACCGCGCCCTGCGCACGGCCATCGAACTCGTCGCCTCACGCCCTGATCTGCACGGGACGGCCGAGGGGCGGAGGCGGCTCCTGCTCGAACTCATCCGGGTGGTGCTCGAGCAGAACTACTACAGCACGATCGACTCGGCCGCGTGGCAGTCGTTCCTCGCCACCTCCGCGGCCCTCCTCGCCGACGACGGCAGCGAGAGCCTGCGCAGGGTCGCAGAGACCCTCCGTCGCGGAAGTGAACGCTTCGTCGAGGCGATGGCCTCGTTCCACGAGGCGATGGCACGCCTGCTGGGATTCAAGCTGCGCGAGAACTTCGCGGGCGGCTTCACGCTCTACGCCGTTCTCGGTTCGGCGATCGTGGAGGGGCTTGCCGTGCGACACCTCTCGAACCCCGCCGTCACAGACAACTTCTACCTCGGACCGCCGACGCTCACCGATGAGCCCACGGAGTGGGCGCCGTCGGCGATCGGCTTCCTCGCCATCTATGACACGTTCATCGTCGCGGACCCGGATTTCGATCCTCGGACGATCGATGCCTACCTGAAAGTACTCGCGACTGCGACTGGCGCAAGTTCCGTACCCCCTGCCGGCCCGTGACACCCCATCGCTCCCACGGAGAGGCGATGACCGCCCTGATGCGCGCGGACGCGCGGGTGACGCAACGCGAGGCGATCCACGCGCTGGGTACGATCCTGCGATTCCCACTCGAGGTCGATGACGACGGCGCCGAGTACCTGCGGCCGACATCAGACACCACGCTCGACGTGCACGTCGACGAGGTCGACCCGCACTACCCGCTCGTGCTCACTCTCTGGCACTGGAAGAGCCAGGCGGACGCCCACATCGCCGTGTCGGAGCTTCAGCCGCTCATCGCCCGGTCGACGGGGTGGACGGTCATCTCGCAGGACTGAGACCGGCTGTCACAACTGCAGGTTCTGTTTCGAATCGAGCGCCGGATCAGGTTTTCGCGCCCTCATATGCGAGGCAAGAACTCCTCCGGTGGACGGGGAGCAAATTTTTGCCGTTCCTGGATGAGGCCGCCCAGCAACCACAAGAAAATCGTTCCGACCAGGCTGAAAAACGAGCCGACGCCGAACGCAAAGAAGTACATGTTCGTCCAGTCATCCGAGTTATTGGTTCCGTCTCTCACCGACATCGTTGGCAGGTACCAGACCAGGCCGCCGACAATCATCCCCAAGACGCAGATGATGACGACGATCATGTAGAACGTTTGGGCGCGTCGCCCCGGAGGCTGCCACCACCCGAAAGCGGACCATCCCAGCAGGACGACTGCTGGGACGATGAGTAGCGCAAGAAAGAACAGCATGAGTGAGATGGTACGTGGGCCCAGTGGCGCCGGTGGCAGTTAAAGCAAAAGGCCCTCCGGCTTCGAATCTCTTCGAAGCCGGAGGGCCTTTCTTCTGTTGCGGGGACAGGATTTGAACCTGCGACCTCTGGGTTATGAGCTCGGGAGAGGGTGGTTGCCGGACGTTTCCAGACGTTGAATCTTCTTGTCTAAACCCCGGCACGGCGCGCTTCGAGGGTGAGGGCTGTTTCCAGCCGTTTCCACAACTTCGAAGGCAGATGTAGTCATACATGTAGTCATTAAGACGGTCATTCATGTAGCCAAACTGATCGCACACCGTCATTAGCTACTTCGGCGGCCCGCGCGCAACAGTTTTTTAATTGACCGCGCATTGCAACAAGTCTGTCGCAGCTAACGGCGGCACGACTCAACCCATTGGGCGTTTTGAAAGTGCAGCGGCGCGAGTACGAATGACTGAGACGTTCCCGGCACCGTCTACCGGTGCCTCGAATCTGAGACGGCCTTGTGCTTCTTCGAGTAGCTGCCGGGCTGCTTGTTCCGCCAATCAAAGGAGCGGACATTCGCGGGGGTATGAGCCGACGCACGACGACCATTCAGCGCCTGCGCGGACGTTCGAAGCGGGTTGGTTTGCTCAGGACGCGGGACGCCGACCTCTCACCGATGAAGGCTTGAACGATCGCCACGGCCTGCTCTGGGGTAAGGGGGGTCTTGGGAGCTTGGTTCTAGGGCACGTGCACTCCTTGGTGAATGGTTCTCCTGCATCATGGCGCATATCGGCGCTCAGACGAGCAACTGGGGGCCTTTTGCGCTCCGCGTCGACTTCCGATCCATAAAGGGGCGCGGACCTGAGATGCTTACCCGTGGGGTAGGACGATGAAGACTCTGACCCGGAGATGTTGAACTGGTGACGTTCGCATTCTCAGAGTTACGACTTTCCGGGTCGTCTCGCGGTGGGACGGCTGCCGTCACTGGAATCAATACACTTCAGTCATGAGTGAGTTGTGGCGAGTTGCCGGAGTGCTGACGGCCGACGAATGGCAAGCAGTCTTCGCCGACGCAGGAGTTGTGGTTACTGCGCTCGCCGCACTACTCGCGCTAATTCAGCTCCGGAGATACATCAAAGAACGAGAGGATGCTGCGCGTCCGTTCTTGGTTGTCGACTACAAGTTCCGCTCGATCCTTATGATGATCGAAGTTAGGAACGTATCCGGGGCGGTAGCAAGCGACATTCGCCTGTCAGTGGACAAGCCTTTTGAAGGGCATATGGCCGGTCGAGCGGACGTCCTGAACGGCCTCTTTAGCGATGCATACCGGATCAAGCAACTCGGGCCGGGACGGTCTATCTATTGGACGTTCGACAGGGCGCCGGACTACTACGCCGGCGACTACCCACGCAATTACGAGGTCACAGGTTCCTACAGTGACCCTCGCGTGCTGAGGCGGGTTGCGCCGTGGAAGGTTTGGACGCCAAAGATACCGGTGACATACACGGAGACTTTCGATTTGAACATCGAGCAATGGGGCGAAGCGAACGCCGATGTCGACTATGACGATAAGAACTGGAACATAAACAACCGCAACGAGAAACGCGTCGAGCGTATAGCCAAAGGGATTGGAAATCTTGTTGAGGCTCTAAAGGAAGCCAACGATGCTCCGCGACGCTCAATGCCGGTCGCGCGTCGACGTAAGCGGTAGGACATCTGACTAGCCTCCTCTCTAGAAGATCGCTGAGAGGTTCATGCGTTCACCCTGATCGGATCCGTACTCGTCCTCCCATCGAATGAGCATGGTGGTTTCTCGTGCACGCGACGGAGTGCCAACGGGGATGTCAATCGGTAACCCTTGTGGAACCGATTTGAGTCGAATCGTCCCTCCTTTTGTGACGATTTCTGGCCTTGGTTTCGTGATGAACATGTCGACACGTAGGTCGAAAATATCTCGACCTCGATGCTCAATTTGTACGTGAGTGGAAGACACAGACGACCGTGTGATCGCCCATCGAGGCGGACCTTTGCGTCGCAGTCGCGCGGTGCGCATGAAGTGCAGATATTTCTGCATCTCCCTGGTGGTCGCACGATCCATCCCGGCTGCGGCTTTACGTTCCGCTCTGTCGTCCGACAGCTTGTTGATCCGGTGAGCCGTGATTGCTCCGAGAACACCCAAGATCGCAACTATTACCGCGACCAGGATCTCGCTGCCGTGCATTTGGATGAGGTTCATTATTAGGCTCCACTTGTCTGGTCCGGGTGCCCGGATGTCATCAGCGCGGGTTGTCTCGCATGAACGCGACTATCTGATCGGCTTTGTCTACCAGACCTTTTCTAGCGGCATCGAAAGTGACTTCCATAAAATCGTCCGCTCGGAAATATCGAACGTAGAAGTCGTCGTCACCTGCCTGCCAGTAACGATCGCTGCGAAGCCGAGCTTCTTGAACGAACAGGGGCATGGCTTGTGGTCCGAGGCTTTCGAACTGAGCGAAGGTTGGGTCCATCAGAAGCTCGTGTTCGACTGAAACAACGATCATATGGCCGGCATAGCGCTGAAAGGGTGAGCCGCCACTGAATCCATTAATCTCGAGATTTACGCTGCGCCGTAGCAGGAATGACCTGCCAAAAGCTCTACCTTGCTCACCAGTCGCTTCGCTGCCTGTCGTCAGGTTGGTCGCAAACATCGAGACCGGGCGAGCCTCCAGCTCATAGCCGAGACGAGCGCCCACTTCGACGAGCAACGCTGAGGCCTCTACGCACTGCGGACCTCTGTAGCTTGCAGAAACCACTGCAGTGGCACGTTCAATCAGATCGTGATTTTTCAGCATGGTCCTATCCAAGCGCACCGCGTTTTCGGTGTGTGGAGAGCCGGTCATCTCAACAACAATCGTTATTCGTAAAGTTATATACAAATGCAGCCGCGGACATGCTCGATGCCATAGGAAAAATTCTCGGCGACTACTATCGCTGGCGCACTGACCGTTTGCCCCTTCAGGACGGGGCTGCCGTTCAATCAGAATCAGTGCACAATTTAGAGGTCGCGGGTTCGAGTCCCGTCAGCTCCACATTTCGAGGGGCTCTAGCTCAGTTGGCTGGAGCGCTGGACTGGTTCACTAGGCGAGCCCTCGCCGCCTTCGGCGTCTGAAGTAACTCAGCCCAAGTACATTGCGGAGTTCGGGCTCATTGAGATGCCGGTCGGCATAGGCCTCGGCCAGCCGCCTCGACAGCTTTGTAGGAAGCGTGAACTCGACGATGTGTTGCAGCCTGCGAATAGGTGCGACTGGCGTCCTTGGATCAATACCCTTGCTTCTTGATGACTGCAAGCCACAGCGAACCCTAGGATGACAACATCTGCAAAGGGCGAACGGGGATTTGATGATCACCATGTCAGCGGTCCGTGCTGATTTCACGAAGCAGGGGTGGTCTAGGCAGAAGGGAACACTCGATGATGTGCGCCGCGCGGCATCCCTGGATGGGCTTCGAGGCGCGATTTCTCGCTCCGGTTCCAACGAACGTGTACTCGTACCCCACGACGAATCCCGGGCGCCGAAGCATTCTTTGAGCGCGAAGTACGGCTTAAGAGAGCAGCCGCTGCATTCCGACGGGGCCCATCTGCGATTGCCACCTGATGTCGTGGTGTTGCACTCTGCGCAGCCAACCTCGACGTCGACCGTGGTGTGGGCACCCAGCTATGAGGCCTCGAACTCCCTCCCCGTAGCTGCGCGGCACGGCGTGTTCACGGTGCGAGGCAATGGGGACAGTTTTCTTGCCTCCATGAGGGATCGAGACGGACTTCGTTTCGACCCCGTCGTCATGAGTCCCGGAGATGCTTTCGCTCGCGAGACCGTCGAGTACTTGATCCAAGCGAGGCCTCGAGCATACGTCCACGAATGGGATGAGCCCGACCTGCTCCTCTTTATAGACAATAGAAAAGCTCTCCACGCACGCAATGAAGCGCTCGACCCAATCACTCGGAGCCTTTCGCGACTCAGCTATCGATGGGGAGATGCCTCATGAATCAAACTTTGCCCTGGGATGCCGATGCACTCTGGATCAAATCCCGAATGTTCATCCATCGAGGTATGGACCCGGATCGCGAGTTCGAAGAACAGGCGTTCTGGGCGGTCGCAGCACTGGAGCTCCTGGGTAAAGCGGCACTGGTACGCATTTCCCCCACCCTCATCGCGAATCCAGAAGACGACGGCAAGAGCATTCTTATGGCCAGTGGAGCCGTTGAGTACACAGGTATATTCGGCAGCGTGCAGGCCAAGGCGATCTGGTCCCGCTGCGCGCGAGCCTTCCGTACATTTAACGCTGAAGAGGCGAAAAAGATCGCTGCTGGCCGGAATGAATATATCCACTCGTCGGGGGTCGGTTTCGATGCTGTTCCGCCGGCCCAGTGGTGGCCAAAGTACTGGGCACAGGCCTCGATCCTGCTCGCGCACCTCGACGAAGACATCGAAGAGTTTGTCGGCCCTCGAGCCGGAGAAGTAGAAGAATATCTCGCTGCCAACCAGGAGCACCTCAAACGCCGACTCGAGACGTTACTCGAACGAGCCAAGTCTTTGCTGTCACGCCATCAAGCGGGCGCTCTGACTTCTCGACTCGAGGCAGAGTGGACGCTTTTTACGCTGCCAACGTACCGGTACACCGAGGCCAGGGACTGCCCTGCATGTAAGTCGGTGGGTCAAGTCGGAGGCGACGAGGTCATGGAGTCCAACGTGGAACATCTGGGGCCGTCGAACCCCTACACAAATGACCCGTTCTATGACGAGGTGTCGGTGACCCTCGATATTGCGCCCGAGAACTTCGCCTGTCCGACCTGTCACCTGATTCTGGATGAGCCTGAGATGCTCGACGAGGCAGGACTGAACGACCTCTTCGAGGCGGAAGGCGACCCGGAGGACTACTACGACGGCCCTGAATACGAGAACGAGTAGTCGCGTGCTGGTTCAGACCCGTTCGTAAACGATTGTTCCCAGGCGCGCCTAGCCGCCGTGCCCGTGCCTGCGTGGGGCATAACTGCAATAAATGACCATTGCTCAGTAGGTACGGGCCGCGTTAAGCTCAGCCATCGGCTCCTGGGCGTCTGGTCGGTGGGGCGACACTCAGCAAACTCGCACTGATAGTGCAAAACCACAGTCAGGACGGGATTGATATTTCCACAAACATTAAGGAATCACTTCTAACTTCAGATGAGCGAGCTGAATACAACCGCGTCAACGCGATTTCCGGCGGTGGAG
Source organism: Agreia sp. Leaf283 (assembly GCF_001422485.1). Taxonomy (GTDB): domain Bacteria; phylum Actinomycetota; class Actinomycetes; order Actinomycetales; family Microbacteriaceae; genus Agreia. Next base: position 682,319 of record NZ_LMNF01000002.1, read on the forward strand.
GTATTGCAGCTGCAGGCATCGGTCTTTTAACGCTGACCGCCGTACTCGGGGGAGGGGTATTTCTTCTAGCCGAATCGACGCACGCAGAATGGCCCGTCTTCACTGGAAACATCGTGACGCCGATTGGCGTCATCGTCACAGCCCTGGGTGTCATCGCAACATTCTTTACGACATCGAGACTGATCACTCAGAAGCGTGAGCAACGCGACAAGAAGGTTCGAATTTTTGCCCTGCGTATCAACTACGACTCTCGGGTGCGGCAAAAAGAGTCCGCGCTAAAGAATGATCGAGATGCCGGAAGCCTTCGGTCCCAGCAACGTGCTTGGTATGGGGATCATCAGGATCTCGATTGGCATGACCGAACGGCCGCCAAGTCGTATGGCATGAGCGCCGACGAATACATCAACAACGTCAAAGAGAACGACCGGGACTAAGTCCTGCCTGCAGGCTGTCGTCGAGATGACACCTCCCAGCTAGTGATGACTGATGGGCGTTTCTGGGGAAACGAACACGGGTGCACTGCCGATATTGGCAGGGCACCCCGTGTGATTGCGGCCTTGGTGGACTAGCTCAGGTTGAAGGTCATCCGACCTATCTCGTCACCCATTCGGCCGGCTACAAGCTCCACCGGCGTGGTGGTGTCATCGAGGGAGTAGGCGATCGCATTGGCGACGGTGCCGCCGGCCTTGATGTTCTCTGTCTGCGTTTCCAGGAACGCGTCATCGGGGAGTGAAGCAACGTCGAGGGTGTTCTCTCGGTTAGGGTCGGTGTCTTGGAACGCCTCGAACGAGAAGATGAATTCCATCGGAGAGATTTCCCGATCCGATGTCCCGAGGTTAGTGATGTCGTACCAAATCGCAAGCACAGGAACGTCACCGTACTCGTTGCCAACTTCTCCTACCGGGATTACACGGGAATCGGTGACCCTGATCGTCACATCCGATGTCGTAAGCACGCCGTCAACAAAGGAATCGCCAGCAGGCGCCTCTTCCTTGGGCACCTCAACCTCCACCTCAGTGCCGGTCGAGGGAGCCGCGTTCGGCGTGGTCGACGCACCACACCCCGTAAGAGTGAGCGCGATAACGAGGGCGAGTGGCGCGACGAGCGCGAGGAGATTCTTCATATGACTCATCTTGCCGCACGTGATGATCACTCATTTTCTCTGATTGTCACGTCTTCGGGGGGCAAATCGAGTTTCAGCCACATAAGACCGACCCATTGGGCCTATGCGTCCGTCACGACTTACCACCCGTATTCGACATGCCGCTTCCTGCTCACATATCCGAAGGCACATTCCATCAATCGAGAATTAGATTTCCGGCTCTCGTTATCCAGGGACCTAGAGGGTCCAGTTGTGGCGGCATAGCAGTCAATTGGAGGTGGGTCATGAGAGGGGCGCTTGGAGCTGTTGATAAGGAAGTAGCCGAGCCAATAGCTGTAGTCCCTGATTTGGGACTTTTGCGCTCAACTGGGCCGGAGCGGCCCTGAACAAGCCTGGTTAAGTCGTGACGGTGGTCTCAGGAGTGTCTGGAACAACTAGCCGAATTGCGGTCAAATGTCAGTCCAGCTGTCTAATGACGAATTCGTTGTTGGGCGAAAACACCTCGCCGCTCTCGTGGCGAAGCGCCCAATACTGTGCACGAACGGTCAATGCCGACACGGCGGGATTGTGCAGTAGGTAGCGACCGACCTCGCGGTACTCATGAAGCCGTCCCGGACTAACGGAATTAAATGAGACATGCGGCTTTTGATGCTCGTGCAGCAGGCCGAGGGCGAGCCAGTAGAGGCCGATTCCCGGGAATGCGACGGGTACGTCATCGACGCCGTCGATCGCGTCTGGAAGTATCAACGAATGGTCCACGTCGACACAGACAATTGCCATGCGGACTGCGTGCGCGGGGCTGCGCCCGAGGGCGCTTCGTAAGGCTTCAGTCGAGTCCAGTCCCGCCACGTCTACAGCGCGAGACACTTCCCGGTCATACTTTGGTGGCCGCCCCTTGGGCAAGTCGAGCGCGGTAACTATCTTTTCGTCTAATTCGATAGATGACCGTTCGTTCTCGTAAAAACGCTGAAGGAAACCGTCGTTCGTTTGTGTCTCCAATACGGTTTCGCCTGGGTGATCGGGGTCGAGGGCGTCTCTGAGGGTTTCCAGTTGCTCATCGGCGTTCTCGATCAGGGCTGCAGTAAGAGCAAATCGACGTCGAATCGATCGAGAAGTGGGAGTGTCGCGCCGGGCGTAGACATCGTGCTCGACTTCTGCCCAGGCGTGTTCGAGGACAGTCCGAATCTGTATCTCTACGACGTTCGGAGAGAGGGCTTTCGGAAGTATCCCGTTGCTTACTCCGTCTTGCCGTGTCGTTCCATAACCAAGGGGCGGTACTTCCGCAACGAACTGAATTGAGCGGTAGCCGAATTCGCGGTCATCGAGCTTGTCGGCCTTGTTGCTATAGGTCCCCTCTCGGATCATCAGCATGTCGCGAATAAGCTGCTCTACCCATTTGGCGTCATCGCGGAAGTAGGTGATTACCCTGACTCCAAGTACATCCTCGACGTCGCGAGATGGATCTTTTCGTACCTTCGCTTCGAACGATCCCCGACTTTTCACTCGAGCTTGAACGTCATGAAGATGGATTCGAGGGTCCTTCCCAATCCTGGCCTCGAGGTCCGATTTCAGCGTTTGCAACGCTGTCTCGTAGTGTCCTTCTTTTCTATGGCGGTCGTACTCCTCAAGCGCGCGAGACAAACGTTCTTCGTCACTCAGAGGAGTCCACATGCGCAAAAGCCTACTGGCCCAGAATTGCGCAAGGTGAGGGACATCGATCGGCGGATGAGTGATGTTGAAGCAAGCTCGGCACGTTACTAAGACGGTTGGCACCGACATCAAAACCAGTCCAAGGGTACGTGCCCAGACGCGAGCGTCTAGTGTCCAAGATCCGCGGGTTACGAGAGGACGACTCCACGGAACCTCGACGAGATTACGTGGTCGGATCTACGTAGATTCCTGGAACTTGGTTAATTGCGCGCCAAGTTTGAATGCGCGCTATCTCACGTTCCGCCACGCCAAGCGGTTGCGCATTCTTGGGTGACCACCAGTCGACTGCCTGTTCTGCATATACAGCCCGCATGATCGGACGGCTGGCTTTCATGCAAGTTGAGGCTTCGATGGGGTCCCATCCTTGAGCAATCAAAATTGCAAAGCCCATAGATGGGCCACGGTTAATCCCGGCCCAGTGCGAAAGCACAACGTGACCAACGTGGATTTGTTCCAGCGCGTATGTCGTACCGTCATCGAACCAGTCATCCGGCATCTGGAACCCGGCGTCTTCGACCCCGATGTACAAGTAATCGATCTGGGGTTTCGCTTCAGTTACCCAATCCAAATCGTCACGTTCAATGCGGCAATCAACGATGGCATCGACACCAGCACACCTAAGTTCGTCCAGCTGGCGCTTAGCTGTCTTTGGGTTCGTAGCGCTTAGTTCACCGCCTATCCACAACTGTTCCGTTATCTGTGAAGCGTTAGCTATCTTCAACGATTTCATGCGTTCCCTTTCCATTCGCCGCTGTGCGGCCCTACGAAGGAATACGGCTGACGAACGAAGCCGGGGACAAGAAAGTGAACAAAGTCACCCCGGGGCGCTACAGTGCCGGCTATGGGTGACGTGGGTGGCCGCAGGGTAGGAAGACATGGAACTGATCTGCCGACCTTCGACGCGGTCGAAAAGGTGATCGTCAAAAAAGTTCAAGGGCAGTGGGGTGGCTGGTCAGCCGCGGATGGGGAAGACCTTCAACAGCAAGTCATGGTGAAGTACTTCACGGCCTTTGGCCGTGACAGGTTGCCCGACGACAAAGACGGGAACCCGACTGTGCCGGCTGCTTGGCTAAACAGGGTTATCAAGACCACTGCAATCGACTTTCATCGGCAGCAAGAAGTTCGACCCGCTGATCCGTTCGACTTCCAGGGTTCTGACGCTTACGGACTGGAACAACTACTTCGTGATGTGAATCCGCCAGCCAGCTTGTCCAGTGTTTTGGCGAATCGACTGGACCTTCAGCATGACCTGATCCCAGCGTTGGCCGCGCTGGAAGCGGAATACCCAATGGACGCGAAGATGATCGTGTGGCGGTATGTCCAGGATCGCGATTTCGCCGAAATTGGGAAGATCTTGGGCAAGCGACCCGAAACAGCCAAACGGGCGGTCAATCGCGCGATACAACGACTTCGTGAAGTGATGTCGTCTAGTTCCGCGACTTCGTCGGGTGCGTGAATAAGGTCAGTTCAGACAGCGGAAGGACCAGACCTTGTATCTAGCGGGCGTGAAATAGGCTTCTTATCGTTCTTGATTCTTCTTAGTTCATTTAGCTGTTGTCTTGTTTGTTGTCTTTCTCGTTGACTTAGTGGTTGTCTTTTTTCGTTGTCTTCTGCGTGGCGCGGTGATGAACACCACGGTGTGGGCGTCCTGGCCATAGGCCGTGTTCCAGACGGCAGCACAATCAGTCGACGACGACCACGCATACACTGCACGGGTCACCACGCCTGAATGCTCTGCAGCGGAATGCGGCGTTGTCCTGGCGGTCGCCGTGTGTGTCCGCTGCGGTTAGTCGTTCGTGGTTGCACTTGACGAGCGCCGACTTCTACGGAGCATCTGCTGGACGCCCTCCTTGCCGACGCGATGCGGTTTCATACCGGTCTGACTTATGGCCTTCTTCTTCGCTAGATCTTCAGGAGCTTTTCCAAGGGCCGCGTTTGGGTTCGCAACCCATCGCAGCAATTCGAGCTTTTCGAGCTTGTAGACCGTGTGCGATCCGGGTCGTCCCTCCGTCCAGCTGATCAACTTCTTGCCGAGAAGTTGTTTCCGTACCGTATATATGCGGTTCCCTCTGAAGCCGATGGATTCTTCCACCGATTTTCGAGATCGAGTCGACTTGAGATTCTGGTGGCTCGCGAGCAGAAAGAGGAACGCTTTCTCATACACGTCGAGCCCCAGTGCCTCGCGTACAAGGCTGGGTAGGTAATTGAGGCTGTAGGGCGGGTTCTTTGCTTTCGCTCTCACCGAAGGACCAGCGGAAGTTACTGAATTCGTCTGCGCCAGATTGTTCGCGTTCACTTTGTGGCGTGCCCTGTCGAATGGCGTGTGACAAATTCTTGAATCGACGCTGTTGATACGTATTTGCGTGAGCCGATACGGACAAGTTGGAGTTCTCCATCCCGGATGAGGCGCCACACGGTGGTTCGGCTGATAGACAACAGATGTCCGGCTTCGTCTTGAGATACGAGGTAGGGGTCGCCGTAGCGTTCGCGACGGCTAGTTGAAGACGCATCTGTGCGCGGCGGGGGCGCGATGTTGGTCGGTTTGCGTGGGCGTTGTTGATTCATTTCTGGTGTCCTTTCGTTGGTTGTTCTTTAGAGGCCGAGGGCTTCTGCGACGGCCGCTGCGCCTGCACGGGCGGCTTCGTCGGTGAGTTGTCCGTATGTGTCGGCGGTGATTTGGATTGACGCGTGTCCGAGGTTTTGGCTGACCACCTTTATGGCTACGCCGTTCATCAAGGCAGCTGTGGCGTAGGTGTGGCGAAGGGTGTGGACCGTGACGCCGGTTAGGCCTGCGCGTTCAGCAGCTTCGCGAACGGTGCGTAAAACGTTCTGTGGTTCAACGGGGCCACCCGTAGCGGTAGTGAACACGAACCCTTTGTCGTGCCACAGATTGGCGGCGCGCAGCCTCTCTCGTGCTTGCGTCGCCACTTGGCGGTTCAGCAGCGCCACCATGGACGGTGATAGGGCGATGGTGCGCCGACTGGATTTGGTCTTGACGCCCGACACAACCAGTGCACGGCCGCGCCGGGTCAGCGATCCGTGCAACTTCGCCGTGCCGTTTTCAAGGTCGATATCAGTCCACCGCAGGGCCAGTGCTTCACCGCGACGAAGTCCAGTGCCCAGGATGACGCGCAAAACGACGTCGTAGCGGAAGCTTTCGGACACGTCGAGAAGTCGGCGCACTTCGGCGGTGGTGAGAAAGCGTGCTTCGGGACGCGTGACGCCTGGTTGACGGATGCGGTGGGCGGGGTTAGCTGCTAGGAGACAGTTCGTGACCGCGTCATCCAGGGCTTTGCGCAGCGTGGTGTAGGCGTTTCGTCGGGTGGAATCTGCTTTGCCGGCGGCTTTCATGGCCAGCAGCATCTTGTTGACGTCATTGGCATTCAGGTTGCCCAGCTGAACGTTCCCGATCGTCGGGATGATCCAGGTCCGTGCGTAGCCTTCGTGCATGATCTTGGTGGATTCGGCCCGATTGCTCAGGGGCAGGTAGGTCTGGGTCCACTCCCCCAGCCAGGCTTCCAAGGTTCTGGTGGCGTCCCGGACTGGGCCGCCTAGTTTGACCCTGGCCCGGGCTTCTTCCGCTTTGGCCTTGGCCTGTGCCTGTGTGGTGCCGTAGAAGAATCGTCGTTTGCCGTCCAGTGTGACGGTGACGGTGAATCAGTTGTCTGCGCGTTTGGTTAGCCGAGCTGCCATGGTGCCCTCCTTGAGAATCTTGCGGTCAAGGATGGATACGGCCCAGCAGTCAGATCGGGGACACGGTGGACGAAGATTTTGTAGTCACCGCAGTAGTCAGGACTGCAAACGGGTGACTACGTGCCGCAGGCCGTCGACAGCCAATAGACCCTTTGACCGGGTCTTTTGCTACTACGGATGCCCAGTTCGATGCGGCCGTGTTTGGGCTACTTCACCAGTGCGGGTACCTGACTCGAAGAACTAGTGCGACACGAAGTGGTTGAAGTCGAGATGTCTTTAGTCAGTTATTCATGACCCTTTATGCATGGGGCGTTGTCCCTCGACGTCCGGCACGGATCCTCGACATCTGTGTTGCTGACATGGATCGATGAGTCGACACGCATCCCTATTTAGGAGCAGTCGGCGAGTTACATGGGTTCGATGGAGTCAGCAACACCGAATCGCCGCGCGAAGTTTCGCAGCTGCGTTCGATGGCGCGGTTTTGTGAGCACCATATCGGCGGCCATCTGCGCTCGTAGTATGAGGGCGCTCTGCACCCCTAGCCAGGACTCCCTGCTTGCTGCCTGATCGAGCAAAACCAGACCCCATGGATTGGCTTCATCCTCGGCCACTTTTTCGACATACTGATCCGCAAGGCTGTTAGTCGCGTGATCCCAGCTACACAGAATGCGGTAGGTCAAGTAGAGCTGGTCGCCACCTCGAATCGACTCGAACCGACTTTTGAGCCATCGCCCTTCCGGGTCCACCGCCTTACCCCCAAAGCCCTCCAGGAATCGCGTCGTCTGCTCAAGCCCGGGTCCACCGTCGGCCAGTCCGTGCTTCACGATCTGATCCAAGGTCTTCTTTTTCTCTTGGGCAGATACGAAGGTAAAGTCGGGCGTCTTGTCGGGAAATAGAGCGAGCCACGACGCTGTAACTGTGGCCTCCATGGTCGAGCGCACGAGCGACATGGATTCGAAGGTCAGTCCAACACCATCAAGTACCCGGACAGCTCGAGCGAGATTCACGCTGTGGGCGACGTAGGCATTTAGCAGGGCGACGTTCACACCGTGACGCGCAACCGGAACGTTCCACTGACGGTGCTTGTCCCAGAGTTCGATCAGCCGGTCGAGTTCGCGCGCGTAGTCAATCGTGGAAGGCATGGCGCAAGTATGACCGGAATCCCAGCTCCATTCTTTTTTGAGACACCTCATCTGTATGCCGGCCCGACCAAAGCATGGTTGGTACGGGCGCGAGCGTGCCATAGGGTCCTGCTCCATGGCGCATACGTCGATGTTTGTTATACCGCCACTCATCGGAGCTCGGTCGCGCTTCAGGAAAGACAGATCCTGGCTCGCGTTTGATGGTGACCCCTGATTGAGATCGATCAGAAAAGGCGGTTCGCCTAGCTGCCCAGTAATCAAGTCGAGGTGCTTTCGGCAGATTTGATTTCGGTGACTAGTTTTGAACAGATAGAGAACACGGAAACCCGCGGGTCGCGTGGGTCGATGCCGACCGGTTCACCAAACGATAGATTCCGGATGCACTCCGCTTGTCGGAGAATTCCGACAGCTTTGTACTAAGCATGAACTCAGCGCTGAGCGTGTTGCAGTTAGGGCACCCCTGGGGGCAAATAAGTCGGGCGGGGTAAACGGGCATCGCGGCAATGACACGGCGTCAGCTCATCGCTGGCGACGAGAACGCCCGGTGACCGACCGGCGATCAGGCACTTCGAGCAAGGTGGCCTCGATCGATATCCCACTAACTTATGGTCGCTGATCGTGCCTGCTCCAGCGAAGTTCGTCGAGGGCCAAATCTCGAGGGCAATGCGGCTCGTGCATGCACGCATGCATGCCGCAGTCGCGTCGCCAGGGTTCAAGCCCCTCCAAACTGCGTGAGATCGGGGTGTCGCGCTGCGATCACTCCCCGAAGGCCCTCGCGAATCAGTCAAACAGCTGAGCTAGCCGGTCATGGTGCTCGAACCGACCAAGCGGCTACGCTTCACCGCTCACGAGCGGCTCGTGGAACTCCAACGAACGCAAGTCGACGGAGTACGAATTGGGATCAACGCCAAGTTCAGACCTCGCCGACGCATAGAATTCATCGCGCGCTTCGAAGCACTTGTCGCGGATGGCCATAAAAACGTCGGGACTGACTTTGACCTCTCCTTTGGCGATTCGAGCGAACTCCCAGGCGAAACCGTGCCAACGACGTCCGAGCTGCCGTGTTTGTTCGGACACGAGTAGAAGCACGATCTCAAACTTCTCCCCGCGGTCGCTCTCAGCTTCGTCGATTAGAGGTGACCCCTCTTTCACGGACCTCGGCGAAACGGACGTCCCCAACCCTCTCGATTTGGAAACGTCCCAGGAAAGCGTCAGGAGCTTCTTCGTCGCTCCCGCATATTCTGCAATCGCCTCCATTCGGCGTACATCCCAGCGAACGTCATATTCACGCTTCCAGCGGGCTCGCTCGGAACTGCGGGTTGAATAGAAAGTTAGGAGAAAGGTCGCGATGACAGTCGCGAGCGTGATCCCTCCTTGAATGAGCATGTCCATGGTTGCCATCGTGCCTTGTTTCTAGGTGTCCTGCAGAAGGCTATCGACTGGGGTCGATATAACCCCCCTGCTGGACAGTCCAACGGCAGGAAAGCGCAGCGCCCGCAAGTGGTGCCAGTCGGGGCGTGGAGCGTAGCCTCTACGGCAGAGCCATGCCTGTCGCTTGCACCGTCGCAAGAAATTTAGTGGCGGGGGCGCTCTTCGGTGGTGGACTAACAGTTGGTTCGCCGATCATTGCCTTCGACCGTCGGTGAGTCGTAGGCGGGTGTTCTACTCGCCGTCGGAGCCCTCGGGTTCTTCGGTACGGGTGAAGTCATGTTCGTGTATAAGGTCTACCAGCGAATCGCCGGTCGACGCGCGCTTCCCGCGCATCGCGACGACAATCGGGGTTAGGCCCCGGGCCTTCAACCGTGCGTAAGCAGATCGGCGATTGGGACGTGGGCCGCGGGGAGCAAGAGGGGTCCTCTTTTGCACCCGCTGCGCTTGCGATAGCTTCGACCTGTGACCACCAGCAGCTACACCAGCGCCGATATGTCCGCCCGACTGTGGGACGCCTCCAGGCGAGAGGCTCGATTCATCGTTGAAAACCACACCTCCGTTGATGAGCACATCGCTCTGAGGGTCGCTCTGTCGTTCGGGCTTGCGACTGAGTATCTGGTCATGTCCGCTCTGGCCTCGCTCGACGTTGCGCTGCTCGCGGACGATAAGAATGCATATTCAAAGATCGCCTTATCGAAAGCCGGGGAGGGGAGTCCGATCGCGGTTGCAAAACTCCGCACTGTCGTGTGGGGCGTCGCCGTGAAACTTCTCAATGAGCACGAGCCTTACCTCCGCGTGCCTGACATTGAGAGTGTTATGAATGTTCGCAATGCGGCTGCGCACGTGGCGATGGTGTCAAGAGAAGGAACCGAGGATGCTCTCACCAAGATGCTAACTATTGTGCAGGCGTTACACCGATACCTGAGCGCGTTCGAGGAGGATGATTACTGGGGTCCAGACTGCGTACCGGTGGTCCACAACCTACGGGACGAGCATGCAAACAAAATGCGCGCAACTTACGACGTCCAGATTCTGGCCGCTAGGGCCCGGCTGCGCGTGCTCGACAGCGGTATTTCGCAGGGCGAACGGGATCATGTCTACGCAACTTTGGAGGAGCGGACGGCTGCCGAGGCGAAGGCTTTGAACCCGGACCTTCAGGCTGCCCATTTTCATGCGTGCCCTGCTTGTACGCGGGAGGGCATCACAATCTGGAATCGTTACGTCCACGACGACTTCGAGAACCAAGAGACCTACGAGTCTGCAATGGGGAACGACGCGCCAGACGTGACGGCGAGCGTCTCCTTCGACGCCGTGGCCTTTCTGTGCCTAGTGTGCGGTTTGAAGCTCTCGGAAGATGGAGTAGCAGTCCTCCTCGAGGGAGAGACCCACTACATTGCACCAGAGCGCCACGTCCTCACCGACGATGAGAGAAGCAGCTATCTCGAGGCCTCTGATAGTTGGTGAAGATGTTGCAGGTCGGCCCTGGTTGTGCCCGCGTGCAGGACATTGGCCTCATCATCAGTGGTTCTGAAGCCTGCAACGGTTGGCATGAGGGCATGCGTCACATAATGGATCCGTTGAACGTCATCGGGCACGCGCTTCTTCATCGACGCTACGCGCATGTCGCCCCTCGGCTGACCCAGGATGCTCCGATCGTCGGAGGCTCGACTTCAGATCGGCCGTTGATCAGTACATGGCGAATACCGCCCATTATGTCTATCTGTGCCTTATCCGGGAGCTTGCTCTGTAGATAACTCAGGTCTTAGATCGGTTGCCGTGTCCGCGCCGACGAAGCCAAATCGACCGATGCTCGCACGCAGATGCGCGCGGGCGGCGCTGGCGTCGAGCGCCCCCGTCGTCACTGCTTGCCAGAGCTTGAAAAGATCTCGTGTGTCAATGATGAGGCCGTGGTCGTCCTCGGCGAACGTCGCGATCTCGTCGGGCCTGTCGGGAATTAGGAGAGGCCGCTGAGCGGGATCCATTTCACGAAAGGAGTTGACCACTAGCCAAATGGCGTCGGCGTCCCGCCCGGTCGTTCTGGCGAAAGTCTTAGCTGCTTTATTTACCTGCTGGAGGTCATTGGATTTCCCGGCCTTGGTGTACCCCTTGACCTCGACGATTGCGACCCACTTACCGTCGGAAACTCGCAGATCTTCCTTTTTGTAGCCCTGATTCTCGGGAAGCGCGTCGGCGTCGACCACCTCAAATTCCAGTGCCCTGAGTGCCGTGGCCACCGCCATTTCGAGGGACTCACCCGTGGCTTTCAGCAGCTGTCTGTGGTCATTGCCGGCAAGTGCGGCGTTTTCGAGCGCGTGGGTGAAAATGAGTCGCTGAGATTTGATCTTTGCAAGTCGCTGGGCTTCGCTGGCATCAAACGCCGCTAACGCTGTCCTGGCCTCCAACTCTTCGGCCGACGCCCACTCATCGACGGTCTCCCATTCGGCAGACACTGGGAAAGCATCGGGGGTAACAACCCGCCACCGTGCGAAGACCCACAGCAGCCAGTCCGGGAGGTGTGAACGAGCTTGATCGGGTAACCACAGGACAGAGTCATAGCCTTCAAGCACGGCCGAGATCTCGTCCCGTTCAAAGATCGCCGCGAGAGCCTGCGGGTCATTTAGCCGTTCCAGCAGCAGAGGCTGAGCCTGCCTGATGGGGTAGACGTCTAAGGGCATCCCCGAGTACGTTGCCCCCTTCGGCGGAAGACAGCTCGAACTCACTAATGAGCTGATCCCTTCAGCTCTGGTGAATTTAGATAGATCAAAACGTTGTGCAGGACTGAACTGTGTACTCGAACGCGTGAACTGTTTGCCCCCTTCGCGGCTTCCTTTAGTGCGCCCGTACACCATCGCCTCATGTTCCTTCGAGATCGGGAGTCGCGCAAAGGTGATGCGTCGGGGAAACTCCAGATAGTCATAAAATTCACTTTCAGTCGTGATTAATGCGTCGTACTCCTCGGGGTGTGCGTTGGCCACGCTGTCTGTTTCCACGAGGCTCCCGCACAGTGGGCGAATAGCTTCGATCTCGGCTGGGGATAGGCCGTTGACGATGACACGGGGTCGAGCAGCAACAGCAAATAGTTCACTCACACGCCAACCTTGGCAGTTGTACCGATCGATTGGTGTTTAAAAGACGACGGCCATACCTTCCTGGTCCAAGGTCGGACTGATGGCAAGTTGGCCCAGATAGTGGGATGGTCTATTTATGCCGAAGGATGACGACCAGCTCGACTATTTAGTCGAGGAGTACAACCGTCTTGCGGACGACCACGATTCCCACGCAGCCATTACCCGGTCGAGTTTCTGGCCGGAGTGTTAGAGCACGACCCGGGTATGTACGAACGCCGACTACTCATGGCCGAGGCCAGGCGCATGGGAATCCAGATCCTGCCGCTCGACGTCAATGCCTCAACCGACGAGTATTTGGTGGAACTCACGGACGACGGCGTGAAGGCAATCCGCTACTCCCTCACCGACGTGCGCGGCATCACTCAGCCAGAGAAAGACCGCATTCTCACCGGCCAGCCGTACGAGAACATCCTGGACTTCTGGATGCGCGCCACCCCCTCCAGACGTCTCCTCGTCGATCTCGCCACCGTGGGCGCACTCGACACCCTGGCCGACTCGCGCTCCGGTCGTAGTGACATTATCGCTTACGTCCGGCAGCTCAGCAGCCGTCGCAAGCCCAAGGCCGCCGAGCACGAGAACCAGCTCGAGCTCTACATTTGGAGACGACATCCCGGCCGGCCACGAGGAACCGTCAATCGAAGAACGCATCGGGGCGGAACTCAACATCCTGTCGACCGAGATCAATCAACACCTCATCGAAAGCTACCGGCCACTCCTCGACTCGCTCGGCGTCACTCCCGCAGCTGACCTCGTGAGCCTGCCCAGTAAAACCGAGATGATCGTTGCGGGGGTCCGTGTGGCGACGCAGACTCCCCCGATGCGATCAGGCAAACGCGTCGTGTTCGTCAGCCTTGACGACGGCACTGGCTGTTCCGACTCCACATTCTTCGACGAAGCACAGGAACGATCAGGGCCACTGCTATTCGGCACCAAGCTCATGATCATCCGCGGCCTCACCCGACGAACCGGCGCGCGAGGCGTCAGTCTGCAAGCAGATGAAGCCTTCGACCTGCCACAGGCATGGTCAACATTCCAAGACGAAAGACGTTCTCGGATGGGCAAAGCGCTAAACGGTGATGACTGGTGAGAGCTGTTTCCGCCTGAAAGGCGAAATTCTGAGAAAGGTGTTCCCTACGCAGCCCAGCAGATGTAGGAAGAAATGTTTTGTCGTGGTCGAACTAAGCCGCAGTTATGTGGCGGCATCACAGTTCCTGGCTGAGTCTCTCCATATCGAACCGAGGACCGACCACCGATTTCGTTTCGAGGCCGCGATCGAGTGGCGGCATAGCAGTCGCCTTTCGGATTCAGACGTAGTCAATTAGGTAGTCCCACGCCGTGCTTAACGAATGCGCAGAGCCAGGGCGACAGCATAGAAATAGGGCCCGACCAGCCCTTTTGGGCGTTCCAATGGAACGATGTCTGGACCTTGACCAGTAGGGGACATGCCCACCCAGCACATGACTGTATTACCGATAACCCTGTTAGGGGCCAGACGATATTCACCACCGCAGACGCGCTCGCAGCTGGTGACCCCGAGACAATCCCCACTGCAGCGATACTTCGCTATTTCGAGCGTGCCAGCCTTAGCCTGCCGGAACTTCGCGGCCAGGTTCGCGGACCGCGTTCGCCAGTTCATCCACGGTCGAAGGTTCTAGCGGAACTGTTAGACGATTCGTGCGTGCAGCAGGTAGTTGAAACGGACTTGCTCGACCCCGCGGGCAATTTCTGGAAGTCGAGCAGCTCAAACCGGAATTGAGAGAAACTATTGACGTCCTTGCAAGCGACGAACGGGCAATTGGCTCGTACGAACTCGGTAGAGCAGCCTTCTAGTACCGACCGCATTGCCGCTTGGCGCCGACGCAGCATCGAGGAATTGCAGACTCAGGCCCACAAATTATTGAGATTTTCTACCGCGCGGACTCAACCGACACCACATGACGTTTCGTAAGGCAATTAAGCGGTTACGACGCCTCGATCAGCACCGACGCGACTATGAGCAGCCCGCGACTAACCTTTCAGGCGAATGGCGGAGTAATGCGAATCGTTGACAGTCACGTTTATCCCACTCACAGATGGGGCGACAAAGCGTTCCTGTAGTTGGACGATTTTGTCTTCGTCCTCACCGGCTTCGACCTGCTCGACTAGTGGAAGCATCGTCTGATCGAACCCCGGCGAGCTCTTGAACGTGAGCTCGAGCCAGACTGATTCGTCAGGGTCCAATTGCCGCGCAACCGCGGAATATGCACCGAGGTCAAATAGCCGACCCTCCTCCTCGAGCTCACGGACAAAGACCAGCGGCCGCTCTGACGGGCCAGCGGACTGCGCGTCTACAAGCTCCATGCCGCCGGCGCATGCTGCCCCTGTACTCATTTCGGCAAGGGAGACGTCGTTACCAGACACGTCCGCATTACTGCAGACGGTGTTGACGCCGAGGTAGCTCACGTGGAGATTTTCAGCTGAACCCGGGCCTTCATTCCTGAGCACCCAGATGAGTGTCCATTGCCCCGGCTCGTCGTATCGATACGTGACCGATGGGTCCAATGTCGCATGATCGGCCAATTCCTGCTGGTCCCGCTGGTAGTTGACCCCCAAGTATGTAGCGAAAAATGTCCCTGCAATCGCGACGATCGACACAATTCCGGCGACACCCGCCCACCAACCTCGGTTGAGGATACCCGCCTTGCCTTTTCCCTTTAGAACAGTGGGCGCAAGATAGACAAGCTTGCCCGAGCGAGCGTTTGGCGTCTTCGCACGGACGTTCTCCTTCTTCTTTTTCTTGGACACCACTCATTTGTAACAGCGAAAAGATCCACGGCGATGGCTCTTCGCAAACCGACACGGCTAAGTTGTAGAGCCAGTTCCCCCTTTACTAGTCCCGCTACGCGCGAATGGTTGAGTCGCGGCCACCGGCAATGTCCGTAATCGTAAGTGTCACCCAAGCGTCTGGAACTTATCGCGATCCCGCTTCAGGCGTCACGGGCCGCGGCACCTTCAACGTGTTGGAGAGTTGCCACCGCAAACGGTAGGAAAGTCTCGTTGCGCAGGAGCACTGGCCAGTCCCTCCAGTTGCCCTCATAATTGATCGATGTGAACTCCGCGGCCGCAGGCGTTCGGCCTGGTCCGACGTAGGGAGAGTCGTGATGCACGAACTGGTGGAGCGTCGCGTCGATGGAGTATCGGACTCCACCGCAGTCATCCCGGAGTTCAAGCCACGCATGGCCGCTTGCCTGACCCGGCCGGCTTGCTTGAACATACGTCCACTCGCCGAGTCCGCGGTGAAGCAGCAATTCCGCAATGCCAATGGAAGTCCACTCGCAGCTTCCAGCAGGCCATACTTCCTTGAAGCCGCGATACGGCTCATGATTCATCGCCCGAATACTTTGTATCGCCTCGCCAACGACTTTGTCGATCGATTCGAGGTCCATATCGCAGATCCTAGAGCAGCGCGTGGCACGCAATCGTAGCCACGAACCTGGAAGTCATGGATGCCGGTCGATGGGTGAAGAATACTCCGCGTATCAATCAAAATGGCTGCGACGGTTTCAACTGATGGTTGCCTCCGGCGCACCTGAAAGACGGTAGTCGGCAGCAACTAGAATTCAAGGCCCGTCCCTCGCCACTACAGTCGACTTGTGCTATTCACATGGGGCAGAGACCGTCACAAAACCGTCGCGCCTATCCTCTCCCGTCTTGAAGAAATGGCTCAAGAACTTAAGTCAGTTCAAGAGGAAGAGCACCAACGGCGTAAAGGCCAACTAGTCATCGCTCTGGTGATCCTCGTAGTTAGTGTCGCGACCAGCTTCATCATTTTCAACCATTCCGGAACGGCTCCAGCGATCGCGGAGCCTGGGGTGATCGCGATCGCTGAGACCGGCTCCGGCAGCGTTCCGATAGACATAACCGCGCGCTTCGATGGTCAATCACATGGTTCCACTAAAGCAGTCCTTGCAATCACGTCCGGAGGGAGCCCAGGGTCTCGTGCAGAAGTCATCGTCATCGTGTGTGGCGACCTTCAGAACGGTCTATCGATCAGTGATCGAAACAGTGGACCTTTACCGCTGAAGCCACTCCCAGGATCGCCTGGGGATTTTGATAGCCAATTGGGCGATCACGCACGTTGCTCGTTCGTAACTGTTTCGCCATTCGCGTTTCAGGTCGTGTTGATTTTCAACTCCCCCCAAGCGCTGGCCTCCATCGCGGACGAACGAATACTCTATGCACTGCCTGGAATCACTACGCTCCTCCCGCACACCCCGTTGGGCAAACTAGATGCACGACCCTGGCCAACAGGAACGACTGTGAACGTGCGACTGACACGTGCACCGCAAGATTTCAGTCTCGACGCAGCTATTCCATCGATTCAAGAAGGTGGTCTTCTGTCGTGGGACTATGTCGCCGGAGCAAAGGGATCCCCGTTGGAGTATCGCATCTCGGGCGTCTTGCTGGACAGGCAGGACGAAGCTCAAAATCGCACCTTTGTCGCGGGCGTCATAGCGGGTGTCGCTGGAGCCGCATTGATTTGGGCTGTTGACTTGAGTGCCGCGATCTTCCTACCACGTCGGAAATCGAGGCGCTCGTCGAGCACTGCGTAGCTATGTGATGAACTCGACGTATTTGCAGTCATTCACCGACTCGGAACTGACCTCCTTGGACCGTGCAGCCGACGATCAGGGACCGACCTCGATGTCGGCGAAGGGGTCACGTCGCCACATTGCGGTGAGGATTGAGCTCTCTGACGCTGGAATTCGCTGTGGAATATGAACAGCGGCGATGAGCGTCGTCGCGAGCCGCGCACACCCCTCCTCCACTTGCATTGTGATATCCGTCTTAACTGTTGCTGAAAGCGCAGCGTCGATTCGCTTGCCGACGTCGGTTTTATCGCTCGAGCCCAGATGACCCTGATAGTCCTTGAATCGCTCGTTGAAGGCTTGCCAGCGGACTGGAGCGAGTACGCCTGCTTTGTCGCGGAGGATGTCTTCACCGAACATGAACTCCATTGAGGCTGCCCGGCCGTTTACATTCTCCATCCCGCATCCGGACGGGCCGAGCGTAGGATAACTGCCCGCGTACGGTACCTCCGGCAGGCAAATGGCAGTGACTCGTATAGGCAAGTCAAGTTTTAGAAGCTGCGCCTTGGCCTCGCGACCAGCGATGTCGTTGTCTAGTACTGCGACGATACGGTTCATAACGCCCGCGGCGGCCATGCCCTTGGTCAGTGAGACGACTCGATCGGTTCCGCCGGGCGGCTTGAAGTCAAAATCCAGAAATGTAAAGAGGTTGGCGACGTCCGGCGCGGAAATCTCCAGCGAACGCTGCAGACGCCGTGCGTCACTTGCACCCTCAGTCACAACGATTACCGGCCCATCCGCCGCCATGACAGCGGCCATCCTTGATCGGGCCTCACCGTGCGGGTTCTCTGCGCCAGTCATCCAACCGCCCAACACAAGGTCCGTGAGGTCGAGTTTGACTTGAGTAGAGTCACGTGTGCGACTCAAAGAGAGCGCCAACGCAAACCTGGGATCATCAAAAGCTTCTCTCAACTCCCCCCATTTCTCGAAAAGAAAATGCTCCCTTGGGTGCGTTTGCCAATCCGGGGGAATGCCCGCTCCTGCAGCCCTGCCGAAGCGCGTCGTTAGCGCCGCCGTGATCGCCGAGCTGTTCGGGTATAAAGCCGATCTGTCTTCCCAGGACGCCAGACCGTGCCGTTCCTCCCGTTGATCTTCGAAGAACGCGGTGCTTAGTCGGCAAATCCATTCCGACGAAAAACCCTGGAGCTGCAGGCGTCGCCGCAGTGCGCCCGCGGTAGTCGAATAGCCCATTACATTTGAGAACCAATTTGCTGGAGAGTCGTCTACATCGGTGGCTCGGCTCTCGACGTCCTCGAGTACTTGCAACTTTGTCGAATCCACGTAGTAATCGTCGTCGCCGAAGAGCAACATCAGCTCATCAGGGACGAAGCTCTTTCCCCAGACTGGGGCATCCTGCCCACCGATCTCGACGTTCCACCATGACCCCATCCGCCGACCATAGCGAAGAGGTCGACGGTTGGCGACGTACGACGGGGACGGCAACCAATCCGCAATGGGTTCGAAACGTTTCATGGCGATGACAAGCACAGGCAGACCAAAACTGCTTCACTCAAACTTGGGAAGGCGTTCGGATCTCTCAGGAGACGCTGACAGGTTCCTATATTGGGTTACGGCAGCCTCAGAAGGGTGTGCCGGGCGGGTAGTTTCCCCAGGGCTCATCCATTGGGCCGGTGAAATATGAACCTCCTCGCTGCGCAGCGAAGTCCCAGGTCGCGCTATCCAAATGGTCCGGTGCCGCACCAACTCGATAGGAGGCTCGATCTTTGCCCGGCACATTGTGTGGGTATTGGTCTCGCCGAATTACGACCCCGTGCCCGCGAACCTCTACCCCACCCCCAGTGATCATCCAACCGTCTGCGACCATCTCCATCACAGGCGTATTTGTTAGCCACCCTTCTGGATCTGCTGACCGGCTGATCACCGCTTCCTGCACAGCCGTGCGCAGATTACTAAAGAAAGCTTCTGGCGACAGTGGGCCAGATCGTTTTGCCTCCCCGCGGCTGATCATCGTGGTGCGAATATCCGTAAAGATTTGGATTGGGTCGTCGTCCTCCTCCCATGCAATGGCCGCGTCTTCCATGCCGATTAAAGCGAGACGCAGCGTGGGGATGTCGTCCGTGCTCCCGCTATGCTCCTCAATCGTCGCGTACTCAAGCGCGATTCGAGGCGCTTCCAAGCCCACCCCTGCGGGCACGGTAATTCGTCCGTTCTCTCTTGTCCATGAATGGATATCAAGCGCGTTAATCCTGCTTGCGGCGTCCATAATCTCTATAACTGTCTGTCGATCGACCGTCTCGGTGAGGGACGCGAAGTTGTTAGCCCGCGCTTGCGCCTCGGCGTTCGCTCGAGCTCTAAGCTGATCATCCAAGTCAAGAAGGCGTGCTTCTAGGCGGGCTGTACGCTCAGTTAGCTGTGCGTTCTCCTCTCGAACGGATTGGCTCTCTGCTCGGGCGGCTGCGGCCTCGGCGCGAATGGGAACAGTCACTCTCTCCACCGCTCGTTCCGCCGTAAAGACCAGCGCCCGTTCAAAGAGGACAAGCCCGGCCGCGAGGAGAAGCGAGGTTCCGATGTTCACCGCCACGCCCGATGCATACGCTTTATCCGTGGCGCCTCTCACAAGGAGGCCGTGAGCGAATACATATCCGAAACCAATAACCACTATGCCGGAGGCGGTTAGAACACCGGCTAGCCACCAGCGAACCCTGGGCCGCGGCCGATCTCGAGTTTCAGTTTCCGACATGTTGCCGAGCGTACTGATTACAGAGGAGTGTTGAACGATTATTCGATGTGAGAGGGAACTCGTGTGAGTCCGCGCGGGCACTTCAAGAAATGCCGTTGGCAGCGATGCGCAACGAGCTTTAGAACTTGATGTAGACATTGCCGTAGTCAACCGGAAACAACGAAGGCCTGATCTTGCGATCAGGCCTTCGTTTATTTGGTTGCGGGGACAGGATTTGAACCTGCGACCTCTGGGTTATGAGCCCAGCGAGCTACCGAACTGCTCCACCCCGCGCTACCTGTTAAGACTAACACAGGGTTCGGGGGGTTCAGACCACGGTGCCGGCTGTTACTGTCCCTGAGCGGCCAGAGCCCGGTCGAGAGCGGCCTGCAGCTTGGCGTCGGCCTCGCCGTAGGCAGTCCAGTCGCCGGCCTTCATCGCGGCGTCGCGGTCTGCGAGGGCGGCCTTCGCATCGAGCAGCGCCTGCGTGAGACCACCGGTGTCGGTGGACGGCGTATCGGTGGACGGTGTGCCGGCATCCGGTGTGGTGCCCGCCGAGTTGTCGGGTGTCGCCGTGTTGCCGTCGTCGCCGACGGGAACGGACTCGTCGCCCGCGACGGCACCGGAGTCGCCGCCGAACAGCTCGTCGAGCGCCGCGTCGAGCGTGTCCTCGAAGGCGATCTTGTCTCCGAACGCCACCAGGATCTTCTGCAGCAGCGGGTAGCTCGTGCCACCCGTCGACTGCACGTAGACGGGCTGCACGTAGAGAAGTCCACCACCGACCGGGAGGGTCAGCAGGTTTCCGCTCTTGACCTCGGTCTCACCCTGCCGCAGCAGGTTGAGCGCCTGAGACACCGTCGGGTCGGTCGTGAAGTTGTTCTGCACCTGTCCGGGGCCCGGCACGGTGTCGTCCTTCGGCAGCGTCAGCAGCCTCAGCTTGCCGTAGTCGTCGGAGACCTTGCCGTCTTCGGAGCCCGCGTTCGAGTCGACCGCCAAGTAGCCGTTCAACACGTTTCGACTGCCCTCACCCGTGTTCACCGGAATGAACGTGGAGTAGAGCGAGTACGACGGGGCCTCCTGGCCCGGCATCTGCAGGGTCAGGTAGTACGGCGGCTGAAGCGTGGGACTCGCGGACGGCGCCGTCGGGTCGTTCGGCGTTGTCCAGGCATCTTGCTTGGAGTAGAACGATCCCGCGTCGGTGACGTGGTACTCGCCGAGGATGGCGCGCTGCACCTTGAAGAGATCGGCCGGGTAGCGCACGTGGCTCAGCAGGTCGCCGCTCATGTCGCTCATGGGCTTGAGGGTCGACGGGAAGATCTTCTGCCAGGTCTTGAGCAGCGGGTCTGTCTCGTCCCACGCGTAGAGCGTGACCTTGCCGTCGTAGGCGTCGACAGTGGCCTTCACCGAGTTGCGGATGTAGTTGATGTCGTCGACCGCGAAGGCGGGCCGCGGCGTGTAGGTGTCGGCGATCACGTCGGAGAGGCTCTCGGTGCGCGAGTACGGGTAGTTCGCGCTCGTCGTGTAGCCGTCGACGATCCAGACGACCTTGCCGTCGACGACCGAGGCGTAGGGGTCGGAGTCGATGGTGAGGTACGGAGCGACCTTCGACACGCGCTGCGCGGGGTCGCGGTCGTAGAGGATCTGCGACTGATCGGTGACACCGTCTGAGAGGAAGATCTGCTCGGACTGGAACTTGAGCGCGTAGACGAGGCGGTTGAAGACGTTGTCGAGCTTCGGTCCTCCGTCGCCCGCGAACGTCGTGTAGGTCTGCTGCTCGCCCTCTTCACCCGACGGGTAGTCGAGCTCGTTCTTGGGCCCGCCCTCGGGGCCGCCCACGATCGAGTAGTCGGGGCTCGACTCTCCGAAGTAGACGCGCGGCTCGTAGTCGCCGAGGTCACCCGTCGAGGGGATGCCCGACTCGAGGAACACGGGCTGCCCGTCGACAGAGCGCTGGTTGCCGAACGCGGCGACCAGACCGTAGCCGTGGGTGTAGACGATGTGCTGGTTGTACCAGGTGTTCGAGGTGCCCAGGCCGTCGAGGTTCAGGTCGCGCACCGTCGTGACCGCGTCTTGCACGGTGCCGTCGATGTTGTAGCGGTCGACGTCGAGGTACTGCGGGAACTGGTAGTACTGGCGGAACTGCTCGAGCTGCTTGTAGGTGTCGGAGATGAGAGCCGGGTCGATGATGCGGATGTTCGCGGTCGTGACCGCGTCCTGCCTCAGTGCGCCCGCGGTGGCGTCGGTCGTGGCGTCGTACTCGGTCTCCTCGACGTCGGACACGCCGTAGGCGTCACGCGTCGAGTCGATGTTGCGTTGGATGTACTCGGACTCGAGCGAACGCTCCGACGGGTCGACCTGGAAGCGCTGCACGACCCACGGATACAGCGATCCGAGGATGAGGCTCGACACGATGAGCAGCACCGTGCCGATGATCGGCAGGCGCCAGCGGCCGATCACGGCCGCGACGATGAAGAGCAGCGCGACGATGCCCGCGATACCCGCGAGGATCGACAGGCCGGGAATGGTTCCGTTGACGTCGGCGTAGGTGGCACCGGTGATGAGCTTGCCCGTGCCGTTGGTGACCGTGGAGTACTGGTCGAGCCAGATGCTGGCCGCCTGCACCGCGAGATAGAGGGCGGCGAGAATGGCGATCTGGATGCGGGCCGTCTTCGAGATGCGCACCTCGCGACCCGCGACGCGGATGGCGCCGTACAGGTAGCTGGTGGCGAGCGCGGCGATGCCGGCGACGAGGATGACGGCCGACGCGAAGCCGACGACGCCGCGGAAGAACGGCAGGTCGTAGAGGAAGAACGAGATGTCTAGCCCGAACTGCGGGTCGGTCTCGCCCGTGGGAGTGCGGTTCAGGTACATCAGGGTGAGCTGCCAACGCGAGGCCGTGGCGACACCGGCGAAGATGCCCAGCACGACGGGGATGCCGATGGATGCGAGACGACGCAGGGGCTCGACGACCTGCTGGTAGCGGTCGAGCTGCGAGTTGAGCTTCGCGTAGACCGGTCGCCAGCGGAAGGCGATCTCGATCGACGCCCAGACAGGGATGGCCATGGCGAGGAAGCCGACGAAGAACATCACCCCGCCTGCGGCCCACTGGGTGGTGAGCACGTCGACGAAGCCGACCTGGTCGTACCAGAGGATTTCGGTGTAGAGATTGGAGAAAGCGAAGAACGCGATTGCGAGAGCAACGACGATGGCGATGGTGATCGCCAAGGGTGCGCGGGATCTTCTGATGGGCTTCTCGGCGGTTTGGGAAGTCACGTGTGGGGGCCTCTTTACAGCGGTGCGGTGTCCGTCCATCCTAGACAAGGCAGGCTGAGAACTCCCCCGTCGAGCGTTGCGCCTCGGGAGAACACGGCCGCTCGTGCGGCCCCGATGCGGCTAGCCCGCTGCGGTGGTCGTGTCGCAGCTCGGCAGGGCATCCATGCCGTCGCCGCTCGAGATCGCCGAAAGCGTAGCCAGCGAATCGTCGAGCGTCGCCACGGCGAAGACCCGGATGCCGTCGGGCACGTGACCCGTGACCTCATCGCAGTTCGATGCGGGCGCCAAGAAGTAGTCGGCACCGGCGTCGCGCGCGCCGAACAGCTTCTGGCGGATTCCGCCGATGGGCCCGACCGTGCCGTCGGCCGAGATGGTGCCCGTGCCGGCCACCTTCTCGCCGCCGTTGAGTTCGCCGTCGCTGAGCTTGTCGATGATGCCGAGCGCGAACATCATGCCGGCGCTGGGCCCGCCCACGTTGTCGAGCTGGATCTTCACGTCGAACGGGAACTCGAAGCTGGCCTGCACGCCGATTCCCAGCACCGAGGTGTCACCGCTGGTGATCGGGGTGATGGATGCCTCGACCGGCGCTCCGTCGCGCGTCACGTCGACGACGGCCGGCTTGCCGGTGCCGTTCTCCGCGACGGCCGCCCGGAGCTCGTCGATCGAGTCGACGGCCTGGCCGTTGACGCTCGTCACGACGTCGCCCGCCTCGAGCTCGCCTTCGGCGGGAGAGTCCTTCGACACGCTTCCGACGCTGACGCTGGTCGTGAAGTCGTAGCCGAGGCTGCTGAGGGCCGCGGCGATCGCCTCCTGCTGGCTGTCGACCATCAGGGCGGCGTTCTGCTCGTCGCGCTCTTCGGTGGTGACGTCGGGCGGATACACGGACTCGAGCGGCACGACCGCTTTGCTGCTGTCGAAGTAGGCCTGCACGACCTCGGCCCACGACGGGGTCTGCTCGGGCGAGCCGACCACCGAGACGGTCAGCATGTCGAGGGTTCCCGCGGTCGGGTAGGTCGTCTCGCCGTCGATGGAGATGAGCGGGGTCTCGGAGCCATCGACCTCCTGCGAGCCCAGGGTGTCGAACACGGGCCCGGGCTGCTCGATGACGTAGGGAGTGGGAAGGAAACTCATGACGAGGCCCAGGACCAGCGCCACGACGAGCACGGTCCACCCCGTCGTGCGGCGGCGGGCAGTGCGGCGCTCCGCCGCGATCTCCTCGGGAGAGCGCAGCACGAACGGCGAGCCGACGCGATCCGCATCATCAGGACCGAACAGGCTCACGTGTCTCCTAGGGGCAGAAAAAGATGGGGGCGGATGCGGGTGGGCACTGTTCGCCACGGGCGCACGGCCGAAGCGCCCAGCCTATGGGAAATCCCAGCCAGGCCGATCGGCCACGGGCTAGCGTAGAGATCAATTCTGACAGCGGGCATGGAGCACACCGGATCCTCGCCGACTGCCGGGCGAAAGAGGTTTCCCGAAATGAGCGACGACACATCCAAGGAGCCGGAGGACGACTTCCGCGACATGCTGCGGAGCTTCCTCGAGGGCAATTCCGAGATGGATCCGGCCAAGCTTGCCTCGGCGGCGGGGCTCCCGTCTGACCCGGCCGCGGTGCAGCAGCTCATGCAGCAGCTGCAGAACGCGATGAGCACGTCGGGCGACGGCATCGACTGGAAGGTCGCCACGAAGCAGGCGAACGAATTCGCCGGGCAGTCGTCGTTGAGCGTCACAGACGCGCAACGCACAGAACTCGACGGGGCCCTGCGCATCGCCGCGCTCTGGCTCGACGAGGTCACGAGTGTCACCGAGCTGGCCTCGACCCCCGCCTACCTCACCCGCCAGCAGTGGACGACGGCCACGATGCCCGTGTGGAGCCAGCTGGCCGAACCCGTCGCCCTGAGCATCGCGGATGCCCTCACGGCGGTTCTCAAAGACCAGGCGCCAGAGGAGATGGCCGGCATGCTGGCCGGCGCATCCAAACTCATGCGCAATCTGGGCGGAGCCCTCTTCGCCGTGCAGCTCGGCCAGGTGGTGGGCCAGCTCTCGACCGAGGTCGTCTCGGGCGGCGATGTCGGCATCCCGCTCTTCGAAGACCAGACGGCGGCACTGCTCCCCCAGAACATCGCGTCGTTCAGCGAGGGTCTCGACATCCCCCTCGACCAGGTGCAGCTCTACCTGGCCGTGCGCGAACTCGCGCACGCCCGGCTGTTCCGCCACGCGAAGTGGCTGCGACTGCATCTCATCACGTCGATCACCGAGTTCGCGCGCGGCATCCGTATCGACACCGAGCGTCTCGAGGAGTTGGCAGAGGGATTCGATCCGTCGAACCCGGAGGAGCTCCGCCAGGCGGTCGTGTCGGGGGCCCTGATCCCGCCGAAGACCGAGATACAGCAGCATGCCCTGACCCGGCTCGAGACGATGCTCGCCCTGATCGAGGGCTGGGTCGACGTCGTCACCGCCCAGGCGACGACGCGGCTGCCGTCGCGAGACGCCGTCGCCGAGACGGTGCGCCGTCGACGGGCCACCGGAGGCCCCGCCGAGAGCGCGTTCTCCACCCTCATCGGGCTCGAACTGCGTCCTCGCCGTCTGCGTGAAGCCGCGGCCATGTGGCAGGCCGTCACCGACGCCGTCGGATCCGATGTGCGCGATGAGCTCTGGTCTCACCCCGACCTCGTGCCGACCCCGGAGGACATCGACGACCCCGCGGCTCTGGTCGCTCGGCTTCAGGCCGGTGCGCCCGCGCCCGACGAGATGGACCAGGCTCTCGAAGACCTGCTCCGGGGCGAAGGCGAGTAGCCAGACGCGCCCTGTGCATAACTGAGACGGCGCGGGCGGGCGATCCGGCATCATCTCTGCATGGCACTGCAGATCGACCCCCGCTACCCCGTTCTCTGGCGCACGCCGACCAGCATGCAGATCGGTGCGGATCGCCCGATCGTCACCCTGTTCGACGTGACGCTGGCCGAGGAACACCTCATCGCCGTGCTGCGCAAGGGAATCAGCAAGACGGGGCTCGACATGGTCGGCGAGACAGTGGGAGCGACGCCCGATGCCGTCGCCGACCTGCTGGCGCGGGTCGCTCCGGCGCTCAAACGCAGCCACGCGCCGGGGCGACGGCTCGAGAACCTCGGTGTGGTCGTCACGGGCTCCGTGGTCGCATCGAGCGCCATCCGCACGGTCCTGGCGGGCCTCGGCGCCCGACTGGTCGACGAGGCCGAGCCGGCCGAGCTGGCGATCATCGTGTCGACGTTCAGCACCGATCCCCGGGCATCCGGCACCTGGCTACGACGAGACATCCCGCACCTGGCGGTGGTCTTCGGCGACTCCGAGGTGAGGGTGGGCCCGCTCGTCGAGCCTGGAAACGGCCCGTGCCTGCACTGCCTCGACCGCGCACGCATCGATGCCGAGCCGCATTGGCCGGCCCTGCTCGGTCAGCTGCTCGCCCGGGGAGCCCACACGGAGGACCCCCTCACCGTGTCGACGGTCACACCCCTCGTGGCTCGGGCCGTGCTCGACCGGTTCGCGGTCGATGCTCCACGGTCTCGTCGGCACAGGCTGAGGGCCCGTGCCCGCATCGTCGACGGCGCCACGGGCGAGGTCTCCGAGAGAACCTTCAGCCCGCATCCCGACTGCGCGTGCCGGGGAGTGCCTCCTGCAGAAAACGAGACGGCATCCGCTGCTGCGACCGACCCATTCCCGATTCCGAGTACGACAGGTGCAGCAGGCGGCGCGCCCGAGTGATTCCGACGTAGAGAAGGCGTCTCTCCTCGTCGATCTGATCGAACGTGGACGCGTAGCTGATGGGCACGAGGCCCTCCGACAGGCCGGCGAGGAAGACGACCGGCCACTCTAGCCCTTTGGCGGAGTGCAGAGTCGCCAGGGTGACCGCCTGGATGGTGGGCTCGTGACCCGATCCCTGTCGCTCCATGAGCTCGTCGGTGAACTGGCGGAAGGTCGTCGACGCCGGCTGGCTCTCGGCGAGCGCCATCAGGGCGTTGAGGGCCTCCCACTTGTCACGCACGGCGCCTCTCGCCTCCGGCGCGTCCTGACTCCAGCCGAGTGATCGCAGAACGTCGCTCACCGACTTGAACAGGGGCTCCCCCGTGATCGACACCGAGGCCGCGCGGAGCGACATGACGGCCTGTTTGATCTCGGGAAGATCGAAGAACCTCTTCGATCCGCGGATCTGATAGCTGACACCCGCGTCGGCCAGCGCCGTCTCGAGCGCGGCGGCCTGCACGTTCACCCTGTAGAGCACGGCGATGTCCTCGGCCCTGGTGCCCTCGTCGATGAGTCGGGAGATGCGCGCGGCTATTCCCCTGGCCTCGGCCACGTCTGATGGGTACGCGGTGATCTCGGGGGTGACGCCCACATCTCCAAGGGCGTGCAGTGACAGGGCGCCGGCGCGGCCCTTCATCAGGCGGTTGGCGACATCGACGATCGCCGGCGTGCTGCGATAGTTCTGCTCCAGCCGCACGGTCGTGGCGTTGTCGTACTCGCCGGCGAACGAGAGCAGGTAGTCGGATCGGGCGCCGGCGAAGGAGTAGATGGTCTGGCTGGCATCGCCGACCACGCAGAGATCGCTGCGCCCGCCGACCCAGAGCGACAGCAGATGATGCTGCAGCGGCGAGACGTCCTGGTACTCGTCGACGACGAAGAACTTGTACTGCTCGTGCACCTGCATCGCCACGGCGGGTTCCTGCTCGATCATGCCGGCCGTGGCGAGCAGCACGTCCTCGAAGTCGAGCTGGCGTCGCTCGTCCTTGATGTCCTCGTACTTCTGGTGGAGGGAGAGCACCTGGTCGACCGACAGGCTGCCCGGAAGGGAACGCGACGTGCGCAGGGCCAGTTCGTAGGCATCCAGACCCATGCTCGACACCTTGCGCCACTCGATCTCGGCGGCGAGGTCTCGAAGGGTGGCGGTGTCGACCTTGAGACGAAGGGTCTCGGCGGCCTGACCGAGCAGGCGGGCCTTTCCCTCGAGCACGCGCGGCATGTCGCCACCGACGACTGTCGGCCAGAAGTAGTTCAGCTGCGACAGGGCGGCGGCATGGAACGTACGGGCCGATACTCCCCCGGCGCCGAGCGGGCGCAGACGTGTGCGGAGCTCAGCGGCGGATCGGGCGGTGAAGGTGAGCGCCATCACGCGATTGGGCGAATAGACGCCCGTCGCGACACCGTAGGCGATGCGATGGGTGATCGCCCGGGTCTTTCCTGTGCCGGCCCCGGCCAGGATGCAGACCGGACCGATGAGCGCTCTCGCCGCGATCTGCTGATCGTCGTCGAGCGCGGCGAGGATGCTCTCCGACTGCACGCCGTCGGCGACTGAACCGGCGGTCACCAGGCGAGCGCCTCGGCAGGAAGCGGGCCCCCGTACCAGTGCTCGAGGATGGCGTGAGCGATGGATGACGGGCCGGGGAGCGCGATGCCCGTCGCCGGATCAGCGATCTCGGCGCGGGTGAACCAGCGCAGATCGAGGATCTCCTCGCCGTCGGGCCGGAGGGCGTCGTCGGCGAAGGCAGGATCGACGTGCGCGTAGAACCCGACCATCAGCGACGCGGGGAACGGCCACGGCTGCGAGCCGAGATACTCGGGCGTGAGGATGCGCACGCCCGACTCCTCGAAGACCTCGCGTTGGGCGGCCGCCTCGAACGACTCGCCCGGCTCGACGAAGCCGGCGAGCAGCGAGTAGCGGTTCTGCTTCCACATGGCATTCGAGCCGAGGAGGATCCGGTCTTCGGCGTCGACGATGCCGACGATGACCGCGGCGTCCGTTCGCGGAAAGAGTTCGACGCCGAGGTCGGGGTCGCGCCGCACCCAGCCGCCCTTCTCGACGACGGTCTCGGCACCGCTTCGAGGCGAGTGGCTGTGAGACGAATGCCATCCGGCGATGGCCAGCGCCTCGACGAATGCGCCGGCATCGCGGTCGCTCAGAACGGTGGCCACGTCGCGCAGGTTGAGCCAGCGCGCCTCATCGGCCTCCAGCCGCTCGGCCTCGTCGTCGTCGACGACGACCAGCACGATGCGTGTTCCGGCCGGCTCGGGCGATGACGTCGACAGCGAGATGCCGAGATAGACGCGGAGATCGAAGTCCGCCACCTGGTCTGTGGCGAGGAGTGCCAGGCCCGGGCGCGAACTGAAGTCGTGCGAGGCGAGCGCCCTCCCCCTCCACAGGGGAAGCAGACGGGTCGCGGGATCCGCCCACAGCTCATCGAAGAGCTGCGGACGCACTCGCGCCTCGTGGTCGCGGTCGATCTCCTGCCGAGACAGAGGCAGTTGCGAGAGGAAGGTCGAAGACATGTGAACCAATCGTGCGTGGCGAACACCCCGCTAAGAAGACGCCAGCCCTACCCTGTTGGTATGGCCAGATCCCACTTCACTCTAGCCGCGCTCTCGACCGCGGCCGTTCCCGGGGCTGACATCGTGTCGACCAGGCCGATCGGAACAGGAACGGGCGGCCGATACGACTCCGCCGTCGTCACGCTTCGCGACCGCAGCGAGCTCATCGTGCGCGTGCCCACCTCCCAAGACGCCGAGACCGAGCAGTCGCGCGACCTCGTCGCGCTCAACGCCCTCACCGCAGGATTCCGCGGGCGTCTGCCGTTCGCCGTACCCGAGATCGAGGGCCAGACGCCGGTGGCCAACACCCGAGCCATCGTCTACGGCTACATCCCCGGAGACCCCGCCGTACTGGCGGAACTCGACGCCGCCGATCCCGTGGCGGAATCGATCGGCCGCGCCATCGCATCCATTCACTCGCTGCCCACCTCGCTGGTCACCGACTCCGGCCTCACCGTGCAGACCGCTGCCGATGCGGCACGCGTGGCCCGCATCACGAAAGACAGGGCGGCCGCGACGGGCGCCGTCCCCTCCGACCTGCTGGCCCGCTGGTCGACGGCGCTGGAGGACAGCGCGCTCTGGCAGTTCCAGCCCACAGTCGTTCACGGCTCGCTCTCTCCCGAATCGTTCCTCATCGCGGGAGACCGGGTGACGGGTGTTCTGGGCTGGTCCCAGCTGCAGGTCGGCGACCCAGCGGCCGACCTGTTCTGGCTCAGCTCCGCGCCCAGCGAGCAGCTGGCGACCCGAATCTTCGGCTCGTACAACCTCGGCCGCAGCACCCCCGTCGACCGCCAGCTGCGCAAGAGGGCGCGGCTCTACGCCGAGCTCGAGATCGCCAAATGGCTGCTGCATGGCACCGAGAAGCACGACGAGACGATCGTCGCCGACGCCAAGACGATGCTCGCGGGCCTGTCGGTCAGCGTCGAGTCCGACCTGCTCAACCCGCTGTCGACCGACACCGGGCAGATCATGGCCGTCGAGGAGGTCGAGGAGATGCTGCGCCGAACCCCTCGGACCGATTCGTCGTCGTCGCGCGACAGCGCACGGGTGAGCGGTATCTCCGAAGACTAGAACGGCCCCAAGCCGCTAGAACGGCCAGAGTTCGAGCAGCTCCTGCTCGGAGAACAGCCGCTCCGGTGCGATGACCGTATCGTCGGCGACGAAGTAGAAGACGGCGTCGATCAATTTCGGATCGATGCCCTTCCACTGGGCGTAGGCCAGACGGTAGAGCGCCAGCTGCAGCTGCTTGACCTCGAGGTCGTCTGGAGTGGTCGGCGCCTTGCCGGTCTTCCAGTCGACGACCTGGTACCGGTCGCCGTCGGTGAAGATCGCGTCGATCTTGCAGACCACCACCTGCCTGCCGAGAACGAGATGGATCTCGAGTTCGACCTCGAGCGGCCGCTTGTTCGCCCATTCCGACGCCTCGAACGTCGCCTGCAGGGCTTCGAGCTGGGACTGCTCGAGGGGCAGCTCGTCGGTGGCGGAGTCGCTCTCGTCGGTCGTGGCATCGATGAGCTCGGCGCCGCCCGCCATGCCGTAGCGGTGCTCGACCCACGCGTGAAAACGCGTGCCCAGCCTGGTCTGTCGGAACGGCCGTTCCGGCATCGGGCGACGAAGCGCACGGGCGACAGCCTGGGGGTCGGTGACGTAGTCCTTGAATCGGGAGGCCGCGATGCGGTCGGGAACGGGGGCGACGCCGGCCGCCTCGGCCTCGCGATCGCGCTCCGCGAGCAGTAGATCGAGATCGCGCTGCCATCGACCCGCCGAGAGCGGCTGGGGGCTCTGGATGCGCGCGCTCACGAGGTCGGCGGCCTGTTCGACGCGGCCCCGACGCGCACCCAAAGGGTCGAGCGGCCAGCGCTCCGTGACGCCGTCGGTGTCGAGGGGGTTGGTCTCATGAGCCGAGTATTCGGGGAGATCGCCGATCACGTCGGCGCGCGCGAGTTCGGTGAGGAACGTCGAGGCCCGGCGAGGCTTCGACTGGGTCGCCCAGAACGAGCCCGTGAGCAGCAGGGAAGTGCGGGCACGGGTGACGGCCACGTAGATGAGACGACGCTCCTCGGCGAGATGCTTCGCCGCCAGCTCTGCCTGGAACGTCTTGACCGCGCTGTCGAACACCTGCTGCGAGCCGAGACCCCGCCAGTCGAGAACAGGGAGAGACGAGGCGTCGCCTCGGAACTCGTACGGCAGCACTCCGAATCGCAGCCATCCCTTTCCCTCTTTGCTCTGGGCCGGGATCTCGTCGGCGACCAGGCGCGGCACGGCCACCACGTCCCACTCCAGCCCTTTCGAGCCGTGGATCGTCAGCAGCTGTACTGTTCCGGGCTCCGGTTCGTCGGTGCGCGGACTCAGGTCGTCGCGCTTCTCGGCCCGGTCGAGCCAGGCGAGAAAGCTGCCGAGGGTTCCGTCGTCGTCGCCCGCGAGGAACGACGCGATCTCGTCGTGCAGTGCGTCGAGCGCTCCCCGCGAACTGCCACCCCGCGAATTCACCCGCTCGTTGGCGGCGAGTTCGACATCGAGCAGGAGCTGCTGCTCGACGAAACGCACGAAGTCGAGCAGGGGCAGATTTCCGCGTGAACGGAACGTGGCCAGCGTGCTGCCGGCGTGCCTCAGCCGTTCGAGCCCGTTCTCGGAGAAGCGCTCGAGCTGCGGATGCGAGGAAGGATGCTCGGCGACGAAGTCGAGCGCATCGACGATCGACGCGGAGTCATCGGGCGCGACCGACTCGCGCATGCTTCGCGTGACGTCGGGCGACACAGGCCTGGTGAACGAATCTCGCGTCGCCAGCCAGCCGGCGAGCTCGGCGAGCGCCTTGAGGTCGCGCACTCCGATGTTCCAGCGGGCACCCGACAGCAGCCTGATGAGCGCCGATCCGGCCGACGGGTCATGCGTGGCCCTGAGTGCGCTGATGACGTCGACGACCTCGGGGGCGCTCAACAGTCCGCCGACGCCGAGAATATGGAACGGGATGCCCCGTCGATCGAGGGCGGCCGCGAAGAAGTCCATGTGGCTTCGAACGCGGAACAGCATAGCCGCCGACAGGGGTTCGACCGTGCCATCGGGATGGGCTGCAGCATGATCGGCGAACCGTTGCGCCAGCCAGTCGGCCACCGCATCGGCCTCCTCGTCGCGCGTGTCGAGGAACCGGTACTCGACCGAGCCTGCCGGCGCCTGGGGTCTCGGTTCGAGGCGGTGCACGTCGACCGGGGATTCGGCCCGAAGAGGCTCGACGAGTGTGTTGGCCGCGTCGAGCACCGCCCGGGAGTTGCGCCAGCTCGTGGACAACGAATAGGTCGGAACAGTGCCCGAGCCGAAATCCTTGCCGAACCAGCCGAGGTTGCTGGCGCTGGCGCCACGCCACCCGTAGATGGACTGATGGGGATCGCCCACCGCCATGACTCCATGGCCTGCGAACAGGCTGGCGAGCAGTCGCGTCTGCACGACCGACGTGTCTTGATACTCGTCGAGCAGCACCACCGCGAACCGGGAGCGGTACTGCTCGATCACCTGCGGATGGCGCATGCAGATCTCGAGGGCGAGGGCGACCTGATCAGAGAACTCGACGAGCCCCTTGGCCTGCTTCTGACGGGCGTAGGCGCCCGCGAGATCGATCAGAAGGGGAAGCGCGCTGATGGGCTCGACGGCGGAGGCCACCGACGCGTAGGGCGACGACTTCGCCTTGCCCTCTGTGTAGGGCAGATCGACGAGGTAGCCGAACTGTTCGGCCAGCCCGGCCACACCGGCGGAATCGACCACGTTCTCACTGAGTTCCGAACTGAGACTCAGCACGGCGTCGACCAGCTGATCGAGGCCCTTCGCGAGCGGCACCAGCCTGTCGTCGCCCTCGGCCAGCAGCACACGGCGGGCGAGGCCCCAGGCCGCGTTCTCGCCGAGCAGCACGGATTCGGGCTCCCTTCCCACGAGGAGGGCGTTGTCGCGAAAGATCGAATTGCCGAACGAGTTGTAGGTGGAGACGGTCGGTCGGTCGAACAGGTCGCGCGAGTCGGCGGCACCGTCGAGCCCTGTCTCGCGCGCGGTCGAGGCCGGAAGAAGCCCGGCGCGCCGAAGAGCATCGATGTGGCCGGAGATGCGCGCATCCAGCTCACCGGCCGCCTTGCGCGTGAAGGTGAGGCCGAGAACCTCGTTGACCTGCACGAGTCCGTTCGCAAGAAGCCAGACCACCCTGTTCGCCATCGTGGCCGTCTTGCCGCTGCCGGCCCCTGCGATGACGAGCGACGGAACGAGCGGGGCCTCGATGACGGCGCGCTGCTCGTCTGTCGGGCGCGGCATGCCGAGTGCATCGGCGAGTTCGAAGGCGCCGATCATGCGCTCACCGCCCGGATCACGTGGATGCGGCACGCGCCGTGGGACCACGGGTCGAGGCAGTGCGAACCGATCTTCGCATCGACGTGGGCACCGGCCATGCCCGCAGCGTCGGCGATGACGCGCTGCCTGAACGCCTCGAGCTCCGACTCGGAGCGCGGAGCCTGAGTGTGATCGACGTAGTTCTTGCCCCTGCTCGTCTTGGAGACGATCAGCAGACGGGCACCCCCGGGAGTCGAATCGTCGGGAACGCCTGCGATCAGCCCCGCATCGAAGGCGAGCTGATAGGCCCCCAACTGCGCGTTCTCACCGATCTCGCCGGCCGTGTACGCCCGTTTGCCCGTCTTCAGATCGACGATGACGACCGAGCCGTCGGGATAGAGCTCGACCCGGTCGATCGTTCCCCGCAGAAGCGCACGGTCGACCTCGAGCTCGAAGCCCGACTCGGCGCCGAGGAGGGCGCCCTTGCTGCGGTCGAAGTCGGAGAGGTAACTCGAGAGTCGGGCGACGAGCTGTCTCGCCTCCCTGCGTTTGATCTCGCTGAGCCAGGATGATTCGAAGTACAGCTCGCTCCAGCGCGACTCGACCAGCTCGATCAGCGATTCTTCGCTGCTGTCGAGGTCGGGCGAGGTCGTCGTGGTCTCCATGGCCTCGTGGATCAGAGTGCCGACCTGGGAGGACGTGTTCGACGATCCGCCCCCGAGGTGATCTATGAGCCAGTTCAACGGGCAGGTCTCGAACGACTCCATGCGCGACGGAGAAACCGTTACTCGAGCGAGTTCATCGGTGAGATCGACGAGGGGCTGCGACGAACTGGCTCCGGCCAGGCCGTACCACTCGGCCGGGTGCGCACCGGGAACACCCTCGCGTGCGAGCGACGCGAGGGCGGACGCGGCCTGGGAATCGCCGCGTGCGGACACCGTTCTTCTGAGCACGCCGACGAGTCCGCGCAACGACAGCGGGGTTCGCGACACTGCTCCCGGAACGGGCTCGGGCAGCAGCCGGAACAGGGGCGACGGGGTCAGGTCGTCGTCGTCGACCGCGGTGACGAGAAGCTCGGTCGATGCCCGGGAGACCGCCTGCGCGAACATGCGCAACTCGTCGTGGAGGACAGCCGTGCGCGGATCGGACACGGGAGAGGACTCGCCGCGACGGGCTCCCTCGAGGGCATCCGCACCCAGCAGGGTTCCTCGAATACGCAGGTTGGGCCACACGTTCTCCTGCACACCGGCGACGACGACGAGCACGAACTGCGTGCCGATCGCACCGGCCGGAGAGGTCACGGTGACGGCACGGCCCGTCGCTCCCCTGGCCAGCGTGTCTTCGGGAACATCGACATCGAGAAGCTGTTCGAGGAAGACGGTGGCGGGCGCCTCGGGCGAGCGCTCGACGAATCTCTTCGCCGAGGAGAACAGCGAGACCACGGCGTCGAGGTCGTGTCCGACCTCGTCGGCCACGAGCCCCGTGCCGAGCGACTGTGCACGCCAGGGCTCGGCCAGACCGCTTGTCTGCCAGATCTGCCACAGCAGCTCTTCGACGCTTGCCTCTGTCGCCACCGCCTCGCGCGTCTCTGCGAGCATCGTCGCGAGCATGCGTGCCTTGCGCGCGACCCTCGGCTCGATGCGCGCGAGCACAAGGGGCATCTGCAGGGCGTCGACGAGGAGCTCGGAGCCCGTACGCTGCCCGCCGGAGGAGAACTCGAGCTGCCGCAGCGCCCGCTTGAGCCGGCGGAGCAGCACGGCGTCGGCCCCGGCGAGGGGACTGAGCAGCAGCGTCTCCGCAAGGTCGCCGGTGAGCTCACGACGACCGAGGGCGACCTCGAGGATGGAGGTGAAGGCCCGAACGACGGGTTCGTCGCGAAGCGCGACCCGCGCACGCGAGACCCGGGTCGGCACGTCGAAGGAGGCGAGGCCGCGTTCGAGCGGCGCTATCTGCGCCCCGCTGCGAACGATGACGGCCATGTCGTCCCACGCGATGTTCTCGAACACGTGCGCCTCACGGAGCCTGCGCGCGATGACTCCGATCTCGTCTGAGGGGCTCGTGGCGAGCACGGTGGACACGCCCGGCCGTGCTCGTGAGTGGGCCGGAGTGCCGGCGGCCAGGGCCCGTCGCTGGCTGCCCGCCCGTGCCGTGCCGATTCTCGCCGTGACGTCGGCGACCAGCGAACGAAGGGCAGGGCCATGACGATGCACGACATCGAGCACGATGGGCGGCTGCGTGGGAACCCGGAGGTAGTCGTCGAGTCGGCCGAGAGTGTCGGGATGGGCACCACGGAACGTGCCGGTGCTGATGTCGGGATCGCCGAAGGCGATCACCGAGACACCGCGCCGCGCGAACTCCCGGACGAGGGTGAGCGTGGCCAGCGTCGACTCCTGCGCATCGTCGAGCACGAGGAGCCTGAGCCTGGCGAGCGAACCGACCGCGGCCTCGAGCTCGTCGGGCGCCGACTCGCCCTCTCGAAGAAGCACGGCGGCCTCGCGGGCAAGTTCGGCCGAGTCGAAGTTGCGGTCGCGATAGCTGCCCTTGACGCGGTCGTAGCCCTCGATGAATCGAGCCGCCGCCGCCCACTCCGGACGACCTGCCGCGACAGCGAGCTCGGCCAGCCGCTCGGGCGCCGTGCCCGTCTCGACCGCGCGCATCATGAGGTCGCGCAACTCGGTGCGGAAACCTCGGAGGCGCCGCACCTCTTCTGAGAGGTGGTCGGGCCACGCGGGGCCCGTCGCGTCGGCGATGTCTCCTGCGAGCAGCTCGGAGATGATCTGGTCTTGTTCGGCGCCGGTGAGCAGAACGGGCGGCTCCTGGCCGCGGACGGCGGCCACGCCTCGAACGATCTGGAACGCGATCGAGTTCGCCGTGCGGGCGAGTGGCCCGTTCGACGGAACGCCCATGCGCAACGCCAAGCGGTCGCGAAGGGCGGTCGCCGACGCGCGCGTCGGTGTGATCACCAAGACCTCGTCGGGCGAGAACCCGCGGTTGTGCACGCGATCGCACAGCAGCTCGACCAGGGCGGTGGTCTTGCCCGTGCCCGGCGCGCCGATGACCGCGCAGCTGACCGAATCGCCGAGAGCCAGCACGCTCGACTGGCCGGGGTCGAGGCTCTCGGGCCGATCAATTTCCACGACAGCAAAGCTAACGTGTGCCGCCGACACCCGCGTGCATCCCTCGTGCGCGCTGTTCGCTCTCGGCGAGTGGCCGGCCGGGCCGAACGGCAAGCCCGCCCGGGATTCTGTCCTAATCTGGACGCATGGCCCCAGAGCGGGCCGCAGCATTTGTGAAAGGTAGTCCTGGTGGATATTCGAATCGGCATTGCACACTCCCCCCGCGAAATCAGCTTCGAGTCGAGCCAGTCGCCGGCCGACATCGAGAAGGCCGTCGCCGACGTCCTCTCCGGAGCATCGGGGCACCTGTCGCTCACCGACAGCAAGGGAACCGTGTACCTCGTTCCGGCCGCGACGCTGAGCTACGTCGAGATCGGCGCCGAAGAGGCACGTCGCGTCGGCTTCGTTCTCTAGCCCATGGAACTGCTCTTCATCACGCTGGGCGGCGCGATCCTCGGCCTCATCGCCAGGTACAGCCTCGCTCACCGTGAGAACCACGGGGTCGCCCTCGTGCCCGCCATCGGAGCCGCGGTCGCCGCCGTCGTCTGGGTGGGTCTCACCTGGGCCGGCCTTCCGTGGGACGGCGGCTGGATCTGGGTGATCAGCCTTGTCGTGACCGCCGCAGTGGTCGGCATCGCCGATCCGATGATCGGCATCTACCGCGAACGCGCCGACATCGCGCGTTTCGTCGCTCTCCGCTCGTCGACCGCCGCGAACTAGCTTTCGATGACATCGCTCGCCCGAGCCGAGGAGCTCGATGCGCACGACCCCCTGAGGTCGAGGCGCGATCTGTTCGTCGGTTCGGACGACCCCGGCATCGTCGCCTATCTCGACGGCAACTCACTGGGGCGCCCGCTCCGGGCCAGCGCGACGCGACTCGCAGAGTTCGTGCCCGAGGCCTGGGGCGCCCGCCTCATCAGGGGCTGGGACGAGGAGTGGTTCGACCTGCCGCTCACGCTCGGCGATCGCATCGGAGCCGTCACCCTCGGGGCGGCGCCCGGCCAGGTGGTTGTCGGCGACTCGACGACCGTGCTTCTCTACAAGCTCATCCGCGCAGCCGTCGATGCCCGGCCCGGTCGTCGCGAGATCGTCGTCGACACCGACAACTTTCCGACGGACCGCTACCTCGTCGAGGCGATCGCGGCCGAACGCGACCTCGTCGTGCGCTGGATCGAGTCAGACACCCGCGGCGGTGTCACGGCGCCCGAGCTCGAGGCCGTTCTCAGCGACGACACCGCTCTCGTTCTGCTCTCGCACGTCGCCTATCGTTCGGGCTTCCTCGCCGATGTTCCGGCGCTCACGCGCCTCGCGCACGCGGCGGGTGCACTCGTGCTGTGGGATGTCTGTCACTCGGTCGCCAGCGTGCCGACCGACCTCGACGGCTGGGGTGTCGACATCGCGGTGGGGTGTACGTACAAGTACCTCAACGGCGGCCCGGGATCTCCCGCCTTCGTCTACG
Organism: Agreia sp. Leaf283; assembly: GCF_001422485.1. Lineage (GTDB taxonomy): Bacteria > Actinomycetota > Actinomycetes > Actinomycetales > Microbacteriaceae > Agreia. The sequence goes on from NZ_LMNF01000002.1 coordinate 720,325, forward strand.
TGAGACGCGAGCTGCAGGAGAGCCTCGAGCAACCGATCCAGGGATGGATGGGCCACGCCGCACCCTTCGACATGGGTCCCGGCTATTCCCCCGCGCCCGGCATGCGGAGGTTCCTGAGCGGAACGCCCTCGATCGTCGGCATGCAGGCCCTCCGCGACATGGTCGACCTCATCGACCAGGTGGGCATGCCCGCCATCCGTCGCAAATCCGAGACGCTCACCGGGTTCGCCATCGAGGTCGTCGACGACTGGCCCGCTTCCTGGGGTGTCGAGGTCGCGACCCCGCGCCTTGCGGGCAGCCGCGGCAGTCACGTGACCATCGAGCATCCGGCGTTCAGAGAGATGACCGCCGAGCTGTGGAGTCGCGGCGTCATCCCCGACTTCCGCGCGCCGCAGGGCATGCGGCTGGGCCTGTCGCCGCTGTCGACGAGTCACGTCGAGCTGTGGAACGGCCTCGAGGCCGTGCGCGAACTGCTCGTCAGGCGGTGAGCCCGAGCCCGTCCATGCGGCGGGTGTGCGATGCGATGACCTCGGTGAAGACCGGTTCGATGCGCTGCTCGTCGGAGTTGCGGTTGTCGGTGTGGTGGATCGCGGACCGCGCGACGAGGAGGGTGTCTCCGACGACGCGGCGGCCCCACATGGCCAACTGCGAGGCGAGCTTCGGGTCTGCGGCGATGTTGTCGGCCAGGATGGTGGCGATGGCCTGGCGACCGCTCTCGGCATCGAGAATCTGCACCATGCGAGGACCGGACCCGTTCTCGAGGCCCGCGGCCAGGTGGATGAAGAAGTCGTCGAGGATGCCCGCGCTCACGTAGAGACTCGTCAGCGCCTCCGACCAGGTGCCGCCGGCCACGACCTCGCGATAGGCGTCGATGGCCGCGGCGAACGGCTGCATGATCACGGCCGGGTCGTCGACGTGCCGTCGGATCTCCGCGACGAGCCGCTCATGCTTGTCGAGGGCCTGCCCTGCCGCCGGGCCGAGCGATTCCTTGTGCGCCACGGTGGGCGCCTGCGTCACGATTCGCGACAGGGACTCGAAGAGCGAGAGCTGGATGTACGCCGCCTGGCCCAGGTAGGGAAGGAGGGCCGGGGTGAGCTCGGCGAGGTTCACGCGCGGCAGTTGAACCGCCTCACCGCGAGGCTTCAGGCGGGGCACCTCGAGGCGCACCTTGGGCCGGCGAAACGTGAACACCCTCGTAAGCCTAGCGGCGCGCCGCACCCGCCCATGGCCCCAACGCACCCTTATCGGTGCGGATCCAGTAAACTCGGGGAAGCCCTGACACAAATCGGGGCGTCTACGCCGCCCGCCAGGCGCCATCGCCGGCCTCCGACGCGCAGGGGACAGACCACCTCAGTGTCCGAACTCCTGCCGCGACCATTCTCCCCAAGCGGCGTAGCCCGATAATTCATGACAGGGCATCACACAGTGACTTTCACCGATCTAGGCGTCGACCAGGACATGGCCGACGCACTCGCAAGCAAGGGCATCCTCGAGCCCTTCCCCATTCAGACCCAGACGATTCCGCTGGCGCTCGACGGCCAGGACATCATCGGCCAGGCCAAGACGGGCACGGGCAAGACCTTCGGATTCGGGCTCCCGCTCATCCAGCGTCTCGGGCTCACCCCGGAGGCCGGCGTGCAGGCCCTCGTGGTCGTTCCGACCCGCGAACTCGCCGTGCAGGTGACCGAAGACCTCGTGCTCGCCACGTCGAACCGCCCCACGACCATCGTGTCGATCTACGGCGGAAAGGCCTACGAAGGCCAGATCGAACAGCTGAAGGCCGGCGCGCAGATCGTCGTCGGAACCCCCGGCCGTCTCCTCGACCTCGCCGGCCAGCGCCTGCTGAACCTCGCCAACGTGCGCGAGATGGTTCTCGACGAGGCCGACAAGATGCTCGACCTCGGCTTCCTCGCCGACATCGAGAAGCTGTTCGCTCAGACCCCCGCGACGCGGCACACGATGCTCTTCTCCGCGACCATGCCGGGCCCGATCGTGGCCCTCGCCCGTCGTTTTATGTCGAAGCCCATCCACATCCGGGCCACCGACCCCGACGAGGGTCAGGTGCAGGCCCAGATCAACCACCTCATCTACCGTGCCCACAACATGGACAAGGACGAGGTCATCGCCCGCATCCTGCAGGCCGAGGGTCGCGGCAAGACCGTGATCTTCACCCGCACGAAGCGCGCCGCCGCGAAGCTCGTCGAGGAGTTGAACGACCGCGGATTCAACGCGGCGGCCGTGCACGGCGACCTGAACCAGGAGCAGCGCGAGCGCGCCATGGCCGCGTTCAAGGCGGGCAAGAAAGACATCCTCATCGCGACCGATGTGGCCGCCCGTGGCATCGACGTGCTCGACGTGACCCACGTCATCAACCACACCATCCCCGAAGACGAGAAGGCGTATCTTCACCGCGTCGGCCGCACGGGCCGTGCCGGCAAGACGGGCATCGCCGTGACCTTCGTCGACTGGGACGACCTGCACAAGTGGGCCCTGATCAACCGCGCCCTCGAGTTCGGCCAGCCCGAGCCGACCGAGACCTACTCGTCGAGTCCCCACCTCTTCTCCGACCTGAACATCCCGGCCGGCACGAAGGGCCGCCTGCGTCCCGCGACGCCCAAGACGGATGCGCCCGCCGCAGACCGGTCGCCGCGTGGCGCGGGCGACTCGCGTCCGCCTCGCACCCGCTCCCGCGCGCCGCGGTCGACCGGGCACGAGTCGGGAACGGCGAACGCGCCGCGCACCTCGTCTGCAGACGGAGCCGGCACGCACACGGGAACCGGTCCCGAGCACCACGACGGCAACAGCGCGCCTCGTCGCCGCACGCGTCGTCGCACTCCCCGCGCAGCGGAGTAGTCGCGATCGTTCTCAGTCGGGCAGCACCGGTTTCCAGCCGGTGCTGCGCTCGACGAGGCGCTCGAGCACCTCGGGCGCAGTCTGGTTCTCGCCCAGCAGGTTCGGCTTTCCCGCTCCGTGGTAGTCGCTCGACCCGGTGATCGCGAGGTCGAACTTGGCCGCGAGCTCGCGCAACCGCTCCTTGCCGTCGGGGGTGTTCTCCCGGTGGTCGATCTCGAGGCCGAACAGCCCCGCGTCGACGAGCCGGGCGAGTTCGTCCTCGGTCACCACGCCGTCGCGTCCCCGGGTAGCGGGATGCGCGATCACCGGAACGCCGCCCGCGGCGACGATCAGCTCCACGCCCGTCAGCGGATCGGGTGCGTAGTGCGGCAGGTAGTAGCCCGCCCGCCAGTGCAGGATTCCGGCGAACGCGTCGCTGCGAGTCAGCGAGTGGCCCTTGGCCACGAGCGCATCCGCGATGTGAGGCCTGCCCACCGTCGCGCCGTCCTGCGTCTGGGCGAGCACGTCGTCCCAACTGAGGTCGTAGTCCGCGCCGATGGCCTGCACCATGTCCTCCGCTCGCGTGAGCCGGGCAGAGCGGATGCGTGCGGTCTCGGCGACGAGGCCGGCACTGTTGGGATCGAACAGATACGCGAGCATGTGGATGCTCGCGTAGCCCCGCCTCGTCGACAGCTCCATGCCGGGGATCAGGGCGACTCCAGAACGTCGGGCCTCGGCTGAGGCCGACTCCCAGCCCGCAGTCGAATCGTGATCGGTGAGCGCCACTGTGCCGAGACCCGCGGCCGCGGCGGCTCGCACCAGATTCGCGGGCGTCTCCGTGCCGTCCGATGCGCTGGAGTGGGCGTGCAGGTCGATCGGCCCTGAGGGGAATGCGGAAGCCATCTGCCCATCGTACGAGTTCGAGCGAACCGGTCCCGCCGCTACGATGAGCCCATGAGGTCGACGGTGCGAGAGGTGCTCAGGCTCGCCGGGCGCTCGTGGCCGCTGCTGCTGCTCTGGTTCCTCGGCGGGTGGATCGTTCGCTGGGTCGTCATCCGCATCGCCGCAGAGCTCGGCGCGATCGACGCGACGCTCGGACTCATCGTTCTGCCGATCGCCGTCCTCGCGAGGCTGGTGTCGTACATCGGCATGTTCCTCGTGCTCCGCGACTCCATGCCGACCTTCACCCGGCTCGCGCGCGGCAATGTCACCGACGGCTCCGTCGAGGAGAGCGCCCTCGGTTTCCGCGACATTCTTCTCTCGAGCGTGCTCGTCTTCTTCGCCCTGTACTCGGCGATGGACCTCATGCGACAGGATCTGCTGAAGTACGCCGGCCTCGCCATCGAATCCGACAACTTCTTCACCTACGCCGATTCGGGAAACACGGTGCTCGCCGTCACGGCCACTCCCGCGTCGATCGCAGTGGCGATCATCGCGTTCGTCGGCCGTTTCGCGCTCAAACGCCTGCGGTCGAGACTGCCGGCCTGGACCTCGATCATCACGGTGTACCTCGAGGCGGTCTGGGTCTTCATCGCCGTGAACGTGCTGTCGAACATCTTCAGCGTGGTGCCCGACTGGATCGACAGCCGTCAGTTCATCCGGTCTCTCGACGAGCTGAGGCAGACGCTCGTCGAGAACTCCCTGACCCTCAAGATCGCCTGGGACGGCGCATCCTGGGTCTGGAATTCGAGCAGCGAGATCGTCTTCCTGGCGCTCTCATGGCTGCTCGTCGCCGGGGTCGTCTACGTGCGCTCACTGGCGACCTCGCTGGTCGAGGTGCGCCGCCGCGAGCGTCCTCGCAGCCAGGTGCTCGGCGCGCGGTGGGCATCGGCGCCCGTCGCACTGGCCCGTCGGGCCCGGCCGCTGTTCGACGATGCCATCGAGATCGCGAAACCCCTGCTTATGAGCGCCAGGGTCATCTGGCGCGGCGGCATCGTGTTCCTGGCCGTCTACGTGTTCGCCTACGCCCTGTGGGTCAGCGTAGGTGACTGGGTTCTGGCCGGCATCTACGCGGCGATCGGCCCCCATCCGTATCGATGGTGGATGGCGACGGATCAGCCGATCGGCTTTCTCATCGATCTTCTCGTCGAGCCCGTTCGCATCAGTCTGCTCGCGGTGGCGTTCGATTTCTGCCTGCGCAGGTCGCCGCGCGCGGCCGACGCGGCACTCGACGAGCTGTCGACCGACGTCGACGCGCTGGAGACCTCGGACGGAGAGAGCTCGAGTTCGAGATAGTCCGGCGACAGTCCGAGCTTCTCGATTACGACCCACGAGCCGGTCTCTGCGGCTCCGCTCGGGATCGTGGCCGCGACGACCAGACGATACGGCTCGCCCTCCGTGTCGGAGCAGGTCGTCTGGGAATCACCCGTCGGCGGAAACTTCCTCGGAAGATCGACGTTGGCATTCCACCTGCGACGTTCCGGATGCTCGGGGCTCGTCGCCGAGACCTGCAGGTCGCAGGAGTCCACCGGTTCGTCTCCGGGCGTCACATCGAGCACCGCGACGATGAGGTCGAGGTCCGGATCGAGTTCGAGCTCCTCTCCCCCGTCTGTTCCGCCACGGACGATCGCGGTGTCGGTGACCTGGAAGTCGGTTCCTCCGTACTCGGCGCTCTCTCCTTCGGCGACCACGATCGCATGCGAATAGAGGCCGTTCTGGTAGTCGAACCACTCGCTCGACGTCGTGAGGATCACGGTTCCCGGAAGGAGCACCGCGACAGCCAGCACGGGCCACCGGTTGCGCCGCCACCACGACCGATCGGATGCGACGGGTTCGGTCTCGACGCCGCTCACAGCACCACGTCCACGGGACGCGACACGACGACATCCGATTCGACGGGGAGCCCGCGCAGGTCGACGTCGAAGGCCAGCCGCGAGTCCAGGATGGATTCGTACGAGGCGTTGATGCCGACCTCGGCTCGGCCGGCCGCCTCCGACGCGAGCGCGGAGTCGGCGACCTCGAAGAGGATCAGGCCCCGCGAGGCAATGCCGGGTCGCATCAGGGAGTTGTCGAGGGTGAGGAGCGACAGGCGCTCGGTGGCGTAGTAGGTCGCGTCGCCGATGGTGAGGGTTGGCCTGTAGAGCGACGACGGCTCGACAGTAGCCGCGAATTCGGCCTCGACGACGACCCAGGTGCCCGTCGTCGGTCCCGTCCACTCCTCGCCGACCTCTGTCGCGTCGAAGCTCGACGCCAGGCGCACAGAGGTCACGGAACCGGTGAGCGTTCGCCCCGTCAACACGTCTCCCAGGGCGCCCCGTTCGTTGAAGGGCGCGTTGATGTCGTCGCCGTGCGGTGTGATGCCGTAGACCACCACCGTCGCCGCCAGGGCGACGACGACAGTCAGCGTCGACAGGATCGCCCTCCGCGTCACGCGGATCCGGCGGCTCACGGTGTCACCTCGTCGCGTGTCACGTACTGGAGTCCGCGATCACCGAGCGTCAGCGGAATCTCGGCTGTGACCATGGGATCCGACCAGGAGGCATCGAAGAGGAATCCCTCCCTGAGCGTCTTGTCGAGCACCCGCACCGTGATGCGCGAGCCCTCCTGGCGTTCCGATGCCGGAATCTCCCAGAGCAGCACGACCTCCTGCTCGACGAACGGCTGAAGCACGGGGCTCGACGACGACTCTCCTAGCCTGATCACCTGGTCGGCCTGCGGCTCGCCCGCCGTCCCCTCGAGGCCCTCGACCAGCACGTTGTCGTCGACCGTGCTCACAGGAGTGTCCGACACGTTGGTGATCACCGCCCGCACGGCGAGAAAGCGGTTGCCGGGCTCGGGTTCGAAATAGGGGTCGAAGCCGTCGGCGAGCCAGGCGTCCTCGACCGACACGTCGAGCTGCTTTCCGGCGACGACCTGACCGGCGTCCGCCCGGGCCACGGGTGCCTTCGCCACGGTGTCCAGCCCGCCGAATCCGGCCACGGCGCCGACCACCACGACCGCCGCCGAGACCACGTAGACGGCCGGCGTCAGTCGCTCCGCGAGGTCGAGAAGGCGCGACGGAATGCGATCGCGGGCCTCGGGCATGGCTCCAACATAGTCGGCACACGAATTCGGGGTGGAGAAGGGCGCAGAATGGATGGATGGCCGACGCACAGAACACTGACACGACAGACGCACCCGAGACCCCCGCAGCGAGCAACAGGAGCACGACCCCCGGATCGACGACGTTCCGGGACTACATCGCCAGCGGCTGGGCCGATCGCACCGACGTCATCCCGCCGGCCCGGCCCGAGGCATCCTTCGCCGCCGCGCGTCGGGCGGCGATCTCCGCCCTCCACCCCGGCGAGACCCTCATCATCCCCGCGGGCGACCGCAAACAGCGCTCCAACGACACCGACTACCCGTTCCGCGCGCACTCGGCGTTCTCGTGGCTCACGGCCTGGGGCTCCGACAGCGAGCCCGGCGCCGTGCTCGTGCTCGCGCCCATCCCTGACGGCGGACATGCGGCGACGCTGTACTTCCGCGAACGCGCCGGTCGCGACTCCGACGAGTTCTACGCGAACTCCGAGATCGGCGAGTTCTGGATCGGTCCACGGCCGTCGCTGGCCCAGGTGGCCGGAGACCTCGGCATCGACACCAGGGGCATCGCCGACTTCGAGGCCGTGCGCGAGGCCGCGGATTCGTCGACACTCTTGGTTCGTGAGGCGGCCGGCGACCTGGTGCAGGGAACAGACGACGAGCTCGACGCGGCCCTCGCCCGCGACCTGTCCGAACTGCGCCTGGTGAAGGACGAGTTCGAGATCGAGCAGATGCGCCAGGCGGTCGCCGCGACCGCACGCGGCTTCGACGACGTCATCCGCGACCTGCCGCGCATCTCGTCGCACGAGCGCGGCGAACGCCTCGTCGAGGGCGTGTTCAACACCCGCGCCCGGGCCGACGGCAACGCGGTGGGATACGACACGATCGCCGCATCCGGACCGCATGCCTGCGTGCTGCACTGGACGAGGAACGACGGCCCCGTGCTGCCGGGCGATCTCATGCTGCTCGACGCGGGCGTCGAGCTCGACAGCCTCTACACGGCCGACATCACCCGCACCCTGCCCATCTCCGGAACCTTCTCCCCCGTTCAGCGCGACATCTACGAGGCCGTTCGGGAGGCCGCCGATGCGGCCTTCGCGATCGTCAGACCCGGCATCCGGTTCCGGGAGATCCACGCCACGGCGATGGGCGTGATCGCCCGTCGCACGGCCGAGTGGGGACTCCTGCCGGTCACCGCGGAGGAGGCGCTCGAGGCCGACAACCAGCAGCACCGCCGCTACATGGTGCACGGAACGAGCCACCACCTCGGCATCGACGTGCACGACTGCGCCCAGGCGCGCCGCGAGATGTACCTCGACGGCGTCGTCGAGGCCGGCATGGTCTTCACGATCGAGCCGGGTCTCTACTTCCAGCCGGATGACCTGACGGTGCCCGAGTCGTTCAGGGGCATCGGCGTGCGCATCGAGGACGACATCCTCGTGACCGCCGACGGAGCCGAGAACCTGTCCGCAGGCATCCCCCGCACGGCAGACGACGTCGAGGCGTGGATGGCGTCGCTCTCGTAGAAAGGCGGGCGCGTCAGCGCTCGAGCACGTTGCGGGCCTTGTTGGCGACGTCGGGGCTCACCACGAGGGAGTAGCTGGTCGCGATCACCTGCATCGTCGAGGTGAAGTCGCGGCGACGCCTCGAGATCGAGTAGGTGACGATGCGGAACAGCAGCCCGAATCCGGCGCCGATGAGGCTCGCGGCGGCGATGAACGGGAGCGATGTCGCGGTCGGCGACAGGATCACCAGGAAGAAGCCGAAGAACAGGCCGAGCCACAGGCCGCTCAACGCGCCGGAGATCGCCGCCCGGGCGTAGCTCTGCTTGCCGATCACCCGTTCGACGCTCTTGAGGTCGTTGCCCACGATCGACACCTCCGCCACCGGGAAGTCGGCGTGCGCGAGCGTGTCGACGGCTGCCTGGGCCTCGCCGTAGGACTCGTAGCTCGCGACGATCTCTCCCCGGGGGATCGTGGCGGAATCGCTGGGGGCACGGCCGCCGAAGGGCTTCTGATTGCTCACCTGCCCATCCTCCCATGGCTGCCCTGATGAAGGTCTAAGTTAGAGAGGTGAGTGCCACCAGAGTCTTCGTCGCCAGATTGGCCGGGTGCACCGTCTTCGACCCCGCCGGCGACCGCCTCGGCAAGGTCCGTGACGTGCTCGTGGTCTACCGCAGGACCGAGTCCCCTCGTGTCGTCGGCCTCATCGTCGAGATCCCGGGCAAGCGTCGGGTCTTCCTGTCGATCGGGCGTGTGACGTCGATCGGCAGCGGTCAGATCATCACGACAGGGCTCATCAACGTGCGCCGCTTCGAGCAGCGCGGTGGCGAGGTGCGGGTGATCGCCGAGATGCTCGGCCGCAAACTCGACTTCAACGACGGCAGCGGCGAAGCCACCGTCGAAGACGTGGCGATCGAGGAGGTCGGTCCCGGCGAATGGCAGGTGGCGCAGCTCTTCGTGCGTCGTCCCAAGACGGGTGGTTCGCCGTTCGCGAAGGGCGCCACATCGTTCGTGCAGTGGCGCGAGGTGGTCGAACAGACCAAGGGCGGCGAGGCGCAGTCCGCCGAACAGCTGATCGCCACCTACTCCGATCTCAAGCCGGCCGACCTCGCATCGACCCTTATGGACCTGCCGCAGGCCCGCATGCTCGAGGTGGCCGAAGAGCTTCCCGACGCACGCCTCGCAGACGTGCTCGAAGAGATGCCCGAGAGCGAGCAGGTCGAGATCCTCGGCCAGCTCGACGACGACCGCGCGGCCGACGTGCTCGATCAGATGCAGCCCGACGACGCGGCCGACCTCATCGCGCAGCTGTCGGGCGAGCGCGGAGAGGCGCTGCTCAGCCTCATGCAGCCCGAAGAGGCCGACGACGTGCGAATGCTGCTGTCGTACGAGCCCGACACGGCCGGTGGTCTGATGACGACCGAGCCCATCATCGTCTCGGCCGACGCCACCGTGGCCGAGGGCCTCGCCCTCATCCGCCGCCAGGAGATGGCTCCGGCGCTGGGAGCGGCCATCTGCGTCACCCTTCCGCCCTACGAACCGCCGACGGGCAGATTCCTCGGCATGGTCCACTTCCAGCGCATGCTCCGCTATCCCCCGCACGAGCGACTGGGCACACTGCTCGACTCGAGCCTCGACCCCGTCACGGCCGACACCTCGGCCGCCGAGGTGTCGCGCATCCTGGCCAGCTACAACCTGGTGTCCGTTCCGGTCGTCGACGACAACCACCGACTCGTCGGGGTGGTGACCATTGACGATGTCCTCGACTACCTGCTGCCCGATGACTGGCGAAGTCACGACGGCGACGACCAGAAACGCACCCCGACGCGTTTTCCCGAACGCCTCGGAACAGTTCCCGTTCCCACGAAGAGACCAGTACGCATAGGCGCACGAAGGAGGGCCGGCAATGGCACGCAATAACCGCTCAGACGTCCGTCTCGACGCGCCCAAGGGCCTCCGCAGCAACGTCATCCCCCGTCGCAACCGGCAGAGTCGCGACCGCTTCGGCCGGGGAACCGAGGCCATCGCCCGCGGCATGGGAACTCCGTGGTTCCTCGTCATCCTCACCCTGTTCGTGGTTGCCTGGATGTTCTACAACACCACCGCGCCCGAGGGCCTGCGCTTCGACGATGCCGCGATCGGATTCACGGCGCTCACCCTCATCCTCTCTCTGCAGGCCTCCTACGCCGCGCCGCTGATCCTGCTCGCGCAGAACAGGCAGGACGACCGCGACCGGGTGCAGATCGAGCAGGACAGACAGCGAGCCGAGCGCAACCTCGCCGACACCGAGTACCTGGCGCGAGAGGTGGTGGCCCTGCGACTCGCGATGAAGGACCTCGCCAGCAAGGACTTCATCCGCACCGAGTTGCGCGCGTTCCTCGACGAACTCGATCGAGACGCCGAATCGGATGTCGATGGTCGCCGTGCCGCCGGATCGCCCGGTGCCTGAGACGGTCGACGCGCCGCGGCTCGACCTCGCCGTCAGGCAGGCGCTGACGCGCGTGATCGATCCCGAGATCCGCAAGCCCATCACCGAGCTCGACATGGTGGGGGCCGTCTCGGTCGACGACACGGGACACGCATCGGTCGACCTGAGACTGACCATCATCGGATGCCCTGCTGCCGACACGATCGAGCGCGACGTGCGAGACGCCGTGTCCGGCGTTCAGGGCGTCACGACGGTCGACGTCGACGTCTCGATCATGTCGTCGGACCAGCGACGCGCGCTCGTCGAGAAGCTGCGGGGGCCGCGCGCTCAGCGCACCGTGCAATTCGGACCCGATTCCCTGACCCGCATCTACGCCGTGACGAGCGGCAAGGGCGGTGTCGGCAAGTCGACGATCACCGCGAACCTCGCGGTCGCTCTCGCCGCCCGCGGACTGCGGGTGGGCATCGTCGACGCCGACGTCTACGGGTTCTCGATCCCGGCCATCCTCGGCCTCGTCGACGATACCGGTCTCGCGGTGAAGCCCACGCGCGTGGGCGACATGATCCTCCCGCCCGTGGGCCGCGACGTGAAGGTCATCTCGATCGGCATGTTCATCGACTCGGCCCCCGGGTCGGGCGCGTCGGGCGGAGCCGTCGCATGGCGCGGGCCCATGCTTCATCGCACGATCCAGCAGTTCCTCACCGACGTGTTCTTCGGCGACCTCGACGTTCTGCTCCTCGATCTCCCGCCGGGCACCGGCGACATCGCCATCTCCATCGGTCAGCTTCTTCCGAACGCCGAGGTCATCGTCGTGACGACACCTCAGCCCGCAGCAGCGGACGTCGCGGAGCGATCCGGCATCGTCGCCAGGCAGACCGGCCAGCGGATCTTCGGCGTCATCGAGAACATGGGGCCCCTCACGCAGCCCGACGGATCGGTGCTCGACCTCTTCGGATCCGGCGGAGGAGCCGAGGTCGCCCGACGCCTGTCGCAGGGCCAGGAGTCGCCGGTGCCCCTGCTCGCATCCGTGCCCCTGAGCCTCGAACTGCGCCGGGGCGGCGACACGGGAGAACCCCTGGTCCTTGCGAACCCGTCCGACCCGGCCAGCGCAGCGATCATCTCGGTCGCCGAGGTGATCGCCACCCGAGGCCGACAGCTGGCTGGACGACGATTGGGAGTCTCGCCGCGCTGAGCGGCTCCTCCTCCCCCGCACCTCGGTCGAGCGATCCGTCCACAGCACGCCGCGCCGAGGGCCCGCAGAGGACTCCGGCGTCGGTCGCTGCACCTAGCCTGCCCGCATGATCGACGTCGCGTATCCCGTTCCCTTCGCCATCTCCAGGCGCAGCGCCCGGCACTCCCTTGTGCTCACCAATCGCAGCCCCGAACGCCTCACGGCCCTGTCGTTCAGTCTTCTCGGCGCCGGTCTCCTGCGCACGACCGCCCCGCTCGTGCTCGATCCGGGCCAGCAGGTCAGGCTCACCGTGGCGGGCCAGGAGCTGCCTCGTCGCGGCATCGTCGTCGTGCGGTGGTTCCGTCCCGACGGCTCGGAATATCTGTGGCGCATCACGTTCTGATCGGGCGCCCGCCCGAGGTTCACGCGGGCGTGCGAGTATGGTCGCATTCCCGTTTGCGAGAGGGGCAGAGGTGAACGACGACCAGGCCTCGATCGACGCGCAGAGGCGCGAGCTCCAGCGTCGCGTCTTCTCCGCCTCGAGCGAGTCGTCCGACGCCCGCGCCGCCGCTCGCCAGCTGCAGCTGCTCGATTCGCGTCGTCTTCGCGAGGCATCCGACACGCCCGCCGGCCAGGCCGCCGACACCGGTCCCGCACCGCCGGCCCCCGCAACCGCACCCGAGGCATCCGACGACCTGCCCGAGCACGCCGAGCACGCACCCCGCCGGGCGATCGCGCGCCTCGTCACGGCCGTCATTCTCGCGCTGGCCGTCGGAGTCGCCGTCGGCCTGTACGCGGGCTCCCCCGCAGACGTCGTGAGCGAGCCGACGACGTCGCGCCCCCTCGTCGACAGCAGCGGCGCGCTCGCTCTCTTCGACCGCCCGCAGGCCGCCGCAGATCTGCCAGACCAGGCGTTGCCGGGAACAGTCATCGGTGAGTCGATCCGGGCGATCGGCGACCCGTTCTTCGAGCTCTTCATCGGTCGCAACGCCGCCAACATGGTGTGCCTCTTCGCCGTGCAGCCGCGCAGCTCCTTCGCCATGTCGTGCGTCACGATCGACGAGTTCCCCTCGACCGGCGTGAGGCTGGAATGGTCGGGCGAGATGCCCAGCATCTCAGCAGACGGCTCGACCGGCGTCGTGCCGTCGGCCATGAGGGCCATCTGGAGGCCGGACGGCTCGCTCGATCTGGGCGGAGGGCCTCGCTGAGGCCGCTCCCCGCCGATTCAGCGGATCAGAGCACGAAGACCAAGGGGATCCACCCGAGGACGAGGTCCGCCAGAACGGGAATCACCACGCCGAAGAGCGCGGTCACGGCGACGCAACCGACGAGCACGAGCAGCGCGAGCGTCCAGGGCGACGAGGTCCAGTCCGCCGTCACCGTGTCCTGCGTCACGACCAGATCGTCGTCGCCGGAGAACAGTGCGGTGACCGTATCGGTGCCGTCGACGTCGCTTGTCATAACACCAATCTAACGCGGCGAGACGACTGATCAGGTGGATTCGGAGTCGTACGGCGTGGACTGGTCCTGCGGCACATCCGACTGCACGGCGTCTTTCTTGCGCGAGATGTACGCGGGCTCGGGCCGGGAGACCGGTTTCACCACGGGTGCGGCAGCGGCGGGCGCGTCGTCGAGCAGGGCCTCACGGATGATGCGCCGCGGATCGTACTGCCGCGGATCGAGCTTCTTCCAGTCGACCTCGTCGAACTCGGGGCCCATCTCCTCTTTCATGCGCACCTTCGCCCCATCGGCGTAGTCGCGCAGTGTGCGAACGAGGCGGCCCAGCTTGGCGGCGTAGCTCGGCAGCTTGTCGGGGCCGAGAAGGAACACGGCGATGACGCCGACGAGCAGCAGCTTCTCGAACGACAACCCGTTGAACACCCTGACAGACTACCTCCGCCGCGTGGCTCGCGGCTGACAGGGCCCCCAGTACCTATGCTTGCCCGGAGGAGAGTGACGTGTCAGGTAAAGAAATGAACTGGAAGTACTCCGAGGACGTCGTCCTGGAGCCGGCTGGGCTTGCGCAGGCCCGCGCGCACTCGCTCGAACTGGGCATCGATCCGGTGTCGCCCGCCATCGGGGCGCAACTCGGCGTGCTCGCCGCGGCATCCGGCGCCATGTCGATCATCGAGGTCGGCACGGGCGCGGGCGTGTCGGGGCTCTGGATGCTGCGGGGTGCGCCCGAGGCGTCCATCACGTCGATCGACACCGAGGTCGAGTACCAGCAGGCCGCACGCGCCGCCTTCCTCGCGGAGGGCATCCCCTCGAACAGGATCCGCCTCATCGCCGGGCGGGCGGTCGACGTGCTGCCGCGCATGAACGAGAACTCCTACGACCTCGTTCTCATCGACGCCGACACCGACTCGGTTATCGAGTACGTCGAGCACGGGCTTCGACTCGTGCGCAAGGGTGGAACGGTCGCGGTTCCCCACGCCCTGTGGCGGGATCGCGTTGCCGACCCCGCGCAACGCGACGACACGGCCACCGATTTCCGCACGCTCATCACCGAGCTGTCGAAGTCGAGCGCCGTTCTCGTCGCCCTGTCTCCTGCGGGTGACGGGCTGCTCCAGATAACAAAAGTCGGCGACTGACCTTCGGGGAGAGCGGGTTCAGAACCCGTTCTCCCGTCGGACCAGCCGCCGAGCTTCGATTCGTGGTGCGCCTGGTTCGACGCGGCCAGGATCAGGCGGGGGTTACAACTCCCGCGAGAGCATCGTGCAGCTCCTTCGCCTCGGCATCATTCACCGAAACCACGAGGCGACCCCCTCCTTCGAGTGGCACTCGCACGATAATGAGGCGTCCTTCTTTGACAGCCTCCATTGGTCCGTCTCCGGTCCTGGGCTTCATGGCGGCCATGCGGCTCCCTTTCGTCGTGAACTTCTATTATCCGCTATTTCGCGACGCTTCCGCCGCACCCGTGCCGGTGCGGATCGCTTACGGGGGTGTCCAGTCCGCCCCGTCGACGCCCCAGCAGAGCAGCAGCCAGCCGGCCTGCGCGGCGATGAAGACACACACCATCGCCACCCGGTAGATCAGGGACTTCGGCTGCGCGACCGCTCCGAGAAGCGGGAACATCGGCATCAGCAGGCGGAAGGTGCTCGACTGCGGGAAGAAGACGGCGAGCAGGTACACGCCATAGCTGAGCACCCAGATGCGCAGATCTGCGCCGAGTCGCCTCACCGGGGCGATCAGGAGGCTCAGCGCGAAGGCGACGATCAGAAGCACCACGACGAGTCCCCCGACCGGGAAACCGGACTGCGAGTTGAGCCACCAGTTCGCCGATTGGAACCAGGGCGCGAAGGGAACCAGGTGCTGGTAGCCGATGTAGGCCGAACGCCAGGCCAGTTCGGTGTCCGTATAGGCCGTCACGTCTCCCGTGACGAGGGCCGCGATCGCCGGCCAGGCCAGGCCCATGATCGCGCTGAAGACGGCGATGAGGCTCACCACGATCCTCTCGCGCCACGGGAACGGCTCGCGGGTGCGCGTGGCGAAGCGCACGATCACGTGCAGACCGAGGAAGAGCGCGAACGCGAGGCCCGACGGCCGCGTGAATGCCATGACAGCGATGACCGGAACCAGCCACCCGTACCGGCGCCGAACGACGAGGTAGAGGGCCAGGACGAGCAGGAACGTGTGGAGCGACTCGGCGTACGACAGTTGGAAGAGCGCCGACACCGGCGCGACGCAGAACAGCACCACCGAGAACATCGCGGTACGCGCATCCGACAGCACATGCGCCATCAGTTTGAAGAAGACGAGCGCCGCACCGAGTCCGGCGATGACCGAGACCGCGACCGACACCACGGGCCAGGAGAGCGTCGTGACGATCATGAGGCCGCGCACCAGGAACGGGTACACAGGCATGAAGGCCCACGCGTTCTCACCGACGTGGCCGTCGGCGGTCATCGGAAGCTGGTCGGGGTATCCCGTCACGGCCACGATGAAGTACCAGTGGCCATCCCAGATGGTCGCGAAATCGAAATACCCCGGATGCGCGCCCGTCCACGGATTCGCGCCCTGCCCGGCGGCGATCGCCAGGATGATGACGGTGCTGACGATTCGCGCCGCGATATAGATCAGCGAGACCCGCGCCCACCAGGGCAGAACCCGGTAGCGCACGAGCGCCGCGCGCCTGCGGGTGATCATTCGGCGGCGGACGCTGTTCCGGCGAGCCAGCGCCGCAGACCGTTCTCGCAGTCGGTGATCTGGCTGAGCAGCACGCGCTCGTCGTCGGCGTGCGCCTTCAGGGGGTCTCCCGGCCCGTAGTTGACGGCGGGAACGCCGAGGGCCGAGAAGCGGGCGACATCCGTCCACCCGTACTTGGGCAGCGGCTCCCCGCCGACGGCGTCGATGAACCGGCGGGCGACGGGGGCGTCGAGTCCGGGACGCGCGCCCTCAGCGACGTCGACGATCGTCACGTCGAAGCCGGCGAAGACCTGCCTGATGTGGGCCTCGGCCTCCGCTCCGGAGCGCGACGGCGCGAATCTGTAGTTGACCTCCACGACCGCCGCATCCGGAATCACGTTGCCCGCGACGCCGCCGGAGATGCCCACGGCGTTCAGACCTTCGCGATAGACGAGTCCCTCGACCTCGACCTGGCGCGGCTCGTAGGCCGCCAGCGTCGCGAGAACGGGTGCGAGCGCGTGGATGGCGTTCTCGCCGACCCAGCTGCGTGCCGAGTGCGCCCGCAGGCCCCGCGTGCGGATCTCCGCCCTCAGCGTTCCGTTGCAGCCGCCCTCGATCAGGGAGTTCGTCGGTTCGCCGAGGATCGCGAAGTCTCCCTCGAACAGCTCGGGTGAGTTCCTGGCGAGCCTGCCGAGGCCGTTGAGCTCGGAGGACACCTCTTCGTTGTCGTACCACATCCATGTGATGTCGACGGCTGGCTCGGTGAGCTCCGCTGCGAGCTTGAGCTGCACGGCGACCCCGCCCTTCATGTCGACCGTGCCGCGGCCCCAGAGGTAGTCGCCCTCGTAGCGGGTCGGAAGGTTGTCGTTGATGGGAACGGTGTCGATGTGACCGGCGATGACGACCCGCGACGGCCGACCGAGCGTCGTGCGGGCGACGACGGTGTCTCCGTCTCGATGGATCTCGAGGTGACGCGATCCGCTCAGGCTCGCGACGATGGCGTCGGCGATGGCCGTCTCGTCCCCGGAGACCGACCTCATGTCGCAGAGCTGTCTGGTCAACTCGATCGAGCTGGCGCCGAGATCGAGGAACACGAGCGGGGCGGGAGCGGAATCCGTCATGCCTCCAAGCCTAGATGCCGACGCCGTCGAGGGTGGGCGAGGCGGCCGAGTCGGTAGGCTCGACGCATGAGTTCCGAGCATTCCACCAGCCCCGCCACGCCCGATTTCGCCTGGGCGTCCGGTCTCGCCACCACGTCCGGGGCCGGGGTCGTTCTCGACGCCTGGTTCCCGAGCCCCTCATTGGGGCGCCTGCCCGAGGGTCATGACCGGCACATCGCCCCCGCCGAGCTCGAGGTCCACGCCCAGCCCGACGCCCGGCGCAACGTGACCCTCGACATCGTGACTCTCGAGATCGACCTGCGCGAGCCGCCGGCGTCGACACCGGATGCCTACCTGCGGCTCCACCTGCTCTCCCACCTTCTGGTGCGCCCGAACACCATCAACCTCGACGGAATCTTCGGCCACCTGCCGATCGTGGTCTGGACGAATGCCGGCCCTGTGCACCCCGACGACTTCGACCGCCTCCGCCCGTCCCTCCAGCGACAGGGCATCGCGAGCACCGGCATCGACAAGTTCCCCCGGCTGCTCGACTACGTGAGCCCGGCGGGAGTGCGAATCGCCGACGCGTCGCGCGTTCGCCTCGGCGCTCACCTCGCACCGGGTACGACCGTCATGCACGAGGGATTCGTGAACTTCAACGCGGGCACCCTCGGAACCTCCATGGTCGAGGGCCGGGTCTCGCAGGGCGTCGTGGTCGGCGACGGATCCGACATCGGCGGCGGAGCCTCGATCATGGGCACGCTCTCCGGTGGTGGAACCCAGCGGGTGGCGATCGGCGAGCGCGCCCTGCTCGGAGCGAACTCGGGGATCGGCATCTCGATCGGCGACGACTCGGTGGTCGAGGCGGGCCTGTACGTGACCGCCGGCACGAAGGTCGTGCTCATCGACTCGGCGCCCACCGTCGATGGAGGTCGCCGCTCGGTGAAGGCCGTGGAGCTCTCCGGCGTTCCGAATCTGCTCTTCCGTCGCAACTCGCTCACCGGCGCCGTCGAGGTGCTGCCTCGCACCGGTGCCGGCATCCAGCTCAACGCCATGCTGCACGCCTGAACTCAGCACTCCCCCTCGATTCACAAAGGACTCATCGTGACCTCTCTCGACCCCCAGCCGATCAGCACCGCCGACCTGGCGAACTACTTCGATCACACGCTTCTCAAGCCGGAGGCGACCGACGCCGACGTCGCGGCACTCATCACCGAGGCCGACGACCTGGGCGCGTACTCCGTCTGCGTCTCCCCGTCGATGCTGCCGTTGGAACTGCCCTCCGGGTCGTCGCTGAAGATCGCCGTCGTCTGCGGTTTCCCCTCGGGCAAGCACCACTCCGAGATCAAGGCCGCCGAGGCTCGCCTCTCGGTCAGTCAGGGGGCCGACGAGGTCGACATGGTCATCGACGTGGGCGCGGCGAAGGCGGGAGCCTTCGACCGCGTGCAGGCCGACATCGCGGCAGTGCGCGCCGAGATCCCCGCACCCCGGGTGCTGAAGGTCATCATCGAATCGGCCGCGCTCAGCGATGAGGAGATCGTGGCCGTCTGCAAGGCCGCCGAGGCCGCCGGCGCGGACTTCGTCAAGACCTCCACGGGCTTCCACCCGACGGGCGGCGCAACCGTGCACGCCGTGCGCCTGATGGCCGAGACCGTGGGCGCGCGTCTGGGCGTCAAGGCATCCGGCGGCATCCGCAGCTACGACGACGCGCTCGCGATGATCGCCGCCGGGGCGACGCGCCTCGGAGTGTCGAGCTCCAGGCAGGTTCTCTCCGGCGCACCCGCCACGGGCGACGGCGGCTACTGAGCGCCGGTCGCTCGGCGGCCTCGATACGGCCGCAGGCGGCCTACTCGACCAGCGCAACGCTGTCGAGCGCGCGTCCAGCGGGCGAGAGCTCTTCCGTCGCTCACGCGCTCGCCCGTGAGAGGCGCGCTCGATCTACGCAGCGGCCCCGCCGACGGCGGCTACTGAGCGCCGGGCAGGTCGCGGGCCGCGTGGCCTAAGTAGAGCTGCTGCGGGCGGCCGATCTTGGTCTGCGGGTCAGAGGTCATCTCGCGCCAGTGGGCGATCCAGCCGGGCAGTCTGCCGATGGCGAACAGCACGGTGAACATGCGCGTCGGGAATCCCATCGCCTTGTAGATGACGCCGGTGTAGAAGTCGACGTTCGGGTAGAGGCGACGCTCCCTGAAGTAGTCGTCGGCGAGGGCGATCTGTTCGAGTTCCTTCGCGATCTCGAGCAGGTCGTCGTGCACTCCGAGCGCTTCGAGCACCTCGTCGGCGCTCTCCTTCACGAGCTTGGCCCGCGGGTCGTAGTTCTTGTAGACACGGTGCCCGAAGCCCATGAGCTTCACGCCGGCCTCTTTGTTCTTGACACGCTCCACGTACTTGGCGACGCCTTCGCCAGACGCCTGGATGTCTCCGAGCATGCTCAGCACGGCCTCGTTCGCGCCGCCGTGAAGGGGGCCGAAGAGCGCGTTGATGCCGGCCGAGATCGACGCGAACATGTTGGCCTGGGTCGAACCGACGAGCCGCACGGTCGACGTCGACGCGTTCTGCTCGTGGTCGGCGTGGAGGATGAGGAGTCGCTCGAGAGCGCTCGACACCACGGGGTTCACCTCGTACGGCTCGGCCATGGTGCCGAAGTTGAGTCGCAGGAAGTTGTCGACGAAGCTCAGGCTGTTGTCGGGATAGAGGAAGGCCTGGCCGACGCTCTTCTTGTGCGCGTAGGCCGCCATCACGGGCATCTTCGCGAGGAGGCGCATCGTCGAGATCTCGACGTGCTCGGGGTTCGTGGGGTCGAGCGAGTCCTGGTAGTACGTCGAGAGCGCCGAGACGCCGCTCGAGAGCACCGACATGGGGTGCGCCTGATGGGGCAGCCCGTCGAAGAACCGCTTCAGGTCTTCGTGCAGCAGGGTGTGACGGCGGATGCGCCTGTCGAAGTCGTCGAGTTCGCTCTCGGTCGGAATCTCGCCGTAGATGAGCAGCCAGGCGACCTCGAGGAAGCTGAGGCCCTTGGCCACCTGCTCGATCGGGTACCCGCGGTAGCGCAGGATTCCCTGGTCGCCGTCGATGTAGGTGATGTTCGACTTCGTCGCGGCCGTGTTGACGAACCCGTAGTCGAGCGTCGTCATGCCCGTCTGCTTGGTGAAGGTCGACAGATCGATGGAGGACGCTCCGTCGACGCTGTCGAGAATGGGGAAATCGGCGGTGCCCCCGGGAAAGGAGAGAGTCGCCTTGCGGGGTTCTGCTGCTTCGGGGTGTGATGCTGAATTGTTCTGCCCGACGTCGGTCACGGCGCCTCCTGACGAGTGTTCCTGCCTGATGGTAAGTGGCGGGACGCTAGACGCAGGATGTGTGACCCCGGACCGCGTTGACCCTCCTACAGCCTAGGGCGAAATGGGGGCAACCATGACATCCACACGCAACCGCCGGTTGTCGTTGGAGGATGCCGACAAGGCCACAGCTCAGGCGAGGCGTGCGGCGGCGGCCGCGATCCTCTCGTCTGTCGCGGTGAGCGAGAGCCTCACGTGCTGGGGGAAATGCTCGCCGTAGAAGGGCCCCGGCCCGGCCAGGATGCCGAGCTCGGCCAGCTCGCCGATGGTCTGCCAGGCGTCGACGCCCTTCGTGCCCCACAGGTAGAGGCCGGCCTCACTTCGGTCGATGCGCATGCCGAAGTCGACCAGCGCGGGCCGCAGAACGCTGCGACGCGACCGATAGAGCTCCTTCTGCGCCGAGACGTGCTCGTCATCGGACAGGGCCGCGATCATCGCAGCCTGCACGGGAGCAGGAGGCATCATGCCCGCATGCTTGCGCACCGTGAGCAGACGGTCGATCAGGCGGGAGTCTCCGGCCACGAACGCCGCCCGGTATCCGGCCAGGTTCGACTGCTTGCTGAGCGAGTACACCGCGAGCAGCCCGGAGCGATCACCCGCGGTCACCCGGGGGTCGAGCACGCTCGGAACCAGGTCGTTCTGCCACGGCCCGTCCCAGCCCAGCTCGGCGTAGCACTCGTCGCTCGCGACGACCGCGCCCAGCTCGCGCGCCCGCGCGACCGCCCGTGCCAGGCCGTCGACATCCAGCACGGCGCCGTCGGGATTGCCCGGCGAATTCAGCCACACGAGACGTGTCTCGGCGGGCCAGTCGGCCGGGTCGTCGGATGCGACGGCGCGAGCGCCCGCGATCGTCGCCCCCACCGCATAGGTCGGATAGGCGGCCCGAGGATGCACGACGACGTCGCCCTCGCCGAGGCCGAGCATCAGAGGGAGCCACGCCACGAGCTCCTTCGATCCGATCGTGGGCAGCACCTCGTGGTCGGAGAGGCCCGGCACACCACGACGACGGGCGAACCACCGCGACACGACCGCTCGCAGTTCAGGCGTGCCCGCCGTCTGGGGGTAGGAGTGCGCGTCGGTCGCCGATGCCAGCGCCTCGCGCACCCTGTCGGGCGTCGGGTCGACGGGCGAGCCGATCGACAGGTCGACGATGCCGTCGGGATGACGCCGGGCCGTCTCGGCGTACGGCCGCATGGCGTCCCACGGGTAGTCGGGAAGCGCGCCGAGGGCCACTTACTGCTCGCCGTGCGACTGCGCGGGAAGGGCTGCGATCAATGGATGATCCTTGGCGATGACTCCGACCTTGGCCGCGCCACCCGGGGAGCCGAGGTCGTCGAAGAACTCGACGTTGGCCTTGTAGTAGTCGGCCCATTCTTCGGGGAGGTCGTCTTCGTAGTAGATGGCCTCGACGGGGCAGACGGGCTCGCACGCACCGCAGTCGACGCATTCGTCGGGGTGGATGTAGAGCGAGCGTTCACCCTCGTAGATGCAGTCGACCGGACATTCGTCGATACAGGCCCGGTCTTTGACGTCGACACAGGGCAGGGCGATGACGTAGGTCACAGTGCGTTCGTTCCCTTCATGCCGCACAGAAGTTGGTGCGACTGCATAAGTCTAATTCTTCCCGAACCGCGGCCATGCGAGCACCAGGAGTGCGATGACCGTGGGCGCGAAGGTCCAGACGACACCGAGCGCGTTGCCCGGCACCAGAATCGATCCGCCTGCGCTGGGCTGCGACAGGAGGAAGATCGTGACGACGATGCCGAAGGCCGCCACGATGGCCGTCGTTCTGGTGCGCAGAACGAGACGGAGGCCGACGAGCAGAAGGAGGACCGCAGGGAGGGCCACGATCAGGCCGATGGGAAGGCTGAACCCGGGCGTGATCGTCCACGTGGACTGGCTCACCGCCGTGCCCATGACTCCGAAGAGCACGCCGAGGCCGAGGCCGACCACCCACGACACGATTCGCGACGACAGGGTCTCGGGGGTCGCCACGCGGTGCTGCTCAGGCTGTGCTTCGATCACCCGTCAAGACTATCCGCGCCAGGCTGGGAGCTTCGCCGGTCGCCCGCCTCGCTATCATGATCGACACGACCGGAAAAGGGTGCTCGATGTCGAACCGATCCAGCCAGGCTGCCGCGAATCCCGAGAGGGAATCCGTCGACGTCGTCGAACTCGCCGCCCGCAGCAAGCGCGACCTCGTGGTCGACCTCGCCCGGGTCTTCTGCGTCTTCGCGGTCGTGATGATGCACTCCCTGA
Source organism: Agreia sp. Leaf283 (assembly GCF_001422485.1). GTDB lineage: Bacteria > Actinomycetota > Actinomycetes > Actinomycetales > Microbacteriaceae > Agreia. Next base: position 743,091 of record NZ_LMNF01000002.1, read on the forward strand.
TGGTCGGCCTCCATCGAGACGGAGACACGATCGGGCAGATCAACCCGCTGCAGACGAAGGAGTGGTTCGCCCTCGCCACCTGGGTCGGCCAGATCATGCCCCTCTTCTTCGTCGTCGGCGGGTTCGCCGGTGCCGTGTCGTGGAGAAGCGCGATGCGCCGGGGCACGTCGCCCGCCGAGTTCCTGCGCGCACGCCTGGTGCGCCTGCTCAGGCCCGCTCTCCCCCTTCTCGTCTTCCTCACGGTCGTGCTCTGGGTGCTCGTCGTCGCCGGCGTCGATCGCGGACTCGTCGATGTCGTGTCGACCGGAGTGGGCATGCCGCTCTGGTTTCTCGCGGCGTACATCTCATGCCAGGCGTTCCTGCCGATCGTCCATCGCGCGCACGCCTCCCACCCCGCCCTGACGATCGGCTCGCTCGTCGGCCTGTCCGCGATCGTCGACGCCGCACGCATCCTGAGCGGTGTGCAGGAGATCGGCCTGATCAACCTGGTCTTCGTCTGGCTCGCAGTGCAGCAGCTCGGCTTCTTCTACGCAGACGGCTGGTTCGCGCGTCGCGTCCGCTGGCAACTGCTCGCCGGGGCCGCGGCAAGCTACGGAGTCCTCGCGGCGCTGACGTATGGACTCGACCTCTATCCGGTCGACATGCTGACCAACCTCAATCCCGCGACCGTGCCCCTGATCCTCCTCGGCGTCGCCCAGGTGTGCATCCTCCACCTCCTCTATCCCGCGCTCCGCGTGGCGATGACCCTCAAGCCCGTGCTCATCGCGACGTTCTTCGTCGGCAGCCGCGCGATGACCATCTACCTGTGGCACCTGCCGATCATCGTGGCGCTCAGCGGCGCCCTCTTCCTCAGCGGATGGGTCGACAGCGAGCCGGGCAGCGGCGTCTGGTGGGCGACCCGACCCCTGTTCGTGCTCGCCGTCTGGGCGATCCTCGCGGCGCTCAGCCTCGGCGTCGCACGCTGGGAGCGCCCTCCGACACCCGCCCCGCCGGGCTCCCGCACCCCCGGGGCCGTGCGCATCCGGATCGCCGCAGTGATCTCGTTCGCCGTGTTCGCGGCGGAGATCCAATGGGGTCTCAGCCTTCTCCTGCTCACCCTGACGACAGCGGTCATCGCGGTCGCCCTGAGGCTCGTCAGCACCGACCGCGCAGTCACGGCCGATCTCCAGCGGAGCTGACTGGACACGGCGACACCTGAAGAGTTACAGTCAGATCCGGTAAGGCAAGCCTTACCGAATCTCCGAGTCGACCAGAGTGGGCCGCCTCCTCCCCTCGGCGCGGATCGCGCCGCCTCAAACTAAGGTCCTGCCTTTGCTCGCGAACTTTCTCATCGGCCTGCGTGAGGGACTCGAAGCGGCGCTGGTCGTCGGCATCCTGATCGCCTACGTCGTGAAGATCCGACGTCGCGATGTGCTGAAGCGCATCTGGCTGGGCGTGGCACTGGCCGTGCTGGTTTCGCTCTCGCTCGGCGCGATCCTCACCTTCGGCACCTACGGCCTCTCGTTCGAGGCGCAGGAGGCCATCGGCGGTTCCCTGTCGATCATCGCGACGATCTTCGTGACGTGGATGGTCTTCTGGATGCTCCGCACCTCGAAGAACCTGAAGCACCACCTCCAGCACGATGTCGACCAGCACCTCGAGGGCGCCGGATGGGGCCTCGTTCTCGTCGCATTCCTCGCCGTCGGCCGCGAAGGCATCGAGACGGCCCTGTTCATCTGGGCCGCCGTGCAGGCAACGGGGTCGACCACGCTTCCCCTCGTCGGAGCCGCCCTCGGCATCGTCGTCGCGGTTCTGCTCGGATGGCTCATCAACCGCGGGCTGGTGCGCATAAACCTGTCGAAGTTCTTCGCCTGGTCGGGTGCCGTGCTGATCGTGGTCGCCGGGGGTGTGCTCTCCTACGGCGTGCACGACCTTCAGGAGGCGGGCATCCTCCCCGGCCTGCACAGTCTGGCCTTCGACGTCTCGGCCGCGATCCCGCCCGACAGCTGGTACGGAACCCTGCTAAAGGGAACCGTCAACTTCTCCCCCGCCACGACGTGGTTCGAGGCCGCCGCCTGGGTGCTCTACGTCGTTCCCACGATGATCGTCTTCCTCCGCGCCGTCGCCCGCAAGGCGCCCGCGGCACAGGTTCCCTCTTCTGACAGCAGCAGCACTGCCCGACCAACCCCCCAAGGAGCCCGGTGAAAGCCACAGCAGTAATCACGACGATCGGCGCCGCAGCGACCCTGCTGGCACTCACCGGCTGCGTGCCCAACGCGTCGCCATCCGATTCGGCCGCCATCACGGTCGACTCGAGCGCCGACGCCTGCACGGTCAGCACCAACACGGCGTCCAGCGGAACGCTGCGCTTCGAGGTCACGAACTCCGGCGACCAGGTGACCGAGTTCTATCTGCTCGCGGATGACGGCCTGCGCATCGTCGGAGAGGTCGAGAACGTCGGCCCCGGCATCTCGCGCGACCTCGTCGTACAGGCCCAGCCCGGCGACTACTTCACCGTCTGCAAGCCGGGAATGATCGGAGACGGCATCGGAAACGCCGCCTTCGCGGTCACCGGCGACAAGGTGAAGCTCGCGGGCGACGAGCAGGAGCAGGTCGACGCGGCCGCCACGAACTACGTCGCCTACATCAAGGACCAGGTGGCGCAGCTCGTCACCGGAACCGACACCTTCCTCGCCGCCTACCTGGCCGGCGACGACGAGACGGCTCGCGCGACCTACGCCACCACCAGGGCCAACTACGAGCGCATCGAGCCCGTGGCCGAGTCGTTCGGCGACCTCGACCCGGAGATCGACTTCCGCGAGGCCGACGTGGCGCCCGACGACGAGTGGACCGGCTGGCACCGCATCGAGAAGGACCTGTTCCCGCCGGCAGCGGCCGACAACGGGGGCGTGGAGTACGTCGCGCTCACCCCCGAGGAGCGCAGCTACTACGCCGACAAGCTGAAAGAGAACACCCAGCAGCTCTATGACGCCGTGCACGCGAGCGACTACACGGTCACCATCGACGCCATCTCGAACGGCGCGATCGGCCTGCTCGAAGAGGTCGCGAGCGGCAAGATCACCGGAGAAGAGGAGATCTGGTCGCACACCGATCTCTGGGACTTCCAGGCCAACCTCGAGGGCGCACGAGTCGCCTACGAGGGCGTGCGCGACATCGTCGAGACGAAGGACCCGGAGCTCGTGAAGACCCTCGACACCCGCTTCGGCGACCTGGAACAGCAGCTCGCCGCCTACGGCAGCCTCGACAAGGGCTTCGTCTACTACGACGAGCTCACCCCCGCCCAGGTGAAGGAACTGGCCGACGGCGTCAACTCGCTGAGCGAGCCGCTCAGCGAGCTCACCTCCACCCTCGTCGGCTAGGACACATGACAGACGACTCCCTCGTAGACGGCACGGCGCCGGCCGCCCCGCAGAAGCTCTCTCGACGAGGGCTTCTCGGACTGGCCGGCGCCGGGGTCGTGGGTCTCGGCGTCGGCGTGGCTGGCGACCGCGGTGTTCTCGCTGCGACCGCGTCGGCCGGTGGATCGACCACGGGCGGCACGAGCTACCCGTTCTACGGCGAGCACCAATCCGGCATCGTCACGCCCGCCCAGGACCGACTGCACTTCGCGGCGTTCGACATGTCGTCGACGGCCACGAGGGCCGACCTGATCGAGTTGCTTCAGGACTGGAGCACCGCCGCAGCACTCATGTGCCAGGGCAAGCCCGTGGGCGAGTTCGGCGCGGTCGACGGTCCATACGACGCTCCCCCGCAAGACACGGGAGAGGCCCTCGACCTTCCGACAGGCGGCCTCACGATCACCATCGGCTTCGGCCCGACCCTCTTCGTCGACGCGTCCGGCGCCGACCGCTTCGGCATCGCGTCGAAGCAGCCGGCCGAGCTGACCGAGCTTCCACACTTTCCCGCCGACGATCTCGATGCGCAGCGAACGGGCGGGGACCTGTGCATCCAGGCCTGCTCCGACGACCCGCAGATCGCCGTGCACGCAATCCGCAATCTGTCGCGCATCGCCTTCGGCCGGGCGAGTCTTCGCTGGTCTCAGCTGGGCTTCGGCCGCACCTCGTCGACGAGCACGGCGCAGGTCACCCCGCGCAACCTGTTCGGATTCAAGGACGGCACCGCGAACATCAAGGCCGAGGAGCCAGGCAAGGTGTCGAAGTCGGTCTGGGTGGGCTCGTCCGACGCGCCCGCCTGGATGACCGGCGGCTCCTACCTCGTCGCCCGACGCATCCGCATGACCATCGAGACGTGGGACAGGACGGCCCTCAGCGAGCAGGAGAAGATCATCGGGCGGACCAAGGGCGAGGGGGCTCCCCTCTCCGGAGGAAAGGAGTTCACGGCCCCTGACTTCTCGGTTCTCGGTCGTGCCGACAAGCCGCTCATCGACGCTGATTCGCATGTGCGGCTCGCGCATCCCGATTCGAACGCGGGCAGCGAGATCCTGCGCCGCGGCTACAACTTCGTCGACGGCAACGACAGCCTCGGACGACTCGACGCCGGCCTGTTCTTCATCAGCTACCAGCGCTCTCCGCAGCAGTTCATCGGCATTCAGATGAACCTGGCGAAGAACGACCTGATGAACGAGTACATCCGGCATGTCGGGTCGGGGCTCTTCGCCGTTCCTCCCGGCGCCAAACAGGGATCCTACGTCGGCGCCGGGCTCTTCTCCTAGCGATATCCCGCGTTAACGAGCTCGTTCCCTGAGCCTGTCGAGGTGACAGACCCAGGGAACGGTCGGGTTGTGCTAGTTCTTGCCCTGGTTGGCGCGCTTGAGGTTGGCCGTCGCGCGGGCGCGGGCGTTGGAGTCGAGCTCCACCTTGCGGATGCGCACGAACTCGGGCGTCACCTCGACGCACTCGTCTTCGCGGGCGAACTCGAGGCTCTCTTCGAGGGTGAGCTTGCGCGACGGGGTCATGCGCTCGAACGTGTCAGACGTCGACTGGCGCATGTTCGTGAGCTGCTTCTCCTTCGTGATGTTCACGTCCATGTCGTCGGCGCGCGAGTTCTCGCCGATGACCATGCCCTCGTAGACCTCCTGCGTCGGCTCCACGAAGAAGCTCATGCGCTCCTGCAGGTTGACGATCGAGAAGGGCGTGACCACGCCGGAACGGTCGGCCACGATCGAACCGTTGTTGCGGGTGACGATCGGACCGGTCCAGGGGCCGTAGCCGTGCGAGATCGCGTTGGCGATGCCGGTGCCGCGGGTAGTGGTGAGGAACTCGGTGCGGAAGCCGATGAGGCCGCGCGACGGAACGATGAACTCCATGCGCACCCAGCCGGTGCCGTGGTTCGACATGCCGTCCATGACGCCCTTGCGGGCGGCGAGGAGCTGGGTGATCGCACCGAGGTACTCTTCCGGAGCGTCGATGGTGAGGTGCTCCATCGGCTCGTGGGTCTTGCCGTCGACCTGCTTCGTGACGACCTGCGGCTTGCCCACGGTGAGTTCGTAGCCCTCACGACGCATCTGCTCGACCAGGATGGCCAGGGCGAGTTCTCCACGGCCCTGCACCTCCCATGCGGCGGGGTTTCCGATGTCGACGATCTTGAGCGAGACGTTACCCACGAGTTCGCGGTCGAGGCGGTCCTTCACCATGCGGGCGGTGAGCTTGTGGCCCTTGACCTTGCCGACGAGGGGCGAGGTGTTGGTGCCGATGGTCATCGAGATGGCCGGGTCGTCGACCGTGATGGTCGGCAGGGGGCGCACGTCATCCGGGTCGGCGAGGGTCTCACCGATGGTGATCTCCTCGATGCCGGCGACCGCGACGATGTCACCGGGGCCCGCGCTGTCGACGGGGTACCGCGTGAGCGCCTTCGTCATGAGCAGTTCAGTGAGCTTGACGTTCTGCACGGAGCCGTCGTGACGAACCCAGGCGACCTGCTGACCCTTCTTGATGTTGCCGTTGAAGATACGCAGCAGCGCGAGACGGCCGAGGAACGGCGACGCGTCGAGGTTGGTGACGTGGGCCTGCAGGGGGTGCTCGTCGTCGTACTTCGGAGCGGGAACGTGGGTGAGGATGGCCTCGAACAGGGGCTCGAGGTCGTCGTTGTCGGGCAGCTCGCCGTTGGCGGGCTTGTTGATGCTCGCAGCGCCGTTGCGGCCGGATGCGTAGACGACCGGCACATCGAGGATGGCGTCGAGGTCGAGGTCGGGAACGTCGTCGGCCATGTCGCTGGCGAGGCCGAGGAGCAGGTCCTGGCTCTCCGCGACGACCTCGTCGATGCGCGCATCGGGTCGGTCGGTCTTGTTGACCAGCAGGATGACGGGCAGCTTGGCCTCGAGCGCCTTGCGCAGCACGAAGCGGGTCTGCGGAAGCGGGCCCTCGCTAGCGTCGACGAGCAGAACGACGCCGTCGACCATCGACAGGCCGCGCTCGACCTCGCCGCCGAAGTCGGCGTGGCCCGGGGTGTCGATCACGTTGATGACGATGGGGCCGCCGGCCCCGTGCTCGGGCGCGTGAATACCGTTGTATGTGACAGCGGTGTTCTTCGCGAGGATCGTGATGCCCTTCTCGCGCTCGAGGTCGTTCGAGTCCATCATGCGGTCGTCGCCTTCGAAGTGGGCGTCGAACGAGTTGGTCTGCTTGAGCATGGCGTCGACGAGTGTCGTCTTGCCGTGGTCGACGTGGGCGACGATTGCGACGTTGCGCAAGTCGGCGCGGGTGGCTTCAGCCATGGAAAAAGTCCTTGAGGATCGGGATGAACCCGAAAGTCGACGGGCTCTTATTAGCGTGGGATATCGGGCGACAACGCCCTGAACGGCTAGACGCCCAGGGGTATGTTGGCCCCGGGAATGGCATCAAGCAACTCTTTAGTATATTCCTCACGCGGGTTTCCGAACACCTCATCGGTTGTCGCGGCCTCCACGATGCGCCCCGACTTCATCACGCTGACGTTGTCGGCGATCACTCTGACCACCGCCAGATCGTGTGTGATGAAGAGGTAGGTCAGCCCCAGCTCGGCCTGCAGGTCGCTGAGAAGCTGCAGGATCTGAGCCTGCACCAGCACGTCGAGCGCCGATACCGCCTCGTCGAGGATGACGATCTCGGGCTTCAGCGCCAGGGCGCGAGCGATGGCGACGCGCTGGCGCTGGCCACCGGAGAGCTCGTTCGGGTACCGGGTCACCAGGGCTTTGGGAAGGGCCACCTGGTCGAGAAGCTCGTCGACCCGAGCGCGCCTGGACTTCTTGTCGCCAACGTTGAAGACGCCCAGCGGCTCGGCGATCGTGTTGCCGATGTTGCGCAGCGGGTCGAGCGAGCCGTACGGGTCCTGGAAGACCGGCTGCATCTTGCGACGCAGTGCCAGTAGGCTCTTGCCCTTCATCGGTGCAGTGTCGGTGCCGTCGATGCGGATCTCGCCGCTTGTGGCCTCTTCGAGGCGCAGCAGCAGCTTGGCGACGGTCGACTTGCCCGAACCGGACTCCCCCACCAGCGCCATCGTCGTGCCCTTGGCGATCTGGAAGTTGACTCCGTCGACGGCCTTGAGCGTCGAGCCCGATCCCTTGCCACCACGGATCTTGTACACCTTCGTCAGGTCCCTGACCTCGATGGCGATCGGAGCAGAGTCGACGGCGGCGTGCGCATCGACCCGTGATTCGGCGGCCGCGATCAGGTCGACGCCCTCGGTGACCCGAGTCGCTTCGTAGCCGAGGTCCTCCAGCGGCTTCGAAGCCGACTGGATGCGTCGGGAGGCGAGGCTGGGGGCGGCGGCGACGAGTCGCTGCGTGTAGGGGTGGATCGGGTTCTGCAGGATCTCCCGCGAGGGGCCCGACTCGACGACCTTGCCCTTGTACATGACCACGAGCTGCTCGGCGCGCTCGGCGGCGAGGCCGAGGTCGTGCGTGATGAAGAGCAGGGCGGTGCCGCTCTCCCGCGTCAGCTTCTCGAGGTGGTCGAGGATGCGGCGCTGCACGGTGACGTCGAGCGCCGAGGTGGGCTCGTCGGCGATGAGCAGCTTCGGATCGGAGCTGAGGCCCATTCCGATGAGCACGCGCTGCCGCATACCTCCCGAGAACTGGTGGGGGAACTGCTTGAGCCGCTTGTCGGCATCCGACAGACCGGCCTCGCTCAGCACCTGGATGGCGCGTTTCTTGACGTCCTGCTTGCCCGTGGCGATGCCGTTCGCGCGAATGGCCTCCTCGACCTGGAAACCCACGCTCCACACCGGGTTGAGGTTCGACATCGGGTCCTGGGGAACGAAGCCGATCTTCCTTCCGCGGATCTCCTCCATCTGCTTCTCGTCGAGAGCTGCGATGTTGCGCCCCTCGAAGAGGACCTCACCGCCGGTGATGCGGCCGGAACCGGGAAGGAGGTTGATGATCGCGTGAGCCGTCGTGGACTTGCCCGATCCGGACTCGCCGACGATGGCCAGGGTCTTGCCGGGCATCAGCGTGATGTTCACGCCGTCGACGGCGGTGACCTCGCCGCGCTGAGTGCGGAATCCCACCTGCAGGTTTTTGATCTCGAGCAGCGGAGTGATCGAGTCGCGGTCGATCGGTGAAGTGGATGCGTCGGTGGCGGTCATCGGAGCGCCCTCGCTTTCGGGTCGAGTGCGTCTCTCACGACTTCGCCCATGAGGATGAAGCTGAAGACCGTGATGGAGAGGGCGAGTGAGGGCCAGATCAGAGTCTGGGGGTGCACGCGGATGTCTCGCTGGGCCTGGTTGATGTCATTACCCCACGACATGATCGTGCCACCGAGTCCGACACCGAGGAACGACAGGGTCGCCTCGGCGACGATGGCCGCCGCCAGGGAGATGGTCGTGATGGCGATGACAGGTGCGATGGAGTTGGGCAGCACGTGGCGCAGCAGGATCTTGATCTTGGACACGCCCAGCGCCTCGGACGCCGTGATGTAGTCGGACTGCTTGACCCGGAGGATCTCGGCGCGGAGGACGCGCGCCGTCGACGGCCAGGCGAAGAGGCCGATCGCGAGCGAGATGGTCCAGATGCTGCGGTACTGCGACAGCACCGACATGATGACGACGGCGGCGAGGATGTAGGGAATCGAGAAGAAGATGTCGCCTACGCGGGAGAGCGTCGCGTCGATCCATCCGCCGTAGAAACCGGCGAACGCTCCGAAGAGCAGTCCCAGCACGGTCGTCAGCAGGATGACGATGAAACCGACCGAGATCGACGTCGAGGTGCCGAAGATGATGCGGGCGTACACGTCGCATCCGAGCTTCGTGAAACCGAGGGGATGTCCTGCGGTCGGATCGCCGTTGCTGAGCGACAGATCGCACTTCTCGGTGAACGGATTGACCGGCGAGAACACCGATGGCAGGAGCGCGACGACGATGATCAGCAGGATGAGAAGACCCGAGATCCAGAAGATCGGACGGCGTCGGGCATCCCGCCACGCGTCGATCCACAGGTTGGACGGCTTCTCGTCGACCTTGACCGCATCGATCGCGACGAGGGGCGTTTCTTCGAGCGGCGCCACGAAATGACGGGGCCGGGTTTCAGGAGTGTTATTTGACAAGGCGGATCCTCGGATCGAGCAGGCCGTACAGGAGGTCGACAACGAGATTGACGACAAGGTAGAGGAGAACCATCACGGTGACGAACGAAACGACGGTCGGTCCCTCGCCGCGGATGATGGCCTGATAGAGGGTGTTTCCCACGCCGGGGACATTGAAGATTCCCTCGGTGACGGTCGCTCCGACCAGAAGCACACCGAAGTCTGTCGCAAGGTAGGTGACCACCGGGATGAGCGAGTTCCGCAGGATGTGCACGGGCACGATCCGCTTGCGGCTCAGTCCCTTGCTGTAGGCGGTGCGCACGAAGTCGAGGCCGCTCGTCTCGATCACCGATGACCGAGTGAGGCGCACGATCTGCGCGAAGCTGACGCTGGCGAGAACGATCGCGGGCAGGATGAGATCTTGCAGCGGCGCTCCCGGGCCGACGGTCGTTCGCGCCCAGCCGAGCTGCACGCCGAAGACGAACTGCGCGACATAGGCGATCACGAAGATCGGAAGCGAGATCAGAATCAGGCTCACGACGAGAGCGCTCGAGTCGAAGAGCTTTCCCTTGCGCAGACCCGAGACAAGACCCACGGCGATGCCTGCCACCGACTGGAAGATCAGGGCGAGCACGGCGAGACGGATCGTGACGGGGAACGTGCGGGCGAGGATCTGCGTGACCGGCTCACCCGAGAAGGAGGTGCCGAAGTCGCCGCGGAAGATGCCGCCGATGTACAGGAAGTACTGCACGATGAAGGGCTGGTCGAGGTGGTACTGCTGCCGCAGCTGTTCGATCACCGCGGGGTTCGGCGTCTTGTCGCCGAAGAGCGCCACGATCGGGTCGCCGGGCATGGCGAACACCATGAAGTAGATGAGGAAGGTCGTCCCGAAGAAGACGGGAATCGCCTGAAGTACGCGTCTGAAGATATATCCGGCCATGGTCTGCTCACATCACCGGTTCAAGCTGGTTGCACATTCGAGTTGAGACACCTAACTGTTACGTAGCCGCACGCGCTGGTGTACAGATTACGTCAGCGCGTGCGTGGGGCGGCAGCGAAGTCGCTGCCGCCCCACGGGGAAGGGTTAGAGACTAGCCCTTGGTGATCTCATAGAACAGCGGAACGGAGTTCCAGCCGAAGGTCACGTTAGACACGTCGGTGCCATAGCCACCGGTGACGTTCGAGTACCACAGCGGGATCGCCGGCAGGTCCTTCAGCAGGATCTCCTGAGCGTCCTGGAAGTCCTTGTTCGCCGTGTCGACGTCGGTCTCCGAGGAGCCCTTCGCCAGCAGTGCGTCGAAGTCGGGGTTCGAGTAGTCACCGTCGTTCGACCCGGCGTCGGTCGCGTAGATCGGGCCGAGGAAGTTGAACAGACCGGGGTAGTCGGCCTGCCATCCGGTGCGGAACGCGGTCTGGATGGAGCGGTCGGTGATGGCCGTGCGGACCTCGGCGAACGTCGGGGACGGAGCGCCGGAGGCGTCGATTCCCAGCGTGTTCTTGATGCTGTTCGATACGGCGTCGACCCAGCCCTGGTGTCCACCATCGGCGTTGTACGCGATCTGGAACGTTCCCGACCACGGCGAGATGGCGTCGGCCTGGGCCCACAGCTTCACTGCCTCGTCGGGGTTGTAGGCCAGAACGTCTGCACCCTCGAGCTTGTCGGTCCAGCCGTCGATGACGGGCGACGTGAAGTCGCTCGCCGGCGTGCGGGTTCCCTCGAAGATCACCTTGGTGATCTCCTCGCGGTTGATCGACATCGAGATGGCCGCGCGACGGAGCTTGCCTTCCTCACCGTCGAAGTGGGGCAGACGAGCCGGGATCGTGAACGACTGGAACACGGCCGCGGCCTGGTTCACGGCACGGTCACCGAGGTCGGACTCGAACGTCTGGTACGCGCTGTCAGGAACGGCGTCGAGGACGTCGAGGTTGCCACCCTGGAGATCGGCGTAGGCCGCATCCTGGGTCGCGTAGAAGACGATGCTCAGGCCGCCGTTCTTGGGAACGCGCCCTCCGTCGTAGTCGGGGTTGACGACGAGGTCGATCTTCTCGTTGTGCTTCCAGGCGCCTTCACCGGCCAGCATGTACGGGCCGTTGCCGATCGGGTTCTCGCCGAAGGCAGCCATGTCTTCGAAGGCCGTCTTGGGAAGCGGGTAGAACGCCGAGTAGCCGAGACGCAGCGGGAAGTCGGACTTCGGGCTGGTGAGGGCGACGGTGAACGTGGTGTCGTCGACGACCTTCAGGCCGGTGAGGGGGCTGTCGGCGTCGTAGCTGAAGCCCTCGATGTCCTCGAAGAAGTAGCTGGAGAGCTGCGCGTTCGACAGGAGCGCGCCGTACTGCCATGCGTCGACGAAGGAGGTCGCATCGACCGGGTCACCGTTGGTGAACTTCAGGCCGGGCTTGATCTTGATCGTGTAGTTCTGCGCGTCATCGGTCTCGATGGACTCGGCGACGTCATTGACCGGCGCACCCTTGGCGTCGTAGTAGACCAGGCCCGCGAAGATCTCGTCGAGGATCTTGCCGCCACCGACCTCATTGGTGTTGGTGGGGATCAGCGGGTTCTGCGGCTCGGAGCCGTTGGCCGTGATGATCGAGGTGTTGCTGCCGCTCGTGCTGGGCGTGTCTCCGCCTGTTGAGCAACCGGTCAGCACAAGAGCGCTGGCCGCGGCAAGGGCAAGAGCCCCGATGCCAATGCGTCTGATTTTCAATTTTCCTCCTGAGGACTTTCCTGGGCTGCCGGAGACCCCGTTGAAACTGCTGCACGGGGCACCCGAAAGGTGATCAGTCGCGTGGCTGACTACCCAGTACCCTAAAAGGGGGCTGGACTCTGACCAAATTCACCGGCGAAAAGTTACAGACTAGAAACGTAGAATCTGCATTCGTTGTGCCAAACGCACACAATTCCCTATGAATGCGCCTTCCGACGCAAGAAAGTGCAGTCATGGTTCAGGCTCCCCCGACAGACTGGCCCGCTCTTCGCCGAAAGCGCCTCGGCTGGGAGATCGCGATCGTGCTCGGCCTGTCTCTCGGAGCCTCTGCGGTCTACTCGATCGTGAGCATCGTGGCCAAGCTCACGGCCGACACCTCGCTCGCAAGCCAGTCGACCAGCCTCAACGCCGCTCAGAGCACCAGGGAGTGGCTCGACTTCACCTACCAGTCGCTGGCGATCTTCTTCGATCTCGTGCCCGTGTTCCTCGTCTTCTATCTCCTGGCGATCTCCGGCGGCAATCCGTTCCGACGACTCGGCTTCGATCTGCACAGTCCCGCGCGAGACATCGGCCGTGGCCTGCTACTCGTGCTCGTGATCGGTGTGCCGGGAATCGCTCTCTATTTCGCCGGGCGTGCGGCCGGAATCACCGTGAACGTCGTGCCCGCACCCATCGACGCGTATTGGTGGACGGTGCCGATGCTGATCGCCTCCGCCCTCAGGGCGGCGCTCACCGAAGAGCTGATCGTCGTGGGCTACCTCTTCACGCGACTCAGACAGCTCGGCTGGGGCCGCTGGCAGATCATCCTGTCAGCGGCCGTGCTGCGCGGCAGCTACCACCTGTACCAGGGCATCGGGCCGTTCATCGGAAACGTCGTCATGGGAATCGTCTTCGGCTGGTGCTACACGCGCTGGGGGCGCACGATGCCGCTCGTGATCGCCCACTGGATCATCGACATCGCGTCGTTCGTCGGCTACGCCTGGGCCGTGGCGACGTTCCCCGGGCTCTTCCGACTGCCCTAGTCGTCTGACTTCGCGCTGTCGTCGGCGGAATCGTCGCCGCTGGCGATCGCGGGCCGACGGCGGGAGATCACCATGGCCACGACTCCGAGTGCCAGAACGACGACGGCACCGCCGCCGACGAGCGCGATGAGTCCCCAGTCGGTCGGCTGCCTCGTCGAGGCCGCGGTGCCCGTGGTGCCAGAGGTCGTCGGCTCGTCCGTGAACAGGGGCGCCGGCGCCTCGGTCGCCTCGGGGTGCGGGGTGACCTGGATCTTGACGACGGCGATGGCGGTGCCGTTCGACGAGGAGAACTTGCACACCATGCCCGAATCCCCGATGGGGAAGACGGTGCCCGAGACGACGGGAACGTCGACGATCATGCAGTCGCCCGCGGTGAGACCGAGCGGTACCACGGGGGCGAACTCGATCGGTGCGCCGTTCGCGTCGGCGGCTTCGGCCGTGATCGTGCCCGGCAGGATTCCCGAATCGGTGAGGTCGGCGCCTTCGACCTGTGCGTCGGTGAAGTTCGCACCCTCCAGGTTCGCGCCGGTGAAGTTCGCCGCCTGCAGCTTCGACCCGGAGAGGTTCGCGCCTGCCAGATTGGCCCCCATGAAGGCCGCCTGGCCCATGCTCGTCGCGCCGAAGTCGACGCCCGCGCACTGGCTGCCGCCCGCGGGCGCCCCGTCTGTGACCTGCTGCACGACGCATCCGCCCTCGTCGTAGAAGACCTCGGCACTTGCGGCCGCAGCAGGCCCGGCGACGAGCGCGAAAACACCCACCGCGGCGAGAATCAGGGACATTCGGCCGCGCTGTATCGCAATTCGTCTCGCCATGCTGAGAGGGTACCTCACGCGAGGAACCGGTTGCTGTCTACTCGAACGCCTCCGGCGGCGGGCACGAGCAGACGAGGTTGCGATCTCCCCACGCCTGGTCGATACGCCTGACCGGCGGCCAGTACTTGTGACGGATCAGCGATCGCACCGGATACACGGCCGTCTCGCGGTCGTACGGGTGGCTCCATTCGCCCTCGACGACGGACTGCGCGGTGTGCGGCGCGTTCCGCAGCGGGTTGTCGTCGGCGGGCCAGACGCCCTCGGCGACCTGCATGGCCTCGCCCTTGATGGAGATCATCGCGTCGATGAAGCGATCGATCTCGGTGAGATCCTCGCTCTCGGTCGGTTCGACCATCAGGGTTCCCGCCACGGGGAAGCTCATCGTGGGCGCGTGGAATCCGTAGTCGATGAGGCGCTTGGCGACGTCGTCGACCGAGACTCCCGTCGACGCCGTGAGCGGGCGGATGTCGATGATGCACTCGTGCGCCACCAGTCCGTTGTCGCCCGAGTACAAGACAGGGAAGTGCTCGGAGAGCCGGGCCGCGACGTAGTTGGCCGACAGAACCGCCGCACCCGTGGCATCCGCGAGGCCCTGCGAGCCCATCATGCGCACGTACGACCAGCTGATGGGCAGGATGCTCGGGCTGCCGTACGGCGCGGCCGAGATCGGCCCGCCGGCGTGCACCACGGTGCCGCCTCCGGCGAGCGGATGCGACGCGTCCTGCGCCTGGGCATGGCCCGGCAGGAAGGGGGCCAGGTGGGCCTTCGCCGCGACGGGGCCGACACCGGGGCCGCCTCCGCCGTGCGGGATGCAGAAGGTCTTGTGCAGGTTGAGGTGCGACACGTCGCCGCCGAAGTCGCCGAAGCGCGCGAAGCCCAGCAGCGCGTTGAGGTTGGCTCCATCGACGTAGACCTGTCCCCCGGCGGCGTGCACCAGTCGGCAGATCTCTGCGACCTCGTGCTCGTACACACCGTGGGTCGACGGGTAGGTGATCATGAGGGCAGCCAGCGACTCGGCGTGCAGCTCGATCTTCGCCCGCAGGTCGTCGACGTCGACATTGCCGTTCTCGTCGCACGCGACGACCACGACCTTCATGCCGGCGAGCACGGCAGACGCTGCGTTCGTGCCGTGGGCGCTCGACGGGATCAGGCAGACCGTGCGGTCGAACGAGCCGTTCGCGTGGTGGTACCCGCGGATCGCGAGAAGTCCGGCGAGCTCACCCTGGCTTCCGGCGTTCGGCTGAAGAGACACGGAGTCGTAGCCCGTGACCTCGGCCAGCCAGGTCTCGAGCTGCGAGATGAGCGTGAGGTAGCCCTCGACGTCCGCCCGCGGAGCGAACGGGTGCAGCGCACCGAACTCGGGCCAGGTCACGGCCTCCATCTCGGTGGCCGCGTTGAGCTTCATCGTGCACGAGCCGAGCGGGATCATGCCCCGGTCGAGCGCGTAGTCGTAGTCGGCGAGACGCTTGAGGTAGCGCATCATGGAAGTCTCGGAGCGGTGCGTGTTGAAGACCTCGTGGGTGAGGTAGTCGCTCGTGCGCAGGATGTGCTCGGGCAGGCTCTCGGCGAGCTGCTCGGCATCGCTGGTGGGCGCCACGTCGAACAGCGAGAGCACCGTGTCGATGTCGGCGACCGTGGTCGTCTCGTCGACCGAGACGCCGATCGTGTCGTCGTCGGCGACGTTCAGCAGGTAGCCGCCCGCGTGGGCCTTGGCTGCGATCTCGGCCGCCCGGCCGGGAACGCGCACCTGGATCGTGTCGAAGAAGTCCTCGTGGACGAGCTCCGCTCCGGCGGCCTCGAGTGCGCTGGCGAGCCGGCGGGCGATCGAGTTGACGTCGAGAGCGATGCTCTGCAGGCCCTCGGGGCCGTGGTAGACCGCGTACATTCCGGCCATCACGGCGAGCAGCACCTGGGCGGTGCAGATGTTCGACGTGGCCTTCTCGCGCCGGATGTGCTGCTCGCGCGCCTGCAGGCTGAGCCGGTAGGCGGGGTGGCCCGAGGCATCCTGGCTCACGCCCACGAGGCGACCCGGAAGCTGACGCTCGAGCCCTGCGCGCACGGCCATGTAGCCTGCGTGCGGGCCGCCGAAGCCCATGGGAACGCCGAATCGCTGGCTCGTGCCGACGGCGACGTCGGCCCCGAGCTCGCCCGGAGAGGTGATGAGCGTGAGGGCGAGCAGGTCGGCGGCGACCACGGCGAGACCGCCGGATGCGTGCACGGCGTCGATCACGTCGCGCGGGTCCCACACACGGCCGGATGCGCCGGGGTACTGGATGAACGCGCCGAATCCGGTGGCGAGGGGGTGGTCGTGCGAGGCCGGGTGATCGACCCTGTCGAGGGTGAGCTCGACGATCTCGATGCCGACCGCGTCGGCGCGCGAGCGCAGCAGCGCCTTCGTCTGCGGCAGCGCGTCGGCGTCGACCAGGAAGACGTTAGAGGTCGACTTCGACGCGCGACGGGCGAGCAGCATGCCCTCGACGACGGCCGTGGCCTCGTCGAGCATGGATGCGTTCGCCGTCGAGAGGCCCGTGAGGTCGGCCACCATGGTCTGGAAGTTGATGAGCGCCTCGAGGCGGCCCTGCGAGATCTCGGGCTGGTAGGGCGTGTAGGCCGTGTACCAGCTGGGGTTCTCGAGCACGTTGCGGCGGATCACGGCGGGCGTGATCGTGTCGTAGTAGCCCAGTCCGATCATCGACCGGTTCACGGTGTTGTGCGAGGCGAGCGCCCGCAGTTCCGCGATGGTCTCGCGCTCGGTGGCGGCGGCCGGAATGGCCTCGGCGCGGTGGGTCTCGCTCAGCTGGATCGAGCCGGGGATGGCGGCGCGCACGAGCGCGTCGACCGAGTCGTAGCCGAGGCGTGCGAGCATAACGGCCTGCGCGCTGTCATCGATGCCGATGTGGCGCGCGGTGAAGGGAAGCGACATCGGTGTGCTACTCCCCCAGCAGTGCGGTGTACTCGTCGAACGACAGCAGCGGCGGCAGCTCGGTGAACTCGATCTTGATGAGCCAGCCTTCGCCCAGCGGGTCGCTGTTGACGAGTTCGGGCGTGTCCTCGACGGCGGAGTTCTTCTCGAGCACCGTTCCGTCGACGGGGGCGAAGAGCTCGCCCACCGACTTGGTCGACTCGATCTCTCCGACGATCGAGCCGCTCGCCAGGGTCGTGCCCACGTCGGGCAGGTCGACGAAGACGACGTCTCCGAGCTTCTCGGCCGCATACGCGGTGATGCCCACGGTGGCGGTGGTGCCGTCGACGAGCACCCATTCGTGCTCGCTCGTGTACTGCAGTTCGCTTTCGGTGGCCATGGGTCAGTCCTTCTTCGCACGGTAGAACGGGAGGGGGGTGACGCGGTAGCTGAGGCGCTTGCCGCGGATGTCGATGCTGAGGGTCGTGTCGGGTGCGGCGAATGCGGCGTCGACGTAGGCAATGGCGATCGGGATGCCGAGGGTCGGCGACAGGGCGCCGCTCGTCACGACGCCGATCACCTCGCTCGAGTCGTCGGAGGCATAGACCTCGTAGTCCGCCCGCGCGGCCCGCTTGCCGTCGGCGACCAGGCCGACCAGCGTGCGCGCATCCGGAGCAGGACCGGCCTCGACGGCCTCGCGACCGACGAAGTCGCCCTTCGTCGCCGTGGCGACGACGCGGCCCAGGCCCGCCTGAACGGGGAAGGTCTCGGTGCCGAGCTCGTGACCGTAGAGCGGCATGCCCGCCTCGAGGCGCAGGGTGTCGCGGCTCGCCAGTCCGGCGGGAACGAGTCCGAGCGGGGCGCCCGCCTCGGTCAGAGCGTTCCAGAGCTCCGCGGCGTGATCCGGGCTCAGGTAGAGCTCGAATCCGTCTTCGCCGGTGTAGCCCGTGCGGGCGATGAGCAGGGGCTGCGTGCGGAACGAGCCCGACAGTGCGCGGTAGTACTTGAGCTCTGAGAGCTTCTCGCCCACGTCTCGTCCGTCGGGATGACCGCCTTCGATGGCGAAACCGTCGGTCGCGATGAGGATCTCGCGAGAGCGCGGACCCTGCACGGCGATGAGGGCGAGCTCGTCGCTCTCGTCGAAGACCTCGCACTCGAAGGGAGCCGTACGGTCTGTCAGCTCTGCGGCCACGACTTCCCTGTTCGAGGCGTTGGCCACGACCATGAACCGGTCGTCTCCCGTGCGGTACACGACGACGTCGTCGATGATGCCGCCCGACCGGTCGAGGAGCAGGCTGTACTTGGCCTGGCCGATCGTGGTGGCAGAGAGCTTGCCCGCCAGTGCGTAGTCGAGGGCGTCGGCAGCCTCGGGGCCGACGATGAAGATCTCGCCCATGTGAGACAGGTCGAAGATGCCGGCGGCGGTGCGCACGGCGTGGTGCTCGGCGAGATCGCTCGAATAGCGCACGGGCATCTGCCAGCCGGCGAAGTCGGTGAAGCTCGCTCCTGCCGCCACGTGGATGGCGTTGAGCGGGGAATGTCTATCGGTCACGAGTTCTCCAGTGCGCAGTGTGTATTGCGAAGCGCGCGTACGAAGCCGCGCGGTCAAGAACTCCCCCTCTGTCATCTGTGCCTGAGAGCTTCGCCGCTGCGCATCGGCAGCGGCTTTCACCGTGGGCGGATCGAACGAACGAGTGTTCGCGATCTCTTTTCAGAGTGGCCTGTTCGATGCGGTACACGTACCTGAGAGATTGGTGGGGAGAATTGCTCCTTCGGTGCCTGCCGGTGTGACCGGCGGGCTCTCCCGCATCGCGTGATGTCGGCCCGATATTCGATTGTGCGGCCAGCCTAGCAACAACCCCGCGAGCACGCGTGCCGCGCGACCGCGTAACCTCGGAAGTGACCGGGCGCACCGCGCAGTCAGAACGGATCCCGTGGACCATCGTTTGAACAGGCTCTTCATCACCGCTGCGAAGGAGTTGCACTTCGCCAGGGCGGCGAAGCTCGAGGGCATTCCGCGTTCGAGCATGATCGCGGCCGTCAAGCAGCTCGAGCAGAATCTCGGCTACCCCCTGTTCGACTACGACGCCGAGACGACCGTGCTGACGCCGGAGGGCGTCGCCTTCGCAGAGAAGGCGGCTGCCGACCTCGCCAAGTCCACGGGCAATTCGACCATCACCGCTCCGCAGGCCGGAGGCAAGGCGAAGGCGTCGAAGGGCAAAGGACGCGCCCCCGCGGTCAAGGGTGCGCCGCGGGTGGGAAAGCGTAGACAGAGCCGCTGAGCCTGTCGAAGCGCTGAGCCTGTCGAAGCGCTACTCCTCCTTCGACGGCCCCTCGGGCTTCTCGAACGGGTCGCGCCGGGTTCGCCGGAGGGTGAGCACGATGACCGTGACGATCAGCGCCAGGCCCCCGATCGAGACAGCGATCGCGACGCCGATGCGGCCGCCGTCGTCGCTCGTGTCGCCGTTAACCGCAGGGTCGGCGGTCGCCGACAAGGTCTGCACGGGCGCCTCCGCCAGCGCCGTCATCGTGGGCTCCGGCGTGGCGACAGGGGCTGAATTCTCGCGCGGCGAGCCGGCCCACTGGTCTCCGCATACGGGCGCCGCCGGCATCCCGGGCAGGGAATTCGCGGTGTCGACCGGCTGGTACTCGAAGGTATAGCTGCCCGAGGTCGGATGCCCGTCGCTCGAGACCACCTGCCACGTCGCGGTGTACGTTCCGGGGTCGCCCAGGGCGACACCGGTGGATGCGACGAGACCGTCGACGACGACGCACCCGTTCTCATGGAACGCGCCCGACGCATCCGTCACCTGGATCGCGAAGGCGCTCGTGTCGCCGCCCAGCGTGAGGAGTTCGTCGCTGTAGGTCAACGTGACGACGGTCGGATCGACAGTCACGACCTCGCCGGCCGCGGGGGTCGACGACTCGAGCGCATCGTGCGCCGAGGCACTGGATGCGCCGGCGAGCACGAGTGCCGCGCCGAGAAGAGCGGTCGCGGCGAGCGCGGAGGGCAGGGCGAGAAGGCGTCGAGTCACCCGCCTCACGATAGCCGACCGCACTCCGCCGTTGCCGTGAGTCAGGCGGCCGCGACCGCACGCTCCGTGGGCACATCGAAGGGTCGCCGCCGATCGCGCACCGTGACGATGCCGATCGCCGTCACCCAGACGAGCCACGGGAAGGTCGCGAAGAGGGCGGTGCCGGCTCCGCCGGCTGCAACGAAGGAGGCGGGGTCTGTGCCACCGAACATGGTCGGCACGGCCGCGAGGTTGAGGATCGCGACGCCGTAGGCGAGCCAGCCGGTCCATCGCGGGAGCGCCTCGGAGCCCAGCGTCACGTACGCGCTGGCGGCCGCGACGAGGGCCGTCAGCACGCATCCGATGGAGCCGAAGAGAATCGTGTGCCCCACGGTGAGGGCTCGAAGCACGGAGTAGTCACCCGTCATGCCCGTGACGTCGAGGGCGGTTCCTGCCTCCATCGCATCGCCGACGAGAGTCACCGCCACGAAGACGAGCCCGGCCCCGTACGCGAGGTCGGCGACCCACTGCAATGCTGGCTCGGAGTGGGTGATGAGTTGCCGGAACCCGGCGAGGAACACGATGAGGGCTGCCATCAGCAGCGTGTCGATGAGGATCGTGAACATCGTTCCGTCACTCGTGCGCGTCATGAAGTCGACAAGGGCAAGCTCGTCATCGAGGCTCGGCCTCGCACCCACCACGAACACCTGCACCGAGAACTCGGTCACGGTGAGGATTGCGACGGCGATCGCGGCTATTCCCGTCCAGAGCCTGACGTCGGGCATGAGCTTTCTGTGTGGATGATGCGTCATGGTGCGGTCTCCCCCGGATGCGCTAGGCGTCGCAGTGCGACAGGTCGGTCTCGGCGAGCGGCTTGCCTTCGGGAATGATGTACGTCACCCAGAGAACGACGTTCTCATCGCCTTCGTTTCGGCCCTCGTGGCGGTATCCCGCCCCTTCGATGATGCTGTCTCCCGTCTCGTAGACGTGCACGCCACTCGGATAGATGTCGGCGTAGTGGGTGAGCGACCCTTCGGCGACCACGGCGACGAGCTGCCCGTAGTGGCAGTGCACGCCCGTGGTCGCACCGGGCTCCAGCGTGATCTCTCTGAAGGTGACCCCGACACCGTCGTCACCCGACACGGAGACCTCGACCGGGGCATCCTGCTCGCCGGCCGCGAGATCGACGGCCTCCACAGGTGCGTGCGTCTCGACGCTGGATTCGGTGGCGGTCGCGAATGGCGTCGCCGATTCGGTCGCGGATGAGGTGTCGGCTGCGCTGGAGCACGCCGACATCGCGAGGGCCGCAGCACAGAGGAGGACGGCGACGCGCACACGGTGGAGTGGGCGGGGTCGAGACGCTTTCATGGTCAGCCTTTCGAGCAGCACTGTCGAGTCGCGCGTAGTGCTACACAGCGTAGTGAGTCGGCGATGGCGAGGCGGGGCAAGGTTGTCGCACAACTTATCGAACATACATTCGAATATCTGCCCCGTGATGCTATGCTTCAGTGGTAGATAGATTGCACTCTATGTGAAAGGTACGCCGTGATCACCGAGCCCGACTCTCGCCTTGTCAGCTCGTTTCGCGCGGCTATCGACGACGTACACGAGGTTTCCCGGCAGATCGCCTCGCTGCAGGCAGAGCGGGCGCGATTGGTCACCGTTGCACGGGCCGCAGGTCAGGCGCTCAACCCGGTCGATCGTTCGGGCGGGGGCCCGCAGTGGTCGGCAGAGGCCGTCGCCAGGCGCGAGTTCGCGACAGAACTCGCCTCCTCAGAGAACCTCAGCGAGCGGGCGGCCTACGCCCTCATAGAGACCAGCGGCGAGCTCGCCGACACATTCGTGCACACGCATCGCGCGCTCTCTTCCGGCGACATCTCTCTCCGCCACGCCGAGATCATCGTGCAATACGGCAGTTGCCTCCCCGACGAGAAGCAGCTCGACTTCGAACTGCGCATGCTCGAGCTCGCCAAGAAGCAGCCCGTGCACATCCTGCGCACGAGAGCCGGTCGAGAAGCCAAAGCCGCCACCATGGAGGACGCGGTCGAGCGTCATCTGCATGCTGCCGAGACCCGCAACACGTTCGTCGACAGCACAGACGACGACGACGGAATGTCGGTCTTCGGAATCCGGCAGCCCGCTGTCGAGAACGAGGCCATCCGAGACCTCGTCCACCGCTTCGCTCTCGCCCTCAAGGCCGCCGGTGATCCCCGCACGATCACGCAGCTTCACGCGGATGTGGCGGCAGATCTGCTCCTGAACGGCCACCTCAGCATGCCGGGCGCGCCGGCACACGCGGTCCGCGCTCACGTCTATGTCACCGTTCCGGCGCTGTCGCTGCTGGGATTCAGCGACGAGAGCGCGGCTCTCGAGGGATACGGTCCCATCGACGCGCTGACAGCGACCCGGTTGACCGTCAATGCCCCCTATTTCTCGCGGGTGTTGACCGATCCCGCCACCGGGGCCGTCATCACCGCCGGCATCACCCGCTACCGACCCGACCCGAGAATGCGCGAACTGGTCGACCTCATCCACGTCACCTGCAGATTCCCGGGATGCACTCGAGTCGCCCGCGACTGCGACGCAGATCACAATGTGCCCTTTCCCCAGGGTGAAACGTCGATCACGAACCTCGTTCCGCAATGCGGGCCCCACCACAAGGTCAAACACAAGACGGCGTGGCAGTTCATCACCCGAGCTGACGGCACCATGATCTCCATATCGCCGTCGGGCCACACGAGGCAGCACGAACCTCCACCCCTGGCGAAGCCCGCGCCCAGACGCATCAGCTTCCCCGACGCACCCGATAATGCCGACCCACCGGCCCGCAATTGGTACCGCGGCACGGTCGAAGAAGGAGTACCCGACTCACCTGTCACCGGTGCCGACGAGCCGCCTTTCTGAGAGGTGGGTGTCAGCCGCGAAGGGGCTGTGCAGGAGGAGTGATGGCCATTGTTGACAACAAGAACACTGATGGGCGCAGGTGCTGCACTATTCGGACTCATGGGAATCCGCTACTACGCCTATCCACTGCCCGATTCGCAAGTCAGGTTCGCTCGCCTCGAGCCTGAAGCCTTCATGTCTCGAGATCCCCTGGCCGACGCGTGGGGCCTGATCGAAGTCGATTCCGAGACTGGTCAACCTATCGATCCTGAACCTCGGCCCCAGCCTGAGATGCTCTACCTCGACAAATGCTGGCGCGAGCTGCAATGGCTGTTTGGCGACGAGGACGGCCCGTTCCGTCGGTCATTCGACCTGGTTCGAGGAGAGGTCACGATGACCCCCTGCGGATGGATTCCATACTTTGGAGTGCTCGATGCCGACGAAGTCAGAGCCGTGGCCCAGAACCTCGCCGAGGTGACCGCGGCCGATGTCGATCACCTGCTCGAAGGGCATGCTGAGCTCTATCGTGGCGACGACGTCGATGGAGAAAGAAGATACATCCTGGAATTCCTCGGTCGCGCCCAGCAGTTCCTGGCCAGCATGACGAAACGCAGGTCGGGTTTGATCTACATGATCGGGTGAGTCATGCACGCACGCCTACGCGGCGCTCACGTCGATCTCGCCGGGCTCTGCGCCCGCCGCACCGAACACGAGCATCCTCGTAGCGATCTTGTCGGTGAAGAACCGGTCGTGGCTCACCACGACGACTGCGCCGGGAAAGTGCACGAGGGCGCGCTCCATGACCTGGGTGCTGGCGAGGTCGAGATGGTTGGTCGGCTCGTCGAGCAGAAGAACGGATGCGCCGGACAACAGGCACTGCGCCATCGCGACGCGGGCGCGTTGCCCTCCCGAGAGCTCGCGGATGCGCTTCTTGAGGTCGGCCTCCGAGAACTGGAACATGGCCAGGAACCGTGCCACCGACTTGCGCGTCGCGGTGAGGGCGAGACTGTCGGGCAGGGCGTTGACCGCGTGCGTGACCGTGTCGTCGAGGTCGAGCTCGTCGAGCATCCGGTTGTACGAGACGACCTTCGCGCCCGACGCCCATTCCACGTGGCCGTGATCCTGCTTCTCGTCGCCGGTGAGCACGCGCAGCAGGGTGCTCTTGCCGCTGCCGTTCGCGCCGAGCACCACGATGCGATTGCCGCGACGGATCTCGAAGCCGAGACCGGCGAACAGCATCTTGTCGCCGTAGGACTTCTCGAGTCCCTCGACGCGGCACAGCACGTCTTTGATGTGCAGGCCGCCGTAGATCTCGGTGATGATCTGGTCGACGGGGCGGGGCGCCCGCGACTTCTTGATTCCCGACAGCTGCTTGTCGAGCTTCTTGCTCGAGGCCTTGGCAGCCTCGCGTCGATCCGCGATGCCCTCCGCCTCGAAGGCCAGCAACTCGTTCTCGTGAACGAACTGGGCCTCGAGCGTCTTCAGGCGGAACTGCTTCTGCACGATGTACTCGCCGAAGTTGCCGGGGTACTCGTGCAGGTGGAAGTTCTCGAGCTCGATGATGCGCGTCACCACGACGTCGAGGAAGGCGCGATCGTGCGAGACGATGATGGCGGCGCCCTTGAAGTCACGGAACCAGGACTCGAGCCACTCGACGCCGGCCACGTCGAGGAAGTTCGTGGGCTCGTCGAGCAGCAGCACATCGGGGTCTTCGAGAAGGATCTTGGCGAGCGCGGCGCGGTTGCGCCATCCACCCGACAGCGCGTCGATCGGGCACGTGCGATGCGGCTCATCGAAGCCGAGCGTGGTGAGCGCCTGGTCGATCTTGCGGGTGTAGTCCCAGCCGTCGAGTCGTTCCATCTCTCCGAAGAGCTCGGACTGGCGCTCGATGAGCGCGTCGAGCGCGGCTCCCCCCGAGGGGTCGGCGGCGATCGATGCGTCGATGGCCGCGAGCTCGTCTTCGACGGCGTGCACCTCGACGAACAGCGCGTCGAGCACCTCGGTGATGGTCTGCTCTCCGTTCAGCTCGGAGAACTGCGAGAAGTAGCCGATCTTGACTCCGGCTTCGACCGTCACCGTTCCCTGATCGGGCTGCACCTGGTCGAGCACGAGCTTGAGCAGCGTGGTCTTGCCCGACCCGTTGCGACCGATGAGCCCCACCCGGTCCTTCGGCTCGAGGCGGAAGAACGCCTCGCGCAGAATCTGCGTGTTCTCGAACTTCACGCTCACGTCGTTCAGGCGGATCAGGCTCATTGGGGGTTCCTCTCGACGGCGATGCGCCTCGGGCGGCCCAGCGACCCTCAAGGTTACCCGCCGTCTCGGATCGAAGTTTTTCGTGGAAACGCGACGCGATTGCCGTACTGTGTCGAAATGGGGACGACTACAGAAGAACCCGTCGGCAGCCGCAGCGAGCTGAAGCGCTCGATCACGGCCAGACAGCTCTATTTCTACGTCGTCGGCGACGTGCTCGGCTCCGGCATCTACGTTCTCGTCGGTCTGGTCGCAGCCGCCGTCGGTGGTGCCTTCTGGATGGCATTCCTCGCGGGTGTCTCCATCGCCCTCATCACCGGGCTCGCCTATGCGGAACTGGTGACCAAGTATCCGCAGGCCGCCGGAGCGTCGCTCTACATCAACAAGGCATTCCGCAGCCCGGTGCTGACGTTCTTCATCACGATCTGCATGTTGTCGGCCAACATGGCGGCGGTCGGATCGCTCGCCGCGGGTTTCGTGCGGTACTTCAGCGGCCTCGTGGGCCTGCCCGAAGACGCCATCTGGGCGAGCACCGGGATCGCATTGGCCTTCGTCGCCCTCATCACCGTGATCAATCTCATCGGCATCACCGAGTCCGTCGTCGCCAACGTCGTGATGACGTTCGTCGAGATCAGCGGGCTCGTCATCGTCGTGATCATCGGCGTCATCGCCCTGGTCGAGGGAGTCAACGACCCGTCGGTGCTCCTGCAGTTCAACACCGAAGGAGGCGCCGGTTCGGCCGTTTTGGCCATTCTTGCCGGAGTCTCGCTGGCCTTCTTCGCCATGACCGGCTTCGAGAACGCGGCGAATGTGGCCGAAGAGACGATCAACCCGTCCCGCGCCTTCCCTCGCGCCCTCGTCGGCGGCATGGCCACCGCGGGCGTCGTCTACGTACTTGTCTCGATCTCCGCGGCCCTGGCCGTTCCGATCAAGGACCTGGCCGACAAGACGCTGCTCGTGGTCATCGAGGCCGATCTCTTCTTCATTCCCGCTTCGATCATGCTGGTCGTCTTCGGCCTCATAGCGATGGTCGCCATCAGCAACACCGCTCTGGTCACGGTCGTCGCCCAGTCACGCATCCTCTTCGGTATGGCTCGAGAGAAGGTCGTGCCCGCCGTCTTCGCGAAGGTGCACCCCACTCGGCGCAGCCCGTACGTGGCCCTGCTCTTCGGCTCCGTTGTGGTGGGCGCCCTGCTCGTCGCCGGTGCCGTCATCAGGTCGAGCCAGGCGGGGATTCCTGCCGAGGAGCAGCTCGACATCGTCGACAGGCTGGCCACGATCACGGTCGTGTTCCTGCTGTTCATCTACGCGCTGGTGATCGTGGCGTGCCTGAAACTGCGCGGCAAGGATGAGACCGACGACACCTATCGGGCGAACACCCCGCTGCTGATCATCGGCATCGTCGGCAACCTCGCGGTGCTGGTCTACACACTCATCGACGACCCGGATGCGCTCTTCTGGGTCGCCGGATTGCTGGCCGTCGGGCTGATTCTCTACCTCGTGCAGAACTTCTTCGGCAAGAAAAAGGCGGTCTGAGCCAATGCATGTCATCGTCACAACCGACGGATCCCAAGCGAGCCTCGTCGGCGCCCGCCAGTTCAAGTGGATCGCCGACAGCAGAACGATCACCGATGTGACCGTTCTCGCCGTCGTGAGTCCCTACGCGGCCGCGCCCTTCGCCAATGAACTGGGCCCACAGCATCCACCCGCCCAGACAGAACTAAGCTTTCAACAGGATGCCGCGACCGCCGTCGACATCGTCGCCGCCGAGTTCGACGGCTGGGGCCCGAGGGTGCACAAGCAGGTGCGAAGCGGTTCCCCCGCGCAGGAGATCATCAGGACCGCCGAGGATCTCGAGGCCGACCTCATCTCGATGGCCGCCGGCAGCCGTGGACTCAGCCGCACCATTCTGCTCGGCAGTACGGCCGCGCGCGTGCAGCACTCCGCTCCGTGCCCGGTTCTGGTGTGCCGCCCGACCCCTCACAGCGAGCGGGCGCTCGCCTGACGCTCAGTCCCAGTCGAGGTAGTCCTCGATGGCCCACGAGGTGGCGCCCACGTTCTCCGAGGGGAACATGTGCCCGCCGCCGTCGATCGACACGATGCTCACGCGGTCGGGAGCGGCCGCCAGCAGTGCCTCGCCGTTCGAGGGCGGGGTCGTCTCGTCGGCAGATCCCTGAATGACCAGTACGGGAAGGCCCTCGGCGAGCGTCAGGTCTCCCGCCTCGACGCCCAGCAGCAGAACGCCGTTCACGCGGTCGTGGAAGTCCAGAGCCACGGCGCGGGCGACGGAGCCGCCGAACCCGTGGCCGCCCAGCCAGGCGTCCTTGACCTCGACGGCATCCATGATGTCGACGACGGCCTGAGCCAGCTCGTGCGCCGAGGCGCTGCCTGCGGCGATGCGCAGAACTCGGAAGTCCTCTTCGACGAGAATGTGGGCGAGCGTGCCGAGGTAGTCGATGGGAAGACCCCTGTCGGCGACCAGCACGACCGTGGGGCCGTTTCCCTCCACGGCGTACGAGATCGCACGCGCGTCGGGCTCGAAGATCTGGGTGTCGGTCATACGGATGTGTCCTTTCGTGCGACGGGGTCAGACGTTGAAGCGGAACTCCACGACGTCGCCGTCCTGCATCGTGTAGTCCTTGCCCTCGATGCGTGCCTTGCCCTTGGCGCGCGCCTCGGCGATCGAGCCGGTCTCCACGAGGTCTTCGAAGCCGATGATCTCGGCCTTGATGAAGCCCTTCTCGAAGTCCGTGTGGATCACGCCGGCGGCCTGAGGAGCCTTGGCGCCCTTCGGGATCGTCCAGGCACGCGTCTCTTTGGGGCCCGCGGTGAGGTAGGTCTGCAGGCCGAGCGTGTCGAAGCCGATGCGGGCGAGCTGGTCGAGCCCGCTCTCCTCCTGACCAGTCGACTCGAGCAGTTCGGCCGCGTCGGCCGGGTCGAGATCGATCAGCTCCGACTCCAGCTTGGCGTCGAGGAAGATGGCGTGCGCGGGGGCGACGAGGGCCGCGAGCTCGTCGAGCTTGGCCTTGTCGTTCAGCACGCCCTCGTCGATGTTGAAGACGTAGATGAAGGGCTTGGCGGTCAGTAGTCCGAGCTCGCGGATCGGCTCGAGGTCGATCGTCGACGCAGACAACGGCTTGCCCGTGTCGAGCCACTCTCGTGCAGCCTTGACGGCCACCAGAGTCGAAGGGTCGGCCTTCTTGCCCTTGACCTCCTTCTCGAAGCGGGCTTCCGCCTTCTCGAGGGTCTGCAGGTCGGCGAGGATCAGCTCGGTGTTGATGGTCTCGAGGTCGCTGGCGGCGTCGACCTTGCCGTCGACGTGCACCACGTCTTCGTCTGTGAATCCGCGCACGACCTGCGCGATCGCATCCGCTTCACGGATGTTCGCGAGGAACTTGTTGCCGAGGCCTTCGCCCTCGCTCGCGCCCTTGACGATGCCGGCGATGTCGACGAACGACACGGGGGCTGGCAGGATGCGCTCGCTTCCGAAGATCTCGGCCAGAGCGGCGAGGCGCGCGTCGGGAAGGTTGACGACACCCACGTTCGGCTCGATCGTGGCGAACGGGTAGTTCGCTGCGAGCACCTGGTTCTTGGTCAGGGCGTTGAACAGGGTGGACTTGCCGACATTGGGCAGACCGACGATTGCAATAGTGAGAGCCACGAGCATCCATCGTACTTGCCCGGCGCGCGGGCTCTCTTCGGAACCGAGGTCGGTGCCCCGTGAGAGCATCGATGCGTGCCCCTGAATTTCACTGCCATCGACTTCGAGACCGCCAACTCCTACCGCGAGTCCGCGTGCTCGGTGGGCCTGGTCAAGGTGCGCGACGGCGTCGTCGTCGACGAGGCCTCGTGGTTCATCAAGCCCGAGATCGGGTTCGACGAGTTTCTGCCCTGGAACACGAAGATCCATGGCATCTACCGCCAAGACGTCGAAGACGCCCGCGGTTGGGAGGAGCAGCTCGATGAACTCGTCGACTTCGTCGGAGACGATCATTTCGTGGCGCACAATGCGGCATTCGACATGGCGGTCATCCGCGCGGCGAGCGCGGCGGCCCGCGTGGAGTGCCCGCCGAACGCCTACGCATGCAGCCTGCAGATCGCCCGCAAGACCTACTCGCTCGACTCGTATCGTCTGCCGGTGGCAGCCATGGCGGCGGGCTTCGAAGACTTTAGGCACCACGACGCGTTGGCGGATGCCGAGGCGTGCGCGGCGATCATCATCCATGCGGCAGATCGTCACGAGGTGAACTCGATCGAGACGCTCGCCGGGGCCGCAGGCGTGAAGATCTCGCAGCTGCGACCGGTGGTCACAGCGGTCGTTATCTGACGCGCGGCCGATCCTTCCGGCGATGTCGGGGGCCGGTGCAAGACTTCCGGCATGGATCCCATACTCGCTCTCGTGCTCGGTCTGCTCATCGGCGTGGCGCTCGGCGGCGCCATGGGCTGGATGCTCCGCGCGAGCAGGATTCCGGCCGTCGACCCGAGGCCGCTGGCCGAGCTGCAGGCGCGATCGGCTGCAGCCGAGGCGACGAACGTCGGACTGCGCGAGCAGCTCGAGCTGCAGCTGGGGCGCATCACCGAATTCCAGCAGCGAATCCGAGAGCTGAGCGAGGCGGAGGCCGAGAGGGTCAGCTCAGACGGGCGTGTCCTGGTCGCCCTCAGCCCGGTCGCCGAGAGCCTGCGGCTGGTTCAGCGCAAGGTGTCGGAGCTCGAGGAGCAACGCCAGAAGCAGCACGGCGAATTGAGCGAGCAGCTGCGCCATGCCACCGAATCCGAAGAGCGCCTGCGCAGCACAGCGGAGTCGCTGGCCTCAGCGCTTCGCTCGAACAGCACCCGGGGCGTCTGGGGAGAGACTCAGCTGCGGCGCGTGGTCGAAGCGGCCGGCCTGATCGAGCGCGTCGACTTCGACGTGCAGACCAGCATCGTCTCGGCGAGCGGCGCGGGCAGGCCCGACATGGTGGTGCACCTGCCCGGCGGCAAGAACATCGCCGTCGACGCGAAGGTTCCGTTCGACGCCTATCTCGAGGCCAGCCTCATTCCGGTGACGGCGACCGGGGCCGACGGCGCAGAACGCGACCGCCTCCTGAAACGCCACGTCAAGGCGGTTCGCGACCACATCACCACGTTGAGCAACAAGAGCTACTGGTCGGGCCTCGAGGCCTCCCCAGAACTCGTCATCGCCTTCATTCCGAGCGAGTCCCTGGTGTCGAGCGCGCTCGAGGCCGATCCGAGCATCATGGAATTCGCCTTCTCCCGCAAGGTCGCCCTCGCCTCTCCCGTGACACTCTGGTCAGTGCTGAAGACCGTGGCCTACAGCTGGCAGCAAGACGTGCTCACGCACGACGCCAAGGTGCTCTTCGATCTGAGCCGGGAGCTGTACACGCGCCTGGCCACGACCGCCACCCACGCCGAGAAGCTCGGTCGTTCGATCGAGCGCAGCGTGCGCGACTACAACTCGTTCGTCGGCTCGCTCGAACGGCAGGTCTTCCCGACAGCGCGCAAGCTCAACGCGCTCGACGAGTCGACCGTGCTCGGGGTGCTCCCCACGATCGAGGAGCAGCCCCGAGAGCTGTCGAGCTTCGAGCTGGTGGCCGAGCTGGAGAGGTCAGAGGCGAGGGCCTAGAACCGTCGAGACTCTAGAACCACTTGTCGGCGATGTGGTCGGCGACGATGCGTCGGATCGTGCCCGAGCGGCTGCGCAGAACCAGGCTCTCCGTGCGGATGATGGGGCCCTTCTTGCGCACCCCGGCGACCAGGCCGCCATCCGTCACACCCGTCGCCACGAACATCGTGTTGTTGCCCTTGACCAGGTCGTCGGCCTCGTAGACGCGGTCCACGTCGAGGCCCGCGTCGATGGCGCGCTGTCGCTCCTCGTCGGTCTTCGGCAGCAGGCGCCCCTGAATGAGGCCGCCGAGCGCCTTGATGGCGCACGCCGTGACGATGCCCTCCGGGCTTCCGCCGACACCGACGCACATGTCTGTTCGCGTCTCGTAGCGGGCCGCGTTGATACCGCCGGCCACGTCGCCGTCGAGAAGCAGACGGGTGCCCGCACCGGCGGCGCGGATCTCCTCGATCAGACCGACGTGCCGCGGCCGGTCGAGCACGGCGACCTTGATGTCGGAGACGTCCTTGCCCTTGGCCTTCGCCAGCGCGCGGATATTGTCGCCGATCGGACGGTCGATGTCGATCACTCCGATGCCCTCGGGTCCGGTGACGATCTTGTCCATGTAGAAGACGCTCGACGCGTCGAGCATCGTGCCCCGGTCGGAGACGGCGATGACGGAGAGAGCGTTCTGGCGCCCCGCGGCCGTGAGGCTGGTTCCGTCGATCGGGTCGACCGCGATATCGCATGCCGGGCCGCGACCGTTGCCGACGTGCTCCCCGTTGAAGAGCATCGGGGCCTCGTCCTTCTCGCCCTCTCCGATCACGACGACGCCGTCGAAGTTCACCGTGGTGAGGAAGGCGCGCATGGCGTCGACGGCCGCGCCGTCGGCGGCGAGCTTGTCACCACGACCGATGAAGGGGTACGCCCGGATGGAGGCGGCCTCGGTCGCGCGCACCAGTTCCATTGCCAGGTTGCGATCGGGGTGCAGGTAGAGGGCGTCGTTTTCGGTATTCGTCATTGCAGACCTCACAGAATTCGGTGCCATGTGACGGCTCCTGTCGCGCGTCATCGCCTGGCTTCTCCAGAGTACCGGTGGGTGTCTCCCCTAGGATGAAGTCGCGTAGACACAAGGAGAAACCATGCCCATCGCAACGCCTGACCAGTACGCCCAGATGCTCGACACCGCGAAAGCGAAGGGGTTCGCGTATCCCGCGTTCAACGTGTCGTCGTCACAGACCCTCAACGCCGTCCTCCAGGGACTGACCGAGGCCGAATCCGACGGCATCATCCAGGTCACGACAGGCGGCGCGGACTACTTCGCCGGCCACACTCGCACCGGAGCTCGCGCCACGGGAGCACTGGCCTTCGCGGCATTCGCCCACGAGGTCGCCAAGAACTACCCGGTGACCGTCGCGCTGCACACCGACCACTGCCCGAAGAACGCGCTCGAGAGCTTCGTGCTTCCCCTGATCGCCGCATCCGAGGCCGAGGTCAAGGCCGGCCGCAACCCGATCTTCCAGTCGCACATGTGGGACGGATCGGCCGTTCCCCTCGCAGAGAACCTCGAGATCGCCCAGGACATCATCGCGCGCACCCGCGCCATCAACGCCATCCTCGAAGTCGAGATCGGCGTCGTCGGCGGCGAGGAGGACGGTGTCAGCCACGACATCAACGAGCACCTCTACACGACGGTCGACGACGCGATCGCCACGGTCGAGGCCCTCGGTCTCGGCGACAAGGGTCGCTACATGGCCGCCCTCACCTTCGGCAACGTGCACGGCGTCTACAAGCCCGGCAACGTGAAGCTCCGTCCGGAACTCCTGAAGGAGATCCAGGACGGCGTGCAGGCCAAGTACGGCACCGGCCCTCTGCCCTTCGACCTCGTCTTCCACGGCGGCTCGGGATCGACGGATGCCGAGATCTCCGAGGCTGTGGCGAACGGCGTCATCAAGATGAACATCGACACCGACACGCAGTACGCGTTCAGCCGTTCGGTGGCCGACACCGTTCTCAAGAACTACGACGGCTTCCTCAAGGTCGACGGAGAGGTCGGAAACAAGAAGGTCTACGACCCTCGCTCGTGGGGCAAGCTGGCCGAGACGGCCATGGCCGCCCGTGTCATCGAGTCGACCCACCAGCTCGGCTCCGCCGGCAACTCGGGAAAGTAGACCCACAGAAGATGGCAGACGACCGGCCCACTCCTCGCTACGGCGAACTCGCGCCCGAGGGGTGGGTCTGGTCCGACGCTCCCCAGCCGGAAGACCCTGAACCGCAGACCGTAGAGGCTTCAGCGCCGAAGCCCTACCGCGTCGTGGACGCGTCGATCTCGGTATTCCTGCTCGTGACCGCGGTGATGTTCAGCTCGTCGAGCGTTCCTTCACTCTTCGGCCTGCGCAGCACGATCGACATGTTCTATGCGGATCGCGGCCTGGGCGAGTACGGCGGCGGATCGGCGGTCGACATCGCGGGGGCCGTGGCGGCGATCGCACAGCTCGTGCTTCTCGCGGCCACGATCTGGCTCACGGTGCGCCTGATCGGTCAGCGTCGCAGGTCGTGGCCCGTGCCGCTGCTGATGGGCGCGCTCGCCCTCATTGTGACCTTCGGATGCCTCGTGCTGGCCCTGGTCGCCGACCCCGGCCTTCTGGCGTCGATCAGTTCGAGCTGATCCGACCGCCGAGGGCCCGGGCGTCGTTCTTGCCGGTCATGTCCTTGCGGAGTTCCTTCGGCAGGGAGAAGATCAGGTCCTCCTCGGCCGTGATGACCGTCTCGATGTCGCCGTATCCGGCTCCGGCCAGCTCGTCGAGCAGATCCTGCACCAGAACCTCGGGCACGGACGCGCCGCTCGTGACGCCGACGGTGTTGACGCCGTCGAGCCACTCCTGCTTGACCTCGTGCGCGTAGTCGACGCGGTAGGCGGCCTTCGCGCCGTACTCGAGCGCGACCTCGACGAGGCGCACGGAGTTGGACGAGTTCGCCGAGCCTACAACGATGACGAGGTCGGCATTCACGGCGACCTTCTTGATGGCCACCTGGCGGTTCTGGGTCGCGTAGCAGATGTCGTCGCTGGGCGGGTCTTGAAGGTTCGGGAACCTCGCGCGCAGGCGGTTCACCGTCTCCATGGTCTCGTCGACCGACAGGGTGGTCTGAGACAGCCAGACGACCTTGTCGGGGTCGCGGACCACGACGGTGTCGGCCTCGTCGGGGCTGCCGACGAGCGTCGTGTGCTCGGGCGCCTCTCCGGCCGTGCCCTCGACCTCTTCATGACCCTCGTGCCCGATGAGCAGGATCTCGAAGTCGTCGCGGGCGAAGCGCACGGCTTCGCGGTGCACCTTGGTGACGAGGGGGCAGGTGGCGTCGATCGCCTGGAGGCCGCGATCGGCGGCTCCTTGCACGACGGCCGGCGAGACACCGTGGGCGCTGAACACCACGTGGGCTCCCGGTGGAACCTCATCGACCTCCTCGACGAAGATCGCTCCGCGCTTCTCGAGGGTCTGCACGACGTGGATGTTGTGCACGATCTGCTTGCGCACGTACACCGGGGCGCCGTAGTGCTCGAGCGCTTTCTCGACCGCGACGACCGCACGGTCCACTCCTGCACAGTAGCCTCGGGGCGCTGCGAGCAGCACCTTCTTCTCCCCGGTAACGGGGGTATCCTTTAGCCTGTTTCGTACGCCGGGAATCCTCGGCATCGGCAGACTTATAGTGGCTTGGCTCACTCCTCCATGGTAACCGTGAAAACCGGGAGGTCGGCCGTCGACAGATCCACGCGCAGGGAGCACCCGCATGACAGACGCCCCGCAGGCCGGCGCGCCGGCGACTCTCGAGAATCCGTGGCCGGTCGCCCTGCTCTCCAGCAAGATCAAGGGCTATATCGACAGGCTCGGCACGGCGTGGGTCGAGGGGCAGATCACGCAGTGGGGCGTGTCGGGCGCGAATGTCTACGGCAAACTGCGCGATGTCACCGACGATGTCACGATCGGCTTCACCATCTGGTCGAGCGTGCGCGGCCGCATTCCCGACGACCTCAAGCAGGGCGACCGGGTCGTGGCCCTCGTCAAGCCGAATTACTGGCTCAAGGGCGGAACGCTCACGATGCAGGTGTTCGAGATGCGGCATGTGGGGCTCGGCGACCTGCTCGAGCGACTCGAACGGCTGCGGCGACAACTCGCATCCGAAGGCCTGTTCGACGCCTCGCGAAAGAAGAGCCTGCCGTTCCTGCCGCATTGCGTGGGGTTGATCACCGGCAAAGACAGCGACGCCGAGAAAGACGTGCTGCGCAACGCGCAGCTCCGGTGGCCATCGGTCGAGTTCCGCGTGGTGCACGCTGCCGTTCAAGGTGATCGCACTCCTCGCGAGATCACGGCGGCCATCCAACAGCTCGACGCCGACCCCGAGGTCGACGTCATCATCATCGCGCGGGGCGGCGGTGACTTCCAGAACCTCCTCGGGTTCAGCGACGAGGGCGTCGTCCGTGCCGCCGCTGCCGCGACGACCCCGATCGTCAGTGCCATCGGCCACGAGGCCGACCGCCCCCTGCTCGACGAGGTGGCCGACCTCCGTGCCTCCACACCCACCGACGCGGCCAAACGCGTCGTGCCCGACGTGGCAGAAGAACTCTCCCGCGTTCTCCAGGCCAGGGCGAGACTGGGCGTGCGCATCAACCATGTGATCAAGAACGAGATCGACAGGCTCGGTCAGCTGCGCAGCAGACCGGTGCTCGCCGACTCCAGCTGGTTGATCGACGTGCGAAGCGAAGAACTCACCCGCTACGTGGCGCGGGGCAGCGAGCTCGCCTCGCGCATCGTCGAACGGGCAGACGACCGCACCCGGCAGCTGGTCGCCCACCTGAGGGCGCTCTCGCCGCAACGCACCCTCGATCGTGGATACGCCATCGTGCAACGCGACGGCGGGTCGATCGTGCGCGGCCGAGACGATGCACCGAGCGGCGCCGGTCTCACGATCACGGTCTCCGACGGAGCGATCGGCGCCACCTCCACGGGCACACGAAGCCCACTCGCCGCCGCCACGGCCTCAACCGCAGAATAAGATTGGAACCATGCCCTCCTCCGCGACAACTCCGTCGACAGAAGACATCGATGCTCTCAGCTACGAGCAGGCTCGCGACGAACTCGTGCGGGTCGTCACCGAACTCGAACAGGGCTCCTCGACCCTCGAGCAGTCACTCGCCCTCTGGGAACGCGGCGAGGCGCTCGCCAGGCGATGCGAGCACTGGCTGATCGGCGCCAAGGCTCGGCTCGACGCCGCCCGCCAGTCGGTCTCCGAGTAACGCGAGGTGGCCCGCCGCGACCCGAAGCCCCGCCCCATCGTGGCGGAACTCGGGCGACCCGAGACACCCGAGGAAGAGGCAGCCCGCAAGGCGCAGAATTCCAAGAACTACCGCGACAGCAAGACGATCCGAAACCTCTGGGTCGCCGTCGGTGTCACAGTCGGCATCGTCGCACTCATCGTTCTCCTCGTTCCGAGAGACGATTCCTCCCGGCTCCAGGCCGTCGATTACCGCGCGGTGGCGGTCAGCGCGCAGCGCACGCTCCCGGTGCCCCTCGCGGTGCCCGAGCTTCCCGACACGTGGACCTCGAACGTCGCGGAGATCCGAACGGCGAGCCTCGACGGGGTCACCTCGTGGTTCGTCGGACTCATCACGCCGTCGAAGCAGTTCCTGTCGATCACGCAGGGCATCGACGCGAATCCGAGCTGGCTCGTCACCGAACTGAAGCAGACGTCGCCGACCGGCACCACCACGATCGACGGCATCGAGTGGACCGTGTACGACAACCGCGATTCCGATCGCGACGTGGGAAATGTGAAATACGCTCTCACCACCGAGTCGGGCCGCAGCACGTTCATCGTCGCCGGCACGGCCACGCCTGAAGAAGCCGAGGCACTGGCGTCGACCATCACCGACGCGATCGAACAACAGACCACAGGGGCGACACCATGAGCGATTCACCAAAGACACCGGCCAAGATCTGGGGCGAGATGGTTCGTGGCAACGAGCGCTTCATCAACGGCACTCCACGTCACCCCCGGCAAGATGTCGAGCGCAGGCACCAGATCGCCTCCGGGCAGGCTCCCCGAGCCGCACTCTTCGGCTGCAGCGATTCCCGCCTCGCGGCCGAAATCATCTTCGACAAGGGCCTCGGCGACCTCTTCGTCGTACGCAATGCGGGCCAGGTCATCTCCGACTCCGTGCTCGGCAGCCTCGAATACGCCGTGGCCGTGCTCGGGGTTCCCCTTATCGTCGTCCTGGGCCATGACGAGTGCGGTGCCGTCGCCGCCGCGATCGAGTCCGTCGGTCCGGATGCGCCGCCGCTGCCCGTGCACATCCGCGGCATCATCGAGAAGATCACGCCAGCCGTGCACGCCGCCGAACACCACGGCGATGGTGCGATCGATGTCGACCCGTACGAGGTCGGCCGCCTGCACCTGCGCGACACCGTGCGCGAACTTCTCGAGAGTTCCGAGATGATCAGCGAGGCCGTCGCAGAGGGCCGGCTCGCCATCGTCGGTGCCAACTATCGACTTGCCGAGGGCAGGGCTGTCGCCGATCTCGTCATCGGCTCCGTCTGACCCTCGGCACCATTCTCCGAATCACCGCCCACCCGGGCGAAACCCACAGGAAGGCAGGCCACACAGTGGTGGACACAGCAACCGGAACGAACGGAACCGACGAGTTCCGCATCGAGCACGACACGATGGGAGAGGTTCGCGTGCCCGTCGACGCCAAATACGGCGCGCAGACACAGCGTGCCGTCGAGAACTTCCCGATCTCCGGAGACCGGCTCGAGTCGGCTCAGATCTCTGCTCTCGCCCGCATCAAGAAGGCCGCAGCCCAGGCGAACGCCCAGCTCGGCGTGCTCGACCAGGCCATCGCGCAGTCGATCGCCTCTGCGGCCGACGAGGTCATCACGGGATCGCTCGACGACGAGTTCCCGATCGATGTCTACCAGACCGGCAGCGGCACCTCGTCGAACATGAACATGAACGAGGTCCTCAGCACCCTCGCCTCGGCCCGCCTGGGAAGTCCGGTGCACCCGAACGATCACGTCAACGCGTCGCAGTCGTCGAACGACGTCTTCCCCACCTCCGTGCACATCGCGGTCACGGGTGCGCTCATCACGCAGCTCATCCCCTCCCTCGAGCACCTGGCCGTCGCACTCGAGGCGAAGGCCGAGCTGTGGAAGTCCGCGGTCAAGGCCGGGCGCACCCACCTGATGGACGCCACTCCCGTGACCCTCGGCCAGGAGTTCGGCGGCTACGCGCGGCAGATCCGACTCGGCATCGAGCGCGTGCAGTCGGCACTCCCCCGCGTCGCCGAGGTTCCCCTCGGAGGCACCGCGGTCGGAACGGGCATCAACACGCCCGCCGGATTCCCCCAACTGGTCATCCGCCTGCTCGCAGAAGAGACCGGCCTGCCGATCACCGAGGCGCGCGACCACTTCGAGGCCCAGGGCGCGCGGGATTCGCTCGTCGAGGCATCCGGTGCCCTGCGCGTGCTCGCGGTGAGCCTCACCAAGATCTGCAACGACCTGCGCTGGATGGGTTCCGGCCCGAACGCGGGTCTGGGCGAGCTGCACATCCCCGACCTGCAGCCGGGATCGTCGATCATGCCCGGCAAGGTCAACCCCGTCATCCCCGAAGCAGTGCTGATGGTCTGCTCCCGGGTCATCGGCAACGACGCCAGCATCGCGTGGTCGGGTGCGTCCGGCGCCTTCGAGCTCAACGTCGCGATCCCGATCATGGGAACCGCGCTCCTCGAGTCGATCCGCCTGCTGTCGAGCTCGTCCGTGCTGCTGGCAGACAAGGCCGTCGCCGGCCTCGAGGCCAACCTCGAGCACGCCCGCGCGCTCGCCGAGTCGTCGCCGTCGATCGTCACCCCGCTCAACCGCATCATCGGCTACGAGGCCGCAGCGAAGATCGCCAAGCACTCCGTCGCGAACAAGGTCACGGTTCGCGAGGCCGTCATCGAGCTCGGATTCGTGGAGCGGGGCGAGGTCACGCTCGACCAGCTCGATTCCGCGCTCGACGTGCTCTCGATGACGACGCCGCCCACGGCCTAGTTCCAGTAGAGGGCCAGCGCGGCGAGCGTTCCCCCGTCGCGGATTGCTCCTGAGGCCATCGCGGCACGTACCTCGTCGGGGGACGCAAGGCCGCTCGTCCAATGCTCCGCGGGCTCGAGGGTCGCCGTGCTCCACCCCGTGACCGGGCCGGCGAAGACGAAGCACTTCGACGCGGTGATGCCCGGGCATTCGAAGAACCAGCCGAGCGACCTCAGCTCGCCGACAGAGTAGCCGGTCTCCTCGAGCAGCTCCCGGCGGGCGGCGGCCTCGGCCTTCTCCGACGGCTC
Source organism: Agreia sp. Leaf283 (assembly GCF_001422485.1). GTDB lineage: Bacteria > Actinomycetota > Actinomycetes > Actinomycetales > Microbacteriaceae > Agreia. The sequence continues at coordinate 782,104 of NZ_LMNF01000002.1, forward strand.
GAGGGCGCCCGACGGCAGCTCCATGTATTCGCCGGTTCCGGTCGTGTGCCGTGGACCTCGCACGATCACGAGCGAGCCGGCGTCGGTGACGGCGATCACCATCGCACTGTCTGCACGGGTGACCTCGAACCAGTCCTGCGGACCGACCTCGCTGTGCTCGACCTCGAACCACGGGTTGCGATGAACGGTCTGGCGACGCGTCGGCTTCGATTGGTCTGTCACGACACAGACACTACCGAAGCAGCCTGCGCGGCAAGCGCGACGATCACCGCCCAGAATGAGAGCAGAAGCACGGGCCCGAAGGCGATGCGCCTGGCCCGGTAGCCGCGGCGGCGAACCAGGAGCGCGGCCGAGTAGACGCCACCCAGTACGAAAGCGAGCATCACGGCCGCGACGGCCGTCCACGGTGAGTCGAGCGACAGGCATCCGGCGATCACCGCCGTGAGCTTGACGTCGCCCATGCCGAGCCCGCCGAGGAGGTTCAGGCCGAGCATCGCCGCGACGAGAATCATCGTCGCAACAACGGCCGCGGTGGGGAACCGCCCGGATGCGACGGAGTACCAGCCGAGATCGACGAGTACGGCCCCCAGGCCCGGCACGACGAGCACGTTTGGCAGGCGTTTCAGACGCACGTCGATGACGACGAGGCTAGGAGAAACAAGGGCGAGCCACAGGGCGGTGATCGATCCCGGAGCACCGCCGAGGGCCACCCACACGAGGGCACCCAGAACGCCGACGACCAGCGCGTGGGCGGGGGTCCATGTCATGGCCCCCACGGTAGCGAGGTGCGGGGCAGGCCGACGGGAGTTGTCCACAGGGGACATCTCCGCGCCGGCACCGCCCCGCGTCAGGGCCGTCAGGCCAGTTCGTTCGACTCCAGCATCTCGGTCACGAGCGCCGCGATCGCCGAGCGCTCCGATCGAGTCAGGGTCATGTGCCCGAACAGCGGATGCCCCTTCAACGTCTCGATCACCGATGCGACACCGTCGTACCGCCCGACGCGCAGGTTGTCGCGCTGCGCCACATCGTGGGTGAGCACGACTCGCGAGTTCTGGCCGATGCGGCTCAGAACAGTGAGCAGCACGTTGCGTTCGAGCGATTGAGCCTCGTCGACGATCACGAAGGCGTCATGCAGCGACCGACCGCGGATGTGGGTGAGCGGAAGCACCTCGAGGATGTTGCGCTCGATCACCTCGTCGATCACGTTCTGCGACACGATCGAGCCGAGGGTGTCGAAGACCGCCTGCGCCCACGGGTTCATCTTCTCGGACGCGTCTCCCGGCAGGAAGCCGAGCTCCTGCCCGCCGACCGCGTAGAGAGGCCTGAACACCATGATCTTGCGGTGCTGCTGCTTCTCGAGAACGGCCTCGAGTCCCGCGCAGAGGGCAAGAGCCGACTTTCCCGTTCCGGCTCGACCTCCCAGCGAGATGATTCCGACCTCGGGGTCGAGCAGCATGTCGATGGCCACCCGCTGCTCGGCGGAACGACCGTGGAGCCCGAATACGTCGCGATCTCCACGCACGAGACGGAAGCTCCTCTTGCCGGTGACACGTCCGAGCGCCGAACCGCGATCCGAGTGGATGACGAGACCCGTGTTCACGGGGATGCCGTCGACGAGGTCGGTCTCCATCGACTCCGCGTCGTAGAGCGACGACATCTGGTCCGATCCGAGGGTGATGTCCGCGAGCCCCGTCCAGCCCGAGTCGACGGCGAGCTCGGCCCTGTACTCCTCGGCTGCGAGGCCGATGGAGGCGGCCTTCACACGCAGGGGCAGGTCCTTCGACACGACCGTCACGGCGAGTCCGTCGTTCGCCAGGTTGAGGGCGACGGCGAGGATGCGCGAGTCGTTGTCGTTCAGCTGGAGCCCCGACGGGAGCACCGACATGTTGGAGTGGTTCAGCTCGACGCGGAGGCTGCCTCCGTCGCCCACGGCGATCGGGAAGTCGAGCCTCTCGTGCAGGACGCGGAGTTCATCGAGGTTGCGCAGCGCCTGGCGGGCGAAGTATCCGATCTCCGGGTCGTTCCTCTTGGATTCGAGCTCGGTGATGACGATGACCGGCAGCACGACCGGATGTTCCGCGAAACGGAAGATCGCCTTCGGATCGGACAGCAGAACCGAGGTATCCAGAACGTAGGTGCGTTCCTTCTGGTTCACGGCTGCCGGCGCCGCATCCGTGGTCCGCGTGCGGACTCCGGTGTCGGCTGACTGGTGGGAATTGCGATCGGCCACGACTACTCCAACCCCGAGCGCGATGCACTCGGATCACTGTGGCGAGCCGGCCCCTAAGCCTTTCTCAAGTCTCAGGTTTTCCTCGAGTCGTACTTATGTGGCCGACTCGACCAGGTGCCATACCTGATGTCGTTGACGCTACGTGCCGATATGTTTCAAGCGGTGACGACACGCCCCGAGTTCGGTTACGTTCATGTAAACGAGCGGGGTCGGGATGCCGTGGGCTCAGCCGCCGAAACGGCGGTGCCTGCGCGAGTAGTCGCGCAGGGCACGGAGGAAGTCGACCTCGCGGATGTCGGGTCCGAGCGCCTCCATGAAGTAGAACTCGCTGTGCGCGCTCTGCCAGAGCATGAAATCACTGAGTCGCTGCTCGCCGGAGGTGCGGATGACCAGGTCGGGATCGCGCTGGCCACCGGTGTAGAGATGTTCCGCGATGAGCTCCTGGTCGATGCTCTCGGCCAGGTCTTCGAGCGTGTGTCCCTGCTTCTGGTGGGCGCGGATGATGCTGCGCACCGCATCGGCGATCTCGGTGCGCCCCCCGTAGCCGACGGCGAGGTTCACGTGCAGACCGGTGTGGCCTGCCGTGCGCTCCTCGGCCTCGTCGAGCGCGGAGACGAGTGCCGGAGGAAGGCCCAGGTCGCTGCCGACGTGCTTGATCCGCCAGTCCCTGAAGTGCGACAGTGCGCCGGCCAACTCGGCGATGATGTCGACGAGCTCGTCGAGCTCGTCTTTCTTACGGCTGGTGAGGTTGTCTGTCGAGAGCAGGTAGAGCGTGACGACCTTGATTCCGAGGTCGTCGCACCAGACGAGGAACTCGCGCATCTTGGCGGCGCCCGCTCGATGCCCGTGGGCGGCAGTGCCGAGCAGGCGCTGCTTGGCCCAGCGGCGGTTGCCGTCGATGATCATCGCGACGTGGTGCGGCAGGGCCTCGACGGCGAGTTCGCGCCGCAGTCTCTTCTGGTAGAGGCCGTAGAGAAAGCCGCTGCCCCGGGGATTCTCTTCGATGGACACACGGATACGCTACCCGTCTTCCGGCGCGTACGCTGGTGCCATGCCCGAGCCCGACCTTCCGAGGATCCCCCTTCTCGACGACGCCCTCGAACACCCCGTCGAAGTCAAGCCCACATGGCGCGGCTGGATCCACGCCGGTACGTTCCCGCTCGCCATCGTGGGCGGCATCGTGCTCATCATTCTCGCGGAGGGCGCGGCGGCGAAGGCGGCCAGTGCCGTGTTCATGGCCACGTCACTACTGCTGTTCGGGAACTCCGCGCTCTACCACCGCTTCAACTGGAAGCCGCGCATGAAGCGGCTGCTCAAGCGCATCGACCACGCCAACATCTTCCTGCTGATCGCCGGAACCTACACCCCGATCGCCGTGCTGGCCCTGCCTCCCGAGAAGGGCATCCTGCTCCTGTGCCTCGTGTGGGCGGGCGCACTGTTCGGCATCGGATTCCGAGTGTTCTGGATCGACGCACCGCGCTGGCTCTACGTGATGCTCTACCTCGTGCTGAGCTGGGCCGCGGTCATGTATCTGGGCGACCTGTTGGCCACGAATGCCGTCATGATGCTCCTCGTGCTCGTCGGAGGCCTCTGCTACACCGTCGGCGCCGTGGTCTACGCGCTCAAACGGCCCAACCCGTTCCCCGGTCGATTCGGCTTCCACGAGATCTTCCATGCGCTCACCCTGGTGGCGTTCCTCTGCCACTGGACGGCGATCCTGCTGATCGTGCTGAAGCCCGCCTACGGCAACTGACTCGTGTCGTCGGCATCCAGAGCCTCCTGCTCGAGCTGCCGGCGCACCTGTTCGCGGTAGTTCACGCGGCGTACGCGGCGCACCATGTCGATCACCAGCAGGATCACGATGGCGGCCACGCCGAAGGTGGCGATGAATCCGATGAATCCCGGAGTCACGGTGTCGGGGTCGAACTGAGGCTGGTCGCCGGCGCTCAGCAGAGCGGTCGTGACCGTCGCAGCGACGTGATCAAAGCCGTACATCGTCGTCCTCGATTCCGGCGAACAGGTCGCCTTCGGGCATGGTCGTCTCGACGGTCGATCTCACCAGCTGGTAGTCCTCGAACGGCCAGGCCTTCTGCTGCAGTTCGTTGGGCCAGAAGAAGAACGGGCTGTCGGGCGACACCTGGCTGGCATGAGCCCGCAGAGCGTTGTCGCGCACGTCGAAGAAGGGGCCGGCGGGAACCTGGGTCGTAGCGAGGAACGGGCTCTCTGTCATCCACGAGCGCATCTCGGTCATGGATGCGATGAGCGGGCTCTCGGGGTCTGTCGCGACGATCTCGTCATAGACGGCACGCATGCGCTGGTAGCTGAAGATGCGGTCGTAGTAGAGCTTGGAGACTCCCCACGGGTCGCCCGCGTCGGGGTAGGCGGCGGCATCGGACGCCGCCTCGAGGGCGCGCACCGAGATCTCGTGACACCTGATGTGGTCGGGGTGCGGATAGCCGCCGTTCTCGTCGTAGGTGATCAGCACCTGCGGCTTGAACTCGCGGATGAGGTGCACGAGAGGCTCTGCCGAGATCTCGACGGGGATAGCCGCGAACGCGTTCGCCGGAAGCGGCTCGCCCTCGTCGGGCAGACCGGAGTCGGCGTAGCCCAGCCAGCGATGCTCGAAGCCGACCGCCTTCTGGGCGGCCTGCATCTCATAGCGGCGCAGGCCGGCCATGTCTCTTTCGGCGTGACGACGCTCCGCCAGCGACTCATTCAGGATGCTGCCGCGCTCTCCCCCGGTGCAGCTCACCACCATGACCTCGACACCGCGGTCGAGGTAGTAGGCGTAGGTCGCCGCGCCCTTGCTCGATTCGTCATCGGGGTGGGCGTGCACGGCCATCAGGCGCAGCGTCATCGGTCTCATCTCCACAGCTTTGCCGATTAGCCTAGACATCTAAGCCAACACCTAAGACTAATCGCTGCTTCGAGAGGCGCCCATTCCGTGACGCGTGACGACCTTGCCATCCGCTACGGGCGAACGCGCGTCAATTCACGACGCACTCGCCTCATCGCACTCGTGACGGCGGCCGTATTCGCCGTCGTGCTCGTCGGCTGGGTGGTGTGGGCTGGGCTCGACAACTCCAGCGCGGAGCTCGAGGCGAAGGACACGGGGCACACGGTCATCGACGAGCACTCGGTCTCGATCGACTTCCTGCTCACCGTTCCTCGGGGCTCCACGGCGAGCTGCGCGCTGCAGGCGCAGAGCGCGAAGTTCGCGATCGTGGGGTGGAAGATCGTCGATATCCCCGCATCCGACAAGGCGACGCGAGGCATCACGGAGACGATTCGCACGACCGAGCAGTCGGTCACAGGTTTGATTTACCGTTGCTGGCTCACCTAGGCTCGTCTTCTATGCCCGGGAGATCTTCCGGGCCATATTTACGGGCCATATCCGTACAGAGGGAGTTCCCATGGCAGACGAAGCAGCCCAGGTCACATGGCTGACCCAGGAGGCCTACGACCGCCTCACGAATGAGCTCGAGGAGCTCAGTGGGTTCGGCCGCACCGACATCGCCAAGAAGATCGAGATGGCCCGCGAAGAGGGCGACCTGAAGGAGAACGGCGGCTACCACGCCGCCAAAGAAGAGCAGGGCAAGATGGAGGCTCGCATCCGCCAGCTGACCCTGCTGCTGCGCACCGCCGAGGTCGGCGAGATCCCCGAGAGCCACGGCGTGGTCGAGGGCGGCACCGTCATCACCGCGCTCGTCGCAGGAGACGAGACCGTCTTCCTTCTCGGCAACCGCGAGATCGCCGGCGACAACGACCTCGACGTGTGGAGCGAGTCCAGCCCCCTGGGCCAGGCGATCCTGGGCCTGAAGGTGGGCGACAAGACCTCGTTCGTCGGCCCGACCGGTCGCAACATCGACGTCGAGATCGTCAAGGTCGAGACCTACCGCGCGTGATCAGTCGTCGCTGATGCGCGGGTCGTAGCCCGCCTCGCGCAGCATGTCGAGAACCTGCTGGCGGTGCTCGGGCCCCCGCGTCTCGACGCTCAGCTCAAGCTCCACCTCGCTGATCTGCAGCCCTTTGCCGTGGCGGGTGTGCAGCACCTCGAGCACGTTGGCGTTCGCCTCGGCGAGCAGCTCGGAGGTGCGCGCCAGCTGGCCCGGGCGGTCGGGAAGCATGATGCGCATCTTGAGGTATCTGTCTGATGCGGCGAGACCGTAGTTGATGAGCCTCAGCATGAGCAGCGGGTCGATGTTTCCACCCGAGAGGATGACGACGGTCGGCCCCGTCGCCGTGACCTGGCCCGACAGGATCGCGGCCACGCCGACCGCGCCCGCAGGCTCGACGACCTGCTTGGCCCGCTCGAGGAGCACCAGCAGCGCCTTGGCCATGTCGGCCTCGGAGACCGTGACGACCTCGTCGACGAGCTCCTTCACGATGGCGAAGTTGAGGATGCCCGGCTTGGCGACGTGGATTCCGTCGGCCATGGTGGGCGACGTCGTGATCTGCGTGGGCTCGCCCGCGGCGAGGGAGGGCGGGTAGGCCGCGGCGTTGGCGGCCTGCACGCCGATCACCCTGATCGTGCGTCCCTCGAGCTCGGCTCGTCGCTTGAGCGCCGAGGCGACGCCCGAGATGAGACCGCCCCCGCCGATGGGAACGATCACGGTCTCGACGTCGGGAACCTGATCGAGGATCTCGAGCCCGAGCGTCGACTGCCCGAGCACGATGTCGGGATGATCGAACGGAGGGATGAAGACGGCCCCCGTGCTCTCGGCGAACTCGGCCGCCGCTCGCAGGGCCTCCTCGACGCTGTGGCCGCGCAGCACGACATCGGCGCCGTACTGCTTGGTGGCCTGCAGCTTGGGGAGCGGAACGCCAAGCGGCATGAAGATGGTCGCCGAGATTCCCAGCTCGCGCGCCGCGAAGGCCACACCCTGGGCGTGGTTGCCGGCCGACGCCGCGACGACTCCGCGCACCTGCTCGTCGGGCGAGAGACGGGAGAGCCTGTTGTAGGCCCCGCGGATCTTGTACGACCCCGTGCGCTGCAGATGCTCGCACTTGAGGAAGACGGGCGCACCCAGCTCTGTGCTGAGGAAGCGCGACGTCTCCATCGGGGTGGGGTCGACGATGCGGGATACCCGCTCGCGGGCATCCATCATGTCGTCGAGCGTCGGAACCGCGGTGACCACGGGCTGCGTGAGTGAGTCAGTCATTCGAGAACGATGTCTTTCGGTTTCGAGAGGGGAGGCCGCCAGTCGCCCCGGGCGATGTAGCCGATCATCACGTTGAGCACGGCGACGATCGGAACGGCGAACAGGGCGCCGGGGATTCCCGCGACGACCGACCCTCCGGCCACGGCGAGAACGACGGCGAGGGGATGCACCTTCACCGCGGTGCCCATAACGAGGGGCTGGAGCACGTGGCCCTCGATCTGCTGGACGAGCAGAACGATGCCGAGCATGATGAGCGCGACGACCCAGCCGTTGTAGACCAGCGCGATGAAGACCGCGAGTGCGCCGGTGGCGACGGCGCCGATCACGGGGATGAACGATCCGAGGAAGACCAGGACGGCGATGGGGATGGCCAGGGGCAGTTGGAGGATCGCGGCTCCCGCGCCGATGCCGATGGCGTCGATGGTAGCCACGAGGATCTGCACCTTGATGAAGTTCTGCAGCGTCAGCCATCCGGCCTTGCCCGCGCCGTCGAGCGCGGCGCGTGCGCGGCGCGGGAAGACGCGCACGATCCACGCCCAGATTCCCTTGCCGTCGATCAGAATGAAGAGCGTCGAGAAGAGAGTCAGCAGCACGCCCGCGAAGAGCTCGGTCACGGTCGACCCCACCGACACGGCTCCGGAGAGGAGCACCGACGAGTCGGCCTGGAGGAACGAGAGCGCCTGGGAGAGGTAGGCGGAGAGATCGCTGTCGGAGACGTTGAACGGCGGCTGCGTCAGCCAGTCCCGAAGGTCGTGGGCGCTTGCTACCGTCTGGTCGCGCAGGTCGCCGAAGCCGGCACGAACCTGGGCGACGACGAGGAAGATGAGGGCCGCCACGATGACCAGCGTTCCCAGCTCCGCCACGGCGATCGCGAGCCACTTGGGCCACCGATGTGCGACGAGCCAGTTCTTCAGGGGAACGAGGAGCGCCGAGAGGAGGGTCGCTACAAGAAGCGGAATGACGAGCAGTCGGAGATACGACACGAGGAAGAAGAACACGGCCAGTGCGCCGGCAATTGCAAGCAGGCGCCATGACCAGGCCCCCGCGATGCGGAGTCCGGGAGGCACCGCGGCATCGTTCACGTCAGGCTCGGACATGTCCTCATTCTAGGCGCGCTGCTGCACCGCCACGGCCGCCCCGGTCAGTGCCAGGAAGACGCTGTCGCCGACCGCCGCCGGCGCCGTCGCGCCATGCTGGATGCGCACCAGCGCGCCCGAGGAGAGACGCACTGTGGTGCGACGGAAGCTGCCGAGGAAGCTGCTCGACACGACCTCCGCGGGGATTCCCTCGGTCGCGAAGACGACATCTTCCGGGCGCACATAGGCCGAGACCGGGCCGAGCGGCGTTGTCGTGTCGATGAGGGGCAGTCGCACGCCCTCCACCACCACGGTTCCCGACTCGTCGACCTCGCCGTCCAGACGGTTGCTGAGCCCGACGAACTCGGCCACGAACGACGTTCTCGCCCGGGTGTACAACTCCTCGGGAGCACCGATCTGCTCGATCGTGCCCGCCCGCATCACCGCGACCCGGTCGGCGACCGCGAGGGCCTCCTCCTGGTCGTGCGTCACGAACAGGGTGGTGATTCCCAGATCGATCTGGATGCGCCGGATCTCGTCTCGGAGCTGCACCCGCACGCGGGCATCGAGCGCCGACAGCGGCTCGTCGAGCAGCAGCACCCGCGGCTCCGTCACGAGCGCCCTGGCCAGCGCCACGCGCTGCTGCTGTCCGCCGGAGAGCTGGTGGGCGTAGCGCTCGGCTTGCACGCCGAGGCCGACCATGTCGAGGGCGGCCAGCGCACGCGTGCGCCGCTCGTCTTTCGGAACCTTGCGCATCCGGAGCCCGAATTCGACGTTCGAGAGCACCGTGAGGTGCGGAAAGAGCGAGTACGACTGGAAGACCATACCGATGTCGCGCCTGTTGGCGGGCAGGCCCGAGACGTCGGTGCCGTCGATCGTGATGCTGCCGCTGGTCGCGTCCTCGAGGCCGGCGAGCACGCGCAGGGCCGTGGTCTTGCCGCAGCCGCTGGGGCCGAGGAGCGCGACGAACTCGCCGGGCTGCAGGGTGAGGTCGACGCCGTCGAGGGCCCGGTGCCCCGGGAACTCCTTGACGACGGAGCGGAATTCGACGGTCACGCCGGCGTCGCGTCGGGTGGTGAGACTCATGAGGATGCTCCGGTCGAGGATCGTTTTCTACGGGGTGCGCCGACCCTGCCGATGGCGAGCAGCAGCAGGAAGGCGAAGACGAGGGCCAGCAGGGCGAAGATCACGGCGACGAACGGATCGGACTTCGACACGATGACCAGTGCGGTCTGCAGGTTGACCCGGTTCAGCAGGGCGGCGATCGTGTACTCGCCGAGCACCACGGCGACCGAGATGAACGAGGCCGAGAGGATGCCGCGGCGAAGGTTGGGCAGGAGTACTCGAAGCAGCACCGTCAGCCATCCGGCACCGAGCGAACGGGCGGCCTCGCTGAGGGTGATCACGTCGATGGCCTGGAGGTTGGCCTGGATGGCGCGATAGGCGAAGGGCAGCACGATGATGCCGTAGGCGAACGACAGGGTCCACACCCCGCTGCCGAACATCTTCGCCACGACGGAGTACACGGGGGCGAGGCCCACGACGAGCACGATGGCCGGGATGGTGATGGGCAGCAGGCAGAGGAATTCTATCGCCCGACGCAGGTAAGGAAAGCGCAACTGCACCAGGATCATCGTCGGAACGAGGATGACGAGCATCACGATGACGGTGACGATGGCGAGCACGACCGAGTTGCCGAGGGCGGTCAGTATGCCCTTGTACTCCCCCGTCAGGCCTCCGGAGAAGACGGCTATCCAACGGCTGAAGTCGTAGCCGCCCTCGAGCCCACGACGCAGGGTGAACTCGACCATCGCAATGATGGGCACGAGGAACACGAGCCCCACGATGCCGAGGATCAGCCAGCGCGTGAGCGCGCTGGGCTCGGGCCGGAATGCCTTCGCCTGGCCGCTCATCGCTGCCACTTCGCAGAACGCTTCATCAGCAGCGAGTAGAGCGTCATAACGATGACCATCACGACGATCATTCCGAGGGCGAGCGCACCGGCGAGGTTCTCTCGGCCGAGCACGGTCTCGCTCGTGAGCGCCGAGCGGATCTGCAGGGGAACGATCTGTGACCCCTGACTCGTGAGCGCGGCCGCCGTGGCGAACGACGAGAATGCGTTGGCGAAGAGAAGCAGCAGGCAGCCGAGAAACGACGGCGTGAGAACCGGGATGCCGATGCGCCACCAGTAGGTTGCGCGTGAACCCCCGAGACTGGCGTTGGCTTCGGCCCATTGGGGCTTGAGGCCCTCGAGAGCGGGAAGGAACGTGATGATCATCAGGGGAACCTGAAAGTAGATGTACGGCAGGATCAGGCCGGGCAGTTCGTACAGCCAGACGCCGTCGGCGAAGATATCGATTCCGAACGAGTCTTTCAGGTACACGGTGACCATGCCCTGGATGCCGATGGTCGCCACGAACGCGAACGCCAGCATCACACCGCCGAATTGGGCGAGGACCCCGCTGGCGGAGTCCACGACGGAACGCAGCAGGCCCGTGGGATTGGTTCCGATCAGCGCGTAGCAGCAGGCCGCACCCACGACCGAACCGATGACCGCGGTGAGGGCCGAGAGCCCGATCGAGTTGCCGAAAGTGGTGAGAATCAGCGGGTCGGCAAGGGCCTCGATGTTGGTCAACGAGAACGATCCGGTGCCGTCGAGGAAGCCGGTGAAGAGGGCGATCGCGGTGGGCAGACCGAGAAAAAGGAGGATGTACGCCGCGAACGGAACGAGGCCGAGGAAACTCGGCACGGTGAAGGCCGCCCGTCGCGACGACTCGGGGCGTCGAGCCTGCACTGCTGCAGGCTCGACGCCCTCGAGGGGAGCGACGACCGACACGAGGGCGTCAGCCATCAGTAGGGTGTTTTTCTCGGTTACTGAACGGCTGCGGCCCAGTTGCTGCCGAGCAGCGCGGCGGCGTCCTCGGACTCCTTCGCCGAGGGCACGACGGTCTCGTCAGGCGTCTCGGGCAGGGCGTCGAAGAGCTTCTCGTCGATCGTTCCGGCCTCCGCCATGGCGTCGGCACGAACAGGACGTGCGCCACCGGCGAGCCACAGGTTCTGGGCCTCGTCGCTGTAGAGGAACTCCTGCCACAGGCGAGCGGCGGCCGGGTGCGGAGCGTCGGCGTTGATGGCCTGGTTGTAGTAGCCGGCGTAACCGGTGCCCGGGAGCACGACGACCTCCCACTTGCGCTGGCCGTCGAGGTCCTTGCCGTAGCCGACATTCAGGTAGTCCCAGTCGAAGACGACGGGCGTCTCACCGGAGGCGATCGTTGCAGGAGTCGGGTCGATCTTCACGAAGTTGCCGGCCTTGTTCAGCTCGGAGAAGAAGTCGATGCCCGGCTGGAAGTCGGCGGTCGATCCGCCGTTCTGAACGGATGCCATGCCCACGGCCGCGAAGGCGGCCCCGGCCTGCGTGGGGTCGCCGTTGATCGCGACCTTGCCCTTGTACTCGTCGCCGAGGAGGTCGTCGAGGCTCGTCGGCGCCGGAACGGCGTCGGGGTCGTAGCCGATCGCCATGTATCCGCCGTAGTCGCCGACCCACAGGCCGCTCTGCTCCTTGAGCGCATCCGGAATGTCGGCCCAGGTCTCGACCTGGTACGGGGCGAACTTGTCGGTGTTGGCGAGGGCGACCGCGGCGCCGACGTCGAAGACGTCGGGGGCGGTGTCCTGGCCGGCCAGGTTGTCGGCCGCCTGGATCTCCTCCGCGCTGGACGCGTCGGGCGAGGCCTCGGTGATGGTGATCTCGGGGTACTTCGCGGAGAAAGCATCGAGCACGGCGCCGTAGTTGGCCCAGTCGCGAGGAAGGGCGATCACGTTGAGGGCGCCCTCGGCCTTGGCGGCTTCTTCGAGGCCGGCGAGGTCGCCGAATGCCGAGACGCTGGTGGCGGTCGCGGCGTCGACTCCGCCGTCTGCGGATGCGTCGGCCGAGGTGCTCGCGCACGAGCTGAGCGTGAGGGTGAGGGCGATCGCAGCGGCGATGCCGGCGATGGCTGTGCGGGTGGAAAGCAAGAGTCCTCCAGGTGGATCGGGCGGGTGTCGGATTCGGCTGTGGTTCCGACGTGCCGACGCTATGAGTGCCGCACGACCTGGATGCGACCGCCCGGTATCGCCGAGGTGAACGGCGCGTGTCTCGCTGTCGGTGGCACATGGGTACCCTCATGGCATGGCCTCATCGCTGTCTCCCGCCCTGGCCCGCCGCGTCGCCCTCGCCGCCCAGGGATTCGGCCGCCCGTCCACCGGCGCCCCTCCCGGCATCCGCCAGTTCGGGTCGCTGATCGACAGGCTCGGCCTGCTGCAGATCGATTCGGTCAACGTCTTCGAACGAAGCCACTACCTGCCGGTCTTCGCGCGCCTCGGCAGCTACGACAAGGCGCAGCTCGACCGGCTCACCTACTCGCCGCGCATCACCGAGTACTGGGCCCACGAGGCGTCGTTCATTCCCATCGACACCCTTCCCCTTCTGCGCTGGCGACAGCAGGAGTATCGCGAGAAGTGGGCGGCCGACTCGGAGTCGTGGTTCAACGCGAACAGGCCCATGACCGAGTGGCTTCTCGCAGAACTGGCGGAGAAGGGGCCGATGCGTGCGAGTGAGATCGAGCACGAGTCGAACACGCGCAGCGGCTCGTGGTGGGGCTGGTCAGACGTGAAGCGCGGGCTCGAGACCCTCTTCCGCTGGGGCGACGTGGTGAGCGCCGGCCGCACCCGGTTCGAGAGGGTCTACGCCTTGCCCGAACAGGTGCTGCCCGCATCGGTGCGAGAGCTGCAGGTTCCGCGCGACGAGGCCATGCGCCGGCTGATCTCCATCTCCGCCCGCGCGCACGGCGTGGGCACCGCAGACGACTTCGCCGACTACTTCCGGCTGAAGGCCGTCGACGCGGTGCCGGCGATCCGCGAACTCGAGGAGTCCGGCGAGCTGCTGCCCGTCACCATCGACGGCTGGGGCAAACCCGCGTGGCTGCACCGCGATGCGCGGCTCCCCCGGCGAATGGATGCGACGGCGCTGCTCTCGCCGTTCGATCCCGTCGTCTGGGCGCGCGCCCGGGCGCTGCGGCTGTTCGACTTCCACTACCGCATCGAGATCTACACCCCCGAGCCCAAGCGCGTGTTCGGCTACTACGTGCTGCCCGTGCTCGTCGACGACCGCGTCGTCGGCAGGCTCGACCTCAAGAACGACCGGCAGGCGGGTGTGCTGCGGGTGCGGGCATCGTGGTCGGAGCCGGGCGCGCCCGACGAGACGGCGGCCAGGCTCGCACCCGTGCTGCGCCAGACGATGCAGTGGCAGGGGCTCACCGACATCGAGGTGTCGCCGAAGGGCAACCTGGCTGCGTCACTCGCCGCGGAGCTGTCGAGCTAGAACTCGCCGCCGATCTTCTCGAGGCGCGCGACCCGGTCGACGATGGGCGGGTGCGTGCTGAACAGGCGTGTGAGCATGCCGGGCTTGAGCGGGTCTGCGATCCACATGTGCGACATCGACGACGACTGCTTCTGCATCGGCCGCCCGTAGGCCTGCAGCTTCTCGAGCGCGCTGGCGAGGGCGTCCGGGTGCCGGGTGGTGAGCGCTCCTGTGGCATCGGCCAGGTACTCGCGCTGGCGCGACACCGCCGCCTGCACGAGGCCGGCGACCAGCGGAGCGACGAGCATGGCGACGAGCCCGAGGATGAGCACGACCGGGTTGCCTCCGCCTCCGCCCCCGTTGTTGTTGCTGCGTCCGCCGCCGAAGAAGGCGAAGCGCAGGAACATGTCGGCGATGAAGCCAACAGCCACGACGAGGCCGAACACGATCATCGAGACGCGGATGTCGTAGTTGCGCACGTGACCGAGCTCGTGGGCCATGACCCCCTCGAGTTCGGCATCAGTCATGATGTCGAGCAGGCCCGTGGTGGCCGCGACGCTGGCGTGCTGCGGATCACGGCCGGTCGCGAAGGCGTTGGGGGCGGGGTCGTTGACGATATAGACGGCGGGCATCGGCGTACCCGTCGTGATCGAGAGGTTCTCGACGATGCGCCAGAGCCGCGGATTGTCGGCCTTCTGGATCTGCACGGCGCCGCTCGACATGATGGCCTGCCGGCTGGCCGCGAAGTACTGGAACAGCGCGTAGGCGATCGCGACGGCCACCGTGATGACGACGATCGTCGTGTTGTTGTAGATCACGCTCGCCAGCCAGCCCAGCCCGCCGATGATCAGCAGGAAGACCAGGACGATGAAGACGGTATTGCGTTTGTTCCTGGCGATCGCCCGGTACATTCAGCCCCCGCTCGGAGGCTAGAACTGCACGCGCGGCGGCTCTGCGATGGCGGCCAGGTCGGCCACCTCGAAGAACTCGCGCTCGGTGAAGCCGAGTCTCTTGGCGAAGACGTTGTTCGGGAAGACGCGGATCTTGGTGTTCAGCTCGCGGACTCCACCGTTGTAGAAGCGGCGTGACGCCTGCACCTTGTCTTCGGTGTCGACGAGTTCGGCCTGCAGCTGAAGGAAGTTCTGGCTGGCCTGTAACTGGGGGTAGGCCTCCGCCACGGCGAAGATGCTCTTGAGGGCCGTCTGCATGTGGGTCTCGGCGACGGACGCGTCGACCGGGCCCTGCGCCTGGAGGGTCTCGGCGCGCGCGGCGGTGACCGACTCGAAGACGCCCTTCTCGTGCGCCGCGTATCCCTTCACGCTCTCGATGAGGTTCGGGATCAGGTCGGCGCGGCGCTTGAGCTGCACCGTGATGTCGCTCCACGCCTCGTCGACGCGCACTTTCAGGGTGACGAGGGAGTTGTAGGTGGCCCACAGATAGATTCCGATGATGGCCACGAGCACGACGACGACGATTACCGGGATGAGCCATTCCATGCGATCACTATAAGCCAACCCCCAGCAGACCCGGTTCGCTGTGGAGCAAGCTCCCAGAGATCATCCCTGATCAGGGGCGTTGCTCCGCCTGCGGCAGGGATGCAACGGCGCGCAGCACCTCCGCTATGACCGAGGGCTCGGCGAGCACGCGGAAATGACCGCTGAGAGGCAGGGCGATGTTCGTCGCACCGGCGAGCTCGCTGCCGCTCGGGATGTGGGTGTCGTAGTACGGGTAGATCGAGATGATGTGCTCGTTGATCGCCTTCTCCGCCGCGAGCGCGGCGATGCTCCCCTGCCCCGGCGCGAACTCGCGAAGCGGCCTCGTGAGCGGCAGCCGTGAGAGGGTCGAGCCCTGGAAGGGCGACGCGATCGCGACCACCCCCGCGACCCGCCCATCCGGATCGTCGAAGGCGAGCACATGCTTGCCGATGAGCCCGCCCTTGCTGTGCGCCACGATCACCACGTCGGTGAGGTCGCGCTCGCGCAGCACGGCACCGGCCATCCTGGCGGCCTGGGGAATCGGGATGCTGTTTCGCTGCAGTCCGGGCACGATGAAGCACGGATGCCCCTGCTCGTGCAGTGCCTCCGCGACGGGGAGCAGGTACTCCCACTTCTCGTAGACGCCGGGCACGAGGAGGACGGGTCTGCCCGATCCCGTCTCGAACGGCACCGGATCGGGCCGCGCCTGCGCGTTGCGGCGTTCGGCCGCGAGCGCGTAGGCGTAGTCGCCGATCCAGACTCCGGCGCGGTCGCGCAGGCGGCGGGGGGCGCGGAGGCGGGGCGACATGCCCGTAAGCCTAGGCGTCTACCGTCTGCGGTTGCCGGCCAGCGCCTGCAGCCAGCGGTACGAGTCCTTGGGTGTGCGCTCCTGGGTGGCGAAGTCGACGTGCACCAGGCCGAAGCGCTGGCTGTAGCCCGCCGCCCACTCGAAGTTGTCGAGAAGGCTCCAGACGAAGTAGCCCCGCAGATCGACGGATGCCGCCGGCCCCCCGGGCGCGGTGGCCCGCAGGGCGGACTCCAGGTGCCGGGCCAGATAGTCGATGCGTCTCGGGTCGGCGACGACCCGTTCCCCCGTGCGCTCGTCGAGCACGACGGACTCGGAGAAGCTGGCGCCCCCTTCGGTGATGAACACCGGCGGCAGGGCGGACCCGTACCTCTCTGCCATCTCCGCGAGCGTGGTCTCGAGGAACTCGGGAGCGATCGGCCAGCCGAATCCGGTGGTCGCGAACTCCGGCCAGGGTGCGAGGTGGAACGGCAGCGAGGTCATCGCGGCCGCGTCTCCGTCGGGCGACACGGCGCGGCCCGCCCCCGCGGCTATGCGCGTGGGGAAGTAGTAGTTGAGCCCGTAGAAGTCGAGGGGCTGCGAGATGATGTCGAGATCGCGGGAGTCGACCTCGAGGAGCGGCTTCAAGACTGCCGCGAATTCGTCCTGCGGTTGCGGGTACCGGCCCAGGAGCATGGGGTCGGCGAAGATGCGGTTGTGCAGCAGGTCGAACAGCCCCGCGAAGGCGGTGTCCTCGTCTGACGCGGTCGCGCCGGAGGTGGGCGTGTGCACGTTGGTGATGCCCACGAGACCCTTCACATCCGCGCCCCGGAGGCCCTCGACGGCGTAGCCATGGCCGAGCAGGAGGTTGTGCGCGACAGGCAGCGCGTCGAAAAGCAGCGTCTCCCCCGGCGCGTGGATGCCCAGGGCGTATCCGTTGAGCATCACGGTGGCGGGCTCGTTCACGGTGACCCAGTGGTCGACCCTGTCGCCGAAGCGCTCTCCCAGCAGGAAGGCGAGCTCGCCGAACCTCTGCGCGGTGTCTCGAGACAGCCAGCCCCCGGGCAGCTCGATCGGCGTGTCCCAGTGGAAGAGGGTGGCCATCGGGCTGATCCCGTCGGCCAGCAGCCGATCGATGAGGCGGTCGTAGAAGGCCACGCCCTGGTCGTTCAACCGGCCCGATCCGCCGGGCTGCACCCGGGGCCACGAGATCGAGAACCGATAGGAGTCGACACCGAGGTCGCGCACGAGGTCGACGTCCTCGTCGAGGCGATGGATGTGATCGGTCGCGACATCCGCGGTCGCTCCGCCCCGGATACGGCCGGGCTGGTGCATGAACGCATCCCACGTCGACGCCCCGCGCCCGCCCTCCCTCGTCGCCCCCTCGATCTGGAATGCGCTCGTGGCCACACCCAGCACGAAGTCACGAGGGAGTTCGGCGGCGAGCGTCTCCGCGCTCGGGAAGCGTGTGGCCTTCGACGTCATTCTCCGAGTACTCGATTCAGGTAGGGGTTCGCGAAGACGCGCTGCGGATCGAGGCGATCGCGCACGGCGAGGAAGTCGTCGTAGCGCGGATACATGTCGCGGAGCGCTGTCGAGTCCCTCGTATGCATCTTGCCCCAGTGCGGGCGCCCGCCGTAGCCGAGCATGATCTCCTCGACCGCTGAGAAGTACTCGGTCGGGTCCTCGCGGTAGTAGCGGTGCACGGCGATGTAGCCGCTCTCCCTGCCGTAGGCCGTCGACATCCACAGGTCGTCGGAGCGGGCGAAGCGCACCTCGACGGGGAACGAGATCCGCCAGCCGCGGTCGTCGATGAGCCGCATCACGTCGCGCAGCGCATCCGGAACCGACTCGGCCGGGATCGCGTACTCCATCTCGCGGAAGCGCACGGTGCGCCGCGTGGCGAAGACGCGATGCGAGCGATCGGAGAACTCGCGGTTGCCCATCAGGCGTTCCGCCATGCCGTTGACCCGGGGAATGATGCCGGGCAGAGCGACGGCCGCCGCGCAGGTGGCCCGGTAGACACCGTTCGTCAGCGCCACGTCCTCGGTGAAGCGGGCCAGGGGTGTCAGGGGCCGCAGTTCTCCCGTGGCCGGCAGGCGCGTGTTCGTCTTCGTGACCGCCGTGCGGGTGTGCGGAAACCAGTAGAACTCGAAGTGATCGCTCGCCTCGACGCGCTCGGCAAGTGATCCGAGCGACGTCGGTGCGACGTCGAGGAGACCGCCGAGGGGCAACGGCACCTCGCGAGCGTGCAGGGCGAACGCGTCGACGCACTGGAGAGTGACCTCGACGAGGATGCCCAGGGCGCCGAGTCCGAGTGCCACGGCCGGCAGCAGCTCGGCGTTCTCGGTGTCGGAGACGCGGAGCAGCTCCCCGTCGCCCGTGACGATCACGGCGCCGCGAACCTGGCCGGCGATGCCGGTGAACTCGGAGCCCGTTCCGTGCGTTCCGGTCGAGATCGCCCCGCTGATGCTCTGCCGGTCTATGTCGCCGAGGTTCGGCATCGCGAGGCCGAGGGGTTCGAGGAGGCGGGGGATGTCGAAGAGCCGCGTGCCGGCGGCCAGGGTGACCCGCTTGCGATCGGTGTCGACTCCGACCAGCCCGGTGAGGGCATCCAGGTCGAGCTGCACCCCGGGAGCGACAGCGATGCCGGTGAAGCTGTGCCCCGCTCCGACCGCCTTGATGGTGAGCCCCGAGCGCGCCGCGGCGATCACGGCCCGCTGCACGGCGCCCGCGCTCGTCGGCCGCTCGACACGCTTCGGGCGCACGGCCTCGGTGCGACCCCAGTTGCGCCACACGGCGCCGCTTGCGCTCACAGGAACGCCTTCCCTTCTCCTCGGTAGCTCGGAACCATCGCGACCACCTCGTCGCCCGACACGATCGCCACCTCCGCCACGTGCTCCGCGAGTTCACCCGACTTCGTGTGCCGCAGCCACGCCCGGTCGCCGATCCGCAGCTCGGCGGCGGCCGCGCCCGACAGGGGCGACTGCACCTCGCCGGCCATCTCGCGGGCCTGCAGCTCGAGCCCCTCCGGCCAGACGATCTCGGGGGTCCTGTCCTTCTGCGGCGGTCCGGATGCGATCCAGCCGCCCCCGAGGAGCGTCGCCATCTTCGGCGTCGGCTTGCGCACCACCGACAGCGCGAACGCGGCCGCGGGGGCGGGCCGGAATCGGGAGTACGTGTCGAAGAGGTGACCGCCCAGCAGGCCGGAGCCGGCCGCGATCTCCGTCACCGACGCATCCGCCGATGTGCTCTCGAGCGAGCCGGTGCCTCCGCCGTTGACGAACTCCAGCGGCGAGACGCGCCCCACCGCCTCGACGATGGCTCCGCGCCTGTCGGTGAGTTCCGCGACAGAATGCGTCTGCATCCAATCGAGCACGACGGCGCGCGCCGGATTGCCCCTCGGCCTGTTGCCGACGCCGGCGATCTGCGCCTCGTAGCCCATGATGCCCACGAGCGTGAAGCCGGGGCGTCGCTCGATGGCCTCTGCCAGGCGCCGGGCCTGGGCGACCTCGCGCACCGGGGATCTCCACACTCCGACATGACCGAGCGGCCGCGTGACGAACGACATGTCGATCTCGAGGCAGAGCCGAAGATCCTCACGCGTGCCGGGCGGCGCGACCTCGTCGATGAAGTCGAGGTGGTCGAGCGAGTCGATCATCAGCGTCACCCGCGAGGCGAGCTCCGGGCTCGAGGCGAGCTCGCGCATCGCCGTGACGTCGACGCTCGGATAGCCCACGACGACGTCGTCGATCGTCTCGGCCAGCCAGAGCGCCTCGGGAAGCGTATATGCCAGCACCCCCGCGTATCCGTCGAGCGCGAGCACGGCATCGACCAGAGACCGGATGCGCACCGATTTGGATGCGACACGGATGGTCGTTCCGGCGGCCCTGTCGAGCATGTCGTAGGCATTGTGCGAGAACGCCTCGAGGCCGACGGCGGCGAGCGGGGTCTCGAGGTGCGCCGTGGCCGCGGCCAGGCGCGGCCACCAGCTCGACGGCGTGCGCCAGGGCTCGGTGTCGGGGCGGAGGAGAGGAGGGATCACGGTACTTACCTCACGGATCTGATTCGGGCGACGGCGAGGGCGCCGCCGAAGGCGAAGAGCGCGGACAGGATGAAGAGTCCCTGGAAGCCGCCGAGCCAGGCGACCACGGCGGCTCCGAGCAGGGGCGCCATGGCCTGCGGCACGGCCGTCGCGATGTTCATGATGCCGAGGTCCTTTCCCCGGGTCGCGGGGTCGGGCAGCACCTGCGTCGCGAGCGCCTGGTCGACGCTGAGGAAGCATCCGTAGCCGGCGCCCAGCAGCCCGGCGGCGATCATGGCGACAGACAGCTCCGGCACGAAGGCGAGCAGCAACGCGGCCACCGCCTGCAGCGTCGACGACACGAACACGAAGATGCGCCGACGGCCCAGCCGATCGCTGAGGGCGCCGGCGCCGAGCGAGGAGAGCACCACGAAGACCATGTAGATCAGGGTGAGCACGATCAGGTCGTCTTCGGCGTTCTCGTCGTCCAGGCCGTACATGAGGAAGTACAGCAGCAGCGTCGTGCCGAGCGCATTGCCCGTGTTGACGAGGATGCGGCCGAGCAGGGTCCAGCCGAAGTCCGGGTACTGGCGGGGACTGATCCACAGTTCGTCGATCAACCGCCCGCGCGGCACGCTCCGTGCGGCCTCGCGGGTCAGCACCTCGTCGCGGCCGAAGATCAGGAACGGCGCGACCAGGACGACGAGCAGCACCGCCATCGCGGCGTATCCCCCGAACTGACCGGTGAACAGGGTGAGCACGAGGACAAGGCCGAGGATCGTGCCGATCGCCTGCGGAGCAGAGATCCACCCCGACACGAAGCCGCGCTGGCCCACGGGAACCCGGTCGGAGATCGTGGCCGTGAGCGCCGCGGTGAGGACGCAGAAGCCGATGATCGAGAGGGTCCAGAAGACGCCCATGCCGACGAAGCCCTCCTGCAGGCCCAGAAGCAGCAGCGAGACGGCGAACAGCAGTGCGCCGCCGGCGATCCACGGGCGCCGCCTGCCGAAGCGCGAGGTCGTGCGGTCGGAGAGAAGTCCCGTGACGGGGAAGGTGATGAAGGCCGCGACACCGGCGATTCCCGAGATCACCCCGAAGGCGACCACGTTGTCCACCCACGACGCAGCCCCCAGGCGCTGCTCGATCTGCACGGGCAGCAGCAGCTGCACCGGCGTGAGCTGGGCCATCCAGACGCCGAGCCAGGCGGCAGCGAAGAGGGCGATCCAGCCTCCCCCGACCCGACGGACGGGTTCGGCGAACACGCTCATGCGGCGACCGCCAGACCCGCGACAGAATCGGCCGCGAAGTCGAGCGCCCGTGCGGCCGCCTCGTCGTCCCGAGTGACGAGCCACGAGAGGGTGACGCCGTCTGTGACCACCACGAGGATGCGGGCGACATCGACGATCGGCATCGTCAAGGTCACATTCCAGAGCTCTGCCGCGGTGGCAAGGGCGTCTTCTGCCAGGGCGTGGTAGCGCTCGTACTGCCGGGAGGCGACCGCCTCGAGTGCGGGCGTGCGCAAGGCGTACTGGGTCAGTTCGAGCATGGCCTTCTCTCTGTGCGGATCGGAGCGCAGGTGCTGGAGGTACCGCTCGAGCCCGAGTCTGACGGTGTCGCGAAAGGACTCCCCCGGAGCGAGCGGCGGCAGCATGGCCCCTCGCTCGGCCTCGACGACCACGTTCACCAGCTCGGCCATGAGCGCGTCTCGAGACTCGAACGCGTAGTGGAAGCTCGCGAGGGCCATTCCCGCCTCCTGGCAGATCGCCCGAACGCTGGCCGCCGCCACGCCCCGGGCGGCGACGACCCGGAAGGCTGCGGCGACGAGCTCGACTCGACGGTCCTGTGCCGACATCCTGGTCATCGCGGCTCGCCCTCCCGAGTGGGTCGATCGTCCCACTCCCGCCCAGTATGGCCCGCAGACTGTTTCGGGCGTGTGAAATGTTTGACTTCGAGTCGCAAAGGCCCCTAAATGGGAGGTACGTGACTCTCTTCGTGCCGGCAACACCACACGCCGCAGCAACGCGCCGCCGTGCTGCCGTCGTGGCGACCGCCGGCGCCATCCTGGGCATCGTTCTGGCCGTGCTCGTCGCACCGGGTCTCTCCGCATCGGCGACCGAGACCGACCCGACGCCCACCCCGTCACCCGACTCCACCGTCGCGATCGCCACGCCCGTGATCGAGCGGCCCGCGGCATCCGAGCTCGTGGGCGAGGCCATCACGTTCAGAGGCACCGCCGAGCCGTCGGCGGGCATCGACCTGTATTCGGAGGCGGGTGGCCAGCCCCTCTGCAGCGTCGTCGCGAACCCCTCGGGCGTGTGGACGTGCGACGTCACCATCGAGTCCACCTCGTCGGTCACCGTGCGCGCCGTGCAGACCGTCGACGGTCAGACGTCGGAGACGAGCGTGCAGATCTCCGTGCTGAACGCGCCCACGGCCGGGCCCGGCGGCGGCGGAACGGTGTCGAGCGGAACCGTCATGGGCTCCGGGCTTCCGGGCGCGACGGTGACAGCGACGGTCGGCGGGGTGTCGTGCACCGCGACGGTCGATTCCACCGGCTCGTGGTTCTGCGCCCTGCCCGCCGGCACCACCAGCGGAAGCTATCAGCTGACCGCCAGCCAGGTCGCGCCCTGGAGCGGCGGCCGCTCGTCGGCATCCAGCGCACCGACCGAGCTCACCATCGATGTCGACGCACCCGCCCCACCGGCAGTGACCATTCCCGCGAGCCCTGTTCCGGCGACCGGCGCGACCTTCTCCGGAACCGGCGAGGACGGGGCGACGGTGACCCTGTTCGCCGGCCCGCATTCCCTGTGCCAGGCCGTCGTGACGGCCGGTCGCTGGTCATGCACCTCGGCCGCGATCGACATCGGCAACTATGAGGTGTCGGCCATCCAGCAGGACGCGGCCGGCAACATCAGCACGGAGAGCGCCCGGGTCTCGGTGGCCTTCGGCACCGCCGCGACCGCGACGCCCGCACCGACGCCTCAGCCGAGCTCGTCGGCGCCCGAGCCCGCGCCGACATCCACGGCGCCGCCGACCCCCGCCGACGGCGATCTGCCGGCGGCGACCCCCGAGCAGCCGCAGGCCCAGCCGGATGCGTCGGCCCAGGCTCCGACAGCCGTCACGCCGGGCGGGTGGTCGGCCGCGACACGGTTCAGCGCGGGCATGAAGCCGGCATTCGGAAGCGCCGGGGCCATCGACTGGACCCTGGCCTTCGGAATCGGGCTGGCGATGGTCGCGCTCCTCGCCGTGCCCGCACGGCTTCTCGCCGGAACCCTGCGCGGGCTGCGTTCGGCGCCGTCCGCGGCCGGCTCGAGGAGTGCGCGACTCACGGGTCGCAACCGCTCCCGTCACCAGGAGTTCGAGTCCGCCCCGGCGCTGTCGTGGAACACGCGTGTCACGGGCGCCTTCGCCCTGGTCGCGACCGCGACCATCACCGTTCTCAGCGCGCCGGTGGCCGACGAGCCGGCCTATCTGCGCCTGCTCGTGGCCGTCGCCCTCGGAATCGTCGCGGTGAACGCGGTCGCCGTCCTGGTTCCCCGGCTGCTCGCACGCTGGGTCTTCGACGTATCCGTCGACATCCGGCTTCGCCCGATCTACCTTCTGGTCTCGGTGGGTGCGACCGTGCTCTCGCGCACCCTCGACCTCGATCCCGCGCTGGTCTTCGGCATCGTCTTCGGCCTCGCCCTGACAGCGCCTGCCTCGCGACGCGCACAGGGGCGCCTGGCGGCACTCCAGATCGGGTCTCTCCTGGTGATCGGCGTCACCGCCCTGCTCATCTCCGGTTCCTTCTCGGCGAGTGCCGGAACGGTCGCCGCCTTCGTCGCGGAGTTCGTGAACACCGTTGCGCTCGCCTCCCTGGGCGGCGCCGCCTTCCTGCTTCTTCCGATCGCCGACCTTCCCGGGCGGCAGATCCTGCGCTGGCGGCGGCTCGTGTGGCTCGTCCTCGCGCTGGCCGGATTCACGTTGCTCGCGGGCGTGCTCTCTTCGGCGCTCGGCGGACTCGGCGGCGGCGCGGGCATCATCCTGATCGCGCTGCTGTCACTGGTCTTCGCCGCGGTCTGCGTCGCCGTCTGGCTGTGGGTGAGATTCGTGCGTGCTCCCGCTCACGACGAGAGCAGCACTCCCAGCGCGTAGCCTCCGACCGCGAGCGCCAGACCGACCGAGAGATTGAGCAGGCACGACAGGGCGGCCACGCCACTGCGCCCGTCTCGAATCAGAGCCACCGTCTCGACGCTGAA
Organism: Agreia sp. Leaf283; assembly: GCF_001422485.1. Classification (GTDB taxonomy): domain Bacteria; phylum Actinomycetota; class Actinomycetes; order Actinomycetales; family Microbacteriaceae; genus Agreia. The sequence continues at coordinate 806,425 of NZ_LMNF01000002.1, forward strand.
GGTACTGAAGGTGGTGAGGCCGCCGGCAACCCCGGTGATGAGCACCAGGCGCACGTCGGTCGACAGCGCCAGGGTCGAGGCGAGGCCGGCTGCACAGCCCGCGAGCGCCGACCCGACGCCGTTGACGACGAGCACCGCCCACGGAAAGCGACGGAGGCGCGACGAGGATGGGCGCGAGGCAACCCAGGTGCTCACGGCATAGCGCACGACCGCCGCGAGACCCCCGGAGAGCACCACGACGAGGGCGAGGAGGGGCGTCATTCGGCGACCCTTTTGCGTGACCGTTCTCCCAGTCGAATGCCGAGGAACGAGGCGCCGAGGCCCAGAACCAGGGTGACCACCAGATACACGACGGCGAGAACCACCTGGGGCGGTGTAGAGACGGTCAGGAGCACCAGCGCCAGGATCACGGCCGAGAACGTCGTGAACGACCCGAGCAGGCCGGGGCCGAGGGCCGCCTTCAGAACCGACGACGCGCCCCGAGCGAAGAGGCCGCCCGTGAGCCAGCCCAGAACGAAGGAGCCGACCACGTTGATGAGCAGCGTGCTGAGGGGGAACTGCTCGTCGGAGTGCGGGAGCACCGTATCGAGGCCGAGTCGCAGACCGCTGCCGAGCACTCCACCGAGGAACACCGCGACGAGGTGGGTCAGCGGTCGGTTCTGCACAGGGGGGAGGTTACCCCTTTTCACCCCGGGATGCGTGCACGGTCGCCGGGCGTCGGCGGTCGATGGCAGGCTCGAGTCATGACGACATCCGAACCCGCCCAGACCGCGACCGACATTCTGCGCTCCCTGGTCGGTCGGCCCGACGCCGAGTTCCATGAGGGTCAGGCCGAGGCGATCGACGCCCTCGTCAGCGACCGCAGCCGAGCGCTCGTCGTGCAGCGCACCGGGTGGGGCAAGTCGGCCGTCTACTTCATCGCCACGCTGCTGCTGCGGCAGCGTGGTGCCGGTCCCACCATCCTCGTGTCTCCCCTGCTCGCACTCATGCGCGACCAGGTGGCCGCCGCCGCTCGGGCTGGAGTCACGGCCGCGAGCCTCAACTCCGCGAACACCCACGAGTGGGAATCGATCAAGGAGCGGCTCGCCCGCAACGAGATCGATGTTCTGCTGGTGTCGCCCGAACGGCTCAACAACCCCCGCTTCCGAGACGAGCAGCTGCCCGAGCTCGTGCGGCGCACCGGCCTGCTCGTCGTCGACGAGGCGCACTGCATCTCCGACTGGGGCCACGACTTCCGCCCCGACTACCGCAGGCTTCGCACGCTGATCGCCGAGCTTCCCCCGGGCGTGCCGGTGCTCGCCACGACGGCGACGGCGAACTCCCGGGTGGTCGCCGACGTGGCCGAGCAGCTGAGCGTCGACGCGCAGGGCGCCGACGCCAATGCGGTCGTCACTATCAGGGGGCCGCTCGCCCGCGCGTCGCTGCGGCTGGGCGCCCTGAGGCTGCCCGACGCGAAGGCCAGGCTCGGCTGGCTGCTGACGCATCTCGACCAGATGCAGGGCAGTGGCATCATCTACGCGCTCACGGTGTCGGCCGCCGAAGACACGGCGCGGCTTCTCCGGGAGGCGGGCCATGAGGTGCTGGCCTACACCGGTCGCACCGATCCGGCCGATCGCGAGGCCGCCGAGGCGAAGTTGAAGAACAACGAGGTCAAGGCGCTCGTGGCGACGAGCGCGCTCGGAATGGGGTTCGACAAGCCCGACCTCGGTTTCGTCATCCACCTCGGCGCTCCGTCGTCACCCGTGGCGTACTACCAGCAGGTCGGCCGCGCCGGCCGCGCCACGGCGAATGCCGACGTGCTCCTGCTGCCCGGCAGAGAAGACCCGGAGATCTGGCACTACTTCGCCACGGCATCCATGCCCGACGACAGGCGCGCCCGCGCCGTGCTCGACGCGCTCGACGCAGAGTCCGGGCCACTGTCGACCCCCGCGCTCGAGGCGCTCGTCGACCTGCGCAGAACCCCTCTCGAGCTGCTGCTCAAAGTGCTCGACGTCGATGGCGCGGTGTCGAAGGTGCAGGGCGGATGGCGCTCGACGGGCCTGCCCTGGGTCTACGACGCCGAGCGGTACCAGCGCATCGCCGCCGAACGGGTGGCCGAGCAGCAGTCGATGCTCGACTACGAGACGACCACCGGGTGCCGCATGGAATTCCTGCAGCGCGCCCTCGACGATCCGACCGCGGCGCCGTGCGGACGCTGCGACAACTGCACGAGCGCCTGGTACGACAGCTCGGTCGCATCGGGTGACCAGGTCACGGCCGAAGCCGCTCTGCAGCGGGTCGGCGCGGTCATCGAGCCACGCACGCAGTGGCCCACCGGCGCGTCGGAGCGTGGAGTCTCCGTGAAGGGGCGCATCGCCGTCGACGAGCGCGTCGAACCGGGTCGAGCGCTGGCCCGGCTCACCGACCTCGGCTGGGGCGGAACGCTGCGGCAGCTCTTCGCTGCGGGATCGCCCGACGAGGCGGCGAGTCCCGCGCTCGTTCAGGCCTGCGCACGCGTGCTGGGCGAATGGCCGTGGAGCGAGCGCCCCGCAGCCATCGTCAGCATGCCGTCGAGGCGACGGCCCGTTCTCGTGCGCTCGATCGCCGATGGACTGTCGCAGCTGGGCAGGCTCCCCCACCTCGGATCACTCGATCTGGCCGGCGGGGGCCCCGACGGCGCGCCCGGCGGCAACAGCGTCTACCGGCTCTCGTCGGTGTGGCAGCGTTTCGCCGTGGGAGAGCAGCTGTCCGAACGGCTCGACGCCCTCGACGGCCGACCGGTGCTGCTCGTCGACGATCTCGTCGACAGCCGATGGACCATCACGGTCGCGGGCCGCGAACTGCGTCGACACGGCGCCGGCAGCGTGCTGCCCTTCGCTCTCGCCCTGCAGATGTAATCTCGGTCAGATGAGCACCGCAGACGCAGGGCAGAACACCTCCGAGGCGCGCATCCGTCGGCGCATCCCCGAACAGCTCGACCCTATCGAGCGCATCGAGCCCCAGCCCGACTTCCGCGTCGATCTCGAGCGCATCAGATTCTCGCCCTATTTCTCTCGGCTGTCGGCAGTCACCCAGGTCATCTCGCAGGCCGGGGCCGGTCCCGTCATCCACAACCGACTCACCCATTCGGTCAAGGTCACCGCCGTCGCCCGGTCCATCGCGGTGATGCTCGAACAAGACCAGGGCGACACCGGGCGTCTGGTGCGCGAACTCGGGGGATGCGATCCCGTCGTCGTGCAGGCGGCCGCCAGCGCGCACGATCTGGGGCACCCGCCGTTCGGCCACCTCGGAGAACAGGTTCTCGACCGGCTCGCGCGCGAGCGCCTGAACCTGTCCGAGGGGTTCGAAGGCAACGCCCAGACCTTCCGCATCCTCACAGAGCTCGACGCGTGCGATGCCACCGAGCAGGGCCTCAACCTCACCGCCGCGGTGCGTGCGGGCGTTCTCAAGTACCCCTGGCTCCGGGCCGAATGGCAGTCGCGGGTGCGAACCGACATGCCGGACGGAATGCCCCGGGGCGTCGGATCGCAGCGCAACGGCGGGGCCGACAAGTTCTCGGCCTACACGCTCGACGCCGACGAGCTGCGCGAGGCCCGCTCCGCCTTCCCCGGCATCGGCGAGTGGCGTCAGACCGTCGAATGCTCGGTCATGGACATCGCCGACGACATCGCCTACTCGATCCACGACCTCGACGACTTCTACCGGGCCGGCGTTCTGCAGCAGGCCTCCGTCTCCGCCGAGCTGCGCAGCTGGCTCCGCGACCAGGCACGGCTGTCACGGCTCGACGAGCAGTCGCTCGAGGCGAGCGCCCGCACACCGGGCCATGCCCTCGAACTGGTGCGCCGGCGCATCCATGCGCGCGATGCGTGGAACGCCTCCGACGACGCCTTCAGGGCCGCCGTGCAGAAGGTCAGCGAAGACCTCGGAGACGGGCTGCTCTCGGTTCCGTTCGACGGCTCGATGGGAGCCGAGCGGGCGATCTCGTCGTTCACGCGCAGCTGGATCAACAGGCTGCAGCGCTCGATCGTCGTCGACCGCGACCCCCACGTCAGAAGCGCGCATGTGAGGCTCGGCCAGCAGGCCTGGCACGACGTGGTCGTGCTCAAGTTCGTTCACACGCGTTTCGTGCTCGAGCGACCCGACCTCGCCACCTACCAGCGCGGCCAGGGTCGTGTGCTCGAGACCCTCGTCGAGGGCTTCCGGGCCTGGCTGTCCGACGACGACGACGCGGCTCGCGCGCCCCGTCGCCTGGTCGAACTGGTGCAGGTCGCCACGGCCGGATACTTCCGGTTGCGGTCCGACTCCCCCGAGCTGCTGCGCGGGCGCATCGACGACGAGAGCCTCATCGCCCGAGGCCGCGGGCGCGGCATCGTCGACTACATCGCCTCGCTCACCGACAGCCAGGCAATGGGGGTGGCGGCTCTGATCAGCGGCACATCCGAGCATCTATGGGAGAGCGGAACGGGCATCTGACAGCAGTCAGATCGTGAGTCGCCTCTCGACGACGTCGCGCGCGACGTCTTGAAGCCGGACCCCGTTCGTGCGCGCGTAGGTGCGCAGAAGAGTGAACGCGCCGTCCATGTCGAGCGAATGGGTGTGTGCCAGAACGCCCTTGGCCTGTTCGATGAGCACCCGGCTGTCGAGCGCCAGCTGCAGCTGCTGACGGGCGACGTCGCTCTCGCTCATGGCCCGCTGGTGCAGGATGCCGATGGTGGCGATGTCGGCGAGCCCCCTGGCCACGGCGATGTCTTCGTCGGGCAGCCGCCCCAGGGTGGCGCGGAACAGGTTGAGGCTGCCTATGGTCTCGCCCCGGAGCTGCATGGGGATGCAATGCACCGAGCGGAACCCCAGCGACAATGCCTTCTGCGCGAACAGCGGCCAGACGTCGACCACGTCTGCGACATCGGAGACGGCCACCACCGTGCCGCTGAGGTAGGCCTCGATGCACGGCCCCTCTCCGGCACGCAGCTGCATGAGTTCGACCAGCCGACTCTCCTCGCTCGTCGACGCGAGCACCTCGAGCTGGCCCCCCGACGCTGCCAGGGTGAGCCCGGCGCCCGCAGCGTCGAGCAGCTCCGCGCAGGTGCTGATGAGCGTGTGGAGCAGCTCGACCACGTCGTAGTCGGCCACCAAGGTGTCTGCGAGGGTCACGAACGTGGCGGTCAACTGAGCCTCGCGCGTTCTGCTCACCATGAGGTCAACCTTAACTGTCGCGGGCGAGCACATCGAGCGATCACGGCATCTCCTCGGAGAACACGAGCCGCCTGTCGACGACATCGCGGGAGACCTCGACCACGGTGCGCCCGGTCGAGAAGGCGTGAGCACGGATCAGCAGGGCAGCGTCGGATGCCTGGATGCCCATCTGCGCCAGCACCATCCCGGTGGCCTGATGGAACTCCCGTCGTGACGACGCGGGCTCCTCCTCGTTCGAGTCCTCCTGCGAGCGGTGGTCGTCGAGCACCCGGTGCAGCACGTGCCACACCGCGAATCCGGCCAGTGCCACCGCATCGGCCACCTCGCCGTCGTCGAGCCGCGCCGGCCGCTCGGTGTACAGGTCGACCGCACCGATGCCCACTGCTCCAAGGGCCAGCGGGAACGCGAAGACGCCCATGATCCGCTCGTCGCCGAGCGCCCCCACGAGAGCAGGCCAGGCGTCACAGGCCGTCTTGTGCCGGATGTCTTCGGTCAGCACCGGACGACGGCTCGCCAGGGCCTGCCAGCACGGCCCCTCTCCCAGATCGAACTGCAGCTCGTCAAGCCGACTCGCCCGGCGGTCGCTCGCGCAGATGGTGCCAGGTCCGGCGATGCCGCCGAGGACGGATATGGACACACCCGTCACCGGCAGCACCGACAGGAACGGCGAGCAGAGGTCGGCTCGCAGATCTCCGGGCGTCGACAGCGCGCGCACCGCGTCATCGAATCGCGCACGATCGGACATGTCTACAGGTTGATCATGTGCCCCTTGAGCCCGTGGAATGCCTCCTGCAGGGCCTCGCTCAGGGTGGGGTGCGTGTGCACGTTGCGTGCCAGCTCGGTCGCCGTGAGGTCCCACATCTGCGCAAGGGTGAGCTCCGGGAGCAGCTCGGACACGTCGTGACCGACCATGTGGCCACCGAGCAACTCCCCGTACTTCGCGTCGGCGACCAGCTTGACGAAACCGGCCGGCTCGCCGAGCCCGTGGGCCTTGCCGTTGGCCGTCATGGGGAACGTCGAGACGAGCACGTCGTGCCCCTCGTCGCGCGCCTGCTGCTCGGTGAGGCCGAAGCTCGCGACCTGCGGCTGGCAGAAGGTCGCCCGCGGCATGTTGCGGTAGTCGCCGAGCGACTGGGTCTCGGCGCCGGCCATCGTCTCGGCGGCCACGACACCCTGCGCCTCGGCGACGTGTGCGAGCTGCAGCTTGGCCGTGACGTCGCCGATGGCGTAGATGTTCGGAACGTTGGTGCGCATGTGGTCGTCGATCGCGATCGCTCCGCGCTCGGTCAGCTGCACGCCCGTCTTGTCGAGTCCGAAGCCCTCGACGCGCGGTGCGAAACCGATCGACATCATGACCTTGTCGACCTCGATCGACCCCTGCGCGCCATCCTTGGCGGTGTACGAGACGGTGACGGACGAGCCGTTGTCGACGATGCTCTCGACCTTCGTCGAGGTGAGCAGCGTGACACCCAGCTTCTTGTACTGCTTCGCGATCTCCTTGGAGACGTCGACGTCTTCGTTCGGAAGAGCCCGGTCGAGGAACTCGATGATGGTGATCTCGACGCCGTAGTTGCGCAGGATGTAGGCGAATTCCATTCCGATGGCGCCAGCGCCGACGATGACCATCGACTTCGGCAGCTCGCGGGTCAGGATCTGGCTCTCATAGGTGACGACGTTGTCGCTGAGGGTCACACCGGGGAGGAGTCGAACGGTCGACCCGGTGGCGATGATCGCGTTGTCGAACGTGAGCTGCTCTGCCGTTCCGTCGGACTTGGCGACCGTGAGCGAGTGGCTGTCGTCGAACGAACCCCGGCCGTCGTACTCGGTGATCTTGTTCTTCTTCATGAGGAAGTGCACGCCCTTGACGCGCCCGTCGGCCACCTTGCGGCTGCGGTCGAAGGCCGCGCCGAAGTCGAACGAGGCCTCTCCGGAGATTCCGAACTCCGTCGCCTGGGTGGCGAAGATGTTCGCCAACTCGGCGTTGCGGAGCAGAGCCTTCGACGGGATGCAGCCCACGTTGAGGCAGACACCGCCCCAGTACTTCTCTTCGACGACGGCGACGCTGAGCCCGAGCTGCGCGGCACGGATGGCAGCCACATAGCCGCCGGGGCCGGCTCCCAGAACGACGAGGTTGTAGTGAGCACTCATTATGTTTTAGGACTTCCTTCGGTTTGCACGAGGTCTTTCACGTGCAACTCTATTCGCCTATGCGCGAGTGCGACCCCAGCCTGTGCCACGTGCGGTTGTGGTAGACGAGCGGCTCGGCGGAATCGGCCTCGTCCGAGGTGCCCGCCTGCAGGGCGTGCACGGCGATCACGGTCGAGCCCCCGGCATCCATGCGTTCGATGACCCGCCCCCTGATCCAGGACTGGGCCGCGGGGAAGTAGGGCTCTCCGGTGATCAGCCGATCCCAGATCGTGGTGTCGGCGAAACGGTCGATGCCGCTCGTGGCGCAGAGCGTCGCGAGGTCGAGCTGCTGCGCGCCGAGAAGATGTACGACCACGGTGTCTGCCGCGCGGATAGTCGGCGCACTGGAGGACTGGCCGGAGACGGAGAACACCAGCAGGGGCGGCTCGGCGCTCACGGAGAAGACCGAGGTGGCCGTGAGGCCCACGGGGCCGTCGCCCGCATCGGCCGTGATCACGGCGACCCCGGCCGGATGGTTGCGGAACACGGCCTTGAACGAGTCGGCGTCGAGGCCCGCACTGTCGGAGATGGGCTCGACCGAGCCGACGTGCCGGGTGCCGCGTGCAGAGGTGTTCAGTGTCATGGGACTCAGCCTTCACCCGACGGGCCGTGGGCGGAAGTCGTGTGACTCTCTGTGACACCGTGGCACGATTCAGGCACCTCGGAGGTGCATCTACGTATCCTCAACTGTTATGCCTGAATCCTCGTCACGTGTCCTGTCGGCGGCGAAGCCCTGGCTGAAGCTGCTCGGAGTGAGCGTCATCGCCGGTGTCCTCGTCACCGCCCTCGCCGTTCCCGCCGTATCGCTCACGAGCGCAACGGTCTCCCGCTCGGTCGGCCTGTTCGAAGACCTGCCGTCGACCCTCGACATCGGTGCGCTGTCGCAGAAGTCCGAGATCTACTCGACGAACACCGATGGATCGAACACGCTGCTCGCGACGGTCTTCGACCAGAACCGCCAGGAGGTCGGCTGGGACGAGATCGCCCCGGCGGTCAAGGACGCGGTCGTCTCGACGGAGGATCCGCGGTTCTACGAGCACAACGGCGTCGACCTGACATCGACCCTGCGCGCGGCCCTCAGCAATCTGACCTCAGGCGGGGTCGAGAGCGGAGCGTCGACCATCACCATGCAGTACGTGAAGAACATCCTGGTGCAGCGGGCCGAGACCCTCGACAACGAGGCCGACCGCGAGAAGGCCTACGCCGAGGCGACCGACACGTCGCTCGACCGCAAGCTGAGCGAGATGCGGCTGGCCATCGGCCTCGAGAAGAGGTACGACAAAGACCAGATTCTGCTGGGCTACCTGAACATCGCCAACTTCGGCGGGTCGGTCTACGGCATCGAAGCGGCCGCCAACTACTACTACGGCACGACGGCCGCGCAGCTCACGGTCGCGCAGGCCGCGAGCCTGATCGCCACCGTGAACGAGCCGAACGGCCTGCGCATCGACGAGCCCGAGAACATCGAGGCGAACAAGGCCCGTCGCGACATCGACGTGCTCGCATCCATGCTCAAGCAGCACACCATCACGAAGGCCCAGTACGACGAGGCCGTCGCCACCCCCGTCACCCCGGCGATCACCGAGCCGTCGACGGGATGCCAGACCGCGGCATCCGGTGCCGCCTACTTCTGCGACTACGTGACCTGGATCGTCAAGAACGACCCCACGTTCGGCGCCACGGCCGACGAGCGCTGGTCGAACTTCAAGACGGGCGGATTCCAGATCTTCACGACCCTGAACCCCACCCTTCAGGCCAACGCGAACGAGACCATGACGGAGTACGTGCCCGCATCGAGCGACGAACTCGACCTGGGCTCGACCATCGTCACGGTCGAACCGGGAACGGGCCGCATCCTCGCGATGGCGCAGAACAAAAGCTACGTGGCCGGAGAGTCGACCGACCCCGGCAGCACCTCGCTGAACTACAACACCGACCAGGGCTATGGAGGGTCGAGCGGGTTCCAGGTCGGCTCGACCTACAAGGTGTTCACGCTCGCGGAGTGGCTCAAGCAGGGCAACACGCTGGGCGAACGGGTCAACGGCAATCCTCAGACCTTCGATCGCGCCGACTTCACGAATTCCTGCGTCGACATCAGCGGCGAGCCCTACGCCCCGAAGAACGACAGCGGTTCCCGGCCCGGCACCATCACGGTGCAGTACGCCCTCACGGACTCGGTGAACAACGCCTTCATCGCCATGGCCGAAGACCTCGACCTCTGCCAGATCCGCAACACGGCCCAGTCGCTGGGCGTGCACCGCGCTGACGGAGGCGAACTCGGCTCGAACCTCGCCGACATCCTGGGCACCCAGACGATCGCGCCGCTGACCATGGCCGCCGCCTACGCCGGTATCGCGGCCAACGGTGTCTATTGCAAGCCCATCGCCATCGATCGCATCCTCGACGCCTCGGGCGCTGAGCTGCAGCCTCCCCAGGCCGACTGCGCCCAGGCCCTCGACCCGTCGGTCGCGTCGACCCTCGCCTACGCGATGAAGGGGCCGATCCAGAGCGGAACGGCGACAGCCTCGAACCCGTACGACGACGTCGAGCACATCGGCAAGACGGGCACCACCGACAACGAGAAGGACACGTGGATGATCGGGGCGAGCACGAGGGCCGCCACCGCCGTCTGGGTCGGCAACGTCTCCGGCGACGTCTCGATGACCGATGTCGAGACGAACGGGTACTCGGGCTACAGCGTGCGTCACCGGATCTGGAAGTCCGTGATGACGGCGAACGACGAGGTCCTGCAGCCGGCCGCCGACTTCCCCGATCCCGACGACGACCTGGTCTACGGGTCCGGCTCGGGATCGAACTCGAGCGACGACTCCTCGACCGACGCACCCGCTACGACGACTCCGACTCCCACGACCGATCCGACACAGCCGGGTACCGTCCCGACTCCGCAGTCCAGCGTCGCGCCCGCGCCGGCCCCGGGAGACGACGGCACCGTGGGCCGCGGCGACGAGGATCAGCCCGGCCAGAACTAAGGCTCTTGCCCTTCGGGCGAGTGAGGCGTATCGTACAACCAAATGGTTGTACATGAGCTGACCGAATCCGAGATCGACCGCATCTTCCAGGCACTGGCGGATGCGACGAGGCGCGACATCGTGAGCCGCGTGCTCGTCACGGGCCAGTCGGTGACGGCGCTCTCCGAGCACTACGACATGAGCTTCGCCGCCGTGCAGAAGCACGTGACGGTGCTCGAACGTGCGCTCCTCGTGACGAAGGAGCGTCGCGGTAGAGAACAGCTCGTGCACAGCCGCATCGACACGATCGGCAGAGCCCAGACGCTGCTGAACGCGTTCGAGCAGATCTGGGCGCAGCGCGCCCGCCGCATCGACGACATCCTCGCCGAAGACCCCTGAAGGAGAAGCCATGACCATTCTCAGCGTCGACAAGGACACAGACGCACTCACCCTCACGTTCGTCGCCGAATTCGCGGCCGACGTCGACAGGGTCTGGCAGGTCTGGGAGGATCCTCGCCAGCTCGAGCGCTGGTGGGGCCCACCCACCTGGCCCGCCACCTTCACCGCACACGAGCTCTCGGTGGGCTCCCGCTCCTCGTACTACATGACAGGGCCCGATGGCACGAAGGCCGGCGGATGGTGGCTCGTCACGGCGGTCGACGCGCCCACGCGACTGGAGTTCGACGACGGTTTCGCCGATGAGCATGGCAATCCCGACGACTCGATCGAGCCCGTGCGCGCGATCGTCACTCTGGAATCGGTCGACGGAAAGACACGGATGACGACGCTGAGCAGGTTCGTGAGTGTCGACCAGCTCGAGAAGATGGTCGAGATGGGCATGCAGGAGGGCATGACGCTCGCGATGGGTCAGATCGACGCGATCCTGGCGGAGTGATGCTCGAGAACCTGGCCGATGCGCTCTCTGCACCCGCCGCATCCGGTGCCGGCTCGAGTGGCCTTGCCCACGCACGCGACCGTGGTGTGACCCGCCTCAGCCGCCGCAGCGATGCCGGCGACGGTGACGGCGTTGCACCAGCAGACGGTGGAGTCCGGGGCGAACGCGTCGCCGGCCGCCGATGAGTCGATGTCGGGGCCGTCGTGGCGAAGCAGCACCGACCGGTCGGTGGGCAGCTCGCTACGACGTTCGAACAGCAGCGTGAGTTCTGCCGCCGTTCGGGGCATTCCGACGCACACCATCCCCTCGAGAACGCCTGCGCGGGTGATCATCTTCACGTAGCGTCCGTGCTCGGCGTCCATCCAGCTCGCCACCCGCAGCGGCGGATCGACCGGGCATCCTGCTGCATGGCCGATCGATGGACCGTGCACATCCGCGGCGAGATCGTCGAACACGTCTCGTGAGACGTCTCCGACAGCGACGACGTCGATGCCGGATGCCTTCAGCATCACCACCGGACGGGGATCGGCGCCCAACGGCTCGGGGTTGCTGTGCCCCTCCGCGACGGCGACGAGGGTTCGGGCGAGCCAGTCGGCCTGCCTCCACCCGGGCCCGATGAGGCCCGCGGGTGCACCGACCGGCGGGGCCTGCGAGTCACCGGGCCGAGGCGGCGGAGCGATCTGCGCGCAGTCCCCGATCGCATGGATGCGCTCGTCGGTCCAGCTCGTGAGGCTCTCGTCGACCAGGATGCCTGCGGCGACGTCGAGCCCGCACAGTCGCGCGAGCTCGCTCCGAGCACCGACGCCGCAACTGAGCACGAGCAGGTCGGCGAAGATCTGCTTGCCATCGGCGCACACGAGCGCGTCGAATCGCTCGACACCATCGGCATCGGTGCGGAAGAGAACGCTCTCGGCGGGAGAATGCGAGATCATGCTCACCGCCGCCGCTCGGGCTCCACGCGCCAGGAGCAGTCCAGCACCGCGGTCGAGCTGCCGCGCCATCGGGACCTCCCCGTGGTAGACCACACCCACCTGAGCCCCCGCTTCGGCGGCGGCCAGGGCGATCTCCATTCCCAGCACCCCCGCGCCGAGCACGAGTATCCGCTGGCCGCGTTCCACCGCGCGAGCGACGGTCGTCGCGTCGGCGAGGTCGCGCAGCACGGTGACCCCCCGAGGCAGCGGAGCGCCTGCGTCGTCGAGCCGATGAGCCTCTTCGGACGGTCGACGATGGTCGCGCCTCAGCCGGGTGATGCCCGCGAGCGTCGGAATATTCGCCCGGGCACCGGTGGCCAGCACGACCCTGTCGTACGCCAGTGCGGATCCGTCGCTCAGCACGACTCTGCGGCGGGTTCGTTCGATCGACACGGCGGTGACGCCTGTCAACACGGTGACGCCCGCAGCACGGGCCTCGTCCGGATCCGTGACGTCGAGCATCTCGCGCTCGGCCCGCCCGACGGCGAGCTCCGCGATGAGCACTCTGTTGTAGGCCGGGTCCTGCTCGGCACCCACGACGGTCACCTCTACGAGGCCGTCGGAAGCGGCCGGCAGGAGTTCGTCGACCAGGCGTGCGCCGACAGGACCGTACCCGATCACAACGACGCGCAGCGGTGAATCAGGCACCGACGACCTCCTGTCTGCGGGCGGGATCCGCGGGCTGGATCCGAACCGTCGTCCGCTTGAATTCGGGCATGCCGGAGATCGGATCGGTGAGCTGCTCCGTGAGGAGATTGGCGCTCTGGTCTTCGGCGAAGTGGAACGGCAGGAAGACCGTGTCGGGACGGATCTCGAGGCTAAGGTCTGCACGGCACAGCACCATTGATTCGCCGCGGGCGAGCTCGACCCAGGCGCCATCGTCGATACCATGAAGCTCCGCCGTCGCCGGATGGATCTGCACGCGGGCCTCCGGCTTCGACTCGAGCAGTTCGGGCACGCGGCGCGTCTGGGCTCCGGACTGGTAGTGCTCGAGCAGTCGCCCGGTGATGAGGGTGACGACACCGTCCTTCTGCGCGGCAGCCTTCTGTTCGTGCGCCTTCACGGGAACGAGTCTGGCGAGTCCGTCGTCGTGCGCGAACCGCTCGGCGAACAGCCGCGGCGTGCCGGAGGACCCTCGAGGGAACGGCCAGTAGGCGGCGATGGAGTCGTCGTCGAGGATGTCATAGCTGATCCCGGAGTAGTCGGCGATGCCTCCCTCCGAAGCCCGGCAGAGCTCATCGAACACGGTGGGCGCGTGAGTGCTGAACGTTCCGGGTGACTTCAGCCGGCGAGCCAGTTCAGCGAGTATCCACAGCTCGCTGCGGACCCCGGGCGGCGGCTCTGCGGCGAGGCGTCGGCGCAGCACCCTGCCCTCGAGATTCGTCATCGTCCCCTCCTCCTCCGCCCACTGGGTGACCGGCAGCACGACGTCGGCGAGCCGTGCCGTCTCGGTGAGGAAGAAGTCGCAGACGACGAGAAGGTCGAGGCGCGCGAGCCCGGCCCGCACAGCAGAGACGTCCGGCGCCGAGACGACCACGTTCGATCCGTGCACGAGAAGGCAGCGCACGCCGCCGGGTTCGCCGAGCGACGCGAGCAGTTCGACGGCGGGCAGACCGGCGCCGGGCAGAGCAGCCTCGTCTATTCCCCACACAGCCGCGACGTGTGTGCGCGCGGCCGGATCTGAGATCTTGCGGTAGCCGGGGAGCTGATCGCATTTCTGGCCGTGTTCTCGGCCGCCCTGCCCGTTGCCCTGGCCGGTCAGCGTGCCGTAGCCGCTGCCGTCGGTTCCGACCAGCCCGAGCACGAGTGCCAGATTGATGGCGGCCGTCGCCGTGTCGGTGCCGTTCGCGTGCTGCTCGACGCCCCGACCGGTGAGGATGTAGGTGCCGACGCCGGATGCGAGTCGTCGCGCGATCTCGCGCAGCTGGTGTGCGGGTACTCCCGTCTGGGACTGCACGCGCTCGGGCCACCATTCGCTGACGCTGCGACGCACGCCATCGAATCCGTCGGTTCGGCTCCCGAGATAGTCGACGGCATGCAGTCGTTCGGCGATGACGATGTGCGTGAGCCCGAGGAGCAGGATGAGGTCGGTTCCCGGCGTCGGCTGCACGTGCACGCCTGCCCCGTCTTCGGTGAGCCGCGCAGTCGGCGATCGACGCGGGTCGACGACGATGAGGCCGCCCGCAGCGCGCGCGCCCGCGAGGTGGCCGATGAAGGGCGGCATCGTCTCGGCGACGTTCGATCCGAGCATCATGATGGTCGAGGCGCCGTCGAGGTCACTGAGGGGAAAAGGCAGGCCGCGGTCAAGACCGAAGGCTCGGTTGCCCGCAGCGGCCGCCGAGGACATGCAGAAGCGACCGTTGTAGTCGATGCGGGACGTGCCGAGCGCGACCCGCGCGAACTTGCCCAGCTGATAGGCCTTCTCGTTCGTGAGCCCGCCACCGCCGAAGACTCCGACCGAGTCGGCCCCGTAAACCCTTCGGCTCGTCGACACTCTCCGGGCGACCTCGTCGAGCGCATGCTCCCAGGACACCGGAGAGAGCAGTCCGTCGGCGCCCCGCAGGAGGGGTGTCGTGATCCGCTCCGGCGAATCGATGAGCTCCGCCGAGGTCCACCCCTTCTTGCACAGGCCGCCTCGATTCGTCGGGAACTCACGCCCTGACACCGTGAGCGACAGGCGTCGTCCGACGGACGGGAGGGCGGCCGGGGCCGGGGTCGTCAGTGTCATCGCGCACTGCAGGGCGCAGTACGGACAGTGAGTCTTCGCGTCGGTGGAGGTCATGCTCAGATGCGCTGGCCCGCGAAGGTCGAACCGCGGCGCAAGTAGACGAGCCCGGTGACGGCCATGAGCGCGATATAGGCCACGACGAAGATATACAGGGCGCTGCCGTAGTCGCCTGTCGCGGTCTTCGACAGGCCGAGCATCTGCGGAATGATGAATCCCCCGTATGCGCCGATCGCCGAGATGAGCCCGAGCGACGCCGCCGTCTTGCGCTGCGTGGACACGTCGCCCGAGTTCGTCGATGCATCGGCCACACCGGAGCGGGCGGCGAACACGCTCGGAATCATGCGATAGGTCGATCCGTTGCCGACCCCGCCGGCGACGAAGAGCAGGAGGAAGCATCCGAGGAAGATCCAGAAGTTGTTCATGCCGATGGTCCAGGTCACCGCGAGCGCGCCGACAGCCATCACAGCGAACGCCGCCATCGTCACACGCGCTCCCCCGAAGCGATCGGCGAGCCGGCCGCCATAGGGCCTCGAGAGCGAGCCGACCAGCGCACCGAGGAACGCGAGCGAGAGGGAGGCGGAGCCCACGGCGAACGTCGAGAACTCAGGGAACTGGTCTGCGATCAGCTTGGGGAACACGCTGGCGAATCCGATGAACGATCCGAAGGTGCCGATGTACAGCAGAGCAAGAATCCACAGATGCGGCTCCCTGAGGGCGGCAAGCGAGGCGGAGAAGTCGGCCTTCGCGCTCGAGAGGTTGTCCATGTGCCGGTACGCGCCCCACATCGCCACGAGGATGAACGGGATCCAGATCCATCCGGCGAGCGGGAGGGTGAGGGTCGTCGCGGCCCCGATGGTGATGGCGATGGGAACGATGAGCTGTGCGACCGAGGCGCCGAGGTTTCCTCCCGCAGCGTTGAGTCCGAGCGCCCATCCTTTCTGGCTCTGAGGATAGAAGTACGTGATGTTCGACATCGAGCTGGCGAAGTTGCCTCCGCCCAGTCCCGCGAGAGCAGCGACTGTCAGCATCACACCGAACGGGGTGTCGGGGTTGCCGACGCAGATGGCGAGTCCGGTCGCAGGAATGAGCAGCAGCCCGGCCGAGATGATCGTCCAGTTGCGGCCGCCGAATTTCGGCACCATGAAGCTGTAGGGAAAGCGGAGGGTCGCCCCCACGAGGCTGGGGATGGAGATCAGCCAGAAGATCTGCCCGGTATCGAAGGTGAATCCGGCCGCGGGAAGAGAAACGACGACGATGCTCCAGAGCTGCCAGATAACGAAGCCGAGGAACTCCGCGAAAATCGACCAGCGGAGGTTGCGGGCAGCTATCCGCTTTCCGCCGCTCTCCCATTGATCGGGATCCTCGGCGTTCCAGTTGTCGATCCAGCGGCCAGGGCGCATCGACAGCGCCGGGACCTCGTTCTTCGACGTGTCGAACAGTGCGGAGGGAGTTTCGGTGTGGGTCAAGACGTTCTCCGTCGATCGGTGGTGCGCGGGGTGGATGGGCTGACGCTCATGACGCTATCCACGCGGTGTTTCAGCAGACGGCCTGACCGATTACCGTTCGGTCACCATGTCGTCGCATCGGTTCGCGCACCCTGATAGGCCGCCGTAACATGCTCGTCACATGCGCGGAGGTACCGGTCGACGACGACGTCGACCAGCACGACGGGCGGCTGCTCGCCATCGACCAGCAACGGCTCCGACGCCGCGTCCGCACCCGCTCGCTGAACGAGCGAGTGAAAGTAGCCGGGGGCGAGGAGGTAGCTCGCAGCCACGATCCGCCGACCGGGATTCGCCGCGCGGGCAGCCGTCACCGCATCGCCGAGGCGCGGTTCCGCGGCCGACAGGAATCCGACGACGACGGGTCGCCCCAGTTCGGCCTCGAGCAGGGACCCCATGGCGCGGCAGTCGACGACGGCGCCGGCGTCGCTCGATCCGGCCGCTGCCAGTACCACGACATCGTCGTCGTCGAGGCCGATGGCCGCCAGTCGCATCGCGAGGATGCGCGCGAGACGCGCATCCGGACCGAGCGCCAACGTGACCACAACAGGCTGCCGGGTGTCGGCCCCGGCGGCCGCGGCGGCCTCGGCGAGGTCGACGTGCACGTGGTAGCCCGTCGACAGCAGCAACGGCACGATCACGACCGGCGCCCCGCTCGACATCCCGTCGAGGGCGGTCGGCACATCCGGTTGCTGCACGTCGACGAACGCACCGACGACCGTCACGTCGGGGCGCCGATCGGTGACGGCCGCGACGAGGGATGCGACGGCCCGGCGCCCGGCCGGATCGCTCGTTCCATGAGACGCCGCGACGAGCGCCGGTGCCGCACCGGTCACGCTGCTGCGCCGCTCTGCCCACGATCCGGGCGGGTGTCGATCTCGACGACACCGTCGACGATGCGCACGGCGAAGACGGGAAGACGGTAGTCGGGCGCGCTGAAGCACTCGCCCGTCTCGAGGTCGTAGACCTGCTTATGCAAGGGCGATGCGATGGTGGCGCGATCGCCGCGAGAACCGACGATGCCCCGCGACAGGACCTGCGAGCCTGTGGCCGGATCCTGGTTGGAGACCGCGTGCACCCGGTCGTCAGGAAGACGGAAGAGGGCGAACTGCTCGCCCTCGATGAGGGCGGCCTCACCCCAGAGGACCTCGAGCTCGTCGAGCCGGCAGACGCGGATCCAGGTGGTCATGCGTCCCACGCTAGGCCGCGCAGATTTCGGCGCTGGACGGCTGCCGTGACGGTTGCGTAACAAAGACCTCTCCGCGGCGCATCAATGCGGTGAGGTGCCGGTCACACGCCGTTACGTGGGCGCAATCGTCGAGAAACCGGCGCTGCCTAGGCTTCGAGCATTCCCTGACGACGCATGCGAGAGGCACAGCGATGACGACACCGGAGCATTCTGGCGGCCGCCCCCACCGGGTCGTCGTCATCGGCGGAGGGCCGGCCGCGCATCGATTCGCCGAGTCCGTGCATTCCCGACGAGACGGCGCTCGACCGGTCACGGTCACCGTGCTCGGCGAAGAGACACACCTCCCCTACGACCGGGTCGCCCTCTCCCGTCGTCTCGTCTCCGCGGAGGACCTGACTCTGGGCGATCGCGCGCTGTGGGAAGCCCCTGGCATCCGCTATCGAGGCGGCGTCGCGGCGACCCGCGTCGACACGGGTGCGCGTCGCGTCGAGCTCGCCGACGGCAGTTCGGAGCCGTACGACGACCTGGTCTTCGCGACCGGCTCCGCGGCGACCGTGCCACCGATCCCGGGCGCGGACGCCGGATACGTGTACCGCACGATCGAGGACGTCGACTTCCTCGTGGCGGAGTCGGCCCGACTCTCATCGCGGCTCGGCAGGCCGACGAATGTGATCGTGGTCGGCGGCGGCCTGCTCGGGCTCGAGGCGGCCGGAGGATTGCAGCGCCTCGGGGCCAGGGCGAGCATCGTCCACTCGGGGCGGTGGCTCATGTCGTCACAGCTCGATGAGGGCGCGGGCCAGGCTCTCGGGCGCCTGATCGAGGCTCAGGGCGTGACGCTTGCCCTCGGCAATCGACCGGCCCGCGTGATCACCGGCCCATCGGGCACCGTGCTGGGCGTCGAACTCACCGATGGCAGGGCGATCAATGCAGACCTCGTCGTCTTCTCCATCGGCATCACTCCGAGAGACGAGCTCGCCCGGGATGCCGGACTCGCGATCGGCGCGCGCGGCGGCATCGTTATCGGCGACGACTGCGCGACCTCCCATGACGGGATCTGGGCCATCGGCGAGGTGGCGAGCGTCGGAGGGGTGTGTGTGGGACTCGTGGCCCCGGCGAACGCCATGGCCGAGGTCGTCGCCGACCGCATCCACGGCGGGCACGCGAGCTTCCCCGGCATCGACGACGCGACGAAGTTGAAGCTCTCAGGGGTCGAGGTCGCGAGCTTCGGCGACGCGTTCGCCGCCTCTGACGGCGCACTCGAGGTCGTGTACGCCGATCCAGCGCGCGGCATGTACCAGAAGCTCGTCGTCTCGAACGATGCCAAGACTCTCCTCGGCGGCATCTTCGTCGGCGACGCCGCACCCTACTCCGCTCTCAGACCCCTGCTCGGTCGAGAGCTTCCCGGCGAACCCGGAGCCTATCTCTCGACCTCGGGTGCTGAGGCTCCCGCGAGCGCCGAACTCCCCGATGACGTGCAACTGTGCTCGTGCAACAACGTGTCGGTGGGAGCCGTTCGCGATGCGATTCGGGGCGAGCACGGCGAGGCCTGCACCGAGCTCGGACCGTTGAAGAGCTGCACCCGGGCCGGCACGCAGTGCGGCTCCTGTGTTCCCCTCGTCAAGAAGATCCTCGAGACAGAACTCTCCAAGGCCGGCATCGAGGTGTCGAAAGCGCTCTGCGAGCATGTCGACCTCAGCCGCAGCGAACTGTTCGAAGCCGTGAGGATCCTGCAGCTCACCAGCTACGAGCAGATCATGGAGCATTTCGGCCGCGGACTCGGCTGCGACGTCTGCAAGCCGGTGATGGCATCCATTCTGGCCACCCAGACGTCGAAGTACATCCTCGACTCGGGCAGCGGAGCCCTGCAGGACACCAACGACCGGGCGC
Source organism: Agreia sp. Leaf283 (assembly GCF_001422485.1). Classification (GTDB taxonomy): domain Bacteria; phylum Actinomycetota; class Actinomycetes; order Actinomycetales; family Microbacteriaceae; genus Agreia. The sequence goes on from NZ_LMNF01000002.1 coordinate 825,925, forward strand.
TCGCGAACATGCAGAAGGACGGCACGTACTCTGTCGTGCCCCGCATCCCGGGCGGGGAGATCACCCCGGCGAAGCTCAAGGTGATCGCCGAGGTGGCGGAACAGTTCAACCTGTACACGAAGCTCACGGGAGGACTGCGCATCGATATGTTCGGGGCGCGACTCGAGCAGCTGCCCGACATCTGGAAGATCCTGGTCGACGCCGGATTCGAATCGGGCCAGGCCTATGGCAAGTCGCTGCGCACGGTCAAGTCGTGCGTCGGCTCCACCTGGTGCCGCTTCGGTGTTCAGGATGCAGTCGCGATGGCCATCGAGCTCGAGCTGCGGTACCGCGGGCTGCGGTCGCCGCACAAGTTCAAGCTGGGCGTCTCTGGTTGCGCCCGCGAATGTGCGGAGGCGCGCAGCAAGGACATCGGAATCATCGCGACAGAGCAGGGGTGGAACCTCTACGTCGGCGGAAACGGCGGATACCAGCCCGCGCACGCCCAGCTGCTGGCGCAGGATCTCGACGACGCGACGCTCATCTCCTACATCGACCGCTACCTGATGTACTACATCCGCACCGCCGATCGCCTGCAGCGCACGGCCCGCTGGCAGGAGGAGCTGCCGGGCGGCCTCGACCACGTGCGCGAGGTGGTGTGCGACGACTCGCTCGGACTGGCCGAGGAACTCGAGGCCGCCATGGCGGAGCATGTGGGCAACTACGAGGACGAATGGGCGGCCACGCTCAACGACCCGGAACGCCTCCGCCGCTTCCGGTCGTTCGTCAACGCGCCGAGGACGCCGGACCCCGCCGTGGTGCAGGTCACGGAGCGGGATCAGCCGCGCCCGGCGACCGCCGATGAGCGTGCACACGCATCGGCCGGAGGCGTGCTGCTCTCCGGACCGACGATTCCCGTGCGGAGAGGACAATAGCCCCCATGGACATCTCCGTGAACCTCGCGGGTCGTCGAGTTCTCGTCGTCGGGCACGCGGGCGAGGCGCGCCACACGATCGCGCGCTGCCTCGCATCCGGCGCGCGCGTGTACCTCGCCGACGACGACGACGAGGGCCGCGACGACCGCGCCGCCGAGATCGTCGTGCGCGTCGTTCTGCCGCAGAATCGCCTCGAGTGGCGCACGCTCGTGTCATCGGTCGATCTCGTGATCTCGGTGGGTGTCGACTCGGCGACGACCGACGCACTCGAGCGGGCGTCGCGAGACGCCCGGGTCTGGCTCACCGCGGAACCTCCGAGCCCCACGCTGCCCCTCGGTCGCGTCACCCTTGTCGGCGGTGGCCCCGGCGACGGTCAACTGCTGACCGTCGCCGCGCTCACGGCTCTGCGCGAGGCCGATGTCGTCTTCTTCGACCGGCTCGGACCGGTCGCGCGCCTGTCGGAGTGGGCACCGGGGGCTGAGCTCGTGAACGTGGGCAAGACGCCCGGGCACCACGCGGTCAACCAGACCGAGATCGAGCAGAAGCTGGTCGAAGCCGCGCTCGCGGGCCGAACCGTGGTGCGGTTGAAGGGTGGCGATCCTTTCGTGTTCGGGCGTGGCGGCGAGGAGGTTCTGGCGTGCAGCCGGGCCGGCGTTCCTGTGACCGTGGTGTCCGGTGTGACCAGCGCCATCGCCGTTCCCGGGGCGGCAGGAATCCCGGTGACTCATAGGGAGATCTCCCGGCTCTTCACCGTGGTCTCGGGCCACACGCCTCTCGCAGAGAGCGAGCTCGTGCACCTCGCGGGCCTTGGCGGCACCATCGTCGTTCTCATGGGTGTCGGCACTCTGCCGCACCTCACCGCCGGCCTCGCACGGGCCGGCATGCGCGCGTCCATGCCCGTCGCGATCGTGGAGAAGGGATTCTCGACGAGCCAGCGCACCACCCGAGCGACCCTCGCCGACATCGCCGCACTCGCCTCGCGACTCGGCGTGCTCTCACCCGCCGTCGTCGTAATCGGCGAGGTCGTACGATTGAGCGAGCAACTCGATGTGACGACCGCGACGTTCCTTCAGGATGCTGCGGCCGAACTGACGACCGACTGACGGAGACGCACGTGACCGATGGAGACACGGATGCCCCCCTCATCGGATTCCGCGCGGACCAGCTGCGCGGCTTCCGTATCGGCGTGACGAGCGACCGGAGATCTGAAGACCTGATCGCAGCCTTCGAGCGCCGGGGGGCCGATGTCATGCATGCCCCCGCCATCCGGATCGCTGCCTCGGATGACGATGCACAACTGACGGCCGACACCCTGGCGATCATCGCGGGCCGACCTGATGTGCTGCTCGCCACGACCTCCTACGGCGTGCGCCGGTGGTTCGAGGCCGCAGATGCTGCAGGCATCGGACACGAACTCAGCGAGACCCTCGCTCAGTCCCGCATCCTGGTGCGAGGGCCGAAGGCGCGCGGCGCCGTCCGCGCAGCCGGCCTCGACGATTCCGGGATGAGCGACGAGGAGACGACGAAGTCGCTCGTCGACCATGTTCTGCGCGACGGCGCGTCGGGACGTGTCGTCGCCGTGCAGCTGCACGGGTTCACCGATGAGGGTCAGCTTCAACGGCTGCGCGACTCGGGCGCAACAGTTCTCACCGCCGCGCCCTATCGTTGGTCACTGCCGGCGGATTCGTCACGTGTGCTTCGCCTCGTCGACGCCATCTGCGCCGGCTCGCTCGACGCCGTCACCTTCACGAGCGCTCCCGCCGTCGAAGCACTGTTCGCGGCGGCGGACGGAGCCGGTCGACTCGACGAGCTCCAGGCCGCGTTCACAGGCACGGTCGTGGCTGCCGCCGTCGGCCACGTCACAGCGGCGCCCCTCGTAGCCGCCGGTATCGATCCGATCGTCCCGCCCCGATATCGCATGGGAGCCCTCATCCGCCTGGTGTGCGAGTATCTGGAGGAGAACCGGATCATCAGGCTGGCGACGAAGCATGGCGACATCGAGCTGCGCGGTCGGCTCGTGCGCGTCGGCGAGTCCGAGGCGACGCTCGCCCCGCTCTCGCTCGCCCTCTTCCGGGCGCTCATGAATGCGCGGGGCGCGGTGCTCTCGAGAGCAGAGCTGATGGCTGCCCAGCCCGACATGCAGGACGATCACGCCACCGATGTGGCCATCAGTCGTCTGCGTCAGTCGCTGCCCGTGCCGGGAATCGTGTCGACTGTCATCAAGCGGGGATACCGCATCTCGGTGTGAGGCCCTCGAGTAGGCTTTAATAGAGCCTGCGCTCCAGAATCAGTGCGCGCCTGACGTCAGGACATCATGCACCCCACTCGGTCGACCGCGACCCGGCGGCTGCCGCGCGTCGGCATCCTGCTCTTCGACGACGTGAAGATGCTCGACTTCGTCGGGCCGGCCGAGGTGTTCTTCGAGGCCAACCAGCGCTCGGCGGGCTACGAGATCGTCACCATCTCCCGCACCGGGCAGCCCGTGACGACCTCGATGGGCATCCAGGTGGCGGTGCAGACGTCGGTGGCGGATGCGGGTCGTCTCGACACGCTCATCGTGCCGGGCACAGAGAAGGCGCTGACCGTGTTCGCCGATCCGCAGCTCCTCGACGCGGTCGCCAAGCTGGCCTCCCGGTCGACCCGCATCGCCGGCATCTGCACGGGAGCCTTCGGCCTCGCCGCCGCGGGCCTCCTCGCCGGCAAGTCGGCGACGACCCACTGGAAGTTCAGCTCGACCCTGGCGGAGCGCTTTCCCGACATAGACGTTCAGGCCGAAGCGATCTTCGTGCACGACGGCAACACCTTCACCTCCGCCGGCGTCGCTGCGGGCATCGACCTCGCACTCTCGTTGCTCGAGCTCGACTACGGTCCGGGGGTTGCCCGGTCGGTGGCCCAGCTTCTTCTCGTGCACATGAAGCGCTCCGGCAACCAGTCGCAATTCTCCGCGGCGCTACAGGGCCCTCCCCCTCGCACTCCCCTCATCACCGTGATCACCGATCACATCAGCGAGGACCCGTCGAGGCCGTACACGGTCGGCAGCCTGGCATCCTTCGCGAACGTGAGTCCGCGGCACCTGACCCGGGTGATGCGCGATGAGCTGGGCATGTCGCCGATCGAGTACGTCACCTCCATGCGCCTCGACCTGGCCGTGTCGTATCTCGACTCCGGCGCATCGGTGGCCGATGCCGCCGCACACTCTGGCTACGCGACGCCGGTGTCGCTACGACGCTCGTTCGTCGCCCGATTCACGATCACGCCCTCCGAGTACCAGCGTCGATTCCAGTCCACCCGACAGGGCTCTGAGCGCCTGCGCCGACCGTGAGCCGGGCTCGGCCATATAGGTCGTGAGAAACTGCCGGGGCGACCGGGGGATGCCGAGGGTCTGCCAGACGAGGTCGACCCGGCCGAACGGCTCGATGGTCACAGGCCGCAGCCCTGTCGTAAGAGGGCTCACGTCGTGCTCGGCCCAGATGCGCCGGAACGACAGGTGCCGACTCGAGAGCCGGCCGACGACATCCTGAAGCCGCGCGTCGTCGGGGTCGCCGTTGAATCGCAGGGCTCCGATGTATTCGCGGATCGTCTCCTCCCATTCGAGTTCGACGTCGGCGCCGTTCATCACGGTCGTCATCGTGAGGTGGTCGTACGCGGCCTCGAGAAGATTGGTTCCGGGCACGAGGATGCCGGGCGACACGAGACGCGCCAGGCGGTTCGCGGCCAGCACGTCGAGATTGGCGTCGGTCACATACGCCGGAGTCTGGGTCCATGCATCGAGCAGGCGTCGCACGCTGTCACTCACCACGGACGGCTCGCGCACGGCTCGCAGATACGGAAGCGGCCTCGCCACCCGGAACAGGTAGTTCGCGCCGTCGTCATCGAGCAGGAGAGCTTTGGCCAGCGAGCGCACGACCTGCTCCGACGGCCGCCTGTCGCGACCCTGCTCGATTCGCAGGTAGTACTCGGGGCTGATGTCGGCCCGTGCGGCGACCTCCTCCCGGCGCAGGCCGGGCACACGGCGGGCCGCATCGAGCGGCAGACCCACATCTTCGGGCTTCAGGAGCTTGCGTCGCGCGCGAAGAAACTCCCCCAACGGACTCGCTGACGCGCCCATGTCTCTTCTTCCTCACCTCGACGGAGCCGGAGGGCCCCACGAAAGATTCTCACCGACGCCGCGCATCCGGAGTGAGAGCGCGTTCAGCCCTGCATGGTGCAGAAACGGACATGATTGCGGCGACGTGTGGGTGGTAATGGCACGGCCATGTGGCGGCCCGATCGTCGCTTCTAGGCTCGCGACCATGACTCTCTACCAGCTGACAGATGAGCGCGTCACGTCCTCCTCGGCGATGGCCCACCACAGGCTCGATCCCGGTTTCCCCTCGTCGGTCTGGGCCGTCGTCATCGAGCCCCAGGCGGGTGCGCTCAGGGCGAGGGCCCTTGCGGGCCGGATCGCGACCTCGGCCGGTCTCGGCACGGCGTTCGTGGGCGAGCAGTCGGGATGCCTGTTCTTCGTCACACGCGCGCGGCCCGGAGACACAGACGGGGAGCTCGCCGAGCGGATCCGTTCGATGGCCGGCCGGTTCGAGCTGCGCATCGTCGCGATCGGCGCCGCGCTCGTCGAGAACACCGACTACGACCTCGCACCCGCGGCGGAGCGCGCCGAACGGGCCGCAGGCATCCTGACGGCCCTGCCCGAGCTCGCCGAGGTCGGCTGGTACGGCGACCTCGGGCCCTGGATCATGCTGAGTCGCATCGCGCCGGGCTCCGTTCGTGTTCGTGACATCTCGCCGGCCGCCGAGGTGCTCCTCGATCCGACGAACGCCATTTACCGCGAGACCGTCGAGGTCTATCTCGACGTGGCCGGCCGCATCGGCGACGCCTGCGCCCGGCTGCACATCCACCGCACCACGCTCTACTACCGGCTCGACAAGGCACCGGATGCGGTGCGCGACGCTCTACACGACGGATCGGCCCGCAGCAGCCTGCACATGGCTTTGAAGCTGGACCGGCTCTGGAGCTCCCACCGGAACTCGCCCTCACTCCTCCAGCAGGGCCAGCAGCTGTCTTAGAGCCTCCCGTGACCCGTCGTCGACGGGGTGCCACACGAAGAGCACATCGCGATCATCACCCGGCACCGTCAGCAGCTGGTACGCGAGCACGATCGGCCCCACCGGGGTCTCGTCGAAGGGGACGACGCCTCGGGTCTTCGCTGTTCGGGCGTCGTCGGCCCACGCGATCGAGAAGTCCCGGCTGTGCGCCGAGAGCTCCCCCACGATCGTGTGGAAGGAGGGGTCCGCCTCGTGCTCGTCGAGGGACTCCCTCAGAAGGGCCGCCACCTGGCTGGAGGCCTCGGGCCACATCGCATGGTTTCGGTCGACATCCGGTTCGAGATAGGCGAACCGCGCCAGATTCGTGCCCTCCACGAATGCAGGACTCACCGCGCTGGCCGCGGTATTCGACGCCACGACCGTGAAGTGCCGGTCGCAGAGGAACGCTGGTACGGCCCGCCAGGAGGCCAGAAGCTCTCGCATCTCGTCGCGCATGTCGCTCACGGTAGCCCTCCGCTTCGCTGCCCGATACCGCGTTCGAGGATTTCGGACAATGGTCGGAATTGCCGACGTGGCCCGGCCGCTCGGATGGTTGACTGGGTCGATGGATGCCACGACACCCGACCGCGCGGGGTACACGCAAGACTTCCTCGCTCTTCCGGTCGCCCTGCCCGCACCGGCCGTGGGTTCGCCCGTTCGTGAGCTCGCGTACACGCACTTCACGGTGCTGCTCGATCCCGTCAGGCGGCTCGCGCAGTCGACCGGAGTGAACATCGACGGCGAGCTGCTGCTCGACCTCGACCGCGGGGACGACTGGCACCTCGACGACCGGATCCCCGAGAACGAACAGACCGGACCGGATGTCTATGCGGGCAACGACCTCGATCGCGGACACCTGGTGCGCCGCCGCGATCCGGTCTGGGGCGACCGCGCGACGGCCGCCCGGGCGAATGTCGATACGTTCGCGTACACGAATGCCGCTCCGCAGGCCGGCGAGTTCAACCAGTCCAAAGAGCTGTGGCTCGGTCTCGAAGACCACGTGCTCGCCTACGCGCAGGCCAACCGCAACCGGATCAGCGTCTTCACCGCGCCCGTTCTGGCACTGAACGATCCGCTCTACCGGGGTGTGGGCATCCCCCAGGCCTTCTGGAAGGTCGTCGCCTGGACGACCGACGCATCCGGCGCCGACGCCCTGCGAGCCGCGGCCTTCGTGCTCGACCAGTCGCCCCAGCTCTCGGACATCGACCTCAACGACGCCAGCGCGCAGGCCCTCATCGACGGCAGTCCTCCCCCGCTCGGCCCGTACTTCAGCTATCAGGTTCCGGTCGACGACGTGGCGAGCCTCACCGGGCTCGATTTCGGCGAGCTCATCGACGCCGACGTCATGGCGCCCGTTCTCGCCGGTCGCGCCGACGGTTCGCCTCGAACCGGATGGGTGCGGCTGCGCACCGAAGAAGACATCACCGTCGAGAAGGCCCCGGCCTAGAGGTGGAGCTCACTCGAACGGCTCCCCCGCTGTCAGGCGGTGTCGTCGCCGCCCAGGAGTGGCGCCAGGTGGCGTTCGTCCACTGGCGGGTGGCGCCCGAGATCGTGGCACCCCTGCTTCCGCCGGGCGTCGTTCCGGACGTGTTCGACGGGTCGACCTGGGTGGGGCTCATCGCGTTCCGGCTCGGCGACGCGCGCGTCGGCCCCTTTCCGCCGACGTCGCGGTGGGGGTCGTTCACCGAGGTCAACGTGCGACTGTACGGTGTGGACGGCGCCGGCCGTCGAGGTGTCGTGTTCCGGTCGCTCGAGGCATCCAGCCTGCCCGCCGTCGTCGCCGCCCGCGCCCTCTTCGGGCTTCCGTACGTCTGGTCGAGCACCGACCAGCGGCAGACGTCAGACGGGTGGCAGTACGCGTCGAGACGCAGGGGGCTGCTCCCTTCCTCGCCCGAGCCCCGCTTCCGACTCGACGTCTCCGTCGACTACTCGCGCCGCGTCGACGACGAGCTCTCGCTGTTCCTGACCGCTCGCTGGGGGCTCTTCCAGGGCCGGCTCGGCCACACGCAGTGGCTGCCGAACGAGCACGAGCCGTGGGTCCTGCATCCGGCGCGTGTCACCACGCTGCACGACGAGCTCTGCGCGGCCGCCGGGCTGCCCGGCATCGTCGACGGGCCGCCCGACTCGGTGCTCTTCAGCCCGGGGGTCGACGCGAAATTCGGCCTGGCAGGTGCGCACGCTCGCCATCGTGGTCGAAGATCGTGAGCAGCTCGACCGGGCCGTCGTTGGCATCGAGGGCGTGCGGGGTCATGGTCGAGAACTCGGCGGCCTGGCCTTCACGCACCTGGATCGTGCGCTCGCCGAGCCTCAGCGTGAGCACGCCGCTCAGCACGGTGAACCACTCGTAGCCGGGGTGCACCTGCGGTTCGACCTTGGCGCGCTCGGGAGTGATGCGCATCTTGGCGATCATCACGCCGCGTCGATCGCGCTCGCGCGAGAGCAGCCAGATGGTCGATCCCGCACTCGTCTCGGGTTCGGGCCGGATCACCACGTCGTCGTCGCCCTCCGGCTCGACGAGCTGATCGAGCGTCGTGCCGAGAGCCTGCGCGATCGGCACCAACTGGTCGAGGGCGATGCGCCGGTGGCCCGTCTCGATGCGGCTCAGGGTCGACGGCGAGAGAAAGCATCGGCTCGAGAGGGTGTCGAGGGTCCAGCCCAACGACAGTCGCAGGCTCCGGATGCGCTGGCGCACCACATCGTCGATCATCTCTTGCGTCATACGCAAGAGTCTATGTGCGTGACGCGATCCCGAGGCGGGCAAGCAGGACGACGCCGGCGATGGCCGGAACCACGGGCAGGGCGGCCCCGAGACTCGGCGACACCCCGATGAGCAGGGATCCCGACAGCGCTCCGAGAACGAGAGCGGCCACGACGCCGATCCGTGTGAGCAGATCCTGCTGTCGTCGATCGGCGGCGTCGGCCATGATGCTGGTCAGCGTGCCGGTCACGTAGGTGGTGGTGACCCCGGACTCGCCATCCAGACGCTTGGCGACGACGGTCTGGCAGGCCATGGCCGACGCCGACAGCCCGATCGAGACCATGATCAGGGGCATCGTCTTCGTGCCCGGCGATGCCGCACAGATGACGAGCACCACGAGCTGCGCGAGCGCCGCGGCGGCGAGAACGCCGATCAGGGCGCCCCTCCGTTCACCGTTGGGCGCCGCTCGGAACGCGACGTAGAGCACAACGACGAAGACGACGAGAGCCACGAGAATGCCTCCGATCGAGGTCGAGTACCCGCTTCGTTCGGTCAGACCGGCGAGCACGAGGTTGCCGGTCATGTTCGCGGTGAAGACGCCGAGCAGCTGGAGGAAGGCGAAGGCATCCGTGGCGCCCGCGGCGAAAGCCAGGACGACGGCCATCGTCGTCAGGCGGACGGATCGGTGCGCGGTCACTCTCCCACTGTGTCCGGCCCGGGCATCCAGGGCGTACGTCAGATGTCTGAATCCTGCGCCCGGGAGGTTGCGTCAAAAGTCGTATGCGCCGCCGCGTCTCGAGGGCTTTGCTGGAGGGAACACGACGAAGGAGAGCGCCATGGGCACCGACGAACCGACAACCCCGCACCACGAGCCGGCAACGTTCGGGAACCCCGACCTGCCCGCCGAAGGAATCGTGAATACGGGCGACAACCCCCAGAGCACCACGATGACCGGGCCGCAGAACCTGGTGATCGAGAGCCAGTTCCCGAATCAGATGGATGCCCCGCCCACGGACATCAGCACCCAGGCGTTCTTCTGGTCGTCGTTCAACATCTCCCCGCGCCGGGTGCAGGACGGCGGCTGGGCCCGTGAGCTCACCCAGTCCGACTTCGCGATCTCGAACGAGATCGCCGGGGTGAACATGTATCTCGAGCCGGGCGGAATCCGCGAGCTGCACTGGCACCAGACCGCCGAGTGGGCCCTGATGACCCGGGGAAAATGCCGCGTCACCACTCTGAGCAGAGAAGGTCTGCCGAGCGTCGAGGACGTCGAGGCGGGCGACCTCTGGTACTTCCCCGCCGGACTCCCCCATTCGCTGCAGGGCATGGGGCCCGATGGGGCCGAGTTCGTTCTCGCCTTCGACGACGGCGAGCAGTCGGAGAGCAACACTCTGCTCCTGACCGACTGGTTCGCACACACGCCGCCGGAGGTGCTCGCGAAGAACTTCGGCGTCGCGCAGGAGGTCTTCAAGGACATCCCCCTCCACAACCTCTGGATCTTCCCCGGTGACGAGCCGGGCGATCTCGAGACCGACCATGCGTCCGCCGGCGTCGAGTGGGGCGACGAGCCCGTCATCTTCCGACTCTCCCGGTCGACTCCCGCGCACGAGAACAGCGGTGGCCGCATCCAGATCGCCGACAGCAGCAACTTCCGCGCATCCAAGACCGTCGCCGCCGCGCTCACCACCATCAACCCCGGATCGATGCGCGAGCTGCACTGGCACCCCAACGCCGACGAGTGGCAGTACTACCTGCAGGGGCAGGGCCGCATGACCGTGTTCAACACGGGCCCGCACGCCAACACCACCGACTTCAAGGCGGGAGACGTCGGCGTCGTGCGGCGCAACCTCGGGCACTACATCGAGAACACGGGCGACGATGTGCTCATCTACATCGAGACCTTCCGCAGCGACCACTATGAAGAGGTCTCGCTGGCCAACTGGCTGAGCCACCTGCCGCCCGCGCTCGTCTCCGCGCACCTCAACATCCCCATCGAGACCCTGGCCACGTTCCCGAAGGGCACCCAGGGCATCGTGCCTATTCCGGGGAAGTAGCGATGGATCAGCGACTTCTGACCGAGGCGGACCGCGTCGTCGCGACGCTGCCTCCGGGGAAGCGGGAGAGCGTGCGGGAGATCGTCGTCGACGCGACCCGCCGCGGATCCGTCAGCGAGAGCGCACGCCGATTCCTCGATTCGGCGACGGGATCGCCCCTGGTCGCCGAGGTGCTCGCCCGGGCGGTGGCCGAGGGCGCGGACGCCACCCTTCCTATCGCCCGCTCGAGTACGTATACACGGCCTCCTGGCCCGGAGTCCACGTCGCCGAGCTGAGGGTGAAGACGATCACCGCGACCGTCTCCGCTGTGCGCTGCTCGTGCAATTCGAGGGTGGCCTCGGGCGTTCCTCCCACCAGCTCCCTCTCGATGAGCGCAGCGATGCTGCCGTCGGGGTTCACGAGACGTGCTCGGTACGTTTGTGGCATCATGACGGTCCGACTCTACCCGTCGATCAGTCCGAGAATCGCTAGACGATTCCGGATGCGCCCAGGAGCAGTCCCACGCCATATGTCGCCGCGAGCGCCAGAGCTCCCCCGATCACGACCCGGATCGTCGCGCGTCTGCGGGAGCTGCCTCCGATGTGGGCGGAGATCGCGCCGGTGAGTGCCAGTGCGAGGAGCACGGCGACGAATGTGACGGGAACCCGCCATTCTTCCGGGGGCAGCAATATGGCGAGGAGGGGCAGAACGGCCCCGATGGTGAACGCCGCCGCCGAGGCGCCCGCCGCATGCCACGGGCTCACCACGTCGTCCTCATCGATGTTCAGCTCGGCCGAGAGGTGGGCAGCCAGGGCATCCTTCTCGGTCAGTTCCACTGCGACCTGTCGGGCCGTCGCGGCGCTGAGGCCACGCGCCTGATAGAGGGAGGTGAGTTCGTCGAGTTCCTCGTCAGGCATCTCGGCGAGTTCTCGGCGCTCTTTGGCGATGAGGGCCCGCTCACTGTCACTCTGACTGCTGACCGACACGTATTCTCCCAGCGCCATGGATATCGCTCCACCGACGAGTCCCGCGACTCCTGCCGTCAGGATGGGACCGGATGCGGTCGTCGCCCCGGCGACGCCGACGACGATCGCTGCGACGGAGACGATGCCGTCGTTCGCGCCCAGCACCCCGGCGCGAAGCCAGTTCAGCCGCTTCGCGACGCCACCCTGATGCGGCTCGCCCTCGTGCCTGTGTGGTCGTGCTGGTTCAGTAGTCATCGACTCCCCCTGTCCTCTGTCGTCCGATCCGCCGTGTGCGACGCATTGTCACAGCATGCTCCTCAGCCGAGGCGACGGTGTCGGGACCAAAGACTCTTTCTCCCGTCGCTCGGGAGTGCGAGTCTGTCCCCATGAACAGATTCTGGTTGCTCTGACATGGTCATGCTCGCCGAAGACTTCCAACAGTGGTCGCCTCAAGGGCCTGTCACGGAGCTGTCCGTAGAGCACTGCTGGCAACGACTCGCCGCGTCGAATATCGGACGGCTCGGCCTGATCATCGATGACCTGCCCGAGATCTTCCCCGTCAACTACATCGCCGATGGGCACACCATCGTCTTCAGAACGGCTCGGGGAACCAAGTTCGAGATCCTCGCTGAAGGCGCTCCCGTCGTCTTCGAAGTGGACGAGCGACTCACGCACGGAGCGTGGAGCGTTGTCCTCAAGGGGCAGGCCGTGATGCTGGGGCCCGCCATTCCAGAGTCGTCGCCACGTGGCCAACATCCGCCGATGTGGGTCGCTGCGGCCGGGTACATCTACTTCCGTCTCACCCCGCTCGAGATTCGTGGACGCCAGTTCGAAGGACAAGTTCGAATCATCTATCCGAACAACTAGCCGGCCGAGGGCACGACCGCCTTCTGCGCTCCGTGCAGCTCGAACAGCACCAGCTCGTTGGCGCCGTCGATGACAAGGAGCAGTGCGGCGATCGCTCCAGCCATCCCGACAGAAAGGCCCGTTGCCGCGAGCCCACCCTGCGAGCCGCTGGCCGGCACCGACGGGGCGCCGCTCGATGGCGGCGTCGTCGAGGTTCCGGCCGCCTCCGCGATCCGAACGTCGACCGGAGTCGAGCTCGCACCCTCTCCGACCAGGTTGCGGGCCGTCACGGTGAAGCTCGCCACGGAACCCGGCTCGAGCCCGGTGACACGGCATTCCGTCGCCGTCACGTCGCACACCGAGCCCGCTGCCCGCGCATCCGCAGCAACCGCTCGCACGACGTACGACGTGACCGGCGACCCGCCGTCGTCATCCGGCGCAGCCCACGTGATGGTCGCGGCGCCCGCTTCGGTCGACGTCGCCGCCACCGATGTCGGAGCGCCGGGAGTCTCGAGCACCGGCTGCGGGTCGTACATTCCTCCGTACAGCGGCGTGATCGTCAGGCTCTCGATCTCGGCGGAGCCTCCGGTCGACAGGAGCGAGATGCCCGTCGACGACGGGTCGGGGAACACCTGATCGGTGATCGTCGTCGAACCGCCCTGCGCGAAGGCCTGCACCGACGCGTTGTCGACGTAGACCTCGAGCCGCAGACGCCCGTCGTCATCCAGCGCGACGGGCGCCGTCTCGACAGACGAGAACGTCGGGTTGAACGAGACGTCGCCCGATGCGCGTCGGTCGAGACTCAACGATCCGGATGCGGTGTCGTAGGTGAGCGGTGTCGACTGCGTGCCGTCGCTCGACGTGCGCAGGGCGAGACCGAAGCTCGACGCCGTACCCGGCTTGAGCACGGCATCCACTCGGTAGACCGCGCCGACGCCGTCGACGGGCAGAGCCGTCTCGCCCTCGGCGACGGGGCCGGCAGGCACCGTCACTGCGGCGAACGGCTTCGACAGCCCGTCGACCTGGGGGGTGACCTCGGAGACGAGCTTCGGCTGTCCATCGATGGTCTTCAGGGAGAGCTCGCGCGGCAGTGCCATCGCGCTCCTCCACTGACCGGTCGGGATGTCGTTCGCGTACTCCCAGTTGTTCATCCAGGCGACCATGATGCGCTTGCCGTCGGGTGCATTGTCGTAGGTGACTCCCGCGTAGAAGTCGCGACCCCAGTCGAGCCAGTCGTACGACTCGATGCGGGGCGCGGCGGCGGCGTCGGAGAACAGGAACTGGTCGGCGAGAATGTGGCCCCATCCGGCGCGGTTGTTGTCGACGACCGAGATGTGCGCCGTCTTTCCGATCAGGTCGGAGACATCCCACGCGGCCCAGTCGAGGGTCTCGCTGTCATTGCCCGTCGTGCTGCGCACCACCTGGCCGTCGACGACCAGGTTGACCGAGGTCTCATTGCTGCGCACGAGCGCCGGGCTGTCGGCCAGAACGACCTCGTCGAGGGTGAGGTGGCCCCATCCCCCGGTCGCCTGGTCGTTGACGCGGATCTGCGCCTGCTGGCCCTGGTAGTCGCTGACGTCCCAGCTCTTCCAGTTCAAGGCTCCGTCGTTCTCCCCCGAGGCGGTGTCGACGACGTTTCCGTCGATGAGGAGTTCGGCCTGCAGGACCTGGCCGCTCGCCGCGTCGCGCTTGCCTCCGCCGACCAGCATGCTGACGAAGGACTTGTCGACGGTGAAGACATCCGACGTGAGAGTCCCGACGTTGTCGTCTCCCTTGGCGCCGCCCTCCCAGGTGTTGATGCGCTTCGCACCGATCGCGTAGTCGCCCCCGGATGTCGCCGGGTTGCGTTCGGCGACGAAGTCACCCGCCACGGTCCAGCCGTGATCGACGACGCTCTCGGTTCCCGGGTACTCGAATCCGTCGAAGAGCAGTTCACTGTCGGCGGGGGGCTCGTTGCCCAGCTGGCTGCCGTCGACATGGGGGTGCTTGCCGCCGCCGACTAAGAAGTTGACGTAGTCCTTGCTGACCGTGAAGTCGGGCGACGACACGCTTCCGACGGGCCAGTCTCCGTCGTTGAACCCGTTGATGAGTCCAGTGCCGATCTGACCCACGACCGTCTGCTGCCCGTCGATCGCACCGGTGGCGGGCTGGTCTCCGAAGGGTCCGTTCTTCCAGTTTCCCGGCTCATTGGCGGTGGTCCACCCCGAGTAGGTTCCGTCATCGAATCCCGCGAACAGGTCGCCCTCCGGCAGGGAGTCGGTCGGCTTGGTCGTATCGGACGTGAATGTGGTGCCGTCGAAGTCACCCACGAAGTACTGGCCGCCGGAGCCGCCGGACACGGCGCCGGGGTTGAGGTTCACGACCATCACCCACTTGGTGTTGGCGGGATCGCCATCCACGGCGAGCGGGAAGAGATCGGGGCACTCCCAGATGCCGGCCGTGGCGTTCGCCGGGCCGAAGTCGCTGAGGTAGGTCCAGTCGATCAGGTTGTCGGAGCGGTAGAGCAGCACGCGGTGCTCTGTCGCCTCGACGGTCGCGACGACCCAGTAGGAGTTCTCGGGTGACCCGCCGTCGTACCAGAACATGTGCGGGTCTCTGAAGTTGTTCGAGTCGCGATCGAGGATCGGGTTTCCGGAGTACTTGATCCAGGTCGCTCCTGCGTCGGTGCTGTACGCGAGCGCCTGCGCCTGCTTGCCCGTCTTGTAGGCGGCCGTGTACATGGCGACCAGCGGCGGGTTGTCTGCTGTTCCGAGACCGGAGGTGTTGTCGTGGTCGACGACGATGGAGCCGGAGAAGATGTCTGCGTCGGCGTCTTGGGGAATCGCGAGCGGCTGCTCGGACCAGTGCACGAGATCGGTGCTCGTGGCGTGACCCCAGCTCATGTTGCCCCACGTCGTGCCGAAGGGGTTGTACTGATAGAAGAGGTGATAGACGCCCTGGTAGTAGACGAGCCCGTTGGGATCGTTCATCCAGTTCTTCTCGGGGCTGTACCCGAGGTAGGGGCGATAGGGCTCGGCCGGCGGAGTAGCCTCGGCGGCTGCTGCCGTCGGTTGGGCTGCGGCCGTAGGCTGTGCTGCGGCCGTCGACGCGGCACCCGAGACCGCGGCGGTCACGAGGAGGAATGCGCCGACGGCTGCCGCTGTTCGTGTGACGGAACCGGCTCGTTTTCTGACTTTCTGCTGCTGTTGTTCGTGATGTTTCACAGGACGCCCTTCACTGCGCGTTGTCGCGATGACATCGATGTCATCGATCGCGAGCGATGTTACGGAATGTCCATCGAACAATTCAAGGGCGGATTTCTCCGGAGCCTCTCACGATGAGCCGGGTCGGCAC
Source organism: Agreia sp. Leaf283 (assembly GCF_001422485.1). Classification (GTDB taxonomy): domain Bacteria; phylum Actinomycetota; class Actinomycetes; order Actinomycetales; family Microbacteriaceae; genus Agreia. Next base: position 841,795 of record NZ_LMNF01000002.1, read on the forward strand.
GATGAAGTCCCGGGCCGGCTCGTCGAGCCCGTCGAGGCGATCGAAGACGCGGCGGGCGGCGATCTCTCCGATGGATGCCGGGTCCTGCGCCATCACGGTGACCGCCGGTTCGAGCAGGGCCGCCATGGGCACGTCGTCGAAGCCGACGAGGGCGACCCGCGTCGACGCTCCCGCCGACCTGAGCGACGTGATCACGCCGACGGTGATGAGGTTCTGGGCGCTGAAAATGGCGGTGGGCGGGTCGTCGAGCGCAAGCAGGTCTGCGACAGCAGCGGATGCCTTCGCCTCGTCGTCGAGATTGTCGATCACAAGCCGGTCATCCGGAGCGATGCCCGCGCGCCGCAGTGTGTCGAGGTAGCCGCGCTTCCGCTCCCTCGCCGTGAAGATCTTCTCATCGTCGCCGAGGTAGGCGATGCGCCGGTGACCCATGGCAAGGAGATGCTCGACCGCGCCGGACGCCCCCTCGGCGTTCTCGGTCATCACCGTGTCCGCCTCGATTCCGTGGGGTCGGCGGTCGACGAACACGATGGGCACGCCCTGGTCGAGCTGGATGCCGAGATAGGCCTGGCTGGGCTGGATCGTCGTGAGGATGAGACCGTCGACCCGCCTGCGAAGAAAGGCGTTCACCGACGACAACTCGCGCTCGGGATCCTCGTCGAGGCTCGACGCGAACACCGCGACATGCCGCTCGAGCGCGATGTCTTCGACAGCACGGTGAACCGCAGCCGAGAACGGGTTGGCCACGCTGCCGACGAGCAGTCCGAGCGTGTCGGTGCGCCTGTCGGCACGCCGCAGGTTACCGGCCTGGATGTCGGGTTGATAGTGCAGCTGTTCAGCGGCCCGACGCACCCTGGCAATGGTCTCTTCCGACACATGGGGCTCGCGGTTGATCACTCGCGAGACGGTCTTCACACCCACCCCCGCCAGGTCTGCCACGTTCTTCATTGTGGGCCGACGACGAAGGGCTTCGCTTCGCCTGGGATCTGATAACGATGTCATAACTGCTCTTCTTCTTCGAGGATTAACTTGACTCTACCGATCGAGGACCCCTATACCTATACCTGACATCGTTGTCGGGCAGATCGCCCCCTGAGCCAATGAGGACTCCATGAACACACGCACATCGCCCATCGCCCGGCTCGCCGGCTTCGGCACCATCGCGCTCGTCGCCTCCGTGGGTCTCGCCGCCTGCTCGAGCGGTGGCGCATCCACCAGCACCGACTCGGCCGACGGCGGCGGTGACGTCGGCGTCACCCTCATCGTGAAGACCACGACCAACCCCTTCTTCGTCGCCATGGAAGACGGCGCCAAGGCCGCTGCAGACAAGGCCGGCGTCAAGCTGACGCTGGCTGCGGGCAAGGAGGACGGCGACGAGGACACCCAGATCCAGGCCATCGAGAACGCGATCTCCAAGGGAGACAAGGGTATTCTCATCACCCCCAACGGCCCCTCGGTCGTCGACGCCATCCAGAAGGCGCGTGACGCAGGCCTCTACGTCATTGCGCTCGACACGCCGCCCGACCCGGCCGACGCCGTCGACATCACCTTCGCCACCGACAACTTCAAGGCGGGAGAGTCGATCGGCAAGTGGACCGCGGCTCAGCTCGGCGGCGAGAAGGCCACCATCGCCATGCTCGACCTGTTCAACGACAAGGTCGTCTCGGTCGACTACAACAGAGACCAGGGCTTCCTGACGGGAATGGGCATCGACACCGTCGACGACCAGAAGAACGGCGACGAGGCCAAGACCGGCTCCTACAGCGGCGGCGACTACGAGCTCGTCGGCAACGAAGCCACCGACGGAGCCGAAGACGGCGGCCGCACGGCCATGGAGACGCTGCTGTCGAAGAACTCCGACATCAACGTGGTCTACACGATCAACGAGCCGGCCGCCTACGGCGCGTATCAGGCGCTCCAGGCCGCCGGCAAGGAGAAGGACGTGCTGCTCGTCTCGATCGACGGCGGATGCTCCGGCGTCAAGAACGTGGCTGACGGCGTCATCGGAGCGACGGCTCAGCAGTACCCCGTGAAGATGGCCGAACTCGGTGTCGAGGCCATCGCCAAGCTCGCCACCGACGGCACGAAGCCCTCGACGAGCGCAGGACTCGACTTCTTCGACACCGGCTCGGCTCTGGTTACCGACAAGCCCGTCGACGGGCTCGAGAGCATCACGGCCGCCGACGCGACCGACATCTGCTGGGGCGAGTAGCCCGACAGCCGGGGGTGGAGTTCTCCACCCCCGGCATTCCCTTGCCTCCCCTCCCCCAGAAAGGCCCTCGTGACTTCTCCCAACCCGGTGACCAACCCACCGACGTCTTCACTCGCTCTCGCTTCCGAGTTCCTCGACCGCCGCACACCCATCGATCGTGTGCGAGGCGTTCTCCACCGCTACCCGGCGGTCAGCCCGGCCGTGGTCCTCGTCATCGCCATCATCGTCTTCGGCATACTCAATGACAGGTTCCTCGCCCCCGCCAATCTCTCCCTGATCACGCAGCAGGTCGCCGTCGTCGGAACCCTCGCCGTGGCGCAGACGCTGATCATTCTCACCGCGGGAATCGACCTCTCGGTCGGAGCGGTCATGGTGCTGGCCTCGATGGTGATGGCGCAGACCGCGACGCAGAACGGGGTCCCCGCCTTCCTGGCGTTGCTGATCGGCATCCTGGTCGCCGTCGCCGCCGGACTGTTCAACGGCCTGCTGGTGACCAAGCTGAGACTGCCCCCGTTCATCGTGACGCTGGGCACCCTGAACATCTTCGTCGCCCTCACCCTGCTCTACTCGTCGGGATCCACCGTTCGCGGCTCCGACATGCCGGCGCTGCTGCCATCGACGGGTCAGACCTTCGACCTGTTCGGTGTGCGGGTCAGCTTCGGCGTGATCATCATGCTCGCCCTCTACATCGTCGTCGCCTTCATTCTGGGCAAGACGGCATGGGGTCGCCACGTCTACGCCGTCGGTGATGACAAGGAGGCCGCGCGCCTCGCCGGAATCAGCGTCAACCGCGTGCTCGTCAGCGTCTACATCGCGGCCGGCGCCATCCTGGCCGTCGGTGCCTGGATCCAGATCGGTCGCAGCAACGCGGCCAGCCCGAACGCCGGCGCCGACCTGAACCTCGACTCCATCACGGCCGTCGTCATCGGCGGAACGAGCCTGTTCGGTGGTCGCGGCACCATCTGGGGCACCCTGCTCGGAGCCCTCATCGTGGGCGTCTTCCGCAACGGACTCTCGCTCGCGGGACTCGACGTGCTCTACCAGACACTCGCCGTGGGCATCCTCATCATCGTCGCGGTCGGCATCGACCAGTGGATTCGAAAGGTACGCAAGTGACCATCACAGACAGTGTCGTCCCCGAGGCCGAGACGCGAACGCCCGTTCTGCAGGCTCGCCGGCTCGTCAAGACCTTCGGCCGTGTCGTGGGCCTCGACGGTGTGAGCCTCGAACTCTACCCGGGCGAGGTGCTCGCCATCATCGGCGACAACGGAGCCGGCAAATCGACGCTCATCAAGTGCCTCACCGGCGCCGAGATCCCCGACGAGGGTGAGATCTTCCTCGACGGCAGGAAGGTCTCGTTCAAACGCCCGCAGGACGCTCGCGTGGCCGGCATCGAGACCGTCTACCAGAATCTGGCCGTCTCCCCCGCCCTCGATGTGGCATCCAATCTCTACCTCGGTCGGGAGAAGCGCAAGAAGGGCGTGCTGGGATCGGTCTTCCGCATGCTCGACACGGCCGGCATGCGTCGCGAGGCGAAAGAGGAGCTGACGAAGCTGGGCATCTCGACGCTCCAAGACGTGACCGTTCCCGTCGAGAACCTCTCCGGAGGGCAGCGGCAGGCCGTCGCCGTCGCCCGATCTGCGGCGTTCGGATCGAAAGTCGTGGTCCTGGACGAGCCGACGGCCGCCCTCGGAGTGCGCGAGTCGAACCAGGTTCTCGAGCTCATCCGCAACCTGCGCGACCGCGGTGTGCCCGTCATCCTGATCAGTCACAACATGCCGCACGTGTTCGACGTGGCCGATCGCATCCACATTCAGCGACTCGGCAAGCGGGCGGCGACCATCACGCCGCAATCGCACTCCATGACCGACGCCGTCGCGATCATGACGGGTGCGGCGACCGCATGAGTGCCGACGCACCCGCGCCAAAGGTGCTGTACGCCGAGTTCACGGCGCTGCCCGGATGCGAGGAGACGATCGCCGGCCTCTTGGCCGGGCTGGCAGACGACGTGAGACGCGAACCCGGATGCGTCGAGTTCGCGCCCTATCAGGTAAGCACGGAGCCCTCGCGGTTCTTCGTGTACGAGGTGTATCGCGACGACGACGCGTTCACCGCGCACATCACGGCGCCCTACGGCCGCGTGTTCAATGACAAGCTCGCTCCACTGATCGTCGAGGCCGGCTCGCAGCTGACCTGGCTGCAGCCGCTGTCGAGCTGACCGATTCCTTGCGATGGCTCTGCCTGCTGCTTCCGGGCGGGCAGAGCCGTTTCCTTGCCCCGAAAGGCCCTCCGTGTCGCTCCCGCTCACCGCTGTCACCGCCATCGGTGAATCCCTCGTCGACGTGATCGCGGGGTCCGACGGCGCACCCTGCGCGGAGCATCCGGGCGGATCGCCGATGAACATAGCGCTGGGCCTGGCCCGGTTGAACAGGCCCGTGGCTCTCGTCACGCGTATCGGCGACGATGCCCGCGGCGCCTCGATCGCCGAGCATCTGAGGGAGGCCGGCGTGACGCTCGCCTTCGGTTCGGTTCGCGATGAGCCGACCTCGACGGCGACGGCATACCTCGGCGCCGACGGCTCGGCCGAGTACGTGTTCGATCTCCGCTGGTCTCTACCCATCGGCCTCAGCGTCGACGACCCGATCCTGACCGGGTCGGACATCGTGCACGTCGGCTCGATCGGAGCGTTCCTCGAGCCGGGCGGAAGCACTGTCGTGTCTTTGCTGAGGCAGCTCGTCGGCTCCGGGCGCCCGCCTCTCATCTGCTTCGACCCGAACATGCGGCCCAGCATCGTGACGGACCACGGAGCGGCCCTCGCTCGATTCGAACAGATCGCGGCCCTTGCTGCCGTCGTGAAGCTCAGCGACGAAGACGCCGAGTGGCTGTACCCGGAGCTCGGTCTCGAGGCCGCGGTCGAGCGCATCCTGCGATTCGGCGTCGGACTCGTGACGGTGACCCTGGGCAGCGCCGGCGCCCTGCTGTCGACGCGCTCGCTGCGTATCACCGTGCCCGGCGTCGCCGTCGAGGTCGCAGACACCATCGGCGCGGGCGACTCCTTCATGAGCGCCCTGATCGACTCCATCGCCGGACTCCGCGACGAGGGCGTTTCGGCCGAGGCGCTGCGCAGCGGAGGCGCCTTCGATGCGGCCCTGCTCACCGACATCGGCGACTACGCGGTGCGCTGCGCCGCCATCACCGTCTCCCGCCCCGGAGCCAATCCCCCGACCCGTGCGGAGATCGGTCTCCCCGGCAGACAACCTGACGAGAAGATCAACCCTCGAGAGGCAACTCGCTCACCCGAGTTATTGTGACGAACCAGTGGCAATACGGAGACGAGAAGGAGCGCACGATGGCCATCAAGCTGAACACCACCGCGGTAGGACACGCCCGAGATCTGATCAGTTCCGGCAAGGTCATCCGAGACACGCGGGACGATTGGAGCGAAGCCGCGCCGTCACCCGACGATGAGAACTCTTTCATCGAGAAGCATGGCTGGGGCGAATACGCCAAGTGGCATCTGGGCGTCGACACCGAGAAATCGGAAGAAACGAAAGGTCGCTACAGCTTTCCTTACGGGGACTTCAGCAATGTTCGCCGAGGGGGCATCATCTCGCTTGAGAGTCGCGCCGCCCAAAATGATCACGACGACATCGCCAAAGCCACAAAGAAACTCCTCAACCTCATCGACGACGCGTAGCAGGGAGTCCACCCGGGGCGGATATGGGACTACGCCAGCGGATTTGTCTTGCTGGGCGACGCGGTCGGTGACGCCGTCATGGGCCTCGCCGACAACTCCGCGGAGGTGTTCGACGGCTCGGACTCCGTAGCTGGTGCCGTAGCTGACGAATCCAACTGCCTTGTTGTTCCACTCGCTGTAAAGGTAATCGAGGGCATTCAGGAGCGCCGGGGAGGTGCTGTGGTTGTACTCCGGCGTAACGAACACGAACCCGTCGAACCGGGCGATAGTCCCTGCCCCATCCTGGGTGTACTGGTGTTCGTAGCGCCCTGCGAGGGCGGGTACGGCCTCGTCAAGCAGGGGCAGTCCGATACCTTCGAGATCGACGACTTCATGAATCGCCGCTTTCCGCTCGGAGGCCCGTTCGTGAACCCAGGCAGCAACGGGTGCACCGTTGCGACCGGGGCGGGTGCTGCCGACAAGGATTGCGATGTTCAAGGGAGCCATGGCTTCCGCCCTCAAGTAGTAGAGATGGGTTTGAGAGGTGAGGAAAGGGGCAGGCCGGTTGACGACCCGCCCCCTCTTCCCTGCGTAGTGCTACTTGCCTTCGGCTTCGCGGGAGACGGGTGCCCACTCGGCCCACTCGGCGAGACGCTGCTGGTAGATGTGCGGCGCGATCTGGGTGGGCTGCTCGCCGAAGAACACCCGAAGGGGCGCCTTCTCGGCGTCGACGACCTTGAGGATGGCGGAGCCGAATCCGACGGGCTTCGGCTGCTCGCCGCCGGCCCGGGCCTTCATCGCGTCGTGCAGGCCCTGGTACTGCGGCTGCGCGTCGGCGACGACAGCGGATGCGCTGCCCCAGTCGGTGTCGAACCCGCCGGGCTCGACGAGGGTGACCTTGATGTTGAAGCCGGCGACCTCCTGCGCGAGCGACTCCGTGAGCCCTTCGAGGGCCCACTTGGATGCATGGTAGCCGCCGAGCGTGGGGAAGGCCGCAATGCCGCCGATGGTCGAGATCTGGATGATGTGACCGGAGCCCTGCTCTCGGAGGATGGGAAGAACCGCCTGGGTGACGTTGAATACGCCGAACAGGTTCGTCTCGAGCTGGTCGCGAAGCTGCTGCTCGGTGATCTCCTCGACCGTTCCGAATAGTCCGTAGCCGGCGTTGTTGATCACGACGTCGAGACGACCGAAGGTGTCGTGGGCCTCTTCGACGGCGGCGAACACCTGGTCGCGGTCAGTGACATCGAGCTGCAGCGGCAGAACGGCCTTTTTGCCATACTTCTCGACCAGATCGCTCAGGGTGTCGATATTCCGGGCGGTCGCAGCAACCCTGTCACCGCGCTCCAGCGCGGCGATGACGAATTCCCGGCCGAAGCCCTTCGACGAACCGGTGACGAACCAAACCTTGCTCATGATGCTCCTTCGATATCTCACGCCGTTCCGGCGCCTAGAGAGACTATATGCCTTTAGTGACACCGGGTGTCAAGTGTGCGCCTTAGAGTATGCTGGGCCCATGAGCGAGTCCACCCCGTTACCGATCAGAGAACGCACCCGAAGACTCGCCCAGACCGAGTTGACGTCGGTAGCGCAGGACCTGTTCGTCGCCCAGGGCTATGACGGCACGACGGTGGATCAGATCGCGGCGGCCGCAGGCATGTCCAAGCGCACCTTCTTCCGGTACTTCCCATCGAAAGACGACCTGGTCATCGGCAAGTACGACCTGTTCGCGGATCGAATGGCTGAAGCTCTCGACGAACGACCCGCAGACGAGCCGATCTGGGAGTCGCTTCGTCGAGTCTTCGACACCACTCTCGACTACGTGCAGGACGATTATCAGCGCGCACGGAACGAAGCCATGGACGAGATAGTGCGAAGCACCCCCCAGCTCTACGCTCGCTACCTCGAGAAGATGCAGCGCGTTCAGCAGCTCCTCATAGGCCGCGTTGCCGGGCGCCTCGGCGCCCGCGGCGACGACCCGTCCGATCCCCGACCCGCCGCGATCGTCGGCGCCGCGTTCGCCTGCATGCAGGCGGCTCGCCAGGCCTGGTTCGCCTCCGACCGCAGCGACACCTTCGGCGATTATCTCGACGTCGCAATGAAGACGATCCAGCTCAGCGAAAGGCCAACCGCGTGACGACCACCGACCCCACATCCACATTCAGTCCGCAACACCAGGCGCTCGTCGACAGTGTCCTCCTTCGACAGGGGGCCTCGATCCAGTCGGAGCGCATCGCATACGAACACGATGGTTCCTCCCTCGAGGGTTCTCTCGCCTGGGACTCCTCCGCCACAGGACCGCGGCCCGGAGTGCTCGTCATCCACGACTGGTACGGAGAGGGCGAATACGTGCACGCGCGCGCCGAGATGCTGGCACGCCTCGGCTACGTGGCTTTCGCCGCAGACATCTACGGAGCTGGCGTGCGCCCGCAGGGCGACGAAGCGCCCGCCGTGGCCGGCGCGTTCTACGCCGACCAGCAGCTTCTTCGCGCCCGCGTCGAAGCCGGCTTCGATCGCCTGCGCTCGGATTCCCGAGTCGACCCCGACCGTATCGCGGTGATCGGCTACTGCTTCGGCGGCTCGGCCACCCTCGAGTTCGCCCGCACGGGAGCGCCCATCGCTGGCGCAGTCTCCTTCCACGGCGGACTCATCACCCACGAGCCCGCCGACGTGGCCGACCTCCGCGCGCCGCTGCTCGTGCTCACCGGCGCCGACGACCCGGTCGTGCCCGACGAGGCCGTCGTCGCATTCGAGAACGAAATGCGCGCCAGACCGGAACTGGACTGGCAGGTCGTCAGCTACAGCGGAGCGCCGCACGCGTTCACCCAGCCGATGCTCGCGAGCTACCGGCCGAAGGCCGACGCCCGCAGCTGGGCAGCGATGGAGGCATTCCTCGACGAGGTATTCGCATCAGCCACTGTGGCGCGTGATCATTAAGGCCGATGAAGCCAAGTCCATCCCTGGAAGGATAGCTCGAGTCGCTCTTCCTTCTTGCCTGCCTCGGATGCGTCAGCTGGGATAATCAGCGACACCGCCTCAGACCCGTGATTGATGAGGAGAAGGTGTTCGTCGCGCCGACTCACTTCGACGACCTCCGGTAGTCCCGTCAGCTCCGGGCCCACTCCGGCCCGTTCGGCGGCCCAGGCGAGAATCGATGTCATTCCGGCGTCATCCGGGATCGTTGCGATGTAGTAGCCAACACCAGAACCGAAACCATTTGCCGTCAATGCCGGGGAACCCTTGATCGGGCCGTCTGAGAAAACGGCCACGACCTCAGCCGTTTCAGGGTGTAACTCGTCGACCATGTACTCACCGCGGATGGAGGTCCCGTCGACAGTGAAGCTGGCTTCGCGATATCCCGGTCCTCCTGTTCCCGGGAGGACTAGTGCGTCGTATTCTTCGACCGCAACGCCGAATACGGCTCCAAGCGCCTGGAGGTACCCGCCGGCCCGGAACGTGTTGGTCTCGTCGACCACGTCGGTGAACGCTGAGACGAGCAGATGTCCGCCGTTCTCGACGTAGTTGGAGAGGTTCGCGGCGCTCTCATCGGTGACGAGGTAGAGCAGGGGGGCGATAACCAAGGCGTAGCTGCTGAGGTCGGATCGTGCGCTGACGATATCGACGCCGATGTGCTGGCGGTGTAGGGCGGCGTGCCAGCGTTGCACGATGGCGTGGTAATCCAGCGTCACGGGCATCGCTGGCCCCTCGACTGCCCACAAGCAATCCCAGTCAAACACGATCCCGACGCGCGCTCTCGACCCAGTCCCCATCTGAGGAAGAACTTTCAAATCTGCCCCTAATGCGCTGATCTCCCGGAACACTCGAGACTTCTCTCCTGAGTGCGGAAGCATCGCGGAGTGGAACTTCTCTGCTCCTGCCCGAGACTGGCGCCACTGGAAAAACAGGATGCCGTCGGCGCCTCGGCTCACGGACTGCATAGACCAGGCGGACATCACTCCGGGTTGCTTGCGCGCGTTCGTCGGCCTCCATTGCACCGCGTTCGTTGCCTGCTCCATGAGCAACCACGGCCGGTCCGGCTTCAGGCCCCGCATGACGTCGCTCGAAAAAGCCATGGAGCGAAAGGCCTCGGGATCGTTCGGGTCGGGATAGGCGTCATTGCTGACCACGTCCATCTCCTCGGCCCAGCTCCAGTAGTCCGCTCCGGGAAATGCCCCCATGAGGTTGGTTGTAATGGGCTGCGTCGCGCCAGAAGCGCGGACGATGTCCCGCTCCATCACGAAAAGGTCAAGGAGGGCGTCGGAGGAAAATCGCTTGAAGTCGAGAACCAGGCCGGGATTGGGAAAGGACGGCGTCTTGCGCGGAGGGATGATCTGGGCGAACGATGTGTAGCGCTGCGACCAGAAGGCCGTGTTCCAGGCTGTGTTCAACGCCTTGATGGTGGTGTACTTCTGCTCGAGCCACTCTGCGAAGGCCGCGCGTGCGTTATCGGAGTAGTCGTAGGCGACATGGCAGCCGAGTTCATTGTTCACATGCCACATCGATACTGCCGGATGCCGCGCATAGCGTTCCACCAGAGCGCTGACCAGCGTCGCCGCGAGGCGTCGGTAGTCGGGTGAGGTCGGCGAGTAGTGCTGGCGGCTACCTGGCCAGAGGTTTACCCCGTTCTCATCTTGCGGCAATACTCCGGGGTACTGCTCGGTGAGCCACGGCGGCGGCGATGCGGTGCCTGTGGCGAGATCCACATCGATACCGTTTGCGTGCATATTCTCGAGCACACGGTCGAGCCATTCCCACTCGAAGACGCCCTCCGCTGGCTGGATGACTGACCAGGAGAATACGTTGACCGTGACGAGCGTGACCCCGGCCTCGCGCATCAGCCGGGCGTCCTCTACCCAGGTCTCTTCAGACCACTGTTCAGGGTTGTAGTCGCCGCCGTACTGCATAGGTCTCCCTTGATGTGCCGTCGCGTCAGCCTACGTAGCCGCCTATCTGGTCCACGACCTTTTGCGCAACAACGGGATAAAGACACAGCGCGTGGGTGCAGCAACGCTACAGCGGCTTTTGCGCAACAATTCGATATTGCGTCACCTGCATGACAGCATCTCGTCGGGGACTTATTGCCCCTGCCGGTTCCGCCCCGGAAATGCTCATCACCTTTCTGGAAGGGGCACTCCGTGCCGCAGAGAACCACCATCGCAGCGACGGCACCTCGCGTGTCGACTCGTCTGATCATCATCCTCGGCTTCCTTGCCGTGCTCGGACCCCTCACGATCGACCTGTACCTGCCGGCCTTCCCGCAGTTGCAGGAATCCCTCTCGACCACTCCGGCCCGGGTTCAGCTCACCCTCAGCGCAGCCACCCTCGGCTTCGCTCTCGGACAGCTGGTCGTCGGACCGTGGAGCGACACCATCGGTCGTCGTCGTCCACTGCTGATCGCCACTGCTGTGCATATCGTTGCCAGTGTTGCCATCGCCGCAGCTCCGGACATCACCTGGGTCCTGGCGCTCCGTGTACTGCAAGGCGCCGGCGCCGCGGGAGGCGGCGTCGTCGCCATGGCTATGATGCGCGACGTCGCGGAAGGGCGACACCTCATTCGCGGCCTGGCACGGGTGGCACTGTTCACCGGTATCGCGCCTGTTATCGCTCCTTTTCTGGGTGCACAACTCATGGTGGCTCTCGACTGGCGCGGGCTCTTCGGCGCGGTGGCGGTTTACGGCGTCGCCGTGCTTGGGGCGTCGATGTTCCTGATCCCGGAGACGCTCGCACTGGAACGTCGGTTGGACCGTTCGGATCGTCGAGCCGTCTGGCGTGGCTACCGCACCTTGCTCATGGATCGACGGTTTGTCGGCATCGCACTCATCGGCGGAATGATGGTGTCTTCCGTCTTCGCTTACCTGTCTTCGTCGTCATTCCTTCTCCAGCAGCAATACGGCCTGACACCTCAGCTGTATGGCGTCGTATCCGCCGCCAACGCCGTGGCTTTCGTCGTAGGCACTCAAATGTCTGCGTTCATCGCGCAGCGACGATCTCCCCAACACGTGCTTGTTGTCGTGCTTCCAGCGATGGCCGTCACCGGCTTCTCGCTCGGACTCATCGCTCAAGCCTGGAGCGGACTTACACCCGTTCTCGGCAGCATGCTGGTGTTTATGGCCCTTGCGGGCGCCTGCGGGCCCTGCCTGGGTGCGCTGGGACTCGCTGACCACGCTACGAGAGCAGGCACCGCAGCGGCGCTCTTGGGCGCTGTGAATTTCGGCCTCGCGGGGCTGGCGTCACCCATCGTCGGTGCGATCGGCATCACAACCATGACGCCATTGGGCGTCGTGATGGGCATAGCTATGACCACGGCGACCGCGGCATTCTGGCTGCTCGTGCGAAACAGACCCCGTGACCGGGTCATCGCTCGGCAGGTTCATTAGCACCTGCGGCAGCGCTCTGCGCGACACTTCTCACCTGGAAGAGAGAATCAATGAAGAACTCCACGTACGCCCTGTCCAACGCACCCGAACGCGCGCACGAGCTCCTCGGGCGGATGACGCTCGGAGAGAAGTGCGCGCAGCTCGCGGGCACTTTCGCCTGGGAGCTGATCAAGCCCGACGGCTCGCCCGCGGACACCGCCGAGCAGCTGCTGGCCGCGCCGCCCGGTCATATCTCGCAGCTGATCCTGCACGACGCGCGTCAACTCGCCGACACAGTCGGACTGATGCAGCGCCGGTTCGTCGAGGACACCCGCCTCGGCATCCCCGCGCTCTTCCATGCCGAGGCCCTAAACGGCGTCCTCGCGGGCGGGCATCCGATCTTCCCTACGGCCATCGGACTGGCCGCCGGCTGGAATCCGGCACTCGTTGAGCGGATGGCCGACCTCACGAGACGGGAGATGATCCGTATGGGCCTCCGGCACGCTCTCTCTCCAGTTATGGATGTCGCCATCGACCCGCGTTGGGGCAGGGTCCACGAGACCTACGGCGAGGACCCCTATCTCGTCGCGGCGCTGTCTGTCGCCTACACTCGCGGCCTGCAGGGCGAAGAGCTCTCTTCAGGAGTGCTGGCAACCGGCAAGCACTTTCTCGGCTACGCAGCTCCCGAGGCAGGAATGAACTCCTCTGTCGCGGCGATATCACCCCGACGCATGCGAGACGTGTTCGCGTTTCCGTTCGAAGCCGCCGTTCACCAGGCGGGCCTCGGTTCGATCATGAACACGTACGCCGATATCGACGGCATTCCCGTCGCTGCGTCTCGGGAGATCCTCACAGACTTTCTCCGCGGCGAACTGGGCTTCACCGGCTTCGTCTCGGCCGACTACGCCAGCATCGAGCATCTCGTCTTCCGTCAGGGCGTCGCCCGCGACATCGCTGAGGCCGCACGGCTCGCTATCAGCGCGGGTCTGGATGTCGAGTTTCCGAAGACCATCGCTTACGGCCAGGTGCTCGCCGGCGAGGTAGCTGCGGGGCGGCTGGACATGTCTGTCGTCGACGAGTCCGTACTCAGGGTTCTGGAGGCGAAGTTCCGGCTCGGCCTGTTCGAGCAGCCGTATCCGACCGGAAGCATCGACCTGGACGCTGTGCCGCATGAGGGCGACGGTTTGTCACGCGAACTCGCCCAACGATCTGTCGTCGTTCTTGAGAATGACGGAATACTCCCCCTCGATCCGACAGGCCGACGCATCGCCGTCGTCGGCCCGCATGCAAATGCTCCGGAGCTCCAATTCGCGGCCTACAGCTACGTGTCGTGGCGGCAGGCGGTCGAAGCCATTCATCTGGGCGGCGAGATGACGATGGTCGGTGTAGACCACGATGCAGACGCATGGCACCGGAATCTGGTGCGACCGGGCGAGGCCGCAGCCATGGGTCGTGACCGCTACGACACGAAGTCGCTCGCAGTCGCGCTCGCCGACCGCGGCGCCCAGATAACTGTCGAGTCGGGCTCATCGCTGACGAATGATCTCAATCCGTCTGAGCTGGCGAGAGCTGTCACTGCTGCAGCGGACGCGGATCTGACGATCGTTGCTCTGGGCGGCGCGAGCCTCTGGTTCGCGGGCGAGCGCACCGAGGGCGAGGCCAGCGACACAGCAGACATCTCATTGCCGGCCGCCCAGACCCGCCTGCTCGAAGCCGTGGCCGCAACGGGCACACCTTTCATCGTCGTACTCGTCCAGGGCCGTGCCTATACATTGCCTGCCGTAGTTGAACAGGCTCGCGCGATCGTCATGTCCTCGTTCGGCGGACCCTACGGTGCTTCTGCGATCGTCGACGTTCTCATCGGTGACAGCGACCCCGTCGGGCGACTCCCCTACTCGATTCCGAAGCACGTCGGGCAGGTGCCGATCTATCACCACCGGACGACGGGCAGCGGTGGTCGGTCAGCGTCGTCTGACGCGACGCGCAATGGCTATCTGGATCTGGATGCCGAGCCTGCGTATCCGTTCGGCTACGGGCTCGCCTTTACAAGTTTCGAGCTCGGTGACCTAAGGGTGCCCGAGATGGTTTCGACGGACGGCGAGTTCACCGTCGACGTGCCGATCACGAACACCGGAAGCAGCGCCGGCTCCACAATCGTGCAGCTCTACCTGCGTTCTCGGGTCAGCGGAATCATTCGTCCATTCCAGCAACTCGCAGGATTCTCAGAGATCCGGTTGGACCCAGGGGCCAGCTCTGTGCTGCGCTTCACCGTGTCCGCCGATCAGCTGGCGGCGTCGGGCATTGACCGCCTGGTGGCCGTCGAGCCGGGCACCCTCGAGGTCGCCGCAGGTTTCGATTCCGCGACGACCCCGGTGACGGCTCAGCTCCGTGTCGAGGGGCCGCGCCGGGTGGTGCGTGGCGTTGACCGCAGCTTCTTTTCGCAGGTCGAAATCCTCACGGATTACTGAACGGGCCCTGCTCAGATCGAGACTCGACCTGAGCTGAGACCCTCTGCGCGGGCGATGAGTTCACCTGACTCATCGCCCGTTACCCGGAGAACAGCTTGCGCCCGGCCCAGATACGCGTGGCACGAGTTGCCGAGGTAGTCGTCGTCGGTCGACGGGCGGGCGCTCCCGAACCCCATCAGCTGTGCATCGCCCGTCGTCTCGACCGTGATGATGCGTTCGTCATACGGAACGACGAGGCCAAAATCGTCGACGAGTTCGACGATGACGTATCGGTGCGCATCCACGGAGGCGGAACTCGCTTGCTCGAGGACCACCCGTATTGCAACTGCTGGCCCGCTCGATCGCAGGGTTGTCCTCTCCGTCGCCCTTCCATTGCGGTGATTCACCGCGGTCAACTCGCCGGGCTGATAAGGCACGGTGAATGTCGCCAAGTAGTCATGGTCGCCGCCGGCGGCGTTTCGCGCGATGACAGTGCCATCGAGAAGCAATTCGACCTCGTCGGCATCGCTGTAGACATCGACCGTCATCGGCGTGCCCGCATCGGCAGTCCACGACCACGAAGAGACGCTGTCTGTCCACGCCCAGCCGAGGCCTGTCGGAACGCGCCCGTCTGTCCGCGGTCGGTGCACTGCTATGTACGGGTCGGATCGCAAGCCGAACACGATCGCGCGGAAGAACGACGCGGGCCGCCGGAAGCCGGTGATGTCGATGTCTCCGCAGTAGGCGAGCAACGACGGGAATCTATCGGCGTCCCAGCCCCCGTCGCTGTCGGGGTAGGTCACGGCACCGAGGCCGGCCTCTCCGAGATAGTCCCAACCTGTCCAGGTGAAGTCGCCGAGCACCCAAGGCATTGAGGTGACGAGGGTCCAGTTTTCCGCGATATCCTCCGGGTTCGTTTCAGTTCCAACGACGACGCGGTTCGGGTAGAGATCCTTCTCGGCCTGATAGCGCCAAGATGCATAGTTATGGCCCGCCACGTCGACGACCGCATGCGACTCGGCAATCGCATTGGTGACAAAATCGGATTTGCTGACCCGATCGAGTAGGGCTTTTCCCACGCCCTGCGCGTCATTAATGCCGCCCTCCACGCCGACGAGCTCCGCTTTCATCTCCGGCACCGTCTCAGACAGAGTCGCGACAAAACCGCTGATTCCATTGGTGAGGAACCGGGTTGGATCGAGGGCTCGTACTTCCTCGGCGAGGTCGCGACCAATGGCTGCTCCAAGCGGTTTGCCGGCGTCGAGGATCTCGTTGCCGATCGAGTACATGATGACGCTCGGGTGGTTTCGATCCTTGAGGACCATTGCCTCGATGTCGCGCCGCCACCATTCGACGAAGTTGAGCGAGTAGTCGAATGGCTGCTTTCCTTCGGTCCACATATCGAAGGCCTCATCGATAACCAGCATGCCGAGTCGGTCGCACGCGTCCAAGACACTGGGAGCGATCGTGTTGTGCGACGAACGAATCGCATTGAACCCGGCCGATTTGAGAATCCGGATGCGTCGCTCCTCGGCTTCGGGAATCGATACAGCGCCGAGCACACCGTTGTCGTGATGCACACACGCACCCCGCAGCTTGGTCTCGACACCGTTGATGCGAAGCCCGCGCCGAGGATCGAGTTGCAGGGTCCGGATCCCGAATGTGGACGTGCTCTCGTCGTCGATCGCGTCAGCGTTGTGCAGGGTGGCAGCCAGCGTGTAGAGGTTCGGCGCGTCGAGGCTCCATCTCTCGGCATTCTCGACGTACATCCGGATACGTGCTGTGGCCGTCTCATTAGCCCGCACTGTGATGACAGTGTCACCGGTCGCCACCTCATTGCCGGCGGGGTCGAGGACGACAGCGTGCATCTGACGGATTGACGGCACTCGATCCTGGTTGGCGATTTGCGCGGAGAGCTCGACTACGGCGCGCTCGTCGTCGATGTCGGGTGTGGTGATGGAGACTCCCCCGGGCACGATGTGCGTCAGCGACAGATCGTGGAGCCACACGCTGCGGTAGATTCCGAGGCCGGAGTACCACCGTGAGTCGCGGTAGGCGCGGGCATCGACCCGCAGCCGGTTCAGTTGTCCCGGTTTCAGCGCCTGGTCAAGCCGCACGCGGAACGGCGAATAGCCGTTGGGCCTCTGACCGATCAGGACGCCGTTCAGGTACACCATGGCGTCGCGATACACGCCCTCGAACTCAAGCTCGATCACCCGATCCGCCCAGCTCTCAGGTGCGTCGAATTCCTTGCGGTAGGTCACCGCGCCGCCTTCGAAGTACCCAGTGGATGAACCGCCCTCGGCGTCGGCTCTCCTGGGAAGTGCCAGCATTGCGTCGTGGGGAAGCGTCACCGCTACCGACGAAGTCGAGCCCCCCGTGATCTCGGAGAACACACTGACGTTCGGTCCGACGGTCCAGTCGCCGTCGAAGTTGGTGCGTGTCATACGTTCTGCTCGATTCGATCGGATTCGGAATGGTTCTCGTTGAGGACGACCCGGATCGCGCAGTAGGGCTTTCCCGGTAGGTCGACGCGCACGAGGCCAGTGTGGATGCCGGGTAGGCGGTCGATCGTCATGTCCCACGTGTCGAGGACATCGATTTCTGCTGTACGGCCTTCGGGGATGCGGATGTCTCGGTAGCGAGGACGATGGCCACCGTAGTAGGTGACCCCGTAGTTTCCGGCACCGCCGGTGGGAAAGTCCCAGTCGCTGGGCAGCGGGTCGATGCGGCCGGAAGGCGACTGCTCGATGATCCGTCGCAGGAAGGCCAGACGGGGAAGGCTGTCACCCTGAAGGGTTCCTCCCTTGGACCACCAGAGAATGTCGTCGTCTGAGACGTACGTCTCGCCGTGGGTGAGGTAGCCCCCGAACATTGTCGCGTCCCAGAAGCGGCGAACCATTTCTTCGGCAGGGAGGTTTCCCCAGCCCTGGTCGATGTCGCCTTCATAGCCGGACTCGTCGACGACGACCGGTTTCTGCCAGCGCCGTTTCCACTGCGCCACAGACTTGCCGATGGTGTGGTCGCCCCGCTGGATGCTGCAATGGGTTGTCCAGTCGGCCGTGTAATCGAAAAGATCGACCCAGTTGTGGATAGAGAGCAGATGGTCGACGTGGTCGTTCTCCTGCACAATCCCTGCAAGACGGTCCCAGTCGTCGCGGTTCTTCGTTGTGATGAGGTCGTACTCGTTCGCCATCGACCACCACACGTTTGCGAAAGCGGCCAGACGTCGCGTTACGTACGAGGTATAGCGGTCATCTGCGGTGGTTCCCAGCGTGGCGAACCCCCATCGGTCATAGGGATGGAAAAGAATCAGGTCGGCTTCGATACCCAGCTGCTCGAGCTCGTCTAGGCGTCGTTCGAGGTTGCGGAAGTACTCCGGATCGAACCGCGTCGTGTCCCAGCCGCCCTCGGAATCCCGAGGAAAAACGAAGAGATCCGGCTCGTTCTCGTTGAACATGAATGACTTGGGGAACAGTCCCATCCTGATCTTGTTGAAAGGCGCATCCACGAGCGATTGGACAGTCTGATCCTGGAGCTCTGTGGTCTGGTTGGTCCAGGCGTAGGCGGTGGTACCGACGGGAACATGTGGGGTGCCGTTGGCATAAGCAAAATGTCCATCGACTACCCGCACCGGGCCTCGGCGGTCACTGTCCACGACCTGCAGCTCACCCGTGATGCCGTCCAGCGATCTGGCGTTGGACGACGTCGCGAATGTCCAGGTGCCTACTGCTGGCGCCAGGAAGCGAACGCGGTAGGTGCCGTCTTCGTCGTAGAAACCGCCGGCGCTGATTTCTGTCTGTCCAAGAATGAACGTGGCATTGAGCTCGACGTCGACAAACGGATTGCCGTGAGACGGGCCATGTAGCACGAGCTCGCTACGGCGATGCAGACGCGCTGTCGCTATCGGGTCGATCGAGGCGCTTCCTGCTACGACTTCTGACGGCTCGTAGTCCGTGCGAGGGATGATCGGGGGCGACGATGCCGGCACTGGGCTCAGGTCTTCGTAGTCTGCGATCGACTTCATGATCTCGTCGATACGAGGATCGTCGTCTCCAAGGATGAGCCCCATGATGGGTGCAACGGGGAAGTCGGCTAATTCCACCACCATCGGCGACTCCAGCACCTCGGGCGCGATCGAACTCAGGACTCTTCGCGCGTCGTCGTGCATCAACACTGAGGAGATGGGGGTAGATCGTTCGATCGTTCGCAACGGGTGCTCCTTGTTCGCGAGCCTCATCGTCCGGTCGGTCGACGGCGGCGTCTTCAACGACGATTCCAGACTCGACGCCGTCCTGGCCACCTGTTGCGCAAAAGTTCTTTGCAGACGAAGACGGCGAGGTTCCTTTCACGGGAACCTCGCCGTCGTCACTCTCGGCACTACTGGGAAGGCCGAATCTACTGCTGGAGGCGGCGACTTCTACGACGTAGCAGAACCAGTCCCGCGATGAGCAGCACTGCACCGGCCAGCATGGGCAGTTCGAGGTTCTGCCCGGTGGCCGCCAGCCTGTCCTGGGCAATAGCCGATGTTTCTGTGGCTGGTTGGTCACCAGGTGCTGGATCACCGGGGGTCGGAGTCGTTCCAGGCGTCTCCGTTGCCGGGTCCGGCCTGACAACGTCGATGAGCTGCCAGATCGCGAGGTTGTTCTCGAACGATGGGTAGATGTACCTGGCAGGGTTCACCGCGTCGTATTGGAACGGCGCATTGAACTCGTATCCGTTTTCTCTGACGTCCCAGATCTGGGCGGAAACCGCGGATGCCATCGTCAATCCGTCCTGTTTTAGCCGGTCGCTTCCAAAGCGCTCGCCCGCTGCGAAGTAGGTTGCACCCGCGGCGTAGTTCGCGCCCGGCCAGACGTTGGGTTCGTAGATGGTTCCGGAAGTCCCCACGAGCGGATACTGGGTGCTGCCGGCCGGAAGACCCATGTTGATTGCTCCGGTCAAACGACCCGCTGCGTCGGTTTTGCCACTCACGAGCGGATACATGGATTCAAGGTGCTGCCTGTACCGCTCCGGCTGCACGAGATCCGGAAGGCCGGCCCGCTCAGCCAGCGATTGTGCCAGGAAGGTGGTCAGCAGAACGCTGTCGTTCTCCGGCGTTCCCTGTGGCAGCGTGTACCGGTAGTACCCGTTCTGCTCACTCCAGAACGTCGTCTCGAACGCGTTCTTGGCCGCTACCAACTGGTCCTTGAGGTCCGCGATCCGTGCGGGGTCCTCGTTGACCTGCTCCCCCGCTGCGATCATCGATTCCAAAGCCAGGAGGTACAGCATCGACGTGTAGGAGTCGAATCTGTCCGACGGAATGATGTTGTAGATGTTCGACATCGCGATGGGACTGGACAGATCCGGTTTGGGATTGAGAGCCGACGGAACTTCAGGCAAAGGCAG
Organism: Agreia sp. Leaf283; assembly: GCF_001422485.1. Taxonomy (GTDB): domain Bacteria; phylum Actinomycetota; class Actinomycetes; order Actinomycetales; family Microbacteriaceae; genus Agreia. The sequence continues at coordinate 861,871 of NZ_LMNF01000002.1, forward strand.
ATCGGCAGGGATCGTCTGCTGGAGGAATGCGAACGTCTTCTCCATCGCCGGGTACGCGAACTCGAGGAAGGCCTTGTCGTCGTGCCGTTGCGCGTAGTCGTACATCCTGAATATGTTCTCGGATGGCCGGTCAAGGAACCATGCGCGCCCGGGGCCTGGTGTGGCTCCCTGGTTCCAGGTAACGAACGGGTCGCCATCCGCGTTGTAAGCAGCAGGGTCTGTTGATCCGGTCATCCCGAAGTCCGAGGGATCTCCAGCCGTCGTACCGGCGAGAATTGCCTCAACTTTGCCTCTAAGCCGGTCACGTTCGATCGAGGGGAACATCTCTGTGTAGAGGATGTTGCTGTAGATTCCGACTTCGCCTCCCATGCCCAGCGTCGATACGCCTCCCGCGTTCGAGTCCACGCCGAGGTAGTTGTGAGTGTCCGGCACGGAAGTACCGATCCGATCCTCTCCGGTGATCACCGGCACCGAGTTCCTGACCAGCCCGCCTTCCCACAGCGAGGTATGGAAGGGAACATTGGCCAGATGATTCAAAGCGGACTCGCTCATCCAGTCGGGGTAGTCCCCGGACTCGGCTATCGGTGACCACCAGGACTTGACGTCGGCGAGGTTCTGCTCGCTCTCGTTGAGGGCGTCACGAGCGATCTCGTAGCTCTGATTGAACTGATAGGTGCCGGGAACGTAGTCGTTGGTCTGGTTCGTCTGCGCTCCGTAGAAGTTCGTGTAGCGGCGCATCCAGACCGTGTTGTTGTCAGCGAAACCGACCTCGGGGAAGTCCCAGGTCAGAACGAACGGGATGGTGGTGACTTCGCCGGGCTCGAGTGTTGCGGAGACTGCTACTGCCCCGGCGCTGGCCGAGTCATCGAGGGCCCCATCGTTGAGGGAACCGTCTGAAGAGAATAGGTCGTAGATGTCGGATCCGTCGCCCTCGCCGTCCCATGAGGTCGTGTAGCTGACGCTCTGGCCCTCGTCAACCTTTGCTGCGACGGTCCACTCGGACTTGTACGCGTCAGGAGTGTTGCTTTCGGAGTCTGCCGAGAGGGTCACCGCGTGAATGCCGGTTGTTTCGTCGACTTCGTAGCTGCTGGAAAGTCCCTCCCGGATCGTGGCCGGCTGCTTGCCGACATGGGCCGGGGCGTTCGGCATGGTGAACATGGTGGAGACTTCGGCCTGCTCGTCGGTGTGGTTGGCGATTCGCACATCGAAGTAAGCCACCGGTAGAGAACTCCGCCGGTCATCGCCCGCGACGATCGGCGAGTGGAAGCGCATGGAGATGTCCGTTGCGAACGGCTTGTAGGTCATCCATCCAAACGGGTACAGGGCGGAGTAGTCCGCGTCACCGGTTTCTAGCGTGTTCCAGGCCGGCAGCGGGCCTTCCCACGACCTGCTGGGCACGGGGCCGTTCGCCCCAACGTTTTCGACGCCGTCGGTGGCAAGCGTGCGGACCTCGGCGGGACCGTCGCCGATCTGCTCGCGTACATGGAGTGCTGCCTGCGGAAGGGTACGCACTTCCCACGCGTCGCTTTGCGATCCTCCGAAGTACCACGGGCCGAACATGCCCGACTGGTTGATCATGAAGGACCCGGCGCCGATGCCGCCGAGCGGAACACCCATTCCGGGCAGCGAGTTCGGGAAGAAGCCGGCGTTGCCATCGCATCCGGTCGGGAAGAAGCCCGCGCACGGACCCTGTACGACGTCGCCGAGCGGCCGCACCGTGGCAGCCGAGGGGATGTCGTACCAGTCGCGCCCAGCCACCGGCGCGGCCGACGCGCTTGAATCTGCGGAGGTCACGGAGATCGGCACGATGAGTGCAGCTGCGAGAACGGCGACGCCAAGTAGACGGGCGTGCGACCGGGCTCGTAATGTCATTTTTGGAGGGTTTAACAACGGGACTCCTTTGTCGGTTGCAAGGTGCGATGATGCTCGCAGAGACGCTGGCCCGGGCCCATCCTTTTGCGCAAAACATCTGCCAAGAAGGTCGACGCCGACCTCCTGCGTTTAGGCGGCGTCCGAGCTGTATTCGAACGAGATGATGCGGCCCCGAGCGTCAGGCGAGCCGATGGCGAGCATTCTTCCCGTGAAGCCCGCCGCGACCTCGGTCGAGAAATATCTGCCGTCAACACGGGCGAGCTCAGTGAATCCGTCCCCCGTATCGACTGACAGCGTGATGTCGTCCGGACCGGCAGAACCGAATGGAACCGGGGCGCTCCTGGGTGGCGACGCGCGCAATCGCACGGTCGCGATGGTGGCTGGGAGGGCAACAGATGCAAGCTCGAGCTGCATGTCCCCGACATGCAGCACCGCACGGACGCAGTCCCGATCTACGATGATTCCGCACCAGTGACGGTCGTCGATGAGAAGTCGGAGCTCTCCAGCTGATTCGATCACGGCGTCCGCGGTCCATTCGAAGTCCCGTACCCGTGTGTAGAGCATGTCGGAGGCTGCCCCTGATCGAGGGAATGCGATGCCGCCACGCGCGTCGCGAGCTGAGGCGTCTTCAGGCTCACCGTCCGCGACGACCCAGCGCTGATCGAATGATCCACCCAGGAATTCATCCCGGAACGACGTCTCACCCGGAGGGATCTCGAATTGGTACTCGTCGATTACTGGCCAGCCATCCGCCCAGGTCACGCCGGCGATAAATGTCTCGCGACCGAGTACGTGGAACCCGGGTGTGGAGCCGCGTGGCCGTGCGCCCAGGTAGACGACAGCCCACCGCCCGTCCGGGCCTTCGACGAGGTCGGCGTGACCAACGCTCTGCACCGGGTGGGACGTGCTTCTGTGGGTGAAGATCGGATTCCACGGACACGGTTCGAATGGACCCGACGGGCTCGTCGCGCGGGCCGCAGTGACGCAGTGACCTCGTTCAGTGCCTCCCTCGGCGAGAAGGATGTACCAGTATGCACCCACGTGGTACAGGTGCGGACCTTCGGCGGCCTGCATACCACTCCCCTGCCAAACCGGGTAGTCAGGCCCGACAAGCGTGCCTGTCTCGAGGTCGATGCGTGCTTGCCGGATGCCTTGGCCACCCACAATGAAATCCAGAACATGCCAGGTGAGAAAGCACTGCCCGTCGTCATCCCAGCTGAGATCCGGGTCAATACCGGTGGCATCCGGGACGAAGACCGGCTCGCTCCAGGGTCCTCGAGGATCGTCTGCGTGCACGATCACTTGGCCGGATTCGAAGTCGCTGACGTTCGTCGTGATGAACCAGAATGTGCCGTCGTGGTGACGCAGCGTGGAACCGTAAATGCCCGTGGACGGGCCTGGTGTCGTCAGTCGGAATTGCTCGCGGGTGGTGAGAATGTTGCCGATCTGCGTCCAACTCACGAGGTCGCGGCTGTGGAAGATCGGGGCACCGGGAAAGTATTCGAAGCTCGATGTTGCGAGGTAGAAATCGTCGCCGACTCGGCAGATGGTCGGGTCCGGGTAGAAGCCCGGCAGGATAGGTTGCACGGCGCCGTTGGCGGCGGGATTGGTGGCGGCGAGTTGAATTTCGGCCGTGCTGTCAGACATGAAGTGCTTTCGTGTCAAGAGGGTCAAAGTTGTCTGCCCCGGGTGATGTGAGCGAGCGCACGAATGCCGCAAGCTCTTTCTTGGCGGATTCCGAGGGCCACCCCTTTGTCCAAACCCCATCCACCAGACTCGCTACTGGGTGATTGAGGTAGGACGAGAGCAGCTGCGCAAGTCGCAACTCGTTGGGGGCTAGGTCGGCGCCCAAGGCGAGAGCCGTGAAACGCGCCCAGTGCTGCTCGTCGTCGATGAGGTCGCGAATCGTTGAGGTGGCCTGGATTGTGAGCTCAGGGGCCGGTATCTCCCAGCGATGCTGTCCGTGGCTGACGGAGAACTCGCCCGCGTTCCAGGGCAGCTCCACATCTGCGGTCGTCCCTACGGGAACTGTCACATCCAAGGTGAGGACGCCGCCCTCCCTTCTCCAGGCAACGCGTGCTTCGCCGTAAGGCGTGATGTGCCGCGCGGACGCCGAAGTGAGCTGAGCCGGCGGCAGCGGGCGAACGCTGATACCTCGGTATCCCGGAGCACTTGGAGCGAGACCTGCCACGCGCCGGTGAACCCAGTCGACGACGCTGCCCAACGCGTAGTGGTTGAAGGACGTCATGCCGCTGGGATTGATGGTGCCGTCCGGGAGTAGGGAATCCCACCTCTCCCACACCGTCGTTGCGTCCATTGTCACGGGATAAAGCCAGGAGGGCGCTGACGTCTGAAAAAGTAGTCTGTGAGCAAGGTCAGCATGGCCGGTGTCTGTCAGCGCGTCACAGATGATCGGAGTTCCGACGAATCCGGTTGCGATACGAAACGCGCTCCCCCGAACGAGATCGGCGAGCCGGTTTCCGGCTTCGAGCCGCTGGTCACTGTCGGTGACCAGATCCCATTGGAGCGCCATGGCATAGGCGGTCTGCGAGTCCGAGAGTACGCGACCGGTTCCCGTAACGAACTCGCGGACGAACGCTTCCCGGACTTGTCGGGCGAGAAGTCCGTAGTGCGCTCCTTCGTCTGCACGGCCCAGTTCAAGCGCAGCATCAGCTACGAGTTGCGCAGACTTGGCGAAATGGGCAGTGGCGACCACGTCTGGATCGGCTTTCGCAGCGGCGGGGTCGTCGAAGGGCGCCGTCGGATCCAGCCAGTCACCGTATTGGAAACCGCCGCGCCAGATGAGGTCGGGGCCGGCGATCCCGTTGAGGCGGTCGACCCACCCTCGCATGCTGTCGAATTGGCGAGCCAGGACTCCGGTGTCTCCGGTGCGTTGCCAGAGCGTCCATGGAACGACGGTTGCCGCGTCTCCCCATGCTGCCGCCGGCGCCGATGTCAGTGGCGTTCGCAGGATGTCGGGGATGACGTGCGGTACCGTGCCATCCGCGCTCTGTTCGGCGGCAAGGTCTTTGAGCCATGAGTCGAGGAACCCGGCGCTGTCAAACAGATAGGTTGCGGTCGGTGTGAATACCTGGATGTCGCCTGTCCAGCCGAGACGTTCGTCTCGTTGTGGACAGTCGGTCGGCACGCTGAGGAAGTTGCCGCGCATCCCCCAGACGACGTTCTCGTGGAAGCGATTGAGGAGTTCGTGTGAGGAGTCGAACCATCCGGTTCGCTGCAGATCGCTCGAGATGACGATGGCTTCCAGGTCTCTTGCTTCAATGCCGTCGAGGCCCTCGATTTCGGCATACCGGAATCCGTGGAACGTCAGCGATGGTTCCAGGATCTCCTCGTCATCACCGCGAATGAAGAATGTGTCCGTGGCTTTCGCACTTCGCAAAGGCTCGATGCCCAGTTCGCCGTTCTCAAGGACTTCCGCGTGTCGGAGAGTGACCTCGGTTCCTGCCTTTCGCGAATGGACTCGCAGTCGCATCCACCCGACCACGTTCTGGCCGAAGTCGACGAGCGTCTTGCCGGATGGTGAAGACCAGACACGTCGGGCCTGCAGCGTTTCGACGACGCGCATGGGAGGGCCGTCCTCGCCTGCAAGCGTGCGAAGATTCCCGGCGACCTCGTCGACTGGCACCGTGAACTCGGTTCTGTCGTCGAACCGGAGATCGGTGATTTGACCGTCGTAGATGTCGTCGGCAAGTATGCCGGTCGCTCGTGCGCGCCAGGTGCCGTCGGTCGAAAGGGTATGGCGAAGACCGTCGGTTGTCGTCACCTCGAGTTGCGCCAGCAGGGCGAGGGTGTCGCCGTAGAGGGCGCGTTCGCCGAGAAAGCCGAATCGACCTCGCCACCAGCCGTTGCCCAGCAGTACCGTCACCTGATTGAGCCCGTTTTGGACCAGTGCTGTGACGTCGTAGGCCCGGTAGCGGAGGCGATCCTGGTATGCCGTCCACCCCGGCGCCAGGACTGTGTCATCTGCTGGAACTCCATTGATGCGAGCCGACATGATGCCGTGCGCGGTTGCGAACAACCGCGCGGACGCGATCTCCCCGCTGATCACGATCGAACCCTGGAGTTCGGGCGCCGGCTGGTGGAGACCGCCGATACCTCGCGGCGAGATGAATCCCGCACTCCAGTCTTCGACTTCCAGCAACCCGGCCTCGACAACGCGAGCAGGACTCCAGTCGCTTTCATAACCAGCCGCCCGAACGCGAACCCGAACCGATGCACGTTCGCGCGAATGAAGGGCATCAGCAGGCCACGGCACGAGAACTTGCTCGGCCGACTCGACCGCGAATACTGTCACACCCGCCGGCCGACTGACCTCGACGTCATAGCCGCTCTGTACGTAGTCGTCAGGCGCCGTAGCCACCGTCCACGAGAGTCGAGGCGTGCCGGTGCCGAGCCCGAGGGTGTCTCCCGGATCCGTTCGATGTTCAAATCTGGGCGCCGTTGGCGGAGTGAGAGAAGCCATGAGGTCTCCTGTAGCTGAAGGGGAACTGTGGACGGGACGCGTTCAACGGCTCAGGCTGTCTCCGTACCCTCCAGTCGGTCGGCAGCGAGAATTCGTAGTCGCTCCGCGCGACGAGCCCGTTGTCTTGGTGGGTCCGCGATGGGCGCCGACATCTGGAGCTGGCGCGTATACGGGTGCTGCGGCGCGGTCGCGACCTGATGGGCGTCGCCAATTTCGACGATGCGCCCTCCTCGTAGAACGGCGATCCGGTCACTGATGGCGTGGACAACACCGAGATCGTGGCTGATGAACAAGTAGGCGACGCCCGTGTCTTTCTGCAGGTCGCGCAGGAGCGTGAGAACGCGAGCCTGGGTCGTTACGTCGAGAGCACTGGTCGGCTCGTCGCAGACGATGACTGCAGGGTCCATGGCCAGCGCACGGGCTATAGCAATGCGCTGCCGTTGCCCGCCGGAGAACTCGCGCGGGTACCGTGATCCCGAGTCGCCCGGCATGCCCACCGCGTCAAGTAGTTCACGAACGCGAGTCTTGCCCTCGGAGACTCCCGCAGCGCGAAGAGGCTCGACAAGGATACTTTCGATCGTCATGGACGGATTGAGCGATGAATACGGGTCTTGGAAGATGACCTGGATGTCTCGGGCGACCTGTCGTCGACGCTGGCGGCTGATGTTGCTGATCTCTTGATCGCGGAATCGGATGGTTCCGCCTGTGACCGGTGCCAGGCCGAGGATTGCCCGACCAATGGTGGTCTTGCCGGAGCCTGACTCGCCAACCAGACTTACCGTCTCACCGGCCCGCAAGTTGAGCGAGACGTCTTCAATAACGGTCTTTCCACCCCGGCGGCCGCCGTAACGAACGACCAGATCCTTGATCTCGAGCAGGTTCTCACTCATCGTCAGCCTCTTTCAGTTCGACGGTGCGCGAGGACACCAGGAGATCTTTGGTGTACTGATCGTGCGGGGCTGCGAATAGCGAGTCGACGTCATTGCTTTCAATGATTCGACCGTCTTTCATCACACTGACGGTGTCGCAGATGTCTGCGACAACGCCGAGGTTGTGCGTGACGATAATCATGGCCATCCCCCGTTCCCTGCTGAGTTCTCGAAGGAGTTCTAGAACGTCCGCTTGCACGGTCACATCCAGAGCAGTTGTCGGCTCGTCGGCGACGATCAGATGAGGTTTAGTCGCCACGGCGCCGCAGATCAGCACGCGTTGTGCCATGCCACCGGAGATCTCGTGCGGGTAGAGACTCATGACCCGTTCCGCATCCTGGATACCTACGCGGGTGAGGAGGTCGAGCAGCTCCCGGCGAGCCTGCGCCTTCGAGACACCAGTCGATGCGCGGAGCCCATAAATGAGCTGGGCGCCGATCGTGAATGACGGATCGAGATTCGACATGGGCTCCTGCGGCACATACGCGATACCACGACCGCGGGCCCGGCGCATGCGCATCTTGTCCGCAAGAAGGTCGCGGCCCTCGAAGAAGACACTGCCGCCTAGAACTACCGCTTCGCGCGGCAGAATGCCGAGCGTCGAGAATGCGAGCTGCGACTTTCCTGACCCGGATTCGCCCACGAGGCCGTGGATTTCGCCTTTTCGAACATCGAGGTCTACGCCGTGAACCACGGGGCGTACGTCATCGGCAGATGTCGGGTAGCCGATCCGCAGATTGCGGATTGAGAGAATGACGTCCTGCGCCGGAGTTAGGTCATTTACGCCAGCAACTCGCTCGTCCTGTGCCGACATCATCAAAGAACGTCGTCTGGCGCCTTTGAGCACCGCACTGCGGTTCGAGGCCTGGAGCGTGTCGCGCAGAGCATTACCCAGCAGCACGAATGACAGGATCGTCAGGCTGATAAGAATCGAAGGCCAGATGACGTTGGCTGGGTTTGTGTACAGGTTGTTGAACGCTTCCTGGAGCACTCGACCCCAGGATGGTGCCGAGGGGTCACCGAGTCCGAGGAAGTCGACTCCGGCGAGAATTGCGACGGCTGTAGCGAGCACGAACGAGCTCTGGACAATGACTGGCGCCCGCACAGCCGACAGCACATGCCGACCGATGATTCGCGCATCAGAAAGTCCGACGACCTTGGCGGCATCGATGTAGAGCTCGGACCGAACCGAGATGACAACGGAGCGGACCAGTCGGTAGAACGACGGGGCGACGATGACGCCGAATACAGCCATGGCGACGGGGATGTTCGGGCCAGTCAGCGCATACAGCGCGATCAGCAAGACGATTCCCGGGAGCGACATGATCACGTCTGAGACGAAGTTCACGACGGTCTCGAACTTGCCGCGATAGAAACCGGCGAGTAGTCCGAATGTGAGCCCCAAGACCAGGGAGACCCCCAAGACGAGCAGGCAGGCGATGATGGTCTGCTGCGTTCCCCACATGAGGCGCGAGAGGATATCGCGACCTGAGGCGTCGGCGCCGAAGAAGTGACCGTCGGTGAAAGGTGCCGCGTTGGTAGCCGCAAGGTCTGTCGCGTTCGGCGAGAATGGCGCAAGCCACGGCGTGGTGATCGCGATGAAGACAATAAGAAACAGGAAGGCAATGCTGACGGACGCGAAAGGATTCGCGAGCAATGATCGCAGCGGTGAGCGGCGGACACGTTCGCCGGTGATTGCTGCGGTGCCGTCTGCAGCAGGGTCGAGTTCGTGCTGATCGATGGTCATTTGATTCTCGACTTCGGGTTGAGGATTCCGACGAACAGGTCGGCGAGGAAATTGACGACGAGGATGAGGATCATTGCGAAGATCACGGTGCCCATCACCATGGGAACGTCTCCCGCCTGTGCAGACAGGTTGGCGAGCTGACCTACGCCGGGGAGGGCGAACACCGACTCGATGAACAGTGCGCCGCCCAGGAGTCCCAACGTGGTCAAGCTGAGGACGATCAAACCCGGACCCGCGGCATTACGCAGCACGTGCCTGAATACGATGGCGCGCTCTGAAATACCTCTGGACCGGAGTGTGCGGACGTAGTCCTGAGAAAGGGCGTCGGACACAGATCCGCGAAATTGCGAGGCGGCGTTGGCGATCGTGCCGATGAGAAGAGCTGTGACGGGAAGAGTCAGAGACCAAAGCCACCCCTGCGGGTCGTCTGTAATCCGGATGTAGCCCGTAGCCGGATAAAGAGGTATCGAGATCGCGAAAGCGAAGATGAGGGCAATAGCGATGATGAAGCCGGGGACAGCGGCGCCGAGAACAGCGATGAACTGGACGAGCTTGTCGACCCAGCCGCCATAGAGGGCGGCTGTGACACCGAGGATGACACTGATCACGGCGGTCAAGATGATGGTCAGGATGATGAGGGACAGAGTGACCGGTGCCCGGTTTGCCATTGCGTCCGTGACCGGTTGGCCGGTGAGGAACGAGGAGCCAAGGTCTCCTCGGACGGCACCGGCCAGCCAGCTGAAGTATTGCTCGTAGAGGGGGCGGGTAAGCCCCAACTCTGCAGCGCGCGCTGCTACCTGCGTGTCCGTTGCCGTCGGTCCCAGGACCGCTCGTGCAATACCGATGCCATCGCTGAACATCAGGCAGTAGGTGGCAAAGCTCACGACGAGCAGAACACCGACCGCGCGGACAAGATTGAGCAGGAGAGTGCGGAACATAGTTGGGGCCTACCGCCGGTTACTTGGTCTGGAAGTCGCGCAGCAGCGGGTGCAGTGCGGCGAAGTCAGACTCGGTGGGAATGGAGATGTCCGGGTTGTACACGTAGAACCCGTCCGGGTACGCCATCGGCACGAACCATGCCTGGTCGATGATGTACTGGTTGATTTCCTTCTGGGCCGAGACTCGTTCTTCGTCCGTTCCGGTCAGGACCTTCTGCCACAGTGCGTCGACTGTCGCGTCCGGCTGGTGCTCGACGTTCCAGATGCCGTCCGTCAGAACGTAGTCCTTAATGTCCTGGAGCGACTCGCCGTAGTTGCCGAGCTGCCAGAGCGGCACGGGGTACTCGCCACTGAGAAGGTCGGTGATGGCGTCCGGTCCGGTCAGGTTGACCTGCTCGACCTTGATGTTGAGCTGGGCGAGCTGCTCTGTGATGTACGGGAACAGGAGATCGTGATTCTGTCCTTCAAAGAACGGTATCTGCAGGGTGAAGCCATCTGCATAGCCGGCTTCGGCCATGAGCGCTTTGGCAGCGTCGACGTCGTAGGGGTACGGGTCTTCCGTCAGGTCATCCAGGTACGCATCGCTACCGACACGGAAGATCTGATAGGCGGGATCGGCGAAACCTCGGTACAGCTGCTCGGAGATCGCGTCACGGTCGAAGACCATGTTCATGGCCTGTCGCACGCGGACGTCGCCGAGTGCTGGGATCTTTTCTCCGTTGTGATCGGTGATGAGAAGACGAGTCGTGACACCGCGAAGAGTCACAACCTCCATGCCCGAGCTCTTGGCCTCATCGACCGTCGATGCGTCGGCCAGGATGCCGTCGATCTGCTTCGTCTTGATGGCGTTGATACCTGCCGTGCTGTCGGTGAACACCTTGAGCACGACCTTGTCGAAGGGATACGTTTCTGCGTCCCAGTAGTCCGGGTTCCTCGTCAAGGTGTACGACGAACCTTGTGTGCTCGCGCCGGCGTCATATATGTATGGACCCGAACCGACAACAGTGGTGTCCTGCGCATCACCGGCGTAGTACTCCGAGCTAGAGATGTTCGGCTCGCACAGTACAAGATCCAGGGTCGGGATCGGCTGCGGCCAGGTGAGGGTGATCGTGTTCTCGTCCTCGATGTCGAAAGCGACGTCCGCGAACCGGTCGTTGACCTCTCCCGCGGCAGTAATCGCAGCCTTAACGTCCTCTGCGTCGAAGTCGGTGCCGTCGGAGAACTTCACTCCTTCCCGCAGCTTCAGCTTGGCAGAACTGCGGTCGTCGTTGTATTCCCACTCGGTTGCCAACTGCGGTGAGGGCTTCCCCGACGAATCGCAGATCAGGAGGGTGTCCCAAGCCGCATCGGCGAACCATCCTTGATACGCGGGCTGGATTGCGACACCGAGACCGGGTAGGTCGGCAGTCATTCCCAGCGTCAGAGTGGATCCGCCTCCGCCTCCGGAGGTCCCGCCGCCGGGCGCGCATCCCGTGAGGGCGACAGCCGAGGCGAGGAGAGAGATCGACAGCGCCGATATGGCGCGTCGTCGGGTTTTGTTCATAACAACTCCTTTGTTGGTTTGGGTGTCACTGAGCTGTGAACCCGGGAGGAGAGCCAATCGTGATTGCAGGGGCTTCGATCTCCGAAGCTGACGCTACGCATAGCAATCTGCCGCGGCAAGAAAACCAGAGACTTTTGCGCAACTCGTCGGGTGTTGCCAAATCGTTGCAGACGAGCCCGCGCATCAACGCAGTCAGGTCAGCGTCATTCTTTGCTGTCCTCATCGCTTGGTGTGATCAGCCTCGGGTCCGAGCCGGTCTTCGTTCCTGTAGTAACGTGCCGGAAACAGCCGCCGCACGATCAAAGGAGATACATGACGGAGCATGGCCCTGACTCTGTCACTTTCGCGATGATCGCGGAAGCCGCAGGGGTGTCTGTGTCATCCGTGTCGCGGGTGCTTGCCGGTCGCGGTGATCTGAAGCGGCAGACGCGCGAGAAGGTTCTCGAGGCGGCCCGGGCACTGGGATACAACCGCAGTTCGGCCCTCCGGGGCAGACCGGCGACATTGGACCAGCGGCTCATCGAATTGGTGTTGGGCAGCTTCGACGACGCATGGACGAGCGCAGTGGTTGCCGGTACCAGGCAGGCAGCCTTTCGACTTGGATTCGATCTCGTGCTGACGCTGGAGCGCGACGATCCGTCCGACGATTGGCCGGCTCGCGTCGCAATGCGCAAACCCTCCGGAGTGATACTCGGAATCATCCGCCCGACACATAGTCAACTCGACGAACTACGAGGCCTTCGCATCCCCATAGTCCTGCTCGATCCACGCTCCGACCCCGAGGGCGAACTCGCCAGCGTCGGCACAACCGATTGGCAAGGCGGTTACGACGCCGGGGAACACCTTGCTCAATCTGGAGCCTTGAGCTTTATCGTCGTGACCGGAGTCCCCGCGTATCGATTCGGCCGCGCACGGGAAGAAGGTTTCCGGGCAGCACTAGCTGAACTGGCTCCGGAGGCCAGCATTCGGCGCGTCGAAAGTCAGTGGACCAACGCCGCTCCCACGACCGCATTGGTGCGTGCCCTGAAAGAGTCGGCATTACCCGTCGGGGTCTTCGCAGGCAACGACGAAATGGCTCTTTCCGTCTATGCCGCGGTCCAGCGATTGGACCTCGCCATTCCCGCAGACGTCCGCATCGTGGGGTTCAATGATGAACCTAGGGCTGTCGCTGCTACACCGCCGCTGACATCCGTTCGCCAACCGCTCCGAGAGATGGCAGGTCGTGCGGTGGAATTAGTGCGGGAACTCCGAGAACATCAAGACGACCAATTCGAGCGAGTGGAGATCCCCTCCCGTCTCATCATCCGCCGGTCCTCGAACCGAGACTGATAGCGCGGCTCGTACCCCCACAGGGACTCGAACCCTGACTGAAACGATTTTAAGTCGTCTGCCTCTGCCGATTGGGCTATGGGGGCCCGGCACCCTCGAGACTACCGAACACTCCCTTGACCGGGGCGCCGAACGGGTCTAGCTTGTCTCTAAACCGGTTTAGACCGTCCGACTCGATGAGGAGATCGCGATGCAGGCATCCCGCCCGACGATCGCCGACGTGGCCCGCGCCGCCGGGGTCAGCAAGGGCCTCGTGTCGTTCGCGCTCAATGACCGCCCGGGGGTGTCGCCCGAGAGCCGCACGCGCATCCTCGCCGCGGCCGAGGAGCTCGGCTGGTCCCCCAGCGTGCGGGCACGCTCGCTCAGCTCCGACGTGTCGTTCGCGGTGGGGCTCGTCATCGCCCGCGATCCCGAGATCATCGCCGACGACTCCTTCTTCCCCTCCTTCATCTCGGGCGTCGAACGGGTGCTGGCCCCTCGCGGCCAGTCGCTGGTTCTGAGCGTCGTGGGAGACGAACGCCTCGAAGAGGCCACCTACCGCAGGCTCGCGGCCGAGCGCCGCGTCGACGGCGTGATCCTCACCGACCTCAGGGCCGCGGATTCCCGCGTATCCCTGCTGCGAGAGATCGGCCTGCGTGCCATCTCGCTGGGCCGCACCGACGTCGACGCGAGCGCCATTCCCGCCGTCACCCTCGACGATGCCCCGGCCATCCACGACGCCGTTCGGCACCTCGTGAGTCTGGGCCACACGCGCATCGCCCATGTCGCGGGCCCGGATCGTCTGCTGCACGCCGCCCGACGCAAGGCGTCGTTCCTGCAGGCCCTCGCGTCGTCGAACCTCTCCGCGCCCGACGTCGTCGAGACCGACTTCAGCGCCGCCGACGGCGCGCGCGCCACCGCGGAGCTGCTCGACCGTGCAGAGAGGCCCACAGCGATCGTCTACGCGAACGACGCGATGGCGATCGCCGGCATCGGCGTGGCCCGGCGCGCCGGCCTCGACGTTCCGCGCGACGTGTCGATCGTCGGCTTCGACGACTCGGCGATCGGCCGCTACATCGAGCCGGCGCTCACGACGGTGGCGACGGATGCCCGGGGCTGGGGATTCACGGCCGCCGACGCCCTGCTGCGGCTGGTCGGCGGCGACGAGGTGGGCGACATCGAACTCGCCCCCGCAGAACTGGTGGTTCGGGATTCCACGGCGACGGCGCCGACGGAGACGAACACAGACAGGAGACAACGATGAAGAAGAGACGAGCTGTGGCCGCGGCCGCGCTGATCGTCGGGGCGCTGGCGCTCACGGCGTGCTCGCGCGGCGGCTCGGGCGGATCACCAGACGACCACGGACCCATCACGATCTGGTACTCGAACAACGAGCAGGAGGTCGCCTGGGGCAAGCAGATGGTCGAAGCCTGGAACGCCGAGCACCCCGACGAGAAGGTCACGGGCCAGGAGATCCCCGCCGGCCGGTCGAGCGAGGAGGTCATCGGCGCCGCCATCACGGCCGGAAACGCCCCCTGCCTGATCTATAACACCGCCCCGAGCGCGGTCGGCCAGTTCGAGAAGGCGGGCGGGCTCGTCGACATCTCGTCGCTGCCGGATGGCGCGGAGTACATCGAAGACCGGTCCGGCGAACTGTCGACGCAGTACCAGAACGCCGACGGCGACTACTTCCAGCTCCCGTGGAAGTCGAACCCCGTCGTGATCTTCTACAACAAGGACATCTTCGAAAAGGCCGGGCTCGATCCCGACGACCCCCAGTTGTCGACCTATGCCGACTTCCTCGCCGCGTCGAAGACCGTCGTCGAGAAGGGCGGCGCCGACTACGCGATCTGGCCCGCACCGACGAGCGAGTTCTTCCAGATGCAGTTCGACTTCTACCCGCTGTACGCTGCGCAGACCGGCGGCAAGCTGGTCGTGGAGGACGACAAGGCCACGTTCGACGACGAGGCCGGCGACGGCGTCGGCGAGTTCTGGTCGACCCTGTACGCCGACGGGCTCGCCGGCCAGGAGAAGTACACGGGTGACGCGTTCGGAGACGGCAAGGCGGCCATGGCGATCGTCGGTCCGTGGGCGGTCTCGGTCTACGACGGGGTGAACTGGGGTTCCGTTCCGGTTCCCACCCAAGACGGAATTCCCGCCGACGAGACCTACACGTTCAGTGACGCGAAGAACATCGGCTTCTACACAGCGTGCGTGAACCAGGGAACGGCGTGGGACGTGGCGAAGTTCTCGACGAGCCTCGATCAAGACAAGAAGCTGCTCGAGACCACGGGCCAGATGCCGCTGCGCGCCGATCTGCTCGACACTTTCCCCGACTACTTCGCGGCCAACCCCGCCTACGCCGAGTTCGGCGACCAGGCGGCCCGCACCGTCGACGTGCCCGCCGGACCCAACACGGTGCAGATGCTCCAGGCGTTCCGAGACGAATGGTCGCAATCCGTGATCTTCGGCGGCAAGGACGTGAAACAGGCGCTGGCGGATGCGGCGGCCAAGATCGACGACATCGCCAAGCAGCCGTAAGGGGAGACGACCATGACCACACTCATCGAGAACCCGCCCCGCCCTGTCGGCCGCACACGACGCATCCTCGGCCGCAACCCGCTCGGACTGCTGTTCAGCGCCCCCTACCTCATCTTCGTGATCGCGGTGTTCGCGTATCCGCTCATCTACTCCGTCTGGATCTCGTTCCACGACTTCTTCTTCACGGCGCCCGGCTTCGAGGCCGACAGGCCGTTCGTGGGCCTGACCAACTACCTGACGGCGTTCCAGGATCCCGCGGTCATCCGCTCGTTCGGCAACGTGGGCATCTTCCTGCTCATCAACGTTCCGCTGACCGTCGTGCTGTCGCTGCTGCTCGCCTCTGGCCTGAACCGCATCGTGCACTTCCGCACGTTCCTGAGGGTCGCCTACTACGTGCCCTACGTCACCGCGAGCGTCGCGGTCGTGGCGATCTGGCTGTTCCTGTTCAACGGCGACGGTCTCGTGAACGCGGTGCTCGGGCCGCTCGCCCCTGACCCGTCGTGGCTCATCAACTCGGCGTGGGCGATGCCCACGATCGCGTTCTTCGTCACCTGGAAGCAGCTCGGCTTCTACATCCTGCTCTACCTCGCGGCCCTCCAGGGCATTCCGAAAGAGCTCTACGAGTCGGCATCCACAGACGGGGCCGGGCCCATCCGGAGCTTCTTCTCGGTGACCGTGCCGGGCGTCAGGCCCGCCACCGTGCTCGTGCTCCTCGTCTCCACCGTCACGGGCGCGAACCTCTTCACCGAGCCGTACCTGCTGACGGGCGGCGGAGGCCCCGACGGCGCATCGGCCTCGCCGGTGCTCATCATGTATCAGAAGGGCCTCCAGCAGGGCCAGCCCGACGTGGCCGCCGCCATCGGCGTCGTGCTCGTCGTGCTGGTGCTCGTGGTCGCACTGCTGCAGAACCGCTTCGCGGGAGGGCGAGACTGATGTCGAGATTCCAGAAGATACTCCGGGGCGTCGTGCTCTTCATCGGCGCTGTCGCGTTCCTTTTCCCGTTCTACTACATGATCATCGGGTCGCTGCAGACCGCTCCCGACCCGACGATCGCGGGCGCGTTCCCGAATCCGTCGAACATCACGGGCGAGAACTACACCGCCATCAACGACCGCATCAACCTCTTCCAAGGGCTGCTCAACTCGGGCATCTTCACCGGAGGAGTGCTGCTCGGCACCCTCGTCTTCGGCGTGCTCGTCGGCTACGCCCTGGCGGTGCTGCAGTGGCGTGGTCGCGGCGTGACGTTCGCCCTGGCGCTGCTCGTGCAGGTGGTCCCGTTCCAGCTGCTGATGGTGCCGCTCTACGTGCTGATCGCCCGCGACTACGGGCTGAGCGACAACTACCTGGGCATGATCCTGCCGTTCGCCATCAACTCGACGGCGGTGATCATCTTCCGGCAGTACTTCCTGCAGCTGCCGAAAGAGCTCTTCGAAGCGGCCCGCATCGACGGGGCCGGCGAGTTCGCCGTGCTGCGCCGCATCGCCCTTCCCCTCGTGCGCCCGGCCCTCATCACGGTCGTACTGCTCACCTTCATCGGCCCGTGGAACGAGTTCCTCTGGCCGTTCCTGATCACGAAGGAGGCCGGTCTCCAGCCACTCGCCGTCTCGCTCGCCAACTACATCTCGAACGTCGCCGCCACTGCCGCCAATCCGTTCGGCGCCACCCTCGCGGGTGCCGCCGTGCTCGCGGGGCCCGTCGTCATTCTGTTCATCGTGTTCCAGCGCTACTTCATCTCGACCGACATCGGCTCGGGAGTGAAAGGATAACCATGCACACCACCCCATTCCCCTACGAGCTCACCCGGGTCGGCGTCATCATGACGCCCGAGGAGGGCAACGATCTCGAGGCCGAGGGAGTCCTCAATCCCGGCAGCGGGCACACTCCCGATGGCGCGCTGCATCTGCTTCCCCGTCTCGTGGCCACCGGCAATGTGAGCCGCGTGGGCCTCGCCCGCGTGGTGGTCGAAGACGGCGTTCCCGTGGGCGTCGAGCGCGAGGGCGTCGTGCTCGAGCCCGATCGCGGCTGGGAGCGCGGCGCCCACAACGCCGGCGTCGAAGACCCCCGGGTGACCTTCATTCCCGTTCTCGGCCTGCACGTGATGACGTACGTCGCCTACGGGCCGCTCGGGCCCCGCACCGCCATCGCGACCTCGTCGGATCTCCGCGAATGGACCCGCCTGGGGCCGGCGCTCTTCGACTACGACGACTCCCTCGACATGGACCTCAACCTCTTCCACAACAAGGACACGGTCTTCTTCCCCGAGCCGGTGACCGCCCCCGATGGAACGGAGAGCCTCGCCGTGCTGCACCGCCCGATGTGGGATCTCGGCGAGACCAAGCCGGGAGAGGGAATCCGTGTGCCGGAGGGGGTGCCCGACGACCGGCAGAGCATCTGGATCAGCTTCATCCCGTTGGCCGAGGTGCTGGCAGATCCGCGCACCCTCGTTCGCTGGGGACAGCACCGCTTCCTGGCCGGCCCCGAGTTCCCCTTCGAGGCCGTCAAGATCGGCGGAGGACCTCCTCCCCTCCGCGTCGAAGAGGGCTGGCTCGTCCTGCACCACGGCGTGACGGGCGTGATCAACAGTGCGTTCGCCCAGCAGCAGAAGGTCAACTACGCCGCGGGCGGCATGATCCTCGACGGCGACGACCCCACGAAGGTGATCGCCCGCAGCCCGGATCCGTTGCTCTTCGCCGAGACGGAGGACGAGCGCAGCGGCATCGTGCCGAACGTCGTGTTCCCGACGGCGATCGAGACGATCGACGGGGTGCGCTTCGTGTTCTACGGCATGGCCGACTCGAAGATCGGGGTCGCGCGGCTCGACAGGCGCTGAGCGGCTACAGCCTGAGCCACACGAACTGGTGCGGTTCCAGCACGAGATCGGTCCATAGATCGACCGTGCTGGCCGTCACCAGGTCGTCGGCCGTCGGGGGCAGCCCGGCCAGCGTCTCCCGCGTCACGGTCTGCGACGTCTCGGCGAAGTTCGCCAGCACCACCACCGTCGACGGCACACCGTAGAACGTACCCGTGCGCTGGTAACCCAGCACGTGCGGATTGTTCGTGCCGAAGGCCACGAGGTCTCCCCCGGCGAACTCCGGGGTCGCCTGCCGCACGGCGATCAGGTGACGCAGTCTCAGGTAGATACCCCCGGCATCCGTCGTCGCATCGAGCCGCGACGCGTAGCGGTCGGCCGGGTAGCGCGGCCGCCCCACCCAGCGGCTGTCGCCCTGCTGGCCGGGCACCTCGAGCTGGCCGTAGTCGTTCAGCTGCCCCACCTCGTCGCCGAGGTACAGCAGCGGAATGCCGCCGGTGCTCAGAATGATCGAGTGAGCCAGCACGATGCGATAGATCGCCTCGTCATCGCCCGCCTCGAGCCCGGCGAGGGATGCCGTGGTGCCCGACACGCGCGCATCCCCGGTCTTCGGGTTCTCCTGGAACGGCGCACCGCGCGAGAAGCTGCCATCGAAACGGTTGACATAGAACGCGTTGAGAAAGCGTCGATGATCGAAGCCGTCGATGCCCAGCTCGCGGGCGTCCTCGTCGGCGAAGGTCCAGCCGATGTCGTCGTGGCTGCGCACGTAGTTGACCCAGGCCGTTCCCGGTGCGATGGCGTGGCGGCGCTCGAGGGCCTGCGACAGCAGACCCACCTCCCTCGTCGCCAGCGAGTTCCAGATGAGTGCCATCTGCAGGGGGTTGTAGCTGAGCTGGCACTCCTCGAGAGAGATGTACTGAGCGACCTCGTCGGGGTGCACGATGGCCTCAGACTTGAACAGCAGCGAAGGCGCGGCGATGCGGCACACGGCGTTGAACGCCTGCAGCAGCAGATGCGCTTCGGGCAGGTTCTCGCTGGGGGTGCCGAGGCGTTTCCAGATGAAGGCCACCGCGTCCATGCGCACCACGTCGACCCCGGCGTTCGCCAGAAAGAGCAGCTCGCCCGCCATGGCCCGGAAGACCGCGGGATTCGAGTAGTTCAGGTCCCACTGGAACGAGTGGAACGTCGCCCAGATCCATCGCCCGTCGCCCAGCTGCACGAACGAGCCGGGATGGTCGTCGGGGAAGATCTCGCGCACCGTCTGCTCATAGGCATCCGGCATCTCGCGGTCGGGGAAGATCCAGTAGAAGTCCTCGAACTCCGGGTCGCGGGCGAGCGCCTTCTGCGCCCACTCGTGCTCATTCGAGGTGTGGTTGAAGATGAAGTCGATCACCAGCGAGATGCCGTGTCCGCGCAGCTCGGCCGCGAGCTCGGTGAGCTGCTGCATGGTTCCGAGCGACGGGTTCACCTGCCGGTAGCTCGACACCGCGTAGCCCCCGTCGGAGTTCTCGCTCGGCGCGAGGAACAGCGGCATGAGGTGCAGGTAGGTGAGGCCCATTTCGACGAAGTACGGGATGCGATCGCGGATGCCCGACAGGTCGCCTGCGTAGAGGTCGACGTAGCAGACACCGCCCAGCATGCGGTTCGACTGGAACCAGCCGGGGTCGGCCGCCCGCTTCGCGTCGAGCGTCCGCAGGTCGGCCGGGCGAGACTGCCACGACTCGGCGAGTTCGCCGACGAGGGATGCGAGATGGCCGGTCACCCTCGGATCGTCGCCGTAGATGCGGGTGAAGAGCGACTGGAGCCGAGGGAACTCCGCATCGAAACGCTCCGAGAATCCCTGCCAGTCGGCATCCGATGTGTCGGGGCGGCGCGCGCCGTCACGATGCTCGGTCATTGTCGTCATCGTTTCTCCCTCACGCACACTGCCAGCACTCTACCGATCACTCCTTAGTACCCTCTAATAATGAGCAGGCGTCGCCGATCGGAACCCCAGACGAATTCCTCCACCGAGGTCACCGTCGATCGCGTGTACGACGCAGAGCTCTACGTGCGCGTCAGCACCATCGGCAAGACCGGTGACCGGCCGTTCGTGCTCGTTCCGGGCATCGGCGTCTCGAGCAACTACTTCGAGCGACTCGCCCCCAACCTCAACCGCTTCGGCCCCGTGCACGCGCTCGACCTGCCGGGATTCGCGGGCGTGCCGCACCCGAAGTCGGCCCTGAGCATCCGGGGCTACGCCGATCTGGTGGGCAGGGTCATCGACGAACTCGACCTGATCGACCCGATCGTGGTCGGGCACTCGATGGGAACCCAGATCGTCACCGACCTCGCCTCTCGCCGGCCCGACATCACCACGCTGGTGCTCATCGGCCCCGTGGTGAACCCCGCGGAGAGGCGCATTCCCACTCAGGCGCTGCGCTTCCTGCAGTCCGCGTGGCACGAGCCCGGTAGGGTCAAGTTCCTCGCCGTCAGCTCGTATCTACTGTGCGGCTTCAAGTGGTTCTTCCGGGTGCTGCCGCGCATGATGCGCTTTCCGATCGAAGACCGACTACCGCTCGTTCAAGCGAACACCCTCGTCATCCGCGGAGAACACGATGCGGTGGCGCCCCGCGACTGGGTCACCCGGGTGGGCGAGCTCCTCCCCCACTCCCGCAGCTGGGAGATGCCCGACTCCGCGCACTCGGTCATGCACGCCCACGCCGACGAGGTGGCGCGTCTCTGCGTGGCGTTCGCCGAGCATCCGGGAACCGACGACGACACCCTGCGCACCTACGACCTGTCGGCCGACGACATCCCCGACGACGAAGACGAGAAGCCGCCCGCGGATGCCGCCAAGGCTGTCGCGGGTCGGGTCACAGAGACGGTCGGAATTCTCGCGCACGACGACGAGACCATCGCCCGCGGCAAGACGATGCACGCCGAGTCGATGGGCGACCCCGACGAGAAATGACGAAGCGCCCGCCCCCTGGAGGGAACGGGCGCTCTCGCCTTCGAGCTGCTGCTCGGTTACTTGGTGTCGACCGGGTCGCCGCCGCCGACCACGATCGGAGCGCCCTCGGGCGAGGGCAGGCTCTTCTCGGCGGTCTTCTTGGCGGGCGCGCGCTTGGCGGCGGGCCTCTTGGCCTCGGCTGCGGGCTCGGCGGGCGCTTCGGCTGCAGGGCGGGGACGCGAGGCGAACGCCTCGAACGCTGCGCGCGGGTGAACCCGGGCCTCGAGCGACGCGATGTCGCGGCCGAGCACGAAGTTGAACACCCAGTTGCCGATCACACGGATCTTGCGCTCCCACGTGGGCATGGCGAGTCCGTGGTAACCGCGGTGCATGAACCAGGCCGGGAGGCCCTTGACGGCGATCTTGCCCGACTGGAACGCACCGACGCCGATGCCGAGGCCTGCGACGGCTCCGAGGTTCTTGTGGTTGTACTCGACGAGCTTCTCGCCGCGCAGCTCCGCCACGATGTTCTTGGCCATGAGGCGCCCCTGGCGAACCGCGTGCTGTGCGTTCGGCACGCAGAAGCCGCCGACGCCGCCGCCCGAGAGGTCGGGGACAGCCGACACGTCTCCGGCGCCCCAGGCGTCGGGCACGATGTTGTCTGCGGTGCCCACGCGAAGGTCGGGGCGAACCTGCAGGCGCCCGCGCTCCTCGATGGGAAGATCGGTGCCCTTGAGCATCGGGCTCGCCATGACGCCGGCGGTCCAGATGATCGTGTCGGACTCGAAGCTGTCGCCGGTCGAGAGCTCGATGACTCCGTCGACGGCCGACTTGAGCTGCGTGTCGAGGTGGATCTCTGCTCCGCGCTCGGCCAGGTTCTTGATGACCCAGAGGCTCGTGGGCAGCGAGACCTCGGGCATGATGCGGCCCATCGCCTCGATGAGGTGGAAGTGGGTGTCTTCGAACTTGATCTCGGGGTACTGCTTGAGCAGGCCGCTGACGAACGAGCGCAGCTCGGCGAAGATCTCGATACCGGCGAAGCCACCGCCGACCACGACGATGGTGAGCAGGCGGTCGCGCTCGGGGCCGGCAGGCAGGCCCGCCGCCTTGTCCATGTTGGTGAGGATGCGGTCGCGGATGGCGACGGCCTCCTCGATCGTCTTGAGGCCGATGGCCTCGTCGGCGACGCCCGGGATCGGGAAGGTGCGCGAGACGGAACCGGCGGTGACGACGATCTGGTCGTAGGCGAACTCGTAGGGCTCACCGATGTTGGGCGTGATCGTGGCCGTCTTCGACGCGTGGTCGATGCCGGTGACCTTGGCCGCGACGATCTCGGTCTTCTTCAGGTGACGACGCAGGGGAACGATCGCGTGCCGCGGCTCGATGGAGCCGGCAGCCACCTCCGGCAGGAACGGCTGGTAGGTCATGTAGGGAAGCGGG
Organism: Agreia sp. Leaf283; assembly: GCF_001422485.1. Taxonomy (GTDB): domain Bacteria; phylum Actinomycetota; class Actinomycetes; order Actinomycetales; family Microbacteriaceae; genus Agreia. The sequence goes on from NZ_LMNF01000002.1 coordinate 884,413, forward strand.
TCGACGACGGTGACCTCTGCTTCGCCGGGCCGGAGCCACTTCTCGAGTTTCCATGCGGTGTAGAAACCGGCATAGCCGCCGCCGACGATCAGAATTCTGGGCACAGTGAAAGCTCTCCTAGGGGGAAGGTGTTGTAGTTAATCTACTCCCTGCGCCGCACGCGCCGAACATGCACCACTGCCGCCGTGATGATCACCGCGAGAAGCATCAGGAACACGGAGATCACTGCGATGGGAATTCCGTTCATCGTCAGTTTAGCAACGCTCGGCCACCAGGACGCGGCCCGGTCGGTGGTCTTGCCCGGCTCGTCGGTCTCGGGAGCCGCTATGACCTTCGGGCCCGCACCCGACGCATCCGGCGACGGCCTGTAGGTCGCGATCCACTGGGCGAGCGATCCCATGGGGTTGTCGGTGACCGCCGGAACGTCGGCCGTGACCGCCGCCTCGGCGTTGATGAGACCGTAGCCGTAGATCGGGCCGGGCACCGGGTCGCCCTTGGGCGTGGCCGTGCTGACGATGCGGTTGATGACCCCGGCGACGTCGAGGTCGGGATGTGCCGCGCGCACCAGCGCGACGAGGCCCGACACGATGGGCGTGGCTCCGGACGTGCCCGCCCAGGTCACGTATCCGCCACCCGGAACGACCCCGACCAGCTGCTCGCTGGGCGCGGAGACGGCGATCGTGATGCCCTGACTCGACGCGTCGAAGCTCGCATCGCCGTCGCGGTCGACGCCGGCGACGGTCAGAACACCGGGGATGGTGGCGGGAGCACCGACCTCGGTGGTTCCGCTGCCCCGGTTGCCGGCGGCCGCGACGATGACCACGTCGTGGTCCGCCGCGTAGAGGAAGGCGTCGTCCCAGCTCGTGGGCCAGTCGAGGCTGTTGCGGGTGAGCGACATGTTGATGACGTCGGCGCCGTTGTCGACGGCCCAGCGAACAGCGTTGGCGATCTGGTCGTCCGTCCCCACGACTCCCGCGCCCAGGGCGACGCTGATCGAGAGCAGGGAGGCTTCTGGAGCGACGCCGATCACGCCGTCGTTGCCGCCTGTTCCGCGGCCGGCGATCAGCGATCCGACCATCGTTCCGTGCTCGTCGTCGTCTCCGACCGGTGTCTGTCCGTCGGCCGTGCCGATTCCCGAGACGTCGGTTCCGCCGACGACGGCGCCCGACAGGTCGGCGACCGATCCGTCGACCCCGGTGTCGATCACGGCCACGGTCACGCCCGCGCCACGGGTCGTGTTCCAGGCCGCCTGCACGCCGTAGTCGGCGAGCCAGTACTCGGCGCTCCGCACCGCGTCGGCGTGGGCCGTTGGCACGTCGCCAATCGGGGCGACGGCGAGGATGCCGGTGGCGAGCGCCGCCGAGATCGCCACGACCCGGAGGGGTGACGTGCGGCGGCGTTCACTCACGCGATCGCCTCGTAGTCGATGCACTCGCAGACCGTCGGCGACCAGCGTCCGCGCTCGAGTGCGAGATCACCGATCGGGTTCACTCCGGGGCCGGCCGCGAGGGCGTGTCCGGCGAGGGCGTGCAGACATTTGACACGCACGGGCATTCCGCCGGCCGAGACCCCGGCGAGCTCGGGAACGACCTCGATGCCCTCCCTGTCGGCGATGTACGTCTCGTGCGCGGTCTGGTACCGGGCGCGCAGCTCATCGTCGTGCGGCAGCATGTCTTGGAACTCGGCCATGACCTGCGTGGCCTCGAGCGCCGACATCGCGGCGGTGGCAGCGGGGTGGCTCAGGTAGTAGAGAGTGGGGAACGGCGTTCCGTCTTCGAGGCGGGGCTTGGTGGCCACCACCGTCGGGGCGCCGCACACGCAGCGCGCCGCGATGCCGATGACGTTGCGCGCCGGGCGTCCGAGCTGCGCAGACACCGTGGCGACGTCTTTCTCGGTCGGCGGATCGAAGGGAGGGGTCGTCACTGGATCGTTCCGGATTCCTGGAGTTGTTCGGGGGTCTGGGTGCTCAGTCCCGCGCCGACGCCCGACGAGAAGATCGCGCCGAGCCAGTCGACCTTGGTGTTCTGGATGTCGGTGCTCACGGGCGTCTCGTCGACCGGCGCGGTCGGGGCCTGGTCGTCGATCACCAGGAAGCTCGTCTCGCCCGGCATGACGAAGTAGAGCCTCTCGCGTGCCTGCGCCTTGATGTACGCGGGGTCGCTCCATCTCGCCACCTCGGAATCGAGCTGGGCGTTCTGGGACTGCTTGTCGGCGACCGACTGCTGCAGTGCGGCGAGCTGCTGCCGTTGCTCGATGTAGAGCCGCAGGCTGGGAGCCAGCACGACGACGAACACGATGAGCACGCCGAGGATCACGAAGGTGAGACCCGAGACGCGGAAGCTGTGCTTCTGCGGCGAGGTGCTGCGGGAACGCGGAATGCGCGCACCCCGGGGGGTGCGCGCATTCCTCGGCGCCGATGCGTCGTGCGACGAGGGAGCCCCAAGGGGCATGCCCAGTGTCGGCTTGCGCATCGAGCGCCTTTCGTTCGGGTGGCTTCTGCTGCCGGTGAGGCTCTAGCCCTTGAAGCGGGGGAAGGCCGTGCGGCCGGCGTAGAACGCGGCGTCGCCCAGCTCTTCTTCGATCCTCAGAAGCTGATTGTACTTAGCGACGCGCTCGCTGCGGGCAGGCGCTCCGGTCTTGATCTGGCCCGAGTCGGTGGCGACGGCGAGGTCAGCGATCGTCGTGTCTTCGGTCTCGCCGGAGCGGTGCGACAGGATCGCGGTGTAGCCGTGGCGCTGGGCCAGGCTGACGGCGTCGAGCGTCTCGGTGAGCGTGCCGATCTGGTTGACCTTCACCAGGATCGAGTTGCCGGCGCCGAGATCGAGGCCCTTCTGCAGACGAACGGGGTTCGTGACGAACAGGTCGTCTCCGACGATCTGCAGCTTCGATCCGAGCTCTGCGGTGAAGTGCTGGTAGCCCTCCCAGTCGTCCTCCTGCAGCGGGTCTTCGATCGAGACCAGCGGGTAGTTGGCGGCCAGGTCGGCGAAGTACGCCGTGAGCTCGAGCGCCGAGAGCTGCTTGCCCTCGAAGTGGTACGAGCCGTCTTTGTAGAACTCGCTCGCGGCCACGTCGGTGGCGAGCGCGATGTCGCTTCCGAGCGTGAAGCCGGCGTTCTGGATCGCCTGGGCGATGAGGTCGAGGGCCTCGCGGTTGCTCGACAGGTTGGGGGCGAATCCGCCCTCGTCGCCGAGGCCGGTGCTCAGACCCTTGGAGTGCAGCAGCGACTTGAGCGAGTGGTAGGTCTCGACACCCCAGCGCAGCGCCTCGGAGAACGACTCCGCGCCCAGGGGAACGATCATGAACTCCTGCACGTCGATGTCGTTGTCGGCGTGCGATCCGCCGTTGATGATGTTGAGCAGCGGAACGGGCAGGGTGTGCGCGTTCGGTCCTCCGACGTAACGGAACAGGGGCAGGTCGGCCGAGTCGGCGGCAGCCTTGGCCACGGCGAGCGAGACGCCGAGGATGGCGTTGGCGCCCACGCGCTTCTTGTTCTCGGTGCCGTCGACGTTGATGAGCTCGGCGTCGATGAGGCGCTGGTCGGTGGCGTCGAGGCCCTCGATGGCCGGGCCGAGCTCGTCGATCACGGCGGCGACGGCCTTCTGCACGCCCTTGCCGAGGTAACGGCTCTTGTCGCCGTCGCGCAGTTCGTATGCCTCGAAGGCACCGGTGGAGGCTCCCGAGGGAACGGCGGCGCGCGAGACGATGCCGTCTTCGAGCAGCACCTCTACCTCAACGGTCGGGTTTCCCCGGGAATCCAGAATCTCGCGAGCGCCTACGGCTTCGATCAATGCCACTGGTGTATCTCCTCTATCAGAGCAAGGTGGTTTGCATGGAGAGCGCCTTCCGCTGTCCGATCGCAAGTCTAACGACCCGCCGGATGCGCGTGGCTGAGTCAGGCCCTCGGGTCGCTGGCGTTGAAGCGGGCGAGAAGCGCCGAGAAGGTCGCGAGGTCGTCGGAGGTCCACTCGCCGAGCCTGTCGCGGTAGTCGTTCTTGACCCGCTGCCGCAGAATCTCCATGCGCTCCTCGGCCAACGGCGTGGGAACGAGGAAGCTCGATCGCCCGTCGCGCGGATCAGGCTGAGTGTCGACCAGGCCGAGGTCGCGCAGTACCTTGATCTGCCTGCTCACGGCGCTCTTGTCGAGCCCCATCTGCTGGATGATCGTGCTCGCCTGCGCCGGAGCGCAGGTGAAGATCATGCGCAGGATGTTGAAGCCGGTGGGCTGCAGATCGGGGTGGAACCCCTTCGCATAGTCGCGCAGGGCCGACCGGCCCGAGCGGAAGAGCTCGACGATGCCCGCCTCGATGCCGAGCATCAGCTCCTGCTCGGAAGTCGTCGGGTCGGTCACAGCCACCAGATTACCGTTCTCTCACCGTAGGGCTCGAGCCGGTGCGGGGCGTCGCTCCGACCTCGTCGGCGCTGACGGCCACCAGGGTGTCGGCCGGGGTGTCCGTCATCTGCTCGAGAGCGGTCTTCGTGCCGAGCGGTTTGGCGGGCAGCAGCGCGATCGCGATGACCGTGATGACGGCCAGCGGAATCGCCAGCATGAACACGTCTCCGATCGCGTGGCCGTAGGCGGCTTCGACGATCACGCGCACCGGGGCCGGCAGTGTGCTCAGATCGGGGATCGCTCCCCCGCTCAGCCCCTGGGCGGCCTGCGCCCCGGCCGCGCCGAGCGTCGTCAGTCCGTCTTTCACGAACTGCGCCACCTGCGTGCCGAGCACGGCTCCCATGACCGAGACTCCGATCGTTCCTCCCAGGCTCCGGAAGAACGCGACCGACGCACTGGCCACACCGAGTTGGCGGGGATCTACAGAGTTCTGCACGACGAGCACGAGGTTCTGCATGACCATTCCCACACCGGATCCCATGATGAACATGAAGACCGCGACGAGAACGTAGCTGGTGTCGTAGCGCAGCGTCGACATCAGCGAGACGCCGATGGTGAGCAGGATGGATCCGGTGACCATGTAGCGCTTCCACTTGCCGGTGCGGCTGATCAGCTGGCCGACGATGGTCGAGGAGACGAGCACGCCTCCGATCATGGGGATCGTCAGCAGACCCGACTCCGTCGGCGTGGCGCCGCGGGCGAGCTGCATGTACTGGCCGAGGAAGACGCTGGTGCCGAACATGGCCACACCGACGGAGATGCTGGCGATGACCGCGAGCGTGAACGTGCGGTTCGTGAAGAGCGTCATCGGGATGATGGGCTCCTTCACCGTGAGCTCTACCCACACGGCGAGGCCGAGAAGCACGATGCTTCCGCCCACCATGAGGTAGCTCTGCCACGAGTTCCACTCGAAGTTGTTGCCCGCGAGCGTGACCCAGATGAGCAGGAGCGAGACGCCGGCCGCGATCAGCACCGCGCCCAGGTAGTCGATGGTGACCTTCTTGCGGATCTTCGGCAGCTTCAGAGTGAACTGCAGCAGGATGATCGCCGCGACGGCGAAGGGCACGGCGATGTAGAAGTTCCAGCGCCATCCGATCGAGTCGGTGACGATGCCGCCGACCAGCGGCCCGCCGACTGTGGCTACGGCCATGACCGCGCCGAGCAGCCCCATGTACTTGCCGCGCTCACGAGGGCTGATGATGTCGGCCATCACGACCTGCACGAGGGCCGTGAGTCCACCGGCACCGAGGCCCTGCAGAACGCGGAAAACAATCAGCGTGCCCGTGTCCTGCGAGAAGCCGGCCAGCATCGACCCGAGGGTGAAGATGACCAGCGAGATCTGGATGAGCAGCTTGCGGTTCGTGAGGTCGGCCAGCTTGCCCCAGATGGGCGTCGACACGGTCGTGGCGAGCAGGGTGGCCGTGACCACCCAGGTGAACGCGGCCTGGTTGCCGTTGAGGTCGCCGATGATCTTGGGCAGCGAGCTCGAGACGACGGTCGAGGCGAGAAGGGCGACGAACATGCCGAGCAGCAGACCCGACAGCGCCTGAAGGGTCTGGCGCTGGGTCATGCCGGTCGATGCGGTGCCGGGTTGAGATTCGGCGATGGAACGAGTGGACACGGAACTCCCAAAAGAAAACTCCCCACCGCTCATCGATGAGGAGAAAGTTGACTAGCATCAACTATAACAAGGTAGTTGCTAAAACGCAACGACCCCCGGATTTCTCCGGGGGTCGTAGGGCGTGGGCCCGTGTGGCGGCGAAACGAGTCAGGCGGCGATGACCTCGCCGCGCACGGCGATGCTGCACTCGAGCAGGTCGACGGTGCGCTGCAGCACGGCGACATCGTCGGGGTCGAGCTCGTCGAAGAGCGGTTCGAGCGCTTCGCCGAGACGGTCTCGCCAGTCGGCCAGGGCACGCTGGCCCTTCGGCGCGATGGCGATCTGCCAGGCGCGCGCGTCGGTGCTGTCGGCGATGCGCTTGATCCACTCCACCTCGTTGAGGTTGGCGACGATCTTGGTCATGGTGGGCTGGCTGACCCGGCTGTGCTTGGCGAGTTCGCCGAGACGCATGGGGCCGAAGGAGGTGAGCACGCTGAGCGTGCGCCACGTGGCAGGTGACGTTGAATCGCCGGTGGCCTGCGCAGCGAGGCGGGTGAGACGGTGGGTGACCGATACGAGGTCGCCGAGAATGGTGCTGAGTTCGCTGTTCACTTGATTCAGTGTATAGCCCGGCTATGGTCTACTGCCCCAGAGCCCGGAATCTCAGGTCGTCGACGCCCTCATCGCCGCTCTGAACCGTGGCCACGCGCGTGAAGCCCGCCGCAGCGAGCCGTTCGAGCTGCAGCTTGGCGTTCTTGGCCTTGCGCTCGAGTCGCACCCGCGATCCGGATGCGATCAGCTCGGTCTTCAGGGACTGCAGCAGCACCGCAGGGGTCGAGGCGTCGTGCAGCAGGGCCACCGAGTCCGCCGCCTTCTGATCGGGAAGGTCGACGAGGTCGACGATGCGTTCGAACCCGATGGAGAAGCCGACGGCCGGGACATCCGTTCCCAGGAATCGACCGATCATGCCGTCGTAGCGCCCGCCGCCGCCCAGCGAGAACGAGAAGTCGGGGTGGGCGATCTCGAAGATGGTGCCTGTGTAGTAGCCCATGCCTCGCACGAGGAACGGGTCGAACCGGATTCGGTCGGCGTCGAGGGCGTCACCGATCGAGGCGAGCTCGGCGACGAGCGCGGCGTCGATGCCCTCTGGAAGAGCGTGGGCGATGGCGTCGTGGCCGAACGGGCGCATCATGCGATCCTGCGGGCGCAGGAAGAACGCCTCGAGCGCATCCGTGGCCTCGGCCAGCTCGGGAGCCTTGGCGCGCAGCTCGTCGACCACGCCGGAGGTGCCGACCTTGTCGATCTTGTCGATCACGATCAGAACCGCATCGTGGCTCTCAGTCGAAAAGCCGAAGAGCTCGAGCATGCCGATGAGCAGCCGGCGGTCGTTGATACGTACCGTGCAGCCCTGCAGGCCGAGCGCATCCAATGTCGAGAGCGTCGCGGAGATCAACTCGACCTCGGCGAGCGCTGAGGCGTCGCCGATGATGTCGATGTCGCACTGCATGAACTGCCGGTAGCGACCCTTCTGCGGCCGCTCCGCCCTCCACACGGGCGCGATCTGCACGCTGCGGAACACCCCGGGGAGCTCTGCCCTGTGCGTGGCGTAGAACCGTGCGAGGGGAACAGTGAGGTCGAAGCGCAGCCCGAGGTCGGCCAGGGTCTGCGGGTCATCGGCGTCGACCGCCGTCTCGAGGTCTGACTTCTCGATGCCGCGCTTCAGCACGCTGAACGACAGTTTCTCGTTGTCACCGCCGAGGCCCGAGTGCAGGCGCTGGATGTCCTCCATCACCGGCGTCTCGATCTCATCGAAGCCGTGCGCCGAGTAGCTGCGACGGATCACGGCGAGAGCGTGCTCCCTCGTGGCCTTCTCTCGAGGGAGGAAGTCGCGCATGCCACGGGGAGGGGTTACTGCAGAAGCCATTGTTCGATTCTATTGATCGTCGGCTCTAGTGATCGTCGGCTCTAGTGATCGTCGGCCTCGGACTCGCGGATCTCGCCCTGCAGCTCGCGAAGCGCCCCGCGCAGGGCACGCTCGGCGTCGAGGCCCTGGGCCTTGGCAGACGCCACGATCGTGAGAAGCAGGCCGCCGAGCTCGTCTTCGGACTGCAGGGGCATGGACGCCTCGGCGTCTTTGTCGAGCACGCCGATCTTCTGCGCACGCCCGATGACCTTGTCGGCCAGGGCGAGCGCGGGCATGCCCTGAGGGATGCCGTCGAGCACGCTCGTGCGCCCGGGCTTCTCGACCGCCTTCAGGTCGTCCCAGACGGCCACGACATCGTCGGCCGTGTGAGCCACCGCGTCGCCGAAGACATGCGGATGCCGACCGACCATCTTGGCCGTCATGCGCTCGGCGACGGTCTCGATGTCGAACTCCTCGCCGGGAGTGTGCGCGGCCAGATCGGCGTGGAACAGCACCTGGTAGAGAACGTCGCCGAGCTCTTCGATGATGTCGTCACGTGTTCCCGACTCCAGCGCCTCGACGAGCTCATAGCTCTCTTCGACGAGGTATTGCACGAGGGACTCGTGGGTCTGGTCCGCGTCCCAGGCGCAGCCGCCCGGGCCGCGCAGCCGCGCGACCGTGCGAACGAGCTCGTCGAGCTTCGGATAGCTCACGACTGCTTCTCTTTCTCTGCCACCACCGGCGCAGGAAAGAGCGCCGTGAGAACGCTCTTCGTCCAGTCGATGAGGGCGGCGTCCTCCAGAACCTTGCCGTCGACGACGGGAAGCGGAATGGAGACGGCTGCAGCCTGGGCGAAGTACTTCGCGTCGGGGTACATGCGGCGCATGCGCACCTGGATGGAGTCGGGAAGGTCGGCCGGGGCCAGACGCAGGTTCGACCCCATGGTGACGACCTCGCCGAGGCCGGACTTCTGGGCCTGGCGACGTAGACGCGACACCGCCACGAGATTCGCCACCTGCGCCGGCGGCTGGCCGTAGCGGTCGGTGAGCTCGTCGATGACGAGGTCGATCTGCTCGTCGTTCGATGTGGGCGAGCTGGCGGTCGAGAGCTTCTGGTAGGCCTCGAGGCGCAGCCGCTCGCTGTCGACGTAGTCGTCGGGAATGTGGGCGTCGACCGGAAGCTCGAGCCGCAGCTCGGTCTGGCCCTCGGCCACGTCTCCGCGGAAGGTCGACACGGCCTCGCCGATCATGCGCAGGTAGAGGTCGAAGCCGACGCCCGCGATGTGGCCGGACTGCTCGCCGCCGAGCAGGTTTCCGGCGCCGCGGATCTCGAGGTCTTTCAACGCCACCTGGATGCCCGAGCCGAGCTCGTTGTTGGCTGCCAGGGTGGTGAGCCGGTCGTTCGCGAGCTCGGTGAGCGGCTTGTGCTCGTCGTAGAGCAGATAGGCGTAGGCCCGCTCTCGGCCACGGCCCACTCGCCCTCGCAGCTGGTGCAACTGGCTGAGGCCGTATTTGTCGGCGCGGTCGACGATGAGCGTATTGGCGTTGGCGATGTCGAGGCCCGTCTCGATGATGGTCGTCGACACGAGCACGTCGAACTTGCGCTCCCAGAAGTCGACGATCACCTGTTCGAGCTGGTGCTCGCCGAGCTGGCCGTGTGCCACGCCGATGCGCGCCTCGGGAACGAGCTCGGCGAGCTGCGCGGCGACCTTGTTGATGCTCGAGACGCGGTTGTGCACGAAGAAGACCTGGCCCTCGCGAAGGAGCTCGCGCCGGATGGCCGCACCGACCTGCTTGTCGGAGTAGGGGCCGACGAAGGTGAGGATCGGGTGCCGGTCTTCGGGCGGGGTGGCGAGCGTCGACATCTCCCGGATGCCGGTGACCGCCATCTCGAGCGTGCGGGGAATGGGGGTGGCGCTCATCGAGAGGATGTCGACGTTGGTCTTGAGCTTCTTCAGCGCGTCTTTATGCTCGACGCCGAAGCGCTGCTCCTCGTCGATGATCATGAGACCGAGGTCTTTGAAGCCGATGTTCTCGGAGAGCAGCCGGTGCGTGGCGATGACCACGTCGACGGTGCCGTCCTTCATTCCGGCGATCGTCTCGTTCGACTCCTTCTCGGTCTGAAACCTGCTCAACGGGCGGAGGTGCACCGGGAATCCGGCGAAGCGCTCCTGGAAGGTCTCGAGGTGCTGCCGCACGAGCAGCGTGGTGGGAACGAGCACGGCCACCTGCTTGCCGTCTTGCACCGCCTTGAAGGCTGCACGAACGGCGACCTCGGTCTTGCCGAAGCCGACGTCGCCCGACAGCAGGCGATCCATGGGAATGGGCCGCTCCATGTCGGCCTTCACCTCGTCGATCACGGTGAGCTGGTCGGGCGTCTCGGCGAAGGGGAACGCCTCTTCGAGCTCGCGCTGCCAGGGCGTGTCCGGCCCGAAGGCGTGACCCTTCGATGCCATGCGCGCCGAGTAGAGCTTCACGAGTTCGACCGCGATGTCGCGCACGGCCTTGCGGGCCTTGCCCTTGGCCGCGGACCAGTCGCTGCCGCCCATCTTCGACAGACCCGGCGCCTCGCCGCCGACGTAGCGCGACAGCAGGTCGAGCTGGTCTGTGGGCACGTAGAGCTTGTCGCCGGGATAGCCGCGCTTCGAGGGCGCGTATTCGATCACGAGGTATTCGCGGGTGGTCTTGATGGGGTTGCGCCCGCCCGACTTGACCTCGCGCTGCGTCAACTCGATGAACTTGCCGATGCCGTGGGTGGTGTGAACGACATAGTCGCCCTGCTTGAGCTGCAGAGGATCGACCACGTTGCGCCGTCGCGAGGCCAGCTTCTTGACCTGGCGGGAGTCGTAGCCCACCGTACGCCCGTAGAACTCGGACTCCGCGATGAGGGCGAGCTTGATCTCGGGCAGCTGGAAACCGTGGTCGACCGTGGCCTTCAGCAGGTAGGCCATGCCCGACTCGGCGTCGTCGGGGAAGAGCTCGACGACGCGCGCCGCGATCTCGTTCTCGGCCAGAACGTCGGCGGCCCGCTCGACCAGGCCCGCGCCCTGGGCGACGACCGCCACTGTCCAGCCGTCGGCGACGAGGCCGCGCACGTGCTCGATCGCGCCGTCGACGTTGCCCTGGAAGCTCGGAACCGGATCGGCGTCGATGCGCACCGTGAGGTGCTCCTCGATGTCGCGATGCTCCGGCAGCACCTCGATGAGACCATCGGCCGCGCCCGGCGCCGACTGGAAGGTCGACAGGGTCCACCAGGCGCGATCGGGGCCGGCGGCGGACCGCAGCTCATTGAGCGTGATGAACTCGCCGCTGGTGAGGTCGATGGGCGCCTCGGCACCCGCGGTCGCGGCCGTCCATGCCGCGGCGAGGAACTCGCGATTCGTCTCGGCGAGACTGACGGCGCGGCTGGCGACCTTCTCGGGCGAGAGAACAGCGATGGCCGCGCCCTCGGGCAGGTAGTGGGCGACCGTGACCAGCCTGTCGAGCAGGGCGGGAGCCAGCGACTCCATTCCCTCGACCGGGATGCCCTCGGCTATCTTGGCGAGCAGACCGGCAATGCTCGGGAACTCGTGCTGCATCTCGCGGGCGCGCTGGCGCACCGCCTCGGAGAGCAGCAGCTCGCGGCTGGGCGGCAGGTCGACGCTCGGCACAGCCGTGTCGAGCGAACGCTGGTCGGCCACCGAGAAGGCGCGGATGGACTCGACTTCGTCGCCGAAGAAGTCGACGCGATAGGGGTGCTCGGCCACGGGAGGGAAAACGTCGAGGATTCCGCCGCGCACCGCGTACTCGCCTCGGCGCGTGACCATGTCGACGCGCGAGTAGGCCAGATTCACCAGGTCGAGCGAGAGTCGGGCGAGGTCGTACCCGCGGCCGCCCGTGACCAGGTGGATCGGCTCGAGGTCGGCCAGGTTGTCGGCGAGGGGCTGCAGCGCCGCGCGCACGGAGGCCACGACGACGATCGGCTTCTCGCCGTTCCACGTGGCGAGCCGGCGCAGCGCGTCGATGCGCTTGCCGACGATCTCGGCACTCGGGCTGAGGCGCTCGTGGGGCAGGGTCTCCCACGCCGGGAACTCGACGATCTCGGCGTCGGGGCTCATGGATGCGAGGGTGCCGCGAAGCATCTCTGACTCACGGCCGGTCGCGGTGACGACCAGCAGCGCCTGCGGAAGATCGTTCGCGCCGCGCTGGTCGAGGAGACCGGCGAGAAGCGGAGCCCGCAGGCCCTCGGTGAGCGAGAAGTCCACAGCGCGTGCCGCGTACGCGAGGGCGTTGTCGAACGTGGAGGCGCGCGAAAGCGCACGAGTCAAGCCCTGGAGGATCACCGTTCAAGCTTACGCGGGCCCACCGACACGCGCCCCCGTGCGCGGGTAGAGTTCAGTGGATGTCCCACATTCCCCCCATCGAGCCGTCGAAGCCGGTTCGCGACGAGCGGCCTCGGCCGCGTTTCGGCGAGTACGCCCCCGAGTCGCAGCAGCAGCAGTCGCCGGCGGCTCCCTCGCAAGAGAGTCCGTTCGCCGCGACGAGCCACACGCCGTCGGCCGCGGTGTTCCACAACGCACCTCCGGCGCTGCCGAAGACCCTGGGGGTCGTCGCCTTCATCGCAGCCCTCGTGGTGCTCGTGTTCGCCCTCGTGCTCTCGGTCGTCGCAGGTCTCGCCTTCGCTCCCCTCGCCGGGCAGATGATCACCGACGGCGGCACGATCGACCAGTCGGCGATCTCGGCCGACGATCCCGGTGTCGCCGCCTTCGGCGTGCTGAGCATGGCGTTCTTCGTCGGCGGGACGCTGCTGGGCCTGTGGGCGCTCGTGCAGGGCCTGATCGCCACGCTCAAGAAGCGCGGACGGGCGTTCGGAATCGTGGCCATCGCCTTGGCCGTGGCGACGCCCGTGATCTCGTTCGTCGTGTTCTACGGCGTGACCTTCGCCTCGGCTCCGGAGATCTTCAGCTCCGTCGGCTGACGTCAGGCGGGCGAGTGCGTCAAGCCGGTGAGTGAAACTGCTGCTGGGCGGCAGTGAGGCCGTCGTCGGCGATCTTCTCGACCGCGTCCGCGGCATCCACCAGGAGATTCGGCAGGGCCTGGCGCTCGGTGCCGGAGAAGTCGCGCAGCACGAAGTCCGCCGCATCCATACGACCGGGCGGGCGGCCCACCCCCACGCGAACGCGGATGAAATCGGGCGTGCCCGCGGCGCTGATGATGTCTCGGATGCCGTTGTGTCCGCCGGGGCCTCCCCCGGACTTCAGCCGAACGGTGTCGAAGGGGATGTCGAGTTCGTCGTGCACGACGATCAGGCGCGACGGCTCGAGGCTGTAGAAGTTGAGCAGCTGCGAGACCGGGCCGCCCGAGTTGTTCATGAATGAATTCGGCTTGGCCAGGATCAGCTTCGGACCGCCGGGGCGCAGAAAGCCCTCCGCCACGGTCGAGTTCGTCTTGTGCCTGCCGAACTTCGAGCCGATGCGCGAGGCGAGCTCGTCGAGCACCATCTGGCCCACATTGTGCCGGTTGCCAGCGTAGCCGGGCCCGGGATTCCCGAGCCCGGCTACGAGCCAGACGTTGTCAGACAGTGAACTACTCGGCAGTCTCGGGCGTGCCCGTGGCCTCGTCACCGGCGCTCAGCGAGTCGCCGAGGTCGGCCTCTTCCGGAACGGTGACGTTGATGACGAGAAGCTCGGGGTCGCTGACCAGCGTCGCGCCCTCGGGCAGCACGACGTCTTTCGCGAAGATCTGGGTGCCTTCGACGGCACCCTCGATGTCGACGGTGATGCGCTCGGGGATGCTGATGGCCAGCACCTCGACGAGCAGCGTGTTCTCGTCGAGCGACGCCAGCGTGCCGGCGAAGGACTCACCCTCGACGTGGATCGGGACCTCGACCTGGACCTTTTCGCCCTTGCGCAGCACGATGAGGTCGATGTGCTCGATGATCTGCAGCACGGGGTCCTTCTGAACGTCCTTGACCAGCGCGGCCTGCTCGGTGCCCTCGATGTCGAGGTCGAGAACGGCGTTCGCCTTGCGCAGGATGAGCGCGACCTGGTGGCCGGGCAGCGTGATGTGCACCGGCTCGGTTCCGTGGCCGTAGAGAACGGCGGGGATCTTGCCGATCGCGCGGATCTTGCGGGCGGCGCCCTTGCCGAACGAGGTGCGGACCTCGGCGGATACGCGGTTTTCGGTCTGGGTGTTCTTGTCAGCCATGAGAATGTGCTCCTTGGCGAGCCGTGAGGCCCGCATCGTTAGTGTCAATGATTCAACTCGACCGCGTGTAGCGAGAGGAAAGACAGGGGTGTTGCGTGCCTCATCCACCGCGTCGATAACGGATGCGCCCGGGCACGTGATCGCACGCCGAACGGCATCCCTCGCCGAAGTTCAGTAGTCAGTGTACACGGCCGGGTCAGCGCCGGATGCGTCGCGCCCTGGCGCCCGAGGCAGCCGATCCGAGGAACACGATGCCCAGCACGGCGATGAATCCCAGAGCGACGGCCGAGCTCAGTCCGCTCGCGCCGTCGGTGCCGAGCGGCCCGGACGCCGTGGTGAAGATCCAGACGACGGCGGTCGGCACGACGGCGAGGAGGCCGAGGAGCAGGGAGAGGACGCCGGCCACCGAGACGCCGACGGAGCTCCACCCGGAGGTGAGGGCGACCCCGGCCAGAACGACCGCACCGGCGAGCAGCAGGCCGAGCGTGTTCGGCACCGGGGTGGTCGACTCGGCAGCGGTGCCGAACGACCGGAGCAGGCCGGTCGACCCGAAGGAGACCAGGACGATGCCGAGAGGTGTCGCGACGAGGCCGACGACGAGGGAGACGACCGTCTTCGCCCCTCTCCGGCTCGCCCGATCGCTGCGGGCGGCGATCACGCGGCCGAGGGCTGCGCCGAGGAACACGATTCCGGTCGCGAGCAGGAGCCCGGACTGGCACCAGAACACGAGAAGGCTCAACGGGCTCACACCCATGGCGGGCAGGCTGACGGCGACCGAGGTCGACAGGGTCGGGATCGCCAGGAACGCGATGCCGAGTCCCGTTGCGACGAGTCCGGCGACGAGCGGCCCGAGTGAGGAGAAGAGCCCGGTCAACGAGACGATGAGCACCAGCACGAGTCCAGCGGAGAGCAGCAGGATCGCGGCCGGCACGAGCTCGGTGTTCAGCCGCTGGAGCGTTTCGGAGTAGGAGCGCGCCCCGCCGGCCATCACGAGCAGCAGCGCCGGAGCCGTGATGAGCAGCGCGACAAGGGCGCTGACGATCCGACCCGCGACCGACCCTCCCCCTGATCGGCCGTTCGAGCGCCCGCCGCGAGCGGGAGGATCCTGGAAGTCTGATGCGGAGAAGATGCGCTGGGACATGCAGCGATCCTGTCAGCCCGCGGCCGTCACCGCCACACGACGACGCCGGGTGCTCGCGAACAGCACGCCGCCCACCACGAAGATTCCCGCGATCAGTTCGACCTGGTCGATCACCTCGCCGAAGGCGAGCCACGAGGCGAGCACGCCCACGACCGGAACCAGCATCGAGAACGGGGCGACGACGCTCGACGGGTTTCGTTTGAGCAGGCCTCCCCAGATTCCGTAGCCCACGAGTGTCGCGATGAGCACGATATAGAGGAGTCCGAGAACAGCGGGGAGCGCGTCCATCGTGAAGCTCGTCGCGAGACTGTCGCCGATCCGCTCCGGGCCCTCGACCAGCAGGGCCAACCCGAGCATCGGTACCGGCGGCACCACCGACATCCAGAGCGTGAGCCGGAACGGATTCGGGGCCTCTGCCTTTCGCGTCGAGATGTTGCCGATCGCCCAGCCGAGCGCTCCGCACAGGGTGAGGATGACGGGCAGCAGGGCGGCCACCTGTGCTCGGTGCACGGCGATCGCGGCGAGCCCCAGCACGGCGACGGCGATGCCGACGGCCTGGCGCTGGGTTATCCGCTCGTGCAGCCAGATGCCGGCGATCAGCACAGTGAAGGGCGCGGATGCCTGCAGCACGAGCGAGGCGAGGCCGCTCGGCATCCCGGCGGCCATGCCGGCGTAGAGGAAGGCGAACTGCAGGAGGCCGATGCCGAGCCCGGCACCGAGAAGCCAGCGGAACCGGATCTGCGGGCGTGGGACGAACAGCACGGTCGGTACGGCGATCAGGGCGAACCGAAGGGCCACCATGAAGAACGGCGGAAAGTGATCGAGGGCGAGCGCGGTGGCCGGGAAGTTGAGCCCCCAGCACACGGCGACGAGCACGGCGAGGAGTCGATCACGAGGAGACATGTGCCCATCGTGTCCGAGATGTCACTGAAGGACAATTGCATCAGACGTCATCCACTTTGTAGCCTGCCTACATGGACCTCAATCAGCTTGCCCTCCTTCGGGAGTTGGCCGAGCGCGGAAGCGTGACCGAAGTCGCCTACGCCCTCGGCAAGACGCCGAGCGCTGTGTCGCAGCAGCTGCGCACGCTGCAGAGGCAGATGGGCACGGCACTCGTGGAACGCGTAGGACGCGGAGTGCGTCTCACCGACGCGGGGTACGCGCTGGCAGAGAGCTCCGTGCGCGTGGCGACAGCGATGGCTGAGGCGGAGGCGACCTGGAGTGCATTCCAGGGCGGAGCATCCGGCACCGTGCGCCTGGCGGTCTTCTACTCGGCGGCCGAACTCCTGGTGCCCGGCCTGCTCACGCGCATGCGCGCGCATCCCGGCATCACGCTGGAGATCTCGGACCGCGACGTCTCGCAGGACGATTTCGCCGCGCTCACAAGCGACTTCGACATCGTCGTGGCGCACCGCTCCGACGATGTGCTGCCGCCCGACCGCGAGCGCCTGACCGTCGTCCCCCTGCTGAGGGAGCCGCTCGACGTGGCTCTGCCGATCGGTCACCCCCTCGCCTCACACCAGAAGGTCTCCCCCGCCGATGTCATCCACGAGGACTGGATCGGCGTTCCGGTCGACTTTCCGCTCGACCGGGTGCTCCAGGCCATGTCCGCCCAGGTCGGCGCACCCGCACGGGTCGTGCATCGAACCACTCACCTGCCCCTCACAGAGAAGCTGGTCGCAGCAGGACACGGCGTCGCGCTGCTGCCCCGCAACACCTCCCTGGAACGGGCGCCGGGACGGTACGTGCTGCTTCCCCTCACGGATCTCCGGGCCGGCCGCCGCATCGAGGTCCTGATGAGCCCCGACCGCGCTGCCAGGCGGGCCGTGGGCCTCGTGCTCGACGAGCTCGTGGCGGAGGCGGCCATCAGCGGCTGAGTCGTGTCAGAACGTCAGCAGCACTTTTCCCGACACCGCAGAGTCCCGTGCGACCTCGAAGGCCCGCAGGGAGTCCTCGACCGCGAACTCGTGGGTGACGACCGGGCTCACCTGCAGCGAACCGTCCGCGAGCGCGGCGATCACGTCGTCGATCTCGTCGTTGAATCGGAACGACCCGACGAGCTCGAGTTCCCGTGTGATCGCGATCGAGATGAGTGCGGGCTGTTCACCGGATGGCAGCAGCCCGACCATCACGACGCGTCCGCCCCGGGTCACCCCGCGCACGGCGGAGGCGAGGCCGCGGTGGCTGCCGGACGACTCGAGGGCGATGTCGGCGTCGACCGCGGCGATCGCGTCGGCATCCGTCGCCAGGATCGTCTTGTGCGCTCCCACGGCGGATGCGACGGCCAATGGTCCGTCGAACATGTCGGTCGCGATGATCTCGGCAGCGCCGGCACGTTTCAGGACCGCGACGATGAGGGTTCCGATCGGGCCGCTTCCGATCACCAGTACCCGTTTGCCCCGAACGTCACCCGCCCGCGTCACCGCGTGCCAGGCCACACTGGCGGGCTCGACCAGGGCCGCGTCTCGCAGTGACAGGCCCTCGGGAAGCGCACGAAGCATCCGGCTGTCGAGCACGACGCGCGAGGCGAAGGCGCCGTCGGTATGCGGATCTCTCGCCGCGCTGCCCAGGTAGGTGCACCCCGGCGACAGATTGGGACGGTCTTCTGGATAGCGCGAGCCGTCGCCCGCACCCGGCGTGGCCGGGTGCACAGCGACGGGAGTGCCCGCCGCGGGACCGCTGCCGTCTGCGGCGGCGATGCGCACCGTGCCCACGACCTCGTGCCCCAGCAGCATGGGGCGCCTGAGGATCGACTCTCCGGCCGCGCCGTGCAGCCAGTAGTGCAGATCGGAGCCGCAGATGCCGCCGTAGGCGATGTCGACGACGGCCTGGTCTGCCCGGGGTGTCGGCACCTCCACGCTCTCGACCCGCAGATCGTCCTTGGCATGCGCCACGACGCCGACCGCGGTCGACTCCTCGGCCGCACGTGCTGCTGTGGTGGTGGTCATCGGGTGCTTCTCCTAGACGATCGTGCTGCTGAGGGTTCCGATCCCCCCGAGGCTGATGTCGACCCGGTCGCCGGGCACGACGGGAAGGAATGTCCGCGGCGCGCCCGTCATGATGACGTCGCCCGCCTCGAGGTCGAGCCAACCGGTCACGTAGACGAGGGTCTGCACCACGGTCGAACCGAGGTTGAACGAGCCCGACTCCGCGAGCACGACGCCGTTGATCGCCACCTCGGTGGGAACGGACTCGGGGTCGGCGATGTCCGTCTCGATCCACGGCCCGAGCGGGGTGTAGTTCGCCCCGCTCTTGCTCTGGAAGTTCTTCTCGTCGATCGGAACCTGGTCGACGTTGGTGACGTCGTTGGCGATCGTGTAGCCGAGGACCGCATCGAGGGCGTTCTCCGCGGTGAGCTTGGAGGCGTGACGACCGATCACCACGGCGAGCTCTCCCTCGATATTCACGGTACCGACGTCGCGCACGATCGCGACGCGGGCTTCCGGGCCGGTGACGCTGTGCGGCGACTTGTACCAGGCCTGGATCGGCAGCACGTGGTCGTTGTTGCCCTTGTTCTGCGCGATGCCGAGCAGAACGCGCGGGTCGGCCGGAGCGAGCAGTACGGCGTCGTCGAAGGCCGTCGAGGCGCCGGTGTACTGCAGTCGATCGGCGAAGGGATCGACGATGTGCTGCCAGCCGGTCGCATCGGCCACGGCGTAGCTCGGACCGGCGGATGTCTGGAGTCGCGCGATCCGCATCAGACGACCGCCGTCATTCCGCCGTCGACGTAGACGACCTGGCCGTTGACGAAGTCCGAGGCGCGTGAAGAGAGAAACACGAGGGTGCCCACGAGGTCTCGGGTGTCGCCCCATCGCCCCGCCGGGGTGCGCGTCTTCACCCACGCACTGAACGCTTCGTCGTCGACGAGCGCCTGCGTGAGCTCCGTCGCGAAGTAGCCGGGCGCCAGCGCGTTGACCTGGATGCCGCTGGGGCCGAGATCGGCGCACATGCCCTTGGTCAGCATTGCTATGCCACCCTTGGTCGCCGCGTAGGCGGCGATGCCGGGACGACCGAGCTGCGATTGCACCGAGCCGATGTTCACGATCTTCCCCGATCCGCGGAGCACCATGCCCCGCGCGACCCGCTGGCCCACGAAGAACGCGCTCGACAGGTTGGTGGCGACCAGGTCGTTCCAGTCGCCGAGGCCGAACTCCGTGAAGGGCGCCCGGCGCTGGATACCCGCGTTGTTGACGAGGATGTCGATATCGCCCATCTCCTGTTCGATGCGCGTGATGCCCGAGTCGACGGCGTCCGGATCGGTGACGTCGAACGTGGCGGTGCCGATCTCGGCGTCGGCGGCATCCAGCACCGATAGCCGAGCGGCGTCGAGCGTCTTCTGGTCGCGACCGTGCAGCACGACCCGCGCGCCCGCAGCCGCCAGGCCGCCAGCGAGCGTCAGGCCGATTCCGCGGCTCGATCCGGTGACGAGGGCGGTGCGCCCCGTGAGGTCGAAGAGGTCTGTCTCAGCGCGAGGCACGGGCAAGGTATTCCTTTCGCGAGACGATGGCGGTGGGGCGGGTGCGTACGTCCTCGTCCGTGTCGAGCGACGCATCCTGCAGCGAGGTCAGGTCGCGACCGCGGGTCTCCGGCACGATGAATGTGGTGGCGAACGTGATCGCGGCGAGCACGAACACGTAGGTCGCCAGGGGCCACCACGCGCCGCCGGAGATTCCGATGAACCACGCGCCGAGAACGGGAGCCAGTCCGCCGGCGAGGACAGCGCTCAGTTCGCGCGATGTGGCGACGCCGATGTACCGGTGCCGGTTGCCGAACAGTTCGGGCAGCAGCGCACACTGCGATCCGAGCATCGTGTTCACACCGAATCCGATGGCCACGGCGATCACCACGATCACGATGACGGGATTGCCCAGCGACAGCAGCCACCAGCCGGGGAAGGCGAGCACCAGAAGGAACAGCGCGCCGAACCGGTAGACGGGCAGTCGACCGAAACGGTCGGAGAGGTGACCGGCGAACGGCACCGAGACGATGCCGACGAGCGATCCCACAGCGACGGCCAGCGGGCCGATCCACGCGCCGACGCCGATGGTGCCGACGACGAAGCTCACAGCCAGCGTATTGAAGAGGTAGGAGCCGCCGTTCTCGGCCATGCGCAGTCCGATGCCGCGAAGCACGTTGGGGAAGGAACTGGTGAAGATCTCCTTGAGGGGGCTGTCCGCGACCTGGTCCTGCTTCTCGAGCTGCACGAACGTCGGGCTCTCTCGCAGGCGGAGCCGAATGAACAGCGCGACGCCGATCAGCACGATCGATGCCAGGAACGGGATGCGCCACACACCGGCGAGCAGCACCTCGGTGGGCAGCGTGCCGAGATACACGAAGACACCCGCTGCGAGCAGCGTGCCCGCCTGGATGCCGATGAACGGCAGGGCGGCGAAGAATCCGCGACGACGCACGGGCGCGTACTCGGCCATCAGCACGGTTGCTCCTGCCTGTTCGGCGCCTGCGCCGAATCCCTGCAGCAGGCGCATGAGCACGAGCAGTGCCGGGGCCCAGAGCCCGATCTGGTCGTAGGTCGGCAGCGCGCCCACGAGCGTGGATGCCCCGCCCATCAGCGCGATGGTGACCAGCAGCACCCACTTGCGGCCGAGCCTGTCTCCGATGGTTCCGAAGAAGATGCCTCCGAGCGGACGGGCGATGAAGCCGACTCCGAACGTGGCGAAGCTGGCCACGAGGCCGGCGGCCGGGTCGAGGTCTGTGAAGAAGACCTTCGAGAAGATGAGCGCCGAGGCCAGACCGTACAGCGCGAAGTCGTAGTACTCGAGAGCACTGCCGACACTGGAGGCGAGGGTGGCCCGCCGAAGATTCGCCGCGTAGTCCGGGTCGTCTGATGCCCTGGCGGGTGTGGATGGTTGGTTCGTCGTCACGGTCGTTCCCCTTGCCCGGGCTGCTCTGCCCGACGAGACCGACGCTAACACCATGCTGAACGGAGTTCAACATTCTGAACGAACTAAATTCGGGTCATTTTCCGATGCGCTGCCCTACGAGTCACACGACGAGGAGCGGCCTCGTCAACTCGTCTGCGGCGGCGCGCAGGGCGTCGAGAACCTCGGAGCGCAGCTGCTCGGTGTCCCCCGGGTGCACGAGCGAGGCACCGATACTGAATGAGGGCTCACCCACCCGGCTCGAGGGGATGAGCACGGCCAGTCCGAGCACGCTGAGGTGCACTTCGCCGTCGTCGACGGCATACCCCTGCGCTCGCGTCTCCTCGAGCTTCGCCTGGAGCGACGCCAAGTCGGCGGTGGAACGATTCGTCAGGGTCACGAGATGACTCGGCTCCCGGAAGAGCGCCTCGATGCGCGCAGGATCGAGTTCGGACAGCAACGCGGTGCCGACGGCGGTCGCCGAAGCCGGATACCGGTCTCCGACGCTCGCCGACAGAGGAAAACGTTCGCGCCCCTCGTAGACGGCGAGGTACAGCACCCTCACCCCGTCGAGCATCGCAATCTGCACGAGCTGCGTGCGCAGCACCTCGGATTCCTCGCAGATGCGATAGAACTCGCGAATCTGGTCGAACCCGGCGAGATAGGCGCTGCCCAACTCGACCGCGCGACGACCGAGCAGAAAACCCCCCTCGGTGCGGCGCACCAGGCCGCCTTCCTCGAGAGAGGCGCACAGGTTCGAGGTCGACGACTTGGCGATGCCGAGTTCCCGCGCGATATCGCTGAGTGCCCGCGCACGCCCCGGCGTCTCGGCCAGCAGATCGAGGATCTTGACCGCCTTCACGACAGCGGGGGCGAGTGCACCCTTGTCGGCGTCGATGTCTGGAACCGCCATCGTCTCCCTCTCGGCCCGAGCCGTCGGTTAGTAGAACTCGACCGTATCAACCCGGTTGATGAGTTCCTCACCGTCGAGGTAGCGTCGCGCGTTCTCGGCGAAGAGCTCGGCGATCAGCCTGTCCTCCTCCGAATTGAGGGCCGCCGTATGCGGACTGACGAGCACATGCGGCGAATCCCAGAGCGGGCTCTGGGCGGAGAGAGGCTCGGACGCGAATACATCGAGAGCGGCGAAGCCGATGCGGCCGTCGTCGAGGGCGGCGACAAGCGCCTCCTCGTCGATGACCGTTCCTCGACCTACGTTGACCAGCGTCGTTCCCGGCACCACGTTCGCCAGAACCCGCGCGTCGATCATCTTCTCCGTGGCCGCCGTGCCCGGCAGCGTCACGACGATCCCGTCGACCCGTGACACGACATCCGCGAGGTCGTCGGTGCTCACGAGCTCGTCGACACCCTCCACCGGCGTGCTGTGCCTGCTCGTTCCGACCACGGTCGCGCCGAGCGCCTTCAGTTTTCGGGCGGTCTCGCGACCGATGCTTCCCAGCCCCACGACGAGGATGGTCTGCTGGCCGAGGTGCTTCATGTTCCACCGGCCGGTCCAGCGGTGCTCGCGCTGCTGCTGCTGCAGGCGCGGGAGTGTCTTCGCCCCGGCGAGCAGTCCGAACAGGGCGAACTCGGCGAGGGGTCCGACGTGCACCCCGGCAGATGAGGTGACGGCCACGCGCTCGAGCTGTTCCTCCGTCAGACCCGCCTTCTTCACCTGGGCGCCCACACCGGCGGGCATCCCCTGCACCCAGCGCAGACCGGGGTTCGAATCGGCCGCTCGCTTGAGCGCGGTGGCCGACTCGTCAGGCAGGCCGTAGAGCACCTCGGCACTGTCGATCAGCTCCTCGAACCGTGCCTGCTGGTCGGGAGTGCGCTCGAACGCGGGGTCTCCTGAATGGTCTCCGGCGAAGCGCATCGGAGGCAGTAGGGCCTGGTCGCGGATGAAGTCGATGCGCGGTTCTCGCGAAACGACCATCTCGATGAGCTCTTCGCTGATCGGGGTCGCCGCCACCACGCGGAGTCGCTGGTCTTCTCGGGTCACGTCGTCGTCCTTAGAAATCCGTAAACTGGTCGAGATCAGTCTACCCGGCTATTCACTCCAGTGAACAGTGTTCTATATGCTGGTCGCATGTCAATGGCGCATGAGGCTTCCTCCCCCGCACACCCATCTATCGGCATGATCGGGCTCGGCAACATGGGAACGCCCATGGCCCTGAACCTCATCGCGGCCTTCCCCGACCGGGTCTCCGTGACCGGCCGGTCGAAGGATCGGGCCGCCGATGTTCTCGCCGCCGGCGCGACCTGGGCCGAGACTCCCGCCCAGCTGGCCGAGGCCAGCGACGTCGTCATCCTCATGGTCCCCGATCTCCCCCAGGTCGACGAGCTTCTCCTCGGCGACAACGGCGTCGCCGTGGCCGACACCGAGTGCGTGGTGGTCGTCTGCTCCTCGGTCTCGCCCACGGGCATCCGCTCGACCGACGAACGACTGCGCGAGCGGACCGACGGTCGGATGCGCGTCGTCGACGCTCCCGTCTCTGGCGGAACGGAGGGCGCATCTGCGGCAACACTGTCGATCATGGTCGGCGGCGCCGACGGCGATGTCGCCATCGCCCTGCCGGTTCTCGCAGCCTGCGGAACGCCTGTGCACCTCGGCCCGCTCGGCTCCGGCGACATCGCCAAGGCATGCAACCAGCTGATCGTGGCCGCGACGATGGCCGCCGTCAGCGAGGCCAGCGTCATCGCCGAACGATCGGGCCTCGACCTCGACACTCTCCTGACACTCCTGCAGGGCGGCTACGCGGGCAGTCGCGTGCTCGAGACCAAGAAAGACAGGCTCGTCGCACGCGACTACTCGCCTTCGGGCGTCGCCCGCTTCATGGTCAAAGACCTGTCATTCGCCCACGCCGCGGCCGTCGAGACGGCCACGACGACGCCGATTCTGGATGCGCTCCGCTCCCAGTTCGACGGCCTCGTCGCAGCGGGTCTCGGCGACGACGACCTCGCCGTCATTCACCGGTATATCGAAGACCTCGACCAACCCCGTTAGCTACGCTGTAGAACACAGACCAACACCTAGGAGACCAGACAGTGTCAGACACTTCAAGTTCGACGGCCACCGCCAACATCGGCGTGGTCGGCCTCGCCGTGATGGGGTCCAACCTCGCCCGCAACCTCGCCAGCCGCGAGGGCAACACGGTCGCCGTGTACAACCGCTCCCCCGAGCGCACCGACCTGCTCACCTCGGAGCACCCCGAGGCCGAATTCGTCGCGTCGAAGACGATCGAGGAATTCGTGGCCTCACTGCAGAAGCCGCGCACCGCGATCATCATGGTGCAGGCAGGCAAGGGCACCGACGCCGTCATCAGCCAGCTCTCCGACCTCTTCGAAGAGGGCGACATCATCGTCGACGGCGGAAACGCGCTCTTCACCGACACCATCCGTCGCGAGAAGGCCGTTCGCGAGCGCGGCATCAACTTCGTCGGCGCAGGCATCTCCGGCGGCGAGGAGGGCGCGCTCAACGGACCGAGCATCATGCCCGGCGGGTCCGCCGAGGCCTATGAGACGCTCGGCCCGATCCTCGCGTCGATCGCGGCCGTCGCCGAGGGCGAGCCCTGCGTGACCCACGTCGGCACCGACGGTGCGGGGCATTTCGTCAAGATGATCCACAACGGCATCGAGTACGCCGACATGCAGCTCATCGCCGAGGCCTACGACCTGATCCGCCGCGGAACGGGCTACACCCCCGCCCAGATCGCCGACGTCTTCGCCGAGTGGAACAAGGGCGAGCTCGAGAGCTACCTCATCGAGATCACCGCCGAGGTGCTGCGCCAGGTCGACGCCGAGACGGGCCGCCCGCTCGTCGACGTGATCCTCGACCAGGCCGGCTCGAAGGGAACCGGAGTCTGGACCGTGCAGACCGCGCTCGACCTCGGCATCCCCGTTTCGGGCATCGCCGAAGCCGTCTTCGCCCGCGCCCTGTCGTCCAAGCCCGCCCAGCGCGCCGCATCCAGCGACCTGCCCGGCCCGAGCGAGACGGTCGCCGTCGACGACCCGGCCGGCTTCATCGAAGACGTGCGCAAGGCGCTCTACGCGTCGAAGATCATCGCCTACTCGCAGGGCTTCGACGCCATCGTCGCCGGTGCCGAGCACTACGGCTGGGACATCAAGAAGGGCGAGATCGCGAAGATCTGGCGCGGCGGCTGCATCATCCGCGCCCGCTTCCTCAACCGCATCACCGAGGCGTACGCCGAGAACCCGGGCCTGGTCGCCCTGGTCACCGCGCCGTACTTCACCGAGGCGATCGCCGGCACGCAGGATGCCTGGCGCCGGGTCGTCGTGAGCGCCGTGCAGGCCGGAATCCCGACCCCCGCGTTCTCGTCGTCGCTCGCCTACTACGACGGGCTTCGTGCAGACCGTCTTCCGGCGTCGATCGTTCAGGGCCAGCGCGACTTCTTCGGGGCGCACACCTACAAGCGCATCGACAAGGAGGGCACGTTCCACACCCTCTGGTCGGGCGACCGCACCGAGATCGAGTCCGAGGGCTCCTCGCACTAGCACCTGTCGTTCCCTGAGCCTGTCGAAGGGCCCCCTTCGACAGGCTCAGGGAACGAAGCCGCTCGGAGTGCAAGACTGGAGGCGATATGTCCTCGTACTCAGACGAACCGGAACTCGAGGGGTACGTGCCGCATGGCGATCGGCCCCTCAGAAGCGAGCGCATGCGCCGGGCGATGCGCATCGTCGTCATCGTCGGTCTGGTCTGTCTCGTGCTCCCCGGCATTCTCACGACCGCGAGTTTCAGCCACGCCACAGCGGAGCGGGCGTGCGCCATCATCGCCCCGTACCAGGACCCCACGACCCAGGGGTCGTCTGCCCACTTCGAGCTGTTCGGCGACGGCGGCCTGGGCTGGCAGTGCTACACGGTGGGAGCCTACGGCGGCGACCGCAATGTCGCGCCGCTCGGGCTCTTCCCCGCCATTCCCACCCGGCCGGAGCCGGGCCAGGTCAGCTGAGGCGGGTCGCGACCTCTCGGGCCGACGGGTTCGTGGCGCTGGAGCCGTCGGGGAAGATCACCGTCGGAACCGTCTGGTTGCCGCCGTTGAACGATGCCACCAGTTCGGCGGTGCCGTCGACCTCTTCGATGTTGACCTCGGTGTAGCCGATGCCCTGCTTGTCGAGCTGGCTCTTCAGGCGTGCACAGTAACCGCACCACGACGTGGAGAACATGGTGATGGTGCCGGCCGCGGGTGTGTAATCCATGCGTGAAAGCCTACGCTCGAATCGAGCTCAGGCGTCCCCGTCGAACATGCTCGTGACGGAGCCGTCTTCGAAGACCTCGTGGATGGCTCGCGCGATCAGCGGAGCGATCGGAAGGATCGTCAGCTTGTCGAAACGCTTGTCGAGAGACAGGGGAAGCGTGTCGGTGACGACGACCGAGTCGATGAAGTCCGACTGCAGGATCTCGGTGGCCGGGTCGGAGAACACCGCGTGGGTGGCCGCGACGACGACACTGAGCGCGCCGGCCTTCTTCAAGGCCTCCGATGCCGCGACGATCGTGCGTCCGGTGTCGATGAGGTCGTCGACCAGCAGGCAGACACGCCCGCTGACATCGCCGACGATCTCGTGAACCGAGACCTGGTTGGGCACGAGTGGATCGCGGCGCTTGTGGATGATGGCCAGAGGCGCGCCGAGCTTGTCGCTCCAGATGTCGGCGACGCGCACGCGCCCCATGTCGGGCGAGACCACGGTGAGGGTCGACGGGTCGAGCTCGGTGCGCATGTGCGCCATCAGAACGGGCATCGCGAAGAGGTGGTCGACGGGGCCGTCGAAGAATCCCTGGATCTGGGCGGCGTGCAGGTCGACCGACATGATGCGGTCGGCGCCGGCGGCCTTGAACAGGTCGGCTACGAGTCGGGCCGAGATGGGCTCACGCCCGCGACCCTTCTTGTCTTGCCGCGCATAGGGGTAGAAGGGGGCGACGACGGTGATGCGCTTGGCGGATGCGCGCTTCAGGGCGTCGACCATGATGAGCTGCTCCATGAGCCACTCGTTGATGGGCGCACTGTGCGATTGGATGACGAAGACGTCGGCGCCTCGCACGCTCTCGTCGTAGCGCACGTAGAGCTCGCCGTTGGCGAAGGTGCGGGCGTCGGTCGGAAGCAGGTCGGTGCCGAGTGCGGCCGCGACATCGATCGCCAGCTGCGGGTGGGCGCGTCCGGATGCGACCAGAAGGCGCTTCTCCCCGGTGGAGGTGATGTCCGACAAATTAGTCTCCACTCTGTTCTGACGCACTCTGTTCAGATGCATCGCCGTCTGCCGCGATCGCCGCAGCTGTTCCCGGTCGGTTCGTGGCGACCCAGCCCTCGAGGTTCCGCTGCGGAGCGACGTTGATTGCCAGCGCTCCGGCCGGCACGTCTTTTCGGACGACCGTTCCCGCACCTGTGTACGCTCCGTCGCCAATTCTAACGGGGGCGACGAACACGTTGTGCGACCCGGTGCGCACGTGCGATCCGACGATCGTCTTGTTCTTGTTCACCCCGTCGTAGTTCGCGGTGATCGTGCCCGCGCCCACGTTCGACGCGACACCGACCGTGGTGTCGCCGATATACGAGAGGTGCGGAACCTTGCTGCCCGCCCCGATGGTCGAGTTCTTCGTCTCGACGAATGTGCCGATCTTGCCTCCGGCCTCGAGGATCGTGTTCGGGCGCAGGTAGGCGAAGGGGCCGACGCTGGCACCGGCACCGATGACCGACAGGGTCGCATCCGTTCGTTTCACCTCGGCGCCCTCACCGATCTCGCAGTCGAGCAGGGTGGTATCGGGGCCGACGATCGCCCCGGTCGCGATAACGGTCGCGCCCCGGATCTGCGTTCCGGGAAGAATCTCGACATCGTTGGCGATGGTCGCCTTGAGGTCGATCCAGGTGGTGGCCGGGTCGTGCACGGTCACGCCCGCCAGCTGCCAGCCGCGCACGATGAGCGCGTTGAGCTTGGCGGCGGCCACGCTCAACTGCGCACGATCGTTGATGCCCTCGACCAGCCAGGGTTCCGAGACAGGGACGGCGGCGACCTCCGAGCCGGCCGCACGAAGCAGGCCGACGACGTCGGTGAGGTACTTCTCGCCCTGCGAGTTCTGGGTGTCGAGCGAGGCGAGCGTGTCGCGCAGCTCGGACAGCCCGAAGAGGTAGACGCCCGCATTGATCTCGGCGATGGCGAGTTCGGACTCGGATGCGTCGCGGTGCTCGACGATGCTCTGCAGTCGACCGTCGTCGTCGCGAACGATGCGACCGTAGCCCGTGGCGTCGTCGAGGAAGGCCGACAACAGCGTCGCCGACGACGAACCGGCACGGTGCGACTCGATGAGCGCCGTGAGCGTCGCCGCGTCGAGCAGGGGCACATCGCCGTTGACGACGAGGACCTCGCCGGTGAAGTCGGCAGGAAGGGCGGCGACGGCCTGTTCGACCGCTCGACCCGTTCCGGGAACCTCGTCCTGGTCGACGATCATTCCGCCGGGCAGCTGCTCGTCGATCACCTCGGCCAGCTGATCGCGCTCGTGACGAACGACGGCGACCGTGTATGCGGCATCCATTTCACGGGCGGTGGCGAGCACATGGCTCACGATCGGGATGCCCGCGAGGGTGTGCAGCAGCTTGGGCTTGGCGGACTTCATGCGCGTGCCCTGGCCTGCAGCCAGGATCACGATGGCCAGGTGGGAATCGGTCAATGCTCTGCTCCGTTTTCTGGCTGCGGCGCGACGTCCATCGTCGTCCGCGGTGCGGTGTGCGTCGCCTCAACGATACCGGCAGCGGGCTCGCCGATGCTGCACGTGGGCGGTGCGCGCGAGGGTCGGGGCGAGGCATACTTGCGCTATGACACGAGGAGTCGGCCCTCTGGCCATGGCGCTCGGCATTCTGCTTCTGGCCGGATGCTCGGCCGACGGCGCACCGGCCCCGAGCGAGACGGGTACGACCCAGGATGGCGCGGCCGCCGAGGACTCGCGCCCCGTGATCGCCCCCGGCACCACGGCCGCCACCGGTGCATTCGTCGACACGGCAGCCGTGACCGGGTCTGTGTCGATCCGGGTGAACGACGCCGGCATCTTCGAGCTCGTCGTGACCGATCTGGTGGTGCCGGATTCCTCTGCCGTGCAGTTCACACTCACGGCCGACGCCCTCTCCGCCGACGAGCAATGTCTCGACTCCGACTGGCGTTTCGGCCTCGGCCAGGCGGAGCAGGGTCACGATCCGTCGGTTCCCCTGGTGTTTCCCATCGGCGGCAGCGACGGAATCGGCCAGGGCGATCTCTCGTTCATCCGCGAGGTCGTCGTCACGCGCGCAGCTTCTGGGGCCGCCCCAGACAAGGCCTGCCCCATCCCCCTGCTCTCGCACGCTCCCCTCGTGTGGAGCACACCCGATCTGCGCCCCGGCCTCGAGGTCGTCGACTCCGGACCGGCCACGGGCGCCATGGGCACCGTGACGCTCGCCGGCGCAGAGCCGGCTACGTACACCGTCGCTCAGGGTGACACGCTCGCCGCCGTGGCGGATCGCTTCGGCGTCGCCCTCGACGACCTCTTCTATCTGAACCCGCGACGCTCGCCGAACCCCGAGGACTCGCACGCCTTCACCGGCGAGGTTCTCAACCTGTCTCGCACGAACCGCTGACGCCGGCCGGCGTCAACCCGGTGTTCAAGGGTGTTTCGGGGCGCGCGAAAGCGCCGAACGTGCCCGCTCGGGCGTTCGGATCGGATTGGTCTGCGGGGTGATCTCGATACGCGATGCTCGTTCCTCGCGCCGCTACTCGATCGGCGCAGGGGTGAGTGTCGGTCGCGGCTACTCCTCGGGTAGCACTGTGCGGAATCCGGGCGCGCTGCATTGTCGACGCTCGGCGGAGGCGCTCTCGTCGACCCTGCGTCCGACGAGTGGGACGCCCTTCGACAGGCTCAGGGAACGGCGCGGTTCTCGTCTCCCCTGCGTTGGTCGAGTAGGCCGCCCGCGGCCGTATCGAGACCCCGGGATTGGTTAGAAGGGGCAGTCGGCGAGGTCCTCCTCCGGGGTCGTCATGTTCTGTGTGGCGGCCTTGATGAGTGCCTGTGGTGCGGGCCTCATCTTGCCTTCTGGGTGGACTGTATAGATGTGTCCTGCGGGTGAGGTGGCGGTGAGGGTGTCGTCTCCGTTCTGGATGAACTGCCACCTCGTGTGGTGCTTCACCCGATGATGTCCGGCGCTCAGGGGTGCGAGGTTCTCCGGGATGGTGCCGCCGCCGTAGGCGTGGTCCTCCGTGTGATCCATGTCGGCTTGCTCGGATGGGACCGTGCATCCCGGGAACACGCATTCCGGGTGGACGAGTCGGGCGTGGTCGATCATCGCTGCGGTGGGCCGGTAGTCCCGCGGGTCGGTGGTGAGGATGCGTCCCGTGATGGGGTCTGTCAGGATGCGCCGCCACGATGTCGCATCCGCGGTCAGTTGGGCGGCGGTGGCGGGGTCGATGGGTCCGTAGCCGCGGAGGATCGCCGCCTCGTCACCCACGCCGAGGAGTGTCATCGCGGGAACCATGACATGCACCCTGCCGCGGATACCCCGGGTGGCTCCGGGGATGGAGGTTTCCCCGTTGAGGAGCAGGTCGGTGAGGACATCGACCTTCAGGTGCCCCATGCTGCGCGGATCACCTGCAGTCTTGAGTCCCGCAGCCAGGCGTACGGCGCGGTCTGCGATGGCGTGGATCTCCGGTGCCGGGGCGAGGAGGGTGAGTTGGGCCATGCCGTCCGCGGCCGGATCCACATAGATACGTCGCGTGCCCGCTGCCTTCTCTGCCCGTTCGACGGCAGTGGTGGGTTGGGCGAGTTCGACTTCGTGGCGGGCTTTCTTCTCGAGCTGCTTAGGGTTCACCTCCGCCGCGAGCACCGCCAGGCGGGCGTCGTAGGTATCCAGTGCGTCGCCCTCGAGGCCATCGGCGTGCTTCGCGATGACCTCGGCGTGCTCCCACGACAGTCGCCCAGAAGAAAGCGCGGCCAGGGTCGCCGGGAGGCGGTCGACGAGGGCTGTACTGGTATCAACCAGCGTGGCGGTGCGGTACTCGGTGCGGCGGGTCAGGAGCGCGAGCTCAGTGACGAGTTCGATGCGTTCGACCCGGGCGGTAGACCAGACCGGACCGGCGGTGGACGTGTCAACGGGTGCTTGCCGGTGGAGCTGGCGGGCGGCTTTGGTGACGCGTCTGGCCCTGACCGCGGATAGGCGGGCTATCTGCGTGTCGAGGGCGGCGACCTCATCGAGCGCGACCACGTACGGGTCGGCCGAGAGGGGCGGGGGTGGGGGTGTCATGGGACAAGTCAAACAGTGACCGCCGACATCGGGTCGGAACCTGCATTCGATACTTGATCAGGGTAAACGGGTGTGGATAAGTGTCGTGAGGGGTGGACTGTGGAGGAGAAGTCGTCGGGTTGGTGGGGCGCCCTTCGACAAGCTCAGGGAACGAGGTCTCTTCCGAACGCGGGTGCCCTTCGACAGGCTCAGGGAGCGGGTCTCGATACGGCCGTGGGCGGCCTACTCGACCGGCGCAAGGGGCGGAGCGGGGTCGGGACCGGCGTGCCCTTCGACAGGCTCAGGGAACGGGTCTCGATACGGCCGCAGGCGGCCTACTCGACCGGCGCGGAATGGGGTACGGTGCTCGTTCCTCGCGGCCCCTGCTGGACCAGCCAACCAGGGCAGGGCTGGTCAGCAGCCTCCGCCGATCTGCTCGGAATCGACGGGCCAGCGGATGTCGAGGACGTCGCCCGGCTGCACCTCGAGATAGTCCGAGCAGCGGAAGTTCACGCGGACCACATCGTCGACCTGCAGGTTGAAGCGCGAAGCGATCGCCAGCACCTGGTCTTGACTGGCGACCGTGTAGCTGTATTCGTAGTCGTTCAGCGCGACCGCCGGCCCCATGGCGAACTGCTGCGGACCCGAGTCGCTGACCCACGGCGTCGTCGCCGTGTTCCCTCCGTCGGTCTGCCCACCCATGGCGTTGGGTGAGACGGGAGGCGCAGGCGGTTCGGGAGCAGGAGCCGGCTCGGGCTCGGCAGCCGCAGTCGGTGTGGGTGTCGGGGTCGGCGTAGGCGTCGGAGTGATGGTGACCGCAGGCGCGCTCTGGGTGACCGTGACCGTCGGCGCGGGCTCGGGCGCCGGAACGCAGGCGCTGAGGCCGACGAGCAGAACCGTGGCGATGACGACGAGAGGCGCTCTGCGCTGGGCACGATTCATACGATCATTGTGCCCGATGACCCGCGAACCACCGCGATCGTTTTGGAACGCGCGGACTCAATCGGAGATGGGCTCGATGACGCCGACGGGCTCGCGCTTCTCCGCCTGGAAGCGATCCTCGGTGCGTCCGAACGCCCAGTAGCCCGAGAGCGACAGCTGCGTGCGCGTGACGCCGCGTTCCTTGAAGACATCGCGGAGCTGCTTCATGGCTCCGCGCTCCCCGTGGGCGAAGACCTGTACGCGACCCTCGGCCCAGTCGTGATCGGCGACGGCGTCGGCGAGCAGGGTCGTCTCCCCCGCGTGCGCGTCGCGGCGCAGCAGCCAGCGCACCTCGACGCCCTCGGGTGCTCGCAGTTCGATGGCGTCCGCCTCGGTGTAGGTCTCGACGAACGCGACACCGCGCGCGGTCGCGGGAAGGGCATCCAGAGCCGACGCGATGGCGGGGAGCGCCGACTCGTCGCCCGCGAACAGGTGCCAGTCGGCCGTGGGATCGGGAGCGTATCCCCCGCCGGGGCCGGAGACGCTGGCCACGTCGCCGGGCTTCGCGGCGGCCGCCCAGGGTCCAGCGAGGCCCTCGTCTCCGTGCACGACGAAGTCGATCGAGATCGTCTTGTCGACCTCGTTCACTTCTCGCACGGTGTAGGTGCGGGTGACCTGGTGACCGTCGACATCGGTGAACAGCATCTTCACGTACTTGTCGGTCTTGTCGTTGCTCACGAACTCGTCGAAGCCAGAGCCTCCGAGAACCACGCGGACGAGATGGGGAGCGAGCCGGTGCGTGCGAACGACCGAGAACGTGATCTGGGTACGCGGCTTTCGGGCTCCGGCGGGGGCGGTGAGGGACATGGCACGACCTAACTTCGAGACGAACTTAGGTAAGCCTAACAAGTACGACAGGCGAGGATGCCCTTCGACAGGCTCAGGGAACGACGGGCTCAGGGAACGACATCCGACCCCTGAGCCCATCGACCCCCTTCGACAGGCTCAGGGAACGGGACCGCTTAGCGCTCGATCTTGTCGAGGTGCAGCATCTTCGCGAGGTTCTTGTCGAGCTCCTCGTCGCTGAAGACCTTCTTCCAGTCCTCCTTGATGATGGCGCCGCGGCCGTAGTCCATGGCGATCAGGCAGGCATCCGAGAAGGGGTTGTCACCCTTGAGCGTGTTCGCCAGGGCGACCTGCGTGTGGCCGAGCAGGATGGCGCGCGCGGCGGGCTCGGGAACGCCCATCGTGTTCACGGCCTCGTCGAGCGACTCCTTGAGCAGCGCGCCGATCATGCAGGCGATCGTCTCCACCAGGGTGGGCTCGAGCTGGGCGAGCTGCTT
This sequence comes from Agreia sp. Leaf283, assembly GCF_001422485.1. Taxonomy (GTDB): domain Bacteria; phylum Actinomycetota; class Actinomycetes; order Actinomycetales; family Microbacteriaceae; genus Agreia. The sequence goes on from NZ_LMNF01000002.1 coordinate 918,022, forward strand.
CACGGTCGTCCAGTGCACGTCCTGCACCGGGGCGAAGATCGCGCGCACGACCTGCTCGACCTGGGCCTTCTTCGACTCGTCGTCGCTCTCGATCGCGGCGATCGCGTCCTGCAGGGCTGCGATTCCGCCGAAGGTGTCGGCGTACTCCTCGGGCGTGTGGCGCTCGACGAAGATCGACGGGTGGCACGGGTGCGTCACGGCCTCGATCACGTCGTCGCGACGGGTCAGCAGACCCGCGTAGGCGGCGGCGGGGTCGAGGGTGAGCACCACGGCGCCGCTCTTCATCTGCGGAACCACGTCGGCCGAGACGGCCTTCAGTGCGAGGTCGGGAACGGCGAGCACGACGACATCGGCGTCCGCAACGGCGGTGGGGGTGTCGGTGAGCACGCGTCCGGTCGCGGTGACGCGCTCCTGCCCTGCGGGCGAGACCTCGCTGTAGTACACGGTGTAGTCGGTCTTGACGAGGTTGTTGGACACGCGCATGCCCATCTTGCCGCCGGCGCCGATGACGGCGATGGTGAGGTTGTCAGTAGACATTCTTGCTCCTTAGATATGCGAGGTTGTGGTCGTTCCAGTCGTTCTCCAGCTGCACCGTCTCGTCGATGGTGTCGGCGAGGGGAAGCCAGTGTTCGATCACCTGGTTGATGCCGCGTTCGTTCGGGCGAACGGTCTCGAGCAGGTAGTCGTAGTCGAGGAGGCCCGTGCCGAGCAGGGCCCCCTCGAGAGTGAAGCCCACCCAGCCGCCGCGCCGGGTGAAGGCGAAGTCCTTCACGTGGATGTTCTTGACGTAGGGCGCGGTGCGGGCGATCACGTCGCGCGGGTTCTCGAGAGCAGCCACGCTGTTCGCCGGATCGAGGCATATGCCGAGCCGGGAATGCGCCACCTGCTCGACGAGCCCGACGAGGTCGGTCGACGAGACCTGCTCGTAGGTCTCGAGGGCCAGGTCGACGCCGGCGTCGTCGTAGGCACCGAGAACCTGTCGCAGCTGCGACTCGGCCTCGGTGAGGGTGGGTCGCGACGTGGGCGAGTAGAGCATGCTGCGCACGGTGGATGCGCCGAGCGCGTTCGCGAGGTCGAGATACTTCTCGAGGTGGTCGGGCGTCACGCCCTTCGTGCCGAGCTCGAGCGTGATCCCCAGCTCGTGGGCCAGATCGGACAGGCGCGCGAGCTCGTCGCGCGTCAGGTCTTCGATGGGTGCGTAGTCGCAGAACTGGAACAGCTCGGCGTTCAGTTCCGCTGTGCGGCGCAGCATGTCGAAGGCGTCGAGTCGGCGCGGCGCGAGCTCGGAATGCTGCCAGAAGAACGCGTAGGAGCCGAGGCCGATCATCGCCGGGCCCCCGCTTCGTCGAGAACGCGCCCCAACGCATCCGTGTCGTGGGCGAACCGACCGAGGAAGATGCCGTCGACCTCGTCGCCGAGCTCGGCCAGCAGGCCGGGGCCGGCGCTGCCGCCGTAGATCACGGCGCTGTCGGGCCGATCTGCCACGGCTGCGTGGAGCAGGGCGCAGACGGCCCGCACATACGCGGGTTCCGCGGGCACCGCCGCACCGATCGCCCAGACGGGCTCGTAGGCCACGATCACGCGACCCGCGGGCGCGCCGTCGAGCGCCGAGTCGAGCTGGCGCAGGCACTCCGCGGCGGCGTCCTTGGCAGAGGTGCGCGTCTTCTCGCCGACGCAGAGCACGGGGGCGAGGCCGTTGCGCAGCGCCGCCGACGTCTTCGCGGCCACGATCTCGTCGGTCTCGCCGAACAGGGCGCGACGCTCCGCGTGGCCCACCTCGACGACCCGTGCGCCGACCTCGGCGAGCTCGACGCCGCTGACCTCGCCGGTGAACGCTCCCGCGTCCTCCGTCGCCAGGTCCTGGGCGCCGACGAGCACGGGGGTGCCCTCGAGAACGCCGACGCTCTGAGCGAGCGACACGAAGCCGGGAATCACGAAGACCTCGACCGAGCCGTTCTGCACCGCGGGGTGGCGGCGCGCGAGGTCGCCGACCTTCGAGATCCAGTCGAGCGTCTGCGCGTGCCCGAAATACATCTTCAGGCTCACGCCGACGAGGGTGGGGGTGGTCATCAGCAGGAGCCCGTGGCCTCGTACTCCGAGAGCACGGCGACCTTCTCGGCGCTGGCACTGGACTCGTCGAAGCGGTACGTCAGCCACTCGCGCACGAGGCGGCGGGCGAGCTCGATGCCGATGACGCGCTGACCCATGGTGAGCACCTGCGCGTTGTTGCTGAGAATCAGTCGCTCGACCGAGAAGCTGTCATGGGCGACGGATGCGCGGATTCCCGCGACCTTGCCGGCGGCCATGGCGACACCGATTCCCGTGCCGCAGAAGAGGAGCGCGCGGTCGGCCTCGCCGGAAGCGACGAGCTCGCCGGCCGCGACGCCGATCTTCGGGTAGGCGGTGTGCCCGTCGGCGTCGACACCGATGTCGGTGACGCTCTCTACGAGGTCGCTCGCCTCGAGGTCCTTCTTCAGGATCTCCTTGTAGTCGAATCCCGCGTCATCGCAGCCGATGACGATACGGAGCTTGTCAGTCATTTCTCTCCTTCAGAGGTGCCGGCCAGGACGGCGGCGATGGATTGCACGATGAGGCCGAACGAGTACGCTCCGGCGTCGGGGGTTCCGAGGCTCTTCTCCGCGTGCGGACGGGCGCGGCCCATGCGGGGCAGCAGATCGGCCGTGGCGGTCGCGGCAGCCGAGGCGGCGTCGGCCGCGCTCTGCCAGGCGACGGCAAGCGAGGCTCCGCCGTCGATTCCGCTCTGGAGGGTGTCGCGGAAGGGCACGAGGGCGTCGACCATCGTCTTGTCGCCCACCTCGGCCTTGCCGAACGACATGATGCCGCCGACCGCGGCCGCGACTCCGGCAGACACGGACTCGGCCGTCGGCCTGCCCTCGTCGCCCAGCGCGTCGCCGACCGCCGACAGGGCGACGCCCCACAGCGCTCCCGACGTTCCGCCGGCCTTGTTGGCCCAGGCGTTCGCCGACAGCTCGAGCAGGGTCTTCGCGCCGGCACCCAGGGCGAGCGCCTCGGATGCCGCAGCCGATGCCGCCCGCGCGCCCCGTTGCATCCCGATGCCGTGGTCGCCGTCGCCGGCGACCGCGTCGATGCGGCCCAGCTCGTCGGCGTTGGCGTCGACGACGCTGGCGATCGCCTCGATCGCCTCAACGACGACAGCCGCCGCCTGTCTCGAATCAACGTCGGCCTCGGGGATCACGACGGCCTGCGCGGCCTCGATCTCGCTGGGATCGAGCTGCTGCACGGCCGCCACCGAACCCTTGCGGTAGGCCGGGGTGTCGGCCGGTGCACGCCAGAAGCGTTCGAGTTCGTCGTCGAGCCAGAACAGCGTGAGGGAGGCCCCCGCCATGTCGAAGCTGGTGACGAGCTCGCCCACCTCGGGGTCGACGACCTCGAGGCCGGCCTCCGCCAGCAGCGCGGCGATGCGTCGGTACACGACGAAGAGCTCCTCGTACTTCACCGAGCCGAGGCCGTTGAGGATCACGCCGACCCGCTGGCCCCGGGCCGACGAGATGCCCTCGGGCAGCTCCGCGAGCAGCGACTCGACGAACAGCTCCGCGAGACCGTCGGCCGTGGGCACGTCGGTCTCGTCGATTCCCGGCTCGCCGTGGATGCCCATTCCCACGGCCATGCGACCGTCGGGAACCGTGAAGAGGGGCGCGTCGGCACCGGGAAGGGTGCAGCCCGAGAAGGCGACGCCGAAGGAACGGGTGCGCTCGTTCGCCAGCTCGGCGACACGAACCACCTCGTCGAGCGAATAGCCCTCCTCGGCCGCGGCCGCGGCCGACTTGAACACCGTGAGGTCGCCCGCGATGCCGCGGCGCTTGTGCTTCTCGGCCGCTGGAGCAGACGAGATGTCGTCGGTCACCGCAACGTGGCGCGTCTGGATGCCTGCGGCGTTCAGCTTCTGCTCGGCCTGGGTGAAGTGCAGCACGTCTCCGGCGTAGTTTCCGAAGCTGAGCAGCACTCCCCCTCCGCGGTTGGCGGCGAGCGCCACAGATTCGACCTGCTGAGCCGAGGGCGACGCGAACAGGTTGCCCATAGCGGCGCCGTGGGCGAGGCCCTGGCCGACTATGCCGCCGAATGCCGGGTAGTGGCCCGAACCGCCGCCGACGACGAGTGCGACGGTTCCTTCGGGTGTGCGGGTGCTGCGCACCACGCCGCCCGCGACCCGGCGCACCTGGTTCGCGTTCGCGGCCACGAAGCCGTCGATCATCTCGTCGGCGAACTCGGTCGGATCATTGAAAAGGCGAGTCATCTGAGATCTCCTGGGGTGTCGAAAGTCGTATCGGCGGTCAGTGGACGATCGCCGGCGCCTTCGCGTCGGGGTTGAAGGAACCGTCCTTCTTGCCCCGGTACGAGAGCACGACCATCAGCACGGCGGAGAGCAGCAGGAAGAAGCCCACGATCGCCATCGGCACGAAGTACTGCGGTTCTCCCGACGAGTCCTTGGTGAGGTCGGCGACGGCGCCCGTGATGTACGGGGCGCCGAATCCGGCAAGGTTTCCGACGGTGTTGATCAGGGCGACACCCGCTGCGGCGGCGACGCCGGTGAGGAACTGGGTGGGCAGCGTCCAGAAGTTCGGCAGCACGGCGAAGATGGCCATGGCGGTGATCGCGATGACGGCGATCGTGGCCACGGGCGACCCGGCGAACAGGGCCAGGGGAATCGTGAGGGCGCCGACGACCGCCGGGCCTGCGATGTGCCACGTCTTCAGTCCGCGCTTCGAGACGTCCTTGGTCCACAGCCAGAGCGCGATGGCGGCCGGGATGTAGGGGACGGCCGTGATGAGACCCTTCTCGAAGACGTTGTACTCGGTACCGTAGAGCTCCTGGAAGCCGTTGATGATCGTCGGCAGGAAGAACGCCAGGGTGTAGAGACCGTAGATGAAGCCGAAGTAGATGAAAGCGAGAATCCAGACGCGACCGCTCGTGAAGGCCTGCATGAAACCGCCGCGCTGCTTGCCCGCGGTGACGGCCTGCATCGATTCGGTCTTGGTCTTCTCGGCGGCGAGCTCCTCGGTGAGCCAGACCTGCTCCTCCTTGGTGAGCCACTTGGCATCGCTGGGCTTGTCCTTGAGGTAGAACCAGGCGACGACGCCGATGATGATGGCCGGCAGTCCGACTCCGAGGAACATGACGCGCCAGCCCTCGAGGCCGAAGAGTCCGTGGGCGCCGATGAGCAGGCCGGCCAGCGGGGCTCCGATGACGGTCGTCAGGGGCTGGGCCAAGTAGAAGAGCGCGAGGATCTTGCCTCGGTGACGCGCGGGCACCCACAGGCTGAGGAACAGGATGGCGCCGGGGAAGAATCCGGCCTCGGCCACACCGAGAACGAAACGCAGGATGGCGAGCTGCTCGAAGTTGCCGACCCAGGTGAAGAGAACCGCGACGATTCCCCACGTGACCATGATGCGCGAGAGCCAGCGGCGCGCACCGAAGCGGGCGAGCGCCAGGTTCGATGGGACCTCGAGCAGGATGTACCCGATGAAGAAGACGCCCGAGGCGAATCCGACCTGGGTGACGGTCAGGGCCAGGTCGTCGTTCATTCCGTTCGGCGCGGCGAAACCGATGGCGGATCGATCGAGGTAGTTGATGAAGAACATAAAGGCCACGAACGGAACGAGCCGCCACGCGACCTTCTTGATGGTCGACTTCTCGATTGCCGAGACGTGCGTCTCGGCGCGGGAGGTTGTCATGGATAACTCCTTTGTCACGTCAACTCCGACTGCGCTCCTGCCCCGGCGGACAGCGAACCCCTAACAACCGGTTGACCAATTTAGAAACCATAACGCCTGCTCGGCATTCGGCGCAAGCCGCTAGGTTATGTGGTGCACCGTTTCGCGGTGGTCACGAGTGGGATCGTCGGGGGCTGTTTCTGTGGTGGAGCTGATCTGCGTCTGGTGCGGCGAGAACGGCACTCGAATCCGTCGGAGCGCCAGGTACTGCTCCATGTCGTGCAAGTGGCAGGCGAAGGAGATGCGGCGCCGAGCGCGCAGTCATCGGGTCAACGGCGAATTCTCTCGTGCCGAGCTCATCCGCCTGTGGAGCGAATTCGGCAGACGGTGCGCCTACTGTTCGACAGCGACGTCGCGCACGGAGATCCAACCCGATCACGTCTATTCGATCAGTCGCGGCGGCCGGAACGACTACGGAAACCTTCTGCCGGCGTGTGGGGAGTGCAACGCCGACAAGCGCGACCTCTCGCTGGAGGAGTGGGCCGCCGATCGTGAACGACGAGGCCTTCCTCCTCGCCGGACCACGCGCTTTCGTGGAGCGAAGTACGGGCACCTCATCCTGCCGCTGGAAGGCACGAGAACGGATCAGTCCGACGACGCCTGACGAGAGAAGTCGACGAGGTAGGCCGCGGCTGCCGTCAGCACCTCGTGATCGTCCTGGAGGAATCCCAGTCCGACGTTGCAGCCGTTGCAGAGGAGCCCGCGCACACGTCCGGTGCGATGGTCGTGGTCGACCACGAGACTCGATTCGGAGCTGTCCTCCTTGCGGCAGATCGCACAGCGGCCCGCCTGGGTTTCCCGGAGTTCGTCGAACTCCTCCGTCGTGAGCTTGTACCGCTCTCTCAAGCGGCGGCGGCGCAATTGCTCATCGCGATTGCCGGCACCGAACTTGTTCGCGTTCCGCACCGTCATGCATTCGGAGCGCCCGTTCTCGCGATACCGGATGCGCGTCTCGCCGCATACCGAGCAGACCGCTTTGCGGTTTTCGGCGTCGATATCCGTCAAGCGATGGCGGACGACCGGCATACTCTCCCCCACGTCTCAGACGATTCAGCCAACCATAACCGTTCTCCGAGGGCCGCCGAGGTTGCACTCAGTGCGTCGTTGCACGTAGTGTAATGACGTGACCACCAAGCCGATCCTTATGGATCGCCGAGCCGAGTTGAAGGCCCGGCACCGTGAAGCCATCCTCGACGCTGCGGACTCGCTGATCCTCGACAGAGGACAGGCCCGCTTCAGTGTCGATGAGCTCGCCGACCGCGCCGATATCGCCCGCCGCACCGTCTTCAACCATTTCTCGTCGCTCGACGACGTGATCATGACCAGTTGCACCCGCACCCTCAATCGTGCGATCGATGATTTTCTCGCCGTCGCGAGCGTCACCCCCTCGAGCCACGGCAGCCGCGCGGCCCTCTTCGCCGAGGTCACCACGGCGATCCAGCACATGGATCTGCCCAGTCTGGTCGCCTACTTCTTCGGGCTCCTCGACGGTGACGACGCCCGCACCCAGAATGCGGACAGCGTGTTCATGCGATCGACCGAGGGCCTCACGGTGGAGCTCGCCCGGCGCAGCGGCGTCGATGAGTTCGAGGTCGCGATCCTCGTGAGCACGCTGATGAACGGCATCTCCGTGGTCGCTCGGCACTGGATGATCGAATCCGGCGGCACGCTCGACGCCGCGTCTCGAAGCGTCTGGGACAGCCTTCTCGACCGCTTCATCGGAATCGTCCGCGACGGATACTCCGCACCGAGCTGAGTTCCGCCCACCCCACTCCCCTCTCTCTTCCCAACGATGCGACGTGAGACTCCTCCCCCGTCACCCGCTCATTTCAGAAAGAAGCTGAGGAACATGGCATCCCTCCTCTACCGCCTCGGTGTGTTTTCCGCGCGCCGCGCCTGGTTGGTCATCGTCGCCTGGATCGTGATCCTCGGCCTCACAGGAGGAGCGTTCGCGTTGTTCGGGGGCACGCTCACCTCCGCGGTGAGCATTCCGGGAACGGCGACCCAGAAGGTCAGCGATGAACTGGCCGAGAAGTTCCCGTCGGCCAGTGGCGGACGCGGAACCGTGGTGTTCACGACCACCGACGACACCGCCTTCACCGATGAGCAGAAGACGGCCATCGGCGCGCTGCTCGAGAAGACGACCGAGCTCGACGACGTGAAGTCGACGACCAACCCCTTCGACACTCAGGCCCAGATCGACGACTCCGCACAGAAGGTCGTCGACGGCCGGCAGCAGATCGCCGACGGCACGACGAAACTCGACGACGGCCAGGCACTGCTCGACAGCGCGAAGAGCCAGGCCGCCGCCGGTCAGCAGCAGCTCGACCAGGCACGCGCCCAGGCGGAAGCAGCGGGCCAGCTGGCCGCCGCCCAGCCTCAACTCGACGCCCAGCAGGCGCAGCTCGACGCGGGCAACGCCGAGCTGGCGACACAGCAGGCGACCATCGACTCCAGCCGCGCCGAGCTCGAGAAGCAGAGCGCCACCCTCGAAGAGGGAGCCAAACTCCTCGACCTGGCCTCGAACATCCGCCAGGTCTCGACAGACGACACGACCGCCGTCGGCACCGTGCAGTTCGACAAGTCCCTCAACCTCGTTCCGTCGGAGGCCAAGGAGGCCGTCGTCGAGGAGCTGAGCAACGCCAAGATCGACGGCGTCACCGCCGAGGTGTCCAACGACATCGCCGCGACCATACCCGAGGTTCTCGGCCCGGGAGAGATCGGCGGCGTGATCTTCGCCGCGATCGTGCTCTTCGTGATGCTCGGCACCCTCATCGGCGCCGCCCTGCCCCTCGTCAACGCGATCATCGGAGTGGGCGTGGGAGTGCTCGCCTCGCTGGCGCTGTCGGGAACCGTGACCATGCTCTCGGTCACGCCCGTGCTCGGCGTGATGCTCGGACTCGCGGTCGGAATCGACTACTCCCTGTTCATCCTCAACAGGCACCGAACCCAACTGCGCTCGGGTCTCGACCTCAAGGAGTCCATCGGCCTCGCCAACGGCACCTCGGGCAACGCCGTGGTCTTCGCCGGATCGACCGTGCTGATCGCCCTGCTCGCCCTCAACCTCACCGGAGTCCCGTTCCTCGGGCTCATGGGAACCGTGGGCGCCGTCTGTGTTTTCGTCGCCATCCTCATCGCGGTCACGCTGACGCCGGCCATGCTCCGCCTCGCCGGCATGCGCATCCTCACCAAGAAGGCCCGCGCCAAGGTCGGCCACACCGACCACCAGGCCCGGGTTCCGAACAAGCCCATGAACACGCTGCGCGCAGCGATCACCGTGGTGGCCGGAATCGCCGTGCTGCTCATCGTGGCCCTGCCCGCGCTCTCGATGCGACTCGGCCTGCCCGCCGGTTCCTCCGAGCCGGTCGACTCGAGCGCCTACAAGGCCTACAAGCTGATCGACGACAAGTTCGGCGCCGGCGTCAACGGCCCGCTGATCGTGGTCGCCGATCTCGACAAGGCGATCACCGACGACGAGCTCGTGAGCGAGCAGGTGCGCATCGGAACACTGCTGAAGGCCGAGAACGACGTCGTGGCCGTGGCCCCGATCGGTGCCAGCGACGATGACCTGCTGCTCGCCTTCCAGGTCGTGCCGAAGGAGGGCCCCACCAGCGAGTCGACCGAGCAGCTCGTGCGCGACCTGCGCGGCCTCGACATCGACGGCGTCGCAGAGCTCGGTGTCGCCGGCAACGCGTCGGGCAACATCGACGTCAGCGAGAAGCTCGCCGAAGCGCTCCCGCTCTACCTGACCGTCGTTGTGGGACTGTCTCTGATCATCCTGATTCTCGTCTTCAGGTCGATCCTCGTGCCGATCACGGCGACGGCCGGATTCGTGCTGTCTCTGTTCGCGGCCTTCGGTGGCATCACCGCGGTGTTCCAGTGGGGCTGGCTGGCCCCCGTCTTCGGAGTGCACGATCCCGGCCCCATCCTGAGCTTCCTTCCGATCCTGGTGGTCGGAGTGCTGTTCGGACTGGCGATGGACTACCAGTTGTTCCTGGTGAGCGGCATGCGCGAGTCGTACGCGCATGGATCGCCGGCCAGGCTCGCGGTTCAGCGCGGCGTCCACGCCGGGCGAACGGTGGTCATCGCCGCCGCACTGATCATGACGAGCGTTTTCGGCGGATTCATCTTCTCGAACTCCGTCATGATCCAGTCGATCGGTCTCGGTCTCGCTCTCGGAGTGCTGCTCGACGCGTTCGTCGTCAGGCTGCTGATCATCCCTGCGGTGATGCATCTGCTCGGCGCGTCGGCCTGGTGGCTGCCGAAGTGGCTCGACCGCATCCTGCCCGATGTCGACGTCGAGGGGGCCTCTCTGCAGCGCAACCACCCGACGGAGACCCACGATGCCGCCGGTCCGAAGCATGCCGAGGCGCACACCTCGTAGTGCTGCGCGAACTCGGCGCCGACACGTTGATAATCTGAGCCTGTGCCCGCATTCCCCGATCGACCCGCAACCGACGAGATCAGCGCGGCCCTGAGCTCCGTGGCCAGCGGCACGGCGGTGTCCGCCGTCGCGAAACGCCTGCTCGACCTCTTCATGGGCGGCGACATCGCGCCGGGCACCCGCCTGCCGCCGGAGCGACAGCTCGCAACGGCCCTCGGAATCGGTCGCTCGGCGGTGCGCGAGGCCCTCGCCGCACTCGAGATCCTGGGTATCGTCGACGTGCGTCCCGGCAGCGGCACGTACCTCCGCGGAACCGCCTCCGAGCTGCTTCCCGAGACACTGAGCTGGGGCCTGATGCTCGGCGAGCCGCGCACCCGCGAACTGATCGAGGTTCGCGGTGCGCTCGAGGTCTTCGCCACAGAGCTTGCAGCCAGCCGCATGTCCGACGACGCGATGAAGCGGCTCAACCAGCACCTCACGGCCATGAAGGAGGCGGGCGACAACCGCACCCGTTTCATCGAGGCCGACCTCAAGTTCCACCTCGAGATCGCACGCGGCGTCGACAACTCGGTTCTCGTCACGCTGCTGCAGAGCATTCGATCGCTGCTGCGCATCTGGGTCGAACGCGGCCTTCACGACACGTCCGACGCCGAGCAGGCCTACGACGAGCACGTTGCGGTGCACGAGGCCCTGCTGTCTCGCGATCCCCAAGCCGCTGCCGACGCGATGCGAGCGCACATGGTGACCGCCACCGAGCGGCTGCTCAGAACGCTTCCGGCCGCCTGATGGCCCGCACGACCTGGCGCTCGATCCTCAAGATCTTCCCGATCGTCATCCTGGTGGTCGACATCCTCATCCGCATCGGCGCGGTCGTCACCGTTCCCCGCAACCGCCGCCCCAGTTCCGCCATGGCCTGGCTGCTCGCCATCTTCATCTCCCCCATCCCCGGCAGCCTCCTCTACGCGCTGCTCGGCAGCTCCCGGCTGCCGAGAGACAGGCGCGACAAGCAACGCGAGGTCAACGCCTTCATCCTCGACGCTGCCGGACCGCTCGACGGCGCCGAGACCACCACGGCCGAACCCGCCTGGTTCGGCTCGGTCGTGCACCTCAACCGCACCCTCGGCGCCATGCCCCTCATCGCGGGCAATACCGCCACCCTGCTGCCCGACTACGAGGCGTCGATCCAGGCGATGACCGACGCCGTCGCATCCGCAACCCTGTACGTGCACGTCGAGTTCTACATCCTCGGCCGCGACGACACCACCCGCGCGTTCTTCGACGCGCTGAAGTCGGCCCACGAGCGGGGCGTCACCGTGCGCGTGCTCTACGACCACTGGGCCACCATGCGCAATCCGCGCGGTCGCTCGACACGCGCCTGGCTGCGGGAGAACGGCATCCGGTTCGAGGAGATGCTGCCGTTCCGTCCATGGCAGGGAAACTGGCGTCGGCCCGATCTGCGCAATCACCGCAAGATCGTCGTCGTCGACGGCCACATCGCGTTCACGGGGTCGCAGAACATGATCGACTCGAGCTACGACAAGCGGGGAAACATCCGCCGGGGCCTGAAGTGGAAAGACCTGATGGTGCGGCTCGAAGGCCCCGCCGCGCTCGGCCTCGATGCCCTCTTCGTCACCGACTGGTACAGCGAGACGGGCGACATCGTCGAGACCGACGACACGCGCGCCACCCCGTCGGACTCCCCCGACAGCATCGAATGCCAGGTCGTTCCGAGCGGTCCCGGGTTCGAGGGCGAGAACAACCTGCGCCTCTTCAACGCGCTGGTCTACGGGGCGCAGGAGCGCCTGATCATCGCCAGCCCGTACTTCGTGCCCGACGACTCCATGCTCTACGCCATCACCACGGCTGCGGAGCGGGGCGTCGACGTTCAGCTCTTCGCCTGCGCCGTGGCCGACCAATACGTGGTCTATCACGCCCAGCGCTCGTACTACGAGACGCTTCTACGCTCAGGCGTGCGCATCTTCCTCTACCAGGAGCCGACGGTGCTGCACTCGAAGCACTTCACGGTCGACGACGACGTGGCCGTCGTCGGGTCGAGCAACATGGATATGCGCTCCTTCAGCCTGAACTTCGAGGTGTCTCTCATGGTGCGCAGCGCCGACTTCGTCGAACGGTTGCGCGCGATCGAAGACGGCTACCGCGAGAAGTCGCGCGAGATCACGCTCGAGCAGTGGCTGGCCCGCCCCGCGGTAGCCCAGGCGCTCGATACCGTCGCGCGCCTCACCGCCGCCGTGCAGTAGCGCGGTCCGGGCCTCGACGGCTCAGTTCAGACCGCCCAGCCGCTCTGCCGCTGCGTCGCGCAGGGCTCCCCGCCGAACGAGGGATGCGACGGCCTCGATCTCGGGCGAGAGGAAGCGGTCGGGTCCCGGCCCGTCGATCTCGGCCCGTACCACCTCGAGCACGGCGCTCGATCCCGCGCCGGGCTCGAGCGGTGCGCGCAGGTCGAGCGCACGGGCGGCTGTCATCACCTCGATTGCGATGACCCTGGTCAGTCCGTCGATGGCGGTGCGGAGCTTGCGTGCGCCGGCCCACCCCATCGACACGTGGTCCTCCTGCATCGCCGACGAGGGAATCGAATCGACCGACGACGGAACGGCGAGCCGCTTGAGCTCGGATACGATCCCCGCAGCCGTGTACTGGGCGATCATGAGGCCGCTGTCGACTCCCGCGTCGTGCGCCAGGAAAGCCGGGAGCCCGTGGCTGCGCGCCGGGTCGAGCATGCGGTCGGTGCGGCGCTCCGACATGCTCGCGACATCGGCCGTCACGATGGCGAGGAAGTCGAGCACGTAGGCCACGGGCGCGCCGTGGAAGTTGCCGTTCGACTCGACGCGCCCGTCGATCGTCACGACGGGGTTGTCGACGGCCGAGGCCAGTTCTCGGCTCGCGACCAGGGCGGCGTGGTCGACGGTGTCTCGAGCAGCACCGTGCACCTGAGGAGCGCAGCGCAGCGAGTAGGCGTCCTGCACGACCGTGTGGCTCGAGGGCCGGTGACTGGCGACGATCGGTGACCCCGCGAGCATCGAACGCAGATTGGACGCGGAGAGGGCCTGCCCCTGCTGAGGCCGCAGCGCCTGCAGGTCGGCGGCGAACACGGCGTCGGTTCCGAGCAGGGCCTCGACGCTCATGCCGGCGGCGATTTCGGCGCTCGTCAGAAGCATCCGCAGGTCGTGAATGGCGAGGCTCAGCTGCCCGAGCATGCCGTCGGTGCCGTTGATCAGGGCAAGTCCCTCCTTCTCGGCCAGCACGACGGGATCGATGCCCGCCGCCGCGAGCGCCTCGGCGGCCGGCATCGCGACTCCCCGGGCGTCGCGCACCTCGCCCTCCCCCATCAGGGCGAGCGCGCAGTGGGCCAGCGGCGCCAGGTCGCCCGAGCAGCCGAGGGAGCCGTATTCGCGCACGATCGGCGTGATCCCCGCATTGAGCATGCCGGCGTAGCTTTCGACCGTCGACAGGCGGATTCCTGTGCGCCCGGTCAGCAGAGTCGAGATGCGCAGGAGCATGAGGCTGCGGACGACCTCGCGCTCGACCTCGGGGCCCGAGCCCGCAGCGTGGGATCGAAGCAGGCTCCGCTGCAGCTGCGTGCGCTGCTCGCTCGCGATAAAGGTCGAGGCGAGGGCCCCGAAGCCGGTGGAAATCCCGTAGTGGGGCGCCGGGTCTGCTGCGAGCGCGTCGACGACCGCCCGACTGGCCACGACTGCGGCACGGGCGTCGGCGTCGATCGCCACGCGTGCGTTGTGACGCGCTACGGCGACCACGTCGTCGAGATCGATCGGGCCGGTGCCGATCGGCACGGTGGTCGAGGAGCGAGGGAGGGTCGTTACGGTCTCGGTCATGACACCCATTCGACCGCAGGCGGGCGGATGCCGGTGGTCCGGATGCGACGAAACCGTCTCGTATGCGAGACAGTTGAGCATGACCATCGAATCGGGAGCGCCCGCCGCGAGCGCGGCGTTGCGCATTCTCAGCCACCTGGCCGGCCAGAGCCGGCCCGTGCCCGCCGCGACTCTGGCATCCGCCCTCTCGCTGCCCCGATCGTCGGTCTACAAACTGCTCGGCGTGCTCGTGGATGCGGGTTTCGTGCTGCACTTCGCCGAGATCAGGCGCTACGGCCTGGGAATCGCGGCGTTCGAGCTCGGTTCCGGATTCGCTCGACAGGAGCCGCTCTCCCGACTCGGCCACCCGGTGCTCGCACTGCTCGTCGACCGCATCGCCGAGAGCGCGCACCTCGCCGTGATGCACGGCCGCGACGTGCTGTATCTCATCGAGGAACGGGCTCCTCGCAGGCCGTCGCTCGTCAGCGATGTGGGCGTACGACTGCCCGCGCACCTCACGGCCAGCGGTATCGCCATGCTCGCCGCGATGCCCGCCGCCCAGGTGCGGGCACTGTTTCCCGACGCCTCGGCCTTCACCCGGCGCGGGGAGCAGACCGGACCGGAGACGTACGGGCGGCTCCGTCGTATCCTCACCGAGACGCGCACCCGCGGCTTCGCCGTCGAAGACCAGACGATCACTCCCGGGCTCGCCTCCATCGCGGTCGCGGTCATCGACCACGTGGGATGGCCGGCCGCGGCGATCGCGGTGACCTTCGAGCGCGACGCGCACGATGAGCAGAGCCGGTCCCGGCTCGCCGAGGAGACCACGCGGCATGCACACGAACTGTCGCGGCGCATCGGCGGAGTCACCTCGACGAGGTGACGGCCTACGACGAGGCGGTGCGCCGCATCCTGTCGAAGGTGTCGCGAAGCAGCGCGGCGAGAGGCTCGTCAGAGGGCGAGCCGAGCCAGCGACCGATCGAGACGCTGAACACGGTGGCCGTGAGGTGCGCCGCGAGCAGCGCGTCGATGGGGTCACTGCCGCGCTTCTCGAAACCCGTGCGCAGCGCCTCGACCAGGGCGGCAGGCATGCGCAGTTGCCTCTCGCGCAAGCCGTCATCGGACTCGATGATGCGGTGGCGGGCGATGTAGTAGCTCTTCTCCCGCGAGAACTGTGCCGCCGCGACGGCGTCGAATCCGTCGACGACGATCTGCAGCGGGCCGAGCGATGCGGGAGCCTCGGCGATGATGCGCGCCGCCTGCTCCGGAACCGCGTGCTCCTCGGCGAAGAGGGCGTCGCGCTTGTCGGCGAAATGCCGAAAGAAGGTGCGCGTCGACAGTCCCGCGCGTTCCGCGATCTGGGGAACCGTCGTGGCCGCGAATCCCTGCTCGACGAACAGTTCGAACGCCGCCCGCTCGAGCCGCCCTCGCGCATCGGGTTGCCAACGTGCCATACCTCCAGTCTAGTGATGACACAGCATGTCATCATGTGTATTCTGATGTCACGCAATGTCATCACTCAACGACCACGCAGAGGACGCCCGCCATGCCCACGAATTCAGCCGCCTACCTCACCGTCCCCTACGCCGATCTGGCCGTCGCCGAGGCTCCCTACACGTCGGCCGCGGCGGGTGAGCTGGTGATCCGTGCACGCGCCGTCGCCGTGAACCCCCTCGACGAGATCAAGCAGTCGACCGGAAACGTGATGTACGGCTGGCTGCCCAGCCCCGCGGTGCTCGGCGAGGATGTCGCCGGCGAGATCGTCGAGGTCGGTGCGGGTGTGTCGGGCTTCTCTGTGGGTGACCGCGTCATCGCCTATGCGGTGGGCATGGAGAAGAACCGCAACCATGCCGCCGAGGGCGCCTTCCAGCTGTTCACCGTCGTGCAGGCGCAGCTGACCGCGCGCATTCCTCTCGAGCTGTCGTTCGAGGACGCCGTCGTGCTGCCCCTCGCCATCTCGACGGCCGCCTCCGCCCTGTTCCAGAGCGACCAGCTCGGCCTCCGGCATCCCACGAGCGGCGCGACCGGTGCAGATGCCGACCCCACCGAGTGGGTGGTTGTCTGGGGAGGATCGACGAGCGTCGGCAGCAATGCCATCCAGCTCGCCGTCGCGGCCGGCTACTCCGTGATCACGACGGCGTCGCCGCACAATCACGACCGGATGCGGGCGCTCGGGGCCCGACACGTCGTCGACTACCGCAGCGGGTCGGCCGTGCACGACGTCGTCGCTCTCGTGGAGAAACGGCCGGTGGCCGGCGTGTTCGCCATCGGAACGGGATCAGCCGAACCGGCCCTGTCTATCGCCGTCGCAACGGGCGCCCGTCGAGTCAGCCTCGCCAGTCCGTCCGTCTCGATGAGCAGCCTCCCTCGCCGCCGAGCACCGCTGGCGCTCGCGGGATTCGGATTGAGGATGCTGTCGCGCACTGTGCCGCTGATGGTCCGCAGCCGCCTTCGGGGAATTCGCACCCGCTTCGTCTGGGGCAGCGCGTTGATGAACACCGAGGTCGGACCCATGCTGTGGGGAGGATTCCTGCCCGACGCGCTCGCCGCGGGCCGCTACGTGACCGCGCCGAGGTCGGAGGTCGTCGGCACCGGCCTCGAGAGCATCCAGCCAGCCCTCGACGCGCTCCGAGCCGGGGCGTCGGCCACGAAGTTCGTGGTCACGCTGTGACGCGGGATCGTCAGGCGTAGCTGTCGAGGGCCGCGAGCAGTCGGGTGACCGAACCGCCGAGGTTCCAGTCCTTCGAGAGCCTCTCGAGCTCGTCGCGTGCGTCGCCGTCGACTGGGGCGAGCCGCGCTCCGACCTCGGCCGGCGACGCCAGGTCGAGGTCGGGCACCACCGTCACGACCGTCGGCGCCACGTCGAGGTAGTCGCCGGCCGCCGCGATCTTCGACCGCACGGACGCGCTCAGGCCGCTGTCGGCATCCTGCGCAGCGCTGCGGATCGACTCGAGCGTGCCGTATTCGGCGAGGAGGGTCGCGGCCGTCTTCTCGCCGATGCCCGCGACCCCGGGCAGCCCGTCGGAGGCGTCGCCCCTGAGAGTGGCGTAGTCGACGTACTGGCTCGGCAGAACCCTGTACTTGCCCACGATCACCTCGTCGGTGACGAGTTCGAGGTTCTTCATGCCGCGAGCGGTGTAGATCACGCGCACCTCGTGCTCATCGTCGACGAGCTGGAACAGGTCGCGATCGCCGGTCACGACATCGACGGCGGATTTCGCGCGAGCGGCGTACGTGCCGATCACATCGTCGGCCTCGTGGTCCTCCGCACCCACGATCGCGACCCCGGCGAGGTCGAGCACCTGGCGGATGAGCGGAATCTGGGCGACCAGCCCCTCGGGCACCTCTTCGACGTCGGGCCCGTTCTTCACGGTCTCGGCGACGCGCTGCGCCTTGTAGCTCGGAAGCAGATCGACCCGCCACTGCGGGCGCCAGTTGTCGTCCCAGCAGGCGATCAGCTGAGTGGCCTCGAACTCCGTCGTGAGCCGCGCGATCATGTCGAGCAGGCCGCGCACCGCGTTGACGGGCGTGCCGTCGTCTCGCCTGATCGTGTCGGGCACACCGTAGAACGCGCGGAAGTAGAGCGAGGCGGTGTCGAGCAGCATCAATCGGTCGGCCATGATCGATCTTGACACGCTCGACCCCGTTCGTGGTGTCGAGACCTTGGATGCGATCAGGCCTTCGCCTGCGTATCTCGCCGTCGCGTGCAGACGACCACGAGCGAGAACGAGACGGCACCGAGAATCGTGCCGCCGAGCATCCCCAGAGAGGCGAGACCTGCGCGGTCGAGATCGCTGTAGGAGGGGACGACCGCGTTAACGATGACGACTCCCATCAGGAGCGGAGTGAGGATCGAGACGAGCGCGCCGATGCACACCGAGAAGGGCGCGGCACGTCGAGCCACCACGGCGGCGAGCACGCTCGCGATCAGGGCCACGACAGCACAGGCCAATTGCACGACAGCGAACACGTCGGTGTCGGTTTCGAGAGATGCGGCCCTTCCCCGTCCCCAGAGGTCGACGACGAACGTGCCTCCGATGGCGGGTGCCATGACGAATGCGAAGACGATGGCTCCGATCAATCCGACAACGGCCCACCCGACTGCGAGCACAGCGATCGCACGGGCGTCCAGGTCTTCGAGGGCCACGGTCCCCCTCGTCCTGCCGGAACGGCGACCCAGGCGCCCGTCGATACTGCGCGGCATTCGAGCCCCTCTCGCCCGCGGGCACAGCCCGACCGGAACCGCTCCGCCTCCAGGACTCGAACCTAGACCTAACAGCTCCAAAGGCTGTCGTGCTGCCATTACACCAAGGCGGATCGCGCACTCCGTGGAGCACGCATTCGCCAATTCTGCCAGACACGAACGGTGCCGACGGCCTCGGCCCCACATAATGGATGCGTGGCAGATGCGACTCCCCGGGATTCCGTCGACGGAATCGTCGACGCGTGGGAGCGCGAGCGACCCGATCTCGACTTCGCTCCGTTGAAGGTCCTCTCCCGGGTCTGGCGGCTGTCGCGGCACCTCGAGCGCACGCGACGAACAGCCTTCGCCACCAGTGAGCTCGAGTCGTGGGAGTTCGACGTGCTCTCGGCCCTGCGCCGCGCCGGCGAGCCGCACCAGCTCAGCCCGAAGGCCCTGCTCGAACAGACTCTCGTCTCATCGGGCACCATGACGAACCGCATCGATCGGATGTCGCGGCGCGGCCTGGTCGAGCGCCGCACCGACCCGCACGACGGCCGGGGAATCCTCGTGTCGATGACCGACGAGGGTCGCGACCGCGTCGACGGCGCGATCACGGCGCTCGTGACGGCCGAGGGCGAGCTGCTCGGCCGCCTCAGCAAGTCCGACCAGGAGCGCATCGCATCGCTCCTGCGCAAACTCAGCGTCGACTTCGACTAGGTGGAGCGTCTTATCCTCCGTCGTTTCGGCGTGCTCACGTCTGCCCTGCTGACCCTGCTGCTTCTGGCGACCGGCGTTCCGGCGAGCCCGGCCAGCGCTGCCGCCGATGCGCGGGCGGATGCCGCATCCATCGCCCCGACACCGGCCACGGTCTTCGCCGACACGGCCGCGCGACTGGTCGAGGCGGCGACTCCCCCGGCGTTCGACCCCGGATTCATCATCACCGACGAGCTCTTCTACGACGGTCACGCCCTCGACGCCGGCGAGGTGCAGGCCTTCCTCGACGAGCAGGTTGCCGCCTGCGCCCCGGGCATCGAGTGCCTCGCCGACTACACGCAGGAGACCGTCACGCGCGCGGCGGATGAGGTGTGCGGGGCCTACAGGGGCCGCGAGTCGGAGACCGGCGCCGAGATCATCGCCAAAGTCGGCCTCGCCTGCGGCATCAGCCAGAAGGCCCTGCTCGTTCTGCTGCAGAAGGAGCAGTCGCTGGTGCGCAACCCCGCCCCGACGGCCGGCGACTTCTCGTTCGCCACCGGCTACGCGTGCCCCGACACGGCGGCCTGCGACGTGGAGTACTCGGGCTTCTACAACCAGGTCTACTGGGCGGCGTGGCAGCTGAAGCGCTACGCGAACCCTCCGGGAACGAGCGAGTTCTTCACGAGCCGGCCCATCGGCGAGCCGAGCCCGATCGCCTACAACCCCGATGCATCCTGCGGCATCGCCGACGTGACCCTGAAGAACATCGCCACGGCCGCGCTGTACTACTACACGCCGTACCAGCCGAACCCGGCCACCGTCGCGGGCAGCCCCGACGACCCGTGCGGCGCCTACGGCAACCTCAACTTCTGGCGTTTCTACTCCGAATGGTTCGGTGATCCGACGCGTGGGTCGATCACCCAGGGTGCACTCGAGAACGTGTCGGTGGTGCGCGGACGCATCGTCGCCGAGGGCTGGGCGCTCGATCCCAGCTCGGTGCGCGCATCCACCGACGTGCGCATCACGGTGACGGATGCGGCCGGCCGCATCTCGACGACGACTCTGCGAGCCGGCGCGACATCCGACGGCGCGCTGTCGGTCAGCCGCTTGTCAGGACGCGACCACGGCTTCAGCGGGGGCACGGCGCTCGAGGCGCAGGGACTCGTCCGCGTGTGCGCGGTGTCTCTGCCCCTCGAGGGCACGTCGTCGAGCCTTCACCCGCTGGGCTGCGCAACGGTGTTCGCGCTCACACCGTGAAGCTAGTCGGTACCCGAGTCGAACGCCGCGCCCTCTGAGGCGAGGTCGGTGGCGCGATCCAGCGCCTCGCCGCCCTCGGACTCCTCGACCGCGTCGAAGATCTCTGCCGACTCGCCCTGTTCGAGCTGACCGACGAGCTCGGCTGTCGCGCCGCCGACAAGACCTGCCGCGGCGTACTGCTCGAGGCGTGCACGCGAATCGGCGATGTCGAGGTTGCGCATGGTGAGCTGGCCGATGCGGTCGTCGGGGCCGAAGGCGGCATCGCCGACGCGCTCCATCGAGAGCTTGTCGGGGTGGTAGCTGAGGCTGGGACCCGTGGTGTCGAGGATTGTGTAGTCGTCGCCGCGGCGCAGGCGAACCGTGACCTCGCCGGTGACGGCCGAGCCGACCCAGCGCACGATGGATTCGCGCAGCATGAGCGACTGCGGGTCGAGCCAGCGGCCCTCGTACATGAGACGGCCGAGGCGGCGGCCCTCGGAGTGGTAGTTCGCGATGGTGTCCTCGTTGTGCACCGCGTTGAGCAGCCGCTCGTAGGCGATGTGCAGCAGGGCCATGCCCGGCGCCTCGTAGATGCCGCGGCTCTTCGCCTCGATGATGCGGTTCTCGATCTGGTCGCTCATGCCGAGCCCGTGGCGACCGCCGATGGCGTTCGCCTCGAGGACGAGGGCGACCGCGTCGGAGTACTCGACGCCGTTGATGGCGACCGGGCGACCGGCCTCGAAGCGCACGGTCACGACCTCGGAGGCGATCTCGACGTCGTCGCGCCAGAAGGCGACGCCCATGATGGGCTCGACGATCTCGATGCCGGCGCTCAGCTCTTCGAGCTTCTTGGCCTCGTGGGTGGCGCCCCAGATGTTGGCGTCGGTGCTGTAGGCCTTCTCGACGGAGTCGCGGTAGGGGAAGCCGCGCGCGACGAGCCATTCGCTCATCTCTTTGCGGCCGCCGAGTTCACCGACGAACTGCGAGTCGAGCCACGGCTTGTAGATGCGCAGGCGCGGGTTGGCGAGCAGGCCGTAGCGGTAGAACCGCTCGATGTCGTTGCCCTTGTAGGTGGAGCCGTCGCCCCAGATGTCGACGCCGTCCTCCTTCATGGCGCGAACGAGCAGCGTGCCCGTGGCGACGCGACCGAGCGGCGTGGTGTTGAAGTAGGTCTTGCCGCCGGAGCGGATGTGGAACGCGCCGCACGCGAGGGCGACGAGGCCCTCCTCGACCAGGGCCGACTTCGCGTCGACGATGCGCGCGACCTCGGCGCCGTACTCGAGAGCCCGTGCAGGCACCTTCTCGATCTCGGGCTCGTCGTACTGCCCGATGTCGGCCGTATAGGTGCACGGAACGGCACCCTTCTCGCGCATCCACGCGACGGCCACGGAGGTATCGAGACCACCGGAGAATGCGATGCCGACTCGTTCGCCGACCGGAAGACTGCTCAAGACTTTAGACACGACGACAATCCTACGAGTGATCAGCCCTCGAGAAGTTCCGTCAGCTCGAGCCAGCGCAGTTCGACGGTGTCCATCTGGTCGCGAAGAGCCTGGACTTTCTGCTGCATCTCGCCCAGACCCGCGTAGTCGCTCTGGTCGTGCTTCGCAAAAGCCACGTCCATCTCGGCGATCTGCGTGCCGAGCTTCTCCATCTTGCGGCCCGCCGCGGCGAGCTCCTTCTGGGCGTTCCGCAGCTCGGCGCCCTGAAGTCCGGTCTTCTTGGCCGGGGCGTCGGCGGAGCCTCCTGCGGCGATGCGCGTCTGCTCCTTCTGGTGGGCGAGGCGCAGTTCGAGGTACTGCTCCACTCCACGCGGAAGGTGGGTGAATCCGCCGTTCATCACGGCGTACTGGTTGTCGGTCACGCGCTCCAGCAGGTACCGGTCGTGGCTCACGACGAGCAGCGTTCCGGCGTAGGAGTCGAGCAGGTCCTCGATGGCCGCGAGCATGTCGGTGTCGAGGTCGTTGGTGGGCTCGTCGAGGATCAGCACGTTCGGCTCATCGAGAATGATGAGCAGCAGCTGCAGTCGGCGCTTCTGTCCACCCGAGAGGTCTTTGACGGGGGTCGAGAGCTGGGCGCTGGTGAAGCCGACGCGCTCGAGCAGCTGCCCCGGCGTCATCTCTTTTCCGCCGGAGACGTACGAGCTCTTCTGCCGGCCGATGACCTCGCTGACCCGGTCGTTCCAGATGTCTTCGAGCTCGAACAGTTGCTGGGTGAGCGTGGCGACGCGAATGGTCTTGCCCCGCTTCACCTTGCCGGATGTCGGCAGCAGGGTTCCCGAGACCAGGCTGAGCAGGGTGCTCTTGCCGGCTCCGTTGACGCCCAGGATTCCGGTGCGCTCGCCGGGCGCGATGCGCCACGTCACGTCCTTCAGAACCTTCTTGCCGTTGTCGTACTCGACGGAGATGTTCTCGAGGTCGACCACGTCTTTGCCGAGGCGCTGCATGGCCATCGCCGCGAGCGTGACCTTGTCGCGCACGGGCGGCTCGTCCTCGATGAGGGCGTTGGCCGCGTCGATGCGGAACTTCGGCTTGGCCGTGCGCGCGGGGGCGCCGCGGCGCAGCCAGGCCAGCTCCTTCTTCATGAGGTTCTGGCGCTTGGCCTCGCTGGTGGCCGCCATGCGGTCGCGCTCGACGCGCTGCAGGATGTAGGCCGCGTAGCCGCCCTCGAAGGGCTCGATCAAGCGGTCGTGCACCTCCCATGTGGCGGTGCAGATCTCGTCGAGGAACCAACGGTCGTGTGTCACGACCATGAGCCCGCCGGAGTTCGTGGCCCAGCGCTTGCGAAGGTGCTGGGCGAGCCAGGCGATGCCCTCCACGTCGAGGTGGTTGGTGGGCTCGTCGAGGAAGATCACGTCGTGGTCGCCGATGAGCAGCTTCGCCAGCGCGATGCGTCGGCGCTGCCCACCCGACAGGCTCGAGACGAGCACGTCCCAGGGGATGTCCGAGGCCAGTCCCGAGATCACGTCGCGGATGATGGGATCGCCGGCCCAGACGTGCTCGTCGATGTCGCCGACGATCGTCTCCTTCACGGTGAGGTCGCCATCGAGGTCGTCCGACTGGTCGAGCATCGCGAGGGTCACCCCGTTGCGGCGCGTCACCCGGCCTCCGTCGGGCTCGATGCGGCCGGCGAGCAGACGCAGAAGGGTCGACTTGCCGTCTCCGTTGCGACCGACGATACCCACGCGATCGCCTTCGTTGAGACCGATGGTCACGGAGTCGAAGATGACACGCGTCGGATATTCGAGATGGAGCGATTCCGCTCCCAGTAGATGGGCCACCTGTCGAGGTTACCCGCCATCTGACGGCCGCCCCGCCGGTCAGCCCAGAAAGCGCCTGACGACGGAGTCGACCGCCCGGGCAGTGAGGGCGATCGATTCGAGGTCGATGTGCTCGTCGTTGCCGTGGATGAGGTGTCGGAACCGACCGTAGTCCCAGCGCTTCGACAGCACCGAGAACCCGTAGGCCCGTCGCCCCTTCGCGCGATAGAAGCGTGCGTCCGACCCGCCGGCCGCGATGATCGGCAGGGGCACGGCCCCGGGATACGCCTCGTCGATCACGGCGGTCAGCACCTCGAACAGCGGAGTGTCCATCGGCGAGACATTGGCGGGGCTGAACGACGCCCCTACGATGTCGACGATCTCGATGTGCCGCATCAGGTCGCCGAGGGCGCTCGTGACGTAGGCGTCGACCTCCTCGGGCGAGATTCCGGGCAGCTGCCTGATGTCGAGGTCGATGCTGGCCTCGCCCGGAATGACGTTGATGGCGTCGCCCGCGCGGATCACGTTGGGCGAGATGGTCGTGTGCGTCGTGGCGTGCGCGTAGCCGGCCAGTTCGCCCAGCTCCGGCAGCGCACCGATGATCTCGGCGACGGAGGTGAGCCGACGTGCGACCTCAGGGTCGAGGTCGAGCGCGTCGACGTAGCGCGGCCAATAGTCGCCGATGACGGCGCGCGGGGCGAAACGCGTCAACCGGGTGACGGCCTCGGCCGCGATGACACCCGCATTCGACGATCCCCAGGGCGCCGAGCCGTGTCCGGGTATTCCCCGGATCAGCAGGCGGCGACGGGCGAGCCCCTTCTCCCCCACCGTGACGGTCACCGAGTGCGGGGCGTCGGAGGATCCGCCCACGGGGATGCCGCCCGACTCCGTGAGCACGTAGTCGGCGTCGATGAGTTCGGGGTGATGCTGCATGAGCCACTCGATGCCGAGGCGGCTGCCGCCCTCCTCGTCGGCGACGGCCACGAAGACCAGGTCGCCCCTCAAGGCACGGCCCTCGGATGCGACGGCGCGGGTCGCGACGGCGTAGGCGGCCGTCAGATAGAGCATGTCGAGTGTTCCGCGTCCCCAGAGCTCGTCGCCGATGATGTCGGCGGCGAACGGGTCGTGGCTCCAGCCTCCGTGCATCACGGGCACCACGTCGGTGTGCCCGACGAGCGCGAGCGACGGGGCTGTCGGATCGGTGCCGGGGATGCGCACGACGAGGGTGGCCCGACCGGGCGCGGATTCGACGACCACGGGATCGACGTCGACGCCCTCGAAGAAGCGACGCAGAACGTCGGTGTTCCTTACCTCTTGGCCGGATGCGTAGGTTCCGTCGTTCACGCACGCGCTGCGGATGAGGTCGCGCAGCAGCGCCAGTGTCTCGTCGCCGAGAGAGGGAGAGTCGGTCATCACTCCAACTTATCGCGCCCGGGTCGCGCGTTTCGTCATGGGGCCGGTCCCGGCGCCGGTAGCGTGATTGCATGCCCGACGAAACAACAGCCGAACTCATCGACGCCCACCTGCTCACCGTGCAGGACTTCCCGAGCGAGGGGATCCTCTTCCGCGACGTCACGTCGGTCTACGCGAACGGTCGGGCATTCTCCTCGGTCGTCGACGCGTTCGCCTCGCACGACTGGGGCCAGGTGGATGCCGTGCTCGGCATCGAGGCGCGCGGGTTCGGCATCGCGGCGGCCATGGCCTACGCCCGCGGAGTGGGCATGGTCTCGGTTCGCAAGGCGGGCAAACTGCCCGGTGATCTGCTGAGCGAGGACTACGCGCTGGAGTACGGCACCGCGACGCTGCAGGTGCAGCCGGACGTGCTGCCGCAGGGTTCGCGCGTCGTGATCCTCGACGACCTTCTCGCTACCGGCGGCACCCTTGCGGCCGTCGTGAAACTCGCCGAACGCGCTGGCTGGATCGTTGCGGGAATCGGCGTGGTCATCGCCCTCGACGACCTCGGCGGTCGCGCCGCTCTGCCCGGTCACGAGGTGCTGGAACTCAGCACCTACCCCGCGTCGTAGCCTGCCCTTCGACAGGCTCAGGGGACGCCGCGCCCGACTGGCCCTTTATGCGACCCTGCGACCGACGGCGAGTTTACGAGCCGGCGTCTTCGTGCGTGCGATCGCCCAGCTGAGCGCGCCGGCTGCCAGAACAAGATGCAGCAGCAGGCCGACGAACCACGACGGCACCGTCTTCGCGTACGTCTCCTCCTGGCTCGGTCCCGGTTCGAACGTCGCCGAGTTGCAGTAGTCGAACTCCGGGCTCAGGTCGGGAGGCACCTGAACCGCGCGAACGAGAGATGCGACCCCGGTGAACAGATCGGTCGGGCTGCCGTACTCGCTGAACTGCGGCGGCGTGGCATCGGCCAGCACGACGTAGGGGTTCGCCGAGAGGATGGGCCAGAAGAGGTCGAATCGGGGCGCGGAGTAGGTGGAGACCGTCGGAGGACCGCAGGTGTAGGAATCGCTGCCGTCTTCGTAGACCGCCTGCACTGTGGTGGCCTTCACCTCCGACTGGATGGCGACCCCTCCCAGGCCGAAGGCGATCAACGTGCCGAGGCTCAACGCGGCCACGGCGAGGTAGCTGACGACGATCGAGAACAGGGGCCGGCCGAGTATTGCCGAGAGCCCGACGCCGATGGCGGCGATCACTCCGAGTTCGACGGCGAGGACCAGCAGCGAGACGAGGACGGTACCGACCGAGAGGCCTCCGAGTGCCGCGGCCACGACGAGGAAGGGCGAGGATGCCACCAGGAATGCCAGGGTTGCGATCCAGGCGGCGAGAAATTTGCCCAGCACGATCTGGGTCGCCGATACGAGGGTGACCTGAATGGTGGCCAGGGTGCCCGCCTCGCGTTCCCCGTTGATGGCGTTGCCGCTGAGCGCCGGGGCGATGAGGGTGCCGAGCATCAACACGAAGTAGATGATGAGCGAGTACAGCCAGCCGCCACTGTCCTCCCCGCCGAAGCTGGTCGTCGCCAATCCGACGAGCACCGTGACGATTCCGATGAGCACGACGAAGACACCCAGCAGCACGTACCATGCCACGCCGCGCACGCGCTGGCGCAGCTCGAGGCCCACGATCACGCCGATCCCCGCCCAGAGCTTCACAGTCGTATCCCGTCGCCGGGCTCGGCCGGTCTCGCTTGGAGGTCGAGGAAGGTGTGCTCGAGGTCGCCCGTCGCAGGGGCGAACGATGTGACGGCGACACCCGACTGCAGCAGCCCTGCCAGAACGACGGCGGCGTGCTCCTCACCGGTCACCGGCACGAGGATGCCCGTGGCGTCGGCGGTGATGGACTCCGCGGCGACTCCTGAGGCGACCAGGGCGGGGGCGATCGATCCGGGGTCGAGGGCTCGGATCCTCCAGGGGCGCGCACGGGTCGCGGCGCTCGCCACCCGCTCGGCGCTCACCGAGGCGCCCCCTTCGATGTAGACCGCGGCATCGGCGAGTTCGTCCAGTTCCGCCAGCACATGGCTCGAGACCAGTACCGTGCGACCTTCCTGGGCGAGACGCCGCACGAGAACGCGCAGCTCGACCCGGGCGGTCGGATCGAGTCCCGACGCAGGCTCGTCGAGCAGCAGCACCGACGGATCATGCACCAGTGCGCGGGCCAGACTCAGGCGCTGCTTCTGGCCTCGGGAGAGCACTCGGGTCGGCCGGTCGGCAAGGTCGTCGAGTCCGATGAGCCGCACGAGTTCGTCTGCGCGGGCTGCCGCGCGCGTGGCGCCCATGCCATACAGCCGCGCCGTGATCTGCAGTGTGGTGCGCACGGTGAGTGACGCCCAGGACCCGAGAACGTCGGGCATCCATCCGATCAGAGCCCGCACCGATACCGGATCTGTCACGGGGTCGTGCCCCGCGATGCGGATGCGGCCCGCGTCCGGCTCGATGAGCGTTGCGAGCATCAACAGCAGTGTGGTCTTGCCCGACCCGTTCGGACCGACGAGGGCCGTCACCGCACCCGGTCGCGCTTCGAAGGTCACGTTCTTGACGGCGTGCACGTCGCCGAACGAACGCCGTACGCCTGAGACGACGATGCCGGCGGTGTCGCTCATCAGTCGCCGACGACTCGGGCGCCGTGCACGGGACCGGTGACGCGCACGACCCGGTGCCGGGCCGCGCTCAGGGCTATCTGCAGCTCGAGCGCGGCGTCGAGGTTCTCGGCGAGGAACGCGACCGTCGGCCCGGAACCCGAGACCAGGCCGGCGAGGGCGCCGTTCGCCTCGCCGAGCTCGAGGATGCCCGTGAGCGCGGGGTTGAGATGCAGCGCCGGGGCCTGCAGGTCGTTGTAGAGGGCGTCGGCCAGCACGAGGGCGTCTCCCGAGCGCAGCGCCTGCAGCACGGCGGTGTCGACGGTGGGCTGCGTCTGCGCCGGAAAGATGTCCTGCGCGTGGCGGTCGCGGTGCCTGTCGAGTTCGCGATAGACCTCGGGAGTGCTCGATCCGAAGTCGGCGAGCACGAGCACCCAGTGAAACGATCCCTTGGCCAGCGCGGGGCTCAACTGGTCTCCGCGGCCGGTGCCGATCGCGGTTCCCCCGGTGAGGGCGAATGGCACATCGGCGCCGAGACGGGATGCCAGGGTGAGCAGCTCGTCGCGTCCGAGGTCGGTGCCCCACAGCGTGTCGCAGGCGACGAGCGTGGCCGCCGCGTCGGCGGAACCTCCGCCCATGCCTCCGGCGATCGGAACGTTCTTCTCGATCTCGAGGTGCACGCCTCCCCGGTAGCCCGCCTTGCGCGCCAGCATGCGCGCGGCCCGGATCGCCAGGTTGGTGCCGTCGACCTCGAGGCCCGAGCAGTCGATGCTGCCGCCGAAGGTCACGGAGAAGTCATCGGCGATGCTCGCCCGCACGTTCTCGTACAGCGAGACGGCCTGGTAAGCCGTGGCGACGTCGTGGTAGCCGTCATCCATGACCGCCCCGACCTTGAGGAAGACGTTGATCTTGCCCGGCGCCCGAACGTGCACTGTGGACAGCGCCCTCTGAGTGACCATGGAAACAACCTATATGCAACCGGAGGCGAGGTCCGACCGCCGCACTCCGAGCGACCGGCTACGCCCGGCCGAGGCCGGCCAGCACAGACACGAAGTCGGCGAGGAACGCCTGTCGGTCGACGTCGAGAACGACCTGCGTGTCGGGGGCGGGCGTCACCGGCCAGCTCACGGGAAGACCCTCATGCGTTCGCAGCAGGTGGGCGCGCGTCGCGAAGCCGTCGGTGGTGATATTGACCGGGCCGCTCAGCGACGACGTGATCCATTCGGGCTGCACGAGCAGCGCCGCGGCCAGTCCGTCGTGGGCCGGTGAGACCCGGCGTCCCCACGAGAACTGGTAGAAGTCCATGTAGGCCTCGAGGATCTCGGCCGAGAAGGTGCCCCACTCCGTGCCCGCGCGGTGCAGAGCCTGCACGGCGACCTCGTCGACGATGGTGCCGGCGGTCACGTTCACGCCCACCATCACGAGGTTCGTGCGCGGCGCGGCGAACACGCGCGCGGCGGCCTCGGCGTCGTTGTGGATGTTGGCATCCACCATCTGCACGGTGCCGAGCGGGGGGAACGGCCCCGAGCCGCCCATGATGACCGTCGAGCGGAACAGGGTCAGCAGCTCCGGCTCGATCTCGAGCGCGAGCCCGACGTTCGTGAGCGGACCGATCGGCAGCAGATCGTAGTAGCCGGGGCGCGAGCGCGCGAGCTCGACCAGCAACTCGGCCGACGACAGGGGGGACAGATTCTTCGGCGCCAGCTTCTCGCTGTACAGGTCGCCGAGGCCGTCGCCTCCGTGCACGTGGCCGGCGATGCGCGGCTCGCCATTGATCGGTCCCGCGGCTCCCCGCGCGACGAGCGTGTCTTCGAGTCCGGCGATCTTCAGCACACGGGCGATGTTCGCGACCGCGTCTTCGACCGGGGTGTTGCCGTAGACGCTCGTGATCGCCGAGATCTCGGCGTCATCGCGGCCCGCCAGGTAGAGCAGCGCGAGGGCGTCGTCGATTCCGGTGTCGGTGTCGACGATGATGTGGCGCACGTCGCTCGGCTCTGCTGCGGTCATACGAGGGTCTCCTTGGGGGTGAGGGCGTGCGTGCGTCGGCGCGTCACCACGACGCGCATGATCACGAGAACGACGAGGGTGATGGCGTAGGGCGCGGCATCGGTGAGCTGCTGCGGGGCGCCGATGCCCTGCAGCCGGAAGCCGAGGGCCTCGGCCGCGCCGAAGCCGAGGCAGGCGACGGGCAGCCAGAAGGCCTTGTTGGCGACGAGGATGACCGCGGCGACCGCGATCCATCCGCGCCCGGCGGTCATGTTCTCGGTGAACAGGGTCACGTTGCCGAGCGACAGCTGGGCTCCGGCCAGGCCGCAGAGTCCACCGCCGAGGATGGTGACCCACGTCTGGTACCGGGCGACGCCGATGCCCAGCGTGGCCGCGGCATCCGGATGCTCGCCCACGCCGCGCAGGCGCAGCCCGCCGGGCGTGAGCCGCAGCCACAGGCCCGCCGCCACGATGAGCACGAACGCCAGCGGCACCAGCACGGACTGCCCGGCGAACACGTCGCCGATCACGGGGATGCCCTTCAGGAAGGGCATGGTGCCGATGCCGTTGAGGCCCTGCGGCGCGAACGATCCGGAGGTGTCGAAGAGAACGCGCAGCAGAAAGCCGGTGAGTCCGAGCGAGAGCAGGTTCGTGCCGATCGCGATGATGATGGGGTCGGCCTTCCACCGCGCAGCCCCCACCGCGAGGATCACGGAGTAGATAGCGGTCGAGAGAACAGCGACGAGCACCCCGGCCCAGGCGTTTCCGGTGTAGTAGCTGCCCGCGACGGCGGCGAACGCGCCCCACAGCATCTGCCCCTCGAGGGCGATGTTGAACACGCCGGCCTGCGCGCACAGGGCGCCGGCCAGCGCGGCGAAGAGGATGGGCGTCGCGCTGGTGAGCACGGCCGCGACGAAGCTCCACTCGAAGATGCTCATCAGCTGTCCTTTCCGGCGCCGGCCCGCCGACGATCGAGAACCACGCGAAGCGCGAGGATCACGATGACCACGCCCTGCAGCACGTCGGAGAGCTGGCGGGGAACCTCGGCCGTGCGCTCCATGCTCGCTCCCCCGACCTGCAGGATGGTGAACAGGATGGCGGTGACGGGAACGAGGGCAGGTCGGCCCCCGGCGAGCAGCGCCGCAGCGAGACCGGCGAAGGTGTACCCGGGCGAGATGAGCGCCCCGTCGATGAAGCGGTAGGGCGATGAGAGCACGATGATCGCACCGACCAGCCCGGCCACGGCACCCGCCGACCCCATCGCGCCGAGCGCGAGTCGCCCGGGTTTGAGGCCCGCGTATTCGCCGAAGCGGCGGTTCGCTCCCGTGACGCGCAGCTCGAAGCCCACGGCCGAGCGCGAGTCGACGACATAGAAGATCACCATGACGGCGATGATGAGCAGCAGCCCGACCGTGGTGTAGCGCAGGTCGCCGAGGCTCCAGATGTGCGCGTCCTCCGGCAGCACGGGTGTCTGGGCGTTGCCCGACCCCTTCTCGGCCAGGGGGAAGCGCACGAGGTACGAGGCCACGGCCACGGCCACCGGCGACAGCAGCAGGGTCGAGATGATGATCGGGATTCCGAAGCGCGTGGCGAGCGGCGCCGAAACGGCCGCGAAGCCGCCGCTCACGAGCATCGCCGCGATCAAGGCGAAGGGCACCGCGACGATTCCGGGCAGACCGAGCTGGCTGGCCACGACGTAGGCGGTGATGCCTCCGAGCACGAGCTGCCCGTTACCGCCCAGGTTGAACTCGCCCATGCGCAACGGGATCGCGGCGACGAGTCCCATGCCGCAGATGAAGCCCCAGACCGAGAACGTGTAGTCGAGGTTGCGCACGTCGAGCGAGCCCTGCAGCACGGCCGCGTAGGCGTCGATCGGGTTGAGCCCGGCCAGCAGAATCACGACCGCGCCGATGAGGATCGCCAGCACGACGGCCCCAATGGGAACGACGGCGGGATGACGGGTGAGTCTCGCGATCATGCTGTCCACTCTTCCCCGGCCGCCGCGGCGGCTCCGGCCATGGCCGCACCGATGCGCTCGGCGCTCGCCTGCGACCGGTCGAACTCGGCCACGATCTCGCCGGCGAACATCACGAGCACCCGGTCTGCCAGGGCCAGCAGCTCCGAGATCTCGTGCGAGACGAGCAGGATGCCCCGGCCCGAGGCCCGATAGTCGAGCAGGCGCCCGTGGATGGCCTCGATGGCCCCCACGTCGACGCCCTGGGTGGGCTGCTCGGCTATCAGCAGCGGGGCGTCGAACGACAGCTCCCGGGCGATGACGACCTTCTGCGCGTTGCCGCCGGAGAGCGATCCGACCGGCTGCTTCTCGCCCGAGGTGCGGATGTCGTACGACGAGATCTGCTCGCTCGCGCGTGTGCGGGCGGCGACCAGAGACATCCAGCCCCTGCCGAAGCCTTTCGGCCGGCCGATCGGCGGCTGCCTGTGGTGGCCGAGCGAGAGGTTCTCTGTGATCGACATGGTGACCGCGCTGCCCTCGCCGCGCCTGTCTTCGGGAATCACCGCGAGGCCGGCGGCTCGACGGGCGGCGACGGTGGCGCCCGTCACGTCGTGGTCGCCGAGCCGGATGCGCCCGGCCGAGACGGGGGCCGTTCCGAGGATGGCGGCCACGAGGTCGTGCTGGCCGTTACCCGAGACGCCGGCGATGCCGACGATCTCGCCGCGGCGAACCGACAGCGAGACGTTCGAGACCCTCTCGACCCGGGCATCCGTAACTGACACGCCCTCGACCTCGAGCACCGCGTCGCCGAGCGTTCCCGTTCCGGGGTTGGCGACGATCTCGACTTCGCGGCCGGTCATGGCGCGCACGAGCTCGGCCGACGTCGTGTCGGCGGTGACGAATCGTCCGGAGACCCGCCCGTCGCGCAGCACGGTGACCTCGGTCGACACGTCGAGCACTTCCTGGATCTTGTGGGTGACGAGCACCACCGTGGTGCCGTCTTCGGCAGCCCGCCGGATCACCGTGAACAGCGAGGTGACCTCGGAGGGGGTGAGCACGGCGGTCGGCTCGTCGAGGATGAGGATGCGGGCGTCGCGGTGCAGGGCCTTGAGGATCTCGACGCGTTGCCGCGCTCCGGCCGACAGGTCTCCGACCCTGGCCTGCGGGTCGGTGTCGAGCCCGTAGCGGTCGGCGAGGCTGCGCACGCGCTCGGCTGCTGCGGCGCGATCGATGCGGCCGCCCCGAGTGGGCTCGGCGCCGAAGACCACGTTCTCGGCCACGGTCATCGAATCGAAGAGCCGGAAGTGCTGGTGCACCATGCCGAGTCCGGCAGCGATGGCATCGAGCGGACTCTGGAAGGAGCGCGTCTCTCCGTCGACCACGATCTCGCCCGAATCCGGGCGCACGAGACCGAACAGGATCGACATCAGGGTCGACTTTCCCGCACCGTTCTCGCCCATCACGGCGTGAACGGTTCCCCGGGCCAGCACGAGGTCGATGCCGTCGTTCGCCACGACGGCATCGAACCTCTTGCTGATCGCTCTCAGCTCTACTGCGGCGGTGCTCATCCGGCGGTGAGGGGATCCTCGACGGTGATCTCACCCGAGATGATCTGGTCGCGGACTTCCGCGACCTTCTCGATCACATCGGGGTGCTCGGCGATGAGGCACTTCGACGACGCGACGTCGTCTTCGAGGCCCGTGACGCCTACCCCGCCCTCGGCGAGGCCGTACGACTTGAAGCCGCCGCCGTTGCCCGCGAAGATGTCCTTCACCGCGTTCTCGACCGCGACGTCGACGCGCTTGATCGAGTTGTCCACGACGTTTCCGGGCGATTCGAGGCACTGGTTGGAGTCGACACCGAAGGCCTTGAAGCTGCCAGCGGCCGCGGCCTCGAACACGCCGAGGTTTCCGGCGGAGGCCGCCGCGTTCACGTAGTCGGCACCCGAGTCGGCGATGATCTGGGCCTGCGCCTTGGCACGGGCCTGGTCACCGAAGGGGTTGTCGCCGCCCACGTACTGCTGGGTCGTCTTGACCTCGGGGTTCACGCTCTTGGCCCCCGCGAAGAAGGGGTCGATCCAGCGGTGGATGAACGGGGTGTCGAGAGCGCCGATCGCACCGATGCTGTTCGTCTGCGTGAGCAGGCCGGCCTCGACGCCGATCAGGTAGTTCGACTCGTACTCCTTGAACACGGCGGCGGTGAGGTTGTCGGTGGGCTCCTCGGCCGAGGTGTCGATCAGCAGGAACTGCTGGTCGGGGTTGTCGGCAGCCGCGGCCGTGACCTGGTCGAGCACGCTGAACGAGACGCCGATGATCACGTCGGGCGCGGCACGCACGGCCTCGTCGATGTTCTGCTGGATCGACGCCGGGTCCTTGCTCTCGTAGATGTCGACCTTGGCGCCGTTCGCCTTGCCGGCGGCCTCTGCACCCTCGACGGCGAGCTTCAAGAAGTTGTTCGAGCCGACAGCGGTCGGCGTGATGAGGATGATCGACTTGTCGAGCGACGCATCGTCGGACGAGCCGGAATCCGACGACGAACAGGCGGAGACGCCCGCGACGAGCGCGGCCGTGAGGGCGACGGCGCCGATGCGCCGAGTGAGAGTGGACATGGGTGTCTCCAGGGTTGCTGTCGGGAGGGGGTGCGATCCAACGCTAGCAAGGGTCGAGGGGGTCGATTCACCCCCTCGTCACAGACGGTAACGGGTGTCAGGCGTCGGCCGAGGCGCGACCGATGCGGTGGAAATCCTCCATCGTCAGTGCTTCTCCACGCATCGTGGGTTCCACTCCGGCCCGCTCGAGCACCGCCTGGGCCTGCTGCGTGTCTCCGAACACCGGGATGAGCGACTGGCGCAGCATCTTGCGGCGCTGCTGGAAGGCGGCATCGACGACCTCGAAGGTGCGCACGCGCACCTCCTCGGTGTCGGGCAGAGTCTCGTGCCGCTGGAACGACACCAGCACCGAGTCGACGTTGGGAACGGGCCAGAACACCTGCCTGCTCACATTGCCGCTCGTCTTCCAGTCGCCGTACCAGGCTGCCTTCACGCTCGGGCTGCCGTAGATCTTCGACCCGGGAACGGCGGCGAGCCGGTGCCCGACCTCGGCCTGCACCATCACCACGCCGGACTGGATCGACGGGAAGTGCTCGAGGAAGTGCAGCAGCACGGGAACCGAGACGTTGTACGGAAGGTTCGCGACCAGGCGAACCGGCGCATCCGGCAGGCTCTGGATGCTCATGGCATCGTCACGCACGACCGTCAGGCGGGCGTCGGGCTGCAGGGCGCGAACGGTGTCGGGAAGCTGCGCGGCGAGA
This sequence comes from Agreia sp. Leaf283, assembly GCF_001422485.1. GTDB lineage: Bacteria > Actinomycetota > Actinomycetes > Actinomycetales > Microbacteriaceae > Agreia. The sequence continues at coordinate 952,645 of NZ_LMNF01000002.1, forward strand.
CGCTTGTCGATCTCGACGGCCACGACGCTGGCGCCGGTCTCGAGGATGCCGAGGGTCAGCGACCCGAGGCCCGGCCCGACCTCGACGACGGTCTCCCCCGGCTGCACTCCGGCGACGCGCACGATGCGCCGCACCGTGTTGCCGTCGATCACGAAGTTCTGCCCGAGCTTCTTGGTGGGCGTCAGGTCGAGCAGTTCGGCGAGGTCGCGGATCTCGGCGGGGCCGAGAAGCTTCGCTTCGACGGGCCCTTCGACAGGCTCAGGGAGCGGAGCGGTCATTCGGCGATCACCGGCTCGGAATCCCACGTGCCATAGACCAGCTCTGTGTTCGAGGTGATCTGGGCTGCGAGCATCGACACGTCGGTGCCGAGATGAGATGCCATGAAGCGCAGGGTGTGCGGCAGCAGGTAGGGGGCGTTCGGTCGTCCGCGCAGCGGTGTCGGGGTGAGGAACGGCGCATCCGTCTCGACGAGCAGCAGCTGGCGGGGAGCGACCTCGAGCGCGTCGCGCAGCTTCTCGGCGTTCTTGAACGTGACCGTTCCGGCGAACGACATGTACCAGCCGTTGTCTGCGCAGATGCGGGCCATCGCTCCGTCGCCGGAGTAGCAGTGGAAGACGGTGCGCTCGGGCGCGCCCACGCGCAGCAGCGTCTCGATCACGTCGTCGTGCGCGTCGCGATCGTGGATCTGCAGGGCGAGACCGTTCTGCTTCGCGATCTCGATGTGCGCCTCGAAGGAGCGGAACTGCGCAGCCCGCCCCTCTTCGCCCGTTCGGAAGAAGTCGAGCCCGGTCTCGCCGATGGCCCGAACCCGCGGGCGCGTCGCCAGCTCGGCGATCACGGCGAGCGCGTCGTCGAGCTCGCCCGCCGCGTCGTAGCGCGGCGCCTCGTTCGGGTGGATGGCGACGGCCGCCAGCATGCGCGGCTCGCGTGCAGCCTGCTCGGCCGACCAGATGCTCGACTCGACGTCGCCGCCGACCTGCACCACCCCGCGCACCCCGACGCTCGACGCACGGTCGAGCTGCTCGAGGTAGTCGAGCACCTCCCGCTCCCCGTTCCCTGAGCCTGTCGAAGGGGGCGGGTCCAGGTGCGTGTGATTGTCGTACACGCCCACCACGAGCGGCTCGGGCAGCGGAGGATAGCTGTGGTCGGTAGGCACGACTACGTGCCCGACCCGTCGGACTCGCTCGACTCGATGCGCGGGAACAGCGGCTGGAGAGCGGAGACCGTCGTGCCCCCTCCCCACTCGAACGCCGAGCGGATGGGCTGGTCGGAGACCTCGCCCGCACCGTTCAACGCGGTCCACAGCTTCGCCGAGGCCTCGGGAATCACGGGCGAGAGCAGCACGGCGAGCGTGCCGATTCCGCGCACCGCCGTGTTCAGCACGGTTCCGAGTCGTTCGCGGTTCGCCGGGTCCTTCGACAGCGCCCACGGTTCCTGCAGGGTGATGTAGCCGTTGAGCTCGTCGACAAGCTGCCAGATCGAGGCGATGGCCTCGTGGATGGCGAGTCGCGAGATGGCCTCGTCGGCGGCGGCCGTCACCCGCACCTCGGTGTCGCGGATCGCCTGATCCGGCGCATCCAGAACCCCGGCGTCGGGAATCACGCCGTCGAAGTAGCGGGTGACCATGGCGATCACGCGGGAGGCGAGGTTGCCGAAGCCGTTGGCGAGCTCGGCCTGGTAGCGCGCCGACAGGTCCTCCCAGCTGAACGAGCCGTCCTGGCCGAAGTTGATGGCGCGCAGGAAGTAGTAGCGGAAGGCGTCGGAGCCGAACGTGTCGGTGATCTGGTTCGGGGCGATGCCCGTGAGCTTCGACTTCGACATCTTCTCGCCGCCGACCAGCAGCCAGCCGTGGCCGAAGACCTGCTTCGGAACCTCGAGCCCGGCGGCCATCAGCATGGCGGGCCAGATCACGGCGTGGAAGCGGGCGATGTCTTTTCCGACGATGTGCGTTGCGGGCCAGCGGCGGGCGAACGCCTCGTCGTCGTGGCCGTATCCCGCGGCGGTGATGTAGTTGAGCAGGGCGTCGAACCACACGTAGACCACGTGCGATGGATCCCACGGCACCTTGATGCCCCAGTCGAACGTCTGGCGCGAGATCGAGAGGTCGGTGAGGCCGCGGCGCACGAACGACACGATCTCGTTGCGCACACTCTCGGGCTGGATGAAGTTCGGGTTCTCCTCGTAGAGGTCGAGCAGCCGCTGGCTGAACTCGCTCATCTTGAAGAAGTAGTTGCGCTCCTTCAGCAGCTCCACGGGCTTCGAGTGGATCGCGCAGACCTTCTGGCCCTCGTACTCGCCCGTGCCGTCGACGAGGTCGCTGTCGGCCTTGTACTCCTCGCAGCCCACGCAGTAGTAGCCCTCGTACTCGCCGGTGTAGATGTACCCGGCGTCGAAGAGGCGCTGCAGGAAGAGCTGCACGTTGACCTCGTGACGCTCATCGGTGGTGCGGATGAAGTCGTCGTTCGAGATGTCGATGGTCTTGAGCAGAGGCTGCCACGCAGTCTCGACGAGACGGTCGGCCCACTCCTTGGGCGTGACGCCGTTGGCGGTGGCCGTGCGCAGGATCTTCTGGCCGTGCTCGTCGGTTCCGGTGAGGAACCAGGTGTCGTCACCCGCCTGGCGGTGCCAGCGCGCGAGAACGTCGGCGGCCACCTCTGTATAGGCGTGCCCGATGTGGGGCACGTCATTCACATAGAAGATAGGCGTGGTGATATAAAACGAGGAGCCGTCGGACATGCTCCCCATCATAAAGGCGCGCTTCGCCCGCGCCTTCCGTGTTACGGGCTACAGAAGCGGCAGCTGCGCCTGCTCGTTCGCCGGTGTGCGCCCGGTGCGCTGCTCGAGCGCCGCCTCGTACAGGTCGCGCCGCGACAGCCCCGTCGCCTCGGCGATGGCTGCCGATGCATCCTTCAGCCTCGTGCCGTCGGCCACGAGCTCCAGCACCTGCGCCACTCCCGTGGGCAGGTCGACCTCGAGCGGCTGCGCCCCGGCCACCACGATCACGATCTCGCCCTTCACGCCGGCCTCGGCCCACTCGAGCAGCTCGGACGCCGTGCCCCGCTTCACCTGCTCGTACAGTTTCGTGAGCTCCCGCGCCACGGCGACGCGGCGATCGGCGCCGAGAGCACTCACGATGTCGGCCAGCGAGGCGGCGATGCGGTTGGGCGACTCGAAGAAGACCATCGTGCGGGCCTCCCTCGACAGGCCCTTCAGAACCTGCAGCCGCTCGCCCTGCTTGCGGGAAAGAAAGCCCTCGAAGGTGAAGCGGTCGGTGGGCAGGCCCGAGACCGCGAGCGCCATGAGCACCGCCGACGGGCCGGGGATCGCGGTGACCTCGACGCCCGCGGCGACGGCTGCGGCAACGAGGTGGAATCCGGGGTCCGACACGGTCGGCATGCCGGCGTCGCTCATCACGACGAGGTCGGCTGTGCGCGCGAACTCGACGAGCTCCGCCGCCTTCTCCCTCTCGTTGTGATCGTGCAGCGCCACCAGCCGGGGACGGTTCTCGAGGTTCAGCGCGCGCAGCAGCTTGATGGCGACGCGCGTGTCTTCGGCGGCGATGAGTTCGCAGGCCTCGAGCGTCTCGACGAGCCGCACCGACGCATCCTTCAGATTGCCGATGGGCGTGCCCGCGAGGATGATCATGGCCTCAGCGTACCGACTGGCGCATGCGGATCGGCCGGGCACGGGGCGTTCGCGATTGGCCCGTGTCACCGGCGGCACCTACGATTGGCGGGTGACCGATCCCCGACTCCCGAGCGACGTCGATGAGCGCCTCGTCTCAGCCGGGCTCGACGACATCGACCCCCGTGCCGTTGCGCCCGAGCCGACCGGTTCGCGACTCGACGACTGGTGGGGGCGCATGCTCTCGACTCCTCAGAGGCAGCGCCTCTGGGCCTGGGGCGGGCCGATCGCCGTCACCCTGCTGGCGGCCGTCCTGCGACTGGTGAACCTCGGGCATCCGCACTCGCTGGTGTTCGACGAGACGTTCTACGTCAAAGACGCCTACACGACCCTGCGCAACGGCTACGAGTCCACGTGGCCCGCCGATGCCGATGAGGCGTTCAACGCGGGAGACACCGACGGCTTCCTCCAACAGGGGTCGTTCGCCGTCCATCCGCCCCTCGGCAAATGGGTTATCGCTCTCGGGCTCGCCGTCTTCGGCGCCGACTCGAGCGTGGGCTGGCGAATCTCGGTCGCGGTCTGCGGAATCCTTCTGGTGCTGCTGACCACGCTCGTGGCCAAGAAGCTGTTCCGCTCCACCTTCCTCGCCACGGTCGCCGGATTCCTGATGGCCATCGACGGGCACGCCATCGTGATGAGCCGGGTGGCCCTCCTCGACGGCATCTTCGCGCTCATCGCCCTCGCCGGAGTGGGCGCGGTTCTTATGGACAGGGAATGGCACAACCGCCGCCTCGACATGAAGATCATGGCGTCGGAGAAGCGCGGCCGAGTACCCCAGTGGGGCCCTGCCCTGTGGTGGCGCCCGTGGGTGCTGGCCGCGGGCATCCTGTTCGGCCTGGCGTCGAGCGTCAAATGGTCTGGGCTGTACTTTCTCGCGGCCTTCGCCGTGTATCTCGTGGTCGTCGACGCCCTTGCACGGCGTCGCACGGGTCTTCCCCTGTGGGCGGCGGGTGCGATCCTCAAGCAGGGTCCGGTCACGTTCCTGCTCACGGTGCCGATCGCGATCGTCGTCTACCTGTCCACCTGGTCGGGCTGGTTCCTCACCTCGGGCGGAATGTACCGCCAGTGGGTGCAGTCATCTGGTGAGTACTGGACGGGCCCGCTCGCCTGGGTGCCCAACTGGGCGCAGAACTTCTGGCACCTCGAGGCGGCGGTCTACAACTACCACGTCAACGAGCACACGCCGCATCCCTACCAGGCGAACCCGCTCACGTGGCTGTTCCTCATCCGCCCCACCCAGATGTACATCCGCACGATCGAGAACGGCCAGGGCGGCTGCGGCGCCGACACCTGCTACGAGAACATCACGTCGATCGCCAACCCCATCATCTGGTGGGCCGGCACGGCGGCACTGCTCTACCTCGTCTACCGTCTCATCCGCAAGCGCGAGTGGGTCGTCGGCTTCGTCCTCATGGGCATGGCCGCGGGCTACCTGCCGTGGCTTCTGTACATCAACCGCACGATCTACCAGTTCTACACGATCGCTTTCGAGCCCTATCTGATCCTCGGGCTGGTCTTCGTGATCGGACTCGCGTTGGGCAAACGCACCGACCCGCGATGGATGCGTGTGGGCGGCGTGCGTGCGGTCATCGCGTTCCTCTTCATCTGCGCCGCGGTCAGTGCCTTCTTCTACCCGGTCTGGACTGCGCAGTCCGTTCCCGGATGGTTCCTCTCGCTGCACTACTGGCTGCCCTCGTGGCGCTAGGGCGAGCCACGCCCGCCTGGCTGCCCGGCATGGCTGTGGCCGGCGTCGCCGCGCTCGCCGCCTTTCTCATTCACCTCGCGGTTCCCGCCGTTCCGCTGCTGACGGCGGCGGTCGCGCTCGGCATGATCGTCGCTCAGATCCCCGCGCTGCGGTCGCTGCTCGACGGCCCGCTCAAGCCGGGCCTCTCCCTCTCGGCGCGGCGCCTGCTGCGCATCGGAATCGTGCTGCTGGGCCTCAAACTCAGCCTCGTCGACATCGCCGGGCTCGGCGTGGTCACCATCGTCGCGATCGTTCTGGTCGTCGTGCTCACCTTCGGCGTCACGCTGCTTCTCGGCCGCATGGTCGGCCTGCCCGGCCGTCAGCCGCTGCTCATCGCCGCGGGATTCTCGATCTGCGGCGCATCCGCCGTCGGTGCCATGAGCGCAGTGACCCGGGCGAAAGACTCGGAGAGCGCGACTCCGATCGCGCTGGTGACCCTCTGCGGAACACTCGCGATCGTGCTGCTCCCCCTCGCCCGCATCCCGCTCGGCTTCGACGCCTCGGAGTTCGGCACCTGGGTCGGACTCAGCGTGCACGACGTGGGCCAGGTCGTCGCGACGGCCCAGATCGCGGGCCCGGTCGCCCTGTCTGCCGCCGTCGTCGTGAAGCTCACCCGCGTTCTCACGCTCGCTCCGATGGTGGCGATCGTGGGGGCGGTCGAGCGGCGCCGCGCTGTTCATGCAGCAGACGAGCGACCGACCAAGCGCCCGCCGATCGTGCCCCTGTTCGTGCTCGGATTTCTGGCGGCCGTGCTCATGCGCACGCTCGTTCCGCTGCCCGAGGGGCTGCTCGAGATGGCCGATGTTTTGCAGACGGCCCTTCTCGCCACCGCCCTGTTCGCGCTCGGCACGGGCATCCGGTTCGCCGAGCTGGCGCGCACGGGCTGGAAGGCACTGATCGTCGGCCTCGGCTCCTGGGTCTTCATCGCGGCGCTGTCGGTCGTCGCCGTGTGGGTGACGACCGGCCTCTGAGGTCGACGGAGAGATGTGTCCTGACCGTGGACGTTTCGCGGCCGGGCGGGCATGTACCTGGTAACGGCATATCTAGGAGGCGTCATGGTCGATCTATTCGAATCGAAGCTGAACTCTGCGGGCAGAGTTCCTGTCGATGATCCCCGTGTCTCTGACGCTCTTCGCTCCGTCGTGGCAGACCGCGCGGCCGCGGCACGGGCGCCTCGACGCCGCAGAACGATTCCGGCTATTTCCATCGGGGTTGCGTTCGCGCTCCTGGGGGCAGGAGCTGCGGCAGCGTCGCAGTGGGGCCCGTGGACATACGTTCCCGAACCCGACCTGGTGATCTCGCGGGACTGGAGCGATGTTCACGGTAACTTCCTCGGCTCGTGCGAAACGCATTTCGCGGCGAGCACTCTGAGCGGCGAGAAGCGCGATGCAGCGCGCCAGTACCTCGACGGTCTGAACGTGGATTCTCTTGAACCAGACGTCGAAAGAGTTGCTGGCGGTCTCGTGGCAGTGGGTCGCGGGAATGACATCGGCGATCTCGTTCAAGGCGCGAAGCTCTCGGACTTCGATATTCACCACACGGGGGCGCTCTGGGAGGACTGGGGGAACGCGCGAATACTGCAGGACGGTCTGCAGACCACAATCTTCACGAGTCTGAGCGATGAAATGACGCGCGCATATCCAGATCTTGCGGACACACTTGCAGCAACCGCCGAGACTCAGTGCACCACTGACCCCGCTACACCCGTCGCCCCATGAGGCGCCCGCACGTCGAGACGGTTCTCGAAGACGTTGCACCCGCCCTCCTGGGCTACTTCCTTCGGCGCACATCCGACCCGGACGATGCCGCGGACCTCGTCGGCGAGACACTCGCGGAGGTGTGGCGGGTGTCGCGCCGGATGCCTGGAGAACGCGAAGCAGCACGAATGTGGGTGTTCGGCGTTGCTCGAAACACTCTCCGCCACCACATGCGCGGGCGTGTTCGCCGAGACGCCCTGGTGTCGACTCTCGGGTACGCCATCGCCCAGGCCACGGGAGAGGTCAGTGACGACGACCTCGACGTGCGGAACGCGATCGCCGCCTTGCCGGTCGATCTGGCGGAGCTCATCCGGCTCGTTCACTGGGACGGCTTCACGCTCGAACAGACCGCCGCGCACCTCGGTATTCCCGCGTCGACTGCGCGGAGTCGCCACGCGCGCGCCAAAGAACTGCTTCGTGTTGCTCTTGCCTCCGTCGTCGAGTCGTGAAACCAGTCAGTGCAGCACCTTGAGGCCCACGACGCAGGCCACGATCCCGATCACGAGGAGCAGCTTCACAAGCGAGACTCCTTCTCCCCCGAAGAACATCGCGTAGCCCACGGTGAGGGCGGCTCCGATGCCCACCCACACGGCGTACGCGGTGCCGACGGGGATGTCGCGCATCGCGAAGGCGAGTCCGACCATGCTCGCGGCGAGCGCGCCGACGAACACGACACTCGGCCAGAGCCGGGTGAAGCCCTCCGACCTGCCGAGGGCGGTCGCCCACACGGCCTCGAGGATTCCGGAGATGACGAGGATGATCCATGACATGACTGTTCCACTCCTTAGTGGTGGTCAGTCTTGTCGCGTTCCGGGTACTGCGCCCTCGTCCGGTGGCCGTTGTGCAGGGCCATGAGAAGAGACTTTCACGGCATCCTGCGAAACCTGTGTGCAGCGCCGGCGCCACGGCTCAGGCGAACGTCTGGTGACCCACGACCTGCAGCAGGGCGAGCTTCTCTGCCGCCTCGGTTCCTGGCGACGCCGTGAGCACGAGCAGCGTCTGCGACAGGTTCTCGGTGAAGAGCGCCTGGCAGTCGACGTCGATCTCGCCGATCTCCGGGTGCACGAGCGTCTTGTGATCGTCGAAGCGATTGCGCACCTCATGCAGTTCCCAGATCGCAGCGAACTCCTCGCTCGTCGCCAGCAGCTCGGAGACGATCGCCCGGCCCTTCTCGGACTCTCCCGATGCCGACACCGACGCGCGCAGGGCGGCGACCTGGATGCGGCTCTGGTGATCGTGGTCGCGCTCGGGATACCGGCTGCGCGCCCCGGGGTCGGTGAACCAGCGGTACACGGCGCTCGCGGCCAGGCCGGTGAATCGCGTCTCGTCTCCGAGCAGCGCGGTCGCCATCGCGTTCTGCGCGAGCGTCTCCCCCAGGTCGGAGAGCACCAGGGCGGGGGTGTCGTCGAGCCGGTCGAGAACGCGCATGAGGGCGGGCGCCACGTGGTGCGTCGCGAGCGCCCGACGCGGCGCGTTGTGACCGGTCAGCCGGAACAGGTGGTCGCGCTCATCGGGGGTCAGCCGCAGCCCGCGGGCGATCGCGGCCACCATCTGCTCCGACGGCTGCGGTCCGCGCTGCTGCTCGAGCCGCGAGTAGTAGTCGGTGGACATGCCCACGAGCAGGGCGACCTCCTCGCGCTTCAGACCGGGGGTTCGCCGCCGCGATCCGTCGAGCAGCCCGACGTCGCGCGGCTTCAGCGCCTCACGACGGCGCCGGAGGAAGTCTGCGAGAGCGGGTCTGTCCATGTGTCCATCGTGGCGGTGTGCGGCCGCGGCAACAAGGGACTGCGAATCCATGGACAAGCGCTCCCTTCTGCGCCGTGCGCGATGGGTGTTGAGTCGAGCCATGAACATCACCGGAAACACCATCTTCATCCCCGGCGCCACGTCGGGACTCGGACTCGGCCTGGCCCTGCGCTTTCAGGCCGCCGGCAATCACGTGATCGTGGGCGGGCGCCGCACGGAGCTGCTCGACCGCATCGTCGCCGAGCACCCGGGAATCGACGCCGTGCAGATCGACACCGCAGATCCCTCCTCCATCGAGCGCGCCACACAGCAGGTGATCGCCGAGCACCCCGAACTCGACACCGTGATCCTGATGGCCGGAATCATGGAGTTCGAAGACCTGCACTCCCCCGACTTCCTCGAGACCGCCGAGCGCACCATCGCCACGAACCTGCTCGGCCCGATCCGGCTCATCGCGGCGCTCGTGCCTCACCTGTCGAGCCGCCCGTCGGCCACGATCATGACCGTCTCGTCCGGCCTCGCCTTCGTGCCGCTGCCGGCCACGCCCACCTACAGCGCGACCAAGGCCGCCATCCATTCGTTCTCGCAGAGCCTGCGCGTGCAGCTGGCCGACACGAGCATCCAGGTTCTCGAGCTCGCGCCGCCGAAGGTGGCCACGACCTTGCTCGGCCAGCAGGACGACCCCGACGGCATGCCCGTCGAGGAGTTCCTCGACGAGACCATGTCGATCCTCGACGCGAATCCGGATGCCGAGGAGATTCTCGTAGACCGCGTGCGGTTCCTGAGATTCGCCGAGGCCGAGGGCCGCTTCGACGACGTGCTCGCCGTGCTCAGCGGTCACGTATGACGCACCCGACGGGCATCCACCGACCGGCGGTCGATGCAGTGATCCAAGTTGCGCTCCGAGCGAAGGGTCACCTCGAGCTCGAACAGGTCTGATTGGCTGGTCGTATGCGACGAGTGCTGGTGCTGGGCGGAACAGGATGGTTGGGCCGCGAGATCTCCCGAAGGGCAGTTGACCGTGGTTCAGAGGTCTTCTGTCTTGCTCGTGGGCAATCAGGAGACATTGCCGATGGGGCACACCACATCCGCGCGGATCGCACATCCACGGGTGCGTACGACGAGGTGAAGACCGAGTGGGACGACGTCGTCGAGCTGGCCTCTGAGCCATCTCTCGTGGAACCCGCATTGGACGCGCTCGCCGAGCACGCCGCCCACTGGACACTGGTGTCGTCGGTGTCCGTGTACATGAGAAACGACGAACCGGGCGCTGATGAATCCGCCCAGTTGGTGGAACCGCACGACCTCTCCCACTATGCGGATGCGAAGGTCGCTGCGGAGACGAGCAGTGCCCGAGCGCTCGGAGATCGTCTCTTGATCGCCCGCCCGGGGCTGATCGTCGGTCCGGGCGACCCGAGTGACAGGTTCGGATACTGGCTTGCACGTCTGTCGCGACCAGGGCCCGCACTCGTGCCGACCCCCGATCGTCGTTTCGTTCAAGGTATAGACATTGCCGACCTCGCGGCATGGATAGAACGAGCGGGCCGCGAGGGTGTCACCGGCGCGATCAACGCCGTCGGAGACGTTCACCGCATGCAGGACTTCTTTTCCGCGGCCGTTGAAGCGACAGGATACAAGGGAGAACTCGTCCCAGCGGAGGATGAATTCCTGCGCGCTCGCGGCGTCGACTACTGGGCCGGGCCACGCTCGCTGCCCCTGTGGCTCCCGGAGACCGATACCGCCTTCATGCAGCGATCCGGGTCTGCATTTCTCGCTGCAGGCGGCATCCTCACCGACCTCGAGCACACCTTTGCCCGGGTACTCGCAGACGAGACCTCGCGTGGTGTGCTTCGAGAGCGCCGGGCAGGTCTCACCCCTGCCGACGAACTCGCCATTCTCGAAGCCGCCCGCTGAGGGGTCGTCATACGGGCACGACTCCCACCCGCGCTCTGGATCGTCATCCCGTGCTCCGATGCCTGTCCCGAGATACGGCCCCGGATTCGCGATTCTCGTTGACGCTTACGGTTTCTGAGATCTGGCCCTTGAGAAGGAGTACTTTCAGGCGCATGAGGAATGCTTGCTGAGTAGTTGGCTACCTAATGGGGGAATCGATGCGCAGTACGGAATCGCAACCCGAGAATCCCTGGCCGCACGACATGCAGCTCTCCATCGATGAGCCGTACTCTCTCACCTATCTCCTGTTTGTGCGCCAGGCGTGGGAGCTGGGCATTGATGGTGTCCCAGAGTTGGATCCCGTGCCGTCGATAGGTGCGTCAGCCCGGCCAGACTCAGTCGGGTTGGATGCCGCGTACACGCGGTGGCGGGCTGAATGGGGTCGCGCCTGGACGCAGTACGAGCCGATTGACCGCACGACGCGAGGGCCGGACGACGAAACCTTGCGCTTGCTGGAACTGCCCGATGACCAACTCGCCGACGCCGTCTCGAGAATGCCCTCCCCGTTCTGGGACGAGGGGATCGACCGTCCTTCCTATGAGGAATGGAGGCGAAGCCTGCGCGACGATCACTCCCGGCCAATACAAGAGCACCCAGAGCGAGTCTGCCTCGATGCCCTTATTCCGGCTTGGCGAAGTGGATTGCTGACAGTGCTGCAGCTGCCCTACCGCGGCTACTTCGCCGAGCGCATCAACCCGACAACACTCGTCGTGTCACGGACAACCCGCCACAATCCGACGCTTTATCGAAAAGCGCTCGGAACGATCGGCCCTCGACAGTAAGAGTCTTCCAGAAAGTCTCCTATTCGTACCGCGACGCGCATTGTCGCGACTTAACAAAGCGACCGCTGAGGGATCCCTCAGCGGGCACTTTGGCCTGCACCGCCACCCTGCTGCCCGTATGACGACCGCAAGTCGGGCAGCTACTAAGTCCGAGCAGTAGCCTTCTCGATGACAGCGGACACCGCGAATATGAGTGTCTCGCGATGCTCTCTCAGACGCGTCTCTGGATCTTCGCCCATAGATCGAACTACGTCACTGGTCATCGTCCACGCCTGCGCCATCCCAAGGGCAAGCATGAATATATCCATCCCGGTCGACGCATCAACGCCCATCCGACTTGCAAGCGATTCCGCTTTCGAGATGTGCGAATAGGCCTGGAGCCCGGTCGTTTCAGGTCGCTCGAGTGCTTTCCACTGGTGAAGCCGGGCCAACTGGACATGTTGAGCCAAGTGGTCGAACAGCGCTCCTATGTACTCCGCGAAATTGTCCGGAGTGTAGGGAACCTGGTCACCGAGGATCCCGAGACGGTTTTCTAGGACCGCATCGAACAGTCCTTCCTTCGAATCGAAGTAGAGATAAATCGCTTGCTTGTTTGCGCCAGCCGTGGTCGCGATGCTCGCTACCCGGGCGCCGGCAAAGCCTCGCGCCGCGAACTCCGAGTAGGCCGCGTCTAAAAGTCGTGCACGTGTTGCTGATGAGTCATAAGCCATGGCGGCAAGTCTAAACAAAACGTTCGGTTGACTCCACAGCCACGCGGGGTTACATTAAATAAACCATCCAACTGGATTAGGTAAAACACTAGGAGGCAACATGAGCACGTGGCTCATAACCGGTGCTTCATCAGGGATTGGACGCGCGGTCGCAGCCAAGGTGCTGGCGAACGGTGATCGCGTCGCAGCCTTCGTCCGCGACCCGCGGGCACTTGACGAACTTGCCGCCGGCTATCCCAATCACCTCTGGACGGCTCAGGTGGATGTCACTGATACGAACGAGCTGCGCCTGGCCACCGAGCGGGCGTTTGCGGAGCTGGGACATATTGACGTCTTGTTCTCGAACGCTGGATCGGGAGCGTTCGGCGCCGCTGAGGAATTAGACGATGCCGTGATCGAACAGCAGATCGCGCTCAATATGGTGGCTCCGATTCAGCTGATCCGCGCAGCACTCCCGCATCTGCGTGCTCAGGGTGGCGGACGAATCATCCAGATGTCCACCATGGGTGGGCAGCTCGCGACCACCGGCGGCAGTATGTACCACGCATCCAAGTGGGGCATCGAGGGGTTCACGGAATCTCTCATGGGAGAGGTCGCCGCCTTCGGCATTGCCGTGACCTTGATCGAACCCGGGAACGTCCGGACACCTTTCGGAGCAGCACTCAGCGTCGCAGCCCCACTAAGCGCATACGCCGAAACTCCGGTCGGGCAGGTACGCCAGTACATCGAGGCGGCGGGCGGCAACCTCACCGCCAATGCCCCCGGGGACCCAGATCTGATCGCTGACGCGATCATTTCCGTCGCAACTCAGACTCCCGCCCCTCGTCGCCTAGTCCTGGGAAGCGACGCGTTCAATGGGATCCGTGCAGCACTCGTGTCCCGCCTCACCGAACTCGACCAGGCGGCCGCCGTTTCGGCGAGCACAGACTTCCCCGCCGGCGCCTGAATCCACCTCGTCACCACTTCACACAACAAACCGCACTTCCCTACAACACAAGGAGAAACACCATGACCACCACAACGGCTGCAACGATCGCCCGCAATTTCTGGGAGAGCTGGGGGCGCGGGGACCTTGAGCTCACCTGGGCCGAATACGTCCACCCCGACATCATCGTCCACCCCTCCTCCGGCTACGAGTTCACCCGCGCGACCTGGCTCCAGGCCGAGCAAGCGCTTCATGCCGCGTTCACGGACATCAAGGTCAGGGTTCTCGCGCAGATCGAAGACGGAGACATGGTCGCCACTCGCTTTGCGGTCACCGCCCGCCAGACCGGGGAGTTCTTCGGTGTCCCGTCCAGCGGGAAGTCCGCCACCCTTACCGGCACCCTCTTCGACCGCGTCCAGGACGGAAAGCTCGCAGAACACTGGGCCGAAATCGGCGTCGCGCAGTTCCTCCAGCAGCTCTCCGCTTAACCCCCAGTCGACGACAGAAAAGCGCAGGAACAGATAATGACCACATTGCAGACCGACGAACTTGTTGACGAGTCCGATTACACGGCGTTGACCCGTCTCGCACTGGAAGTCGCCTGGAGGGTGGACAGCGGAGAGGCCTCAAGTCTGACCGACCTCTTCACTGAAGACGGATCGATCGCGACCCTCGGAGAGCCCAGCGTCGGACACGATGCGATCCGTGCATGGGGACAGATGATGGACACCAACAGCCCAATTCCCGGGGTCCGCCACGTCCTCACAAACTTCCGATTCGTCGCAGACGGCACCGACCGGGCGGTAGGCACGATGTACATAACCGCGTATCTCGCCACTCCGGAGAAGGAAGACACGACCCCCTTCGCTATGGGCCGCGGAACCGACAACTACCGCCGCACAGCCAGCGGGTGGAAAGTCACGTCCCGCATCTTCGAACCGTACTTCCTGCACAAATAACAGCAGGCGATATGCCATGCCGCAAAGCAACGGCATCAACACGCTGACCCCACTTGGGCAATCGCCCACACAATCGCGATGTCCAACTGCGTGTGTCTCGTTCGAGCTCACGAACGGCCGCGACGGGCGAAAACCCCAAGCCCCAACAACGTCACTCCAAAACGGAGTGCGGGCCGAAACCGGCCAAATACAACAACAGGAGGAATCATGTCAGTCATCACCGTCGGCACGGAAAACAGCACCTCGATCGACCTGTACTACGAAGACCACGGAAGCGGCCAGCCGGTCGTCCTCATCCACGGCTACCCCCTCAGCGGCGCATCGTGGGCACCGCAAACGCGCGCCCTCCTCGATGCCGGCTACCGGGTGATCACCTACGACCGCCGCGGATTCGGCAAATCCAGCCAGCCCAGCGACGGCTACAACTACGACACCTTCGCCTCCGACCTCAACATCGTCCTCAACACGCTCGACCTGATCGACGTGCTCCTCGTCGGCTTCTCGATGGGAACCGGTGAGGTCGGACGCTACACGGCAACATACGGCACCGATCGCCTCGCCAAGATCGCCTTCCTGGCACCGATCGAGCCGTTCCTGCTGAAAACCGATGACAACCCCACGGGCCTCCCCCAGGAGGTCTTCGACGGGATCGTCGCCGGCGCCAAGGAAGACCCGTACGCCTTCTACACGTCGTTCTACAAGGACTTCTACAACCTCGACGAGAACCTCGGCACACGAGTCAGCCCCGAAGTGGTGCAGGCCAGCTGGAACGTGGCCACAGGGGGTTCGCTCATCGCCGCATACGCGGTGGTGCCGGCCTGGCACGAGGACTTCCGCGGCGACATCGAGAAGATCCGCGCGACTGGCATCCGCAGCCTCATCATGCAGGGCACCCTGGACCGCAACCTCCCGATCGACGCCACGGGGCGCCCCTTCCACAAGGCGTTCCCCGAGAGCGAGTACGTGGAAATCGAAGGCGGCCCACACGGCTTCGGCTGGACCCACGCCGACGAGGTCAACGAGAACCTCCTGCGCTTCCTGAAGGGCTAGCTAACAGTGCGGTGTCCCGCCGTAGTGGCAACGGCGGGACACAGTGCAAGTCAAGGTCTTCAAACAAAGTCGCCGTGGGAGTGCCCGCTGATGGGTCCTTGAACGGGCACTTTGTTCCATACGGTCCCGCTGGTGCCCGTTAGACCACCGGCATACGGGCACCTCACGGCGCGCCCTGAGCGAAAGTGAGAAATTATTCACGACATGATGACGGTATGAAAAAGACCCCGATCGAGCGATCGTTTAGTTTTGATAGCTCCCTGCCGGCTGTGGACGCCGCCAGGAGAATAAAGAGTTACTTTGCGCAGATTGCGAAATCAGTTCCAGATGATGCTGGTTTGACCGGCGAGGTGCGTATCGGGTCTCGATTTGCCTATCGGGTGTGGGGCGCGACTGCGATCGGTGTTCGTCGTGTGCCCGCTGAAGTCACTTGGGCGATCGAGCCGGCTTCGGATGGAAGCGTGCTTTCGATCCGCATGGAAAGCGACGAGGGAAAATACGCCTTCAGGACTAGCTATCACGTTCTGGCGTACGAGCAGCGATTTGACGAACTCTCAGAAAAGATACGCGAGCAACTGGCGTAGTCGTGCCGCTTCTTTGGTACCCACGGGCTTTCGCGGCGAACTGTGAGAGTTGGCACCGGTTTCGGGTCGTCCGATATGCACGTAAGCCGATCCCCTAACGGGCAACGGCATATCAACGGATGGGTGGACGTCAGGGCGCTATTCAATCCCCACAACGGAACCTGCAACAACTTTCCATTGCCCATCGACGATTTGCCATTCGCGGTGCCAGAGCAAGCGCATCTGAATCGGTGCACCATCTATACGTAGCACTGCGATTGCTTCCGTGTCAGTAGTGCCGCGTCCACCCGCCGTGACAGAGCGCCGTTCCGTTTCATCGATCCGTTCAAAGTTGGTCGTTCCCGTGCGATGTGATTCCAGGTCGGCCTCTTTGGTAATGGCGTGCCCTTGAGGCCCAACAAAAATCAGGTCATCAGAGATCAACTTGTCCAACGCGACAAGGTCGCTCGAACGCATGGCAGCCAACAGCTCGTCTTCGGCAGCATCTAGAGTCTGGCCAGCATCATCGAGAGAAGTCATTTCACGACCGTACCGTTGAAGGCAAGGCGCCCGTTAGCCGATCCCCCAACGGGCGCTTGATGGGCCGTTTCGGCGGTTCAGGCTGCTGCTGCAGCGTTGACTGCGTCAACTATGTCCCGAGGGCTGTCGACGGTGAGCACCAACCGCGTGAAGTGCTCGTCGGTGAGCTCGATGACGACCGTTTCGCCCGAGGTGCTGACGTTCCAGAAGGCTCTGTCGCCGTCTCGGTGAAACGTGCCGGCCCACTTGCCGGGGACGGCGAGCCCCGGTGCTCGGAGGCCCTTGGGCTCATTGTTCGCGCCAGGATCGAAAGTCGCGCCTCGAACGTGCGTGAGAGGAATCACGAGCTTCCGAGTCAAGGACCAAAGCTTGTCTAGGCCTCGGGGCTCTACTTCGAGGACTGAGTCAGAGATGGTGACGGTGTTCATGGCTTGTCCTTTGCTGGGGTGTGGTTGGGTATCTTCAGGTCGGCGCGGTTCAGTAGCCGTGCACCCAATGACGTCGCAGTGTGCCGCGGTTGGGCGTACGACAAGATTCTCGAGACAATCGCACTTATCTCCGCGTCGCGGGGAGCAAGTTCCATGAGGGCGACGAGCAGCAAGTCGGTGGAGTCGTCGTCGTCACTCTCGCTGTCCGCGATCTGACCCAGCGCCTGAACGAAGAGTCCTCGTTTGCTACCAAACGCTTTGTAAAGACTGCCCCTGTGAAGTCCGGAGGCCTCTACCAGGTCATCTACTGAAGTGCCTTCATATCCGTTCGACCGGAACGCGGACGCGCATTTGGCGATCACATCTGCCTCATCGAATGTCCGATTCCTACCCATAGCCCGACTGTACCGATTAGTGAACGATCAGTCAAGAATGATCGTTCAACTATGTTGCTGTCGAATGGATTTAAGGAGCATGACCGCCCGTAAGACGGTCGACCAACGGGCACTGTCGGCGTAGTCAATGATCTTCCGCCGCGCCATTGCTGGGATGCCCGTTTACCCCGCCCGACTTAATTGCCCGCACGGGTGCCTTATCTGCAGCACGAATTAGCGTCTGGACTCCTGCCACCCAGATCGCTCGCGATCTGGGCATGTCTCGGGCCACCTTCTAACAGCGGTCGCGAACCATCCGCAAAAACGCCGTTTTTTCGAATACAGACGATAGGAAGCGCTCACAGAACACCGCCAAGGACTGATGAAACCACCGCCAACTACTGCTCCAGCCCACAGAGCAGGAGACTGCAGGTCAGCTGCTGAGGGGCCAGAGCCATTCGGCTTCGAGATCGCCGTCGACGAGGTCGGCGATCTTGCCGAAGTAGTCCTGCATGTGGGGCTGCTGCACGTGGCGGGCGATGTCGGCTCCCGACGACCACCGTTCGTAGAATGCGAACGCCCCCGGCTGCTCCTTCGAGGTGTGCACCGAGTACTGCTCGTAGCCTTCTTCGGTTCGAACGATGGGGATGATCTGCCGGATCGCTGCTTCCAGCTCCGCCGCCTTGCCGGCCTTGGCTCGCGCGTAGCCATAGACGGCCACGGGTGTGGTCGAGGCCAGGACATCGGCGGGCATCAGGCCGTCGGGGACGGTGTCTTCGGTCTTGCTCATGGTGACTTCTTCTTTCGTATCTGCTCAGTCCGGGGCGTGCGCTCCGGACGATGTCAACGATAGGTTCGGCAACTGGCCTGCTCAATGCTTCAAACCGTCAAATAAATACCCGATAAGACCAACGGTGCCCCGACTCTGGTCATTCAGGTCAGGTGGCCGTAATTTTGAAAGATGGATGTTCTCTCAGAGGTGCTCGACGTCTCCGGTGTGCGAGGCAGTTCCGGCGCGAGGATCGCTGCGGCCGGCGACTGGGGCGTCGAATGGGTCCGTGATCGGGACGCGATCGTCTACGCGGTCACCGCCGGAATGGCCTACCTGAGCATCGAGGGCGACGCCCCTCGGCTCCTGATGACCGGAGACGTGGTGATCCTCGCCACAGGCGCTGCCCATGCGCTCTCGAGCGCGCCGGATTCAGACATCCACTCGTGCGACGTGGCGGCCGCCGACGAGGCACGACGTCACGGCGACGTCCTACACCTCGGTGATGGCGACGTGCACACCCAGATTCTCGGCGCCTCGTACTCCCACGATCCGGCAGGGTCCACCCCCGTTTTCGCCCTTCTCCCTTCAGTGATCCATTTCCGTGCGCACCAGCTCGGGGAGAATCTGACCGACATCGTTCGAATCCTGGGAAGAGAACTCGCTCGTCCCGGCGTGGCGACCCATCTGGTCCTCGATCGGCTCGTCGATATTCTCCTCGTTGAGATCCTGCGCACGTGGCTGGCGACAGCCCCGCAGGCCGACGTCTCCTGGTGGGGCGTGCTCCGTGATCCGCTCCTTATGCAGGCCGTCACCCGCATCCACGAAGCCCCCGAGCACCCGTGGACGACGGAGGCGCTCGCTCGGGAGGTCGCCACATCGAAGCAGACACTCGTGCGCCGCTTCTCGACCTTCGCCGGGACCACTCCCGGCGAATACCTCACCCGCTGGCGCATGAATCTCGCAGCCCACCGGCTCCGCGATACCAACGACACCCTCGAGGACATTGCGGCCGACGTCGGGTACACCTCCGTCTACGCCTTCAGTCGGGCCTTCCGTCGCGAACGCTCCCTGCCGCCCGGGCAGTACCGCACGGCCTCGCGCGCAAGCGAGAGGGTGTGACGGGCCTAGTCGTTCTTGACGGCCGACAGCGGATTCGTGATGGTCTCGAGCGACTTGCGCTCGGCATCCACCCCGAAGATCAGCGCGATCAGGCCACCCACGAACATGATCGCGGCCCCCAGGAAGTATCCGAAGGTCAGAGGGCCGCGATCGGTCCCGTCTCCGATCAGAATGCCGTAGAGCAGCGGGGCGACCGAGCCGGCGATCTGGCCGAGTGCGAAGAAGTACGAGATGGCCTGGCTGCGGATCTCGAGCGGGAAGGTCTCGCTCACGGTGAGATAGGCACTGGATGCTCCGGCCGAGGCGAAGAAGAACGACACGCACCAGAAGATGGTCTGGGTCGTCGCGTCCAGCACGTCCATGCTGAAGAGCACGGCCGAGGCGGCCAGCACCACGGCCGAGACGCCGTAGGTGAGGAAGATCATCTTGCGCCTGCCCCACACGTCGAAGAGGTGCCCGAGCAGCAGGGGGCCGAGCAGGTTTCCGATCGCGAACGGGAAGAAGAAGTACTGCGTCGATGACGGAGACGTGCCGTAGAAGTTCTGCAGCACCAGCGCGTAGGTGAAGAATATGGCGTTGTAGAGGAACGACTGGGTCACCATCATCGTGGCGCCCACGAGGGTGCGCTTGGGATAGAGCTTGAACAGCACATGCACAATGGTCTTGAACGGCACCCTCTCGGTCTGTGTGACCGTGATCGCCTTGCTCTCGTCGACGGGTTCGATGTCTCCGCCCTGGTCGTGCACGCGCTTCTCGATGTCGTCGACCGTCGACTCGGCCTCCTCCCCGCGCCCATGGGTCATCAGCCAGCGCGGGCTCTCAGGGATGTGCCGGCGCAGGTAGATGATCGCGAGTCCGAGCACCGGGCCGATGAAGAAGCCGATGCGCCAGCCGACGTTCTCGTCGAAGATATCGGGGTTCAGCAGGAACAGGTTCGCGGCCGAACCCAGCGCCGCCCCGCCCCAGTAGGTGCCGTTGATGGCGATGTCGACGCGGCCTCGGTACTTCGACGGGATGAGCTCGTCGATGGCCGAGTTGATGGCGGCGTACTCGCCGCCGATGCCCATGCCCGCGAAGAACCGGAAGACGAGCAGGAACCACATGTTCGGGCTCAGGCCCGCGATGCCACTGGCGATCAGATAGATCGCCAGGGTCAGGATGAACAGCTTCTTGCGCCCGAGCTTGTCGGAGAGCCGTCCGAAGATGAGCGCGCCGGCGATCTGCCCGAACAGATAGACCGTCCCGAGCAGTCCCACCTCGGCGGCGGTCATGTCGAGCGACTTCTGGAACCCCGCCGAGGCCACGATCTGGATCTCGAGCCCATCGAGCACCCACGAGAAGCCCAGCCCGACGACGATCGACCAATGGAATCTGGTCCACGGCAGACGGTCCATGCGGGCGGGCACGAGGCTCCGGACTCCGCCATCCTTGTCGCGGGCTGGTGTAGACGTGGACACCGGAACTCCTTCTCGTCGGTTGCAGAACGTCAACAGGTTAGTAACCCCCAGAAAGTGCTCCGCAGCCGGTGCGGATCGGGCCCCGGGAGGTCTAAACTCCGCGCGGCGATTCGTGCCATCCACGCCTCGAAGCGCTCGCTTTTCCCGCGAGCCGAGCCAGGATGTTGCGCGACGGATGCTCGTGCGCCGGTCGAGCATTAGGGTCTGGATGTGACTGCTTACGTCTCCCTCTTCGACCTGTTCTCGGTGGGCATCGGCCCCTCGAGTTCGCACACCGTCGGCCCCATGCGCGCCGCACTCGATTTCGTCGACCGGCTCCGCGCATCCGGTTCTGTCGACGCCGTGCGCCGCGTGACCTGCTCGCTGTACGGCTCGCTGGGGGCCACCGGCCTCGGCCACGGCACGCCCGACGCCGTGGTCGCCGGGCTCATGGGCCTCGACCCGGAGACGTGCGATCCCACCCTCGTTCACGGCGCCTGGTCGGGACTTGTTCGCGGGTCGTCGACCGCGCTTCGCGATGCGGGCTTCCTCGAGCTCGCGTCGGGCGGCGACCGGCGGTCGATCGAGCTGGGCGGCACGCATCCGATCGCGTTCGAACAGTCCGACATCGCGTTCGAGCCGCACACCCGACTGCCCGCGCATCCGAACGCCCTCAGCCTCACGGCCTGGGGCGACTCCGACGCCCTGCCCGTGCTGAGCGAGACGTACTACTCGGTGGGCGGGGGGTTCATCCAGCGCGACGGCGACGACTCGTCGAGCATTCAGCTGGTGGAGCATCCCCTGTCGTTCGCGAGCGCCGACGCCCTGCTCGAGATCTGCGAATCGACAGGCCTCAGCATCGCCGAGGTGGCCTGGCGCATCGAATCCGAGTTGCACGGCGAAGAGGCCGTGCGGGCGCAGCTCGACCGCATCTGGAACGCCATGGAGGCGTGCATCGACGCCGGCCTGCACAACACCGGCACCCTCCCCGGAGGACTCGGCGTGCCCCGCCGGGCTGCGCGCCTGCGCGAGCGACTCGAACTCGAGCGCCTGACCGCCACGGGCGACCACGACACGTCGACCGAATGGCTGCACGCGTACGCGCTCGCCGTGAATGAGGAGAACGCGTCGGGCGGCCGGGTCGTCACGGCCCCCACGAACGGCGCCGCGGGCATCGTGCCCGCGGTCGGCCGCTACTACCTCGACTTCGTGCGCGGCGCCGACCGCGAGGGAATCCACCGCTACCTGCTGACGGCCACCGCCATCGGCTCGCTGTTCAAATCGAACGCGTCGATCTCGGGCGCCGAGGCCGGTTGCCAGGGCGAGGTCGGCTCGGCCTGCGCCATGGCGTGCGGTGCGCTCTGCGCGGTACTGGGAGGTACGCCACGCCAGGTCGAGAACGCGGCGGAGATCGCTATGGAGCACCACCTCGGACTGACGTGCGATCCTGTCGGCGGCCTGGTACAGGTTCCGTGCATCGAGCGCAACGCGATCGCCTCGTCGACCGCCGTGAGCGCGGCGCGGCTTGCCATGAACGGCGATGGCACCCATCTGGTGTCGCTCGACATGGTGATCGAGACGATGCGCCAGACCGGTGTCGACATGTCGACGAAGTACAAGGAGACGAGCGAGGGCGGGCTCGCCGTCAACGTGATCGAGTGCTGACGGCGGATTAGAAGAGCGTGGCGTCGCCGTCGTCGAGGCGGTGCGACGAGCGCAGCACTGCCGGTCCTCTGGCGAGTTCGCCGCTGCTCAGCGGTTCGCAGCGCAGCCCGCCTCTGCCGCGCAGCGCCTTGTGCGCACCCGGGGCGAGCATCACGTCCATCCACGCGCACGGGTTGGCCGGACGGTGCGCGTGGAACAGCACCGGCCCGGAGCCCGAGTCGAGAGAGAAGTCGGCTCCCCGAAGGCGGTCGACATCCACACCGCGAATCAGGATGTTGCGGCGCGTGTCGAGCGGGTCGAGTGCGTGGGCGAGACCCAGGGTTCGTTGCACGTGTTCGACCGATTCGACGGCCATGATCGTGACAGAGGCCGTGCGATGCGCCGCCTTGCCGAAATGGCGGTCGCCGACGATGCCGAGGTGCGCCCTCACGGTCACCCGCGCAAACTCTTCCGGACCGACCGCGGGCCTGGGCCCGTCTGACGGGCGACCCTCGTAGCGGTGGATGCTCGACGCCAGCAGGTGTTCGATGCTCACCCGGTACTCGAACTCGAGAGCGGTTCCGGATGCGTCCTCCACAGCACACAGGCTAGCCGAGGCTTTGTTACCCCCGCTTACAAGGGAGGCTGCGCTGTCGGTGGCCCGGGTTAGCGTATGCGTGTGAACACCGTTACCCCGCTCGCGCCCGGGCCCTACCTCGCGTCGCCCTCCGTGTCGACCCAATGGCTCGCCGACCACCTCGGGGCCGACAACCTGGCCATCGTCGAGGCCGCGAATCGGGTCCGGCTCCGCTCACTCCAGCTCGACGTCGCCGCCACCACGGTCGTCGTCTACGACGCGAGCGACGGGCTGTGCGCGCAGGAGTCGGCACGGTCGCTCCGCGAGGCCGGCTACGAACGCGTCGCGATCCTCACCGGCGGCCGCGCACGCTGGCTCCTCGAAGAGCGACCGGGCGACCTCGACTCCCTGGCGCATCGCGGCGGCAGGCCGCCTCTATACCCGGGTCACGTCGAGCCCCGCCTCGCGCAGCTCGGCTAGCGGCTTCGCGCGGGCCGAACCGCCCGTGATAACCCCGTCGACCTGCGACACCTCGGCCACGCGGCCCAGATGCACCTGGCCGATCTTCGACCCGTCGGCCAGAACGATCCTGCGGGTCGCGGCCCCGAGCATCCGTCTCTTCACCTCTGCCTCGGGCAGGTTGATGTTCGTGATGCCCCGCTCGGCATCGACGCCGTTGCATCCGATGAAGGCGATGTCGGCGTGCAATGTGTCGAAGAGGCTGTCGGCCAGCGGATTGACCAGGGAATGCTGCAGTGCCCTGAGCGTGCCCCCCGTCACGATCACGGTGAAACGGGGCAGCGCCCGCTCGAGCTCGAGGGCGATCTTCAGGCCGTTCGTGATCACGACCACGTCGTGCAGCTCACTGCGTTCGACCAGCGCTCGCGCGAGCGCCGCGGCCGTCGTTCCGACGTCGACGATCACGGAGTCTCCCGCCGACACCAGCGACGCGGCGTGGCGCGCGATGCTCAGCTTCTCCTGCCGCTGCGAGCCGAGCGCTTCTTCGAAAGCGGGCTCCGTGCGCCTCGGCGAGGCGGCCGTTACGGCGCCCCCGTGCACCCGAGCGAGGTCGCCCGACGCCTCGAGCGCGTCGAGATCGGATCTGACGGTGACCTCGGAGACGCCGAACGATGCGCTCAGCTCGGTGACCCGCACGAAACCGCCGGCCGACAGCAGGTCGAGAATGCGCGTGCGTCGAACGGCGGCGGGCGCGCTTGCGAATTCGTGGTCGACCATGGTCTGACTTTCGTTTATTTGCGATTGCTTGTCAATTCTTGCCGTGCCATACTTTCGCATGTTCTGATCTCGAGCGCGCCCCGCGCTCCCACCGAAGGGTTCGCCATGTCCGCCATCGTTGTTCGCGAGACCGTGCTCGCAGACGGGCGCCAGCTCATCTATTTCGACGACGCCGACACGACGCTCCCTCCCGAGCGCCGGCCCGACGAGCGGATTCTCGACCCTCGCCCCGTCACCGCGACCATGAGGCAGGATGTGCTCACCGGCGAGTGGGTCTCGATCGCCGCGGCCCGCCAGAACCGGGTCTTCCTGCCGTCGAACGACGCCGATCCGCTCGCGCCGGCGACCCCCACGAACCCCTCCGAGACTCCCGACAACTACGACGTGGCCGTCTTCGAGAACCGCTCCCCCTCGTTCGGTCCTCTGCTGATCGACGACAACGCCCCCCGCGGCCTGGAGGACCTCGCCGAGCTGGGACTCGAGCGCACCCGCACGTCGGTGGGCCGCTGCGAGGTCGTCTGCTTCAGCCCCGCGCACACCGGATCGTTCGCCTCGCAGACGCCGTCTCGTGCCCGCACGATCGTCGAGGCGTGGGCGCAGCGCACGGCGGCCCTGAGCGCGATGCCCTCGATCGAGCAGGTCTTCCCGTTCGAGAACCGTGGCGCCGAGATCGGCGTCACCCTCAACCACCCCCACGGCCAGATCTACGCGTATCCCTACGTCACGCCCCGCACGACGAAGCTCCTCGACTCGATCGACCGCTTCGGGCCGGACATGTTCGCTCAGATCCTCGAGCGCGAGCAGTCCTCGGAACGCGTTCTCCTCCGCGGCGAGCACTTCACGGCGTTCGTGCCGTTCGCGGCACGCTGGCCCATCGAGGTGCATATGCTCCCGCACCGCCACATCCCCGATCTGGCGGCGACGACCGCCGAGGAGCGCGACGAGCTGGCCGTGCTCTATCTGCGACTACTGCGTGGCATCGACGCGCTCTACGACACCCCCACCCCCTACATCGCCGCCTGGCACCAGGCCCCTGTGAACCGTGGCCGCGATGACGTGAGGCTCATGCTTCAGGTCACCTCGCCCCGCCGCGCAGCGAACCGCCTCAAGTTCCTCGCCGGATCCGAGGCCGCCATGGGCGCCTTCATCGGCGATGTGCCCCCCGAGACATCCGCGGCGCTCGTGCGCGGCGCGATCGCCCGCGCAGACCTGGAGAACCCCGTATGAACCACGACGATTTCACTTCGCAGGCGGCGGCCGACTTCCTCGACCGCTTCGGCCGTGCAGCCGACGGAGTCTGGTCGGCACCCGGCCGTGTCAACCTCATCGGCGAGCACACCGACTACAACGAGGGCTTCGTGCTTCCCTTCGCCATCGATCGACGCACGTGGGCTGCGGTCGGACTGCGCGACGACAACACCGCGCGGGTCACGAGCACGTTCAGCGAAGACGAGGTCGAGGTCGAGCTCGCACAGGTGAGCCCAGAGATCCTCGACGGCTGGTCGGCCTACCCGCTGGGCATCGCCTGGGCCCTCGGAGAGAACGGCATCGACCTCGCCGGCCAGGCAGGATTCGACGTGCACATCTCCTCCGACGTTCCCGTCGGCGCGGGGCTGTCGTCGTCTGCGGCCATCGAGTGCGCCGTCGCGATCGCCCTCGACGAGCGCTGGCAGCTCGAACTCGACAGGCCGACGCTCGCACGCGTCGGGCAGCTGGCCGAGAACAAGGCCGTGGGCGCTCCCACGGGCATCATGGATCAGTCGGCGTCGCTCCTCGGGCGACGCGACTCCGCAGTCTTCCTCGATTGCCGCTCGCTCCGCTCCGAGATCGTCGACCTCGGCTTCCAGGCCGCCGGGCTCGAGATCGTGATCATCGATACCAAGGTGAGCCACGCTCACGCGACGGGCGGCTACGCGGCGAGACGCGCATCCTGTGAGGCCGGCGCCGCCGCCCTCGGCGTCGAAAGCCTCCGCGACGTCGGCGTGGCCGATCTCGATCGCGCTCGCGAGGTCATGGACGACGAGACCTTCCGCCGCGTTCGCCACATCGTCACCGAGAACGCTCGCGTGCTCGCCACCGTGCGGGCCCTGCGTGAGAGCGGCCCCCTGGCCATCGGCGAGATCCTCGACGCCTCGCACGTGTCGATGCGCGACGACTTCGAGATCTCGGTTCCCGAGCTCGACCTCGCCGTCGTCGCGGCTCGCGCTGCCGGTGCCATCGGCGCCCGCATGACCGGCGGAGGCTTCGGCGGAGCCGCGATCGCACTCACCCCGTCGCACCTGGTCGCCGAGGTCACGTCGCAGGTCGCCGCGGCTTTCGCCGAGGCCGGATACAGGGCCCCGGAGATCTTCACGGTCACGCCCTCGGACGGGGCGAAGCGGGAGCTCTAGTCGTCCGTTCCACTGAGGGTCACACCCGCCAGCTCGGAACCTACCCATAGACTCGAACGGCGCTCACGTAAAGAGGCGGGCGCCACACGGTGGGAGTTGTTGGTTTAGTGACGAGACTTCGTGAGAGCGCTCCCATCCTGGGGGCGATCCTCGTTGTCGTGGCTCTCGTCTGCGCTTTCTCGGTTGCGACATCCGCATACCTCGATCGGCAGGCCACAACCGGTCTCCGTGCCGAGCTCTCCGCTCAGACGGGTGAAGACCTCGCCCTTCGCGCGTCCCTCGACATCGCCGACGACGCCGATCAGCAGGATGCCGAAGTCAGGCGCGCGATCGCGAAAACGTTCGATCGCGTCGAGGTCGAGTTCGAGACCACTCGAACGCTGGAAGCCGGCGCCATCTATTCGACGAGCGACCGGTCGGGTCCGGCCGAGGCACTCACCGTTCCCGATCTCGCGTCTCGCGCCGCCTTCGATACGGGAGCCGCACCCGTCGGCGTTGACGAAGTGGCAGTACAGGCGGATGCCGCGGCCGCTCTCGGCCTGCACCTCGGTGACGAGGTCATTCTCAATCGCGCACCCTTCACCGTCTCCGGCACATGGCGCGCCCTCGACGCCCTCGACCCGCGCTGGTACGGCGATGAGTCGGTCGAGACGGGTGGATCATCGGACCGGTTGGGCCCGTTCGTCATCACCGAAGACGCGTGGACCCGCTTCGACCTTCCGCCGAAAGCGGTGTGGACGGTGGTGCCCGCCTCGATCGACGACTTCACCTCGATCAACGGCAGTTCTGTGAGTGCGGCGTGGGACACGGTGGAACGGGCCTGGCGCGGCGAGGTTTCGGGGTTCGATTCACTGCAGGTCCAGCGCCAGCTCGCCCGCACGCTCGATGATTTCGATGACCGTGTCGAGGGGTTGAAGGCCATCGAGCCTGCTGCCGCGGTGCTGGTTGCGGGCAGCGCACTGGTCGCGCTGTGGCAGCTCGTGCAACTTCTGGTCGCCGCACGCGAACGGGAGACTCTGCTGTTCTGGGCCCGGGGCCGGTCGACGACCGCGATCGCCTCGCGCGTGACCGGCGAGGTTGCCGTCACCGCCCTGCTGGGCGCGGTGGTCGGCGTCTCCGCCGTCGCACTCGGCCTGTTCGCGGTCTCTGAGGCAGGTCAGGGCACTCTCGTTCGACCCAGCGCTTTCGCCGTTCCGGCCGTGGTGCTGATCGGTGCAATCGTGATCGCCGCAGTGTCCTCCTACCGGTCGGCCACGAGCGTGACGCAGTCGACACAGGGCGGCCGCGGCGGCACCAGGGCCCGCCGCGCGGCACTTCCCGGCGCGGTCCTCCTCGTCGCCATCGCGGCAGCGCTCTCGGTCTGGCAACTACGGCGATACGGGTCGCCGCTCACGCCCGACGCGGAGGGGACATCGAGCATCGATCCCATCGTGGTCATCGCCCCGGCCGTCGCTCTCATCGCGGTCGTGCTCATAGCGCTGGCCGCCTTTCCCGCTGTCGTCGGGCTGTACGCGAGACGCACCCGGAACTCCGGCGTGGGCACTCACCTCGCCGCTCGCACGCTCGCGCGCCAGACGACGCGCATCGCAGCCCCTCTGGTCATCGTCGCCCTGGCGGTCGGGGCCGCCACAGTGGCGGCGACCTTCTCCGCCACGTGGGCGCATCTCTACGCCCAGAACGCCGCGCTTCATTCGGGTGCAGACGTGCGCATCTCGTCGCCGCTGGCACCGCTCTCGGCCGAGCAACGCGACACGGTGGCCGGAACGAAGAACATTACCGACGTCGTCCCGGTCGACGTGCAGACTCTCTCGGTCGGCACGGTGACGGGATCGGTGGTTGCCGCAACCCCCGATGCCCTGCGACAGGGTGCAGACGACGCGGGTGGAATCTTCTCCCCCGACGATGCGGCAGACGCCATCCACGTAGATGACCCGGGACCGATCATTCCCGTCGGTGCCACGAGCCTGACACTCCGAGTCGAGGCGCGCCACTTCGACGAGTCACCCGCCGTGAGCGCCTGGATCGCCGATTCGCTCGGCAGCCTGCGCAGGGTGGTGTTCGAGAGCCCGACGATCGACGCGGATGGCGTGCTCGCCTATACGGTCGTTCTGATCGACGGTGCCGACACTGCCCCGGGGTCACTCGTCTCGCTCGACATCTCGTTCGCCAACCAATCGTTCGATGCGGTTCGGCCGAGTTTTCGCGTCAAGAGCCTCGACGCCCAGGTCGACGGTGCAGCCGAGGCTGTCGAGCTCGGCCAGTTCTGGCTGATCGACACGCTGAGCGAGTTCTCGATTCCTCCTGAGAGCACGACCACCGGCGATGGTTTCGTGCTGGATTCGCCGCTGCCCTCCCTGCGGATGACGGTGTCCAGCGACGGCACCGCGAGCGACTACCTGCGTCCCCCGATCGTCGTCTCCGAGCCGCTCGCGCGATCCCTCGACCTGCAGATCGGCGACACCATCGCGCTCAGCCTGCGCGATGCCGTCGGCGACGCCAACGCCGTGGTCACGGCAATCGTGCCGGCGATCCCTGCCGCCGACAGCGATAATGCAGCGCTCATCGACCTGTCGGTGATCAACCATCTTCACCAACGGGTCAGCAGCGCTCCGGCCGAATCCACCGATCTGTGGGTCACGACCGCCAGGCAGCAGCAGGTGCGCGACTCCGTGCGCGGCGTCGTACCCGCGAACGCCCATATCGGACTGCGCGATGACCCGGAGGCTCGCCAGGTGTTGGGCGCCGCGGCGATCGCCTTCTGGGCCGCCGCCTCAGCCTGCTTGCTGTTCGCCTTCATCGCGGTGGGTTCGGCGTCGAGTTCGCGGCTTCGCTGGGGCCGCGCCGATATCGCGGCGCTTCGCGCACTCGGAATGCGGGCGGGTGAACAGTCGGCGGTGCTCGTGCGAGAGCTGGTGCTTGTGCTCGTCGTGGCCGTTCTCGCCGGAGTTGCCGCCGGAGCGCTCGTCAGCGTGCTGACGGTGCCACAACTCGCGCGCGCCGCCGTCGACCGCGGATATCTGTCGTCCACCGCGACTCTCGCGGTGGACTGGCCCGGGCTCCTCCTGCTGCTGGGCGCGCTCGTCGTGGGAGTCGCAGTCGTTCTCATAGACCTGAGCAGACGTGTCCGATATCTGGCATCGCGGCTCCTGCCGAGTGAGGGGCACGAGTGAACGACGTCTCCTCACCCGCGCGCCTGCTCGTCGATCACCTGCGAGCCGGACTCCGGGCATCCCTTCTCGTCGCTGTTCTTGTCGCGGCGACGGTCTTGGTCTCCGCAGCGGTGCCGAGGGCGTTCGCCGCGGTCGCAACCGCGGAACTGAGCTTCGAACTCGGCCAGGAGAAGCCCGCTCGCCTCGACCTGAGCGGCGAAGGACGTATCGGCCTGCCCCCGTCAGATGAGGGAGCGACGGCCGAGAGCATGCTCGGCGAGACGGACAGCGTGATCGACGAGCTTCCGTCGACGCTGCCGCATCCGCTGGCCGATGGTGCCGGAGCCGCTGTCTGGCTGGTCAAGAGCACAACGGGCGCGAGCTCGAGCAAGGCCGACGACAGCGTGGACCTCTCGCTGCGGCTCGCCGTAGACCTGGGGGTCGACAAGCGACTGCGGTACGTCGCGGGCGAGGCCCCGCTTGCCTGGACACTCGACCAGAACGCCTCCGCAGAACAGAATCCCATCGAGATAGCCATCTCGCAGAAGTCGGCGACGGAGATGAAAGTCGGGGTCGGAGACATCCTGCCGTATTCACCGGCCGCCCTGAGAATCGCGGGGATCTACGAACCCACCGATCCCGACGATGCGTACTGGAGCCACGCCTACGACCTCGAACACCCGTTGGTCATCCGCGAGACCGGCAAACCCCCGACGATTCAGGCGTCGGTCTACGTCGCGCCAGACTCGATAGCCGCACTGCGCGAATCGTTCGCCGCAGGTGTCCTCCTTGCCTGGATCCCCATCGACGCGACCGCGTATTCCTTCGCAGACAGGGAACAGTTGGCGACGCAGATCCGCAACCTCACGGCGACACCGGTGTCGCTTCGTGAACCCGGCGCTCTCACCCTCACGTCCTCGTTCACCGACGTGATCGAGAGTACGGCGCTGAAGGTCGCTGCGATGGTCGCCCTCGTCGCGCTGTCGGTATCCGGTCTTCTCGGCGTTCTCCTGGCGACGTACGCCCTGTGTGTTCAGACCCTCGTACGCCGTCGGCGCTTCGCGCTCAGCCTCGCATCGGCCCGGGGCGCCTCGCTCGGTCAGCTGCGCGGGGTGATGGCCATCGAGGCCGCGGTGATCTCGCTTCCCGGGTCGATCGCGGCGATGGTGGTCGCCGCGATCGTTTTGCCGGAGCGGGTCGGGCTCGATGGATTGCTCGCGCCGGTGGCCCTCGCTCTCAGCCCGATCGTGCTCGCAGCGGTCCTGGTCTCGCCCGCCGGCCTGCGCGACTCGCGCCACGACATCTCGGTGCGCTCGACATCGCGCATCCGGTGGGTTCTCGAAGCGGCGCTCGCGGGGGCCGCCGTCGTCGCGCTGGTGCTCCTGCAGCGTCGCGGACTCGTCCCGTCGAGTGACGTCTTCGGCGTCGATCCGCTGCTCGCCGCAACCCCGCTGCTCCTGGCCGTGTCCGTCGGACTTCTGGGGCTGCGAGTGTTCCCCATTCCCCTGCGCGCGGTGCGCGCGGTTGTTCGCGGGAGGCTGGCGCCGGTGGCCGAGGTGGGTTCGGCCCGCGCCATCCGCGAGCCGGCCGTCGGTGCGATCGCGGCGCTCGCTCTCGTCGTCGGCGTATCCATGGTGTTGTTCTCGACGATCATGATCAGCACCGTCGACGCCAGCCAGCGGCGCGCGGCGGCCGAGATCGTGGGCGCCGACGCACGCGTCGACGCCCACGATCTTCCCGGCACACTGCTCGACGAGATCCGCGAACTGCCGGAGGTCGACGCTGTCGCGGCGCTGACGGTGCAGGAGAACCTGGCTCTGACAGACGAGGCGGGCACCACCCGCGTCGACGTCGTGCTCGTCGACCCGGCCGCGCTCGCCGCGGTGCGAGGCGACCTTCCCGAGCTCGGGTCATCGACCCGGTCGCCGCGGCCCGTCCTGGTCTCCCAATCGTTGGCCGACCTTCTGCGGGGCACGACGGTGCGGCTGGGAGATGTCCCCGTGAAGCCCGCGGGCGTCGTCTCCGACACCGCGATCCCCGGGATGCCCGACACCTGGCTGATCATCGACGACGACGCGGCCGCCGAACTCGGCGTGGACGAGCAGGGACCGAGCAGCGTTCTCATCGATCTTGCGCAGGATTACGGCCCGGCCAGCATCGACGCGATTAGGAGCGCCGTGCTGAGTGCCCAGCCCGACCGGTTCGTCGAGTCCGCAGGCATTTACGATGTGCGCTCCGAACTCCTCCAGCGAAGGACTGCGCCTACCACCGCGGCGATAGAGGCATCTCTTGTGCTCACGGCGGGGGCGACACTCGTCTTCACGGTGCTCATCATCGCGCTCGCAGCCATGGCATCGGCGGCCTCCCGAAACCGGGTGGTGGCCGTGATGAGAATCATCGGCATGACGCCGCGACAGGTTCGCGCCCTCGTGGCGTGGGAGTTCGGGCCTGTCGCGCTCGCGGCTCTTCTGCTGGGCTCGGCCCTCGGAGTAGCTCTGCCCTACCTCGTGACGGCGGTGCTCGACCTTCGCGGATTCATCGGCGGCACGACACTGCCCACGCCGACGCTCGATCCGCTCTGGATCGCCGGAGCTGTGGGCATCTACACGGTGACGATCGTGGTCGCCGTTCTCGTCGCGGCGGCACTGGGAAGACGGTTCGCCCCCGCATCAACCCTCAAGATGGGAGAGTCATGACGCTTCAGATCGAGTGTTCAGACCTGGTCAAGATCTTCTCGACAGAGGAGGTGGAGGTGCAGGCGCTGCAGGGTCTGACACTGCGGGTCGACCGAGGCGAGTTGATCGCGATCGTCGGCGCTTCGGGCTCGGGCAAGTCCACACTGCTCGCCATCCTCACCGGCCTCGAGATCCCCACGGCGGGCAGGGCGATCGTGGCCGGCCACGACCTCCTCGCCATGTCGTCGGCACAGCGAACTCAGTACCGACGACACACCGTCGGCTTCGTCTGGCAGCAGACCTCCCGCAACCTCCTGCCGTACTACACGGCGCGCCAGAACATCGCGATGCCGCTCGCGCTCGCGGGCGTGCCCCGGGCACAGCGCAAGGGCCGTACCGAAGAGCTCATAGAACTCCTCGGCATGGGCGATTTCGCGGGGCGCCGGCCCGCACAGCTCTCGGGAGGCCAGCAGCAGCGCGCATCCATCGCGGTGGCGCTCGCGAACGACCCCGAAGTGCTCTTCGCCGACGAGCCGACCGGCGAACTCGACGAAGTCAACTCACAGCTCGTACTCGATGCCCTAGGCGCGGTGAACCGCGAGCTCGGAGTCACCGTTCTCATCGTGACGCACGACGAGGAGGTGTCGACGAAGGTGCGCCGCACTGTGCAGATCCGCGACGGCCGCCTCTCGACCGAAGTGCATCGCAGCACCGAGACCGATGAGCTCGGCCAAGAGCAGCACAGGTCGCAGGAATTCGTTGTGCTCGACCGGGTGGGGCGCCTCCAGCTCCCGCAGGAGTATGTGCGCAGTCTCGGACTCAGCGGGCTTGTTCGAGTGGAACTGGCGGATGACCACGCGCAGGTGCATCC
The DNA here is from genome assembly GCF_001422485.1 of Agreia sp. Leaf283. GTDB lineage: Bacteria > Actinomycetota > Actinomycetes > Actinomycetales > Microbacteriaceae > Agreia. Next base: position 985,729 of record NZ_LMNF01000002.1, read on the forward strand.
CTCCGAACAGCCGACAGCGGCCGAAGCGAAGGAAGACGATCGATGAGCGACGACGTGGTGCTGCGAGCCGAAGGTCTGACCCGCACCTACGGCAGTGGAGCAACGGAGGTCCGGGCGCTCGTCGACGCGACGCTCGAGGTTCGCGCAGGTGAACTCGTGATGCTGCGGGGGCCGTCGGGTTCGGGCAAGACCACCCTGCTCAACCTTCTCGGCGGGCTCGACGCTCCCACCGCGGGCGTGGTGTCGCTGGGCGAGCGACAGGTGACCGGGGCGAGCGATCGCGATCTCGTCGATCTGAGACGGCGGGAGATCGGCTACATCTTTCAGACGTTTGCGCTGCTCTCTGCGCTCACCGCGGCGGAGAACGTCGAGCTGCCGATGCGGCTCGTCGGGGTCGCCGCGGGGGAACGCGCCGCACGGGTCGACGAACTGTTGTCGGTGGTCGGGTTGGCCGAGCACGCACAGCAACGGCCGGACGAACTCTCCGGCGGCCAGCAGCAGCGGCTGGGAATCGCACGAGCCCTCGCCAACAACCCCCGGCTGATCATCGCTGACGAGCCCACCGGGCAGCTCGACAGCGTCAACGCGGAGGCGATGATGTCGTTGATCTCGGCCCTCGTGCACGAGCGCGATGTCGCGGCGGTCGTGTCGACTCACGACCCGCGGATGGCGGCACACGCCGACCGCATTCTCGAGATCCGCGACGGCCACCTCGTAAGACGACGCGGACGCCACTCGCTACCCCTCGGCGTTGCCGAACGCGAGCTGTAGCCCCTCGGCGTCGGTCACCGGCAGCCTGCACACGAAGTCGGTGCACAGGTAACCGGTGTGCAGCCCGGACTGCGTCGTGCGCCCTTCGAGCAGGGCGAACCCCGCGTCCGCCCACGCGCGCGCCTCGGCGTCGGTCACGACGACCGTCGGCGACCAGGCGTGAGACCGGGCTGCGTCGACGAGGTCATCGGATGCCTCGTGGCCGGTTTCCGGCAGCACGATCACCAGTTGCTCGCTCGGCTCGATCAGCCTCTGCACGAGCTCGAGCGTGGCGCCGTAGCCGATGGGGCGCTGGAACGCCTCCTCGGCGACCGAGCCGATCGCCCCCGACACCGCGTCGCGGTAACGGCCGTCTCCCGTGAGGTCGAACAGGGTGAGGGCCGCATCGCACACCGCGCTGGTGCCCGAGGGGTACGCGCCCTCCGAGGTGTCGGCGACGGCCGCGATGTTCTGCGCCGAGAGCACGGAGTCCCGACCTCCCGGAGCGACGAAGCCCGCGTCGAGCACCGCATCGACGAGCCGACGCGCTCCGACCGCGTAGTCGACCCGGCCGGTCACCGTTCCGAGCGCCAGCAGTGCGCCGGCGAACGCGCCGTAGTCCTCGAGCGTCGCGGCCGCATCCGACCGCCGCCCACCGATGGATGTGCGCACGAGCGCGCCGCCCGGTTCGAGGTGCGACTCGAGCAGGTAGTCGGCGGCTCGCGCCGCGGCTGCGATCCACTCGGGCCTGTCGAGAGCGAAGCCCGCCCGCGCGAGGACGGCGATGGCGAATCCGTTCCAGCCGGTGAGGATCTTGGCGTCGACGGCCGGAGGCGTCTCGAGAGCCCGACCCGCGGCATCCAGCGCGTAGTAGCCGCCCTCGCTGCGCGATCCGGCAACGGTACTCTCGGAATCTTGAGCCGAGCCGAATCCGCCCTCCGGCTGCTGCAGCACGGAGGTGAGGAACGACGCGATTCCCTCGGCTGTCTCACGGGCCTCCGAGGCCGCAGGATCCGGGCTCGACCCGAGTCTCGCGTAGTCGTCGAGCAGCAGCGCATTGTCGTAGAGCATGCGCTCGTAATGAGGGTCGCTCCAGTCGCGATTGACGCTGTAGCGGAAGAAGCCGCCCTCGACCACGTCGCGCAGCGGCGAGCGACTCATGGCGAGCAGTGTGCGCGCGGCAAGCGGGCTGCCTCGGCGAAGAAGCATCGACAGCACGGGGGCGACGGGGAACTTCGGTGCGCCCCCGAAGCCGCCGTGCTGGGTGTCCTCATAGCCCTCGAGCTCGCGCTCGACCGCTCTGAGCCGAGCCTCGGCGTCGGAGGGGATCGCGCCCTGCGGCGTGGCAGCGGCCGCCTGCGTCAGCGCATCCGAGATCGCCGCTGCGGTCAGATCGACTTGGTCACGTCTCGCCTGCCAGGCGTCGTCGACGGCGTCGAGAACCTGGCTGAACGACGGGTGACCCTGAACGGGCACCGGCGGAGAGTAGGTGCCCGCGAAGAACGCCTTGCCCTGCGGGGTCACGAACACGTTCAGCGGCCAGCCGAGGCCCTGCGTGAAGGCGCCGGCCGCCGCGAGGTACACCGAGTCGACCTCGGGATGCTCCTCGCGGTCGACCTTGATCGCCACGAAGCGGGAGTTCAGCTGCTGCGCCAGCTGCGGGTCGGAGAACGACTCGCGCGCCATGACGTGGCACCAGTGGCAGGTCGAGTATCCGATCGAGACGAGAACGGGAACGTCTCGCCGCGCCGCCTCCTCGAAGGCCTCCTCGCCCCACGGAAACCAGTCCACCGGGTTGTCGGCGTGCGAGCGGAGGTAGGGACTGATCGCGTCGTGGAGCCTGTTCACGGTGTCGGCGCTCTGCTCGGTCGCTCGGTCAGTTGACCTCGTCGGGGTGCCCGCCGACGCGGCCGTCCTTCTCGAGAGCGGTGATCGAGGCCTGCTCGTCGTCGCTGAGCTCGAAGTCGAAGATCTCGAAGTTCTCGACGATGCGGTCGCGGCTGTTCGACTTGGGGAAGATGATGTTGCCGAGCTGGATGTGCCAGCGAAGGATCACCTGGGCCAGCGACTTGCCGTGCGCATCCGCGATGGCCTGCACGTTCGGGTCCTTCAGCAGCGCACCGTGCGCCAGCGGGCTCCACGCCTCGGTCGCGATGCCGTGCTCACGTCCGAACGCGGTGATCTCGCGCTGCTGGAACTCGGGGTGCAACTCGATCTGGTTGACGGCGGGAACGACGTCGGTCTCGCCCAGCAGGCGGGTGAGGTGCTCGACAGTGAAGTTCGAGACGCCGATCGACTTGGCGCGACCCGACTCGCGGATCTTCTCGAGCGCCTTCCACGCCTCGACGTAGTTGTCGTTCGCGGGGGCCGGCCAGTGGATCAGGTACAGGTCGACGTAGTCGAGCTGCAGGCGGCCGAGGCTCTTCTCGAATGCGGCGAGGCCCGAGTCGTAGCCCTGGTCCGCATTCCACAGCTTCGTGGTGATGAACAGCTCGTCACGGTCGATGCCGCTGGTCTTGATCGCGTGGCCGACGCCCTCTTCGTTGCCGTAGATCTTGGCGGTGTCGATGTGGCGGTAGCCCACCTCGAACGCCTCGCTGACGACCCGCGACGTCTTGTCGGGATCGACCTTGAAGACTCCGAAGCCGAGCTGGGGAATGGTGTTGCCGTCGTTCAGGGTGATCGTGGGGACTGAGGATTCAGAAGTAGTCATTGGACAATGCTGTCACGTTCGCCCGCCGAGGAGACGGCCTTGACGGCGTGGGCTACGAGGTTCCGACCGGTGTCGAGATGCCCGATCCGCTCCACCAGCTCGGCCGCGAGGTCTCGCGTGCCACGGCCCAACGTCGGCGCCTCGTCGAGGCTCGCCACGAGCTCGGCGGCATGCAACGCCTCCACGGCGAGGATCTGACGGTGAAGCGTCACCTGTCGCTGCAGCAGGCGCACCGCGAGGGGCGCGAACGACGCCTGGTCCTCTACCTCTGACAACGTGGTTCCGGATGTCGACACCGGGTCGGCGAGGTGCCTCACCTCGGCGAGCATGTCGGCCGCCGCGTACCAGGTGAGACCCGGAACGGCGTTTCGACCCGCGCGCCGGAGCGGCGTCGCGAGACCGGAGAGCACGGCGATGCGTCGTTCGGAGATGCCCGCCGTGTGGGCGACGGCGACGCGCAGGCTCTCGAGGGCCAGAACCAGGCCGAGCGGCTCGAAGTTGCCGTTCGACACCAGCGCTCCCCCGGCTGGAGACTCGTCGAGCACGACGAGCGGGTTGTCGGCGGGAGCATTGAGCTCGGCCTCGACGGCCGCCGCGGCGAGCGCGATGGCGTCGCGAAGGGCGCCGTGCACCTGCGGAACCGTTCGGAACGACAGCGGGTCCTGCACCGACGCCGTACGCCCGGCGTCGTCGAGCAGGCCGCCGGCCACTCGCGACAGGATGGCCCGGGCCGTCTGCTGCCTTCCGGCCGAGCGGCGTGCGTGCACGCGCGGGTCGAACGGCGCCAGCGAGCCTCCCGAGCCGACGGCGCCCAGGACCTCGAGCGACAGCGCCGCGACGGCGTCGGACTCGTCGACGAGCGCCCGCAGCTCGGAGATCGCGAGAGCGCCGACGCCGATCGAGTACGAGTTCGCGCTGATGGCCGCGAGCGCCTCCCCCGCGCCGAACGGCAGGGTGTCGCGCACGTGCGCCGCCACCTCTGCGAGCAGGGCGAGATCGGATGCGCCGACCGAGCCCGTCGTGTAGACCTCGGGAAGCGGGCCTCCGTCGAGAAGCCGCGCGTAGGCATCCGCCAGCTCGGGTCGCACGCCGGAACCGCCCAGCGAGAAGCCGACCACGCGGGCGAGAACCGTTGCGCGCACCTCGCGCTCGGCGAGAGGATCTCCGATGCTGCCGCGGTGATTGTCGATGACGCGGTTCTGGAAAGCGGCGATCTCGTCGGCCGCGACGACCGTGTCGCGACCGGCGCCGAGCTGGGTGTTGAGACCGTAGACGGCGGATCCCGACTGCTGCACCGACTCGACGACTCGACGCGCGCGACCGATCACCCCGACGACATCCGGGGCCAGCTCGACCGTCGCACCGTCGGCCACGGCGACGACATCGTCGATCGTGACCGGCTGCCCCTCGAGTCGGAGCGCGGGCATCAGAAGTCCAGGAGGTTGCCGCGCAGGCCGCCGTCGCCGAACTCGCGACGAATGAGCCCTCGTCGGCGCAGCACGGGCACGAGCGGATCGAGGGTGCGGTGCACGTTGGCGGGATGCACCTGGCCGGCGAAGAGGAATCCGTCTCCGCCGCTGGCCTCGCCGAGGGCCTCGAGGTGATCGACGATCTCGTCGGCCGTGCCGATCACGGCGAGACCGTCGCGATTGGCGCGCACCTGCAGGATCTCGCGAAGCGTCGACCCGGGGGGCGCCGACTTCACGAAGTTGTCGAGGGTTCCCTGGTTGCTGTTGGTGGTGAGTTCGGGCAGGGGCGCGTCGAGGTCGAACGCCTTGAAGTCGACTCCAGAGAGGTACGAGATCGACTGCAGCGCTTCGTCGATCGCGGCCTGGTTGAGATCGGAGCGCCGGGCCTTGACGCTGGCCGTCTCCTCGGCATTCGCGGTGACGATCGGCGTGACCGCGAAGAGCACCTTCACGTGGTCGGGGTTGCGGCCCGCCGCCAGCGCCACCTGCCGGATGCTGTCGCGGAACTCGCGGTTGCGCTCAGGCGTCGACGACAGCGCGATGATCACGTCGGAGTTCTGCCCCGCGAAGTCGCGGCCACGGCCGGATGCTCCCGCCTGCACCATCACGGGTTCCTGCGGCATGGGAGCGGTGTTGATCGGGCCGCGGACCTTGAAGAATCGGCCGTCGTGGTTGATCGGCGCCACCTTCGTGAAGTCCGCGAACACCCCGCGTTCGGCATCCTCGAGCACCGAGTCGGGCGCCCAGCTGCGCCAGAGTTTGCGGATCACACTGACCCACTCGTCGGCGCGGTCGTAGCGCAGATCGTGCTCGATCTGCTTGTCGAGGCCGTAGTTCTGGGCGGCGAGGTCGCTTCCGCTGGTCACGACGTTCCAGCCGAGGCGGCCGTCGGCGAAGTGCTGCAGCGTGGCCAGCAGGCGGGCCGCTGTGAACGGTTCGTAGAACGAGGCGCTGAGCGTGGGCACGATGCCGAGGTTCTGCGTCGCCGACAGAAGGTACGGCACCAACGGCAGCGGGTCGTGCTTGGGGGCGAACCGGGCGTTGGCGAGGTTGACCTCGCTCGTTCCGCCGTAGGTGTCGGGAACCGTGACGCCGTCTTCGATGATCAGCAGGTCGAGGCCGCTGTGCTCGAACAGCCGGGCAGCGTCCTGGTAGACGTCGGGCTTCTTCCAGTCATAGCCGATGCCGTAGGTGGGGTCACCCCATCCCTGCACGCCGAAACCCGCGCCGAGAAACCATCCGAAGTGAAGCAGAGCCATAAAAAGAGCCTAAAAGTAGAAGAGCGGGCGTGCCGGGTCGATGGGGCCGGTCAGATCGAATAGGTGCCGACGCCGATGTCGGTGAGCCACTCGTCGTCGAACGCCTTGGTCAGGTAGTTCGCTCCCGTGTCGGGGGCGATCGCCACCACGACAGATCCCTCGGGCGCCGTGGCCGCGACCCGCAGGGCGACGGCGACGGCGAGTGCAGACGACGGACCCAGGAGCAGGGCTTCCGACGCGGCGAGCGTGTGCACCGTGTCGTAGATCTCCTGGTCGGAGACCACCAGGTACTCGTCGACCACCTCGTGGTGATAGGTCTGCGGCCAGTTCGCCTGGGTCCAGCGGTTGCCCGCGCCCTCCACGTTGATCTGGCCGGCGACGTTGCCGCTGTAGGTCGACCCGGTCGGGTCGGCCCCGATGACCCGGATGCGATCGGCCGAGACGTCTTTCAGATACCGGCCCGTTCCACTGATGGTTCCGCCGGTGCCGACGGATGCGACGAGGTGCGTGACCTTGTGGGCCGTCTGTCGCCAGATCTCCGGCCCGGTGGTCTGGTAGTGCGCGCCCGGGTTGCTCTCGTTCTCGTACTGAGAGGGCCGCCAGGCGTTGGGCAGCTCGGCCGCGATGCGATCGGCGATGGCCCGCGCGTTGTTCGGGCTCTCCGGCGGCGCCTCCCAGTCGGCCTCGACCAGTCGCGCGCCGTAGGCCTTCAGCACGGCGCGCTTCTCATCGGAGATGTAAGCGCTGTGGATGATCACGACGGGGTGCCCGGTGAGGCGGCCGACGAGTGCCAGGCCGATGCCGGTGTTTCCCGAACTCGACTCCACGATCGTGGCCCCGGGCTTCAGCGCACCGCTCGCCTCGGCCGCGCGAACCATGTGCAACGCGATGCGGTCTTTCGCCGATCCGCCGGCGTTGCGACTCTCGAGCTTCACCAGCACGCGCGCCGGCAGCCCATGAGCGAGCACGTTGAGCTCGATCAGCGGAGTGTTTCCGATGAGCGAGACGACAGACGGCGTGACGTCCTCGACGAGGTCGACACAGGGCTCGTCGCCCGACGCCGCAGCGGCCAGGGGATGCGTGTCGATGTTCGTCATGGGTCGAGCGTACGACCGGAGCCGCCGTACACGGGTCGCTGTGTCGCTCTGTTACGCACAGCACGCCCTCACTCGGTGGGCGCTAGCATGGCTCGCGGTACGGGCAAGCACTCAACTGGAGGTCGTCGCATGGGCACAGGTTCACTCGTCTTCGCCGGCGGAGGTGTCGCCGGAATCGCCTGGGAGCTGGGCGTCGTGCAGGGACTTCTCGACGCCGACCCGGCTCTCGTCGATCGCCTACTCGCGCCGTCGACCCGGTTCATCGGAACATCCGCCGGTTCCGCGGTCGCCGCGCAGCTCGCGGGCACGACCGGTCTCACCGCGTCGTTCGCCGCGCAGCTCGAGGAGGAGACCGCAGAGCTCGGGGCAGACGTCGACGTGCAGGAGCTGCAGGCGCGCTTCCTTTCCGCCGTCCAGGGGGCGACCTCGCCCACCGACGCGCTCAAGCGCATCGGCCGCCTCGCGCTCGAGACGCCGTCTGTCGACGAGTCGGTTCGTCTCGAGGTCATCCGATCGCGTCTCGCCGACAGCGAGTGGCCCGAGCGCGACCTGAGGATCACGGCCGTCGAGGTCGAACGCGGCGAGTTCGTCGTCTTCGACCGGTCGAGCGGCGTCGACCTCGTCGACGCCATCGCCGCCAGCTGCGCCGTTCCGGGCGTCTGGCCGCCGGTCACCATCGGCGGTTCCCGTTACATGGATGGCGGGGCCCGGTCGGGCAGCAACGCCGACCTCGCCGCCGGCTCCGATTGGGTCGTCATCGTGACGCCCCTTCCGGGCGTGGGCGATCCCGGAGTCGGCACCGTCCCCACCGCCGAGCTCGAGGCGCTCGGCGGCGTTCCGACCGTCATCGTCTACGCCGACGCCGCGTCCATCGCGGCCTTCGGGCCGAATCCTCTCGACCCCACGACCCGGCGCGCATCGGCCGAGGCGGGCCGCGCGGTCGGCCGCGCATCCGCCGCCCGCATCGCGGCCGCGCTCGGCCAGGCCGACTGACCGTGCTGTACGAGAGCCGGGGCGCGCGGCCGAGGGTCGATCCGGATGCGCTCGTCGCGGCATCCGCCATCGTTTCCGGCGACGTGACGATCGGTGCCGGCTCGCGCATCATGCACGGCGCGGTCGTGACCGCCGAGGACGGACCGGTCGTGATCGGCGCCGACGTCGTCGTGCTCGAGAACGCGGTGATACGCGGACGGGCAGGCTATCCGGCCATCATCGGCGACAGAGTGATGATCGGTCCGCACGCCCACGTCAACGGATGCGTCGTGGGTGAGGGCGCGTTCCTTGCCACCGGTTCATCGGTCTTTCCCGGAGCGACCATCGGCGACGGCGCCGAAGTGCGCATCAACGGCGTCGTGCAGGTGAACACGCGGCTCGCTGCGGGCACCGTCGTTCCCATCTCCTGGGTGGCCGTCGGCGATCCGGCACAGCTGTTCTCCCCCGACAGGCACGACGAGATCTGGGCCGTGCAGCGCACCCTGAACTTCGTGGGCACGGTGTACGGAACCGGCCCGGCGGCGACGATGGCCGACATCATGCGGTCGCAGTCGGAGTTCTACGGGGAGCACCGCGGCGACACGGCACTCGCAGACTGACGCGCCGACGCGGCAGTGTCGGCAAATCACCCCGTTCCCTGAGCCTGTCGAATCGGCCGGGTTCGCTGCGTCGACACCCCCGTTCCCTGAGCCCGTCGAAGGGCGCCCGGTTCGCAGCGTCGAGACCCGTTCCCTGAGCCTGTCCGAGGGCACCCGCGTTCGGTCGAGACCCGTTCCCTGAGCCTGTCGAAGCTACCGCGCTGGTCGAGTAGGCCGCCCGCGGCCGTATCGAGACCCGTTCCCTGAGCCTGTCGAAGGGCACCCCCGCCAGGCCGCGTCCACTCCTCCACAACCCACGCCTCGCGACACTTATCCACAGCCTTTTCCCCTGATCAAGCATCGAATACTTGATCCGACCCAGTGTCGGTGGTCCCTGTTTGACTTATCCCATGACACCCCCACCCCCACCCTCCGAGCCTGACCCGTACATGGTCGCGCTCGACGAGGTCGCCGCCCTCGACACGCAGATAGCCCGGCTATCCGCGGTCAGGGCCAGACGCGTCACCGACGCCCAGCGGAACCTGCACCGCCAGGCCCCGGTCGATACGTCCACCGCCGGACCGGTCTGGTCCACCGCCCGGGTCGAACGCGTTGAGCTCCTCACCGAACTCGCCCTGCTGACCCGCCGCACCGAGTACCGCACTTCCGTCCTGGTCGATACCAGCGTCGCCCTGGTCAGCTCTCTTCCCCTCACTCTTCACGCCCTGTCAGCAGGGAACGTGTCGTGGGAACACGCCGAGGTCATCGCGAAGCACGCCGAGAACCTCGAGGGCGACGCGTTGGCCGCATACGACGCCCGCCTTGCAGTGTTGGCGACGGAGGTGAACCCGAAGCAGCTCGAGAAGAAGGCACGCCACGAGGTCGAACTCGCTCAACCGTCCACCGCCGTGGAACGGGCAGAGAAAGCTGCCGGGACTCGGCGCATCTACATCGATCCGGCAGCAGACGGCATGGCCCAACTCACCCTGCTCGCCCCGGCACCGGAGATCCACGCCATCGCAGACAGGGCCGTACGACTGGCGGCCGGGCTGAAGACCAGTGGTGACCCGCGCAGCATGGGACACCTGAAGGTCGATGTCCTCACCGACCTGCTCCTCAACGGGGAACCGTCGATCCCGGGAGCGACCCGCGGTATTCGCGGCAGGGTGCATGTGATGGTTCCCGTCATGACGCTGCTCGGTGTGGGTGAGGAGGCGGCGATCCTCCGCGGCTACGGGCCCATCGACCCCGCCACCGCCGCCCAGCTGACGGCGGACGCGACGTCGTGGCGGCGCATCCTGACCGACCCCATCACCGGACGCATCCTCGCCACCGACCCCCGGGACTACCGGCCGACCGCGGCGATGATCGACCACGCCCGACTGGTGCACCCGGAGTGCGTGTTCCCGGGGTGCACGGTCCCGTCGGAGCAGGCCGATATGGACCACACGGAGGACCACGCCTATGGCGGGGGCACGATCCCGGAGAACCTCGCACCATTGAGTGCGGGACATCATCGGGTGAAGCATCACACGAGGTGGGAGTTCGTCCAGAACGGAGACGACACACTGACGGCGACGTCACCTGCAGGGCACGTCTACACTGTGCGGCCAGAAGGAAGGATGCGACCAGCACCACCAGCTCTCATCACCGCAGCCACACAGAACACGACAACACCGGAGGAGGAGCTCGCCGGCTGCCCCTTCTAACCAACCCTGGGTCTCGATACGGCCGCAAGCGGCCTACTCGACCAACGCAGGGGGAGACGAGGACAGCCCGCCCACGCCTGCGCCGATCGAGTATCGGCGCGAGGAACTAGCACCGCGAATCGAGATCACCCCGTCCGACCGTGGCACACGTATGCCCTCATCCGCCATGCTGGACGCATGGAGAGCCGCCACGTCAGCCGCGTCATTTCAGCGAGCCCGCAGGCCGTCTACGGGTTCGCCTCGAACGTCGACAACCTGCCGATATGGGCGTCCGGGCTGGCACACTCCGAGGTGACCCGCGAGGGTGACACCCTAAGGGTCGACTCGCCGATGGGTCGTGTCTCGGTGCGCTTCGTCGCGCCCAACGAGTTCGGCATCCTCGATCACGATGTGACCCTGCCATCGGGGGCAACCGTCACCAACCCTCTGAGGGTCATCGCCCACCCCGACGGGGCGGAGATCATCTTCACGTTGCGCCCACTCGACCTCTCAGACGACGAATTCGATCGGGACACGGCGACAGTCGGGGAAGACCTCGACCATTTGCGCGCATTGGTAGAAGACAGGAACCGGGCGAGTCGCTCGTAGTCTGGTGCGGTGCTCCTGCTCTTAGACCTCGACAACACGCTCGTCGACAGAGACGGCGCCTTCAAGCGCTGGGCAGAGGGGTTCGTTCGAGAGATAGGCGGAACTCCTGCCGACTCCGCCTGGATCATGGCGGCTGACAGGAGCGGCTACGCGCCTCGGCGTGAACTCGCACAAGATCTGATCACAAGATACGTTCCCACCGCAGACGCCGACGAACTCGTCGATCGTCTGCGCGAGGGGGTGCTCGACGGCCTGGCCTGCTACCCCGGAGTCGTCGACCGGCTCCAACAGCTCTCGGAAGCGGGCGCCCACCTTGTCATCGTGACCAATGGCGAATCGCGGCAGCAGCGACGGAAGCTCGCGCAGACAGGGCTGGACCGGCTCGTAGACGATGTCGTCGTCTCCGCAGAGGTCGGGGTCAAGAAACCCGACGGCCGAATCTTCGCGGCAGCCAGGGCTATGGCTCCCGCCGACCCCGACGTCTGGATGATCGGTGACCACGTGCGTGCAGACATGGAGGGCGGACGGGCAGCCGGCGCATCCACTGGCTGGGTCAGCCACGGACGGTCTTGGACCCAAGAGTGGTCGCCGACCCTCATCGCCGACACCCCCGAGGCTCTGCTGGCTCGCGTTCTCCGCGCACAACCTCCGCAGAGCTAGACCACCCGGTACTTGAACCCGACGTGAGACGCCTCGAAGCCGAGCCGCTCGTAGAAGCGGTGCGCATCCACCCGGGCAGCATCTGACGTCAACTGCACGAGCGGCACGCCGGAGACGCGAGCGTCCTCGATCGCCCAGCGCATCATCGCCGCACCGATACCGCGGCTGCGTTGACTCGACGAGACCCGCACGGCCTCGATCTGCAGGCGAGACGCTCCGCGCCTGGCGAGACCGGGGATCACCGTGAGCTGCATGGTCGCAACGACCGCACAAACAGAGTCGACGACGACCAAAAGTCGCTGCGCCGGGTCCCGGTCGATGGCGGCGAAAGCGACCTCGTAGGCCTCCCGATCGCTGGCATCGGCCGAGTCACCGCGCGCCGCGCTGATCGGATCGTCGGCCAGCAGATCGATGATCACCGAGAGGTCGTCGATCGTCGCACGCCTGAGAAGCACGGAACCATCGGGCAGATCAAGAGTCACAGCATCCATTCCGGCCACGATACCGGCCGAGACATCAGCCATGAGGGCGCGACCGGTGGCGGAGAATCTAGAATGGAATGCCCATGGATTCCCTCCCCCGTATCGTCTTCCCCCCTGAACTCCCGGTCAGCCAGCGTCGCGACGACATCGCCCGCGCGATCGCAGAGAACCAGGTGGTCATCGTCGCGGGTGCGACTGGATCGGGCAAGACGACGCAGCTTCCGAAGATCTGCCTCGAGCTGGGGCGCGAGGCGATCGGCCACACCCAGCCTCGTCGACTCGCGGCACGCACGATCGCCGAGCGCATCGCCGAGGAACTGGGCCAGGAGGTCGGCGGCCTCGTCGGCTATCAGGTGCGCTTCACCGACAAGGCGTCGAAAGACACCCGCATCAAGCTGATGACAGACGGAATCCTGCTCAACGAGATGCACCACGACCGCATGCTCTCGAAGTACGACACGATCATCATCGACGAAGCCCACGAGCGCAGCCTCAACATCGACTTCCTGCTGGGCTATCTCAAGCAGCTGCTGCCGAAGCGACCCGACCTCAAGCTCATCATCACGTCGGCCACGATCGACCCGCAGAGCTTCTCCAAGCACTTCGACGACGCCCCGATCGTCGAGGTCTCGGGGCGTACGTTCCCGGTGGAGATCCGGTACCGGCCGCTGGTCGCGGACGCAGCACCGGAGGGTGACGATGACGACCCGCCTGCAACCCCCGACCGCGACGTGTTCGAGGCCATTGGAGACGCCGTAGACGAGCTGGGACGCGAGGGCGACGGCGACATCCTGGTCTTCCTGTCGGGAGAGAACGAGATCCGCGACGCCGAGGAGTCGCTCAAGGGAAAGTTCGCCAACCGCAGCTCGGCGGGCGGCGTCACAGAGATCCTCCCCCTCTACGGTCGCCTCTCGAGCGCCGACCAGCACCGCGTGTTCCAGCGCAGCAGCACTCCCGGCGTGCGCCGGCGCATCGTGCTGGCCACGAACGTCGCCGAGACCAGCCTCACCGTGCCCGGCATCAAGTACGTGATCGACGCCGGCACGGCGCGCATCAGCCGCTACAGCGTGCGCTCCAAGGTGCAGCGTCTGCCGATCGAGGCGATCTCGCAGGCCTCCGCGAACCAGCGATCGGGCCGTTCGGGCCGCACCAGCGATGGAATCGCCATCCGGTTGTATTCGCAGCAGGACTTCGAGAAGCGCCCCGAGTTCACCGAGCCCGAGATCCTGCGCACGAACCTCGCCGCCGTCATCCTGCAGATGATCTCGCTCGGCCTCGGCGACATCGCGTCGTTCCCGTTCCTTCAGCCGCCGGAGTCGCGCGGCATCAAGGACGGCCTCGACCTGCTCGGCGAGCTGGGCGCGCTGCGCACGGCCTCGTCTTCGTCGGCCTCGTCGTCAGACGCGAACACGAGAAGCAAGACACCGGATGCCCAGCCACGGCTCACGAGGATCGGTCGCGACCTCGCGCGCCTGCCCATAGAGCCGCGCTTCGCCCGAATGGTGATCGAGTCCAAAGAGACGGGCACGAGCCGCGAGGTGATGCTCATCGTGGCAGGGCTCACGATCCAGGATCCCCGCGAGCGCCCGCTCGAACGGCGCCAGCGAGCCGACGAGCTGCACGGTCGCTTCACCGACCCGACGAGCGACTTCCTCACCCTGCTCAACCTCTGGAACTACCTCGAGGAGAAGCAGTCCGAGCTGTCGTCGAGCGCGTTCCGCCGACTCTGCAAGAACGAGTTCCTCAACTACCTGCGCATCCGCGAGTGGCAGGACGTGTACCGCCAGCTGAGGCAGCTCTCGAGGCCGCTGGGGCTCACGATCGGCGAGCCCGCGGTGAACCCCGACGGAATCCACCGGTCGATCCTGTCGGGACTGCTCTCGCACATCGGCCTGAAGGACGCGGTCAAGAAGGACTACGTGGGCGCACGCCAGTCGCGCTTCAGCATCTTCCCGGGTTCGGTGCTGAACAAGAAGCAGCCCGCCGCCGTGATGAGCGCCGAACTGGTCGAGACGAGTCGCCTGTTCGCGCGCATGAACGCGGCCATCGACCCGGCCTGGGCCGAGAGACTGGCGGGCGACCTCGTCAAGCGCAGCTACTCCGAACCCCGCTGGGAGAAGAAGCAGGGCTCCGTCGTCGCCTACGAGCGGGTCACGCTGTTCGGCGTTCCCATCGTCGAGAAGCGGCGCATCCAGTTCTCTCGCGTCGACCCGTCGTACGCGCGCGAGCTGTTCATCCGCCACGCGCTCGTCGAGGGCGACTGGGAGTCGCAGCAGGCGTTCGACCGGGCGAACCGTGCCTTCCGCAAAGAGCTCGAGCAGATCGAGGAGCGCAGCCGCCGCCGCGACCTGCTGACCGACGACGAAGCGGTGTTCGACTTCTACAACGCGCGCATCCCGCGCGACGTGTTCTCGCAGCGCACCTTCGAGGGATGGTGGAAGACGGCGAAGCACGACACCCCCGAGCTGCTCACCATGACCATCGACGCCCTCGTGCCCGAGGGTGCGCCCGAGATCGACGAGAACGAGTACCCGACGACGTGGCAGCAGGAGGACCAGCGCCTGGGCCTGAGCTACCGCTTCGAACCCGGCACCGAAGATGACGGCGTAACTGCGACCGTGCCCCTCGCCTTGCTGCCGAGACTCAAGCCCGAGTCGTTCGAATACCAGGTGCCCGGCCTGCGCGTCGAGCTCGTGACGGCGCTCATCAAATCGCTTCCCAAGAACATCCGCCGCAATTTTGTGCCCTCGACAGACTGGGCGGTGCGCCTGGTCGCCGAGACGCCGGAGGGCGGAGGCGACGAGGGGTATCTCGCAGCCCTGGCCTCGACGATGTCGAGGCTCGCCCACGTCTCGGTGTCGGCATCCGACTTCGACCGCGAGCGCCTGCCGTCGCATCTGCGCATGTCGTTCCGCGTCGTCGACGAACGGGGCAAGACGCTGTCGGTCGGCAAGGACCTGCCCGCCCTGCAGCAGAAGCACCGCGGCGCCGCCCGCGAATCGGTCGCGAAGGCCACGACCCGCATCTCGAGCGACCTCGAGCGCTCCGGACTCACCACCTGGAGCATCGGCGAGCTGCCGCGGCTCGTCGACACGAAGCAGCACGGCGGAGTGATCCGCGCCTACCCCGCCCTCGTCGACGACGGCTCGTCGGTGTCGCTGCGGCTCATGACCTCGCCCGACGAGCAGGCCCTCCAGACGCCCGACGGCATCGTGCGCCTGCTGCTGCTCGCCGTGCCCTCTCCCCTGTCGTATGTGCGCGAGCACCTCACACAGAACGAGAAGCTGATGCTCGCCACCAGCCCGTACCAGAACGTGCAGGCTCTCTTCGACGACTGCCTGCGCGCGGTCGCGCAGCGCGTGCTCTTCGAGGTGGCACCGGATGGCATGCTCTGGAACGAGGCCGGCTTCCAGACGGCCCGAGACCGCCTCTCGGCGACGGTCATGGACGAGCTCTACGCGACCGTGGGCGTCGCCACCACCGTCCTCTCTGCGGCGCGCGATGCGGAGAAGGCGCTCAAGGGCGTCACGAGCATGGCCCTGCTCGCGGCGCTCGGCGATGCCCGAGAGCAGCTGAAGGGGCTCATCTACCCGGGCTTCGTGTCGGCCACGGGCACGACCCAGCTGCGGCAGCTGCCCCGCTATCTCAAGGCGCTCACGCAGCGGCTCGACAAGCTCGCCGAGAATGCGGCACGCGACCGAGCATGGATGACCGAGGTGCAGGCGGCGACGAGCCGCTACACCGATGCGGGCGGCCGCATCCCTCTCGCCCCTCATTCGCCGCCGAACATCGTACGCGCGCGCTGGCTCCTCGAGGAGTTCCGGGTGAGCCTGTTTGCGCAATCGCTCGGAACGGCGGAGCCTGTCTCTATGCAACGTATTCAGAAGGCACTTGTACCGGCTGGACGGTAGAGTAGAGAAGTTGTGAGCAGCTACTCGAATCTCTTGAAAACCCGCGGGGTCGCGCGCATCATCGCCGCGCAACTCACCGCCCGGTTCCCCTTCGGCATGCTCTCGCTCGCCTTCCTTCTGCACATCGAGAGGGTCCACGACTCCTACGGCGCGGCCGGCCTCGTTCTCGCCGCGTTGAGCATCGGCCAGGCGGTCGCCGGCCCCCTCACTTCGCGGCTGATGGGCGTCTGGGGCATGCGCCAAGTCATCACCATCACGATGATCATCTGCGCCTTCGCCATCTCGGCCATCGCACTCCTGCCCCTCACGATCCCGGCCGCCATGGGCGTCGCTCTCGTCGCCGGCCTGACCATGCCGCCCATCCAGCCTGCCGTGCGCACCATCTACCCCAAGATGGTCAACTCGAAGCAGCTCACCCCGCTCTTCTCGCTCGACGCCTCGGCCCAGGAGATCATCTGGGTCGTCGGCCCGGTCATCACCACGTTCGTGTCGACCCAGATCGGCACCGTCTGGGGCATCCTTCTCGCCGTCGTCTTCCTGGTCGGAGGAGGCACCTGGTTCATCGCGAGCCCCGAGCTGGGCCGGGTGCGCATCCCCCGCTCGCGCCGCAAGCTGGGCGCGGTGCTCGCCAAGCCTCCCGTGCTGCTGGCGACGATCGTCGGGTTCCTGCTGGTCGCGGCCTGCGCGGCGATCGAGGCCGGCGTCGTGGCCACGTTCGGTCACGACGGCCTCGAGGCCGGAATCGTTCTCGCGATCTTCGCCGTCGGCTCCCTGGTCGGCGGCCTGTCGCTCGGCCACGTTCCGATCGGGCCATGGGCGCTGGCCCGCCGCATGCTGATCGTGTTCGTCGGAACAGCACTCGCGGCCGTGTCGCTCAACATCTGGTGGCTCGCCGTCACCCTGTTCATCGCGGGTATCGGCATCGCCCCGGCCCTCGCCGTGATGTTCTCCATCGTCTCGGCGAGCGTGCGCTTCAGCGACACGGCCGAAGCCTACGGCTGGGTCGGCACGGGTCAGCTCATCGGAGCCGCCGTCGGAAGCGCGTTCGCCGGATTCCTCATCGACGGCCAGGGCGCCTCGGGCGCCTTCTACGTCGCCGGCGTGCTGGGCCTGCTCGGGTTCCTCGTTCCACTCGTCGGAAAGCGGTGGCATCCCGATCTTCGCGGAAAAGACGCCAGCCCCATTCCCGATACCGAACCCATCCAGACCGTGAGCGGACTCTGACTCCTGGAGCGTAGTGTCGATAAGGTGCACCCTCTGAGAGACAGCCTTCGTCCGCTCGCCAGCCTCGCGGCCACTCCTCCGCCGTTCGATCCGACCGTCGTGCCCGAGAACCCCCTCGAACTCTTCGTGGCGTGGTTCGGCCAGGCCGTCGAAGCGGGCCAGCTCGAACCGCACGCGATGACGCTCTCCACCGTCGACGCCGACGGCGTTCCGGATGCCCGGGTGCTGATCCTGAAGGACCTCACCGACGACGGCTGGTGGTTCGCCAGCAGCTCCGCGAGCGTCAAAGGCGCCGAGCTCACGGCGAATCCCGTCGCCGCCCTCACCTTCTACTGGCCCACCGTGGGTCGCTCCGTGCGCATCCGCGGCACGGTGACGCGGGGCTCAGACGACGAGAACGCCCGCGACTTCTCCCGCCGCAGGCTGGGCGCCCGCGCCGTCGCGCTCGGAAGCCCCCAGAGCCACCCGCTCGGCAGCCGCGACGAGAGCGAGGCCGCCATCGAGAAGGCGGCGCGCGAACTCGACGCGCATCCAGAGCTGGTGTCGCCCACCTGGACGCTCTGGTGCGTCAGGCCGTCTACCGTCGAATTCTGGCAATCGGATGCCGAGCGCCGGCACCAGAGACTGCGTTACGCGCGCAGCGCCGACACGTGGTCTACATCACTTCTCTGGCCGTAAAGCCACCCGTTCGCTGAGCCTGTCGAAGCGGGCCCTTCGACAAGCTCAGGGAACGGAGTTGTTCAGACGGCGAGCGCGTTGGCCTTCGCGACCTCGCCGTACCAGCTCGCGCTGGGCTTGGGCGTGCGCTCGAAGGTCTGCTTGTCCCAGCCGATGAGGCCGAACGTGGGAGCGAAGCCCGAGGCCCATTCGTAGTTGTCGAGCGCAGACCAGTGCTGGTAGCCCAGCAGCGTGATGCCGTCTTCGATGCACGCGTGCAGTCCCTCGAGCGCGCCTCGGGTGTAGTCGATGCGACGCGGGTCGTCCTGCGTGGCGATGCCGTTCTCGGTCACCATGACCGGAGTGTGGTCGCTCAGCTCCCACGCCGCGCGAACGCCGATGCCGGCGGCCGGAGGGAAGTACTCCCACTGCGTGAGCGTCTTCTCCACGTCGGCGGCGGGCGGGCGGATGCCCTCGGGTCCCACGATGTTGCGGGTATAGGCCTGCACACCGATGAAGTCGTCGCCGGCGGCGTTCTCGAGGTACCAATCCTCGGCGGGGTAGGCGATCTCGCGCTTCTTCTCTTCGGAGCCGGGCTCGTCGGCCGCCTCGAACGCCTGGGTGGCGATCGTCCAGCCTGTCTTGAGGCCGGAGACCTGCGACAGCACCTCCCGGGAGCGCTTGTGCGACTCGAGCAGCGCGTCGGCCACGCCGAGGTCGGGCTTGGGCAGGCCGTAGGCGACGAGGTTCGAGGCGTCCTCTCCCCCGGCGAGCATGGCGGCGATATTGGGCTCGTTGATGGTGCAGACGTAGTTCACACCCTCGGCCACGACGGGCAGCGCGAGCTCGGTGTAGCGGGCGAAGAGGTCCGCGGCATCCGGTGCCCGCCAGAAGCCGTCGTTCTCGAACCAGCGGGGCACGGTGAAGTGCATCAGGGTCACGATCGGCTCGATGCCGAACTCGTGGCAGGTGTCGACCATTCGCCGGTAGTGGTCGACGGATGCGCGCGAGTAGAGGCCGCGCTCGGGCTCGATGCGCGACCACTCGATGCTGAACCGGTAGGAGTTCAGCCCGAGCTCGGCGAGCAGGCGGATGTCGTCGCGGTAGCGGTGGTAGCTGTCGGCCGCGTCTCCCGAGGGCTCCACGATCGTGGTGCCCGGCTCGTTCTCGTGAACCCACCAGTTGCTGTTGACGTTGTTTCCCTCGATCTGGTGGGCGGCGGTGGCCGCACCCCACAGAAAGCCGTCGGGGAAGGTGAGCATCAGGATTCTCCTTTGTGTTCTCCACTCGACCAGAAGCCGTCGAGCAGCTCGGTCGTGTAGTTCGGGTTGTCGATATTCGGCAGGTGCCCGGCGTTCGGGATGACCTCGTAGCGGGCTCCGAGCCGCAGGGCCATGGCGTGCTGGGATGCGATGGGCCAGGCGTCGTCGGCGTCGCCGTGCGCCACGAGCACGGGCAGCCCGGTCTCGCGCAGCTCGTCGCTCGAATCGGGGGTGTCCCTCAGGATCGCGGCCAGGGCGAGAAAGTTGTCGTCGCTCGACGCGGCGGCACGCTCGCGCACGAACACCTCGTCGGCGTTCGTCGCGCCGAGGTGATTGTTGTGCTCCCACCAGGCCAACGTGCCGTGGCGGGCCACGAACGCGGCGTCGTCGACGTGATGATCCGGCCCTTGACCGCCGGGCCCCGAGCAGAGCATCGTCAGGTCGGCGAAGACGTCGGGGCGCCGGATGGCCGCCGCACGGGCGACGAGTCCGCCGAGGCTGTGGCCCACCAGATGCACCGGTCGACCACTGGCGATCCTTTCCGCCACGACGACCGCGTCTTCGGCGAGCTTCTGCAAGGAGTACTCGTCGACACCGCGGGGCGCGATCGAGTCCGCCTGTCCGCGCTGGCTGTACGAGAACGACTCCCATCCCCGTTCCGCGGCGAGCGCGACGAGAAAGCGATGGTCCTCCTTCGATCCCGTGAAGCCCGGCACGAACAGGGCGACGCCGCGCTCCTCATCCCGGGCCAGCGCGCGGAAGGCCGTCAGGCCGTCGAGGGTGAAGATCTCGAGCGAGTCGGGCAGCGCCAGCCCTCCGAACGTCACGCCACGTCCTGTCGGCCGGGGTTCGGGATCGCGTCGAGCAGTCTGATCGTGTACTCGTCGGTCGGATTCCGCAGCACCTCGGCAGTGTTTCCGCGCTCCACGACGCGACCTCCGTTCAGAACCATGATGTTGTCGGTCACCACGCGCGCCGACAGCAGGTCGTGCGTGATGTAGAGCAGCGAGACGCCCCACTGCTCGCGCAGGTCTTCGAGCAGTGCGAGCACGCCGGCTCGCAGCGACACATCGAGCATCGACACCGGCTCGTCGGCGATGATCACCTGCGGGTCGCTGGCGAGGGCGCGGGCGATCACCACTCGCTGGCGCTGGCCGCCCGACAGCTGGTGCGGAAGCTTCGCGGCGAACTCCTCGACCGGCGACAGACCGACGGTGTCGAGCAGCTCGAGAACCCGGCGACGCGCATCCACGCCCTTCAGACCGGTGAAGTTCACCACCGGTCGCGTCAGCGTGTACTCCACGGTGTGCAGCGGGTTGAGTGCGGCGTAGGGGTCCTGGAACACCATCTGCACGTCGCGGTGCAGGCGCCGGAACTGGCCGCGGCGAAGCGATCCCACGTCGAGGTCGCCGAAGCGCACGCTGCCCGACGACGGCTTCTCGACCGCGGTGATCAGCTTGGCGAGCGTCGACTTGCCGCTTCCGGATGCGCCGACGAGCGCGAGCGACTGGCCCGGCTCGAGCGTGAATGAGACGTCGTCGACGGCGGTGACCTGCGACTCGCCTCGACGCGGCGCCGGGTACACCTTCGAGACGTGGTCGACGACGATGGCCTTCTGGTCCTTGCGCCGGGTGCGCGACGACACGGTCGGTGGATGGGCGTCGGCCGGCGCGCGGTGCCGGTCCTCGAAGCCGGGCAGCTCCACGACCTCCGCGCGCGGGTCGGCGTAGTGCGACAGCAGCATCCTGGTGTAGTCGTCTCCGGGCTTCTCGAGGATCTGCCGCGACGGCGCATCCTCGACGATCTCGCCCTCGTGCATCACGAGCACGCGCTGCGCCGACTCGAGAACGATGCCGAGGTCGTGGCTGATCAGCAGGGCGGTGAAGTTCTCCTTCTTCTGCAGCTCGATGATGGTGTCCATCACGGCGTGCTGCACGAGAACGTCGAGTGCCGTGGTCGGCTCGTCGAAGACCATGAGCTTGGGTTCGAGCGACAGGGCGAGGGCGATCGACACGCGCTGGCGCATGCCGCCGGAGAGCTCGCCCGGGTACCGGTCGAGAACGGCGGCGGGAAGCTCGACCTTGCCCACGAGCTCGGTGGCGCGCGATCCCCAGTCGGCGCGGGCGACGTGGCCGTGCGCCCGGAAGATGTCGACGAAGTGGTTGCGGATGCTGCGCACGGGGTTCAGCGCGTTCATACCCGACTGCAGCACCATGGCGACGCCGCCGTGGCGCTGCTCGCGCAGCTCGCCGGTCGAGAGGCTCGCGATGTCGACGCCGTCGAGCAGGATGCTGCCGCCCGCGATGCGGGCCGGCGGCTTCGACAGGCCCGTGACCGCGAATCCGAGGGTGGACTTTCCGGAGCCGGACTCGCCCACCAGCCCGACGAACTCGCCGTGCTCCAGGGTGAACGACACGTGGTTCACCGCGTGCGTGCTGCCGGTGCCCTCGCCGTAGTCGACAGACAGGTCGGTGATCTCGAGCAGGGCGGTCATCGCTGCTTTCCTTCCCGGAGGCGCGGATTGGAGATTCCGTCGACGCCGAAGTTGATGAGGGTGAGGCTGGTGGCCAGCAGGGCGATGCAGAGGCCGGGTGCGAACAGGAGCGCCCACTGGCCCGTGAGGAGGGCGTTGGAGTTCTGCGCCCAGAAGAGCATCGTTCCCCAGCTCACCACCGTGGTGTCGCCGAGGCCCAGGTATTCGAGTCCGGCCTCGGCGAGGATCGCCGCGGTCGCCGCCCCGAAGAAGTTGCCCACGATGAGCGAGGTCATGTTCGGCAGGATCTCGCGGAACACGATGCGGAAGGGGCGCTCGCCGCTGAACACGGCCGCGGTCACGAAGTCGCGCGATCGCAGCGACTGGGTCTGGCTGCGCAGCACGCGCGCTCCCCAGGCCCATCCGGTGATCACCACGACCACGATGATCATGCCGATGCCGCCGCCCGAGAGATAGGCCGCGATCACGATCATGAGCGGCAGGCCCGGGATGACGAGGAACAGGTTGACGATGAAGTTGATCACGTCGGCGCCGAATCCGCGCACGTACCCCCAGCTGAGGCCGACGAGAACCGCGATCACGGTCGACAGCAGGCCCGCGACGAGGCCGACGAAGATGCTGATCTGCGATCCCCAGATGAGCTGCGACAGCACGTCCTCGCCGGCAGCCGTCGTGCCGAGCCAATGGGCGGCCGACGCATCCGCAGACCGATCGAAGCCGTTCTGGCGGGCGCCGTACGGGGCGATCAGCGGGGCGAACACGGCGATCAGGATGAACAGGCCGAGGATGACGATGCCGATCCGGGCCTTGCCGTTCGACCACACGGTCGACGCCACGCGAAGCACGACCTTGAGCGGGCTCGGGGCGGGAGCGATGGACGCCTCCTCGATGGCACGCACTGCGCGGGTCGAGGGGGGAATGCTCTGGGTGGTCATCGGCGGGTCCTCGGGTCAAGCACGCCGTACAAGATGTCGACGAGGAAGTTGGCGATGAGCACGCTCACGGTGATCATCAGGAACAGGGCCTGCATCAACGGGTAGTCCTGGTTGGTGACCGCGTTGAACAGCAGGTAGCCGATGCCCGGGTATCCGAACACCCGCTCGACGAGGATCGATCCTCCGACGACACCTCCGAGCGCGAGCCCGAACGAGGTGAGGTTGGGCAGGATCGCGTTGCGGGCGGCGTAGCGCAGGGCGACGGTGCGAGGCTTCAATCCGTTGGCCTCGGCGAAGGTCACGTAGTCGTCGCCGATGGTCGAGATCATCGTGTTGCGCATACCGAGGATCCAGCCGCCCAGCGAGGTGATGAGGATCGTCAGCGCCGGCAGCGCCGCGTGGTAGATCGCATCGCCGAGGAAGCCGATGGTGAACTCGGGCGTGGCCGTGGGTCCGTAGGCGCCCGAGGTCGGGAACAGCCTCCCCACGTATCCGGCGAAGAAGAGCAGCAGCAGCGCCGTCCAGAAATACGGGAACGCGCTGGCGAACGATCCGGCCAGCGTCGGCAGGGTGTCGAGCCAGGTGCCCCGCTTCCACGCGGCGAGAACGCCGAGCAGCGTGCCGAGCACGAAGGCGATGATGGTGACGACGCCGACGAGCACGAGCGTGTAGGGCAGCGCGGTGCTGACCAGTTCCGACACGCTCTGGGGGTAGAACGTGTATGAGACGCCGAAGTCGAGCGTCACCACCTGGTGCAGGTACGCCACGTACTGCTCCAGGATGTTGCCGGTCGGCACCCCGAGCTGGGCCTCGATAGCCGATTTGGTCGCCTCGCTCACAGGCCCGTTCTGCGCGAGCTTCGCCAGTGCGGCATCGGCCGGCGATCCGGGCATGAGCCTCGGCAGGATGAAGTTGAGCGTGATGGCCGCCCACAGCGTGAGCAGCAGGAGGCCCGCCTTGCGGGCGATGTAGCCCAGGGCTCTTCCCCGTCCCGATGCGGCGGGGGCGCCCGCGGGCGCGGCAGTTGATTCCGCGCTGCCAGGCGCGATCGTGACGCTAGTCATCGTTGACCTTCTTCAGATGGGTGAGTACGAGCAAGGGAGTGGATTCGTAGGTCTTGGGCGACGCGTACGGATCGGCCTCGCTGGGCCAACCGGTGAACTTCGCATCGCTCATCAGGCCCCACGACCCGCCGTAGTAGAGGCTGAGCACGGGCAGGTCGTTGTAGACGATGTTCTGCAACTGGAAGCCCAGCTGCTTCTGCGTCTCCGGATCGATCGCCAGCTTGTAGTCCCTCAGCACCGCATCGGCCTCGGGGTTGCTGTACCGCTCGTAGTTGAACACGGCCTCCTCGCCCACCGGCTTGAGGTAGTCGCTCGAGAGCAGCTGGTTGAAGTCACGGAAGATGGAGCCCGTTCCGCCTGTTCCTCCCATGGCGAGGTCGTACTCGCCGTTGCGCAGGGCCAGCTGATAGGCCGCGGGCTGCGGGCTCTCGACCTTCACGTCGATGCCGATGGCGCCCCACTGCTTCTGCACCTCCTGAACGCCCTTGAGCCAGTCGTTGTAGCCGTTCGCCGTGGTGATGGTGAAGCTCAGCTGCGACCCTTGGGCATCCACCAGCTTGCCGCCCTGCTGCGTGTAGCCGGCCTGGGCGAAGTACTCGAGCGCCCTCTGCTGGTTCTGAGCGATCAGGCCCGAGTCGGGAATCGACGGATCGAGCAGGCTCTGCTGATACGGCAGCAGGATGTTGGTCTGGCCGGCCACATCCATGTAGCCCTCGGCCGCGGAGTCTCCCACGGCCTTACGGTCGAGCGCGAGCGAGAGGCCCTGACGAAGGTTGACGTCGTTGAACGGCGCCTTCGTGAGGTTCGGGAACAGGGCGACGGTTCCTCCCGGCGGGAACCAGTAGGTGTTCTTGTTGCCGGCTCCGACCCAGGCCCCGTCGACGTCGGAGATGAACGAGTAGGCCCAGTCGTAGCCCTTGGTTGCCACGTCGAGCTGCGTGTTGGTGGCCGGCAGGATGATGTGCTCTGCGGCCACCTTGTCGGCCTGCCAGTACGTGGGATTCTTGTCGATCGTGTACTGCTGGGCGACGAAGTTGCCGAGCGTGTACGGGCCCGTGCCGACGGGATCCGGGTTGCGGAACGTCGATGGGTCGGCCACGTCCTTCCAGATGTGCTCGGGAACGATGAGGGTCGTCGCGATGAGCTGCGCCGCCGGAACGTCGGGCGCCTTGAGGTGCACGGTCACCGTCGTATCGCTCGTCTCGACGGTGTCGATGTAGGTCCAGATGCCCTGCAGGTCGAAGGTCGGGTACTTCTTGAGCAGCTCGAAGCTGAACGCCACGTCGTCGGGCGTGAACGGCTTGCCGTCGCTCCAGGTGACGCCATCGCGGATGGTGAACACCACGGTCGACGGGTCGGGCAGCGCGTAGCCCGTCGCGAGCCAGGGGTGCTCCTCGCCGGTCACGTTGTCGAGAACCACGAGCGGCTCGTACATGTACCAGGCGGCTGTGCGCTTGTTCGTCATGTACGGGTTGAAGTTGCGCTCGAACAGGGGCGAGCCGTTGTCGGCCGCGATGAGCATGGTGTCGTCGGGAATCGACGGATCGGGTGCGCTCTCGATCTGGATGCTGCAGGCCGCGAGCCCCGAAGTCAGCACGATGGCTGCGACGATGGCGCCCAATCGGCGTCGGGATGGGTGCTTCATGGGAACCGCTTCTCTCAGGTCGACGATGAACTGACGGGATACTGATCTATCCGCTGAGCCCAACTGTATGCGCTTACAGTTGTACTCCGCAACCCCACGACCGCAACCCCGAGCTCGCCCTTAAGGGCAGCTGTCGCGCAGAACCACCTGCACCGGAAGCACGAGCGACTGCGCCTCCAGAGACGGATCGTCGAGCCGGGCGGTGAGAGCCTGGATGGCGGCCCGGCCGAGTTCCACCATCGGCTGATGCACGGTCGTCAGGCGCGGGGTCGAATGCCGGCCCGCCGCGATGCCGTCGAATCCGGTGACCATCACGTCGTCGGGCACGCTGATCGACCGGCGACCCATCGCATCCAGAACCCCGAGCGCCGTCTGGTCGTTCGCGCAGACGATCGCCTCGGGCATCGCCTCGATGCGCAGCGCGATCTCGCGCCCGCGCACCCTGCTGAAGTCGCCGCGCACCAGCTCGACGGACACGCCCTCCGCGCCGTCGACCGCCGCACGGAACCCCTCGAGGCGCTCCCTGTCGTCGGGCGAATCCTCGGGGCCGGCGATGTACATCAGCCGCCGCGCGCCCGTGCCGAGCACGTGCTCGGTGATGGCCCGCATGCCGGGTGCGTTGTTGACGCTGACATGGTCGAACTCGTCGGTTCCCCGGGTGGCCGCGAGAACGACGACCGGGATGCGCCGGGCCACATGGGCGAGCAGCTCGTCGGGCACGGTGCGTGCGAGCACGGCCAGGCCGTCGACGCGGCCCGCGATGTCGTTCACGATCGCCTCGCGCGACGCGCCGCGACCAGCGGCCACCATCAGTGCGAAGCCGCGCCGCCACGCCTCGATCTCTGCCCCGCGCAGCACCTCGTCGAAGTAGTAGTTGTGGGTCTCGGGGTCGCCCGTCGCGTCGTCGCGCACGACGGTCACACCACCGGATGCCGCCACGAGCCGCCCGTCGGACCCTGCGACATCGTCGTGGCCGGGAAAGAAGAGTCCGATCACGTTCGTGCGCCGGGCCGCGAGTCCGCGGGCGTTCGCGCTCGGAACGTAGCCGAGGTGACGCACGGCCTCGAGCACGCGCTCCCTCGTCTGCTCCTTCACGGAGTCGGGGTTGCGCAGCACGCGCGAGACACTGGCGATCGAGACGCGGGCGCGCTCGGCCACGTCGTACACCGTCGGTGCCTTTGCCATGATCGCGTCGTCCTCCCTCGTGCCTCTAGTCTGCACGACGCCCCCGCACCGACCGCACGCCGGGAGTCGTCGATAATGGAGGGGTGCCGACCTCTCCCCTTGTGACCCTGTCCGACGGACGCGCCATCCCCCAGCTGGGCCTGGGCGTCTACAAGGTGTCAGACGGCGAGGCGACGGATGCCGTCGGTCACGCCCTCGAGGCCGGGTACCGACACATCGACACGGCCGCCTTCTACGAGAACGAGCGCGGAGTGGGAGAGGGCATCCGCTCGAGCGGCATCGCACGGCACGAGGTCTACGTGGCGTCGAAGGTGTGGCAGAACGACCACGGCTATGACGAGACCCGACGCGCCTTCGACGCCAGCCTCTCCAAGCTCGGCTTCGACTACCTTGACCTCTACCTCATCCACTGGCCGGCGCCGAAGCAGAACCGCTACGTCGAGACGTGGCGGGCGCTCGAGAGCCTGAAAGCCGACGGGGTCGTCCGATCGATCGGCGTCTCGAACTTCCACCCTCATCACCTCGAGCGCCTGGCGCAGGAGGGCGGCGAGACGCCCGTCATCAACCAGGTCGAGCTGCACCCGTGGCTGCAGCAGCAGACGACCCGGCAGTACGACGCCGCGCACGGCATCGCGACCGAGGCCTGGTCGCCGCTGGCCCGGGGCCGCATCCTCGACGATCCCACGCTCGCCGCGCTGGCCTCGAAGCACGACCGGTCACCCGCCCAGATCGTTCTGCGCTGGCAGCTCGACCTCGGCAACATCGTCATCCCCAAGTCGATCACCCCCGCGCGCATTATCGAGAACATCGACGTCTTCGACTTCGCGCTCGACGATGACGACCGCGCCCGCATCGCCGCGCTCGACAGCGGTCAGCGCACGGGAAAAGACCCTGACGACCTCGACTGACGCACCGCTCGTTCCCTGAGCCCCCGTTCCCTGAACCTGTCGAAGGGGCCGCGCCGAGACTCTACAGATCGTCGATATGAAGGTGCGTGCAGGTGTCGGCGAAGTCGGAGAAGTTCGACAGCTCGGGCTCGTTGCCGGCGGCGATGCGGCACTGCCGCTGCCCGAGACCGGAGCCCGAGGGCATCACGGTGTCAAGCACCTGGATGAGCCGCAAGGAGTTCCCGTCCGCACCCGAGAGACCCTCTCCGCCGAGACGATTGAAGTCCACGGCGTGCCCTCCCCCGTCGACGTAGTGCGCCGAATAGATGCCGGCGCCCTCGATCTGGCCGGTGCACTTGCGGTTGATGTCGCTGACGCCCGCGCTGCCGAAGGTGCGCACGGCCACCACGATGGCCGCCAGGATCTGCGTATCGATTCCGCAGTTGCCCACCGACTGGCCGGCGGCGATCCACTCGATCTCGGGCAGGTGATCGGGGTCGGCGCCCGTCAGGCGTCCGGCCTGGATGTCTCCGACCAGCTCCAGGGCGAGCGCCTGGGCGTCGTCGGAGATCGGGGCTCCCGGAGCCGAGCCCGCTGACGCTGCAGCGGCGGCAGCCGCAGCCGCAGCCGCGGCGGCCGCAGCGACTCCGGCCTGGTAGTCAGCCTCGGTCGTGGCGACGTTCTGGGTGAGCGATGCGAGCTGGGCCTGCAGCTCCGACTCGTGCGACGTCTGGGCGTTCACCGCTCCGACCGCCGCCTTCTGGGCGGCCTGAGCGTCGGCGAGCGCCGAGGCGGCCGTGTCGGCGAGAGCGGCGAGGGCATCCCTCGCCACCTGCGCCTGGTCGTTCATGGCGGCGGCGTCGTTGCTCTCGGTCTCGGCCGTCGCGTAGACGCCCGAGACGGTCTCGCTCAGCTTGCTCAACGAGCCGAGCCGCCCGAGAAGATCATCGCTCTCGGTCGACGAGTCGGTGATCAGCATCGTCGTGACGTCTTCACCACCGCCCAGCCGAGCGAATTGGGCCGCGAGCTGTGCGGCCTGCTTCTTCGACGCATCCGCCGACGCCTGCAGTGCCGCCGCACGATCCGCCAGCGAGTCGGCCGTCGCCTGGCCGTCTTCGAGCGCCTTCTGTGCCTTCTCGTTGAGAGTCCACTTCGCATCGGCCTGCTGCTGGGCCTGGGTCGCCTCGTCTTTCAACTGGGCGATGAGCTGAGTGATCTCGTCGACCTCGGACTGCTTGGCCGATTCGCTGGCCTTCGCCGCCTGCACGTCGTCCCATGACGGATACTCGTCGGCCTGCGCGACGCCTCCGGAGAGAACGCTCGCCCCGAGCAGGGCGGTGACGACCAGTGCCGTGACCGTGCGATTCGTGCGACGTACTCTGTTCACCGGTGTCCTCGTTCTCGTGGGGCCGCCTACGAAAGTAGCCCCGAGCACGGAGACCGGCGCGCAGCAACACGCCGCCGGGCGCTCACGCCCAGCAGCTTGTCACCAACGCCCGTGCACGGCCTCGCGGAAGTACCGGTCGTAGATGCTCGTCACGCCGTCTTCGAATGCCTCGCCGAGGTATCCCACCGAACCGGCAGCGGCGTTCGCCCGGGCCTGCGCCACGTTGCGCGCCCCCGGAATGACGGTGCTGACACCCGGGCGCGATGCGACCCAGGCCAGGGCGGCCGCGGCGGAAGTCGTGCCGTCGGGAACGAGCGCGGAGAACTCCTGAGCCGCCGCGACGCCGGAGGCGAAGTCGACACCGGAGAAGGTCTCGCCGACATCGAAGGCGCTGCCGTCACGGTTGTAGGTGCGGTGGTCGTCGGCGGCGAAGACCGTGTCGGCCGTGTAGCGGCCGCTGAGCAGACCGGATGCGAGGGGCACACGGGCGATGATCCCCACGCCGGCCTCGAGCGCAGCCGGAAGAACGGCGTCGAGCGGCTTCAGCCGGAACGCGTTCAGGATGATCTGCACCGTGGCGGTGCCGGGCCGCGCGATGGCCGCCAGTGCCTCGTCGCACGTCTCGACGCTCACTCCGTAGTTGGCGATGACGCCGTCGTCGATGAGGGTGTCGAGAGCGTCGTAGACGGCATCGGAGGAGAGGACCGAGGTGGGTGGGCAGTGAAGCTGCACGAGGTCGAGCGTCTGCACGTTCAGGTTGCGCCTCGACCGATCGGTCCACTCGCGGAACTTCTCGAGAGTGAAGTTCTCGGCATCCTGCGCCTCGCGGCGGCCCATCTTGGTCGCGACGGTCACCTCGCTGTCGGGATGCGCCTCGAGGTACTCCCCGATCAGCTGTTCGCTGCGCCCGTCTCCGTAGACGTCGGCGGTGTCGAAGAAGGTGACGCCCGACTCGACGGCGGCGTCGAGAACGGCGTGGGCCTCGGCCGCGCTGACGTCACCCCAGTCCGCTCCGAGCTGCCAGGTGCCGAGTCCGATGCTCGATACGGTTCGTCCAGTTCGTCCGAGGGTGCGATAGTCCATGCGCCGAGCCTAGGCGGTGCCGCTGCTCGCCCATAACGGGGCCATAACGAGAGCGTAACCATCGGGTCTCGCTCACTCCGCTCCCAGACAACCGTCCCTAGCGTGAGCGTCATGAAGAGATTCGCGCTCACCGCCGTCGCCTCGGCCGCCGCACTCCTGCTTCTCGCCGGGTGCTCGAGTTCCTCTGGAACGTCCTCCCCGTCCGAGGGCGGACGGCCCGTGTCGCCCCAGCAGGACAAGTCGGCCTCGGGCACCGCCGAAGACGGCTCCGTGCAGGCGGATGCGCAGGTCATCACGACCGGCTGGGTCTCGATCAGCGTCAGCGATCCGGCCGCCGCGAGCGCCGATGCCGCCGAGGTGGTCGAGACGCACGGCGGACACATCGACAACCGATCCGAGCAGGCCGGCACCGGATCCCAGTCCGCGAGCGCGCAGCTCACGATCCGGGTGCCCGAAGACCAGGTCACCCAGACGCTCGACGAGCTGAAGAAACTCGGCACGGTCGAGTCGGTGTCGATCTCGTCGACTGACGTCACCTCGCAGACCACCGATCTGGATGCCCGAATCACGGCCATGCAGGGATCGGTCGACCGTCTGCTCGACCTGATGGCCGCCGCCACAGACATCGACGACCTGATCACACTGGAGACGGCGATCTCGACCCGGCAGGCGGACCTCGACTCCCTGAAGGCGCAGCGCGACTTGCTGGCGGACCAGGTCGCCTACTCGACGATCGACCTGCAGCTCTACGAATCCGGCGCCGTGCCCGCGGGCGGGCCGAAGGACTTCTGGGGCGGCCTCGTCGTGGGCTGGAACTCGCTCCTCGCCGCTCTCGGTGGCGGGCTCGTCGCGATCGGTGTCGCCCTTCCCTGGCTCCTCGTGCTCGCGGTGCTCGCCGCGATCACCGTCATCATCGTCCGCGTGGCGTCCCGACGCGCTCCCACTCCCACTCCCACTCCCACTCCCCCTCCGTCGGCCGATTGATCTGACACCCGCGTTCGATAGCATGGCGGCGGCGCCCTCCGATCTGGAGGACGCCGCCGTCTTGCGAAGGAGCTCACCGTGTCAGATTCACCCGCCACCGCAGAAGAACCTCGCATCCACAAGGGTCTGGCCGGGGTCGTGGTCGACACGACCTCCATCTCCAAGGTCAATCCCGAGACCAACTCCCTGCTGTACCGCGGCTACCCCGTACAGGAACTGGCCGCCCTCTGCTCCTTCGAGCAGGTCGCCTATCTCCTATGGCACGGCGAGCTGCCGACCGACGAGCAGCTCGCCGACTTCGAGCGTCTCGAACGGGCCCAGCGCGCCCTGCCCGTCGCCGTGCGACGCATCATCGACGAGCTGCCGCTGACGGCGCATCCGATGGACGTGCTGCGCACGGCCGTGAGCGTCATCGGCGCGAGCGACCCCCGGGCATCCGATGACTCGCCCGAGGCCGAGCTCGAGAAGGCGATCGGCCTCTACGCGCGCATCCCCGCGATCGTGGCCTACGACCAGAGGCGACGCCACGGCGACGATGTCGTCGAGCCGCGCGACGATCTGGGCTACTCGGCGAACTTCCTGCACATGACCTTCGGCGACGTTCCCGAGCTGGTCGTGGTCGACGCGTTCGACGTGTCGATGATCCTGTACGCCGAGCACTCGTTCAATGCGTCGACCTTCACGACCCGGGTCATCACGTCGACGCTCGCCGACCTCTATTCGGCGGTCGTCGGCGGTATCGGCGCGCTCAAGGGCCCGCTGCACGGTGGCGCCAACGAAGCCGTGATGCACACCTTCGACGAGGTCGGCCGTGCAGACAAGGCGGCCGCGTGGCTCGACACCGCCCTCGCCGAAAAGCGCAAGATCATGGGCTTCGGCCACCGCGTCTACAAGCACGGCGACTCGCGCGTGCCCACGATGAAGACGAGCCTCGACGCGCTCCTCGAGCACTACGACCGTCCCGACCTCGGCGCCCTCTACGATGCGCTCGAGACCACCATGACCGCGCGCAAGAACATCCTGCCGAACCTCGACTACCCGTCGGGCCCGGCGTATCACCTCATGGGTTTCGACACCGAGACGTTCACGCCGCTGTTCGTTGCGAGCCGCGTCGTGGGGTGGACTGCGCACATCATGGAGCAGCGTGCCTCGAACTCGTTGATCCGCCCGCTGAGCGCCTACTCGGGCCCCGACGAGCGGCACGTCGAGGGCTGACGATCAGCACCTGCTGAGGTCTTAGAAGGACAGTTCCGGGTGCTGGCGCAGCCAGAGTTCGCGCCGCAGCTCGAGGTCGCGGGTCACCGCGTCGTCGATGATCGCCGCATCGATCCGGCCCGACTCGACGGCGCCGACGACCGCGGCGATCATCGCATCCACGTCTCCCGGCGTCACGTAGAGCAGCAGGTCGTTGCCGGCTGCCACGGCCCTGATGGCGTTCTCGTCGGGATTCGCGTACTCGGGTATCCCTGAGGCCTCGAGCATGCCCATATCGTCGGTGACGGTCACCCCCGTGAAGCCCAGCTCGTCGCGCAGCACGGAGTGCCAGGTCGCGGAGAGGCTCGCGGGCTGCGCGTCCACAGGCGTGTAGGCCAGATGGCCGAACATCACGAGTTCGGCACCGGCGTCGATGCCGGCCTGGAACGACGGCGCATCGCGTGCGCGCCATCCGCCCAGGTCGACGTCGCTCTGCGGCACGCTGGAATGGGAGTCGCCCGTCGTCTCGCCGTGACCGGGAAAGTGCTTGAGCGTGCTGAAGACGCGACCGTTCTCGCCGGCCACGGCGGCCGCCACTCGCGGCGACGCTGCCGCTGCATCGCCGCCCAGCACCCGGCTGAACATGAACGAGGAAGGGTCGGCCGTGACGTCGGCGACGACGCCGAAATTGACCGAGACACCGGATGCGGCGAGCAGTTCCGACCTGCCGGTGAACGCGTCCTGCGTGGCCGACTCGGGCTCGGCAGACAGGGTGTCGGCGCCGGCGAAGCCGTCGTAGGGCAACCGTGTGACGTCGCCGCCCTCCTCGTCGATGGCGATAAGCGGAGCCAGGCCCGCGCCGCCCGACGAGACACCCGCCGTGAGGGCGGCCAGTTCCTCCGGTGTCGCCGGCACGTTGTCCCCCATGAGGATGAGACCTCCCAGTCCCCTCGACGACACCGTGGCCTGCCACGCCGGCCCGTCGACACCGGGCGCGCGCACGATGAACATCGAGGCGACCTTCTGCTGCAGGGTCATCGCGTCGAGTCGCACTGCGACGTACTGGGCCGTCAACTCGTCGACGGATGGCGCGGGCTGGGCGGCCGCCGGCTCGGGCGTCGCCGACGACGACGATGATGGCGACTGCGCCGGCCCGGTGTCTGCTCCTGCATACGGGCCGCCCGGGAACGACGTGCACGAGCTCAGGAGCAGAGCGAGACAGACGATTGCGGGCAGCGTGGCGAGACTACGACGCACCATAGGCCCGGGAGAGCTCGACGTAGTGCCTGGCGTTGGCACGGATGCCCTCGCGCTCGTCTGCGCTCAACTCGCGACGTACCTTGCCCGGCACTCCGGCCACCAGCGAGCCGTCGGGAATGACAGTGCCCTCGAGCACGACCGCTCCGGCGGCGATGAGGCAGTTCGCGCCGACCACTGCGCCATTCAAGACCGTGGCGTTCATGCCGACGAGGCTGTCGTCTCCGACTGTGCAGCCGTGCAGCACCGCGCCGTGTCCCACGCTCACCCCGTCGCCGACGAGAGTCGGATAACCGGGATCCGCGTGAACCACGACGTTGTCCTGCAGGTTGCTGCGCTCCCCCACGGTGATGTCGGCGGAGTCGCCCCGCAGCACGGCGCCGAAGAAGACGCTGCTGTCGGCACCCAGCCGAACCCGACCGACGACGGTGCTCGTGGGGGSGAGCCAGGTCGTCTCGGCCGCCTGCGGCGCGTGGCCGTCGAACGATAGCAGACTCATTCGGCCACCGGCCCCAGCAGTGAGTTGGCAACAGTCGCGTGGGCGGACTCATCGTCGGACGGATGGAACAGCCCGGCGAGCACGTCGCGGTAGAGGCGCCCCAGCTCGCTCGAGTTCGACATGGCCGAGCCGCCGGTCACTCGAATCGCCTGGTCCACCACGAGCCGCGCGGTCTCGGTCGCGCGCACCTTGAGCCCGACCAGCTTCGCGAACCAGGCGGCGCCGTGGTCGACGAGACCGTCGACATCCTGCGCCATCCGGTCGATCTGCGGCGCGAGCGCGTCGAGCGCGATGCCCGCCTCGGCCACCCGATGCCTGATGTCGGGGTCGGATGCGTAGGGTCGGCCTCCCGACTTCAGGCTCGTGCGGCGGTGGGCCGCCTCGACGGCGAGCTCGAGCGCACGGTCGGCGATGCCGGCATACACGGCGGCGACGAGCACCTCGAAGTTCGCGAAGATGGCGAAGACCAGCGGGTCCGCGCTCGGCCCCGGCGCGATGCGGCGGAACACCCGGTCGGCCGGCGCTGTCACTCCCTCGAGGATCGTCGTGTGGCTCTGGGTCGCGCGCATGCCGAGCGTGTCCCAGTCCTCGTCTATGCGGTATCCGTCGGCGGCCCTGTCGATGAACGCGTGCACGAGCTTGGGCGCATCCGGGCTCGTGTCGTCGCGACCGAACACGCCGAGCCTCGTCCACACCGGCGACAGCGAGGTGAAAATCTTGCGCCCCGTGAACGAGTACGACCCGTCGGGGTGGGCGTCGGCGCGGGTGCGCGAGTCGAGCAGAACCAGGTCGTTGCCGGCCTCACTGTTGCCGAACGCGAAGATCTCGCCCTGAACCGCCTCGTCGAGCACGAAGGCCAGCGAGTCGTCTCCTCTGTCGTGCAGCGCCTTCGCCACGCCCGTCCACACGAGGTGCATGTTGATGGCCAGGGCCGTGGCGGGCGCGGCCGCGGCGAGGCGACGCTGCGCGCGGGCGACCTCGGCGAGGCCCAGCCCGAGCCCGCCGCGCGCGATCGGTGAGAACAAGCGCAGGTAGCCGAGGCGGGTCAGCTCGTCGAGGTCGTCGTGCGGAAAAGCGTTGTCACGGTCGTAGCCGGCTGCGCGCGAACGGATGCGTTCGATCACGTCGTCGGGGATCAGCGGGGAGGACACCCACCCACACTACGCCCGGCGCTTCTTCGCGGCCGCCGGCTCCTTCTTCGCAGCGGGCTTCTTCGCGGCAGGGGTCTTCGTGGTCGGGCTCTTCTTGGCCGCCGGTTTCTTCGCCGGCGACTTCTTCGTCGACGTCTTCTTCGCGGCGTTCCGCTCGACGCTGCGCCTCAACGCCTCCATGAGGTCGATCACCTCGCCGCCGGACTCCTTCTCGGGCTGCTCGCCGAACGTCGCCTCGGTGTCGAGGGCCTCGCCCTGCTCGAGTTTGGCCTCAATGAGCGTCCGCAGCTGCTCCTGGTAGTCGTCGGTGAAGTCCTCTGGCGAGAAGTCGCTGGCGAAGCTGTCGACGAGTGCGCTCGACATCTCGAGCTCCTTCGCGGTGATGCGCACCCGTTCGTCGAGAGCGGGAAACGTCGCCTCGCGCACCTCGTCCGACCAGAGCAGGGACTGCAGCATCAGAACGTCGCCGTGCACCCGCAGAGCTCCGAGTCGCGTCTTCTGACGCAGGGCGAAGTGCACGATCGCGGTGCGGTCGGTCTGCTCGAGAGTGCGCCGCAGCAGCACGTACGACTTGGCCGACGAGGAGTCGGGTTCGAGGAAGTAGCTGCGGTCGAGCATGATCGGGTCGATCTGGTCGCTCGGCACGAACTCGACGACATCGATCTCGCGGCTCTTCTCCTCGGGCAGGCTCGCCAAGTCGTCTCCCGTGAGCACGACGGTGCGTTCGCCGTCGTCGTACGCCTTGTCGATGTGGGCGTAGTCCACGACCTTGCCGCAGATCTCGCAGCGCCGCTGGTACCGGATGCGCCCGCCGTCCTCGTCGTGCACCTGGTGGAGCGCGAGGTCGTGGTCTTCCGTCGCGGCGTACACCTTGACCGGCACGTTCACGAGGCCGAACGTGACGGCGCCTTTCCAGATCGCTCTCATAGACACGAGTGAACTCCTCTTACGGCGCAAGCACTAGCCCTTGACCCTCGCGGCGTGAGGAGAATGTCAGCATGAGCGCGACGAAACAGGTGGTGTCGGTGGGCGGACAGCGCCTCACCCTGACCAACCTCGACAAGGTGCTGTACCCCGAGACGGGCACGACGAAGGGCGAGGTGCTCGACTACTACGCGTCGATCGCCCACGTGCTGATCCCGCACTCGCGAGCGAGGCCCGCCACACGCAAGAGGTGGGTCAACGGCGTCGGCACCGACGAGCATCCGGGCGAGATGTTCTTCCAGAAGAACCTCGACGATTCGACGCCCGACTGGATTCCGCGCGGCACGATCGAGCACAAGAACCACTCGAACGACTACCCCCTGGTCAACAACCTCGCCACCCTCACCTGGTTCGGCCAGATCGCGGCCCTCGAGATCCACGTTCCGCAGTGGCGCTTCGCCCGAACCGGCGAGCCGAAGAACCCCGACCGCCTCGTGCTCGACCTCGACCCCGGAGATGGTGCAGGCCTGCAGGAGTGCGCGGAGGTCGCGAGGGAGGCCCGCGCGATCCTGCGCGACATGGGGCTCGACCCCATGCCCGTCACGAGCGGGTCGAAGGGAATCCACCTCTACGCCGCCCTCGATGGCGGGCAGACCTCCGACGAGGTCTCCGCGGTCGCCCACGAGCTCGCCCGCGCCCTCGAGGCCGCTCATCCCGACCTCATCGTCAGCGACATGAAGAAGGAGCTGCGCCGCGGCAAGGTGCTCGTCGACTGGAGCCAGAACAACGGGTCGAAGACCACGATCACGCCGTACTCGCTGCGGGGCCGCTCGCATCCGATGGTCGCAGCTCCCCGCACCTGGCGCGAACTGGCCAGCCCGTCTCTCGCCCAGCTCGATTTCCAGGAGGTGCTGCGGCGAGTGAAGCGCCGAGGCGATCCGCTGGCCGACCTGGTGAAGGGGCACCTCGACGCGCTGGAGCCCACGACCGACCGGCTCGCGACCTACAGGCGCAAGCGCGACGCATCCAAGACGCCCGAGCCCGTGCCCAGCGAGGCCGCAGAGCCGACGGAGGGGCAGTCTTTCGTCATCCAGGAGCATCACGCTCGGCGCCTGCACTACGACTTCCGGCTCGAGCACGACGGTGTGCTCGTGAGCTGGGCCCTCCCGAAGGGTGTGCCGACCTCGAAGACAGAGAATCACCTCGCTGTGCAGACCGAGGATCACCCGCTCGCCTACGGCTCGTTCGAGGGCACGATCCCGGCCGGCGAGTACGGCGGCGGCGAGGTGAGCATCTGGGATGCCGGCACCTACGAACTCGAGAAATGGCGCGACGGAAAAGAGGTGATCGCCACCCTGACCGGCACGAAGCCGTCGGGGCTCGGCGAGCCGCGCAGGTTCGCGCTCATCCACACCGGGGGCAGCGGCCGGGCGGAGAACAACTGGCTGATCCACCTGATGGACCCGGTGCAGCAACCGGACCCGTCGCAACCGGGCCCGTCGCAACCGGGCCCGTCGCAACCGGGCCCGTCGCAACCGGGCCCGTCGCATCCGGTCGCGAAGCAGGCACCCCTGTCGCCCATGCTGGCGACGCTCGGAACGGCGGAGTCGGTGCGTGCCGACGACTCGCCCGCGGGCTGGGCCTTCGAGATGAAGTGGGACGGCATCCGCGC
The DNA here is from genome assembly GCF_001422485.1 of Agreia sp. Leaf283. Taxonomy (GTDB): domain Bacteria; phylum Actinomycetota; class Actinomycetes; order Actinomycetales; family Microbacteriaceae; genus Agreia. The sequence continues at coordinate 1,023,442 of NZ_LMNF01000002.1, forward strand.
GATCGCCCGGGTCGAGGGCGGTGCCGTTCGGCTCACGAGTCGCAACGGCAATGACCTCACCCGCAGCTTCCCCGACATCGCCGAGGCTGTGGCGCACTCGATCGACGCCTCCGTCGACTGCGTGCTCGACGGCGAGATCGTCGCACTCGATTCCCGGGGCCGGCCCGATTTCGGACGCCTCCAGGGCCGCATGAAGCTCACGAAGAAGGCCGAGGTCGAGCGCGCGATAGACCAGACGCGGGCCCACTACTTCGTCTTCGATGCGCTCGAACGGGGAAGCGAATCGCTCGTCTCCCGGGACTATGACTTCAGACGCGAGGCGCTGGAGGAGATCGTGCAGACCGACACCTCGTCGCTCGTGCAGTGTCCACCCGCCTACGAGGGCGACCTCGACGAGGCCCTCGCCGCGAGCGCCGAGCTCCACCTGGAGGGCGTCGTAGCGAAGAAGCGCGACTCCACCTACAGGTCGGGCAAGCGGTCGCCCGCGTGGGTCAAGCTCAAGCTCCACAAGACGCAGGAGGTCGTGGTCGTCGGCTGGAGGCCGGGGGCGGGCAGGCGAGCGAACACCATCGGCTCCCTGCTGCTGGCCGTTCCTCAGGACGGCGCGCTGCGCTACGCCGGACGCGTCGGAACGGGGTTCAGCGAGCGGGACCTCGCCGAGCTGCAGGCGAAGTTCTCCCGGATGGAGCGCAAGACCTCGCCCGCCGAAGATGTTCCTGCCGCCGATGCGCGAGACGCCCATTGGGTCACCCCGTCCGACGTCGGAGAGGTGGAATTCGCGGAGTGGACGTTGACGAACCGCCTGCGCCAACCGGTCTGGCGAGGGTGGCGCGTCGACAAGAAGCCCGACGACGTCGTGATCGAAGATCCACGGCCCGCCTAGACCCCTAAAATCGATTCCATGACCACCCCCCTCGACGCAGCCTCGCTCGTCTTGGAGGTGTTGTCGTGGGTCGGCCTCATTATCGGCGTGCCGCTTCTGATCGGCGGCTACGTTCGCCGACTCGCGTTCAGCGGCTGGACCGAGACCATGGCCGTGATCGTCTCTCGCCAGCCGATCCCGGATGCGGCGGGTGGCGACGACTCGGCCGCCCACGTCTTCCGGTGGCTGGGCGACGACGGCCACCTCTACGAGCTGCCCGCAGACACCGAGGAGACTGCCCATCTCGAGGAGGGCGACGACGTCACCGTCTTCGTCAACCCGAGACGCCCCGACCAGGCCCGCACCGACCCCGCGCACAGGGAAGGACACCTTCTTCGCCTGCTCGGCTACATCTTCCTCGGCGTCGGAGTGCTCAGCGTCGTGCTGTCGATCGTGATCGCCGTCGTCGAGTAGCGGCGCTCTGCTGCTCTACAGCTCTGCAGCTCTACAGCTCGAAGCGGGCCGGCTCGATGTCATCGAGGGCGTACCGGATGCGCGTGCGCATGTCGAGCGACATCTCCGGCAGGGCGTCGAGCGCGAACCAGCGGGCCTCGGTGTTCTCCCCGTCGGCCGGATAGGGGTCGCCGGAGACGTAGCGCATGCGGAACGTGAGATCGAGGTACTCGGACTGGTCGCCGTTCTCGTAGGTCAGCATCGGCAGGGTGTGCACCCAGGAGAGCCGCTCGGCGACGGCCACGATCCCTGCCTCCTCGAGCACCTCTCGGGCCGCCGCCGTCGCGGGCTGCTCCCCGGGATCGATGATGCCCGTGACAGGAGTCCAGGCGCCGTTGTCGGCACGCCGCACCATGAGCACGCTGCCCTCATGCGTGACCACGGCCGTGATACCGGAGAGCCACAGAGGAGCGTTGCCGATCTTCTCGCGCAGGGCCAATACGAAATCTGGAGTCGCCATAAGACGAGACTATGGTGCCAAGCGGGCGCGGGTAGAATCGACCGGTTATGACAGACCTCCCCCCGCACCCCGAAGCGCCGCAGAGCGGCTTCACCGCCGACGAACTCGAGGTGACCCTTCGGGTGCTGGCGCAGTTGCACACACTCGAGCAGGAGCATCCGGATTTCGTGGCCGTGCGACGCGCGACAGCCAAGATGTTCAAGGCCGTCAAGAACCACGGCCGGCAGGAGAAGCGAGCCCGCATCGCCGCGGCCGACAGAGCCGTCGTGGCCGCCACCGCCACCGGCGCATCCGATCGCATCGACGACGAGACCCGGGGCATCCCGCTCGCCACGGCCACCGAGGCGCCGACGGCCGGCACGCTGCTCAAGTCGCGCGCCTGCTACATCTGCAAGCAGCACTACACCGTGGTCGACGCGTTCTACCACCAGCTCTGCCCCGACTGCGCGGCCATGAGTCACGCGAAGAGGGACGCCCGCACCGATCTCACCGGCAAGCGGGCGCTGCTCACGGGCGGTCGCGCAAAAATCGGCATGTATATCGCTCTCCGTCTGCTGCGCGACGGGGCGCACACCACGATCACGACCCGCTTCCCGCGCGACGCCGTTCGCCGCTTCTCCAGCCTTCCCGACGCCTCCGAATGGGTGCATCGGCTCAAGGTCGTCGGCATCGATCTGCGGGATCCGGCCCAGGTCATCGCCCTCGCCGATGCCGTCGCCGCCGACGGGCCCCTCGACATCCTCATCAACAACGCCGCCCAGACGGTCAAGCGCTCCCCCGGGTCGTACGCACCGCTGACCGACGCCGAACTGGAGCCGCTGCCCACCGACAGGCCCCTGCCCGAGCTGGTCACCTTCGGCCACACCAACGATCCGCACCCGCAGGCGCTGGCGGCCTCGGTGGCCGCGCACCCCATCCTCGGATCGACCGCGCTCGTCGCCGACAAGCTCACGGCCTCGGAGCTGACCAGCCTCGCGATGGCGCCGGGATCGAGCTCGCTCGACCGACTCGCGGCCGGAACCGCGATCGACGCCGGCGGCCTCGTCCCCGACCTGCACGACGTCAACAGCTGGACCCAGAACGTGGAGCACGTCGACCCGCTCGAGATGCTCGAGGTTCAGCTCGCCAACACCACGGCACCGTTCATCCTGGTGAGCCGTCTGCGCCCCGTGCTCGCGGCGTCACCCGCGCGACGCACCTACATCGTCAACGTCTCGGCGATGGAGGGCCAGTTCGGCCGTCGCTACAAGGGCCCGGGGCATCCGCACACGAACATGGCCAAGGCGGCGATGAACATGCTCACCCGCACCAGTGCCGGCGAGATGCTCGAGAACGACGGAATCCTGATGACCAGTGTCGACACCGGCTGGATCACCGACGAGCGGCCCCACCCCACCAAGGTGCGGCTGGCAGAGGAGGGCTTCCACGCCCCGCTCGACCTCGTGGATGGTGCGGCCCGGGTATACGACCCCATCGTGCAAGGCGAGGCGGGCGTCGACCTGCACGGCGTCTTCCTGAAGGACTACAAGCCCGCCGCCTGGTAGCGGCGCCGGGCGGGCGGCGCTAGGCGCGGTCGAGCCACCGCAGAACGCTCATGGGCACGAAGACCGCGGCCGACGAGAGCAGCACGCCGCCCACGAACACCTCGGCCAAGAATCCGCCCTCGCCATCGAATGCGTACGCCATGACAACCATCCCGGCGACGAAGGCAGCCAGGCACAGGACGAAGACGATCACTCTCATGGAAACAACTACCGTTCGGTCATTGCGGCACCGCTGACGCCGCGTGGAAAAGACTGTTGTCCCAGACTATCGCGAGCCCGAGTCCCCCGGCTCACGCAGCTCGCGCCTCAGGATCTTACCCACGTTCGTCTTGGGCAGCTCGTCACGGAACACGATGTACTTCGGCCGCTTGTAGCCGGCCAGACGCTCCTTGAGGTACCCGCGGATATCGCCCTCGGTCAACGACGGATCCTGGCGCACCACGAACAGCTTCACGGTCTCGCCGGAGTGCTCGTCGTGCACGCCGATGACGCCCGCCTCCTTGACCCGGGGATCGCTGAGCACGGCCTCCTCGACCTCTGCCGGATACACGTTGAAGCCGCCCACGACGATCATGTCCTTCATGCGGTCCACGATCGTCACGTAGCCGTCGGCGTCCATGATCGCCACGTCACCGGTGTGCAGCCATCCGTCGGGCCCGATCGCCTTCGCGGTCTGCTCGGGCTTGTTCCAGTAGCCCTTCATGACCTGGGGGCCGGAGATCACCAGCTCGCCGCGTTCGCCGAGCGCAACGGCACGATCGTCGTCGTCTCGGATCTCCACATATGTCGAGGGCAGAGGAAGACCGATCGTGCCGAGGCGCGCTGTTCCGACCGTGGGGTTGACCGATACGACAGGAGACGCCTCGGTCAGGCCGTACCCCTCCACCATCTGGGTGCCCGTTCGCCGCTCCCACTCCTCGGCGACCTGAGTGCGCAGGGCCATGCCGCCGGCCACGCTCAGCTTCAGCGGAGCGAAGTCGAGCGTGTCGAAGTTCGGCCTGTCGAGCAGGGCGGCGGCGAGTGTGCTCACGAGGATCAGGACGCTCGGGCGGTACTTGGCGACGGTCTTGATGAGGGCATCCGTCTCACGGGGATTCGTGATGAGCACGTTGTGCGCCCCGAAGTGGAAGAAGCCCAGGCAGTTCACCGTCAGACAGAACACGTGGTACAGCGGAAGAGCGGCGATGACCGTCTCCGCGCCCTCCTGCAACGCTACGCGAATGGGCCCCATGATCTGGAACTGGTTCGCCAGCATGTTCTGGTGCGTCAGCATGGCGGCCTTCGTGCCGCCTGTCGTGCCGCCCGTGTACTGCAGAAAGGCCAGGTCCTCAGGGTTGAGGCTCGGAGCGTCGAGAACGAGCTGCCCTCCCCTGCTGAGGGCGTCGCGGAAGGAGATCGTTCCCGCCAGCGAGTGAGCGGGAACCATCTTCTTGACGTAGCGCACGGCGAAGTTCGTGAAAGCGCGCTGAGGCAGCGGCAGCAGGTCGCCCACGGACGTCAGGATGACGTGCCGGATGTCTGTGCCGCCGATCTCCTGATCGAGTGTCACGGCGAAGTTCTCGAGCACGACGATGGCCACGGCACCCGAGTCGACGAGAATCGACTTGAGCTCATGGGCCGTGTACAGCGGGTTGGCATTGACCACGACGAGTCCCGCCTTCAGCGCCCCGAACATCGCGACAGGGAACTGCAGCAGGTTGGGCAGCTGGATGACGATGCGGTCGCCCGGAACGAGGCCCAGTTCCTTCTGGTAGAACGCGGCCATGCGGTCGGACAGCTGGTCGACCTCGCGGAACGACAGGGCGTGCCCCATGTTGGAGAACGCCGGCTGATCGCCGAACTTCTCGCACGTGGCCGCGACGAGTTCTGGAATCGAGCGGAAGGTTATCTCCGGAATGTCGGAGTCCTGTCCGGACGGATAGCTCGCGAGCCATGGTCGGGGTGATTCGGGATGATTCTCTGCTCTGAGCACCCTACGACTTTACCCGTCTCTCAAGACGGTCGTGCTCTACGGGCAGTCGTGGTTAAACGCGAAATGGCCACCCCGTGTGGGGTGGCCATTCGTGTAATAGGAGTCCGGCGGTGTCCTACTCTCCCACAAGGTCCCCCTTGCAGTACCATCGGCGCAGAGAGTCTTAGCTTCCGGGTTCGGAATGTGACCGGGCGTTTCCCTCTCGCTATGGCCGCCGAAACACTAGAGATGTAACTATCTAGAAGTTTCAAACAGACANCCGGCTTCGGGGGCATGCTCCCCTTGCAGTACCATCGGCGCAGAGAGTCTTAGCTTCCGGGTTCGGAATGTGACCGGGCGTTTCCCTCTCGCTATGGCCGCCGAAACACTAGAGATGTAACTATCTAGAAGTTTCAAACAGACAACAACGATCCATCTTTCGATGGTGTTGTGTGTGTTTGGTTCTCGACCGTACATCGAGAACCACATAGTGGACGCAAGCAGTGCTTTTCGTTTCGCAAAATTTTGGGTGTTATCAAGTTATCGACTTATTAGTACAGGTCAGCTCCGTAGGTCTTTAGTCCCTACTTCCACATCCTGCCTATCAACCCAGTAGTCTAGCTGGGAGTCTCTCACCATAATGGTATGGAAATCTCATCTCGAGAACGGCTTCCCGCTTAGATGCTTTCAGCGGTTAGGTGACGTTCTGAATGGCTTGCATGGTGGTGCTCCTTTAGTTGGAAACGGGGATGACGCCGTAGAT
>NZ_LMNF01000003.1 GCF_001422485.1 Agreia sp. Leaf283
CTGAGTGGTGCAGCCGAGCACGGTTCCGGGTGCGGGGTTTCCCGGCAGGGGCATGGAGGTGACGCAGGTGACGTACTTGCCCTTCTGCGTGATCGGCATCGACCAGCTGTAGCCGTGGTTCACTCCGAGGCCGGGCACGGCGACGTTCAGCTCCGGGCGCGGCACCGAAGCGGTCGAGTAGGCGGTGGTGTTCGAGCCATTCGGCAGATAGACGTCGATCTTGACCTGGTTGGAGGTCGAGAGGGAGGAGGCGTCAGCGGCCCAGCCGGTGAGGGCGAGGGTGCCGCCCGTTGCCGTGGCCTTCTCGTACGCTCCGACCGGAGCGACTGGAGGCCCCATGGGCACCGGGCCGAACCAGTTCTTGTAGAGCGTGTAGAAGTTCAGGTTTCCGAACGCCGAACACGTGTCCGGGTTGCCGTTGATGGCCGCCTGGTTGGGCTGGTAGGGCGTGTAGTAGTAGAGAGCGGCGGTCGCCTTGTTGCGCACGACCACGTTCGACGAACCGCAGGCGGCGTTGGGGGAGAAGCGAATGGAGCTGTTGCCGCCCACGGGGTACCACGTGAAGAAGTTGCTCGTACCCGGCGGGTTGCCGTAACGCTTGAACTGGTACGCCGCCCAGTAGACCTGGTTGTAGAAGCCGGCGTAGTTCGCGTCGCAGTCAGCGGTGTCGGGGCACGCGTATCCGGTGGCGGCCGCGTATTGACGGGCGCTGGGCCAGCTGTCCGTGATGAGCGACTGCTCCTTCTGGAGCAGCACGAGCATCGCCTTCTGGCTGATACCGCAGGCGACGCCGACCTTGTAGATGATCGTTGCCGCCGACTCCACGCCGCCGCCGTTGTAGGCGTTGCACATCGCGCTCGCCGGGCGGGACGTGGTCATCGTGGAGTAGTCCTTGAGACAGACGTAGCCGGCCCTGCACGAAGAGAGCATGGCATTGAGGAAGTTCTGCACGGAATCCGCGTTCGCGGCGTTGCCGTCGTAGAAGAGCTCGTCGCTGATGATGAATCCCGGATCGAAGCCGGAGGCAGCCAGCGGCGATACGAACGGCGAGAGGGAGTTGTGCTCGGGAACCTGCGACTGCAGCTTCTCCTGCGCATCCGCCTGTGCGGCGAGCTCTTCCGTGCTGGAATCTGGCGTGACGTTGGGGTCGGCAGCCTGGAAGCCGCCAGGGTCCACTGGATCGACGGGATCGGAGGAACCGTCGGTCACGGGGGCGTCTGCAGGAGGAGCGGGCGTGTCTTGGGGAGCAACCGGCGCCGTTGTCGACGTGCTGGTCGGTTCGGGGGTCGGCGTCACTGTCGACGCGGCTGCTGCCTCGGCCTGCACCAATCCTGTTGCGATCAGCGCGATGCTGACGATCGCTGACACCAATGTCCTACGAATATTCCCCATGCGTGTGATGTTACAGTCACACGGCCTGCAACCGAAAGGATGCGTTAATAATCCTCGATTGCGCGGAGCCGGTCTGGCGCATCCCGCACCGGTGTCGGTATCGTCACCCAAGAGGGGGTGTCTGAGGTCATGGGCAGAATTCGATTGGGGCGAGCGGCCACCGTGCTTCTCGTCGGCCTGTTGGCAGCGGTCGGGTTGAGCGCCGTCCCGCCCTCGACTCCTCCGGCCTGGGCGGCCACGCAGGAAGACGAGGTCTTCGCGCGTGTGAACTCGGAGCGCTCGGCGAACGGGCTCCAGCCGCTCTCCCGCGACTCGACCATCGAGGCCGCCGCAGAACAATGGGCGCAACACCTCAGCGACTCCGGAACTTTTGAGCACAGTTCGAACGACTGGCGAAGCGCCCGGATCCCGGCCGGCTGGAATTCGCAAGGCGAGAACATCGCCAGGGGATATACGAGCTCGGATGCCGTGATGACCGGCTGGATGAACTCCGACGGGCATCGCCGCAACATCCTCAGCAGCAGCTACACGCGGATCGGGATCGGCTACGTGGCGGCCGGCAACTACTGGGTGCAGATCTTCGCGGGTTACTCCGGCGACACTCGACCGCCGCTGTCTGCGGGTACTCCGACCCTCACCGGAACGCCCGCCGTCGGGCAGACCCTGACGGCGCAGACCGGCACCTGGGGTCCCAGCCCCGTCTCGCTGTCCCTGCAGTGGTTCAGGGGCGGCACTGCGATCGCCGGGGCGACCGGCACCACGTATACGACGACCTTCCTCGATTCGGGCGCGAGGCTGAGTGTCTCGGTCACCGGCACCAAGTCCGGCTACAGAACCACCACAGTGTCGAGCGCGTCGACGGCCGAGGTGGCGACAGACAAGGTCGTCGAACGCATCGACGGTTCCGACCGCTACGCGGTGTCCGTGGCCATCGCGGCGAAGGCCTACCCCGGCACCGCCCCCGTCGTCTTCGTCGCGTCGGGCGAGAACTATCCCGACGCGCTTGCGGCGGGTCCCGCCGCGGCAAAAGAGGGAGGGCCGCTTCTGCTGACGCCGGGTTCCTCCTTGCCGCAGTCGGTCGAAGAGGCGATACGGCGCCTGGCACCAGACCGGATCGTCGTCGTGGGCGGAGTCAAATCGGTATCAGAGGTCGTGGTGAGCAGACTCAAGACGATCCAGAGCGAGGTCGACAGAGTAGCCGGCGCGGATCGGTTCGAAGTGTCTCGCAACCTGGCCGTCCGGTCGTTCAGCGATACTCCTCCGTCGCGGGTCTATGTCGTGACGGGCAACACCTTTGCCGATGCACTGAGTGCGGGGGCGGCCGCGGCGGCACAGCGGGTTCCGGTCATTCTGGTCAACGGAGTGCAATCCTCGGCTGATGCGGCGACCCTCGACACGATCTCGGCCCTGGGGGTGACGAAGGTCACCATCGGCGGAGGCCCCAACTCCGTATCGCCGGGCATCGAGGCCTCCCTCACCCAATTGTTGCCCGACACCACCCGGCTCGCAGGGGCCGACCGCTACGTCGCTTCCCAGGCGATCTCCCGGGATGCCTACCCCGGGACGGCTTCACAGGTCCTGTTGTCGACAGGGCTGAATTTTCCGGACGCGCTGGCCGGTGCCGCTTGGGCAGGAGTCATCTCGGCACCTCTCTACGTCGTGCCGGGAAACTGTGTGCCCCGAGGTGTTGTCGAGGAGATCTACCGGGTGAACGCCTCGACCGTGTCGTTGCTGGGAGGGCCGGCCTCGCTCACGCCAGAGGTGAAGAAGCTGGTCGTCTGCGGGTGACCTGCGCCTAGGACCCCGCTCGGGGCAACTCGGTCGTCGGCGGCTTCAGCGCGAGCCCTTGTCGCCAGCTGAGCGAGTGCGCGGCCTTCACCATGCACATCACGAAGAACATCCACCCGTACTCCACGAGAATGACGCTCTCCGCCGCGCTCGTCACGAGCAGGACGATGAGGATGAGGGCCGGCCACATGTAGATGACGCTCTTCTTCGACGTCGCCAGGATCCAGGAGCGCACGAGCGCGAGTCCCACCATGCCCACGAAGATCGCGAGGCCGATCAGCCCGACCTGAAAGTAGACATCGATGAACGCGTTAAGGCCCGACGTGTGCTGCCGGTTGCCCACGAAGTCGAGGGCGAAGAACGGCGACACGTTGGGCCGCCACAGGCCCACCCAGCCCCAGCCCTCGAGCTGGTTGTAGTCGATCAGGTTCGAGAGCTGGTTCCAGATCTCGAGCCTGTAGGTGAATTCCGCCCGAGCGCCGACGATCGCGAGGATGCGTGTGCGCACGAAGTAGGCGCTGATCGTTCCGATCACCAGAATGACCAGCATTCCGATCTGCAGGCTGCGGCGCAGCTCGGGCCTGGCCCGGCGCAGCGCGAGAACGGCCAGGGCGGCCACGAGCACGATCACGGCGACGCCCAGCGAGATGGGGGAGCGGGAGCCGATGAGGAGCACCCCGGCCAGAACGATCGAGTACAGGCTCAGGCCGCGTTGCACGGACCGCGTGTTGCGCTCGACCAGGAAGGTGACAAGAGCGATCAGGGCGACGAAGCCCAGCATGTTGCGCGATCCGAAGATGCCCTGCAGAGGTCCGCCGTCGTCGAGGTTGCCCTGGATGCGCAGGAACGCGATCGGCAGGTCGAGCAGCAGGCCCGACAGGATCTCGAGCGCCAGCGAGGCCGTGAGCAGCACGCGCATGACGTCGCCGACCGCGCGCACGATCTGGATGAGGTCGCGCACGAGTGCCACGTACAGCGCCAGGAACGAGAACGTCAGCTGGTAGACGACGCCCGTGATGCTCGACGTCTGGTACCTGCTCCACACGATCGTGATGGCGCACCAGCCCAGAAACACGAGGAGCGACAGGGGCAGAACGCCGTGCCAGTCGAGGTCTTTGCGGCGGGCCACCAGAGACACGGTCGCGAACACCACGAGGGTGCTCAGGATGCCGACCAGCCCGGCCCAGCCCATGGTCGCCTTGATGACGTGTACGGACAGTGCCGAGCCGATGGCCGCCACCGACAGCGCGGCCGAGAACCGCGGCGAGCCGAAGATCGCGGCGACCACCGCCCATCCGGGGTGCTCGGAGATCCTCACCGCGCGAGGCCGACCCGTCGCGGCCGCACCGGCGCGTCCGATTCGACAGGGCCGCCGTCGGGCACGGTCAGGTCGATTCCGGTGGCGCCCACGTCGAGTCGGGTCTTGAGCGCCATCAGCGCAAGGAGGGCGAACCCGCCTTCGACGAGCATGCGCGATTCGACGAACGACTGGGCGACAAGAAGCGTGAGGATGAGGGCCGGGAGCAGGGTGACCGGAACGAACGGAACGGCCGTACCCCGGGCATCCAGTTGCTCATCGACCGCGAACCACCACGACCGCCAGCACGCGCCGACGACCGCGCCGACGAACAGCACGAGCCCCACGATGCCGAGCTGCAGCCAGACGTCGAGCCAGGCGTTGTGGGCCTGCAGGTAGGTCACGCCCTTGCGCTCGGCGAGGTGGGTGAACGGCTCGACCCACGGCACCCAGTAGCTGACCCAGCCCCAGCCGAACGCCGGACGCTGCTGGGCGAGCCCGGTCACGGCGTTCCAGATGTCGAGGCGACCCGTGAGGTCGGAGCTCTTGCCGAAGAGCCGGAGGATCTGCGACGAGAATGCTCCCACCAGAACGGCGATCGCGGCGATGCCGGCGGCGCTCGAGACGAGGACCACCCTGCGCTGCCTCTGGTTCGACCGGCGCATCAGAATCAGGATGCCTGCGGCGGCGGCCACGATGACGAGCACGGCGATGGCCGTGGTCGAGCGGGTGAGCGCCAGCGTGGCCACCGCCACGGCGATCCACGAGTACGAGCGTGCGCGGCCCAGCGACCTCGACGTGAACTCGAGCGCGAGGCAGACGAGCGCGATCACGGCGATGAACGCCAGCAGGTTGCGGTTGCCGACGATGCCCTGGATGGGGTCTCCCGTGAAGAGGTCGGCCTGGCTCCAGAAGAAGGCGTCGGGGAGTTTTCCGTTGCCGTAGTCGACCCAGAACGGGATGATCGGGTGGCGCACGAACACGGCCACGATGAACTCGAAGAGCAGTGACAGGCCGAGGATCCAGCGCGTCGCGCGGCCGAGGGCGGTGAGGATGCGCGGCCACGACATCGAGGTGGCGAAGAAGATCGCCGCGATCACAGGGCCCGCCTGGGCGACCAGGCCGAGGAGCGTGGCCCCGGGGTAGAACGACCACGCGATAGACACGACCGCGAGGGCCAGGAAGGCGGTGAGCCCGAGCGGGACCCGACGGGGGGTCAACTGGCGCCATCCCTTGTCGCGGCTGATCAGCACCACCAGCGTGATCACGACCGCGAGGCAGAGGGCGGCGAACCCGTACCAGCCGATGAGGTTGCGCCAGAAGTCGCCGGCGAGGAGCGTGAAGAACGTGAGCACGGCCAGCGTCGAGCGGCCTGTGCTGGTCACGGAGTTCATAGAGGCAAGACTACCGATGCTCGTTCCCTGAGCCTGTCGAAGGGACCGGACGTGCGCTGCCTCGTTCCCTGAGCTTGTCGAAGGGGCCCGGCGTGCGCTGCCCCGTTCCCTGAGCTTGTCGAAGGGACCAGCCCCTCGACGAGCTCAGGCAACGAATCACTACACGAACGCGGCGAAGCCCGTTAGCGCGCGGCCCACGATGAGCGTGTTCATCTCGCGCGTTCCCTCGTACGAGTACAGCGCCTCGGCATCGGCGAAGTGCCGTGCCACGTCGTAGTCGAGCACGATGCCGTTGCCGCCGAGCGCCTCGCGGCACCACGCGACCGTCTCGCGCATCCGGGCGGTCGCATATGCCTTGGCGAGCGCCGAGTGCTCATCGCGCTGGATGCCCTGATCGAGCATCTGCGAGACGCGCACGACCATGCCGAGGCTGGCAGTGATGTTGCCGATCGACTTCACGAGCAGGTCCTGGATCAGCTGGTGCGACGCGATCGGCTTGCCGAACTGCACGCGCTCCTTCGTGTAGCGCAGTGCAGCCTCGTACGCGCCGATCGAGTTGCCGACCGCGGCCCAGGCCACCTCGGCGCGGGTGAGGCGCAGCACCTTGGCGGTGTCGCGGAACGAGTTCGCGTTCTGCAGGCGCAGCGACTCGGGGACGCGCACGTCGGTGAGCGTGATGTCGGCGTTCTGCACGATGCGCAGGCTCTGCTTGTTCTCGATCTTCGTTGCCCGGTAGCCGGCCGTGTCGGTGGGAACGATGAAGCCCTTCACCTGGTTGTCGGCCGTGTCCTTCGCCCAGATCACGGTGATGTCGCTGAAGGTCGCGTGCCCGATCCAGCGCTTCTCGCCGTTCAGCACCCACTCGTCACCGTCGCGCGTCGCCGTGGTCTTGAGGCCCTGGGCGGAGTCCGAGCCCGACGTGGGCTCGGTGAGGCCGAAGGCACCGACGACCTCTCCCGCCGCCATGCGGGGCAGCCACTCGGCGCGCTGCTCGTCGGAACCCGTGACGCTGATCGCGCCCATCGCGAGTCCGTTCTGCACGCCCACGTGGGTGGCGACGGATGCGTCGATGCGGCCGAGTTCGAGGGCGACGAAGCCGCGGAACACGGCGGAGTTCTCGAACGGCTTCGTCTCGTCCCAGCCGAAGCGGTAGACGTCGAGGTCGGCGAGGCCCTTCACGATCTCGTGCGGGAACGTCGCCTTCTCCCAGTGCGCGTTCACAACCGGCTTGACCTCGTTCTCGAGGTAGCGGCGGATGCCGGCGAGGGCATCCTTCTCCTGGTCGGTCAGCATCGACTCGTAGCCGTAGAAGTCGCTCGCGAGAGGTTCCAATGACATGTGTGCTCCATTGCTCAAGGGTGTTCGGGTGCAACTCAATCAGCGAGGCCGCCACCGCTCCAACTGATTGGTAGTTTGGGCTAAGACTCGGCAGGCCGCACCGGGCGACGTTGTAGGTCGCTCATAATGCTGCCCCCGGGTCGTGCTCCTCCCCGGCTTGTCAGAAAGGCGCCCGACGTGTTCGTTGGCATCACCAATACTCCCCGTGACTACTCGTGGGGGTCCACGACGGCGATCGCCGAACTGCTCGGAATCCCGTCGACCGGAGGGCCGGAGGCCGAGCTCTGGCTGGGGGCGCACCCCGGATCCCCTGCGCGCATCATCGACGGATCGATGCGGCACGGCGTCGACGATCTCGCCCAGTGGATCGCCGATGACAGGGAGACGGCCCTCGGGGCACACGCGCAGCTGCCGTTCCTGCTGAAGATCCTCGCCGCCGACGGGCCGCTGTCGCTGCAGGCGCATCCCACGCTCGAACGGGCCCGGCAGGGATTCGATGCCGAGAACGCCGCCGGCATCCCGCTCGACGCACCCAACCGCAACTACAAGGACCCGCTGCACAAGCCCGAGGTCATCGTCGCCCTGAGCGAGACCTTCGACGCCCTGTGCGGGTTCCGCCCGGTCGCCGAGATCCGCGATATCGTCGCGCTGCTCGAGACGTGGGACACAGAATCGGATGCCCCGGCGCCGGCCGTTCTCGCGCCTCTCGCCGCGCGGGCGCGCGCCGACGGCGACGAGGGAAGCGTCCTCCGCTCGCTGGTGGAGTGGCTGCTGGGCGGTTCGGAGGATGTCGCGACTCTCGTGAGCCGTGTCTCGGCGCTCGCGGAGGAGAACGAGCCCTCCGCCGCGGGGGAGTATGCGGCGTCGCTGCAGACCGTGCGCGACCTGGCGGTCGAGTACCCGGGCGATCCGGGAATCGTCACCTCACTGCTGCTCAACCGGGTGACCCTCTCGGCCGGCGAGGCGCTGTATCTGCCGGCCGGCAACATCCATGCGTATCTGAAGGGGCTCGGCGTCGAGCTGATGGCGGCCTCCGACAATGTGCTGCGGGGTGGACTCACGCCGAAGTACATCGACGTACCCGAGCTGCTGTCGGTGCTCGACTTCGAATCGCTGCCCGTTCCGTACCTCCGCCCCACCTTCCCCTCGGAGGGGGTGGAGGAGTTCCGGCCCGGCGTTCCCGACTTCGTGCTGGTGCGCATCCAGACCCGGCTCAACGAGCGCGCGGCCTATCGACCCGACGGTGCGGCGATCGCGATCTGCACGTCGGGGTCGTTCGAGATCCACGGGGAGCGCAGCGACACCACCCTCGAGCGCGGCCAGTCGGTGTTCATCACGCCCGAGGAGGGTGCGATCACGTTCACGGGAGTGGGCACGATCTTCCTGGCGGCTCCGGGCGCTCCCGCCAACTAAATACGGGGTCAAGTCAGCACGTTTCACGAGACACGCCGCCCCCTGGTGACGCCGTGGCAGCGTGTCACTACGAGTGTGCTGACTTAGGCCTGCCACCTTCTCGGTAGCTGCGCAGGTCGAGGGCGTCTTGAACGGCCCGTTCGATCGCCTGCAGGGTCTCTGGCCAATACTCGAACAGGTGATGAGGCAGGATTCGGATCGCCGGCCGCCCCCAGGCGAAGGACTGCAGGGTCTTGTCGTAATCCCATTTCTGCTGCGCCTCGTCGGAGTGCCATCTCTTGCTGTCCAGATCGACGGCGACGACATCATCGATGAGCGCGTCGAACTTGCTCGACCCGGGCACCGCCCGCTGCAGCTCGACGATGTGACCCAGTCTGCGCATACGAACCCCGAAGATGGACTCGGTGCCGGAATCAGCGAGGGGGTCGAGCTCCGTCCGAAGCCCGTGCAGGCGCTGGGGAAGGGTGTCGAACAGCAGATCGAGCTGGCCGGGGAGGATGAAGTTCTTCCGCAGAGCGGAGTCGATCGAGGCGATCGCGTGCTCCTCCTCCTGGCAGAGCACTGCTTGGCGGAGGGCGAGAAGCGGAGGAACCATCCAATCGCTGGTGCCGTGGCGCTCACCCATAGGGATGCCCCGGATGGGTCGCTGCCAGTGAACGCGGGGCACCCCGGCCTCTGCGAGGTAGTTCGTGTCGCTTCGTGCAGTGCTCGTGTCACGGCCGAATGCGACCACGGAGTCGACCCGCAGCCGCTTGGATCCGGCCGGCACGTGCACGTGCAGTCGGGTGTCCATCCCGGCCCAGACTCCCGATCGTCGGAGGGCGCTGACGCAGCCGATCAGGCCGCCCAGGCGAACGGCTCTGCGTTGATCGAGATCGGCTGTGGCGCTGGCGTAGAGCCCGCGTCGCTCCGAAACGATCAGCTTCGCCTGTCTGGCTAGATCGATGGCGCGTGGCGAGGCCCCGTTTCGAAGGAGAGTCGCTCGGGATGCGATGCCTCCGTTCCGGTCGACAAGACGGCTCACCGAGACGGCATCATGACTGATCACAAGGAAGAAGGTGGTTCACCCGGTGGTATCGATCACCCGGTCCGGTGGGATCCGTGGACAACTCTCCTTCGTGTGCAACGGGGAGGATGGGAAGTGCGCGTCAGCTCACGAGTTCTCGAACGCAGAAGGTGCGCCGGTAGTTGGCCGGCGTGGTCTGCAGGGTCTTCACGAAGTGATGCCGCATCACCGCGGCCGACCCGAAGCCCGTCTCGGCGGCGACGGCCTCGAGCCCCAGGGTGGTCTCCTCGAGGAGGTGCTGCGCTCGCATGAGGCGCTGCTTGTTCAGCCAGGCCGCCGGCGTCGTTCCCAGATCCGCGCGGAATCGGCGCGCGAAGGTGCGCGACGACATCAGGGCCTTGCGGGCGAGCTCGTCGACGCTGAGGTCGCGATCGAGGTTCTCGAGCATCCATTCCGTGACGCCCGCGAACGAGTCGCTGGGCTCCGCGGGAAGCGGCGTGGCGATGTACTGGGCCTGGCCGCCGGCCCGCTGAGGAGGCACGACCATGCGACGGGCGATGACGTTCGCCGCGGCGGCGCCCAGCTCGGTACGCACGAGGTGCAGGGCCGCGTCGATGCCCGCCGACGTTCCGGCGCCGGTGATGATGTTGCCGTCCTGAACGAACAGAACGTCGGCGTCGACCTCGATCTGGGGGAACTCGCGCGCCAGCCTGTCGGCGTGCATCCAGTGAGTGGTGGCCCGCTTGCCGTCGAGCAGCCCGGACTTCGCGAGCGTGAACGCCCCGCTGCACACCGTCAGGATCCAGGCGCCCCGGTCGTTAGCCTCATGCAGCACCCGCAGGACCTCGGGGTGCACTGCGCCCTCGATGATGTGGGCCGGAATGGCGATGAGGTCGGCGTCGGCCGCTGCGGAGAGGTCGTTCAGGATCATCATGTCGTAGCCGAGGCTGGTCGGAATGGGCCCGGGTTCGGCGGCCGCAATCGTGAAGTCGAAGACGGGCCCGCCCATGTCGGAGCGATCGATGCCGAAGACCTCACAGATCACTCCGAACTCGAACGGGGCGACGTGGGGGAGGGCGATGAGTACGACCTTCTTGAGCATGGCTGTTCCTTCGCGGGAGGTGTGGCAGTAAAGCGTGGAGTGTTGACATTCTTCCATCTGGTGGCCGATATTCGCAATTCGTAGCGTTACTGCCATGATGATTTTTCTGGTTGTTATGGGAGTTCTGTCGGCCGCGGCGATCGTGTGGACGATGCGAGACTGGGTGCGCGATGGATACCGTCGCATTCCCACGGGTAGAGGAGACGACGAATGGCGTGGTTGGTAACAGGAGGCGCGGGTTACATCGGCTCGCACGTGGTGCGGGCGTTCCGCGAGCAGGGCATAGATGTCGTGGTCGTCGACGATCTCTCCAGCGGCCACCGCGCGTTCGTCGATGACGGCGTGCCGTTCATCGACGGCAGCATTCTCGATGCCGACCTTCTGCGCCAGACATTCGAAGACCACGCGATCTCGGGTGTCGTTCACGTCGCCGGCTACAAGTACGCCGGCGTCTCCGTCACGCGGCCGCTCCATACCTATGAGCAGAACGTCACGGGAACCCAGGTTCTGCTCGGTGCGATGAGCGATGCCGGGGTCGACCGCATCGTCTTCTCATCGAGCGCGGCCGTCTACGGAACGCCGGACACGGATCTCGTGACCGAGTCCACCGCCAAGAATCCCGAGTCGCCCTACGGCGAGTCGAAGCTGATCGGCGAGTGGCTGCTGCGAGACCAGGGCGTGGCGGCCGGACTCGCCCACACGTCGCTGCGCTATTTCAACGTCGTCGGTTCGGGATATCCGGACCTGTTCGACACCAGCCCGCACAACCTCTTCCCCCTCGTGTTCGAAGCGCTCCTCGACGGCCGCGTTCCCCGCATCAACGGCGACGACTACGACACCCCCGACGGAACGTGCGTGCGCGACTACATCCACGTGTCCGACCTGGCGCTGTCGCATGTCGCGGCCGCGCGGCGATTGGATGCCGGTGAGCCGGTCGAGCAGGCCTACAACCTCGGGAGCGGGGCCGGTGTGTCGGTCGGCGAGATCATGACGGCGATGGCCGAGGGCACGGGGATTCCCTTCACTCCCGAGATCGCGCCGCGCCGACCGGGCGACCCCGCCCGCATCGTCGCATCCGGCGAATCGGCCGCGCGAGACCTCGACTGGCGGATGCGCCACACGCTCGACGAGATGGTTCGCAGCGCGTGGGCGGCACGCCAGGGCGAGTAGTCGATTTGGCGTGTTGCGCCGTTGTCGATTGCCGCGACACGGTGTTTCCCCAAACCCTCCAGAAGCACTTGAGGGTTTACGATCTGCGACTTGACTCCAACGAACTACACGGGTGTAATTAGCGGGAGGGGTTCGGCAGGTCGAATGCAGATCAGAAGGTAGAGCGTGGTATGGCTATGGAATACCGCTCAGGCGTCCCAGAGGACTGGTTCGTCGATCCCGTCAATCTCGGTGTTCCGGGCGTTCGTCAACAGGCGCCGGTAGAAGACGAGAACCCGCTGGCGTGGCAGACCGACTCTCTCTGCGCTCAGACCGACCCCGAGGCCTTCTTTCCTGAGAAGGGCGGCTCGACCCGCGATGCCAAGCGCATCTGCACGTCGTGCGAGGTGAAGGCCCAGTGCCTCGAGTACGCGCTGAAGAACGACGAGCGCTTCGGCATCTGGGGTGGCCTGTCCGAGCGTGAACGGCGCAAGCTGCGCAAGCAGGCCTAGGGTCATAGTTTTCTCATAGGTATCCCGGCACGCCGGGGCCTGACCCGTCGCGGGCGCATGCCGCCCTTAGGGTCTAAGGGATATGCGCGCCCGAGTTACAGCAGTTCTAGTCGCCTCCAACGGAGCGGACTACCTTCCGCGCACCCTCGACGCGCTGAAGGCGCAGACGAGGCAGCCCGACAGCCTCATCGTGGTCGATGTGGGTTCGTCGGATGAGACGCCCGCCCTGCTGTCGGCGGCGCTTCCCACTCACTTCATCTCGGCATCCGGCAGGCTGAGCTTCGGCACGGCCGTCGCGCACGCCCTCGGTGTCGTCCCTCCTCCCGCCGACGAGAACGAGTGGCTCTGGCTGCTCGCGCACGACACGGCGCCGGAGCCCGACGCCCTCGCCGCCCTGCTCGCCGCGGTCGAGGTCAACCCCTCGGTGGCTGCCGCGGGCCCCAAGCAGATGGACTGGGAGCACCCCGACTACATCAGCGAGTTCGGTGAGACGCTCACGCGCTTCGGTGCCACGTATTCCATGGCGGAGACCGAGCTCGACCAGGCCCAGCACGATCGCATGAGCGATGTTCTCGGAGTCGGCGCGGCCGGCATGCTCGTTCGCCACACTGTGTGGAACGACCTGGCCGGGTTCGACGACGCCCTGCCGACCGCCGACAACGGCCTCGACTTCAGTGTGCGGGTGCGACTCGCCGGCCACCGGGTGATGGGCGTCCCCGCAGCGCGGATCGCGTCGGCGGGCGTCGGTCTCGCCGGACCCGGCCGCAGCGAGAAGGGCCGCGCGCGGAGAAAACGACAGGCGGATCGACGGGCTGCGCAGCTTCACCGCAGGCTGGTCTACGCGCCCGCGTTCGCCGTGGTCTTCCACTGGCTCTCCCTCGTTCCCCTGGCCGTGGCCCGCAGCCTCGGCCAGCTGGTGCGCAAGCAGCCCGGCGCCATCGGCGGTGAGATGTCGGCCGCGTTCCGCACGGCATTCGGATCGCGCATCGCCGAGGCCCGCAAGAACCTGCACGCCGCCAAGAGGGTCGGCTGGAGCACGATCGCTCCGCTGCGCATTCCAGGAGACGAGGTGCGCCGCCGCCGCTCTCTGCAACGCGAGATCGCCCTCACACACCTGCGCGGCGAGAAGGACCGCATCCAGTTCATCGCGACGGGCGGCGTGACCACCGTTCTGATCTTCGCCGTGCTCGGGCTCATCATGTTCGTTCCCCTGATCGGCGCGATCGCTCTCACGGGCGGTTCCCTGCTGCCGGTGAGCGCGACCCTCGGCGAGCTGTGGAGCCACGTCGGCTACGGCTGGCGCGACATCGGCCTCGGCTTCGTCGGCGCCGCAGACCCCTTCACCACCGTGCTGGCCGTGCTGGGGTCGATCACGTTCTGGTCGCCGTCGCTCTCGATCGTCGGCCTCTATCTCGCCGCTCTGCCGCTCGCTGCGCTGGCGGCCTGGTTCCTCGCCGCGCGGCTCACGGACAAGCCCTGGCTGCGTGCGGTCGCCGCCGTTCTCTGGACTCTCGCCCCCACCTTCCTCGCCTCGCTCGACAACGGCGCAATCGGCGCGGTTCTGGCCCACCTGCTGCTGCCGTGGCTCGTGCTCGCCGGCCTTGCCGCACGCAAGTCGTGGTCGGCATCGGCGATGGCCGCCATCCTGTTCGCCGTCACCTTGGCTGCAGCCCCGTCGTTGTGGCCCGCGTTGCTGGTCATCTGGGTGGTCTCTGTGGCCACCGCGGGCCGCAACGTCGCCCGCTACATCGGCATCCCGATTCCGGCCGTCGCCCTCTTCCTCCCGCTGGCCTGGGATCAGTTCCGCGCCGGAAATCCGATCGGCATCCTCGCTGACCCCGGTGTTCCCGTGGTGCGCGAGCCGGGGTCGATCCTGGCGCTGCTGAGCGGCATCCCCGACTCCGCACAGAGCGGATGGACCGGGCTCGCGTCGATGGCCGGCATCGATTCGTCGGTGCTGCAGATCGTGCTGGCGGTCGCCGTCGTTCCCCTCGGCCTCCTCGCCGTGCTCGCCCTCGTCAATCCCGGTCCGAGCGTCACACGGGCCATCGTCGCCGTCGTCGGCGCACTGCTCGGCCTGGCGACCGCGATCGCATCGACCCGCATCTCGCTCGACGCCATCGGTGCTGATCCCGTCGTGCTGTGGGCGGGCCCCGGTCTCAGCCTCTACTGGCTCGGGCTCATCTGCGCGGCCGTCATCGGCCTGCACTTCCTCAAGAGGTTCTCCCTCGCCCCCGGATTCGTCGCGGCCACCACCGTGGTCGTGGTCGCGGTGCCCCTCGTCGCGTCGACCCTGCTCGGATCCTCGGCCATCCAGATCACCGATGGCCGCCTGCTTCCCGCGTTCGTCACGGCCGAGGCGGCATCCACACCCCGCGTCGGCACCCTCGTGCTCACCCCGCAGCCCGACGGCGGCCTCGCGTCGACGATCGTGAACGGAACGGGCGTGATGCTCGACGACCAGTCCACCCTCGCCTCCACCAACCGCGACCCGGCACGCGATGCCGAACTCGCGGAGCTCATCGGCAACCTCACCTCACTGAGCGGAGAGGACAGCACCCCGCGCCTCGCAGACCTCGGTGTGGAGTTCGTGCTGCTCGCCAACCCCGCGCCGGGTGACAACGAAGCGGCGTTGGTCACCACGACCACCCGATCGACCGCCGCGTTCGATGCGAACGCATCGCTCACGACGGTGGGCAAGACCTTCGCGGGAACGCTCTGGCAGATCACGGGAACCGAGAGCATGTCGAGCCTCCCTGCGCCCGTTCCCACCAACCTCGGATCGGCCACCGGCGTGCTCGTGCTCGTCGGGCAGGGCATCGTCTTCCTTCTGATGCTGCTTCTCGCACTGCCTGCCGGGCGACTGCAGCCGCACGGTGCCCGCGCCGTGAGCGCGCTGGAGCCCGCCGGCCCGGTGATACCCGATGAGCCCGATGACGAGGGTTCCGACGGCGACGAGAACGGCGACGACGGGGCCGCGGTTCCGGATGGGCAGGCCGCCGAGACGGCGGGCACCCCGGAGCCCGGTTCGACAGAGCCCGGTTCGACAGCCACCGCTTCGACCGCGCGCCGCCGTCGCCGGCTGTTCGCGCGTAAGGAGCGTCCCGACGCCGCTGCAGAGGCTGCTACCGCGGCCGCCGCGGCGAGTGCGGCCGCGATCGCCTCGGCTCCGAATGCCGCCCCTGACGAATCGACTCCTGACGAGTCTGCTCCCGACGAGTCTGCTGCTCGCGAGTCGGCGACGGAAGCGCTCGAAGCGCCCGAGTCGTCGGTCGCCGAGTCGTCGGTCGCCGAGTCGTCGGTCGCAGAGCCGACGACCGTCGTGTCGCCCGAGCCTGACCGTACCCCGGAACCGGAGACGGCATCGAGTGCCCGGGCCGAGTCGAGCGCTGCGGCTGTCGCCGCCCCGCAGTCGGTCGTGATCCACCCCGGCGAGGACTTCGATCTGCTCGATCCGGCCGAGGTCCTGACTGCTACGGAACGCACTGCGGAGCCGGCGACGCCGACTCTCGACGAGCTCGTCGAAGAGCCCGCCTCGACGGAGCTGCCGCCCATCGAGGCGGAGCCGACGACGGAGTTCGTCGCATCGCCCGAGGCTAAGCCTGAAGCAGTGCCAGAGCCAGAGCCGGCGCAGACCCCCGTGGCGGAAGAGGCCCCCGAGCCGCATCGCCCGGAACCCGAGGCCGACCCTGAACCGGCCTTCTCGCATCCGCGTGCCCTGCCCGACGATATTGACGACGACTACGACCCCGACGCGGAGACCGTGATGCGCGTGAAACCGATCGACCTGAGCAACGAGGAGGATGAGCACGATGGCCGCTAGACGCACAGTCATCGCCACCAGCGCACGCGCGCTGGGGGCAGCACTGACCCTCGGAGCGGGCGTCGCGCTCGTCGCCGGAGCGGTGCTCATCCCGCTGCCGCAGCATTCCGTCTCGGTGACGGCCGTCGAGGTCGCCCCGACGCCGCTGCCCCAGTCGCTCGTGTGCCCCGGATCGCTCCTGCAGCTCTCGAACGGTGCGGGAGCCGACGCGACCTCCTCCTCCGGAATCGGCTCGCCGAAGCGCAGCAGCGGGGCCTCAGAGGCCGATGTCGACATCGACCAGACTCCGATTGCGGCTCCCGACAACTCGACCGTCACCGATGAGACCGCGCCCACAGTGGTCACGGCGCCGGATGCCGATCCCGGCGTTCTCGTCGCTGCCGCCCAGTCCGTCGCCGTCTCTCAGGAGGACGTGGCCGGCCTCGCCTCCACGAACTGCGCCGAGGCAAAGGCCGACTCATGGCTGGTGGGAGGGGCGACGACCGTGGGTCGCACGAGCTTCGTGCTGCTGAGCAACCCCTCCGAGGTCACGGCCGACGTCGACCTCACCTTCTTCGACGAGAACGGTCGGCTCGAGGCTCCCGGATCGACGGGAATCACCGTCGATGCGCAGTCGCAGCGCGTCTTCTCGCTCGCCGGCTTCGCCCCGAACGCCAAATACCCCGTCGTGCACGTGGTCAGCACCGGCGGCTATGTCGCCGCGAGCCTGCAGCAGACCGTGATCCGCGGCCTCGAGCCCGGCGGCATCGAGCTATCCGGCACGACGACGGCGCCCTCCACCGAGATGGTCTTCCCGGGAGTCAAGATCGCCGGAACGTCCGCCATCGCCCAGCGCCTCTCCGCCGACGGCTATGCCGATCTGCAGGCGGCGCTGCGGGTCTATGTGCCCGGCAGCTCCGATGCCACCATCACGGTGTCGGTCGCCAGTGAGAGCTCCGGATCAGCCGACGGCTCCTACAGCCTCAGCGCCCCGGCAGGCGTCGTCAGCGAGCTCCCGCTAAAAGATCTTCCCGACGGCACCTACTCCGTGACCCTCGATTCCACGGAGCCGATCGTCGGCTCCGCGCGCACGTCCGCCCTGTCCTCCGGTGCCATCGACTTCGCCTGGAACCAGGCGGCGGAGCCGCTCGACGACGATGTTCTCGTTCCGATCGCGCCCGGCCCGTCCCCGCGCATCCATCTGGCGAATTCCGGCGACGACGAGGCGACGGTCACGCTGCGCACGGCCTCGGGCAGCGAGGTCAAGATCGTGGTGCCCGCGGGCGGCACAAAAGGCCTCGAGGCCCAGCCCAACACGGTCTACACGGCGACGATGACCGAGCCGGTGAGCATCAGCGTCAACTACAGCAGCGACGGGCAGCTCTCCGCGTACACGGTCGCGGCACCGAGCGAGCTCGCAGCCCCCATCGTCATCTACCCGTAGCCAGCGGCTCAGAAGTGCCGGAAGCCCTCGGGCGCGAGATCCCACGGATCCTTGCCGAGGTATTCGGCGACGGCGCGGAACACGCAGCTCTCGACGAGCATGCGACGGTGGGCCTCGTCGTTGCGGTGCAGATGGGCGAGGCGCTCGATGGGCACGCGGTAGAGGATGATGCGGTCACCCAGAACACGCCAGCGCTCCACGCCTGAATCCGCAGTGCCCGGCTTTCCATTGGGACCATAGGGCAGCGCGCCGATCTCGAAGACGGCGTCGGCCAGTTCGTTCGGCCAGATGCTGCGCAGGTACTCGGCCGTGGATGCGACGGTGGTGTCGAAGAAATCGATGCGGGTGTTCATCATGGGCAGATGAGGGCCGGTCACCGCCGAGCGGAGCCCTCTGCCGTGGCGGTTGCGGCCGGTTCCCCGAGACGAGGCCGGTGCGATGCGACGTGAGCGAGCCATGGCGAGAGTCTATTCTCTGCGCTCGCGCGCGGCAGTACCCGCGACACACGATCGAGCCTGACTGCCAGGTCGCCGCCGCGGGCGTACCGTGGAGCGTGATGACGAATAGACCGTGTTCCCGTGTGGCGTGCCCCGACGAGGCCATCGCCACGCTCACGTACGTCTACGCCGATTCCCTCGCCGTGCTCGGCCCTCTGAGCCTCAGCCACGAGCCGCACAGCTACGACCTGTGCGTTCGCCACTCCGAGCGGCTCAAGGCGCCGCAGGGCTGGCAGGTCATGCGTCACGTGCAGTTCACCCAGTAGGCGTTCGTGCAGCGTCACCTCTTTACAATGGAGACATGACTTCTGCTGCCGCTCCGGTGACCACTCTGCCCTTCAAGGTCGCCGACCTCACGCTCGCCGAGGCCGGTCGCCACCAGATCCGCCTCGCCGAGAACGAGATGCCGGGGCTCATGTCGCTTCGGGCCGAGTTCGCCGACTCCCAGCCACTGGCCGGAGCGCGCATCATGGGATCGCTTCACATGACCGTTCAGACGGCCGTGCTCATCGAGACCCTCACCGCGCTGGGTGCTCGCGTTCGCTGGGTCAGCTGCAACATCTTCTCCACACAAGACGAGGCCGCGGCCGCGATCGTCGTCGGTGCCACGGGCACCCCTGACGCCCCCGCCGGGGTTCCGGTCTTCGCCTGGAAGGGCGAGACGCTCGAGGAGTACTGGTGGTGCACCGAGCAGGCGTTCGACTGGTCGGCAGAGGCCGAGGCCGACGGTGCCGAGTACACCGGTCCGAACATGATCCTCGACGACGGCGGAGACGCCACCATGCTGGTGCACAAGGGCCGTCAGTTCGAACTCGACGGCGCTGTTCCTGCGAGCGACCCGTCAGACAGCGAGGAGTACGGCGTCGTACTCGACCTGTTGCGCCGCTCGCTGGCCTCGTCGACCGATCGCTGGACCCGAATCGCCGCCGACATCCAGGGCGTCTCCGAAGAGACCACCACGGGCGTGCACCGCCTCTACGAGCTGATGTCCGCCGGCGAACTCCTCTTTCCCGCCATCAACGTCAACGACTCGGTCACGAAGAGCAAGTTCGACAACAAGTACGGCATCCGCCACTCGCTTCCGGATGGCCTGAACCGCGCGACAGACGTTCTCATCGGCGGCAAGGTCGTGTTCGTGGTCGGCTACGGCGACGTGGGCAAGGGCGCCGCGGAGGCTCTTCGCGGACAGGGTGCCCGGGTCATCGTGAGCGAGGTCGACCCGATCTGCGCGCTTCAGGCCGCGATGGACGGCTACCAGGTTGCCAGGCTCGAGAGCGTGATCGGCGACGTCGACATCATCGTCACGGGAACCGGAAACGAGAACGTGGTCACGGTCGATCACATCCTCGGTCTCAAGCACCTGGCCATCATCGCCAACGTCGGCCACTTCGACAACGAGATCGACATGGCCGGGCTCGAGAAGCTCGAGGGCGCCGTCAAGGTCGAGATCAAGCCGCAGGTGCACGAGTGGCGCCTGCCCACCGGTCGCAGCGTGCTCGTGCTCTCCGAGGGGCGACTCATGAACCTGGGCAACGCCACCGGCCACCCCAGTTTCGTCATGAGCAACTCGTTCACCAACCAGGTGCTCGCCCAGATCGAGCTGTACGCCTTCGGTGAGCGCTACCCGATCGGCGTCTACGTGCTGCCGAAGCACCTCGACGAGAAGGTGGCGAGGCTCCATCTCGACGCGCTGGGTGTCGAACTCACCGAGCTCACACCCCGCCAGGCGGCCTACATCGGCGTGCCCGTCGAGGGACCGTACAAGGTCGACCACTACCGGTACTGAGTCCGACCCCGGGCGCCGGGGACGTCAGCGCCGGGGACGTCAGCGCCGGGGGAAGGCGTGCGGGAGGCTCTGCAGGATCGGGTCGAGGCGGTTCAGGGCAGCCTTCTGCAGGGAGAGAGCGGCGTACTCGCGATCGCGGCGTACGGCCGCGACCCCCGACAGGAACAGTGCGGGATGCACCTGCGGAATGGGTGACACGAACGGCGTGACCTCGGCCGCCAGGTCCACGGCGAGTCGTTCCCGCGTGGCCGGGGCCATCTGCGGCGCCTGCACGAGGAACTGCGAGACTCGGTGTCCGAGGCGGTCGGGCAGGCGGGCGACGTCGACGACCTCGGCCCATGCCTGGAGCATCACCGGAACCCCTCGCGCGTGGCTGACCGGAACCGGTACGCGCTCGTGCTGGCTGTACGTGCCTGCGAGAAGGTCGCCGAGCCGCTTCGACCTGCCGTTGAGCAGCGCCGTCACGATCGCGATCGAGCCCAGGGTCATGTAGATCTCGAGGACGCCGACCATCCCTCGGATCACGGAATGCCTGATCGAGATGGCTCCTCCGTCATCGCGCACGATGCGTGCGCCGACGGCGAGCTTGCCCACCGACCTGCCCTTCAGCACCACTTCGAGGGTGGTGGGCACGACGACGAAGCACAGCACCAGTGCAGAGACGCTGAACGTCGCGGTGAGGGCCTCGTCGATGAGGGCGTTCTCTGCGAGAGCGCCGATGCCGAGCAGGAGCACGATGAGGATGGCCACCGAGATGACGACGTCGATGGCAGCGCCGCCGGCGCGCAGGATGAAGCCGGCGGGGCGCACGTCGATGGCCACGGCTTCGCCGATCAGCAGCTCGTCGTCGGCGTAGGCGTCGGCGAGCGGGTCGGCGAACGCCGGAGCGGGTGAGGCGACACGGGCGTCGGTCATGAATACAATTCAAGCAGATGGATCTCGACGCCTACACAGCAGCCCACCGCGACGAGTGGGCCCGTCTCGATGCCCTGGGCAGACGAGGGCAGTTCTCGGGCGCCGAGGCCGACGAGTTGATCGAGCGCTACCAGGCCGGCGCATCCGATCTGTCGGCGATCAAGACCACGGCCGGATCGACGGCCCAGGGCGCACAGCTCTCCCTGTTCCTCTCGAGGGCCCGCCTGCGTTTCACCGGGGCCGGCCCGAACATCCTTCGGCAGATTCCCGCCTTCTTCGTCCTCCAGCTTCCGGCGGCCCTCTACCGCATCCGTTGGCTCACGCTCGTGCTCGCCGTCGTCACGGTCGGCGTGGCCGCCCTCTACGCGCTGTGGGTGTCGAACGATCCGCAGGTACTGGCGAACCTCGGTTCCGATGCCCAGCTGAAGAAGCTCGCCGAGCAGGACTTCGTCGACTACTACTCCGAGAATCCCGCCGCATCGTTCACCGGCCAGGTCTGGACGAACAACGCGTGGCTTGCCGCGCAGTGCATCGCGTTCGGCATCACGGGCTTCTATGTGCCCGTGCTCATCATGTCGAACGCTCAGAACCTCGGACTCAGCGCGGCCGTGCTGTTCCACTACGGAGAGGGCGACACGTTCTTCCTCTACATCATGCCGCACGGTCTCCTCGAGCTCACGGCCATCTTCGTCGCCGGAGCCGCGGGCCTGCGCATCTTCTGGGCGTGGGTCGCTCCCGGCGCCCGCACCAGGGCGCAGGCGCTGGCCGAAGACGGTCGGGCACTCTTCACGGTGGCCCTCGGTCTCGTGATCGTGCTCTTCATATCGGGGATCATCGAGGGCTTCGTCACGCCCCAGCCCTGGCCATGGGCGGTGAAGATCGGCATCGGCGCCCTCGCCCTGGCTGCATTCCTCGCCTACATGCTCATCGTCGGACGAGCCGCCGTTCGAGCCGGCCAGACGGGTGACCTCGACGAGTTCGAGGCGGGCGCGAAGCAGCTCGTCGCGGGCTGACGTTCGCTCCTGCCCGACCCGCCGCATCCATCCGTCACTCGATGCGCGCAAGACCGCAGCTGACGACATCTATCGACGGATGGATGCGCGCGACTGAAGTCAGGGGCGCCATCCGCGAGAGCGAAGGGCGCGCTCGACCCGAGCGATCGCGCTCTTTCCGGCGGCGGACATCGCCCCCTTCCTGATGCGCACCACACTCCAACCGGCTTGGACCGCGTCTTCGATCTTGATCTCATCGCGGTCGTACTGCCGATCATCGAGCCGGTGCTGCTCGCCGTCGTACTCGACGATCACCATCCATCTCCTGTGCACCTGGTCGAAGCGCCCGATCCACCGGCCCTCGCTGTCATAGACGTCGACGTTGAGGTCTGGCTCGGGAAGCCCGGCCCGCTGGAGGAGAAGGCGAAGCAGCGTCTCCCGTCTCGACTCGGCGCCGTCTCGCACATCGACCAGTGCCTTGCGTGCGGCCCGCGCGCCCGGCCCGTGATAGGTGTCGACGCGATGGCGCAACTGCTCGACGGTGACGTAGGGGCGGCGATCTCCGGCGCGCTGCCTCGCTGGCGTCAGCACCAGGTGGTCGGCTGCGGCGACGAGGTCATCGTGTGACAGCAATGCCGCCAGGTGGCACCACGTCGTGGCCGCATCGGTTACCGGCACCCCGAAGCGCATGACCGCTGTGGCGCACGGATCGCTCAGCTCGTGTCCGGTCACGCCGTGTCCCCGAGGCCGGGTATTCGGCGCTCTGACCGACACGTGAACGCCCTCACGTCTGGTGAAGACCGTCGGAAGAGGCATGCCCCACACTCGCGCCGCTGTCAGGTGCGAGAACACCTGCCCCGGGCGAGACCGCGCCATGTAGGCGGACCGCGCGAGCTGCTCGGTGTACTCCATGCCAGCGGGAACTCGCACCCCTCGGTGCGCGGAGCTCAGATCGCGTGCCCGTAGCCGTCCCCGCCTCACTCCCGCGGCGTCCGATTCGTGCACACCGAAGGCCCGGCCCGCAAGATGCGGGGGCAGAGGCTCGGGACTTTTCACCCCCACATGGTGCCCGACCCCTGACAGCCCTTGTCGAAACCATCCACAGGCGCCTTGGTCGACGCATCCATCCGTCACTCGATGCGTTTTCAACCGCAGATGACGACATCTATCGACGGATGGATGCGTGCGCCCCGCGCGCGGCGCTCGGTCAGAGCTTTCCGGCGGCCTTGAGGGCGAGGTAGCGGTCTGCGAGCATCGGGGGCAGCGCGGCGGGGGAGCCCGTGACCACGTCGCCGCCCAGTCGTCGGATGGCCGTGGTCACCCGCTCCATGTCGAGCAGCGAGCGTTCGGCCGACGCGGCGCGGTAGGTCTCGTCGCGGTCGCCGCGCTGCGATACAGCCTTGAGCACCTCGGGGTCCGAAACGGCAGCCACGACGACGGTGTGGCGCTGAGTCAGCTGGGGCAGCACGCTCAGCAGCCCGCTGGAGGACGCCGGGGTGTCGATCGTGGTGAGGAGCACGACGAGAGCGCGCTGATTCGTCACCGCGCGAACCTGCCCCGCCACCGAAGACCAGTCGGTCTCGAGCAGCTCGGGGTCGACCGTGGCCATCGTGTCGACCATGCGGTTCAACAGCTCGCCGCCGGTCGCGCCGGTCACACGACCCCGGATGCGGCGGTCCCACGCGATCAGGTCTACACGGTCGCCGGCCCGCGTCGCGAGGGCGGCCAGCAGCAGTGAGGCCTCGATCGACGTGTCGATGCGGGGCTCGTCGTCGATGCGGGCGGCCTGCGTTCGTCCGGTGTCGATCACGATCACGATGCGTCGGTCGCGCTCGGGTCTCCACGTGCGAACCATGAGTTTCTGCTCGTGCCCGGCCCGGGCATCCCCCTGTCGCGCCGTGGCGCGCCAGTCGATCGAACGCACGTCGTCGCCGCGCACGTATTCGCGCAGGCTGTCGAACTCCGTTCCTTGGCCTCTGATCTGCACGCTCGTCGCGCCGTCGAGCTCGCGCAGCCGGGCCAGCCGTGACGGCAGGTGCTTGCGCGAGGTGAAGGGAGGCAGCACGCGCACGCGCCCCGGGCTCGACAGGGTGGCCTGCCTGGCCCAGAGCCCGAGCGGCCCGAAGCTTCTCACCGTGAGGCCGGCGGTTCTGCGGTCTCCGCGTCGGAACGGGGTGAGAGCGGTGCGCAGCATGCGGCGCTCCGACGGCGGAACGACGAGGGACTGACGGGTGACGGCGGCACCGGCCGAGGGCTGCCAGGCGTCGCGAACGAGAGCCCGCAGCGTTCTGCCGTTCTCGTTCGTGAGATAGACCTCGCTCGCGACCGTCTCTCCGAGACGAACCCGATGCGGCAGCACCCGCTCGACGACCAGTCGACGCGGTGACGCGGCCAGGATCAGGTCGACGACACCGACAGCAACGGTGAGCAGCAGCCACAGCACGAGGGTGATCTCGGCCTGCCGGTAGGCCTCGCCCAGGATGACGACGGGAACGACGCCGAGGGCGACGAGCAGAACGTAGCGTCCGGTGACGGCCATCAGGAGGTCAGCTCTCGAGGCGACATCAGATGGGAACCTGCACCTGGCTGAGGATCGAACGGAGGATCGAGTCGACGGAGACGCCTTCGAGCTCGGCCTCGGGCCGGAGCTGGATGCGGTGGCGCAGCACGGGCAGCACCATCGCCTGCACGTGGTCGGGAGTGATCGCGGGGGAGGCGTTGAGCCAGGCCCAGGCCTTCGCCGACGCGACGAGGGCCGTGGCGCCACGCGGGCTCACGCCGAGTTTGACCGAGGGGCTCTGTCTGGTGGCCCTGGCCAGGTCGACGATGTAGGCGAGCACGTCGGGGCTGGCGCCGACCGCGGCTGCGGATGCCTGGGCCTGGCGCAACTCGGATGCTCCGAGCACGGCCGAGAGACCGGCACCGGCCAGATCGCGCGGGTTGAAGCCGGCCGCGTGCCGCTGCAGCACGGCGATCTCGGTGTCGCGCGGAGGAAGGTCGAGCACGAGCTTGAGCATGAACCGGTCGAGCTGGGCCTCGGGAAGCGTGTAGGTTCCCTCGTACTCGATCGGGTTCATGGTCGCCGCCACCATGAAGGGGTCGGGGAGCGGGCGGCTGAGACCGTCGACGCTCACCTGCCGCTCCTCCATCGCCTCGAGCAGGGCCGACTGCGTCTTGGGGGGAGTGCGGTTGATCTCGTCGGCGAGCAGGATGTTGGTGAACACGGGCCCCTCGCGGAACTCGAAGTCGCCCGACTTGGCGTCGTAGACGAGAGAGCCCGTCACGTCGCCGGGCATCAGGTCGGGGGTGAACTGCACGCGGGTCGTGTCGAGCGAGAGCGCGTGGCTCAGCGAGCGCACCAGCAGGGTCTTCGCGACGCCGGGCACGCCTTCGAGCAGCACATGACCCTTGGCGAGCAACGCGACGATGAGTCCGGTCACCGCGCCATCCTGGCCGACGACGGCCTTGCCGACCTCTGCGCGCACTCGGCCGAGGGCCTCGCGGAGCTGATCGGGGGTCTGTTCTGGCTGGTCTGTCATGGTCGGCCTTTCGGTGGGGACACGGGCAGGTGGGGTGGCTTGGTGGGTGCGATGGCTATGGCGACGGCGGGGTCGGATGCGGTGGCTGGGCCGGTCTCGGTCGTCACGGCCGCACCGCGCTCGTCACGGCGTTCTCGAGAAGAAGGAGTCGGTCGGAGAGAGCGATCAGATCGCCCTCGCCAGACGGCATCGCATCGACCAGAACGGCCCGGATGTCGCCGAGCGACCAGCCGGGCAGCACGGCGGCCGCCGATGAGGCGACCTCCTCTACCGAGGCATTGCGGGGGAGTCCGAGCACGGACGACAGGCGCGTGATGGTTCCGATGCGCAGCGAGTCGAGCGCGTGGGTGTGCGCGCCGGCCTTGGCGTAGAGCCGTGCGCGGCCCTCCATGGTCTCGCGCGAACGCACGGTGACCGGGAGGTTCTCGACCACGAGCGCACCGAGCCTGCGCCCCCGCCAGATTGCGGCGGCGAGGAAGGTGAAGACGGCGAGCAGAAGCACGGGAGTCACCCAGTCGGGAGTGAGCGACGCGACGTCGGCCGGCCCGTCGGCCACGACGTCGTCTGCCGTGGGCACGTACCAGACGAGGGTGTCGTCTTCGCCCAGGAGGCCCAGCGCGAGCGCCGCGTTTCCTGCTCCGGTGATGCCCTCGTTGCTCAGCACGTCGGCCGCGCCGAGAACGGTGGTCGTGCCGTTCGGGGTCTCGGTGCTCACCACGTAGTAGGCGTCGTCCGAGCTGCGGAAACAGAGCTGGGCGTCACCGTCTGCCGCCGCGCGGTAGGACTGTCCACCACCGATGATGGTGCCCGCACGTTCGGCGGCCGGCAGGGAGCATCCGGCGTCGACGCCGTCGATGTCGCGGGGTGCGCCGGCCGCGGCGACTCCGGGCGCGAAGGCGCGCAGTTCGTTGAACCCCGGCAGGAACAGCACGACCCGGTCGGCGAGCTCCGCGGCGTCGCCCAGCTGTTCGTCGGTCAGATAGCCGCCGGGGTCGGCGAAGGCGAGGGTCGCGCCGGGTGCCGCATCCACTGCGGCCCGCGCCTGCGGGAGCGTGTCTGCCTGCACGACGTCGACACCCTGCTGCCGCAAGACCTCGGCCACCGCCTTGCTGCCGTCGGGCGCGGCGTTCGTGATCGAATACGGCGACCTGCTGCCGGTTCCGGTTCCGGATGCGACGGTGACGAGGAGCAGGCCGATCACGGCGACCGCGGCGAGAATGAGCCAGAACCGCCAGCGTCGCGCCGTGGCGCGGAGCGTGGGCGTCGTCGCCTCGGCCCGGGAGGGCGACTCCTGCACGGTCGCGGGCGCGCTCACAGTGCGGCTCCCGAGTCGGCGACGCGCTCGAGTCGAGCCGGCCGCGCGGCGAGCAGGTCTCGATCGAGTGCCGAAATCTCGTCGAACTCCTCGCGGCTGCCCGGCCGGTCGAGATAACGCACGCTGTCGAAGGAGCGGGCTCCGCGGACCAGACGGTCGCCGTGCTCGGGGAAGGTGCGACCGGCTCGGGCGGCGAACTCCTGCGCCGTGGTGCCAGGAGTGACCGACACGACGGTGCGCTCGGCGAGCTGGCGGGCGACGGCGCGGAACATCTCCTCGATCGCCGCGACGAAGTCGCCGGCTGCGGCGGCCCGGTGGGCCGACGCCCGCAGTTCTGCCGAGGTGCGCGTGTCGTCGTCGTCGGAGAACAGGGCGCCGGCGACGGCGCTCCTGCGCTGCAGGCGGGGGCGGCCGAAGACGAAGAAGGCCGCCACGATGAGACCGACCACGAGCACGGTCACGACCAGCGGGAAGACGTTTGGCACCGAGCTGTCGGCCGAGCCCTGGAAGGACCCGAGCCAGTCCTGGATGGCCTGGGCGAGGCGGTCGATCAGGGTCGGCCTGGCCGCCGCGTACTCGGGCTTGCCGAGCTCGTCGAGCAGCAGCTTTCGCGCGTCAGGCGCGTCGGGATCGACGGGAACGTCGAGAAGGACCGTGGGCAGAGCGGAGAACGGGCGCATAGGAGAGGAGAGGTCAGCCGTTTCTCTGGGAGGAGACGAGGTAGGGATCGACGACATCGTGGGCGCCGCCGGCCTGCCGGGCCTCGACGTAGCGCATGAGGTCGAGATCGAGACCCTCGCGGCGCATCCGGAGGTCGATGTAGACGACCGCGACGGCCGACGACTGCACGACGGCCGCGATGGAGCCCAGGATGAGGCTGACGATGAGCGCGAGTCCGTAGGTCACTGCCAGCACGGCGATGTACGAACCGGAGTCGTCGGAGCTGCCTGTGGGGAACAGGAAGCTCGCGACGAGTCCGCCGATGAACGACACGGGAGTGGTGATGATCTGCGTCGCCGCATAGAGAATGACGCCGATGAGGGCGAGCACGCCGAACGTCTTCCAGAACGAGTGGGTGGTGAGCCCCCAGGAACGCCTGATCGACGAGATCACGCCTCGACGCTCGAGCACGATGATCGACGGCACCAGGGCAGTCTTCGTGCCCAGCCAGATTCCGGCGGCGGCGAGCACGAGCGTGCCCAGAACACCGAAGAGGACGGCGAAGCCGATCGCGGCCCCGCCGATCATGCCGATGAGCACCGCGATGCCGATGACCCCGGCGACGGCCACGACGATCAGGCCGAGGAGGATCGCGAACCAGGCGATCAGGGGCCAGAGCCGTCGACCGGCGGCCTTCCAGAGCGCGCCCATGCGGTTCTTCTCGCCCAGGGTGCCGCGGGCGACCTCGACGACGAGCACGCCCTGCAGGAGAGCGGAGCCGAGGATCGACAGCGCCAGAGGCACGAGGCTGGCGAGGATCACCGTCGCCCAGGCGCCTGCAGTGACGGCGTCTCGGTCTTCGGGGAGGGCGCTGTCGATGCGGCCGAAGGCGAGGATGCCGACGCCGCCGATGACGAAGACCGCGACGAGAGAGGTGACGAGTTGAACGATCAGGGCGCTGCCGAAGGTGGCGCCGGGATTGCGTCGCAGAACCTGGAACGGGGTACCGAGGAGCGTTCCGAACCCCAACGGTCGGAGGGGGAGCAGGCCGGGACGAGGCGGTGGCGACCAGGCGCCGGGCGCGGGCGGCGGAACGGTCGGGTAGCCCGTGGGCGGGGCGCCGTACGCAGCCTGCGGCGCACCGCCGTACGGAGCCTGGGGCGCACCGCCATACGGAGCCTGCGGCGCACCGCCGTAAGGCGCCTGCGGCACACCGCCGTACGACGGTGGAAGGGTGGGGGGCGCCTCAGGCCCGCCGTTCTGGCTGTCGTTCACCGGTGTTCCTTCATGTCGTATCGGTGTCCCCCCGGCATGTCACGTGCTCCCATGCTTCCACACACCCCGCCCCGCCCGCAGGATGCTGTGAATCAATGACGGGAGGCTCGACTAATCTGTAGCGCATGGATGCTCGCATACTGGTCGTCGACGATGACACCGCCCTGGCAGAGATGATCGGCATCGTTCTGCGCGCCGAAGGATTCGAGCCGGTGTTCTGTGCCGACGGCGCGGAGGCGCTCGGCATCTTCCGCGAGTCGAAGCCCGACCTCGTTCTGCTCGACCTCATGCTCCCCGGTCTCGACGGCATCGAGGTCTGCAGGCTCATCCGCGCGGAGTCCGGAACGCCGGTGATCATGCTCACGGCGAAGGCCGACACCACCGACGTGGTGAAGGGGCTCGAGGCGGGGGCCGACGACTACGTCGTCAAGCCGTTCAATCCCAAAGAACTCGTGGCACGCATCCGCACCCGCCTGCGGCCCAGCGCCGCCGGCTCGCCGGAGCTTCTTCAGGTCGGCGACCTCGAGCTCGATGTCGCCGGGCACGAGGTGCGCCGGGGCGACGCGCGCATCGGACTCACCCCTCTCGAATTCGATCTCCTCCACGCCCTGGCCGCCAAGCCGCAGCAGGTCTTCACCCGCGAGATGCTGCTCGAACAGGTCTGGGGCTACCACTACAAGGCCGACACCCGACTGGTGAACGTGCACGTGCAGCGCCTGCGCGCCAAGGTCGAGGAAGATCCCGACAACCCGCGCATCGTCATGACCGTTCGTGGCGTCGGCTACCGGGCGGGTCAGGTCACGTAGCGACCCGTGTCGACAGACAGCATCGCCACCGTCGAAGGGCGCCGCACGAGCCGCATAGGCCCGACGATCGTGCGGGAGTGGCGCACCTGGCCCATGCAGATCGCGCGCGGCTGGCGGCGATCGCTGCAGTTCCGCACCATCGTGATCACGGTGGCGCTCTCGGCCGTGGCCCTGTCGGCCACGGGTGCGTTCGTGTCGACGAGCATCAGCAACGACCTCTTCAACTCGCGACTCGACCAGGTGCTCATCGAATCGAAGCGCGCTGCGACGGCGGCGCAGAAGATCTTCGACTCGTCCGACGTGACCGGGCAGGCAGCCAGCCTGTCGCTGCAGAACTCGGTGAAGAACGCCATCACCGCATCGACGTCGTCGCGGCTGGTGGCGCTGTACGTGACGCCGGGAAAGGAGTCCGATCCGAACACCGCGATCTCCTTCACCGCGCTCAAGCTGGTCGACGTCATAACGCCGGAACTGCGCTCCCAGGTGTCCTCCGGCAGCGACGACCAGTCTCAGTACTGGCAGTCCGTCTCGCTCGGTGACGGGCAGAGCTCGTCGGTGCCCGGAATCGTCGTGGGCACGCCTCTCTCGGTTCCGGGCTCGGGCGAGTTCGAGCTGTATCTCGGCTACGACCTCGCCGAGGCCGACCGCACACTCGTGTTCGTCCAGCAGATCCTCCTCATCGCGGCCCTCGCGCTGAGCCTGCTGATCGGCGTGATCGCCTGGGTCGTCGTGCGACTCGTCGTCGAGCCGATCCGGGTGGCCGCCGAGACCAGTGAGAAGCTCGCCGCGGGCGAGCTCGAGGTGCGCATCCCCGAGAAGGGCGACGACGTGATCACGACGCTGGCGAGATCCTTCAACGGCATGGCCGACAGCATCCAGTCGCAGATCACCCAGCTGGCCGATCTCTCGAGGGTGCAGCAGCGATTCGTGTCGGATGTCTCGCACGAGCTGCGCACGCCCCTCACCACGATCAGATTGGCCGGCGACGTGCTGTTCGATCAACGCGACTCCTTTCCGCCCGCGACGTCGCGCACGGCCGAGCTGCTGCACACGCAGACGGAGCGCTTCGAGCTGCTGCTCGGCGACCTGCTCGAGATCAGCCGGTTCGACGCCGGCTCCGCCGAGCTCGAGACCGAGCCGGCCAGCCTCGTGCACCTCGTGGAGGGCTCCATAGACGAGATGAGCCAGCTGGCGCAGCAGGCGGGCAGCGAACTGCGGCTCGTCGCGCTGGGCGGGTACTTCGAGGCCGACATCGACGCGCGACGCATCCGGCGCATCGTGCGCAACCTTCTCGGCAATGCGATCGAGCACGGCGAGGGGCGCCCCATCATCGTGTCGATCGACAGCACGGCCACGGCCGTCGCGCTCGCGGTTCGCGATTACGGAATCGGTATGACCCCCGAGTCTGCCGCCCGGGTCTTCGACAGGTTCTGGCGAGCCGACCCGTCGCGCAAACGCACCATCGGCGGCACGGGGCTCGGCCTCGCGATCTCTCTCGAAGACGCGGCGCTGCACGGGGGAGAGCTCGAACTGTGGAGCGAGCCAGGCGCCGGCACGTGCTTCCGGCTGACCCTGCCGCGCATCAAGGGCAGACCGATCGGCGTCTCGCCGCTGCCGCTGCCGCCACTCGATGCCGACGGCGAGGCGCAGACGCACAACGCGTTCGACGAGCAGGCCTTCAACGGAGACAAGTCATGATGCGTTCACGCTCCCGCGCCCTGATCGCCGCGATGGCATCGCTGACCGTGCTGCTCCTCGCCGGATGCGTGGGCATCCCCAGTTCCGGTCCTGTGGAGAAGGGCGACGCGCTCTCGACCACCGACGAGATCGACATCATCTTCCAGCCCTCGGGCCCCGGCGTCGACGAGAGCCAGGAGGACATCCTCAATGGATTCATCCGCGCCGCGCTGAACCCCCTGAACAACTTCGCGGTCGCGAGGTCGTTCCTCAGCAAGAGCTTCTCCGACGACTGGAAGCCCGACGCCGGAGTCACGATCGACCAGAGCGGCCGCAGCACCCAGGCGGTGTCGGAGACCTCGATCGACCTGAAGGTCAGCCCCATCGCCACCGTCGACGCCGACGGGGAGTACAGCACCGTGCCCGCCGCGGCCCCGGTCACCCGCAGCTACACCTTCGTGCAGGAGGACGGCCAGTGGCGCATCAACACGGCGCCCGACGGCATCGTGATGCTCGCCACCGAATTCGCCGAGGTCTACAAC
This sequence comes from Agreia sp. Leaf283, assembly GCF_001422485.1. Lineage (GTDB taxonomy): Bacteria > Actinomycetota > Actinomycetes > Actinomycetales > Microbacteriaceae > Agreia. The sequence goes on from NZ_LMNF01000003.1 coordinate 31,642, forward strand.
TCGTATCCCCTCTACTTCTTCGACCCGAGCTACCAGCGTCTGGTGCCCGACGTGCGCTGGTTCCCGCGCGTCGCATCCAATACCGGAACGCGCATCGCGCGCGCCCTGATCAACGGCCCCTCCGCCTGGCTCGACGGTGCCGTGGTCACCGCATTCCCCGAGGGAACGGGAGTGACGAGCGTTCCTGTCGACGCCGGACTCGCATCCGTCGACCTGTCAGGGCCCGTTCTCGACTCGAGCGAGGCGACGCTCGAGCGAATGCAGGTTCAGCTCCGGGCGAGTCTGCTCACCCTGAGCGGCGTGTCGACCGTGCGCCTGACCGTCGATTCCACCGAGGTTCCTCTGGCCACCTCGGGCGACGCGGCGCCCATCACGAGTCCTCGCGTCGACAGTCGCGCGCTCGTGTTGCGCTCGGGGCAGTTCGGCTTCTTCACCGGCAGTTCGCTCACGCCGATCGAGGGCATCAGCGATGACGTGGCGTCGCTCGCGGCCACGTCGATCGCGTTCTCCGACTCGGTTCCCGGCCTGCAGCTCGCCGCGGTGGGAACGGCCGCCGGCGTGTACGCGGCAGCCCCCTCGTCGACGCCCGGTCTCGTCGACGACCGCCCCGGCCTCATCGAGCCGAGCCTCGACCCCGAGGGGTTCGTGTGGACGGTTCCGCGTGGGTCGCCGCTCGACGTCCGGGTCGCCGCGGGCGGACGAACGCCGTCGAGCTTCACGGCCACGTGGGATGGCGCGAGCGAGATCGTGTCGCTCGACGTCTCGCGCGACGGCGCCCGGGTGCTCGCATTCCTCACGATGGATGGCGAGCCCCGTCTCGTGGTCGCGTCGGTCATCCGCGATAAAGACGGCACGCCCACGGGGCTCGGCGAGCCCGTCGACCTGGCCGAAGGGCCCGGCACGGCGGTGGATGCGACGTGGGTCGACTCCCTGTCGGTCGCGTCGGCGACGCTCACCGCCTCAGGCGACAACGCGATCGTGCAGCAGCAGATCGGCGGCACGACGACGCAGCTGGCCGACGCGTCGGATGTGGTGTCGCTCGTCGGCTCGAACGACGTCGTCGGGTTGCGTGTGCTCGCCTCCGACGGCACGATCCTGCAGCAGAGCGCCAACACGTGGCAGGTGCGCGCCGCCGATGTGGCGCTGCTGGCCACGCAGTACTGAGACCGCTCCGCACAGCCGCCGGGCGAGCCTTTCTCTCCGCAGAGACCACCGGACCGGGCGAGCTGAGCCGGGTGCCCGCCAGGCTGGGGTCATGGATGCCCGTGGCCCGATCTCGACGGCGCTCTTAGACGGTCTCGCCGTGCTTCTGCCCGTGGAGTGCGCCGGGTGCGGCGCGACCGACAGAGGGGTCTGCGACGCCTGTCGGGCGGCGCTCCAGCCACCCGAGCGGGCCGGCCGACACCTGATGACCCCGCCCGATGCCGGAGGGGCGGCAGACGGGCGCGGTCTTCCCCTGTGGTTCGCTGTCGACTATGCCGGGGTGCCCAAGGCGGCGCTGCACGCGCTCAAAGAAAGCAGTCGCGTCGATACCGCGAAGCCACTCGGGCGACTCCTCGGGGTCGCCGTGACGCAGGCGGTCACCGCCCTCGAACCCGGCCTGCCGTCGGGTGCCGTGCTCGAGACCCTCGTCGTCCCCTCGTCGCGCGGTGCCTTCCGACTGCGCGGGTACAACCCCGTCGAGTCGCTCCTTCGATGGGCGGGGCCGCAGCCTCGCCGGGCCACCGGGCTCCGCTACGTGCGCGCTCCCCGAGACCAGGCATCCCTCGGCGCCGAGGAGCGGTGGGCCAACCTGCAGGGCTCGGTCGAGGCGGTTCGGCAGAGGCTCTCGGGGCGTCATCTGCTGCTCGTCGACGACGTGGTGACGACAGGCGCGACCCTGCTCGAATGCCGTCGTGCAGCCGAGGCCGGAGGCGCCATCGTGTGGGGTTCGGCAGCTCTCGCCCATACAGCAAAAGTCAAGAGAACAAACAGTGAATTACACGGTGACTTAGTCAGCCGGCAGGTCTACGGTGGGGGAAAAGGCGCGGAATCCAATCGCCCTCGACTCGGGCGCCGCGTCTTGGACTAGGAGAGATCGCCTTGGAAATCAACATCACCGGACGAAACCTAGGAATCACCGATCGGTTTCGGGATTACGCGACAGAGAAGGCCGAGAAGGTCGAGCATCTCGCCGACAAGGCCCTCGCACTCGAGGTCAAACTCTGCCGCCACAACTCGGCCACGGCGTCGCCGGGCGACGACCGGGTCGAACTCACGCTGATCGGTCCTGGCCCCATCGTGCGGGCGGAGAGCGCAGCGAGCGACAAGTACGCGGCGTTCGATCTCGCCCTCGCGAAACTCATGGAGCGCGTGCGCCGCGCCAAAGATCGAAAGAAGGTGCATCGGGGCAAGCATCGCCCGGTCTCCTTGCGCGAGGCATCTACGGGCGGCTTCTCGGTCATCGACATCACACCGGCCGACGTCGAGGTCCTCAACAGCGTCGACAGCACCGGAGCCGTCAAGCCGCGGGCCGAAGAGCCCGACCAGCCGAGCTACTCCGAAGACGACGACTACACCGAGTACACGCCCGTCGTCATACGAGAGAAGGTGTTCCCCGCCGCGCCGATGACGGTCGACGACGCCCTCTACTACATGGAGCTCGTGGGCCACGACTTCTACCTCTTCATCGACGCCGACAGCCTGCGCCCCAGCGTGGTCTACCGTCGCAAGGGCTGGGAGTACGGCGTGATCGGGCTCGACGACCAGGCGACGGATGCCGACGGCACAGTCGCCGCGGCCGCTGCGGCCGGAGCGTCGGCGCGATAGACGCTCGAACGCAGCCTGCCTGACGAAGGCCCGGCCCCGCACAGGGTCGGGCCTTCGTGGTGTTCGGCCGGGATTCAGGCGCAGTTCCGGTGACGCACAGGCAAGGCAGGCTAGAATTGCTGGGATTGTCGGCCAAATGCGCCGCGATATCAGCAGTAGGAGACTCTCTGTGGCTTCAGTTCTTGAAAAGGTTCTCCGTGTCGGTGAAGGCCGTATTCTTCGCAGACTCGAGAGCTACGCGAAGGCGATCAACGCCCTCGAAGACGGGTTCAAAGACCTCACTGACGAGGAATTGAAAGAAGAGACGCCTGCCCTGCGCAAGCGCTACGAAGACGGCGAAAGCCTCGACCACCTGCTGCCCGAGGCCTTCGCGGCCGTTCGAGAGGCTGCCCGCCGCACGCTTGGCCTGCGACACTTCGACGTTCAGCTCATGGGTGGTGCGGCGCTGCACCTCGGCAACATCGCCGAGATGAAGACCGGTGAGGGCAAGACCCTCGTCGCCACGCTGCCGGCCTACCTCAACGCGCTCACCAGCAAGGGTGTGCACGTCGTCACGGTCAACGACTACCTCGCGAGCTACCAGTCAGAGCTGATGGGCCGCGTCTTCCGTGCCCTCGGCATGACCACGGGCGTCATCCTGTCTGGCCAGACGCCGGCCGAGCGCCGCGTTCAGTACGAGGCCGACATCACCTACGGCACGAACAACGAGTTCGGCTTCGACTACCTGCGCGACAACATGGCGTGGCAGGCCAGTGACATGGTGCAGCGCGGTCACAACTTCGCCGTGGTCGACGAGGTCGACTCCATCCTCATCGACGAGGCGCGCACCCCGCTCATCATCTCCGGTCCCGCCTCCGGCGAAGCCAACCGCTGGTTCACCGAGTTCGCCGGCATCTCGACCCGGCTCGTCATCGACGAAGACTACGAGGTAGACGAGAAGAAGCGCACCGTCGGAATCCTCGAGCCCGGCATCGAGAAGGTCGAAGACTACCTCGGCATCGACAACCTCTACGAGTCGGCGAACACACCGCTCATCTCGTTCCTGAACAACGCCATCAAGGCGCGCGCGCTCTTCAAGAAAGACAAGGACTACGTCGTTCTCAACGGCGAGGTGCTGATCGTCGACGAGCACACCGGCCGCATCCTCGCCGGCCGCCGCTACAACGAGGGCATCCACCAGGCGATCGAGGCCAAAGAGGGCGTGGCCGTCAAGGCCGAGAACCAGACGCTCGCCACGGTCACCCTGCAGAACTACTTCCGTCTCTACGACAAGCTGTCGGGCATGACGGGTACCGCCGAGACCGAGGCGGCCGAGTTCATGTCGACCTACAAGCTCGGTGTGGTCGCCATTCCCACGAACCGCAAGATGCAGCGCATCGACCAGTCCGACCTCGTCTACAAGAACGAGCAGGCCAAGTTCGACCAGGTCGTCGAGGACATCGCCCTGCGCCATGAGAAGGGCCAGCCCGTTCTCGTGGGAACCACGAGCGTCGAGAAGAGCGAATACCTCTCCCGTCTGCTCGCCAAAAAGGGCATCCGGCACGAGGTGCTCAACGCCAAGAACCACGCTCGCGAGGCCGCGATCGTCGCTCAGGCGGGTCGTCTCGGCTCCGTCACCGTCGCCACCAACATGGCTGGTCGTGGAACAGACGTGATGCTCGGCGGAAACGCCGAGTTCCTCGCCGTCGCCGAGATGAACTCACGCGGTCTCAGCCCCATCGACACCCCCGACGAGTACGAGGCCGAATGGGATGCGGTGTTCGCGAAGGTCAAGTCCGACGTTCAAGAAGAGGCCGACAAGGTCGTCGAAGCCGGCGGCCTCTACGTTCTCGGAACAGAGCGGCACGAGTCGCGCCGCATCGACAACCAGCTGCGCGGTCGCTCCGGCCGACAGGGAGACCCTGGGGAGAGCCGCTTCTACCTGTCGCTCACCGACGACCTGATGCGCCTATTCAATGCGGGTGCCGCCGAGAGCCTCATGGGCCGCAGCAACGTTCCCGACGACCTCGCGATCGAGTCCAAGGTCGTCTCCCGCGCCATCCGCAGCGCCCAGTCGCAGGTCGAGGGCCGCAACGCCGAGATCCGCAAGAACGTTCTGAAGTACGACGACGTTCTGAACCGCCAGCGCGAGGCGATCTACTCCGACCGCCGCCACATCCTCGAGGGCGAAGACCTTCAGGAGCGTGCGCAGAAGTTCCTGGTCGACGTCGTCGACGACGTCATCGACACCCACGCCGGTTCCGGCACGGGCGACGACTGGGACTTCGACGCCCTGTGGACCGAGCTCAAGACGCTGTACCCCGTGTCGATCACCATCGACGAGGTCGTCTCCGAGGCCGGCGGCAGCAAGGGCCGCATCGACCGCGCCTTCGTGCGTCGCGAGATCCTCTCGGACGCGCAGCTCGCCTACAAGAACCGTGAGGAGACCCTCGGAGAGACCGCCATGCGCGAGCTCGAGCGTCGTGTCGTGCTCTCGGTCATCGACCGCCGCTGGCGCGATCACCTCTACGAGATGGACTACCTGAAAGACGGCATCGGCCTGCGCGCCATGGCGCAGCGCGACCCGCTGGTCGAGTACCAGCGGGAGGGCTTCGCCCTGTTCCAGTCGATGATGGGCCAGATCCGCGAAGAGACCGTCGGCTTCCTCTTCAACCTCGACGTGCAGGTCAACACTCCTGCCGGCGAGGTCGACGCTCCTGTCGTTCAGGCCAAGGGCCTCGAAGACTCGACGGCCACCGAGAAGCTCAGCTACTCGGCTCCGAGCGACTCGGGCGGAGTCGAGGTGCGCAACCAGAAGGGCCAGATCGAGCAGGCCGCCACGGCCCGCGCGAAGAAGGCCGAAGAGGAGTCCGCTCCCGTCGCGTCCGCGTTCTCCCGTGGAGCCTCGGCTCCGGCGGCCGCCCCGGCGGCATCCGGTCAGCAGGGCGCAAAGCGGCCCGCCGCGGGCCCGCAGGCCAAGCGCCCCGCCAATGCCCCGGCTGCCAACAACCGCGCCGACCGCCGCAAGCAGGGCAAGAAGAAGTAGCCGCCGCCGTTCCCTGAGCTTGTCTCAGAGCGCCCGTTCCCTGAACTTGTCGAAGGGCGCCGCTTCGACAGGCCCTTCGACAGGCTCAGGGAACGACGCGTCAGAGCACGTTGATCGCGCTTGCGCGCCAGCGCTTGTCGAGTCCCTCTAAGCGAATGGCGACGGCTCTGGTGCGCGCTTTTCCGTGCACGATCACGACCCCCTCCACTACGCCGTCTGCCGGCTCGCACGTGATCGTGTTGCCGATGCGGAACGATGGCCGGCCGACGGGTGTGCCCCGAGCTTGTCGTGCCCGGGTAGCCAGCACCACGCGTTTCAGCAGGTGGCGATAGACGTCGTCGGCGACCCAGCGCGAGAGCTGGTCGAGGTCGCGTGCGCCGGCCAGTACCTCGAGTACGCAGCGAGCGAGATTCTCCATAAGCGGCACCGGGTTCGGCAGCGACGAGGTCGAGGTGGGCTGCGCGTCGAAGTACTCGGGATGCGGGCGCTCGGGCGGCTCGGATATCGGTGAGTCTGGCGCGAGGGGAGGAACGGCGCGCAGCGTTACTGCGTGCTGCGGGTCGACTAGAGGGGTCGTCGACTGTGCGGTGCGGGGACTCTGCATGGTGTCTTCTCTGGCGAAACGGACGAATGAGACGTCGAAAGCTGCGTGAGCAGGGCGCTGAGGCGTGCGTGAGCGCGCCGCAGTGACTTCGGTGCGTCGAGCGCCTGTTCTTGTCCCCATCCAGGCGAGCGATGCACTGTCAGTGGCTGGCAGTGATGCATGTCCCCCGCATGGGGGATCTTTGGATACTCAACCAGTTTTAGAGTCATGGTGTCTATAAGCCTTTCTGCCCTGTGGACAGATTTCACCCGGGTGCGCGATCACCCGTTACCGTTCCTGCTATGCGATGGGACAACCTGTTCTCCGATCTCGAGAGCCAGCTCGAGTACGGTCTTCACGCCGAGGAGAACGATCTTCACGACGAAGAGGAGCGGCTGCGGCTCGGCCGGCTCACGCTGAGAGACCGCCTGCTGCAGCTGGCGAGTGTCTCGGAGCGAGGGGCGAACTACTCGATCTCGTTCGTTCTGTTGGGCGGCGGCACCCTGTCGGCGATGGTGAAGACGATCGGAAAAGACTGGTTCGCGGCCGACCTCGACCCGAGGGCGTCGGGTGGCGCGCGACGGCAGCAGCAGTGCATCGTGCCTCTCACCGCAGTGCAGGGGCTGTCGCTCACGAAGCGGCAGATCCGCCACTCGCTCGAGCCCCGACCGTCGCACGAGGGCGCCGGTGCGATCACCGACAGGCTCGGGCTCGCTTTTCTTCTCAGAGACCTCTGCCGCAGGCGCACCGCAGTCGAGGTGGTGCTGGCGACCGAGTCGGTGTTCGGCACCATCGACCGGGTCGGTCGCGATCATTTCGATATCGCCGTGCACGACGCCACATCGTCGCGTCGCGACGTCGAGGTCGTGGGCTATCGCCTCATCGCGTTCGACTGTGTCGCGCTCTTCAGGGTGTGATTCTCAGCGTGTGACCCTTAGCGCCTGATGATTCGGCCGTCGGACAGCTCGGGCAGCGGTGCGACGTCGGACTGCTGCCACAGACTGAGGCGGCGGCTCTCCTCGTACATCGCGTCGATGTACGACTCGAGAACGAGTCGCTCGATGCGCCAATGCCCGGCGGCTCCCACCTTGATGGCCGGCAGCTCGCCCGATCGAACCAGGGCGTAGACCTGCCTCGCCGAGACGTTCAGCACCTCTGCCGTGTCGGCAAGGGTGAGGAAGCGACCGAGGCGATCGGGCGAAGCGGGATCGTTCATTCCTCAATTATGAAACCGGCGCGATGCATCCTGCAGGCCTGTGGATAACTTTCCCACGGCGCCGCGAACCTTGGCACCATGTGCGTATGGACCGCCCCGCTGAACGCCTGCGAACGCATCGAAGGTTCTTCGTCGACCCTCGGTTTCTCATCGGAATCACGCTCGTCGTGGTCGCTGCGGTCGGCGTCACCTGGCTCGTCGCCACTGTTGACGAGACGACCGACGTCTATGTCGCGTCGTCCACGATCAATACGGGTGAACGACTCACCGTCGACGATCTGGCGGTCGCTCATGTGAGGCTCGGTTCGGCGGCCGATCGCTATCTCAGGCCCGACGACGTTCCGGCGGAGGGGGCCGTCGTCGTGCGAGCCATCAAACGGGGTGAACTGGTGCCGAGCGCGTCGGTGGGCGCTGCTCGGTCTGTCGACGAGGCGCAGGTGGTCGTCACGGTGTCCGGTCCGGTTCCGTCGATCGTCGACACATCCTCCCGGGTCACCCTTTGGGCCTCGGCCGCGTCCGACTCCGGTTCGGTGTTCGAGGCTCCCGTGGTCCTCGTCGCCCAGGCCGAGGTCGTCTCGGTCGTCGAATCGGCCGGGCTCGTCGCATCCGGCACCGACGTGCAGGTCGAATTGCGTGTTCCGCGCGAGTCCGTCGCATCCGTTCTCGAGGCCATGGCCAACGGTGCCGCGCTGGCAATCGTGCCCGACGACGAGCCGCTCGTCGAGAAATGAGCCCGGTGCTGACACTTCTGACCTGCCTCGACGACACGGCGGGCGACCGGCTGATCCAGCAGATCTCCTTCGCAGGACACGACATCGTCGCGCGGCTCGACACCGCGCACGATCTGGTGTCCGCCATTCGGGGTCGCACCCCCGATGGCATCGTCGTGTCCGCCACGAGGCGCCATCTGACGCTCGACGTACTCGCAGAGGCCGACGATGCCGGCATCCGCATGGTGGCGGTCGCGGCCGACGACGCCGAGAGGCGCTACGCGCTGTCGCTCGGGCTCTTCGAGGTGGTCGATGCACGCGCATCGTGGAACGACATCGAGGCCCTGTTGCGCGGGGGAGTCGCCGTGCCTCGCGCCCCGTCTCCTGACGGCGAGGTGGGCACCGTGATCGCCGTGTGGGGCCCTGCAGGTGCCCCGGGCCGCACGACCGTGGCCATCCAGCTCGCCGCCGAACTCGCGTTCAGGGGCAGAACCGTGGCTCTGGTCGACGCGGACACCTACGGCGGAGCGATCGCCCCGAGCCTGGGCATGCTCGATGAGTCACCGTCGTTCGCGGCGGCCTGTCGACTGGCCTCGAGAGACAGCCTCACCCTGGCCGAACTGGAGCGCATCGCGTCGCGCTACACCTCGCCGCGGTCGGCGTTCTGGATCCTCAGCGGAATCGGGCGGGCCTCGCGGTGGCCCGAACTCGGCGCCGATCGTGTGACGACGGTGCTGAGCACGTGCCGCCAGTGGGTCGACTACGTGGTCGTCGACACGGGGTTCAATCTCGAGACAGACGAGGAGATCTCGAGCGACATGTTCGCCCCGAGACGCAACGCAGCGACGCTTGCGGCACTGCGTCAGGCCGACAGGGTGGTGGCCGTGGGCTCAGCAGACCCGATCGGACTGTCGCGGTTCCTGCGTGCCCACGTCGACCTGCTCGAGCAGGTCGAGACGGCCGAGATCTCGGTGGTGATCAATCGCCTGCGCGCGAGCTCGGTCGGCAGCAATGCGCAGCATCAGGTGCAGCAGACTCTGGGCCGCTTCGGCGGGCTCGATGACGCCGTGTTCCTTCCGCTCGACACGGCGGGTGTCGATGCGGCCGTGCTTGCGGGAAAGACCGTGCTCGACGCTGCCCCTCGTTCACCGGTCCGTACTGCCATCGCGCAGCTGGTCGATCGCAGCATCATTGCGCCGTCGCCGCTGGGCACATCGAGACGAGAGGCACGACAGGCGGCACGGCAGGAGCAGAGGGGTGGGCCGCTGCAGATGCTTCGCGCGCGTCGCCTAGGCTAGGCAGGTGTCGACGCTCAGTGATCTCGTACTTGCCCAAGGCCGTTCCTCCGAGGCCGATGTCGAGTGGCTGCATCTGCTCGTGAGCGACTGGCAGTTGCTCGCCGACCTCGCGTTCGCCGACATCGTGCTCTGGGTTCCCACGGCCGACGACTCGTTCCTGGCCGTTGCGCACGCCCGGCCGTCGAGCTCGGCCACGCTGTTCTACCGCGACTTCGTGGGCCAGAAGATCAAGCCGGAATGGAACACCCAGGTCACCGAAGCGTTCCGCAACTCGGTCATCGTCGATACGGCCGCGCCCGACTGGTACGAGGAGACGCCCACGCGGGTGCGCGCCGTTCCCGTGCTGCGCCGGCTCGCTCCGAACGACCGCCAGACCACCGACCACCCGATCGCGGTGATCACCCGCCACACGAACCTCAGCGAGACGCGCACCCCCAGCCGTCAGGAACTCACGTTCAACGAGTGCGCCAACGACCTGTTCGCCATGATCGGCACCGGCGATTTCCCCGACCTGGGCGCGCCGACCGGACCTCGACGAGGCGCCCCCCGCGCATCCGACGGCCTGATCAGACTCGATGCCGACGGCATCGTCACCTTCGCCAGCCCCAACGGCCTGTCCGCGTTCAACCGCATGGGTTTCCCCGAAGAGCTCGAGGGCCAGTCCCTGGCCGAGGTCACGACCGCCCTCCTCGGCGGGCGGCTCGAGGTCGACGAGTCACTGCCGCTGGTCGTCACCGGCCGAGCCCCGTGGCGCACGGACATCGAGGCGAAGGGTGTCACCGTGTCGCTGCGCGCGATTCCGCTGCGCCTGCAGGGCACGCGCTTCGGCGCCATCGTTCTCTGCCGCGACGTGACCGAGCTCAGGCACACCGAGCGCGAGCTCATTACAAAAGACGCGACGATCCGCGAGATCCACCACCGGGTCAAGAACAACCTGCAGACCGTCGCGTCGCTGCTGCGCATCCAGGCGCGGCGCACGCACTCCGAAGACGCCAAAGACGCTCTCACGCAGGCCATGCGTCGCGTCGCCGCGATCGCCGTCGTGCACGACACCCTCTCGGAGGGGCTCAACCAGCGCGTCGACTTCGACGAGGTCTTCGACCGTGTGCTGCTGCTCGTCGCCGAGGTCGCCTCGGCCCACAACACCACGGTGCACCCGAAGTCAAGTGGAAGCTTCGGCATCCTGCCGAGCGAGTACGCCACACCCCTCGCCCTCGCCCTCACCGAACTCGTGACGAACGCGGTGGAGCACGGGCTGGCCGGCCAGGAGGGGCAGGTCGAGATCGTCGCCACCCGCTCGGAGGAGAACCTGACCGTCGAGGTGCGCGACAACGGCACCGGACTGCCCGAGGGCAAGGTGGGCTCAGGTCTGGGAACCCAGATCGTGCGCACCCTGATTCAGGGAGAGCTCGGCGGAACGATCGACTGGCACACCATGGTGGGGTCGGGAACGGTCGTCACGATCGAGATCCCGTTCCGCTGGCTCACGAAGCCCTAGCGCGGTTCCGGCGCATCCGGTCGCCCGCACGCACCACGTCGCCCGAGTCACAAAGTCGCCCGCGCAAACAAACGAACCGCGGATTCTCTGTGCTGGTCGCGGGTAAGTACGACTCGCACGAGAATCCGCGGCTCGCGGATGTGGTGCTGTTTAGCGTCTAGGAGGCGCGGCGCGCGCGTGCGGCGCGACGCTTGAGGGCGCGGCGCTCGTCTTCGCTGAGGCCACCCCACACGCCCGAGTCCTGACCGGTCTCGAGGGCGTACTGCAGGCAGATCTCGGTGACCGTGCATCGTGCACAGACGGTCTTGGCCTTGTCGATCTGGTCGACGGCCGGGCCGGTGTTGCCTACGGGGAAGAACAGCTCGGGGTCTGCGGTGAGGCAGGCTGCTTTGTCGCGCCAATCCATGGGGGTGCTCCTTATAGTGCGGAAGCTTCGGCTGCCCTACGAGTGTAGAAAGAGGGCTCGGCCTAAGATTCGGGTGAGGGTCAATGGCACAGGGACTGCTGCAGAAAGAAATCTGCATGCGCCCACGTCACTGTGAGCAACATTGACCTCAAATATGGTCGCATACTGGTAATTGCAAATCAAGACTTTTCTAGGGGTAACGGCTGTGAGTGAACCGCTGAATTCGAAGCCAAATTCGGGTGAACAGGCACCGGATCCGTCGTCGCGACGACCGATTCTGTTGGTCGCGCTCTCAGTTGTGCTCGCCGCCGAGGCCCTCCTCGCGACCGGTGTGACGGTGTGGCTCGTCATCGAACTGCTCACGGCAACGCCCGATTCCTTCGCCTCGGCTGTCGTGATTCTGCTCCTCGCGGCCGGTCTCGCATGCGCGCTGTGGGCGATGGTCGTCGGGCTGCTCCGTCGGCAGACCTGGGTGCGCGGCGCGGCGCTGACGTGGCAGCTTCTGCAGATCGCCGTGGCGATCGGATGCTTCCAGGGCGTCTTCGCCGTGCCGTCGCTCGGGTGGGCGCTCCTGATTCCGGCCGCCATCGCCATCCTGCTGCTGATGAGCCCGCCCGTCGTCGCGGCCACCCGCCGCGTCTCCTAGGCGCCCCGCCTCGACGGGCCGATCAGGTTCGCAGGATCGACGTCATCTTCTTGCCCCGGCCGACCTCGTCGACCAGCTTGTCCATGTAGCGGATCTTCTGCATCAACGGATCGTCGATCTCTTCGACCCGGATGCCGCAGATCACGCCCGTGATGAGCGACGCGTTCGGGTTGAGGGCCGGCGCATCGTCGAAGAACTGCTCGAACGTGACCTCATCGGAGATGGCCTTCTCGAGCTGCTCCTGGCTGTAGCCGGTGAGCCAGCGGATGACCAGGTCGACGTCGGACTTCTGCTGGCCTTTGCGCTCGGCCTTCGCCACATAGTGCGGGTAGACGCTCGCGAAGCTCGTTGTGAAGATGCGGTGTTGCACGGGGCGGCCCCTTTCGGTTCAGCTGTCGATGCCGAGCTTCTTGCGCAGCGAGGCCACGTGGCCGGTGGCCTTGACGTTATAGAGGGCGAGGGTGATGACGCCGTTCTCGTCGAGCACGAAGGTCGATCGGATGACTCCCGTGACCGTCTTGCCGTACAGCGACTTCTCGCCCCACGTGCCATATGCCTCGTGCACGGCCTTGTCGGGGTCGGAGAGGAGCGGGAACGTGAGGTTCTGGTGTTCCTTGAAGGCGGCCAGTTTCGCGGGCTTGTCGCGCGATACACCGAGCACCTGGTAGCCGGCGGCCTCGAGTGAGTTGAGGCTGTCGCGGAAGTCGCACGCCTGGGTGGTGCAGCCGGGGGTGTCGGCCTCGGGGTAGAAGTAGACGATCGTCTTCTGCCCACGGAAGTCGCTGAGCGACACCTCCACGCCGTCCTGGTCGAGGAGCGTGAACTCCGGTGCGGGTGTTCCCGCGGACAGTCGCGAAACGGTGTCGGTCATGGTTCTCCTCTGGTCGAACGAGCGTCGCACGACGCTCTCATCTCATGGTAGTGTTTTCCCTCGGCGCCGCAGTTTCGCGCCAAGGCACCTCTAGCTCAATTGGCAGAGCAACTGACTCTTAATCAGTGGGTTCCGGGTTCAAGTCCCGGGGGGTGCACCGCAAGCCCGGAGTTCCTACGAACTCCGGGCTTTTTTCGATTCTGACGCACGTGGCGCACGAAGAAGCCCGGGGTCGCAGGACCCCGGGCTTCTCTAGTGCCTGGCTACTGCCTTGGCGTCAGTCCCAGTTCACCACCGGGTTGTCAGACGCCATGTCGACCGAGGGGGTTCCGAGGGCCGGGGCGAAGTAGATCGAGCAGCGCCCGGTCGCTCCATCCTTCGTGCAGTCGGCCTCGACCGACGGCGAGCCGATGTACTCGCCCTCGACCAGCGTGGGATTGTCGTAGCTCGGCGTCGCCTCGAGGGAGTCGAGCGTCGCGTTCGAGTCGGCGCTGAGGCTGCGGGTGATGGTGCCGTCGGCGAGCTGCGTGCCGTCGCTGATGGTCGCAGGCAGATCGATGCCACAGCCGGCGGCCAACGTGGTCGACGCGATGCAGGCGTCGACCGCTGCCCTCACGAGACCGCGGAACTGCTGCAGGGCCTCTTCGGTGAGCGCGGGCTTGATCTGCGACGTGTCGGCCGATTCATACGGCTCCGTGATCGTCACCGTGGTGGGGCCGGAGAGCGTGAAGTTCTTCAGCGAGGTGGCCAGCTCGTACGTGCCGGGGAACACCTCCACCGATTCCGCGTCGACCTCTACACCGTTGATCGTGAGTCCCAGACCGTCGAAGGGCTCGGTGTAGATCGAGCCGGTGCCTCCGCTGATCTCCCACTTTCCGTCGTCGTCGTAGTCGGACGTGCTGAAGGTGGTGGTGATGGGCTCGCCGTTCAGCATGTACGTCGCCGTGACATCGGCCGAACCGCTTTCGCCCTTCGTCTCGGGAACGTCGATCTCGGTGATCGGTGCCAGCTCGGCCGACGCCGCGAGGGCCTCGTCGGTGAGCAGCGTCGAATCGTTCGGAGGCGAGCTGAGGTAACCGAGCGCGGTCTTGGCGTCGCCGTCGGCGATGGCCGTGAGATAGTCGGTCACGGCGTCTGAGGGCGATGACGCCTGTGCCTTGGGCTCTTCGCCACCCCCGCCGCCTCCGCCGCCGGCCATTCCGCCGATGCGCGAGATACCGAAGACGACGCCGACCACCAGAAGCACGACCACGAGAATCGCACCGCCGATGATTCCGATCAGGGCGCCCGTGCCGAGCTTGCGCTTGGGTCCCTTCGGCGCCGCGTAGCCTGCGGTGGGCTGAGCGCCGTACTGCGGTGCTCCGTTTTGCGGTGCTCCATACTGCGGCGCACCGTTCTGGGGAGCGCCGTTCTGAGGTGCTCCGTTCTGCGGTGCTCCGTACTGGGGCGCGCCGGGGGCCTGGGGCGGCGCCGAGGGCGGCACGTACTGCCCGCCCGCGTACGGCGGCTGCTGCGGTGCCTGAGGCGCGGACGGTGCCTGCGGGGGCGCGGCGGGAGCCTGCGGAGGCGCTGACGGTGCGTGCGGCGGCGCGGCGGGTGCCTGCGGAGGCGCTGACGGTGCCTGCGGCGGCGCGGCGGGAGCCTGCGGAGGTGTAACCGGCGCGGACGGCGCCTGCGGCACATCCGGCGCCTTCGGTGTCTCGGGAGCGGGCGGCACCTGCTGTGCGTCGGGCGCGTCAGGCGCCTCCGGCTGCGCCGGGGCGCCGGGGAATGCGGGGAGCGGGGGAGTGCCCTGTTTGTCTTCGGCCCTGTCGTCGTTGTCGCTCATGGGTTCCTTCGTCGTTACGGAATGGGCTGTGCGTTCGGGCACACGGGCGAGCGCCGCGACATCGATCGCTCGATATCGCGACAAGCTCGTCACCCCCCAGTCTGGTGCCAGACGAAGTCGATTGCAGCCCTCAACGCGGCGAGCCCCTCTGGACGGTCGAGATCGAACTGGTATTCGTGCGGCAGCGGGGGAGTGAGATCGTCGGGCCAGAACAGCCGCGTCACGTCGACGCCCAGCGACTCCAAGCGATCGGCGAACGGCTTCGCCTGGCCGTCGGTCAGGGGGTCGCCGTTGCCTCCGCTGATGAATGTCGGAGGAAACGCCGCGGTCGCCCGGTGCATCATCGACATCTGCCCGAGCAACGGCGACGTGGCGAAGCGACGGCCGCCCACGTAGGCGTGCAGGGCTGTTCGGTTGCCCCATCCGACGATGCCCGTCGCGGTCAGCAGGCCCTCCAGGTGGTAGATGCCGCAGTGCAGGATCACACCGCGCAGCTGGTGTGCCGCAAGACCGGGCCGGATGCCGAGCTCGGCCGCATAGGCCGGGTCGGTGATGGCGGTGGCCAGCTGGCTCGAGAGCTGGGCGCCCGCCGAGTCGCCGGCGAGCACGATGCGGTCGGGGTCGATGTGCAGCGCGTCGGCGTTCGCGACGAGATAGGCGTGGGCGTCGTTCAGCTGGTGCACGGCGGTGGGATAGCGGCTCGCGGGGCCTCGGGAGTAGTCCACGCTCACCACCGTGAAGCCCGCCGCGGCGAGCAGCTCGAAGTAGGGCGCCGCGTTCGCGCGGCCGCCCGAGATCCACGCGCCGCCGTGCGTCCAGACCACGGTCGGAAGGCCGGCCGACGCGCCCGACGGGTGGTAGACATCCAGAAGCGCGTGCTGGTCGTGCGGCCGATACCGGATGCCGGTGGCCCGGTCGACCCCGCCCGGTGCGTGGGCCTGCAGGGCCTTCAAGACGCGCGCCCCGTCTTTCTCGAAGACATATCGCACGAGTATCGCCGACGGCCACGGGCTCAGTTTCCACGCGGAGATCGCGGCCGCAGTGACGGCTCCGATGACGACCGCCGCCGTTCCGACGCGGGCGCGTGTGCGTCGATGGGTCATTGCAGGGCTCCCGTGATCGTGTCGGTGATGATGTCGCGCATATCGGAGTCGTCGATCGAGGAGTCACCGTCGCCGGCTTGCAGCCCGTAGTCGCCGAAGGCCGCGTGGTTGGCTCCCTCGATCTCGACGAAGGTCGTGTCTGCGGGCAGCGCCTTCGCGTTGGCGTCGATCTTGGCGGGCGTGCTCAGCCCGTCGGCGCTTCCAGAAAGCGAGACGACGGTCAGCTCGGAGTCGGAGAGGTTGTTGGCGCAGTACGACCCGAAGAGAACGAGCCCCTTCACATCAGGAGAGTCGGCGTACATGCACGCCTTCACCCCGCCCAGGGAGTGCCCGCCCACGAACCAGTCGGAGACGTCGGGCGCGAGTGAAGTGAAGGCCGAGAGAGGCCGCGTCTCGAACAGCCCGAAATTGAGGAACGGGCGCACGATCACGACCGTGTATCCGGCATCGACGAGGCCCGACAGTTTGTAGGCGTAGGCGACGGGTTCGATCTTGGCGCCCGCGATGAAGACGAGGCCCTCGCCGTTCGCGTCGGAGGCGGGAGCCATGACGACCGAGTCTCGCGAGTAGTCGAGGGAGATCGCCGGGTCATCTGCCACCTCGGCGAGAGGCTCGCGCTCGGCGGCGGATGTGACGTTGGCGTAGACGAGAAAACCGCTCGCACCCACGACGATCGCGGCGACGAGAACGGCGGCGGTGGCGCGCAGCGCGCCGCGACGGCGAGAAGTCATGGGGCCAATTCTCCCTGATCGTGCAACGCTGGGTATATGGATCTCGAGGTGGTGGATGGGCTCACCATCCCGGCGGCGGAGCTCGACTGGCGATTCTCGCGCTCGTCGGGCCCGGGCGGCCAGCACGTCAACACGTCCGACAGCAGGGTGCAGCTGTCGTGGAGCATCGCCGACTCCGCCGTGCTCAGCGAGTCGCAGCGCGAGCAACTGCTGAGCAGGCTCGGTCGACGTCTCACGGCTGGTCGCATCACCGTCACGGTCTCCGCCCAGCGCTCACAGCTGCGCAATCGCGAGACCGCCCTCGAGCATCTCGGCGAGCTCGTGCGCGACGCGCTGGCGCCTCCCGCGCCGCTCCGGCGCGCGACGAGGCCGACCCGAGGCTCGGCGAGGCGGCATCTCGCCGGCAAGAAACGCCGGTCGGAGACCAAGCAGCAGCGTCAACGGCCGTCGGCCGAATAGACGAGCCGGGCCTCGTCCGCGCTCAGTTCTCTTCCGTCGTCGGCGGCGAGTGGCGGTCGATAGCGTCGGCCGCGCGCACCAGCGCGAGGTGCGACAGAGCCTGGGGCGTGTTGCCCATCTGGCGTCCCGCGGCCGGGTCGTACTCCTCCGAGAGCAGCCCCACGTCGTTGGTGAACGAGACCAGCCTGTCCATGAGCGTGACCGCGTCGGCGAGCCGCCCCGAGCCGGCCCACTGCTCCGCAAGCCAGAACGAGCAGGCGAGAAACGGATGCTCGCCGGCCGGCAGCCCGTCGACGTCGCTCTCGGTGCGATACCGCATTACGAGCCCGTCGTTCAGGAGGTCGCTCTCGATGGCCTTCACCGTGCCGAGCATGCGCGCATCCGTCGGGGTGCAGAAGCCGGTTTGCGGAAGCAGGAGCAGCGACGCGTCGACCTCGGTACTGCCGTAGTACTGGGTGTAGGTGCCGCGCTCGGCGTCCCAGCCGTTCTGCTCGATCTCGTCGCGCACCTCGTCGCGCAGCTTCTCCCAGCGCTCGGCCGGCCCGTCGAGCCCGAACTCGCGCACGCCCCGCACGGCCCTGTCGAGGGCGACCCAGATCATGACGCGCGAGTGCGTGAAGTGCTGCAGCGCACCGCGGATCTCCCAGATGCCGTTGTCGGGCCTTGTCCAGTTCTCTTCGACGAAACTCATCAGGGCCCTCTGCAGCGGCCAGCTGAACTCCGTCTCCTCGGCGCCCGCGAGCCGTGCCTCGTGCAGGGCCATCATGACCTCGCCGATCACGTCGGCTTGGTACTGCAGCGCCGCCCCGTTGCCGATGCGCACGGGCGAGGCGCCCTGGTAGCCCGGCAGGCTCGTGATCTCGCGCTCGGGCAGTTCGCGTTCGCCCGCCAGACCGTACATGATCTGGATGTCTGCGGGATCGCCCGCGATGGCGCGCAGCAGCCAGTCGCGCCAGTTCACTGCCTCCTCGTCGAAGCCGTGCGAGAGCAGGACCTGCAGCGTGAGCGACGCATCGCGCAGCCACACGTAGCGGTAGTCCCAGTTGCGAACCCCGCCCTGCGATTCGGGGAGCGACGTCGTGGCCGCCGCCACGATGCCGCCCGTGTCCTCGTGGCTGAGCGCGCGCAGTACGAGAAGAGACCGGATGACCTCCGGCCCGTACGGCCCGTCGTGGGTGAGCGACTTCGACCACTCCGCCCACCACGACTTCGTGGCGACGAGGCGTTCGTCGAAATCGAGCTGCTGCGGGGGCTCCCGGTGCGACGGGAACCAGGTGAGCGAGATGTCGACGTGGCTGCCCTCGCGCACCTGGAACACCCCGCGGTGCCGGGTGTCGGCGGCCGTGAGCCGCGGGCCGCGCCGCACCAGCGCATCCGGCCCGGCGATGGCCACGAGCATCGGATGGCCGTTCTCGCGAGACTGGCGCACCCAGGGAACGGCCGTCGCGTACCCGAAGCGGATCACCAGCTCCTCGACCATCTCGACGTGACCCGAGACGCCGCGCACCCGACGCAGAACGTCGGCCCGTCGGTCGCCGTGCGGCATGAGGTCGGTGACCTCGACCACGCCCGTCGGGGTGGTCCAGGTGGTGACAAGCACGAACGTGCTGCCGTCGTAGACGCGGGTGCAGGTGGCGTCGGGCGACGACGGGGCCAGGAGCCAGCGGCCGTGCTCCTCGGTGCCGAGAAGAGCGCCGAACGTCGACGGCGAGTCGTAGCGGGGGAGGCAGAGCCAGTCGATGCTGCCGTCCCGCCCCACGAGGGCCGCCGTGTGGCAGTCGCTGATCAGGGCGTAATCCTCGATGGCCAGGCTCATTACCCCATCTTCACACCTGAAAGCCACGGTCGGCGCCCGGTACTAGCCTGACTACCATGTCGAAGAAATTGTCATCGCTGATCATTCTCGGAGCCTCAGGCGACCTCACCTCGCGCCTGCTCCTTCCCGGCCTCGGCCAGCTGCTCGACGAGCAGGGCGAGCGCCACCTGCAGCTGATCGGCGCGGGCAGCGCCGACTGGAGCGACGACGACTTCAGAAAGGTCGTCGACACGGCCTTCGACACGGTGAACTGCACCGGGCCGTCGGGCGATCACACGCGAACCACCGCCACCTATGTGAAGGCCGACGTCACCGATCCGGCCGTGCTGCAGAAGCTCATCGACTCGTGCGATGCCGCCCCCGCGATCTACTTCGCCCTGCCTCCCGCCGTGGCCGTGGCCGCCTGCACCGCTCTCGAGCACGTCACCCGGCCGGCCGGGCTCACGCTCGCCCTCGAGAAGCCGTTCGGCACCGACGTGGCGAGCGCGGAGGCGCTGAACGCGCAGCTGGCCAAGCTCGTTCCCGAGAACCAGATCCACCGCGTCGACCACTTCCTCGGCCGCTCCACCGTCTTCAACCTGCTCGGCCTGCGCTTCGCGAACCGCATCTTCGAGCCCGTCTGGAACGCCGAGCACATCGAGAAGGTCGACATCGTCTACGACGAGCAGCTCGGGCTCGAGGGCCGGGCCGGCTACTACGACACCGCGGGCGCTCTCATCGACATGATCCAGAGCCACCTGCTGCAGGTCATGGCGGTGGTCGCGATGGAGCCGCCGTCGACACTCGGCGCCGACGACCTGCGCGACGCGAAAGAGATCGTGCTGCGCGCCACGAGCCTGAAAGACGGCGATCCGGCCGCCTCGAGCCGACGCGCCCGCTACACCGCGGGCGACGTCGACGGCCGCGAGATGCCCGCCTACTCCAAGGAGCCCGGCGTCGTCGCCTCGCGCAAGACCGAGACGCTCGCCGAGGTCACCGTGCAGATCGACACGTGGCGCTGGGCCGGCGTGCCGTTCACCCTCCGCAGCGGCAAGGCGCTCTCCGAGCGTCGTCGCGAGATCGCGATCACGTTCAAGAAGGCGAACAGGGTGCCCACCGGGCTCACGGGAACCGAGCATCCGAACGTTCTGCGCATCTACCTCGCCCCCGACAAGATGTCGTTCGAGCTCAACGTGAACGGTCCGGGCGACCCCTACGAGCTCGAGAAGACACAGCTCGACGCCCTCTTCGGCGACGGCCAGCTGCTGGCCTACCGAGAGGTGCTCGCGGGCATTCTCGACGGAGACCCCTCGCTGTCGGTCAGGGGCGACTCTGCCGTGGAGGGATGGCGCATCGTGGCCCCGGTGCTCGAGGCGTGGCGGGCCGACGAGGTGCCGCTCGACACATACAAGGCGGGCTCCGACGGCCCGTCGAAATGGGCCCGCATCGGCTGACCCCGGATGGGCCCTGCGCTGGATGGACACGCAGCCCTTCGACAGGCTCAGGGAACGGACCTGGGGGATCGAAACCACTCCTGCTGTCAGGCGCGCGAGACGTAGCGGCGGGGTTTGCCCTCCCCGAGCTCAGAGAGCGAACCCCGCCGCTGCACCTCGACCGGGCGTCCCAGCAGCGCCTCGAGGGCGGCCGTGACCCGCGCCGAGTCGCCCCGCACGATCGTCGCCTCGACCCGGCCCGTCGCATCCTGCACCACCGACCAGCCGTGGGCGCCGGCCGCCTGCAGGTGCTGGGTCAGGTCGACGCACGGCACGCGGCTGCCATCGGAGGCGAGGAACGTGGTCGCCTCGCGGCCCTCGAGGTCGGCGATCGCGAGCCGACCGTCGACGTCGACCAGGCGCCCGAAGTCGCCGGTGCGGTAGCGCACGAGCGGCAGCAGCGGATTCTCGCCGGCGGTCACCACGATCTCTCCGTTCGCGCCGGCCGGGGCCGGCCGGCCCAGCTCGTCGACCACCTCGACGCGAACGCGCCGGTCGAGCACCACGAACGGGCCGTCGTCGGCTCGGGATGCGATGGGCCGGGTCTCGTGGAGTCCGTAGATGTCGATCACGGGGCAGCCGTAGGCGCGCTCGAGGTCGTGGCGCAGCGCGCTCGACAGGGCCATCGCGCCGGAGAAGATCACGAGGGGGCGGAGCGCCGCGACGAGCTCGGGGTCGAGCAGCTCGGCGAGGCTCGTGGGGCTGCCGCTGAACGCTTGCGGGTTCTGGGCGACGAGGAAGCGCGTGCGCGTGTCGGGGCTGCGCCAGCCGCGCTCGTCAAGGTTGAGACGCGCCATCGTGGCCTGGTCGAAGGAGCTGATCACCGAGGCGTAGGTGAACGCCTGTCGCTGCTTCACGACGTGGGCGAGTGCGAGGCGGCTGTGATCCGGCGCCCATTCGACGCCCTGCTCCGCCGCGAGCGAGACCATGAGGTGGAAGGTGCGTGCCGTGTCCTCGATGTCGTCGGGAATCAGCAGCGCCCGGCCCGTGCTGCCCGAGCTCGAGCCGTGCACGGCCCGTGCGAGATCGGCGTCGAGGGGCACGAACGCCGACACGTCGTCGACGAGGTCGTCGCGGACGATCAGAGGAAAGTCCTGCAGCGAGAGAAGCTCGGCCGCACGTCTTCTGTAGGCGGGAAGGCGTCGCGCGGTGTCGAGGTGCTCGTCGATCCAGCCGGTCGTCGGCAGCGGCTGGCGAACGCGCCGCACGGCCTCGGACGAGAGCCGGTCGCCTGTGGCGTGAACCCAGGCCGGGGCATCCGGATGCGACCGCAGCGTCTCGAGCCGTCGCGCGCCCTCGGCGCTGAGCGTCGGCCAGCGCTCGGCATCGACGAGGGCCGTCTGGCCGCCGGGGGCGTACTCGGCGATGGCCAGCGGATCGTCGGGGTCGGGCGCATTCATGCCGTTCACGCTCATTCGTGGGTGTACCGGGCTGCCGCCTCGCGTGCCCGGGCGTCGTTCAGCGCGCGGGTCACCTCGAGCCGATGAGCGTGCTCGGCGGCAGCGGCCGCCAGCGCTCCGTTGCGTTGCAGCGAGTCGCGCATGTCGAGCAGCGATCGAGCCGTCTCGCGATCCTCGCCGGCGGGCAGCGCACCCGACCAGAGCAGGAACGTGCGGGCGGCCTCGTCTCGGCGCTCGGCGTCGCTGATCCACTCGGAGGGATCGACCACTGCGGCCAGGCGCAGCGCGAGAGCCGCGAGGGTGCGCGACGCGTGGGCGGTCTCGAGCCGGGGAGTGAATGCGCCGAGCAGGTCTTCGCTCGCCCAGAGCCACAGGGCGATGGCCGCGCCCCGCCGAGCGGCCGACGACCTCGTCTGGGCGACGTCGGTGAGCAGCTGCACGATCTCGGTCGATGCGGGCGTGCGGCCCCTGTCGGCGCCGAGAACGTCGCCGGCGAGGCCCAGCAGGGAGACCCGGTCGTCGAGGAAGCTCTTCGGGATGCTCGACAGGCGACTGCTCACGACGTCGACCGACGGCCCGGGCACGGCCTGCTGCCAGGCGGCGTCGACGTCGTCGCCGCGGTCGAGCCAGCGCTGCAGCAGCTGCTCGGCCGAGTCGATCTCTGGTTCCGTGCGATCAGCCACGTCGACCTCCAGCGTCGGTTCGAGGGCCCAGCGGATCGGCGAGTCTCCGGGCCAGGCGCGCGCAGACGAGGGGCGCATCCGTCATGCGGTCGATGTACTCGACGTCGTAGCCCGCCTCGGTGGCGGGCTTCGTGAGGCGGCGACCGGCATCCTGCACGACGAGCGTGGCGGTGTCGATCACGCGGCGCACCGTGCGTGCCACGTCGGCGTACTGGGGCTGACCCGCGCCGAACATCGACTGCAGGCCGTCGTCGGAGAGCACGACCACGTGCCGCCGGGTGGCCGATGCGCCCACCCCGCGCGAGCGTCGCGCGTCTGCGTACCGCGCCGCGTAGAGGTCGAGCGGGAACGTCGTTCCGTGCCCGAAGTAGAAGGTGAGGTCTCGCATCAACTCGGCCCTGTCTCGGGTGAACCGCGCGCCGCCGGCGACCTCGCCGGCCGCCGAGAACGACGTCACGCGCGCCTGCCCGCCACCGCGGAGGGCGCTCAGGATCAGGATGGTGCCGGCCAGCACGCCCGGCGATTCGCGTCGAGGCGCGGTCATCGAGCCGGAGGAGTCGATGTAGATGTCGAGCTGCACGCTCTCGCGGGCGTCGGGAGGAGCATCCGGCAGAACGTCGCGGAGCCTCGTCGTGACGCCGGGAACGACGGTCGTGCTGTGCGACAGAGACGCCGGCCAGTCGATCGACGAGATGTCGTCGTCGATGTTCCACTGCTCCAAGGCGCCCGGGATGGTCTCATCGAGCGAGCGGGGCCTGGCCGAGGGCTGGGTGAGGGGCCGCACGTATCGGCGGGCAGCAGTGAGGTACCAGGCCGCCACGACGTCGTCGGCGCTCGCCGCCGAATAGAGCTCGAGTGTGTCGGCCAGTCCGTAGCCCTGGCCGAGCCCATCGACGCCCGCGGCTCCGGTCGAGCCATCGTCGGCCTCCATGCCGGTGCCCGAGGCTCGCTCGGCCTGTCGCGCTTTCTCGACGGCCGGATGCTCCGGCACCTCGCGCAACCGCGGGTCGCCGAGCACCCGCTCGAGTTCGGCCGCCGTCGGAGCCGTCTCGTCGGCCTGACCCGCGCATCCGCCCGCCGCCTGCGCGCCGGCCGATGTCGACCGCCGACGGGGTTGCTCGTCGGCGATCAGGTAGGGGGCCATGATCATGCCGAAGCGCAGCGCGCCGCTCACCGGGTCGTCTGCGAAAGTGCGCACGGTCTCGGCGAGGAGGGCGGCGTCGAGGGGCGGATTCGTGAGCACGAGCTCTGCCCAGACGGCCTCGGCGGCGATGCGGGCGTCGGCGGCCGCCGCTGCCTCGACGGCCTTCAGTCGCTGCTCCTCGGTCTTCGTCGCGGCCGGCACGGTCGGGGGCGGAGGCTCGCGGTGCACGACGGGCCGCGGTGGTGGTTCGGCCGGGCACAGGAATCCGGCAGGCCTGCTCCAGAGAATCTCGTAGGCACGCAGCACCACCCACCAGAGCTGGTCGCTCGGCGGCTCGGCAGACAGCACGCGCCACATGCGCACCATCTCGGGTTCGGGGGATGCGCCGCCGTCGCGCTGCCGCTGCATCGTCGCGACCCGGGTGTTGATCAGCATGTCCGACCACAGATTCGACATGCGGCGGGCCTTGCCGTCGGGATCGGGGATGCGGGCCCGGCCCGTGGCGGCGATGGCCCGGGCGATCTGCTGGGTGATCGTGAACGAGTCGATGCGCGTGCTCGGAGACAGCACGTGATGGCCGATCTCGTGCGCGAAGATCGATTCGTAGAAGCCGTCCACCCCGTGTCGGCGCGCCTCGACGGGATCGACGGAGACCTGCGGCGGAAACGAGAACCAGGCGAACGACGGCATCGTGGACCCGGGCTCGAGCAGGGGATCGTGCAGTCGCACGCCCCACAGCGCCTGCGCCGACTGCCAGGCCGCGCGCTGCTGCTCGTCGAGCGTGTGCTCGCGTGCGCGAGTGCCGAGAGGTGGCGTCATCGCGCCTTCTCCAGCACGAGCCAGGCGAGGTACGAGGTGTCGAAGACGGCGAGTCGGGTCGGCCAGGCACCGGATGCCTCGGGCCGGCCAGCAGGGTCGGTTGCGGTCGTGGGCGCCTCATCGGGCGGCAGCCGGGAGAGGGTCGTGCCGAAGATGTCGGCGTCGAGCTGCCACCGCTCGCCGTCGGTGAGGGTGATGACGAATCGGCCCTCCCGATCGCCGTGCTCGCCGGTCATGGGCGGTGCCGTCCATGCGCCGCCCAGCCCGCGGAATCCGCCGACGCGGGCGATCACCACGTCGCCGTCGCCCCGGGCCGGCCAGCCGAACGGGCTCTCGGCCTGGGCGCTCGCGAAGTCGTCGAGTTCGGAGGGCTGCAGGCCCACGGCACTCACCAGCGCCTGCCGCGGCACCGAGCCGGAGCCGAGCGCCTCGCCGAGCCGGGTGAGAGCATCCTGCCTCAGATCGAGTATGCCCGAGCGCCACGCCGCGAGGGCTGCGAGCGTGAGAACGGTGTGCGGAAGCGGCCCGTCGGTGCCGCCCGCGATGTCGTCGGCTGCGAGGGCCTGTGAGAGAAAGTGCCGGTAGAGGGTCGAGTCTCCGCCCCAGGACTCCACGTTGCGCACCGACTGGTCGACATCGAAGCCGGGAACGACGGGCGCGACCGTCGTCTGCGGCAGCAGGCCCTCGTCGACGGCCTGCCCGGGCCGCCTGATCATCGGGGGCGACCCTCGAGCCACTGCAGGTAGTTGGTGTAGCGCTGGTGCAGGTACTTCAAGGCCACGAGGTCGTCGAAATGCCGCCCGTAGAGCTTCTTCTGCTTCGAGATCGTCTGGATCTGAGACTCGATGGCCGTGAGGCGGCGCGATGACTCGACCTGGCTGACGCCGTCGAGGCCTGCCGCGAACTCCGCGAGCAGATCGCCGACAGGATCGCTCTTCGCGAGTCCGAGTGACAGGAACTGGCGGCGCGACTGCTCGAACAGATCGCCGAGCCAACTGATCGAGTCGGTCGCGAGCTCCCTGTCGGCTCCGGTCTCGAACCGGGGGTGCAGCTCGTTCGGAAGGAGTTTGCCCCGCAACGAGAACGGCAGCACGGCGGCGACGTCGTCGAGCCCGACCACGTCGACGCCCCGGAAGTAGGCCATGGCCTTCGCGTAGGTGATGAGCGACTGCAGCGCCCGCGCCGAGATGCTGTTCACGGTCTGCGCCCCGAGGTCGACCTGCAGATCGGCGCCCGTGTTGCTGTCGATGACCTCTCCGACCTGGCCTCCCGAGGTCATGACCGTGTCTTTCGTGCGGTATTCGAAGCGACGGCCGCCGTGCTGCACGAACTCGAACTGGCTCGCGAAGAACTCGAGCTGCCGACGCACGTCGCGGGGAACAGGCACTGCCCGGATGGCCGCCGCAAGAGCGGCCTGCTCGGTGGGGGTGAACACCAGCTCGGCGGGAACGTGGTCTTCGGGCTTCTCTCCTGCCTCGACCCGGGTGATCAGCTCGTCGAAGAACCTGCTGTTGAATCCCTGCGCGGCGACCGTCACGTCGACCCTGTCTTTGAGAGCCTGGATGACCGGGAACGTTCCGCCGCCCGAATCGTCGTTGGCGGTGAAGAACCAGCTCTCGACCCCGGACTCGGGAGCCGTGCGAAGCATCTGGTCGTAGCTCTCGACGTAGCCCTCGGCCACCATCGTGAGCAGCGCGGACTGGGTCTTTGTGGGAATGCGGTTGTACTCGTCGATGATCTTGACGGGCTTCGTGAGCCAGCCGCGCCAGGCGATGGTGATCTCGGGAAGGCTGGCGGCGTTCACGAGGTCGCGAGGCAGAGGCATGCCGACGAGGTCTCCCACGGTGAGCTGCGGCTGACCCTGCTGCACACTTCGACGCACCTCGGCGGGTTCGGTGCCGGCGATCACGGCCATCAGCACGGCGAGGGTGGTCTTGCCACGACCCGGGCCACCGACGAGCAGGCACTTTCCGCCGACCGCCGTGGTGAGCAGGGGCAGCAGCACGTTCGACGAATAGGACTGGTCGGTGGGCAGGTGCAGCTCTGCACCGGCGTCGCCGAGGGCAAAACTCACCGGGGCGTCGAGGGAGAATTCGATGTCGTAGAAGGGCGAGATGACGGCGCGGTTGACGAGCCAGAAATAGATCCGGCGCAGCTTCTCGTCGAGGGCGACCTGGTCGACGCGGTCGGGTTGGCGAAACAGGTCTTCGGCCGTCAGGCCGGGGTGGGATGCGCCGGTGCCGGTTCGCGTGGGGGATTCCGAGATCTTGTTCCAGCGATTGGGCATGGCACCAGTCTAGGAAGCGGGGAGCCGTGCCGGGGAGTGCTGTTACGCGGCGCGGACAGGACCGACGAGTGTCGTAGTGCGGGGAGCGGCGTCGGTGACAGCCTTGGCCAGCTCTGCGGGCACATCGACGGTGTTGATCGGGGCGAGCGGCGTGCGCGAGACCGGGGTCTCTGCGGCGCGGAAGACGCCGTGGCTGGTGAGCGTCGACACGATGTCGCGGGCCACCGAGGCGGCGAGAACGGTGTGGAAGATATCGTCGGTGTCGACCTCGGTGCGCCGAGTGATCGCGAACGATCCATAGGGGCCGAAGTTCTCCATGAGGGTCTGGTTCACCAGCTCGGAAAGACGCTGCTGGTTGGCCTCGTCTTGTTGTTCTGCCTTCGCGCGTCGTCGCCATCCGAGCATTTGTCACACCTTCCCACCACGGTCGTAAGAGCAGTCTGCGGCGTGGGCTCCGAATAGGGCCGCAGACACGCCGCGATCCCGCCTGATAGACGGGATCGCGACCTGTTCGGGACAGATTTCGGAAGGGGTTCGTTAACCCTTCGGGCGACCGGACGGGTCGAGGTCCTCCGACCGGATCTCCTCGGCCACGGCACCCCCGTAGCCGTCGGTCTCGGGGTCGCCGTGCAGGCCGCCCGAGAGCGCGTACTCCTCCTCGGGAGAGAGCACGAGCTGCTTGCGCCCCCAGACGGCGAATCCGAGGAGGATCAGCGCGTAGACGATCACGATCGCGATGATGGCCGGCTGGAAGGTGACGTTGAGCAGGAAGCCCAAGAAGATGAGCGCGGAGATGACGCCGGCGATCACGGCGCCGGGGATGCCCCACGGGCTCACGTAGGGCCGCTTGGCGTTCGGGAACTTCTTGCGCAGGATCACGAAGGAGATCATCTGCAGCAGGTACGCCACGACGGCACCCCAGACCGCGATGTTCAGGATGATCGCTCCCGCGACCGCTCCCGCTCCCTCCTCGTCGACCTTCGACAGGATGTCGAGAACGATGAGGGCGATGAAGCCGATGACCGCGCCCACGGTGAGGGCGACCCAGGGCGTCTGGCGCTTGCCGGTGAGCGAGAAGAACTTCGGGTAGTACCCGGCGCGGGAGAGCGAGTACATGTTGCGTCCGTAGGCGAACATGATGCCCTGAAGCGAGGCGAGCAGGCCGATCAGTGCGAAGAGCGCGAGCGCCGCGGCTGCCTGGTCGCCCACGATCGCGCGGAATCCGTCGAGGAGGGGCTCGGCAGAGACGCCCATGTCCTCGGCGCCGATCACGCCGGTGTTGAGGAACAGGATGAGCAGGCCGGTCACGATCAGCGTTCCGCGGGCCCAGAAGCCGGCCTTGGGAATGTCGCGAACCGGGTTGTGGGCCTCTTCGGCTGCGAGCGGCAGCTCCTCGATGCCGAGGAAGAACCACATGGCGAAGGGGAGAGCGAAGAGGATCGGGACGACGCCGTGGGGGAGGAACGCCGACTGGCCCGGGTCGGGCTCGATGTTGAAGAGGCTGTCCCAGCTGAACAGTCCGGAGAACGCCGCCATGGCCGAGAAGACGAGCAGGATCGCGATGGAGATGATCGACACGACGATCGCGAACTTGAACGAGATCGCCGCCCCGGCGGCGTTGAGCGCGATGAACGCGACGTAGAGAACCAGCCACCAGATCCACATGGCGCCGGAGAGGTCGAAGCCGAGGAGTTCGGTCGTGATGCTGTTCGCATACTGCGCCGAGAAGAAGACGATCACACCGGTCGTGGCCACGTATTCGATGGTCTCGGCGAGGCCCGTCACGAGTCCACCCCATGGTCCCATGGCCGAGCGGGCGAACGAGTACGCGCCTCCCGTATGCGGCATGGCCGCCGCCATCTCGCCGATCGAGAAGATCATTCCGTAGTACATGACGATGAGCAGGGCGAAGGCGATGAGCATGCCCCCGAAGCCGGCGAAGTCGATTCCGAAGTTCCACCCCGAGAAGTCTCCCGAGATGACGGCCGCCACGGCGAGGCCCCAGAGCCCCCAGATGCCCGCCGATCTCTTGAGGGTGCGTTTCTCGAAGTAGCCGTCTACAGCCTTGCTGTAGGTGACGCCGGAACGGCGGGTCTTGCTGTCAGTCACGTGGATCCTCCGGTAGCTCGTTGTCTCGGCAGTGCACAGCGGAACGCCATCGGCTCCCTCGCACGAATTGTCCACACACTAGCGTTCTATTGGTTGGTTGGCACCACCTTTGTGTGTAAATTGCGTGTTACGAACACTGCGAACAACTCCCCGTAAGCCGACGATGTCGTGTGGTGTAATGGTCGGGTCGACGGGTTCTGCAGCGCGGGAATCGCCCGTGGCGACCATCGATGAAGGAGCACACCGTGGCATCCACCGCAGGAAATCTGACGCTCGACGCACTCACGGCCCAGGTCTCGGCCGGCGAGGTCGACACCGTGATCGTGGCCTTCACCGACATGCAGGGCAGGCTCGTGGGCAAACGGCTCTCGGCCCGACTCTTCGTCGAGGACGCGGCGTCGCACGGAGCCGAGTGCTGCAACTACCTGCTCGCGGTCGACGTGGAGATGAACACCGTCGACGGCTACGACATGTCGAGCTGGGAGCACGGCTACGGCGACATGGCGATGATGCCCGACATGTCGACCCTGCGAACGATTCCCTGGCTGCCGGGCACGGCGATGGTCACCGCCGACCTGCAGTGGCTCGACGGCGAGCCGGTCGAGCCGTCGCCGCGGCAGATCCTGGCCGCCCAGATGAAGCGCCTGAAAGATCGAGGCCTCGAGGCCTTTGTCGCCACCGAGCTCGAGTTCATCGTCTTCGACGACAGCTACCGCTCCGCCTGGTCGAAGGGGTACCGCGACCTCACCCCGGCGAGCGACTACAACATCGACTACGCCCTGCTGGCCTCCACGCGCATGGAGCCACTGCTGCGCGACATCCGGGTGTCGATGGATGGCGCGGGCATGTACTGCGAGGGCGTCAAGGGCGAGTGCAACTTCGGGCAGCAGGAGATCGGCTTCCGTTACGACGACGCCATGGTCACCTGCGACAACCACTCGATCTACAAGAACGGCGCCAAGGAGATCGCTGATCGCCATGGCAAGTCGCTCACGTTCATGGCCAAGTTCAACGAGCGCGAGGGCAACTCGTGCCACGTGCACATCAGCCTGCGCAGCACCGAGGGCGAGGCCGTCTTCGCCGACAAGGATGCCGAGAACGGCATGTCCGACATGTTCCGGCACTTCATGGCCGGGCAGCTCAAGACGCTGCGCGAGCTGACGCTGTTCTTCGCGCCCAACATCAATTCGTACAAGCGCTACGTCGACGGCTCGTTCGCCCCGACAGCGGTGGCCTGGGGGCTCGACAACCGCACCTGCGCCCTGCGCGTGGTGGGCAAGGGCCTCGGCATGCGCGTCGAGAACCGCGTTCCCGGGGGCGACGTGAACCAGTACCTCGCGACCGCCGCCCTCATCGCCGGCGGACTCTACGGAATCGAGAACGAGCTCGAGCTCGAAGATGCGACCGTGGGCAACGCCTACACCTCCGGTGCGCCGCGCGTGCCCACGAACCTGCGCGACGCCGCCGAGCTCTTCGCCTCGAGCGAGATCGCCCGGGCCGCGTTCGGTGACGAGGTCGTCGACCACTATGTGAACAACGCGCGCATCGAGCTGAAGGCATTCGACAGCGCCGTCACCGACTGGGAGAGGATCCGCGGCTTTGAGCGCCTCTGACCGCCTGCCCGTCATCGGCCTCACGACCTATCTCGAACGCGCGAAGACCGGAGTGTGGGACGTTCCCGCCTCGTTCCTTCCGAAGGTCTACTTCGATGCCGTGGAGAAGGCCGGCGGCATCGCCGTGCTGCTGCCGCCCCAGGCTGTCAGCGAACCGATCGCCGACCGCCTGCTCGACTCGCTCGACGGGCTGATCCTCACCGGCGGCAAAGACATCGATCCGTCGCGCTACGGCCAGGAGGCCCACGCCGAGACCGACGAGCCGCGACGCGACCGCGACGCGTGGGAGGACACCCTGCTGCGCCGTGCGATCGATCGAGAGATTCCGTTCCTCGGCATCTGCCGGGGAGCGCAGATGCTGAACGTCGCGCGCGGCGGAACCCTGCACCAGCACCTCCCCGATGTCGTCGGAGATCGTCGCTACCAGGCGGGCGAGGGCATCTTCAACCACGTCGAGGTCGGCGTCGAACAGGGCTCGCGCCTTGCCACGCTGCTCTTCCCGTTCCCTGAGCTTGTCGAAGGGAATGCATCGGATACTTCCCTTCGACAAGCTCAGGGAACGGCTCTAATCGACGTTCCCGTCTACCACCACCAGGCCATCGACGCGCTCGGCGACGGGCTCGTCGTCACCGCCCGAACTCCCGACGGAACGATCGAGGCCGTCGAGCTCGAGTCCGTACCGTTCGGCGTCGCCGTGCAGTGGCATCCCGAGGAGTCGCCCGACGACATCCGGCTGTTCGCCGGTCTCGTCGACGCGGCCCGACACTACCGAGAACAGAGACGGGAACACCCGACCACATGAGCAGCTACACCGTGATCAACCCGGCGACCGAAGAGATCGTCACCGACGTCGAGCTCTTCGACGTCGAGCGCACCGACGACGCCATCGCGCGGGCGGCGGATGCGCAGAAGGCGTGGGCACGCCGGGCCCCCGCAGAGCGGGCCCAGGCCCTGCGCGACTTCGCCGCGGCCGTCGACGCGAACGTCGAGGCCCTCGCCCGGCTGGAGACTCTGAACTCCGGCCATCCGATCGGCCAGGCCCGCTGGGAGGCGGGCCATGTGCGCGACGTGCTCACGTACTACTCGGCCGCGCCCGAACGGCTCTTCGGCAGGCAGATCCCGGTCGCCGGCGGCCTCGACGTCACCTTCCACGAGCCTCTCGGCGTGGTGGGAGTCATCACCCCGTGGAACTTTCCCATGACCATCGCCGCGTGGGGATTCGCCCCGGCGCTCGCGGCGGGCAACGCGGTCGTGCTGAAGCCGGCCGAGTGGACGCCCCTGACCTCGGTGCGGCTCGCCGAGATCGGGCGGGAGTCGGGACTGCCCGATGGCCTGTTCCAGGTGCTGCCCGGGCACGGACAGGTGGTCGGTGAGCGCTTCGTGACCAACCAGACCGTGCGCAAGGTCGTGTTCACCGGATCGACCGCGGTGGGCAAGAAGATCATGGCGGGCAGTGCCGAGCAGGTGAAGAGGGTGACCCTCGAGCTCGGCGGCAAGAGCGCGAACATCGTGTTCGCCGACTCCGATCTCGAGAAGGCCGCGGCCTCGGCGCCGTCGGGGGTCTTCGACAACGCGGGGCAGGACTGCTGCGCGCGCAGTCGCATCCTCGTCGAGCGCAGCGTCTACGACCGCTTCATGGAGCTGCTCGAGCCCGCGGTGAACAAGGTCGTGGTCGGCGACCCGAACGACGAGGCCACGGAGATGGGTCCGCTCGTCTCGGCGAAGCACCACGCGTCGGTGAGCTCGTACGTTCCCGACGACAGCCAGGTCGCCTTCCGAGGATCCGCGCCGCAGGGGCCGGGCTACTGGTTCCCGCCGACCGTGCTCACCCCGGGGCGCGACGACCGCACCGCGACCGAGGAGATCTTCGGCCCCGTCGTGACGGTGCTCCCGTTCGACGACGAGGCCGACGCGGTGTCGCTGGCCAACGCCACCGAGTACGGACTCTCGGGGTCGATCTGGACCCGCGACGTCGGTCGTGCTCTGCGCGTCTCCCGCGGCGTCGAGGCGGGCAACCTGTCGGTCAACTCGCACTCCTCCGTGCGCTACAGCACGCCGTTCGGCGGCTTCAAGCAGTCGGGCCTCGGCCGCGAGCTCGGCCCCGACGCCCCCCTCAGTTTCACCGACACCAAGAACGTCTTCATCGCCGTAGAGGAGCTCTCATGACCGACCTGCCCACCATCGACCTCACGAAGCGCCTCGCTGGAAAGGTGGCGGTGATCACGGGCGGCGCCAGCGGCATCGGCTTCGCCACCGCGCGTCGCTTCGCCGCCGAGGGCGCCACGGTCGTGATCGGCGACATGGATGCCGCATCGGGCGAGCGCGCGGCAGCTGCCGTCGGCGGCCTCTTCGTGCAGGTCAACGTGACCGACGAGGCCCAGGTCGACAACCTGTTCAAGGTGGCCTTCGACACCTACGGCTCGGTCGACGTCGCCTTCAACAACGCGGGAATCTCGCCGCCCGACGACGACTCCATCGAGACCACCGAGCTTCCCGCGTGGGAGAAGGTGCAAGACGTCAACCTCAAGTCGGTGTACCTGTGCTCGCGGGCCGCGCTGCGCTACATGGTTCCGCAGAAGCGCGGATCGATCATCAACACCGCGTCGTTCGTCGCCGTGATGGGCTCGGCGACCTCGCAGATCTCGTACACGGCATCGAAGGGTGGCGTGCTCGCCATGTCACGCGAGCTGGGCGTGCAGTTCGCCCGCCAGGGCATCCGGGTCAACGCCCTCTGCCCGGGCCCGGTGAACACGCCCCTGCTGCAGGAGCTCTTCGCCAAGGACCCGGCCCGCGCCCAGCGTCGCCTCGTGCACATTCCCCTCGGGCGATTCGCGGAGCCCGAGGAACTGGCCGCCTCGGTCGCGTTCCTCGCCAGCGACGACTCCTCGTTCATCACGGGCTCGACCTTCCTCGTCGACGGGGGAATCAGCTCGGCCTACGTGACGCCCGAGTAGAGGGTCGAGAGCGCGATGACCGATATCGCAGACGGCTCGCAACCGGATGCCGCGGGCCTGGCCGGCGACGCCCTGTTGCGCCGGGTGCGCACCGGCAACGCGTTCGAGGACACCGTCTCGAGACTGCTGCAGACGATCCGCCTCGGCGTGGTCTCGCCGGGGGAGGCCCTGCCCAGCGAACGCGACCTCGCACTGCGCTTCGGAGTGAGCCGCGACACGGTGCGCGACGCCATCAAGGCGCTCGCGGATGCCGGTTTCCTGGTCTCGCGGCGCGGGCGCTACGGGGGCACGTTCGTCAGCGACCGGGTTCCGCTCGTCGGCCTCAGCGGAGTGCTCGACGACACGACGCAGCAGTCCGACACGGTGACGCCCGAGGACCTCGACGATGTGCTCGGCCTGCGCGACGTCCTCGAGGTCGGAGCGGCCCGCGCCGCAGCGGATCGCGCGTTGACGAAGGCGCAGCGTGAACTGCTCTGGAGCAGCCTGCGCGAGACCGCCGAGGCATCCGCCGACGACTATCGACGGCTCGACTCCCGACTGCACCTCGCCATCGGAGAGCTCGTTGGCGTTCCGTCGCTGATGCCGCTGCTGGCCGACAACCGCATGAGGATCAACGAGTTCCTCGACCATATCCCACTGCTCGAGCGCAACATCGCGCATTCGAACGAGCAGCACGAGCAGATCGTTCTCGCGATCCTCACGGGAGACGCCGACAGGGCGGCGGTCACGATGCGTGAGCACCTCGAGGGCTCAGAAGCGTTGCTCCGCGGCTTCCTGGCCTGACTCGCCGGGCCGTCCGTTCCCGCCGTTCCCTGAGCCTGTCGAAGGGAAAATCTCGGGAGGCCCTTCGACAAGCTCAGGGAACGGGTCGGCGATGGTTCCCTTCGACATGCTCAGGGAACGGGGCGACAAGCTCAGGGAGCGAACTGCTACTTCGCGTCGAGCTCGCGGGCGTCGTCGTCTGCCTGCAGAACGCTGCCGATGGCGAGGGCGACCGTGATGCCCCAGCTGAGCCACATGAGCAGCAGTCGCCAGTCGCGAGGACCCTGCCGCGTGGTCTGCAGCACCGACCAGGCGCCGACGACAGCACCGATCACACTCGAGTTGAAGATGAATTTGCGCATGCGTGCCTCCGTGGTCGTGCATTCAGGTTAGTCGTTCGCGCCGCCCGGCCGCCTGGGCTTCCGGATGCTCGGGGTCGTCTTGTATAGCGCGCGCCGCGCACCCCGTGGATGCGGGGGATCGACTGGTAGCCTGATCACTGGTCTACACGGTCGGCGCCTTGGCCGACCGCAATCGAGGAGTTCCCCATTTCCACGGACGAGGCCGCATCGCGGTCCACTACCCCTGCCGACACCTACGACCTCGTCGTCGTCTCGAACAGGCTCCCTGTCGACAAGGTGACCCACGCCGACGGCAGCGTCGAGTGGCGTACATCGCCCGGCGGACTCGTGACCGCCCTCGAGCCCGTCATGCAACGGGCCGACGGAGCATGGGTGGGCTGGGCGGGCGTGGCCGACGACGAGTCCGAGCCGTTCGAGCACGACGACATCTCCATCGTTCCCGTCACGCTCAGCGCAGACGACGTCGAGAACTACTACGAGGGATTCTCGAACGACACCCTCTGGCCGCTGTATCACGACGTGATCGCACCGCCGACCTATCACCGCGAATGGTGGGAGTCCTACGTGCGCGTCAACCAGCGCTTCGCGGAGCGTGCCGCTTCGGTGGCCGCGGCCGATGGCACGGTCTGGGTGCAGGACTACCAGCTGCAGCTCGTGCCCAAGTTGCTGCGCGAGCTCCGGCCCGACCTCACGATCGGCTTCTTCAACCACATTCCGTTCCCGGCATACGGCATCTTCTCGCAGTTGCCGTGGCGTGCCCAGATCATCGAGGGGCTCCTCGGCGCCGACCTCATCGGGTTCCAGCGCGCGGCAGACGCGGGCAACTTCACCCGTGCCGTGCGTCGGCTGCTCAGCTACACGACGAAGGGCACGGCCATCGACGTGCCGATCGATGAAGACGTGTCCGAAGCGCTCGAGCCGTCCCGCGTGTCGACGTCGCGCACGGGCAATCTCGTCCGCACCGTCCACGCGCGCCATTTCCCGATCTCGATCGACACGCAGAGCTTCGAGGACCTCGCACGGCGCCCCGACATCCAGGCCCGGGCGAAAGAGATCCGTGCCGGTCTCGGCAACCCGAAGGTCGTCATGCTCGGCGTCGACAGGCTCGACTACACGAAAGGCATCGGCCATCGGCTCAAGGCCTTCGGCGAGCTGCTCGCCGACGGCACGGTCACCGTTGAAGACGTGACCCT
The DNA here is from genome assembly GCF_001422485.1 of Agreia sp. Leaf283. Classification (GTDB taxonomy): domain Bacteria; phylum Actinomycetota; class Actinomycetes; order Actinomycetales; family Microbacteriaceae; genus Agreia. The sequence goes on from NZ_LMNF01000003.1 coordinate 67,438, forward strand.
CGTGCAGGTCGCCAGCCCCAGCCGCGAACGCGTCGCCGCCTACCAGCAGCTGCGCGACGAGGTCGAGCTCACGGTCGGGCGCATCAATGGCGACTACTCGACCATCAGCCACACGGCCATCAGCTACCTGCACCAGGGGTACCCCCGCGAGGAGATGGTGGCGCTCTATCTGGCCAGCGACGTGATGCTGGTCACCGCGCTCCGCGACGGAATGAACCTCGTGGCCAAAGAGTATGTGGCGAGCCGCTTCGACAACGACGGCGTACTCGTGCTGAGCGAGTTCGCCGGCGCCGCAGACGAACTGAAGAGCGCGCTGCTCGTGAACCCCCACGACATCGACGGGCTGAAGGAGTCGATCATGGAGGCGATCGAGATGAAGAAGGGCGAACGAACGAGGCGGATGCGCGCACTGCGCAAACGGGTGCTCGACTACGACGTCTCGCGCTGGTCGACCGCGTTCCTGTCGTCGTTGACCGACCCGAACGGCACGCCCTCGTACGTCGCGACCAAGTGGGGAGCATCCGACCGATGAGCAGCCCGTCGAACGGCACGAGCCGAGCCGTCGCATCCGGCACCCAGATCGACGAGACCGATGACCTGATCGAGCGCCTGCGCGAGCTCGCGCGCACGGAGCGCCTGCTCGTCGCACTCGACTTCGACGGAACCCTCGCTCCCGAGGTCGACGTGCCGAGCCATGCCCGTGCGCTCCCCGAGGCCCGCCGGGCTCTCTTCGACCTGTTGAAGCTCGACTCCACGCGTGTGGCGCTCATCTCGGGCCGCGCGATGGAGAGCCTGGAACAGGTGAGCGACCTGCCCGACGACGTGCTGCTCGTGGGCTCGCACGGTGTCGAGATCCGCCTCGACAGCCCCACCCGACTCACCCTCGACACTCAGGAGCTGGCTCAGGTCGACGTGCTCAGCGGTGTTCTCGAAGACGTCGCCGACAAGGTCGACGACGTCTGGATCGAGACCAAGCCGGCCGGTTTTGCCTTGCACACCCGCCTCGCGTCCGAAGAGGGCAGTCGTCAGGCTCACCTGATGGCGCTCGCCGAGACGCAGTCCGAGATCGAGGGCCTCACGGTGCGCGAGGGAAAGAACGTGCTCGAGTTCTCGATCCGATCGACCACCAAGGGCGAGGCGTTGCTCCACCTGAAGGAGTACACGAAGGCGACCGCGGTGCTCTACGCCGGCGATGACGTCACCGATGAGGATGCGTTCGCTGTGCTTCGCAGCGGAGACTTCGGGCTCAAGAGCGGGGCGGGCAAGACCATCGCCGAGTTCCGTGTGAGCGACGAAGCCGAGGTCGCACAGGTGCTCGCTCTGCTCGCCCAGTTCCGCGCGGAGGCGTGCACTCCCGCACCTTGAGTGGTTCTAAACTCGTAACATGCCCGAAATAGACATGAAGCCGCGCAGTCGCGTCGTCACCGATGGAATCGAAGCAACCACCTCGCGCGGAATGCTTCGGGCCGTCGGAATGGGAGACGCCGACTGGGAGAAGCCGCAGATCGGCATCGCCAGCTCGTGGAACGAGATCACGCCGTGCAACCTGTCGCTCGACCGCCTCGCGCAGGGTGCCAAAGAGGGCGTGCACTCGGGCGGCGGCTACCCCCTTCAGTTCGGCACCATCTCCGTCTCCGACGGCATCTCGATGGGCCACGAGGGCATGCACTTCTCTCTCGTGTCGCGTGAGGTCATCGCCGACAGCGTCGAGGTCGTTATGCAGGCCGAGCGCCTCGACGGCTCCGTGCTGCTCGCCGGATGCGACAAGTCGCTGCCCGGCATGCTGATGGCCGCCGCTCGGCTCGACCTCGCCAGCGTCTTCCTCTACGCCGGATCGATCGCGCCCGGGTGGGTCAAGCTGTCCGACGGCACCGAGAAAGACATCACGATCATCGACTCGTTCGAGGCCGTCGGCGGCGTGAAGGCCGGCACCATGAGCGAGGCCGACGCCAAGCGCATCGAGTGCGCCTTCGCTCCGGGCGAGGGCGCCTGCGGCGGCATGTACACGGCCAACACCATGGCGAGCGTCGCTGAGGCTCTCGGCATGAGCCTGCCCGGCTCCGCTTCGCCCGCGTCGGCAGACCGCCGCCGCGACTACTTCGCGCACCGCAGCGGCGAGGCCGTCGTCAACATGCTGCGCCTCGGCATCACGACCCGCGACATCCTGACCAAGCCGGCGTTCGAGAACGCCATCGCGGTCGCGATGGCCCTCGGAGGCTCGACCAACGTCATCCTGCACCTTCTCGCCATCGCCTACGAGGCCGAGGTCGACCTGACGATCGACGACTTCAACCGCATCGGCGACACCATTCCTCACCTCGCCGACATGAAGCCCTTCGGCAAGTACGTGATGAACGACATGGACCGCCACGGCGGACTGCCCGTTCTGATGAAGGCGCTGCTCGATGCCGGGCTGCTGCACGGCGACGTGCTCACGGTCACGGGCAAGACGCTCGCCGAGAACCTGGCCGAGCTCGACATCCCCGAGCTCGACGGCAAGGTGCTGCGCACGCTCGACAACCCCATCCACCCCACGGGTGGCCTCACGGTTCTCAAGGGCTCGCTCGCACCCGAGGGCGCCGTCGTGAAGACGGCCGGATTCGACGCGGCCGTCTTCGAAGGACCGGCCAAGGTGTTCGAGCGCGAGCGCGCCGCGATGGATGCCCTCACGGAGGGTCTGATCAACCACGGAGACGTCGTGGTGATCCGCTACGAAGGTCCCAAGGGCGGCCCCGGAATGCGCGAGATGCTCGCCATCACGGCCGCGATCAAGGGCGCTGGCCTCGGCAAAGATGTACTACTATTGACCGACGGCAGGTTCTCAGGCGGCACAACCGGACTGTGTATCGGCCATATAGCACCCGAAGCGGTGGACGCAGGTCCTATCGCCTTCGTGCGCGATGGTGATCTAATACGGGTCGATATCGCCGCTCGCTCCCTCGAGTTACTCGTCGAGGCCGATGAGCTTGCAGCCCGCCGAGACGGCTGGGCCCCTCTTCCCCCGCGCTATACCCGTGGCGTTCTGGCAAAGTACTCGAAGCTCGTGAAGTCGGCCGCGACCGGCGCCATCACGGGGTAGTACCGCGCTCCACCCTCATCACCGCCGTCTGCCGCAGCGCACGACGACACGCTGTGCAGGCAACAAGCTAGGAAAACAACATGCCCGTGGATCCATCTCCCGTGCCAGGCTCTCCGGCGATCCCCAAACCGGCCTCCGCGTCCGCCCCGGCGAACGCTCCTGAGGTCCTCACGGGGTCCGGAGCCATCCTCCGCTCGCTCGAGTACCTCGGCGTGAAAGACGTCTTCGGCCTGCCCGGCGGCGCGATCATCCCGTTCTACGACGAGCTCATGGCATCGACCGCCATCCGTCACATCCTCGTTCGCCACGAGCAGGGCGCCGGTCACGCGGCCGAGGGCTACGCGTCGTCGACGAACAAGGTCGGCGTCGCCATCGCGACCTCGGGCCCCGGAGCGACCAACCTGGTCACGGCCATCGCCGACGCCTACATGGACTCGGTGCCTGTCCTCATCATCACGGGCCAGGTCTTCTCGACGCTCATGGGAACCGACGCGTTCCAGGAGGTCGACATCGTGGGAATCACGATGCCGATCACCAAGCACTCCTTCCTGGTCACCAAGCCGGAGGACGTGCCCGCGACCCTCGCTGCCGCGTACCACATCGCATCCACCGGCCGCCCGGGCCCCGTGCTCGTCGACATCACGAAAGACGCGCAGCAGAAGTCGGCGCCGTTCGTGTGGAATCCGAAGGTCGACCTGGCGGGCTACCGTCCCGTGACGAAGGCGCACGGCAAGCAGATCCAAGCGGCGGCGCAGCTGCTGCTCGAGGCGAAGAAGCCCGTCTTCTACGTCGGCGGCGGAGTCATCCGGGCCCAGGCCTCGCCCGAACTCGCCGTGCTGGCGGAGGCCACCGGCGCTCCCGTCGTCACGACCCTGATGGCGCGCGGTGCGTTCCCCGACTCGCACGAGCAGAACCTCGGCATGCCCGGTATGCACGGAACCGTTCCCGCCGTGCTCGCGCTGCAGGAGAGCGACCTGATCGTCGCGCTCGGCGCGCGCTTCGACGACCGCGTGACCGGCAAGGTGAGCGAGTTCGCTCCGAACGCCAAGATCGTGCACGTCGACGTCGACCCGGCCGAGATCGGCAAGATCCGCGCCGCCGATGTCCCCATCGTGGGCGACGCGAAAGATGTGATCGCCGACCTCACGAAGGCGTTCGTCGCCACCGCCGCGGCAACCGAGACGCGCCCCGACATCGACGAGTGGTGGGAGTACCTGCGCGGACTGCAGACCGAGTTCCCGCTCGGCTACGCCGAACCGACCGACGGCCTGCTCTCGCCGCAATACGTGATCAAGCGCATCGGCGAGCTGTCCGGCCCCGAGGCGATCTACGCATCCGGCGTCGGTCAGCACCAGATGTGGGCGGCGCAGTTCATCAAGTACGAGCGGCCCAACGCCTGGCTGAACTCCGGCGGCGCCGGCACCATGGGCTACGGCGTTCCCGCCGCCATGGGTGCCAAAGTCGCCGAGCCGGAGCGCACGGTGTGGGCGATCGACGGTGACGGATGCTTCCAGATGACCAATCAGGAGCTCGCCACCTGCACGATCAACAACATCCCGATCAAGGTCGCGATCATCAACAACTCGTCGCTCGGCATGGTGCGGCAGTGGCAGAGCCTGTTCTACGACGGACGCCACTCGTTCACCGACCTGAACACGGGCCACGGCACGCAGATGGTTCCCGACTTCGTGAAGCTGGCCGACGCCTACGGTGCGCTGGGCATCCGGGTCACCAAGGCCGACGAGATCGACGCGGCGATCAAGCTGGCGATCGAGACGAACGACCGCCCGGTCGTGATCGACTTCATCGTGAGCCGCGACGCCATGGTCTGGCCGATGGTTCCCCAGGGGGTCAGCAACTCGCTGATCGAACACGCACAGCAGATCGCCCCAGAGTGGGATGAGGAGTAGACCATGAGCCACCACGTTCTCTCCCTGCTCGTCGAAGACAAACCCGGTCTGCTCACGCGTGTCGCCGGCCTCTTCGCCCGCCGCGGATTCAACATCGAGAGCCTCGCTGTAGGCGCATCCGAGATCGAGGGTCTCTCGCGCATCACGGTCGCCGTCGACGTCGAGGAGCTTCCCCTCGAGCAGGTCACCAAGCAGCTGAACAAGCTTGTCAACGTGATCAAGATCGTCGAGCTCGACCCCGACCAGTCGGTGCAGCGCGAGCACCTGCTGGTCAAGGTGCGCGTCGACAACTCCACCCGCTCGCACGTGCTTGAGGCCGTCAACCTGTTCCGCGCCCGCGTCGTCGACGTCTCGACCGACGCGCTCGTGATCGAGGTCACCGGCGACTCGGGCAAGACCAACGCGTTCCTGCGTGTCGTCGAGCCCTACGGAATCAAGGAGCTGGCCCAGTCGGGACTGCTCGCCATCGGACGCGGCTCGAAGAGCATCACCGAACGCGTCTTCAAGAACTAAAGGTCCGTTCCCTGAGCCTGTCGAAGGGAACCCGTCGAGGACAGCCCTTCGACGAGCTCAGGGAACGGCCACCGAACACCCACACAACAAGGAGCAGTAATAAAGTGACCGAAATCTTCTACGACAAAGACGCAGACCTCTCGCTCATCCAGGGCAAGAAGGTGGCCGTCGTCGGCTACGGCTCGCAGGGCCACGCCCACGCGCTCAACCTGCGCGACTCCGGCGTCGACGTCGTCATCGGCCTGAAGGAAGGATCGAAGTCGATCCCCAAGGCGCAGGAGGCCGGCTTCACGGTTCTCAGCGTCGCCGAGGCGACCGCGCAGTCCGACGTCATCGTGCTGCTCGCTCCCGACCAGTTCCAGCGCCACATCTACCGCGACGACATCGCCCCCAGCCTGAAGCAGGGCGCGACCCTCGTCTTCGGTCACGGCTTCAACATCCGTTACGACTACATCCAGGCACCGGATGGCGTCGACGTCATCCTCGTCGCACCCAAGGGCCCGGGCCACACCGTGCGCCGCGAGTACGAGGCCGGCCGTGGCGTTCCCGTCATCGTCGCCGTCGAAAAAGACGCGTCGGGCTCCGCATGGGACCTCGCCTGGTCGTACTCGCGTGCGATCGGCGGACTGCGCGCCGGTGGCATCAAGACCACGTTCACCGAAGAGACCGAGACCGACCTGTTCGGTGAGCAGGCCGTTCTCTGCGGTGGCGTCTCGCAGCTCGTGCAGTACGGCTTCGAGACCCTGACCGAGGCCGGCTACCAGCCGCAGATCGCCTACTTCGAGGTGCTGCACGAGCTCAAGCTCATCGTCGACCTCATGTGGGAGGGCGGCATCGCCAAGCAGCGCTGGAGCGTCTCCGACACGGCCGAGTACGGAGACTACGTCTCGGGCCCGCGCGTCATCACGCCCGACGTCAAGGAGAACATGCAGGCCGTTCTCGCCGACATCCAGAACGGCGCGTTCGCCAAGCGCTTCATCGACGACCAGGACGCGGGAGCCCCCGAGTTCCTCGCGCTGCGCGAGAAGGGTGCCCAGCACCCCATCGAGGCCACGGGCAAGGAGCTCCGCGCCCTGTTCGCGTGGAAGCAGCAGGACGCCGACTACACCGACGGCTCCGCCGCACGCTAGTCTTCTGACTCTCGAATCGATGGCCGCCCCGACTGTGTCGGGGCGGCCATCGCCGTTCATGCGAGGCGTCGCCGTTCTCGGCATGGCGCTCGTTGTGCTGTACATCGCCGTCGACGTCGTGCTGCAGTCCCTTCCGCCGCACTACAGCGTGATCTCGGATGCCGAGAGCAATCTGGCGGTGGGCGAGTTCGGCATCGCGCCCACCACCACGACGGGCGCGGTGCACGTGGCATTCGCGACGACCGGCTTCCTGTGCGCCCTGGCGGGCATGCTGCTGCTGGCGGTCTGGATGCGCGACGCTGGGCGATTGGCCCGGGTGAGGCGTGCGGCCACCGGCTTCGTGGCGCTCGCCGCCGTCGGGCTCGTGCTGCTGGCCGTGTCGATCGCCTGGGCTCCGTCTGTCCTCGGTCTCACCGAGCGCGTGTGCCTGGCGGGCATCCTCGGATGGGCGTTCGTCGTGTGCTGGGGTGCGCGCCGCTCCTTCCGCCGCTGAGGTGTGCTGAGGTGCGGAGTACGGCCGCTTCGCCCCGTCCTGAGGCGGCCATTCTCCGCACTTCAGCGCGTGCGGCTCGAGAAAGGCTCGGCGCGACTCCGTGAGGTGTGGCGAATGGCCGTTCCCGGGCATCCGAAGGGGCTGTTTGCTGCACCTCGCGGCTGTCGGCCGCGTGACGCAGACGTTCCGGCGACACGCCGAGGCTGTTGACACGCGACGCTGTGGCTCGGCATACTCGATGAGATGTTTGCGTAAACATCCCTGAATTTACCTCAGTGTTTGCGTTAACACGATTGCGCCGAGGGCTCCCGTGAGTATCGGCATTTCCAACGGAGGAAAGGTCCATCCATGACAAAGACGTCACCCCTGAAGAGACGCGTGCTCGCGGCCACCACGGCCCTGGCTCTCGGTGCCCTGACACTCGGAGTGGGCGCGACGGCGGCGCCATCCGCCAGTGCTGCCGAGTCGACACCGATCACGATCACGCCGAACCCCGCCTACCAGGGGGAGTCCTTCGAAGGCTGGGGAACGAGCCTCGTCTGGTTCGCCAACGCCACCGGCGGGTACCCCGACAGCATGCGTCAGGAACTGCTCGAGAAGGTGTTCGGAGAAGACGGTCTGAACCTGAACATCGCCCGTTACAACATCGGCGGCGGCAACGCCACGGACGTGCCGCCGTACCTGCGGGCGGGTGGTGCGGTCGAGGGGTGGTGGAACCCCGACCTCGCGACTCCCGCAGGCAGTCCCGAGGTGACATCCACGTATGCCGACCGTGATGCGTACGCAGCGGCCTGGGACGCAAGCGATCCCGACGCGTACAACCTCGACGCCGACAAGACCCAGCGGTGGTGGGTGAGTGCGCTGAAGGACAAGATCACCAAATGGGAGGCCTTCAGCAACTCCCCGCCCTACTTCATGACCGAGAGCGGATACGTCTCCGGCGGCTTCGACTCCAGCGCCGAGCAACTCAAGCCGTCGGCGGTCGAAGACTTCGCCACGTACCTCAAGACCGCGGCCCAGACCGTGGAGAACGAGGAAGGCATCTCGTTCGACACGATCGAGCCCGTCAACGAGCCCAACACCAACTACTGGGGCACAACCATCGACCCCGCCACCGGGTGGCCGAAGAAGGGCGGCCAGGAGGGCGCCCACGTCGGCCCCGCGATGCAGGACGCCGTCGTCAAGGCGCTGGCGGCCGAGCTGGCCAAGAGCGACACGACGACCACAGCGACGATCTCGGCCATGGACGAGACGAACCCGGGCACCTTCGTGACGAACTGGAACGGCTGGACCCAGGAGGCGAAGGACTCGGTGTCGCAGCTGAACGTGCACACCTACGGCACCTCCGGTCGCGTCAACGTGCGCGACATCGCCAAGACGGCCGACAAGCCGCTCTGGATGAGCGAGATCGAGGGCGATTGGGACGGTACCGGCGTGAACAACCAGACCAATATGAACAACGGCATCGGCATGGCCACCCGCGTCATGGACGACCTGCGTGAGCTCGAGCCGTCGGCCTGGGTGCTGTGGCAGCCGGTCGAGGACTACTACAACATGCAGAAGGTCGAGAAGTTGAACTGGGGCAGTGTGCTCATCGACTTCGACTGCAACGCCGATGGGAACTCCGTTCGTCGCCTGGCCGACGGCGACGCCGATCCGTCGTGCAAGATCGTCACCAACGCGAAGTACAACACCCTCCGCAACTTCACGCACTACATCCACCCGGGCGACCACATCATTCCCTCGACCAACGCCCAGACGACCTCGGCCGTGTCGGCAGACGGATCCGGGGTCACCCTCGTTCACGCCAACAGTGATTCGACGGCACGCACGATCACGGTCGACCTCTCGAAGTTCGGAGCGATCGCCCCGGGTGCAACGCTGACCCCGATCGTGACGACCGAGTCTCCCGCCGACGACACGACGAAGAACGCTCTCATCGAGGGCGCCCCCGTCGCGATCGACCTCGCGTCGAAGACGGCCGTCGTGACCGTTCCCGCGAAGTCGGTCAGCACCTTCGTGATCGACGGTGTCAGCGGCATCGCTCAGGGCGCCTCGCCCCTCGAAGACGGGCACACCTACCGCATTGTCGGCAAGCAGAGCGGCAAGGCCATCACGGCGAACACGGGCGCTCCCGCCGGCTCCACCCCGGGCGCGACGATCACGGCCCTGGCCGCGACGACCGAGACGGCCGGCTCGCAGGTCTGGACCGCCGAGAAGGTGACCAACGGCACCTCTAACGCTGAGCGCTACGTTCTGCGCAGCGCATCGGGTCTCGTGCTGGCAGCCGACAGTCAGGGAACGCTGCTCGTCGATTCGACGCGGGAGAACGCGGCGGCGACGCCGTCGCAGCAGTGGATTCTGACGACGACCGACGGCGCGACATGGAGTCTGGTGAATGCCGCCTCTCCCCAGGCGCTCGAAGTGCCCGGTGGATCGACGGCCGAGGGCGCTCCCGTGAACGTGTACTCGTCGAACGGCGGCGCCAATCAGGCATGGTCGTTCCAGGACACGACACTCTCCGGTTTCGCCCCCGTGGTCGTGAGCACCATCGCGGGGATTCCCGCCCAGCTCCCCGCCACGGTGACGCCTCTCTACAACTCCGGGCCCGGGGCTCCGGTCGCGGTGACCTGGAACACGGAGGGCGTCGACTGGAACGCCGGTCCGCTGACCATCCCGGGTTCCGGCACCGACCTCTTCGGCACGGCATTCACCGATCTGTCGGCGACCGTCGAGGTCGGCGGGTTCGTGTCGACCGACCCCGTCTCGCTGACGAGCTACGCCGGTGTGTCACGTGAGGCGGTGATCGCCGCGGCGCCCGCCACGGTTCCGGCACGGATCGGGCAGAGCAGCAACAGGTTCGACGCCCCCGTCTCGTGGGACTTCGATGCCGTCACCACCGAGAGCCTGGCGTCGGTCGGCGTCGTCACCGTTCCCGGCTCGGCACAGTCGAACGACCCCTCGGCAGAGCCGCTCGCGGCCACACTGTCGGTGATCCTGACGGAGCCCGGCGAGACGAACGTGGCCCCGCTGCCGTCGACGACGGCACAGGCGACGTCGACGGAGTCCGGCTATCCCGTAGACAACACGCGCAACGACGTCACGAGCGACAAAGGCTGGTCGAACTGGCGCAGCGGAACCAAGTCGACCTCGGACACCCTGAGCTACGACCTCGGCTCGTCGATGCCGTTGACTCACGCGAAGGTCTACTTCTACAAAGACGGCGGAACCACCAGCTGGGCGTCGGAGATCACCGTGCAGTACACGGATGCCTCCGGTGCGTGGACGACGGTTCCCGGTTCTCCGACGACCGTCGAGACGCCAGCCGACGGGTCCGCACCGGTGGTCGACGTGCCCCTGTCGGGCATCTCGACAGCTCAGCTGCGCGTGGTGCTCACGGCCTACCCGAACACGCACATGATCGTCTCGGAGGTGCAGATCTTCGCCCTGGCCTCGGGCGTGGCCTCCGTGTCCGATCTCGCGCGGCTCTCCGTGAACGGAACGGCTGTCGACGGCTTCGACGGGTCGACCCTGGAGTATGCCGTGCCCCTCTCGGGCTCGGCTCTGCCTGTCGTCACGGCCTCACCCGTCGACACCGCGGCGACGGTCGAGATCACCCAGCCGACGTCGGCCGTGGGCCCGGATGCCGCAGCAAACGTCACGGTTACGGCCGCCGACGGCGAGACGGTCTCGCGCTACACCGTCAGCTTCCCCCGCACGGTGACGGTGGCACCCGTCATCCTGGGCGACGGTGTCGTCGGATCCGAACTCGTGGCGACCGCGACGGTGGACCCCGCCGATGCTGCTCTGTCATACGCCTGGACGAGGAACGGCGAGCTCATCGAGGGAGCCGTCTCCGCGCAATACACGCCGACTGCGACCGATGTCGGCGCCTCGATCGCAGTGACGGCGACCGCGGTGGCCGAGGGGTACTCGACCGCCAGCGCCGACTCGAGAACGGTGGTCATCGCGGCCGCGGGCACGGGGCAGCCGGGAACGGGCGAGCCCGCATCCGGTTCGACGAAGCCGTCGGTGAATGTCTCCGATGCAGCGGGAACGGGTGGGGGCGCCCTCGCCCGCACCGGTGTCGACCCGTCGTGGAGCCTCGCGCTGGGCGCGGGAGGACTCTTGCTGGCGGTGGGAGTCGCACTCACCGCGGTGAGGCGTCGGCGTAGCTCGCTGGTCGAGTAGCGAGGAACGGGGAACGGGCGTATCGAGATCACGTCGCGAGTGGTCTCGATACGCCGACTCCTTCGTCGCGCGGGCGGGAATCTGTGCGGCGGTTCGCCTGTTGGGAGGATCATGGACTCCGTGACCACACCCTCCACTTCTGCCGCCGAAGCCGATTTCCTCCGATTCCGGCAGGCACGCCACCGTTACGTGACCTCGCCACAGGGGCCGCTCGCCCTGGTGAGCACGACCGAGATCGACTCCGAGCGGGAGATCGACGGGGTTCCCGGCGTCTGGGCGCCTCGCCCCGGCGGTGGCGGCGTGCGGGTGACCGCGGTCGCGACCGACGGCATCCGGGTCGACGGTGATCTTGTCGACGGCACTGTCGACATCGCCGGATCGGACACCGTCGTTCCCTCCACGCTGACGTTCGGTGGAGGAGTGACGGGAACGGTGTACCCGGGCCTCGAGGGCCACTACATCGTGCGCGTGTGGGATCCGGCGAACCCCAAGGCCGAGAGCTTCGACCGCATCTCGGCCTACGACTTCACCCCCGAGTGGGTTCTCGAGGGAACGTTCACCCCCACCGAGAAGCGCGCGATCGGCATCGAGCACATCAAAGACGACGGACGACTGCGCGACGAGGTTCTTCCGGGCGACATCGATGTGGTGATCGGCGGGCAGTCCCGCACGCTTGCCGCTTTCGAAGACGAGGGAAAGCTGCTGCTGGTCTTCCAGGACCTCACGACCGGCGATGAGACCTACGACGTCGGCCGGTTTCTCGCCGTGCGCCCCCGCCGCGACGGCACGGTCGAGCTCGACTTCAACCGTGCCTACATTCCGCCGTGCGGATTCTCGGACTGGTTCAACTGCCCCATGCCTCCGCAGCAGAACCGCTTCGTGTTCCCCGTCGATGCGGGGGAGAAGCGCGTCCTGTCGGTCTAGCCACTGGGTGGGCGGCTAATCTTGCGTACATGACGACGAGCCGCGATGACGATGCCCTGCACTGGGCCGGCGACGACGACCCCACGCTGACCCCGCCCATCCAGGCCGGCACCGCCCCCGCGGCGCCTTCTCCGGCGGCGACGTCGGCGGCACCCACGGCACCGGCTGAAGCTCCCACGGTTCTGGAGCAGGCCGAACTGGCCGAAGACGCCGAGGTCGAGGCCGAGCTCGCCGCGGCCGAGAAGGCATCTGCGCAGCTCAGCTCTGCCGCCCTCATCACCCTCGGAATCCTCGGCGGCGTCTATCTGCTCTACACGATCGGATGGGCCATCGTCGTCGCCCGCACGACCGTCACCTTCTTTCCTCTCGACAGTCTCTTCCTCGAGGTCTGCTTCAGAATCGGCCAGTTCCTCTCGATCGCGGCCGCACCGCTGTGGTTCGTGTCCACCCTGCTGCTGACCCAGAGGAGAACCTGGCGATCCCGCCTCGGCTGGCTGCTGCTCGGAGTCTTCGTGCTCGTGCCCTGGCCCTTCATCCAGGGAGCGTAGGACGTCACCATGACCGACAACACCACCACACCGCGCAACTCCGCCGGCACCGCCGCCAAGCCGGGCTTCCGCGAGCTCAGCTTCTCGAAGAAGGCCGGATGGGGCGTCGCGCTGCTCTTCGCGCTCATCTCGGCCATCTGGGTCTGGGTCGGCGTGGCCAATCTGTTCGAGGCCATCGCCACCTTCGGGTTCGCGCTCTCCGGCGTATCGTGGCTGGTCTTCATCGGATCGATCGCCGCGCCCATCGTCACCTACGGCCTGGGTTTCCTCGTCGGGTGGAGGCTGCCGGCCTGGGCGAAGGCCGTCGTCTTCCTCGTCGCGCTCGCCGTCGCCATGGTGATCAAGGCCGACCTCGAGTCGCTCCTGCTCGGCGGGCTCTAGGCGGCGACGGCCACCCAGATGATGAGCGCGGCCAGCACGAGCTGGCCCGCGAGCCGAGGCCAGAACGGGATGGCGAGGGTTCCGAAGCGCTCCCGATTCGCGGCCGCATACGCGTTGGCGGGGAAGACGGCTGCCAGGAACACGACGAGCGCGATGCCGGCAGCGAGCCTCGTCTGCGGCACGAGCAGGCCGATGCCTCCCGCGATCTCGCAGGCGCCCGTGAGGTAGACCAGGTTCAGCGGACTGAGCAGGCCCTCGCGGCGAAGTGCCGGCGGAATCATCTTGGCCATCACCCGCGCGGACTTCGGCACGAAGTGATTGATGCCCATGCCGATGAAGACCACGGCGATGATGATGCGAACGATCGTCACTATTACGGTCAGAGTCGCATCGGTCATCACCCCATTGTGCCTGCCTCTAATATGGTTTCTGGCCGCGCAGTCCCGCGGAAATCCTCTTTACAGAGCCAAACCGAAGGATCGCTCCGTGTCGAAACCGGTTGTCTTGATCGCCGAAGAACTGTCGCCCGCCACCGTCGATGCCCTCGGCCCCGACTTCGATGTGGTGAACGTCGACGGCACAGACAGGCCCGCACTGCTGAGTGCGCTGGCCACCGCCGACGCCATCCTCGTGCGCAGCGCAACCAAGGTCGACGCCGAGGCGATCGCCGCCGCTCCCAGGCTCAAGGTCGTGGCCCGCGCAGGTGTCGGCCTCGACAACGTCGACATCAAGGCGGCTACCGCGGCCGGCGTCATGGTGGTCAACGCGCCCACCTCCAACATCATCTCGGCCGCCGAGCTCACCGTCGGTCACATCCTGAGCCTCGCCCGTCACATCCCGGCCGCGCATTCGGCCCTGGCCGACGGCAAGTGGAAGCGCAGCGCCTACACGGGCGTCGAGCTCTACGAGAAGACGATCGGCATCATCGGCCTCGGCCGCATCGGTGCGTTGATCACCGCCCGCATGCAGGCGTTCGGCACCAACGTCGTGGCCTACGACCCCTACGTCACCTCGGCCCGCGCCCAGCAGCTGGGCGTCACGCTGCTCAGCCTCGACGAGCTGCTCGCGCAGAGCGACTTCATCACCATCCACATGCCGAAGACCCCCGAGACCACGGGCATGATCAGCGACGAGCAGCTGGCGCTGATGAAGCCCACCTCGTTCATCGTCAACGTCGCACGCGGCGGCCTCATCGACGAAGCCGCGCTCCACCGCGCGCTCACCGCGGGAACCATCGCGGGCGCTGGACTCGACGTGTTCGTCAGCGAGCCGCCCACCGACTCGCCGTTGCTCGCCCTGCCGAACGTCGTGGTCACGCCCCACCTGGGCGCATCCACCGATGAGGCGCAGGAGAAGGCGGGCGTCTCGGTCGCGAAGTCGGTTCGCCTCGCGTTGTCGGGCGAGCTGGTTCCGGATGCCGTCAACGTCGCCGGCGGAGTCATCGACCCGACGGTCCGACCCGGCATCCCCCTGGTCGAGAAGCTCGGCCAGGTGTTCTCCGGTCTTGCGCACAGCCCGCTCACGAGCGTCGATGTGATCGTGCGCGGCGAGATCGTCGACTTCGACGTGAGCGTCCTCAAGCTGGCCGCGCTCAAGGGCATCTTCACGAACGTCGTCAGCGAGACGGTGTCGTACGTCAACGCTCCCTTGCTCGCCGAGCAGCGCGGCGTGACTGCTCGACTGATCACCGAGTCCGTGTCGGAGGAGTACCGCAACCTCATCACGCTCGAGGGCGCGCTGAGCGACGGATCGCAGATCTCGGTGTCGGGCACTCTCACCGGCACGAAGCAGATCGAGAAGATCGTCGAGATCAACGGCTACGACGTCGAGGTCCCGTTCGCGGAGCACCTCATCGTGATGACCTACGACGACCGCCCCGGCATCGTAGCGATCTACGGCAAGGAGTTCGGCGACGCCGACATCAACATCGCCGGAATGCAGATCGCTCGCCACGTGGCCGGCGGCAAGGCGCTCAGCGTGCTGACCGTCGACTCGCCCGCCCCAGAGGAACTGCTCGAGAAGCTGCGCACGGCCATCGACGCCGACTCGCTGCAGGAGATCGACCTCACGGAGTAGCCGTTCGCTGAGCTTGTCGAAGCGGAGCCCGTTCGCTGAGCTTGTCGAATCGCGCCCGCGGGCCCTTCGACAGGCTCAGGGAACGATAGGCTCAGGGAACGATAGGCTCAGTGCCCCGCGCGCTGGGCCGTGACCTCGGTGATGAGGTCGACGAGGTCGTCGATGTCCGACGCCGAGAGCTCGGCCGTCTCGGGAGTCGACGACCCGGGCAGAAAAGCCGAGCCGTAGGCGAGCCCGTCGCTGATGAGCATGATCGCTCGCGAGAGCACCGGGTCGCCCGTGCTCTCGAGCACGATGCCGTACCAGGCATCGTTCGCGGCCCGCAGGGCGTCGCGTGCCGTCGAGTTCGACGCTTGAGCCAGGCGCGACGTGGCGACGAGCGCTTTGTCGAGTGCGCTGCCCGTGGCCATGGATGTGCGGATCAGGTGAGCCACCGGCCCCGACGGCGACGACCGGATGGCCGCGACGTCGCGCTCCACGAGAGTGGCCAGGCGCTCCAGTACGCCCTCGACCAAGGCCTCTTTCGAGCCGAAGTGGTAGAGCAGGCCGCCCTTGGACACTCCCGCGGCGGCGGCGACGGCATCGAGGGTCGCGGCGCGTTCGCCGTTCGCGCCCAATAGCTCGGCGAAAGCATCGATGATTCGGTCGCGCGTGGATGCCGAGGCGGGCGCGGCGGCGTCGATCGGCGGGTTCTCTGGGGTGTCGGGCATCGCTTCGATGGTAGCCGCCCCGGCAGCCCGGGGTATCACCCCGCACGATTTCCTTACGCTTTCGGGAATGACGGTAGGGGTCCATCCGTTGAGGAGATAGCCACTGTACCGACTGGACGGTATAGTGAATATGCACCACTTCTCGAATCGAAACGAAGAACTCAGATCATGGCTCTCCTCACCACACCCACAGCCGCCCTGCGCACCGACGACGGGCGGCCGCCCCGCGCATCCGTTCGCAACTGGTTCGCGCTGGCCGTTCTTATGCTGCCCGTGCTCATCTCGAGCGTCGACAACACCGTGCTGAGCTTCGCCCTGCCCGTCATCTCCGAGTCGCTCCGCCCGTCTGCCGCGGCCCAGCTCTGGATCATCGATGCCTACCCGCTCGTGCTCGCCGGCCTCCTCGTCGCGATGGGCAACCTCGGCGACCGCTGGGGTCGCCGTCGGCTGCTGCTGATCGGCGCCACGGGCTTCGCTCTCGTGTCGATCGTGGCCGCCTTCGCGCCCACGGCCGAACTGCTGATCCTCGCGCGGGTCGGCCTGGGCTTCTTCGGCGCCATGCTCATGCCGTCGACGCTCTCCCTGCTGCGCAGCATCTTCCTCGATCGCGAGCAGCGTCGGCTGGCCATAGCCATTTGGGCGGCCGGGTTCGCCGCAGGATCGGCCCTGGGCCCGATCGTGGGCGG
Organism: Agreia sp. Leaf283; assembly: GCF_001422485.1. Classification (GTDB taxonomy): domain Bacteria; phylum Actinomycetota; class Actinomycetes; order Actinomycetales; family Microbacteriaceae; genus Agreia. The sequence continues at coordinate 84,079 of NZ_LMNF01000003.1, forward strand.
AATCCTGCTCGAGCACTTCTGGTGGGGCTCCGTCTTCCTCATCGCCGTGCCCGTGCTCATTCCTCTTCTCGTGTTCGCGCCGCTGCTGGTCCCCGAGTCGCGCGATCCGAACCCGGGCCGCATCGACCTCGTCAGCATCGGCCTCACGATGGTCACGCTCGTGCCGATCGTCTTCGCGATCAAGGAGTTCGCGACGCACGGCTTCGAGTGGTCGCAGATGCTGCTCGTGCTCGTCGGCGTGACGGCGGGAGTCCTGTTCGTGCGGAGGCAGCTGAATCGGGAGAATCCGATGCTCGACATGAGACTGTTCCGTCGTGGGGCCTTCACCGGCGCCGTGCTGATCAACCTCGTGAGCGTCTTCTCGCTGGTGGGTTTCCTCTTCTTCGTCTCGCAGCACCTGCAGCTCGTCCTGCGACTGAGCCCGCTCGACGCCGCCTTCGCCCTGGTGCCCGGGCTCATCGTCATGATCGTCGCCGGCCTCGTGGTCGTGCCGATCGTGCGCCTGGTCAGGCCGAGCTTCGTGGTCGCCACGGGGCTCGCGCTGGCCGGTGCGGCATACGCGATCATCATGGTCACCGGTCAAGAGGCGACCGAGACCACGCTGGCGATCGCCTTCGCGGTGCTCGGTCTCGGAATCGGCGCGGCAGAGACGATCTCGAACGACCTCATCATCTCGTCGGTGCCCGCCGACAAGGCCGGCGCGGCATCCGGAGTGTCCGAGACGTCGTACGAGCTGGGAGCCGTGCTCGGCACGGCCGTGCTGGGCAGCATCCTGACCGCCGCCTACCGGGCCGGGGTCACCCTGCCCGCCGGGCTGGCCGACGAGAACGCCGCGACCGCGCGCGAGACGCTCGGCGGCGCCGTCTCGGTGGCGGAGTCGATCGGTGGGCCCGCAGGCTACCGGCTGCTCGAGTCGGCCCGTGAGTCGTTCGACAGCGGCGTGGTGCTGACCTCGGGGATCGGGGTCGGGCTCATGGCGCTGGCCATCGTGCTGGCGCTCGTGTCACTGCGCCGGGTGCGCTCCGAGGGCTGACAGCCGCGACTCGACGGCCCGATTCAGGGTCGCTCGATCGCTGTCATCCAGCCAGGCCGCACTCACCGCGTTCCGGGTGAAGCCGGCGAACTCGGGCAGGCCGTAGCCGAGGGCGCGGGCCAGCGCCCGGAAGTCGTTGACGGCGTCGGTGCCGAACATCGGCGGGTCGTCGGAGTCGATGGTGATGCGCAGGCCCGCGTCGACCATCTGCGCGATCCGACGGTGGGAGCCGTCGCCGCTTCCGGAGTACCGGCCGATGTCCGAGCTCACGGGTGTGCAGGTGAAGGTGATGCCCTCGTCGACGCATCGCGCCGTGATCCGGTCGTCGTCGACGACGTGGTAGCCGTGGTCGATCCGCTCTCCGCCGAGCTCGTCGAGGATGACCTCGATGTTCGCGGGCGGGCCGCTCTCGGAGTGGGCGGTGCGGTGGAGCCCCGAGCGGCCGGCGAGCCGGAATGCCTCGACGAACCGCGCCGGAGGTCCGATCAGCTCGGAATAGTCGAGCCCGATGCCCACGACCTCGTCGATGCGGTACTCGATCACCTGTTCGACCAGCTCGACGGCGGCCGCCGCGGAGTCGTTGCGGTTGAGGCCGATCACCATTCGGCTGGTGATGCCGGTCTCCGCCTCGGCTTCGCGCATTCCCGCCAGCACTCCGTCGACGATCGTGCGATACGGCACGCCCGGGTGCCCCGGTGGGCTGAGGAAGATCTCTCGGTGCACGACGCCGAGTGCGGCCCCTCCGTCGGTCAGGGTCTCGAAGGCGACTCTTCGGAAGTCGTCGGCGTCGCGCATGACCGAACCGGCCACATCGAGGACGCGCAGGAATTCGTCGAGGTCCTCATAGGAGTCGTGGTCGTACAGTGACTCCGCGTCACGACCGCCGTCGAGGACGACGTCGTGTTTGCGGGCGAGATCGAGCACGGTTTGGGCCGACACGGCGCCGATGAGGTGATTGTGCAGAGAGACCTTGGGCAGCGCGAGGAGGAGCGCCTCCGTGGCGCCGTCGAGGGGCTCGTCCATCGCCTCAGGCGCCGCTCTGGGCGCCGCGTACGGCGCGGGCAGGGTGCCACTCCGGCACGTCGGGCTCTCCGGTCAGCATGCTGCGGAGGGTGCCTGACCGGGCGACGTCGGGCAGAAGCCCTCGCTCTTGCAGAACAGGCATCAGCTGTTCGACGAAGTCGCGGTAGCCCTCGTAGCCGCCGTACCAGTTCTCGACGAGGAACCCGTCGATGTCGGTCTCCTCCACAAGAGTCGCGATTTCGGTCGCGATCGATTCGGCAGTTCCGGTGAAGCGCATCCCGCCGAAAGTGGATGCGAGCGAGTCGAGGATCTCGCCGACGGTCGGGCTCGTGCCATTCGGATTCCGCCACATCTCGATCATGGTGTGGCCCACCTCGGTCGAGACGGAGTCGAGTGTGGCGTCGGGGTCGAGGGCGCCGAGGTCGACTCCGGACCAGCCGAGGAACAGGGCTGCGGTCGCCTCCCTGGTGGGGGTGGCGTTGAGCTCCGCCCGCAGGCGCTGCGCCTCCTCCACCGTGTCGGCGATGACGAAGCTCGCCCCGTTGATGATCTTGACGGAGTCGGCCGGTCGGCCTGCCGCGACGGCCTGGGCTCGCAGGCGGGCAACGGTCGCTTTCAGTCGCGCGGTTTCCCTGTCCTGAGTGAACACGCATTCGGCATAGCGGGCGGCGAAGGCGGTGCCGGCCGCTGAGGTTCCGGCCTGGAAGAGGGTGGGGGTGCGCTGCGGCGACGGAGTGGCGGGGAAGTAGCCGTCGAACCGGAAATATTTGCCCTGGTGCTCGATGCGGTGCACCTTCGCGGGATCGGAGAACGTGCGGGTCGCCTTGTCTGCGAGGACCGCCCCGTCGTCCCAGGCCTCCTCCCAGAGCCTCAGGGAGAGGTCGACGAATTCGGTCGCGCGGGCGTAGCGCTCGTCGTGCGGCGTCACATCCGTCTGGCCGAGCAGGCGCACGAGCGCCTGCTGGTTGTCGCTCGTGACGATGTTCCAGCCCATCCGTCCACCGGTGAGGTGGTCGAGGGTGGTGAAGGTGCGGGCGTTGAGCAGCGGGTGCTGGGCCGTCGTCGATGCCGTTGCGACGAAGCCGATGCGCGGGGCGGCGGTCGCGAGTCCGGAGATCAGCGCGAGCGGATCGTGCACGGGGAACTGAACGGCATCGCGGATGACGGCCTCGGGCACCTGCCCCGCGTCGTTCATCGGATAGCCGATGGCCTCCGCCAGAAAGAAGAAGTCGAATCCGGCGGTGTCCAGGCGGGCCGCCAGGTCCTGCCAGAACTCCAGCGTCGCGAACGCGCTGGTGTCTCCTCGCTCGTGGTGCCACGCGTTGGCGATGAAGTTTGGAGTGAACTCCTCGAACGCCCCGAGGACGAGTTGCTTGACCATGCGATCTCCCTGCTGACTATGCCGCCACCCGATCCGGGTGATATCTCAGACCGATCATTGCACGCGACATCAAAGGCCTACAAGCAGCGCAAAGACGCTAAGAAAGCAGACAGGCGGCAGGCCGCGATAACTGTTACACATCGTTCTCAGCCCCGTAACGCACGCGAAATGTAGCGGCGGGAGGCTCGGGACCAGACGTGAGTTCTGAAGGCTCTCGGGAATGGAGAGCCATGGAGTGGACGCAGCCGTGGGCCGAGTTCGAATCGCCCGACGACGACTCGGATCGGGTGACCATGCCATCCGTTCCGTCCGACCCTGCGGCTGTGCGGCAGATGTTCGCCGAATACCCGGCCGGCGTCGCGGCGATCTGCGCCGACGTCGATGGGCGCGCGGTGGGCATGATCGTGACCTCGCTGACCGTCGGAGCATCGTTCGACCCTCCGTGCGCACTCGTCTCGATACAGCGTGAATCGCAGACGTGGGTGTCGCTGAAGACCGCCGCACGGATCGGCGTCTCGGTGCTGTCGGAGAACAATACCGAGGCGGTCCGCCGGCTCGCGTCACGCAGCGGAGACCGGTTCGACGGATCCGTGCTCGGCCGCACGGCAGACGGCGCGGTCTTCATCTCCGGCGCGCGCCTCTGGCTCGAGTGTCGGATCCTGAGTGCCATTCCGACCGGTGACCATGTCGTGGTCGTGCTGGAGGTCGTCGGAGCGAGCGCGCATCGAAGCGCCCGACCGCTCATCTATCACACGGGTTCGACCGTGGCCCTGCCGTCGTCCGCCTGAACGACATCTCTGCGAAGCGCCGGCCGCTCAGCGTGCGGTGATCACGATGATGCGCACGCCACTGCGCCCCAGGGGCTGGATGGAGTGCGGAGCCGAGGAGTCGAGCCACGCGGCATCGCCCGCCCGCAGTTCCTGGTCGCGGTCGCCGACGGTGAGCGTCATGCGCCCCTCGAGCACCATGATGATGTCCTCGCCCGAGTGCTGGAAAGGTTCGGGATCCGTCTGCCCCGGCGGATAGCTGGACATGTACGCCTCGATGCGGCGACCCGGTGCTCCGTAGAGCATCCGTGTCGACACGGCCTCGCCCGGGCCCGCGGAGGGCAGGGGCACCCCGTGCTCGGTGAGCCTGGCGCTGTCGTCGTCTTGGGGGAGCAGCTCGGCGGGTCCCGTTCCGAGTGCCTCAGCGATCGCGTAGAGCGAGGCGACGCTGGGCAGGGTGCGACCGTTCTCGACGTCTGACAGCAGCGACTGCGACAGCCCCGCGAGGCTGGCGAGCGCCCGGGTAGTCAGCCCTCGTTCCTCGCGGGCGGTGCGCACGCGGGCTCCGACCCCGAGCTCCCACTCCTCGGCGATCACGAGTGCGCGTCCAGTGCGTCGCGCCCGACGAGGGCGATGAAGGCGGAGCCCGGCACGGCCGACTCCTCAGGGCAGGCGAAGCGATGCGGCACGGTGCCATCCAGCCAGAGGGTGTCGCCGCCCTCCATTCGCAACGGCGGGAGTCCCTCCCGCAGCAGGACGAGCACGCCCTGGAGCAGGACGAGGAACTCTTCGCCCTCGTGCACCACCGGTCGTCGCTCGACCTCTCCGGGAGCGAGCTCGATCCGCACTCCTCGGAGGTCGCCCGTGGTCAGCAGGGGTCGCACAGGGCCCTCGCTGCGCGAGCGTGCCCGCCCGATCTTCGAGGCGGCGACGCGCTCGACGCGGTCGCTGCTGGGCAGGAGGCGTGCGACAGGAACCTCGAGGGCTGCAGCGAGCCGGCCGAGGGTGCGCAGACTCGGGAAGATGCGACCGTTCTCGATGTTCGAGACGAAGGGCTGCGAGGTGCCGATTCGAGCCGCGAGCTCGCGCATGCTGATTCCGAGCAGCACCCGGGCCGCGCGCACTTCGGAGCCGATACCCTCGGCGGCCGACGGGCGGGCATCCGTCGCCGACGCACGGTCTACCGGAAGGCGTTCGCTCACCGTTGCGATCCTACCGAAAGGGGTGAGGCTACTCCTCGCCGATGTCCTCGTTCCACAGCGCCGGATTCGTCTCGATGAATTCGGCCATCATGGCGATGAGCTCGGGGTCGTTGACCACGGTGACGTCGCAGCCGTGCTCCGCGATCCAGTCCTGCCCGCCCAAGAAGTTCTGGTCGTCGCCGACCACGACGCGACCGATACCGAACTGGCGCACGAGGCCCGAGCAGTACCAGCACGGCGAGAGTGTGGTGACCATCACCGTGTCGCGATAGCTGCGCTGGCGGCCGGCATTGTGGAACGCGTTGGTTTCGGCGTGCATCGCCGCGTCGCCGTCTTGAACACGGCGGTTGTGTCCGCTGCCGAGCAGGACCCCTGCGCTGGTGAACAGGGCGGCGCCGATCGGGATGCCGCCTTCCGCGGCCCCCTTCTCGGCCTCGGCCCGGGCGACGGACAGCTTGTCGGCGTCGGTCTCGTAGATCACGCGGAGGCCTCCACTCGCTCGGCCGGCATCGTGGTCGTCTCGGCCGACAGGGGAGGCCCGAGCACCGGCCGGATGATGCGGAAGACGACGACGTACAGCAGCGCGGCGACGACGAAGCCGACCAGTGCTGTGAGGTCGCCGATCTCAGGCGCGACCCGCACGATGAGGCCAACGTAGACGGCCTGGTTGGAGAAGAGCCCGATCGAGACCACCGCCGCGACGACGAACGCGATGATGCCTGCGGGGTTGCGGTACTTGTTCTTCTCGTCGACGACGAGTGCCAGCACGGCCGTGCCCCGGCGAAGCCAGCGGTCGGCGAGAACGATGCCGAGCCAGGGAGCGATCCAGTAGGCGATCACGAGCAGGAAGTTCTCGTAGCTCGCTCCAGCGTCGGGCAGGGCGAGCAGCGCGATCACGAAGCCGAGCACGCCGAAACCGAGCGCGACGATGGCCCGACGGCGCTCGAAGGGGATCTTGATCCCGATCGCGAGGAACGACATCGACCCGGAGTAGATGTTCAGAGCGTTCGCCGAGATGGCGCCCACGGCGATGGCGAGCAGCGTGATCGCCGAGATCCAGCCCGGCATGCCCGCGGTGAACGAGTCGGTGGGGCTGGCGTCGTCGGCCAGGCCGCTGTGAACGACGGTGGCGGATGCCGCGCCCACGATCATGAGAAAACTGGTCGACACGAAATTGCCGAGACCGGATGCGACGGCGATGGTTCTGCGGTTCGTCGCGGCGGGCAGGTAGCGCGTGTAGTCCGCCGCGTAGGGGTTCCAGCCGGCCGTGTAGCCGAACGCAGCGCCGGCCGCGAGCATGAATCCGGCGAAGCCGCCGAAGCCGTCGGTGCCGTCGCCGGCCGCCGGCGCCGCGGTGTCGGCGTTGGCCAGGATGAAGATGCCGGCGATGAGGAAGATGGCGCCCAGCACGAACATCGCGTAGCGCTCGAAGAGCTGCACGATGTCATGGCCGACGAAGGCCACGGTCACCTCGACGACCACAACGATGATCAGGGTGAGAACGGGGCTCAGGCCCGTGAGCGTGGCCAGGGCGAAGGCCCCGCTGATGGAGTTGACGGCGAACCAGCCGAGCCCGGCCATGGCGGTGTTGAGCCCGGCCGGCACGATGTTGCCCCAGAAGCCGAATGCCGTGCGGCCCAGCAGCATCTGGGCGAGACCCTCGCGCGGCCCCCACGTCGACAGGAAGCCCTGGCTCAGGCTGCCCAGGAAATTGCCCAGCAGCACGGCCGCGACGGCCTGCCAGAAGCTCAGCCCGAAGTAGAGAACGGCGATCACACCCACGAAGATCGTGGCGAACTCGAGGTTGGGCGAGGTCCACGTGGCGAACAGCTGCCACGGCGAACCGTGTCGCCTGTTCGACGGAATGGGCTCGATGCCCCCGGGCTCGACGAGTTGCGTTTTCACGGGATCGATCACTGTCATCCTCGGAGCCTAGGACCGCCGAACTCGCCTCGGCCTCCGTTGCGACAACGCGTTACAGGTCATTTACACGATCGAAACGAAAGTGCCTGTCAAGCCCGGCCGGTCTCAGCCGAGCCGAGTATTGGCTATTCCACCATCGATGTCCATGACGGTGCCGTGCACGAACGACGCCTCGTCCGACGCGAGGTAGCGAACGGCGAAGGCGATGTCGACCGGCCGAACCGGGCGGCCGGCGGCCGTTGCTGCAGTCATGACTGCAAGGATCTCCGCGCTGTCGGCGTTGCCCGGAGTGCTTGTCGCGCCTGGTGCGACGGTGTTCACGTTGACTCCCTGAGGCCCGAACTCGGCCGCCCAGGTGCGCGTCATCTGTTCTAGGGCGGCCTTGGAGGCTGTGTAGATGGCGCCGAACGGAACACCCACGCGGGACATCCACGAGCCGATATTGATAATCGAGCCGGTGCCGCGCTCCGCCATCGCGGGGGCGAATTCGGCAACGAGCACGTGGGGTGCACGCACATTGATGGCCAGCACCGCGTCGAGGTCCGCGTCGGAGAGACCCGCCGTCGGCGGCGCGGGGTAGATTCCGGCGTTGTTGACGAGGATGTCAACTCGGCCGCCGAGCGCGTCCGCGGACAGTCTGGCAAAGGTGCGTAGATCGTCGTAGCTGCCGCCCAGATCTGCTGTCACGACATGGGCCGAGCCACCTGCATCGATGATCGACCTCGCGACCGCCAAGGAGCGGGCTTCGTCGCGGCCGTTGATGACGACGGTGGCCCCGGATGCGGCGAGCACTCGGGCGATGGCTTCGCCGATTCCGCTGCTGGAGCCCGTGACGACGGCGGTGCGCCCGGCCAAGCGGGTATCTGTGGGAAGTGATTGGAGAATTTCAGTATTGGACTTCATGGTCCATTCTTAGCATTAACTGGACCCATTGGTCCAATGAGTTACCCTGAACACATGGATTCGTCGAAGATCACCGAGCGAGGGCGTCTGACGCGCCAGCGGATCGTCGAGGCCACGGGAGAGCAGATCCTCGCGTCCGGAATCGGCGGCACCACACTCGACACGGTGCGAGCGGCCACCCTGACCAGCAAGAGCCAGCTGTTCCACTACTTTCCCGGCGGCAAAGCGGAGCTGATCCGTGAGGTCGCCGCATGGGAAGGGCGGCAGCTGCTCGAAGCGCAGGAGCCCGAGATTCATGATCTCGGGTCATGGGAGTCCTGGGAGCGCTGGCGGCGAATGCTTGTCGATTACTACATCGCGCGGGGCCGATGGGCATGTCCGATCGGCTCGCTCGCGACGCAGGCCGCGACCACCGATTCCGTTCTCGCGAGTGCGATCGCGACGACGATGCGCGAGTGGCGGGAGCTGCTCTCCGGCGGGGTTCGGCGCATGAAGACCGCGGGATCGCTCGACGGGTCGGCCGATTCGGAAAGGATCGCCACCGTCATTCTGGCGGCGATCCAGGGCGGTCTCGTGCTCAGTCAACCCGAGCGGTCCGCGTGGCCGCTGGAAGCCGCGCTCGACAACGCCCTGGCGCCGCTTCACCACGTCGCAACCACCCGGTAGGTCTTGACAAGTAACCTTGCACGTATCGATTCCGCACCGATCCAACGCAGGAGCACTATGTCGCGCACCATCAGACTCGCCGTCATTCCCGGAGACGGTATCGGCCCCGAGGTCGTCGCCGAGGCCGTGAAGGTGCTCGACGCCGTGGCCCCCTCCGCGGGCCTCACCGTGGAGAAGACGGAGTTCTCGCTGGGGGCGACCCGTTTTCTCGAGACCGGCGACGTGCTGACCGACGACGACCTCGCATCCATCACGTCGCACGACGCGATTCTTCTCGGCGCCGTCGGGGGAGTACCGGGCGACCCGCGCCTCGCGAACGCCAACATCGAGCGGGGGCTGCTGCTGAAGCTGCGCTTCACACTCGATCACTACGTGAACCTGCGCCCCACCACGATCTACCCCGGCGTCGCCAGCCCGCTGTCGAACCCGGGCGACGTCGACTTCGTGGTCGTGCGCGAGGGAACGGAGGGCCCCTACGTGGGCAACGGCGGTGCCATCCGAGTGGGCACGCCGCAGGAGATCGCCAACGAGGTCTCGATCAACACGGCATTCGGCGTCGAACGCGTCGTGCGCTTCGCCTTCGAGCTGGCCCAGCCGCGCCCCGCAAAGAAGCTCACCCTCGTGCACAAGACCAACGTGCTCACCTTCGCCGGTGGCATCTGGCGTCGGCTCGTCGACACGGTCGGGGCCGAATACCCCGACGTGGCCGTCGACTACCTGCACGTCGACGCGGCCACGATCTTCCTCGTCACCGATCCTGCTAGATTTGACGTCATCGTCACAGACAACCTCTTCGGCGACATCCTCACCGATCTGGCCGGCGCAATCAGCGGCGGAATCGGCCTGGCGGCCTCGGGCAACATCAACCCCGACGGAGCCTTCCCCAGCATGTTCGAGCCGGTCCACGGATCCGCGCCCGACATCGCAGGCAAGCAGATCGCCGACCCCACGGCCGCGATCCTGTCGGTGGCACTTCTCCTCGATCACCTCGGGGTTCCGGATGCCGCGGGCACGGTTCGCGACGCCGTGACGGCCGACATCGCGACCCGGCAGGCAGACCACCCGCGCACGACGAGTGCAGTGGGCGACGCCATCCGCGACGCTGTCGCCGCATCGCTCGCCCGCTGACACCGAACCTTTTCGACTAAGGAACTCGCAATGACCGATCTCGACACCACCTTCCCCCTCACCTTCACCCTCACACCGTCAGAGGCGACGCGGGCCGAGGCTGAGCGCGAGGCCATCCTCGCCGACCCCGGCTTCGGCAAGCACTTCACCGACCACATGGTGCAGATCGACTGGACCCTGTCCGGCGGCTGGCACAACGCCGCCGTCGTGCCGTACGGTCCGCTGCTGCTCGACCCCGCGGCATCCGTTCTGCACTATGCGCAGGAGATCTTCGAGGGCATGAAGGCCTACCGTCACGCCGACGGCTCGATCTGGACCTTCCGCCCCGAGAAGAACGCCGAGCGCCTGCAGCGCTCGGCCCGCCGCCTCGCACTGCCCGAACTGTCGACCGAGGACTTCGTGGAGTCGCTCAAGCAGCTCATCGCGGCCGACGGCGCGTGGGTGCCCGAGGGCGGCGAGACGAGCCTCTACATCCGGCCCTTCATGTTCGCGAACGAGAGCTTCCTCGGTGTGCGCAGCGCCCAGAAGGTGGGCTACTACGTGATCGCGAGCCCCGCCGGAGCGTACTTCCCCGGGGGAGTGACGCCCGTGTCGATCTGGCTGTCGACCGACTACGCCCGGGCCGGTCGCGGCGGCACGGGAGCGGCGAAGACGGGCGGCAACTACGCTTCGTCGCTGCTGCCCCAGGAGGAGGCGTACGAGCACGGCTGCGCCCAGGTGCTGTTCCTCGACTCGTCGGAGGGCAAGTACCTCGAGGAGCTCGGCGGCATGAACGTGTTCCTCGTCAAGAAAGACGGCACGCTCGTCACTCCGGAGTCACCGAGCATCCTCGATGGTGTCACCCGCGACAGCATCATCGAGCTGGCCAAGGCTCGCGGCCACAACGTCGAGCACCGCAGGGTGACGTTCGACGAGTGGCGCGACGGAGTCGAATCCGGCGACGTGGTCGAGGTGTTCGCGTGCGGCACCGCGGCCGTGGTCACACCGATCGCTGCGCTGAAGGGCGCCGACTTCGTGATCGGCGATCCGGATGCTCCGGCCGGCGAGCTCACGATGTCGCTGCGCAAGGAGCTCACCGACATCCAGTACGGGCGCATCCCCGACGTGAACGGCTGGCTGACCCGCCTCGACGCGTAGGCGCCGCGGTTCCCTGAGCTTGTCGAAGGGGGCCGTTCCCTGAGCCTGTCGAAGGGCAGAGCCGCTGGCGCTACTGGCGCTCGCGGTCGTCGGCCATCTCGAGGTAGCCGCTGAGGGCTGCGATGAACTCGTTGCTCGGAACGTGCTCGGGGTCTGCCTGAACCTTCACGTACTCGGCCTGCAGCTCGTCGATGGCCTGGTCGATCTCGAGCACGGCGAGGGCGTTGCGCTGCTCGTTGTCGAGGCTCACGAGGAATCCGATGGCGCGGTCGATGTCGGCTGCTCCGCCGAAGGAATAGTCGGACATGGGTGTGCTCCTCGAGGCTTGCTCACTGACGGGCGAGGGGATGCTCGCCCTTCGATAGCGTAGCGTTCGCACTAGGCTCGGAAGCGTGAAAATTGCGCGCTTTACGGTCAGCGGGGGAGAGCCCCGATTCGGAATCGTCGATGAGACGGAGATCGTCGTTCTCGTGGGCGACCCCATGTTCGTCGGCTACGAGACCACGGAAGAGCGGGTTCCGCTCGATGCCACGGTCAAGCTGCTCGCCCCGGTCATCCCGCGCTCCAAGGTGGTCGCCGTCGGCAAGAACTACGCCGACCACGCCGCGGAGATGGGCGGCGAGGCGCCTACGACCCCGCTGATCTTCCTGAAGCCCAACACGTCCGTGATCGGGCCGGGCGACGCCATCCAGTTGCCGCGTGAGAGCTCGCAGGTCGAGCACGAGGGCGAACTCGCCATCGTGATCGGCAGCATCGCCCGCGACGTGAAGAAAGAGGACTACGCCGACGTCGTCTTCGGGTACACGATCGCGAACGACGTGACCGCCCGCGACATCCAGAAGGCCGACGGCCAGTGGGCCCGCGCGAAGGGGTACGACACGTTCTGCCCGCTGGGCCCGGTCATCGAGACCGAGTTCGACTTCTCGGATGCCGCCATCGAGGTGCGCGTCGACGGCGAGCTGCGCCAGAGCGGCAACACGAGCCAGATGATCCACTCGATCCCGGAGATCATCGCGTTCGCGTCGAGCGTGTGGACCCTGCTGCCGGGCGACGTGATCCTCACGGGCACCCCGGCCGGAGTCGGCCCGTTCACCGACGGACAGAAGGTCGAGGTCTCGATCGAGGGACTCGGCCTGCTGAGCAACCCGGCCAAGAACCGCTGACGCGCCGTTCCCTGACCCAACCCGCCGTTCCCGGAGCCAGCTGCCCGTCCCCTGAGCCCGCTGCCCGTTCCCTGAGCCTGTCGAAGGGCGCCTCACCACCGTGTGACCGGGTTCCTGCCCGGGTGGCTTGCGCGTCGACTCGTCGCAGAAGCACCTTCGTCCATCGGGGAAGGTGCTTCTGCGCCGAGTGGATCAGATGCCTCCCATCGACTCGGCGCAGGCGCACCCAAGGTCAGGGCCTTGTGTGCTTTCGAGGAGATTCGATGCACCTTCCCCCTTCGACAAGCTCAGGGAACGGTGAGGAACGGTGAGGATCGGTGAGAAACGGTGGGGAACGGTGAGGATCGGTAGGATTAGGAGCGTATGTCTGATACCTCCCTGCACCCCGTGTCCACCGCGACCGGCACCGACGTTCGCGTCCGGTTCTGCCCGTCGCCCACCGGTACGCCCCACGTAGGCCTGATCCGCACCGCCCTGTTCAACTGGACGTACGCCAGGCACACGGGCGGCAAGCTCATCTTCCGCATCGAAGACACCGACGCGGCGCGCGACTCGGAGGAGAGCTACGGCCAGCTGCTCGACGCGCTGCGCTGGCTGCGCCTCGACTGGGACGAGGGAATCGACATCGGCGGCCCCGACGCGCCCTACCGCCAGTCGGAGCGCACCGACATCTATCTCGAGGTCATCGAGAAGCTCAAGGCCTCCGGCCACCTCTACGAGAGCTTCTCGACCGCCGAGGAGATCGACGCGCGCAACGAGGCGGCCGGTCGCGCCAAGCAGCTCGGCTACGACAACTTCGACCGCACGCTCACCGAGGAGCAGCGCGAGGCCTTCAAGGCCGAGGGTCGCCAGCCGGCGCTCCGCCTACGCGTTCCCGACACCGAGCTGAGCTTCACCGACCTGGTGCGCGGCGACATCACGTTCCCCGAGGGCTCGTTCACCGACTTCGTGGTCGTGCGCCCGAACGGTGCCCCGCTCTACACGCTCGTGAACCCGGTCGACGATGCATTGATGCACATCACGCACGTGCTGCGCGGAGAAGACCTGCTCTCGTCGACGCCCCGGCAGATCGCGCTGTACCACGCGCTCATCGACATCGGAGTGGCGGAGTGGGTGCCGCAGTTCGGCCACCTGCCCTACGTCATGGGTGACGGCAACAAGAAGCTGTCGAAGCGCGACCCCGAGTCGAACCTGTTCCACCATCGTGACCGCGGCTTTATTCCCGAGGGCCTCGTGAACTACCTGGCCCTGCTGGGCTGGTCGCTGACGCACGATCGCGATGTGTTCTCCATCGACGAGATGGTCGCGGCGTTCGACGTGAAAGACGTCAATCCCAACCCGGCGCGCTTCGACCTCAAGAAGGCGGAGTCGATCAACGGCGACCACATCCGGTTGCTCAACCCTGTCGACTTCGCGGCCCGCACCATTCCCTATCTCGTGCGCGACGGCATCCTGAACGAGCCGCTCAACGACTACGAGGAGCAGCTGCTGCTGAAGGCCGCGCCGCTCGTGCAGGAGCGCATGGCGCTGCTGGGCGACGCGCCGGCGATGCTCGGCTTCCTGTTCGTGCAGGGCGCGAACCTCGAGTACCAGCCGGATGCCCTGGCCGGGCTTCCCGAGAATGCCGGGCTCGTGCTCAGTGCGTCGATGAACGCCCTCGAACTGGTCGAGGAGAGCAACTGGAACGCGGCCGAGATCCAGGCCGCGCTGCAGGCTGCGCTCATCGACGGCCTCGGCCTCAAGCCGCGGGTCGCGTACGGCCCGCTGCGTGTCGCCGCCTCGGGGCGCAAGGTGTCGCCGCCGCTGTTCGAGTCGTTCGAGCTGCTGGGCAAAGCCGAGTCGATCGCTCGCATCGACCGCCTCTCGAGCAAGCTGGGCTAGGCCATGATCGAGATCTCGCGGCCCCAGGCCGCCGCGCCCGTCGAAGGACACGTCGACTGTGTGATCATCGGCGCGGGTCCCGCGGGCATGTCGGCCGGGCTCAACCTCGTGCGGGCCCGCCGCCGCGTGCTTCTCATCGACAGCAATCGGCCCCGGCATTCCGCCACGCTCAAGAGCCACGGCTTCATCACGCGCGACGGCGTTTCGCCGCTCGAGCTGCGCAAGGCCGGCCGGGCCGAGTTCGAGGCGTACCCGGGTGCGCTGTTCCAGCAGGCGCTCGTGTCGAGCGTCTCGGTGTCGGATGCGGCGGGCACCCCGGCGGAGCAGCTGAGAGGCCGGCCCGAGTATCGGGTGCAGGCCACGGCGATCCGTGGTGGGGGAGCGGTCGACGTGACCGCATCCACCGTTCTCATCGCGTCGGGTCTCAGTGAGACCCTGCCCGCACTGCCGAGCGTTCGGGCGTACTACGGCTCGAGCCTGCACAGCTGCGTGGAGTGCGACGGCTTCGAGAAGAGCGACGAGCCCCTCGCGCTGATCGGCGAGAGCGACGACCTCGCCGAGCGGGCGCTGCTGATCTCGCAGTGGTCGAGCGACCTGATCGTGTTCACCAACGGAGTTGGAACCGTCTCCGAGGCCGACGAGGCGTCGCTGGGCGCGCGCGGCATCCGGGTCGAGCGGCGAGCCATCGCCGATGTCGTGGGCGACCGGTCGGGTCTCACGGGCGTGCAGCTGGTCGACGGCGAGGTCATTCCTCGCACGGGCGGCTTCGTTCGCCCGCTGTGGGAGACGAAGCTGGAGTATGCGGCGTCGCTCGAGATCCCCGAGACGGCCGACGGCTGGATCGAGGCCGACGCCGACGGTCGCACCCCGGTGGCCGGCATCTACGCGGCAGGCGACGTGGTTCCTCCTGGTCCGCACCAGCTGATCGTGGCGGCGGGCGAGGGCGCCCGCGCGGCTGCAGTGATCAACCGCTACCTGATCGGCTCGCTGTAGGGCCCGCCGTTCCCTGAGCCTGTCGAAGGGCGGGTGGTCCGTTCCCTGAGCTTGTCGAAGGGGATCCGCCTCGACAGGCTCGACGAACGGATGGTCCGTTCCCTGAGCTTGTCGAAGGACTCCCGTCTCGACAGGCTCGACGAACGGGTGTCCGTCTCGACGAACGGATGGTCCGTTCCCTGAGCTTGTCGAAGGACTCCCGTCTCGACAGGCTCGACGAACGGGGTATCCGTCTCGACGAACGGGCTCACTCGGTTTGAGTGCAGCCCCCGCGTAGGCTAGTGTTGACTCTCGGTCAGGGCTTCGGTTCTGATGCAGTGGGGTATGGTGTAATTGGCAACACGGAAGATTCTGATTCTTTTGTTCTTGGTTCGAGTCCAGGTACCCCAGCAGTAAAGGCCCGATGATTCGGGCCTTTTTTGTTTAAGCCCTCAGCCGATCCAGAGAACGATGCCGGTCGTTCCCGAGAGCACGGCGGCGGTGCCGGCCCGGATGGCGTCGGCGCAGCGCTCCGGGCTGAACGAACTCTCGTCGAAGAGCGTGGCCGAGCCGAGTCCCTCGCCCCGGAAACCGGCGCCCGACCATTCGACCGCGGTGACGTTGTAGGTGGGCTCCGCGAGCTCGGCCCCCAGCACCAGGAACCGCATGTCGAGGTGGTTCGGCGTCACGAGCGAGAGCGGATCGATGAGATCCTGCCCGGCGGTGACGATCAATTCGGGATTCATCTCCATGGCCTCGACGATTCCGTCGATCGGGTTGGCGCCGGTCTCGACGTGGCGCAGGTCGACATCCGACGCCTGTGCCCACTCGGTGACCGCCGTGGTGAGCGTCTGCGTCGTGACGTCGTCGCCGGAGGTGAGGAGCACCACGCGGTATCCGGGTGAGGGCCGCACGTCGGCCCACGAACCGGCCTCCGGTTCCACGGTCGCCTCGGGCGAGGGCGCGACGTCGGGCATGAACCCGGCGTCCGGGGTGCCGATCGGCGTGGTCGCCGGAAGCGGCGAGTTCCAGTCCGCGCTCGCGCATCCCGCGAGACCCAAGACGAGAGATGCCGCGACGACAGCGGCGAGGAGGCGGGCGCGAGGCGGCACGGAGGTTCCTTGCGAAAGAGGGACAGGTCGCCTGAAGAATGCCTCACCGCGGTGTCGGGGTGGTTGCGAACGAGTCCCTTTCTGGCAAACGTTGCGCGCTCCGCGGGCCGTGACATCTGGCCGCAACCTCACCATCTCGGGGTGTTTGCCTGAGTGGTATGGCCCACAACACCAAGCGTTAAGCCAGAGGAAATCTTCAGGCTCGATAGTTCCCGTTGGGCCTGCACGTCGTGGACCCGCACCATCCACATCACATCTTTTTCACCACCTCCTCTTTCAACAGAACGGAAGACTCATGCTTCTGGCAGTCCCCACCCGGCCGAGGGGCCGAGCAGCCCTGTGGCTCTCCGCCGCAGCGGTCAGCGCGGCTCTGGTCCTCGGCGGCTCCCTCGCCGGCCCGACCGTCGCGTATGCGGCCGACACCGCCTCGTACACCGGGATCGTGCTCGGCGTCGGTTCCGACGAGGCCCAGCGCAACATCAGCTGGTACTCCACGGCCGACACCGCCCAGCTCGTGCAGCTCGCACCGAGCACGGCTCTGGTCAACGGCGACTTCGTCACCTCGGTCACCACGTTCGCAGCATCCGGAGCCGCGAACACCACCACCACCGGCTTCAACCGCCACGCCACCCTGTCCGGCCTGACGGAGAACACGCAGTACTCCTACCGCGTCGGCTCCGAGGGCAACTGGTCGACCACGTACTCGTTCAAGACGCAGTCCTTCGAGGGCGACTTCGACTTCCTGTTCTTCGGCGACCCGCAGATCGGATCGTCGGGCAACGTGGCGAAAGACCAGGCGGGCTGGGTCGACACCATGAACGTCGCTCTCTCCGCGAACCCGAACGCCGAGCTGCTCGTGTCGGGCGGCGACCAGGTCGAGACCGCGAACACCGAGCCGCAGTGGGACGCTTTCATGGCGCCCGACCAGCTGCGCCAGTACCCGTGGGCTGCCACGATCGGCAACCACGACGTGGGCGGCAAGGCCTACGAGCAGCACTTCTACACGCCCAACACCGACCGCTCGGCGGCGTACTACCGCAACGGCAACACGGCGACAGACTCGGGCGGAGACYACTGGTACATCTACAAGGATGTGCTCTTCATCGACCTGAACAGCAACAGCTACAACTCGGCCACCGGTGGCGGTGACGCGGCGCACGTGCAGTACGTCACCGACGTCGTCAACGCCCACGGCGCCGACGCGAAGTACACGGTGCTCACCTACCACCACTCGATCTACTCGGCCGCCGACCACGCGAAGGATGCCGACAACAAGGTCCGCCGCGTCGACTTCCCGACCACCTTCTCGAAGCTGGGTGTCGACCTCGTTCTGCAGGGACACGACCACGTGTACACCCGCAGCTATGAGATCGCGAACGGCGAGAAGGCCAACCCCGACGAGCAGCCCGGCCAGAACGACGTGTTCGTGGGTGAGGGCGGCGTCATCTACATGACGGCGAACTCGGCCTCCGGCTCGAAGTACTACGACATCACCGCACCCGACAACAGCGGCACCTCCGGTGCCGGCAATGGTGCGGACCCGCTGAACCCGAGCAACTACTGGTACGACTCCGTCGAGAACCAGGAGCACGTGCGCAGCTACGTCAAGGTGCAGGTCAAGGCCGACGCTCTCGTGGTCGAGGGCATCCGCGCCGGAACCTGTGACGCGCCCAACTCGGCGGTCGAGCTCGGCAAGGTGGGCTGGTGCGGCACCGCGGGCGCCAACGCACCCGTCGACGGCGTCGGTTCGGTCATCGACTCGGTGACCATCCACCCGTACCACGGCGACGGCGAAGACATCCAGGTCGCCGTCCCGGCCGCGGCTCCCGGCGAGTTCGGCTGGACGATCGACGGTCAGAACGGCCTCGTCGACCTCGGCACCGCGCAGGAGAACAACGGCGCGTTCGAGGCGGCCGGCGAGATCAACCCGATCAAGGTGTCCGACACCCGGTCGTCGCTGTCTCCGTGGTCGCTGACCGCCGTGCTCGGCGAGTTCACCGACGGCGACAAGACCTTCTCCGGCAGCTACATGGGCTGGACTCCGAAGGTCGTCACCGACGGAGCGGGCGCCGTCGCAGGCACGTCTGTGGCGTCGGGCTTCGACGACGGCGGCAAGGGCCTGTCGGTCGACCGAGTCCTCGGCTCCGGCGCTCAGGACCACCCGAAGGGCGAGGCGCTTCTCGGAGCGAATCTCGACCTGAAGCTCCCGGTCGACACCGCCAAGGGCAGTTACCGCGCCACCCTGACGCTCACCGCCCTGGCCGGCTGACACTGAGCTGAGCCCACCACGTCCGTGGGGGGAGGGACTAAGTTCCTCCTCCCACGGACATCCCGCTTTTCACCCCCGCATCGCCCCTCACACCGAAGGTCTCCCGTGAACCCACGCTCTCTCTCCACCCGCCCTGGGGCCCGCATCCGCGCGTGGTCCACCGCGTCGCTCGCCGCACTCCTCGTTCTCGCGCCCGTCGTCGCACCCGCCATGGCGGCCGAAACCGATCCGGTCACCTGGACGGTGCGAACCGCCTCCAACGAATACGGGTCGGAGAGAACCAACTACAGCTACACGATCGATCCGGGTGGCACCATCTATGACTCGATCGTCGTCGCCAACCACGGAGTCGACCCCGTGGAACTGGGGGTCTACGCGTCCGACGGTTCCACATCGGAAGACGGGCAGCTCTCTTTGCTCGTCGCCGGAGAGGAGTCGCACGGCGTGGGCGCCTGGATCACCACGGAGAACCCGTCGGTCACGGTCGCGGCCGGCGAGACGGCGACGGTGCCGTTCACGGTCTCCGTGCCCGCCGACGCCACACCGGGAGACTATGCGGGCGGCGTGGTCACCTCACTGACCGTGCCCGACGCCGACGCGGGGGTCAATGTCGACCGGCGGCTCGGCATCCGGGTCAATCTGCGGGTGGGCGGCGAGATCGCGCCGGCGCTGGCCGTGGAGGACATGGCCGTCGCCTGGGGCGGCGGTCTCAACCCGTTCGCGGGTGGCGATGCCACCGTGACGTACACCCTGCACAACTCGGGCAACGCGGCCATCTCGGCCCAGCCGGCCACGCATCTCAGCGGCCCCTTCGGCATGTTCGGCATGGATGCGCCCGCCGTCGACGAGGTGCCCGAATTGCTGCCCGGCGAGTCGTGGACGCAGACGGTGACGCTGCCCGGCGTGGCTCCGCTCTTCGCGCTTCTCGCGTCGACCACCGTCACGCCGTTGGTTCTGGATGCCTCCGGCTCCACCTCGCCGATCGCGGATGTCGCCGGCACGGCGGGCGGACCTGCCATCCCATGGACACTGCTCGCAATCGTGCTGCTGGTGGCCGTCGGCGTGTTCTTCCTGTTCCGTGCACGAGGCGTGCGCAAGAAGTCGGCCGAGAAGCGGCGCGAGGCCGAGGTCGACGCGGCCGTCGCCAAGGCGCTCGAGCAGGAGCGGGCGAAGGCCGGCGCGGCAGCCGAGTAGCCGCACGCGAAGAAGGGCCCCGCCGGTCGTGATCGGCGGGGCCCCTTCTGTGTCAGATGACGAACGAGTCAGTGAACATCGTCGATCGGGCGGATCAGCTCGCGCGCTGGCGGGCTCGACGGTGGCGTGCCGTGATCAGCACCGTGCCCGCGACGGTCATTCCCAGAGCCAGCAGGGCACCGGGCCATAGCGACGACCAGTCGGCACCGGTGTCAGGGAGTTCGCCGGTAGGGCCGCCGTGATGGGGTGCTGGCGAGGGCGACGGCGGCGGAGCCGGAGTCGCGGTCGGAGTCGCCGTGGGGGAGGTCGTCGGAGGAATCCCCGAGCGGTCAGGGATGCGCACTCCGATTTCCTCGGACTGCGAGGAGGCCGGGTCGTCGTCGTCGGCGGCGAACGCGAATGCCGTGGCGGAGGGCGCGAGCAGCGCGGCCGCCAGCGCGAGGGCGCCGATTCCGCGCAGTGGGGTCGCGGCGCATCGACGGAGTCGTCTCATCATGGGAGCGGCTGACGGGGAGTTCACGGCTGAAGCACCTCCGTGCGCGTCTCCTCCGCGCGTGCGTTCTCGGGGCGCCGAGTGCGCGCGAAGTACCACAGCCCCACCACGATCACGACGAGTGCGAGGTAGAAGGCGATCGGGAAGCGGGCGATCTGGTCGAACACGGGCTGCAATACCGAGTTCTGATCCGTGCTGATGCCGACGATCCACGCAGCGGCGGCGATGATCGCGATCCCCGCGACGACCGTGCGGAATCCGCCGAAGACGCGTGCGTGCGACAGAAGGATGAGCAGCGGAAGCACGAGCACCGCGGCGATGAGCTGCGCCAGCTCCACACCCACATTGAACCCGAGGATCGCCAGGATCTTCTCGCCGAAACCGAGGTTGAGGTCGAGGATCGTCGTGGCGAACGCGGTGCCGTGCACCAGACCGAACAGCCCGGCGATGAGCAGCTCTCCCCGCGGAACGATCGGGCGGATGGCGTGGATCGCGGCGACGATGATCGACACGGCCACCAGGATCTCGACGGGCTTCGTGGGAAAGGAGATGAGGCCGAGTGACACGAGCGCGAGCGTCACGAGATGACCGACCGTGAAGCAGCTGATGATGAGGGCCGCGCGGCCGATGGTCTTCTTCAGCGGTATCGGCTGGTTCCAGCGGTATCCCCGTTTCGCACGAGAAGCGAGTGAGGGCGCGACGACGAGGAGCGTCGACAGGAAGAGCAGGTGATCGGTGCCCTCCGCGATGTGGAGCATGCCGAGCCAGATGACGGAGAAGAAGCCGTTCGCCGGTGCGGGGGAGCTGCGGTCGAGCGTCACCTCGGTGACCCCGCCCCCGAGTACGGCGACAACCTCGGGGTCGCCCTCGGCGATCTGCCCGTTGTTCCAGTCACTCACCAGGGCCACATAGACCTGATGTGCCGGAACCACGTCGAGGATGAAGGAGTAGTCGAGAGTGATCGCCCCCTCGATGCTGCGTCCCGGGTCCGCAAACCGCACCGTCGTCTCGATCGCATTCTCCCCGTTGACGGGCACGAGTTCGGGGCTTGCGACCACGGTCGGAGTGAGAGCGGAGACGCCGTCCGCCACGCTGACGCGATGGAGGATGAACGTCATGAGGTTGTCCGCCACCGCGTCGAGCGCGGCCTGGTCTGTGACCTCGTACCCCGTCGCCGCCGTGAACCCGGCCTCCTGAATCTGCATCGTGATCTCGACCGCATCCGACTGGATCGTGACGAGAAGACCCGTGGTGCCGGCCGGATGCGCGGACGCGCTCCAGGCGGGAAGGAACACGAGCGCCATCGCGACCGCGACCAGCGGCGCGATCATCCAGCGTCGGATGCGTCTCACGGGAGTCAGGGTCACAGAGGCACGGTAGTTGCTTCGAATTGCCGGTCGGTTCTTTCCGGCGAACGGAAGGAGAACGGTGGGCGACGCGTTGTGCGGCGAGGTACGAACCGAGCTCGGAGAGATCTCAGCGAACTGAACGAGCCCCTACTAGCCTTGGATACGAGTCCAAAGGAGTGGTCGATTGTCAGAACGTCTCTACAGAACCGGCCTCATCGTGCTGGGCGTGCTGGGCCTGGCGCTCACCCCGCTCACCGCGATGGGCATCGTGTCGCCGGCCTTCGGCGGAGCCGCATTGGCCGTTCTGGTCGCGTGGATCGTCTTTCGGGCAGCGACGACGGCGCGGAGTCGGCCCCGATAAGACGTTCATCCTGGGTCTGGCTTCGGGATAGACCCCGGGATATATTGAGACGGAGAGATGGAGGGATTCATGACCGACGCAGCCACGCGCATCCGCTCCGCTCGGGCGACTGCGGGAATGACGCAGGCCCATCTGGCCGCGCTCTCAGGGGTCTCACAACCGAAACTCTCCGCGTACGAGCGTGGAGTCATCAGGCCGGAACCGGCAACTGTCGAGCGGATACTCTCCGTAGCCAAACAGCGTCCCTCTGAGGTGCTCGAAGCGCATGCAGACGACGTCATCGCACTAGGTCAGAAGTATCACATCCTGCAGGTGAAGGTGTTCGGATCTGCCGTGCACGGAACCGATACGCCCATGTCCGACGTCGATCTGCTCGTGTCATTCAGCGATGAGGCCAGCCTGCTCGACGAAGCCGGGTTCGAACGCGAGGCGTCGGAGCTGCTCGGGTACCCAGTCGACGTGGTGAGCGATCGGGCGGCCCCCAACCCGATACTCGACCGGATCATGGCGGAAGCCGTGCCACTGTGACCGACGAACAAAGGGCGCGGTTTCGGGCCATTGATCCCGACGATGCGCGCCCTGCTCAGCTCAAAGTGTCGGTGACGGCCGAGCTCGTCATGCACATGCAGGAACTCGTCGACGATTCGGCTGCCATCGTCGAGGCGGGAGCGGATGTCTTTCTCAGCGACGGCGGCAGGCTCGCTCGGCACGCGGCTGACGCGATCATCATCAAATTTCACGAGCTGGCAGACCGGATGCCGACGGAGGTGCAGGAAAGACATCCGGATATCAGCTGGACTGATCTCCGGGGAATGCGGAACAGGCTCGGTCACAATTACCGCCAGACGGACTATCGGATCGTCTGGACCACTCTCACGAAGGACCTGCCTGCCATTGCCGCAAGCTTGAGAGGCGAGTCGTAAGAGGGTTCATGTCGGGCCATTCAGCCCGTCGTTCCCCGCACGTCACCTGCCGTTCATGTGGTGGCGGCAGTGTTGCGGCGTGCTGAAACCCTTATCGCGACCCCTCGCCCTCACCGTTGGATCCACCGTGCTGCTCGCGGGCCTCTTCGCCTTTCCTGCCGCGGCGACAGCCGACGTCGGCTCCCAGGCGAGGAGCGAGGTCGAGGCCGCCGCCGCCGCCAGCGACCTCCGCATCAACGAGATCGAGACAGATGGCTCGCCCGACTGGGTCGAGGTCATCAACACGAGTACGGAGCCGCTCGACGCATCCGGTGTCGTGCTGACCGGCCGCGCGAACGCCGTGACCATCACGCTGCCCAGCGGAACCACTATCCAACCCGGAGCGGTCTACGTCGCCGAGAGCTCGACCTTCAAGCTCAAGAAGGGCGACAAGGTCAGCCTGCTCGCGTCTGACGGCACCACGCTGCTCGACTCCTACGAGTGGGGCGACTTCCACCTCGACACCTACGGACGCGTTCCGAACGGCACCGGCGAGTTCGTGAAGCAGACCACGCCGTCGAAGGGCGAGCTCAACCCCGTCGCGACCGACCCGGGCGAAGAGCCGGGCGAGGGCGGCGACGACACAGGGTGGGAGTCCATCAAACTCAACGAGGTGACGTCGGCCAACGACGACCCCACCCACGACGCCTACGAGCTCGTGAACACGGGTGACACCGACGTCGACGTCTCGTCCTTCCTTCAGGCCGACAGCACCAGCCTCCCGGCCGCGATCGAGGCGCCCAACGGCACCGTCGTTCCCGCGCACGGCTACCTCGTGCTGCTCTCGAACCAGGGCTTGAGTTCGGGTGGCGACTCCGTGAAGGTCTACCGGGCCGACGGATCCACCATCGTCGACACGGTCGGATGGGGCAACGCCGACGCGCAGCCCGGATCCTGGTCGCGCTGTGCCGACGCGACGGGCGCCTGGGCGCACACCGCCTCGTCCAGCTTCGGATCCTCCAACGCCACCGCGTGCGCCGGCGAGATCATTCCGCCGAGCATCCCGGGCGGCGGCGAGGTCTCGTGCCAGACCGAGGCGCCCTCGGGCAGCGGTGATCCCGTCGTCGGCGGCATCGCATGGCCCGGTAGCCAGAACCCTGTCGTCTCCGACAACGAGTGCCAGTTCGTCACCCCGGTCTCGGGCCAGGATGTCTCGGGTCTCGATATCGATCCGAGCGCGCCCGACGTGATGTGGGCCGTCAAGAACAAGAGCCACGTCTACCGTCTCGTCAAGAGCGGAGCGCTGTGGGTGCCCGACACCACGAACGGGTGGTCGACAGGCAAGGATCTCGTCTTCCCGAACGGCGGCGGCCAGCCCGACTCCGAAGGCATCACGGTCGGTCCCGACGGCTTGCTCTACGTCACGACCGAGCGCGACAACGCGGCGAGCGGTGTGCCACTCGAGAGCGTCCTGCGCTTCGACCCGACCGAGTCGGGAGCGGTTCTGCACCCGACCCAGCAGTGGGTGCTGACTGCCGACCTGGCCGACGTCATCGACCAGGTCAAGGCTGACTCCAACCTCGGCTTCGAGGGCATCACGTGGGTTCCTGACTCCTACCTCACTGCGAACGCCTTCGTCGACCAGAGCACGATGAAGGCGTACGACCCGCAGGACTACCCGGGCCACGGCACGGGCCTGTTCTTCGGTGCACTCGAGAAGAACGGCCACCTCTACGCCTACGCACTCAAGAGTGACGGCACCTTCCAGCGCATCGCCTCGATCGACACGGGTCTTCCGATGATCCAGGAGACGCAGTGGGATGCAGACTCGCAGCGCATCTGGGCGGTGGCCGACAACTCGTCCGCCGGTTCCACGACGCTGCTCAAGATCGACGCGAACGGTGCGTTCGTCGTCGACCGCATCTACAACCGCCCGACGGGCCTGCCGGACTACAACAACGAGGGCTTCGCCATCGCGCCGAGCTCGACCTGTGTCGACGGCGTCAAGGAGGTCATTCGGGCCGATGACGGCAACAACGGCGGACACTCCCTGTGGTCGGGCACGATCTCGTGCGACCTCGCACTCGGCCCGCAGGGTCCGAACCCGCCCGCCGAGTCGACGCCGACCGTCACCGCGACGCCGTCGACGGTTCGGGCCGGCGGCACGACGACGATCGTCGCGTCGGGTCTCGAACCGGATGCGGAGTACACGATCGTGCTGCGCTCAGAGCCGGTGACACTCGGTCGCGTGGTCGCCGACGCCGATGGCGCGCTGACGCTGCGCGACGCGCGCATCCCGGCCGACACGACCGCCGGAGCCCACACGATCACGCTGGCCGCGACATCCGACCCGTCTGTCGTAGTGGCCAGCACCCCGATCGCGGTGACGGCAGCCGCCACGGCGCCGTCGGGAACCGGCCCGACGCCGGCGAACGGCGTCGCCAAGCCGAGCAGTCTCGCATCGACCGGCGCCCAGCCGCTGCCCGTCATCGCTGCGGGTGCACTCTTCCTGATGCTCGGTGCGGGCCTCGTGGTCGCCCGCCGTCGGGCGCGCGGCACCCAGGCCTGATAGGACCGATATGACAGTCGCGGGGCCCCGAACTAGGGCCTCGCGGCTGTCGTCGCTGTGTTGCTCTGGGCGACGACCTTAGGCTGTGAGACATGGATGACGCAGACACCCACGCACGGCTCGTCGAGCAGGGCAGGCGACTGTTCGAGGTTCTCGCCCCCGGGGCGACTCTGAACACGATCGTTCTCGATGACGGGGCCGGCATCTGCCTGCTGCACACCGTGAGGGGCGGCGGCAAGATCTATGTCGCTCCCGACCTGTCGGTGCTCTTCGTCGCCTCGACGCTCGACTTCCAGAAGGGCCTCGAGGCGTTCCTGGCCGGAAGACGCACTCCCCTCGAGAAGTTCGAGCGCCGCTCGTGACGGTCGCGCTGGTCGTCGACGCGGTCGAGCTGGAGGCTTTCGCGAGAGACATCGTTCACCAGCTCGTCGCCGCAGGCGAAGACATCGTGCTCGTTCCCACCGACGGCCTGCAGCAGCTCGCTCCGGGGTGGGATGCCGACGGTTTCGCCGAGATGGTCAGAAACCCGGCAGCGCCCCCGCACCTCGATGGCACGGAGTTGTCGCTGACGATCGGCCGCGTCGTCGTGCTGGCCTCAGCAAACTGGCTCTCTTCTACCGGGGGCTCCGACGAGTCCGCGGAGGATGCCGCCCGCGTTTTGCGCTCCGCCCTCGAGCGAGGCGTACCCATTCTTGTAGTGCCCGGATGGGAGTCCGGAGATGAGGAGGCGTTCGCTCTCGCGCGATCGACCGCGGCGACCATGCCGTCGGTCGAGTGGCTCGATCCGGGCACAGGTGCGTATGGCCGCGCGCCCGCCGTGACTCCGTCTGGCGAGATGTTCGATGCCGCCTGGGTCGAGGCCTGGTACTGGGCCTGACTACATCACCGCGCCGATGTAGGAGTACTTCACGAAGACCTCGGCAGCGATGCCGGCCTCGTCGAGCACTCCCTGCACGGCGGTCAGCATGTAGCGCGAGTCCCACCCCATGTAGAGGAAGTGCTCGTCGTCGAGCGTGTCCCAGTGGCCGTTCCACGACTGCGCCTCGTAGATCGGTCCGCCGCGCCGGGCGCTGAACGCCATCACGTCGGCCCGGGAGTCGGCCCACAGCCGCTTGAAGATGCGGTTGAAGAGGTACTTGACGTCGTAGACCTCCCAGTGCTCGCCCCGGTACTCCACGTACTCGAACTCGCGCTGCCAGCCCTGCGGCCAGCCGCGTCGCTTCTGGGCGTCGAGGATGGGCGTGAGCCCGTCGTCGTCGATCATCACGACGGCCGGTCGCTTCCAGACCTCGAGGAACCTTTCCGTGAGGCGCACGGTGCGTTCCGCGATCGCGCGGGTTCCCCAGCTCGGCACGTCGGCCAGCTCGCGGGTCAGCGCGATCGAACTCTTCGCGTAGGAGCGGTCGCGCTTGTCGAGGAACGACTTGTCGGCGGCGCGCTCGGCCAGGTGCTCCTCGAGCAGGGCCAGGTTGCCGACGGTCTGCGAGAGGGCGCGGTGGCTGTTCTGCTCGTCGTCGGTGTAGTCGGCCCATTCGCGCTCGCCGTCGCCGCTCCACAAGTCGCCGGGAGAGAGCGGGAAGATGTGCTCGACCTCGAGGTCGATGGATGCGGGCACGTCGCTGAGGCGCGCGAGAACGTAGGCCGAGTGCGGCAGCTCGGCGTACTTCAGGGCCACGCGCACACGCTCGTCGCTGGGCGTGATGCGGGAGATCGCGCGCACCAGCGCATCCGGCCCCTCGGCGCGCGCCCGGCTCAGCCGGGCGACGAGCCGGTCGTTGCTCACGCCGACGAGCGTGCGGCGCAGCAACAGCGACTGGATGTTCTCGAGCAGCTCGATGAGGCTCGTCGCGTCGAGCGCGCCCCGCGAATAGTCGAGGTAGGCCCGCATCACGAGCGGGTACATGCCGCGCCCGAAGGTGTTCAGGTAGCCGAGCTGGCGCGAGACCTCGGGGTCTGCCTCGAGGCTCGGATCGAGGAGGACGCGGTAGGCGGCCGAGAAGGAGCGCCATTCGGCGGCGTGGGTGCGCAGGGTGTCGATGTCGAGTCGGGGGAACTGCTGCTGGAACGCGTCGTACACGCCGCGCTGGCCGACGACGGTGACCTCGCGGCCGGTGGTCATGACCAGGTAGTGCCTCCAGAACGAGGCGATCTGCTCGCCCGTGTTCTGCTCGATCGGCAGCCAGAACGACTCCTCGATCTCGCTCTGCTCGACGTGGGTGAGGCCCATGAGCACGTAGTTGTGGATGAGCTCGTGGTCGCGCAGGGGCTCGCCCGTGGAGTTCAGGCTCTCGAAGATCTGCTGGGCGTTCGCGTCGGCGCCGAGGGTGATGGCCACATGCTCGAGCTTCTGCAGCCCACGCCAGATGCGGGGCACCTCGTCGAGGCGCACCTGGCTGCGGAAGAAGGCGTAGTTGTCGTCAAACCTCGAGTCGCGCAGTTCGTCGCCGGGACCGAGGTGGTCGAGTACGACGCTCTCGAAGACCTGGGCCCAGGCGCGGTGGGGGCGCAGCTTCGTGCGGGCCGGATCGGCCGCGCGCACGAGCACTCGCTGCAGCTCCGCGGCGAGCGACGGGTCGCTGTGGGCGACCGTGTGGTGGAGCGCGGCGATCAGCAGCATGAGGGTGGTGATGCGCTGCTGGCCGTCGATGAGCACGAGCTCGGAGTCGTCGGCGTCGTCGGTGCTGCGGCTCGAGAGGATCGAGCCGATGAAGTGCGTGTGCCGGTCCTCCGATCGCGAGACCGCGCGGATGTCTGCGAGCAGTTTCTCGCACGCGCCGATGTCCCAGCGGTACTGGCGCTGGTAGACGGGAACGACGATGGTCGTGTCGTCTGCCGAGAGCCACGCGACTGTGTTGACCGCGGTCGCATCGATGTTCGTGGCAGTGACCATGTTCTCGTTTTCGCCTCTCGATATGGCTGGGGTGCGCAACCGCCGAGTTTAGTCGATGGAAGATACGCGCCGACGGTGACTCGAGACGGGTTCAGGAGGAGGATGAGGACTAAAGTCCGTATCGAAATCGTCCAATGTAGGCTTGCCTAAGTTGGGCCTGTTAAAACGTGCTGGCCCCCAACGAAAGGACATGATTTTCAATCATGGGTTACATCAAATCTGCCGCTCTGGAAGAGACCGGCTATGTCGTACTCGATCGCTACAACAAGGAGATCGATCCCAAGGAGTGGCTCGACATCGAGTATGTCGACTGGAAGTCTTCGGGTGACACCCGGTTCGCGCCCCTCGCGAGCGCCTTCGGCGACATCGAGTGCAACGGCTTCTGGAACCACAAGCCGCCGCGCACCGACAAGGATGGCGTGTTCATCCCCTCGCAGGTCGAGAAGGCCCCGACCCTGACCGCACGCGCCCAGGAGCCCGGCGCCAACATCGGCCGCTGCCGCGTGATCGAGCTGCAGCCCAACAGCTACGCCGACTGCCTCTACAACCTGCACCAGGACGACAACAACCGCCTGAACCCCGACGGAACCGGATGGGTCGTTCGCGGGTTCTTCAACCTCACCGACGACACCGACAGCTTCTTCGTTCTGCGCGAGAACCGCACCGACCCCAGCGTCGAGTACCGCATCGCGCTTCCGGCCGGAGCCCAGCTCATCATCGACACCCAGCGCCTGTGGCACGCCGCCACCCACCTGGGCACCGACCCCCGCTACTGCCTGATCACGTCGTGGGAGTCGGGCCCCGAGCTCGACGCCTACATCGAGAAGTACAACGGCCAGAAGCTTGTTCCGAACTTCGAGGTCGACCAGGAGGTTCTCGACGCCGGCCAGGCCGAGCAGACCCGCCGTCTCGCCGCCCGCGCCGCGGCCCTCGCCGCTCGCGGCCAGGCCGAGAAGCTCGTCATGAGCGAGGCCTAGGCCACACCGCTCCAGTGGCTCATCGAGGGGCTCCCTTCCGAATCGGAGGGGAGCCCCTTTTTCGGCGTTGTGGGTCGAGAAGCATGCGCCCATACTTGTTCCTAATTGGAAGATACGCGGACAAAGGAGACCATCATGCCCTCGATACTCACCCCCTACCTCGGCTTTCGCGACAACACGAAAGAGGCCATGGAGTTCTACCAGTCGGTCTTCGGCGGTGAGCTCACGATGAGCCGCTATGCGGACTTCGGCATGAACGAAGACCCGTCCGAGGCCGACAAGATCATGCACGCCCAGCTCGTCTCGCCGGGCGGGCTCATCTTCATGGCGGCGGACACCCCGAACAGCATGCCGTTCACCCCGGGCGATGCCTTCTCGGTGTCGCTCAGTGGTCGGGATGTCGACGAGCTCACGGGGTTCTGGAACGGCCTCAGCGAGGGGGCGAATGTCTTCCTGCCGCTCGAGAAGGCGCCATGGGGTGACAGCTTCGGGCAGCTCATCGACCGGTTCGGCGTTCGCTGGATGGTCAACATCGGAGGCTCGCCGGACGAGCCGACGCCCCAGTCCTGACGCGCCGCGCTATCGAGCGCGCGCGTACCGGGTCAGCAGCAGCCCGTCCGACTCGAGCACGTGCACGAGTCGCATCCGGCGCGCCGCCTCGCTCTCGCCGTGCGAGATCCGGATGCCCGCCCCGCCCTCCAGGAGCGGGCTGACGGTCAGGCACAGCTCGTCGACGAGGTCGGCGGCGATGAACGTTCCGAACAGGCTCGGTCCGCCCTCGCAGAGAATCTGGGGGAGTCCTCGGCTGATGAGCGCATCGATGATGAGCTGCGGTTCGGCGTGGTCGTCTCCGCACGAGACGACCTCGGCGACCTCGCCGAGTGCGTCGCGCGCGTCGGCCGGCGCCGCCGCCGAGGTGAGCACGAGCGGCCGCACGGGAGCTTTCGTGAAGATGTCGCTCGTCGCATCGAGGTCGAGCCGGCCGGACACCAGGGCGAAAGTCGGCTGCGGTGCCAGGCCGTGCTCGACCCTCCACTGCTGGTCGGCATCCGGCAGTCGCATCGCGCCGTAACCTTCTGAGCGCGCCGTGCCCGCGCCGACGAGAACGACGTCGGCCAGACGTCGGAGGGTGTCGAACACGAGCTTGTCTGCGGGGCCGCCGAGCCCGCCCGAGAGTCCTTTCACCGTGGCGGAGCCGTCGAGGCTCGTCACGAAGTTCACGCGCAGTGTGGGAGTGCTGCGATCGGCGACAGAGTACGCCGAGACGAGGCCGGCGTCGTCGAGCGCTGCAGCCGCGGAGGAGAGCAGTGCGATGCGGGGTTCGGTCACGTCGGGCCTCGTTCTCGTGGTCAGTCGTTCTCGTCGGTCATGTTGTGGCGCAGGTGCTGCGGTTCTCGCAGGCCCAGGATGGCCTCCGTCATGCGCATCGCCTGCACGGAGCGCGGCACGTCGTGCATTCTCACGATGCGAGCGCCGAGCAGGGCGCAGGCGGTGGCAGCGGCGATGGAGCCGTCGCCGCGCTCCTCGCGTGGCGCATCGATCGACTCGCCCACGAAGTCCTTGTTCGACACGGCTGCGATGGCGGGCAGTCCGATGCGCGCGATCTCATCGAATCGCCGCGTGATCTCGAGCGAGTGGAGGGTGTTCTTGTTGAGATCGTGCCCCGGATCGATGATGATCTGCGACTCGTCCACGCCCAGCCCCATTGCCACCTCGATGCGTTCTCGCAGAAACTCGACGACGCTCTGCACCACGTCGTCGTAGCGCGGAGCCGCGTAGGCTGTGCGCGGCCGGGCGAGGCTGTGGGTGATCACGAGCGTGGCGCCGGTCGACACCGCGAGCTCGGCCAGTTCGGGATTCTGCAACCCCGTGGTGTCGTTCACCACCGAGGCGCCCGCGGCGATGCACGCTTCGGCGACCTCGGGCCGGAACGTGTCGACCGAGATGACGACATCGGAGCGGGCGGCCACGGCCTGCACGACGGGCAGCACCCGGTCGAGCTCCTCTGCGGCCGAGATCTCGGGGCCGGGTGCGAACTTGACGCCGCCGATGTCGACCCAGTCGGCTCCGGCGGAGGCCGCTGCCAGTGCGGCGTCGACGGCACGGTCGAGCGCGAAGGTCCGGCCTTGGTCGAAGAAGCTGTCGGGCGTTCTATTGACGATGGCCATCACGGCGATGCGCGAGGAGAAGTCGATGGTGCGGGCGCCGATGGTTCGCACCGGGCTCGTGAGCGGCGGCAGCGGGAATCCGGAGGCCACCGGGGGGATCGTCATGGTTCCATCATGCCTGCGCGACGACGCTCAGGAGAACGCGGCCGCCGTCCAGATGTGGACGAGCGCGTACGACCGGATCGGCCGCCAGGGCTCGGCAATGCGCTCGGCCTCGGCGGCCGTGCGCACTCCGAGCGCCCGCCTCAGAACGAGGTCGCCCGCCGGATACGCGTCGCGATCGCCGAGCGCTCGAACGGCGAGGTAGTCGGCCGTCCACGGTCCGACGCCGGGAATGGCGAGCAGAGCAGCGCGGGTGGCCACCAGGTCGGCCGACGGGCTCAGATCGAGCCCGTCGGCCGAGGCCTGAGCGACCGCGTGCAGTGTCCTCGTGCGGGCTCCCGTGAGTCCGATCGTGCGCTGCAGCTCGTCGACCGGAATCGACGCGACGACCGCGGCCCGGGGGAAGAGCATCAGGGAATCCGGCCCCGGTTCTCCGTAGGCCGCGACGAGGCGGCCGGCGAAGGTGCGCGCCGAGGCCAGAGACACCTGCTGACCCAGCACCGTCGTGAGGGCGGCTTCGTATCCGTCGGGGTGGCCGATCACGCGGAGGCCGGGCCGGGCCGCGACCAGCGGGCCCAGCCTCGGGTCGCGACCGAAGGCATCCACGATTCTCGACGGCTCGAGATCGAGGTCGAGCCAGGCTCGAACGAGGGATGCGACGGCTTCGACATCGCGTGCGTCACCGCTCGAGACGGTCGCCCTCACCGACGCCTCCCCGAGCTCGACGCGAACGGCGAGCGGTCCGCTGGGCGCGGCGATGATCCGGGTGACGGAGAAGTCGGTCAGGTCGACCCGTTCCGACCCGGGCACGGCGTGCGCAGCGATCAGCGCCAGAGCCTTCTCGCGCTCGTAGGGAGGAACGAAAGGCAGCTCGACGGTGGTCGAGTCTCCCGTCATCGCTGCATCACAGGGCGCGTGCGAGGGAGTCGAGACGGCGAAGCGGGTCGGTGCCCGCGGGGATGAAGACGACGCTCGTGGCTCCGCTGGCGTGCAGTTCGGCGATGCGGTCGCGCACCCGATCGGGTGTTCCGGTCAGGGCGAGCGCGTCGACCCACTCGTCGGGGATCGCCGCCACGAAGTCGGCCCGCGTCGCCGACCGCTCACGCAGGGCAGCGAACTCCGCGGCGAAGGGGAGGGGGTCGATGTGCGGAGCCCAGTCGGGCTCGCCGATCCACTCCAGGGCGGGGCGGGCGAGTTCTCGCGCGACGGCCGGGTCATCGTCGACCGCGGCCACGTTGTAGGCGACGACGCTGTGCGGCCCGCGGGCGTCGATGTGGCCGAGTGCCGCGGTCAGATATTCGGGCGTCACCGGCTCCGCCAGAATCGTGCCGTCGGCGGATCGGCCCGAGACCGCCAGCGACTTGGGCCCGCGCACTCCGGCGAGCACCGGGGGAGCGGTGGTAGCTGGGCTTTCGAGTTGAGCTCCGTCGATGGTCACGTAGCGCCCGTCGACCTCGAGCCGGTCGCCGGCGAGGAGCGTGCGCAGCGCGGTGAGCTGCTCGTCGAGCATCGTCAGAATGCTTGCCGGCTTGTCGCCGACCTGGCGCATCCACACGGGCATTCCGTGCCCGATTCCGAGAATCAGGCGGTCGGAATAGATCTCGGCGAGCGTGTTCGCCTCGAGCGCCGTGAACGCCGCATTGCGCACGGGCGCCGGCAGAATACCGATGCCGACCTGGATGCGCTGGGTCGAGGCCAGGGCGACGGCCGCCTGCGCGAATCCGCCGCGGAAGAAGCAATCTTCGACGACCCAGAGTTCGTCGAAGCCGAGCTGCTCGGCCTTCTGTGCGAACGGCACGATCTGGTGGGCGGGCAGGTCGCGGGGCAGCATGATGCCGACGGTGGCAGTGGTCATGGCTCCCAGACTAGATGCCTCGATCGCCCGTCGGCACGCCGGGCATCCCCGCTCCCTGAGTCTTGCCTGCGGGCATCCATCCGTCAGAAGATGCTCGCAACCCCTCCGACAAGAGCGTCGACTGACGGATGGATCGCTCGACGAGGCGCCCTGACGCAGAAACCGGTCGCATCCACCTGCTGAGGGCGGATGCGACCGGTTCGGTCGTCACGTGGCGAGGGTCAGGCGGCCTTTGCGAAGCCGTCGGCGGGCGACTGGCGTCGACGTTCGCTCCAGCCGACGTCTGCGGCCACCCGGGTGTCGCGCTCGACGCGCATCTCGTCTCCGATGCGCACATCGGGCTCGATGCGGGAGTTGCTGCCCAGGCGCGCGCCGCGGCCCACGAACACTCCGCGGCCGATGTGCACGTTCGCTCCGACGAAGACTCCGTCGGCGAGTGCCGCTCCGCGATCGACCCAGCTGCCCGCGCCGATCCATGCGTTCTGCCCGACCCGGGCATCCGATTCGACATAAGCCGACGAATCGA
The DNA here is from genome assembly GCF_001422485.1 of Agreia sp. Leaf283. Taxonomy (GTDB): domain Bacteria; phylum Actinomycetota; class Actinomycetes; order Actinomycetales; family Microbacteriaceae; genus Agreia. The sequence goes on from NZ_LMNF01000003.1 coordinate 118,025, forward strand.
TGAACGCGCTCGGGTGCACCTTGGCTCCCGATGCCACGCGCCCGCGCCCGTTCAGGTGACGCCGGTACTTCGTGACGACGCCGGACTCGTCTTCGATCTCTTCTATTGGTCTGGTCACTTGTGCCTCCATCTACAGCCGTTCTCACGACTCGATAGAGATAACACACAAGGGGCGAAGAGGATTCCCACCGGCCGACCCCATTGCGCTTTGCGAAAACTCAACCCCCTTTTCTCGCCATTCGCGCGGGCGTAACGTCAGCCGCATGAGTACATTCGACCCCTCCACGAATCACCTGAACGACGACGCCGTCGCAGCAGCGGCGGTCGACCGGGGAGACGCCGTCACCGGCCGTCACGCCCGACCACCTGCTGAGGCCGAACGGGACGTCGACGCTTTCGCGAGCGACGACACCCAGCCTTTCGACCCCATCACCGACGACGTCGACGGCAATCACGCCGAGCGCGCGGAACCGAACCGCAGCGCCCTCGACGAGGTGGCGCATCCGTTCGACCAGACCAACGGCATCGTCGAGGAGGTCGACCGGCAGCACGGCGAGACGCACAACAACGACGAGCAGCTCGACGCCGACCCCGATGTCGACCCCGACCTCGACCCGACGGCCGAGGACGACGAGCCCGGGCGGGAGTCGCCGAACGACCGCCGCCCCCTCGTGAACACGGCGCTGATCACCGAAGAGGTCTTCGGCGACGACGAGAGGAAGAAGCCCCGCTTCGACTGAGGCCTCAAGCCCGAGACCGGGCTACACGTCGAGCGTGTCGCCGGGTTCGAGCGCGAAGTACTGTCCGCCGTTCTGTTCGGTGGCCCACTTGATGCGGTCGCCCGTCATCGTCTTCCCCGCCTTCGAGAGAGTCATCTCGTGGGTGGGGAAGCTTCGTTTGGGCTTCACGGCCAGCACGTAGTCCATCGAGTCGCCGATCTTCAGCCACGGAGCTCCGACGGGTGCGGCGAGCACGTCGACGTCGACCCCCTCCGGCACCGTGTAGGAGTCGCCGCCGTAGTACACGGAGCCATTGATGAGTACGCCCACGTTGTCGACCACCGGGATCGACGAGTGGATCACCGCGTGCTTCTCGCCGAAGAAGCGCAGGGTGAAGGGAGCGACGGTGACCTCGTCGCCCGCTTCGACGATGGTGATCGGGAACCCGGTCGCGGCATCCGCAACGCCCTTCGGGGCGAAGATGCGAGTGTCGGGCGCCTTGTCGAGCAGGCGGGTGAGCTGCTCCGGGGTCCAGTGGTCGGCGTGCTCGTGAGTGATCACGACGGCGACGGCGCCGGAGGCCTCGGTGATCGCGGTGGTGAACGATCCGGGATCGACGAAGAGCTTCTTGCCCGACTGCTCGATGATGAGTGCGGCGTGCTCGAGTTTGGTGAGTCTCATTTCTCCAGCGTAGAACTCTCATGAAGGTCTCCGGTGCGCCTTGCACGTAGGCCATAATCGACAGATCATGACCACCTCGCCGAAGCGGATCGTTCTCGCGATCAACCCGTCGGCCTCGTTCGGCTCGAGAAGCGCCACGGGTCCTCGCGTCGTCGAGGCGCTCCTCGCCGAGGGCCACGACGTGGTCGCCCTGACCGAGCTCGATTTCGCGGCGCTCACGGCATCCGTTCGGCAGGCCCTGGATGCCGGTGGTCCGGCCGAGGCCGACGCGCTCGTCGTCGTAGGCGGTGACGGAATGGTCAGCCTTGCGGTCAATGCGACCGCCGAAACGGGCATCCCGTTCGGCATCATCCCCTCGGGCACCGGCAACGACATGGCGCGAGGGCTCGGCATTCCGCTCGACTCGCTCGACGACGCCCTGGCCTTTCTGCGCTCGGCGCTCGCGGCAGGCGCGCGAACGATCGATGCGGGCCGTGTGCACCACGCCGACGGAACGACCTGGTTCGGGGGAGTGCTCTCGGCGGGATTCGATGCCCTGGTCAACGAGCGCGCGAATCGCATGAGCCGTCCGCGCGGAGCGAGTCGCTACGTGATCGCGCTGCTCGCCGAGCTCGTCACGCTGCGCGCCCGCAGCTATGAGCTCACCGTCGACGGAGTGTCGTCCACCGTGAGCGCCTCCCTGATCGCGGTGGCGAACAATCGGTCGCTCGGCGGAGGCATGATGGTGACTCCGGATGCACTCATCGACGATGGGTACCTCGATCTGTTCCGGGTGGGGGCGCTGTCTCGTGTGCGCTTCCTGCGCCTTTTTCCGAAGGTGTTCTCGGGCAGCCATACCGGGCTCGACATCGTCGACATCTCCCGGGTGTCGCGCGTGCGCATCGATGCGGACGACGTGATCGCCTACGCCGACGGCGAGAGAATCGGCCCTCTTCCGGTCGAGGTCGAGGTCGTCGCGGGGGCGCTCCGCATCCTCGCCTGAGCCGATTGGCATTGAGGGCGGATCGTATGGCATACTCGTTGAGTTGCAGACGGCCCCATCGTTTAGCGGCCTAGGACACCGCCCTCTCACGGCGGCAGCACCGGTTCGAATCCGGTTGGGGTCACAGATAGCCCGGTTCCCCTCATTCAGGGGCGCCGGGCTTTTTCTATACTCGGGCGCGTACCCTTTTCTGCATGCGAGCAACCCTGATGTACGGCGCCGGAGACGTGCGCGTCGAGACCGTGGCCGATCCCGTTATCCAGGAGCCGACCGATGCCATCGTGCGCATCGTCGCCGGTTGCATCTGCGGCAGCGACCTCTGGCCGTACGCCTCGCGCGAGGCCACTGAAGAGGGGTCCCGCATGGGGCACGAGTTCGTCGGCGTCATCGAAGAGCTGGGCTCCGAGACCACCGACCTCGCCATCGGCGACTTCGTGATCGTGCCGTTCGTCGTCTCCGACGGCACCTGCGACTTCTGCCGCGAGGGCCTGCAGACCTCGTGCCGACACGGCGGGCACTGGGGCGGCGACCAGGACGGCGGGCAGGGCGAGCGCGCCCGCGTGCCCCAGGCATCCGGAACCGTCGTCGTCGTACCCGTGGGCTTCGACGAGAAGTTCATCCCGTCGCTGCTGAGTCTGTCCGACGTGATGTCGACCGGGTACCACGCGGCCAAGAAGGCGCAGATCGAGCCTGGGCAGACCGTCGCCGTGATCGGCGACGGAGCCGTCGGCCTCTCCGCGGTCATCGCGGCGAAGCTCATGGGCGCGTCCCGCATCATCCTGCTGGGCAGGCACGAGGCCCGCACGAATCTGGGGCGCGAGTTCGGCGCGACCGAGGTCGTGGCCGAGAGGGGCGACGAGGCCATCGCCCGCGTTCTGGAGCTGACCGACGGCGACGGCGCGCACGCCGTGCTCGAGGCCGTCGGGCTGCGGCCCGCCATCGAAACTGCGATCGCGATCGTGCGCGACGGCGGCGTGATCAGCCGGGTCGGCGTTCCGCAGTTCACCGAGGTTCCGATCGGTCGACGCGAGTTCATGCGCAACATCACCCTCACCGGTGGAGTCGCACCGGCCCGGGCGTACATCGACGAGCTCCTTCCTCTTGTGCTCGACGGCACCATCGAGCCCGGCCGTGTCTTCGATCGCACCATCGGCATCGACGAGGTGCCGGCCGGCTACCAGGCCATGGCCGACCGCGAAGCCCTCAAGGTGCTCATCCGGCCGTAGAAGAATTTTCATTCGTGTGTGATTTCTGCCCCCGCGACGACATTCCATAAGTGAGGGGGTACGAATGAATGCCGACGACGATTCGGACGCTGAGCTGGTGAGGGGCCTTGCGGCCGGAGACAAACGTGCACTCGCAGTGCTCTTGCGGAGGCATTCGCCCTCCGTCACGAGATACGCCTGGGCCCTGGTTGCGAGCCAGTCCGACGTGGAAGAGGTCGTGCAAGACACCTTCGTGACGTGTTGGCGCAAGGCTGACGGCATCGTGTTGCCCGACAGCTCGGTTCTCCCCTGGCTTCTGACCACTTGCAGATATCTGGCGCTGAACCTCAACAGGGCACGCGTCAGGCACGCCACGGACGAGCTTCCCGACGACGTGCCGGTGTCCGACCACGATGTCGATGCTCGGGATCGCCTGCGATGGGTTATGGGAGAGATCGACAAGCTCTCTGCCCTCGACCGTCGCGTATGCGAGTTGTGTTTGATCGATGGCCGCAGCTATGCGGATGCGGCAATCGAAACCGGAATCAGCGTCGGAGCCGTGCGCCAGAGGGTCTCACGGAGTCGCGCCAGGCTGCGAAAGGCGGCGATCGACAATGAGAACTGAACCTCCAGCCGGCGATGACTTCGAGCGGATGATCGTTCGCATCTCCGAGAACGTGCTCCTCGCCGCCGAGTCACAGCTCCCTGCAGCCGAAGCGGCGCCGAAACCCCGGTTCCGGTTCGGTGCCCTCAGCATCATCGTGCTCGTTGTGCTCGGTCTCGGCGCTGCGGGAGGCGCGCTGGCCATCGGCCTCGGGAATTCCCCGTGGGGTGCCGTGGAGCCGACGGCGACGACCTCGACCACTCAGGCCCCCAGCCGCACGCCCCAACCGACTCCGACTGCGACGACGCCCGCGGTGCCGACCGTGCCGACCGTGGCCATCGGGGAGGCCTCGTTCAGCCCGCCGAGCTGGGGTGCCGGCATCCCGGTCGAGCTCTCCGGATTCGCGCCGAACACGGAGTTCGCCCTCTCGATCGACTCCCACTACTCGGCCGGTTCGTCGTCTCCGGATGACTATTTCTCTGTCCTCACCACTCCCACCACGGTCACGACCGACGATCGTGGGGCGGTGTCTTTTGTGTGGACTCCAGATTCGTTCCCGCAGAACATCGCCAGTACCGAGAGTGGACAGATCTGGGAGAGTTACCTGCGCGTCGATGCCAGTGGAGGACCCGAACGGGATCCGTCCGGCGACGAATACGTCGATCCGATCGCGGCGAGCGGCCCGCTTCCCATCACCTACCTTCCTATCGATGACGTCTCGGTACAGCTGCAATCGTGCATCGAGCCAGAGGTGTTCTCGGGCCAATCGGGAGTTCCTGTGACGGTGACGGGTCTCGTGCCGGGTGAGACGGTCTACCTGAGAGGCTCGAGAACGGACAATCCCTACAGTTACTCCCTGTCAGGCGAGGGCGTGGCCGACGGGCAGGGGACGGCGGTCGTCGGCCTCTCGGGTTCGTCGGTCCAGACCTCAGCGGCGATCGCCCCGGCGCAGTGGCAGCTCACCTGGACGGGCAGCTATCGTGCGACCGCATCTGACGCGAATCCCCTCGGCTCCGTGCCGTTGACGATCGGCGGCTGCGGCTGACATGCGATGTTGCGCCGAGTGACGTCATCGGATGCCGCGGGTCACGACGTTCAGCTGGCCGTGGGTACTGTGAATTCATGAGCACAGACAGCCCGCGCGACCTGAAGAGCCTCGGATTTCTGACCATCGGCTTCTTCGACGAGGCCGATCCGTTCGGCGGGCATGAGAGCACGCTGCAGATCATCGAGCTGGGGGAGCAGTTGGGCTTCGACAGTGCCTGGCTGCGCGACCGGCACCTGCAGCACGGAATCTCGTCGCCGGTCGCCGTGCTGGCCGCCGCGAGCCAGCGCACGAGCCGCATCGAGCTCGGAACGGCGGTGATCCCGCTCGGGCTGGAGAACCCGTTCCGGCTCGCCGAAGACCTCTCGACCGTCGACGTGTTGAGTCGGGGTCGGCTGAACCCGGGCGTGAGTGTCGGGGTGCCGACGCACTTCGACGACATCAAGCACCACCTGTATCCGGACTCGTGGGAGAACGAGAATTTCACGACCGAACGGGTGGACCGCCTGCTGCACAACCTGCGCGGCGACGCGGTGAGCACGTTCGAGGGAACGGAGGGTATCGAGGCGTATTCGACGCGCATCCAGCCCCACTCGCCGGGGCTCGCCGACAGGGTCTGGTACGGAGCGGCCGGTCTGTCATCGGCCGCCTGGGCGGGGGATCGCGGGCTCAATCTCCTGAGCAGCAGCGTCGTGCGGGCCGAGGAGGACGACGACTTCGCCCGCATCCAACGGGCTCAGATCGATCTCTTCCGCGACCGGCATCCCCTGGGGCAGGCGGCTCGCGCATCCCAGGGGCTCGTCGTGATTCCCACCGACACAGCCACGGCTGAGCAGGCAGCGAAGTACCGGGCGTTCGCCGAGCGCAGATTCGCTCGAACGACCGCGCCGCAGGGGCCGCAGCGTATGCTCTTCGCTCCCGACCTCGTGGGGAGCTCGGAGGAGATCGCCGATGCGCTGCGGGCTCACGCGGGGTATCGGGCCGTCGACGAGGTCGTGTTCGCGCTGCCCTTCACCCTCGAACACGACGACTACGTGCAGATCCTCACAGACATCGCTACCGTTCTCGCACCCCTCCTTGGCTGGGAATCTGCGCACAAATCAGACTGAAGAGCCTGATGTCAAGCCCTGTGCCCCGAATAGGGCACGACCGCTAGTGTCTTGGCTGCAGTAGTCGAAATCCGCCTGCTGCACTACACAGTGCATTGGAGAGACAGTCATGAGCTTTCTCGGTTTTCTTCTTCTCGGTCTGATCGCGGGCGCAATCGCTAAGGCGATTCTTCCGGGCAAGCAGGGTGGCGGCTGGGTTATCACCCTCGTCCTCGGTGTTGTCGGAGCCCTCATCGGTGGATGGATCGGCGGCGCTGTCTTCGGCGTCGGCTACGACGGATTCTTCAGCATCCAGTCGTGGCTCATCGCCATCGTCGGTTCGATCGTTGTGCTTCTCGTCTACGGCCTCATCGTGGGCCGCGGAAGCCGCAGCCGCGCGTAACGCGCCAACACACGCTCGAAGCGCCTCGACCCCCTGTGGGTCGGGGCGCTTCGTCGTTGAGCCGGGTATCGGCATCCAATTCGCGATATATCTTGACCGACTGCTAATTCGCGATATATCTTGAGAGCAATCGACGCGATATATCGCGTTATCGACCTCAAGGAGAATTTCATGGCCATCGAGAAGTGGCTGGTCACCGGCCCCAAAGTCATCGACCTCGAACTCGTGCGTTCGGTCAAGATCAGCCTCATCGGCGGCAAGATCGACGTGATCGCCCACGACGAGCCCGGCGCCCGCGTCGAGGTGCACTCGGTCTCGGGCAGAGACCTGAAGGTCTCGATCGACGGCGACGTGCTCGAGATCGACCACCCGCAGCTCAGCTGGGACAACTTCATCGAGGTCTTCAAATCGTTCAAGGGCAACGCGAAGGCCGACATCAGCATCATGATCCCGCGCGACGCGGGCCTGAAGTTCGGCGTCGTCAACGCCGGCGCTCTCATCTCCGGCCTGCGCACCGACGCCCGGGTCAACTCCGTGTCGGGTGACATCGTGATCGACGACATCGTCGGCGACCTCGACATCAACACCGTCAGCGGCGAGATCTCCGTGAGCGACCAGGAGGGCGTGCTGAACGCGCACACCGTCACCGGCGACATCACGGTCACCGGCGCGCTGCGCAAGTTCTCCGCAGACGGTGTCTCCGGCACGGTGTTCCTCGACCTCACCGGTATTCCTGAGGAGATCAGCAACAACACGGTCAGCGGAGATCTCACCGTGCGCCTCGACCAGGATGTTCCGGCGCGTTTCAGCCTCAACAGCGTCAGCGGCACGCTGCAGGTCGACTCGACCATCACGCGCGGCACCCGTGGCCGCGGCTTCAACCACACGTCGGGCACCCTCGACGCGAAGTGGGTGGAGGTACGCGCGAACTCGGTGTCGGGCGACATCACATCGGTGCGCCGGGCGACCGTGGGGGCATCGAGCGTTCCGTCATCGGGCGTGTTCGACGCACCCGTCGACGACTCCGCGCCGTTCGACGCACCGGAGGGGGAATCCCTGTGACCCCCGTCTTCGGCCACGGCCACCTGCGGCTCTACCTGCTCAAGCTGCTCGACGAGTCGCCCAAGCACGGCTACGAGCTGATCCAGGCTCTCAGCGAGCGCTTCGGCGGCACCTACGCGCCGAGCGCCGGCACGATCTATCCTCGGCTCGCGAAGCTCGAAGACGAGGGCCTGGTCACCAAGACCGCCGACGGCCGCAAGACCGTCTACGAGATCACCGAGGCGGGCCGCGCGGAACTCGCCGCTCGCGAGGGCGACCTCACTTCGATCGAGAACGACCTCACCGACAGCGTTCGCCGGCTCGCCGACGAGGTGCGCTCGGGTGTGGGCGAGGCGATGAAGAGCCTGCGGGCCGATCTCGCATCGGCCGCCCGCCAGGCGCGCGAGGCGACGGATGCGACGAGCCAGTCGTACTCGTCATGGTTCGCCTTCGATCCCACTGAGGATGCGCCCACGCATGGTGCACCCACTCGGAATGCGACGGGCGAGGCGCCCTCCGACGAGCAGGCCGGCCCCGCCGACGAGTCGCCGGCGTCGGCCGATGCGGCGCGGGATGCGAGTCGGAACGAGATCCGCGACGTCGACATCGCGCTGGCCGAGTTCCGCCAGTCGGTGCGCACGGCGCTTCGGTCGAGCGGGGCGAAGGGAACCGTGCCCGCGGGCACGGCCGCTGCGTTCGCCCGCCGTCTCGACGAGGTGCGCGCATCCCTTCTCGACGACCTGAAGAAGTAGCCGCCGAGGCGGAGGTTCGTCGGGCGGCTAGCGCTGCTCGACGAACTTTCCGTCGATGATGTAGCCCGACACGGCGACGGCGCCCTGCGGCACAGGCGACGGATCGATCGGCTCGACCACCTGGTCTGACGGCTTATGGGTCAGGCTGCGCGCGCCGGCGCCGTGGTTCTGGGACATGCGGTCGATGAGCGCGAGTGCGATGGCCGAGATGATGAAGACGGTGTGGATGATGACCTGCCAGAAGACGCCCTCGCCCGTGTAGACATCGCCTGTGAGGCTCTCCTCCTCGGTATCGCTGCGTGGGTCGCCGAGATCGCCGACTTCGATGAACGTCTTGAGCAAGTGGATCGACGAGATGCCGATGATGGCCATGGCCAGCTTGACCTTGAGCACATTCGCGTTGACGTGCGAGAGCCACTCCGGCTGGTCGGGGTGGCCCTCGATGTCGATCTTCGAGACGAAGGTCTCGTAGCCACCGATGATGACCATGATCAGCAGGTTCGCGATCATCACCACGTCGATGAGTCCGAGCACCGAGAGCATGATCACCGATTCCTCGATGTGCAGCGGGTCTTTCATCACGGTCTCGATGAGGTGCACGAGCTCGATCACGAAGACCACGACGTAGACCAGCTGCGCGATGATCAGGCCCAGGTAGAGGGGTGCCTGCAGCCAACGGCTGAAGAAGATGAGGTAGCCGACCGACTTGACCCACGCGGTCTGCGGTCGGTACTGGCGTTGCTGGGACGGACTCTGCTGGGACGGGGTGGCGGTGGTCTGCGGGCTGCTGGCCAAGGGGGTCTCCTGAATATCGGTCTGGGCGGAAGCATAGCGTCAGCATCCTGTAACATCGCCTGAAGAAGGGGAGTATCCCACCTTCATCGCAGTCGTCAGTACGATCCCCACCGCCGCGGGTCCGTTGCGGTGGCGTGACCGGCCCGGCCGGAGTCGCGCGGGAGAGACTTTCGGACGCTCGGCGTACCCGCCATCCCGAAAGGTCACACTCCCTCACATGCCTGCCACGCTCAACCTCCCGGTCTGGTTCGAAGTCGGATCCCTCGTCATCCTGACGCTGATCCTCGTCGTCGACCTTCTGCTCGTGCTCAAGCGGCCGCACATCCCCTCGGCCAAGGAGTCGACGCTCTGGGTGGTGTTCTACGTCGGCCTCGCGCTGGTGTTCGCGCTGCTGATGCTGATCTTCGCCGACGGCGAGCATGCCGGACAGTTCCTGGCGGGCTGGCTCACCGAGTACAGCCTCTCGATCGACAACCTGTTCGTCTTCATCATCATCATGGCGCGGTTCAAGGTGCCGAAGAAGCTGCAGCAGGAGGCCCTGATGGTGGGCATCCTGATCGCGCTCGTGCTTCGGGGCATCTTCATCCTCCTCGGCGCGCAGCTCATCGAGAACTTCAGCTGGATCTTCTACATCTTCGGAGCCTTTCTTCTCTACACGGCCTGGCAGCAGGCGTTCTCGAAGCACGACGACGCCGACGACGGCGAGAGCCGGCTCATCCGCTACCTGCGCCGCCACATCTCCATCTCGAACGACTTCGACGGCGCGAAGGTGCGCACCCGCGTCGACGGCAAGAAGATCTTCACGCCGATGCTCATCGTCTTCATCGCCCTGGGCTCCACCGACCTGCTGTTCGCCCTCGATTCGATCCCGGCGATCTTCGGCATCACCACGAGCCCGTTCATCGTCTTCACCGCCAACGTCTTCGCCCTCATGGGCCTGCGCCAGCTGTACTTCCTGCTCGGCGGGCTCCTCGAGAAGCTCATCTACCTGCACTACGGAATCGCCTTCATCCTCGCCTTCATCGGCTTCAAGCTGGTGGCGCACGCGCTGCACGAGAACGAGCTGCCCTTCATCAACGGCGGCGAGCACATCGAGTGGGCTCCCGACATCTCCACCTGGACCTCGCTCGCGGTCATCATCGGCTCGATGGCCGTGGCCACCATCGCGAGCCTCATCGCCATGCGCCGCGAGGGTCGTCGATCGGATGCCGCACCGGCGGGTGCGCCGGTCGCCGGTCCGGCGGGCACGGCTCCGACACGGGTCGTCGACGCTCCTGTCGACGCCGTCGATGAGAAGTCCGATACGGGCGGCGCGCCGCGCGCCTGACCGTATCCGTCGGGAATGCCCGGGAGGATCGCGGGTGTTACCCTAGACGGATGCTGTCTGGTCGACTTCTTCTTGGTTGCCGCGACGAGTCCTCGTTCTAAGGCCTCACCTCGTCGCGGAGTGTGTCATGGGCTCTCGCAAGCAGATTCGTAAGAGAAGGCATCACTCATGAGCAATGCAGAAGCACCCGTCGCGAAACGCGGCAAGACCCTGGCCGAGAAGGTCTGGGAGGATCATCTGGTCGTCAAGGGCGAAGACGGCACCCCCGACCTCATCTACATCGACCTGCACCTGGTGCACGAGGTTACGAGCCCCCAGGCGTTCGACGGACTGCGCGTCGCCGGTCGCCCCGTGCGTCGGCCCGACCTCACCATCGCGACCGAAGACCACAACACCCCCACGGCGGGCATCGACCGCCCCATCGCCGACCTGACCAGCCGCACGCAGATCGAGACGCTGCGTCGAAATGCCAAGGAATTCGGCATCCGGCTGCACTCGCTCGGCGACGTCGAGCAGGGCATCGTGCACGTCGTCGGACCGCAGCTCGGCCTCACCATGCCCGGCATCACGGTGGTGTGCGGTGACTCGCACACGAGCACGCACGGCGCGTTCGGGGCGATGGCGTTCGGCATCGGCACCAGCGAGGTCGAGCACGTCATGGCCACGCAGACGCTGCCGCTCAAGGCGTTCAAGACGATGGCCATCACGGTCGAGGGCGAACTGCGCCCGGGAGTCACGGCGAAGGACATCATCCTGGCCGTGATCGCGAAGATCTCCACGGGCGGTGGCCAGGGCTACGTGCTCGAGTACCGCGGCTCCGCAATCCGCTCCCTCTCGATGGAGGGGCGCATGACGATCTGCAACATGTCGATCGAGGCGGGCGCACGCGCCGGCATGGTCGCGCCCGACGAGACCACCTTCGAGTACCTCAAAGGCCGTCCGCACGCCCCCGAGGGCGACGACTGGGACGCCGCCGTCGAGTACTGGAAGACGCTGCGCACCGACGACGACGCCGTCTTCGACGCCGAGGTCTTCCTCGATGCGAACGAGCTCGAGCCGTTCGTCACCTGGGGCACCAACCCCGGCCAGGGCGTCTCGCTCTCGCAGCCGGTGCCAGACCCCGCCACCATCATCGACCCCAACGAGCGGGCCGCCGCCGAGCGTGCGCTCGAGTACATGGCCCTCGACGCAGGAACTCCGATGAAGGAGATCGCGGTCGATACGGTCTTCATCGGTTCGTGCACCAACTCGCGCATCGAAGACCTGCGCGCCGCCGCCGACATCGTGCGCGGACGCACGAAGGCCGAGAACGTGCGCGTCATGGTCGTTCCGGGTTCAGCGCGAGTGCGCATCGAGGCCGAGGCCGAGGGGCTCGACAAGGTATTCAAAGACTTCGGTGCCGACTGGCGCTTCGCCGGCTGCTCGATGTGCCTCGGCATGAACCCCGACCAGCTCGCTCCGGGCGAGCGCTGCGCGTCGACGTCGAACCGCAACTTCGAGGGTCGCCAGGGCAAGGGCGGGCGCACGCACCTCGTGTCGCCGCTCGTCGCTGCGGCCACCGCCGTTCGCGGAACGCTGTCGAGTCCGTGGGATCTCGCCGTCGATGACGCGAGGCTGGTGGATGCTGGACCTTCGACGGGGTTCCCTTCGACAGGCTCAGGGAACGCGGGCTCAGGGAACGCGGGCTCAGGCAACGGGAGGGTTCTGTAATGGAGAAGGTATCCGTCATCACCGGAGTCGCCGTTCCGCTCGAGCGGTCGAACATCGACACCGACCAGATCATCCCCGCCGTATTCCTCAAGCGGGTGACCAAGACCGGCTTCGAAGACGCTCTCTTCTACGGCTGGCGTCAAGACCCGGAGTTCGTGCTCAACCAGGAGCCCTACAAGACGGGATCCGTGCTCGTCGCCGGACCCGACTTCGGAACGGGCTCGTCTCGTGAGCACGCCGTCTGGGCACTGCGAGACTACGGTTTCAAGGCCGTGCTCAGTGCGCGATTCGGCGACATCTTCCGGGGCAACTCGGGCAAGCAGGGGCTGCTCGCGGCCCAGCTCGCAGAGACCGACATCGAGAAGATCTGGGCGTTGATCGACGCCCAGCCCGGTCTCGAGGTCACGGTCGATCTTCCGGCGAAAACGGTGACCGCGGGGGCGCTCACCGTGCCGTTCGAGATCGATGATTACACTCGATGGAGGCTTCTCGAAGGCCTCGACGACATCGGGCTCACCCTGCGCGACGAAGCGCGAATCACGGAGTTCGAGGGCCGCCGCGAAGGCTGGCGTCCGAAGACTCTCCCCGTTAAATAACAGCAGTACAGGCGGTTACATCAGTGAATTCACTTCTTCAGGACGCACAAATGGCAGCACGCAGGGTCGGACTTCCGAGCGACACGATCGTGATCAACGGCGGTCGCCCCTTGCGCGGCACCATCGACGTGCGCGGGGCCAAGAACCTCGTGACGAAAGCGATGGTGGCGTCGCTCCTCGGCGACACCAAGAGCATCCTGCGCGACGTGCCCGACATCTCCGACGTGCACGTGGTCGCCAGCCTTCTCGAAGCGCACGGCGTCACGATCTCGGGCAGTGCCGAGACCGGCATCCTGATCTTCGACCCCAGCAACGTGGCCAGCGCCAACAGCGCCGAGATCGACGCGCTGTCGGGATCGAGCCGTATCCCCATCCTGTTCTGCGGGCCCCTGCTGCACCGTCTCGGCCACGCGTTCATCCCCGACCTCGGCGGCTGCCGCATCGGTGATCGGCCGATCGATTTCCACCTCGACGCCCTGCGCAAGTTCGGCGCCGTCGTCGACAAGCTTCCGAGCGGTATCGACATCTCCGCCCCGAACGGGCTGCACGGCGCCAAGATCGAGTTCGCCTACCCCAGCGTCGGAGCGACCGAGCAGGTTCTGCTCACGGCCGTGCGAGTGAAGGGCACCACCGAGCTCAAGAACGCGGCCATCGAGCCCGAGATCATGGATCTCATTGCGGTTCTGCAGAAGATGGGCGCGATCATCTCGGTCGAGCCCAACCGCGTGATCCTCATCGAGGGTGTCGACAGCCTCAAGGGCTACGACCACCGCGCGCTGTTCGACCGCAACGAGGCCGCCAGCTGGGCCTCGGCTGCCCTGGCCACCGGTGGAGATATCACCTGCAAGGGCGCGAAGCAGCAGGACATGATGACGTTCCTCAACGTCTTCCGCAAGATCGGCGGCGCGTTCGACATCGAAGACGACGGCATCCGGTTCTACCACCCGGGCGGCGACCTCAAGCCCGTGGTCATCGAGACCGACGTGCACCCCGGCTTCATGACCGACTGGCAGCAGCCGCTCATCATCGCGCTGACTCAGGCCATCGGCACGTCGATCGTGCACGAGACCGTCTACGAAGACCGCTTCGGGTTCACCGACGCCCTCGTCGAGATGGGCGCCAACATCCAGGTGCACAAGCATGGACTCGAGGGGGGCGAGCGACGTGTTCCTCGTCGTCCGCTCGAGCAGGCCGCTGTCATCACCGGCCCCACGAAGCTGCACGGCAGCGAGATCGTCGTTCCCGACCTGCGTGGCGGCTTCAGCCACCTCATCGCGGCCCTGACCGCCGACGGCCGGTCGACCGTCAGCAACGTGGGGCTCATCGGTCGTGGCTACGGAGACTTCGTGGCCAAGCTCGAGAAGCTCGGAGCTGACTTCTCCTTCGAGGTGTGACCGTGGCAGGCCAGCCGTCTGAGAAGACCATCGGTTTTCGAGCACTGGCCGTGGTGCTCGTGCCCTTTCTGTCGAGCATCGCGAAGATCGAGTTCACCGACCCGCAGAAGCTGCCGCGCATCGGCGCGTTCGTGCTCTCGCCGAACCACTACAGCAATATCGACCCGGTCATCATGGGCTGGTCGATCTGGAAGCTCGGCCGTGCGCCCCGCTTCCTGGCGAAGGCCTCCCTATTCAGGGTGCCCGTCGTCGGGGCGGTGCTGCGCGGCACCGGCCAGATCCCCGTCGAGAGGGCCGGATCCGTTCGAGGCAGCGAGCCGCTGAAGGCCGCCCACGAATTGGCCGACAAGGGCAACGCCGTCATCATCTATCCGGAGGGAACACTGACTCGCGATCCGCAGATCTGGCCCATGAAGGGCAAGACCGGGGCGGTGCGCATGGCGCTGGAGCAGAACCTGCCTCTCATTCCTGCCGCCCACTGGGGCACCCAGGCCGTCATGGGGCGTTACTCCAACAAGATCAGCCTCTTTCCTCGCAAGACCATCAAGGTCGCGTTCGGCGATCCCGTCGACCTCGACGAGTTCCGTGGCAAGCCGATCAACTCGGCTCTGTTGACGGCCGCGACCGAACTCGTGATGGCCGACATCACTGCGCTGCTCGAAGGGCTGCGCGGAGAGACCGCCCCCGTGGAACGGTGGAATCCCGCCGCGCACAACCAGAAGGAGACCGGTCGTTTTGAGTAGGACCAGGCCCGTGGCGGTCGTCCCTCCCCGTCGCCGCGTGACCGTGCTCGGCGCAGGAAGCTGGGGCACGACCTTCGCCAAGATCCTTGCAGACGGCGGCAGCGACGTGACCCTGTGGGCGCGACGCCCCGAACTCGCACGCGAGATCAGCGAGGCCAAGCGCAACAGCGACTACCTCCCCGGCATCAACCTTCCGCCGGCGGTCACGGCCACGTCGAGCCTCGCCGACGCCCTCGCGGGTGCCGAGATGGTGTTCGTCTCGATTCCCAGCCAGAGCCTGCGCGAGAACCTCGCGGCTATCCGGCCCCTCCTGCCGAGCGACGCCCTCGTGATCAGCCTCATGAAGGGCGTGGAGAAGAAATCCGGCCTGCGCATGAGCGAGGTGATCGAGCTGGGACTGGAGATCGACCGCGATCGCATCGCCGTCGCATCCGGACCCAACCTCGCGCTCGAGATCGCCAAGGAGCAGCCGACGGCGGCCGTGATCTCATCGCAGAGCCTCGAAACCGCGCAGCGCGTGGCGATGGTGGCGAGCAACCGCTACTTCAGGTCGTTCGTGAACACCGACGTCATCGGCACCGAGTTCGGCGGCGTGCTCAAGAACCTCATCGCGGTGGCCATCGGCATCGTCGACGGCGTGGGCTACGGCGAGAACACGAAGGCCTCGATCATCACCCGCGGCCTCGCCGAGATGACCGACTTCGCCGTGGCGTATGGAGCCCACCCCGACACACTCTCGGGTCTGGCCGGGCTCGGCGACCTCATCGCCACCAGCAGTTCATCGCTGTCGCGCAACAACACGGCCGGCCGACTTCTCGGCCAGGGATACAGCTTCGCCGACGTGGTGAAGAGCATGCAGCAGACGGCCGAGGGTCTCGCCTCGGTCGCGCCGATCCTCGAGCTGGCGGCTGCCAAAGGCGTGGACATGCCCATCGTGAAACAGGTCAGCGAGGTGCTGGCCGGTACGCTGAATCCCCGGGACATAGCTCCCCACCTGACGACGGACTCGGACGAGCCGCAGGGCGAAAGGACTATCGATGGCCGGAAAAACAGTGGTGGCTCTGCTTTTTGGGGGTCGTTCAAGCGAGCACTCCATCAGCTGCGCGACGGCGGGCGGGGTTCTTCACGCGATTGACCGCGACCGGTTCGAGGTCATTCCCATCGGCATCACCGGCGAGGGATCGTTCGTTCTCGAAGACGACGACTCCGCCAAGTTCGCGATCGACGCCGAGGCCATGCCCCGTGTGCGTGACAACGGCACACGCATCCGCTGGCCAGACAGGGCGGGCGACCGCACGCTGACCGTCGAGCTCGCCGACGGCAGCTCGCGCAGCCTCGGCGAGGTGGATGTCGTGTTCCCCATTCTGCACGGACGTTTCGGCGAAGACGGCACGGTTCAGGGCATGCTCGAACTGCTCGGGCTGCCGTTCGTGGGATCGGGCGTTCTCGCCTCGGCCCTCGGCATGGACAAGCACTTCACGAAGACCGTCCTGCTGCAGGCCGGCATCGCCGTCGCCCCGTGGACGACGGTGACCGCGCGTGAGTGGGCGCATGCCCCGGCAGGAGTCGCGGAGCGTGCCTCCAGCCTCGGGCTGCCGGCCTTCGTCAAGCCCGCTCGGGCCGGCTCGTCTGTCGGCGTCAGCCGTGTCACGGACTGGTCGCAGCTCGCCGAGGCGATGGAGATCGCTCTCGCCGAAGACAACAAGGTTCTGATCGAAGAGGGCATCGTGGGCCGAGAGGTCGAGTGCGGCGTGCTCGAGGGTCGCGACGGCGGCCCCACTCGGGTGTCGGTTGCGGGCGAGGTCGTGATGACAGACAGGGCCTTCTACGACTTCGATGCGAAGTACCTCGACGCCCCGGGCATCGAGCTGGTGTGCCCGGCTCCGATGAGCGACGAGGAGCTCGCCACGATGCAGAGCATCGCGGCAACGGCGTTCGAGGCCATCGGCGGGGCCGGACTCGCCCGCGTCGACTTCTTCCTCACCGAGAACGGCTTCGTCGTCAACGAGCTCAACACGATGCCCGGCTTCACGCCGATCTCGATGTTCCCGGCATGCTGGATCGCATCGGGCCTGAGCTACCCGCAGCTCATCGACGAACTCATCGACCTGGCGCTGCCGACCGCGGCCTGAGCGCTCGTTCCCTGAGCGCGCGTTCGCTGAGCGCGCGTTCCCTGAGCCTGTCGAAGGGCCCTTTCGACAAGCTCAGGGAACGGAACGGCCCCTTCGACAAGCTCAGGGAACGGGGCGCCTACGCCTCGCCCGGGAGGGCCTTGCGGATGACCAGACGCGTCCAGGCGCCGACGAAGATGCGGTCGCCGTCGTGCACCTCGCGCCGCTGCCCGGGTTGGATGGCGTCGGTCGGCAACTCTTCGCCGGCGGCTCCCACGAAGGTGCCGTTCGACGATTGCAGGTCTTCGACCCACCAGCGCTGCCCGTCGGTGTTGAGTTGGCAGTGCCGCCTGGAGACGCCGCTGTCGGAACCGCAGTCGATCTGCGGGTGAATGTCGCGGGAGACCGAGGTGCGCCCCACCAGGAGGCTGCTCTGCTTCAGCACGACGATCTCGGGGAGGCCGCCCGACGGCAGCGGGTCGTCGGACTTCTGCGCGGCGTACCACTCGGGGTCGATCCAGACCTCGGCGACCCACACGGTGTCGCCCTCGATGGTCGACGCGGCCGGAGACGAGGAGACGGGGCCGGTTGCGGCCTCGGGTTCGGGAGAGGCCGCTCCGGCGGGCTCGACCGTGGGCTGGCCCTCGATGGCTGGTGCCTCGACATAGCCGGGATCGTTGCTCGCCTCGTGCTTGCCGAGATCGTTCTCCTCGATGTCGAGACTCGACACCGGGGCGATGACGGGAACGACGGCCGGTGCGTTCGGCACGGGCGCCGGAGCCGTGAGCGGGGCCGCGAATCCCGGCGCGTCGGGGTCTGGCTCGGGCAGGGAACCCGTGGTGAAGTCGTATCCGCAGTTCTCGCAGAACAGCGCGTCGGGCAGGTTCGGGAACGAGCAGTTCGGGCACGTGATCGGCTCACCCGAGCCCGAGCCCGAGCCCGACGACGGAGTCGATGCGGAGGCGGCCACAGGCGCTGCCGGCGCGGGCGCAGCCGCGGCCATCGGCGTTCCGCAGACGTCGCAGTAGTCGGTCGATTCCGACGAGTGTCCGTTGGGGCAGAGGGTCATTTGCGCACCCGCGTCGTCTTCGTCGAAGCGGTGTCGAGGGCCATCTCGTCGAGCTTCGCGACGTCGCGCCGCAGCCGCACGGTGCCCTCGTTCGCGTCGTCGATCTCCACGACCTTGCGCAGCTTGGCGGTGGCCTCGTCGTTTCCGGTCTCTGCGGCGAGCTGCACCGCGCGGCCGAGCTTGACGGTGGCGGTCGCGGCGTCGCCGGCGGCCTTGGCCGCGAGGCCGTCCTGGATGGCGGAGGCGAGCTCGGTCTGGCCCGTGTAGTGCGCCACGGCCGGATCGATGCGCGCCGTCAGCGCGTCGTCGTTCGACCAGCGCGCCTTCACGAGACCGGATGCGACGACCTCGTCGCGCACGGTGAGCTGAACCCGCGCGGCGAGCTGCTCCGAGCCGACCGGCTTCGAGGCGACCCGAACGGCCACGTGGTAGTCGCGCGACTCGTCGCCCCACGAGCCCGTGGGGTACGACCCCGTGAGCGGATTCACCATCGTCTTGCGCGTGGTGAGGTCTTCGACGGTGGGTGCCACCTGGCGCACGAACAGCACCTCGGAGCCCTGGGGTGCCCACACCCGCAGATCGGCCGAGGCCACCCCGCGGCCCATCGACTGCTTGATGATGCTCTCGAAGTCCGCGGCCATGTCTGCCGGCTTGGCGATGAGGTCGACGGTGCCGAGCAGCGCCGTGGCGATCTGGCGCAGCTCGTCGACCTGCCAGCGAGAACCGACACCGCGGGCGTCGCACTGGAAGACTCCGGTGGCGTTGTAGATGGCTTGGCTGAGCGCCTGCGCCGACTCGTGCTCGTTCTTGCCGTCTGTCAGAAGGATCGCGTGGCGCTGCGTGGCCTGCGGGGTGGCCTGGAAGAGTTCACGGGCCAGCGTCAGCCAAGTTCCCATCGCCGTTCCGCCCGAGGGCTGGAAGGCGGCGATCGCCTGCTTCGCTGCGGCGCGCGCGCCCGGCTCCATCTGGACCATGGGGAGGCGTGCGTTCGGGTAGGGGAACGCGCGGGCTGCCGTGTCGGTGCCCGAGATCACGGCGAACCAGGTGCCGTCGAGAATCTGGTCGACCGCGACGGAGGCCGCGTGCTTGGCCGCGCCCAGGTTCTCGCCGGTCATCGAGCCCGAGGTGTCGACGATGATGATCTCACCCGCCGCCATGCCCTGACCCTGGCCCGCCTGGCCTGCGCCGGCGACCGTGACGGTCACGATGGCGTGAACGTCTGTGGCCCCGTCTGAGAGGAATTCATTCTGGAAAACGCTGGCGGTGAACTCTGCCATGGGAGACTCCTCTATCTGTCACAGATCAGGCCGGCTGGGCCGGTGTAGGTACAACGCTATCGAATCGAGCGAGCGCGGCGGTGATGTTGTCCTGTCCACCCTGCTCATTGGCCCAGTCGACGAGAGCCGACGCGACCTGCACGGGGTTGGTGCCGACCGACCCGACGACCCGGTGCACGAGTTCGGAGAGGTCGTCGGCGTCTGAGCAGTAGTTCCACAGACCGTCGGAGCAGACGAGGATCCAGCCGGCACCCGTGGGATACGTGGGAACGACGTGGGGCACCTCGTCGGGGGAGTCGGCACCGAGCCATCGGGTGATCGAGTGCGCCTGCGGGGCACTCTCGGCCTGCTGGCGCGACATGCCGTGGGCCATCATCTCCTGTGACCACGAGTCGTCGGTGGTGAGCTGTCGCGACTTTCCCTCGTCGGCGATCCAGTAGACGCGGCTGTCGCCGACCTGGCCGACCACGACGAGGGGACCATCGATGACGGCGGCGGAGAACGTGCACGATGGCGGATTGGTTCGTGCCGCCAGCTCGCCGATCGCCTCGTAGATCGCGGCGCTCGCGCGTTCGCCGGCCTCCAGCATGCGGCCCGACCATCGAGCCTGCGCATACTCGTCGTCGTGGCCGTCGGCCAGGTCTGTCAGACGACCCGCCTCGAGGATGGCTGTGGCCGCTCGCGCTGCTGCGAGGCTCGCCTTGTCGGAGCCGGGCGTCGATGAGACGCCGTCGCAGACGACCAGCACAGCGAACTCGCCGACCTGCGGGTCTGCCGCCAGCGCCATCGCGTCTTCGTTGATCTCGTGTCGGATGCCGCGGTCGCACACGCCGCCGACCCAGGCCGCGGGGGCCTCCTGCCAGTGATCGCGCTCGCTCTGGGCCGGTTTGCCGCACAGCTCGCAGTATCCGTCGTCGGCGATGCTGCCGCCACAGTAGACGCACGCCCGCCGCGGAGCCGCGGTGGAGGACGTGGCCTCGTCGGGTTCGGCCTGCGCGTCGTCGGCGGCGTCGGGGTCTGCGCTCACCTCGACCAGTTCGCCGAGCTGGGTGCCGCACTCCTCGCAGAACTTCGCGTCGGGATCGTTGACGGTGGCGCAGGCGGGGCAGGCGATGAGCGCCGCGGCGACCGGAGCCTCGGCAAGGGGCTCCGCTGCAGCAGGGGCCGGAGCCTCGTCCGAGCCCGTCAAAGTGGACTCCGGCTGAGGCGATGCGGGAGCGATGGGCGGTGACGTCTCGGCGATCTCGGCGATCTCGGCGATCTCGTCGGGGGCGTCGCTCACGACAGGGTCCATCGGCGAACGCTGTTGGCCTCGTCGACGAGGTGCACGCGCTCCGCAGGGTTCTCGGTGAGGCTCGCGAGCTCGCGGTAGGCCCGTTCGAGACCGTCGCGCAGCGGACCCTCCTGGGCCGGAATGCCTCCGACTCGCGCATCGGTGGACGGCCCCTGATCACGCACGACGGCAAGGGCGGATGCGAGGACGCTCGCCGTGAGCTCGACCCGCGACCGTGAATCGATCGAGACCGTGGCGACACTGTCGAGCGCGGCGGCCAGCGACGGCAGCCCGCGATTCGACGTGGCCAGCAGCTCGGCGCGGCGACGGCGGGCGTCGACATACGAGCTGCGGGTGGGCGTGACGAGGTCGAGCGCCTTGAGCGCCCCGTCGAGGTCGCCGAACTGCTCACGGATGCGGGCGAGCCCGAACGCCGCGGCGGCGGTGTAGTTCGCGTCGGAGCGTGCACAGATGATGTAGAGGCTCTCGGCGATCTCGGGCTCGCCGCTGGCCTCACAGGCGGCGGCAAGGGCGAGCTTCGGCGCGAGCTCACCGGGAACCTGGCCGTAGACGGTGTTGAACGAGGCGCGGGCCGACCGGGCATCGCCCTTCGCCAGCTCGGCGAGGCCGGCGAGCCACACCGCGCGCCACTCCCACGGGTCCTCCGTGAGGATCTCGCTCATGACCGCGTCGACGGCCGGGAAGTTGCCCGACTCGATCGCCGCCCGGGCCCGGGCGAGACGGATCTCGACGGTGACGTTCGGCGCGGACTCGAGCGCGATCAGGCGGGCGGCCGGGTCCTCCATGTTGACGCCGGCGAGCCAGCTGCGTGCGGGGTCCGACTCGTCGACCTTGAGGCCGGGGAGCGCGTCCCAGGGAAGGGGGCGATCCACGATGTCGGCGACCGGTGCCTCGAAGAGAACGGATGCCGCGGAGTGCAGCGCGGGGTGGCCCGGCCCGCGGTCGGTGGCCACGACCTCGCGCAGCACGCCCAGCAGCTGGGCGCGCAGCTCGTCGACCGAGGCGAAGCGATCCGACGGATCGAACGCGCACGCCTTGGCGAGCAGGCGGTAGAACGAGTCGTACTTCTGGAACACGGGGGTGTCCGCGACATCCGGCAGCGACGATACGAACGTGCTCTGGTTGCCGCGGAAGTCGAGCACCAGCGTGGCGAGGGTGCGGCCGATCGTGTAGACGTCGGATGCGACGGAGGGGCCCAGGTCGGGAACCTCGGGCGCCTGGAACCCGACGGTTCCGAAGATCGCCGAGGTCTGGTCGTCGACACGGCGCACGCCGCCGAGGTCGATCAGCTTCACCGTGTCGCCGACCTGGATCATGTTGTCGGGCTTGAAGTCGCAGAACAGCAGGTTGATGTCGTGCAGGTACTGGAAGGCGGGCAGGATCTCGAGCACGTAGGCGAGGGCCTGGTCGACGGGCAACGGGTCGACGACCCCGTTGTTCGCCTTCATGCGGTCTTTGAGGATCACCTTGAGCGACGGGCCGCCCACGTACTCCATCACGATGTAGCCGGCGCCGTTGAACATCACGAAGTTGTAGATCTCGACGATCAGCGGGTGCTCGACCTCGGCCAGGAACTGACGCTCCGTGATCGCCGCGGCATAGGCATCCGGATCGCCCGAGTTGAGCAGACCCTTCAGCACGACCCAGCGGCCCGACACGTTCTGGTCGCGGGCGAGGTAGATCCAGCCGAGTCCACCGAAGGCCAGGCAGCCGACGACCTCGTACTGCCCGCCGACGACGTCGCCGGGCTTGAGCTGGGGGGTGAACGAGAACGGGGTGCGGCAGTTCGGGCAGAAGCCCTCGGTGCGGCCGGGCTTGTCGTCGCGGCCGCGACCCACCGGCTTGCCGCAGTTCGAGCAGAATCGCTTCGATTCGGGAAGCTCGGCGACCGCCATGACGGCCTTCAGCGGATCGGTCGGCGGCTCCGTGGGAACGGTGGTGAGCCCGGCTCCGAGCCGCGGACCGCGCAGGCGCGTCGACGTGGTGCCGAAGCGACGCGTGGCCTTCGATCCGGTCGCCGCGGTGCGCGCCGACCCGAGTGCGGCCGTGGCCAGCCGCGACGACGACGTGCGGCCCGTGCGGGTCGAGCCGGCCTGCGCGAAGTCGGCATCCGGCCCCGCCCCGGTCTGCGGGCCCGCCGCAAAACCGGTTCCCAGCTTCGCCGACGGCGACGCCGCGGCGGCCGTGCCGGTGCCGGAGGCGGGCGGAAGGGGAGTGGGCGATGCGGGCGAACCGCAGACGTTGCAGTACCCGTCTTCGATCACGCCCGTGCAGCCGGGCTGTTGGCAGTGCTGTACATCGGTCATGACGTGTAGCGTCCTTCCTGGCCTGTGCGCGGCGCGGATGCCGGCGGCAGGTCACGGGTGAGAAATTGGTACTGCTCGACGTAGAAGCGGGCGAGCCTCAGGTCGCAGGGCATGGCGTCGACGGCCTGCTTGGCCTCGATGTAGCCGGCGGCCACCGTGGGAGAAGCGGAACGGCCCGAGCTCTCGGCCTTCGCGTGATAGCCCGACAGTCGGTAGCGCAGCTCGGCGCGCTCGCGGAGCTGGCCCGCGTAGGCGTCTTCGACGGCCTCGAACGCGCGATTCACGAGCGCGAGGCGAGAGGTCCACGCGTCGAGGGCCGCTCGCGTCTGCGGCACGGGTCCGAGCTTCGAGACGTTGGGGATCGCGAGGCGCGGCGGATCGACGATCTCGCGGCGGCACCGCTCGGCCAGGGCGCGCAGCACGGGCTCGCGCCGCTCTGCCGCAGCCGCGTCGTCTGCGGCCTTGCGCGCATCCCGGGCGAGGTCGCGCTTCTGCGAGCTGGCGACGATGAGGTCGCGTTCCAGCCGCGCGGAGTCGTGCACCAGCTGGCCGAGCGGTCCTGTGACATCGGCGCCGCGGCCCGCCTTCTCGGCGAGCGCCTCGAGCCGGTTGCGCAGGGTCGAGACCCGCTGCGCGGCCTCGGGGTCGGATGCCGCCAGGTCGCGAGACCGCTCGAGTTCGGCGCGCAGGCCCACGATGCGTGCGGTGGTGCCGGCCGCGCGCGGGTCGAGGCTGAGCCGCGTCGTGAGCTGTGAGACGAGGGCGTCGGCGAGGCGCACGGCTTCGACGAGGGAGACGAGCTCTGCTCCGCCGCCGGAGTCGAGGCGGCCCCAGATGAGCTGGGACATCTTCTGGCGCGCGACAGTGTCGACGCGCCCACTGTCCCACACGCTCTCGAGGCTCTCGCGGCGTTTGCGCGTGGCCTCCCAGAGCGTCTCGGCGAGAACGATGTCGGAGGTGTAGGAATCGGGTTGCTCGGAGGCAAGCGCCGCCGCTCCGAGCCGATCGAGCTCTTTGCGCTGGCGGTCGACCCACTCGCCGAGGCCGGTGAGGTAGGTGAGCAGTTCGCCGGGGTCGATCGCCTCGCCGAGGCGCCCGGGAGCGAGCGGTGTGCTGTCGTTGGTGGTCATCGTCATCGCTGCTCCTCTCGGCTGCTCGTGGTGCGGGTGTGTCGGGTGCTGCGAGGCGTAGATCAGCGCCCGTAGACGGGAGCGGGCGGGGCCGGTGCCGGGCCGAGCACACCGAGCCACTTGTCGTAGAGGCTCGTCCAGGTGCCGTCGCTGCGCATGCGGTCGAGCACGCCGTTCACGAACTGCACCAGGTCGACCTTGTCGGCGGGCATTCCGAGTCCGTAGGGCTCGTCGCTGAACGCGTCGCCCACGACCTTGGCGTACGGGTCCTGGGCCGCGAATCCGGCGAGGATCGTGTCGTCGCCCGTGATCGCATCCACCTTGCCCTGCTGGAACAGCACGAGGCACTCGGTGTGCGTTGCGGCCGACACGGCCTCGACTCCGGGGAACTCGTCTTCGAGGCGTGTGAGGGTCGTGGTGCTGGCCGGCGCGCAGACCTTCTGGTCACCGAGGCCCTCGAGCTCTCTCAGTGACGTCGCTTCCGAGTCGCTGGCGACGAGCACCTTCTGGCCCGCACCGTAGTACTCGGTCGAGAACGCGATGGTCTCCCAGCGGGCGCAGTTGATGGTCATCGTGCGGGCGACGATGTCGACCTGCGTGTTGCCGGCGGCGTCGGGCGTGAGCACCTCGAGGCGCTGGGCAGAGGTGATGACCTTGAACTGCAGTTTGTTCGGGTCGCCGAAGATGGCACGCGAGATCTCGTGCAGCACATCGATGTCGAAGCCCTCGATCTGTCCGGTGAGCGGGTCGCGCGCACCCATGAGCAGGGTGTCGGCCGAGACGCCCACGCGGAGGACACCGTTGTTCCTGATGGTCTCCATCGTGCTGCCCGCGGGAATCGAGTCGGGCGAGATCGGCGAGTACGAGGGCTGAACCTCGCCGGGCACGTTCTCGCAGGTCGAGGCGGGTGCCGGCGCGCTCGGCGTCGTCTCGGTGGGCGTCGGCGTGGGGGTGAGCCCCAGGTCGTCGCTGCCCGAGCGAGGAGAGCAGGCGGTGAGCGCCAGCGTGCCCACGAGTGCCGCGATGAGCCCGATGCGAGCCGTGCGTGAACGGATGGCGCTCATCGGTACTCCTTGAGTCGAAGGGAGACGCCGCGCCAGGAGAGCACGGCGGCGGCGAGGCCGGTCACGAGGAAGATCCAGCCGAGCAGCGACGCGAGTGCGCCACCGCCGTCGAGGGCGTTCTGCGTGGCCGCAGAGCTCGACTCGATGTCGTCTTGGGCCGCCTCGCTGAACGAGTCGAACACAGCATTGGCGCTGCCGGGATCCTGACTGATCGCGAGCTCGACCGCGCCGTCCCAGTCGCCCGCATCGTCTTTCTCGCGGATCTCCTGGTGCTTCTCGACCCACGAGTCGAAGCCGTTGCCGAGGTCGTCGCTGATGAGGTAGTTCTTGCCGGTCGAGTCGAGTCGAGCCTGCGCGTCGGCGACGGCGGTCTGAACCTGGGCCTCGAGCGTCTGACCCGAACCGCGCTTGATGAGCGTGAAGCTCTCGAGCGACTTGGCCTCGGTGGCCGAGGTGTAGGCCTGCGAGATGGCGAGGGTCTTGGCGTAGGAGTTCTGCCGGGCCTCGATCGCGGCTCCGGCGGTATTCGAGAATGTGACCACGCCGAGGATGCCGACCGCGAGCATGGCGACGGCAGCGATGAGCAACGGCCAGTTGAGGTAGCGGTGGGAACGGCGGGTGATCCAGAGGTGAACCCAGATGAGCGCGACCAGGGCGACCAGGGCGATGACGAGCCACACCAGAGACACGGTCGTCGCGGTGAAGCTGCCGGCGGCCCTGTCTGCGCTCGCCAGCACCAGCGCCTCGAGCTGAGGCAGCGTGCTGTCGTTCAGCAGCGCCGAGGCCTGCGAGAGATAGGCGGCGCCGACGGGGAAGCCCTGGCGGTTGTTGGCGCGGGCCTGCTCGATGAGCCCGGTGTAGATCGCGACCTCGGAGTTGATCTGCGCGAAGTCGGTGTCGCCCGCCTTGTCGTCGGCGGCAAGGGTGGTGAGCGACTGGGTGGCGTCGTCGATCGCCGCATCGTACTCGGCACGCTGGTCAGCGGGTTCGAGGCCGCCGACGAGGAATGCGTTGGCCGCGATCGCGTCGGCTCTCACCAGGTCATTGCGAACAGACTGGATGCCGATCAGCTGCGCGGCCTCGGCGCTCGCGTCGGCCGTGGCCCGGGCCTGCGACGAGCCGGTCTGGAATCCGGCAACGCCGAACGCGAGGCTGGCGAGCACCGAGAGGGCGAGCAGCAGACGGAGCGTGGCCGGTGTGGACCGGGTCTTCTTTGCGGGAGCGGGAGCGGATGGCGCGGCCTGCGGCTGCACGGCGTTCGCGGGCTGGGCCGAGGCGTTCGCCTGCGGAAAGGCCTGGGGAACCGGCGGCGGGGGCGCGGCTGCGGTCGTGCTCATTCGGTGTCCTTCGACGTGGTCGGTTCTGCGCGGTCGTCTGAGGGGGAATCGTCTGTCTGATCAGTCTGCGGCACATCGACGAGAATCGGGTCGACCGCGGACGTGCCTTCGGCATCCGGCGTATCGCCGTCGTTCGAGTCGTTGAGGTCTTCGGCGACCAGCAGTCGCAGGTCGTCGAGCGTCGGCTCGGCGACGTCGCGCAGCCGCCAGGCGTGGCGGGCGATGGCCTTGTCGAGCAGATTGCGGGCGTAGCGGCCGTTGCCGAAGCCCTCGTCGCGGGGCTCGATCGAGACGATCTGCTCGAACCTCTCGAGAGCTTCCGGTGTGGCCTCGAAATCGGATGCCTCGGCGAGGCGCACGAAGATGTCGCGCAGCTCGGCGTCGCTGTAGTCCTGGAAGGTGATCGACGTCGAGAAGCGGCTCGCGAGCCCGGGGTTCGTCTCCATGAAGCCCTTCATCGGCTCCGGATAACCGGCCACGATCACCACGAGGTCGTCGCGGTGATCCTCCATGTCTTTGACGATGGTGGTGATCGCCTCGGCGCCGTACTGGTCGAGTGCCAGGCCGTAGGCCTCGTCGATGAAGAGCACCCCGCCGATCGCACCGGCGATGACCTCCGACGTCTTCGTGGCCGTCTGGCCGAGGTAGCCGCCCACCAGTTCGGAGCGGTCGACCTCGACGAGGTGGCCCTTCGACAGGATGCCGAGGGCCGCGTAGATGCCGGCGACAAGACGGGCGACGGTGGTCTTGCCCGTGCCCGGGTTGCCCAGGAATACGAGGTGCCGGGTGAGGGTCGGAGTCGTGAGACCGGCCGCCGTGCGCAGCTGATCGATGCGCAGCAGTTGGGTCTGCCTGTGGATCTCGCGCTTGACCCGGTCGAGACCGATCAGGCCGTCGAGCTCGGCGAGCAGCTCTTCGACCGTCTTCTTGGGCTTCTCCGGCTCGGCGGCCGCGGGCGGGGCCGAAGCCGGTGCCGGCTGCGTGGCCGTGGGTGAGCTCTGATCGGGCTCCGCAGGTGTGAGTCCTGCTCGACGGGCGAGCTCGGCCATCGTCGCGTCTCCGGGACGGGCGAAGTCGGGCTGCTCCGTAGTGAACTGCTCTGCCGTGTACGCGGAAGCAGAGGTCAGCGTCGTCGAGGGGAACAGCGTCGACTCCGTGCGGGAGATCGGCGGAAGGGACGGAGCCTGGCGGGCCCCGGCCAGCTGCGCCGCCGCCGTGGCGGAGGCAGCTCCGAGCACACCGATCGACGGTTCGCCGAGTTCGCTGGCCGCGGCGATCACCGCGGTGAGCGCCTTGGCATAGTCGCCCGCGTGCTGCGGCGACTCGCTGGCGAGGCTGCTCAGGAGATCGGTGGGGGAGGCGCGCCATCGCCGGGCGCTCGAGGCGGCCTCGAAGAAGTCGTCGGCGCTTGCTGCGCCGGTCGCGTCGACCCACTGCAGCGAGGCGCCGATCGCCGACTCGGCGACGGCCGCGGAGATACGCACGCCTTCGTCTCGTGCCGCGGCGGCATCGAGGCCGGCGTTGCTGGCCGCAGCGACGAGGGCATCGAGGGCCTGGCGCAGTTCGGTCGAGTCGGCAGATGTCATGGTGTCTTCGCTCAGCTCAGGGGTTCGGACGGAAGGGTCAGAGAGGTCGACGTCTGGAACTTCTCGGCCAGGAATTGGCCGTGCGCGACGAGAGCCGCGGCGTCGGCGCGGGAGACGGCATCCGAGATCTTGTCGAGCGTGGCGCCCAGCAGGTCGAGCTGGTCGCAGAGCAGCATCAGTGAGGTCTTGCCTTTGTACACGGCACGCCGGTCGGCGAAATCGCGGGGCAGCCGGAGGTAGCCGCCGACCGCCTCGGGCAGGTAGCTCGTGGCGGTGGACACCACCGTGTGGGCCTGTGCGCTGCCGCCGCCGAGCTGGTCGAGTCGCGGAACCATCACGGCGACAGTGTTGGCGATGCGATTGATGCGCGCCGTCACGATAGGCGGAACCTTGCCCGCCGTGTCGGCCTGCACGTCGGCGATCGACGACAGGATGTCGGCGCTCGTCGGGGCCGGAGGCAGTTCGAATTCGTATTCGCGCTCAGCAGTTCGCCCCGTCACGGAGTCGCGGAGGTTCTGCCAGAAGCCCATTGCGTGTCGTGCTCGACCCGTCGACTCAGCGCTTGTCGAGGTCGAGCGTGCTCGCGACCTCGGTCGTCTCGCTGCGGCGCGCGCGCTCGATGTAGGGCTTGGCCTTCTCGGTCTCTGTCTCGAGAACTCCGATGGTCTGCGCCATGCTGTCGAGCGCCTGCACCTTGAACTCGGAGATCGAATCCATGGTCGCGTAGATGTTGGCGAACGCGGCCTGCAGCTGGGGGAGTCCGACCGTGGCCGAGGCCGCCTGCGACTGGATGGAGGCGGACTGGTCGGCCAGCATCTTCGAGGTGGACTCGATCATGTTCGACGTCGTGGTGTTTAGCGCGGTGATCTGGTCGAGCACGAGCTTCTGGTTCGCCAGGGCCTGGGCCACGATCACGGCCGTGCGGAGGGCCGAGACAGTGGTGGTGGTCGCCCGGTCGACGCCCTTGATGAGCTCGAGGTTGTTCTTGATGATCACGTCGATGGCCAGGTAGCCCTGGATCGAGACCGCCAGCTGCGTCAACAGGTCTTGGTGCTTCTGGCGCACGTAGAAGAGCACATCTTCGCGCAGTGCCTTCGCCTTGTCGGGGTCGGTCGTGTCGAACTCGGCGATCTTGGCCGACAACTTCACATCGAGGCGCTCGGCCACGTAGATGTACTCGTTCAGCCGCTGCATGGTCTCCCACAGGTGCTGCTTCTCGAGGTTGAGCGCGGCGTTGTCTTTGCGCAGTTCGTCTTGACCGTCGTAGAGCGCCTTGATGATGGCATTCAGGTGCGACTGGGCGCTCTCGTACTTGCGGAAGTAGTCGGCGATCTTGCGGCCGAAGGGGATGAAGCCGAGGATCTTGCGCTCGACGCTCTGCTCGCTGGGGTCGAGGTCTTCGACGGTGCGACGCAGCTCGAGAAGAGTGGAGCCGATCTTGGAGCTCTCGGACAGTCCGCCCGACTGCAGAGCCTTCACCGGCGTGGCGAGAAGTCTGTTCGACGAGTCGGCCGCGCGGCGGATGTCGACGTCTCCCATGGTGCGCACGTCGTTGGCCTTCGCGGCGAAGGCAGGAGAGCGGGTGTCTGTGGTGACGAGCGTGTTGAGGTAGGTGTCGACCTTCGCATCGAGCCCGGGCAGTGCGGCCGGATCGACCTTGGGCGCCATGGCGGGAGCCGATGTGGCCGCGACGGGCGCGATGGGCTCGGGTGCGGTCAGCGTCAGAACGCTGTCGGACGGGGCCTGCAGGGGAGCGGCGTCGGTCATGGTGTCCTCACAACGGGGGCGGAGCCTTCAGAGTTCAAAGGAATCGTTTCACTATATCGTTTCGGCTTGGAGCGCCCGAGGGAGAGCTCAGAGCCAGCGCTTGGCGCGGAACACCGTATAGAGGATGCCGCCCATGACGATCATCGCCAGGACGGCGAGGGGGTAGCCGAAGGCCCAGTGCAGCTCGGGCATGTTGTCGAAGTTCATGCCGTAGATGGTGCCGACGAGCGTGGGAGCGAACAGGATGGCGGCCCATGACGAGATCTTCTTGACCTGGTCGTTCTGCAGCTGGCCGACGAGGGCGAGATGCGTGCTCAAGGCGTTCTCGAGGAGCGATCGATAGGAGTCGACCCGGTCGACGATGCGGTGCGTGTGGTCGAGCACATCGCGGAATCCGCGTGCCAGTTCGATATCGATCTCGTGCTCTTCGGCGTCGTGTTTCAGATCGCCGACCAGGTCGACGAGCGGATGCGTCGCGCGCTGGAACATCATCACCTCACGGGAGAGTTCGTAGATACGACGGGAGAGCGAGCCCGTGCGGCCGTCGAAGAGCTCGTCTTCGATCTCGTCGACGTCGTTCTCGACACCGGATGCGACCGGCGCGTAGTCGTCGACCACGCGGTCGAGGATCGCGTAGAGCACCGACTGCGGCCCGCGCGAAAGCAGCTCCGGTGACGCCTCGAGGCGGGCGCGCACGGCGGTGAGGTCGCAGTGATTCGTGCGGCGCACGGTGACGACGAAGTTGGTGCCGACGAAGAGGTGCACCTCGCCGAAATCGACCTTCTCGACGTCGTCGCGGTAGTGGGCGGGCCTCAGCACGACGAACCGGGTCGAGCCGTAGCGCTCGAGTTTGGCGCGCTGGTGCCCGTTCAGGGCGTCTTCGACGGCAAGGGGATGCAGCTCGAATTCGTCGGCCACGGCCTGCAGCTCGGCCGAGTCGGGCTGGTCGAGGTCGATCCAGGCGAAACCGTTGCGCTCGGTGAGCAGCTCGAAGGTCTCGTCGAGGGTGGTGGGATTGTCGGTGCGAACACCATCGACGTAGATGGCGTTGTCGATCACGGTCATGCGGTGCTCTTGTCTGTGGTGTGTCAGCGTCTGTGGTGTGTCAGCCGGCCGACGGAGCGTCGGTCGGAATATCGAGCGTGTCTTCCGCCCCGAGGCACTTGTTCGTCTGCGGGATCTTGGAGATCGCCGGCCCGAGGTCGACGAGGGTCGACGTGCCGGAGACGACCTCGGAGTCGAGGATGACCTCGGTGGTGGGAACCCGACCGTAGGTCACATATCGGTATTTCGGTGCGTCGGAGCTGTCTTCGACCCAGTCGATGCCGTTCACGCTGAGGCAGGGCAGGGTGGTCGGCCCCTGCGGTGCGATGCCGCAGCGCAGCAGGATGCTCGCGGGCGAGCCCCACGCGGCCGTCGCCTGGGCATCGGTCTGCCTGATGTCTTGATTGTCGGCATCGCTCGGCAGCACGAGCGGCAGGCTCACGATGATGTCGGCGCAGGCCGGGTCGGCCGCGGACTCGGCGGGCTCGAGCGACACGGTCTGGGTGCATGCACTGAGGCCGACGACCATGAGGCCGGCTGCGAGAACGGCTGCTGTGCGGGTGGCGAGCCGGAGTGAAAGAGGTGGTCGAGACATTCCCCACAGGCTACCGTTCAACGGTGACAGAAACCTTCGAGCAGCCCTTCGCCGAGCAGCCCCCTCTCCTGCATCCCCTGTCGGAGCACGGCGAGACCGTGGCCGGGCTCGGAGAGCGCGAGACGCTGCGCCGGATCGTGCGCCGCCTGCCCCGTGCGCGGGCCGAGCTGCTGGGCCCGGGTGACGATGCCGCCGTCGTGGCCGCTTCCGACGGGCGCACCGTGCTCACCACCGACATGATGGTGCAGGGTCCCGACTTCCGCCTGGCCTGGTCGACGCCTTACGAGCTCGGCTGGAAGGCCGCGGTCTCCAACCTCGCCGACGTCGCGGCGATGGGAGCCGTGCCGACCGCGCTGCTCGTGGCGCTCGCGGCTCCGCAGGAGACCCCCGTCGCCACGCTCGAGCTGTTCGCCGACGGAATGCGCGATGCGTGCGCCGAGCTCGCCCCGGGCTGCGGAGTAGTCGGCGGCGACCTGTCGACGTCGGCCGCGCTGACCATCGCCGTGACCGCGATCGGAGACCTGCAGCGGCGCAACCCCGTGCTGCGCTCCGGCGCATCGGTGGGCGACGACCTCGCCGTCGCCGGGTCGCTGGGGCTGGCCGGCGCCGGTGTCTGGCTTCTGTACAGAGACGGCTCCACCGATTCGGATGCCGAAGGCGGGCGGGAACCCGATGCGCGACGGGCCCGCGCGGTGCGGCACGAGCATCCGGCCCTGGTGCGCGAACAGGTCGCGCCTCGCTCGCCGATCGGGCTGGGTGTCGTCGCATCCGATGCCGGCGCGACCGCGATGCTGGATGTCTCGGACGGGCTCGTGCTCGACGCGTCACGCATCGCAGATGCGAGCGACGTGACGATCGAGCTGCACGCCGACGCCATCGGCGGGGAGGCGGCCGCGCTGGTCGCGATCGATCCGGTCGTCGGGCGTCGCGCCGCGGATTTCGTGCTCGCCGGGGGAGAGGACCACGCGCTGCTGGCCACGTTCCCCGCAGGCGGCGCGCCGGAGGGGTTCCGCGTGATCGGAACGGTACGGGCCCGAGGTGCGCACTCCGTGACCGTCGGCGGCGCGGCCTACGAGCGCCCGGGCGGCTGGGATCCCTACGCCGACTGGGACGGCGCCGCAGGCTGACCCTTTCTTCCGTGCCCGTGATCGAGTCGCCTCAAAAGCACCTTTCGGTGGTTCGAGTCGCCGCAAAAGCACCTAAGCGCCCACGGGACGGTGCCTCTGCGACGAGTCGATAACGGCCAGGAGCCCTGCGCCGGAGGACACATCGCGTGCCGCGTTCGTGCGTCGAGGCCGAAACGTGCAACGCTAACTGAGGACACAGGCGCAACGCAGCAATCGTGTGCCCAGCGATGGCACGGGTGCAGCGTGGGGGTGTCGAGGTTTGTCCTCAGCTGGCCCCGACCGGTCAGGCGAGGGAGATCCACCACAGGGTCGTCTCGCCGTAGTCCTTGCGGCGGTCGAGTTCGAGTGCCGGCGGCAGCATGGGCTGCGGCGAGCGGGCGCTGCGCTCGACGACCACGACCGCGTCGGGTGACAGCTGGCCGACCAGCGCCTCGAGGTTCTGGGCGAGTTCGTCGTCGCTCAACTCATAGGGCGGGTCGATGAAGACGATGTCGACGATGCCGCGATCCGGAGACGCGCCGAGGTAGCTCGACACCGAGCTCGCCTGCACGTCGATGCGGGGAGCCGGTTTCGGAGCGCCCTGCTGCAGCAGGCGCGCGTTCTCCCGACACACCTTCGCCGCCGCCGGATTCTTCTCCACGAGCACGACCGTCGCGGCGCCGCGGCTCGCGGCCTCGAGCCCGAGCGCGCCCGATCCGGCATACAGGTCGAGCACCGTCGATCCGGGCAGGACGTCGCGCGCCTCGAGGGCCGAGAACACCGCCTCGCGCACTCGATCGCTCGTCGGCCGTGTGCCCGTCTTGGGCACCGAAATGCGCCGGGAACCTGCGTAACCGGAGATGATGCGCGTCATGCCTGCATGCTATCCGTGTCGGCGGGCGCACTTAGAATCGCCGTATGACCGCGTCGGCCCCTGTCTCGCCACCCGGCGACAGCATCCTCGACGCCAAGCTCACCTCTGGCAGCCTCGGCGGCAAAACGGCGACGCCCCTGGCCAAGTCGCTGGGCATCGTCACCGTGGGTGATCTGCTCAGCCACTACCCCCGGCGCTACGTCAAGCGCGGCGAGCTCACGGCGCTCGACAAGCTGCCCCTCGGCGAGAACGTCACAATCGTGGCCGAGGTGCGCACCGTCAAGAAGCGCACCATGAAGTCGCGCAACGGGTCGATCCTCGAGGTCAGCATCTCCGACGGCCAGGGGTTCCTCACCCTCACCTTCTTCAACCAGGCGTGGCGCGAGGCCCAGCTGCCCGTCGGCGCTCGCGGCATCTTCACGGGCAAGGTGTCCGACTACCGGGGCGCACTGCAGCTCGCGCATCCCGACTACGAGATGTTCGACGACATCCAGCTCAAAGACGGTGCGGCCGCCACATCGAAATGGCTCGAGCAGCCGATTCCCATCTATCCCGCGAGCTCTGCCATCGCGAGCTGGCAGATCGCGAAGACGGTCGAGCTCATCCTCGACGGCCTCGGCGACATCCCCGACCCGGTGCCGGCCGACGTGGCCCACGAGCGGGGCCTCCTCTCCTACCGGCAGGCGCTCGAACTGGTGCATCGCCCCACCAAGACCGGCGACTGGCAGCGGGCACGCGACGCCCTGCGCTTTCACGAGGCGTTCGTGCTGCAGGCCGCGCTGCTCGAGCAGCGCCGCCTCGCCCACCAGCACGAGGCCATTCCGCGGGTGCCCAAGCCCGGCGGCTACCTCGAGAGGTTCGACAAGCAGTTGGCCTTCACCCTCACGGGCGACCAGCAGCTGGTGGGCCGCGAGATCGCCGACGACATGGCGCGGCACGAACCCATGAACCGCCTCGTGCAGGGTGAGGTCGGCTCGGGAAAGACCATCGTCGCGCTGCGGGCAATGCTGGCCACGGCCGACTCCGGAGGGCAGTCCGCGCTGCTCGCCCCCACAGAGGTGCTCGCCTCGCAGCACCTGCGCTCGATCGTGCGCTCGCTCGGCCCCGACCTCGCCGCCGAGCTCGTCCCCACATTGCACACCGGTCAGATGCCCACCGCCGACCGCCGCAAGGCGCTGCTGCGCATGGTCTCGGGGCAGGCGCGCATCGTCGTGGGCACGCATGCACTGCTCGGCGACAAGGTCACGTTCTACGACCTCGGGTTGGTGGTCGTCGACGAACAGCACCGCTTCGGCGTCGACCAGCGCGACGACCTGCGCCGCAAGGGCGCCACCCCTCCTCACGTGCTCGTGCTCACGGCCACGCCGATTCCTCGCACGGTCGCAATGACCGTCTTCGGCGACCTCGACGTGTCGACCATCGCCGAGCTCCCGGCCGGGCGCCAAGGCATCGAGACCTTCGTCGTGCCGCTCGCAGAGAAGCCCACCTGGAGCGCGCGCATCTGGACCAGGATGGCCGAGGAGCTCGCGCTCGGCAGGCAGGCGTTCGTCGTGTGCCCCGCCATCGACGCGACCGCCACCGAAGATCCGGCGGGCGAAGAGCCCGTCGACGACGCGGCCGAGGCCGCGGGCCCGAGCCGACCCGTCGCATCCGTCGAGGCGATCACCGCCCTGGTCAAGGCCAGCCCGGCGCTCGCGGGCGCGCGGGTGGCGTCGCTGCACGGACGCATGCCGAGCGACGAGAAAGAGGCCGTGATGCGCGCATTCGCCGACGGCGGGCTCGACATCATCGTCGCCACCACGGTGATCGAGGTCGGCGTCGACGTGCCGAACGCGTCGACCATGGTCGTGATGGATGCCGAACGCTTCGGCGTTTCGCAACTGCACCAGCTGCGGGGTCGCGTCGGGCGCGGGGGAGTGCCGGGGCTCTGCCTGCTCGTCACGAACGCCGAGCTCGAAAGTGTCGCCCGACAGCGGGTCGACGCCGTCGCATCCACGCTCGACGGCTTCGAGCTCGCGCAGGTCGACCTCGAGCTGCGCCGTGAGGGCAACGTGCTGGGCCGTGCCCAGTCGGGCGGTCGATCGAGCCTTCGTCTACTTCGGGTCACGAGCGACGGCGACCTCATCCTCGACGCACGTATGGCCGCGTCGCTCATCATCGACGGCGACCCCGGATTCGTGCAGCACCCGGCTATTCGCGAAGCGCTCGACCGGCGTCTGCGCGAGGTCGAGGCGGAGTTCCTGGTCAAGAGCTGACGTCGTGTCGGCGGCATTCTCTCCCCAGCGCCTCACAACGAGCCCGGTGATCGACTGTCCTCTGGCAGACACTGCCTATGGCAGAGAGGTGTCGACCTGCGGACCGATGTGCCGCTGAGCGCGAGGGGCCAGCTCGTTTTCGTCGCCTGAGCTCGAATCGAGCATCGGTTGATCGCGTTCGGCGAGGCGCGCCTTGACCGATGCTGCGACGGCAGCCATCGGCCTCGGCGAGACATACGCGGAAGCTCCGGCAGCCAGCATCCTGCTGACAGGTCCTGAGTAGCGCACACCCAACTCGTCGTCTTCGGACAGACGTCGGCGCACAGAGTCCGAGAGGGGCATGGTCGTAGCAACGACCACAACGCTGGCCGGGATGGGCTCACGGGGGCTGCCGTCTGCTGGGCTTGGGCCAGCTGGTTGATCCGAAACGAACGGGTGAAAGTCCAGATCAAGGATCGGGACCGCCTCATCGGCGCAACTCATTCGGCCATCCGGGCAAGCAAGCCGTCTGCAGCCGGTCCCCAGCCTGTGGGGTCCTGCCCCGGAGGGACGAGCACGAAGGAGAACCACAGCACGAGGACGTTCCACCACTCTCTTTCCGCCGCTGTCAAAGGGCGCTCGGACTCGTACCCGTCGAGGAGCCAGGCGTGCACGTGGGCGGGCACGGGCCCCCAGTCTCGAAAAAGGGTTCCGAGCATAACGGCCGATTGCGCGAGCTCCATGATGGGGAAATCGATCCGCGCTTCCTCGAAGTCCAGCACCGCGGCCACCTGGCGCCCGCTGCACAGAAGGTTGGCCGCACGGAAGTCACCGTGCACGAGTTGCGCCGCCAGATGGTCGGACGGAGCACTTGCGACAAGCGAGATCACCTTTTCACGTGCGGACGACGAGAGAGCGCCCGAATGGTCGGATTCCAGCCAACCGGTGATTCGTGCTGCCAGCGGCTTGGGCGGATCGGCCAACTCGCTTACTTCTTTCGTGCCCGGATACCGGGCCAACGCGGCGTGCAACGTGGCGAGAGCGGCGCCGGCGGCCCGTACCTGATCTCGATCGGTTACATCCAACAGCTGGCCGCTGATCTGGCGTTGGAGACTGATCGAGGTGCCATTGCCATCTTCAACCTGAACGCGGCCATCGACTGAGGGCACGGGTTCCGAAACCGGTAGTCCTCGCTCACCAAGCCAAGCGGTGAGATGTGCCAACGCAGAAAGGCGTCGAAACCTCTCCGGGAGAACTGACCATTTTGCGAGGAACAATCCCGACGGGGCGCTGATCCATGCCAGGGCGTTGTGGCCGCTCATGACTATTCGCGTGACTGATGTGGCCTCCAACCCCCAATGAACGCCTACGGTGGTAGCCACCCATTGGCCTACCTCAGCGGCGTCGCTGAACCCGAACCGCGTTGTCATCACGTCTGCGGGATCATCCTTCTCCCACAGCATGTCCAGAACTGGTGCAGAAAACTCGGTCATGCTTCTCCCGGCGGTCAAGGCTCTTGCTGGAACGGGCGTCGATTCTCCCTCTCGGATCCTAGGTGCCGAAGTGAGTCAGACTTCCTCCCGAATCGAAGCGTGCGCTGGGTGCCCATGCGATTTCCCATCGGTTGCTTTCCGGATCGGCGATGTGACCAGATCTTCCGCCCCACTCTCTCGAAGCGGCAGGCGCGATCACCGTTGCGCCCGCTTCGATCGCAGCCGCAATAGCTTCGTCGACCTCGCCGGCTGAATCGACATTGCAGGCGAAGGTGACTCCGGACCACCCCAGCGGCCCCGTCGTATCCGCCCCGGATTCTGAGGCCAGGACGGTTTCTGGGTACAGCGCGAACAGCACGCCGCCGACAAGATACGCCGCCCAGTCGTCGCCGCTGCCCGCGACTTCGTGCCACCCGAGCGCGCCATAGAATCGTCGCAATCGTGGCAGATCCCTCGCTCCGACGGTCACAACGGACAAACGGGGTGGCATGGGCATAGATCGAGTCTGCCGTTCCGTTGGATTTGCCACCAGTAGGTGGAAGAGTGCTCAAGTGACACCCGGGAGGTTCTATGAAGGTCATGCTCTTGATGTGGTCTGATGGCAGCTATGCGGGAGGCGGGACAGCGGACGACTACGCGGCCTGGGCCGATTACGAGACGCTGCTCAAGAGAGAAGAGGTTTTCGTCGAATCGGGCCAGTTCGCCGATGCCGGCGAGAGTCTGTCCATCAAGACTGCCCTGACTCTGCCTGACAGCACGGCCGGCAAGACGACTCCGCTCCAGACGAGCGAGAACAGTGCTCTCGTCGGGTACTACGTGCTCGAGTGCCCGAGTCGTGCCGAAGCGGTTCGGTTCGCCCGTCTTGCTCCCCTCTACGGCTCGGTCGAGATTCGCGAGCTTGCCGAGTATTGACACTCGGCCCTTCCGATCTTGGTGACGGCCTCAGGTGATCGGCTCCGAACGGCACGCTGACGGTGAGAACTATGACCACTCCCAGGACCGACCGATGGTTGTCGCGGGCGGATGACGCCCACGGCACGACCTACTGACACCATGGAGTCATGACCGCAACACTCGTGGCCAAGGGCCTGGCCGGCGGCCACGCCCACCGCACACTCTTCAGCTCCCTCGACCTCACCGTCGCCCCGGGCGACATCGTCGGCGTCGTGGGCGCCAACGGGGCCGGCAAGTCGACCCTGCTGCGCATCCTTGCCGGCCTCGACGCGCCCCTCGAGGGCACGGTCACCCTCGCGCCGGGAGACGCGTTCGTCGGATGGTTGCCGCAGGAGCACGAGCGAGTCGTCGGCGAGACGGTCGCCGAGTACGTCGGTCGGCGCACCGGCACGACGGTGGCGACACGCGAGATGGATGCGGCGGCCGAGGCGCTCGGAGACACCGCGGGCGTCGCACCGGGCGCACCCGATCCGGCCGACGTGTACTCGACGGCGCTGGAACGCTGGCTCGCCAGCGGGGCCGCCGATCTCGACGACCGTCTTCCGGTCGTACTCGCCGAACTCGGACTCTCCCTCTCCTCCGACGCGCTGATGACCTCGCTGTCGGGCGGACAGGCTGCCCGCGTCGGACTCGCCGCCCTCCTGCTGTCGCGGTTCGACATCGTGCTGCTCGACGAGCCCACCAACGACCTCGACCTCGACGGGCTCGAGCGGCTCGAAGGCTTCATCCGTGGGCTTCGCGGCGGCGTCGTTCTGGTGAGCCACGACCGGGCGTTCCTCGCGTCGAGCGTCACCCGGGTCGTCGAACTCGACCTGGCCCAGGGCACGAACCGCGTGTATGGCGGCGGCTACGACTCGTTCCTCGAGGAGCGCGAGACCGCGAAGCGGCATGCGCGCGAGGAGTACGACGAGTTCGCCGAGAAGAAGGCCGACCTGGTGGGGCGGGCCCGCACCCAGCGCGAGTGGTCGAGCCAGGGCGTGCGCAACGCCATGAAGAAATCGCCCGACAACGACAAGATCCGGCGTAAGGCCTCTGTCGAGTCGAGCGAGAAGCAGGCGCAGAAGGTGCGTCAGATGGAGAGCAGGATCGCCCGCCTCGACGAGGTCGAGGAGCCGCGCAAGGAGTGGCAGCTGCAGTTCACGATCGGTTCCGCGCCGAGGTCGAGCTCTGTCGTCTCCACGCTGTCCGCCGCGGTCGTGCAGCAGGGAGACTTCACGCTGGGGCCCGTGTCGCTGCAGGTCGACGCGGGCGACAGGATCGGAATCACCGGCCCGAACGGCGCCGGCAAGTCCACTCTGCTGAGGCTGCTGCTCGGGCGAACGACCCCGAGCGAGGGCATGGCGAGCCTCGGAGCGAGCGTGGCGATCGGCGAGATCGACCAGGCGCGGGCCGTTCTCGCCGGTGACTCCACCCTGGCCTCGAGCTTCGAGGCGCAGGTGCCCGACTGGCCGGTCGCCGAGGTGCGCACGCTGCTGGCGAAGTTCGGCCTGAAGGCCGACCATGTCTCGCGCCCCGTCGACGAGCTCTCGCCGGGGGAGCGCACCCGCGCCGGCCTCGCCCTGCTGCAGGCGACCGGCGTCAACCTCCTCGTGCTCGACGAACCCACGAACCACCTCGATCTCGTGGCGATCGAGCAGCTCGAACAGGCCATCGAGTCGTACGAGGGAACGCTGCTGCTCGTCACTCACGACCGGCGCATGCTCGAGACCGTTCGGCTCAATCGTCAGTGGCAGGTCACTGACGGCACAGTGATCGAACGATAGGGTCGAACAATGAGCAGCGTCGCCGTCGTCCCCGGGTCGTTCGACCCCGTCACCCTCGGACATCTCGATGTCATCTCCCGCGCCGCCGGCCTCTTCGACGAGGTGCATGTGCTGGTAGTGCACAACCCTGCGAAGACGGCGCTCCTGCCCATCTCGCAGCGCGTGCGTCTCATCGAGCAGGCGATCCTCGATGAGGGCCTGCCCCGCAACATCGTCGTCAACTCGTGGAGCGTCGGGCTGCTCGTCGACTACTGCACCGACGTGGGCGCGCGTGCCCTCGTCAAGGGAATCCGTTCGCAGGTCGACGTGGCCTACGAGACCCCCATGGCGATCGTGAACCGCAACCTCGCCGGTGTCGAAACGGTCTTCCTCCTTCCTGACCCGGCGCACGCGCACGTGTCGAGTTCGCTCGTGCGGCAGGTGTCGGCTCTCGGCGGAGACGTGTCTCCGTATGTGCCGACCGTTGTCGCCGACTTCTTGAACACCCAATAAGGCGCCGTCGAAACCTGTTCTTCACACGCGAGTGGGAAGATGGAGACATGTCTGATCTCTCCATCGGCTATGCCGCCATGCTCGAGCAGTTCCACCCCACCGAGGCCGTCGCCCTGTCGGCGCTCGCCGAACAGCACGGCTTCACCGGTGTGATGGCGGCCGACCACTTCCAACCGTGGGTTCCCCAGCAGGGCCAGAGCGCCTTCGTCTGGGAGGTCCTCGCCGCCCTCGGCGAGCGCACCACGGGCGACTTCGGGCCCGGAGTCACGGCCCCGACGTTCCGCTGGCATCCTGCGATGGTGGCCCAGGCATCCGCGACCCTCGGCGCCATGTACCCGGGCCGGCACTGGCTCGGACTCGGATCGGGCGAGGCCCTCAACGAGCACATCGTGGGCGGCTACTGGCCCGAGGCACCCGAGCGCATCAACCGCATGTTCGAGGCCATCGAGATCATCAACAAGCTCTTCACCGCATCGATCGCGGGCAAAGACGTGAAGCACTCCGGCCAGTTCTACAAGCTCGAGTCCACCCGCCT
This sequence comes from Agreia sp. Leaf283, assembly GCF_001422485.1. Classification (GTDB taxonomy): domain Bacteria; phylum Actinomycetota; class Actinomycetes; order Actinomycetales; family Microbacteriaceae; genus Agreia. The sequence goes on from NZ_LMNF01000003.1 coordinate 159,141, forward strand.
GTGGACCATGCCGCCCGTCGCGCCCGAGATCCTCGTCGCCACGGCCGGTCCGGTCACCGCGAAGAGGGCCGGTCGCCACGTCGACGGGCTCATCACCGTGGGTGCGCCGCTCGCCAAGATCGAGGGCCTCTTCGCCAAGTTCGAGGAGGGTGCGCGCGAGGCGGGCAAAGACCCGTCGACGATGCCGCGTGTTCTGCAGCTGCACATGTCGTGGGCCGAGACCGACGAGATCGCCCTGGTCAACGCCATGACCGAGTGGCCCAACGGCGGAATGAAGTTCCCGAAGGGCGACATCCGCTCGCCGTTCGAGCTCGAGCAGATGGCCAAGCTCGTCCGCCCCGAAGACTTCGAGGGCCGCCTGGTCATCTCGAGCGACCCCGACGTTCACCGCGCCTACATCCAGAGCTTCATCGACCTCGGCTTCGACCGCGTGTACCTGCACAACGTCGGCCGAAACCAGAAGGAGTGGATCGAGGTCTTCGGCCGCGACGTGCTGCCGAAGCTGCACCGCTAGTGTCTCGGCGCCACGCCGCCGAGATCCGGATCATCGGCATCGAGGGCATCCCCGAGGTCTCGCCGGGAGACGACCTCGCCGAGCTCATCGCGTCGGCGCTCGTCGGCCAGCAGCTCGTGCTCGAAGACGGCGACATCCTCGTCGTCACGTCGAAGATCGTCTCCAAGGCCGAGGGCCGCGTCATCGCTGCGGCCGACCGCGAAGACGCGATCACCCGCGAGACCGTTCGGCTCGTCGCGTCGCGCCCGCATCCCGGCGGGGTCACCCGCATCGTCGAGAACCGGCAGGGACTCGTGCAGGCCGCAGCCGGTGTCGACGCGAGCAACACGCCCGACGGCACCATCCTGCTGCTTCCCGAAGACCCGGATGCCTCGGCCCGGGCCGTGTGCGCGGCCGTGCGTCGGGCATCCGGTGCGCGTGTGGGCGTTCTGGTGTCCGACACCCTCGGTCGGGCATGGCGGGAGGGCCAGATCGACGCGGCCATCGGTGCGGCCGGAGTGCTGGTCATCGACGACCTGCGCGGCAGCACTGACACCTTCGGGCAGACCCTCTCGGTCACACAGGCGGCCACGGGCGATGAGCTCGCGTCGGCGACAGACCTCGTCAAGGGCAAGGCCACCGGCATACCGGTCGCGCTGGTGCGTGGCCTCGAGCGGCTGGTCGTCGAGACGCTCGACACCCCGGCGCGCGCCCTGGTGCGCGATCCGGCGAACGACATGTTCCGGCTCGGCTCCGACGAGGCCCACGCGCAGGGGTTCACAGAGGGCTACAGTCGCGGGCTCGCGGATGCGCGACGCGGCCACCGCGCATCGGCTCGGCCGTCGCGCGTGCGCCTGCGCCGGAGAACGCGATGAGTGCCACGGGCGACTGGGTCGTCGTAATGCCCGTCAAGGGCACGTCCGGGTCGAAGAGCAGACTCCTCGGCGGCCTCGCCGAGTCCGAGATCCCTGGGGCGCTCCGTGCCGAGTTCGCGGTGGCGCTCGCGCTCGACGCCGTCGACGCCGTGCGCACCGCCCTGCCCGTCATTCGGGTGATCGTGGTCACGAGCGCCGAGGTCTCCGAGCGGTTCGAGTCTCTCGGAGCCCTCGTTCGACGCGATCCCGGCACGGGCCTGAATGCCGCCTTCACCCGGGGCGTGCGCGCCGCCATGGAACTGAACCCGGGGCATCCCGTCGCCGCCCTGATGAGCGACCTCGCCGCGATCAGGCCACGAGACGTGACGGCGGCGCTCGAACTCGCGACCGCGCATCCGCTCGGCATGCTCACCGATAAAGACGGAACCGGAACGACCATGCTGTCGGCCCTGCCTCCGCGCGACCTCGTTCCCCGCTTCGGGCTCGGCTCCGCCCGGCGGCACCGCGAGGCCGGGCACGTCGAGCTCGAGCTCGCCCGGGGCGACCGGATGCGCCTTGACATCGACACCGCCGACGACCTGGCGACGGCACGCTCACTCGGGCTGGGCCCCCGTGCCCGGGCTGTGCTCGGGCAGTAGCGCAATGGCTTCCGCGAAGGCCCGGCGGGTGAGAGGGTGTGAGGCATGGACCCCGATGATCGCGTCTCCGCACGGCGGGTCAATCCGTACGAGGTGGCCCTGTGGATCTTCGGCGTGGTCGCCGTCGCAGCGGCGGTGTGGAGCACCCAGTGGGCCAACAGCGCGGTCTCCCTGGCGAACGGCGGCTACTACTGCGACGACGCGGGCAACTGCACCGAGCGGTACGACTTCGTTCTGACCCAGACGGTCCTCGTGCTCGCGCCGTCGGTGATGATCGCCGGGCTCATCGCGATCGTCGTCGCCCTCGCCCTCAGGGCATGGCTTGCGGTGCGGTCCGGACATGGGAGAGTGAGTGCATGAATCACCACAGCCGTGTGAACCCCTTCGAGATCGCGCTCTGGGTTCTGGGTGCCGTGCTCATTGTCGGTGGCATCGCGTCTTCTGCGTGGGCGATAGGTCGTCTCGGGGGAGGAGGCCCCAATAGTGCGGGCTTCGTAGCTACTCAGTTGATCTATACGGTCGCCCCAGCCGCCGTCACCGCGGGTCTGGTCGCCATCGTCGCAGCGCTGGCTTTTCGCGCGGCGCTGCTCGTCGTCGCCAGGCGCGCCGCTTCGTTGGCCGAGGAGGCCCCGCTCGTGGAGCCATCAGCGACGACAGTGACCATGGAGGCCCCGGGCCCCGCGTCCTCCGCAGAAAGCGCGTTGCAGGGAGCTCCTGTTTCGTTCGACCCTCCGAGGTTCAGGCAGCGCCAGCGCGCGACCGACCACTCGGCGTTCAAGAGGCCGAGCTAGTCGGTCCGACTAGGCCCCGAGTTCCCTCGCCGTCTTCAGGGCTGCGGCGGCGAGCACTCCGCTGAGATCGTCGTTGTGCATCCAGAGCGGCACCGGCCTCGAGCGGATTCCTGCGCCGTGCAGGGCGGGAACAGCCCCCGCATCCGTGGAGTCGACGAGCCATGCGTCGAGGATTCCGCCGTTCGCCCGGGCGCCGTAGTGCAGCCCGACAGCCTCGGCAGTGATGCCGACACCGATCGCCGTGAGGCAGGCAGCGGCCATGCCACGCACGGCGGACCCGTCGATGATGGGGGAGACGCCGACGACGGGTGCTGCGGTCTCGGCCAGGGCTTCGCGAACGCCGGGGATGTCGATGGTCGTTCCGATCGAGACGACCGGGTTTGACGGCGCGATCAGCACCACGTCGGCGTCGAGGATGGCGGCGCGCGCCTCGGGCGTGACGCTCGCGTTCTCGATGCCGCGCTGCACGAAGCCCCTTGTGGGCAGGTTGGCGCGGTGCTTCACCCACCACTCCTCGAAGTGGATCTCGGTGTCGACGCCCTCGTCGGTGACCGACACGAAGGTCGGCACGTCGGCATCCGTCACGGGCAGCAGGCGCACGCCGATCGACGGCCAACGCGACTGGATTCGACGGGTCGCCTCGGTCAGTGTCAGACCGTCGCGCAGAAAGTGCGATCGCGCGATGTGCGTTCCGAGGTCGAGGTCGCCCAGGGTGAACCACGGCCAGCCCACGCCGAACGCGGTGAGTTCGGCGCTCACCCTCTCGGATTCGCCGGCCCGTCCCCAGCCGCGCACCTCGTCGTTCGCGCCCGCGAGCGAGTACATGATCGAGTCGAGGTCGGGACACACCTTGAGGCCGGTGAGCCACACGTCGTCTCCGGTGTTGACGATCGCGCTCACCTCGTCGGTGTGCCCGCCTTCGCCGTCGGGGTGGACGATGGACAGGTGGTGGCGGAGTCCCCGCAGGAACTTGGCCCCGCCGACACCTCCCGCGAGTACGGCGATCTTCACGAGCCGAGTTTATCCCCGACGGCGGCACCCACCGGGCGACGCTGCGCCGACCCGGGCAGTGGGATAATCGTCGGCATGCCTTCGATCGAGTCCCTGTGCCGTGTTCACGCGCTCCGACCGGACAGCGGCTCCGTGGGCACGACCGCCATCGACAAGAGGCCCGTCGAGGGCCCCGTGAAGATCGGCGAGTACGGCCTCTACGCCGATGTGCAGGCCGACCGCAAGCACCACGGAGGCCTGACGAAGGCCGTCTACGCGTACGCGTCGGAGGATGCCGAGCACTGGTCCGGCATTCTGGGGCGCGAGATCGGTGCCGGCCTGTTCGGTGAGAACCTGCGAACACGCGGGGTCGACGTGTCGGGCGCGGTCATCGGCGAGCGATGGATGCTCGGGGCCGAGGTCGTTCTCGAAGTGACCTGCCCCCGAACCCCCTGCGCCACGTTCGGCCGGCGCATGGGGGAGCGCGGTTGGGTGAGGCGCTTCGCCGCGGAAGGCCGCCCCGGCGCCTACCTTCGGGTCGTGACTCCAGGTGAGGTCGCGGCGGGCGACGAGGTGCGCGTGATCGAGCGCCCCGATCACGGAGTCAGTATCGCGTCGTGGTTCACCGAGCGCCGCTCGGCCGACGCCGTCGCCCTTCTCGCCGCCCACGAGAGCGGTCGGCATCCGCTCGTGCCGGAGATGCTCGACTCGCTCGAGGTCGCCATCGCATCGAGCCGATGAGCCCCGCGGCGCGCTACTCGGCGAGGGCCGCCGCCGCGAGAAGGGCGCCGATCTGGTCGAAGTCGTCGCGCACCCGGCCGGCCGTGATGCGGATGAACTGCTCGCCCGCGAGGGGTACTGCGTAGAACGAGCTGCCCGCGGCGACCTTGATTCCCGATGCGGCCAGCGACAGGATCGCGGCCTTCTCGTCACGCACCCGCAGCCACGTGTTGATGCCGTCGGAGGGGGAGTGGTCGGCGCCATTGCGCACGAGCGCTTCGGAAAGCGCGCGCTGCCTCGCGTGGTACACCCGCCTCGCCTCGGAGATCTGGGTGACGCTGGGAGACGCGGTGAGCAGCTGGTAGAGGATCGTCTGCAGCATGCGCGAGGTCCAGCCCGGGCCCACGATGCGTTTCGCGATGACCCGGTCGATGATGGCGGTCGGCCCGCCCAGGGCGCCGATGCGCAGATCGGGGCCGTGCGACTTCGCGAAGCTGCGCACGTGCAGCGTGCGATGCGGAAACCACTCTCCGAGGCTGAACGCGGGACCAGTCGTGATCTCGCCCGAGTGGTCGTCCTCGATGATCACCGGGTCGCAGATGTGCGACTTCGAGCGGATGACCCGCGCCAGTTCGCGCGCACGCTCGGCCGTGAGCGACACGCCCGTGGGGTTCTGCGCCCGGGGCTGGATGATGATGGCCGCGGGATTGAGGTCGAGTGCGGCCGAGAGCAACTCGGGCCTCATGCCCTGCGAGTCGATGGCCACGGGGATCGCCTCCGCGCCGAGCTGCTCCAGCAGGTCGAGAAAAGCCGGGAATCCGGGGTCCTCGACGACGACCCTGTCGCCGTACCGCACGATCGCCTCGAGCGACCGGCTGATCGCATCCAGTGCCCCGTCGAGAATCGTGAGGCTCGCGGGCACGAAGGGCCAGGATGCGCGCAGCTGCCTCTCGAGGTCGGGCAGCACGCGCATGTCGAGGTAGCTGGCCGTGTCTGCGCGGGTCGGAACGTGGCCGAGCGCGAGCGCGAGGTCGGGAAGCAGGAGGGGGTCGGGTGTGCCGGTGGAGAGGTCGAGTCGGGCGACGACATGCGAACCCGCGAGCTCGCCGAAGTGGGGCGGCATCCAGGCGGTCGACGCCTCGAGCACGTAGCTGCCGGCGCGACCCCGTGAGTTGATGAGCCCCACCTTCGACAAGGCCTGCCACGCGTTGCTGACCGTGGCCGGGCTCACCCCGAGGGCGGCGGCGACATCCCGCACCGTCGGCAGCCGTTCTCCCGAGCGGAGTGCACCCCCGCGGATGAGCCGCGAGATCGCGGAGGCGATTCCCTCGGGCGTCTTCGCCTCGACGGCATCGATGATGGTCTCGAGCACTGCGGCCGTCCTTTCTCGATGGACTGAACTCTTGACTTATTTACGCCGACGTCACAATCTGAAATCTAAGAGAAATGTTCAACCCCGACAATAACAAAACGGGACCTGAGCACACAGTGGCTGCGTCGCCTCCTCACGGCTGGCACGGAGCCCTGCTCCGCCCGGCTCGAACGCTTCAGCGAGAGGACGATGCAATGACGGTAGTACGTGCAGCACTCACCCAGGCGACATGGACGGGTGACAAAGAGTCGATGATCGCCAAGCACGAGCAGTTCGTGCGCGACGCGGCGGCCCAGGGCGTGCAGGTCATCTGCTTCCAGGAGCTGTTCTACGGGCCCTACTTCGGCATCATCCAGGACGCGAAGTACTACGACTACGCTGAGGCCGCAGACGGCCCGACGGTGCAGCGGTTCCAGGCGCTCGCCAAGGAACTCTCGATGGTCATCGTGCTGCCGATCTACGAGGAGGAGCAGCCGGGCGTTCTCTACAACACGGCCGTCGTCGTCGACGCCGACGGAACCGTGCTGGGCAAGTACCGCAAGCACCACATCCCGAACCTGCAGCAGTTCTGGGAGAAGTTCTACTTCCGCCCCGGCAACCTCGGCTACCCGGTCTTCGACACGGCCGTCGGCAAGGTCGGCGTGTACATCTGCTACGACCGCCACTTCCCCGAGGGATGGCGTGAGCTCGGCCTCAACGGCGCGCAGATCGTGTTCAACCCGTCGGCCACGAAGCCCGGCCTGTCGAACCGCCTGTGGGAGCTCGAACAGCCCGCGGCTGCGGCGGCGAACCAGTACTACATCGGCGCGAACAACCGCATCGGCACCGAGACCGAGGAGTTCGGCGACGACGCCGTGACCTTCTACGGCAGCTCGTACTTCGTCGACCCGCGTGGCAACTTCGTCGGAGACGTCGCGTCGACCGACACTGAGGAGATCGTCGTGCGCGACCTCGACCTCGAGGTGCTGCGCGAGGTGCGCAACTCCTGGCAGTTCTACCGCGATCGCCGCCCGGACTCCTACCTGGCGACGGTCGCACCGTAAGGAAAGGGGACATCATGGCAACGACGCTGATCACCGGGGGAACGGTCGTCTCATCGACCGGTCGCGGCCGAGCAGACGTTCTCATCGACGGCGAGAGGATCGCCGCCGTGCTCGAACCCGGTTCGGTGCTGCTCGGCACCGACCTCACCTCCGCCGTCGACACGGTCATCGACGCCACCGGCAAGTACGTGATCCCGGGCGGAATCGACGCGCACACGCACATGCAGATGCCGTTCGGCGGCACCGAGGCATCCGACACGTTCGAGACCGGAACCCGGGCCGCGGCCTGGGGAGGCACGACGACGATCGTCGACTTCGCCATCCAGTCGTACGGCGAGCGGGTTCAGGATGGCCTGGCGGCGTGGCACGAGAAGGCGGCCGGCAACTGCGCCATCGACTACGGATTCCACCAGATCATCGGAGACGTCAACGAGGAGTCGTTGCGGGCGATGGACGGCCTGCTCGACGAGGGCGTGTCGAGCTTCAAGCTCTTCATGGCCTACCCGGGCGTGTTCCTGAGCAACGACGGGCAGATCCTCCAGGCGATGCAGAAGTCGGCGGCCACCGGCCTCATGACGATGATGCACGCCGAGAACGGGTCGGCCATCGACGTGTTCGCTCAGCAGCTCGTGAAAGACGGCTACACCGAGCCCTACTACCACGGCGTCTCCCGCCCGTGGCAGATGGAGGAGGAGGCCACGCACCGCGCGATCATGCTCGCCAACCTCACCGGTGCGCCGCTCTACGTGGTGCACGTCTCGGCGAAGCAGGCCGTGGGCCAGATCGCCACGGCCCGCGACAACGGCCAGAACGTCTACGGCGAGACCTGCCCGCAGTACTTGTACCTGTCACTCGAAGACAACCTGGGGGCCGAGGGCTTCGAGGGTGCCAAGTGGGTGTGCTCCACGCCGCTGCGCTCCAAGCACGAGCACCACCAGGACCAGCTGTGGCAGGCGCTGCGCACCAACGACATTCAGATGGTCTCGACCGACCACTGCCCCTTCTGCATGAAGGGCCAGAAGGAGCTCGGCATCGGCAACTTCACCAAGATCCCCAACGGAATCGGCTCGGTCGAGCACCGCATGGACCTGCTCTACCAGGGCGTCGTCAACGGCCACATCTCGTTGGAACGCTGGGTCGAGATCACCTCGACCACGCCGGCGCGCATGTTCGGCATGTACGGCAAGAAGGGCGTCATCCAGCCCGGTGCCGACGCCGACATCCTCGTCTACGACCCCAACGGGCACACGTCGATCGGCTACGAGAAGACGCACCACATGAACCTCGACTACTCCGCGTACGAGGGCTATGAGATCGACGGCCACGTCGACACCGTGCTCTCGCGCGGAAAAGTCGTGGTCGACGACAACCAGTATCTCGGCGCCAAGGGCGACGGCAGATTCATCAAACGCGGCCTCTCGCAGTACCTCATCTAAAGGACCACGCATGGAATTCGGCGCAGTACTCCAGACCAACCCGCCCGCCTCTCGAACGGTGCACCTCGCGAAGCTCGCAGAGCAGCACGGCTTCGAATACGTGTGGACGTTCGACTCGCACCTGCTGTGGCAGGAGCCGTACGTGATCTACAGCCAGATCCTCAACGAGACCCATCGTGTGAAGGTCGGCCCCATGGTCACGAACCCGGCCACGCGCGACTGGACCGTGACGGCCTCTCTCTACGCCACGCTCAACGAGATGTACGGCAACCGCACCATCATGGGTATCGGCCGGGGCGACTCGGCGGTGCGCGTCACGAACGGCGCCCCGACGACGCTCAAGTCGCTGCGCGAGTCGATCCACGTCATCCGCGAGCTGGCGAACTCGCGACCCGTCGAGTACAACGGCGCCGAGTTGCGGTTCCCGTGGAGCGTCGGCAGCGAACTGGATGTCTGGGTCGCCGCATACGGTCCGCTCGCGTTGAAACTCACGGGCGAGGTGGGAGACGGCTTCATCTTGCAGCTGGCCGACCTCGACATCGCCGAGTGGATGATCAAGACGGTGCGCGCCGCTGCGGAGAACGTCGGACGCGACCCCGACTCCATCGCCTTCTGCGTCGCCGCCCCGATGTACATCGGCGACGACTGGGAGCACATGCGCGACCAGTGCCGCTGGTTCGGCGGCATGGTGGGCAACCACGTGGCCGACATCGTGTCGAAGTACGGGGCCGACTCTTCGGTTCCGACCGCGCTCACCGACTACATCAAAGACCGCGAGGGCTACGACTACAACGAGCACGGCCGCGCCGGCAACAGCCACACGGCGTTCGTGCCCGATGAGATCGTCGACCGCTTCTGCCTGCTGGGCACCGCCGACGACCACATCGAGAAGCTGAAGAAGCTGAAGGACATCGGTGTGACCCAGTTCGCCGGCTACCTGCAGCACGACAACAAGGAGGAGACCCTCCGCGTGTACGGCGAGACGGTGATCCCCGCGCTCAAAGAGCACATCACGGCCAAGGCATGACCCGAACCGGCTCGCCGCTCGCCCGCCGCGTACTCCTCGGGGTGCTCGGGGTCGTCGTGCTGGCCGCCGTCTGGGAGCTCTACAAGGCGCTCGGCCCGGCGACCGGGGTGATGATCGGCGACCTCACCGTGCTGCCGCGCACCAGCGACCTCGCGATGCCTCATGTGTGGGACATGGTCGCCCGGCTCTTCCGCCCCGTTCGCTCGGCGGGCGACGACGAGCTCATGTGGCAGGCCGTGCTCAAGGCGTCGTTCTTCAGCCTGGGCGTGGCGGCGGTGGGCTGGCTCGTCGGCGTGGTCGTGGGCATGCTGCTCGCGATCGTCATGCAGCGCTTCCGCACGGCCGAGTCGGCGCTGCTCCCGTGGATCGTGCTCAGCCAGACCGTTCCCCTCATCGCCATCGCCCCGCTGGTCAAGCGCTGGGGGTCGCAGATCGAGGTCGGCGACTTCAGCTGGGAGAACTGGATGTCGGTGGCGCTCATCGCCTCGTACCTCGCGTTCTTCCCCGTGTCGATCGGTGCGCTCCGCGGCCTGGAGTCGCCCGACGTCAACCACGTCGAACTCATGCGCACCTACTCGGTGGGCTGGTGGGCGACGCTCATCAGGCTGCGCCTGCCGGCCAGCGTGCCTTACCTCCTGCCCGCCCTGCGCCTCGCGGCCGCCAATGCCGTCATCGGCACGGTCGTCGCCGAGGTGTCCATCGGCCTGCGCGGCGGCATCGGCCGCATGATCGTGGAGTACGCCGCGGCGGCCGGCGGAGACCCCGCCAAGCCGTGGGCGCCCATCTTCGGGGCCGTCGTCGTCGGCCTCCTGGCCGCGGGGGTGGTGGCCCTGATCGGCCTCGCCCTCACCCGTTACCGTCGAGGAGAGACCCCCGCATGAGCACCGAACCCACAGAATCCGGCCAGCCCGTAGCGCAGGGCCAGCCCGTCGCATCCGCCCGGCCCCCGGCCGTGTCTGTCGCCGGTGTGAGCAAGGTGTTCGCGTCGCGCAAAGGCACGGATGTGACGGCGCTCGAGGCCGTCGATCTCACGATCGCGCCGGGCGAGTTCGTGTCGCTCATCGGGCCGTCGGGATGCGGCAAGTCGACGCTGCTGCGTCTCATCGCCGACCTCGACACCCCCACGAGTGGATCGATCGAGGTGTTCGGCAAGACCGCCAGGGAGGCCCGCATCGATCAGGCCTACGGCATCGCCTTCCAGCAGGCGGGCCTGCTGCCGTGGCGCACCGTTCGCGCGAACATCGAGCTGCCGCTCGAGCTGCACAAGGTCGGCAAGGCCGCTCGCGCGGCGCGTTCGTCGGAACTGCTCGCCCTCGTCGGTCTCTCCGACTTCGCCGACAAGTACCCCGACCAGCTGTCGGGCGGCATGCAGCAGAGGGTGGCCATCGCCCGCTCCCTCGCCGAGAGCCCGGGACTGCTGCTGATGGACGAGCCGTTCGGTGCCCTCGACGAGATGACTCGCGAGCGCATGCAGACCGAGCTCGTGCGCATCTGCGCCGAGACCGGTGCCGCCGTCGTCTTCGTCACGCACTCGATCCCCGAAGCGGTCTTCCTCTCGAACAGGGTGGTCGTGATGTCGCCCCGGCCGGGTCGCATTCGCGACATCATCGCGGTCGACCTGGGACGCGCCGAGGGGCGCGACGAGGGGCTGCGCGAGGCCGACAGCTTCTTCGAGGCCGTGGTGTCCGTGCGCGAGAGCCTGCACGGCGAGGCCGCGGGTGCGCCGGCAGCGCGAGGGGTCGACATCCGATGAAGCAGTCAGCCTCGCTGCCGCGCACGATCCTCGCACCCGTGCTCCTCGGGGTGCTCGCGGTCGCCCTCTGGCAGCTGGCCGTGGTCGCCCTCGAGATCAAGCCGTTCGTGCTGCCCTCGCCCGTGTCGATCGCGACCGAGTTCTCCTCGAGCGTGTCGAGTGTGTGGACGTCGAGCCTCGTCACCGGGGCGAACGCGCTCATCGGCCTGCTGATCGGCGCGATCGTAGGCATCGTCGCCGCGATCATCGCCACTGTGCTTCCGATCACCGACGAACTGAGCGCCCCGCTGGTCGCCGCGGCATCCGTCATACCGATCGTCGCCCTCGCCCCCGTGCTGTACACGATGTTCGGCGCAGACAAGGAGACCGCGAGGCAGCTCGTGGCGGCGCTCGCGGTCTTCATTCCCGTGTACCTCAACACGCTGCGGGGCCTGCGCCAGGCCAGGCCGGTGCACCGCGACCTCATGCGGGCATACGGCGCCTCGTCATGGCAGGCCACGCGGGCTGTCACCCTGCCGGGCGCCGTTCCGTTCCTCTTCATCGGGCTGCGGATCGCTTCGAGCCTCGCGGTGATCTCCGCGCTCATCGGCGAGTACTTCGGCGGTCCCATCGGGGGGCTCGGCAAGTCGATCACCTCGGCGGCGGCCTCGAGCAACTACTCGCTCGCCTATGCCTACGTTCTCGGCGCGATCATCCTCGGCCTGGTCTTCTACGTCGTGACCCTCGGTCTCGAGAAGATCGTCTCGCCGCACCGGGCCCCGTCGACGGGCCCCTGACGACGTCCGCCGATCCCGGCGGCCCAAGCACCATTCACCGCACCAACACAGGAGGAACAATGAAACACAGCAAACGCCTCATTGTCACCGGCGCCATCGCGGCCGTCTCAGCGCTCGCGCTGGCAGGCTGCAGCTCGAGCGGCTCCGACGATTCCACCGATTCGGCGAGCGGAGAACTCACGCCGGTGACCCTGCAGCTGCAGTGGTTCGCCCAGGCGCAGTTCGCGGGCTACTACGCCGCCCTCGACCAGGGGTACTACGAAGACGAGGGGCTCGACGTGACGATCCTCGAGGGTGGCGCAGACATCGTTCCGCAGGACGTGCTCTCGGGCGGCGACGCCGACTACGCCATCTCGTGGGTTCCGAAGGTTCTCGGCTCCATCGAACAGGGCGCCGAGATCACCGACGTCGCGCAGATCTTCGAGCGCAGCGCCACCACGCAGATCTCGATGAAGGACAAGAACATCACGACCGCGGCCGACCTGGCCGGCAAGAAGGTCGGCAGCTGGGGCTACGGCAACGAGTGGGAACTCTTCGCCGGAATGCAGAAGGCCGACGTCGCCACCGACGACATCTCGCTGGTGCAGCAGGCGTTCGACATGAACGGCTTCCTCGCCGGCGACATCGACGCGGCGCAGGCCATGACCTACAACGAGTACGCCCAGGTGCTCGAGTCGGTGAACCCGGCGACGGGCGAGCTCTTCACGCCCGACGACCTCAACGTCATTGACTGGAACGACGAGGGCACGGCCATGCTGCAGGACGCGATCTGGGCCGACTCGGCCAAGCTCGCAGACGACGACGCGTACGCCGACCAGACCGTCAAGTTCATCAAGGCCTCGATCAAGGGCTGGATCTACGCGAAGGACAACCCCGAGGAGGCTGCGGAAATCGTGACCGCCGCCGGCTCCACGCTCGGCGAGAGCCACCAGCTGTGGATGACCAACGAGGTCAACAAGCTGATCTGGCCGTCGACATCCGGCGGAATCGGCATGATCGACGAAGACGCCTGGAAGCAGACGGTCGACATCGCCATGGGCACCAAGAACGAGACCGGCGCAACCGTCATCTCCGAGGAGCCCCCGGCGACCGCCTACTCGAACGACTACGTCACGAAGGCTCTCGACGAGCTGAAAGAAGAAGGGGTCGACGTCGAAGGCGCCGACTTCACGCCCATCGAGGTCACCCTCAAGGCGGGTGGCGAGTAACACCAGCGTCACCATCACCATCGTTCCCTGAGCCCGTCGAAGGGAGCCCGTCGAAGGGCTTCCCTTCGGCGGGCTCAGGGAACGCAACACAGAAAGAACAGGCACCACACGTGATTCCCACATCAGACGACGGCAAGCGCGCGTACGACCTCGACCGGGCCTACGTGTTCCACTCCTGGTCGGCGCAGGCCGCCCTCGATCCCATGGTCATCGCCGGGGGGTCGGGCACGCTCGTGTGGGACCACGACGGCAACGAGTTCCTCGACTTCTCGAGCCAGCTCGTCAACGTGAACATCGGCCACCAGCATCCGGCCGTGCGCGACGCGATCAAGGCCCAGGCCGACGTTCTCACCACCGTCGCGCCCGCCCACGCCAACCTCGCCCGCGGCGAGGCTGCCCGGCGCATCCTCGATCGCGCCGGCTCCGGCTTCGGCAAGGTCTTCTTCACCAACGGCGGTGCGGATGCGAACGAGAACGCGATCCGCATGGCCCGGCTCTACACGGGGCGCGACAAGGTGCTGTCGACGTATCGCTCGTATCACGGCAACACCGGCGCGGCCGTGGTCGCGACGGGGGACTGGCGCCGCGTTCCGAACGAGTACGCCCGCGGACACGTGCACTTCTTCGGCCCCTTCTCGTATCGCTCGGAGTTCTGGAGCGACAGTGTCGCGCAAGAGGGCGAGCGGGCCCTGCACCACCTGCGCCGCGTCATCCAGAGCGAGGGCGCGTCGTCGATCGCCGCGATCCTCATCGAGACCATCCCGGGCACGGCCGGAGTGCTCGTGCCGCCGCCCGGCTACCTGGCGGGGGTGCGTGCGCTCGCCGACGAGTTCGGCATCGTGCTGATCTTCGACGAGGTGATGGCTGGCTTCGGCCGCACGGGGGACTGGTTCGCGTTCCAGTCGCTTGCCGATGAGAACGGTGACATCGTCGTGCCCGACCTCATCACCTTCGCCAAGGGCGTCAACTCGGGCTACGTGCCCGTGGGCGGCGTCGTCATCTCGCCGTCGATCGCCGCGGCGTTCGACGACTCGGTCTTTCCCGGCGGGCTCACGTACTCCGGGCATCCGCTCGCGATGGCCTCGATCGTGGGTGCGCTCGACGCCATGGAGAGCGAGGGGATCGTGGCCAATGCGAAGCGCGTGGGAGCGGATGTCATCGGGCCGGGCCTGCGTGCGCTGCAGGCCAAGCATCCATCGATCATCGGAGAGGTGCGGGGCCTCGGCGTCTTCTGGGCGCTCGACCTGGTGGCCGACCCTGAGACGCGCGAGCCGGTCGCTCCCGCGGTGATCGCAGCGCTGAAGAAGTCGCTGCTCTCGCTCGGGCTGCTGCCGTTCTTCGCCGACAACAGGTTGCACGTCGTGCCGCCCTGCGTGGTCACCGACGACGAGGTCGCCAAGGCGCTCGACATCTACGACCGGGCGTTCTCGAGCCTCTGACGCGGTTGGTGCAGCGGCGGCTCATGGCCTGCCGCTGCACCGTCGGTGTCAGCGCGTGGGCTGGGGTCGGTAGCCATCCCGAACGACGGTCACGATGCTGGCGGCGACGCCTGCGAGTGCGAGAAGAGAGAATGAGACGAGTGCGATGATCATGGTTCCTGTCCTTTCCGGGATGAGTGATGTTGTCTCAACTCTGGCCTCGCCAACCATGTATCACAAGTGAATTGTCCTTTGCTCACTGTGTAGTCCAGCTTCCGTGATCTAGACTGCTGATCATGGACGTCGGACGACTCAATCTGTTGCGCGAACTCGCCGAGCGGGGGAGTATCACCGAGGTGGCCAGAGCCACCCATCGCACCGCATCGGGAATCTCTCAACAGCTGCGCAAACTCGAGTCCGAGGCGGGTCTTCCGCTCACCGAGAAGGTGGGTCGAGGCATCGCCTTGACCGACGCCGGCAGGGCTTTGGCCCGCAGTGCCACCGACGTGGCCATCGCGCTCGAGAAGGCCGAGGCGGTGTGGGACGAGTTCCGCAACGACCCCACGGGCACGGTGTCGCTCGCCACGTTCCCGACGGCAGGGCAGATGCTGCTGCCGGGCATGCTCAAGCGCGTGGCCGAGACCGGCGGGCTCACGGTGCACTGCTCCGACCGCGACCCGGAGTCCGAGGGCTTTCCCTCGCTCACCAGCGACTTCGACATCGTTCTGGCCCACTCGCCGAAGCCCGCGGCCTTCTGGAACGACAAGAACCTCCTCGCCATCCCGCTCATGACCGAGCCGCTCGACATCGCGCTCCCTCCGGGGCACCGCCTGGCCGACAAGGACTTCCTCGTGCCGAGCGACCTGATCGGCGAGCAGTGGATCGGCGTGCCCTGGGGCTACCCGTTCGAACGCACGCTCAACGACATCTTCGAGGCCGCGGGGGTTCCGGTGAACTTCTTCCAGCGCTTCGGTGACACCCGCGTCACCGAGGCCCTCGTGGCGGCCGGCCTCGGCGTCGCCGTGCTGCCCTGCTACACGGCCGCGGGCGCCTATCGCGACCGCATCGTGTTGAAGAATCTGCAGGGCGTCGTCGCCGAGCGCCACATCGCTATTCTCATGCGGCCCGATCGCGCCGAGCGCCTGGCCGTGCGCACCGTGGTGGATGCGCTGCGCGCCGAGGCGGCCGCCGTGGTCGAGGCGAACAAGCACCGCAACCCGCCGGCCGCCTAGCGGTCGCCGTCAGTTCTTCGGGGTGGCCCTGCGCAGGATGAAGTATCCCGTGACGGCGGCGACTACCGTCGGCACCAGGCTCCATGCGATCACGCCAGACGGTCCGTTCGAGTCGAACCAGGCACCGACCGCGGGCCAGCTGTTCGTGAACGAGACCAGCGCGATGCCGGCGATCAGCACCAGGCCGAGGGTTCCGAACAGCGCCAGCATGCCGTTGTTACGCCAGCGCTGGTAGATGGTCGCGATCGCGGCGCCGACGAAGTAGAAGAACAGGTACGTCGCGAAGTAGAGCCCGAAGCGCTCGATCCACGACGCATCCGCGCCGCCGAAGTAGTAGCTGGCGAACATCGTGCCGCCGAGCCCCCACCCGTCGGTCGCCACCTCGATGGCGGCCAGGATGGTGAGGCCCGCGCTGTAGACCGCCGAGAGGGCGACGAAGGTGAGCGCACTGCCCAGCCAGAAGTCGCGGCGGGTCACGCTGAAGCCCAGCGCGAACGGGAAGGTGTAGGCCACTGCCTGGATGCCCAGCACCAGCATGTACACGAAGATGTAGAACAGCGCCCCGGAGTAGGCGATGCCGTCGCGAGCGTCGGCCCTGTCGGCCTCGTCGGTCACCGAAGCGAAGATGATCCACCAGATCGTGACGTTGACGACGAAGATGCCACCCATGATCATCCACGGCACGGCGAAGACGCTGTAGCGATTCACGAGGTGCAGGCGAACGACCGAGAGGATGCGACTGCCGGCGTCGTGTCCGTCGGCCATCGGCTCTGTCGGTTCGGTTCGAGTGACGGTGCTCATGCGCTCTGCTCCAATGCTGTCTCGGTCTGGTTTCCGCCGGTGAGGCGCACGACCAGCTGCTGCAGGGACACGGGCGAGAGTTCCAGCCCCATCTCCGAAGCGCGTGCGCGATCCTGCGGGGAGAGTCGGCCGACGGTGACCGATGCGAGTCCGCCGATGCCGTCTCGGTGCAGCACCTCGCGGTCGGCGACGAAGGCGTCGACGCCCTGCCGGGTGCCGACCACGGTGGTGGCCGAGCCGCGGAGGGTCTCCGCGTCGTCGTCGATGAGCAGCCTTCCCTCGTCGATCACGAGAACGTGCTCGAGCAGGTTGCTGACCTCGTCGATGAGATGCGTCGAGAGGATGACGGTGCGGGGGTGGTCGCCGTAGTCCTCGAGGAGCCGGTCGTAGAAGATCTGCCGGGCCACGGCATCCAGACCCAGGTAGGGCTCGTCGAAAAACGTGAGCGGGGCGCGGGATGCTAGCCCGACGATCACGCCGATGGCCGACAGTTGGCCGCGCGACAGCTTCTTGATGCGCCGGTTCAACGGAAGCCTGAAATCGGCGATCAGGCGGTCGGCGAAGGCCGCGTCCCAGTTCGGGAAGAACCAGGGCGCGCTGGTGAAGACGTGCCGGGGCTTGAAGTCGTCGGGGTAGCGCTGGCTCTCCTTGATGAAGCACACGTTCTTCAGCACGCCGGAGTTCTCGACCGGGTTCTCGCCGAAGACGCGGATGTCGCCGCGCGTGGCGAAGTCCTGGCCGGTCAGAAGCTGCATCAGCGTGGTCTTGCCGGCTCCGTTGCGTCCGAGCAGACCGTGGATCGTGTTCTTCTGCACACTGAAGCTGATGTCGTCGACGGCTGTCGTGTCGCCGAATCGGCGGGTGAGGTGGGATGCCTCGACTACTGCACTCATGCGGTGCCTTCCTTTCTGATCATGTCGATCACCTGCGTCTTGTCGATGCCGAGCTTCTCCGCCTCGACGATCAGGGGCGCGATGAATTCGTTCTGGAACTGGTCGCGGCGCTTGGCGACCAGACGATCGCGGGCGCCGGACGCCACGAACATGCCGATGCCGCGCTTCTTGTAGAGGATTCCGTCGTCGACGAGCACGTTGACTCCTTTGCCTGCGGTTGCGGGGTTGATGCGGTGGAATGCGGCGAACTCGTTCGTCGACGGAACCTGCGTCTCTTCGGGCAGCGCACCGGCGATGATGTCGTTCTCGATCAGCTCCGCGATCTGAACGAAGATCGGTCGGGAGTCATCCATGACGATCACTCTTGGTTGGTTCGTTACTCATGTAACTAACCAACCAGCCTCCCGTCAAAATGTCAAGACTTTCCCGTGCGGACCTTCAGGGGAGCGTCCGTCGGGACGGGGGTAGACTCGAATGTTGTGAACAAATTCAAGAAGACGCCCTACACGGTGGGGGTGCACGATCTCATCCACCGTCCTGGCGAGATGCGCGAGCACGAGCTCGAGATCGTTGTTCCCGAGAAGCTCGGCGAGGGCCTCGTGGCCGTTCAGGCCGACTCGATCCTCGATGTCGACCTGCGTCTCGAGGGCCTGCACGACGGCATCCTGGCCTCGGTTCATGTCTCCGGAACGGCCGACGGAGTCTGCGGTCGCTGCCTCACCGACATCCATCTGCCGGTAGAAGTCGAATTCCAAGACGTTTTCGCGTATTCTCTTGACGAAGCTTTTGATTACTCGGTTCTCGACGATCACGTCGACCTCGAACCGATGATCAGGGATGCGGTGGTACTTTCACTGCCGTTCCAACCGGTCTGTCGGCCGGATTGCCCAGGACTCGACCCGGAGACGGGTGAAAAGCTGGCCGATCAGCCGCATGGCGAACCTCAGCAGATCACCGATCCGCGCTGGGCTGCGCTCGCAGGCTTCGAAGCTTCCACACAGACTGACCAAGCAGACACCGACGCGTCCACGCGACCCGAGTGACCTGAACGATAGAGAGAAGAGAAGATCATGGCTGTTCCGAAGAGAAAGATGTCGCGGGCTTCCACCCGCATGCGTCGCGCTCAGTGGAAGGCTACGGCCCCCACCCTCGTCAAGACGATCGAGAACGGCAAGACTGTCTACAGCCTGCCGCACCGCGCCAAGATCGTCGAGGACTCCGCAGGCACCCCCCTGTTCATGGAGTACAAGGGCCGCAAGGTCGCAGACATCTAAGACTCCTGCTGTCGGCAACGACATCAGAAGCGTCACCAAGGAGCGCCTCGATGGTTTCGGAACATGAAACCGACGGGTCGCTCCTTTTGGCGACTCTGCAGATCGATCTTCCCGACGATCTGCTGGAGCTCGCCCTGACCCACCGCTCGTACTCCTACGAGCACGGCGGCATCCCCACGAACGAGCGTCTGGAGTTCCTCGGCGACTCGATTCTGGGGCAGGCCGTCACGGTCATGCTCTACCACCGCTTCCCCGACCTCGAGGAGGGCGAGCTGGCCAAGCGTCGCGCCAGCCTCGTGTCGACGGTCGCCCTCGCCGAGATCGCCCGCGGCATCCAGCTGGGCCGTTTCGTGCGGCTGGGCCGGGGCGAAGAGCTCACGGGTGGACGAGACAAGGCCTCGATCCTCGCCGACACGATGGAAGCCGTGATCGGCGCCAGCTATCTGGGTGCGGGTCCGGATGCGGCGACCGCCCTCGTGCTGAGACTCGTCGCGCCGCTGGCCACGGCCCCGGGCCACTTCCGCATCTCGATGGATCCGAAGACGTCGCTGCAGGAGGTCGCGGGACAACAGGGCCTGGCCGCCCCCGTCTACGAACTCACGGAGTCCGGGCCCGATCACCAGAAGGTGTTCGTGGCGACCGTGCGCGTGACGAGCGCCGCCGGTGTCGTCGTGGCCGAGGCATCCGGCACCGGCCCCTCGAAGAAGCAGGCCGAGGCATCCGCCGCCCGCGACGCCGTCGCGGCCCTGTCGGCCGCACCGACGACCGACGCGGTCTCGGCCTAGCGTGCCCGAACTCCCCGAAGTCGAGGTCGTTCGCGCGGGCCTCGAAAGAGCCGTCTCCGGCGCGGTCATCACGGCCGTCGAGGTCTTCGAGCAGCGTTCGCTCAAGCGGCACAGCCCCGTGGTGGGCGCGTTCGTCGACCTGCTCGAGGGTCGCCGGATGCTGTCGGCGGTTCGCCGAGGCAAGTTCCTCTGGTTTCCGCTCGACGATGCGACAGACGCCGGAGGACATGCCCTCGTCACGCACCTCGGCATGAGCGGACAGGTGCTGCTGCGCACCCCGGGCGTCGAGGAGGACGGCCTGCTGCGCATCCGGCTGCACATCGAGCATCCCCAGCACGGCGAGTTCTGGGTGAACTTCGTCGACCAGCGCATCTTCGGATCGATGGCGGTCGACGGCCTCGTTCCGACGCCCGACGGGCGCGCGGCCGGCCGGGGGAGCGAGCTCGCCTCCCTTCCCGGCCAGGTGTCGCACATCGCCCGCGACCCGCTCGATCCCGCGTTCAGCGACGCGGCCTTCTTCGCCGCGCTCGCCCGCAAGAACACCGGCATCAAGAGGGCGATGCTCGACCAGAACCTGATCAGCGGCATCGGCAACATCTATGCCGACGAGTCGCTGTGGGCGGCGCGCATCCACTACGAGCAGCCCGCGTCATCGCTGTCGCGCGCCAAGGCCAAGCTGCTGCTCGCCGAGGTGCGACTGGTGCTCGAGAAGGCGCTCGCCGAGGGCGGCACGAGCTTCGATGCCCAGTACGTGAACGTGAACGGGGCGTCGGGTTACTTCTCGCACAGCCTCAACGCCTACGGCCGGCAGGGCGAGCCGTGCCCCCGCTGCGGGCGCCCGATCGTGCGCGAGAGCTTCATGAACCGCGGCTCGCACTTCTGCGCGCACTGCCAGCGGCTGCGCTGAGCCGACTTTCGTGGAATCGGGTCACCCTTCGACTGCGTACCAATATTTGGTACATTGGCCTCATGGCGACGAACACATCCATCAGTCTCGACGATCACTTCACGGGCTTTCTTGCGCAGGAGGTGGCCACCGGGCGGTATCGCTCGGCCAGCGAGGTGGTCCGCGCGGCACTGCGGCTGCTCGAAGACCAAGAAACGCAGATGTCGGCGCTGCGCGCCGCGCTTGTTGCCGGTGAGCAGAGCGGCGATGCCGAGCCGTTCGACTTCGACGCGTTCGTCGCGTCGAAGAAACGGTGAGCACGTACCGACTCACCCCTGCCGCGCAGCACGACCTCTCGTCTATCTGGGATTTCACGGAGGAACGCTGGGACGGGCGTCAGACGGAAACGTACATCACCGAGATCAGGTCAGCGATCGAACGCGTGGCAGCCGATGCCGAGCGAGGGCGAGCCTGTGACGACATTCGTGAGGGATACCGGCGTTACGCGATCGGCAGCCACCTGATCTTCTTCGTCGAACGCGGCGGCGGCATCGACGTGATCCGCATTCTGCACCAGCGGATGGACCCGACCCTTCATCTCTGACGGTCCGGACAAACGAATGCGACGGACGCTCGCGCTGGGCTGATTGAGAGCACGCTCACCGGATGCTCAGGGTAGGTGGATGCATACTTGCCGCTGACCATTCGACAGGAAGGACTCGGCGTGAGCGAGAACGACGAATCGACCGGGCCCCAGCTGGAGCCCTGGTTCAGCGAGACCCCGAAGCCGCGCAAGCGTCCCGAAGCGGAGACGGTTCCGATCGAGGCTTTGACCGCCGATCTGTCGAACGACTCGACGAACACCGCGCCGACCGAGCAGCTCTCGTTCGAGCAGCAGGAACAGCCCTGGTTCGAGCGAGACATCGACGCCCAGACCGCCGAGACCGCCCAGACCGCCGAGCCCACCCTGTCCGGCCAGCCCGACGCATCCGGCACCGAGGGCGACGCAGCGACGGCCGAGGCCGCGGCCGCCGAGAACGGCGAGAGGCCGAACGCACGCCGTCGCCGCCTGCGCCGCACCAGCCTGGCCGTGCTCGGAGGAGCACGCCCCGACGCCATCGAGGGCGCGCCCGGTGACCGCCAGGCCTACTCGTCCATGGCCCTCATCCTGATGTTCACGGCCACCGTCGCCGCACTCTCGATGTCCTTCGCGCTCGGCATGGTGTTCCACGCCGACTGGTTCTGGTTCATTCCCGTCGGCATCTTCTGGGGTGCGGGAATCTTCGCCATCGACCGCGCCCTCACCATCCAGCTCTCGAATACCAAGGGTGCGTGGAAGACCACCTTCGCTGTCGTGCCCCGCGTGCTGCTTGCGGCCATTCTCGGCGCCGTCATCTCGACTCCGGTCACCCTGCAGATCTTCGCGCCGGAGATCAGCGCCCAGATCCTCGTGATGGAGGCCGAGTCCCGCACGGCCTTCGCCGACCAGCTCGCGAGCGACCCCGTGCTCGCGACCGAAGACGACGTGCGCGCCACGATCGCCAGCAACCAGGCGATCATCGATACGAGCGACGCGGTCGATCCCCTCGACGACCCCACCTACGCCGCGGCCAAGGCGGCAGAGGACGCCGCACTCGCCGATCTCAACGCCAAGACCGCCGCGTGGCAGGCCGAGGCGAACGGCACGGGAGGATCGGGGCAGGTCGGAGACGGCGCCGTCACCGAGATCGCGAAGCAGGCCGTCGACGCTGCCCAGGTCATCTACGACCAGGCGCAGGAGGCATCGGCGGCAGCCCTGACCAGCGCCCAGACCGCCCTCGGATCCCAGCTCGCCGAGTCGAAGACCACCGCCGAGGCCGCGCTCACCAAGGCCCAGGCCGAGCTGGCCACGATCGAGCAGCGCAAGGCAGACTTCCAGGCCCAGAACGATGCGGCCGTCTCCTCGAGCGACGGCATCAGCAACCGGCTCACCGCGCTCGACCGGCTCAGCGCCGAGAGCCCGTCGGCCGGGCTCGCGCACGTCATGGTTTTCCTGCTGTTCTTCGCGATCGAACTGCTGCCCGTGATCATCAAGCTGCTGCGCAACCTCGGCAACAAGGACTCCGTGCACGACGAGACCGCACGCGAGCACGATCGAACCGAGATCAACCGGGTGCGCCAGCAGTTCGCACTCGAGCGCGACCAGGCACTTCTGGATGCCCAGATCACGTCGGGCAGGCTGGCCACACTCCGGCAACTGGCCGAGCACGAGGAAGAACTGGCGCTGGCCACGGGCAAGGAGCGCAACGTCGGACTCGACGACCGCGTTCGCCGCAAGAGCCAGGACTTCTTCGACGAGTGGGATCGTGACCAGTCGGCCCAGCGCCAGCGCTGATCAGGGCGGCCTGATCAGGCAGTGGCTTCGACCTCCGACGGCTCCACGGGCGCGTGGTGCGGCCGGCCGGTGAGGTGTCCGGTCAGCGCGACCACGAGAGTGATGAAAGCGGCCAGCGCGACGCCCCAGCCGATGTGGACAGTCATCAGCAGAGCACCCACGGCGGCGCCTCCACCGATGAGCAGGATGGCGCCGGCCCGCCGGAACCACGGCTGACCCGAGCCGCCGGCCAGTCGCGAGTCGGCGGCGAGACCCGTGATGGTCGACGTGACCACGACGGTGGTCACGTCTTTCACGGCGATGTGCCGGGCCGTCGCGGCCTGCACGCCCATCACCAGGGCGAAGAAGCCCGTGAAGATGTACTCGTAGGGAGCAGGGGGAGGGCCGTCGTTCACGAAGAGGGCGATGGCGAGGCCCACCATGACCGTGCCGACGATGCTGAAGAGCACGGTGGTGCGGGTGGTCCAGCCGACCTTGACGGGGCGCAGTACTCGCCCGCCGATCGCTGCGCCCAGCATGAATGCGAACAACGCCACGAGCGGGCCGATGACCGGCAGGTCGTCGGCGCCCGCGAGGGCCATTCCGAGGATCACCACGTTGCCGGTCATGTTGGCCGTGAAGACCTTGTCGAGGCCGAGGTAGCCCACGGCGTCGGCGATGCCGGTCGAGAAGGTGAGTGCGAGCATCAGGCCGAGGTGCAGATTGGCGGGCTTGCTTCGGAGTCGGCGGAGCACTGGGCACCTGCTCTTTCGATGTCGTGGTTGCGGGCGGGGCGGCTGGCGCACGATACTCTCGAAGCGACCGACCCCATCTTTCCAGACTTCGGAAGGCCCGCACCGGATGCCCGTGACAGCCCCGCTCCAGCCCGGCCAGGGATTCGTCCAGGCCGCCCACTACCTGCCGGCCACGATCGGCAACGTGCTGTGGGGCAGGCTGCCCTGCGAGAGCGATGCGGCTGTGCTCACGATCGACTCCGGCGACGAGGTCACGATCGACACCATCAGCCACGAGGGCGTGCTCGAAGACCAGGGCCGCGATCCGGCCGCCTTCTTCGCCGCACACGGTGTGGCGCGCGAGAATGTGCTCGACGACGCGATCGCTCTCGCGGCATCCGGATACCAGCGCGACCCCAAGGTCGACGGGCCGCACGTCGTGACCGGGCCCATCCGCATCCGGGGGGCGAAGCCGGGCGACCTGCTCAAGATGACCGTGCTCGAAGCGACCCCGCGCGTGCCCTACGGAGTGATCTCGAACCGGCACGGCAGAGGGGCGCTGCCCGGGGAGTTTCCTCAGGTCGAGGGCTCCGTCAGCATCTTCGCGGCCGTCGACCACGACCCCGACGGCAGCCAGGTGGGCACCCTGCCGCTCGTCGCGGGGGGAGAGCGCTCGGTGCGGTTTCCGCTTCACCCGTTCCTCGGCATCATGGGCGTCGCGGTCTCGGGGTCGACGCGTCCCCACTCCGTGCCGCCCGGCCCGCACGGCGGCAACATCGACATCAACCTGCTGACCGCGGGCAGCTCGCTCTACATTCCCGTGCAGGTCGACGGGGCCCTCGCCTACGTCGGCGACCCGCACTTCGCCCAGGGAGACGGAGAGGTCGCGCTGACCGCGATGGAGGCCTCGCTGCGCGTGACCGTGCGGTTCGAGGTCGTGCCGCAGAGCGACGCGCTCACCGCCTTCGGAGCCCTCGTCGGGCCGCTCGCCGAGACGCGGGAGTTCCTCGTTCCCACGGGAATGGACGCCGATCTCGACGAGGCGGTGCGCCGATGCGTGCGGGCCGCGATCTCGCTGCTGCACGCCCGCTACGGCATGCAGGAGGACCTGGCCTACGCCTACCTCAGCGCCGCCACCGACTTCAACATCTCCCAGGTCGTCGACCTGGTCACCGGCGTGCACGCCCGCGTGCGCGTCTCCGACTTCGAAGGACATCATGCCTGATCAGATTCCTCCCACGTCCGTCACCGGCGAGTTGCCCGACGGCCTGATCGACGCCTTCTGGGCCTACGAGAACGCGCTTCTCACGAACGACCTCGAGGCGCTCGACTCAGCCTTCGCTCCGGGCGACACCACCCTGCGCGGAGACGCCGGCGGCCTGCTGGTCGGCCACGACCGCATCAGCTCCTTCCGTGGCGCCCGGGGTGGCGCCCCCGTTCGCACGATCACCTCGATCCACGTGCGTGTGCTCTCCGACGAGTACGCGCTCATCGTCAGCGAGAACGAGCCGCGCTCCGGCGGGCGCGGGCTCGTCACACAGCTGTGGGCGCGGCATGCGGATGCCGGGGGCTGGGTCGTCGAATCGGCCCAGGTCGCGGGCGCACCGGCCGCCATGAACACCGCCATCTGGCGAGTGCTCGGCAACCCGCTCGTCGCCTCGACCGCCTCCGACGGCGGCCCGCTCGCAGGCGAGACGGTCGCGGTGAAAGATCTCTTCGATGTGCAGGGCTTCGCCGTGGGCGGCGGAGTCCCCGAATTCCTGGCCGAGGCCGAACCCGCCCAGGCGCACGCGCCCGCGGTAGCCGCCCTGCTCGCGGCCGGCGCATCCATTCGAGGAATTGCGCAGACCGACGAATTCGCCTACTCGATCGCCGGAAAGAACGTGCACTACGGCACCCCGCCCAACGTGAAGGTGCCGGGCGCGATCCCCGGCGGCTCGTCGAGCGGACCGGCAGCGGCCGTCGCGCTCGGGCACGCCAGCATCGGACTCGCGACCGACACGGCCGGGTCGATCCGGGTGCCCGCGTCGTACCAGGGTCTCTGGGGGCTGCGCACGACGCACGGCGCGGTCGACGCCGGCGGGCTGCTGCCCCTGGCCGAGTCGTTCGACACGATCGGATGGCTGACGAGGTCGCCCTCCGTGCTGCGTGCCGCTGCCGCGAGCTCGCTCGACGGCGACGCGCAGCAGTCGGTCGAGCCGCGGTTCGTGATCTCGACCGAGCTGCTCTTCGCGGCCGACGACTCGATTCAGGGCGCGATGGTGGATGCCGTGGGCCGGCTCGAGGCCGACGGCCTCATCGGCGAGGTCGGCGTGGTCGACCTCGGCGACACGTCGGGATTCTTCGAGGCGTTCCGCACCGTGCAGGCTGCCGAGGCGTGGCGTCGTCACGGCGACTGGATCACGGCGCACCCCGGGGTGCTCGCTCCCGATGTCGCTTCCCGATTCGAGTCGGCGTCGACGGTGACCGCCGAGGCCGAGTCCTTGGCCCGCGAGGTACTGCCGGCCGCTCGCACCCAGCTCGACGACGCGCTCGCCGGGCGCATCCTGCTTCTGCCGTCGACGTCGTCGACCGCGCCGAGCGTCGGAGCGGACTCCGATGAGATCGACCGCACTCGCGCCGCGACCCTGGCGATGACCTGCTTCGCGGGCATCGGTGGGTATCCGGCGCTGTCGGTTCCGCTGCTCGAGGTCGACGGTGCGCCCGCCGGCCTCTGCCTCGTGGGCCCGCGCGGCACCGACCTCGCGCTCATCGACATCGCGGCCCCTTTCGTCCGCTGACGGCCCGTTCCCTGAGCCTGTCGAAGGGGCCCCAGTCTCCACCCCGTTCCCTGAGCCTGTCGAAGGGCCGCGCTGTCACCGCCGTTCCCTGAGCCTGTCGAAGGGCTGCCGCGCATCGACTCGGCGCATATGCATTCACAATCGCTGCTGAGGGTGCCTTCGCGCCGAGTCGATCTGGGAGGCCCGATCGACTCGGCGAAGATGCACCTTCACGAGGCGAGGAGGGTGCGTTCGCGCCGAGTGGATTCGCGATCCCTTCGACAAGCTCAGGGAACGAGGGTGGTCAGGGAGCGCCATTCGTAACACGCATGAAACGCACGTTCCGTAGAATCGAAGCCTGAAACAGGTGAATCATTCTCAGCGAAAGCGGTCAGCTCATCTCCCTCTCGTCACTGCCCCAGCCCATCAACCCGCCCCAGCGACTCCTTATGGGACCGGGGCCGATCAACGCCGACCCGCGAGTGCTGCGCGCCATGTCTGCGCAACTCGTGGGCCAGTACGACCCGGCGATGACGGCCTACATGAACGAGACCATGGAGCTCTACCGCGGAGTCTTCAAGACCGCGAATGAGCAGACGCTCGTGGTCGACGGCACCTCGCGGGCCGGCATCGAGGCCGCGCTCGTCTCGCTGATCGAGCCCGGCGACCGCGTGCTGGTTCCCATCTTCGGCCGCTTCGGCCACCTGCTGCGCGAGATCGCGGAGCGCTGCGGCGCCGAGGTGCACGTCATCGAGGTTCCCTGGGGCGAGGTCTTCGCGCCCGAGGCCATCGAGGCAGCGATCATCGAGGTGCAACCCTCGCTGCTCGCGGTCGTGCACGGCGACACCTCCACCACGGTTGCGCAGCCGCTCGACGAGCTCGGTGCCATCTGTGCGCAGCACGGCGTGCTCTTCTACACCGATGTCACCGCCTCGCTCGCGGGCAACACCATCGAGACGGATGCCTGGGGCATCGACGCCGTCACCGCGGGCCTCCAGAAATGCCTGGCCGGGCCCTCCGGTTCGGCTCCCGCCACGTTCTCGGCGAAGGCGGTCGAGCGCATCGTCGCGCGCAAGAGCATCGAGGCGGGAATCCGCGAGGCGGGCGACGCGGTCACCGCGCATCCGATCCGTTCCAACTACTTCGACCTCGCGATGATCTTCGACTACTGGGGCCCGAAGCGGCTCAACCACCACACCGAGGCCACGACCATGCTCTACGGGGCACGCGAGTGCGCCCGCCTGCTGGTCGACGAGGGCATGGAAAACGCCGTCGAACGGCACCGCCTGCACGGCTCGGCCATGCTCGCCGGTGTGCAGGGACTCGGCCTCGCGGTGTTCGGCGACCTCGCCCACAAGATGAACAACGTCGTGGCCGTCATGATCCCCGACGGGGTCAACGGCGACGCCGTGCGCGGCGAGTTGCTGAACGACTTCGGCATCGAGATCGGCACCTCCTTCGGCCCGCTGCACGGCAAGGTCTGGCGCATCGGAACGATGGGCTACAACGCCCGCCGCGACACCGTGCTCACGACGCTCGCCGCCCTCGAGGCCGTGCTGCGCCGGGCAGGCGCATCCGTGACCCCCGGCGGCGGAGTCGGGGCGGCCTACGAGATCTACGCCGACGCCGACCGGGCCGTTCGGGCGTCGTCGGGAGCCGGCGCATGACGCAGCCCGACTCGACCAGCGCGCACGCCATCCTCGAGCGCTGCGACGAACTCGCCACTTACTCCTCGATGGAGGACGGGCTCATCGAGCGCGTGTACCTCTCGCCCCAGCACGCGGCGGTCAATGCCCTCGCCGGTCGCTGGATGACCGAGGCGGGCATGACCACCTGGCAGGATGCCGCCGGCAACCAGTGCGGTCGGCTCGAGGGCGCGACCCCCGGCCTGCCCGCGCTGCTGCTCGGATCGCACCTCGACACCGTCCCCTCGGCCGGACGCTACGACGGAATCCTCGGCGTCTTGTCCGCCATCGCCGTGGTCGACCGCATCCGCTCGTCGGGGCGCACGCTTCCGTTCGCCCTCGAGGTCGTGGCGTTCGGCGACGAGGAGGGCACCCGCTTCGGCCGCGCCCTGCTCGGCAGCCGCGCGCTCGCGGGCACCTGGCTCGACGAGTGGTGGCAGCTCGAAGACGAAGACGGGGTGTCGTTGCGCGACGCGTATGTGCATTTCGGCCTCGATCCGGATGCCGTGGGCGAGGCCGCGCGGTCGCGCGGAGATTTCGTGGGCTACCTCGAGACCCACATCGAGCAGGGGCCGTACCTCGAAGACGAGAACAAGGCGCTGGGCGTCGTCTCGTCGATCGCCGGAGCGCGCCGCTTTCTGCTCACGATCACCGGCCAGGCGGGCCACTCGGGAACGCCCTACGAGCGTCGCCGCGACGCCCTCGCGGGTGCGGCCGAGGCCATCACCACCATCGAGCGCATCGCCCGCTCGGCCCAGCTCATCGCCACGGTGGGCCACCTCGAGGTGTTCCCCGACGCGGTCAACGTGATTCCCGGAAAGGTCGAGTTCAGCCTCGACCTGCGCGGCGAGTACGACACCGAGCGCGACAAGGTGTGGCTGCAGATCGAGGAGGCCATTCTCGAGATCTGTCAGCGACGACGGCTGCGGCTCACGAGCATCCAGACCCACTCGGCCAAGGCGGCCGTCTGCGCGCGCCGGCTGCGCGATGCGATCTCCGACGGCATCCGGTCGACGGGCGACACACGACCCATGTCGCTGTTCTCGCGCGCCGGCCACGACGCCATGGCCATCGCCGAGATCGCCGACATCGGCATGATCTTCGTGCGCTGCAAGGGCGGCGTGAGCCACAATCCCGAAGAGCACGTCACCGAGGCCGACGTGGCGAAGGCGCTCGACGCGTTCGAGGCCACCGTTCTGCGGCTCGCCGACGGCTACGAGGGGTAGTCCATGATCGCGGCCGCGCCCACGATCGGGCAGCGCATCGACGCGCAGTACGGCGCCCTGTCCCGACAGGAGCAGCGTGCCGCCGACTTCATCCTCGATCACCTCGGCGACCTTGCCGTGTACAACGCCACCGAGCTCGCGAAGCTCAGCGGGGTGTCGAAGGCCACGGTGTCGAGGCTGTTCCGCCGGCTCGGGTTCTCGGATTCGGCCGAGGTGCGCGAGCACGCCCGCGGTCTGCGCAGTCAGGGTGCACCCCTCGGGGGAATCGGCGCCGCCGCGGGCACCCCGTCGGCTCTCGCTGCGCACGCCGTGCAAGAGCAAGAGAACTTGCAGAAGCTCCTGGCCGGCCTCGACGACGGGCGACTGGATGCCGCGGCCCGGCTCATCGCGGGCGCCGGCGAGGTCGTGCTGATCGGCCTGCGCAACAGCTACCCGCTCGCGCTGCACTTGCGGCAGCAGCTCGCGCAGGCTCGCGATCGGGTGCGGCTGGCGCCCGTTCCCGGGCAGTCGCTGGGGGAGGACATCGCGGCTCTGGGCTCGCGCGACGTTGTCGTACTCGTGGGCTTCCGCCGCCGCCCCTCGGGGTTCGGGCTGATCATGCAGACGCTCAGGGAGCGCGGCGTTCCCGTGATCCTCATCTCGGACTCGTCGGCTCGCCGGCACGCTGAGGGCGCCGCGTACTGGCTGGAGTGCCCCGTCGACAGCGTCTCGGCGTTCGACAGCTATGCGGCAGCCATGAGCCTGGTGAACCTGCTCGCGAGCGGGGTGCTCGGCGTCGATGTGCGCGATGGACGGACCCGCATCGCGTCGATCACCGGCGTGTACGACGCCCTCGACGAGCTCGAAACCCCCTGGTAGGACTCTCGATCTGTGCTCGGCTCGGCGCTAACGGAGCACGTTCTTAGCGACACGCCGACGCTTCACGGCTGACGCGCCGCGAGGATGTCGATCTGTGCTCCGTTAGCGTCGGGGTCAGCGGGTCGCTGCCGCCAGCATGTCGGTGATCTCCGCTACCGTGCCGCGCGGGCCGTAGGCCGGAGTACCCGGCTCGACGCGCCAGCTGTTCGCCAGCGAACCGTCGTCGACGACGTCGAAGCCGAATCCGTCGATGAGGCTGGAGACGATGGTCTTCGCATCGCCGTTGTCGCTGGAGATCACGAGCGCCCGACGGTTCTCTGTGCGGGGGGCCTGTGCCTCGGAGGTGAGCTTCGCCGCCTCGATGTGGTTGAACGCCTTGACGACCTTCGACGTGGGCAGGTGCTTCTGCAGGAGCCCGGCCGACGTGGTCGACTTGGAGTCGAGCTCGGCGATGTTGCCGTCGCGCTGCGGGTAGTAGTTGTTGGTGTCGATCACGATCTTGCCGGCGAGCGGCTCCACGGGAACCGACTCGTAGGCCTTCAACGGGATCGTCACGATCACGAGGTCTCCGGCCTTGGCCGCCTCTTCGGCAGTGGCCGCTCGCGCCTTGGGGCCGAGCTCCTCGACGAGCGCGCTGAGGGTCTCGGGGCCGCGCGAGTTGCTGATGACGACGTCGTAGCCGCTGGCGATGCTGAGGCGCGCCAGCTGGCTGCCGATATGTCCGGCCCCGATGAGGCCGATGGTCGTGATTCCGGGAATAGTCATGACCGGATCAACGCACGTACCCCGCCGAGGATTCCTGTTGTCAGGCGAAGCTCAGCAGCCGGTCCATCAGCAGAGGAGCGTACGGCCGGTCGAGTTCGAGCACCACCCGCACGTGGGCGCCTCGCTGCGGCGGGTAGCCGTTGTAGACGCCGCGCATGTCGCAGATCGTCTGTCCGCGCCCCGGCCCGTCCGTCGCATCCACCGTCACCCGCACCAGCGGGGCGAGGGTCGGAACGATCTCACCCGTGCTGATCGCCACGGCCAGCGGATCGTGCAGAGCCGAGCACGGCCTGCCGAAGACCGATACGTAGAAGTCGAAGTAGACACCGAGCATGTCGGCCAGCATCGGCGCGATCGCGCCGGGCGCCGAGCGCAGCCGTTCGCGGTCGTCGGCCTCGATGAGCTCGCCCATGGTCACGTCGAGTCCGACCATCGTGATGGTCCAAGGGGCATCGAACACGATCTCGGCCGCGTGCGGGTCGTTGATGATGTTCGCCTCGGCGACGGGTGAGGCGTTGCCGGGAACCAGCGCGGCGCCGCCCATGATCGTAAGATCTCCGATCAGTTCGGGAAGGCGAGGTTCTAGTTCGAGCGCGAGGGCCAGGTTGGTGAGCGGTCCGATGGCGATGACCCGAAGCTCGCCCGGGTACTCGCGGGCCATGCGCACGATGAACTCGGGCCCGGATTCGGAGAGCGGATCAACGTGCGACTCGGGAAGCTGAACGCCGCCGATGCCGTTGTCTCCGTGGATGTGCGGCACCCCGCCGTCGAACTCCGCCATGCGGAAGTGGTGCGCACCGATGGCCACGGGCACGTCGGTGCGGCCGGCGAGCGAGAGCAGCCGCAGCGTGTTGTCGGCAGCCTGCGCCGCCGAGGTATTTCCCGAAACGGTCGAGACGCCTACGAGGTTCACGTCGGGGTCGCTCAGCAGGTGGAACAGGGCGAGCGCGTCGTCGACCCCGGTGTCGCAATCGAGCAGGTAGGGGCGTGCGGGCATCGGGTTTCCTCCACAGGATCGGGCTGGGGCTTCCTTCGATTATGGCGCGGCGGCGCGGGCGTCTCAGACCGCGGTATCGTCGGGCGTATCGACGTCGACGCCCGATCCCAGGTCGGAGCAGTCGACCAGTCGCACCCCGTGCGCCACGAGGTAGGGGCGCGCCCCGACGTCGCCGGTCACGCTCTCGGCAAGCGCCTCCCAGTGGTCGCGGCCGATGACCACCGGATGCCCAGGGCGACCCGAGAAAACGGCCTGGCGCAGGGTGTGGCGACCCACGGCATCCGGCTCGGGCGCGATCAGCCGCCGCACCTCGGCGGGGCCGAGCGACGGCACGTCGACGGTGACGATCGCGACGGCGACGGGTGCGGACTCGGATGCGGGCTCGTACTCGAGGGCTCTCGCGGCGGTGAGGCCACGACGCAGCGACGCGGCCATGCCCGTCTGCCAGTCTTCGGCGCGCACCACGTGAACCGATCCGTTGTGTATGAAGGAGCGCTCGACCAGAGCCTCGGCCTCGTCGGCTGCGGCGCCGAGAACGACGATGACGGGGGAGCATCCGCCCGCGAGCAGGCTGCGCACGGCGTTCGCGAGCCACGACGTGCCATCGGCGGACTCGACGAGCGCCTTCGGTCGGCCGAAGCGTATGCCGCCGCCTGCCGCGAGCACGATTCCCGCGACGGGTGCGGGTGCGTTCGACATGGCCTCATCGTACGGCTCGCGGTGGAGCCGCCGAATAGAATTCAGGTGTCGCCCGCGAACGACCGCGGGGCGCATTCTGCCCGAAAGGCCGACCAATGAATGACCTCTCCGTCGACCATCTGCGCGTCGACCTGCGCGCCTGCCTGGCTGTTCCGCGGTGGATCGACGAGGTCGCGGAGCAGGCTCCGTTCGCCTCTGTCGACGATCTGCTCGAGGCCGGTCGAACGGCCGCGAACCCGCTGACTCCCGACGAGGTCGAGGCGGCGCTCGCCGATCATCCGCGCATCGGCGACAAGCCGGAGGGTGAGGGTGCGGCGCAGGCCTTCTCCCGCTCGGAGCAGGCGTCGCTCGATGACGACGACGCCGAGACCGCGGCGGCCATCGCCGAGGGCAACGCTCTGTACGAGAAGCGGTTCGACCGCGTGTTCCTCATCCGCGCGGCGGGACGCAGCCGCGGCGAGATCCTCGCCGAGCTGAACCGTCGCATCCGCCTCGACGACGACGAGGAGTTCACCATCGTCGAGCAGCAGCTGCGCGAGATCGCCCTGCTCCGACTCGAGAAGACGTTCACCGAGCGCGGCATCGAGCCCGCCGAATGAGCGCGCGCAGCCACATCACCAGCCACGTGCTCGACGCGGCCACGGGAACGCCGGCGACTGGTGTGCCGGTCACGCTGTCGCACCTCTCTGCCGACGGCTGGGTCACTCTCGCCGAGGCGGTGACGGACGCCGACGGCCGGGTCTCGCAGTTCGGTCCCGAGACCGTGCCGGCCGGCCGGTACCGGGTGACGTTCGATACGCAGGCGTACTTCGCGTCGCTGGGGCAGACAGCATTCTATCCCGAGGTGCAGGTGGTGTTCGAGCTGTCCGAGGTCGACGCGCACTATCACGTGCCGCTTCTGCTGAGCCCGTTCGCGTATTCGACGTACCGCGGCAGCTGAGGGAGGCGCGCGTTCGAGCGCGCCTCCGGCGGGCAGGCGCGCGCTCGCCGACCGCGCGTTCGCCCGCTAAGGGCGCGCTCGGCGAGGTGAGGCGAGGCGAGACGGCACGGCACGACGCGCGAACTACTCCGGCGACACAGCCCGCCTGCCCTGCACGAACGTGCCCACGATCGCCGGCTCGCGCAGCCCCATGAGCAGCGCGAACAGCTCCCGGTCGGTGTCGACCTGATCGTCGTCGGCACGAACCCGCCCCTCGAGCAGCATCGCGAGCGGCTCCCAGCGTGCCGGGTCGATCAGCAGAAAGTCGGCGTCTTTGCCCACGTCGAGGTTGCCGAAGCGCTCCTCCATGTCGAGCGCCCGAGCCCCGGCGAGAGTGCCCGTGAACAGCAGCTCGGCCGGATGAAGCGACACGCTCGCCTCGCCGGGCTCGCTGATGTGCACCTTGAACGCGTCGTTGAGCACCCTCGAGATGAGCCACTCGTCGCCCGCGCCCACGTCGGTTCCGAGGGCCACGGTCACACCCGAACCGGTCGTGCGCGTCCACGGCATCGTGCCCGATCCGAGGAACTGTTGCGAGGTCGGGCAGTGCGCGATCGACGATCCGGTCGCCGCGAGCCGAGCCAGCTCGTCGTCGGTGCAGTGCACCGCGTGCGCGAAGATGCTGCGCCGCCCGAGCAGCGTCGAACCGCCCACCTGCGACCCCGGCAAGAACTTGCCGTCGTACGTGTCGAGGTAGCTGCCCGTCTCGTACACGGCCTTGACCGCGGCGATCTCGCCGCCGACGGCGCTGTCGTTCTCGCTCAGATGACTGTGGAAGTACACGCCCGCGGAGCGCACCTCGTCGTACAGCTCGCCGAGCGCACGCAGCGTCTCGCGCGTGACCGACAGGCTGAACCGCGGCACGATCGCGACCTGGATGCGCGCCGTCGCCGCATCGCCGGTATCGACGGCGTGCCACCTCGAGATCTCATCGCGCACGAGCGCGATCGCCTCGGCCTCGCCGGTGATCAGCGCGCCCGCCGACTCCGGCCCCACGGTCTGGATGCCGCGGCCCGACACCACGCGAAGCCCGGCATCCCGCGTGGTGCGGAAGAGGGCATCCTGAGCGTGCGGAAAGGCGGAGCCGAAGACCATGGCGGCCGTTGTGCCGGCGGCGACGCGGCGACGCGTGAAGTCGCGCGCAATGCGCTCGGCGAATTCGGGATCGGCGAGCCGCGACTCGGCAGGGAAGATGCAGTTGTCGAGCCACTCGAGCAGCTGGCCGCCGCCGTACGAATCGGTGGAGTACGTCTGCGGAAAGTGCACGTGCGCGTCGACGAAGCCCGGCACGATGTAGCCGCCCCTGTTGTCGACGACGGATGCGCCGGCGAACGTCGACGGCAGCTCGGCGGCAGCGCCAATCCATTCGATCGTGCCGGCATCAGACACGACCAGCGCGCCGTCGGGAAGCGACACGAGGTGCTCCCGCGCATCCACAACATTGGGGGAGCCGGAGACGTGAAAGATGTGCCCCCGGTAGATGGTGCTCACGGGCGGTCTACGCGAGGTTCGCCGCGGGTGTCCACGCGGGTCCGGCATCCGGCGCGTCGTCGCGCATGACGGTGGCCTGGATGAGCCCGTAAGGGCGGTCGTCGGCGTGGAACACCTCGTTGTTGTTCTCGACCCCGAAGGTCTCGAGGTTGTAGAGGAAGTGGTGCTTGTTGGGGGCGGAGAACTTGATCTCGGCGATGAACGGGTACTCCTCGAGCACGGCCTTGCCCATCTCGTAGAGCGTCTGCTGCAGGGCCAGCGAATGCAGCGTGGCGAACTGGGCGATGAGAATGCGCTTCACTCCGGCGTACACGGCGTTCCAGTCGACCTCGGTCTCGGTGAACCGCCACTGCGCGACGAGGGCCGTGGCCATCACGCGGTCGGTGGTCGGCTCGAGGCGCGTGTACTCGTCTTCGAGGAATCCGTGGAACTCGCTGCCCGTCGACTTGAGGATCACGAAGTCATTGAGCCCGCCGATGACCCACGTCTTCTGTTCTGCGCCTTTTCCCTCGACCGTGATGGAGGCGGTGCGCACCTCCTGGCCGAGGCGCACGAAGGTGTGCTCGTGCTCCACACCATCGACAATCGCGTGCTCCCATGCATACTCCTCGATCTCGATGCGGGCGCCCTCCACGGGAACGACGTCGTCGACGAAATGGCGGGCCAGCTCGAGCCCGTACGCCTCGATCGACTCGATGCCCTTCTCCTTGGCGTAGGAGTAGGCGGTCTGCTTCTGCGTGTCGGTGGGCAGCACCTGCGACTGGTCGCCCACGAGGTGTGCGGCCGAGAAGTCTCCGCGCAGGGCCGTCGACACGTTCAGGTCACGGATCTCGTGACGCGCGCTGTCACGCGTGATGCGCACGACGCGGTTCTCCGCCTTGCCGTACTGGTTGGGTCCGAGAACGATTGCCATGGGTGAACTCCTGCTGTCGAGAAAGGGTGGGTGTCGTCGGGGTCAGACGCGTGAGAGCAGTCGACCGGTGGGGGTGGATGCGGGCGCGTCGTCGACGGCGCCTGACGTGTAGACCGGCACGCCGGCCAGCCACGTGACGGCGACCAGGCCGGTGAGCTCGGAGCCGTCGAAGGCCGAGACCTTGTTCTTGTGCAGCAGTGCGTCGGCGCTCGCGGTGAAGGCGGCCTCCGGGGCGAACGCCACGAGGTCGGCGTCGGCTCCCACCTCGATGCGGCCCTTCTGCGCGAGGCCGGCGAAGCGGGCGGTCTTGGTGGACATCCACTCGACGACGGTCTCGAGCGGGATGCCGCGTGCCTTCGCGCCTGTCCACACGGCGCTGAAGCTGAGCTGCAGGCCCGAGATTCCGCCCCAGGCGAGCTGGAAGTCGCCGTCGTGGGCGAACTTGAGCTCTTTCGTCGAGGGGGAGTGGTCGGAGGCGACGATGTCGATCAGCCCCGACTCGAGCGCCTGCCACAGCAGCTCGCGGTTGCCCGCGTCGCGGATCGGCGGGCAGCACTTGAACTGCGTGCCGCCGTCGGGGATGCCCTCGGCCGAGAAGCTGAGGTAGTGCGGACAGGTCTCCACCGTGATCGGCAGACCCTCGGCCTTGGCCGCCTCGATCTGCGGCAGGGCGCGGGCGCTCGAGAGGTGCAGGATGTGTGCGCGGACGCCGGTGGAGCGCACGGCCTCGATGATGTGCGCGATGGCGTCTTCCTCGGCGAGGTCGGGGCGGCTCGAGACGAAATCGAGGTAGTCGGGGCCCCCGTGGCTCTCGGCATTCTCCGACATCGCCTTCTCCAGCACCGCCGGGTCCTCGGCGTGCACGATGAGCAGGCCGCCGAACTCGGAGATCTCGAGCGCGGCGGCGAACAGCTGCTCGGTCTCGAGGTGGGGGAACTCGTCGACCCCGGAGGGCGAGAGGAACGCCTTGAACCCGAACACACCGGCGTCGTGAACGGACTTCAACGATCCGAGGCTCGAGGGGATGGCGCCGCCCCAGAACCCGACGTCGACGCTGGCCTGGGGAGCGGCCGCCTGGCGCTTCAGCTCGAGCGCCTCGACGGTAGTGGTGGGCGGGATGCTGTTGAGCGGCATGTCGATGATGGTGGTCACGCCTCCGGCCGCGGCGGCGCGGGTCGCGCTGGCGAACCCCTCCCAGTCGGTGCGCCCGGGTTCGTTCACGTGCACGTGGGTATCGACGATGCCGGGAATGAGAACCTGGTCGTCGGGCAGGGTGACCGTCTCTGCGGCGTCGAACGGGGCATCCAGCTCGGCGATCGCCACGATCACGCCGCCGGCCGTGGCGACCGACGCGGGGCGGAACTCGCCATCGATGAGCACCTTCTCGGCCCTCACGACCAGGTCGTACTGTTCTGCCATGGTGTCGTGATCTCCTCGTTCGTCGGTGGTTCTATCGACGGATCAAGCCTACTGACGGGGCCCGATCCGCCGAGGCGGGTTCGGAAACACCCGTGTTACACGCCGGAGCTAACATGAAATGTTCGCACCCCCGAAGATGAAACTCGTCGGGCCTGCGACTCTTCGGAAGGACCCTCGTGGAATCGCTTCTCACCCCTGCCGCCGCCCACGCGGGCTGCCCCAAGAACATGGAGTACGGGCCGTGCGGAGGGGTCGACTTCGACGGCAGCTGCGAGGTGGCCGACTTCCGCTGCGTCTTTCTCGGCGACCCCCTCGTGACCTGGCACGGCGCAGTGCCGTCCGAGCCCGACGTCGTGCCGCGCTCATCCGGCGCCACAGAGATGATGGCGCTGATGGACACACGCCCGATCGTCGTCGCCGATTTTCCTGCACGGGCGATGGATGCGGAATCGCTGGCAGAGTGCGCTTCCCTGCTCGCCGGCCCCGTCGACGCGGCGCTCGCGGGCGACCACGGCAAAGCGCGCGTGCAGTTCTCGCCCAGCTACCGGGCGTCGCTCATTCGCGCTGCCGGGCTGCAGGTGTGGACGGGCATCAACTGTCGCGACCGCAACCGCGTTGCCATCGAGGGCGAGCTCGCGGGCCTGGCGCATGTCGGCGTCGCCGGGGTGCACTGCGTGACCGGCGACCACACCCTGCTCGGCTCCCGCCCCGACGCCGCGCCGGTCTTCGACCTCGACTCGCCGCAGGTCGCCGCCCTCGCGCGGGCCGCCGGCCACCTCGTCTCGGTGGGGGAGTCGCCGACCACGCCGCCCGTCGAGCTCCGGGCGGCGCGACTGCTCGAGAAGACGCGCGCGGGCGCCGACGTCTGCTTCGTGAACCACTGCGGGGGTGTGGATGCCGTGGGCCGGTTCGTGCGCGAATCGCACGACCTCGGCGTGACGGCCCGGTTCATCCCGTGTGTGCCGATGGTCACGGATCACGCGAGTGCGCAGCTGTTGCGGTCGTTCACCACGCTCGTGCTTCCGGAGGGGTATCTCGACCGCATCCTGTCGGCCGCGGATCCGCGCGAGGAGGGCATCCGGGCGGCCGTGGAACTGGGCCTCGAGCTGCTGGAGATCGAGGGCGTGGCGGGAGTGAACCTCTCGGGCGGAGCGGGACCGGGCCGCGAGGCGGAGTTCGCGATCGTGCTGGCAGAGACGGCGCAGCGCCTGGCCCTGTGACGCTCGGTCGTTTCGTCACGCCGGGGCCGCTTTTGTGCACGAATACCTCCAATCGTGCAGAGGTGGCGTGCGCAAATGGAGGCATTCGGGCACAGTCACCGCCGCTCTTCCATTCCTGTCCCTTGTCGAGGCACGCCGATCTATCCACAGGCGGCGGATCCTGCGCCGCTAATGCCGGGGTGACCCGGTTGGCTGTGGTCATGGATACCCCCTCGCCTGACGATCCCCTCGTTTTCGCTCGCGATGTGCGGAAGACAGGAGAGAATCCGAACTCACTGACTCGGGCTGTTCGACGCAACGAGCTCGCACGCATCGCTCCGGGCAGCTACATGTCACGTCAGCACTGGGACGCGCTGAACGAGATTCAGAGAACGACGCAGCGGGCACGCGCTGCGTCGGAGCGATGGAAGTCGGCGCCTGTCTTCTCTCACTGGACCGCAGCCGCGATCCACGGGATACCTTTGATCGGCGCGTGGCCCACCCGAATTCATGTCATTGTCGAGCGAGACTCCTCGGTGCGTTCGCGCGGGGAGATCGTTCGCCATGCGGTCGGGGTGAATCCGGATGACGTCGTGCTTATCGATGGAATGCTCGTGACCTCGGTGGCCCGCACTGTCCTCGATCTCGCCGTCGATGCCACGTTCATGTCGGCCGTTACCGCTGCGGACTTCGCCCTGTGTCATAGGAGGGAGGCGCGGATCGAGAAGCCTGCGCTCGACGAGATGTGGGAAAGACGACTGCCTTTTCGTGGCCACGTCCGTGCTCGACGGGTGTTGGACTTCGCCACGCACCTTGCGGAGAGTCCTTTGGAGTCGGGCAGCCGAGTGAACATGCACCTGCTGGGATTTCCGGCGCCCGAGTTGCAGGTTGAGTGGCGCGACTACCGAGGACTCATCGGATACAGCGACTTCTTCTGGCGCGCGTTCAATCGTGTGGGCGAGGCAGACGGACGCGCCAAGTACTTCGACGACGCGCTGACCCGCGGCAAATCGCTCAAACAGATCCTCTTTGACGAGAAGATTCGTGAGGATCGGATACGCGCTCTCGGTCCGGGCTTCTCACGATGGGACTGGGACATCGGAATGAACCCGCGCCGGCTGAAGCCGTTCCTGCTTGCGGCTGGGCTTCCGATCGTGCCGCGGCGGTGACCGTGCCCGAATACCTCCATTCGTGCAGTGGAAGCGAGCGCAAATGAAGGTATTCGGGCACGAAAGCACTCCCAGGCGAGGGTCAGCCGGGGAGGGTGGCCGTGCTCCAGGTGCCGTCGGCCGCGCGGCGGTACTCGGTGCGGCGGCTCGCCGTGAGCGGGGTCCCGTTCCAGAACGTGATGCGCGTGGGCTCGATCACGAAACCGAGCCAGGTGTCGGGCGGGGTCAGGGTGCCGTCTGGGTGCGCGGCGTCGAACTCGGCCCACGCCTCCTCCCGCTCGCCCGTCGGGCGCAGCGCGAACTCGGGAGAGTTGAGCCACGCCAGCAGCTGCAGGTAGCGGGAGCGGCGCGCGTACGCGACGCTCTCCTCCTCGGCCGACGCCCGCCGAGCGACGCCCTGCACCGTCAGCTGCCGGAGCTCCGCCGGCCACGCGATCGAGAACGCCACCTCGGCGTGGGCCGCGATGTCGGCGACCTTGCGGGAGCGCGAGTCGGTGTGCACGAAGAAGCCCCCCTCATCGAATTCGCTGAGCAGCACGCTGCGCGAATCCGGGCGCCCCTCGGCGTCGACCGTGGCCAGCGCGATCAACGGACGCGCGTGGTCGTCGTTCGTCGGCAGCCACTCGGTCAGCACGGCGAACGCGTCGGCAGGGATCACCGCGGCGGCCGGAGCCGGGTCGGTCGAGGTCACGCCGACGGTCCGGCGGGGTCGAAGCGCGCGATCTCGGCGAACGCCGCCGCGGCCTGCGCCACGGAGTGCTCGAACAGCGCCGCGCCGTACGCCGCGTTGGCGGCGGTCGGGTCGCCCAGCACGCCGTCGGTTCCGAAGTCGTTCGACAGCCAGCCGAACGACACGGGCTTCTTGAACCCGATGTGTTCGAAGTCGGCCAGATGCTCGGGAACGCTGCGCTGTGCCAGCGACAGATCGACCAGGTCGGGGCGGATGTGCATGATGAGCGACGTCTCGCTGTGGCCGCCATGGATGCCGAGGCCCAGCTCGTCGGGCCCGTCGCCCGTGCCGTCGGCCATGGGAGGCACGATCGGTCCGAGCAGGAACGTCTGCAGCCCGAAGCGGCGGCGCAGCTCGCGGCAGGCGACCTGCAGCAGGGCGAGGTTGCCTCCGTGTCCGTTGAAGAACGCCACCTTGTTCGCGGGCGTGGCCGCGATCGAGTTGCCGAGGTCGACGATGGTGTTCATCATCGTCTCCCACGTGAGCCACATGGTTCCGGATGCCCAGTGGTGCTCGTCGCTCTTGGTGTAGGCGAGGGTGGGAAGGATCCACGCGTCGACGCCCTGCCAGGCCGCGCGTTCGACGGCGGCGTTCGCGATCGCATCCGCGAGCAGGTAGTCGGTCATCAGCGGAAGGTGCGAGCCGTGATGCTCGATCGCGCCCGTGGGGATGACGACGACGGAGTCGGCGTCGAGCGCGGCGGTGGCGGCGGGACCGGACAGCTCGACGAGCTTGCGCGTGCCCAGGTCGTTCACGACCGCGTCGTTCGCATGCGCGCCGCTCATGCGTCGGCTCCGACAGTCGGCTTGCCCTGCAGCTTGCCCGGGTTGAGGAGTCCCTGCGGGTCGGTGGTCTCGGCGAGGGCGAGCGTGCGCTCGACCTCGTGGTCGACGAACCAGATGTGCGGGTTGTGCACGCCGACGCCGATCGCGGCGAGCTTGCCGAAGCCCTCGTAGACCTTCTCGGCGCTCTCGTAGATACCCGCGAGCATGCCGATCGGGCGGTTCCTCTGGGCTTCGATGTGCAGCATGCCGCCGGGGTACACGGCGTGCACCTCGTCGATGCGGTCGACGAGGGCGTCGCCCGCGACCTCGATGTGGAAGTACTTTCCCGGGTCGCTCTTCTGCAGCCACTCGATCGGGTGGTTGTACGAGATCATGCTCAGCTTCATGGCGGTCTGGGCCCCCTCGCGCACCTCCTCGACGCGGCCGCCCGCGGCCTCGATGAGAGCGGTCGCGGCCGGAACAGCTGCGATGTCGATGATCGCTCGCAGGCTCGCCCGGTCTTTCGGGATGCCCGGGTCGGCCGGAAGGGCGTTGGCCAGAACCGGGAGGTCGGCCGACACGAGTCGCGGCGTCGGCTCGAGCCGCCCGATCTCGCGGATCACCGAGATGGCCTCGTTGAACGTGTCGAAACTGGCGAACAGGCCGCGCCAGTCCTGCAGCGGCTCGAGGGCGATCGTCGCCTGCGCGATGATCCCCGCGGTGCCGTAGGTGTGCACATAGGGCTGCGCCTCGTCGCCGTCGACGTGCACGAGCTGCGCATCCGCCGCTGCGTGCACCACGTCGAGCGCGAGCACAAAGCCCTCGTGGTTGGAGCCGTGGGCGATCGACCCGGTGCCGCCGGAGCCGCCGGAGAGGAAGCCGCCGATCGAGGACTGGGCCGTCGACGGATACATGAGGATCTGCTGGCCCGACTCACGGGCGGCCTGCTCGATCGTGACGATCGGGGTGCCTGCGAGCGCGGTGAGGAACCCGTTTCCGACCTCCACCACCCCGCGCAGCTTCGACAGGTCGAGCACGAGGCCGTTCTCGATCGGAATGGCCTGTCCGTAGTTGCCCGTGCCCTTGCCCCGGGGCGTGATTCCCACCGAGTGGCGAACGGCGGCGGCGACGACCTGCGCCACCTGCTCTGCCGTCGTCGGGAACGCGACGATGTCGGCGAGCCCGAGGGGGAGCTGTTCGGTGATGATCGGCGACAGGTACGAGCCGTCGGCCGAGGCCTTCTCGCGGGCTCGCAGTTCGGTCGTCACTCCCCGCTCGCCCAGGATGTCGGTGAGCTCGGCGGCGAGGGAGGTGATGTTCTCGGGCAGATCGGTCATGGTGCAGGTCCTTAGATGGTGCCGAATGGTGATGGCCCTGCGCCTGCCGTCCGACGCCCACACGAGGTGAGCGTCGGACGGCAGGCGGAGGGCCGACGGTGGTGCAGTCGCGGGTTACTTGAGACCGATGCTCTGGTCGAGGAACTCGTTGGTGAACAGGTCGGCGGGCGTGATGCCCTCGACGGGCGGCGTTCCGAGCTTGGTGAAGATCGGAGTGTCGCTGTCGATGATCTTCTGCACGCGGGCCTCGTCGAAGTCGCCGATGTAGTCGTTGTCGCCGTTGCTGACGAGTCCGAGGTCGATCATGGTCTTCACCGAGTAGTCGGCGACGCCCTCCGAGTAGACCCAGCCGGTGTCGTACTGGTCGACGAGGTCGAGGATCAGCGCGTTCGTGGCGGCCGGGTCGTCGAAGTAGTCGACCTCGGCCTGCTGCAGAACGGGCACGAGTGCGGTGAGGCACGGGCTCAGCTCCTCGAGCTCGCCGGTGCGTACGGTGACCGCGGATGCGTAGATCTGGTAGCCGGCATCGTGGATCAGCTGGAACTTCACCGGCTTGTCCCAGGCGTCGACCTCGTTCTCGTAGATGTAGGGCTCGGCGCTCGCGAAGCCCTGCTGCGCGTCCTTGCCGCCCGAGGCGACGAAGTTGGCGGGCGTGCCGTCGTAGCCGCCGTCGGCCTGGGCCTCGGGCACGATGCCCGCTCCGATGAAGTAGTCCATGTACGCGGCTCCGCCGAAGTACTTGATGACGGCTCCAGCCTTGGTGAGATCGGCGATCGTCTCGACGTCGGGGTACGTCTCCGGATCCCACATGATCATCTGGGGGTTGATCTCCATCGGAGCGAAGACCGCCGTGGTGGGCATGTCGGGCGAGAGCCGGAGCGACTCGTCGGTGTTGGAGTATCCGAGCGTGATGTCGGAGTCGGTGTACATCTGCGAGCTGACCGTCTGGAAGCCGATGGCAGGGCCGCCGGCGCGCACCTCGAGGTTGACGCCCGTGTACTCACCGCTCGAGTACAGCGGACCGGAGACGCTCTTGTTGCTGGCGTCGATCACGGCGTCGTCTCCGAACATGGAGTAAAGGTGGCCGTGCT
This sequence comes from Agreia sp. Leaf283, assembly GCF_001422485.1. Classification (GTDB taxonomy): domain Bacteria; phylum Actinomycetota; class Actinomycetes; order Actinomycetales; family Microbacteriaceae; genus Agreia. The sequence goes on from NZ_LMNF01000003.1 coordinate 202,720, forward strand.
CCGATTCCGGGTTCCAGTCGGTCTGGATCGTGACGGTCGCCGGGCAGCCGGCTGCGGCCAGGTCGATCGCGCCGATGGTGAGATCCGACGCGGCGTCGGTGGCCGTGTCGGTTCCGCCGGAGGCGCAACCGGTGAGGACCAGTGCGGTTGAGGCGAGAACGCCCGCGGCCATGAGTGACCTCGATCGAGTGATACGCATGTCTTCTCCTTGAGTGATGTGCAGGGTGTGGAGGGTGCTGTTCGGTGCTGTGAACGGGTGCTGCTGAATGACGTGCTGAGTGACCGATGAGTCGAGGGGGCGTGCTGTCGCCCGGCGCCTACTTGCTGTAGTCGTACCACTTGCCGACGGCGAGCTTGCCCAGCCAGCCGAACACGAGGAAGACCACGACGCCGAAGAGCGCCGCCGTGATGATCGCCGCGAAGAGTTCCGGGCCCTGCACGCGCGACTGGTAGTTGCTGATGAGTGCTCCGAGGCCGGGCTCGCCACGACGGAAGAAGAAGTCGCCGACGATGGCGCCGACGACCGCGAGGCCGGCGGAGATGCGCATGCCCGCGAAGATCGCGGGAAGGGCGGCGGGGAACTCGAGCTTCGTCAGCACGGTCCAGCGATTCGCCTTCTGCAGCTGGAACAGCTCGCGCTGGCCCTTGTCGACCGACTGCAGGCCGAACAGGGTGTTCGAGACGATCGGGAACAGCGCGATCAGGATGCAGACGATGACGCGGGCGGGAAAGTCGAAGCCGAACCAGAAACCGATGAGCGGAACGAGCGCGAGGATCGGGATGCACTGCAGGATGACGGCGTAGGGGAAGAGCGAGCGCTCGATCCACCGCGCCTGGCTCATGGCGACGGCCCAGACGAAGCCGATGACGATGGCGATCGCGAGGCCGGTCAGGGCGACGCCGGCCGATCGGGCGAGCGCCTCCATGATGTCTCCGAGCGTCTTCGGGTCGAAGAACGCGTCGGTGAAGATCGTGTGCGGCGGCGGAACGAGGAACGACTGCTTCGGGTCGATGACCACGTAGCTGACGAAGTACCACAGGGCGACGATGACGACGAAGACCAGCACGGGCGGCACCCACGACGGAAAACGTGCGCCTCTGCGTGCGGGCATCTCCGATGCCCGGGAGATGGTTCTGATCTTCGGGTTGCTGGTGGTCACGGGCCCGGTCGGGGGAGCGGTGGTGGTCATGAGTGTCCCTCTCGGAGCGCGTGGGAGACCTCGCCGGCGAGTTCGGCGAACTCGGGAGTGAAGCGGATCTCGGGGTCGCGGGGGTAGGCGAAGGGAACATCGAAGGTCTCGACGATCTTTCCCGGTCGGCCGGACATCACGACGACCCGTGTCGAGAGGTATACGGCCTCGGAGACGGAGTGCGTGATGAAGAGGCCGGCGAACTGCTGCTCGGTGAAGAGCTTGATGAGTTCGTCGTTGAGGCGCTCGCGGGTGATCTCGTCGAGGGCGCCGAACGGCTCGTCGAACAGGAACAGCTCGGGGTCGAGCGTCAGGGAGCGGGCGAGGGAGGCGCGCATGCGCATGCCGCCCGAGAGCGTCTTCGGCAGGTGCTTCTCGAAGCCCTTCAGTCCGACGAGCTCGATGGCCTCGGCGGCCTTGGAGACGCGCGTCTTCTTGGGGATGCCGTTGAGTTCGGCGAGCAGTTCGACGTTCGCCTGCACGGTGCGCCAGGGCAGCAGGGTCGCGTCCTGGAAGACGTAGCCGATGCGCTTGGTCGCCACGTGCGTCTCGCCGGCCGTCGCGGGGGTGAGTCCGGAGGCGATGCGGAGCAGCGTGGACTTGCCGCATCCCGACGGGCCCACCACGGTGACGAACTCGCCTTTCTTGACCGTGAGGTCGACGCCGGAGAGCGCGGTCGTGCCGTTGGGGAACGTCATGGCGACGTCGGAGAAATTGAGAAGCTCGGTCGTCGTTGTGGCCACAGGGGGATCTGTCGTCAGCGTCATTCGGCTCATCACCTCTTTTCGAGAAGGAGTTCGGTCGGCTCGGTGGTTCGAGCCGGGAGGGCTGTGTGGTGCGTGACCTCGCTGAAGGCGACGAGGCGCCCCGCGTGGATCACGTACCGGTCGGCGGGCGCGTTCGCGACCACATCCGCAAGATTGTCGCCGCGCACGGCGAGCAACTCTGCTTTCGCACCGACGGAGACGCCGGCGGGTTCGAGGTTCATCACCGAGCGGGCCCCGGTGCTGACGGCGGCGTACGCCTCGGTCAGGGTGAGGTGTCCGGCGGTGACGAGAAGTGAGGCGGTTTCGAGGGCGTCGCTGCGGCCGACGGGGTTGAACGGGTCGCGCACGTTGTCGGCGCCCGCACCCAGCCGCACCCCGGCATCCAGAAGCCTGCGCACGGCCGTGAGGCCGCGCGGCGTCGACACCGGATGCTGCCAGCCCTGCAGATAGAGATTGGTGATCGGCAGGGTCACGATTCCGATGTCGCTGGCCAGCACCTCGTCGATGACACGATCGAGTTCGCCCTGTTCGAGGGTGCCGAGGCGCACGCAGTGGCCGGCGGTCACGGGCCTCGAGTCGGGCCAGTCGCGCACGGTGCGCGCGAGTTCGGCGAGCGTGTAGCCGCCGGTGAGGCTCTCGTCGGTGTGGATGTCGACGCCGACGCCGCGGGCGGTCGCGATGGCGAGCAGCCTCTGCAGGTCGGCGCTCTGGTCATCGGCCAGATGCGGGGCACCGCCGACGAGGTCGACGCCGAGGTCGAGGGCTGCCTCGACGTCGGCCGTGGGAATCGTGGGCCCGGCGAGGGCGGCGAGCTCGATGTGCATCAGCTCGCTGAGTTCGTCGCGCACCTGAACCAGTGCCTGCACGCCGCGCAGGGGCTCGTCGCCCGACAGCACGTCGACGTGGCAGCGCACCGCGGTGGTTCCGTTCTGCAGCAGCAGCAGGGCTGCCCGGCGGGCGCGGTCGGCGATCGACTCGACACTCATCGTGGCCGAGTAGGTCTTCCACGACTCGATGGCCAGCCCGAGGTCGCCCATGGGCGGTTCGATCAGGTCCCAGGACAGCGCCTTGTCGAGGTGGGCGTGGGGTTCGGCCGGTGCGGTGAGCAGCACGAAGCCCGTCAGATCGAGGGTCTCGGATGCGGCGACCGGCGTGGAGCCGCCCGCCGGACGGATCGCGGTGACCGTGTCGGCGGTGATCTCGACGTCGACGACGGAGCCGTCGTCGAGGGTCGCCGAGCGGAGCAAGGAGATGTCTCTCGGCAGTGCGCTCATTCTGTGCCTCCCGATGAACTTCTGGGGCCCGCGCCGGCCGGTGGTGACTTCACTCTAAGAGGTGGATATTTCGACGACGTAACACGAACATTTCCTCCGGTGACGATGCGAGGAATGCTCGACGCCTGCGGTCTCGCCGGGGCCGTGCGCGAGGTACTGTCTGGAGATAACGTCGCCCGAACCTCACCGAAAGTCCTCGCCTCACATGTCTGTGCACCTCACCGAGATCCCCGCCGTCGTCTCCCGCATCGTCGATGTGGCCGACGGGGTCAAGACGATCGAGTTCCGTGCCGTCGACGGTTCCGAGCTGCCCGTGTGGACGCCCGGCGCCCATCTCGACGTGGTCATCCGCGATGGCGTCGAGCGGCAGTATTCGCTGTGCGGCGATCCGGCGTACAGGCAGTCCTACCGCATCGGCGTGCTGCGCGAAGACGGCGGTCGGGGCGGTTCCCTGTCGATGCACACCGAGCTGGCGGTGGGCAGTCGCGTGCGACTGCGGGGCCCGTTGAACCACTTCGAGCTCGTGCCCGCCGACAGCTACCTCTTCATCGCGGGTGGTATCGGCATCACTCCTCTTCTCCCCATGATCCGCTCCGCCGAGATGGCCGGGGCGACCTGGACTCTCGCCTACGCCGGTCGCAGCCGGCGAACGATGGCGTTCCTCGACGAGCTCGAGAGGCAGTTCGGCGACCGGGTGCGCGCGTACACCGCCGACGTCGACGAGCGAATGGATGTCGCGGCTCTCGTCGCCGGGGCGAGTGACGGCACCCTCGTCTACTGCTGCGGGCCCGCCAGGCTGCTCGCCGCGGTCGAGGACGCATCCACCTCGCTTCCGCACGGCAGCCTGCACCTCGAACGATTCGAGGCGCGCGAGACCGGCGCGCCCATCCTCGACGATTCCTTCGAGGTCGAGCTGACCCTGTCGGGGGAGACGCTGACGGTGCCGCCCGACCGGTCGATCCTCGACGTCGTCGAGGAGGCCGGAGTACTGGTGCTCTCGTCGTGCCGGGAGGGGACCTGCGGAACCTGCGAGACCCCGGTGGTGTCGGGCGAGGTCGATCACCGCGACTCCGTGCTCACCCCAGACGAGCAGGCCGACAACGAGGTCATGATGATCTGCGTGTCGCGGGCCGCCTGCCCGCGTCTGGTGCTGGAGCTCTGAGGCTGGAGTTCTGACGCCCTAGAGAGCTTCGGACTCGGCATCGATCGCGCGGTCCTCCACGAGCCGGCGCACATCGGCCAGGTGGTTCTCCATGGCGAGGCGCGCCGCCGCGGGCTCTCCGGCGACCACCGCGTCGAGGATGTCGCGGTGTCCCTCGATCGAGCGCCGGCGGGCATCCGGCGTGGCGTGAGAGTGGCGACGGGGCTCGAGGGTCCAGTCGTTGGTCACGCCCACCAGCGTGCTCAGCAGGGGATTGTGCGCGGCGTGCGCCAGCTCGAGATGGAACTCGACGTCGAGCCGCAGCGACTCGTCGGCGCTCAGCGCGTCTGCGCTTCTGCGAAGGGTCTCCTCGAGCCTCTGGATGTTCGTGGTCGCGCGCCGGGTCGCGGCAAGAAATGCGATGGTCGGCTCGACGATGTCGCGCAGCTCGGCCGCGTTGCGCTGCTCGACCTGCTGCTTCGACAGCTCGTCGAGAAGCGAGAGCCGCTCGGCGGTGGGCTCGGCGACGGTCGTGCCTCTTCCCTGGCGCCGGTCGATGAGGTTGCGCGACTCGAGGTCGTGCATGGCCTCGCGCAGGGAGGCTCGAGAGACGCCGAGCGTCTTGGCGAGCACCCGTTCGGGCGGAATGCGGTCGCCGGGCTGCAGCTCGCCGTCGACGATGAGCTGCTCGATGTGCGAGGCGATACCCGTGATGAGAGCGGCCATGCAGGCGTTCCCCTCCCTCTGATCATCCTCATGCTAGGGGTAGAGAGCGGGTGGGCTCCGCAACGCGGTTCGACCCATATTTCGGGAGTATTTCGGGCTCGTTATTTTTGTCGTCATCGACGAATGTCGAGTATTTCCATGGCCTACCGTGGCGAGAGTCAGATGGTCAGACCAATCCTGATTCCCCCACACACGCACACGACCCGCACCGGGAGCACACCCATGACGTCACGCCACTCGAAGGCCTTCCTGGTATTCGGCCTCATCGGAACCGCGGCCATAGGCCTCACCGCCTGCAGTGCCGGTTCGACCCCCGAGGCGACCAGCTCCAGCAGCATGGAGATCGGATCGGTCGACCTGAAGGCGGCCGGATGTCCCGCCACCATCTCGATCCAGACCGACTGGAACCCGGAGGCGGAGCACGGAAGCCTCTACGAGATGCTCGACCCGTCGGCGGTCACCGTCGACACCGACGCCAAGACGGTATCGGGACCGCTGATGGCCGGTGGCGAGTACACGGGCGTCGACCTCGAGGTTCGCGCCGGAGGCCCGGCCATCGGATTCCAGAGCGTGCCCGCACAGATGTACACCGACGACACGATCACGCTCGGCTACGTCTACAGCGACGAGGCCGTGCAGAACTCGGTCGCCCAGCCGACCGTCGGAGTGTTCGCACCCCTCGACAAGACGCCCACGATGATCATGTGGGACCCGGCCACCTACCCCGACGTCGACACCATCGAAGACCTCGGCAAGACCGACGCCTTCGTGCGCTACTTCGGCGGATCGGCCTACATGGAATACCTGATCGGCAGCGGACTCCTGAAGCAGGAGCAGACCGACGGCGGCTACGACGGCACCCCGGCGAACTTCGTCGCCGCGGGCGGCAAGGACGCCCAGCAGGGCTACGCCAGCGCCGAGCCCTACATCTACGAGAACGAGGTCTCGGCGTGGATGAAGCCGGTCAAGTACCAGCTCATCAACGACGCCGGCTGGGAGATCTATCCGGTCGTCGTGTCGGCCCGCACGGAGGACATGGAAGACCTCAAGCCCTGCCTCGCCGCGCTGGTTCCCGTGATGCAGCAGGCCGACGTCGACTACTACAGCGACCCCTCCACGGCGAACGGGCTCATCCTCGACCTCGTCGAGCAGTACGACACCGGCTGGGTCTACTCGCAGGGCGTCGCCGACTACTCGGTCGAGACACAGAAGGAGCTCGGACTCGTGGGCAACGGATCGGACGAGGTCGTCGGAAACTTCGACATGGACCGCCTGCAGAAGTTCGTCGACCTCGCGACTCCCATCTACGAGGGGATCGGCAGCGCACCGACCGAGGGTCTGACCGCCGACGACATCGCGACGAACGAGTTCATCGACGACTCCATCGGCTTCACGAAGTAATCATGACGACACCACGCAGCATCCTGATCACGGGCGCCACCCTGCTGCCCGTGGCGAACGACGCCCCGGAGACCATCTTCGACGGCTGGATGCTCGTGGAGGACGGCATCATCGCGTCGCTCGGGGAGGGCGAACCTCCCCGGGTCGACGCGCATGTCGAGGTCGTCGATGTGGCGGGCGCGTTCGTGGCGCCGGGATTCGTTTCGGCCCACAGCCATCTCTTCACCAGCGGCTCACGTGGACTCGGTGTGAACGAGACGCTCTACGGCTGGTGCACCGCGATGTTCGCCGTGACGGGTGCGGCGACGCCGGAGCAGATCTACTGGTGCACGCTGCACGGCGCCTTCGACATGCTCAACAACGGCGTGACGACGGCGTTCGACTTCACCGACGGGAGGCTCGCCTGGGAGCCGCTCGTCGACGGCCGACGTGTCGACGACGGGCCGCAGGAGCTGCGGGCCCTCGAGTATCTGACCCGGCAGGCCGACGCGAAGCTCGACAGCGGAATCCGCTTCGTGAACTCCGTGATGATCGACGACACCGTCGGCACCCGAGAGGATGTTCTCGCCCGGCTCGGCGGGATCGTCGCGCACTGCGAATCGCTCGACCGCGACTTCATGCTGCGCGCCGCGATCTCGGGAGCCGGCCAGTGGTCCCCGAATCCCGACTGCGCCGAGATCGAGGTCGAGGCGATGCGTCGCTTCGGGCTCATCAACCAGGCTCATCTGCTCGAGACGCGCGAGGCCGTCGAGCTGCAACGCGAGAAGTTCGACCGCTACGAGGCGGCGGGCGCCCTCGGGCCCGACTTCATCTTCGGGCACTTCATCCAGACCACGCCCGACATCCTGCGCCGCACGGCCGACGGTGGAGCGAGCATGTCGTGGCAGCCGAACGCGAATGGCCGACTCGCCTCGGGCGTCGCGGCCATTCCCGAGATCCGGGCCCTCGGCATCCGGGTCGGCATGGGCCTCGACGACCAGGCCTGCACCGATATCTCCGACCCGTGGCAGAACATGCGCATGGGCATGTACGCCGTGCGCGCCACGACCGGCGACCCCGATTCGCTCTCGACGGCCGACATGCTGCGGATGCATACACTCGGCTCGGCGGAGATTCTCGGCATCGACGACAGGGTCGGCTCCCTCGAGCCCGGCAAGTTCGCCGACTTCGTGATCGTCGATCCCCGGTCGCCCGACATCGGGCCCCTCTGGGAGCCGATGTCGAGCTACGTGCTGGCGTGCGGCCTGCGCAACCTCAAGAAGGTGTACGTCGGGGGAGTGCTGCGCTCGGTGAGCGGCGACGCGATCGACCCCCTGGCCTCCGAGGCGAGTCGTCAGATCCACCGCATCCTTCCCGAGATCACCACGGGCGCGCCCCTGGCCGCCGCGGCCCTCGCCGGAGCCCGCTCGTGAGCACTCCGTTCTCGCCGCACGGCTGGCCCGTCGTCGACGGCCGCGTCGACCTCACCCGCACCGGCCGCGCTCCGGAGCCCGTCGACCTCGAGGCTCAGCCGCAGCCACTCACCCTCGACCTCGACCGCACCGCGATCATCGTGGTCGACATGCAGAACGACTTCTGCGCGCCCGGCGGATGGCTCGACGGCATCGGCGTCGACGTCTCGCCGGCGCTCGCGGCCATCGAGCCGCTGAACGACATCCTTCCGGCGCTTCGCGGCGCCGGCGTGCCCGTGATCTGGCTCAACTGGGGTAACCGGCCCGACCGGCTCAACCTGCCGGCGAACGTGCTGCACGTCTACGACGCCGACGGCTCGGGCGGCGGCATCGGAGATCCGACGGAGAACGGCGACGCCGTGCTCACGAAGGGAAGCTGGGGAGCGGCCATCGTCGACGGCCTCGAGGTGGCGCCCACCGACATCCATGTCGACAAGTTCAGGATGAGCGGCTTCTGGGACACCCCGCTCGACAGCATCCTCCGCTCCCTCGGCGTCGACTCGCTGCTCTTCGCCGGTGTCAACGCGGACCAGTGCGTGCTCGCGACCCTCACCGACGCCGCGTGCATCGGCTACGACTGCGTGATGATCGAGCAGGCCAGCGCCACCACGTCGCCCGACTTCTGCCTGGCCGCCACGGTCTACAACGTGCGCCAGTGCTTCGGCTTCACCACCACACCGGATGCGCTCTTGAACGCGCTTCCTCGACCCTGACCACGAAACACCTTCCGACACCCCGAACAAGCACACCCCGAACAAGCACACCCCGATCAAGCACACACCCCGAACAAGCACAGGAGAGCCCCATGGCCGCCGCACCCATCCTCAAGCACCTCAGCGATCTGAAGGCCCACCGCATCACCCCTGGCGACACCGTGCGCCTCGTGCCGCTCGCCGGCCCCGACGACGACTCTCCCGCGAGCGTCTTCTTCGAGATCTGGGACCCGTCGGGCGTGCAGCCGGACAACTCCCACCCCGACTCCGTCGAGATCTTCGTGTTCCTCGAGGGAGAGGGCGAGGCCTTCAGCGACGAGCACTCGGTGAAGGTCGCCGCGGGCGACGTGCTCATCCTGCCCAGCGGCTCGGTGCACCACATCAAGAACACCTCCGAGACGGAGCGCCTCTACGCCGTCACGATCATGGCGAACGACCTGGGATCTCAGGAGCTCGGCGCGACGACCGGGTTCGAGCACCTCGTGAAGAGCGGCGGAGAGGTCGAGTTCGAGGACTCCGACAAGGCCGTGCTCTTCGCGAGCCTCCGCGCGCTCGCCGGCCCCGCCTGATGCCGCATAGGCCCCTGCTCGCCCGCCTGTCGACCACGCGGGTCGCGGCGATCGATATGACCGACGCTGTCGTCATCCAGCCGATCGGCGCCTTCGAGCAGCACGGCCCGCACCTGCCGCTCGACACGGATGCGCTGGTGGCCGAGACGGTCGCGGCGCGCGCGGTCGCCGGCCTGCCCGACGACTCCAACGTGTGGATCCTGCCGACGCTGCGCTACGGCAAGTCGAACGAGCACGCGGGCCGCGTGGGCACCATGACCCTCAGCGCCTCGACCCTCATCTCCCTGCTGCTCGACGTCGGCGAATCGGTCGCCGCCTCGGGCTTCCGCAAGCTGGTGTTCGTGAACGCGCACGGCGGCCAGCCGCAGCTGCTCGAGATGGTGTCGCGAGACATCCGGGCGGCCACCGGCCTGCAGGTCTTTCCCGTGAGCGCCATGCACCTCGGCGAGCCCGAGGGCATGACCTGGGACGACGAGGGCTTCAGCATTCACGGCGGGCAGTCGGAGACCTCTGTGGTGATGGCGATCGACGAGAGCCTCGTCGATCTCGACGTGGCGGCCGCCGACGGCGTGGCACTGGGGAGCCTGTTCGCGGGCTTCACCCACCTGACTCTCGAGGGGGCCGTTCCCACGGCGTGGCTCACGAACGACGTGTCGACGAATGGCGTGATCGGCGACCCGCGGCGCGCGAGCCCTGAGCTCGGTGCGCGCGTGCTCGGCCACTGGAGCGGCGCCCTCTCGGAGGCGCTGCTCGAGATCAAGCGGTTCGAGTGGCCAGAACTGCGCTGAGCCGCGAGGCCAGCTCGCGCTGGTCGTGGTCGACGAGCTCGTAGTCGCGCACGACCACGCGGCCTGCCACGACGACGTGCTTCGGCCGGCGGCCGGGATTCGCCCAGAGCAGGCCGGCGACGGGATCGGCGACCCCCGCGTCGGCGACCCCCGACACGTCCCAGACGCACAGGTCTGCGGCGGCGCCGTGGCGCAGGTGGCCCAGTTCGTCTCGGCCCAGCCCCCGTGCGGAACCCTCGGTCGCCATGCCGAGCACCTCGCGCGCGGCCAGGGCCGGGCCGACGAGAGGCGCGACCTGCATGGCCAGGCGCGCGTCTGCGAGCAGGTGTCCGGCGTCGTTGCTGCCACCCCCGCTCGTGCCGAGGCCCACCGGGATACCCGCGGCGCGCAGGGCGGCGACGGGCGCGATTCCCCAGCCCATCGGCAGATCGCAGCCGGGCGCGTGCGTCGCCGTGACGCCGGTGGATGCGAGTCGGGCGATCTCCTCGGGCGTGACGGCGCAGAGATGGGCGATCGTGACGTCCGGCGCGAGCCAGCCCCACTCGTCGAGCAGCTCGATCGGTCGGCGGCCGTACTTCTCGAGGGCGATCGCCACGTCGACCTGCTCGTTGGCCTGCGTCCTGCGGCGCAGCCCGTGCCGCTCGGCGACCTCGCCGAGAAGGCGGAACGTCTGCTCGCTGTCGCTGTGCACCCCGGCCGGCCCGACGGCGAGCTGCAGCATCCCGTCGTTCGAGACGCCGCCCTCGGCGTTGGCCACCAGATCGGCGACGATGCGTTCTGCCGAGAGGGCGGCCTGCTCGGGGTCGTCGCGGGCGGAGCCGCGCACGAAGACCAGGCGCCCGCCCAGCTCGGCGGCCGCCGACGCGGTGGCGCGAGCGATACCCACGTCGTCGCACCCCTCAGGCCACGTGAGGTGGTGGTCGGCCACGGTGGTGACGCCCGAGAGCAGCCCCTCGGCGACACCCACGAGCCCCGCCGTGCGCGCGAGTTCTGGGTCGATGCCGACCGCGCCATAGGCTGCCGCCATCGTCTTCAGCCACTCGCTCATCACGACACCGCGCGTGCCCGGAAGCGTTCTGAATGCGCTTTGCAGCAGGTGATGATGCGCGTTGACGAGACCCGGCGTCACGACGCAACCGGATGCATCCAGCACCTCGGTCTCGTCGCTCTCGCTCGTCGCCGCGATCGCGTCGGAGACGACGAACCCGTCGACCAGGGCCAGATCAGCGGTGCTCTCGCGGGTCTCGTCGATGAGGGTGGTCACGGCATTGCGGATGAGAAGCATTGACCAGTTCTAGCACCTCCGTGTGTCAGGATTGTTGCAGTCGCAACGAGGCCTCTCCACCGCCCTCCTCGCCGAAAGAGACGCTCCCATGCTCGACATCGCAGACGACCTGCTCGAGGCTCTCGGCGAGGGCCGCCGTCTCGCCGTCGCGACCGTCACCACCGTGGATGGCTCGGCCCCGCGGGCCCTCGGCACCTCGATGGCCGTCGACGACCGAGGGCGCGTGCTCGGCAGCATCTCGGGCGGGTGCGTGGAAGGCGCCGTCTACCAGGCGGCCGAAGGCGTGCTCGAGACGGGCGAGCCCGTTCTCGCCGAGTTCGGCTTCACCGACGGAGACGCCTTCGCCGCCGGCCTCAGCTGCGGCGGACGCATCGAGGTGTTCGTGCACGAGATCGCTATGTCGGGCGCTCGTGGGCGGCTCGGCGACCGGGTCGTGCACGAGCTCAAGGCCACCCGCGACCGGCGCCCCGCGGGCATCGCCGTGGTGGTCGCCGGCGCAGCGGTGGGAACCGTGATCGCCGCGACGGCCTCGGCGACCGAGGTCGAACGCGACGGGCTCGATCTCGCCACCGCGCAGCGCATCCTGCACGAACTCACGGCGCGGGTGTCGTCCGGCCTCTCGGGCACCGTCGACATCGAATGCGACGGCGAGCCGCTGCGGGTGCTGTTCGTCGTGGCGGCGACGGCCCCCCGCATGATCATCTTCGGCGCCGTCGACTTCTCGGCCGCGCTCGCCGACGCCAGCAGCCTTCTCGGTTACCACGTGACGGTATGCGACGCGCGGCCGCTGTTCGCCACGTCGCAGCGCTTCCCCTCGGCCGACGAGGTCGTCGTCGCGTGGCCCTCGGAATACTTGCGCACCACCCCAGTCGACGAGCGAACCGTGATCTGCGTGCTCACCCACGACGAGAAGTTCGACATCCCCTTGCTGTCTCTGGCTCTTGGACTGCCCGTGGCGTACGTGGGGGCGATGGCGTCGCGCACGACGCACGAACGTCGCGTCAGGGCTCTCGAAGACGCGGGTCTGAGCGCGGCCGAGCTCGGGCGCCTGCACTCGCCGATCGGTCTCGACCTGGGCGGCAGCACACCGCAGGAGACCGCGGTGTCGATCCTCGCCGAGGTGATCGCAAGTCGAACCGGCTCGGCCGGGGTGTCGCTGCGCACGCAGACCGGGCCCATCCATCGCACCGAAGCGGCCCGCACCGAGTCGGCTTCAACGGTCTCGACCGGGGCGGCCCGGCCGTGACCGGCGCGCGCACCGTGATCGAGGGCGCCTACATCGCCACGGTCGACGCCGCCGACACAGAGCACGTCTCCGGTCACGTGGTGATCGACGGCACCGACATCGTCGCGGTCGGCCCCGGTGCTGCGCCGCAGTGGGCGACAGAGGGGCCGGTGACGCGCATCGACGCACGCGGGCACCTGCTCACTCCGGGCCTCATCAACACGCACCACCACCTCTACCAGTGGCTCACCCGAGGCATCGCCCAGGATTCGATCCTCTTCGACTGGCTGACCGCGCTCTACCCGATGTGGTCGAAGATCGACGCCGAGGTCGTGGCGGCCGGCGCTCTCGGCGGCATGGCCGTGGCCGCTCGATCGGGATGCACCACCCTTGCCGATCACCACTACGTGTTCCCGCAGAACTCCGGCGACATCCTGGGCGCGATCGTCGACGCTGCCGGCAGGCTCGGAATCCGCCTGCATGCGACCCGGGGGTCGATGGACCTCGGCCGAAGCCAGGGAGGGCTGCCGCCCGACTTCGCCGTCGAGACGACGTCGGCGATCCTCGATGCCAGCATCGACGCGGTATCCCGTTTCCACGACCCCTCCCGCGATGCCATGACGCAGATCGCCCTCGCGCCCTGCTCGCCGTTCTCGGTGACCTCGGATCTGCTGAGGGAGTCGGCCGTGCTCGCCCGCTCGCTCGGCGTTCGACTGCACACCCACGGGTCGGAGACGGTCGAGGAGGACGCCTTCTGCGCCGAGAAGTTCGGCCGCACGCCCACCGAGTACCTCGACGACCTCGGCTGGCTCGGCGACGACGTGTGGATGGCGCACTGCGTGCACCTCGACGACTCGGCGATCGCGCGGTTCGCGGCGACGGGAACGGGCGTCGCGCACTGCCCCTCGTCTAACGCGCGCCTCGCCGCCGGCATCGCGCCGGTGCCGCAGCTGCTCGCCGCCGGTGTGCCTGTCGGTCTCGGCGTCGACGGCTCGGCATCGAACGAATCCGGCCAGCTCGGCACCGAGATCCGTATGGCGGTGCTCATGAACAGGCTCCGCGCGGGCGCCGACGGGATGTCGGGTCGCGCGGGGCTGCGCCTCGCCACCATGGGCGGCGCCCGGGTGCTCGGCCGAGAACGGGAGATCGGTTCGATCGAGGTGGGCAAGCTCGCCGACCTGGCCCTGTGGAAGGTCGACGGGATCGAGCACGCCGGCATCGCCGACCCGGTGGCCGCCCTCACCCTCGGCGCTCAGCCGCCGCTGGCGCTGCTGCTCGTGAACGGTTCGGCCGTCGTGCGCGAGGGAGAACTGACCCGCCTGCGCGAGGCCGACGTCGCGCGCGACGTGGCCACGGCATCCGCTCGCCTTCGGTCGCGCTGACCGGCGACCGTCGCCCTGCCGGGGTCAGTACGTGGCGCGGCCTCCGCTGATGTCGTAGACGGCGCCGGTGGAGAAGCTGACCTTGTCGGAGACGAGCCACGCCACGAGTTCGGCGAGCTCCGACGGCCTGCCGAGGCGCTTCATGGGGATGAGGTTCGTCATGTACTCGAGCACCTCGGGAGTGTTGTGCTGATTCATCGGCGTCTCGAACACGGCGGGGGCCACGGCGTTGACCAGCACGCCCGAGGTCGCCAGCTCCTTGCCGAGCGACTTCGTGAGGCCGATGACCGCGGCCTTCGACGCGGAATACACGCCCAGGTTCGGGTTGCCGTCCTTGCCCGCCATGCTCGCGAAGTTCACGATGCGACCCCAGCCGCGCTCGCGCATCCCGGGCACGAACGCGCGACAGGCGTTGAACGTGCCGGTCACATTCACCGCGAAGACGGCTTGCCATTCGTCGTCGGAGACCTCCCAGATCGGCTTGTTCGGTCCCACGATTCCCGCGCAGTTCACGAGGATGTCGATGGGCCCGACGTCGCCGGCCACGCGCGCGACCGCAGCCGGGTCGGACACATCGAGCACGACGTCGGCGCCCGGGGCGAGGTCTGCCGTGATCACCTCGATGCCGTCGTCGGCGAGGCGATGGGCGGATGCCGCGCCCAGTCCGCTCGCCCCACCGGTCACGAACGCCCGGCGGCGCGGCTGGCTGGCCTGGTCAGTGCGATTCACGAGACACCTTCGATCCGGATGAGCCTTGCAGGAAGTCGAGGTCGGCACCCGTGTCGGCCTGGGTGACGTGCTCGACGTAGAGGCGCTCCCAGCCACGCTGCGGGTTCGCGAACCCGGCGACGGTGGCGGCGTTGGGCCGGCGCGCGTCGAGCTGTTCCTGGGTCACGTCGAGGGTCAGCCGCCTGGCGGGCACGTCGAGAACGATCCAGTCGCCGGTCTCCACGATGCCGAGGGGGCCGCCGGCCGCGGCCTCCGGCGTCACGTGCAACACCACGGTTCCGTAGGCGGTGCCGCTCATGCGGCCGTCGCAGATGCGCACCATGTCGCGCACGCCCTGCTCGAGCAGCTTCTTGGGAAGGGGCATGTTGGCCACCTCGGGCATTCCCGGGTAGCCCCTCGGCCCGCAGCCGCGCAGAACGAGCACGCTGTCGGCGTCGACCTCGAGGAGGGGGTCGTCGATGCGCGCGTGCATGTCCTCGATGGTGTCGAAAACCACCGCCCGACCGCGGTGCACCAGCAGGTGCGGGGATGCGGCGGCCGGTTTGATGATGGCACCACCGGGCGCGAGATTGCCGCGGAGGACGGCGATGCCGGCATCCGGAATCAGCGGGGTGTCGCGGGGCGTGATCACCTCGGGGTCCCAGATGCGCGCCTCGTCGAGGTGGTCGACCAGGGGGAGGCCCGTGACCGTGAGCGCTGTCGGATCGAGCAGGTCGCGCACCTCGCGCAGCACAGCCTGAAAGCCTCCGGCGCGGAAGAAGTCGTCCATCAGGAATCGACCGGCGGGCTGCAGATTCACGAGCAGCGGAACATCGGCGCCGATGCGGTCGAAGTCGTCGAGAGTGAGGTCGATCCCCAGTCGCCCGGCGATCGCGAGAAGGTGCACCACCGCGTTGGTCGACCCGCCGATCGCCGCCAGAGCCACGATCGCGTTGTGGAACGAGGCACGCGTGAGAAACGTGCTCGGGCGTCGGTCGGCCTCGATCAACTCCACGATGAGCCTGCCGCTCGCGTGCGAGTTCTCCAGCAGCCGGCTGTCTGCGGCGGGGGTGCCGGCGACGCCGGGAAGCACCGTGCCCAGGGCCTCCGCGACGAGCGCCATCGTCGAGGCGGTGCCCATCGTGTTGCAGTGACCCCGACTGCGGATCATCGACGACTCGGACTTAAGGAACTCCTTCTCCGAGAGCGTGCCCGCGCGCACCTCCTCGCTGAGTCGCCAGACGTCGGTTCCGCAGCCCAGCGCCACGCCTTGGAAGGTGCCGGTGAGCATGGGCCCGCCAGGCACCACGAGAGCGGGGATATCGACCGATGCAGCAGCCATCAGCAGCGAGGGGATCGTCTTGTCGCAGCCACCGAGCAGCACCACGCCATCGATCGGGTTGGCGCGGAGCATCTCCTCTGTGGCCATCGCGGCCATGTTGCGCCACAGCATCGCGGTGGGTCGCACCTGGGTCTCACCGAGGGAGACCACGGGCAGGTTGAGCGGAATGCCGCCGGCCTCGTAGATGCCCTGCTTGACGCTCTCGGCCACCTCGTCGAGGTGGGAGTTGCACGGGGTGAGGTCGGACGCGCTGTTGGCGATCGCGATGTGCGGTCGGCCGTCGAACGCGTTCTCGGGCAGCCCCCTCCGCATCCATGCCCTGTGGATATAGGAGTTGCGGTCGGTTCCCTCGTACCATTCGGAGCTTCGTCGCTCTGACATTCGATTGCTTCCGCTCGAGTCGGTGCCTGCCTACACTGGCCTACACGATGCACACTACAGTCAACGTCGACGCGGGCGCCACGCCGTGAGGGCGTTCGTCGTGACGGCCCCCGGCGAGTCGGCTGTGGTCGAGGTCGACGCGCCCGTAGCCGCGGCAGGCCAGGCGGTGATCGACGTGGAGCGCGTCGGCGTCTGCGGCACCGACGTCGAATTCTTCACCGGCGACATGGAGTATCTGCACTCCGGCCACGCCGCCTTTCCGTTGCGCCTGGGCCACGAGTGGGCGGGCACGGTCGCGTCGGTGGGGGCCGGGGTGGATGCCGATGCCTGGCTCGGCCGGCGCGTCACGGGAGACACGATGCTCGGCTGCGGCGCCTGCCGGCGGTGCGATCGCGGCGACCAGCACGTGTGCGCGAACCGCTTCGAAGTGGGCATCCGCGGAGGCTTCGCCGGTGCGCTCGCGGAGCAGCTCGTGGTGCCCGTCTCGTCGCTGCATCGGCTGCCGGATTCGGTCGACGCGACGCTCGGGGCGCTCGTGGAGCCCGGGGGCAACGCGCTGCGAGCGGTGCGCGCCGCGGCCCTGTCGCCCGGAGACCGCCTGCTCGTTCTGGGGCCGGGAACCATCGGACTCCTCGTCGCCCTGATCGCCCGTGCCCACGGTGCCGAGGTGCATCTGCTCGGTCGCGAGCCCCGCTCACTCGATGGTGCGCGTTCGCTCGGCTTCACGGGCGTCTGGACCGATGAGACCCTGCCCGATCTGCCGTTCGACGCCGTGATCGACGCCTCGAATGCGCCGACACTCCCCGCTCGGGCGTTGGAGCTCGTCGAGCCGGCGAAGCGGGTGGTGTACATCGGACTGGCGGGCGTACCGAGTCTCATCGACACGCGAACGCTCGCGTTGAAGGATGTGACGGCCGTCGGCATCCTGAGCGCATCACCCGGGCTGGCGGGAACGATCGAGCTGTACGCCTCCGGTGCCGTCGACCCGAGCCCGCTCGTAGCGGCCACGGTCGGACTCGGCGAGGTGGGCGCGGTGCTGGCCGGACACCGCCCGCACGGAGCCGGCGACGGCCCAAAGCTGCACGTCGACCCGCGCCGGTGAGTGCAGGCACCGCTGAGTGCAGGCGCCGCTGAGTGCAGGCGCCGCTCAGTGCACAGCCGCTAGTTCTGCAGCAGGCGCCAGATGCGGTCGCGCGACATGGGCAGCTCCGTGGGTCGACGACCGATCGCGTCGGTGACGGCGTTCGCGAGGGCCGGGGCCACGGGGTTGTAGGGTGCCTCGCTCATCGACTTGGCGCCGAACGGGCCCAACGGGTCGCGGGTATCGGCGAAGTAGACCTCGGTGACGGGCAGGTCGGAGAGCTGGGGGATGTGGTAGTTGCGCAGCACGGTCGTGAGCACTGTTCCCTCGCCGTCGTTGATGATCTCTTCGTAGAGCGAGGACCCGATGGCCTGCGCCACGCCGCCCTCGATCTGGCCTCGCAGCTGGGCGGGGTTCAGCACGAATCCGGCATCGGCAGTCTGGATCGACTGCAGAATCAGCACCTCGCCGGTGAGCGTGTTTACGGCGACGCGGAACGCGTGCACGTTGAACGCGATCGAGCGTCGCGCCCCGTCTTCGTTGGCCGTGGCGGTGAGTCCCTCGGGTGCGACGAGCTCGGAGATTGGGAGCCGGCGATCGCCTGATGAGAGCGCGCCGTCGTCGAGGGTCCAGTCGTCGGGTGCGGTCTCGGTGTGGTCGGCCGCGAGTTGCCGCAGCTGGCGCGCGAGAGCCTGCGCCGCGGCGAGCACCGCCTTGCCCGCGACGACCGTTCCCGCAGACCCGAACGCGCCCGTGTCGTAACGGGCGGCGTCGGTATCGCTCTGCTTCACCCGGATGCGCGAGGGCGTCGTCGACAGCGCCGTGGCGGCGAGCTGGGTGTGCACCGTGGTCGTGCCGTTTCCGAACTCCGCCGTGCCGACGCCGATCGTGAAGCCGCCGTCGGCATCCGCGGTGACGGTGACCTCGGAGAAGTGACCGCGCGGGGGCATCGTGGCGATCATCGACGAGGCCATTCCCTGACCCACCCGCCAGTCGGCACCCGTCGGTGCAACCGCGGAGTTGCCTCGGGCGAGCGCCTGCTCGGCCAGGTCGAGGCACTGGTCGAGCCCGTAGCCGCCCAGGATCAGGTCGTCGCCTTCGACGTGCGTGACGATCAGGGGGTCGGTGGCGGTGACGGAGTTGAGCCTGCGCAGCTCGAACGGGTCGATGCCCGTCACCCGGGCGAGCTCGTCGAGCGCGGATTCGATCGCGAAGATCACCTGCCCCAGGCCGTAGCCGCGGAAGGCGCCCGACGGAACGTTGTTCGTATAGACGCATCGGGCATCCACCCGCTTGTTCGGGGCGTTGTAGAGGCTGATCGACTCGGAGCACGAGTGGTACATGGTGCCCGGGCCGTGGTTGCCGTAGGCACCGGTGTCGGAGAGCAGCTCGACCTTCATCGCGGTGAGGAGGCCGGCGGTGTCGGCGCCGAGCGTGACCTGCACCTCCATCGGGTGCCGAGTGGGCGAGAGCGTGAACTCGTCTTCGCGGGTGAACTCGTACTGCACGGGGCGCCCCGTTGCGAGAACGGCGAGGCTCACGATGTCTTCCGTGAGGATCTCCTGCTTGCCGCCGAAGCCGCCCCCGACTCGTGCCGTGAAGACGCGAACGGTCGACGGGTCGCGGTCGAAGAGCCTGCAGATCTCGGTCTGCACGAGAAACGGCACCTGCGAGCTCGTGCGCAGCACCAGCCTGTCGGCCTCGTCGATCCATCCGATCGTGGCGTGGGTCTCGAGGTGCGTGTGCGCCACGCGCTGGGTCTGCCAGGTGCCGCTCACGGTGTGCACGGCATCGGCGAGCCCCTGCGCCACGTCTCCGTATTCGCCGTGCAGTTCGGCCACCAGATTGTGCTGGGGGTCGACGATGCGCGACGTCGTTCCGTTCTTGTCGCCGTGGATGCTCGGCGCCCCGTCGAGCGTCGACAGGTGCGGGTCGAAGACGGCCGGCAGCACCTCGTAGTCGACCTCGATGAGACGCGCCGCGGCTTCGGCGATGCCGACGGATTCGGCCACGACGGCGGCGATGCGTTGGCCCCGGTAGCGCACGACGTGATCGAGGATGAGAGTGTCGTCGGGGTCGTCGAGCCGGGACTCGTGGCGCGCGGTCGAGAACAGGGTCTGGGGGGAGTGCTCGTGCGTCAGCACGGCGTGCACTCCGGGCAGGGCTGATGCGCGCGTCGTGTCGATCGCCGTGATGCGCGCGTGCGCGTGCGGCGACTTCAGAACGACGAGGTGCAGCAGCCCGGGGATCGCGACGTCGAGGGTGAAGGGCTCCTGGCCGCTGACCACCCGTTCGCCGGCGGGTGCGCCGACCGAGGTTCCGATGGGCGCGCCGGTCGCCGGCGCCTCGATGGATGGCACCTCGATCAGCGGAGTGTCGGCACCGGCTGCCCGCGGCCGGGTCTTGATCACGGGGGTCGTGCGCGACTCGGGAAGCAGGGTGCCCGCCGCGCGCGCATCCGGCTCGAGTTCGACGCCGCACGAGTCGGTGTGAACGTGGTCGATGGCCTCGTCGATGGCGCGGTAGCCGGTGCAGCGGCAGAGGTTGCCCTTGAGCAGGCGGGGCAGGTCGGCCATGTCGTCGTCGTCGAAGGTCGACGCGGTGACGACCATGCCGGCGGTGCAGAACCCGCACTGGAACGCCGCATGGTCGACGAACTTCTGCTGCACGGGCGAGAGCTCGCCGGGCAGGCCGAGCCCGGCGGCCGTGGTCACGTCTTTGCCCTCGACCCGGAACGCCGGATAGACGCAGGAGTGCACGGGCGTGCCGTCGACGAGCACCGAGCAGGCGCCGCAGTCGCCGGTGTCGCAGCCCTTCTTGACCTCGAAGTGCTCGTGGTCGCGGATGAAGGTGCGCAGGCTCTGGCCGGCGCGGGGTTCGGAGTCGAACGCCTCGCCGTTGATGGTGAACGTCATCGTTTGGCTCCCTCGGAGAGTTCGACCCGGATCTGCTCGGCCAGCACGCCGCTCACGGCGAGCCGCCAATCGGCCGCGCCGTGCGCATCCGTGAACCAGCTGTCGATGCCTTCGATCGCCGCGTGCAGCTCGGATGCCGTGGGCAGGGCGGCGAAGCGCAGCTGCTCCGGTCGCACGGTGGCCGCCGAGACAGTGAGCACGAAATTGCTGTCGACGGGGTCGAGGCGGCCGATGACGACCGCGCCGCTGCGGCCGAGCGCCGAGAGGGCGATCTTGCGATACGCGGTGACGGAGTCGAGCGATCGGGCGGGAACGTGCAGCGATCGCAGCACGTCGCCGGGCTCCAGCGCGGTCGTGGTGTTGCCTGTGACGAGTTCGCTCACCGGAACGCGCTGGTCGCTGCCGTCGGCCTTCCAGATGAGCGCCTGCGCGTCGAGCGCGCTGAAGAGCGAGGTCATGGGACCGGCCGGCAGGGCCGTGCAGATGTTGCCGCCGATGGTGGCGACGTTCCAGACCTTGAACGAGCCGAACAGGGCCGTGCAGCACTGGCGGAAGAGCGGATGCGCCTGCCATCCGTGGTCGTCGGGCAGCGTGGAGAGCTGGGTCAGCGTCGTGGTCGCAGCGACCTCGAGCCCCTCGTCGGTGACCATGAACGGCTGCCACTCGAAGGTCTGCAGATCGACGAGGGTGTGGATGCTCGGGTTCGGCTCGGCGAACAGCACGCTTCCCCCCGCGAGCGGGACGGCTCCGCCGCCGAGGCTGCTGAGATCGGTGCGTGTTCGAGCGGGAATGACCCGGGTCACGGTGTTGAGGTCCATGTACGTCTCCTCGTACCGAAGGATTGCTGTGGTGCTGTCCTCCAGTACACCTCACACATGTGTCGAGCGTGTAAACCGCGCCGGAGTTCATGCCCGCCTGCGTTTCACGGCATGGGCTGCGCCTGCGCTGAGAGAGGGGTTGTGCCGCACGGCACCGGAGAATCGCAATCGCCGAGGCCGTTGTCGTGGATCGGCCGATCGAGGGGGAGTGAGCCAGTACCGGTTCTCGTACCGGTCGTCGGCGGAGGACGCGTCTCGGTGGATCCTCCACCCGTTCGAGTGCAGGAGCAGATGGTGGTGTTTGCAGAGAAGCACACCGTCGTGGATGTCGGTCTTCCCTCCTGTATGCCAGTGCTCGATGTGGTGAATCTCGCAGAACGATGGCGGTTTCTCGCAACCGGGCCATACGCATCCGCCCTGGACCGCGTTCAGAGCGAGGCGTTGAGCAGGCTGAAAAAGTCGATGTTCGCGACCGAGATCGAGGGGTGATCCGTCGGCGGAGATGACGACGGGCTGGTAGCCCGTGTCGCAGACCAGTCGATCGACCGTCTTCATGGTGACGGCAATGCCGGTGCCCTCGATGAACGCGATGCCATCGCCATCGGGCCTGGTCAATTCGGAGGCGGTGACGACGATCTGGACTGCGGGGCGCTTCTTCGCGAGAACAGCGCCGTGCTCCACGGCTGCTCCGGCCCTGACGAGCGCGACAAGCGCGCCGGCGGTGAGCTGCTCGATTGTGCGCGGGTCGTCTTGCACCAGTTGCGACTGGGCCATGGCTTTCTTGTCGGCGAGACGCGGACCACCGATCCGTGGCCCGAGGAGGAGGTCGAGGGCGCTCTTGACGAACGTTCCGTCTTCGGGGGCGAAGACGGCGCTGAGGTGCACCATGCCTTCGCGGTCGCGCCAGACCTTCGCCTGTTGCCGTGTGTACTGCTCGTTCTCCCTCTCGGCCACTCCTTCACGGTCGATAAGGGCACGGGCCGCACGGGAGTCTCGGTAGACGGTTTCTGGCAGGTCTTCGGGATGAAGAAACGACAGAACCTGTTGCGCGGCGGCCGCGAGGTCTGCAGCCGACACCTGCGCGGTCGGCTCTCCCAGGCCCGAGTGGAGCGCTTCGAATCGATCAGGCGTTATCTCGCCGGCGATCATTCGAGCGCTGATCGCGGCATGCCACGGCGGCGTGACCGGCGAGTCATCAGACGCGTCGGAAGCCTCGTTCGGTCGTGGAAGAGGAACCGCCTGCATGATCGATCTGCCGAGCCCGTCGAGCTTCTTCGCCTCTGACCTCGAGCATCCGGTGAGCAGGGCGATCATGTTCTGCGGATTGACGTGCCCCTCGGCCTTCGCCATGCCTGCGGGCCCGAGTTCGCGACGTGAACGCTGATGGATCTCCGCTGCTCCCAGCGCGAGAACCCGGTCGGTTGCATTCTTCACCACCGAGGCAAGACGCATGAGAGTTTTCAGCTCGTCGCCGGACGCGCCCGAGAGGTTCACGGAAGCGCACATGGTCGAAAGCCGAGTCTCAAGGGCTCGCAGTTCATCGAATACGGCTTCCATGAGTATAGACTACCATTCGACTATTAATAGAACAAGTGTTCGATGCGTCGAATTGCGTGACGTAGCTCGTGTGGTTGGCCAACTCTCTGATCGCACCCCGGCGGCTCAGTACCATGAGCGGATGATTGCTCTCGCCTTAACAGCACGAGCGCTCAGAGTGTTTCAGGCCATGTGGGTGATCGGGTTCCTCGTTGGAACGACCACTCACACGGCGGATCTGATCATGGGCGGAGTGGACGCCTACAGCGGCTTCCCTCTGGGCGTCCGGCTGTTCTGGGTGACACTGACGATCCTGGATCCGGCCACCGCTCTGCTGATCATCTGTCGACGACGCTCCGGCGTCGTGCTCGGAAACGCCGTGATCATCGCCGACATCGCCGTGAACTGGACCGTCTTCGCTGTCGTCGGCGGACTCTCCTACTTCGGCGTCATCAGTCAAAGCCTGTTCGCGGTGCTCATCGTCGTCACGGCTCGCCCCCTGTGGAGATGGTTCGGGCCATCTTCTTCACGACAACGCGCCGACACGAACAAGGTGGCCTGAGCACCCACGATCGTGACGCGGGCGACCAGCGCCCGGGAGTCACCCGAGCGCGGCCACCCACTCCGTCGAGCCGTCGGTGAATCCCTGTTCCTTCCAGATCGGAACGCGCGCCTTGATCTCGTCGACCAGCTCGGCACATGCGGCGAAAGCCGTGCCCCGGTGCGCCGAGGCGACGGCGCACGCGAGAGCGACGTCGGTGATCGCGAGGTCGCCCACCCGATGGGCCGCGGCGATGGTCGTTCCCGGATGCGCGAGGGCGACCTCGGCGACGACCTCGCGCAGAACGGCGTCGGCCGTCGGATGCGCGGAGTACCGCAGCCAGGTGACGCCCTTGCCCTCGTCGTGGTCGCGCACCACGCCGGCGAACGTCACGACGGCACCCGCGTGATCGTTCTCGACCGCGGCCACGCACTCGTCGACCGACACGACCTCATCGGTGACGCGGGCGAACGCGACGACCGCCGGCGCGGACTCGCCGAAGGCGGCAGCCGCAGCGGCAGCGGCAGCCGCAGACGAAGCCGAAGCAGCCCCCACAGACTCAGCGCTCATGATCTCCTCCGTGCAGCTGATCGATCACATGGTCGAGCAGGTCGTCCAGAACGGCCAGTCCGTCTTTCACGCCCCCCGTCGACCCCGGCAGGTTGACGACGAACGTCGTTCCACGGGCGATGCCCGCGTGCCCTCTCGACAAGGCAGCGAGGGGCGTCGACGCGGAACCTCGCAGGCGGATCGCCTCCATGACCCCCGGCAGCTCGCGATCGAGCAGCGGGAGTGTGGCCTCGGGCGTGCGATCGCTCGGGTTCACGCCCGTTCCGCCCGTCGTCACGACGAGATCGACACCTGACGCGACGGCATCCTGGAGCGCGGCGGCGACCTCCTCGCCATCCGGAACCACCTGCACCAAGGGCTCTGCCCACCCGCGACTGCGCAGCCACTCGGCGATCACAGGGCCGGTGCGGTCGTCGTAGACGCCCGTCGCGGCCCGCGTCGAGGCCACGATGACACAGGCTGTGCGCGTGCGATCGCTGCTGCTGTCGGATTCGCCTGCGTCGACCGTCATTCGGCGACCCAGTCGCCCGACTTGCCGCCGGACTTCGCCGTGACGTGGATGTCGGTGATCACCACGTGCTTGTCGACCGCCTTGATCATGTCGTAGAGGGTCAGGGCGGCCACGGAGGCCGCGGTGAGCGCCTCCATCTCGACCCCCGTCACGCCGCGCGTCTTCACGGTGGCCGTGATCACGATGCGGTCGTCGTGGGGTGCGAAGTCGATCGTGGCGCCCGACAGGGGCAGCGGATGGCATAGCGGGATGAGCGACGACGTCTGCTTGGCCGCCATGATCCCCGCGACCCGCGACACCGCGAGCGCCTCGCCCTTCGGCAGTTCGCCCGCGAGCAGGAGCTCGAGCACATCGGGGCGGGTGATGACCGTGGCGACGGCGCTCGCGCGCCTCGACGTCTCGGCCTTGTCGGTCACGTCGACCATCAGCACGGCGCCATCGGCGCGCACGTGGGTGAGGGCGGGTTCGTCAGTCATCGATTCTCCAGACGTCGACCGGGTCGCCGACATCGGCATGGCCGAGTCCGACCGGCAGGTGAACAAGCGCGGTCGAGGCCGCGTAGGAATGAAGGAGGTGCGAGCTCGGGCCGCCCACGAGGCGCACGCGCCCGTCGGGGTCGATGGATGCGCGGCGCACCTGATGCTTGCCGGCCGGCGACTCGACGGCCTCGACCAACGGCAGCCGCAGGGTCTCGCGTTCGGTTCGGGCGAAGCCGGCGAGGCGGCGCAGGAGGGGGCGCACGAAGATCTCGAACGACACGAGGGCGCTCACCGGGTTGCCCGGGAACGTGACCACCGGGATGCCGTCTGCATGGCCGGCCGCCTTGACGAGACCCAGGCCCTGCGGTCCGCCGGGTTGCATGGCCACGTGCGAGAACTCGACGCCGAGCGGGCCCAGAGCGTCGCGCACGACCTCTCGGGCGCCGGCGCTGACGCCTCCGACGGTGATCACGAGGTCGGCCGTGGGGGCGCCCTTCTCGATGATGCGCAGCAGGTCTGCCGCGTCGTCGGAACGGCACGGCCAGGCGACCACGGTGCAGCCGCACTCGATGAGCGCCTGGCTCAGCACGGCGCTGTTCGAGTCGTAGATCTGGCCGGGCTGAAGCGGGGTTCCGGGCTCGCGGATCTCGTGACCGGTGGCGACGAGCAGCACCCGGATGCGCCGGAGCACGTCTATCTTCGTGAGCCCGGTCGCCGCGATCACGCCGAGCTGCGCCGGGCCGAGAACGGAGCCTGCCGTCAGCAGCAACTCGCCCCGGGCGACGTCGCTTCCGCGGCGTCGCACGAACTCGTCGGAGTCGGGGACGGCGGCGAAGTCGACCGTCAATGCGGCGCTCCCATCGGCATCGAGCGTCGGGCGGAAGTGGTCGGGAATCGCGCGCTCGATGGGAACGACGGCGTCGGCGCCGGTCGGCAGAGGCGCGCCCGTCATGATCGGGGCGGCGGTGCCCGGCTCCAACTCCGAGATGGTGTCTCCCGCGTTGATCTGGGGGTCGACGCGGAGCCGCACCGTCGCATCCGGTGTCGCACCCGCCAACTCGACGGAACGCACGGCGTAGCCGTCCATCTGCGAGTTGTCGAACGGCGGCAGGTCGGTGGGGGAGGCGAGGTCTTCGGCCAGCACGCGATGGCGGTAGGCGTCGGGGGCCCCGGCGATGCGTGCGGCCGAGAGCGAGATCGACTCTGTTGCGCGCCCCTGCGAGAGAGGCGCGAGCAGCGCCTCTACCGCGGCGCGGTGCTGATCGAGCGAGAGCGAGGCCATGGTCTCATTCTTGCTCATCGGTTCTTCCACGAGCGTGGATGGGGGACCGAATAGTTCGAGACAGGCCCCGAACGCGGGGGTGACCGGGCCACGGAGCTGCGCATATGGTCGAGAGCACAGCGTCGCCCGGTCCACTCGACTCGCTCACCGGTACGCAGCCAACGAGGAGTATCGAATGTCGCCCACAGTGCCCGTGACCGCTCGCCCCTTACCCGCTCCGTTGCGCGTCGTGACCATCGTGTTCACCGTGCTCGCCTCGATCGGGCTCGTCGTGGCGGTGGCCCTTGTCGTCGCCACACTCGTGGCCCTGGGCGACGCGAGCGAGGACGCGGCGTGGTACCTCGGGTTCTCGGTGATCGCATCCGTTCTGAACGTGGTCGCGGCTGTGGTCGCGCTCGTGCTCGGTATCGTCGGCCTGCGGCGAGTCAGGAATCGTGTCTCGCTCGTTGCGGTCCTGGTCGGGGCAGCGGTCCTTCTGGTGCTGGTGGCGCAGCTGATCATCGCGGCTGCGGCGTAACTGTCGCTAATCACCGCAAATGAGGAGCTAGGCTCTCATTTGTGACGCAGATACGGATAAAAGACGCCGCGCTCTTTCTTGGAGTCAGTGACGACACTGTGCGGCGCTGGATCGACAACGGCGCACTCGAAGCATCCGTCGACGAGGCGGGGCGCAAGGTGGTCGACGGTGTCGACCTGGCGCGTCTTGCGCAGGAGCATGCGGCCAACCCCGCCGATCCCTCCGACATGAACAGCTCGGCCCGCAACCGCTTCGTCGGTCTCGTCACGCGCGTCACGAGCGACGTCGTGATGAGCCAGGTCGAGCTGCAGTGCGGCCCCCATCGTGTCGTCTCGCTGATGAGCACGGAGGCGGTGCGCGATCTCGATCTCAAGCCCGGATCCGTGGCCGTGGCCGTGATCAAGTCGACCAACGTCATCGTCGAGGCATCTCGGAGCGCCTCGTGATCAGACGACCCTTTCTCGCCGCGCTCGCTCTCGCCGGTGCCGCGACGTTGCTGGCTGGGTGCGCGTCCCCTTCGACAGGCTCAGGGAACGGATCCACGGAGTCGCCAAGCGAGACGAGCGCAACTCCCGTCGTCGAGCAGACCCTCACCGTCTTCGCCGCAGCCTCGCTGAAAGACACGTTCACCGAGCTGGCCACCGAGTTCGAAGAGTCGCACCCCGGAGTGACCGTCTCACTGAATTTCGCGGGCTCCGCCGACCTGGTGTCGCAGGTCACCGAGGGCGCGCCGGCCGACGTCGTGGCGTTCGCCGACGAGAAGAACATGGCGAAGCTCACCGACGCGGGCCTCATCGACGGCACGCCAGAACTCTTCGCAAGCAACACCCTCGAGATCGCGGTTCCACCGGGCAACCCCCAGGGCATCACGTCCTTCCAGGACCTGGCCAAGCCCGATGCAAAGGTCGTCATCTGCGCCGCGCAGGTTCCCTGCGGCTCCGCCACGGTGAAGATCGAAGAGGCCACCGGCATCACGCTCACCCCGGTGAGCGAGGAGTCCGCCGTGACCGACGTGCTCGGCAAGGTCTCGTCGGGCGAGGCGGATGCCGGGCTCGTCTACGTGACAGACGTCGAGGCCGCGGGCGACACGGTCGAGGGCGTCACCTTCCCCGAGTCCTCCGGAGCCGTGAACACGTACCCCATCGGTGTCGTCGCCGCGTCGACACTGCCCGACCTCGCATCCGAATTCTCGACCCTGGTCACCGGCGCAGACGGCCAGAAGATCCTCGCTGCGGCGGGCTTCGCGAAGCCCTAGTGCCTGACACCGTCCGACGGCCGGCATCCCGACGCCCGGAATCCCGGCAGCGCGCATCCCGGCGCGCGACCCTCGGCGGCATCCCCGCCTGGGTGGCGGCTGTCGCCGTCGTCGGCGCCCTGCTCATCGTCGTGCCGATCGTCAGCCTGGCGACGCGCGTCGACTGGGCACACTTCGGCTCGCTCATCACGAGCGAGTCGTCGCTCGCTGCCCTCGCCCTCAGCCTGCGCACCTCCGTCGCGAGCACCGCGCTCTGCGTCATCCTCGGCGTGCCCCTCGCCCTGGTGCTCGCGCGCACGAGCTTTCCCGGCAAGCGCATCTTGCGGGCCCTGATCCTGCTGCCCCTCGTTCTGCCCCCGGTGGTCGGAGGCATCGCCTTGCTGGCCGCCTTCGGTCGACGCGGTCTGCTCGGCGCGCCTCTCGAGGTGCTCGGAGTCACTATCGCGTTCTCCACCGTCGCGGTCGTGCTCGCGCAGACCTTCGTCGCCCTGCCGTTCCTCGTGCTCAGCCTCGAGGCCGCGCTGCGCGCGGCCGGGTCGCGGTACGAGGCCGTCGCATCCACCCTGGGCGCCTCGCCGAGCACCGTCTTCCGCCGGGTGACCCTGCCGCTCGTTCTCCCCGGGCTGGTCACCGGGGCCGTCCTGGCGTTCGCCCGTGCGCTCGGCGAATTCGGGGCGACGCTCACGTTCGCGGGCAGTCTCGAGGGCGTCACCCGCACCCTTCCGCTCGAGATCTACCTGCAACGCGAGACCGATCCCGAGGCCGCGGTGGCGCTCGCCCTCGTGCTCGTGCTGGTGGCCGTGATCGTGATGGTCGCCACGTACGGACGGAGGGAGATCCGATGAGCCTCGACGTTCGCGCGGTCGTCGAACCCGGCCGGCTCGACGTGCGCTTCACGCTCGGCGAGGGCGAGACCCTGGCCGTCCTCGGACCGAACGGCGCCGGCAAGTCGACCCTCCTCGACGTCCTGTCGGGACTTGTGCGACCCGATTCCGGCCACGTGCGCCTCGACGGCACGACGCTCGTGTCGACGGGAGGCGACGAGCGCGACAGCTGGGTGGCGCCCCACGCCCGTGGCGTCGCGCTCCTCGCTCAGGAGGCTCTTCTCTTTCCTCACCTCAGCGTGCGCGACAACGTGGCCTTCGGCCCCCGCAGCGCGGGCGCAGACCGGGCCGCGGCCCGACGCATCGCCGAGCGATGGCTTCGCCGGGTGGATGCCACGGGGCTGGCCGACCAGCGCCCGCGCCGGCTCTCGGGTGGCCAGGCCCAACGCGTCGCGGTGGCCAGGGCGCTCGCGACGGAGCCGCGGCTGCTGCTGCTCGACGAACCGTTCGGCGCCCTGGACGCGGGTGTCGCCCCTGCGATGCGCCGCCTGCTGGCCGAGGTTCTCGCCGAGCGCGCGGTCGTGATCGTGACCCACGACCCCCTCGACGCACTGGCGCTCGCCGACCGGGTGATCGTTCTCGACGAGGGGCGCATCGTCGAGGAGGGTCCGACCCGCGAGGTGCTCCTCACCCCTCGCACCGAGTTCACGCGACTCCTCACGTTCGGGCTCGGCGCGATCTGAGCGTCTCGTCTTCGACGAACGTCGCATTTTCGGCGAACCTCTGATCTTTCGCGAACCTCGGGGGCCGCCGCACGGTCCGCGTCGCCGCGAACGACGTAGGCTGGAGAAATGAGCATCATGCTCGGCATGCCGACGATCCCGATCCGCCTGGGCCAGCCCCAGGCATCCGATCGCCCTGCCGTGCCGGGCCTGCTCGACCGCTTCGGGCGCACGGCCACCGATCTGCGCATCTCGCTGACCGACAAGTGCAATCTGCGCTGCACCTACTGCATGCCGGCCGAGGGCCTACCGTTCCTCGCGGGCCCCAAGCTGCTCACCCGCGAGGAGATCGCGCGGCTTGCGCGCATCGCGGTGGAAGAGCTCGGCGTGCGGCAGATCCGCTTCACCGGCGGCGAGCCGCTGCTGCGCAAAGATCTCGTCGAGATCATCGAGGACTGCGCGGCTCTCGAGCCGCGACCCGAGATCTCGCTGACCACCAACGCGATCGGTCTCAAGAGTCGTGCCGTAGCGCTCGCCGCTGCGGGCCTCGATCGCGTCAACGTGTCGCTCGACTCCATCTGCGCCGAGACGTTCGCTACGATCACGCGGCGCCCGTTCCTCAACCGGGTGCTCGAGGGCATCGACGAGCTGCGCACCGTGGGGCTGGAGCGCACCAAGATCAACGCGGTGCTGATGCCGGGCATCAACGACGACCAGGGCGTCGAGCTGCTCGAGTGGGCGCTCGCGGGCGGACATCAGCTGCGTTTCATCGAGCAGATGCCCTTGGACGCCGACCACTCGTGGACCCGCGACGGCATGATCACGGCGGCGCAGATCCGCGAGAAGCTCGAGGTGCGCTACGTGCTCACGCCCGACGAGGCTCCCCGTGACGGCGCCCCGGCAGAGCTGTACCAGGTGCGCGACAAGTCCGACCCGACCGGCACGCTCCTCGGCATGGTCGGCATCATCGCCAGCGTCACCGAGAACTTCTGCGACGACTGCCGCCGCACGCGAGTGACCGCCGAGGGCGGCGTCCGCAGCTGCCTCTTCTCCGAGGGCGAGACCGATCTGCTCGGTTCTCTTCGCGGCGGGGCGACCGATTCTGCCATCGCCGATCTCTGGCGCGCGGCGATGTGGGCGAAGCCGTCCGGTCACGGCATCAACGCGGCCGGGTTCGAGCAGCCGGCTCGTTCCATGAGCGCGATCGGCGGCTGACATGCAGGTGCAGGTGAGGTACTTCGCCGCGGCCAAAGCCGCCACGGGCGTGGCCGAGGAGACCAGGGAGATCGGCGAGGCGCAGACGATCGGCGCCCTGCTCGACGAGCTCGGTGACGACCCGCGAGCGGTGTTCGCCCGCTGCTCATTCATCCTCAACGAGGTCACCACCACCGACCGTGACATCGTCCTCCGCGACGGCGACCGCCTCGACGTGCTGCCCCCGTTCGCCGGCGGCTAGGCTCGGCGGGCCTCTGCGTCGACTCGGGCGCGGTACGCGGCCCATTCGTCGGGGGAGCGGCCGGGGATGTTCGGGTCGCCTGAGCGCAGGCCCACCTCTCCATCGAGGGTCTCCCGCAAGATGTCGGCGTGTCCGGCATGCCGGGCGGTCTCCGCGATCATGTGCACGAGTATCTGATGCAGCGTGACCTGGCGGCGATCCGGCTGCCACCAGGGAACCTCGCCGACGGCGTCGAGGCTCAGCGCCTCGATGGTCGCGTCGCTGTGCGCCGCGGAGTAGTGGTGGAACTCGACGATCTCGGCGCGCGACTCGGCGGCGGGAACCCACATGTCGGCATCCGGTTTGGCGTCGTCGGCAAGCCACGGAACCACACGATCGGCGGGCCGATCGAATGTCTCACCGAAGTAGCCCAGCTGCACGCTCGCCACGTGCTTGACGAGGCCGAGCAGGTTCGTGGCCGTGGGCGTCAACGGCCGACGCGCGTCGTAGTCGCTGAGCCCCTCGACCTTCAGCAGCAGGCCGTCTCTGGCCCGCTGCAGGTACCCGTGCAGAACCGCCTTGTCATCCATGAGAGACCCTACTGAAAGACGCTGCGGAGGATGAGGGTTTGGCCGTCAGCAGACAGGTGCACGGTGCTTCGGAAAGTGTCTTGCGAGAACGCGGCGTCGAGTTCGGGCGAGGCGAGGTACTGGCCGTCTGGCAGCTGCTCGTCCAGGGGCGACTCCACAACGGGTGCGGTCGTGGTGTCGACGGCCTTGTAGTCATCGAGAAGGGCCTGGTAGTCGGCTTCCGAAAGAGTGACGATCGCGTCTATCCAGTAGGTGGACGGTCCGGGTACCGAGTCGTCGCCCATGCGCCCGGACAGCCAGGTGGCCGACTCGGCGCTCTCCAGCAATCCGAAGCGGGAGGTGAGCGGTGCGAGGTCGGTTCGCAGTTCGCCGGTGCCGCCGCGCTGCATGGGGGTGTCTGTCGTCATCGGGCTCTCCGGATTTCGTGAAGTCGAGTCATGGGGAATGATCGCGCATCCGCCGAGCATGAGGCCTGCAGCGGTCACCAGGGTTGCCGCGATGCGGATCACGGCTGTTGCTGGCCTTCTCGTGGGGGTCTGTGCGGCGTCAGCGTTCACTGGGCTCCTCCGGTTCCGAGACCTGGGCCGAGGCGGGGTCTCCGACGGTCCAGGTGACTGTGCGAGTCACAGACCCTGAGCTGTCGAACGGCTTCGCCCATCCGAGTTCCGTGAACCTGCCGTTCTCGTCATCGGGTTCGCCGGAGGCGATGTCGTTCTGGCCGGAGTTGAAGTTGTAGTGATCCTCAGCGTGCACCGTCACCGTCATCGTCACCTGATCGCCGGTGACCGAGACATCCGCGCTGCTCCACTGCTGGTAGCCGCCGATCGTCTTCGCCCAGTTCTCCGTCTCGGGGTACGCCGACGACGCCGTCGGCTCACCGGTGAACTCGAACGTGTCGTGCCCCGCTGCGATCAGCTCTTCGGCCGCCGCCTGAGCCCTGGTGATCTCGCCGTCGACGTTGCTGGCGATCGAGGAGTCCTCCCGAACAGCTTCCTCGTAGTCGAACTCGAGCGGGTCGCCGTTGTTGTCCCAGTAGTGCCCGTACGCGTCCATCGCATCGTCGAGGTCGGGTTTCAGAACGCCGGCTCCTGCCAGCATGGCCTTCCACTTCGCGGCGGACGCGTAGTCTCCCGGCCCCGGACTGTCGGAGTCGTACTCGAAGTCCTCGTCCCACTCGATGTCGGGCCGCGAGGGCGGCCCCACCGTGTACTGGCCATCGGCCGTCGTCGACGGGGTCTCATCCGATGCCGAGGTCTTCGATCCCGGGCTGAACGACGCCGGCGTCGCGCTGTGGGGCGAGCTCGAATCCGATCCGCCTCCGCTCGTCGCATCCTGCTCGTCGGCGTTGCGTTGCACGGTCTCGTTCGCTGCGGCAAGCAGCACGCTCGCGCTCTGGAGTCCCGGCCCGAGCTTGCTGTGCCAGAGGGCTGTGAAGTCTGCGCCATCGGGGCCGACCCACGCCGACTGTCCGACGGTCACCGACAGCGACGCGCGAATACCGGCGAGCTGCTCGCCACCCTGTGCCAGGGTGCGCGCGAGGCGTCGGAGCTCGGCGACGTCAGCGCCAACGAATCCAGCCATTCCGACCCCGTCCCGTCTCCTCGGATTCCTGAGACTCTACGCACACGAGCGCAGAAGGTCGATGGGGACAACTCCCCACTCGGCGTTCCGACGTGACCGACGAACTCCGCTCAGTACCGCGCCTTCTCCGGTTCCACCTCGGTGACCCATGCGTCGACCCCGCCGCCGAGGTCGGAGATGTTCGACCAGCCGTTCTGCGCCATGTAGTCGCGGGCCTGTCCCGAGCGACCGTCGTGGTGGCAGTAGAGGATCACGCGGTCGTCCTGCGGCATCTTCTCGCGCGCCTCGTCGCTGAGCAGCTGGCTCATCGGAATCAGCTCCGAGCCCTCGATGTGCACGATGTCGCGTTCCCACGGCTCGCGCACGTCGACCAGCACGAAGCTCTGCTCGCCGCGCTCGCGGGCGTCGAGCAGGGCCTTCAGCTGGGCCGGCGTCATGCGCTCGGCGGTCGGTTCGGGCAGGGCGGTGGATGCGTCGGGCTGGGTCACGGGGGTGCCTTTCGGTTGGTCGGTCGCGGGGGATTCCGGGGGTGTCGGGGTGGTCTGCGGCGAGAACTCCGAGGCGGACGACGGGGCCGCCGCCCGCTCGCGCGGAGCCGCGCCGCGAGCGGCCGGGCCGAAGCGGATTTCGCGCCACGTCGCATCCAGGCCGTCGTGCACGAGCAGCCGGCCCAGCAGCAGTTCGCCGAAGCCGAGCAGCAGTTTGATGGTCTCGGTCGCCATGACCGAGCCGATCGAGGCGCAGATCGAGCCGAGCACTCCCGCGGTGGCGCAGGTCTCGCCCTCGACGGCCGGGGGCTCCTCGGTGAACAGATCGCGCACCGTGACGCCCGTGCCGAGAGAGGCCGGCGGCTCGGCCCAGAAGACCGTCGCCTGGCCGTCGAATCGCAGCACCGACCCCCACACGTAGGGCTTGCCGAGCAGCTTGGCCGCGTCGTGGGCCAGGTAGCGGGTCTCGAAATTGTCTGTGCCGTCGACGATCACGTCGTAGTCGGCGACCAGAGCGAGCACATTCGCGCTCGTCACGCGAACGACCAGAGGGAGGACGTCGACCAGAGGGTTCAGCTCGGCGAGGGCCGCCGCCGCCGCCTCGGCCTTGCGGCGCCCGACGTCCGCTGTGCCGAACAGGGTCTGGCGTTGCAGATTGGAGGGCTCGACCGTGTCGGAGTCGACGACGCCGACGGTTCCGACGCCGGCCGCCACGAGGGAGGTGAGGATGGGCGATCCGAGTCCGCCCGCGCCGAGCACGAGCACGCGCGACGCCTTGAGCCGGCGCTGGCCGTCGATGCCGATCTGCGGGAGCGTGAGCTGTCGGGCGTAACGGCTGAGCTCGGCCGGCGTCAGCGCGGGGCCGGGCGAGACGAGCGGGGGATGAGCCATTCCGGCGGGAGTCCTATCGGATCGATGCCCCGGTGCGACCGGGAGCGAGCAGACGCTTCAAGCGTACGCCGCCTAGCATGAGCGATATGCAGGCAAGGATCTCGACGGCGTTGGCCGCAGGCGCAGCGACCATCGCCATTCTCGGGCTGCTCGCGGCCTGCACAGCGGATGCCCGGGAAGACGACCAGGCATCGCCCACGCCGACGGGGAGCACCTACCTCGTCGCGACCTCCGATACCGTCACCCTCCCGCCCTTCGGCGAACCGGCCGACTACCAGCTCGGAGGCAGTTACGACATCGACGCCGACGTGAAGATCGTCACTCGCGACAGCACGTCCGAGCCCGCCGAGGGCGTGTACTCCATCTGCTACGTCAACGGATTCCAGTCGCAGCCCGGCGACGACGAGCGCTGGGTCGTCGACAATCCCGACCTCGTGCTGCGAGACGACGACGGCACGGCGATCATCGACCCGAACTGGCCCGACGAGTTCATCCTCGACACGTCGACGCCCGAGAAGAGGCAGCGCATCTCACGCATGATCGGGGCATCCATCGAAGCATGCGCCGACCAGGGGTTCGATGCCGTCGAGATAGACAACCTCGACACCTACTCGCGCAGCGAGGGCCGGTTGAGCATCGACGACAACCTCGCACTCGCGAAGCTCTTCGCCGACCGCGCCCACGGGCGTGCCATGGCGATCGGTCAGAAGAACTCCGCCGAACTGGGAGATCGCGGCCGGAGCGCCGCCAACTTCGACTTCGCCGTCACCGAGGAGTGCTTCCGGTTCGAGGAATGCGGCGCGTATGCAGACGTCTACGGCACCGCGGTCATCGACATCGAGTACACCGACGACCTGCCCGTGCCGTTCGACGAGGTCTGCGCCTCCGACGACCGGCCGGCCACGACCATCCTGCGCGATCGCGATCTCGTCGCGAAGGGCGAGCCCGAGCACGTGTTCGAGCATTGTTGACGAGCCTCGCCCGCGTAACGGCGCGGGTTCGGTACCGTAGAGCAACCAGTGGCAGCCAGAACGAAGCGGAGGGTCCCGGGTGTATCTCAAGAGCCTGACCCTCAAGGGCTTCAAGTCGTTCGCGCACCCCACCACCTTCGCCTTCGAGACGGGCGTGACCTGCGTCGTCGGTCCGAACGGATCGGGCAAGAGCAACGTCGTCGACGCCCTCGCCTGGGTCATGGGCGAGCAGGGTGCGAAGACCCTGCGCGGCGGCAAGATGGAGGACGTGATCTTCGCCGGCACGGCGACGAAGGGCCCGCTGGGCCGGGCCGAGGTCATCCTCACGATCGACAACTCAGACGGCGCCCTCCCGATCGACTACTCCGAGGTCACGATCAGCCGCACCCTGTTCCGCAACGGGGGAAGCGAATACGCGATCAACGGCGAGGGCTGCCGCCTGCTCGACGTCCAAGAACTCCTGAGCGACTCCGGCCTCGGCCGTGAGATGCACGTGATCGTGGGCCAGGGCCAGCTCGATGCCGTGCTGCACGCCACCCCCGAGGGGCGACGCGGCTTCATCGAAGAGGCGGCCGGAATCCTCAAGCACCGACGCCGCAAGGAGAAGACGCAGCGCAAGCTCGAGGCCATGCAGGCCAACCTCACGAGGCTCAGCGACCTCGCGGGCGAGATCAGGCGCCAGCTCAAGCCCCTGGGTCGCCAGGCCGAGATCGCGAAGGAGGCCCAGTCGATCGCCATGATCGTGCGGGATGCCCGGGCCCGGCTGCTCGCAGACGAGGTCGTGACGCTGCGCACCGCCCTCGCCGACCACGGGCGCTCCGAGAACGAGCGCCGCACTGAGCGCATCGTGCTGCAGGAGCGCCTGGAGCAGAATCAGCTGCGTGTCGCCCGCATCGAGGGCGCGCAGGTGGGCGACGCCGTCGACATCGCCCGGCGCACCAGCTTCGGCCTCGAATCGGTGCAGGAGCGCCTGCGCGGCCTCTACACCCTGGCCAACCAGCGGCTCGCGCTGCTGGGTTCGGATGCCGAGGGTGCGGCCGCAGGGCCCACGGTCACACCGCAGATGGTCGCCGACGCGGTTGACGAGATCGCTCGGCTCCGCGGGGAGGTCGCCGCAGCCGAACTGGCTCTGGTGGCGGCGCAGGCCGGCTCCGTGTCGGCGCGCTCGGCGCTCGACTCGGTCGACGAGGAGATCGCCGCGCAGAGCGCCCTCGTCTCCAAGCACGACCTCGAGATCTCGAAGCTCCAGGGGCAGGTCGACACCGCGAACTCCCGACTCGCCGCCGTGCGCGGCGAGGTGCTGCGCCAGACGAATGCCCTCGAGGCCGCGACAGCGCGTCGCGAGTCCGCGCAGGCCGAGTTCGCCCTGCTCGAAGCCGAGGCCGCCGTCTCGGGAACCTCGGAGACCGATCTCCACGAGGCCTACGAGTTCGCCCAGGCCCGACTCTTCGAGGCCGAGGCCGAGATCGAGACCCTGCGCGAGACCCTTCATGGACACGAGCGTGAACGCGATGCGCTCGCAGCCCGCACGAGTGCATTGACGCTGGCGCTCGACCAGAAAGACGGCACCAGCGACCTGATCGCCGCCAAGGTTCCGGGCGTGCTCGGCCTCGTGGCCGACAACGTCACGGTCGATCCGGGCTTCGAGGCCGCCATCGCGGCAGCCCTCGGAACGCTCGCCGACGCCGTTCTCGCCGAATCGCTCGACGCGGCGCGCACAGCGATCGACCTGGCCCATGGCGACGAGCTCGGCCGGGTCGAGATCGTCGTGGCCGACGCCGACGCGCACGAGTCTCCCATCGCATCCGATATCGCCGGAGCGACCGCCGCCGTCGACGTGATCGCGGCCCCGGCCGGTGTGCTGGGCCTGCTCGCCCGGACGCTGATCGTCGACGATCTCGCCACGGCCCGCGAGGTGTGGCCGTCGGTGGCGCATCAGGCGGGGGTCACTCTCATCACCCGGTCGGGTGACGTTCTCACCGAGTACGTGCTGCGCGGCGGCTCCGGAGCCAAGCGCAGCCGGATCGAGTTGAGGGCCGAGCGCGACACCGCATCGGTGAGCCTCGACGAGACGGTCTCGCTGATCGAGAGGGCGAAGTTCGCCCTCGCCGAGCAACGGGGCATCGTGCAGGTCGCGAAGGAGCAGTCGGCGAACGCGCTCGCGGCCCTTCGGGAGTTCGATTCGGCGCTCGCGGCCCAGACCGAGAAGCTGGCGCGGCTGAAGGCCCAGCTCGACGCCTCGACCGGAGAGTTCGATCGTCTCGGCACAGCCTTGGCGGCGTCGGAGGAGACCGTGGCCCAGGCCGAGCGCGCGGCGGCGACGGCGAAGGACGAGCTCGAGACCGCGCAGTCCCGACCGCGCCCGATGCTCGACGTGAGCCAGCGCGACACGCTGTACGCCGAACTCGAGGGGGCCAGGGAGCGCGAGATCGAGGCGCGACTGCAGCTCGAGACCGCTCGCGAGCGGGTGCGCGCCGAGGAGGCGAGGCGGGTCGCGCTCGAGAAGCAGGTCGAGGCCGACAGGGCTGCTGCCGAAGAGGCGGCGAGGCGCGCGGTCATTCGGCGCCGCCAGATCGATGCGGCCACCGACGTCGTGCGGTCTCTGCCCGCCGTGCTCACCTCGGTCGACGCGTCTGTGGCCGAGGCTCGTCTCGAGCAGGCACGGGCGGAGGCCGAGAGGGCTGAGCAGAACCAGGAGCTGCTGGCCCTGCGCCGCGACGAGGCGGCCCTGCGCGAGCGGCTGCAGGCGATCACCGAGAACGTGCACGGGCTCGAGCTGCAGATCTACGAGAAGAAACTGCACCTGTCGAGCGTGCTCGAGCGGGTCGGCAGCGAACTGGGTCTGGTCGAAGACGTGCTGGTCGCCGAATACGGGCCCGACCAGCTCATCCCCGATCCGGATGCTGCATCGCCTGAGCCTGTCGAAGGGCAGCCCGCAGGCATCCCGTTCGACCGGGCCGCGCAGCAGGCCCGACTCGCGAAGGCCGAGCGCACGCTCGCCGAGCTGGGCCGGGTCAACCCGCTCGCGCTCGAGGAGTTCGACGCGCTCGAGCAGCGGCACAAGTTCCTCACCGAGCAGCTCACCGACCTCACGAAGACCCGTGCAGACCTGTTGACGATCATCGACGAGATCGACGTGAAGATGCAGGTGATCTTCGATGAGGCGTTCACCGACACGAAGGCCGCGTTCCACGAGGTGTTCCCGATCCTGTTCCCGGGCGGAACGGGCAGCATCAGCCTCACCGATCCCTCGAACCTGCTGACGACCGGCATCGAGGTCTCGGTCAAGCCGGCGGGCAAGAAGATCGAGCGGCTGTCGCTGCTGTCGGGTGGAGAACGATCGCTCGCCGCGGTGGCCCTGCTGATCGCGATCTTCAAAGCTCGGCCGAGCCCGTTCTACATCATGGACGAGGTCGAGGCGGCGCTCGACGACGCCAACCTGGGCCGCCTCCTCACGATCTTCGAAGACCTGCGTCAGACGAGTCAGCTCATCGTGATCACGCACCAGAAGCGCACCATGGAGATCGCCGATGCCCTCTACGGCGTCTCGATGCGGCAGGACGGCGTCTCGGCTGTGGTCGGCCAGCGAGTGGG
The DNA here is from genome assembly GCF_001422485.1 of Agreia sp. Leaf283. Classification (GTDB taxonomy): domain Bacteria; phylum Actinomycetota; class Actinomycetes; order Actinomycetales; family Microbacteriaceae; genus Agreia. Next base: position 241,664 of record NZ_LMNF01000003.1, read on the forward strand.
CGAGAACCAGTCGGCATGATTAATTGGACCGCGTCCATTAAATAGTTAGACTGCCGGAATGACTCAGCTTCTTCTGGCCGGTTTCGGTGACGATGCCGTGGAGTATGCCGACGGATGGGCGCTTCAGCGCGGTGTGCACGAGGGCGTCGTCGCGGGCGATGCGCCCGACACGGTGGTCCTGCTCGAGCACCAGTCGGTCTACACGGCGGGGCGTCGAACGGATGCGTCGGAACGGCCCACCGACGGAACTCCCGTGATCGACGTCGATCGCGGAGGCAAGATCACGTGGCACGGCCCGGGTCAGCTCGTGGGCTATCCCATACTGCGGCTCGCCGAGCCGATCGATGTCGTGGGCTACGTGCGACGGCTCGAGGGGCTGCTCATCGACGTCCTGATCGAACTCGGAGTCGACTGCGGTCGGGTCGAGGGGCGCTCCGGCGTGTGGGTGTCGAAGAACGGGGCCGATCTCAAGATCGCGGCCATCGGCATCCGGATCGCCCACGGTGTGACCATGCACGGATTCGCCCTCAACTGCAGCAACAGCCTCGAGCCGTACTCGCACATCGTGGCGTGCGGTATCCGCGACGCCGGTGTGACGACCGTGAGCGAGTGTCTCGGTCGCGTCGTGACGCCACAGGAGGTCGCGCCGCTCATCGCCGACCGATTCAGCGACTCGGCGGCGCTCGCAGGCTTCGCGTCGTCGGTGGGGGTCGCCGCGTGAGCGCCGTGCCCGAAGGACGCAAGCTGCTCCGGCTCGAGATCCGCAACGCCGAGACGCCCATCGAAAAGAAGCCCGAGTGGATCAAGACGAAGGCGCGCTTCGGCCCTGAGTATCGCGCCCTGCAGAACCTCGTGAAAGACGAGGGGTTGCACACGGTCTGTCAGGAGGCCGGCTGCCCGAACATCTTCGAGTGCTGGGAGGACAGGGAGGCGACCTTCCTCATCGGGGGCTCGCAGTGCACGCGTCGGTGCGACTTCTGCCAGATCGACACCGGCAAGCCGGCCGACTACGACACCGACGAGCCGCGTCGGGTGGCCGAATCGGTCGAGAAGATGAACCTGCGTTATGCGACCGTCACCGGCGTGGCCCGCGACGACCTGCCCGACGAGGGTGCGTGGCTGCACGCCGAGACGGTGCGCGAGATCCATCGGCGCAACCCGGGAACGGGCGTCGAGATCCTCGCCACCGACTTCTCGGGCAACAGCGAGCTGCTCGCAGAGGTCTTCTCGTCGAGGCCCGAGGTCTTCGCCCACAACGTCGAGACCGTTCCCCGCATCTTCAAGCGCATCCGCCCGGCCTTCCGATATGAGCGATCGCTCGACGTGCTCACGCAGGCCAGGGCGGCGGGCCTCATCACCAAGTCGAACCTCATCCTCGGCATGGGGGAGGAGCCGGCCGAAGTGAGCCAGGCGCTGCGCGACCTGCACGATGCCGGCACCGACATCATCACGCTCACGCAGTACCTGCGACCGAGCCCGCGCCACCTGCCCGTGTCGCGCTGGGTCAAGCCGGAGGAGTTCGTGGCGTTCAAGCAGGAGGCCGAGGAGATCGGCTTCCTCGGGGTGCTCGCCGGCCCGCTGGTGCGCTCGAGCTACAGGGCTGGCCGCCTGTGGGCCCAGTCGATGGCCCGCAAGGGTTTCGAGCTGCCCGAACGGCTCGCCCACCTCGCCGCCGAGGCCGAACGTTCGGACGGCTTCGTGCAGGCTGTCGGCTAGGGGCGCGCCGGTAGTCTTGTCGCATGGCTGAACGCACCCCCTGGTCTCTGTCCGGCGCCCTCCGAGGCATGTTCACCAAGCCCACGATCGACGCGAACACGTGGGAGGACCTCGAAGACGCGCTCTTGAAGGCCGACTTCGGCCCCGATGTCACCGACTCCGTCGTCGGCGACCTGCGGGCGAAGGTCGACCGCTTCAAGACGACCGATCCCAAAGACCTGCAGCGCATGCTGCGCGAGACCATGGAAGAGCGGCTGTCGCGGCTCGACACGACCCTGCATCTGTCGGAACGCCCCGCCATCGTGCTCGTCGTCGGAGTCAACGGCGTCGGCAAGACCACGACCATCGGCAAGTTCGCGAAGTTCCTCGCCACCTACGGCCGCTCGGTCGTGATCGGCGCGGCCGACACCTTCCGCGCCGCCGCCGTCGAACAGGTCGCGACGTGGGCCGAACGGGCGGGCGCCGCCATCGTCCGTCCGCAGCACGAGGGCCAGGACCCGGCGTCGGTCGCGTTCCAGACCATCGAGTACGCCAAGCTGCACGGCACCGAGATCGTGGTCATCGACACCGCCGGCCGCCTGCAGACCAAGGGCGGGCTCATGGACGAGCTCGGCAAGATCCGCCGGGTCATCGAGAAGCAGGCCCCTGTGGCCGAGGTGCTGCTCGTGCTCGACGCGACCACAGGCCAGAACGGGCTCGCGCAGGCCGAGGCATTCATTCAGCACGCGGGCGTGACCGGCCTCGTTCTCACCAAGCTCGACGGATCGGCGAAGGCCGGCTTCGTGCTGGCCGTGCAGGAGAAGACGGGCATTCCCATCAAGCTCATCGGCCAGGGCGAGGGCATCAACGACCTCACCGGCTTCACCCCGCACGTCTTCGCGCAGAACCTCGTGGGCTAGCCGCTGCTCGTTCCCTGAGCCCGCGGCCCCGTTCCCCGAGCCTGTGGCCCCGTTCCCTGAGCCTGTCGAAGGGAAGCTCCCCGAAGCCCTAGAACCGCGAGGCCACCTCGTAGAGAACCTCTTCGTCGCCCGCGTAGATGCCCTCGGCCCGCGGCCAGTGCGAGATCACGTCGGTGAACCCGAGCTGCGCAGCTCGCCCGCCCATGTCGTCGAACGCACCGACGCTCTCGAGCGAGAACTGGCCGCCCGAGTCGAGCGACAGGTAGCGGTCGATGGATGCCGGGTCGCGGCCCGCCTTCTCGGCCGCGTCGTCGAGACGGCCGGCCAGGGTCGCGACCGCTGACCACCACTCTTCGCCCGTGGCGCCGTCTTTGCCTGTGGTGACCCAACCCTGGCCCTGTTCGGCTACGAGGGCCAGGCCCTTCGGCCCGTTGGCGGCGAGCACCATCGGAACCCGCGGCTGCTGCACCGGAATGCCGACCATGCGCGCGTCGACGGCCGTGTGCCACTCGCCGTCGAAGCTGATGCCCCGGTCGTTGTCTCCTTCGTGCCGCAGCAGCTCGTCGAGCAGCGTCACGAACTCGGCGAAGCGCGCGTGGCGTTCGCGGGGCGTGTACTCGCGCTGGCCGAGAACGAACGCGTCGAACCCCGTGCCGCCGGAGCCGATGCCCAGAAGGAACCGGCCGCCAGAGATGTCGTCGACGGTGGCGATTTCTTTGGCGAACGGCACCGGATGCCGGAAGTTCGGCGACGAGACGAAGGTGCCCAGGCGGATGGTCTCGGTGACGACGGCCGCCGCGGTGAGCGTGGGAATGGTCGCGTTCCACGGTTCGTCGGCGAGGGATCGCCACGAGAGGTGATCGTAGGTCCACGCGTGGTCGAACCCGAGCCCTTCTGCCGACTGCCATTTTCGGCGGGCGATCGACCAGGGGTCTTGGGGCAGGATGACGATTCCGTGGCGCATGAGTCCGAGTCTAGGGACTGCCTCCGACGGCGATCGAGAACGGTATCGTCGGAGACGTTCCACCAGAGAAAGAGACTCATGCGCGCTGTTGTATTCACCGAGTTCGGCGGTGTCCCCGAGCTCCGAGAGGTGCCTGACCCGGTTCCCTCCGCCGCGGGAGTCGTCGTCAGGGTCGAGACGACAGGCGTGTGCCGAAGCGACGCCCACGGGTGGCTCGGCCACGACGATGGAATCGCCCTGCCGCATGTTCCCGGGCACGAACTCGTGGGCCGCATCGCCGCCGTCGGGCCGGAGGTCACGAACTTCCGAGTAGGGGAGCGGGTGACGGTTCCGTTCGTGTCGGCCTGCGGAAAATGCCCCGAATGCGCAGACGGCAACGGCCAGGTCTGCCGCAACCAGACCCAGCCCGGGTTCACCCACTGGGGATCCTTCGCCGAGCTGGTCGCCCTGCACAACGCGGACATCAACCTCATTCGCGTTCCCGACGAACTCGACTCGGGCGCTGCGGCGCTTCTTGGCTGCCGTTTCGCGACCGCGTATCGAGGACTCGTGCACCGGGCACGGCTTCAGCGCGGCGAGAGACTGCTCGTCGTCGGCTGCGGCGGAGTGGGCCTGAGCGCGGCGATGATCGGTGTCGCCCTCGGTGCCGAGGTGATCGCCGTCGATATCGACCCCGTCGCGCTCGACCGGGCGTCATCACTCGGAGTTGCGCACACGATCGACTCGTCCGGCTTCTCCGAGTCCGAGATCCTCGATGCGATCGCATCCCTGGCCCCCGCCGGTGTGCAGGTGTCCGTCGAGGCCCTGGGCCGGCAGGCAACAATGCGGCTCAGCGTGCTCGCCCTCGCGCCCCTGGGCAGGCAGGTGCAGATCGGCCTGTTCTCCGCAGAGCCCGTGATGCCGATGCCGACGATCATCGCCAGGGAACTGTCGCTGCACGGCAGCCACGGCATGCCGGCGACGGACTACCCGGCGCTCCTCGACCTCGTGCTGAGCGGCGCCCTCGACCCGGCGCGCCTCATCGAGCATCGCATCCCGTTGGCCGAGGCCCCGGCCGCGCTTCAGGCCATCGCCGCGGGAGACCGTTCATCGGGAGTCACAGTCGTCGATATCGCGTGACGCGGCGGCCCGCACTCAGGCCCGGCGGGCATCCGCCTCGTCGAGAGCCAGGTCTTCCTCGAATTCCTCCGTCGTCTCGGGCGACCGACGCGGCACATAGGGTCGACCGTCGTGGCTCACGACGAACCTCGGATGCGCGGCACCGTCGTAGTGCAGCCGCAGGTGCCGGAACACGATGAGCCAGCCGAGCCCGATCGCGGCCGCGACGAGACCAGAAGCGGCGGCGACGCCGATGGCCCAGCGGGGACCGAACGTGTTGGCGACCCAGCCGACGATGGGTGCGCCGAGGGGCGTGCCGCCCATGAAGACGGCCATGTAGAGCGCCATCACGCGCCCTCGCATCTCGGGCGCCGTCGTGGTCTGCACTGTGCCGTTCGCGGTCGTCATCAGGGTCTGCGCCGAGAGACCTACGAAGACGAGCACCGCCGCGAACCCCCAATAGCTGGGCATCACGGCCGCGACGAGACAGCTCACTCCGAAGGCGGCGGCGGCCACGAAGGTGAGCCGGAGCCGCGGTCGATCCCTGCGTGCAGACAGCAGGGCGCCCGTGACGGAGCCGATCGCCATCACCGACGAGAGCAGGCCGAATGCCTCGGCCCCACGACCGAATTCGACGCTCGCCATCGTCGAGGTGAAGATGGCGAAGTTCAGGCCGAACGTGCCGATGATGAAGACGATCACGAAGATCACCAGCAGGTCCGGCCGTGAGCGCACGTAGCGGAACCCCTCCAGCAACTGGCCCCGACCCTGCGGCGCGCGCTTGGTCGCCCGCAGCTGATCCACCCTGATGAATGCGAGCGACGCGAGAACAGCCCCGAACGTCACCGCGTTCAGCAGGAACACCCAGCCGGCGCCGATCGCGGCGACGAGGATGCCGGCGACGGCGGGCCCGATCATGCGGGCCGCGTTGAACGACGCCGAGTTGAGGGCCACGGCGTTCGAGAGGTTCGAGCCGCCGACCAGCTCGGAGACGAACGTCTGCCGCACGGGCGCGTCGATCGCCGACGCGATGCCGAGCAGCAGGGCGAACAGGTAGACGTGCCAGAGCTGGGCCACGCCTGTCACCACGATCAGTCCGAGACCGAGCCCCAAGATGCCCATGGATGCTTGGGTCACCATCAGCGTGCGTCGCCTGTCGAGACGGTCGGCTATCAGGCCGGACCAGGGAACCAGGAGCAGCTGCGGGCCGAGTTGAAGCGCCATCACGATGCCGACCGCCGCCGCGTCGTGGTTCGTCAGCTCGGTGAGAACGATCCAGTCCTGGGCGGTGCGCTGCATCCAGGTGCCCACGTTCGAGACGAGGGCCCCGGCGAACCAGATGCGGTAGTTGACGCTCGAGAGCGAGCGGAACATCGCGCTCATGGAGCAACGATCGTTCTCAGAATGACCGTCGCCTCCTCGAGCACGCGTCGTTCGGCGGGGGTGAGCGCGGAGAGACGCGAGTGCAGCCATGCGTCGCGCCGGCGCCTCGTCTCCTTCACGACCGCGAAGCCGCTCTCCGTGGCCGTGACGAACACCTTGCGGCCGTCCGAGGCATCCGGTGTTCGTGTGACCAGGCCCGCGGTCTCGAGCACGTTGAGCGTGCGGTTCATCGACGGGGGAGTGACGTGCTCCCAGACGCTGAGCTCGTTCGGTGTGTGGGGACCCGTGCGCACGAGGTAGGCGAGCACGCTGAACTGCGAGTCGCCCAGGTCGATGTCGGCGCGCTCGTTGCGCAGCCTGCGGGAGAGGTGCATCGTGACGCCGCGCAGCTCCGAGCTGAGCGCGGGAAGCGAAAGAGGTTGAGCCATATCGTTAGCCTAACTCATTAGCTAGGCTAACGACCCCGCATTCGTCGAGCCTGTCGAGACGCCCCCTTCGGCGGGCAGGTAAACTTGCCTCACCATGGCTACTTTCGGAAACCTGTCTGACAGGCTCGCAGAGACCTTCAAGAACCTTCGCACCAAGGGCAAGCTGAGCCCTGCCGATGTCGACGCGACCGTGCGCGAGATCCGGCGCGCCCTGCTCGACGCCGACGTCGCGCTCGAGGTCGTCAAGGACTTCACCGGAAAGGTGCGCGAGCGTGCCCTGGGCGACGAGGTCAACAAGGCCCTCAACCCCGCGCAGCAGGTTGTGCAGATCGTCAACGAAGAACTGGTGGCGATCCTCGGTGGCGAAGCCCGTCGCATCCAGTTCGCGAAGAAGCCGCCGACCGTCATCATGCTCGCCGGTCTTCAGGGTGCCGGTAAGACCACCCTGGCGGGCAAGCTCGCCAAGTGGCTCGCGAAAGACAACCACACCCCCCTGCTGGTCGCCGCCGACCTCCAGCGCCCCAACGCCGTGAACCAGCTGCAGGTCGTGGCGGGCCAGGCCGGCGTCGCCGTGTTCGCGCCCGAGCCGGGCAACGGAACCGGCAACCCGGTGAAGGTCGCGAAGGACTCGATCAAGTTCGCCATCGACAAGCAGTACGACGTGGTCATCGTCGACACCGCCGGCCGTCTCGGTGTCGACGCCGACATGATGAAGCAGGCCGCAGACATCCGCAAGGCCGTCGACCCCGACGAGGTGCTGTTCGTCATCGACGCCATGATCGGTCAAGACGCGGTCGCCACGGCCAAGGCCTTCCAGGACGGCGTCGACTTCACCGGTGTGGTGCTCACGAAGCTCGACGGCGACGCCCGCGGTGGAGCCGCACTCTCGGTCGCCTCCGTCACAGGACGCCCGATCATCTTCGCGTCGACGGGCGAGTCGCTCGACGACTTCGAGCCCTTCTACCCCGACCGCATGGCGAGCCGCATCCTCGACCTCGGTGACATCCTGACCCTCATCGAGCAGGCCCAGTCGGCCTTCGACGAGGGCGAGGCCATGAAGATGGCCGAGAAGTTCGCCACCGACACCTTCACGCTCGAGGACTTCCTGTCGCAGATGCAGCAGCTCCGCGGGGCCGGCTCGATTAAGAAGATGATGGGCATGCTCCCCGGCATGGGCGGCATGAAGCAGCAGCTCGAGAACTTCGACGAGCGCGAGATCGTGCGCACCGAGGCGATCATCCAGTCGATGACCAAGGCCGAGCGGCAGAACTCGAAGCTGCTCAACGGCTCGCGCCGCGTGCGCATCGCCAAGGGATCCGGCATGACGGTCACCGACGTGAACCAGCTCGTGCAGCGCTTCGAGCAGGCAGCCAAGATGATGAAGACCGTCGCCAAGGGCGGCATGCCCAACATCCCCGGAATGGGCCCGGTTCCCGGCGCCCACGGCGGACGCAAGCAGGTCGCCAAGAAGAAGGGCTCGAAGTCGGGCAACCCGGCCAAGCGCGCAGCAGAGGACGCGGCGCGTGCCGCGGGCATCAAACCGGATGCGACGCCCGTCACCGCAGGCGGCTCGGGCTTCGGTCTGGGGCTGGGCAAGGGCAAGGCCGCGCCCGGTGCGCCGAGCGAAGAAGAGCTGGCCTCGCTGCAGAAGTTCCTGGGCCGCTAGCGGCGCGACCCCCGCTCCCTGAGCCCGCCGTTCCCTGAGCCTGTCGAAGGGCGTCTCGACAAGCTCGACGAACGCGAACCGCCGTTCCCTGAGCCTGTCGAAGGGCGATCAGTAGCTGGCGTTCGCCTCGAGATAGGGAATCGGGTCGAACCGCACGCCGTCGGCGAAGAACAGCTCGAAGTGGCAGTGCTCGACGGTCGCGTTGCCGGTGTCGCCGGTGAGACCGATCACTGTTCCGGCGGTGACCTCTTGGCCGACCGTCACGGTCACCGAGCCGTCTTCGAAGTGCATGTACATGCTGCAGAGGCGCTGGCCGCCGATCATTGTGGCGATGGCCACATAGTTGCCGGCCGAGCCGTTGTAGCCCGACGCGGTGACGATGCCGTCGCCGATCGCCTGGATCGGGGTTCCGTCTCCGGCGAGCATGTCGATGCCGTCGTGCATGCCCTCGGCGCGCGGACCGAATCCGTCGCCGATCTTGACGGGGTGGTCGTAGGGCCAGGTCAGCCGGGTCGTCTCGGCGGGGGCGTCTCGCTGGCAGCCCCAGCCTCCGGGGCTTCCGCCCGTCGACGCTGCGACGGCCTTCGCCACGGGCGTGGGTGTCGGCGTGGGGGTGGGCGTGTTCACGGTGTAGCCGTCGCGCAGCACGCTGGCGTCGGCGGCGGATGCATCGACCGAGAGCGACTGGTCGGCCGTCTGAGGTCCACCCGTTGCTCCGGTCATTCCGAACGACGAGCCGGGGCCGAATGCGGCTGCGGGAAGCGATGTGGCGACGGCCAGGGCCCCCACGAACAGCAGGGCCGCCGGGGGGAGAAACCGGGAGGCGAGGTTGCGACGGGTGCGCTGAGGGCGCACGTTCGCAGACTTCGGCTCTATCGACTTCACCTGTTCATTGTGAGGTGCGATGTCGGATGCCGCAAGGTGAGTGCGCGATCACGACGGATAAGTAGGCTCTGATCATGACGACACACTCTTCGCGCCCCGTGCGTATCGGCATCCAGATCGCACCCCAGCACTCCGACTACACGACCATCCGCGACACTCTTCGACAGCTCGAGGAGCTCGGCGTCGATATCGCCTTCAACTGGGACCACTTCTACCCCCTGTCGGGCGACCCGGCGGGTCTGCACTTCGAGGGCTGGAGCATGCTCGCCGCCTGGGCCGAGCAGACGTCGACGATCGAGTTCGGACCGCTCGTCACGTGCAACAGCTACCGCAACCCCGACCTGCTGGCCGACATGGCCCGCACGGTCGACCACATCAGCGCCAAGACCCCGGGTGCGGAGGGCCGGCTCGTGTTCGGCATCGGCTCGGGCTGGTTCGAGCGCGACTACGACGAGTACGGCTACGAGTTCGGCACCGTGGGCCAGAGACTGGATGCGCTGGGTGAGGCGCTCCCGCGCATCGAGGCGCGCTGGGGCGTGCTCAACCCGGCTCCCACCCGCAAGATCCCCGTCCTGATCGGCGGCGGCGGCGAGAAGAAGACCCTCAAGCTGGTCGCCAAGCACGCCACGATCTGGCACAGCTTCTCCGACGTGCCGACGTTGCAGCACAAGCTCGAGGTCCTGAAGGCCCACGCAGCTGACGTGGGTCGCGACGTGTCCGAGATCGAGATCTCGAACGACGTGAAGCTGACCGGTGCCTTCGGGTCTGCCGACGCGGCTGTGCTCGACGAGAAGGCCGAGGTGGGCGTCACGCTCTTCACCCTCGGCATCACCGGACCGTCGATCGACCTCGGACCGGTGAAGGACCTGCTCGCCTGGCGCGACGAGAAGAACGCCTAGGCCTCTTGTTCCCTGAGCCCGTCGTTCCCTGAGCTTGTCGAAGGGCCCTTCGACAAGCTCAGGGAACGGGGCCTCCCGAACCCATGCCCTTCGACAAGCTCAGGGAACGGGGTCTCCGGGCCGTGCCCTTCGACAGGCTCAGGGAACGGGGTTCCCGAGGCCGTGGCGCAGTTCGCGAGTCAGCGACGCGACCACGGCCTTGAGGCTGCCGCCGTTCGCCTCCGCCACGCGCAGCTGTCGCTGGTAGCTGGCGCCGTGCTCGAGAATGAGGTTCACCTGGGCGAGCTCGTCGACGCAGTCGAGCTGCTCGGCGATCGGCGCGAGTGTGACCAGCAGGTCTCGCACGTCGTCGGTGACCAATTTCTCGGCGCCATGCGCATCCACGATGATCTCGGCGTCGAGGCCGTAGCGCGCGGCGCGCCATTTGTTCTCGCGCACGTACCAGGGCTGCAGTGTGGGCAGCGTCTCGCCCGCGTCGAGGCGCTGCGACATGTACTCGACCAGGCACTGGATGAGCGCGGCGACAGCGCCGATCTCCTCGGGGCTCGACAGCCCGTCGCAGGCGCGCATCTCGAGCGTTCCCCACTGGGGCGAGGGCCGGATGTCCCAGCGCACCTCGGTGTGGTCGTCGACGATGCCCGTGACCTTCATGTCGTCGACGTACGCCTCGTATTCGCTCCACTCGGCGAATTGGTAGGGCAGGCCTGCGGTCGGCAGCTGCTGGAACATGAGCGCCCTGTTCGAGGCGTAGCCCGTGTGTTCTCCGGCCCAGAACGGACTCGACGCCGACAGCGCCTGAAGATGCGGGTAGTAGTTCAGCAGTCCGCCGAGAAGGGGGAGCACCTTGTCGCGACTCTCCACGCCGACGTGCACGTGGATGCCCCAGATCATCATGTTGCGACCCCACCACTGGGTGCGGTCGATGAGCTTGTGGTACCGCTCCTTGTCGGTGACCTGCTGATCGAACCACTGAGCGAAGGGATGCGTGCCCGCGCACATGAGCTCGACGTCGAGCGGATCTGTGATGGCCCGCACCTCGGCGAGCTGTCCCTGCAAGTCGTCGACGGCATCCGATACCCGCGTGTGCACGCCCGTGACGAGCTCCACGGTGTTGAGCAGCAGCTCCTCGGTGATGCGCGGATGAGCGTCGCCGTCGGGGCCGCGAAGCGACTGGAGCACCTCGCCGGCCACGTTGACCAGATCGCCGGAACTCTGCTCGACGAGCGCGATCTCCCATTCGATGCCGAGTGTCGAGCGTTCGGAATGGGCGAACGAGATCTCCATGAGCGGCTCCGATCGATATCAGCGGGTGGCCTCATCCTGACAGACTCGGCGGATCGGACTCCTGAATTACGCGCGGGCGGCGAATATCTGACAGAATGATCTGTCGAGTCTGCCCGCCCGACCCTCTAATCAGGTTGCGGCAGAACCCTCGAGAACTTTTTACGCCGAGTGTGCACCCCACGCTCACGGCTGCCAGTTCACCCACATTTAGGCCCAGCAGGGCCGAGAGAAAAACCTAGGAAGAATTGTGGCTGTAAAGATCCGTCTGAAGCGCATGGGTAAGATCCGTGCACCGTACTACCGCATCGTCGTCGCCGACTCGCGCACCAAGCGCGATGGTCGTGTCATCGAGGAGATCGGCCAGTACCACCCCACCGAGGAGCCGTCGGTCATCAAGATCGAGTCCGAGCGCGCCCTCTACTGGCTCGGCGTCGGCGCACAGCCGACCGAGCAGGTCGCCGCGCTCCTGAAGCTCACGGGCGACTGGGGCAAGTTCAAGGGCGACAAGGACGCGGTCTCCACCGTGCGCGTCGCAGAGCCCAAGGAGGCGTTCGTCGCCGACGAGAAGAAGAAGCCTGTTCTGAAGCCCAAGGCTGAGGTCAAGGTCGAGGCTCCTGCCCCCGCCGCCGAAGAGGCGCCGGCTGCCGACGAGGCTCCCGAGGCCGAAGCAGAGAAGGCCTAGCCTTGCTCGCTCCTGCTCTCGAGCACCTGGTCAAGGGCATCGTCGACAAGCCTGCCGACGTGCATGTCATCGCGAAGAGCTCGCCGCGCGGCGAGGTCCTCGAGGTGCGTGTGCACCCCGACGACCTCGGTCGCGTGATCGGTCGTGCGGGTCGCACGGCCAAGGCTCTCCGCACACTCGTCGCCGCGCTGGCTGATGGCAAGCGCGTTCGTGTAGACGTGGTGGATACCGATTTCTAAGAACGAGACGCAGCAACTTCGGGTTGGTCGTCTCCTGAAAGCCCACGGGCTCAAGGGAGCGATCAAGCTGGAGCTCTTCACCGACGACCCGGCACGACGCTTCGTGCCGGGCGCGGTGTTCACCCTCCAGGTTCCCACCGGCTCGCCGTGGCACGGCAAGACCCTCGAGCTCATCGAGCTCAAGTGGTTCAACAGCCACGCCGTCGGCTTCTTCAAGGGCGTGCCCGACCGCACGGCCGCCGAGGGGCTGGTCAAGGCGATCCTCTGGATCGACCAGGACTCCGACGAGCAGTCGGCCGAGGAAGACGCCTGGTTCGACCACCAGCTCGTCGGCCTCGACGTCATCCGCGACGGCGAGAAGATCGGCGTCGTGCGCCAGGTCAACCACATGCCGGCGCAAGACCTGCTGGTCATCGAGCAGGCATCCGGCGAGGTGCTGGTTCCGTTCGTCAAGGCGATCGTTCCGGCGGTCGACATCACGGCGGGCACGATGACCATCACGCCGCCTCCGGGCCTCCTCGAAGAACTCCCGGAGTCCGACGACGACGAGGCTCCCACTGCGGAGCCCCCGGCCGAGGACACCCCGACCGAGAAAAGCCAGACCGAGTAGACGCTTCACCCGTCAAACGGGAGGAGATCCGGTAGACCGACGCGAATAGAGCGTCGGATTGCCGAATCTCCTCCCGTTTCCGGTTAACCCTTGTCCACAGATCGTCCCGTCCTCGGTTTCGCAGCCCGGGCGCAGGGCATCCTTCTGGCTATGACCAGCTTCAGCCTCCTCCTCGGACCAGACGGTGTCGCATCCATTCGGTCCATCGAGCAGAGGGGCGTGCCCCGTGCGAGGGTCCTGCGCGCGATCCAATCCGGCGAAGTTCGACGTATCCGAAACGGGTGGGTAGCGCGCCAGGGAGCTGCCGAAGACGCGGTGCAGGCCGTTAGAGTCGGTGGTTCACTCAGCTGCTTGTCCGTGCTGAGGCGCCGAGGGATCTGGTGCGACGATGACCACCTGCTTCACGTGCGAGTCGGGCGACACGCAGGCCACTTGTCGGCGCCCCACGATCGCGCGGTCGAACTGCGGCGTCCCGAGGCCCACGGCATCCGCTTGCACCGTGATCGGGGCGCTTCGCTCCCGAACAGGGCTGTTGATCCCATGCCGATCGTGCTGGCGCACGTCTTCCGATGCCAGCCGCGAGAGAATGTGATCGTCTCTGTGGACTCGGCGCTTCGGGGCGGGCACATTCTTCTTCCCGAACTGCGCGACGTCGTCGCACAATTGCCCGCGAGGTACCGTCCGTACCTCGATCTTGTCGACATGTCGGCGGAGTCGGGGCTCGAGACGAAGGCACGGCTCCGGCTCCGAACACTGGGTATTCCGTATCGAGCGCAGGTGCGGATCTCGCGAGTGGGACACGTGGATCTCCTCATCGGCGAGCGCCTCGTGCTCGAGCTCGACGGGGAGGCGTGGCATTCTGGGCCGCTCGCGTATGCGGAGGACCGTCGGCGGGATCTCGAGTTGATGCGTCAGGGATTCATCGTGATGAGGCTGAGCTTTTCGCAGGTGATGGGTGAGTGGGCATCGGTGGAGTCCGTCATTCGAGCGCTTGTCTCGCGGCGGGAGCATCTGTGGACTTCGCGACACCGCCGTGACGGCTTGGATCGACGGTGAAACGGGAGGAGATTTAGCAGACCGTCCTAAATAGGAGGTCGATTTCGCGTAACTCCTCCGCTTTTCGTTGCCGCTCGACGGCAACCCGGGGCAGGCCAGCGCAGCTAGGCTTTCAGGATGCGTATCGACATCGTCTCGATCTTTCCGAGCTTCTTCGACGCGCTCGACATCTCGCTGCTCGGCAAGGCGCGCCAGTCCGGTCTCATCGAGCTCGGCGTGCACGACCTGCGCGACCACACCCACGACAGGCACCGCAAGGTCGACGACACTCCCTTCGGCGGTGGCGCCGGCATGGTCATGAAGCCCGAGCCGTGGGGCGACGCGCTCGACACGATCCTCGATGCCGCACCCGAGGCATCCGGCCGGCCTCTCGTCATCTTCCCCTCGCCGGCCGGCGAGGTGTTCACGCAGGCCATGGCGCGCGAGCTGTCGACGCGAGAGCACCTGGTGTTCGGATGCGGTCGGTACGAAGGCATAGACCAGAGGGTCTTCGACGAGACGGCCGAGCGCGCCGAGGTACGCCTCGTGAGCCTGGGCGACTACGTGCTGAACGGCGGCGAGGTGGCCGTCATGGCGATGATCGAGGCGATCGGGAGACTCATCCCCGGGGTGGTCGGCAACCCCGAGAGCCTCGTCGAGGAGTCGCACGAAGACGGACTCCTGGAGTATCCGAGCTACACGAAGCCCGCCGAGTGGCGCGGCCGCGAAGTGCCGCCGGTGCTGCTGAGCGGCAACCACCGCCTCATCGCAGAATGGCGCCGCGAGCAGCAGCTCGAGCGCACGGCGCGTGTGCGCCCCGACCTGCTACGCGTGCACGATCACCCAGACGGCGACGCAGGGCTCGCCTGATCGGTTGCTCAGGCGGTGCGGCCTCGTCGCGGGAAACGTGATCGAGTCGCCTGCCGAGAGGGTGACGTGCTCGCCCTCGAACGTGATCGTGAGAGTGCCAGAGGTGATGCTGCCGATCTCGAAACCGTCGTGCCGGATGAGGTCGCCGTGGGCGCTGCCGGTCGAGCCCGCAGGGTAGGTGGACTCGAAGATCTCGAGGCCGGGAACCGGGCCGGGGGAGAGTCGGCGGTAGACCACGCCCGATTCGAGATTCATGTCGGGTGTGCGGCCGGCACGCGAGATGACATAGCCGTCGCGCTCGACGGGGTCGTCGGCGAGGCCGGCGAGCCTGTCGCCGAGGGTGTCGGCGGGCGCGGTGGATGCCGACGAGTCGGCCCCCGGAGCCTCGAACGCGGCCGATAGGGGCACACCCAACGCGGTCACGATCGCGATGAGGCGGTTGACCGAGGGCACCATCACGCCTGTCTCGATCTGGGAGACGGCGCTCGGCGAGATGTCGAGCGAGCGGGCGAGCGCCCGAAGCGACAGTCCTGACTGGGTGCGCAGTTCGCGAAGGCGTCGACCGAGCGACTCGTTGGCGCTGAGAGCGCCGTCATCCGACTCGAGCGCGTTCTCCACCCGTCAATTGTCACATGCCTGTAACAGGCGCGAAATCGCAGGCGGGGTGTTAAGCAATAGCTTTATGAGCACTGACGGAGCCCCTGGGGAGCTGCCGGATAGGGAACGTGTTCCGACTACGACGGTGCGCCGACCACCACCCTCCACATACCTGTCGCATCACTGATGAGAAACCGGAGAATTCCATGACCGAGGTCATCCATCCCCACGGGGAGAAGCCCGGCGACGTGCTCGAAGCCGCAGGACTGCCCACGGGCAGCGGCGTCGTCGAGCCGTTCCACGACCCGCGCCTCAGCAATGAGGATCTCGCGCCCCTCAAGAAGCAGACCTGGAGCGCCTACAACTTCTTCGCCTTCTGGATGTCCGACGTGCACAGCGTCGGCGGATACGTCACGGCCGGCAGCCTGTTCGCCCTGGGGCTCGCGAGCTGGCAGGTGCTGATCGCCCTGCTCGTCGGCATCACGATCGTCTACTTCCTCTGCAACCTCGTCGCGAAACCCAGCCAGCAGTCCGGCGTTCCCTACCCGGTGATCTCGCGAACGGTCTTCGGAGTGCTCGGGGCCAACATCCCCGCGATCATCCGCGGCCTGATCGCGGTGGCCTGGTACGGCATCCAGACCTACCTCGCCTCGGCGGCGCTCGTGGTCGTGGCGCTCAAGCTGTGGCCCGATCTGGCGGGCATTGCGGATGCCGACACCGTCGGTTTCGCAGGTCTGTCGCTGCTCGGCTGGATCGCCTTCCTGATCCTC
The DNA here is from genome assembly GCF_001422485.1 of Agreia sp. Leaf283. Classification (GTDB taxonomy): domain Bacteria; phylum Actinomycetota; class Actinomycetes; order Actinomycetales; family Microbacteriaceae; genus Agreia. The sequence goes on from NZ_LMNF01000003.1 coordinate 257,689, forward strand.
TGGGTCGCGCAGGCCTTCGTCTTCTGGCGCGGAATGGAGTCGATCCGCAAGTTCATCGACTTCTGCGGACCTGCCGTCTACGTCGTGATGATCATCCTCGCGATCTACCTCGTCTCGCAGGCGGGCTGGGAGAACATCGACCTCAACCTCGGCTCGGTGCAGTTCGAGGGCTGGGACGCCGTTCCTGTCATGCTCGGCGCCATCGCCCTGGTCGTCTCGTACTTCTCTGGCCCGATGCTGAACTTCGGCGACTTCTCGCGCTACGGCAAGTCGTTCAAGGCGGTCAAGCGCGGCAACCTGCTCGGGCTTCCGCTCAACTTCCTCGTCTTCTCGATCCTCGTCGTGATCTGCGCGGCGGCCACGGTTCCGGTGTTCGGCGAGCTCATCACCGACCCCATCGAGACGGTCGCCCGCATCGACAACGTCTACGCGATCATCCTCGGCGCCCTGACCTTCGCGATCGCGACCGTGGGAATCAACATCGTGGCGAACTTCGTGTCACCCGCGTTCGACTTCTCGAACGTGGCACCGCAGAAGATCTCGTGGCGCATGGGCGGCATGATCGCCGCTGTCGGAAGCGTGCTGATCACCCCGTGGAACCTCTACTCCAGCCCGGAGATCATCCACTACACGCTCGACACGCTGGGTGCGTTCATCGGCCCGCTGTTCGGAGTGCTGATCTGCGACTTCTATATCGTGCGCAAGCAGACGGTCTACGTCGACGACCTCTACACGATGAGCGAGAAGGGTCGTTACTGGTACAAGAAGGGCTTCAACCCGAACGCGATCATCGCGACCGCCGTCGGCGCCGCGCTCGCGGCCAGTACGGTCTTCATCCCCGCGCTTCAGGGCGCGGCGTCGTACGCATGGTTCATCGGCTGCGGGATCGCCCTTGTCGTCTACTGGATCGCCGAGAAGGTCAGCCCGCAGGCGGCGCGCAGCATGCAGGCCGCCGAGGAGCACGAGACCGCGTCGGTCATCCAGTAGCAGTCCACCGCTCCACCGCTCCACCGAACGGACACGCCCTCGTGCACATCACCGTGATCAACCCGAACACCACCCGGGCCATGACCGAGATGATCGGATCATGCGCCCGGGGGGTGGCCGCACCCGGCACCCGGATCGCCGCCGTGAACCCGCCCATGGGGCCGGCGTCGATCGAAAGCCACTACGACGAAGCGCTCTCGGTGCCCGGCCTGCTCCACGAGATCGCGGCCGCCGAGAGCGAGGGCTCCGACGGCTACGTCATCGCCTGCTTCGGCGATCCGGGGCTGGATGCCGCTCGCGAGCTCGCGGGCGGCCCGGTCGTGGGCATCGCGGAGGCGGCGATGCACGCGGCCACCCTGGTGGGCCGCAGTTTCAGCATCGTCACGTCGCTGTCGCGCACGGTCGGTCGTGCGCAGGATCTCGTGAAGCACTACGGATTCGCCGACCGCTGCGTGGGCGTCTACGCCTGCGACATCCCGGTGCTCGCCCTCGACGACCCGTCGAGCGAGGCGGCCCAGGTGATCATCGACCTGTGCAGGGAGACGATCGAGCGCGACAAGTGCGATTCGATCGTGCTGGGCTGCGCGGGCATGGCCGAGCTCTGCAGCTATATCTCGGCGCAGGTCGGCGTTCCCGTCATCGACGGGGTGAGCGCCGCGACCAAGCTCGTGGAGTCGCTCGTGACCCTCGGCTACACCACGTCGAGGCGCGACGAATTCGCGCGGCCCCTGCCGAAGGCGTACGTCGGAGAGCTGGCCGCGTTCGAGCTCGCCGCCTCATAGACCAGTCCTGAACCGGTCCCGAATCAGCCCCGGATCAGCCCCGGGCGCGGGCGGTCAGCACGATCGGGCCGTCTTCGGTGATGGCGACGGTGTGCTCGGAGTGCGCGCCCCGCGAGCCATCGGCGCTGCGCAGGGTCCAGCCATCCGGATCGGTGACGATCTTGTCGGTCGACTCGAGGAACCACGGCTCGATCGCGATGACGAGGCCGGCGCGCAGAGGGAGCCCCCGGTTCGGCCGGCCGTTGTTGGCGACATGGGGATCGCCGTGCATCGTGCGTCCGACGCCGTGTCCGCCGAAGTCGGTGTTCACGCTGTAGCCGGCTTCGGCCGCCACCTGCCCGATGGCGGCCGAGATGTCTCCGACGCGCGAGCCGACCCGGGCGGCCGCGATGCCCGCATCCAGAGCCCGTTCGGTGGTCTCGATGACCCGCAGGTCTTCGGGGCGGGGAGTGCCGACAATAACCGACACGGCCGAGTCGGCCACCCAGCCGTCGACGGATGCGGCGAAGTCGAGACTCACCAGGTCACCGTCGCGAAGAACGTAGTCGTGGGGGAGTCCGTGCAGCACGGCGTCGTTGACCGACGTGCACAGCACCTTTCCGAAGGGGCTGGCGCCGAACGACGGGTGGTAGTCGATGTAGCAGGACTCGGCGCCCCGTGCCCTGATCATCTCGTGGGCGATCGCGTCGAGCTTCAGCAGGTTGACGCCGACGGCGGCCCTCGATTTCAGCTCGGTGAGCACGTCGGCGACGAAACGCCCCGCAGCCCGCATCTCGTCGATTTCTCCTGGGGTGCGCAACTCGATCATGTGTCTATTCTGCCCGCACTCCTGTTCGCCCGGGGCGCACAGCATCCCAGCCAATTCCCGAGCTGCCGCGCATACCCTGAATGTGTGATCATTCGTCGGGCTTTCTACTCCATCCTCTTTCCCGCAGCGGTCGTGCTGCCGGCGTGGATGCTCATCGGCAGCGCCGTCTTCGGCGGCGGCGGATGGCAGACGCTGGGCGCACTCCTCAGCAGCATCGTTCTCTTCGTCGCGCTGGCCGCGATCTCAGGCATCGTCTTCGCCCGCCCGGGTGTGCGCACGGCCAAAGCCGTGTCGTGGCTCGACGTGGGAATTCTCACGGTCATCGCGGCGTCGGCGATCACGCTGGGCTTCGATTCCGTGGCATCGACGGCGGCCACCGTCGTGCTCATCGTGGCCGTCATCGGCGGTTTCTGGGCCGCGGTCTGGCAGTTCTTCACCGAGGCCCGCAAGCGTGTGCACGATGTGTTCGCCTCGTTCGAGGTTCCCCCGGCCGCCCCTGGTGCGGGATTCGGGCCTGCCCAGGTGCCCGCGGGCATCCGGAACGACGGCGAGTACATCGTGATTGAGACGAGTCGCGACACTCACTGATTGTGGGTCGCCCCCCGCGTGTGGCAGAATAAACGATTGTGCCTCGGCCCGACTCTGCCACAGGGGAGTCTGCGATAAACGATGGCACCGAAACTCACACTTCTTTTACCCCGTAGTCGACCTGTGGCGGTTGCAGAGAGCGAATCATCATCATGAGCCACATTCTCGATTTCGTCGACGCGGCGTCGCTGCGTAGCGACATCCCCGAGTTCCGCGCCGGCGACAACGTCAAGGTGCACGTCAACATCGTTGAAGGTACGCGCTCGCGTATCCAGGTGTTCCAGGGCGTCGTCATCGGCCGCTCGGGCGAGGGCGTCCGCGAGACGTTCTGCGTGCGCAAGGTCAGCTTCCAGGTCGGCGTCGAGCGCACCTTCCCCGTGCACTCCCCGGTCATCGACCACATCGAGGTCGTCACCCGTGGCGACGTGCGTCGCGCGAAGCTCTACTACCTCCGTGCCCTCCGCGGCAAGAAGGCCAAGATCAAGGAGAAGCGCGACGCGTAACGTCCGCCTCCGAATCGCCTGACAGCCGAAACGCCGTCGGCCTCACGATTCACAACCCTGAGCTCCCTGCCCATAAAATGGCAGGGAGCTCAGGCGGTTAAATGACAGAAACGACCATGCCATCGCGTACGTCACGCCGGCAGAAGAATTCGCGCAGGCAGCGCAGCGCATTGCTGTTCCTGCGCGACATCCTCATCATCTTCCTCGTCGCCGTTCTGGCGTCGGTGCTGATCAAGACCTTCCTGGTGAGGTCGTTCTACATCCCCTCCGGGTCGATGGAGAACACCCTCCAGATCAACGACCGAATCCTCGTCAACCAGCTCGAGCCGAACCTCATGCCGATCGAGCGCGGCGACGTCGTGGTCTTCGCCGATCCGGGCGGATGGCTTCCCGCCACGATCGAACCCGAGAAGCCGCCGGTTCAGGCCGCCCTCGACTGGGTTCTCGAGACGGTCGGGCTCACGGCCAGCGACGCCAACGACCACCTCATCAAGCGGGTCATCGGTCTGCCGGGCGACCACGTCACGTGCTGCAACGCGCTCGGCCAGATGTCGGTCAACGGCGTTCCGCTCGAAGAGCCCTACATCAAGCTGCCTGACGGCCAGACGGCGGCATCCGGTGTCTCCTTCGACGTGACCGTGCCCGAGGGCTCGCTCTGGGTCATGGGCGACAACCGCTACAACTCCAAGGACTCCCGGTTCAACCAGGATCAGCCCGGCAAGGGCTTCGTGCCGATCAAGAACGTGGTCGGCCGAGCCCTGTGGATCACCTGGCCGACCGATCGGTGGACCTTCCTCGACAACTACTCCGACGTGTTCGCCGGCGTCGAGAGCGAGGGATCGAAATAGCCGTCTCCGATCCCACCCTCACCGTCGAGCGCGGCCTCGAACGCAAGGGCGCGAGCCTCGTCATCGGAATCGACGAGGTCGGCAGGGGTGCTCTCGCCGGCCCAGTCGCCGTGGGCCTCTGCGTGATCCGTGCCAGCAGGCGTTCGCCCATCCCGGCGGGCCTGCGCGACTCGAAGATGCTCTCCGAGGCGGCGCGCGAGCGCATCGCACCGCTCGCTGCCGAGTGGGCGATCGACAGTGCCGTGGGGCTCGCCAGCCCGCAGGAGGTCGACGAGCTCGGCATCATCGCGTGCCTCGGCCTCGCCGCGAAACGCGGGCTCGGCCTGCTCTACGGCCGCGGGGTGGATGTCGCCGGTTCCGTGATCCTGCTCGACGGCTCCCACGATTGGCTGGCCCCCGCGCTCTCCACTCCCTTGAACGTGGTGACCCGCGTCAAAGCCGACCGCGACTGCGCGTCTGTCGCCGCCGCATCCGTCGTGGCCAAGGTGCACCGCGACCGTCTGATGATCGACCGTCACGCCGATACGCCCCACTACGGCTGGGACAGCAACAAGGGCTACGGCAGCACCCTGCACATGGAGGCCATCGCCAGCCACGGCGCCAGCGACTTCCACCGTCGCAGCTGGCTCAAGGAACCGGCCCTCGTTTCGACGCCGTAGACTGGGCGCACCATGGAAGATGATGAGATCGAGGACTACGACCGCGAAGTCGAACTGGCCCTCTACCGCGAATACCGCGATGTGGTCTCGCAGTTCAAGTACGTGATCGAGACCGAACGCCGGTTCTACCTGGCGAACGACGTCGAACTGGTTCGCCGCGACACCGAGCACGACTTCTACTTCGAGCTCGTGATGAACGACGTGTGGGTGTGGGATGTCTACCGCTCCGACCGCTTCGTCAAGAGCGTGCGCGTGCTGACCTTCAAAGACGTCAACGTCGAAGAGCTGTCGACGAAGGACTTCGAGCTTCCGAAGGAACTCGCGCTCGACGAGTAGCCCTCGTCCTCTCCTCGGCTGAGCCTGTGGAGAGCGGTTCATCCCCGTTCTCGTCGTTCGACGGAAGCTGCGTTTCGCGCGCTGCCATCCTCGGTGGCGGAGGCGCGAATGAGAGCGAAAGATGCCCTGGGTCGCCAGGGTGAAGACGTGGCGGCGAGCTATCTTGCAGACCAGGGCTTCACCGTGGTCGAACGCAACTGGCGATGCGAGCACGGTGAGATAGACCTCGTCGGGGTCGACGGCCGAGACACCGTGTTCGTCGAGGTCAAGACGAGATCGTCGACGGCGTTCGGGCATCCGTTCGAGGCGATCACCGACGCGAAAATGGCGAGGCTGCGGCGACTCGCTGCCGCCTGGTGCGATGCGCAGACGGGCCCGCGGCCCCAGGTGATCCGCATCGATGCGGTCTCGGTGCTCATCCGCGACGGCGCATTGCCGTTCGTCGAGCACCTGCGCGGGGTCTTCCGATGATCGGCACGACCACCGCCGTGGCCCTGCTCGGCCTCACCGGGCAGATGGTCGAGGTCGAGGCCGACATCACGCCGGGCCTGCCCTCGTTCACCATCATCGGCCTGCCCGACACCGCCCTGTCGAACGCCCGCGAGCGGGTGCGGCACGCCACGAGCAATGCCGGCTGTCCACTTCCGGCCCGGCGCATCACGGTCAACCTGTCGCCCGCGGCCCTGCCGAAGTTCGGTCCCGTCTTCGACCTGGCAATCGCCATGGCCCTGCTCGCCGCGTCGCGCAGCATCAGCGCCGAATCCATCGGACGGGTCGTGCACCTCGGCGAGCTGGGGCTCGACGGCAGGCTGCGGCCCACCAGCGGCATCCTGCCGGCGGTGGCCGCGGCCGCGCGCCTCGGGCACACGCGGTTCATGGTGCCTGCCGGCAACGCCGACGAGGCCGCGCTCGTGCCCGGCATCGAGGTCATTCCCGTCGCGTCGGTGAGGGATGCCGCGATCTTCCATGGCAGCACGCTGCAGCCTCAGCCCGTCGAGCCGATCCTGCTGGCTCGGGAGAGCGCCACGGAGACGCCTGTTCTCGAACTGGCCGACGTGGTCGGCAATCGAGATGCCACGCAGGCGATGGTCGTCGCAGCGGCGGGCGGCCATCATCTCTTTATGCTCGGCCCGCCCGGAGCGGGCAAGACCATGCTCGCGGCCCGGCTGCCCGGGCTCCTGCCCGACCTCGGCCCCCTCGAATCGCTCGAGGTCAGCTCGTTGCGTTCGCTCAGCGGAGACATCGTCGGGTCGCAGCTCATCACCCGGCCGCCCCTCGAGAGCCCGCACCACACGGCGACCGCGGCCGCGCTGGTCGGAGGCGGCTCCCGGCAGATCCGGCCCGGCGCCGCGGCACGTGCGTCGCACGGGGTGCTGTTCATCGACGAGGCCCCGGAATTCAACTCGTCTGTGCTCGACGCGCTGCGGCAGCCGATCGAGACCGGGGTCATCAGCATCCACCGGGCGAATGCCGTCGCGACATTTCCGGCGACCTTCCAATTGGTGCTCGCCGCGAATCCGTGCCCGTGCGGCCAGTACGGCGCGCGCGACTCCGAGTGCACGTGCACACCTCACTCGCGTCGCCGGTATCTCGCGCGCATCTCCGGTCCGCTCATGGATCGCATCGACATCCAGCTCCGCGTGCAGAGAATCACCGCGGCCGAGCTCCGTATGGCCGACGGGGAGGAGCGGCTCGACACGGCCACGGCCCGCAGCGCCGTCGTGGCAGCACGGTCGCGGTCTGCGCACCGGCTCGAGGGCACGCCGTGGAAGCTCAACTCGCAGGTTCCCGGCTCGTGGCTGCGCACCGGACCGCGACGTCTGGCACGGTCGACGACAGCGTCTCTCGACAGGGCGCTCGAGAGGGGTGGTCTCACGATGCGCGGCTACGACCGTGTGCTGCGCCTGGCGTGGACGGTGGCCGACCTCGACGCCGTGGAGACGCCGACCGCGGAGCACGTCGGACGAGCCCTCTACCTCAGAAAGTCGCTGCAGTCATGACCACCTTCGGACTCGACTCGAACCAGGTCGTGCGTCTCGCCTCGGCCGTGTTGGCCGACGGCGATGCGGAGATCGACGAATCCGGCGCGGCCGAGGTCTTCGCACGGGCGTCGTGGAGCGGGATCGCAGAGCCCGGGGATTCCGTCGCGGGGGCGCTTGTCGCGGCCCTTGGTCCGGTGCAGGCGCTCACCGCGCTCGTCGATGGATGGGCGATGGAGCGGGTGGCCGGTGCGGTGGGCGACGCGGCCTCCGACTCCTTGACGACGCGCGACCTCGCGCTCGCCTTCGACCGATGGAGGCCGCGCCTCGTGTCGAATGCCATCATCACCTCTCTTCGCCAGGCCGCCCGGGTATCGGCCCGTCTGATTCGCCCGACAGACCGGCTCTGGCCTGCAGGCGTCGACGACCTCGGCGTTCATGGGCCCATCGCGCTCTGGGCGCGGGGAATCGACGCTGCAATCGAATCGCTCGGTTCGTCGATCGCGCTGGTGGGCGCTCGCGCGGCCACGGGCTACGGCGAGCACATGGCCATGGAACTCGGCGCGGGCCTGAGCGACCGAGGCGTCTCGGTGGTCTCGGGGGCCGCCTACGGAATCGACGGCATGGTGCATCGGGCAGTGCTCGCGAGCGGGGGACTCACCGTCGCCTTCCTCGCCGGCGGCGTCGACAGGTTCTACCCCAGCGGTCACGACGCCCTGCTCGGCCGCATCGCCACTGTCGGAGCGGTCATCTCCGAACTGCCCTGCGGATCGCCGCCCACCAAGTGGAGATTCCTGCAACGCAATCGCCTGATCGCCGCTTCGAGTGTCGCCACGGTCGTGGTGGAGGCGGGGCACCGGTCCGGGTCGCTCAACACGGCCGCACATGCCGCCTCGGTGGGGCGGCCGCTCGGAGCGGTACCCGGGCCCGTGACCTCTCCATCGTCGGCGGGCTGTCATCGCCTGATCCGGGAGTTCGATGCAGCCTGCGTGACGAGCGTCGACGAGGTTCTCGAGCTCGCTTCAGGACTGGCGGCCGACGGCGCCGATCACCCCGAACTCGATCTGGGTCTGGATTCGGCATCCGATCGCCGGCCTCCCGAGCAGGTGCGTGTTCTCGATGCGCTCAGTGCCCGCGCGGCACGATCGACCGCCGATATCGCGAGACGCACGGGTCTTGCGGTCTCGGCGACCGAGGGAGTGCTGGGGCTGCTGGCTCTCGAGGGGGCTGCGATCGAGACGGAGGCCGGATGGAGGAAGCAGAAAAAGGTAGCGTGAAGACATGAGCCGCGAAGAGTCCCGTACGAACAACATTCCGTCGCTTGCCATCACCGGCTCGACGGGTCATCTCGGCGGGATCGTGGCGAGAACCCTCGCCGATCTCGGGCAAGAGCAGACTCTGGTGGTGCGCGACGCGAGCCGCGCGCCTCAGCTAGCCGGCGCGCGGGTGCGCGAGGCGGGCTACCGCGACGGCGCGGCGAGCCGGGCCGCGCTCGACGGTGCGCAGACACTGTTCATGGTGTCGGCATCCGAGAGTGTCGACCGTGTCGACGAGCATCGCTCGTTCATCGACGCCGCCGCTGCAGCGGGCGTCTCGCACATCGTCTACACGTCGTTCTTCGGGGCACACCCGGAGGCCGTCTTCACCCTTGCGCGTGACCATTTCGCGACCGAGCAGCACATCAGAGACTCCGGAATGGACTTCACCTTTCTGCGAAACAACTTCTACATGGACTTCTTCGCGCTGCTGGCCGGTGAGGACGGTGTGATCCGTGGGCCGGCAGGCAAAGGTCGAGTCTCGGCCGTCAGCAGGGCCGACCTCGCCGACTCGGCGCTCGCCGTGCTGCGCGACCCGGCCGCTCACCGCGGCGCCGTCTACGAACTGACGGGCCGCGAGGCGCTGGGTCTCGACGATGTGGCCCGCATCATCACGGAGAAGACGGGGCGCGAGGTGACGTTCCATGACGAGACTCTGCCCGAGGCGTATGCGTCTCGGGCCGGCTACGGTGCGCCGGACTGGCAGGTCGATGCCTGGGTGTCTACCTACACGGCCATGGCGGCAGGGGAGCAGGAACGGATCACCGGCGACATCCGCGCCCTGACCGGGCATGATCCGGAGACGCTGGGGGAGTTCCTCGACAGGGCGTGAGCCCCGGCCGCACGGGTCTCAGGCCGAGTCGCGCCAGACGATGGCGGTCTCGAGAAAGATCCCTGCGGTATCCACCGTCTCGCCCCTGAGCTGGGCGAGCACGCTCTCCGCTGCCCGCCGACCGAGCTGTCCGGCCGGTTGGTGCACGGTCGAGAGCGGCGGTTGCGCTCGCGTCGCCCACGCGCTGTCGTCGAATCCCACGACGCCGACATCGCCGGGAACGGAGCGGCCGACCTCGCGAAGCACATCGAGGACTCCGGCGGCCATGGCGTCTGAGGCGGCGAAGACGCCGTCGACGTCGGGCGCTCGATCGAGCAGCAGGCGCATGCCGTCGACTCCGCTCGTGTGCGCGTACAGCGGCGTCGTGATCACCAGCTCGGGGTCGAAGTCGTCGCCCATCGCCGCACGGAACCCCGCCATGCGGTCCTGCCCGGAGTCGCGGTCGAGGCCGGCCGCGATCATGCCGATACGACGCCGCCCCGTCTCCTTCAAACGCGTGGTGATGGCCTTCGCCGCGCTGAAGTTGTCGATGCCCACGTAGGGAATGCCTTCGATGTCGACCGGATGGCCGACGAACGCCGCCGCGATGCCGAGCTCCGCGACGACCTCGGCGATGGGATCGTGAGCGCGCGCCGACACGATGATGACACCGTCGACGAAGCCGCCGCTGAGGTACTCGGCCACTCGATGGCTGTCGCGCTCGGAGTCGATGACGAGCGAGACGAGCTGGTAGTCGGCGTCGGAGAGGGCGGAGTTGATGCCCAGCAGGATGCTGCCGATGTTGGGGTCTTCGAGGAAGAGCGAGTGCGGTTCGTGAACGACCAGGCCCACCGCGTGCGACTGCCTCGTCGCGAGGTTGCGGGCCGCGCTGTTGCGCACATACCCGACCTGAGAGATCGCGTCGGTCACGGCCAGACGGGCCGCTTCGGAGACATACGCCTCGGAGTTCAGAACCCGCGACACCGTTCCGCGCGACACGCCTGCCACTGCAGCCACGTCGTTGATGGTCGCGCGTGCGGATGCGGCTCGACGGGCGGTCATATGCCCACTGTACTGGGCTGAAAGTCTGCTGGACACGGCTGCGACGGCACGCCGAAATTGACAGCCGGATATCCGTGTGCATATTCTGGGAGCGTTCCCAGAGTCGATCTCCGCTTTTTATGTGCGGGCGACTGGGAGCGTTCCCAGAGCGCGACGCCGCGGGATCGAGCATGCACAGACAATGGAGCCCGTACCGTGAGCGAGACCGCCGTAGCCACCCTGATCGATGGGGCCGTCTCCGCATTCACGTACGGCTGCGACTACAACCCTGAGCAGTGGGACCGTGAGACCTGGCTCGAGGATGCCCGCCTGATGAACGAGGCCGGGGTCACTCTGGTCGCGATCAACATCTTCGGATGGGCGCAGCTCGAACCTGTGCGGGGGAGCTACGACTTCGCCGCCCTCGACGCCATCATCGAGATCCTCCACGAGCACGGCATCGGCATCAACCTCGGCACAGCGACGGCGAGCCCGCCGCCCTGGCTCAGTGCCGACTACCCCGAGTCGCTGCCCATGATGGCCGACGGCACCAGGCGGGAATTCGGCGGACGGCAGGCGTTCTGCCCCAGTTCGCCGGCCTACCGCGAGCACTCGCTCGCGCTCGTCGAGAAGATCGCCGAGCGGTACGGCGCGCATCCGGCCGTTCGTCTGTGGCACGTCTCGAACGAGATCGGCTGCCACAACGCGCACTGCTATTGCGACATCTCATCCGAGGCCTTCCGCGGATGGCTGAAGGAACGTTACGGCCGCATCGACGACCTGAACGACGCGTGGGGCACCTCGTTCTGGAGCCAGCGCTACGCATCGTGGGAGCACATCCGCACGCCACGCCTCACCGTGTCCACAGGCAACCCGGGCCAGGCCCTCGACTTCATGCGGTTCAGCTCGGACGAACTGCTCGCGCACTACACGGCGGAGCAGGCCATTCTTCGCAGGCACAGCTCCGCGCCCGTCACGACCAACTTCATGGTCACGGCGCACATCCGCAACCAGGACTACTGGGCATGGGCGCCGCACATGGATGTCATCGCCAACGACCACTACCTCGACCACCGGTTGGGTGACCCGCGCGCCGAGCTGTCGTTCGCCGCGGATGCGACGCGCGGCCTGGCAGGCGGGCGGCCGTGGATGCTCATGGAGCAGGCGACGTCCGCCGTGAACTGGCAGCCGCTCAACCTCGCCAAGGCGCCGGGGGAGATGATCCGCAACACCCTCAGCCATGTGGCCCGCGGTGCCGACGGGATCAGCTTCTTCCAGTGGCGGGCGTCGCTCCAGGGCAGCGAGAAGTTCCACTCGGCGATGCTGCCTCACGCGGGAACGGACTCGACCGTCTGGCGGGAGGTCGTCGAACTCGGCGGCATGCTCACGAAGCTGGCCGAGGTCACGGGCAGCCGCGTCGAGGCCGACGTGGCCATCGTCTTCGACTGGCAGGCCTGGTGGGCCACCGACCTCGACTCCCACCCGTCGGCGCACGTGCGCTACCTGCCGCAGGTGCACGCCGCGTACAACGCGCTCCTCGACGCGGGTGTCACCGTCGACATCGTGGCCCCCGGCGCCCCGGTCGACGCGTACAGACTGGTCGTCGTTCCGAGCCTCTACAGCGTCACGGATGCCGCGGCTCGCGTTCTCGCAGACTACGTGGTGGCCGGCGGGCACGCCGTGGTGACCTTCTTCAGCGGAATCGTCGACGAGCACGACCGGGTGCGCCCCGGCGGCTATCCCGGTGCGTTCCGCGAACTCCTCGGCGTGCGGAGCGAGGAGTTCGTTCCCCTTCACCCGTCGACCGTTCTCGAACTGAGCGATGGGCAGAATGCCGGCCTGTGGTCGGAGCGGCTCCGGCTCGAGGGAGCGGAGGCGATCTCCGTGTTCACGAACGGCCCCGTTCCCGGCGTCGCCGCCGTCACCCGCAACGCCGTCGGTGATGGCGTGGCCTGGTACCTCGCGACGGCCCTCGACCCGGCGTCGCTCGCCGCGACCCTCGTGCGTGCCGCCACCGACGCGGGCGTCGCCGTCTCCGCAGGCCGCCCCACCGGCGTCGAGATCGTGCGCAGAGTCGGCGCATCCGCCAGCTGGCTCTTCGTCATCAACCACACGGATGCCCCGTTCGAGTACCGAACGCAGGGTACCGAGATCATCACGGGGGCCGAGATCGGCATCCACGCGTCAGCAGAGAACGAGATCTCGCAGGACGGCACGCTCCACGTGCCGTCCGGCGAGGTGCGCGTCGTGAGAGAGAACAGGAACTAAGAAGTGACGACCACCTCCGTGCCGCGGCTGAAGGCCCGCCGCGTTCCCGTGAAGCACAAGAAGGCGATCGCGATCTTCCTCGCGCCGTTCGCCGTGCTCTTCGCGGCGTTCTACCTGCTCCCCATCGGCTGGGCGATCTTCCAATCGCTGCTCGTCGTCGAGAGGAACGGTACTTTCGGCAAGCCGACCCAGGTGTTCGGCGGCCTCTCGCAGTACGTGCTCGTGTTCCAGAACGAGGCGTTCTGGTCATCGGTCGGTCGAGTCCTGCTGTTCGGCGTCGTTCAGGTGCCGGTCATGCTCGGCTTCGCGCTGCTCCTTGCCCTGCTGCTCGACTCGCCCCTCGTCAAGGGCAAGAAGTTCTTCAGGCTGGCCTTCTTCGTGCCCTACGCGGTGCCCGGAGTGATCGCGGCGATCATGTGGGGCTATCTCTACTCCCCGAACCTGTCACCCTTCGCCGCCTTCACCTCGAACGTCGACCTGCTGGCTCCCGAGACGGTGCTCTGGTCGATTGCGAACGTCGTCACGTGGATCTACGTGGGCTACAACATGCTCATCATCTACTCGGCGCTTCTGGCGCTGCCCTCGGAGATCTTCGAGGCGGCCCGACTCGACGGCGCCAACCAGTGGCAGATCGCCTGGTCCATCAAGATCCCGCTCGTGGCCCCGGCCATCGTGCTCACCGCGATCTTCTCGATCATCGGAACCCTGCAACTGCTTGCGGAGCCGCAGGTCTTCCGCAGCTTCACCTCATCGGTGTCCAGCACGTTCACGCCGAACATGACGGTGTACGCGACCTCTGCCGTGCCGAACGTGAGCCTGGCCGCGGCGATGTCCGTCGTCCTCGCCATCGCCACGTTCATCATGTCGTTCACCTTCCTCCGACTCACCCAGCGTAAGGGCGACAAATGAGCCAGATATCCGCCGGAGCTCCGAAAGAAAAGCTCGCCTCCCGCACCGCCGCCATGATCGTCATGGGCATCTCGACGCTCTACTTCCTGGTGCCCATCTGGTGGCTCTTCGTCGGTTCGACGAAGTCGAGGGCCCAGTTCTCCAGCACGATCGGGCTGTGGTTCGCCGACTTCAACCTGTGGCAGAACATTCACGACCTCCTCGCCTACAACGACGGCGTCTACCTGCGGTGGATGCTGAACAGCATTCTCTACGCGGGCTTCGGTGCCCTGCTCGGAACGCTCTTCGCCGCGATGTGCGGCTACGCCCTCGCCAAGTACCGGTTTCCGGGTCGCGAGCTGATCTTCAACGTGGTGCTCGGCGGTGTGCTTGTTCCCGCGACGGCGCTCGCCCTGCCCCTGTTCCTCATCTTCAGCCAGTTCAACGCGACCAACACGTTCTGGTCGGTGTTCCTGCCCAGCCTCGTCAGCCCGTTCGGCGTGTATCTCGCGCGCATCTTCGCCTCGGCCAGCGTGCCGGATGAGCTGCTCGAGGCAGCCCGCCTCGACGGCGCCGGAGAGGTGCGCACCTTCTTCTCGGTATCCCGCAGGCTGATGACCCCCGCGCTCGTGACGATCTTCCTGTTCCAGTTCGTCGCCATCTGGAACAACTTCTTCCTGCCGCTGATCATGCTGCGCGACCAGACGCTCTTCCCGGTCACCCTCGGCCTCTACACCTGGAACTCGCAGGTGAACCAGATTCCCGAGATCCGCACCCTCGTCATCGTCGGGGCATTCCTGTCGATCATTCCGCTCATCATCGCCTTCCTCAGTCTCCAGCGCTTCTGGCGCGGGGGGCTGGGGGCCGGCAGCGTCAAGTAGCCGCTGTCACCGCACCACCCTGTCCCCACTGCACATAGATAAAGGAAGAGAAAAATGCATCTCAACAACAGCAAGCGCATCGTCGCGCTCGGTGTTCTCGCGGCACTGAGCCTCACCGGCTGCGCCGCCGGAACGAGCGGCAGCGGTGGCAGCGATGCCGCGGCCGACTGCGCGCCGAGCGACGGCAAGGTCGACCTCACCTACACGTCGTGGATCCCCGGAATCGATAAGGTCGTCGACATCTGGAACAAGGAGAACCCCGACATCCAGGTCACCGTGCAGACGGGACCGAACGGCAACGGCGGAACGTACAAGAACTTCTTCAATCAGCTCAGCGCGGGCAACGCCCCCGACCTCGGCCAGATCGAGTACGACGCGCTGCCGAACTTCCGGGTTCAGGACGGCCTGACCAACATCGCCTCGTGCGCGAACGTCAGCGAGAGCAAGGGCGACTTCATCGACTGGACCTGGAACCAGGTGACCTTCGGCGAAGACGACTCCGTCTACGCGATCCCGCAGGACACCGGCCCCATGGCCATGTACTACCGCAAGGACCTCTTCGAGAAGGCCGGCATCGCCGTTCCCACCACGTGGGACGAGTACGCCGCTGCCGCGAAGACCATCCGTGCCGAGGGCGGCTACATCACGAACTTCCCGCAGAACGACGTGAACTGGTTCGCCGGTCTCGTCTGGCAGGCAGACGGCAAGTGGTTCGAGAACGACGGCGACAAGTGGGATGTCTCACTCGACGGCGCCGAGTCCGAGAAGGTGGCCGACTACTGGCAGAACCTCATCTCCGACGACCTCGTCTCGAAGGTTCCCGCGTGGACCGACGAGTGGAACAACGCCTACAACACGGGCAGCGACTGGACCTGGATCTCGGCCGTCTGGGGAGCCAACTCGATCTCGAGCGGCGCCCCCGACACATCCGGCAACTGGGCTGTTGCACCGATGCCGCAGTGGAATGCGGGCGAGAACAAGGCGGGCAACTGGGGTGGATCCTCGACCGCCGTGCTGAAGGGCTCGGATCACCCGTACGAGGCAGCGCAGTTCGCCCTGTGGCTGAACACGAGTGACGAGGCGCTCACCGCGCTGAACCAGGAGGCCAACCTGTACCCCGCGACGAAGGACGGACTGAAGCTTCCGGTGCTCGCCGAGGGCGTGCCGTTCTACGGCGACCAGAAGATCTACGACACCTTCGCCGAGGCGGCCAACGAGACGAACGCGGACTTCACGTGGGGCCCGACGATGACGCAGACCTACAGCGACGTCGCCGACGGCTTCGGCAAGGTTCTCGGCGGATCGGGAACACTGAACGACGCCCTGAAGACGGGCCAGGAGAAGACCATCGCGGCGCTCACCGCGGCGGCGATCCCCGTCAACGAGTAGGCATGATCACCACGTGAGCATGATCCACCACCTCCGTGCCGCGGGCACCAGCTTCGTGCTGGACGCCCGCGGCACGGCCGTGCCCGCCGTCATCCATTTCGGAGCCGATCTGGGCGAGCTCGACGAGCGCGCCCTGCAGAATCTCGTCGAGGCCCAGCGCCCGGCCATCGGCCCGAGCTCCATCGACTCGATGCTCACGCAGCGGATCGTTCCCCTCATGGCCGACGGGTGGTCGGGCAGGCCCGGCCTCGCCGGTTATCACGAAGGCACACCGATCTCCGCTCTCGGTGCCCAGAAGACGGCCGCGCTCCGGCTCACGGACACGCGCCGCGGAGACCTCAGCGTCACCCTCGTTCTCGAGACGGTTCCGGCGGTCGCCGGTGAGCCGGATGCGACGGGTCTGGTCGTCGAGATCGACATCGAGTTGTCGGACGAGGGCGTGCTGCGCCAGCGGCTCAGCGTGCGCAACGAGGGATCGAGCGTGTACTCCCTGGCGTCGCTCGACGCCACCCTCCCGGTACCCGCGAGGGCACGGGAGCTGCTCGACTTCACGGGCCGCTGGCCGCGCGAGCGCCAGCCGCAACGCCACGATCTGGGCGTCGGAACCTGGACGAGGGACAGCCGGCACGGCCGACCCGGCCACGACGCGGCCTTCCTTCTGGTCGCGGGCACCCCCGGCTTCGGATTCCGGCACGGCGAGGTCTGGGGTTCTCACCTCGCGTGGAGCGGCGACCAACGGCTCTGGGCCGAGGCCTCCGCGACAGGGCATGCCCTAATCGGCGCGGGGGAGCTGTTCGAGCCGGGCGAGGTCCGCCTGGCCACGGGCGAGAGCTACTCCTCGCCCTGGCTCGTCTCGGCGTGGTCGAACGGCGGCCTCGACGGCCTGACCCGGCGACTGCACGGCTTCGTCCGCTCGCGGCGAGCCCTCGGCGAGCGCAAGGTCATTCTGAACACGTGGGAAGCCGTCTACTTCGACCACGATCTGGAGAAGCTCACCCGTTTGGCCGAGACGGCGGCACGAGTCGGCGTCGAGCGCTTCGTGCTGGATGACGGCTGGATGACCGGCCGCACCGACGACCGACGCGCGCTCGGCGACTGGACCGTCGACGCATCCAAGTGGCCGAATGGCCTGCACCCCTTGATCGAGCGGGTGCACGCCCTCGACATGGACTTCGGCCTGTGGGTGGAGCCGGAGATGGTGAGCGTCGACTCAGCCGTGTTCCGCGCGCACCCGGACTGGGTGCTTTCGGCCGGAAACGCCGAGCATCCGCAGCCCTGGCGCCACCAGCAGGCCCTCGACCTGTCGAACCCGGAGGCCTTCTCCCACGTGCTCGGTCAGCTCAGGGCTCTTCTCGACGAATACCCGATCGCGTACCTCAAGTGGGATCAGAACCGCGACCTGCTCGGGGGCTCTGCCCATAGACAGACCCTGGCGTGCTACCGGCTCATGGACGAGCTGCGACGCGAGTTTCCGCAACTCGAGATCGAATCGTGCTCGTCGGGCGGCGGCCGCGTCGACCTCGGCGTGCTGGAACGAACCGACCGCGTCTGGCCGAGCGACACCAACGACTCGCTCGAGCGCCAGGCGATCTACCGCTACACGGCGGGGCTCGTGCCGCCCGAGTTCCTCGGCGTGCACCTCGGTGCGCCGACCGCCCACACGACCGGCCGCAGTCACGAACTGAGCTTCCGTCTTGCGACGGCGCTGTTCGGTCACGCCGGCATCGAGTGGGCTCTCACGACCGCGAGCGAGGCGGAGCTCGATGCGATCCGGGAGTGGACGTCGTTCTATCGCGAGCAGCGCGCCCTGCTGCACTCGGGCGTGCTGGTGCGGGCAGACGACGTCGATCCGGCTCGTCAGGTGCACGGCATCGTGGCTCCGGATGCCGTGGCCGCGATCTTCGCGGTCGTCACCGTGGCCGCGACCCGCGATTCTCCCGTCGCGCCTGTCGTGTTCCCCGGGCTCGACCCCGACCTCCTGTACTGCGTGCGCCCCGTCAGACTCGGGGAGTGGCCTCGCGTGCTGCAGGATGCTCCGCCCCCGTGGTGGGCCGACGGCGAGATCACGCTGACCGGCCGTGTGCTCGGCGAGCTCGGTCTCACCATGCCGCTGCTCCTTCCCGAACAGGCGCTCGTGCTTCATCTCGCAGCAGTCTGATCGATCAGTTCGCCCGGGTGGGCGGGCCTTCGAGCGAAGGCCCGCCTGACGCGGCATGCTGGGGGGCATGCAGCTCGAACGTGCGATCGACGACTTCGTGTCGTACCTCATCGCAGAGCGCGGCTACTCGCCCCACACCGTTCGCGCCTACAGATCCGACCTCGCCTCGCTGAGCGGGTTCGCGCAGGCGCGCGGCATCGACGATGCGGCGCAGCTCACCCTCGACGCGTACCGCGACTGGCTGTGGACCGCCTCGCAGGCCGGGCTCTCCAAGGCGACCCTGGCGAGGCGATCCGCCACGGCCAAGAGCTTCTCGAGCTGGTTCACCCGCTCGAACGAGAATGCGCTCGACGCCGCGTCGAGGCTGCGGGCTCCCAAACCCGACCGCAGCCTTCCGCGCGTGCTCTCGAGAGACGCGATGGACTCCGTGCTCGACTCCCTGGTGGCCCGGACCCACGACGGAGAACCCCTCGCCCTGCGCGACCTGGCTGTCGTCGAGCTGCTCTATGCATCGGCCCTGAGGGTCTCGGAGCTCGTGGGCATCGACACCGCCGACCTCGATCTCGATCGGCGCACCGTGCGCGTGCTCGGAAAGGGCAGCAAGGAGCGGGTCGTGCCCTTCGGCCAGCCCGCGCACCTCGCGCTCGTGGACTACCTGCAGCGCGGACGCCCGGCCCTCGCGGCGCGATCCGACGATAGCTCGGGCACCAGGGCCGTCTTTCTTGGCGCGCGCGGAGCCCGGGCCGGAACCAGATCGGTCTACGGCATCGTCTCGAAGCTGCTGATGGATGTTCCGGGCTCGGGCCCCGAGGGGCCTCACGCCTTCAGACACACGGCCGCCACGCATCTGCTCGACGGAGGCGCAGACCTGCGTGCCGTGCAGGAGATGCTCGGGCACGCGAGTCTCGGCACGACCCAGATCTACACTCACGTGACGACGGAGAGGCTGCGGGAGACCTACCGCCAGGCGCACCCGCGGGCGTGACCCGATCAGCCGCATTCACCGGCAGCAGGATCGCCCTCGCGGGCGGCTCGAGCACGAGCATCGGCGAGATGTAGCGGCCGTCGCGTCGAACGCCGAAATGGAGGCACGACTCTGCGCAGTGCGACGCCGACACAGGCGCCACCGTGCCGATCTGCTGGCCGCGCGCCACCTGATCGCCCTTCTTCAGCGTGGTCTCGACCGGCTCGAAACTCGAGACCAGCCCGCCCGAATGCTCGATCGACAGAACGGGACGGTCGACCACACGGCCGGCGAAGCGCACCGTGCCCGACTCGGGAGCGGTGACGGGTGCCCCGGCCGAGGCGGCGATGTCGACTCCCCGGTGGCCCGCGGAGTAGTCGTCGGCCGGCGCCCGCCACTCGCGCACGACGACGTGGGGATCGGCTATCGGCCACGCCCAGTCGCTGTCTCCGGCGGCCGGCGCAGCCATCGGGCCGACGAGTGCGGGGGAGACCAGGATGATCGGCCCGACCGCCCTCATCGCGCGGCGGCCGAAGAAGGAGAACAGGGTGCGGCGCATGCGGTCCAGCCTGTCAAGGGGGAGTGCCCGTTACGAAGGCAATGCCCCGGTCGGGGGACACTTCGTGCCAAGATCGAGGTGTTAGGGACAGCGTCGTGATGCGCACTGTCGGTCACAATGAGGGAGCGGATCATGGCAACCAGTGGGGGCGCGGCGCAGGCCGACACCGATGTGAAAACCGATAAGAAGCTGAGGCGCAAGGTCATCGCGCTTGCGGCGGCGGGCGCGATCGGCGGCTTCCTCTTCGGATTCGATTCCTCGGTCGTCAACGGCGCCGTCGATGCGATCCAGGACGACTTCAGCCTCACCGCCGCATTCACCGGCTTCGCCGTCGCATCCGCCCTTCTCGGCTGCGCCGTCGGCGCCTACCTGGCCGGCCGCCTGGCCGACCGCCTGGGCCGCATCCCGGTGATGCTCATCGGCGCCGTGCTGTTCCTGGTGAGCTCGATCGGTTCCGGCCTGGCCTTCGCCGCCTGGGACCTCACCGTCTGGCGTCTCGTCGGCGGACTCGGGATCGGCATCGCCTCCGTCATCGCACCGGCGTACATCTCGGAGATCGCCCCCAAGGCCATCCGAGGCAGTCTCGCCTCGCTGCAGCAGCTCGCCATCACGGTCGGTATCTTCACGGCCCTCCTCTCCGACGCGATCCTGGCGAACGTCGCCGGCGGGGCGAACGAGGTCTTCTTCCTCGGCCTCGACGCCTGGCGCTGGATGTTCCTCGTCTGCGCCGTTCCCGCGATCGTCTACGGCCTCGTCGCCCTCAGGCTGCCGGAGTCGCCGCGCTACCTGCTGATGACCGACAAGAAAGAGAAGGCCACGAAGGTTCTGGCCTCGATCACCCCGCAGAACCAGCTCGACAAGGCGGTCGCCGACATCGAGGCGGGCATTCGCGAAGACGCGGCCAACGCCGACAAGAGCTCGCTCCGGGGCAAGCGCTTCGGCCTGCTGCCCATCGTCTGGGTCGGCATCATCCTGTCGATGCTGCAGCAGCTCGTGGGCATCAACGTGATCTTCTACTACTCGACCACCCTCTGGTCGAGCGTCGGATTCAAGGAGAGCGACTCCCTCACGATCTCCGTGATCACCTCTGTCACGAACGTGGCCGTCACCTTCGTGGCGATCTTCCTCGTCGACAAGGTCGGCCGCCGTCCCATCCTGCTGTTCGGATCGGTCGGAATGGCGGTGGCGCTCGGTTCGATGACGCTGGCGTTCAGCCAGGCCCAGATCGTCGACGGAAAGCCGAGCCTCGAGGGCGCGTGGGGAATCATCGCGCTGGTCGGCGCCAACCTCTTCGTCGTCGCGTTCGGCGCCTCGTGGGGTCCGCTGGTCTGGGTCCTGCTCGGCGAGATCTTCCCGACCCGCATCCGCGGCCGGGCCCTCGGAGTGGCCGCGGCCGCGCAGTGGCTGACCAACTTCGCCGTCACCATGACCTTCCCGATCATCTCTCAAGACGTGTCGCTCACCCTGGCCTACGGTCTGTACGCAGCGTTCGCCGCGCTGTCGTTCTTCTTCGTCTTCTTCAAGATCCCCGAGACCAAGGGCGTCGCCCTCGAGGAGACCGGAAGCCTGAGCGTCGTGCGTGGACGCCGGCGCGAGAAAGACGGAGTCGGCGGCGCCAAATAGGCTGCAGTCATGCAGCTCGGTCAATACCCGCCCGCCGACCACGTGATCGCGCACATCAGCGACACGCACTTCCTCGGCGGCGGCAGGCCGCTCTACGGCAGCATCGACACCGATGCCAACCTCGCCCGTGCCCTCGCCGCCCTCGAGGCGTCGAAGATCGACATCGACGCGCTCGTCTTCACGGGCGACATCGCCGACCTCGGCGAACCGGATGCCTATGGCCGGGTGCGCGGGCTCGTCGAGCCCGCGGCCGCCCGCATGGGGGCGGAGGTCGTGTGGGTCATGGGAAACCACGACGACAGGTCCGCCTTCCGGGCGGAGCTTCTCGGCGCGGTCGAGGCCGATCAGGCGGTCGACGTGCGGCCCGACGACGTCTCGCCCATAGACCGGGTGATCGACCTCGGCGGCCTGAGAGTGATCGCCCTCGACACCTCGGTTCCCGGCTACCACCACGGCGAGCTGACCGACGAACAGCTCGACTGGTTGCGGCGGCAGCTGTCGGTCGGCGCCCCGCACGGCACGATCCTGGCGCTGCACCACCCGCCCGTGCCGAGCCCCGTCGCCTACATGCAGGTTCTCGAACTGCAGCGGCAGCACGACCTCGCCGAGGTGATCCGCGGCAGCGACATCCGCACCATCCTCGGCGGGCACCTGCACTACTCGACGCACGGGCTCTTCGCCGGCATTCCCGTAGCCGTGGCGGCGGCCACCTGCTACACGATGGATGTCTCGGCGCCGGAATCGACGCTGGTCGGCCGCGACGGCGGCCAGTCGATCACGCTCGTGCACGTGTACGCCGATCAGGTCGTCCACTCCATCGTGCCGCTCGGTGACTTCCCCGTCGTCGCCCGCTTCGATACCGACTTCACGCGCCGTCTCGAGGCCGCCGATCCGGTCGAGCTACGCGAGTACTACGCCAAGCAACAGGGGTGATATAGTTTCCGGAGCACCTCGATCCGTCGGGGTGACTACGCGTGCCCGCTGACTTTCGTCACGACTCCACTCGGTCCTCCCTTCTCCCTCCTGTTCTGCAGGAGTGCGTGATCGGTGGTCGGAGGCGTGCTGGGCACCAGGAACCGCCGCCAACAGGCCGGTGGTAAGAAACCGATTGACGTGTGCCTGCGGTGCGGGCAGTTCTGATGGACTGCGGCGTGCTCAGCCCACGTCGAAGAACAGGAGAACGGCTCATGGCCGTCGTCACCATTCGCCAGCTGCTCGACAGCGGCGTTCACTTTGGACACCAGACCCGTCGTTGGAACCCGAAGATGAAGCGATTCATCCTCACCGAGCGTTCGGGCAGCCACATCATCGACCTCCAGCAGTCGCTGGTGCACATCGACAAGACGTACGACTACGTCAAAGAGACGGTCGCCCACGGCGGAACGGTTCTCTTCGTCGGAACGAAGAAGCAGGCTCAGGGCTCCATCGCCGAGCAGGCCCAGCGCGTCGGCCAGCCCTACGTCAACCAGCGGTGGCTCGGTGGCCTCCTCACCAACTTCCAGACCGTCTCCAAGCGCCTCGCGCGCATGAAGGAGCTCGAAGAGGTCGACTTCGACGACACCACCCGCGGTTACACCAAGAAGGAGCTTCTGATCCAGAAGCGCGAACTGGTCAAGCTGCAGAAGAGCCTCGGCGGAATCCGCAACCTCACGAAGACGCCCTCCGCCATCTGGATCGTCGACACCAAGAAGGAGCACCTCGCCATCGACGAGGCGCACAAGCTCGGCATCCCCGTCATCGCGATCCTCGACACCAACTGCGACCCCGACGACGTTCAGTACCCGATCCCGGGCAACGACGACGCGATCCGTTCCGTGGGCCTGCTCACGCGCATCATCGCCGACGCTGCCGCCGAGGGCCTGATCCAGCGTCACCAGAAGCCCGAGGAGACCGGCAACGTGTCTGCCGTCGAGCCTCTCGCCGAGTGGGAGCGCGAGCTCCTCCAGGCGTCGGAGAACCCGTCGACCGAGGCCGAGAAGATCGAGGCCGTCGACGGCCTCGTCGAGAACGCCGTCGAGTCCGACGCCGCGAAGGCCGCCGTCGCCGACGTCGTCGCCGCCGAGACGCCCACCGAGGAGAACGACGCAGACGCCGTCGTCGCCGAGCACGAGGCCGCCGCCGACGCGACCATCGTTCCCGAGCACGCCGTCGAGTCCGACGCCGCGACCGAGGCCCGCCTCGAGGCGGAGGCCACCGACGCCGAGAAGACCCCCGCGAAGTAGTTCGCGCCTTCTTTCGACACACAACTCTTTAGCCAAGTAAGGAAGAAAACCATGGCAGATTTCAGCCTGGCCGACCTCAAGACCCTGCGCGAGCGCCTCGGCACCGGCATGGTCGACAGCAAGAACGCGCTCGTCGAAGCCGGCGGCGACCTCGAGAAGGCGACGGAGATCCTGCGCCTCAAGGGTGCCAAGTCGAACGCGAAGCGCGCCGACCGTTCCACCAGTGAGGGCCTCGTCGCCGCCAAGGAGAGCGGCAACACCGCGACCCTGATCGAGCTCGCGAGCGAGACCGACTTCGTCGCGAAGAACGACAAGTTCGTCGCCCTGGCCGACGCCGTGCTCGACGCGGCCGTCGCGGCCGGCGCCACCTCGGTCGAGGAGGCCCTCGCGGCCCCCGCGGCCGGCGGCACCGTCGCCGACCTGATCAGCAACGAGGCGGCGATCCTGGGCGAGAAGCTCGAACTGCGTCGTCTCGCGGTCGTCACCGGCGACGCGTTCGCCATCTACCTGCACAAGACCTCCAAAGACCTGCCCCCGCAGGTCGGCGTGGTCGTGGGCTACACGGGTGCCGACGCCGACACGGCTCGCTCGATCGCTCAGCACATCTCGTTCGCCAACCCCGAGTTCCTCGCCCGCGAGGACGTCCCGGCAGAGGCCGTCGAGAACGAGCGACGCATCGTCGAGGAGATCTCGCGCGGCGAGGGCAAGCCCGAGGCCGCCCTGCCCAAGATCATCGAGGGTCGCCTCGGCGCCTACTACAAGCAGGTCGCCCTGCTCGAGCAGGACTACGCCAAGGACAACAAGCAGCAGGTCAAGAAGGTGCTCGCCGACGCCGGCATCACCGTCTCCGGCTTCGCACGCTTCAAGGTCGGCGCGTAACTCCCCGACCGACTGCATCAGACCGAAGGCCCATCCCGTTCTAAGGGATGGGCCTTCGGCCGTTAAGTATGATCGACTGAGACCGCGCCCGCCCGGCGGCCGAAGAGTTCCGGAGGACATGCCTGTGAAGACGAGCCCGCAGCCCACCAGGCATGCCCGTAATCCGAACGCTCGGGCATGGTCGCGAGTGCTGTCTCTCGTCGGCATCGTGGCCGCCGTCGCCCTGGTCAGCACGGTGAGCATCGCCGCCGTCGGCGCATGGACCTTCACCTCGAAGGTCGAGGAGAACGCGGTCGACATCCACCCGGAGCAGCAGGGCGACGAGCAGGCCCCTCCGGCGATCGGCGCCCTCGAGGGCGGCTTCAACGTGCTCGTGGTCGCCGCCGACAACGACGCGAACCAGTCCCAGGATCTGTACGGAGAGCGTGACGGCGCGACCCTCAACGACGTGAACATGCTGCTGCACGTGTCGCAGGATCACAAGACCGCGGT
Organism: Agreia sp. Leaf283; assembly: GCF_001422485.1. Classification (GTDB taxonomy): domain Bacteria; phylum Actinomycetota; class Actinomycetes; order Actinomycetales; family Microbacteriaceae; genus Agreia. The sequence goes on from NZ_LMNF01000003.1 coordinate 282,670, forward strand.
CGCCGTGAGCTTCCCGCGAGACCTGATCATCGCGCATCCGGAATGCGAGAAGGGCGACGCCATGAGCGCCGCGCCCATCAACGAGGCCTGGGGCAGAGGCGGCCTGCCGTGTGTCGTGGCGACTGTCAGCGAACTCACGGGCCTCGACATCCAGTACGCCGTGTCGATGACGTTCGACGCCGTGATCGCGCTCACCGACGCGATCGGCGGCGTTCCGATCTGCCTCACCGGGCGAGTGACAGACGACAACGTCGTCTACCCCGACGAGAACGGCGAACTGCAGCACCTCGACATGCCGGCCGGCATCACCGAGGTCAAGGGCGGTCTCGCGGCCGGGTTCCTGCGATCAAGGCACGGCGTGGGCGACGGCGGCGACCTCAGCCGCATCTCCTCGCAGCAGCAGTACCTGTCGTCGCTGGTGCGCAAGATGAAGAGCAACGACACGCTGGGCGACTTCGGCAAGCTCTACTCGTTGGCCAACGTCGTCGCCGATCCGCAGTACTTCACCCTCTCGACGTCGCTCACGAAGGTCGACACCATGGTCTCCATGGCGCAGGCGCTGCGCACGATCGACCTCAACAACATCACCTTCGTGCAGTACCCGGGAACGACCAACGATCCGGACTATCCGGGCAAGGTGGTGCCGACGGTGGATGCAGCAGATCAGCTCTTCGCGCTCATCGCGGCCGATCAGCCGTTCACCCTGGGCGCCGACTCGCAACCGGTGGGCAGCACGACCGAACCCACGGCGCCGGGAGACCCGGCGGTTCCCGAGGCTCCGACGGACCCGACCGTTCCCGAGGCTCCAGCCGACCCGTCCGTGCCCGTCGAAACGCCGGCACCGGATGCCGGTGCGCCCGCGGTGCTCGACGGAGTTACCGGCTCGACGGCTCTCCAGGAGACGTGCGCGATCCCGTTCGAGGACTAGCTTCGACTGCCCCCTAAAATTGGGAGGACGAGATCGAAGGGATCCACACACATGACTTCACCAGAACCCCGACGCCGAGTACTCCTGAAACTGTCTGGTGAGGCGTTTGGAGCCGGCTCACTCGGGGTCAACCCCGACGTGGTCAGCGAGCTGGCCCGCGAGATCGCGGCGGCGGCGAAGCAGGTGGAGATCGCGATCGTCGTCGGAGGAGGCAACTTCTTCCGCGGAGCCGAGCTCTCGCAGCGCGGAATGGATCGAGGACGTGCCGACTACATGGGCATGCTCGGAACCGTCATGAACGCCCTCGCCCTGCAGGACTTCCTGGAGCAGGCGGGCGCCGCCACGCGCGTGCAGTCGGCCATCTCCATGACCCAGGTCGCCGAGCCGTACATTCCCCGGCGGGCCGAGCGCCACCTCGAGAAGGGCCGCGTCGTCATCTTCGGCGCGGGAGCCGGCCTGCCGTACTTCTCGACCGACACCGTGGCGGCGCAGCGCGCGCTCGAGATCGGGGCGAACGTGGTGCTCGTGGCGAAGAACGGGGTCGACGGCGTGTACGACTCCGACCCCCGCTCGAACCCCGACGCCAAGAAGATCGACAGGCTCACCTACCTCGATGCGCTGCAGCGTGAGCTCAAGGTCGTCGACTCGACCGCCTTCAGCCTCTGCATGGACAACGGGATGCCGATGATGGTCTTCGGAATGGAGCCCCAGGGCAACGTCACCAAGGCCATCCTGGGCGAGCGCATCGGCACCCTGGTGAGCACGTCGCACGATTGACCCGGGCCCGTCGCCCTAAACTACTCAAGAACCAAAAGAAGGAGTTGCCGTGATCGCGGATGTACTGGCCGGCGCAACAGAGCGCATGAAGAAGGCCGTCGACAACACGAAGGAAGACTTCTCGAGCATTCGCACCGGGCGCGCGAACCCGGGCCTCTTCCAGAAGATCCTGGTCGACTACTACGGCACCCCCACGCCGCTCAGCCAGCTCGCGGGCCTGCAGAACCCCGAGGCTCGCACCATGCTCATCACTCCCTACGACAAGGGTGCCCTGCGCGACATCGAGCAGGCCATCCGCGACACCCCGAACCTCGGAGCGAACCCGTCGAACGACGGCAACGTCATCCGCGTGACTCTTCCCGAGCTCACCGAGGAGCGTCGCAAGGAGTACGTGAAGATCGTGCGCACCAAGGCGGAGGACGGCAAGGTCTCGCTTCGCAACATCCGTCGCAAGGCCAAGGACGAGCTCGACGCCCTCAAGAGCGAGGTCGGAGACGACGAGGTGGGCCGCGCCGAGAAAGAGCTCGAGCAGCTCACCAAGTCGCACGTCGACGGCATCGACGACGCGCTGAAGCGCAAGGAAGTCGAACTTCTCGAGATCTAGGCCCACACCTATGACGAACGATCCCGACACACCCGCGTCCGAGGCCGATCCGGCGCGCCGTCATCCGGGAATGACGCGCGCCGAGTTCGAGGCCAAGGTGCGCGAGCGTCGAGACCAGTTCGATCGCGCGAACGACAAGATCACCGCCCGCTCGGGTCGCAACCTCGTGAGTGCGATCGGAATCGGCCTGGGACTGGGCCTCGTGATGGTGTTCAGCCTGGTGTTCATCAAGGACATCTTCGTGGTGTTCGCCACGGTGCTCATCGCCTTCACCGCCTTCGAGCTCGCGACGGCGCTGCGCCACGCGGGTCGGGACGTGCCCCGCATCCCCAGCGTTCTGGCGCCCGTCGTCGTTGTGCCCGTGGCGTTCTACTTCGGCGCCGAATGGCAGTGGATCTGCACGATCGGCGGCGTGCTGCTCGTCGTTCTCTGGAGGCTCGCCGAACTGGCGATACCGCGTCACCGGGCGTCGATGCGCAGTGTCGCGCTCGACATGTCGGGCGGGGTGTTCATCCAGGTCTACGTCACCTTCCTCGGCAGCATCGCAGCCCTCCTGCTGCGCAACGACAACGGCCAGTGGTGGGTCATGTCGTTCCTCATCGTGGTGGTGTCGGTCGACGTGGGCGCCTACGCGACCGGGCTGAATTTCGGCAAACACCCGATGGCTCCCACGATCAGTCCCAAGAAGACCTGGGAGGGATTCGCGGGCTCGTGGATCTTCGGCATGGCGTCGAGCGTGCTGCTCTCGATCTTCCTGCTCGACATGCCCTGGTGGTTCGGACTGATCCTCGGAACCGTGCTGGTGCTGAGCGCCACCGCCGGCGACCTGTCGGAGTCGCTGCTCAAGCGAGACCTCGGCATCAAGGACATGAGCACCTGGCTGCCGGGCCACGGCGGATTCCTCGACCGACTCGACTCGATCCTGCCGTCCGCCGCCGCGGCGTACGTGCTCTTCATCGTCTTCGCTTAGGCGTCGACCGACAAGTGTTGGCAGAATAGTCCTCGTGAGCCAAACCTTCCCCAGATCACGATCATCGCGACCCGGATACAAGGTCGACGAGGTCGAGAAGTTCCTGGCCGCCGCTCGAATTGCGTACAGCGCAGAACCCGGTGACACCGGCACGATCATCACGGCGGAGGCCATCCGGCACATGGCGTTCGGTCTCGAGAAGGGCGGCTACTCCACCCTCGCCGTCGACGCGGCGCTCGAGCGGCTGGAGGAGGCCTTTGCCGCGCGTGAGCGGGAGAAGGCATCGTCGTCGCTGGGCGACGAAGCCTGGTTCGCCGACGCGAGAGACAGGGCCAGAGAGATTCTCGCCCGGCTCGAGCGACCCGCGAAGCACCGCTTCCGCAGCAGCGGACCGTTCAAATTGGGCTATGACAAGCGCGATGTCGACGCGTTCTCCGAGCGGCTCGTCTCCTTTTTCCGCGAGGGCACGGCGGTGTCGGTCGACGACGTGCGGCAGGTGTCGTTCCGCTCCCGCACCGGCGGATACTCCGAGGCACAGGTCGATCTCGTGCTCGACGCTGTTATCGACGTGATGCTGTCGGTGCGCTGAGATCTTTCCGTCAGCCTGCAATTCCGCGCGAAGTTCGCTAAAGTCGAGGAATCGTGGGTAGAAATTTCGAACGTGACGCAGCCGCGGGAGTCTCTCTCAAACCCCGCGTGAGTTCAGCTCCCGCCTTGTCGAGGAGCACCGGGCCGATCCGAGTACTCGATCCCGTGGCGCAGCGCCCGGCCAAGATCGTCTCGAGGCCGGGGCGACTCGCCCTTCAGCTGCTGGGCGTCGCGGCCGTCGGCGCATCCGTTCTCGTGAATGTCGTCGATCCGTATTCCGGTGTCGCCGCATCCGAATACTTCACCGTGGCACTCGAGCCCGGCTCCACCCTGCCGTCGCAGACCGTCACGTCCTCGAGCCAGGCGGCATCCATCGTTCGTGACAGCTTCACGATCACCGAGCCGCCGAAGCCCACCCCCACTCCGACGCCGACCCCCACTGCGACGGAGTCGCCGAGCAGTGCGAGCAAGGAGAAGGAGTCTTCGGGAGCGTACGCGCCGCCCGCCGCCGCGCCCGATCCCGGCAGCGCGCAGGCCATCGCCGCACAGATGGTGGCAGACCGCGGCTGGCCGGAGACCGAATACGACTGCCTCTACTCCCTGTGGTCGCGTGAATCCGGATGGCGCTACAACGCGTACAACGCGAGCAGCGGCGCCTACGGCATCCCTCAGTCGCTGCCCGGCAACAAGATGGCATCGGCCGGAGCCGACTGGGAGACGAACCCGGCAACCCAGATCATCTGGGGGCTCGGCTACATCACCGGCCGCTACGAGACCCCGTGCGGCGCCTGGGGTCACTCCGAGAGCGTGGGCTGGTACTAGCCGCAACACGGTGGGTGCGGTGATCGCGCCCAATATGCTGGCCCCATGGGGTTGGCTCTGATCGCAGTTCTCGGCGTCGTCGTCATCGTGGCGGTGTCTCTCCTCGCGCCCAAGGTGAAGCTCGCGGCTCCGCTGATCCTCGCCGTGATCGGCATCGGCATCTCTCTGCTGCCGGGAATGCCGCCCGTGCATGTCGCGAGCGCGATCATCCTCTCGGGCGTGCTTCCGCCGCTGCTCTACGCCTCGTCGATCAGCCTGCCGCTCGTCGACCTGCGGTCGAACGTCGGCAGCATCTCGGCGCTCGCCGTCGTGCTCGTCGTCGCCAGCGCGTTCGGCACGGGCTTCCTGCTCTACACGCTCTTCCCCGACCTCGACCTGGCGGCGGCGATCGCCCTGGGTGCGGTCATCAGCCCGACGGACGCCGTGGCGGCCACGTCGATCGGCAAGAGGCTCGGGCTTCCTCCGCGCCTGCTCGCCGTTCTCGAGGGGGAGAGTCTCGTCAACGACGCCTCGGCGCTCGTTCTGCTCCGAACCGCCATCGCGGCGACGGCGGGTGTGGTCAGCGCGTGGCAGGTGCTGGGCACCTTCGCGTACTCGGTGATTCTCGGCGTCGGGCTGGGTGTGGCGATCGGATACCTCACCGTGTTCGTGCGGGCTCGCGTGCCCGACCCCGTGCTCGCCACGGCGATCTCGTTCGTCGTGCCCTTCGCCGCGTACCTTCCCGCCGAGACGATCGGGGCATCCGGAGTTCTGAGCGTCGTGGCCGCCGGCCTCATCACGGGGCATCTGGGGGCGACCAGCTTCTCCGCCCCGGCACGACTGAGCGAACGCCTCAACTGGCGGACCTTCCAGTTCCTGCTGGAGAACGGCGTGTTCCTCCTCATGGGCCTGGAGCTCAAGACGATCGTCGAGGGGGTGCGGCACGACCGCCTCGATGTTCCCCAGGCGATCCTGTTCGGACTCCTCGCCACGGCCGTGCTGATCGGCATCCGGTTCGCCGTGGTCGCGGTCATGACGGTGTTCGGCCGTCGCCCGAGAAGGCGACCCGATCCCGAGGCCCTGGGCGCGCGGGAGGGCGTCGTGCTGTCGTGGAGCGGAATGCGCGGCGTCGTGACCGTGGCTGCCGCGCAATCGCTGCCGGAGAGCATCCCGTATCGGGAACAGCTCGTGCTCATCGCCTACACGGTGGCGATCACCACCCTGGTCCTCCAGGGCGCGACCCTGCCCGCGGTCATCCGGCTCACCGGGGTGCGGGGCACGTCGCGGGATCGCCGGCTCGAGGAATTCGCCGAGCTCATCGACCACATCAGGCAGAAGGGCACGGAGCGGCTGGACGACCCCGGGTTCACGGTGGCGGGCGGGGGAGCGCCCGACCCGAGCGTGATCGAGCGCGTGCGTCTCGAGGCCGCCCGGCGCAGCGAATACGCGTGGGAGCAGTACTCGGCGTCGAGCGGCGACATGCCCGCGGTGAATGAGCAGTACGCACTCGTGAGGCGCGACGTGCTGCTGCACGAGCGGGCGGCCCTGGTGGCGGCGCGCAACAAAGGCAGCTATTCGTCGACAGCCCTCGCCCGTGCGCAGGAGATGCTCGACCTCGAGGAGGCGAGCCTCGACCATTTCCGCGACGGCACCGGCGCGGGGCACTGACCTAGGATTGATTCATGCCCCGCAGCAACCGACCTCGTCGCCGCGGGCCGGCAGACGACGAACCGGAGCTCGACCTCGGCCGCATCCTCACCGGCGGGCGCCGGGTGGAGCACCGCCGCAGCGGATCGTGGAACGTGCAGTCCGTCTCGCCTGCTCAGGCGATCAAAGACTACGTCTGCCCCGGATGCTCGTTGCCGGTCGTCGCAGGCACGGGCCACATCGTCGCGTGGCGCGCAGACGGCCTCATGGGAGAGGCGAGCGACCTCGCCGGCCGCCGCCATTGGCACAGTCACTGCTGGAAGATCGGAAACTGACGTGAGCACCATCGATATCCGCAGCACGACCGTGCTTCCCGCGATCCGCGAGGACATCGTGCTGCACACCGACGACGGGTTCGACCTCGTCGGAGAGCTCGCGCTTCCGGAATCCGGCGACCCCGTGGCGACACTGGTCACGCTTCATCCTCTGCCGCCGGGGGGCGGGTTCATGGACTCCCACATCCTTCGCAAGGCCGCCAACAGGCTTCCTGCCCTCGCCGATCTGGCGGTGCTGCGGTTCAACACCCGGGGCACCTCGTCGCCGCGCGGCACGAGCGGCGGCGCCTACGATCACGGTGTGGCCGAGCGGTGGGACGTGAAGGCCGCGATGGCCTTCGTGACGCAGCGCGGGCTCCCTCATCCCTGGCTGGTCGGCTGGTCGTTCGGCACCGAGCTCGCCCTCAAGTACGGCGTCGAGCACACGGTCGACGGTGTGATTCTGCTCTCGCCGCCGCTTCACCGCACCTCGGAGGAGGAGCTGTCGGCATGGAACGATCTCGATGTGCCCGTGACCGCGCTCATTCCCGAGCTCGACGACTACCTGCGTCCCGCCGAGGCCGAGACCCGATTCGCCCCGATGCCGAAGATCGAACTCGTCACCGTCGAGGGAGGCAAGCACCTGTGGGTCGGCGAGTCCCAGACGCGGCGTGTTCTCAGCGAGATCGTCGCCAGGGTCAACCCCGCTGTACTGCCGTTGCCCGACAGCTACGAGGCCTGAGCGGGGTCGCTCAGCGCTCGTTCTGAATGGGTATGACCACCTGTTTGATGATGAGCAGCAGCGATGCTGCGACGGGGATGGCGATGAGCGCCCCCAGGATTCCGAGCAGCGTGCCGCCCGCGAGGGCCGCGATGACTACGACGGCTCCGGGAACCGAGACAGCCCTGTTCATGATGTTCGGGCTCAGCAGGTAGGCCTCGACCTGCATGTAGATCAGATAGTAGATCGCCGCGGCGATGAAGGTGGGCAGGGAGCCCAGCCCGGGGATCAGGCAGACCAGCGCGATGATGATCGACCCCGAGAGCGTTCCGACGAGCGGGATGAGGGAGAGCATGCCGGCGAGGAAGGCGAGCACGGCGGGGAAGGGTGCCTGGATGATCGACAGGAAGATGTAGCTCAGGAGGAAGTTGATCGCACCCAGCGACAGCTGGCCCACGACGTAGCGACCGACGGCGTCGGTCACCTGTTCGCTGAGATCGGCGAAGCGAGCGCGTCGCGACGCGGGCACGAGACAGTAGAGCGAACGCTTGATCGAGTTGAGCGACGCCGTGAAGTACAGGGTGAGGATGAGCACGATGATCGTGCCGAACACGCCGTTGGCGATGCTGGCGCCCACCGCCAGGGCTCCGCTGGCGATGATCGAGTAGTTGCCGACGTCGGTGAGGTACTTGGTGACCTGGTCGATGACGGCCTGCACATCGAAGCCGCCGAGCTGGTTCGACAGATCGGCCACCCAGGTGCCCTGCTGCGCCCGGTCGACCAGCACGGGAACGATGTCGAACAGCTGGCCGAGCTGGTCGACGATGATCGGGACGACGGCGAAGACGAGTCCGGCGACGATACCCGCCACCGCGATGAAGACGACGATGATGGCGAGCCAGCGGGGGAGTCTTCTCTTCTCGAACCAGGAGACGACCGGGTCGAGGCCCAACGCGATGAAGATCGCCGCGCCGATATAGGTGAGGATCGTGGCGAGCGACGCGATCGAGGTGAGGATGAGGATGCCGACGCCCACCCCCAGCGTGCCGACGAGTCCCAGGGTGAACGCGTTGTGGATCTTCACGGAATCTGCCTGCCCAGAGCTGTCGGATGTCGCCGGTCGAACTGCCCCGAATTCTATCGACTGCCCGGTACCGACGAATGCCGCCGCGCCCGCACTGGGCGTACCCTGAGTGCGGCGTCAGGGTTCATCGGCTATCTTTTAATGTCTTTGTCTGGAGTAATCTGTGCGCTTTGTATTCGCGATCATCGCCTTCGTCGTTGCGACGGCCCTCATCGGTGTCGGTGTTGCCCAACGCACCTTCCTCCTGCCCCCGGGGAGCGTGAGTGCGGCGACTGCGGGTGCCACCGACGAGGCCTACGTGCTGCTCGATTCCGACACGCTCCGCGCGAACCCCGGTTCGCAGACGGTGTCGCTCGCCGGTGACTCCTCCGTCTTCATCGCCTATGGCCGCGACGCCGACGTCGAGGCCTGGCTCAACGGCTCCAGCTACGCCCAGCTCGAGGTCGACGCCGACTCCGGCGAGTTGACCGAGGCGATCGTGGCCGCCGACCCGGCGGGCGCCGAGAACGTCGCGAGCGGCTCGGCCGATCCGGCTGGCAGCGATCTCTGGCTCGAGCAGTACACGGGCGACAAATCTCTGACACGCACCATCAATGTTCCCGCCGGATACTCGGCGATCATCGCCTCGAACGGCACCGACGCTGCGCCGTCCAGCATCACCGTCTCCTGGCCGATCGACAACTCCACGCCCTGGGCCGTACCGCTTCTGCTGGCCGGCGCATTCGTGCTCCTCATCGGTCTCGCCCTCCTCCTCTGGGGGCTGTGGCACATGCGCAGACAGCAGGGGCCACGACGCAAGCCGCCCACCGGAACGCCGCGCCGGCGCTTCTCTCCCGCACGAACCAACGCGATCGAGTCTGGAATGTCGAAACGACGCAAGGCGATTACCCGGTCGATGACCGCGATCGTGCCCGTGCTGCTCATCGCCGCCCTGGGGGCGGGAACGCCGCTGACGGCGTCGGCCAGCACGGTCACTCCCACACCCCGTCCGACCCCCACGGTCGATTCGGATACGGATCCGACGAGCGAACCCTCGAACATGCAGACCGAGACGCCGACACCGACACCGACGTCGACTGAGCCCGCCACGGAGGCCGTGCTTCCGGCTGTCACCGAGCAGCAGGTGAAGACCATCATCGAGCGGGTCATCGCGGTCGAGAGCGCCGCGAATGCCGCCTTCGACAGCACAGCCCTTGACGCGCGCTTCACCGGCCCCGCCCTCGAACTCCGCAAGGCCTCCTACGCCATCCACGCGGCGCTGCCCGAGTACGTATTGCCCACGGCCATCCCCTCGGGGAGTGCCTCGGTGGTGCTTCCGCAGGCGAGCACGGTGTGGCCGAAGACGGTCTTCACCATCGTCGAGAACGAGGACAAGACCGTGGCCCCGCTCGCGGTCACCCTGGTGCAGGAGTCGGCCCGGGCCAACTACAAGGTCGAATATGCGATCTCGCTCGAGCCCGACACCACGCTCCCGCCCGTCTCGGCGGCGACTGTCGGCGCCGCGCGCCTGGCGCCCGATTCGAAGCTGCTGTCGATGACCCCCGACGCCGTCGAGGAGGCATACGCCGACATCCTCGCGCAGGGCTCTGCCAGCCCGTCGTACGGTCTCATCGACACCGAGGGCGACACCCTGCTCACGAGCGTCGGCTCCGACTACAAGGCGGCCAAGAAGGCCAAGATCGAAGAGACCGGAACCGCGACGATCGAGTTCTCGAAGGTGCCGGCCATCTCCGATGGAATCGCCCTGGCGACGAACGACTCGGGCGCGATCCTGTCATTCAACCTGAGGGAGTCGGAGGTCGTGAAACCCACGCAGACGGGCGCGACGATCACCCCCGAGGGCGCGGTCAAGGCACTGTCCGGCCTCGGTGCCACGGGCAAGGGTGTCGAGTCCACCTACGACTACCAGTTGCTGTTCTACATTCCGTCCGCGGGTGAGACGGGCAAGCCGACACTGCTCGGATTCACCCAGGGCCTCGTTCAAGCCAAGGAGCTTCCATGAGTTCAGTTCCCCCGTCCGCAGCAAGCCTGCGCGGCGCCGTCGACCTCTCCTCGCTCGTCAATCGCCCGGCGCCGGGCGCGCCGGCCCCGCAGGCCGCAGGTGCGACCGCGACCCCGGGGGCACCTGTCTCGCTGCCGAGTCTCGTCATCGAGGGCACCGACGCCGCCTTCAGCGCATTCATCGAGCTGTCGAACACCGTTCCCGTGATCGTGGTCGTCGGCGCCTCCTACAACGAGCCGAGCACCCAGCTCGACACGATCCTGCGGGCGCTCACCGCGGAGTACGAGGGTCGGTTCGTGCTCGTCAGGGTCGAGGCCGATGCCAACCCGCAGCTGTCGCAGGCGTTCCAGGCCCAGACGCTGCCCACGGTCGCCGCCGTTGTGGGCGGCAGGCCGATCGGCCTCTTCGCCGGCGTGCACCCGGCCGACCAGGTGCGCGACGTCATCGAGCAGGTGCTCGAGCTCGCCGTGCAGCAGGGCGTCACGGGCGTCGCCGTGGCCGACGACGCATCCGACAGCGCCCCCGCTGAGCCCGTGGAGGCCCCGTTGCCGCCGCACCACGCCGAGGCCTACGACGCCATCGCCCGCGGAGACTTCGACGAGGCCATCCGCGAATACGAGACGGCCATCAAACAGGATCCCCGCGACAGCCTCGCCGTCGCCGGGCTCGCTCAGGTGAGCCTGCTGGCTCGTCTGAAAGACAAGACCCAGGCCGAGATCCGCAACGACGCCGCCGCGCGTCCGGGCGAGCTCGAGCCGCAGCTGCTCGTCGCCGACCTCGACCTGTCGGGAGGCCACGTGGAGGACGCATTCGACCGCCTGCTCACCCTGTTCCCGACGCTCGACCAGGCCGGCAAGAACACGGTTCGGGCCCGCCTGATCGAGCTGTTCGAGGTCGTGGGAATCGACGACCCCCGCGTGGTCAAGGCCCGCGCCCGCCTTACAGGACTTCTCTACTAGATCGTTCCCTGAGCTTGGCGAAGGGCCCCTTCGACAAGCTCAGGGAACGATGTCGAAGGGGCCCGCAGGCGAGGCTCAGGGAACGGCGCGCTTCTACCTGCGCGGCTTGAGGTACAGCGCCGCCAGGGGAGGCAGCGTCAGCTCGACAGACGCCGGGCGTCCCGACCAGGGAACGTCCTCCGCCTCGACGGCGCCGAAGTTGCCGACGCCCGATCCGCCGTACTCCACGGCGTCGGTGTTGATCAACTCGTCCCAGGTTCCCGCGAACGGCAGCCCCACTCGGTAGGGGCCGACCGGAGCGCCCGAGAAGTTCATGAGAACCGCGATCGGGTTGCCCTCGTCGTCCCAGCGCAGGAACGACACCAGGTTCTGGTTCGACGAGCCGCCGTCGATGAACTCGAAGCCCGAGGAGTCGTGGTCGCGCTGCCAGAGCGCCGGGTTGTCGGCGTAGACCCGGTTGAGCTGTGCGACGAGCCCCAGCAGGGCGCGGTGCACGGGCTGGTCGAGGATCCACCAGTCGAGTCCGCGCTCCTCGGACCACTCCGACGGCTGGCCGAACTCCTGGCCCATGAACAGCAGCTGCTTGCCGGGATGGGCCCACATGAACGCGAGGTAGGAGCGGAGGTTCGCGAGCTTCTGCCAGTGGTCGCCGGGCATCTTGTTCAGCAGCGAGCCCTTGCCGTGAACGACCTCGTCGTGGCTGATCGGAAGGATGAAGTTCTCGCTGAAGGCGTAGACGAACGAGAACGTGATCTCGCCGTGGTGGTAGGAGCGATACAGCGGATCGGTCTCCATGTACTGCAGCGAATCGTGCATCCAGCCCATGTTCCACTTGAGCCCGAAGCCGAGCCCGCCCTGGTTCGTGGCGTGCGTGACACCGGGCCAGCTGGTGGACTCCTCGGCGATCATGATGACGCCGGGATAGAGCTTGTAGGCCGTCGCCGTCGCCTCCTGCAAAAAGCTGATGGCCTCGAGGTTCTCGCGCCCGCCGTACTGGTTGGGCAGCCACTCGCCCTCCTTGCGGGAGTAGTCGAGGTAGAGCATGCTCGCCACGGCGTCGACCCTCAGGCCGTCGACGTGGAACTGCTCGAGCCAGTAGAGCGCGTTCGCAACGAGGAAGTTGCGCACCTGCGAGTCGCCGAAGTTGAACACGAGGGTGCCCCAGTCGGGCTGCTCGCCCCGGCGCGGGTCCGGATGCTCGTACAACGGCTGCCCGTCGAAGTTGGCCAGCGCGAACTCGTCTTTCGGAAAGTGTCCGGGAACCCAGTCGACGAGCACGCCGATGCCGGCCTGGTGCAGACGGTCGATGAGGTAGCGCAGGTCGTCGGGGTGGCCGAACCGCGAGGTGGGCGCGTAGTACGACGTGACCTGGTAGCCCCACGATCCGCCGAACGGGTGCTCCGCGAGGGGCATGAACTCCACGTGGGTGAAGCCGAGCTCCTGCATGTAGTCGATCAGCTGGTCGGCGAGCTCGCGGTAGGAGAGCCCGGGGCGCCAGGATCCGACATGCATCTCGTAGACGCTCATGGGACCGGAATGGGGATCGCTCGACGCGCGCCGCGACATCCATTCGTCGTCGCCCCAAGTGTGGGCCGACTGGCCGATGACCGACGCGGTGAGCGGCGGGATCTCGGTGTAGCGGGCCATCGGGTCTGCGCGCCTGACCCACTCGCCCGACTGCGAGAGGATCTCGAACTTGTACGTGCTGCCGGGCTCGAGGCCGGGCACGAAGAGCTCCCACACGCCAGAGCTGCCGAGGCTGCGCAGCGAGTGCTTCAGGCCGTCCCACGAGTTGAAGTCGCCGATGACGCGCACGGCCTGGGCGTGCGGTGCCCACACCGCGAACGAGGTGCCCGCGACCTCGTCGGCGACGCCGTGCCACGAGCGGTAGTGGGCGCCCAGCACGTCCCACAGGCGCTCGTGCCGGCCTTCGCCGATGAGGTGGATGTCGACGTCGCCGAGAGTGGGGGAGAACCGGTAGGGGTCATCGCTGGCCCAGACCGTGTCGTCGTCGTAGCGGGCCTCGATCGTGTAGTCGCTGGGGCCGGTGAGGGTGTACCCCTGCCAGATGCCACCGTGCAGGTGGGTGAGCTCGGTTCGTGCGCCGGATGCCAGCACCGCGACCACCGATTTGGCGAGGGGCCGCAGGGTGCGGATGACGGTGACACCATCGGCGCCCGCACCCTCGATGGGGTGCTGCCCGAGAACGCTGTGCGGGTCGTAGTACGAGCCGGCCGCGACCTTGTCGAGAATGTCGCCGGCCACGTCGGGAATAGAGAGCACGCCGGCTCCGTCGAGAGTGGACATCAGTGAGCCGCCTTGTCTGCACCGCTCGGGTGCGTTTCGGGCCAGGTCCCATCGACCGGCTCCACGTGAAGAATGTGTACGGGCTCGGTGAACGCGTCGAGCCGCACGAAGTTGTGGCTCACGCCCCAGATCCAGGACGCCCCGGTGATGAGGTCGGTGACCCGGAACTGCTCGACACCCGGCAGGCCGAACTTCGAGACGTCGAAGTGCACGCTGGTCTCGCGCACCGAGTGGGGATCGACGTTGGCCACGACGAGGATGGCGTCGGGTCGACCCGTGCTGCTGAACTCGGCGGCGATGTACTTCGAGTACACGAGGATCGCGTCGTCGTCGCTCCAGTGCAGCTCGAGGTTGCGCAGCTGCCGCAGCGCGGGGTGCTCGCGCCGGATCTCGTTGAGCCTCGTGACGTACGGCGCGATCGACTGGCCGGTCTGCTCGGCCAGGGCGAAGTCGCGGGGGCGGTACTCGTACTTCTCGTTGTCGAGGTTCTCTTCGGCGCCCGGGCGGGCGACGTTCTCGATGAGCTCGTATCCCGAGTACATGGCCCATGTGGGCGCGGCCGTTGCCGCGATCGCGGCGCGGATCTTGTAGGCCGCCCGCCCGCCGAACTGCAGGTACTGCGTGAGGATGTCCGGGGTGTTGACCCAGAGGTTGGGCCGGAAGAACGCGTCGGTCTCGTGCGCCAGACCGGTGAGGAACTCCTCGAGCTCCTCTTTCGTGTTGCGCCACGTGAAGTAGGTGTACGACTGCTGGTAGCCCACCTTGGCCAGGCCCTGCATGATGGCCGGCCGAGTGAACGCCTCGGCGAGGAAGACGACCTCGGGGAACTCGGCGTTGATCGTGTGGATCACGTACTCCCAGAAGTCGAGCGGCTTGGTGTGCGGGTTGTCGACCCGGAAGATGCGCACGCCGAGCTTGATCCAGTAGCGCAGCAGACGCAGCGTCTCGCGCCGGATGCCCTTCGGATCGTTGTCGAAGTTGATCGGGTAGATGTCCTGATACTTCTTCGGCGGGTTCTCGGCGTAGGCGATCGATCCGTCGGGCAGGGTGGTGAACCACTCGGGATGCTCGGTGACCCACGGGTGGTCGGGGGAGGCCTGGAGGGCGAAGTCGAGCGCGACCTCGAGACCGGCCTTGGCCGCCTGCTTCAGGAAGTAGCCGAAATCGGCGACGGTTCCGAGGTCGGGGTGGATGGCGTCGTGTCCGCCGGCCGGGCCGCCGATGGCCCAGGGCGACCCGGGGTCGTTCGGGCCAGCATCCAGCGAGTTGTTGGGGCCCTTGCGGAACGAGCGACCGATCGGGTGGATGGGCGGCATGTAGAGCACGTCGAACCCCATGGCCGCCACCTCGGGCAGGCGCTTGGCCGCCGTGCGGAACGTGCCGCTCGTCCAGCTTCCGTCGGGGTTCTTCTTCGCTCCGATCGACCGGGGGAAGAACTCGTACCAGGATCCCGAGCCTGCGCGCTCACGCTCGACGGTGATGTCCCGCCACTCGGAGAAGGTCGTGAGGCTCTCGAAGGGGCGCTCCGCGATGGCGTCGAGCACGGCCGGGCTCGTCGCCGCGGCGAGACGCTCGACGGGGTCGATCGAGGAGTCGCCGAGGGTGTTGGCCACCTTGCCGAACAGCACGCGCTGCGCGTCGGGACGCGTCGCATCCACCCGGCCCGCCTCGAAGAGCTCGCGGCCGATCGCCAGGGTCACGTCGACGTCGAGGCCCGCGGGGAGTTTGATCGACGCCGTGTGCTGCCAGGTGGCGAAGTCGTCGGAGTAGGCGCGGATGCGGAATCGCCACAGGCCCTCCTCGCCGAGCTGCTCGAGGGCGCCATATCTGTCGGTGCCCGGCTCGAGGGGGAGGAGCAGTCTTTCGCTGCGCTGCCCGGAAGGGCCGGCCACCTCGACGCGTGCTCCGACGGCGTCGTGGCCCTCGCGGAACACCACGGCGCCGAAGGGCACGACCTCGCCGGCGAAGGCCTTGGGAAGCCATCGTTGGCCGGGAACGCTGGGGAAGATGTCGAGGATCGGGATGCGCCCGAGTCCGGAGTCGGAGAGGGTCGGCTGCTTGGATGCTTGCGTCTTTGCCACGGTTCGACCGTACCAAGAAAGGCCAAACGTTCGCGGGGGATTATGGAAACGGTTCCCGGTCGTTTATGCGGGCTGAGCGCCGCTGTCCTAGGCTGGGCAACGCCTGGCCCACGGTGTCCACCGCGGGGCGCGAGACGAGTGGCGGTGGCGCGCCGGTATGGAGACTTTTTCGTGAAGGCGATCAGGAGATTCACCGTCCGTTCCGTGCTGCCCGAGCGTCTCGGTGCCGTCGGCGAGCTGGCATCCAATCTTCGCTGGTCGTGGCACGAGCCCACCCGAGCGCTGTTCTCCCGCATCTCGCCCGACGACTGGCAGCAGACCGGATGCGACCCGATCGCACTCCTCGGCGCCGTCAGCCCCGAGCGTCTCGAGGAGCTGTCGCACGACGAGGGATTCGTCGCCTGGGCGAACAGCCTGCGCGACGACCTGAACCGCTATCTGTCCGAGCCCCGCTGGTACCAGCAGCTCGAGGGTGAGAAGCCGCACAGCATCGCCTACTTCTCTGCCGAGTTCGGCATCGCCGCCGCGCTCCCGCAGTACTCCGGCGGACTCGGAATCCTTGCCGGAGACCACCTGAAGGCCGCGAGCGACCTGGGCGTGCCGCTCACGGGAGTCGGGCTGTTCTATCGCGCCGGCTACTTCAGCCAGGCCATCTCGCGCGACGGCTGGCAGCAGGAGAGCTACCCGGTGCTCGACCCCGACGGCCTGCCCCTCACTGTGCTCAGACTCGCCGACGGCTCGGCGGCCCACATCGCGCTCGCCCTGCCCGACGGTCGTGCCCTCTTCGCCCGCATCTGGCAGGCCCAGGTCGGCCGAGTGCGCCTGCTGCTGCTCGACACCGACATCCCCGAGAACGCAGAAGACCTGCGCGGCATCACCGACCGCCTCTACGGCGGCGGCGGCGAGCACCGCCTGCTGCAGGAGCTTCTCCTCGGCATCGGCGGAGTGCGGGCGCTCAAACTGGCGGCCGAGCTTCGGGATGTGCCGGAGCCCGAGGTCTTCCACGCCAACGAGGGGCACGCCGGCTTCCAGGGCCTCGAGCGCATCTCGCGCCTCATCGGAGACGGACTCTCTTTCGACGCGGCGCTGCAGGTCGTGCGCGCCGGCACCGTCTTCACGACGCACACCCCTGTTCCCGCGGGCATCGATCGCTTCGAGCGCACTCTCATCGAGCGGTACTTCGGCGGCGACCTGCTGCCCGGCCTCAGCGTCGACGACATCCTGCACCTGGGAGCCGAGGACTACGACGGCGGATCGCCCGACGTGTTCAACATGGCCGTCATGGGCCTGCGCCTCGCGCAGCGGGCGAACGGCGTGTCCGAGCTGCACGGCGCCGTGAGCCGCGGCATGTTCCAGGGACTCTGGAAGGGATTCGACGTCGACGACGTGCCGATCACCTCGGTGACGAACGGCGTGCACGCCGCCACGTGGACCGATCCGCTGCTGCAGGAACTCGCGAGCTCGAAGCTCGGCACCTCCGACACGACCCACGCCGACTGGAACAGCGCCGACGTCAGCGACAGCGACCTCTGGGCCGTGCGCGGCGACATGCGTCGCCAGCTCGTGCACGACGCGCGTCGCCGCGTGACCGAGGCGTTCGAGCAGCAGAACCCGGGCTCGATCGCTCCGGCCTGGTACCAGACCCTGCTCGACCCCACCGTGCTCACCATCGGATTCGCCAGGCGGGTGCCGACCTACAAGCGCCTCACCCTGATGCTGCACGACCCCGCGCGACTCAAGTCGATCCTGCTCAACCCGCAGCGCCCCATCCAGCTGGTGATCGCCGGCAAGTCGCATCCGGCCGACGAGGAGGGCAAGCGGCTCATCCAGAAGCTCGTGCAGTTCGCGTCAGACCCCGAGGTGCGTCACCGCATCGTCTTCCTGCCGAACTACGACATCGGCATGGCGCAGCTGCTCTACCCGGGCACCGACGTGTGGCTGAACAACCCGCTGCGCCCGCTCGAGGCGTGCGGAACATCCGGAATGAAGGCCGCGCTCAACGGCGGACTCAACCTGTCGATCCTCGACGGATGGTGGAACGAGTACTACGACGGCGAGAACGGCTGGGCGATTCCGACGGCCGACGGCGCCAGCACGCCGGAGGAGCGCGACGCCATCGAGGCCGGCGCCCTCTACGACCTCATGGAGCACCAGGTCGCGACCCGCTTCTACGACCGCAATGCCGACGGCATCCCCGAGCGCTGGCTGGCCTCGGTGCGGCACACGCTCTCGACGCTGAGCCCGAGCCTGTCGGCCGAGCGCATGGTTCGGGAGTACACCGAGCGCCTCTACACGAAGGCCGCCGCTGCCGAGAGGGTCATGTCGGTCAGGGACCACGAGGCGGCTCGTGAGCTGTCGGCGTTCGCCGAGCGCATGACCGCGCACTGGCCGAAGGTGCAGGTCGTGCACGTCGAGTCAGGCGGCCTCGACGACACCCCGCAGGTCGGCGACTCGCTGCACCTGCGCGCCCAGGTGCAGCTCGATCGTGTCAGTCCCGACGACGTGGCGGTCGAGGTCGTCTACGGGCAGGCCGGATCGGGCGACGAACTGCGCGACACCGCCACGTTCTCGTTGTCGCCGTCGCCGGCGGCGGGGGCGGATGCCTCGGGCGTCGTTCTCTTCGAAGGCACGCTGCCTCTGTCGAGGGCCGGAGCGTTCGGCTACACGGTGCGCGTCGTGCCCAAGCACGCGCACTTGGCGTCGGCCGCCGAGCTGGGCCTCATCGCGACCGCGCACTGACGCCGTGCCCTTCGACAGGCTCGTTCCCTGAGCCTGTCGAAGGGGGTCAGTTGGCTCGGAACAGGCGAAGCGACGAGGGCGACATCTCGATCTCCGTGCCGGGCTCGTAGGTGGGCCCCTCCTCCGGGTTCGGGGCGTCCTCGCCCGAGTTCCAGAGCTCCGTGTACGAGGCCACTCCCCTGTGCACGGGCAGGGTCACGGTGACCGGAGCCTCGATGCCGTGGATCACGAGCAGGATGCGATTGAACTCCTCGTGCTCGGGCGTGGACGCCGCCATGTACTGCAGGGTGCGGTTCTCCGCCGAGTTCCAGTCGTAGACCGACATCGACGATCCTGTGGCGTCGTACCAGTCCATCTGGCTGGCGCTCGGGGTGGTCTCGCCGAAGATGCCGAACCGGACCGGCCGCAGCGCGGGGTTCTCGCGCCGCAGCTTCAGCAGGTGCTGGGTCGTCTTCCAGTGGTCCTTCTGCCAGCGCCGCCTGTCCCAGCTCAGCCAGGTCAGCTCGCTGTCGTGGCAGTACGCGTTGTTGTTGCCCTTCTGGCTGCGACCGAACTCGTCGCCGGCGGTGATGAGGGGCACGCCCGCCGAGAGCAGGAGGGTGCCCATGAGGTTGCGCATGGCCTGGCGCCTGGCGGCCTCGATCGGCCTCGACGAGGTCGGCCCCTCCACGCCGTGGTTGAACGACATGTTGTTGTCGGTGCCGTCGCGGTTCGACTCGCCGTTGCCCACGTTGTGCTTGGTGTCGTAGGCCGTGAGGTCGGCCATCGTGAACCCGTCGTGGGCCGTGATGAAGTTGATCGACGACAGGGGCCCCCGGTGCTGGGCGAAGGTGTTCGACGATCCGGCGAGGCGTGTCGCGAGCATTCCCACGCCGTCGCCCGGATCGCCGTGCTCCCGGATCGAGCGGATGTCGCGCAGCCAGAACTTGCGCATGCGGTCGCGGTAGCGGTCGTTCCACTCCGACCAGCCGTCGGGAAAGTTGCCGGTCTGCCATCCGCCCATGCCGACATCCCACGGCTCGGCGATCATCTTCACGTTCTGAAGCGCCGGGTCCGAGACGATGTCGGTGAGAAGCGGATGCTGCGGGTCGTAATAGTGGTCGGCGTTGCGTCCCAGGGTGGCCGCGAGATCGAAACGGAATCCGTCGACCTGCACCTCGTTCGCCCAGAAGCGCAGGGAGTCGAGGATCATGCGTGAGACGGCCGGGGTGGCGGTGTTGATGCTGTTGCCGCATCCGGTGACGTCGATGTACGTGCCGCCGGCGGTCTGCCGGTAGTAGCTGGCGTTGTCGATGCCGCGGAAGCTCGTGGTCGGGCCGCCGGGACCCTCCTCTGCCGTGTGGTTGTAGACCACATCCAGCAGAACCTCGATGCCGGCCTCGTGCAGCAGCTTGACCATGCCCTTGAACTCGCGGAGGTTGGCGCTGGCGCCCTGGGCCTGGGCCGATTTCGAGGCGTAGAGCGCGTGTGGGCTGAAGAACCCGAGCGTGTTGTAGCCCCAGTAGTTGCGCAGTCCCTGCTTGATGAGCCGCTGCTCCGACACGAACGACTGCACGGGAAGCAGCTGCACCGCCGTGACGCCGAGGTTCTTCAGGTAGCCGATCGTGGTCTCGTGGGCGAGGCCGGCATAGGTTCCGCGCAGCTCCTCGGGGATGCGGGGATTGAGCTCGGACAGGCCCTTGAGGTGCGCCTCGTAGATGACCGAGTGGTCGAGTGGAGTGTTCGGCTTCGTGACGCCGGCCCAGTCGAACGACTCGTCGACCACGACGGAGCGCTGCGACCCCGAGCTGAGCCGCTGGATTCCCTTGCCGTACGGGTCGAGCAGCAGCTTGGTGGGGTCGAAGCGGTGGGTCGGACCCTGGGGGCCCGCGACGCGCAGGGTGTACCGGCGGCCGGGAACGAGCTCACGGGTGCGGCCGAACCACACCCCGTGCCGGTCGCGGGTCAGCTCGACGGTCTTGTAGATCCAGTTCGCATCCTTGTCGTCGAACAGGCACAGCTCCACCTTCTCGGCGTGTTCCGACCAGACCCGGATCTCGCCTCCGTGGGCCGTGAGGCGAACGCCCATGTTGGCGAGGGGATCGGCGACAGTCATGCGTCTTAGAGTAGTGATTGCCAGGTTTCGAACAGATCACGGAAAGAGTCGTCGTGCCCGTCTACCTCGACCATGCGGCCACAACGCCGATGCTCCCCGATGCGCGAGACGCGTACATCGAGGCGCTCGGGGTCGTCGGCAACCCCGCGTCGATCCACAGCCAGGGTCAGCAGGCGAAGCGCATGCTCGAGGAGGCTCGCGAGCTCGTCGCGGCGAGCGTGTCGGCCGAGCCCGTCGAGGTCGTGTTCACCTCGGGGGGAACAGAAGCGGTGAACCTCGGCATCAAGGGCCTCTTCTGGAAGCGGCAGGAGGCCCGTCCGCGCCCTCGCATCCTCGTTCCCGGCGGGGAGCACCACGCCACCATCGACGCGGTCGAGTGGCTGGCCGCCCACGACGGCGCCGAGATCGACTGGCTGCCGATCGACGAACTCGGCCGACTGCATCCGCAGACCCTGCGCGAGGCGATCGAGCGCGATCCCGAATCGGTGGCCCTCGTCTCGGTCCTGTGGGCGAACAACGAGGTCGGCACGATCCAGCCGGTCTCCGAGCTCACCGCCGTCGCGGCCGAGTTCGGCGTTCCCACCCACGTCGACGCCGTGTCGGCGTTCGGATACCTGCCGCTCGACTTCCACGCGTCGGGCGCCGCCGCCCTGAGCATCTCGGCGCACAAGATCGGCGGTCCGGTCGGCGTCGGCGCGCTCCTGCTCTCGCGCTCCGCCGAGATCGTGCCCCTCTTCCACGGCGGCAGCCAGCAGCGCGGCCGCAGCGGAACACAGGACGTCGCCGGCGCCGTCGCGTTCGGGGTCGCGGCCCGCCGCGCATCCGACGAGGTGCACGGCCACGCGGCCGCGCTGGCCGTCTTGCGCGACCGGCTCATCGAGAGCGTGCGGCTGGCAGTTCCCGAGGCGGTGCTGCGGGGCGATCCGGATGCGGCGGGCCGGCTTCCCGGAAACGCCCACTTCACCTTCCCCGGCTGCGAGGGCGACTCGCTCCTCTTCCTGCTCGACGTGGCGGGGCTGTCGGTCTCCACGGGATCCGCCTGCCAGGCCGGCGTTCCCGAGGCGTCGCACGTGCTCACGGCCATGGGCCTCAGTGAGGCCGATGCGAGGGGAGCGCTGCGCATGACGCTGGGACACGGAACGACGGAGGCGGACGTCGACGCGCTCGTGGCCGCGTTGCCCGCGGCCTTCACCCAGGCATCCAAGGCGGGCCTCAGCGACAGGCTCGTGCCGCTGGGCCACGCGCGCTGAGCGGCGCCGCGGTTCTGCGCTGGTCGAGTAGCGAGGAACGAGCGTATCGAGGCCACCGTGGGGTGATTTCGATACGCCGGCTCGTTCCTCGCCCGGCTACTCAATCAGCGCAGGCGGCTGGGCCACGCTTGTGATGAGACGACTCCTGCGTGCCGTCGCGTCGCGCCATTGCGCCCATCCCGACGCGCTGGACGGGCGCGACAGCGCCACCGGACTTGCCCTACAGGTTGACGGTGGCCACGATCGCCAGGTGATCGCTGCCGCCGGCGGGAATGACCGTGTTCGACGTGACGTCGAGTCCGCGCTGCAGGAAGTGGTCGAGTCTCGCCAGGGGGAACGGCGTCGCCGGCCACGTGAAGCCGAACAGTCCGTCGCTCTGGTTGGGCTCGTTCAGCTGCGACAGGATCGGCTTGAACGCCCTGTCTGTCGAGGCCGCATTGAAGTCGCCGACCGCGATCACACGATCGTTCTCGTCGTTCGGCAGAACGTCGGCGAGGTTCTTCAGCATCTCGTCGCGATCGGCGTGGTCGCCGATGCGAGCCGACGCGGCATGGATGACGTAGATGCTGACCAGGCCCTCGGGAGTCTCGAGGTCGGCGGCGAGGGCGCGCTGCCAGCCGAGTCCGAGGTCCCACGGCTGGGCGTTCAGAATCGGGTAGCTGCTCCAGAGGCCGACCGTGCCGACCTGGTAGGAGTACTCGTAGCTGGCGTCGAGCACCGACGACACCTGGGCACTCGACTCGGCGTCCATCTCCTGGATGGCCACGACCTGGGCGCCGGTGGCGACGAGGTCTGCGGCAGAGGCCGCCCCTGTTCCCGAACTCGCCTCGACGTTCTGACTGGCCACGGTGAGCGTGTTCGCGCTCGCGGGCGGCGCGGTCCACTTCAGAGGGATGATCGTCGCTCCGAAGACGAGGCCCCAGGCTGCGACCGGCACGATCACGGCGGCCCACGGCCGGCCGCGGCGGGCGAAGGCCGCGAGCACGATGAGCAGCGGGATGAACACTCCCAGCCATGGCGCGGCGGAGTCGACAAGCAGGCCGAGGCCGCCCACGTCGGGAACCCAGTTGTGCAGCACGATGAGGGCCGCGAGAAGCAGGGAGGACGCCACGACGACGGCGTTCAGCGCGCGTCGACCTCCAGACGGCCGACGCTTCCGTGAGGGTGACGCCCGGGGCGTCTCGGCCAGGAGAGACATCGCCCTCCAGTCTGCACGGGCAGGCTGGACGAATGCCCAGCCCCGCCGGTGAACGGTTGATGACGACGATGACGTGACACGCCGGGGCGTGTCGTTATTTTGAGTAATTCAAAACAAGCACCTAGGGTTGACGCATGACGACAGAGCGAGCGGATGCGACGGCCCTGGCCGACAGCATCCGTCACGCCGGGTTGCGGGTCACCGAGCCCCGGGTCGCCGTTCTCGGCGTGCTCGAGAACGAGTCCCACATCGAGGCCGAGCGGGTGTTC
This sequence comes from Agreia sp. Leaf283, assembly GCF_001422485.1. Lineage (GTDB taxonomy): Bacteria > Actinomycetota > Actinomycetes > Actinomycetales > Microbacteriaceae > Agreia. Next base: position 306,004 of record NZ_LMNF01000003.1, read on the forward strand.
CGCGCGGTGCTTCCGCTGGTGCCGGGAACGAGCGTGCAGGCCGTGCACGGAATCCTCGCCGCGTTCACGCAAGCCGGGCTCGTGCGACGCATCGAGCCCGCCCACTCGCCGGCGCTCTACGAGCGCCGTGTGGGCGACAACCATCACCACGTCGTCTGCACCGGCTGCGGAGCGGTCGAAGACATCGACTGCACCGTCGGCCATAGCCCGTGCCTGACTCCGTCGTCATCCGGCGGATTCCAGATCCAGACCGCCGAGGTCACGTTCTGGGGTCTCTGTCCTGCCTGTCAGGCAGCAGTGCCAGCCTAGATCTCGTACATCCTCCCGACCGCCCGATTTACAAGGAGAACAATGTCCACCGATGCCTTCACCACCACCAACTCCGGCGCCCCGGTCGCCAGCGATGAGCATTCGCAGACCGTCGGAACCGACGGACCGATCACGCTGCACGATCACTACCTGGTCGAGAAGCTCGCCCAGTTCAACCGCGAGAAGGTGCCGGAGCGCATTGTGCACGCCAAGGGCGGCGGCGCGTTCGGAACCTTCGTCACCACCCACGATGTCTCCGCCTACACGCGCGCCAGCCTCTTCCAGCCCGGCGCATCCGTCGACATGCTCGCGCGCTTCTCGACCGTGGCGGGGGAGCAGGGCAGCCCCGACACCTGGCGCGACCCGCGCGGCTTCGCGCTGAAGTTCTACACCGACGAGGGCAACTACGACCTCGTCGGCAACAACACGCCCGTCTTCTTCATCCGCGACGGAATCAAGTTCCCCGACTTCATCCACTCGCAGAAGCGCCTGCCGGGAACGCACCTGCGCGACCACGACATGCAGTGGGACTTCTGGACGCTGTCGCCCGAGACCGCCCATCAGGTGACCTGGCTCATGGGAGACCGCGGTCTGCCGGCTTCGTGGCGGCACATGGACGGCTTCGGATCGCACACCTACCAGTGGATCAACGCCGCCGGCGAGCGGTTCTGGGTCAAGTACCACTTCAAGACCCACCAGGGCATCGAGATCCTGAGCCAGACCGACGCGGACCGCATCGCCGGAGAGGACGCCGACTTCCACATCCGCGACCTGTCTGAGGCGATCAAGCGCGGCGACTACCCGAGCTGGACCCTGAGCGTGCAGATCATGCCCTATGCCGACGCGGCCACCTACCGCTTCAACCCCTTCGACCTCACGAAGGTCTGGCCGCACGCGGACTACCCGCTGCACGAGGTCGGAACCATGACGCTGACCCGCAACCCCGAGAACTACTTCGCGCAGATCGAGCAGGCCACGTTCGCGCCGTCGAACTTCGTTCCCGGAATCGCCGCCAGCCCCGACAAGATGCTGCTCGCGCGCATCTTCAGCTACGCCGACGCGCACCGCTACCGCGTGGGAACGAACCACGCGGAGCTGCCCGTGAACGCGCCGACCGCGCCACTGCACAGCTACTCGAAAGACGGGGCGATGCGCCACGGATTCACGTCTGCCGAGACGCCCGTCTACGCACCGAACTCGCACGGAGGCCCGCACGCGGACCCCGCCCGGGCCGGTGCCGACGCGGGCTGGGAGTCCGACGGCGAGCTCGTGCGCGCCGCCGCCGAGCTGCACGCCGACGACGACGACTTCGGCCAGGCCGGCACGCTGGTGCGCGAGGTTCTGGATGACGCGGCTCGCGACCGGCTCGTCGCGAACATCGCGGGTCACGTCTCGAAGGTGACCGATGCAGGCCTCCGCCAGCGCGTCTACCAGTACTGGACGAACGTCGACGCGACGCTCGGCGCCCGCGTGGCCGCAGCGGTCGAGCCCAGCGCCCCCGGCTCGAACGAGCAGCCCGAGGTCGTGGGCATCGGGGCATAGCGCGACCGATCCCTGAGCCTGTCGTTCCCTGAGCCTGTCGAAGGGCAACGTCGACAGGCTCAGGGAACGCCCGCCCCGGGAATGCAGCGCAACCCCGTTCTGTTGTAGACACCGTGCGGTAGCGTTTCGCGAACCGCACGACCATCAATCGACAATCTTCACGAGGAGGCCCCTTTTGCCTACCGTTACCGTCACCGCCGAATCCCTCGACAAGACCATCACCGACAACGAGATCGTTCTTCTCGACTTCTGGGCCGACTGGTGCGGCCCGTGCAAGCAGTTCGCGCCCGTCTTCGAGAAGTCCAGCGAAGACAACACCGACGTGGTCTACGGAAAGATCGACACCGAAGACCAGCAGCAGCTCGCCGCTGCCGCGCAGATCACCTCGATCCCGACCCTGATGGCGTTCAAGAACGGCGTGCCCGTGTTCCGCCAGGCCGGTTCGCTTCCGGCGCCCGCCCTCGCCGACCTCGTTGCGCAGCTCAAGGCGCTCGACGTCGAGGCCGCGATGAAGGCCCAGGCCGAGGCAGACGCAGCAGAGGCTAAGCCCGCAGAATAGTCTCATCGTCGCCGAATGGCGTCGTCGCGCCCATCCCGTACGACGGGACGGGCGTGACGGCGCCATTCGGCATTCGGAGGCCCGTCGCTACTCCGGTGACGCTGTCCGAGGCCTCACGTAAGCTCGTCACGTGAAGGTTTTAGCAGCAATGAGTGGCGGGGTCGACTCCGCCGTGGCCGCCGCACGCGCGGTCGAGGCAGGGCACGACGTGGTCGGGGTTCATCTGGCGCTGTCGCGCATGCCGGGCACCCTGCGAACCGGTGCCCGCGGCTGCTGCACCATCGAAGACTCGATGGACGCGCAGCGTGTCGCAAACAAGATCGGCATCCCCTACTACGTATGGGATTTCTCCGAGCGGTTCAAGGCCGACGTCGTCGACGATTTCGTCGCCGAGTACACGGCGGGGCGCACCCCCAACCCGTGCATGCGCTGCAATGAGCGCATCAAGTTCGCCGCCCTCCTCGAGAAGGCCGTCGACCTGGGCTTCGACGCGGTCGCCACGGGCCACTACGCCAACATCGTCACCGACGCCGAAGGCAACCGCGAGCTGCACCGCGCCGCCACATGGGCCAAAGACCAGAGCTACGTGCTGGGTGTACTCACCAGCGAGCAGCTGGCGCATAGCATGTTCCCCCTGGGCGCGACGCCCTCCAAGGCCGAGGTCCGTGCCGAGGCCGCCGAACGCGGCTTCTCGGTGGCGTCGAAGCCCGACAGCCACGACATCTGCTTCATCCCCGACGGCGACACGAAGGGCTGGCTCGCCGAGCGCGTGGGCGCCGAGACCGGCCAGGTCGTCGAGCGTGACGGCAGCGTCGTGGGCAGTCACGACGGGGCCCACTCGTTCACCGTCGGCCAGCGCCGTGGCCTCCACCTCGGCATGCCCGCGCCCGACGGCAAGCCCCGGTTCGTGCTCGAGGTGCGACCCGTGAGCAACCAGGTCGTCGTCGGCCCCAAGGAGGCGCTCGACATCTCCGAGATCGCCGGCGCCCGGTTCACCTGGGCCGGGCTCGCTCCCGAGAACCCGCAGATCGCCTTCGAGTGCGAGGTCCAGATCCGCGCCCACGCCGACCCGGTTCCCGCGACCGCCGTCGTGCGCGCGCTCGACGTGCCCGTTCCCGTCGAGGGCCAGCGACCGGCATCCGATCACGAACTCGTGATCACGCCGCACACGCCGCTCAACGGGGTCGCTCCCGGCCAGACGGCCGTCGTCTACATCGGCACCCGCGTGCTCGGCCAGTGCACCATCGATCGCACGGTCAGTGCTGACTCGACCAGTGCCGATTCGACCAGTGCAGTCCCAGCCGTGCCCGCTGCGGCGGGAGCCGTGGCCTGATGGCCGAGGTCCTGCCCGACGAGGTCACCCCCGACCTCGCAGAGGCCAAGGTCGAGGCCGACGAGCTCACGACGCGCATCCTCGAACTGCGCGACCAGTACTACGATAAGAACGCGTCGACCGCCTCCGACGCCGAGTACGACGCCCTCGTCCGGCGACTCGACGCCATCGAACGGGCGCACCCCGAGCTGCAGAGCGCCGACAGTCCCACGCAGACGGTGGGCGGCCGCGCCGAGACCACGATGTTCGCGCCGGTCACGCATGCCGAGCGCATGCTCAGCCTCGACAACGTCTTCAGCGAAGACGAGCTGCGCGAGTGGGCCGCGAAGATCGAACGCGATGCCGGCCGCAGCGCCGTGCGCTATCTCTCCGAGCTCAAGATCGACGGGCTCGCCATCAACCTGCGCTACGAGAACGGTGTTCTCGTCACGGCAGCCACCCGCGGCGACGGTGTGGTCGGAGAAGACGTCACCGACAACGTGCTGCAGATCAAGCAGATCCCGGCGCGGTTGAAGGGCACCGGGCATCCGCCCCTGGTCGAGGTGCGCGGCGAGATCTTCTTTCCCGTGGCATCGTTCGACGAGCTGAACGCGGCGCAGGAGGCGGCGGGGGAGCGCGTGTTCGCCAATCCGCGCAACGCGGCGGCCGGCTCTCTTCGCCAGAAGACCGAGGGCAAGAACGCCAAGCAACTCGCCCTCGTCGAGAACCGCCTGTCTCGCCTGCGCATGCTGGTGCACGGCATCGGCGCATGGCCGAATCCGCCCGTCGCGGCGCAGAGCGAGGTCTACGGCCTGCTCGAGCATTGGGGTCTTCCCATCTCGACCCACTTCAAGGTCTTCGACCTGGTCGACGACGTCGTCGAGTTCATCCGCTACAACGGCATCCATCGCGCGAGCGTCGAGCACCAGATCGACGGCATCGTCATCAAGGTCGACGACCTCGCCCTGCACGCCGAGCTCGGGGCCACGAGCCGCGCGCCACGCTGGGCCACCGCCTACAAGTACCCGCCCGAAGAGGTCAACACCCGTCTGCTCGACATCGTCGTGAGCGTCGGGCGCACGGGCCGCGCCACGCCGTTCGCGGTCATGGAGAAGGTCGAGGTCGCCGGCTCCGAGGTGCGCCAGGCCACACTGCACAACCAAGACGTGGTCAAGGCCAAGGGCGTGCTCATCGGCGACATCGTGGTGCTGCGCAAGGCGGGCGACGTCATTCCCGAGGTGCTCGGCCCGGTGGTCGAGCTGCGCACGGGCGACGAGCGCGCGTTCGTGATGCCCGAGAACTGCCCCGAGTGCGGCACGAGGCTCGCCCCGGCCAAAGAGGGCGACGTCGACCTGCGCTGTCCGAACGCGCGCAGCTGCCCCGCCCAGGTGCGCGGCCGCGTCGAGCACGTGGGATCCCGAGGCGGCCTCGACATCGAGGTGCTCGGCGAGGTGTCGGCCGCCGCGCTCACCCAGCCGCTCGAACCGTCCGATCCTCCGCTCGAGACAGAGGCGGGTCTGTTCGCCCTGCGCATGCAAGATATCTTCCCGATCACGGTGGTCGTGCGCGACAACGAGACGGGCATGGTCAAGCTCACCGACGACGGCGAGCCCAAGCGGGTTCAGCCCTTCCAGCGCCGACGCCAGAAGCGCGACGGCGCCTACAATCCCGACACGCGCGAACCGAAGGCGGCGGAGTTCGCGGGCGACGAGTTCTCGGTTCCGTCGACGAACGCCGTGAAGCTTCTCGCCGAGATCGAGAAGGCCAAGACCAAGCCGCTGTGGCGCATCCTCGTCTCGCTGTCGATCCGGCACGTCGGCCCTGTGGCCGCGCGCGCCCTGGCCGACTACTTCGGCTCGCTCGACGCGATCCGTGCGGCGAGCCGCGAGGAGCTCGCCGCCGTCGACGGTGTGGGGCTGATCATCGCCGATGCGCTGATCGACTGGTTCTCCGTCGACTGGCACGTCGACATCGTGGATTCCTGGGCCGCCGCTGGTGTGCAGTTCGCGACCCCCGGGCATCCGGGCCCCGGCGCAGCCGTCATCGAGGGCGGCGTGCTCTCGGGCGTCACCGTCGTCGCCACAGGCTCGCTCGACGGGTTCACCCGCGAGGGCGCGCTCGAGGCGATCATCAATGCGGGCGGCAAGGCCGCGTCGAGCGTGAGCAAGAAGACCGACTTCGTGGCCGCGGGCCCCGGTGCCGGCTCCAAGCTCACCAAGGCCGAGGCCCTCGGCCTGCGCATCATCGACGCCGAGCAGTTCGCGATCCTCGTCACGCAAGGGCCGGATGCGCTGGGCCCGGCCCCCGAGGCGGAGAGCGCGCCCGACGACGTCGCTCCCTGACCCTGTCGTTCCCTTCGACAGGCTCAGGGAACGGGTGGTTCCCTTCGACAGGCTCAGGGAACGCGGCTCCGGTAGAATCGGTGGGTTCGTCCGAACTCCCCCCGAATGAAGACACGGAGCAGCATGTCCGAAATCACGCAGGAGCAGGTCACCCACCTGGCCAGCCTCGCCCGTATCGCGCTGACACCCGAGGAGATCGTGTCGCTCACGAGCGAGCTCGGGTCGATCATGGACCACGTGGCCACGGTCACCGAGGTCGCGACGCCCGATGTGCCGGCCACGAGCCACCCGATTCCACTGCAGAACGTGTTCCGAGACGACGTGGTGGGCCAGACCCTCACCGCCGAAGAAGCACTGGCCGGTGCGCCCGACCACGACGGCTCGAGATTCCGGGTCACCGCCATCCTGGGGGAGGAGCAGTAATGACGACCGATCTCACAAGGCTCACCGCCGACGCACTCGCCATCAAGCTCAGCTCGGGCGAGGTCAGCTCGGTCGAGGCCACACAGGCGCACCTCGACCGCATCGCCGCGGTCGACGGGTCCGTTCACGCCTTCCTGCACGTCGCATCCGACAGCGCCCTCGCCGAGGCGGCCGACATCGACCGTCGTCGCGCGGCCGGAGAAGAGCTGCACCCGCTCGCCGGCGTTCCCATCGCCATCAAAGACGTCATCGTCACCAAGGGCATGCCCACCACGAGCGGTTCCAAGATCCTGGAGGGCTGGGTTCCGCCCTACGACGCCACGGTCATGACCAAGCTGCGTGCCGCAGGCCTCGTCTCCATCGGCAAGACCAACATGGACGAGTTCGCCATGGGCTCGTCGACGGAGCACTCCGCCTACGGTCCCACGCACAACCCGTGGGACCTCGAGCGCATCCCCGGAGGCTCCGGTGGTGGCTCCGCCGCCGCGGTCGCCGCCTTCGAGGCGCCGTTCGCCCTGGGCAGCGACACCGGCGGGTCCATCCGCCAGCCCGCGCACGTCACCGGCACGGTCGGCCTCAAGCCCACCTACGGCGGGGTCAGCCGCTACGGCGCCATCGCCCTCGCCTCCAGCCTCGACCAGATCGGTCCGGTGTCGCGCACGGTCCTCGACTCCGCACTGCTGCACGACGTGATCGGCGGGCACGACCCGCGCGACTCCACGTCGCTCACCGACGTCTGGCCGTCGTTCGCCGAGGCGGTTCGCAACGCCGACGTCGCAGGCCTCCGCATCGGGGTCATCACAGAGCTCCAGGGCGACGGGTTCCAGCCCGGCGTCATGGAACGCTTCCGTGAGGCTCTCGCCCTTCTCGAGGGCGCCGGCGCGATCATCACCGAGGTCGCACTTCCGAGTGTCGAGCACGCGATCGCCGCGTATTACCTGATCATGCCCGCCGAGGCCTCCAGCAACCTGGCCAAGTTCGACTCCGTGCGCTTCGGCCTGCGGGTCAACCCGAAGGGCGGCGGCACCGTCGAAGACGTGATGAGCGCCACCCGCGAGCAGGGCTTCGGCGCCGAGGCGAAGCGCCGCATCATCCTCGGAACCTACGCGCTCTCGGCTGGCTACTACGACGCCTACTACGGCAGCGCACAGAAGGTGCGCACGCTGGTGCAGCGCGACTTCGCGGCCGCCTTCGCGAACGCCGACGTGCTCGTGTCGCCCACGGCGCCCACCACTGCGTTCAAGCTGGGAGAGAAGACCGGAGATCCGCTGTCGATGTACCTCAACGACATCGCCACGATCCCGGCCAACCTCGCGGGAATCCCCGGAATCTCGGTGCCCGTGGGACTGGCCGCCGAAGACGGGCTGCCCGTCGGCATCCAGTTCTTGGCACCGGCACGCGAAGACGCCCGACTGTATGGGGTGGCCGCCGCGCTCGAGGCGCTCCTCGAGCAGAAGTGGGGGCACACGCTCCTGAGCCAGGCGCCCGACCTGTCTCCCAGTGAAATGAACGCGACCGACGAGGGAGCCGTCTGATGGCGAAACTGATGGACTACGACCGCGCGCTCGAGCTCTTCGAGCCGGTGCTCGGCTTCGAGGTGCACATCGAGCTCAGCACCAAGACCAAGATGTTCTCCGACGCGCCGAACTACTTCGGCGGCGAGCCCAACACGAACATAACCCCCGTCGACCTCGGTCTGCCGGGCTCGCTTCCCGTGGTCAACGGCCAGGCGGTGCGCTACGCCATCAGCCTGGGCCTCGCGCTCGGCTGCTCGATCGCGCCCACGAGCCGCTTCGCCCGTAAGAACTACTTCTACCCCGACCTGGCGAAGAACTACCAGATCTCGCAGAGCGACGAGCCCATCGCGTTCGCGGGGTCGGTCGAGGTCGAGTTGCCGAACGGGCGCATGTTCACGGTGCCGATCGAGCGTGCGCACATGGAGGAGGACGCCGGAAAGCTCACCCACGTGGGCGGCGCGACCGGTCGCATCCAGGGCGCCGAGTACTCGCTCGTTGACTACAACCGTGCGGGTGTTCCCCTGGTCGAGATCGTCACCGACATCATCTACGGAGCCGAGGCAGACGCCCCTGAGCTCGCCAAGGCGTACGTCTCGACTATCCGCGACATCGTGGTGGGACTCGGCATCTCCGAGGCGCGCATGGAGCGCGGAAACCTGCGCTGCGACGCCAACATCTCGCTGCGTCGACGCACCCCGGAGGGCGAGCCGCCCGCGCCGCTCGGAACACGCACCGAGACGAAGAACGTCAACTCGCTGCGCAGCGTCGAGCGGGCCATCCGCTACGAGATCCAGCGCCAGGCCGCCATCCTCGACGACGGCGGAACCATCACGCAGGAGACGCGCCACTGGCACGAGGACACGGGCCAGACCTCCGCCGGTCGACCCAAGTCCGACGCCGACGACTACCGCTACTTCCCGGAGCCAGACCTGCTGCCCGTCGTTCCGTCGGCCGAGCTCATCGAAGAACTGCGCGCAGCTCTTCCCGAGGCCCCGGCCATCCGCCGTCGTCGCCTGAAGGCCGAGTGGAACTTCACCGACCTCGAGTTCCAGGACCTCACGAACTCCGGTCTCGTGAACGAGGTCATCGAGACCGTCGCGGCGGGTGCCGCGCCCGCTGCGGCCCGCAAGTGGTGGACGGGCGAGATCGCCCGCACCGCCAACGCGCAGGGTGTCGACGCGACCACGCTCGTCACCCCGCTGCAGGTCGCACAGCTCGTGGCGCTCGTCGACGCCGGCACTCTCACCGACCGCCTCGCGCGGCAGGTTCTCGAGGGCGTCATCGCCGGCGAGGGCACGCCCCAGCAGGTCGTGGATGCGCGCGGCCTGGCCGTCGTGTCAGACGACGGCGCGTTGATCGCCGCCATCGACGAGGCGCTGCAGAGCCAGCCCGACGTTCTCGCCAAGATCCGCGACGGCAAGGTGCAGGCCGCCGGTGCCGTGATCGGTGCTGTGATGAAGGCGATGAAGGGTCAGGCCGACGCGGCGCGCGTTCGCGAACTGGTTCTCGAGAGGGCCACGGCGCTTCCCGAGTAGTCGCGGGTCGGCCCTTCGACAGGCTCAGGGAACGGACATCCGCTCCCCGAGCCTGTCGAGGGGCTACTAGAAGTCGATGCCCGTCAGGTCCTCCGACACGGTCCAGAGCCGCGACGCCACCCTCTCGTCGAGGGCGCGTCGGCTCTGCTTCGCCCGTCCGGGAGGACCGGTGAGTCCGAATGCACCCGTGGGTCCGACGTAGTCTCCGCCGGAGACGCTGGCCCACGTGGCCGCGAAGATCTCGGGTTCCGCACCCTGCTCGGCCCCCTGCGAGAGGCCGGGCATGTTCATGAACCTCTCGACGAGCGCGCTCGCCGGCTTGTCGCGGCCGAGCTGCGGGCCGGCGTTCTGCAGGTTCGTGCGGCTCGAGCCGGGATGAGCTGCTGCGCTGAGCAGACCCCAGCCCGCGCCGTCGCTGCGTCGCTGCAACTCGTGCGCGAAGAGCAGGTTCGCCAGCTTGGACTGGCCGTAGGCGAGCCAGGCGTTGTACTTCTTGTCGGCGTTGAGATCGCCGAATCGTATGCGTCCGATCCAGTGCATCACGCTCGACAGCGTGACGACCCTCGGCGCATCCGCAGCCATGAGCGACGGGAGGAGACGCGCCGTGAGGGCGAAGTGCCCCAGATGGTTCGTGCCGAACTGCAGCTCGAAGCCGTCTTCGGTCGTGTGCTTCGTGGGCACGGCCATCACACCGGCGTTGTTGATGAGCACGTCGACGGGCAGCTGATCGGCGAGGATGCGCTCCGAGAACGCCCGCACGCTCGCGAGGGAGGCGAGGTCGAGGCTCTCGAGCTGCAGTGACGCGTCGGGCACGCTCTGCCGGATGGTGTCGGCCGCCGCCTGGTTCTTCTCCTGCGTGCGTGCCGCCATGACCACATGGGCGCCGGCAGCCGAGAGGCGCCGCGCCGTCTCGAGACCGAGTCCGCTGTTGGCTCCCGTCACGATGACGCGCTTGCCGTACTGGTCGGGGATGGACAACTGGGGTGCGGCCGACATGAATCTCCTTGCGCTCAGGCGGAATCTCGGGTTCGCCGCCTAGGCGTTCAGGCTAATCCTCATTCATGAGTGTGCATAGATCGAGGGCTACGCGGAGAGCGGAAGCCTGTCGTCTCGCCCGGTCAGAGCCAGCAGCCGGGACTGCAGCGACGCGTGCTCGGGAACGGGAACGGGGGAGCTGAACAGACCGGATGCCTCCAGCGTCTCCTTCTGCGGTTCGAACACGGTCCAGACCGCGGCGATGAGCTGGTCGTCGAGCGTCTCTGACGTGCGGGTGGCACGCGCCAGGTCCCATGTGTGGATGGTGACGTCGGACACCTGCTCGCGCAGGTACTCGGTGACCGTCACGGTGTCGTACGACAGCTGCACACGGGCATCCGGTGCCGCCGATCGCCAGGCGTCGGTGGCGGCCTTGGAATACAGGGCCCACTCGGTGACGAGGTCGCTCGACAGTGGGCGCTTGAGCGCCTGCGCCTGTCGCAGGGTGCGCCCCTCGAGAAGCAGGGGAACCCACTGCTGCTCCTCGATCACGTGGGTGACGAGCTGGCGGGTGTTCCAGTCGGTGTCGGGGGTGGGGGCGTTCCAGTCGCTCACCGCCTCGAGGCGCGTGGCGAACTCGGCGTGTGCGGTGTTCTGCAGTGTCAGCCAGTCGATGGTCACGATGGGGCTCCTGTCGGCGATGCTCGTCATGGTTCTAGGTGTAAGTCCATCACGCTCGCGTGCATTCCACCGAGCGTCTCTTGGATAGGCTCGCGGGGTGACCTTGACGACCAGAGACATCGATGCCACCGACCTGACTCCGCTGCTGGCCATGAACAACAGGGCCATCCCCGCGGTGAACCTGCTCGACGAGGCAGAACTCCTCGACCTCGTGTCGATGGCGCACGCAGCCGTGATCGTGGTCGACGACGAGGCTCCGGAGGAGCCGCTCGGTCTCGTCGTCACACTGGCCGCCGGCAACGACTACGAGAGCGAGAACTACCGCTGGTTCGAGGAACGGGGCGGCGACTTCCTCTACGTCGACCGCATCGTCGTCGCCGAGGGCATGCGGGGCCGCGGCCTGGGCCAGCTGCTCTACGAGCGCGTCTTCGCCGAGGCCGAGCTCGCCGGTCTCACCGAGGTCACGTGCGAGGTCAATCTCGATCCGCCGAACCCCGGCTCGCTGGCGTTCCACGACCGCCTCGGCTTCGTGCAGCTGGGCGAGCAGGTCACCAAGGGCGGCTCCGTGACGGTCGCTCTTCTCTCCGCGCCCGTCTTCCCGGCCTCGTCGCTGCCCGAACCTTCCTGATCGGTTCTGATCAGCCCTTGCCGGCCAGCAGCTGCTCCCGCACGGCGCGGCGCAGCACCTTGCCGATGAGCGACTTCGGAAGCTCGTCGATCACGACGATCCGCTTCGGCACCTTGTAGGCCGTGAGCTGCCCGCGGCACCAGTCGCGGAACTCCTTCTCGTCGAAGTCTGCCCTGGACGAGAGCACCACGGCCGCGACCACGTCTTCTCCACCGCCCCCGCTCGGCATGCCGACGACGGCGACGTCCGCCACACCGGGATGCTGGCGCAGCGCGTCTTCGACCTCCGACGGCGCCACGTTGAATCCGCCCGTGATGATGAGTTCCTTGATGCGGTCGACGATGGTGACGAAGCCGTCGGCATCCTGCGTGCAGATGTCGCCGGTGCGGAACCAGCCGCCATCGAGCAGCACGGCGTCGGTCTCGTCGGGTTTCTGCCAGTACCCCTGGAACACCTGCGGTCCGCGGATGAGCAGCTCGCCCTCCTCGCCCGGCGTGCGGTCGATCGAGGTGTCTTCGGGGTCGACGACCCGGATGTCTGTGCTCGGGAAGGGGACGCCGACGGTGCCGGGGCGGCGGCTCGGGCCGATGGGGTTTCCCAACGCCACGGGCGAGGTCTCCGTGAGTCCGTAGCCCTCGACGAGGTAACCCCCCGTGGCCTTCTCCCAGAGCTCGACGGTGGAGACAGGCAGGTTCATGGCTCCGGAGATCGCGAAGCGGATTCCCGTGAGGTCGACCTTGCGCTTCTGGGCGCCCAGCGCGAGGCGCTCATAGATCGGCGGCACGGCGGGCAGGAAGGTGGGCGGATGCGACTTCGCCGCGTCGAGCACGAGATCGACGTCGAACTTGGGAAGCAGCACGAGTCGGGCGCCGCTGTTCATGGCGAAGGTGAGGCAGAGCGTGAGCCCGTAGGCGTGGAACATCGGCAGAACGGCGTAGATGACCTCCTTGCCCGCCACCATTCCGGGCACCCACGCGCGGCCCTGAAGGGCGTTGGCGTGCAGGTTGAAGTGGGTGAGCTTGGCGCCCTTGGGCGTTCCGGTCGTGCCGCTCGTGTACTGGATGACAGCGAGGTCGTCGACGGTCGGGCGAGGCACGGAGCGGCGCACGGGCCGGTGGTTGATCAGCTTCTCCCAGGGCATGCTGCGCTTCGAGTCGGCCGTGAGCGCCTTGCGGGCGTCGCGGGCCTTGGGCACGGGCAGCCGCAGCGCCAGTCGCTTCGACAGGGGCATCGCGCGGGTGATATCGACGGCGACGACCGTGTCGAACGCCACGTCGGCGGGCATCGAATGGATGCGATCGCCCACCTTGTCCCACACGATCGCGACCTTCGCGCCATGGTCTTCGAACTGGTGGCGCATCTCGCGGTCGGTGTAGAGCGGATTGTGCTCGACGACGATAGCGCCGAGTCGAAGGACGGCGTAGAAGGCGATGACGTGCTGCGGACAGTTGGGCAGCACGAGGGCCACCCGGTCACCGGGGCCGACGCCGGCTCGTCGCAGGCCCTCTGCGGCGCGCGCGACCAGCATGCCCAGCTCGGCATACGTCGTCGTCGAGCCGAAGAAGTCGAGGGCGACGTTGGACTTGTACGCACGCACCGAGTCGTCGAACATGTCGACCAGTGAGCCGGAGGGCAGCGCAATCGTCGCGGGAACGCCGTCTGCGTACTGGGAAACCCATGGCCGGTCGGTCTCGATGCTCATACGGTGCCCTTCGCGTTGTCGAAAGAGACATTATGGCGCAGTCGTTTCGGCTTTCCATGGGCATCGATAGGCGTGAGTGGCCGTGCTAGCGTGCGAACGTGTCGAGAATCGTCGGGGTATCCGCCGCACTGCCCGCCCTCTCGTATGCCCAGACGGAGATAACCGACACGATCGCCCCGATGATCACCGCGGATCTCTCGAAGCAGGCGGTCCTGCGACGGCTCCACCAGGGCAGCCGGGTCGAGCGACGCCACCTGGTGCTTCCGATCGAGCGCTACCTCGAGGAGCAGAGCTTCACAGAGACGAACGGCCTCTTCATCGAGGCGGCCACCGACCTCGCGGAGGAGGCCCTCGCGGCAGCGCTTTCGCAGGCGGGCGTGCGTGCCGACGAGGTCGACTTCGTGCTGTTCACCTCGGTGACGGGTGTCTCGGCGCCGTCGATCGACGCGCTCCTCGTGCCCCGACTCGGGCTGCGGCCCGACGTGAAGCGGGTGCCGATGTTCGGCCTGGGCTGCGTCGCCGGTGCCGCCGGCATCGCCCGGCTCGACGACTACCTGGCGGGCCATCCGACCGGCGTCGCCGTGCTCATCTCCGTCGAGCTGTGCTCGCTCACCGTGCAGCGCGACGACGACTCGATGGCGAATCTCGTCGCATCCGGGCTCTTCGGCGACGGCGCGGCAGCCGTTGTGATGGTGGGCGCCGAGCGCGCGATCGCGAGGTCGGACGACGGATTCGACGTCGTCGGCTCGCGCAGCGCCCTGTACCCCGACACCCGCCACGTGCTCGGCTTCAATCCGGGGGAGACGGGCTTCCGCATCGTGCTGACCGCCGGGGTCGCCGACGTGATCGACGAGCATTTCGGTGACGACATGACCCTGTTCCTCGCCGACCACGACGCGACGATCGACGACATCCCGCGCTGGATCGCGCATCCGGGCGGCCCGCGGGTGCTCGACGCGTTCAGCGAGGCCCTCGACCTGCCGCCGGGTGCGCTCGACGTGAGTTGGGATTCGCTCGCCCGGGTCGGCAACCTGTCGTCGGCATCCGTGCTGCACGTGCTGGCCGACAGCATCCGAGACTCGCCGCCGACGGGCGGGGAGCTGTGCGCCCTGTTCGCCCTGGGCCCTGGCGTGTGCGCCGAGCTGGTGCTTCTGCGTTGGTCGGGAGCGACTGAATGACCCTCTCCGTACTGTTGTACACGATCCTCATCCTGCTGACCGGCGGTGAACGCATCGTCGAGCTCTTCGTATCGACCCGCAATGCGGCGTGGGCGTTCGCCCGCGGCGGCCTCGAGTTCGGCCGACGCCACTTCGGGCCGATGGTCGCGCTGCACACGGGGCTGCTGCTCGCCTGCCTGCTCGAGACGATCCTCGCCGACAGGCCGTTCATTCCGTGGCTGGGCTGGCCCATGCTCGTGATCGCGCTTGCCAGCCAGGTGCTGCGCTGGTGGTGCATCGCCTCGCTCGGCCATCGCTGGAACACGCGGGTCATCGTGGTCCCCGGCCTGCCGCTCGTGCTGCGTGGACCGTACCGGTGGCTGCGCCACCCCAACTACATCGTCGTCATCGCGGAGGGCATCGCCCTGCCCCTGGTGCACAGCAACTGGGTGACCGCCCTCGCGTTCACCGTGCTCAACGCGGTGCTGCTGTTCGGGTTCCGCATTCCGGTCGAGGAGCGGGCGCTCGAGGCGGCGCTCGGCGAGAAGCCCGTCGCACCCCGATGAGCGCGATCGACGTCGATGTCGCCGTCGTGGGGGCCGGGCCCATCGGCCTCGCCGCAGCGATCGAGGCGCGGCTCGCGGGACTGTCGGTCGTGGTGATCGAGCCGCGGTCGTTTCCCATCGACAAGGCCTGTGGCGAAGGCCTGATGCCCGGGGCCGTCGCCGCCCTCGCGCGACTCGGCGTCCATCCGGAGGGAGCCGCGATCGCCGGCTTTCGATACTCGAACGCACGCACCCTTGTCGAGCACCGGTTCGCGGGCCCCTCCGGTCTCGGTGTGCGCCGCACGGCACTGCACGATGCGCTCTCCGAGCGGGCAGACGAGTTGGGCGTGATGCGTCTGGATGCCCGGGTCTCCGACCTTGTGCAGAATGCAGAGGGCGTGACGGTCGGCGACGTGCGGGCGTCGTGGCTGCTCGCCTGCGACGGCCTGCACTCCACGGTGCGACGGCTGGTCGGCCTCGAACGGCCGGCACCGGGCCGCGCCGACCGGCGCCGCTTCGGCCTGCGCCGGCACTACGCGATCGAGCCGTGGACAGACCTCGTCGAGGTGCACTGGGTCGCGGATGCCGAGGCCTACGTCACGCCGCTGGCCGGCGGCCTCGTGGGTGTGGCGGTTCTCGGACGGCCGCGCACCGACTTCGACGAGATCCTGGCGCAGCTGCCGGAGCTCTCCGATCGCCTCCGCGGATCTCACCCGGTCGACAGCCTGCGCGGGGCCGGACCGCTCAGACAGCGCACCGCGGCCCGCAGCGCCGGGCGGGTGCTGCTGCTGGGTGATGCCTCGGGCTACGTCGACGCACTGACCGGCGAGGGCATCCGAGTCGGTCTGGCCCACGCGCGGGCCGCCATCGAGGCGATCGTGGATGCGGGCCCCCGGCCGGCGGCGACCTACGACCGGGAGTGGGCCCGCGTCAGCCGGGACTTCCGTGTGATCACCTCGGGGCTGCTCGCCGCGGCGCAGTCTCCTCTCAGGCCGTTCATCGTGCCGGCCGCGCGGGCGATGCCCGCGCTCTTCGGTGCGGCGGTGGAGCGCCTCGCCCGATGAGGCGGCAGGCGTGACCTCGAGGGGGCACGCTGCTACGGTCGAGACATGTCCCCGGAACGACTGGCCGCGCTGGTGCAGCTGCGTCGTGCGCGCGACCTGATCGACAGGGAATTCGCGCGGCCGCTCGACGTGCCGACGATGGCGAGGCACGCGCTGATGTCGCCGGCGCACTTCTCCCGCCAGTTCAAGGATGCCTACGGCGAGACCCCGTACGGCTACCTGATGACCCGGCGCATCGAGCGTGCCATGGCCCTGCTTCGGGCAGGAGTCTCGGTCACCGACGCCTGCATGGCGGTCGGCTGCACCTCGCTGGGCTCCTTCAGCTCCCGGTTCAGCCTGCTGGTCGGGGAGACGCCCAGCCAGTACCGCAGACGGGAGCACGACGCCGTGCAGCTGATGCCGTCGTGCGTGGCGAGCGGGTACACGCGTCCGCGCACCGCCGACTCGGCGACCGCCGAATCGAGCAGGATTCGAGAAGCCGCGATGGCCCTCTCGGCCTAGCGTGGCATCCATGACCATCTCACTTCAGTACGCAGGAATCACCGTCACGGACGTCGACGAGGCGCTCGGCTTCTATCGCGACGCGCTCGGCTTCGAGGTGCAGAATGACGTCGCCAACGGAGGCTTCCGCTGGGTGACGCTCGGCAGCCCGGGCCAGCCCGACCTGTCGATCGTGCTCTCGGAGCCGCACGCCGGCCGGTCCCAGGCCGACGGCGACGCGCTCGAGGAACTGCTCGTCAAGGGCGTGCTGCAGACGCTCGTGTTCCGCAGCGACGATCTCGACGCGAGCTTCGAGAAGGTCCGCGCCTCCGGGGCCGAGGTGCTGCAGGAGCCGATCAAGCAGCCGTGGGGACCGCGCGACTGCGCATTCCGTGACCCCTCGGGCAACACGGTGCGCATCTCCGAGGCGTAGGCGCGGCGAGGCGCGTCGTCAATGCCGGGCGGCCCACAGCCGGCCGCGCGCAGACTGGGGGAGTGAAACTCGTTCCCCCCGCCCTGCGCGATCGCATCCGCCTCGTCCTGAGCGGCTCCAGCGACGAGCCGCCCGAGTGGTCGGTTCGTCTCGACGAGGGCGACGACGGAGGATTCTTCGCGCCGGGCTCTGCCACCTGGAGCGTGCACGGGGGCATGTCGACGATCGTCGCGGGTATCCGTGCGCTGCTGATCCAGGCGCTCCACCCCGGGGCGATGGCCGGAGTGCATGACCACTCCCGGTACAAGGAGGATCCCCTCGGCCGCCTGGCGGGTACCATTCGCTGGATCTTCACCGTCAGCTACGGCGATACGCGAACGGCGATCGGCACCTCGAACTGGGTACTGAAGATGCACGAGCGCGTCGTCGGCAGCTATCTCGATGCGCGGGGCGTCTCCCGCCCCTACGCGGCGAACGACCCGGAGCTGCTGCGCTGGGTGCACCTCGCGTTCACCGACTCGTTCCTCGCCACGGCCAAGCTCTATGGAAAGCCGATTCCGGGTGGGCCAGACGCGTACGTGCGCGAGTGGGCGATCGCGGGCGAGCTGATGGGCGTGCAGGACCCGCCGCGCTCGGAGGCCGAACTCGCCGCCCAGCTGCGGGGCTACCTCGACGCCGGCGACCTCGTCTTCACCGACCGCGTCGCCGAGGCCGTATCGTTCATCCGCCGGCCCCCGATCGGCCGCTCGCTGATGCCCGGCTACGCCCTGCTGTTCGCGGGCGCCGTCGCATCCATCCCGGAGCCGTATCGCGGCATGCTCAAGCTGCGCGTGCCGTCGCTGGGGCCCATCCGGATGCCGGTTGCAGCCGTGACCCGGCTCACGCTGCGGGTGATCGCGGGCACGTTGGAGAAGGACCCGCCGAGCGAGCTCGCGGCGCGCCGCAGGCTCGCCCGGCTGGGCATCGACGGCCCCGCGATCACCCGCCGGTAGCGCGGATCACACGGGGCCTGTCGATCAGACGGGGCGCGTGTCCGGCGAGACCGTGTGCTTGGCGTCGCGCACCACGACGGAGCCGAGGGCCTCGTCGATGCGCGCGAGGATGCCCTCGTCGAGGGTCACGCCGGCGGCCTTCACATTCGACTCGACCTGCTCGGGTCGCGATGCGCCCATCAGGGCGGATGCGACGTTCGGGTTCTGCAGGACCCACGCGATCGCGAGCTGGGCCATGGTGAGCCCGAGGTCGTGGGCGATGGGCTGCAGCAGCTGCACGCGGGTCAGCACGTCGTCGTTGAGGAAGCGCTTGACCATGTCGGCCCCGCCCTTCTCATCGGTGGCCCGGCTGCCCGGGGGCAGCTCCGCGCCGGGCTTGTACTTGCCCGTGAGCACGCCCTGCGCCACGGGAGACCAGACGATCTGCGACAGGCCGAGCTCCTCCGAGACGGGCACGACCTGGTCTTCGATCACTCGCCAGAGCATCGAGTACTGGGGCTGGTTCGAGATGAGCTGGAAGCCGAGCTCCTTCGACAGGGCGTGGCCCGCGCGGATCTGCTCCGCGTTCCACTCGCTGACGCCGATGTAGAGCGCCTTGCCCTGGCGCACGATGTCGGCGAAGGCCTGCATCGTCTCCTCGAGCGGCGTCTCCACGTCGTAGCGGTGTGCCTGGTAGAGGTCGACGTAATCGGTCTTCAACCGGCGGAGCGAGCCGTCGATCGACTCCATGATGTGCTTGCGCGAGAGGCCCACGTCGTTGGGACCCTTGGGCCCGGTCGGCCAGTAGACCTTCGTGAAGATCTCGAGCGATTCGCGGCGCTGGTGCTTGAGCGCCTTGCCGAGCACCTTCTCCGCCGCCGTGTTCGCGTAGGCGTCGGCCGTGTCGAACGTGGTGATGCCGGCGGTCAACGCGGCTTCGACGCACTGCGCAGCGATGTCGTTCTCGACCTGCGATCCGTGGGTCAGCCAGTTTCCGTACGTGATTTCCGAGACTTTGAGCCCGGACTTGCCGAGGTACCTGAATTCCATGTCCATCACGCTACTCCTCGCACTGAACGGCGGCTGGGGGTAGCGTGGGAGGCCTCCGATACGACAGGACCTCATGACCGCCACGCTCGAGATGATGAATCATCTGCTCGGTCTGGCCGTCGCGCTGTCGTTCGGCACGGGCACGCTCGACACGGCGGCCGTCGTCGGCGTCGTGGCCCTCGGCTCTCTCGCCGTCGCGTTGTGCACGCAGTACCTGGTGAGCCTGATCGGCCGCTCCGGCGTCTCGCTCATCGAGCAGACGGGTTTCGACCTCGCCGCCCTGCGCGTGCTGGTCGTGCAGAGCGATCCCAACGCGGCGGGCAGGCCGCGCACCAGGGCCCCGGCGCGCTCCATCCCGGTCGCCGCCTAGCCCTTCGGCTCGGCAGGCAACCACACGTCATCCATCTTCCGCCCATGACGTTGGGATCTCTCTGCCATGAATCCGTACACCCTCGGCCCCGTCGCGGCCGTCCTCGACGCCGCCTACGCGGTCGTCCAGCACCTCGCATCACTGCTCGAACCCCTCTTTCCCGTGGCCGCCGCCGGCGCCGCCATTGTCGTCATCACCCTGCTCGTCCGCAGTGCGCTCATCCCCGTGGGAGTCTCCCAGGCGCGGGCCGAGGTCGATCGGCGACGGCTCGCACCGCTCGTCTCCCAGCTCCGCCAGAAGCACGCGAAGAATCCCGAACGCATGCAACGCGAGCTGATGGCCCTGTACGCGGCCGAGAAGACGTCGCCGTTCGCCGGCTTCCTGCCGCTGCTGATCCAGCTGCCCATCGTGTCGCTCGTGTACGGGCTCTTCACCCAGCTGCACGTGAACGGGCACTCCAACGGCCTGCTCGAGCAGACCGTCTTCGGCGTGCCGCTCGGCACGAGCCTGC
Organism: Agreia sp. Leaf283; assembly: GCF_001422485.1. Lineage (GTDB taxonomy): Bacteria > Actinomycetota > Actinomycetes > Actinomycetales > Microbacteriaceae > Agreia. The sequence continues at coordinate 326,110 of NZ_LMNF01000003.1, forward strand.
TGTCCGTCTTCGGTTCGGGCATCGGCCTGCAGCAGGCGATCGTCTTCGGCGTACTGCTGGCGACGATCGCGATCGTGGCCACCCTCTCGCGGCGCTTTCTCGCCCCGCTGCCCCCGGTGTCACTGCCGGGCACCCCGGCGGCGCCCGCCGCCGCGACCGTGCCGGGCGCCGAGTCGCTCACGCGCATCCTGAGTTACCTGCCCTACATCACCGTGCTCTTCGCGGCCTTCGTGCCGCTGGCGGCCACGATCTACCTCGCGCTGACCACGCTCTGGAGTTTCGTGGAGCGGCTGATCCTGCGGCGTCGGATGGCAGGATGAGAGCAACAAGGAGGTCGCCATGACGACGTACGTGGCGCTCGTGCGCGGCATCAACGTGGGCACGAGCACCCTGGTTCCGATGCCCGAATTCCAGAGCGTGCTCGAGCAGGCGGGGTTCACGAACGTGAAGACGCTGCTGAGAAGCGGTAACGCGGTCTTCGACTCGGCGACGTCGCTCTCGGCGGCCGGCGTCGTCGACCTCGAGACGCGCTTCGCAGAGGCCACCGGGGTGTCGGCACGCTTCGTCGTTCTCGAGGGGAGCGAGTTCGTGGGTGTCGTGCGGGAGAATCCGCTCGTCGATGTCTCCGACGACCCCTCGCGCCTGATGATCTCGTTCCTGCCGGATGCGGCGCCGCGCGAGTCGACCCTCGTCTTTCCCGACGCCGACGGCCTGCTGTCCGAGATCATCCGCCTCGGCAGCAGGGCGGTCTACGCGTGGTGCCCGAACGGAGTGTCGAAGTCGGCGATCCCGCCGGCGTTCTGGAAGCAGTTCGGCCCGGCCGCGACGACGCGCAACGCGAACACCGCGAACAAGCTGGTGTCACTGGTGCTGCCTAGACTCGAAGGATGATCGTGCAGGGCGGAGCAGACGACTCGACCGCCACCATGCTGCACATCGATATGGACGCGTTCTTCGCCTCGGTCGAGCTGCTCGACCACCCCGAACTGCGAGGCCAGCCGGTCATCATCGGCCACGCGGGCGGTCGTGGCGTCGTCACCAGCGCCACTTACGAGGCTCGGCGTCTCGGCGTCCACTCCGCGATGCCGGTCTCCGTGGCCATGCGACTCGCGCCGAAGGCGCACATCCTCGCCCCGCACATGCACCTGTACAAGCACTACTCGGCCGAGGTGATGCGCATCTTCCGAGACGTCACGCCCCTCGTCGAGCCGCTCAGCATCGACGAGGCCTTCCTCGACGTCTCCGGCGCCAGGCGGCTGCTCGGCAGTCCCAGCACCATCGGCTCGCTCGTGCGCGCGCGGGTGTTCGACGAGACGGGGCTCACCTGCTCGGTCGGAGCGTCGTCGACGAAGTTCGTGGCCAAAATGGCGTCGCAGCGCGCCAAGCCCGACGGCATGCTCGTCGTTCCCGAGTCCGAGATCCTCAACTTCCTGCATCCGCTTCCCATCAAGGCGCTCTGGGGTGTGGGGGCGAGCACTGAGGCCGCGCTCGCTCGCATCGGCATCAAGACGGTGCGTGAGCTCGCCGAGATGCCGCTCGCCGCGCTCACTCGCGCGGTCGGCGAGGCCTCGGGCCAGAAACTGCATGCCCTGGCACGGGGCATCGACCCGCGCGGTATCGTGCTCGAGCGCCAGGAGAAGAGCATCGGTCACGAGAACACCTTCGAGTTCGACGTGGGCGATCATCGGGTTCTCCACCGCGAACTGCTCAAGCAGGCCAACCAGGTGGCCGTCAGGCTGCGCAGGGCAGGCCTCGAGGGTCGCACGGTGGCACTCAAACTGCGCTTCAGCGACTTCACCACCATCACGCGTTCGCGCACCCTCGCAGAGCCGAGCGACCTCGGCAAGCAGATCTACGACGAGGCCAAGGCCATCTTCGATGCGCTCGACCTGCGCGATGATCAGCGCGTGCGGCTCATCGGTGTGCGTGTCGAGCAGCTCGCCGAGGCCGGCTCGGTCGTGCACCAGCCGTCGCTGTGGGCCGACGAGGCCGAAACCCAGACCGACGGATGGCGCGACGCCGAGCGCACCATCGACAAGCTGGCGGCTCGCTTCGGATCGGGCGCCGTCGGCCCCGCGTCGCTCATGCGCAAGAAGAGCCCAGGGTCCTCGCCGGAATAGCGGACCTGCGCGTCTCGGCTGCCCTTCGACAAGCTCAGGGAACGCCGCGGCCGTATCGAGACCACCGTTGGTGACCTCGATACGCCGGCTCGTTCCTCGCGCGGCTACTCGATCAGTGCGTGGCGTCGTCGCGCCCATCCCGACCCGCCGGACGGGCGCAACGACGCCACACAAGCGACGAGCCGACGTCGCGTGGCGCCATGGTGCCCATCGCAAGAACTCGGATGGGCGCGACGACGCCACCGGACAGCGCCGTTCGGATGGGGTCCGCCCTTCGACAAGCTCCGGGAACGCGCGCGGCTACTCGATCAGCGCGAGTCGTCAGACGCTGGGGCGGTAGACCGTCACCGAGTGGCCGGCGACGCGAGGGTTCTCGCCCCGCGGGCTCGACTCGAGGAGGACGTCGCTCGACGAGAGCAGGCCGTGAGGGGCATCCATCGGATCGGCCGAGAAGTTCACCAGCACCGTCACGTCGCCTCGGGTCAGCTGCAGCCACCGCTCGTCTTCGGAGAAGTCGACCGACAGCGTTGGCCAGCGCGGGTCGGTGAAGGCGGGAACGGTGCGGCGGAGCGTCGTGAGTGCGCTGTAGAACTCCAGCAGGCGCGCGTGCGCCGATCCCTCCGAGGCGGGCTCGCTCCAGTCGAGCTTCGAGTCGGTGAAGGTCGACAGGTCCTGCGGGTTCGGAACCTGCGACTCGTCCCAGCCCATGCGCTCGAACTCCGCGATACGGCCCTCCGCCGTGGCCTTGCCCAGCTCGGGCTCGGGATGCGAGGTGAAGAACTGGAAGGGCGTGGATGCTCCCCACTCCTCGCCCATGAAGAGCATCGGCGTGTACGGGCCGAGCAGGGTCAGCGCCGCCGCGATCGCGAGCTGCCCCTCGTCGAGGGATGCCGTGAGACGATCTCCGATCGCCCGGTTGCCGATCTGGTCGTGGTTCTGGTTGGCCACGACGAGACGCCAGGTGAGCACGTTGGCCGTGTCGATGTGCTTTCCGTGGTGGCGACCCCGGAAGCTCGACCAGGTGCCGTTGTGGAAGAAGCCGGAGGTCAGGGCCTTCGCGAGCGCGCTCAGAGGCTCGAAGTCGGCGTAGTACCCCGAGACCTCGCGGGTGAGGGCCACATGCACGGAGTGATGGAAGTCGTCGCTCCACTGGCCGGTGAGGCCGTAGCCGTTATGGTCGCGAGGGGTGAACATGACCGGGTCGTTGAGGTCGGATTCCGCGATGAGGCTGAGCGGTCGACCGACGAACGCCGACCAGGCATCCGTCTCCGCAGCGAGTTCACTGAGCAGGTGCCGCGAGCTCTCGTCGTGCAGGGCGTGCACGGCATCGAGGCGCAGCCCGTCGACGTGGTACTCCTCGAACCACATGCGGGCGTTGTCGAGAATGAACCGCCGCACCTCGGTGGAGCCGTGGCCGTCGAGGTTGATCGCTTTGCCCCAGGTCGTTCCCGCGGCCTCGTGCTCGTAGGGCCCGTAGACGCCGAGGTAGTTGCCGCTCGGGCCCAGGTGGTTGTAGACCACGTCCTGGATCACGGCGAGGCCGCGCAGGTGACAGGCGTCGACGAACCGGCGGTAGGCATCCGGACCGCCGTAGGTCTCCTGGATCGCGAACCAGAGCACGCCGTCGTAGCCCCAGTTGTGGGTGCCGTTGAAGGCGTTCACCGGCATGACCTCGACGAAGTCGATGCCGAGGTCGACGAGGTGATCGAGGCGGTCGATGGCCGAGTCGAGCGTGCCCTCGGGCGTGAAGGTGCCGATGTGCAGCTCGTAGATCGCGCCGCCCGCGAGCTGCCGCCCCGCCCAGTCGTCGTCGTTCCAGACGTGGGTCGACGGATCGACGGTGCGGGACAGTCCGTGCACGCCGTCGGGCTGCCGGCGGGAGCGGGGGTCGGGGAACGGGCCCACGGTCTCGCCGTTCGCATCGTCGACGAGGTAGCCGTAGTCGACCTCGCCCTGCGGCGACGAGGCGCCGGCCGTCCACCAGTCGCCGCCGGTGCGGGTCATCTCGATCGTCTGGCCGTCGGCGACCAGGCGCATTCGGGCGGCTTTCGGCGCCCAGACGTCGAAGGGGTGTCTGGCGGTCATTCGGAGAGATCCTCTCGGACGGCGGCAAGGAGTGCCACGGGAAGGTCGGCGAGCAGGTCTGACAGCGACACCGGGCCGGCATCGATCTGCCGCCCGGTGAGCACATCGACGCTGTCGCGCTCGATGGTGATCTGGGTCGAGCCCCAGCCGTCGGCCTGGGCGAGCGACCACGGAAGGCGCGTCGCGACCGTGATCGCGCCGCCCCTGTCGAAAGCGATGACGTGGCTGGCCGCGTCGCCGTGCGCCTCGACGGGTGCATAGCCCGAGAAGAGTTCCGGATGCTCGTGCCGCAGGCGAAGCGCCCGCGAGGTGACGAGCAGCTTGGCTGCGCCGGTCTCGTCGACGCTCGGCAGCGCTCCCGTGTCGAGAATCTCGAGCAGACGGCGCCTCTCGTCGAAGTCGACGGGTCGGCGGTTGTCGGGGTCGACAAGGGAGTTGTCCCACAGCTCGGTGCCCTGATAGACGTCGGGCACGCCCACCATGGTGAGCTGCAGCAGCTTCGCCGCGAGCGAGTTCGACCAGCCCGCGGGCCGGATGCGCGCGGCCAGCGACTCGACGAGCTCGTGAGTGCGCGGGTCGTCGTAGGCCGCGTCGACCGCCGCGTGCAACGCCTCTTCGAACGCCTCGTCGGGGTTGTTCCACGTAGTGGACGCACCGGCTTCGCGGGACGCCTTCTCGGCGTAGGCGTGAAGCCGCTCGCGCTCGATCGGCCAGGCCCCGATGGCCGTCTGCCACAGGAGCGAGTCGAAGGTCTCATCGCCGATGGGCGCCGACTCGCGCAGCTTCGCGAGCGTCTCGAGCCAGGTGTGCGGCAGCTCGCTCAGCACGTCGATGCGTGCGCGCACGTCTTCGCCGCGCTTGGTGTCGTGAGTGGAGAGGGTGGTCATGGTGCGGGGGAGCGACGCCATGCGCTGCCACTGGCGCGCGTGGAACTCCGTGGGCTCGATGGCGAACTCGGCGGGCTCTCCACCGACCTCGTTGAGTGAGACGAGCCTGTTCCAGCGGTAGAACGCCGTGTCCTCCACGCCCTTGGCCATGACCATGCCCGAGGTCTGCTGGAAGCGGATCGCCGCCGCGTTGCTCGGGTGGGACAGGGCAGCTGTCACGGCCTCGAGCTCTGCCGCGAGATCGGGCCGGGCCGTGAGCGCGTCGCGGTGGGCCTCCTCGAGCTTCTCGACGCCCGAGGGAAGATACGAGCGGTAGACGGGGAAGCAGGTCAACAGCTCGGCGATGGCATCGGCGATGGCGGGGGAGCCCCGCCACGTGGAGCCTTCGAGCGCGTCCTCACGATCGAGGTCGCGCTGGATGCGCAGCACCTCCGAGCGCAGGATGCCGTCGGCGACCTGGCGCTTCGTGTCGTGGATCAGCGACGTCCAGCTGTCGTGCGCACTCTCGCCGTCACCCAGGCCCAGCGCGACGTTCAGGAACGGCTCGCCCGAGGCATCCACCAGCACACGATCGATGTCGCCCAGCGCGTCGTAGCCGGTGGTGCCGGCCGTCTTCCACGAGGCAGGCAGCTTCTCGCGCCCCTCGAGGATCTTCTCGACCAGCACGTAGGCGCCGCCCGTGAGCTCGGCGAGGTGCTCGAGGTAGTCCTCGGGGTCGGCGAGGCCGTCGGGGTGATCGACCCGCAGGCCGTCGGCGAGTCCGTCGGCGAACCAGCGCCCGATCTCGGCATGCGACTCCTGGAACACCCACGGCACCTCGACCTTGACACCGGCGAGCGTGGTGACGGCGAAGAAGCGCCGGTAGTTCAGCTCGGAATCGGCGCGCCGCCAGTTCATGAGCTCGTAGTGCTGGCGCGAGTGCACCGTGATCGCGTCGGCACCGTCGTCGGCCGTGCCGGGCGCGACGGGGAAGCGGTTGTCGTAGTAGTGCAGCTCGCGCGTTCCGTCTGGTGCGGTCGCGAGCTCGAGGGCGTCGAGCGAGTCGTCGCCGAGCATGGGCAGCCGCACCTTGCCGTGGCCGAACTCCCAGTCCACGTCGAAGGCCTCGGCGTAGCGCGAGTCGCGCCCGTGGGTCAGCAGGTCCCACCACCACACGCTCAGGGGCGGGGTCGCCACCCCCACGTGATTCGGCACGATGTCGACGAGCACGCCGATGCCGCGGGAGTGCGCGGCCTCGGCGAGCCGCTCGAGCCCCTCGGGTCCACCCCGCTCCGGATCGACCCTCGAGTGGTCGATCACGTCGTAGCCGTGGTTGCTTCCCGGCTCCGCCTCGAGGATCGGCGACAGGTAGACCCAGTCCGCTCCGAGGTCTGCGAGGTAGTCGATGAGCTCGGTCGCCTTATCGAGTGTGAACGACGACGAGATCTGGAGTCGGTAGGTGGAGAGGGGTTCGCGCATGGTTCCTCGCTAGCCGTTGGACGGCTTGGTCAGGGGGATGGTGTCGATGGTGCCGGTCATGGCGGTGAGGGAGGCTGCCACCGAATGGTCTGCCTCGGTCACCGCTTCCTGGTGGGCGCGGAGCACGACGAGCGACTTCGCCAGTACCTTGACCTTCTCGTTCGCGCTACGGAGCGGACCGTCTGCAGCCTGGCCGGCCGAGTCGATGACCACGTCCCACGACTGCGAGTATTCGCCGGGAGGGAGAACGAAGTCAACGTCTTGCGGTTCGGCGTTGAAATAGACAAGGAAGTTCACGTCGGTGATGCGCTGACCGCGCTGGTCGCGTCCGCGGATGCCCTGCCCGTTGAGGAAGACGCCCACCGATCGGCTGAGCGGAGCGTCCCATTCCTCGGGTTCCATCTCACGGGCATCCGAGTTGAGCCAGACGATGTCGGGCAGCGGCTCGCCCTTTCCTCGCCTGACCGGCCGGCCGTCGAAGAAGCGGCTGCGGCGGAACGTGGGGTGCTCCTTGCGCAGCCGCGAGACGGCGGCGGTGAACTCGTTCAGGGGCACATCGGCGTGGTCCCAGTGGATCCAGCTGATCTCCGAGTCCTGGGCGTAGGTGTTGTTGTTGCCCTGCTGGGTGCGGCCGATCTCGTCGCCGTGCAGCAGCATCGGCACGCCCTGCGACAGCAGCAGCGTGGCCAGGAAGTTGCGCTGCTGGCGCGCGCGCAGCTCGAGGATCACCGGGTCGTTGGTGGGACCTTCGATGCCGGAGTTCCAGGAGCGGTTGTGCGATTCGCCGTCGTTGTTGTTCTCGCCGTTGGCCTCGTTGTGCTTCTCGTTGTACGAGACGAGGTCGCGGATGGTGAAGCCGTCGTGCGCCGTGACGAAGTTGATGGATGCGACGGGTCGGCGACCGGAGTGCTCGTACAGGTCTGCAGACCCCGTGAAGCGCGAGGCGAACTCGCCGAGGCTCGCGGGCTCGCCGCGCCAGAAGTCGCGCACCGTGTCGCGGTACTTGCCGTTCCACTCCGTCCACTGGGCGGGGAAGTTGCCGACCTGGTATCCGCCGGGTCCGACGTCCCAGGGCTCGGCGATGAGCTTGACCTGCGAGATCACCGGGTCCTGCTGCACGAGCTCGAAGAACGTCGAGAGCTTGTCGACGTCGTAGAACTCGCGGGCCAGCGCCGAGGCGAGGTCGAAGCGGAAGCCGTCGACGTGCATCTCGGTGGCCCAGTAGCGCAGCGAGTCCATGATGAGCTGCAGCGAGTGCGGGTGGCGCACGTTCAACGTGTTGCCGGTACCCGTGTAGTCCATGTAGTAGCGCTTGTCATCGTCCATGAGCCGGTAGTAGGCCGCGTTGTCGATGCCTCGGAACGAGATGGTCGGACCGAGGTGGTTGCCCTCCGCCGTGTGGTTGTAGACCACATCGAGGATCACTTCGATACCCGCCGCGTGCAGCGACTTGACCATGCCCTTGAACTCCTGCACCTGCTGGCCGCGCTCACCCGCGGAGGAGTAGCTCGACTGGGGCGCGAAGAAGCCGATCGTGTTGTAGCCCCAGTAGTTCGACAGGCCCTTCTCGAGCAGCGTGCTGTCCTGGACGAACTGGTGCACCGGCATCAGCTCGATGGCGGTGACGCCGAGCTTCTTGAGGTGCTCGATGACGGCCGGATGCGCGACGCCCGCGTAGGTTCCGCGCTGCTCGCGGGGCACGTCGGGATTCAGCTGGGTGAGGCCCTTCACGTGGGCCTCGTAGATGACGGTCTCGTTGTAGGGGATGTCGAGAACGCGGTCGCCGGACCAGTCGAAGAACGGGTTGATGACGACGCCGGTCATCATGTGCTTGGCCGAGTCGTCGTCGTTGCGGGAGTCGGGGTCGCCGAAGTTGTACGAGAAGAGCGACTGATCCCAGTCGATCGTTCCGCTGGTGGCCTTGGCGTAGGGGTCGAGCAGCAGCTTGTTCGGGTTGAACCGGCAGCCGTTCTCCGGGTCGTAGGGCCCGTAGACGCGGTAGCCGTAGCGCTGTCCCGGCTGCACCTGGGGCAGGTAGCAGTGCCACACGTAGGCGTCGACCTCGGTGAGTTCGATGCGGGTCTCCGCGCCCTTCTCGCCGAAGAGGCAGAGCACGACGCGCTCGGCAGCCTCGCTGAAGATCGCGAAGTTCGTGCCGCTCCCGTCGAAGGTCGCGCCGAGCGGGTAGGCCGATCCGGGCCAGCTTTCCATGGAGTTCTCCTGAGACGTGATTAAGGCGTGATGAGTCGGGTCGAGCGGGATGCTCGGAGGCGTGCGGTGAGAAGTCAGTCGAGCTTCGACATGACTTCGGCCGCGATGAGTTCGAGGTGGTCGAGGTCGTGGATGTCGAGAATCTGAAGATAGAGGCGTTCGACGCCGTCTTCGCGAAGGGCACCGATGCGATCGACGACCTCGGCGGGAGACCCGGCGAGCCCGTGCTCGCGGAGTTCGCCGGGCTCACGGCCGATGGCGGCGGCCCTGCGCTCGAACTCCGACGAGGTCGAGCCGACGGCGGCGACCAGGGCGGCCGAGTAGACGAGCTCCGAGGGGTCGCGCCCGATGCTCTCGCACGCGTCGCGCACGCCCCTGAACCGCAGGGGGATGTCGGCGAACTCGGCGAACGGCACGTTGAACTCGGTCGCGAATCGCGCTGCGAGCTTCGGGGTGCGCGTGGGGCCGCTGCCGCCGACGATGATCGGCACCGGATGCTGCACGGGTTTCGGAAGGGCGGGGGAGTCGACCAGGGTGTAGTGCCGGCCCTCGAACGAATAGGTCTCGCCGACGGGGGTTCCCCACAGGCCGGTGATCACCTCGAGCTGCTCCTCGAGCAGGCCGAACCGCTTCGCGGGGAACGGGATGCCGTAGGCGAGGTGCTCCTGTTCGAACCAGCCGGTGCCGAGGCCGAGCTCGACCCGGCCTCCAGACATCGCGTCGACCTGGGCGACCTGGATGGCGAGGATGCCCGGCTGCCGGTAGGTGACGCTCGACACGAGCGTGCCCAGCTTGATGCGCGTCGTCTCCCGTGCCAGCCCGGCGAGGGTCGTCCATGCGTCCGTCGGCCCGGGCAGTCCGGCTGTGGGATCGTCGCCCATGCGCAGGTAGTGGTCGGAGCGGAAGAAGGCGTCGAAACCGAGTTTCTCGGTCGCCTGTGCGAGGGTCAGCAGGTCGTCGTAGCTTGCGCCCTGCTGCGGTTCGGTGAAGATGCGTAGGTCCACACCCCCAGCGTGTCACACACCCGGCACTCTGGTGGCACGGTTGCGCTGGAGGTACCGTGACCTCATGACAAACATCGCCGTGAAGCTCGCAGAGACCGTTCGATCGTTCGGAGTGGGAGCCGTCTACGGCGACCCCGTCGAGATCGAGGGGCAGACCCTCGTGCCTGTCGCCATCAGCTGGTTCGGATTCGGCGGCTCGGGCTCCGACGACGCGGCCTCGGGGCTCGCGGGCGGAGGCGGCGGCGGCGCCGCCATTCCCGTGGGCGCCTATGTCACGCAGGAGAACGGGCGGGTCGCCTTCGAACCCAATCTCATCTCCTTGCTCGCCGTGTCGATTCCCACCATCTGGGTGACGGGAAAGGCTTTCGCGCGGATCATCCGCGCGCTGAAGAAGTAGTCGCAGCGGCCCTATACTGGGTCGCAACACGGGAGTCCGGTGAGCCGGGCTGAGAGGAAGGTTCTCCAACCTTCGACCGTCGAACCTGATCTGGATCATGCCAGCGCAGGGAGGACATCTCACGGTGTCGTCTGCAGGGTCTTCCTGCGGCGGCCCCACCCGTGCCCTGACATTCGCTTACGACGAAAGGGCACGATCAGTGCGCACTTCACCCTCCTCCACGGAATCCGTAACAACCGCCGTCGGCTCGAGCCGACCCGATCGCTTCAGGTGGCGGGTCGTCGACATCGTCGTCGCCAGCGTCATCGGCGTGGCCTCCGGCCTCGTCTTCTGGATCTGGGGCCAGGCCTACAACCCCATCTCGATTCCTTTCGAGGCCGCGCTGCCCGGCCTGCAAGCGCTTCTCGGTGGCGGATGGCTCTTCGCCGGCGTGCTGGGAGCCCTCGTGATCCGCAAGCCGGGTGCCGCTCTCTTCACCGAACTCGTCGCCGCCGCGGTCTCTGCGCTTGTCGGCACGCAGTGGGGTCCGCTGACGCTGCTCTCCGGTCTGGTGCAGGGACTGGGAGCCGAGATCGTCTTCGCCCTGTTCCTCTACGCGAACTACCGGGCTTATGTCGCGGTTCTCGCGGGCATGGGCGCCGGTCTGGCGCTGGCCATCAATGACCTCATCAACTGGTACCCGGGCTCCACCACGGGGTTTGCGATCACCTACACGGTGTCCTCAGTGGTATCGGGCGCCCTTCTCGCCGGAGTGCTCTCGTGGCTCGCCATGCGCGGCCTCGCGCGAACGGGCGCCCTCAGCCGTTTCGCCTCGGGACGAGAGGTCTCGGCGCGGGTCTGACAGGCATCCGGATTCACGACATGACGCTCGCCCCCCAGCCCCCCGCCGCCGTCTCGGCGCGCGGCTGGGGGTGGCGGCACGCGTCGCGCAAGGCCTGGGCGGTCGACGGGCTCGACCTCGAGATCGACCCGGGCGAGCGCGTCCTGCTGCTCGGTGCGTCGGGAGCCGGCAAGAGCACGCTCATGCACGCCCTCGCCGGCGTGATCGGCGGAGACGACGAGGGCGAGCAGAGGGGTGAGCTTCTGGTGTCCGGGCGGCGGGCAACGAGCGCTCGCGGAATCGCCGGCCTCGTTCTGCAGGATCCGGACTCGCAGGTGATTCTCGCCCGCGTCGGCGACGATGTCGCCTTCGGCTGCGAGAACCTCGGCGTGCCCCGCGACGAGATCTGGCGGCGCGTCGCCTCATCGCTCGATGCGGTCGGGCTCGACCTCCCGCTCGATCACCCGACCTCCGCCCTCTCGGGCGGACAGAAGCAGCGGCTCGCGCTCGCGGGCGTGCTCGCCATGCAGCCCGGCCTGATCCTGCTCGACGAGCCCACGGCCAACCTCGACCCCGAGGGCGTCGCCGAGGTACGCGACGCCGTGGCCAGGGTCGCCTCCTCGACCGGCGCGACCCTCGTCGTGATCGAGCACCGTGTCGAGGTGTGGCGCGACATCGTCGACAGGGTCGTAGTGCTCGCGCCCGGCGGGGGAGTGCTGGCCGACGGGGATCCGCGTCGGGTGCTGCGGGACCGCGGCGCCGAGCTCAGCGCGTCGGGAGTGTGGATTCCCGAGTTCCCCCCTCGCTTCACCGAGCGCCGGGTGGCCTCCTCCGGCGAGCGCCTGCTGGATGCCACGGGGCTGGGCATCGCGCGCGTGCGCGGTTCGCGCATCGCCGACGGCCTCGACATCGGCCTCGACGAGGGCAAGGCCGTGGCCATCGTCGGACCCAACGGAGCGGGCAAGTCGACTCTGGCCCTCACCCTGGCGGGTCTCCTGCGTCCCGACTCCGGAGCCGTATCTGCGACGCGCGCTCTGGCCGGCCCGCTGAAGTCCGCCTCGCCGATCTCCTGGCGCTCGAAGGATCTGCTCACCCGCATCGGCACCGTGTTCCAGGATCCGGAGCACCAGTTCCTCTCGGCCACCGTCCGCGACGAGCTGTCGGTGGGCCCGAGAGCCCTCGAACTGGGCGACGTGGAGGTCGACGCCCGCGTCGACGAGCTGCTCGAGCGTCTGAGGCTCGACCACCTGGCCCTCGCGAATCCCTTCACGCTGTCGGGGGGAGAGAAGCGCCGGCTGTCTGTTGCCACCGTGCTCGCGACCAGGCCGAGACTGCTCGTGCTCGACGAGCCGACCTTCGGCCAGGATTCGCGAACCTGGAGCGAACTCGTCTCGCTTCTCGCCGGCCTCCTCGACCAGGGCCAGTCGATCGTCGCCGTCACCCACGACGCCGACTTCGTGGCCGCTCTGGCGGATGACGAGGTGAGGCTGACATGAGCATCCTCACCCCGACGGCGGGACCCCAGGCGATCTACCGGATCAACCCGGTGGCCAAGCTCGCGACGGCGTTCCTGCTGGGTTTCGCACTCATCCTCACCATCGACTGGCTCTCCGCCGCCACGGCGCTCGTGCTCGAGAGCGTGCTGCTCGTCTGGGCCGGCCTCAGCGTGCGCCAGTTCCTGCTCCGCACGATCCCCGTGTGGATCGCCGCCCCGACCGCCGGGTTCACCACGCTTCTCTACGGGCAGCCCTCGGGCCAGACCTACGTCGAGTTCGGCCTGATCCACGTGACCGATGGGTCGGTCTCGCTGGCCATCGCCACCGCATTTCGGGTGCTGGCGATCGGCCTTCCCGCCATCGTGCTCTTCGTGACCATCGACCCGACCGACCTCGCAGACGGGCTCGCCCAGGTCTGGCATCTGCCCAGCCGCTTCGTGCTCGGCGCGCTCGCGGGCCTCCGGCTCGTGGGGCTGTTCCTCGACGACTGGCGCTCGCTCGAGCTCGCCCGTCGGGCACGGGGCGTGGGCGATCGGGGGCGCATCCGTCGCCTTCTGTCGCAGGCCTTTGCACTCCTCGTGCTGTCGATCAGACGCGGCAGCAAGCTCGCCACCGCGATGGAGGCCCGCGGCTTCGGGGGAGACACGCCGCGCACCTGGGCGAGGGAGTCGGTGTTCGGATGGCGCGAGATCGCCCTGATCGCCATCGGCGCGGCGATCGCCGCCATCGCGATCACCGTCGCGGTGGTCTTCGGAACCTGGAACTTCATCGTCGGATGAGCACTCGCAACGTCGTTCTGCTCGACGGCCCCAGCGGAGCGGGAAAGAGCACTCTCGCCGATCGGCTGGTGGCCGGGTGGCCGGATGCCGTGCGGCCGCAGCTCGTGCGGCTCGACGACATCTACCCGGGGTGGGGCGGCCTTCGTGCGGCGGGAGAACACGTGCAGCGGTTCATTCTCGAACCTCTCGCCGATCGCAGGGCCGCACGCTGGCAACGCTTCGACTGGAGCGCCGACGCTCCGGCCGAATGGCACGAGATCGACCCGGATCGCCCGCTTCTGATCGAGGGGTGCGGAGTGCTCACCCGGGCGAACGCGCGGCTCGCAGACGTGCGGATCTGGCTGGATGCGCCGGACGAGGTGCGCAAACGACGGGCCCTGGAGCGCGACGGGGAGACGTACGAGCCGCACTGGGACGAGTGGCAGCGGCAGTGGGAGTCGTTCATCGCACGTGAATCTCCCGAGTCGTGGGCGGACCTCAGGCTCGACGGGTCCTAGCAGACTTCTCAGCACGGCCGCGGCTGGGAGCTGAATGCAGCCTGACGGTTTACGGTGGAGCCATGACTGAGAAAACCTACACAGCCCTGTATCTGGACGGTCCCCTCGAGGGACAGACCGAGGAGCGCGCGTTCATCGACGGCGAGTTCGACACGCGGTTCCCCGCGCTCGGCGCCGTCGGAGGCCTCGAGTCGACGTTCTGGTACGAGTCGGGAGACACCGAGGAGGTCGAAGGCCACCTCACCGTGAAGTACTCCTTCGACGCGGCAGACTCCGACCCCACCGTTCGCACCGGCGACATCGGAGACGACCACTAGGGTCGTACCGCCCGCGGCCGGCCCCTACTCGGAGTCGGTTCGAGATCGGATGAAGGCGTCGATCACGGGAGCCGGATGGGTCATCCGCCAGACCGGCCCCGGATCGGCTATGCGCCTGTCGAGCTCGAGCAGCACGGTCACGTCTCCCGTGGGCGTGTGGAACGTCACCTGACCGACGCGCGTTCCCTTCGCCGCGGTGGTCACCGGCTCCACCGTGATCGTCTTCGTGACCGGTGTCGTCAACCAGATCAGCTCGGATTTCGTGGTCACGGCCACCCCGTGGGCCTCGTCGCCCCAGGGGGTCGTGTACGTCACCAGCTCGTCGGCCTCGGCGACGAGCACCGTCTCGGTGAGTGTCTCGGCCGCGCTCGAGACGAGCGTCGTCAGGTCGCCATCCAGTGTCTCGTAATCGGGTTCGCGCAGGAAGGCGCCGTACAGCGGGACGGCATCGTCGCCCGTGCCGACGGTCAGTCGGAACAGGAAGCACAGCCCCGCCGCATCGGTGAAGCTGCGCGACAGGCCCGTTATGCCGTCTTCGGCGCGGTAGGCCGCGACGTTGTCGACAGGCCGATTGCCCGCGACCACCACGCTGTCACGGCTCATGATGTCGGCGATCACGGGGTCGCCGAAAGCGCGTGACGCCAGGGCGGCGAGGTCGGATGCCGTGCCCTCCGATCCCTCGGCCAGTCCGGTCGCGTCGACCACGGTCGTGCCCGGGTATCCGTTCGCGGCCAGCCAGGCGTTCGCGGCCACGACGTAGTCGTCGACCGACCCGAACGCCCACCGTGCGAGCGCATCGGCGTGGGTGTTGCTCGAACCCAGCAGCATGGCCTGCAGGTACTGCTGCTCGGTCCAGGTCTCGCCGGCGATGAGCGAGATCGAGCGCGCCGCTTCGGAGATGTAGGTGACGTAGCCCGCGTAGTCCTCGGCGGTCACGACGATCGACGGCCCCGGCTTGCCGGCCTCGATCGGCTTCTCGTCGAGCACGACGAGAGCGGTGATCACCTTCGTCACGCCTCCCAGGGGAACAGCAGCGGTGTCGCCCCCGGATGCCAGCACCGAGCCGTCGGCCGTGGCGATCGCGCTCGCGCCGTTCTGCGAGACGGTCGGGGCGCCGCGAGTCGGAACGATGTCGGAGGCGTCGTCGATCACGGCCTCGGTGCGGGGGAGCGGACCCACGAGTGTCGCCGGCCCGTACAGCCCGATGGCGAGGATCAGGATGGCCACGAGCGCGATGCCCAGAGCCCGGTTGATTCGTGATGCCGCTGATCGAGCCATGGGCCAAGGCTAACCGGGTGGCGGTGGATCGCCGGTCAGCCCCAGCCGAGTTCGTGAAGTCTGGTGTCGTCGATGCCGTAGAAGTGGGCGATCTCGTGAACCAGGGTCACGTGGATCTGCTCCTTGAGCTCGTCGAGGTCGTCGACGAGTTCGAGCAGCGGCTCGCGGTAGAGCACGATGCGATCGGGCATCTCGCCGAACCCGTACTGCCCCCGCTCCGTGAGGGCGACGCCGTCGTAGAGGCCCAGCAGGTCGAGGGAGCCGTCTTCCGGCCTGTCTTCGACCACGAAGACCACGTTCTCGAGTCCGTCGATCATGTCGTCGGGCAGGAGGTCGAGTTCGGCCACCACGAGCGCCTCGAACTGCTCGGCGTCGATGTCGTGCACGGAGGGCTCTCCTTCGGACTGATACGCGCGGGATACGACAAAGGCCCGGATCGTGATCGACCCGGGCCTTTCTCTCTGGGGTGAATAACGGGGCTCGAACCCGCGACATCCGGCTCCACAAGCCAGCGCTCTACCAACTGAGCTATATCCACCATGTGCCACTCGATGAGAACTCATCGAAGCGACAGAAGAAGACTCTACTACAGACCGGCGGCGAACTCGCGCACAATCGTCGAGGAAAGCTCCTTCAGGTCGTCGGTGGCCGGTCCGGGTTCGGCCACGAAGGCCCCCTTGCGGTAGTAGCCGAGCTCGCGGATCGACTCGAGGATGTCTGCGAGGGCGCGGTGGCCGCCGTCTTTCTTCGGTGCGTTGTAGTACACCCGGGGGAACCACCGGTGCACGAGTTCTTTGATGCTCGAGACATCGACGCTGCGGTAGTGCAGGTGGCCGTCGACGCGCGGCATGTACTTGGCGAGGAATGCGCGGTCGGTGCCGATGGTGTTTCCGGCGAGCGGTGCCTGCTGGCCGGTGGGAACGTACTTGAGGATGTACTCGAGCACCTGGAACTCGGCCTCTGCCAGGCTCACGCCGTTCGGTATCTCCTGGTCGAGACCGCTGGACGCGTGCATGTCGCGCACGAAGTCGTTCATGTTCTGCAGCGCCGAGTCATCGGGCTTGATCACGATCGCGAACCCGGGATCGATGATGTTGAGGTCGAAATCGGTGATGACGACGGCCACTTCGACGAGCTCATCGACGCTGAGGTCGAGTCCCGTCATTTCGCAGTCGATCCAAACGAGACGATCCGTGAGTGAAGCCATATGCGCAATCCTATCCGTGTGCTGAGAATCGTAGGATGGACGCGATGATCATCACTCTCTCCATCCTGCTTCTGGCCAACGCCCTCTGGAACGCGCTCGTGTGGCCGCGGTTCTATGCACGCATCAGCAAGGATCCCCGGGCGCGAGACTCCTCGGGCAGGGCGACGACCTTCCTCAAGGTCCACGCCGTGCTGATCGGCGTCTCGCTGCTGCTCGCCGCGGTCTCCCTCGTGGTGGCGATCATCGCGCTCGTCACCGCCTGACGCGCTATCGTAGAAGCGCCTCGCCGTCGTGGCGCGCACGCCTCCGTAGCTCAGTGGATAGAGCAAGAGCCTTCTAATCTCTTGGTCGTAGGTTCGATTCCTACCGGGGGCACCGTATTCATAGCCGTGTGATCAGCCTTGAGTTCGCCTCAATAGTTGTCGCTTCAACTATTCTCAGGATTTCCACAGTCCTCACAAAGAAGTCGCAAGAGTCACGCCCCTAGGGTCTAAGACGTACGTACTTGCCGTGTACATCCCGACTGATGGAGAGAACAATGATCACCCGCCACCAGAAAACCGCTGTCACCGCCCTTGCCGGACTCTCGCTCCTCGGTGTCGTCACCGGTTGCTCGACCGAGGCCGCAACCACCGACTCCGCGAGCACGCCTGTCGCCACACCCACGAGCACCACCGAGGCGACCACCGACGCGGCCGAGTCCACCCCCGCTGCCGCAGGGTCGTCGGTCTACGCCGACGGCGAGTACTCGGCCGAGGGCGAGTACACCTCGCCGGGCGGCGAGGAGCACGTCTCCGTCTCGCTGACCCTCGCCGACGACGTCATCACGGCCGTCACGGTCACCCCCGAATCCACCAACCCCAACGGCAAGAAGTACCAGGGCGAATTCGCCGACGGTATCGCTGCCGTTGTCGTCGGCAAGAGCATCGACGACATCTCCGTGTCGAAGGTGGCCGGTTCATCTCTGACGAGCGGCGGCTTCAACGACGCCGTCGACCAGATCAAGGCCGATGCCGCCGTCTAGTCTCCGTTTCGAAGGAATCGGCACGGCCTGGCAGATCGACACCCCCGACGAGCTCTCCGAGGTCGTCGTGGGTCGGGTGCGAGGCCGTGTCGAGGCTTTCGACCGTGCATACTCGCGGTTCCGCCCCGACTCCCTCGTCGCGAGGCTGGCCGAGGCGCCGGGAACGGTCGACTTTCCCGACGACGCCGCCGAGCTGTTCGACCTCTACGACCTGCTCGACGAGGTCAGCGAGGGGGCGGTGACCCCGCTCGTCGGCCGTTCGCTCGAACACCTCGGCTACGACAGCGGGTACAGCCTCACGGCCGGGCCCGGTCGGGTCGTTCCTGCGCGATGGCCGGATGCGGTCAGCCGCGTAGGCGCGAGCGTCACCACGACCGCTCCCACCGTCATCGACGTGGGCGCGGCCGGCAAGGGATACCTCATCGACCTGGTCGCCGAGGTGCTCGTCGAGTCCGACGTGGAGAGTTTCGTCATCGACGCGAGCGGAGACCTCGTCAACAGGGGTGAGCCCCTGCGCGTCGGCCTCGAGCATCCGTTCGACCCGAGCAAGGCGATCGGGGTCGTGACACTCGGCAACGAGTCGCTGTGCGCATCCGGCTCGAACCGCCGCGTGTGGGGCGAAGGCCTGCACCACATTCTCGACGGGCGCACGGGCGCACCGACATCCGACATCATCGCGACCTGGGCGATCGCGAAGAACGGGCTCCTGGCCGACGGCCTCGCCACCGCACTGTTCTTCGTTCCGCCCGCCCGATTGGCCCCCCACTTCGATTTCGACTGGGTGCGCATGCACTCGAACGGAATCGCCGAACGATCCCGCGCTCTGCGGGGAGAGGTCTTCTCCTGATGGCTCGACTGGATGCCCTTTTGGGCAAAGTTCAGATGTACCGGCTCGTCAGTCTCGTGCTGGCCGCGATCGCACTCATTGCGATCGTCGAGAGCCTCGTCGGCGTTCTCGGCTTCGAGCCGCTGGCGCTGGTGGCGACCCTGGCCACCGTTCTGGTCGCCTGCGTCGTCGCCAACCGCGTCATGGCCCTGCTCTTCCGGGTGAGGCCGCACACGGAGTCGTCGATCATCACCGGACTCCTGCTGTTCTTCCTCTTCTTTCCCACGACAGACGGCCAGGAGCTGCTGACCGTCGCCCTCGTCGCCGCGATCGCCGTGGCCTCGAAGTACGTGCTCGCCTGGCGCGGCCGCCATATCTTCAACCCGGCCGCCATCGGAGCGGTCATCATCACGCTGACCGGGCTCAACGCATCCGTCTGGTGGGTGGGCACACCGGTGCTGCTGCCCGCCGTCGCGATCGGCGCCCTTCTCGTGCTCTACCGCACTCGCCAGCTTCCGATGGGCCTCACCTTCATCGTGCTGGCCACCGTCGTCGTGACGATCGTGCAGTCCTCCTTCGGACTCGCCCTGCCCGACGCCCTCGTCTACGCTCTCGGATCCACCCCGCTCGTGTTCCTGGCCGGATTCATGCTCAGCGAGCCGCTGACTCTGCCGCCACGCCTGTGGCAGAGGCTCGCGCTCGCCGGCATCGTCGCGCTGCTCTTCTCCATTCCCTTCTCGGTGGGCCCGCTGTACAGCAGCCCCGAGCTCGCCCTGGTCGTCGGAAATCTGCTGGCGTTCCTCGTGGGACAGCGCCGCGGGCTGTCGCTCTCGTTCGAACGCGCGACGAAGCTCACCCCCTCGACGACGGAGTTCGTCTTCTCGTCGAAGCGGCCGGTGTCGTTCCGGGCCGGGCAGTACATCGAGCTGTCGATTCCCCACCCCGGCGCCGACTCGTCGGGAACGCGACGGGTGTTCAGCATCGCGTCCGCTCCGAGCAACCCGCACGAGGTCCGCGTCGGGGTGCGCATGGGCGAATCGCCGTCGAGCTTCAAACGTGCGCTGGCGTCGCTGAAGCCGTCGCAGTCGGTGCGGGCGAACCTCGTCGCGGGCGATTTCCTGCTTCCCGGCGATGCATCGAAGCCGGTACTGCTCGTCGCCGGCGGCATCGGCATCACGCCGTTCATCAGCCAGCTGGAGCACGACGCTGCGGCGGGCGTCTCGCGCGACCTGGTGCTCGTCTACGCCATCAGGGCGCACGAGGAGTTCGCCTACTCCGAAGCCCTGCAGCGATTGGGCGTGCGGGTCGTGCTCATCGCGCCCCGTGAGCCGGACTCCCTCACCGACAGCTGGACCTACGCCGGCTCGGGCCGTCTGACAGGCGAGCTGATCGAAGAGCAGGTGCCCGACGTGCGCGAGAGAATCGCATTCGTCTCCGGCCCGCCGCGGCTCGTGGGTGCGGTTCGCACCGCACTGCGCCGGCTGAAGGTGCGCCGCATCGTCACCGACGCCTTCTCGGGATACTGACGGACGCTGCCGTCAGCCGGGTCTGCTCTCTAGTCGTTCTCTGACGCCCGACGCGGCGGGAAGGCGTTGACCGGAGGCGGCGTCGAGCCGTCGTCTCGGGACTCGACGTGGCGCTCGACCGCGTTCAGATTCTCGAGCACGCGCTTCGTCTCGTCGCGCGCGGCCTGCTGCTCGGGCGTCTCGATCGGGGCCTCGATGCGCGCGGTCGCTGCCGGTGCCGTCGGCGTGATGACGGTCGTCGCCTCGGCCTCGGGACGGCTGTGCTGCTCGTGGTGCTGCTGGGCGACCCACTCCTCCTGCTGGCGGAGGAGCTGCCTCTCTGCGTCGTCGTCCTCGGCCCTCCAGCGATCGAGGTCGCCCTGGAAGACCTTGCGGCTGCGGCCGGGCCGTTCCTGCCATTCGATGAGACGGTCTCGGAACTCGATGACCGCGGGCTCGACCTGGTAGCCGAAGGTGGCGGAGTTGCGTCGCATGTCGGCAAGCGAATGGGCGGCCCAGTCGGCAGCGACGGCGGACCCCTTGATCGGGAGGAGGCGGATCTGGATGTCGGCCTGCCCGACGGCGCGGTCGGACATGATCTGCTCCTGCGGCGTCAGCGAGTTCCACACGGAGGCCTGCTGAGCCGAGTCGATCAGCGAGGCTATCGCTGCAACCTTGATCTCGCGGTCGTGCTTGGCGAGCAGCCGTTTGATCGAGCTGCTGGCGATCCAGGCACCGAGCAGCGCGGCCACGATGATCGCCACAGCGGGCACCACGATGCCCGACACGACGAAGCGTCCGTCGCTCGAAGTAAACCAGTCTGCGAAGTCGTTCCACCATTCCATGAGGCGAAGACTACGTCGAAGATCGCGGGCAGGCCGTCGCGACGAGCCGAGGAGAGATCGATTCGTGGTGCATCGATCAGGCGAAGCAGGCTCGAGCGCTCTCGAATGACCAGAAATCGCCGATGTCGACCAGCCGGGTGGTGTTCGCCACAAGGCGGCGCGCGGAGAAGTGGTGTGCTGCGCCCGAGCTGACCTCTTCGATGTACCCCTGCACGTGACCGGCGGGGTGCACCACCCGCCAGAAGCCCGGTCGCAGGGCGATGAGCGACGTCGCGGTCGTGGTGGACGCAGTGGTGGTGGACGCAGTGGTGGTGGATGTGCTGATCATTGCTGCTCCTGTCTTCGCGCCGGCCCGGCATTCTCGTGATGAGAAGAGGCTAGGACCAGCCACCGACAGTGCCGCGTCAGAGACCGGTGCCGTGCACCGCGTGCGGCTCGATCAGCTCCAGCTCGGCAGCGCTGAGCGGATCGGCCTGCAGGGCGTCGAGATTCTGGTCGAGCTGGTCGACGCTGGATGCGCCGATGATCGCGCTGGTCACCTGGGGCTGGCGGAGCACCCAGGTGAGTGCGAGCTGGGCGAGGGTCTGCCCGCGGTCCCGTGCGAGGGCGTCGAGCGCTCGCGCCCGCGACAGGTAGCCTTCGTCGATTCGCGACTCGGGCAGGAAGCGGCTGGTCGCCGCCCTGGAGCCTTCCGGGACCGATCCGGTGAGGTAGCGGTTCGTCAGCAGGCCCTGCGCCAGCGGGGAGAAGACGATGCCCCCGATTCCGAGCTCGTCGAGCACGGGAAGAAGCCCCTCGTGCTCGATGTGACGGTCGAACATCGAGTAGCGAGGCTGGTGGATGAGGAGGGGCACCCGATGCTCGGCCAGCGCCGCGTGCATGCGACGCGTGTCGTCGGGGGAGTAGTTGGAGACGCCTACGTACAGTGCCTTGCCCTGGCTCACCGCGGTGGCGAGGGCGGCGGCGGTCTCCTCGATCGGCGTCTCGGGGTCGGGCCGGTGGTGGTAGAAGATATCGACGTAGTCGAGCCCGAGACGGCCGAGGCTCTGGTCGAGGGAGGCCAGCAGATACTTGCGCGAGCCGAAATCGCCGTACGGACCCGGCCACATGTCGTATCCGGCCTTCGACGAGATGACGAGTTCGTCGCGGTAGGAGGCGAGGTCGTCTGCGAGGATGCGTCCGAAGTTGGCCTCGGCTGAGCCGTAGGGCGGTCCGTAGTTGTTCGCGAGGTCGAAGTGCGTGACGCCGCGGTCGAAGGCCCGGTGGACGATGTCGCGCTGCGTCTGCCGGGGCCTGGTGTCCCCGAAATTGTGCCAGAGGCCCAGAGAGAGGGCGGGCAGTTTCAGGCCGCTGCGCCCCGTGCGGTTGTACTGCATCGAGTCGTAGCGGCTGTCCTCGGCGTTGTAGGTCACGGATACACCGTAGGGCACGCGCACGGGTGAGACGAGTCGACCTCTCCTCCTCCGGCCCGACGAAGCGTGAGCTGTGCACAGATCTCGGATCCCGCCGCCGAACGCCGTGCGAGGGAGCGATTCTGGTGCAACCGGTGCGAGGCCGGAATCAACTGGCACGAGTGCCGGTCTCGCGCCGGCCCATCCATCGAGACAAGGAGAATGACGTGACAGACACGGTGACGCTGACAGGCGTCGTGGCAACGAAACCCGAGAACGTCCGAACCAGCACCGGCCTCACGGTCACCAACTTCCGTCTGGCCTCGAGCCAGCGGCGATTCGACCGGGCCACCTCGACCTGGGTCGATGGCGACACCAACTGGTACACCGTCAACGCCTACCGGTGGATGGCCAACAACGTGGCCAACTCGCTGCAGGTAGGCAACCACGTCGTGCTCACGGGGCGGCTTCGCGTGCGCAACTGGACCAGCGGCGACAAGCGCGGCACCGCCATCGAGGTCGATGTCGATTCCATCGGTCACGACCTCGCGTTCGGGGTGTCCCACTTCACCCGGCTGAAGGCGGCCGCACCGGCCGGCGAGTCGGGCGGCGCCGCCGCCTACACCGGTCCGGAGCCCGATCCGTCGGCCGCGGACTCGTCGTACTCCGGGCACGACGCCGGGCACGACGTCTGGTCGACCCCGGTCGCGAGCGACGAGGCGTCGTATGAGACACCCGCCTCGGAGCAGAACGACGATTCGGTCTCCGAGATCGCCGAGGAGGAGAAGGTCCCCTTCTGATTCATGCGACGAACCGGTGAATCCGCCGTGCCGTTGCAGCCTCCCGGAAGCCCTCACCTAGAATCGGTGGGGGCATACGGGGGACACAGCGAAAGAGGGCATAGTGACGCGCACGGCGACCGGCAGCACCGGCACACGACGACGAGGCGCGACAGCAGTGGCCGCCGTCCTGGCGGCGGGGGCTCTCGCCCTCGTCCTCACGGGGTGCGTTCCGGAGTCCACGCCGACGTCCACGGCCGCGTCGAGTGCCCCCGCGGTGTCCGAGACTCCGACACCCACAGCATCCGACGCGCCGCCGCCGGCGCTCGTGCCGAACGGAACGGCCGCCGAGAACAAGCCGTACTTCGACTACCTCAACAACCAGGCCATCGCCGCGGCCGGCGGACAGCCCGACGGCCCGGCCTTCATCAACTCGCTTCGCGCCGGCGGCTTCGTCGTCGAGGTCATGGAGTTGACGCCCGACATCACCACGGTCGGCGTCAAGGCCGACTCCGTGCAGTTCTCCGTGCGTGCGCCAGACGCATGCATCATCGGCCAGTGGGGCACCGTCGGCGGATACACCAGCATCATCGCCGCGCCGCTCTCGACCGGCAAATGCTTCATCGGCCAGACGCGCCCCATCGACTTCTGACCCGATTCGGTCGACGCGAAGAGACCATAGACTGGTCGAATGGCCGAATATATCTACTCGATGGTCCGCGCCCGCAAGGCCGTGGGAGACAAGCTCATCCTCGACGACGTCACGATGGCGTTCCTGCCGGGGGCGAAGATCGGTGTCGTCGGCCCCAACGGTGCCGGAAAGTCCACGATCCTCAAGATCATGGCCGGACTCGACACGCCGTCGAACGGCGAGGCTCGTCTGACCCCCGGCTTCAGCGTCGGAATCCTGATGCAGGAGCCCGAGCTCGACGAGACCAAGACGGTGCTCGAGAACGTTCAGGAGGGTGTGGGCCCGATCAAGCAGAAGGTCGACCGCTTCAACGAGATCGGTCTCGCGATGGCCGAGCCCGACGCCGACTTCGACGCTCTCCTCGCAGAGATGGGCACGCTGCAGGAGGAGATCGACGCCGCCGACGCGTGGGATCTCGACTCCCAGCTCGAACAGGCGATGGATGCGCTCCGCACCCCGCCCGGCGACTACAGCGTCGCGAACCTCTCCGGTGGTGAGAAGCGCCGCGTGGCCCTCACCAAACTGCTCCTCCAGAAGCCCGACCTCCTCCTCCTCGACGAGCCCACCAACCACCTCGACGCCGAGAGCGTGCTCTGGCTCGAGCAGCACCTCGCGAAGTACCCGGGCGCCGTGCTCGCCGTCACTCACGACAGGTACTTCCTCGACCACGTCGCCGAGTGGATCGCCGAGGTCGACCGAGGCAAGCTCTACCCCTACGAGGGCAACTACTCGACCTACCTCGAGAAGAAGCAGGAGCGCCTGCAGGTGCAGGGCAAGAAAGATGCCAAGCTCGCAAAGAGGCTCTCGAGCGAGCTCGAATGGGTGCGATCGAACGCCAAGGGTCGCCAGGTCAAGTCGAAGGCCCGTCTCGCCCGCTACGAGGAGATGGCGGCGGAGGCCGAGAAGACGCGCAAACTCGACTTCGAGGAACTCGTCATCCCCGTCGGCCCGCGACTGGGTTCGCAGGTCATCGACGCCAAAGACCTCAAGAAGGGCTTCGGCGATCGCGTGCTGATCGACGGCCTCAGCTTCACCCTGCCGCGCAACGGCATCGTCGGCGTCATCGGCCCGAACGGCGTCGGCAAGTCCACGCTCTTCAAGACGATCACCGGCATCGAGCCCCTCGACTCCGGAAACCTCAAGATCGGCGAGACGGTCGACATCTCCTACGTCGATCAAGACAGGGGCGGAATCGACCCGCAGAAGACGCTGTGGGAGGTCGTGTCCGACGGGCAGGACTACATCCAGGTCGGCAAGACCGAGATCCCCTCGCGCGGCTACGTGTCGCAGTTCGGTTTCAAGGGCCCCGACCAGCAGAAGAAGGCCGGTGTGCTCTCGGGTGGAGAGCGCAACCGCCTGAACCTGGCGCTCACGCTGAAGCAGGGCGGAAACCTCCTGCTCCTCGACGAACCGACCAACGACCTCGACGTCGAGACCCTGTCGAGCCTCGAGAACGCACTCCTCGAGTTCCCCGGCTGCGCTGTGGTCATCACACACGACCGGTGGTTCCTCGACCGTATCGCCACGCATATCCTCGCCTACGAGGGCACCGAAGAGGCGCCGTCGAACTGGCACTGGTTCGAGGGCAACTTCGAATCCTACGAGCAGAACAAGATCGAGCGACTCGGTCCGGATGCCGCGAAGCCGAACAGGTCGGCGTACCGCAAGCTCACCCGCGACTGAGCACGGTCTCGATGCGCCTGCACGTTCCGATCCGCCTGCGCTGGTCCGATCTCGACGCCTACGGACACGTCAACAACGCCGAGATGCTGCGCCTCCTCGAAGAGGCGCGCATCGAGGCGTTCTGGACACCGGATCCGGGAGCGGTCGAGTCCGCCGTGGGCGCGTCCACGGCGGTGCTCGACGGGCGTCCCGGCTCGGACACGCTCACGCTGATCGCGCGCCAGGAGATCGAGTACCTGGCGCCGGTGCCCTATCTGAGACAGCCCGTCGACATCCAGCTGTGGATCGGACGGCTCGGAGGGGCGAGCCTCGAGGTCTGCTACGAGGTGTGCAGCCCGGTCGGAGTCGAACCGCATGTGCTGTTCACCCGGGCCACGACGACGATCGTGCTCGTCGACGCCACGACCCAGCGACCGCGGCGCATCAACGACGTCGAACGTGCCGCGTGGGAGCCCTACCTCGACGCGCCGGTCGAATTCACGAAACGCGCCCGCTAGCCGGAACGCGCACCATGCCCTCCTGGGCGACGCTGGCGAGCAGCACACCGTCGCGCGAGTAGATGCGTCCCAGCGAGAGCCCGCGCCCGCCGTGGCCGCTCGGCGATTCCTGCACGTACAGCATCCACTCATCGACGCGACCGAAGCGGTGCCACCACATGGCGTGGTCGAGGCTCGCGGTCTTGAGGCCCGGAGTCACCCACGCGATGCCGTGCCGGCGGTAGATCGGCTCGAGGATCGTGTAGTCGCTCGCATAGGCGAGCGCGGCGCGGTGCAGGTTCGGGTCGTCGGGCAGGGCGCCCAGCGTCTTCATCCAGACTGCCTGGTGGCCGACGGGTTCGCCCTCGACCGAGAGGTAGATCGGCGAGTCGACGTGACGCATGTCGAAGGGGCGCTCGGTCGCCCAGAATCGGGCTACGGGGTGGTCGATGCCCGCCAGCCGTTCCGCCGTACTGGGGATGTCCTCGGGCTGCGGGATGCCGGCGGGCATGTCGATCTGGTGGTCGAGTCCCTCGTCTTCGGTCTGGAACGAGGCGATGAGCGACAGGATCGGGATGCCGTCCTGGTACGCCTGCGTGCGCCGCGTCGCGAACGAGCGTCCGTCGTGGATGCGGTCGACGGCGAAGGTGATGGGCTTGTCGATGTCGCCCGGGCGCAGGAAGTACCCGTGCATCGAGTGCACGACCCGTTCCTCGTCGACGGTGCGCATGGCGGCGGTGATCGACTGCGCGAGCACCTGTCCGCCGAAGACGCGACCCTGCGGCATCCACTGCGACGGTCCTGTGAAGATGTCTTCGTTCGTGCGCGCGCCGGTGTCGGTGAGGTCGAGGGCCGTGAGAAGCCCTTCCAACGGCGTAGCACGGATTTCGTCGGTCATGCGGCCTCCAATATCGGGGTTCCCAGTGAAGTAGTTTAGACAGCGAGATGGTTCAGTCATTCGCGCTCGTCGATTCGCCGTCGCTCGGCGACCTCAAAGTGTTCCTCGGTCGTGCGGCCAGGCTCGACCAGGGCGGGGTGCGTCTCATCGGCGGATCCGGTGTGCTGGCCGTATATGCGCCCGTGCTGCACCCGCGGGGGCTCCTCGACAACGCTCCCACCGTGCTCGGGCTCCGCACGTTCGCCCTGGCCGAGACCGCGTCGTTCGACGTGGTCGTGTCGGCCCGCCAGCTGCTCGATCGGCTCGCCCTGCTCTCGGTCACCGTCAACGCCGACGACGGCCCGATCGGCGTGCTCATTCCGCCGCCCGAGTCCTCGCCGGCGTGGGTCGGCATCTCTCCGCCCCGGGGCGGCTGGCTTCCGGTCGGAGAAGTGGCGGCACCGGTGCTCGAGGCCGCGGCCAGGGCCGGTGTGGCCGAAGTGGCCGCCGCGTTGCCGCCCGACACGGGCGAGCAGCTCGTGCACAAGGTGCGGGCCGAGGTGTGGGGTCGGGCGATTCCGGATGTCGTCCCCCCGATTCCCGCGGGCGTCGGTCTCGCCGCCGACAGCTTGGGCTTCCTGCGCACCGACGAGCCCGCGCGCATCCTCGTGTCGGGTGCCTGGACGCGCGTCTCCACCCGCCGCGGGCACGTCCTCTCCCGCTGACTCGGTCTCACGCGCTGAGAGGCGCTCAGAGCTGCGCCACGACCGCGCGACCGGCCTGGCGTCCGGAGAACAGGCATCCGCCGAGGAAAGTGCCCTCGAGCGAGCGATAGCCGTGCATGCCCCCGCCGCCGAACCCGCTCGCCTCACCCGCCGCGTAGAGGCCGGGAATCGCCCGACCCTGCGCATCCATGGCCTGGCCCGCGAGGTTCGTCTCGATGCCGCCCAGGCTCTTGCGGGTGAGCACGTGCAGCTTCACGGCGATCAGCGGGCCGGCCTTGGCATCGAGCAGGCGGTGCGGCGTCGCGACTCGGATCAGCCTGTCGCCCCGGTAACGGCGGGCGCCGCGGATCGCGTTGACCTGCGCGTCTTTCGTGAAGTCGTTCGCCATCTCCCTGTCGCGACCGAGAACCTCGCTCTCGACGCGGGCGCCGTCGAGAACACCGGGCGGCGACAGGGCCTGCATCGACTCGATGAGTTCGGGCAGGGTCGGTGCCACGGCGAAGTCGACGCCGTTGCGCTTGAATGCTTCGACGGGCCCAGGGGCACCCGGCGCGACGCGCTTCGCGAGCAGGCGCAGGTTCTTGTCGGTGAGGTCGGGGTTCTGCTCGCTGCCCGACAGGGCGAACTCCTTCTCGATGATCTTCTGCGTCAGCACGAACCAGCTGTGGTCGTATCCGGTCGTGCGCAGGTGCTCGAGGGTGCCCAGCGTGTCGAATCCGGGGAAGAGGGGCACGGGCAGCCGCCGTCCGGTCGCATCCAGCCAGAGCGACGACGGCCCCGGCAGAATCCGGATGCCGTGCGACGGCCAGACCGGATCCCAATTGGTGATGCCCTCGGTGTAGTGCCACATGCGATCGCCGTTGATCAGGTGGGCGCCGGCCGATTCGGAGATGGCGAGCATGCGCCCGTCGACGTGTGCCGGAACCCCGGAGAGCATCGTCGCCGGGGGAGTGCCCAACCGTTCGGGCCAGTTCGCGCGCACCAGCTCGTGGTTGCCGCCGATGCCGCCGCTCGTCACGATGACGGCCTGGGCCTCGAGCTCGAAGTCGCCGACCACCTCCCGCGAGCTGGACGCACCCCGCGCTGCGTCGTCGTCGACCAGCACGGAGCCGCGGACGCCCACGACCGAGCCGTCTCTCGTGACGAGTTCGTCGACGCGATGACGGTGCAGCATGGTCACGAGGCCGCGCGCGATCCCGTCGTCGAGGATGCGCAGGAAGGGGGCGAGCACACCCGGGCCGGTTCCCCAGACGATATGGAACCGGGGCACGCTGTTGCCGTGGCCGTTGGCCGTGTACCCCCCGCGCTCGGCCCAGCCGACG
The DNA here is from genome assembly GCF_001422485.1 of Agreia sp. Leaf283. Lineage (GTDB taxonomy): Bacteria > Actinomycetota > Actinomycetes > Actinomycetales > Microbacteriaceae > Agreia. Next base: position 354,810 of record NZ_LMNF01000003.1, read on the forward strand.
ACGGGAAAGAACCGCACGCCCAGGGAGTGGAGCCAGGCGCGCTTCTCCTCGGCCGCGAACTCGAGGTAGGCCTCGGCCCACTTTCTGGGCCACGCGTCCTCCTCGCGGTCGAAGTCGGCGCTGCCGAACCAGTCCTGGCGGGCCAGTTCGGCTGAGTCGTGCACTCCGAGCCTGCGCTGTTCGGGCGAATCGACGAGGAACAGTCCGCCGAACGACCACCAGGCCTGCCCGCCGAGGGATGCGGCGGGCTCCTGCTCGACGATGGTCACCCGCTTGCCCGCGGTGATGAGTTCGGATGCCGTGACGAGGCCGGCGAGGCCCGCCCCGACGATGATCGCGTCGCTTCTGGTCGATGACACAAAGACTCCTTCGTCTCGTATGCTCGCGTGCCGTGTGCTCAGGGCCGGCGCGCGCCCCGCTACTCCTCGAAGGTATTGACCATGGCGTGCGCCGCCCTGTCGAGGTATCCCCAGAGCGTAGCGTCCTGCAGGGGCGGAAGCTCGAGCGAATCGACCGCGACGCGCATGTGGGCGAGCCAGCGGTCGCGGGCGTCAGGGTTGACCTTGAACGGCATGTGCCGCATGCGCAGCCTGGGGTGGCCGCGCTCCTCGCTGTAGGTTCCCGGTCCGCCCCAGTACTGCTCGAGGAACCCCGTCAGGCGTTGGATGGCACCCTCGTGGTCCTCCTCCGGGTACATCTCGACCAGCACCGGGTCGGTCGCGACGCCGGCGTAGAACGCCCGCACGAGCTTCTCGAACGTGGCCCGGCCCCCGACCTCGTCGTAGAACGATCGGGAGAGCGCCGAGTCGCCGTTCTGCGACACCCTCAGGGTGATCGGCGACGGTTCCGAGGGGATCGACATGTCAGTTCTCCGTGCTCTTGGGCGCCCGGGGTGCTCTCGGCGGGCGCGTGCCCGTCTCGCCGGACTTCGTGGTGTTCTCGTCGACACTGGTCGTGAGGGGAACCGGCTTGGTCTTCGGAGTGCGGGCACCGGAGACGCTGGCTGCGCCCTCGAAACCCGAGAGGACGATGCTGTTGAGGGCCGGCAGCCGCACGTCCATCTCGTCGAGCGCGCGCTTGAGGCGCATCCGCAGTTCTCGGGCGACCGTGTCCTTCGACGACGTGCGGGTCTTCACGACGAGTCGGATGACGAGGGCCTCGGCCGAGATCGACTCCAGGCCCCAGATCTCCGGCTTCTCCATAATGAGGCTGCGGTACTTCGGGTTGGCGGCCAGCTCGACGGCGGTCTCGAGCATCTTCTGCTGCACGGCGTCGACGTCGGTGTCGTAGGGCACGGCGAGGTCGATGATGACCCGGGCCCAGCCCTGCGACATGTTGCCGACGCGCAGGATCTCTCCGTTGCGCACGAACCACAGCGTGCCGTTCACGTCGCGCACCTGGGTGACCCGGATGCCCACGGCCTCGACGACGCCGGTGGCCGGCCCGAGGTCGACGACATCACCGACGCCCAGCTGGTCCTCCATCACCATGAAGAGCCCGTTGAGCACGTCCTTCACGATGTTCTGCGCCCCGAAGCCGAGTCCGGCACCGAGGGCCGCCGTGAGAATCGCGAGGGAGCCGATGATGTTGGGATCGATCGTGGTGACGATCAGGATCAACGTCACGACGACGACCGTGACGTTCACGATGTTCGTCAGCACGGTGCCGAGGGTGCGCGTGCGCTGCACCACCCGCACCGCGGCCAGGGGAGAGGCGATCAGCGCCTGCGTGTCCTGCACGTTCTGTTTCTTCTTGACGCCGGAGACGACCTGCTGCACGACGCGTTTGATGACGAAGATCAGCACCAGCCGGATCACGAAGGCGAGCACGATGATGATCACGACGTTGATGGGTGTGCCCCACACGAGCATGAACTCGTTGAAGCCGGTCCAGAATGCGTTCCAATCCATATTCACGTCACTCTATCGATCGAGGTTCAGCGCTGTCTGTGCGCCTGCCGTTCCCTGAGCCTGTCGAAGGTCCGTTCCCTGACCCTGCCCGTTCCCTGAGCCTGTCGAAGGGCACAGGCTCAGGGAACGCTCCAAACTAGTCGGCGTCGCGAGCCTGCGCCGCGATCGCGCGATCCACACCCGCCAGGTTCTCGACGACGAGACGGCGCAGCGCGGGCGGCTGCTCCGAGTTCGTGTCGAGCCAGGCGCGCGTGGCGTCGCGGAGCTCGACGTTCGCCAGCGCCGCGGGGTAGAGACCGTTGATGAGCGACGAGGCGATGCCGTAGCTCCGGGTCTCCCAGATGGTGACGAGGGAGTCGAAGTAGCGGCCGACGAACGGCTCGAGGAGCGCCGTGTCGTGCGCACGCTGGAAGCCGAGGGCCGTCGCGCGCACGATGGCGTTCGGGGCCTCGTCGGTGTCGACCAGCGAGGACCACGCCGCGTTCTTGCCCTCGGCGGTCGGGATCGCGGCGGCCGCGTGTGCGGCCGACTGGGCTCCGGATGCCGTGTTGTCGTCGGCGAGGGCGTCATCGATCTCCGTCTGGCCGGCCTTCGCACCGGCGACGAGGGCGATGAGGAGTTCCCAGCGCAGGTCGGTGTCGATCTCGAGCCCGTCGAGCGCGGTCTCCCCGTTGCGGAGCGACGCGACGGTCGCGAGCTGCTCGTCGGTCGACGCGAGGGCGGCGAAGAAGCGCACGAACTGGAACTGCGCGTCGCTGCCCGCGTCGGCGGCCTGCGCGAGCGACCACAGCTCGTCGGCGGCGACCTCGATGACCTCGGTGCGGGCATCCGGAGCGATGAAGTTCGTGCTGGTGAGCACGAGCTGGTTCAGCGCTGTGCGCAGCGTGGTGCTCTCGGTCTCGGTGGCGACGTTGGCGAGAACGAGGCGCACGAAGTCGCGTCCGCGGGTCTCGGCGTCGCGGGTCGAGTCCCAGGCCGACCCCCACAGGATGGCGCGGGCGAGCGGGCTCGTGACGGCGGCGAGACTTTCGGCCGCGACGGCGAGCGATGCGTCGTCGAGACGAACCTTCGCGTAGGCCAGGTCGTCGTCGTTGAGCAGCACGAGGTCGGGGCGCTTCTCGCCGACCAGCTCGGAGACCTCGGTGCGCTCGCCGTCGACGTCGAGCTCGACGCGCTTCGTGCGAACGAGTGCGTCACCGTCGAACGAGTAGAAGCCGATCGCCAGACGGTGCGGGCGAATCGTGGGGTACTCGGCGATCGCCGTCTGCAGAACGGAGAACGAGGTGATCGTGCCGGTCTCGTCTGTTGCGATCTCGGGACGCAGGGTGTTGACCCCGGCTGTCTCGAGCCAGAGCTTCGACCACTCGCCGAGGTCGCGGCCGCTCGTGGTCTCGAGCTCGGTCAGCAGATCGACGAGCTCGGTGTTGCCGAACGCGTGCGCGTCGAAGTATCGGGCCACTCCGGCCATGAACTCCGTCTGGCCCACCCACGCCACGAGCTGCTTGAGCACGGACGCGCCCTTCGCGTAGGTGATGCCGTCGAAGTTGACCTGCACGTCTTCGAGGTCGTTGATGGTCGCGACGATCGGGTGCGTCGAGGGCAGCTGGTCCTGCCTGTAGGCCCAGCTCTTCTCGGTCGAGGCGAAGGTGGCCCATGCCTCGGTCCACTCCGTGGCGTCGGCGGTGGCGAGGGTCGACATGTACTCGGCGAACGACTCGTTCAGCCAGAGGTCGTTCCACCAGCGCATGGTGACGAGGTCGCCGAACCACATGTGCGCGAGCTCGTGCAGCACGGTGACGACGCGACGCTCGCGCACGGCGTCGGTGACCTTCGAACGGAAGACGTAGGTCTCGGTGAACGTGACCGCGCCCGCGTTCTCCATGGCGCCCGCGTTGAACTCGGGAACGAAGAGCTGGTCGTACTTGTCGAAGGGGTAGGGGTAGGCGAACTGCTTCTCGTAGAACTCGAAGCCCTGGCGGGTCTTCTCGAAGATGTAGTCGGCGTCCATGTACTGCGAGAGCGAGGCGCGCGAGAAGACGCCGAGGGGAATCACTCGACCGTCGCTCGAGGTGAGCTCGCTGCGCTCGACCACGTAGGGGCCGGCGATGAGGGCCGTGATGTACGAGGAGATGCGAGGGGTGGGCTCGAACGTCCAGATGGCGTTGTCGGTGCCGTCGATCGCGACGGGCTCCGGCGTCGGCTGATTGGAGACCATCTGCCAGTAGGCGGGAGCGGTGACGGTGAACGAGAATGTCGCCTTGAGGTCGGGCTGCTCGAACACGGCGAACATCCGACGCGAGTCGGGCACCTCGAACTGGCTGTACAGGTAGACCTCGCCGTCGACGGGGTCGACGAAGCGGTGCAGTCCCTCTCCGGTGTTCGTGTACTCGGCGTCGGCATCGACGACGAGCACGTTGTCGTCGGCGAGTTCGTCGAGCTGGATGCGCACACCGTCGTTCACGGCCGCGACGTCGAGCGACCGGCCGTTCAGGGTCACCGAGTGCACCGAACGGGTGATTGAATCGATGAACGTCGACGCATCCCCGGTGGCGGAGAAGCGCACGGTCGTCGTCGACCGGAACGTCTCGGCGCCCTGCGTGAGGTCGAGCACCACCTCGTAGCTCGAGACGCTGACGATTCCGGCGCGCTCCTGCGCCTCGATGCGGGTGAGGTTTTCTCCAGGCACTGATGACTTCTTTCGTACTCGTGTGAGTTTGCGGCGCGCGGGCTCGTGGCCCGCGACGCGTGACCCACCCAGCCTATCTTCGCCACCGGGCGGCCTCAGTAAACTCATCCCATGCGCATCCATATCGCCACGGATCATGCCGGACTCGATTTCTCACAGACCATTCAGCAGCATCTCGCATCCCTCGGTCACGACGTGGTCGACCACGGGCCGACCAGCTACGACCCCATCGACGACTACCCCTCGTTCTGCATCAACGCGGCGCAGGCCGTGGTGCGCGACCAGCAGGCGGGCGTCGAGGCACTCGGCGTCGTCTTCGGCGGCTCCGGCAACGGCGAGCAGATCGCAGCGAACAAGGTGACCGGTGTGCGGGCCGCACTGGTGTGGAACCTGTCGACCGCGGTGCTCGCCCGACAGCACAACGACGCGAACGTCATCTCGATCGGTGCGCGCCAGCACACCGTCGACGAGGCGATGAGCCTGATCGACGCCTTCGTCGCCGAGCCGTTCTCGTTCGAGGAGCGGCACGTGCGCCGCATCGCTCAGCTCGCCGAGTACGAGGCCACGGGGGCCATCGCCGGACACGACGTCGACCCGGCCTGATCCATGCCCGAGGGACACTCCGTACATCGCATCACCCGGCAGTTCACGCGCAACTTCGTCGGTCGTCGCGTCGAGTCGTGGTCGCCCCAGGGTCGCTTCGCCGAGGGGGCCGCGATCCTCGACGGGCGCACGATGACCGACGCGAAGGCGGTCGGCAAGCAGATGTTCCTCGAGTTCGACGGCGAGGTCTGGCTGCGCGTGCACCTCGGCATCTACGGTGCGTGGGACTTCGCGGGCGACATCACGCGCGACGACACCATCGCGTCGGCGAACGGGCGTATGGGCCAGACCAACCAGCGGGGCACCGTCGTCGATGAGGACGGCGAGGACTCGATCTCGAGCATCGGTGCGCCACGGCGTGCCCGCCTGCGCATGTCGGAGCAGGAGCAGCTCGGAGACGACATCACCGAATGGCCGCCGGCTCCCGTCGGAGCTGTACGGGTGCGCCTGCTGACCGACACCGCGGTCGCCGACCTGCGCGGCCCGACCGCGTGCGAGATTCTGGATGCGGCCCAGGTCGCCGCCGTGATCGCCAAGGCCGGGCCGGATCCACTTCTCGAGACCACGCCGAAGGCCCGCCGCGCGGCCGAGGACCGCTTCACGGCGGCCGTGCGCAAGAAGCAGACCCCCATCGGTCTGCTGCTCATGGACCAGTCGGTCGTGAGCGGCATCGGCAACGTCTACCGGGCCGAGCTTCTGTTCCGCGCCAGGCTCAACCCGCACACCCCGGGCAAGCTCGTTGCCGAGGACACGGTTCGCGCGCTGTGGAAGGACTGGACGAAACTGCTCACCATCGGTGTCGAGACCGGCCAGATGATGACGATGGACAAGCTCTCGAAGGCCGACTATCTCAAGGCGCTCGCCAAGCGCGACGATCGGCACTGGGTGTACAAACGAGACGGGTTGCCGTGCCGCGTCTGCGGAACGAACATCATCGTCGAGATCATGGGCGGCAGGAAACTGTACTGGTGCCCGAAGGACCAGGCCTGACATGAGAAGAACACCCGTCTTCACCCTCACCGATGAGGCCGAGCTGCGCCGACTCATCGAGCAGAACCCCTGGATCACCCTGGTCAGCCACACGTCGAAGGGCCTCGTCGCGTCGCACTACGCGGTGCTTCTCGACGACACGCGTGACGAGCTCGCCATCGTCGGCCACGTGGGCCGCCCCGACGAGAGGCTCCACGAGCTCGGCGAGCACGAGGTCATGGTGATCGTGCAGGGGCCCCACGGGTACATCTCGCCGTCGTGGTACGACGCCGACCCTGCGGTTCCGACCTGGAACTTCACCTCGGCGCACCTCTCCGGCGTTCCCGAGGTCCTCGACGCAGACGAGAACCTGCGCGTTCTCGATCGGCTCGTCGAGCACTTCGAGCAGCACGTCGACGCACCGAGGCTGATGCGAGGAACCGCCGCTGACTCGGCATACGCCGACGCGATCAGCGCCGGCACCGTGGGATTCCGCCTGGTTCCGACGCGCATCGAGGCCAAGAGCAAGATGAGCCAGAACAAGCCTGAAGAGACGGTCGATCGCATCATCTCCGAGCTCGAGGGAGACGGACCCTACGCCAGCGAGGCGCTCGCGGCCGAGATGCGACGAGTACGAGGAGAGAAGTGACCGACTCGCTGCTTCTGGCCGGCGGCAGGCTGCCGGGCGGATCACGCGTCGACGTGCGGGTGGTGGACGGTCTCATAGAGTCCGTCAGCACTGTCGGCGAGCTGTCGCGCGATCAGTCCGCCCGCGTCGTCGATCTCGATGGACGGTTCGTGATCCCCGGACTATGGGACAAGCACGTCCATGCCACCCAGTGGGCGCTCGTGTCGCGACGACTCGATCTCGCGGCGGCCGAGTCGGCGGCGGATGCCGTGGCGATCGTCGCCGCGCGGCTCCGGCACGAGGATGCGACGGCAGAGACGGATGCCGGCCCGCTGGTCGGCTACGGCTTCCGCGACGGGCTCTGGCCCGATGCTCCGCATCGTGCGCTGCTCGATGGCGTGTCGGGCTCGCGCCCGGTGATCCTCGTCAGCGCCGACCTGCACTGCTGCTGGCTGAACTCGGCCGCGCTGGCGCAGCACGGCCGCTCCGATCATTCGACGGGCCTTCTGCGCGAGGACGACTGCTTCGCCGTCACCCGCACCCTCGGCGCCGTCGAGACGCAGACGCTCGACGGCTGGGTACGCGACACCGCGAAAGCCGCCGCTGCCCGCGGAGTCGTCGGAGTCGTCGATCTCGAGATGTCGTGGAACGTCGACGACTGGACCCGTCGCATCCGCTCGGGGTCGACCGAGTTGCGGGTGCGGTTCGGCATCTATCCGCAGCATCTCGACCGTGCGATCGACGCGGGCCTCGTCACGGGCGCGCTTGTCGCGGGCACGCACGGACTGCTCGAGGTCGGCCCGTTCAAGGTGATCACCGACGGGTCGCTGAACACGCGCACCGCCTTCTGCTTCGACGAGTATCCCGGCCTCGAGGGGCAGCGCAATTCGCGGGGACTGCTCACCATTCCCTACGACGAGCTCGTGCCGCTTCTCAGACGGGCGACTCATGCCGGGCTCGTTCCGGCCGTGCACGCCATCGGCGATCACGCGAACAGGCTCGCGCTCGACGCCTTCGAGCGGCTCGGCGTGAGCGGCAGCATCGAGCACGCCCAGCTCGTCGACGACGCCGACTTCGAGAGGTTCGCCCGTCTCGGAGTCGTCGCCGGCGTGCAACCCGAGCACGCCATGGATGACCGCGACGTCGCCGACAAGTACTGGCCCGGGCGCACAGGGCGGGCGTTCGCCTTGGCGTCGCTGCTCGCGGCGGGGGCCGAACTGGCTCTCGGCTCCGACGCGCCGGTCGCGCCGCTCGATCCGTGGATCACCATCGCCGCCGCCGTCGGGCGAACGGGTGACGACAGGGCGCCGTGGCATCCGGAGCAGGCCATCTCCGTCGAAGACGCACTCATCGCCTCGGCCGACGGCCGCCGTTCGCTCGAGGCGGGAGGGCCGGCCGACATCGCCGTTCTCGACATCGACCCGCTTACCGCAACCACAGACGAGCTGCGCCGGATGCCCGTGGCCGCCACGCTGCTCGCCGGCCGCTTCACACACGACGCGCTCTGATTCCGGGCGCGCCGCTACTCGATCGGCGCACTCCTCGCCGGTCGCGGCAGCTCTTTGGGCAGCACCGTCTCGGTGTCGGGCGCGCTGCATTGTCGACACTCGGCGGAGGCGCTCTCGTCGACCCTGCGTCGGTCGAGTGGGTAGCCCTTCGACAAGCTCAGGGAACGGGGCGGCTGTTCTCGGCTCCCTTGCGTCGGTCGAGTAGGCCGCTTGCGGCCGTATCGAGGCCCCGGACTTCGGGTTGGTTAGAAGGGGCAGTCGTCGAGGTCCTCCTCCGGGGTCGTCATGTTCTGTGTGGCGGCCTTGATGAGTGCCTGTGGTGCTGGCCTCATCTTGCCTTCCGGCCGGACCGTATAGATGTGGCCTGCGGGTGACGTTGCGGTGAGGGTGTCGTCTCCGTTCTGGACGAACTGCCACCTGGTGTGGTGCTTCGCCCGATGATGTCCGGCGCTCAGAGGCGCCAGGTTCTCCGGGATGGTGCCGCCGCCGTAGGCGTGGTCTTCGGTGTGGTCCATGTCGGCCTGCTCGGACGGGACCGTGCACCCAGGAAACACGCATTCCGGGTGCACGAGTCGGGCATGGTCGATCATTGCTGCGGTGGGTCGGTAGTCCCGCGGATCGGTGGCAAGGATCCGCCCGGTGATGGGGTCGGTGAGGATGCGCCGCCACGACGTGGCATCGGCCGTCAACTGGGCGGCGGTGGCGGGGTCGATGGGACCGTAGCCGCGGAGGATCGCTGCCTCGTCACCCACACCCAACAGTGTCATCGCGGGGACCATGACATGCACCCTGCCGCGGATACCGCGTGTGGCTCCGGGGATCGACGGTTCTCCGTTGAGGAGCAGGTCGGTGAGGACATCGACCTTGAGGTGTCCCATGCTCCGCGGGTCACCAGCTCTTTTCAGTCCGGCGGCGAGGTGAACGGCGCGGTCTGCGATGGCGTGGATTTCCGGTGCTGGGGCGAGGAGGGTGAGTTGAGCCATGCCGTCCGCCGCCGGATCCACGTAAATGCGCCGCGTGCCCGCTGCCTTCTCTGCTCGTTCGACCGCGGTGGACGGTTGGGCGAGTTCGACCTCGTGGCGGGCCTTCTTCTCGAGCTGCTTCGGGTTCACCTCGACAGCCAGAGAAGCGAGCCTCGTGTCATACGTGGCCAACGCGTCGCCGTCGAGGTTCTCGGCGTGTTTCGCGATGACCTCTGCGTGCTCCCACGAAACAGCACCGGCGGCCACCGCGGCCAGGGTCGCGGGGAGCCGGTCGACGAGGGCGATGCTGGTGTCGACGAGAACGGCAGTTCGATACTCGGTACGGCGCGTCAGCAGGGCGAGTTCGGTGAGGAGTTCGACCCGTTCAACCCGGGCGGTGGACCAGGCCGGACCGGCGGTGGACGTGTCGACTGGTGCTTGCCGGTGGAGCTGGCGGGCGGCCTCGACGACGCGTCTGGCCCTTACTGCGGATAGGCGGGCTATCTGCGTGTCGAGGGCGGCGACCTCGCCGAGCGCGACCAGGTACGGGTCGGTCGAGAGGGGTGGGCTTTCTAATGTCATGGGACAAGTCAAACAGTGACCACCGACACTCGGTCGGAACCAGCATTCGACACTTGATCAGGTAAAACGGCTGTGGATAAGTGTCGTGAGGGGTGGGCTGTGGAGGAGAAGAAGTCGCCGGGTTGACTGCCCTTCGACAGGCTCAGGGAACGGGGTCTCGATACGGCCGCGGGCGGCCTACTCGACCGGCGCAGGCGCGGAACAGGGGCGGGCCCCTTCGACAGGCTCAGGGAACGGGGTCTGGACCGGAGGGGGGCTTCGACAAGCTCAGGAACGTGCTGCCGAGCCGTCGTCGAGGGCGGTGCTCAGCGGCGGGTGACGAGTGACCAGGCGGCGCGGCGAAGCTCGGGGTAGTCGAACGCGATCGACCTCAGGATCTCGAAATTCGACAGCCTGGGTTCGGAGGGGTCGCGCTGCTCGACGTGGGCGGTGCGCAGGCCGATGACGACGCACTGGTCGACCGTCGGCAGGTCGGGAAGAAAGTCCCACGGGTCTTCGCCCTCACGGCAGCGGGCCTCGATTCCCGCATCGAGAACGTCGCGGGCCTCCTGCCGGAGCTGCGCCAGGGCGAGCAGATCTTTTTCCACCCGACAAGGCTACGCGACGATGCCGGCGTTCTCCCCGCGCTCGTAGATTCGGGCCGCCGAGCCGACGATGTTCTCGTCGGGTCGGCCGACGATCTCGTGGTCCTTGTTGTCGTACTCGAACAGGCTCAGCACGTGACGCATCGCCTCGAGGCGGGCGCGCTTCTTGTCGTTGCTCTTCACCACGGTCCACGGGGCATTCGACGTGTCGGTGTGCGCGAACATGGCCTCCTTCGCGGCCGTGTAGTCGCCCCATTTGTCGAGTGAGGCGATGTCCATGGGGGAGAGCTTCCACTGACGCACCGGATCGACCTGCCGGATCGCGAACCGAGTGCGCTGCTCGTCGGACGAGACCGAGAACCAGAACTTCACCAGGTCGATGCCGTCGCCGACGAGCATCTCCTCGAACCTCGGCGTCTGCCGCATGAACTCGTCGTACTGCTCGGGGGTGCAGAAGCCCATCACCCGTTCGACGCCAGCGCGGTTGTACCAGGAACGGTCGAACAGCACGATCTCGCCGGCTGCGGGGAGGTGCTTCACGTAGCGCTGGAAGTACCACTGGCTGCTCTCGCGTTCCGACGGCTTCTCGAGTGCCACGGTTCGCGCTCCCCGCGGATTGAGGTGCTCGGTGAACCGTTTGATCGTTCCTCCCTTGCCGGCAGCGTCACGGCCTTCGAAGACCACGACGAGTCGGCGGTCGGAGGCCTTGATCCAGTTCTGCAGTTTCAGCAGTTCGATCTGCAGCAGCCGCTTCGAGAGCTCGTATTCGTCTCTCTCCATACGCTCGGCGTAGGGATAGCCCTCGCGCCAGGTGTCGATGCGCGTGCCGTCATGGGAGATGAGAACCGGGTCATCGTCGTCATCGTCGAGAACGGTGTAGCCCGACACGTCTTCGAGGTCGGGCGGCAGTGCATAGTGGCTCACGAGCTGCGTCATAGCGCCAGAGGCTACCCTCCGGTGGCATCCCGCCGGTGTCCACGAGGTGGACGCCCGGTTAACCGGCACGGCTCTTGACCGGCACAGCCCTTAACCGGCACAGCCCTCCGACAGACCCGGCACGATGTGCCGGCCCGTCGAAGGGCTGTGGTGCGAGAGGCTCTACTCGGCGATGTGAGCCGAGAGGAACCAGCGCGACTTCTCGAGACCGCGGGCGATCTCGAGCACGACGTCCTGGCTGGTGAGGTCGATGTCGTTGAGCTCGATGATGGCCTTGCGGATGCCGACGAGCGTGGCGTCGATCTGCGCCACCATCGCGGCGATCATGTACTCGGAACGCTGGAAGCCGGGCTCCATCGTGGGAATGACGGTCTTCGAGGCGACGGTTTCGATGCGCGCATCGAGGGGCAGTCCGAGAGCGACGACCCGCTCGGCGGCGAGGTCTGCCCAGTCCTGCGCGTGGCTCACGACGTTGTCGAGAAGCTCGTGCACGCCGATGAAGTTCGCGCCGCGAACGTGCCAGTGCGCCTGCTTGCCGTTGATGGCGAGGGCCTGGAGGTCGACGACGATCGGTGCGAGGAACTGGGCCGTGGCGGCTGCGACGTCGGGGCTCGTCGAGCTGGTGGGAACGGTGACGGTGGTGTTGGTCATTGTGTGACTCCTATCGTGTCTGACACGTACAACCGTACTCAGCACAGATTGTTCCGCAAGCAAGCTGAGGCTGGGCTAACTCAGGCCTGACCGGGGGTTAACCCCCGGTCGAATCCGGATGCCGGTCGCATGTCGCCGAGGCGACGTGACGGTGAGGGTTGAGGAATGACAACAGACACGACAACCGACATGACGACAGACACGACAGCGCAGACACTCGACATGACACTCGCGCAGGACTCTGCCACTCTGGGCACGATGATCGACAACGACGACAAGGCGCCGGTGCGCGGCCGCTTCCGTCGACGGTGGTCCCGCGTGCCTCGCGAGGTGGGCTTCCTTCTCGGCACCCTCCCTGTCGTCACCGTCGCCTTCATCGTGCTCGTGACCCTGTTCGCGCTCGGCATCTCCACCGTCGTCATCGTGGGCGGCGTCTTCGTGCTCGTCGCTGCTCTGGTCGCGGCCCGGTGGTTCGGCACCATCGAGCTGGTGCGCCTCGAGGCCGCCGGAATGCCTCGGATCGCTCGTCCCCTGTGGGACATCGAACGCGCGCCGGGCGTCATGGGGATGCTCCGCCACTACCTGGGGAGCGCGCATCACTGGCTCTACCTGCTCCATGGAGGGCTCGTGAACTTCGCCGTCGGTCTCGCGAGCTGGTGCATCGCGTTCACCTGGCTCGTGAGTGGGCTCGGCGGCCTCAGCTACGGCATCTGGTCGCGGTTCCTTCCCGAGCACGGACCGGACAACCTCTGGTTGAACAAGGTGGTCATCGAATTCGTGGTGCCCGGGGTGCAGATCGGCAACGACCCCGACGGTCTCCAGCGCAATGAGACCATCCTCTACACGCTGTTCGGCCTGGCGATGCTCGCCGTGCTTCCCTTCGTCACGCATGGCCTGGTGCGGCTGCACGATGTGATCGCCCGCGGCATGCTCGGACGCTTCTCGTCGGACGAGCTGAAGCGCGAGGTGGCTGCCCTTGGTGCGTCCCGCGACGCGGCCGTCTCGGCCGAGGACCACAGTCTGCGCAGACTCGAGCGCGACATCCACGACGGGCCGCAGCAGCGCCTTGTGCGCCTGCAGTTCGATCTCGCCAGTGCGGAGCGCGCCCTCGACTCCGATCCCGCCGCCGCACGGGCCCTGCTCGAAGGCGCCAGGGAGCAGTCGCGTGAGACCCTCGAGGAGCTCCGCGACCTGTCGCGTGGTTTCGCGCCGCCCCTTCTGCAGGACAGGGGTCTGGCTGCCGCCCTCGAGTCGCTGGCCGCACGGAGCACCGTGCCCACCGACATCCGGCTGGCTGTGGGGCAGGAGCGCATTGCGCCGGAGATCGAGCGAAGCGCCTATTTCATCGCGGCCGAGCTGCTCGCGAATGTCGCCAAGCATGCGGGCGCGACCGCGGCGACGGTGTCGGCGTCGACTCTCGAATCGGACTCGGGGGAGCGACTCCTTGCGCTCACCGTGCTCGACGACGGCCACGGCGGCGCGACGATGGTCTCGGGCCACGGCCTGGAAGGTCTCGCCGAACGGGTGAGTGGGCTGCGCGGAGAGATCTCGATCACGTCACCCGAGGGTGGACCGACGATAGTCACGACCCGCATCCCCCTATCCTGAGGGGGTGAGCGATCGGGACGAGAGGCCGCAGCCGCGCGGCAGGATCCGTCTCGTTCTCGCCGAGGACTCGCTTCTGCTCCGCGAGGGGCTCGTGCGGCTGTTCGATGAGGCGGGATTCGAGACGGCCGCCGCCTACGGGGACGCCGACGCCCTGCTGTCGGACATCGCGGCGGTGCGGCCCGACGTCGCGGTGCTCGACGTGCGGATGCCGCCGACATTCCGAGACGAGGGCGTGCGTGCGGCGCTCGAGTTGCGCCGACGGCATCCCGACATCGGCATCCTGCTGCTGAGTCAGTACGTCGAGGAGACCTACGCTGTCGAGCTGCTGGCGGCGGGCGACGGGGGAATCGGCTATCTGCTCAAAGACAGGCTGGCGTCGCTCGACGAGTTGCAGGATGCCGTCACCCGCATCGCCGGCGGAGGAACGGTGCTCGACGAGCAGGTGGTGCGGCACCTGTTGGGACGGCGACGCGACCCTCTGGCGACGCTCACAGCGCGGGAGCGCGACGTGATCTCTCTGATGGCCGAGGGGCGCACGAACGCGGGGATCGCGGCGCAGCTCGTGGTGGGGACAGGCGCGGTCGAGAAGCACGTCTCGAGCATCTTCTCCAAGCTCGGGCTCGACGACTCGGGAACCCACCATCGCCGCGTTCTCGCCGTTCTCGCCTGGCTGCGCGCATCCTGAGTCAAGCGCAAGCAGTCGACCGCGCTCGCGGTCGACGGGCTCAGCGCAGCGCCCTGATCGACCCCACGAACGACCTGAGGTTGCGCACGCGGTGCTCGTAGCGCGCTGCCACGGCGATCAGCACGATGCCGCCGACTCCGAGCCAGATCCACCAGGGCACGGCCGAATAGAGCCCCTGTATCCAAGGCCAGGACTGGGCGAGGGCATGCGCGATCAGCACGACCGATCCGACGACGAGGGGTGCCTGCCACCGCAGCGCGACGGCAGCCACGACGGTGATGACCGACAGCACGCCGAGGGCGATCACACGAATGAGGTCGGTGCTGCCGAGGTCGGCCAGCAGCGACGGCACCAGAAGCACGGTGACACCGAGGCCGAGGTGCGGCCACGACCTCGCCTGCGCGTCGCGGTGCAGGGTCACGACGCCGCACACGATGAGGGCGAGGGCGAGGGGCGCGGTCGACAGCTCGAATGGACGCGCGGCTGAGGTCGCGAGACCGGTGATACCGAGGATCACGAGAATCGAGATCGCGGTCGCCCACGTCGCGCGGTCGGTGGGAACCCGTCTGCGCACCGCCGCCACGACGCTGACGGCGGCGAGTGCGACGCTCGCGAGCACGAGTCGCGTGGCCGCAAACATCTCGGGCAGGGCCACCAGGCAGACGAGCACGGCCAGACCGACGATAACGACCGCGGCAGGCACGCCGAGCTGGGCGACTCGGAACGGCAGTGCACGACGTCGCGTCCAGACGATCGATGTCGCGACCAGTGCGAGCGCGGCGGGAACGACCCAGGTTTCAGGCACGATGACGGTGCTGTCGACGGCGTCTCGGACGGTGCCCGCCGAACCGACCACGATGAGGATGGACAAGCCCGCGAGCAGGACGCTGTCGCGCACCAGGATCGCGCGGATGACTCGGGGTGCGATGAGCGCTGTCGCCACGAGAACGGCGGCGATGGCGAGGAGGACGACTCCGCGCGCAGGCGACCCGATGATTGCGGGCACTGCCGAGGGCCCGAGTGCGACGAGGAGACCGACCGCGAACAGGGTGGAGCGACCTGCGACCGGGGTCGCTGAGCGGCGCCCGAACACGGCACTGGCCGCGGCGATGCCGAGCAGCAGACCGGCGACCGGAAGCGAATAGGGCTCGATGTCGGATACGTCGCGATAGACGAGGAACTGCCACAGTGCCGCAACCGCGAGGATGCACGACGCGATGACGAAGTGACGCCGAGGGGCTGCGCTGGTGAAGGGATTTCCCGCGCCGAGCGCGACGATGAGCGGTGCCACGGCCAGAAGCAGGAGGATGAGCCAGGTCGCTTCGCCGACGTTCGTCGCCGTGCGGGCCACGGCCACCACGATCACAAGAGCGGTGGCGCTCTGCCATGCGATGCGGGCGGCGGCCCGCAGGCCGGTCGACGCTCGGGCGAAGATCAGGAGGCCGGCTGTCGCCGACAGGATGGCTGCGACCGGTCCGCTGAGATAGTCGCCCACCAGCGCGGACGACGGCTCGACGAGCGATGCGACGGCCGCGAGTGCGGAGGCGATCGCCAGGGGCGCCAGGGATGCGAGGACCACGCGTTCCACGAAGCCCACCACAGGGGCCCGACGCTGCCAGATAATGCCGGCGACCGTGAGGATCAGGGGGATCGCGATGCGGGCGACGTGCACCGGGGGCGTCGTCGCGGGCGTCGCGTTCGTCAGGGTCGTCACGAAGGCGACGATCGAGCAGATGGTCGCGACGGCGAGGGCGACGCTGGCGGCGGCCCGCACATCTGCGGCGTTCGATGTCGCTCGACCGTCGACGGAGCGGCGCACAAGGAACGGTGCTGCCACCAGCAGGAGTGCCGAGAGGATGCCGGGGATTCCGACGAAGTCGATCGGACTCGAGGCGAGGAGCTCGACGACGAAGGCGCCCGTGGGCAGGCCGGAAAGCCACGGGGCCAGGAGGGTCGCCTCGGCGAGAATCAGGGCGATGGCGAGTGCGGTGAGCGCCGCGCGAACGGGTCGCCGCGCGGGACCCTCTGTCGCGACTCCGTGCCGCGTGGCGACGACGAGGAGGGCTGCTGCGAGAACCGCCGGCAGCCACAGGGCCGCACTGGCGTGGGAGAGCACGACGAGGGCGAGCGTCGCCATGCCCAGCGCGACCGCCGCCGGGACCTGCGCCGCGGGAGCGCTGCGTCGGAGAGTGAACAGGAGCACAGCGAGGCAGGCGCCGGCGACGACCAGGTACCCCGACAGCACGAGGAGGACGGTGCCGCCATGACTGGCCGCGGCGAGCACAGCGAGAGCTGACAGACCGCCCACGATGGCCCGGGCAGCATTCGGCAGATTCCCGAGCCGGATGGCGACAGCGCCGGGGGTGGCGGCGACGGCCGGCCCGAGCACGGCAGCCCACGCCCCGACCTCGAAGACCACGCCGATCGGGTCATCCGGGCTCGCACCCCACAGGGAGTACTGCGGCACGAGGGAGCCGAGGACGTGCACCGACGCGATGACCACACTCGGGAACAGGCCTATCGCGGCCACGACCAGTGCGGGCCCCTGCGCCCACGTGAATGTGCGTCTCGCGGCGACGTTCGTCGATCTGCGCGCCAGGACGACGAAGACGGTCGCCACGATGCCGGCCGCGACGCCGGGAGCCCACAGCGCGAACCCGGTCGACGCCTCTCGGAGAACGGCGACGGCCGGAGCGAGCGCGACCGACAGGCCCAGAAGGGCCGATGCCGTGTTGCTCCACGCTGCGGCGTCGGACTCTCGTCGGAGTCGAGCGCCGAAGGCGCCCCAGACGAGAGCGCAGACCGAATACGCCGCAGCCGGGATGCCCGGGACGTCGGGGAGCAGCAGGGCGGCGGGGATGAGTGCCGCTGTCGAGAAGGCGACGGCGAGCGACCGTACGAGTGCGGCCTCTGCGCCTCGGCCCGTGAGGCGTCGCACGAGCAGAGTCGAGGCGCCCGCCGCCGACAGCCCTGCCCACCACGCCAGTCCCGTGTCTACCGGTGCCACTGCGCCGATGACGACGAGCGCGATGCCCGTCGGCACCAGGATCAGGCTGCCGATGCGCGCGAAGCGGAGGGTGGTGAGGCGATGGAGCATGACGAGGAGAGCCGCGAGAACCAGAAGCCCGCCGCCCCAGAACAGGGTCGGCGAGACCGCAGCAGACCCGAACACCTCCGCGCCGCGGATGAAGCCGAGCGTTCCGACGAGGATCGCGGCGCCCGCCACCCCGACGCCCTCGCCCGTCGCGGGGAGGCGACGGCGTGCGAGCAGCCACGCGACCCCGAAGACGGCGAGACCGGCGAGGGCCGTGACGACGACGCGCACCTCGACGGTGGCGAAGAGGTAGGCGACGGTCAGGAAGAACAGGGCGAAGACCGAGAGGAGGACGATTCCCGTGACGAGGAGGAAGACCTGAACGCCGGAGCGCCGAGGTGCGGCCGGTGCTGGTGGCCCGGCGGGTGCTGCCGGCACGGCCGGCCGAGCGGTCTGCGACGACGGGAACGACGGAGGCAACGGGGGAGTGGCCGCCGGAGCGGAGGGCACACTCGCGGCGGCCGCGACAGCGGCATCCGGAACGAATGCGTGCACGGGCGGCGCGACCGCGCGAGTCTGGGCGAGCGCCTCTGCCTCGGCGGCCAGCTGCTCGCTCCACAGGAGATCGATCAGCTCCCGCCGGCGCTGCTCTGCTTCGACGAGCTCAGTCGAGAGGGCGATCAGCTGGGCGGCGCGTGGCACGGCCAGCTCGAGGCCGCACGCTGCGCAGCGGCTGCTGGGCAGAACGGAGAAGCAGCGCGGACACAGTGCGGTGTCGGTGAACGCTCGAGGCGTCGTCGGCCAGGAGGCGCCGGGCACGGGAGCGGGGGCAGGCACGAGGTCTGTCATGTGCACAGCGTGTCAGAGAACCCGCGGCCACCGTGGCGCGTGCGTGAGGTCTGTGGACAATGCCGATATGTGTGCGGAGACGAGGAAGGCCCCCGGTATCGACTACCGGGGGCCTCGTAAAAATGGAGGGGCTGACGAGAATCGAACTCGCATCATCTGTTTGGAAGACAGAGGCTTTACCACTAAGCTACAGCCCCGAAAAGGGTGGTGCGCCGCAAGCGGCACTGGAACATCGTAGTACACAGTTTCCCCGAGCGCGTAACCGGGCGTCGGAAACTGCTCAGCAGCCGCCCAGCCTGTGCAGTAGACTTGCCGAGGCCAATTCGCCCGGCACTACCCTCGTGCCAGACGCCCTGTGCGTCACCCGGTGACTGGCCTCGCGGGACTTGTGACGAGAACCGGGGCGTAGCTCAGCTTGGCTAGAGCGCCCGTTTTGGGGGCGGGAGGTCGCAGGTTCGAATCCTGTCGCCCCGACCACAGCGCGAGTTCCCAGCAACACTTGATCCAGCCACACGGTGCAGCACAGTACTAAACCTCAGGAGAAGCCAAACGTGAAGACCACGGTCGAACAGCTCACCCCGACACGCGTGAAAATCGCCATCTCGGTCACCCCCGACGAGCTGAAGCCCAGCATTGATCACGCCTACGGCCACATCGCCGAGTCGATCAACATCCCCGGCTTCCGCAAGGGCAAGGTTCCGCCGCCCCTGATCGACCAGCGCGTCGGAAAGGAGGCCGTGCTGGAGCACGCCGTCAACGACGGCCTCGACGGCTTCTACCGTCAAGCCATCACCGAGAACGAGCTGCGCCCCCTGGGCAAGCCGTCTGCCGACATCGTCGAATGGCCCAGCAACAAGGACTTCTCCGGAGACCTCGAGCTCGCCATCGAGGTCGATGTGCGCCCCGATATCACCCTCCCCGACTACAACGACCTCGAGGTCACCGTCGACGCCGTCGAGGTGTCGGATGACGACATCGCCACCGAGCTCGAGAACCTGCGCAGCCGCTTCGGCACCCTCGTCACCGTCGACCGCCCTGCCAAGACGGGCGACTTCGCGCAGCTCGACCTGGTCGCCACCA
The DNA here is from genome assembly GCF_001422485.1 of Agreia sp. Leaf283. Lineage (GTDB taxonomy): Bacteria > Actinomycetota > Actinomycetes > Actinomycetales > Microbacteriaceae > Agreia. Next base: position 374,085 of record NZ_LMNF01000003.1, read on the forward strand.
TCGACGGCGCCGAGGTCGACAAGGCCACCGGCATCTCCTACGAGGTCGGCTCCGGCGAGCTGCTCGAGGGCATCGATGAGGCGCTCGACTCCCTCTCGGCCGGCGAGTCCACCACGTTCGAGGCGCCGCTGCTCGGCGGAGACCACGCCGGTTCCGACGCGCTCGTGTCGGTGTCGCTGCTCGCGGTCAAGGAGCGCGAGCTTCCCGAGGCCGACGACGACTTCGCCCAGATCGCCAGCGAGTTCGACACGCTCGACGAGCTGAAGGCCGACCTCAAGAACACGGTCGCCAAGCAGAAGGCGTTCGGCCAGGCATCCGCCGCCCGCACCAAGCTCGTCGAGACCCTCCTCGAGAAGGTCGACGTCGCCGTTCCCCCCGCGCTCATCGAAGACGAGGTGCACCGTCACCTCGAGAACGAGAACCGCCTCGAAGACGACGAGCACCGCGCCGAGGTCACGACCTCGAGCGAGAGCACCTTCCGCACACAGATCCTTCTCGACGCAGTCGCAGAGAAGGAGCAGGTCAAGGTCGGCCAGGACGAGCTGACGCAGTACCTCGTGCAGAGCGCCGCCCAGTACGGCATGGAGCCCAACGAGTTCGTTCAGGCCCTCGACCAGAGCGGCCAGATTCCGGCGATGGTCGGCGAGGTCGCCCGCAACAAGGCTCTCGCCATCCTCCTGGGCAAGGCGAAGGTCGTCGACACCGACGGCAAGACCGTCGACCTCAAGGAGTTCGCGGCCGTCGTGTCCGAGCCCGATGACGCGATCGACGAGCACGCCGGTCACGACCACGACGACCACGAGGGTCACTCGCACTAGTCGTTTCACACGAAGGGCCCGGCATGCGCACGCATGCCGGGCCCTTCGTCGTTCCGCGGCCGGATGCCTGCGGTCAGTCGGCAGGCAGGTGCCCGAGGGCGCGCAGGGTCTCCGCGGCATGGCGGGCGGAATCCTCCGGCGTCGGGGCGGGAGCGAGGCCGAGCAGCCGCCGGCGATGCGGCTCGCCGAGAAGCAGGGCGTAGAGCCGCTCGGCATCCGAGGCGCCCGGTGCATCCGGGCCCGACCCGGCCGCTCGCAGGGCCGCGAGCAGCAGCTGCGTCGACCGGGCGGGTCCGGCGACATAGAACGACCGTGCCAGCTCGGGGAACCTCGTCGATTCGCCGACGACGATCCGATGCAGGGCGACGGCCTCATCGGAATGCAGCGTCTCGACCAGTGACGTGCAGAGCTCGAGCAGCGGGGCGGACTGCTCCGCGGTCTCGGCGATCCTGTCGTGCAACCGTTCGACGGCCGCGGTGAAGAGTCCCGCCTTGTCGGTGAAGTAGGCGTAGACGGTGCGTTTGCTCGCCGAACTGCGCTGCGCGACGAGATCGAGGCTTGTCGACGCATAGCCCTCCGCCAAAAAGAGGTCGACGGCATCGTCGAGCATTCGCGCACGACGTTCCGACCTCTGCGAATCCGGAATGCGTCCTCGAGATGTGGTCATCCACTAATGGTACTTGCTCGTATCATTAACGCTGTTCACGACGTACGAAGGAGAGCTGGAATGGGTTCACGAATACTGCACGTCGCCATCGCCGACGACTGGGGCGCCTCGGGCAACTTCGGCGAATACGAGGTGTCGACACGGGGCGTGGGATTCTTCGACGCCGGATATATCCGAGCGACCACGGCAGGAGGCATCGACGGCGTCCTGCAATCGATCTACGGAGACCTTCAGCTGCCGTTGCTTCTCGTGGTCATCGACGTGGCCGCGCTGGAAGCGGCCGGAATCGTTGTGCAACGGGTCGCCGAACAGAACGCCGCTCGGGACTCGTACCGAATCGAGGGCATCCTTCCTATGGACGACGCGGTGATCGTGGCAACCCTTGCCATAGAGCGGGTCGACGGCGTTCTGCGGGTACCGGATCTCGCGGGCCTCGACGTCATCGACTGACGCGAGGTCGTCGACTGACACGCGTGGTGCAGACTCGAGTGGTGGAGATTGCCGCGGTGCCCACCGGACCGGTTCCGGTTCCCGCCATCGTGGAACGCCTCGCCGGGGGTGACTCGATCACCCCGGTCTGGCGCAACACGCTCGGCGGTCTCACGTTCAGGCTCTCGTCCGGCGCATCCGCTCGCTTCGTCAAATGGATGCCGACGGGCACGCCCCGTGTCGACGCCGAGGTCGCGCGGCTCGGCTGGGCGGGCCCGTTCGCTCGGGTGCCTCGGGTCATGGATTCAGGTGATGATTCGACCGGCTCGTGGATGCTGACGGCCGCCTTGCCGGGCGACAGTGCGGTCGACACACGCTTCGTGTCGAACGATGCGGCCTCACGCGTGGCCGCTCGCGCCATCGGTACCGGACTCCGCGAGCTGCACGATCGACTGCCGGTGCAGGAATGCCTCTACTCGTGGTCGGCGACGAGCCGCGTAGCGCAAGCGAGGGCTGCGGGTCTCGATCTGCCCGTGGCCCTGGATGCTGCGCCTCCCGTCGATCGGCTGGTCGTCTGTCACGGAGATGCGTGCGCCCCGAACACGCTGATCGCAGACGACGGATCGTTCGCCGGACACGTCGACCTGGGCTCGCTGGGAGTCGCCGATCGCTGGGCCGACCTGGCGGTGGCAACGTGGAGCCTGGAGTGGAACTACGACGGGGGAGAGCTCCTCGAGTCGGAGATGTTCGACGCGTACGGTGTCGCCCGCGACGAGACCCGGATCCGCTACTACCGGGCTCTCTGGGCCGCCACCTGACCGTCGCTGCACTTCTCCTCCCCAGCCCGACGCATCCACTCGGCGCCAAAGCACTCACCTCTCGCCTGATCGGTGCATTTCCGCCGATTCGATGAGCCCGACGTCATCGAGTCGGCGTAAAGGGGTGCATGACGGTGGGTTTCGGTGCCTCTGCGACGACTCGACGCATCGTGCTGCCCTGTGGAGAGACGCACAAGCACCGGCGAAGACGGGGCACCATGTCGGGATGCCTCGTCGTGTAGCCCTCCACCCCAGCTGACGGGGCGGTCGTTCTCGGTTGCGGAAGGGCGGCACGCGGGTCTCGGCCGTCAGCGGATGCGGGGACGAGACCTCGAGCGGCCGTTCCACGGGGTTCGAGTCCGGCGGGGTGGCATCCACGGACTGTATGGCTTGTGCCTGGCCTACCTTGTGCGCATGCGTGCAGACGAATTCTTCTGCGGCCTGACGGCAGCTCGGATGTGGCGCATACCTCTGCCCGATGAGTTCCGCCGGTCGGAGGGCGTGCACGTGGGCCGGATGTCGCCGAATCGGGCCAGCCGAGCGCGCGGCGTCCGAGGCCACGCGTTCACCGACACCGGCATCCGAATTGAGAGGAGATATGGATTCCGTTTCACGGACGCAGCCTCCACGTGGTGCCACCTCGCCGGTGTGCTCTCGCACGACGACCTGGTCGCCGCAGGGGACCACCTCATCCTCGTGCCGAAGAAGGCTCAGCCGGGTGAGGCTCGTCCCTACGCGACGATCGAGCAGCTCACCGATCGTGTGAAGTCCTACTCGGGGCGGCATGTCAGGGCGGCTCGACGTGCACTTCTCGATATCAGGCAGGGGGCGGAGTCTCGTCCGGAGACCATCCTCCGCCTGCACATGATGCGTGCCGGACTGCCCGAGCCCGAACTCAACGTCGATGTCTTCAGCGCGTCAGGCACGTTCCTCGGCCGAGCCGACAGTCTCTTTCGAGACTTTCGAGTCATTGCCGAGTACGACGGCGAGCAGCATCGCACCGACTCCGTGCAGTACAACAAGGACATGCTCCGGATCGAGGGTTTCGTTCGCAACAAATGGACGCCCATCCGTGTGCGCAAGGGACAGCTTTTCGGCGACCCGGAGGCCGCGGTCGCCCGGATCGAAGGGGCCCTTCGCGACGCCGGTTGGCGCCCATGAACCCTTGCACGGACATCCACTAGGCGCATATGCACCAACGCCGTCATCGAGTCGTCGCAGATGCACCCGTGATCGGGCCGTTCGGTGCTTTCGCGCCGACTCGATGGTGACAGTGGCGACACCGACGGGCGGGGGTGGCGAGGCGTCAGCCGCCGAAGATCGCGTGCGCGACCGTGAAGATGGCGAGTCCGGCGAGGGAGCCGACGACGGTTCCGTTGATGCGGATGAACTGCAGGTCGCGGCCGACCTCCACCTCGATCTTGCGTCCGGTGTCCTCCGCGTTCCATCCGCGCACCGTGTCGGAGATGATCGCGGCGAGGTCGTGGCGGTAGGTCTCGACGAGGTATCCCGCCGCATCCTCGACCCACCGGTCGACCTTCTCGCCCAGCACAGGATCCTCGAGAAGCGAGTGTCCGAACTGCATGACCGCCTCGCTGAGGCGCGTGCGGAGCTCGCTCGCCGGGTTCTCGAGCGACGACACCAGGGCGGTGCGCGCCGCATTCCAGGCCTGGCCCGCGAGGTCGCGCACCTGCGGGCTGTCGAACACCTGGGTTTTCAGCTCCTCGACCTTGGCCATGGTGGCCTCATCGTGTTGGAGGTCGTCGCTGAGCCTGCGCAGGTACTCGTCGATGGCGATCCGCAGCTGGTGGTTCGGGTCGTCCCTGACCGCGGAGATGAACTTCAGGGCCTCCCGGTGCGCACGGTCGTCGACGACCCGGTCGACGAAGGAGGGCATCCAGCTGGGCAGCCGTTCGCTCACGGCCTGGCCGAAGGCATCCGGGTTGCGCTCGAGCCACTCGTGGAGCCGCTCGACCAGCAGATCGACGACCTGGCCCTGGTGCCCGCCGTCGACGAAGGTCGAGGTCATGCGCCCGAGCGGAGGCCCCCAGGCCGGATCGATCAGTTGTCGTCGCCCGATCTCCTCGATGACCTCCCGCATCGTGTCGTCGTCGACGAGGGAGAGGAATCCGCGTGCGGCATTGGCGGCCTCCGAGGTGAGCCGCGTGGCGTGGGCCGGATCGACGAGCCACGTTCCGACGGCGTGCGAGACGCCGAGCGAGCGGAGCTTCGTGGTGATCACCTCTCGCGAGAGGAAGTTCGTCTCGACGAATTCGCCGAGTGTCACGCCGATGCGGTCCTTCTCCGTGGGAATGATGGCGGTGTGGGGGATGCGCAGGCCCAGCGGATGCCGGAACAGCGCCGTGACGGCGAACCAGTCGGCGAGTGCGCCGACCATGCCGCCCTCGGCCGCGGCGCGCACGTACTGCAGCCACTCGTAGCGCTCCTGCAGTGCGAACGCCACCACGAAGATGACGGCCATGATCACCAGCAGGCCCGTGGCGAGACGCTTCATACCGCGCAGCGCGGCGAGCTTCTCGAGGTCGCGCTGAGAGAGAAGGGGGGTGGATGCGACGGGCGCGGCGATCGGGGTGGCCATGGCTTCATCGTAAGGCGGGTTCGCCGCCAATCTTTGCCTACGGCGGCAGTGCCAATCTTTGCCTACGGCGAACAACGGCACCGGCTGCGGCGGCCTCCAGTAGATTCGAGATCACGCAAGTAATAGAGGAGCAATCACATGGCCGAACCGGCTCTGGTATCCAGTGTTTTTGACCGACTACTCAAGGACCGCATCATCTGGTTGGGCAGTGCCGTCCGCGACGACAATGCGAACGAGATCTGCGCGAAGATCCTTCTGCTCGCCGCCGAAGACCCCAATCGCGACATCTACCTCTACATCAACTCACCCGGCGGATCGATCACCGCGGGCATGGCCATCTACGACACGATGAAGTTCGTCTCGAACGACATCGTCACCGTTGGCATCGGCATGGCCGCGTCGATGGGCCAGTTCCTGCTGTCGTCGGGCACGAAGGGCAAGCGCTACATCACGCCGAACGCCCGTGTGCTGCTGCACCAGCCGTCCGGCGGATTCGGCGGCACGAGCGCCGACATCCAGACCCAGGCGAAGCTCATCCTCGACATGAAGCGTCGCATGGCCGAGCTCACCAGCGAGCAGACCGGCAAGAGCATCGAGCAGGTCATCAAGGACGGCGACCGCGACAACTGGTTCACCGCCCAGCAGGCCCTCGAGTACGGATTCGTCGACCACGTGCGCGAGTTCGCGTCCGACGTCGCCGGCGGTGGCGGCACCGAAGAGGCCGACGTCGTGCCCAGTGAGTCCAAGTAAGTTCCGCCGAGACAAGACGAACAGAGAAGAAGAATGAACACTCCAGCATTCGGCGCGGCGTACAGCTCGCCCTACGGCAACGGCACGTCGCCGTCGAACCGGTACATCCTCCCCACCTTCGAAGAGCGCACGGCCTACGGCTACAAGCGCCAGGACCCCTACGCGAAGCTCTTCGAGGACCGCATCATCTTCCTCGGCGTGCAGGTCGACGACGCGTCGGCCGACGACATCATGGCCCAGCTCCTCGTTCTCGAGAGCCAGGACCCTGACCGCGACATCGAGATGTACATCAACTCTCCCGGTGGATCGTTCACCGCGATGACCGCGATCTACGACACGATGCAGTACATCCGCCCGCAGATCCAGACGGTCTGCCTCGGCCAGGCGGCCTCGGCCGCCGCCGTGCTTCTCGCCGCCGGCTCGCCCGGCAAGCGTCTCGCACTGCCGAACGCGCGCATCCTCATCCACCAGCCCTCCGCGGGTGGCGGCGAGGGCGGCGGCCAGGCATCCGACATCGAGATCCAGGCGGCCGAGATCCTGCGCATGCGCACCTGGCTCGAAGACACCCTGGCTCACCACTCGGGCAAGACGAGCGAGCAGGTGAACAAGGACATCGACCGCGACAACATCATGAGCGCGGCCGACGCCCTCGAGTACGGTCTGATCGACCAGGTCCTGACTTCGCGCAAGAACCTTCCGGCGCTCGTCAAGTAGGTCTGTTTTATCTGGCCCTTCGACGGGCTCAGGGAACGAGGCAATCGTTCCCCGAGCCTGTCGAAGGGCCCTTTTTGTTACGACATGAGCCGCTTCTGGCGGTGCCGCGCCCCGGATGTCGGTGGCACGGGTTAGGCTCGAATCAATCGTCATCGACAGGAGGCCGGCATGGCTCGCATCGGAGAAAGCGCCGACCTGCTCAAGTGTTCTTTCTGCGGAAAGAGCCAGAAGCAGGTGCAGCAACTGATCGCCGGCCCCGGCGTGTACATCTGCGATGAGTGCGTCGAGCTCTGCAACGAGATCATCGAGGAGCGCCTGTCCGAGGCGGGCGACGAGGCGGCGGGCGAGTTCGAGCTGCCCAAGCCGAAAGAGATCTTCAACTTCCTCGAAGAGTATGTGATCGGCCAGGTGGCCGCCAAGAAGGCCCTCTCCGTCGCCGTCTACAACCACTACAAGCGCACCAAGGCGCGCACCACGATCGGCCCGGCAGAGACGCAGGGCGACCAGATCGAGCTCGCCAAGAGCAACATTCTGCTGATCGGCCCGACCGGCTGCGGCAAGACCTACCTGGCACAGACCCTCGCGAAGCGGCTCAACGTTCCCTTCGCCGTCGCCGACGCGACGGCGCTCACCGAGGCGGGCTACGTCGGCGAAGACGTCGAGAACATCCTCCTCAAGCTCATCCAGGCCGCCGACTACGACGTCAAGCGCGCCGAGACGGGCATCATCTACATCGACGAGGTCGACAAGATCGCCCGCAAGGCCGAGAACCCGTCGATCACACGCGACGTCTCGGGCGAGGGCGTGCAGCAGGCGCTGCTCAAGATCCTCGAGGGCACGGTCGCGTCCGTTCCGCCGCAGGGCGGTCGCAAGCACCCCCACCAGGAGTTCATCCAGATCGACACGACGAATGTGCTCTTCATCGTCGCCGGCGCCTTCGCCGGGCTCGAGGAGATCATCGCCGAGCGCGCGGGCAAGCGCGGCATCGGCTTCAACGCGCCCCTGCACTCGAAGCGCGAAGACGTGAACTTCTTCTCCGACGTGCTGCCCGAAGACCTGCACAAGTTCGGTCTGATCCCCGAATTTATCGGTCGTCTCCCCGTGGTCACCACGGTGACGCCGCTCGACCAGACCGCGCTGATGCAGATCCTCACCGAGCCGCGCAACGCGATCGTCAAGCAGTACCAGCGCATGTTCGAGCTCGACGGGGTCGAACTCGAATTCGACCGTGAGGCACTCGAGGCCATCGCCGACCTCGCGGTGCTGCGCAAGACGGGTGCCCGCGGGCTCCGCTCGATCATGGAAGAGGTGCTCGGCCCGATCATGTTCGAGGTCCCCTCGACCGACGAGGTGGCGCGTGTCGTGGTCACCCGTGAGTCCGTGAACGACAACGCGGCCCCCACGATCGTTCCGCGCAAGCCCGTCCGTGCCGAAAAGTCGGCGTAGCGACAGCGACGCCGTTGGGGTGATCCAGCCCGTCTCGGCGGGTGTCGTCTCGGCGATCACCGGGTTCGCGAGCTCGTTCGTGCTCGTTGTCGCGGGCCTCAGGGCGGTCGGCGCCACCGAGGCGCAGGCATCGTCAGGACTGCTGGCGGTGTGCGTCACGAGCGGGCTCTGTTGCATCCTGCTCGCGTGGCACTACAGAATGCCGATCTCGTTCGCGTGGTCGACACCGGGTGCCGCGCTGCTGGTGGCCGCCGCCGCAGTGACAGACGACTTCGGGGCCGCCGTCGGGGCGTTCCTCGCGTGCGGAGCGCTGATCGTTCTCAGCGGCCTCTGGCCGGCGTTGGGCAGGGCCATCACGAGCATCCCTCGCCCGATCGCCAGCGCGATGCTGGCGGGCATCCTGTTCCCCATCTGCCTCGCTCCCATCACCGCGGCGGTCGAGATCCCGTGGCTGGCGCTCCCCGTGATCGTCACCTGGCTCGTGCTCTACCGGCTTGCGCCGAGATGGGCCGTTCCCGCCGCCATGCTCGTCGCCGCCATCGGCATCGCCGTCACCTCCGGCAGCTCCATGCTCGAGGGCGCCTCGCTCGCGCCCACCCTGCAGTTCGTGGTTCCGTCTTTCGACCCGGCGGTGATCGTGAGTCTCGGCCTGCCGCTGTTCATCGTCACGATGGCCGGTCAGAACGTGCCGGGCTTCGCGGTCATGTCGACCTTCGGCTATACGGTCCCGCCGCGTCCCGCGCTCGTCAGCTCGGGCGTCGGGTCGATGCTCGGCGCGTTGTTCGGCGGCCATGTCATCAATCTCGCCGCCATCACGGCGGCCATCATGGCCGGCCCCGACTCGCATCCCGATTCGACGAAGCGGTGGCCCGCGTCGGTCACCGCCGGGGCGCTCTACGTGTTGTTCGGTCTGGGCGCGGGCGTGGCGACGACACTCATCTCGGCGGCCCCGCCCATCCTCATCACCGCGGTCGCCGGTCTGGCCCTGCTCGGGGCGCTCGTCACGAGCCTGGTCAGCGCGCTCGAGCAGACCGATCGTCGCATCCCCGCGATCGCGACTTTCCTGGTCACCGCGTCCGGTGTGTCGATCGTGGGCATCGGCTCCGCGTTCTGGGGCCTGCTCGTGGGCGCGATCGTCATGATCGTTACTACGGTCGGTCGGCCGCGGGTCAGCCCTCGGCCCGACCGAGACGCCAGTACCCCATAAAGGCGACGCTCTTGCGATCGATGCCCAGCTCGCTCACGAGGTGGCGGCGCAGGGTCTTGATCACGCCCGCTTCGCCGGCGAGCCACGCATACAGCGGTGCATCCTGCTGGGCCGGTCCGCCGTGGTCGTCGGAGGGCACTTCCCACAGCAGGTCGTGATCGACATCGACGTCGACGAGTTCGCCCTGATCGGCGGAGGATGCTCGAGCCGTGCGCAGCAGGGTGGGTGCCACGGCCCGCACGGCCGGCACGAGCAGCTCGCCGTGCGCGCGGCCGTTGCGCGGGAGCACGTCGACCGTGAATCCGGGGTGCGTGGACACGCAGGCGGCGTCGTCGGCGTGGGGCACTTCGACGATCGCGCGACCGGATGCCGTGGGCGGGAGTCGCTCGAGGATGGCCGCGATGGCGGGAAGCGCTGTCTCGTCGCCGGCGAGCAGGATGCGCTCGGCGTGCGGAGGCGGCAGGAAGTCGACTCCGCCGTGGAATCCGTCGTGGCGGGCGTTGGGCCCGAGAACGATGAGCTCGTCTCCGACGACAGCTGTCTCCGCCCAGACCGATGCCGGTCCGTCGACGGGATGCACGACCACGTCGACGTCGATCTGACGCGACGCGGCCCGCACGGCTCGCACCGTGTAGGTGCGGATAGGGTTGCGCAACTCGTCGGGCAGTGCGCGCCACGCGGAGTACCAGTCGTCGGTCATCGGCATCGCGGAGAGGCCGTGATCGTCGAGGGGGAGGATCAGCTTGATGCGCTGGTCGAAGCCGTTGTCGGCGAACGAGTCGAGCCGCTCGCCGGTGAGAGTGAACCGTCGGAAGCTGGGCGAGAGATCGGATATCCGCGCGACTCGGCAGGTGTGGAGGTGGAAGGGGGAGGTGGGGGACTGATCGAACAGGGTCAGTCCTCGTCGTCGTAGGGCGTCACGATCGCCTCATCGGTATCGGGGTCGTACTCGACCAGGGTGCCGTCGTCGAGCTCGCAGACCGGCTTTCCCTCGAGCCAGGTGAGCGTCCAGTTCCAGCCCGAGGTGTCGGTGTCGCCCTCCGCCAGGGCGGCCTCGACCTCCTCGATGGCGTCGCTGACGACCTGGGGGAGTCGCGACGGGGTCTCGTCTCCCACGGCCCATCGGGTTCCGAGCTGAATCATGTGGTCTCCTTGGCTGGGTCCCCGGGTGCGCCGAGACCGATGTCGGTGGTGGTGACGCCGCTGTCCGTCTGGGTGAACGACACGACCGGTGTCAGCTCGAGCGCGGTGTACGCGGCCTTGGCTTCGTCGGTCGGGAAGCCGCAGGGGCCGACGGGGGCGTAGACGGGATAGCTGCGTTCGCCGGGATAGGTGAGCCACACGAGGAGCGGGTCCTCCAGCTGCAGTGTGCAGATGACGGTCGGATCGACCGGGGCATTGGGCACCGCGTAGGCCGCAAGGAGCTGATCGAGGCCGCCGCTCACGGAGCTGACAGTCGTGGTGGTGAAGCCGTCTTCGCCGAGCTCGGTGGAGCAGATCGCCGCGCTCGACACGGTGGCCGTCAGCTGGTGCAGGTGCACGGCCTCGACGTCGAGCGGGCACCACGACGCGAGCTCCTCCGAGTCGGGGAACGCGGCGAGCGGAACTTTCGAGGTCGGCTGGGTGCCGCCCTGGATGTCGTCCGCCGACGAGGTGGGCGTCGGTGTCGGAGTCGAAGAGTCTCCCGAGCCGGCGCAGGAGGTGAGGGCGAGCATCGCCGCGACGGCGGCGAGCGCGAGCAGTACCGGTCTCTTCACGATCCCCTGGCCTTTCGGGTCGGTTCGTTCACTCCGTCGGTTCACACCTTCAGATCGTACGTGACCCACTCGGTCTTCTGCGCGACCCGGTCGTACAGGCGCCTGGCGGTCTCGTTGTTCTCCGCGGTGATCCAGCGCACGACGAACGCGCGGCGCTCGTCGCCGATCTCGCGCACCCGCTCGATCAGGGCCGACCCGATTCCCCGGCCCCGCGCATCCGGACGCACGTAGAGGTCGTCGAGGTAGAGACCCGTGCCGCCCGCGAGGGCGTCGACGAACTCACGGAAATGGGCGAGGCCGAGCAGCATGCCGGTCTCGTCGTCGACGGCCACGAGAGCCTCGGCGAGGCGCCTCTCCGACGTGAACCACGACCAGGCGCGCACGGCCTTCTCGTCGTGCAGGGGGGATTCGTAGAAGTCGCAGTAGCCCTCGAACAACTCGTGCCAGGCGAAGAAATCGCGGTCTACAACGGGTCTGATGGTGAATGCCACTGCTGCTCCTAGGGTGTGCGACAACGCTGTCTCAGTTGAGACTATCGGGCGCGAAGACGATCTCCTCGACGACAAGCTCAGTGCCGACACGGAAGGTGAGATCCTCGATCTTTCCCACGGCGCGCAGGTCGTCGGACGCCCTCTCGAGGACCTCGAGCACTTCGGCGGGTGCGGCGATCACAGCGGATGCCACGGGCGCCTTCTGCGACGCCTTCGCGTCGGTCTTCGCGCGCCGGATGCCGATGAGCGCCTGGCCGGCCAGCTGAAGCAGTGGCTCGTGCGAAGGGACGCCGCCCGCGGGCACACCGGCCGCGTCGCGGGTGCCGACCGGCCACGGTGCGAGGTGCACCGAGCCATCGTGGGTCCACGACCAGACCTCTTCAGTGGCGAAGGGCAGGAACGGGGCGAAGAGGCGGAGCATCACGTCGGTGGCGGCGCGGAGCGCGAGAACGGCCGACGCGCGGGCCGCGGGCTCGGTGGCGTCGCTGTAGGCGCGCTCCTTGACCAGCTCGAGGTAGTCGTCGCAGAAGGTCCAGAAGAACGACTCGGTCGTCTCGAGCGCGCGGGCGTGGTCGTAGTTCGAGAACGCCTCCGTCGCCGTGGCGATGACAGAGTCGAGGGCCGTGAGCATCGACAGGTCGATGGGGTGGGTGACCTGGTGGTCGCCCTCGGGCAGCTCGAAGCCGTAGACGAACTTGGCGGCGTTGAGGATCTTGATGGCCAGTCGGCGGCCGATCTTGATCTGGGTCGGGTTCTGCGGGTCGAATGCGGCGTCGGTTCCGAGGCGACTGGATGCGGCCCAGTAGCGGACCGCGTCGGAGCCGTGCTGGGCGAGCACGTCGGCGGGCGTGACGACGTTGCCCTTCGACTTCGACATCTTCTTGCGGTCGGGGTCGACGATGAATCCCGAGACCGCGGCGTGCTTCCAGGGCTTCTCGTTGTCTTCGAGGGTGGCGCGCAGCAGGGTCGAGAACAGCCACGTGCGGATGATGTCCTGGCCCTGGGGGCGAAGATCGAAGGGGTAGACGCGCTCGAAGAGGTCTTCGTCGCGCTTCCACCCGCCGGCCAGCTGGGGGGTCAGCGACGACGTCGCCCACGTGTCCATCACGTCGACCTCGCCCTGGAAGCCGCCGGGCACGCCGCGCTGGCTCTCGTCGAAGCCGGGAGCCGCATCCGACGAGGGGTCGACGGGCAGCGACGATGCGTCGGGGAAGATGGGCTGGTCGAAGACGGGGTTGCCGTCGGCGTCGAGGGGGTACCACACGGGCAGCGGCACGCCGAAGAAGCGCTGGCGCGAGATCAGCCAGTCGCCGGTGAGACCGCCGACCCAGTTGTCGAAGCGCACCTTCATGAACTCGGGGTGCCACGAGATCTCGCTGCCGAGCTCGAGCAGGCGCGAGCGCAGCTCTTCGTTGCGTGCGCCGTTCGTGATGTACCACTGGCGTGTCGACACGATCTCGAGCGGCTTGTCGCCCTTCTCGAAGAACTTGACGGGGTGCGTGATGGGCTTGGGCTCGCCGATCATCTCGCCGGTCGAGCGCAGGAGCTCGACGATGGTCTGCTTGGCCGAGAACACCGTCTTGCCGGCGAGCTGGGCGTAGGCGTCCCGTCCTGTCTCGGAGGTGATGGCATCCGGTGCCTCGGAAATGAGGCGGCCGTCGAAGCCGATGACGGCGCGGATGGGCAGGTCGAGGTCGCGCCACCAGATCACGTCGGTCAGGTCGCCGAAGGTGCAGATCATGGCGATGCCCGACCCTTTGTCTTGCTGCGCGAGGTGGTGGGCGACCACGGGGATCTCGACGTCGAACAGGGGGGAGCGAACGGTGGTGCCGACGAGGTCGGCGTAGCGCGGGTCGTCCGGATGCGCGACGAGCGCCACACAGGCCGGCAGCAGTTCGGGGCGGGTCGTCTCGATGAAGACGTCGCCGGCGGGGCCGTGGAACGCGAGCCGGTGGTACGCGCCCGGCTGCTCTTTGTCTTCGAGCTCGGCCTGGGCGACCGCGGTGCGGAAGGTCACGTCCCACAGCGTCGGCGCCATGGCCTGGTACGCCTCGCCCCGCTCGACGTTGCCGAGGAAGGCCAGCTGGCTTGCCCGGAGGGATTCGTCGCCGATGGTTCGGTAGGTCTGGGTCCAGTCGACCGAGAGGCCGAGCTCGCGCCACAGGGCCTCGAACTGCTTCTCGTCTTCGACCGTCAGCCGTTCGCAGAGCTCGATGAAGTTGCGGCGTGAGACGGGCTTCTGGTCTGCGGCCTTGGAGCTCTTGTTGTCGCCGCCCTCGAACGGAGGCGTGAAGTCGGCTTCGTACGGCAGCGACGGGTCGCAGCGCACGCCGTAGTAGTTCTGCACCCGGCGTTCGGTGGGAAGGCCGTTGTCGTCCCAGCCGATGGGGTAGAAGACGCTCTTGCCGCGCATGCGCTGGAAGCGCGCGATGACGTCGGTGTGCGTGTACGAGAAGACGTGCCCGATGTGCAGCGACCCAGATGCGGTGGGCGGGGGAGTGTCGATGGAGTAGACGCCGTCGCGGCCGGCCGCGTCACGGTCGAAGAGATACGTCCCCTGGGTTTCCCAGGTCTCAGCCCACTTGGTCTCGAGCCCCTCGAGCACGGGCTTCGCGGGAATGGAGGAGGGCACGGTGTCGGTCACGGCGGAGACGTCCTTTTCGTATGGGCGGCACCGTGTCGATGGTGAGGTGCCTGATTGTCTCCTCAAGGATACCGGTACCCGCGCCGCGCCATCCGGCCCTCCTCAGTCGGGCACTGTCGCCCTGCCGAGCCGGCGCGTCAGGGAGTCGAGCTCGTGGTGCAGCTCGATCGGAAACCGCTCCGCGTCGAAGGTGTCGAAGTACTCGGCGATGGCCGCCGCCTCGCGCCGCCACGCGGCCGCGTCGAGACCGATGATGGCGGCCAGCGCGTCGGTGTCGAGGTCGAGGCCGTCGATGTCGAGGTCGCCCTCGAGCGGAAGGCCGCCGATCGGCGTTCTGCGGGCATCCACATCGCCCTCGAGGCGCCGCACGATCCACTCGATGACCCGCGCGTTCTCAGAGAACCCGGGCCAGATGAACCGGCCATCGGCGTCGGTGCGGAACCAGTTGACCGAGAAGACGGGCGGAGCGTGCTCGCCGAGCCGCTCTCCCATCGCGATCCAGTGCGCGAAGTAGTCGGCCATGTTGTACCCGACGAAGGGCAGCATCGCGAACGGGTCGTGACGCAGCAGGCCGACCTCCCCGGTCGCCGCGGCCGTGGTCTCCGACGCCATCGTCGCTCCCATGAAGACGCCCTGCTGCCACGATGCGGCCTGCGATACGAGGGGAACCGTGCTCGGTCGGCGCCCGCCGAACAGGATCGCGTCGATCACGACGCCCTCCGGCGAGTTCCAGTCGTCGGCGATGGAGGGGCACTGCTCGGCCGCGACGGTGAATCGGCCGTTCGGGTGCGCGGCGCGGGTTCCGGATGCCGGGGTCCAGTCGTTCCCCTGCCAGTCCGTCGCGTGGGCCGGCGGCGCAGCCGTGAGCCCCTCCCACCAGACG
This sequence comes from Agreia sp. Leaf283, assembly GCF_001422485.1. Lineage (GTDB taxonomy): Bacteria > Actinomycetota > Actinomycetes > Actinomycetales > Microbacteriaceae > Agreia. The sequence continues at coordinate 389,308 of NZ_LMNF01000003.1, forward strand.
TCGCCGTCGTCGCGGAGCGCGACGTTGGTGAAAATGGTGTTTCCCCAGATCGTGTCCGTGGCGGTGGGGTTGGTCGCCGGCCCCGTGCCGGGCGCGACGCCGAAGAACCCGCGCTCCGGGTTGATGGCGCGCAGCCGACCGTCGGGTCCCGGGCGCATCCAGGCGATGTCGTCGCCGACCGTCTCGACCCTCCACCCCGGGATTGTGGGCGCCAGCATCGCCAGGTTGGTCTTGCCGCAGGCCGAGGGGAAGGCCGCGGCCAGGTGGAAGACCCTGTTCTCGGGCGAGGTGACCCGCACGATGAGCATGTGCTCGGCGAGCCAGCCCTCGTCCCTGGCCATCACGCTGGCGATACGCAGGGCGAAGCACTTCTTGCCGAGCAGCGCATTGCCGCCGTAGCCCGACCCGAACGACCAGATCTCCCGGCTCTCGGGAAAGTGGCAGATGTACTTCGTGTCGTTGTGCGGCCAGGCCGAGTCCTCGCGGCGAACCCCGTCGTCGCCGACCAGGGGAACGCCCACGCTGTGCAGCGCGGGAACCCACGGCGTGCCCGGGGTGATTCCGGCGAGCGCCGCCGTGCCCATCCGTGTCATCAGCGCCATGCTCGCGACCACGTAGGGGGAGTCGGTGATCTGCACGCCGTATTGCGACAGCGCCCCGCCGATCGGACCCATCGAGAACGGGATGACGTACATCGTCCGTCCGCGCATGCTTCCCGAGAAGAGCTCCGACAGCTCCAGGCGCATGATCGAGGGGTCGCGCCAGTTGTTCGTGGGGCCGGCGTCGTTCGGGTCGTCGGAGCAGATGAAGGTGCGATCCTCCACCCGCGCGACGTCGGCGGGGTCGCTTCGCGCGAGGAAGCTGTTCGGGCGCCACTCAGGGTTCAGCCGGATCAGCGTTCCCTGCGCGACCATCATCTTGGTCAGCCTGTCCCACTCGGCGGTGGAGCCGTCGACCCAGACGACCTCGTCGGGGGCGGTGAGTCGGGCCACGTCAGTGACCCAGTCGGAGATGTCGTGGTTCGACAGTGTCTCTGCCGAGAGTGACTGTGCCGATGGTTTCTGTGCCGATGGTTCCTGTGCCGCGGTCGGCGTCGAACGGGGTGCGAGCAGGGTCATGATTCTCCTTCGAATCCGTCGGTCGTGGCGTGCGAGGTGGGGAAATATCTTCCTGATCTCCACACTGGGCCCGTATCGGCGTAGATTCTGAAGAATCGATCGAAAAGAAACGACGATCTTTACAGGAGGGCAATGTGGCCGCCGAAACCGACCTGATCACGCTGGGGCGTCGCATCCGGCACCATCGCAAGAACGCCGGGCTCACGCTCGACCAGCTGGGCGAGCGCGTCGGCGTCGTCGGAAGCCAGCTCTCGCTCGTCGAGAACGGCCGACGCGAGCCCCGGCTCGCCCTTCTGCAGAACATCGCCGCCGAACTCGACGTTCCCCTCACGGATCTGCTCTCGGGCGACGCGCCGGATGCCCGTACGGCGCTCGAGATCGAGCTGTCGCGGGCGCAGCTCGGCCCGCTCTACCGCACACTCGGGCTGCCCGTCGTGCCCGCCTCGCGCAGCCTGCCGATCGAGACCCTCGAGTCGCTCGTGGGCCTGCACCGCGAGCTCATCCGTCGCGCCAAACGTTCGGTCGCGACCCCCGAGGAGGCCAGACGGGCCAACACCGAGCTGCGCATGCGCATGCGCGAGCGCAACAACTACCTGCCCGAGATCGAGCGGATCGCCACGGAGGCGCTCGCGGAGGTCGGTCACACCAGCGGGGCGCTCACCCATCGCAGTGTGAGCCTGATGGCCCAGAACCTCGGCTTCACGCTGATCCACGTCGACGACCTTCCCCATTCCGCGCGCTCGGTGATCGACCTCGAGAACGGCCGCATCTACCTTCCGCCGGCGTCGATTCCGGGCGGGCACGGCCTCAGGTCGATGGCCCTGCAGGCGATGGCGCACAGGCTGCTCGGGCACAGGGCTCCCGAGAGCTACGCCGAGTTCCTGCAGCAGCGGCTCGAGATCAATTACTTCGCCGCCGCCTGCCTCATGCCGCACGACGCATCGGTGCGCTTCCTGCGTGCGGCCAAGGAGCGCCACGACCTGTCGGTGGAGGACTTCCGCGACGCGTTCGGGGTGACGCACGAGGCGGCGGCCCTGCGGCTCACCAACCTGAGCACGGAGCAGCTGGGCCTGAAGATGCACTTCCTGCGGGTGGCCGACGACGGCGCGATCCAGAAGGCCTACGAGAACGACGGCCTCGCGCTGCCGATGGATGTGACGGGTGCGGTCGAGGGGCAGCTCGTGTGCCGCTTCTGGGCGTCACGGGCGGCGCTGCACCGCACGAACCGCACGACGGAGTTCTACCAGTACACCGACACCCCGGACGGAACCTTCTGGTGCGCGACGCAGACGGGCAAGACCGACGCGGGGGAGTTCTCGATCAGTGTGGGTGTGCCGTTCGCCGAGGCGAAGTGGTTCCGAGGGCGCGACACGACGGTGAGGGCGCAGTCGCGGTGCCCCGACGAGTCGTGCTGTCGACGGCCCGACGACGTGCTCGCCCGGCGCTGGAGGGACAGGGCGTGGCCGAGCGCGCGGCTGCACGCCCACATCCTGTCTCCCCTGCCGCAGGGCGAGTTCCCAGGCGTCGACACCCTCGAGGTCTACGAGTTCCTGGAGTCGCACTCCGGGCAATGACGAGCGCCCGGCCTCGTCGACCGGTCCGGTCGACGAGGCCGGGCGCCCCGGATGCCTGTGGCCGGTCAGCGACGCGCCGCGCGTCGCCGGATGCGGGCCAGCGCGAACACTCCGGCTCCGAGCAGGCCGAGCGCGAGCGCCGACAGCACGCCGCTGCCCGCGTCCGTTCCCGTCGCCGCGAGGGTGACCTTGCCCGCGTTGTCGGGCAGCGCGGCCGGCTCTGCCGGCGTCGCGGGGGTCTCCGGTGTCGTGGGCGTCGTCGGCGGCTCGGTGCCGGGCAGCAGCTCGAGCGCGGGAACGATCGTCGGAGTGATCTGCGCGTCTGCCTGCTGCTCGAGAGCGAAGCCCATGCCGAGAACCTCGGCATCGCTCCAGGCTCTGCCGACGATCTGCATCGACATCGAGTAGCCGCGGTCGTTGACGCCCACCGGAACGATGACGGTCGGCAGGCCGACCGTCGACGTCAGCACGCCGGTGCCTCGGTCGGAGCTCAGAGCGGCGGACGCGGCGTCGTTGTTGTAGACGTCGCTGAGGAAGCCGGGATAGACGACCGCGTCGACATCGTTCGTGTCCATCCACGTGGCGATGAGCGCCTTGTAGTCGGTGCGCCACTGGATGTAGGCGGTCACCTGCTCTTCCGTCATTCGCTGCGCCGTGCCCGGCTGCGACGGCAGGTTGTACGGCAGCACGAGCGGTGACGAGAGAAGGGCGTTGCCGTCGGCGTACGGGAACGCCGCCTGGTCGGCGATGTAGCGTGCCCAGCCCTCCGCGTTCAGGCTGCCGCCCGGCGCTCGGCTGGCGGTGGGTGCGTTCGGCATCCTCACGAGAGTGGCGCCGGCGGCCTCGAACTCGGACAGCTTCGCGAGCGCCGCCTCGGGTGTGCCGTCGTCCTCTGTCGTGAGCGCACCGGCGTCGCCGAACGCGCTCGGCAGGTAGCCGATCCGGGCGCCCTGCAATGCGGCGGTGTCGAGGGCCGTCTTCCAGTCCGCCGGCTTGCGCGTGTCCGCCTCCGCCGTGAGCGCGTCGGCCGGGTTCGTTCCGGCCGTCGCGTTGAGCAGCGACGCCAGGTCTGTGACGTCGCGGGCGATCGGCCCGGCGTAGTCCTGGATGTAGCTGAGGGGCATGACACCCGCCGCGCTGGCCATCCCATCGGTGCCGCGGAAGGCCGCGAGGCTCGAGCCGGTGGTCGGAGCGTAGAGCGAGACGCCGGTCTGCGTGCCGAGGGCGGCCGCGGTGAAGCTGGCGGCGACCGAGACGGCCGATCCGCCGCTCGACCCGAACGAGGTCTTCGACGGGTAGAGCACGTTCCAGACCTGCCCGTATCCGCTGTCGCTGAAGCTGCCCGAGTTCGCGAACTCCGAGAGGTTGGTCTTGCCGATCAGCACGGCACCCGCCTCGCGCAGCTTCGCCACCTGGAATGCGTCCGTGGTCGGCTGGTAGCCCTCGAGCGCCAGAGTTCCGCCCGTCGTCGGCATGTCCTTCGTGTCGTACAGATCCTTCAGGGCGATCGGAACGCCGAGCAGGTCGCCCGTGCGGCCGGCCGCACGCTCCGCGTCGGCCGTCCTCGCCTGCTCGAGAGCGGTCTCCGACACGTGGAGGAAGGAGTTCAGGCCGAGCTGTCCGCCGTCGTAGGCGGTGATGCGGTCGAGGTAGGCCTGGGTGATCTGCTCGCTCGTCGTGACACCCGAGACCATGTCGGCCCGCAGCTCGGCGATCGACTTGTTCACGACGTCGTAGCTCGAGGTCGTGAAGTGCTGCTCCACGGCGGGCGAGTCGGGAATCGGCAGGGCGCCGGGTACGCAGGCGGTCGCGTCGACTCCCGGAACGAGCGTCAGGTCCCAGTTGCTCAGGCTGCAGATCTCGGCGGCGTCGAGGCCCGTGAAGTCGGGGGCGAGGGCGAGGGCGGCGAGCCTGGTCGCCTCCGCGGGCTGCGAGTCGGCTGCCGCGGCTCCGACCGTGACGAACCGCGCGAGCGACTTCGTCTCGCCCGCGGGCACGATCACCGTGTTGATGTAGCCGTAGAAGCTCGCGGCGTTGGTGGTGGGGTCGTAGGCGTTGTCGAACGGCCCGAGCTGCTGGTTGCCCACCGAGGTGAGTGCACCGGCGAAGGGAGCGGGGCTGCCGAGCACGACGCCCACGGGCCGCTGATTCGTGGCGGACGTGGCCGCGAGGGTCCACGCGTCGTCTGCGCCGATGGTCGTGTCGCCGCTCGCGGTGGCGGTGATCGGGGAGAACGTGCTCGTGGTGGGATTGCCGTAGCCGAGGCTGCCGCCGAACGAGACGTCGACCGTCACGGGCTCGTCTGATGTGTTCGTGAAGGTATCGAAGAACCGGGCGCTGTTCTGGGTCGGATCGACCCGCACCTCCCGGGTGATGTCGATCGCCCCGAGCTCGACGGCCGCGGTGGTCTCGAAGGTGTCGCCCGTGAGGGTCAGTCCGAAGCCGCGCATCATCTCGCCGTTCAGGCGCGGCTCGGGTGTGCTCGACACCCGCACGAAGATGTTGCCGAAGCCGTCGATGCGGGAGTTGGTGACCCCCCTGATGCTTCCGGTGTCGACGGAGGGGCGCACGGCATCCTGGATCTGCCACTGCGGCACGGTCGTCGCTGGAGCCGAGGGCGCCGGCGGAACCGAGGTCACGGCGAGAGCGGCGGGCCCCTGTGCCAGCGCCCCGATCACGACGGTCGTTCCGATGACGAATCCGAGGCCGGCTCTGCGGCGTCGGTGATGCGGGCGGTCTTCGGGACTGCGCAGCCCGATACGCGCGATGGAGTTCATGCTTCTCGCTTCTCGTTGGAGTCGGGCTCGCACGATCGGCGCCCCCAGAGAGAAGCTATCCAGCGGCAGTGCGCCGTGGGTTTCCTACGTATTTCGGTTGTGTTACCTGATCAAGTGATCGAATTCGGCACAGACAGCCCGCGCCCTGCTATACGTGCGCAAATCCCGCCAGCAGAGGCGAGAGCGCCCGCTCGAGGTGGGGCGCGAGGATGCCCCGATCCGGACCGGCCTCGGCCCAGCTCATCATCGAGGCGACGACCGCCCCCACGCACGCGAAGGACAGGCTGCGGGCGAGTGCGGGTTCGACGGAGGCGGACGCCGCGCGCTCGATGAGGTGCGACAGCCGTGTCGCCCGCCCGATGACGCTGGCCATGACCTCGTGGGTGCTGCCGATCAGTTCGAAGTGGGTGAGCACCCACGGCACGTCCGACGGTCCGAGCAGGGAGGCGGCCCCGAGGAGGGCGTCGTGGAGCGTTCCGAGCGTCGGCGGGCCTGGCGTCGGCGCATCGAGCGCTGCCTCCACGCGGTCGATGCTCGCGTCGAGCCCCACCCAGAACACGTCGCTCTTCGCCGTGAAGTAGTTGAAGAAGGTGTTGCGGCTCACGCCGGCCCGCGTGCTGATCTGCTCGACGGTCGTGCCGGCGAAGCCGTTCTCCAGGAACAACTCGAAGGCGGCCTCCTCGAGCAGCGAGGCGGATCCGAGCCGCGGTCGCCCCCGGGTGGGTCGCGGCGCATCGGTCACGGCAGGTCCTCTCGGTATTCGCCCTCGGTCTTCGCTTTATTGGGCTGAGTCTATTTAAAAGCGCCTAGGCTGGAACCCGCGCCTCCCGATCGAGGCATCCCCACCCGAGAGAAGTCCACCATGTTTTCGCGCCATCGCCCGTTCCGCATCGCGGGTTCCCTTGCACTCGTCACCGCGGCCGCCCTCGTGCTCGCCGGATGCTCGACGCCCGCCGGCTCGGGCGAGAAGACCGAGGGCGGCACGATCACGTTCGGCGTCGACGTCGACCCCGTGGGGCACCTCGACGTGCACTCGTCGCAGCTCGATATCAACGCCATCCTGCAGCGGCCCGTGTTCGACTCCCTGGTGTCGCAGAACGCAGACGGCACCATCGTGCCCTGGCTGGCGACCTCGTGGCAGGTCTCCGACGACGGACTGCAGTACACGTTCGACCTGAGGGACGACGTCACGTTCTCCGACGGCGAGAAGTTCGACGCGGCGGCCGTCAAGGCGAACTTCGACCACATCGTCGACCCGGCCACCGAGTCGGCCCAGGCATCCAGTCTCATCGGCGGCGAGTACTACGCGGGCACCGACGTGATCGACGACAGCACCGTGCGGGTGAACTTCTCGCAGCCGTACGCCCCGTTCCTCGCGAACGCCGCCTCGGTGGAGCTCGGCTTCTACTCGCCCAAGGTGCTCGCGGAGCATGCCGACGAGCTGAAGGCCGGCGGCCCCGGCATCTCGGTCGGCTCCGGCCCGTTCATCCTGTCGGAGTACACGCCGGGGAGCGAGCTCGTCTACACGAAGAACCCCGACTACAACTGGGCCCCGGAGGGTGCCGCCGCGCAGGGACCCGCCACGATCGACGAGCTCGACGTGAAGATCCTGCCCGAGAGCTCCGTTCGCACGAGCGCGCTCACGTCGGGCCAGGTCGACGTGATCGGCGACACCGCGCCCTCGAGCCTCGGCCAGATCGGAGACGGGTTCACCGTGACCTCGACCGAGTCGCCCGGTGTGCCGTACTCGCTCTACCTCAACGTCACCCGCCCCGTCTTCTCCGACGTCGAGGTGCGCAAGGCGTTCGCCGGCGGCTTCGACCTCGATGCCGCTGTGAAGGCCGTGTTCGCAGGCAGCTACCAGAGGGCCTACTCGATCCTCGGCCCCACCACCCCCGACTCCTACGACGCGGCCCTCGAGACGAGCGCGTCGTTCGACGCCGACGCGGCGAACGACGCTCTGGATGCCGCGGGCTGGTCCGAGCGCGACTCCGACGGGTACCGCACGAAGAACGGCGAGCGCCTGAGCGCCCGGTGGATCTCGTACACGCCGGTCAACGAGGACAACGCGAACCTCGCGAACCTCATTCAGGACGGACTGAAGAAGATCGGCTTCGAGGTCGTGCACGACCAGCTCGAGCCCGGCGCGTACCTCGACGCGTACCTCGCGGGCGACTACGACCTCACCGACTGGGGCTTCCTGTCGGCCGATGCCGACGTGCTGCGCAGCCACCTGGGAACGGGTGGCTACCAGAACGCCTCGCACCTCAGCGACCCGGAGATCGACGCCACGCTCGCGTCGGCCGTCGCCACGACCGACGCCTCGCAGCGGGCCGAGCTGTACACGCAGCTTCAGCAGTGGAACGCCGAGAACGCGGTGATCGTTCCGCTCTACGTGCCCGAGTACATCCTCGCCTCCAGCAAGAAGGTCGGCGGCGTCGAGGTCGACATCCACGGCTGGCCGCTCTTCTCCGGGGCCTACGTCACGAAGTAGCAGCGGCTGGCATAGAGTTCGGGCATGGTATTCCGGCGCATTCTCGCGCGCCTCGCGGGAATGCTCGTGGTCGTGTGGGGCGCGGCCACGGCGGCGTTCCTCGTGCTGAAACTCGTTCCCGGCGACCCGGTCGACGTGATGCTCGGCGTCTCCGCGCAGGCGTCGCCCGAGCTCAAGCAGTCGATCCGGGTCGAGCTGGGCCTCGACCAGCCGCTCGCCGTGCAGTACGTCTCGTATCTGTCGCGACTGGTGCGCGGCGACTTCGGCACCAGCTACCAGCTGAGGCTGCCGGTCACCGACGTCATCGGCCAGCAGCTCGGCTACACGCTGCAGCTCGCCGCCGCCTCGCTGGCTCTTGCTCTCGTGATCGCCCTCGTCGGCGCGGTCGTGGTGCACGGGCGAGCGGCGCGCGGGATCGTCTCCGTGCTCGAGCTGCTGGCCATCAGCTCGCCGCCCTTCTGGATCGGCCTGGTGCTCCTCAGCGTGTTCGCGTTCGGGCTCGGCTGGTTTCCGGTGGCCGGCGCAGACGGCATCCAGGGCCTCGTTCTGCCCGCTGCGACCATCGCGCTGCCCGTGGCTGGAATTCTGGGGCAGGTTCTGCGCACCGGGCTCGAGGACGCCGAACAGCAGCCCTTCGCCACCACGGCGCGGGCGAGAGGAGCCGGGCCCGCCCGGCTCGTGCTGAGGCACACCCTGCGCCACGCGGCGATTCCCGCGCTGACCCTGGCCGGCTACATCGTGGGCTCCCTCCTCGGGGGAGCCGTGATCGTGGAGTCGGTCTTCGCCAGGCCCGGGCTCGGTCGGGTGGCGCTCGCGGCGATCACGAACCGCGACCTGCCTGTCGTGATGGGCATCATCGTTTTCACCGCGATCGTCTTCGTGCTCGTCAATCTCGTGGTCGATCTGGCGTATCGCGCGATCGACCCGCGCATCGGTGCGCCGACCACCGCGATCCGGGGTGCGCGATGAGACGCCGGTTCGCCGCCCGGGCCGGCCTGATCGTGGCCGCGCTCTTCCTCGTCGCGGTCACGCTCATGGCTGTCGCCCCAGGGCTCTTCACGCCCCTCGACCCGCTCGCCACTGACACCGACCAGGTGCTGCGGCCGCCGGGCTGGGGTCACCCGTTCGGCACCGATCAGACCGGGCGGGACATGTTCGCCCGAGTGGTCTACGGCGCGTCGTACTCGCTCGGCGTGGGCGCGGGCGCCACCGCCGCCGCACTGGTGATCGGGGTGGTCGTCGGCACGCTCGTGGGCCTCGCGCCCCGGGTCGTCGACGGCGTGGCGATGCGTGGCGTTGAGATCCTGCTCGCGTTTCCGGAATTCCTCATCGCGCTCTTCGCCATCGCCGTTCTCGGGCCGGGCCCCGTGAACGTGGCCACCGCCGTGGGCGTCGCGGCGCTCCCGGCCTACATCAGGGTCGCCCGGGCGGAAACGCTCGTCGTGCGGCGCTCGGGATATGTGGAGGCGGCCCGGGGGCTCGGGGTGCACCCACTCCGTGTGGCCGTCTCGCACGTCGTGCCGAACACTCTCCGCCCGCTCGGCGTGATCGCCACCATCGGCATCGGAACGACGATCGTCGCGGCGGCGGGCCTCAGCTTTCTCGGACTCGGCCCGCAGGACCCGACGCCGGAATGGGGACTCCTGCTCTCGGGCGGTCGAAATCTGCTCGCCCAGGCCTGGTGGGTCGCCTTCTTCCCGGGCGTTCTGATCACGGGCACGGTCGTGTCGGCGACCGTCGTGGGGCGTCGCCTGCGTCGCGCCGGCGAAGGAAGGCGATCATGACCGATGCCCGAGAGGTCGTGCGCGCCACGGGGCTGACCGTGCGCTTCGGGCCGACGGTCGTCGTCGACTCCGTGTCGCTCTCCCTGGCTGCCGGCGAATGCCTGGCGATCGTGGGGGAGTCGGGGTCGGGCAAGACCCTGACGGCGCGGGCGCTCCTGGGCCTGCTGCCCGATGACGCCGTGCTCTCCGCCGACGAACTGCTGATCGACGGCGTCGACGTTCGCCGCTTGTCCGAGGCGGACTGGCGGCGCATCCGCGGTGCCCGCGTGGGCCTCGTGAGCCAGGACGCGCTGGTCTCGCTCGACCCGCTGCGCCGGGTCGGTCGCGAGGTCGCAGAGGTGCTCGAGATCCACGGCGATCCGTCGTCGGGCGACCGGATGCCCCGGGCCGCGCTCGACGAGACGGTCACCGCCCAGCTCGGCCGGGTCGCCGTGCCGGAGCCGGAGGAGCGCGCGCGCCAGTACCCTCACGAGCTGTCCGGGGGCCTTCGCCAGCGCGCGCTGATCGCGTCGGCCCTGGCCGGCGAGCCTGGTGTGCTCATCGCCGACGAACCGACGACGGCGCTCGACGTGACCGTGCAGGCGCAGGTGCTCGAGCTGCTGTCGGGGCTGCGCGACGACGGTCTGGGAATCATCGTGATCAGCCACGACCTCGCCGTCGTTGCGGGGATCGCCGACCGGGTGGCCGTGATGCGCAGCGGGCGCATCGTCGAGGAGGGTACGACCGTCGAAGTTCTCTCGAACCCGCGGCACCCCTACACGCGGATGCTGCTGGCGGCGGCGCCGCGGCTGCCTGCTACGCCGTTCCCTGAGCCGTCGTTCCCTGAGCCGTCGTTCGCTGAGCCTGTCGAAGGGAGCCGCCCTTCGACAAGCTCAGGGAACGGCCCTTCGACAAGCTCAGGGAACGGGACTTCTGCAGGCTCAGGGAACGGCCCGGTGCTGCGTGCCACCGGGCTGGGGCGTGACTTCCGCCGCCCCGACGGGGGCGTGCGCTCGGCCGTCGACGATGTGTCGTTCGACGTGCTCCCCGCCGCGGCGATCGGCATCGTGGGGGAGTCGGGCTCGGGCAAGACCACCCTCGCCCGCCTGCTCCTCGGATTCGACGCGCCCGACCGGGGCTCCGTGACGCTCGACGGACAGCCCTGGAGCGGCGTGAAGGAGGGCCGCAGGCGATCGCGGCGCGGCGACATCCAGTACATCAGCCAGGACCCGCTCGGATCCTTCGATCCGCGATACACCGTCTCGCGCATCGTGGCGGAGGGACTGCGCGGCGGCCCCCGCACGTCGTCCCGCAGCCGGGCCGCGCGCATCCGGGCCCTGCTCGACAGCGTGGGCATCGACTCGTCGCTCGCGGGCAGGCGGCCGCACGAGCTGTCGGGTGGCCAGCGGCAGAGGGTCGCTATCGCCCGCGCCATCGCGTCGGAACCGCGCATCCTGGTGTGCGACGAGCCGGTGTCGGCGCTCGACGTGTCGATCCAGGCCACGATCATCGACCTGCTCGCAGGGCTGCGTCGCGACCTGGGCGTGGCGCTCGTGTTCGTGTCGCACGACCTCGCCGTGGTGGCCACGCTCTGCGATGACGTGCTGGTGATGAGGGATGGCCGTGTGGTGGAGCGCGGAGCGATCGGCGAGGTATTCGCCCACCCGCAGCACCCCTTCACGAAGGCGCTCGTCGATGCGGTGCCGCGGATGCCGTGACGTACGTCGTTATATAGCACTTGAGCTAATTAGCACCGGTGCTATAGTGCGAATATGCGAAACGACGATGCCACCTCCGACGTCTTCACGGCTCTGAGCTCGCCTGTACGGCGACAGATCCTGCAGGAGCTGCGCGACGGCGAGCTGGCCGCGGGTGACATCGCCGGCCGCTTCCCCGTCTCGGGCCCCACGATCTCCCGGCATCTGTCCGTGCTGCGCGGCGCGGGGCTGGTCACCGAGCGGCGCGACGCGAACCGCATCCTGTACTCACTGGTGGGCGACAGGCTCGCCCTGTCGGTCGGCGACTTCCTCTCGGCCGTCTGCCCCGAGCAGATGGTGCTGCGGGGCATGCAGAAGGCCACAGCGACGACCGAGATCGAGGCGACAGCATGAGCTACCTGCTTCCGGCCCTGTCTGCCGTGATCGAACGACGGCTGCTCATCAACTACAGGCTCGACGCGTCAGTCGCCGCCGACATGCTGCCCGAGGGGCTGCGGCCGCAGCTCGTCGACGGTTCCGCCGTGGCCGGCGTGTGCCTGATCAGGCTCGGCGGCATGCGGGCGTCGTGGATGCCGGCGGCGCTCGGCTGGGGAGCCGAGAATGCGGCCCACCGCATCGCCGTCGAATGGGACGACGAGTCCGGGGTTCAGCACGGCGTGTACATCCCCGTGCGGCACAGTGCATCTCGTCTTCCCGTGCTCGTCGGAGGGCGTCTCTTCCCCGGCGTCCACCGGCACGCGCGATTCAGCGGGTCCGAGACGGCCCATCGCATCCGGGTCGAACTCGAGGCGTCCGACCTCCAGGTGTCGGCCGATGTGGCCGTGGTCTCCGAATGGCGCAGCAGGCTCTTTCCGACGATCGACGACGCGTCGGCGTTCTTCCAGGCCGGTTCGACCGGATGGTCGCCGCGGCGAGGGTCGGCCGGGCTCGACGGGCTCACGCTCGAGACCGAGCAGTGGAGTGTCGAACCGGGCCGATTGCTGCACGTCGAGTCGTCGTTCTTCGACGCGCTGCCCGAGGGCAGCGCCGAGCTCGACAGTGTGCTCGTGATGCGCGACGTGCCCATCGTGTGGCGACAGCCGCATCGTGCCCTTCGACCGGCTCAGGGAGCGGAGAGCGCACCGGTCGGGTAGAATTGGCAGCAGCATGACAGTGATCCGGCAATCACCGGTGAGTCTTCGGAAGAAAGGCACGCGAGAGCGGGCCGAGTAGAGCCGAACGGGTCTGGCCCGTCACAGCCAAAGAACAAGCGGCCGATCGAGGTGAACACCTCGAGCGGCAAGCGAGGTGGTACCACGCGGGTCGGAGCGTTTCCGTACCAGGCGTCCTCGTGGAACAGGCAACGAACCAGCCCGTCCAGGAGAAGCATGTCGTACCCCAAGAACTCTGAAGAGAACGCAGGCGAGCAGCACCGTCACGCGGCGCCCGCCATCACGCCGAGCCCGAACTTCCCCGCGATCGAAGAAGAGGTGCTCGGCTTCTGGAAGGCCGACGACACCTTCAGGGCGTCGATCGAGAACCGTGCGGATGCCGACGAGTGGGTCTTCTACGACGGCCCGCCGTTCGCGAACGGCCTGCCCCACTACGGGCACCTGCTGACCGGCTACGCCAAGGACCTCTTCCCGAGGTTCCAGACGATGCGCGGCAAGAAGGTCGAACGCCGCTTCGGCTGGGACACCCACGGACTGCCCGCCGAGCTCGAGGCCATGCGTCAGCTGGGCATCACCGAGAAGAGCCAGATCGAAGACATGGGCATCGGGGTCTTCAACCAGGCGTCGCGCGACTCCGTGCTGCGCTACACCGGCGAATGGCAGGAGTACGTGACCCGCCAGGCCCGCTGGGTCGACTTCGAGAACGACTACAAGACCCTCGACATCACCTTCATGGAGAGCGTCATCTGGGCGTTCAAGCAGCTGCACACCAAGGGCCTCGCCTACGAGGGCTTCCGGGTGCTGCCGTACTGCTGGCACGACGAGACGCCGCTGTCGAACCACGAGCTGCGCATGGACGACGACGTCTACAAGATGCGCCAGGACCAGACCGTCACCGTGACGTTCCCGCTCACCGGGGCCAAGGCCGAGGCGCTCGGCCTCACCGCCGTGCGCGCCCTGGCCTGGACGACGACACCGTGGACCCTGCCGACGAACCTGGCGCTCGCGGTCGGCCCGGGCATCCAGTATGCGGTCGTGCCGGGCGGGTCGAACGGCGCCGCCGACGTGCACGAGGACAGGCTCGAGGGGGAGTCGCACGAGTACCTCATCGCGCAGGACCTCGTGGGCAACTACGCGAAGGACTTGGGCTACGAGTCCGCCGACGACGCCATCGCCGCGATCTCGCGCACCCACCTGGGGGCCGAGCTCGAGGGCATCACCTACGACCGGCTCTGGGACTACTACGCCGACACCGAGACGTGGGGAACGCAGAACGCGTGGCGCATCCTCGTCGCCGACTATGTGTCGACCACCGACGGAACCGGCATCGTGCACCAGGCGCCCGCCTACGGTGAGGAGGACCAGAAGATCTGCGAGGCCGCCGGAATCCCCGTGGTGATCTCGGTCGACGAGGGCGCGCGATTCCTGCCCGCCGTCGCCGACGTGGTCGGACTGCAGGTCTTCGAGGCGAACAAGCCGCTCACCCAGCTGCTGCGCGCCAACGGACGTCTGCTGCGCCAGGCCAGCTACGAGCACTCCTACCCGCACTGCTGGCGCTGCCGCAACCCGCTGATCTACAAGGCCGTGTCGAGCTGGTTCGTGCGCGTCACCGAGTTCCGCGACCGCATGGAGACGCTCAACCAGGAGATCAACTGGATCCCCGAGAACGTGAAGGACGGCCAGTTCGGCAAGTGGGTGTCGAACGCCCGCGACTGGTCGATCTCGCGCAACCGCTACTGGGGATCGCCGATCCCGGTGTGGAAGAGCGACAACCCCGAGTACCCGAGGGTCGACGTCTACGGATCGCTCGACGAGCTCGAGGCCGACTTCGGCGTGCGCCCGACAGATCTGCATCGCCCGTACATCGACGAGCTCACGCGCCCCAACCCCGACGACCCCACCGGGCAGTCGACGATGCGCCGCATCGAAGACGTGCTCGACGTGTGGTTCGACTCGGGCTCGATGCCGTTCGCCCAGGTGCACTACCCGTTCGAGAACCAGGACTGGTTCGACAGCCACAACCCGGCCGACTTCATCGTCGAGTACATCGGGCAGACCCGCGGCTGGTTCTACACGCTGCACACGCTGTCGACCGCGCTCTTCGACCGACCCGCCTTCCGCAACGTGGTCAGCCACGGCATCGTGCTCGGCAGCGACGGGCAGAAGATGTCGAAGAGCCTGCGCAACTACCCCGACGTCTCCGAGGTGCTCGATCGCGACGGCTCGGATGCGATGCGCTGGTTCCTCATGAGCTCGCCCGTTCTGCGCGGCGGCAACCTCGTGGTGACCGAGGAGGCGATCCGCGAGGCGACGAGGCAGGTTCTGCTGCCCCTGTGGAGCACGTACTACTTCTTCACCCTCTACGCGAATTCCGCCAAGCCGTCCCCTGAGCCTGTCGAAGGTTCGTTCCCTGAGCCCGTCGAAGGGGCCGGAGGCTACGAAGCGCAGCTGAGCACCTCGTCGACCGACGTGCTCGACCGCTACCTGCTGGCCAAGACCCGTGAGCTCATCCACGACGTCGCGGCAGACCTCGACGCCTACGACTCGACACTCGCCACCGCCAAGCTGCGCGACTTCGCCGACGTGCTCACCAACTGGTACGTGCGTCGCAGCCGCGACCGCTTCTGGTCGGGAACCGACACCGCGGCCTTCGACACCCTCTTCACGGTGCTCGAGGCCGTGACCCGCGTGGCCGCGCCCCTGCTGCCTCTCGTCACGGAGCGCATCTGGAAGGGTCTCACCGGAGGCCGCAGCGTGCACCTCACCGACTGGCCCGACGAGAACCGCTTCCCGGCCGATCCCGGCCTCGTGCACGCCATGGACCAGGTGCGGGAGATCTCCTCCACCGTGCTCTCGCTGCGCAAGCAGAGCGGTCTTCGCGTGCGCCTTCCGCTGGCCAACCTCACCATCGTGGCGTCGAATGTCGAGGCGCTGCGTCCCTTCGAGGGCATCCTCGCCGACGAGCTCAACGTGAAGAGCGTCACCCTGGTCGAGCAGCAGCCCAACAGCGCTGTCGAGTTCGGCATCACGTCGAAGCTCACGGTCAACGCGCGGGCAGCCGGCCCGCGTCTGGGCAAGCAGGTGCAGCAGGTCATCAAGGCCGCCCGAGGCGGCGACTGGTCGGAGAGCAACGGCGTCGTGACGGCGGGCGGCATCGACCTGGTCGAGGGCGAATACGAGCTCGTGCTCGAGACGCAGGATGCCGGGGACGGCTCCCACGCGGCCCTCGCGCTGCTCCCGGGCGGCGGCTTCGCACTGCTCGACACCGCGACCACCCCGGAGCTCGAGGCGGAGGGCCTCGCGAGAGACATGATCCGAGCTGTGCAGGACGCGCGCAAGTCCGCCGGGTTCGAGGTCAGCGACCGCATCGTGCTCGACCTGGTCTTCTTCTCCGACACCGATGCGGATGCGCTGCGACAGGCATCCTCCGTCGACGTCGCGGGGGAGACCCTCGCCACCAGCTTCACCATCTCCGGCCCCCGTGACACCCCCGCCCTCGAGGGGTACCGTGAAAGTCTGGTCACCGAGTGGATCGGCGACGCGGTGGCCACGTCACCCGAGCACGTCGTTCGCATCGGCGGCGCCAAGTACGCGAACACCGACGACCTCATCGTCGCGGTGAGCCGACAGTCAGGAATCCGCAATGTCTGATCTCGAGTCCCCCGAACCAGAGAAGTCGGGCTACATCGGCCCGCTCGACGATACCGATCCCGACGAGTTCGTCGCGGCGGGAGACGCCGTCTACGCCGCCCTGCTCGAGCGTCTGGGCGAGGCCGCGCCCCAGCCGAGGCTCTCGGCGACTCGACGGGTCGTCGAGCTGCTCGGAGACCCGCAGCGCGCCTATCCCGTCATCCACATCACAGGCACGAACGGCAAGACCAGCACGAGCCGCATCACCGAGAGCATCCTGCGCGCCTACGGCCTGCGCACGGGGCTCTTCACGAGCCCCCACCTGGAGCGCCTCAACGAGCGCATCGTGATCGATGGCGAGCCGATCAGCAACGAAGCGCTCGCGGCCAACTGGGCCGACATCGATCCGTTCCTGCAGATCGTCGACGGCGAGCTCGAGACCGCCGGCGAGCCGCGCATCACCTTCTTCGAAGCCCTGTCGGTGCTGGCGTTCGCGTCGTTCGCCGACGCGCCCGTCGATGTCGCCGTGATCGAGGTGGGCATGGGCGGAGAGTGGGATTCTACGAACGTCGCAGACGGTCAGGTCGCGGTCATCACGCCCATCTCCCTCGACCACACGAACCGTCTGGGCAACACCGTCGAGGAGATCGCCCGCACCAAGTCGGGCATCATCAAGCCGGTCTCGAACGTCGTGACCGCCCTTCAGCCCGCCGGTGCGCTGGCCGAGCTGCAGCGAGCGGTCGAGCTCACGGAGTCGAGCCTCGCGGTGCAGGGAGACCAGTTCCGCCTGATCTCCAGCGCTGTGGGCGTCGGTGGCCAGGTCGTGTCGATCCAGGGTCTGGCGGGCACGTACTCCGACCTGTTCCTGCCCCTGTACGGCGCTCACCAGGCGCAGAACGCGGCCGTCGCCGTCGCTGCCGTGGAGTCGTTCCTCGGCGGCGGAACGCACGAACTCGCCGTCGACGTCGTGAACGAGGGCTTCGCCACCGTTACGTCTCCCGGTCGGCTGCAGCTCGTGGGCATCGAGCCCACCGTGCTCGTCGACGCGGCGCACAATCCCGGCGGAGCCGAGGTGCTCGCGGTGGCCGTCACCGAGTACTTCACCTTCGACAAGGTCGTGGCGGTGTTCGGCGTCCTCGCCGACAAGGACGTCGAGGGCATCGTGCGTGCCCTCGAGCCCGTCGTCACCGAGTTCGTCGTCACGGATGCGCCGAGCGACAGGGCGATCGATGCGGATTCCTTGGCGGCGATCGTCGTCGGCATCGTCGGGCGCGACCGTGTCACGGTGGAGCCCGAGCTCGCCCGCGCCCTCGAGGTCGCGCGCGACAGCGCCGAGGAGGCCGAGCGGGGCGCGGTGCTCGTCACCGGCTCGATCACGCTCGTGGGCGAGGCCATCACCGTGGCCGCAGCCGAGAAATGGAAGCCGTGACAGACATCCAGCCCTCGCCCGACGAGGCCGAGCCGCAGCGCCCGGCGCGCGCCGGCCGACCCCCATCGGTGCGACGATCGCTCGGATCGATCGTGCTCGGCTTCGAGAGCGTCGTGATGTTCCTCGCGGCACTCGTCGCCTTCGGGCTCAAGGCGTTGCCCGCCCTGCCGGCCCTCGGAGGAGGAGCACTGCTCTGCGTCGCGCTGGTCGCCGGCGCGGGGCTCCTGCGCTTCCGCTGGGGCTACGCGTTCGGCTGGGTGCTGCAGGCGGCCATCATCGCGTCGGCCTTCCTCGTGCCGGTGATGTGGATCGTCGGGGTGCTCTTCGTGGGCCTCTGGACCTACTGCATGGTCGTCGGCTCGCGAATAGATCGCGAGAAGGCCGCCGCAGCCGCCGTTCAGCCCTGATCTCCCATCGCCGCTCGGTACAGTGAAACGGTACGTTTCCCCTTTGTCTGGAAGGACATCCCTGTGACCATCACGAGCGAAGAATCCCTCGTTCTCATCAAGCCCGACGGCGTGGCCCGCAACCTCACGGGGGAGATCCTCTCCCGCATCGAGGGCAAGGGCTACCAGCTGGTCGACATCAAGCTCATCCAGCCCGAGCGCAGCGTGCTCGCGGCGCACTACGCCGAGCACGAGGGCAAGCCGTTCTACGAGCCGCTCATCGAATTCATGGAGTCGGGACCGATCGTGGCGATCCGCATCGCGGGCAACCGCGTCATCGAGGGCTTCCGCTCGCTCGCCGGCACCACCGACCCCACCACGGCCGCTCCCGGCACGATCCGCGGCGACCTGGGCCGCGACTGGGGCCTGAAGGTTCAGCAGAACCTCGTGCACGGCAGCGACTCGCCCGAGTCGGCCCAGCGCGAACTCGCGATCTGGTTCGGCTGACCCGTTCCCTGAGCCTGTCGAAGGGCGGGTCTTCCTAGCTGTACAGAATGATCGTCGTGATGGCGTCGAGTCGAAGCTGCGCCATCACGACGATCGCCAGGTAGCCGAGCAGCACGAGCACCCACGTGAACGGGTAGATGCGGGCGAAGATGCGCCGCGACGCGCCCGAGTTGCCGAAATGTCCTTCTTTGAGGTTGAACACCGTCACGTAGAAGAACATCGGGATCATCACGGTCCACACGACCATGCAGTAGGGGCAGAGTGTTCCCAGAACGAAGATGCTCTGCGAGATGAGCCAGGCGACGAACACGATGCCGCCGAGAAGGCCGGCGTTGAAGGCGATCCAGAACCACGACGCGAACCGGGCGCCCGCGAGGATCGCGACGCCCACGATGATGGGGGCGATGAACGCGGCCACGCCGATGATCGGATTCGGGAAGCCGAAGACCGACCCCTGGGCGCTCGCCATGTTCACTCCGCACTGCACGAGGGGTGAGATGTCGCAGCTCGGGTTGTAGTCGGGATTGACGAGTGTCTCGATCTTCTCGATGGTGAGGTCGAAGGCGGCGAACCATCCGATCACTCCCGCCACGATCAGGAAGATCGCGAAAATGAAGGGTCGTCTGTTCTCGAGCGTCGTATTCACCACGGTCGGATTATCGCACGGGGTGAAATACGCATTCTGGGAATGCATGCGATAATTGGTCTCAGTCTTTCTGGCCGCGTCCGGGAAGACGCCAAAGAAGGCTTGTCGGAACGAAAGCAGGCGCAACCACAGTGGCCGCCCGCCTCATCCGAACACGAGAACTACAGTCATAAAAGAAGTACACGTGAAGGCAGCCAGAGCCTATGTCGCCGGCTGTCCGTGTAAAGGATTGGCGAGGTTTTCGCTCACGCGAAAGGCTCGCTCTGGAGAGTACCGACAGGTGGCGCGGCCACCGGTTCGGCAAGGAGTGCACCAGAAATGGTGGAAGACAACAACAACACAGGTTCATCGAACACAGAATCAGCACCGCGCAAACGCCTCTTCGGGGGTCGCAAGTCGGCTAAGAAGGCCGTCGAGCCGCCCGTTGCCGAGGCTCCCGCGACTCCGCCGACGGTGTCGGAGCCCGAGGAGCAGGCCGCCCCGGTCGTCACGTCGGGTGCCGCCTCGACCGGCGTCGGTTCGCCCTTCGACGAGGAGCACCCGGGGCTCGCGCCCCTCGAGCCCTCGGCTCAGACCGAGGCTCCCGTTCAGGCGCCGGTGCTCCGGCCCACGACGTCACTGATCTTCCAGGCCCCCGACATCCAGCCGCTGCCCGCGCGCGACGATGACGACCAGGCCGACGACGAGCGCCCCGACACCTCGGTGCGCCGCCGATCACGTCGACGCTCGGGTGAAGACAACCGGCCGGGCGACAACGATCCCGCGAACACCGTCGTCAAGGTGCGCACGCCCCGCCCCGAGCCGGAGCTCATCACCGAGCCCCAGCGGATCAAGGGGTCGACGCGTCTCGAGGCCAAGAAGCAGCGCCGTCGCGACGGTCGGGATGCGGGTCGTCGTCGCCCCGTCGTCACCGAGGCCGAGTTCCTCGCCCGCCGCGAGTCCGTCGACCGCGTCATGGTTGTTCGGGCCAAAGACAACAAGATCCAGATCGGCGTCCTCGAAGACGGCGTGCTGGTCGAGCACTACGTCGCCAAGGCGCAGGACGCGTCGCTGATCGGCAACGTCTACCTCGGCAAGGTGCAGAACGTGCTTCCCAGCATGGAGGCCGCCTTCGTCGACATCGGACGCGGTCGCAACGCCGTGCTGTACTCGGGCGAGGTTGACTGGGACGCCGCGGCGGCCGAGAACCCCAACGGTGGCAACCAGGCGCGCAAGATCGAGCTCGCCCTGAAGCCGGGTGCAACCGTACTGGTGCAGGTCACGAAAGACCCGGTGGGCCACAAGGGCGCGCGCCTCACGAGCCAGATCTCCCTCCCGGGCCGCTACCTCGTGTACGTGCCGAACGGGTCGATGAACGGCATCTCGCGCAAGCTCCCCGATGTCGAGCGGTCGCGCCTCAAGAAGATCCTCAAAGAGGTTCTGCCCGAGAACGTCGGCGTCATCGTGCGCACGGCGTCGGAGGGAGCAACGGAAGAGCAGCTCACGCTCGACGTCAGCCGCCTGACCACGCAGTGGTCGGAGATCTCGGCCGCCGTGCAGAAGCAGCAGTCTCCCGCACTGCTGCACTCCGAGCCCGATCTGCTCATCAAGATCGTGCGCGACGTGTTCAACGAGGACTTCCAGCGCCTCGTGATCTCGGGCGACGACGCCCGGGCCACGATCGAGACCTACCTGGGCCAGGTCGCCCCCGATCTGCTCGACCGTGTCGAGCGCTATGAGGGCGAGCGCGACGCGTTCGACGAGTTCCGAGTGTCGGAGCAGATCGAGAAGGCGCTCGACCGCAAGGTCTGGCTCCCGTCGGGCGGATCGCTCGTGATCGACCGCACCGAGGCCATGACCGTCGTCGACGTCAACACCGGCAAGTTCGTGGGCTCCGGCGGAAACCTCGAGGAGACCGTCACCAAGAACAACCTCGAGGCGGCCGAGGAGATCGTGCGCCAGCTGCGCCTGCGTGACATCGGCGGCATCATCGTGGTCGACTTCATCGACATGGTGCTCGAGTCGAACCGCGACCTCGTTCTGCGGCGCATGGTCGAGTGCCTCAGCCGCGACCGCACGAAGCACCAGGTCGCCGAGGTCACCTCGCTCGGACTCGTGCAGATGACCCGCAAGAAGCTGGGTCTCGGCCTGCTCGAGTCGTTCAGCGAGGCGTGCGAGGTCTGCGCCGGCCGCGGCGTGATCGTGCACCACGACCCCGTCGTCAAGCACCGCTCCTCCGGCAACGCGCCCGCCTCGTCGGCAGCGCCGCAGCAGGAGCGTCGACGTTCGGGCCGGGGCAACGGCCAGAACGGCAACGGCGGCAACGGATCGTCGAACGGCAACGGGTCGTCGAATGGCGGCAACGGCGCGAACGCGTCGTCGAGCACCGCATCCTCGTCGCACTCGGCCCCTGCCACCAAGCCCCACGGAATCACGGACGACGCGAAGAACGCCCTGGCCAAGATCGCGGCATCGACCATCTCCACGCACACCGGCGCCGTGAACATCATCACCCAGGAGCAGTCCGAAGCCGCGAAGGCCGCCACGACGCCGCCGGTCGAGACTCCGGCCGTCGTGCCGAACGAGCGCGAGGAGAACGCACAGGCCGCTCCGGATGCCGGGGGAGCCGAATCGCAGGCGCCGTCGCGCGGGCGTAAGGGCAACCGTCGCGCACGTCAGGCCAAGCCCGTCGTCGAGACGGCCGTTGTCGAGACTGCCGTAGTCGAGACCCCCGCGGTCAGGACCGAGCAGGCGTCCGACGCGTCTGACGCTCCTGCCTCGGTCGCCCCGGCGGCCGACGTGCTGCCGGCGATCGACATTCTCGACATTCCCGTCGCGAAGGCACCGGCTGCTCAGCGTCGCATCTCGACGCACGATGCAGAGGTTCTCCTCGACTCCGTGCTCGGAGCACTGCCCGAACCGAAGCAGCCCGGACAGGGCCGCTCGCGCAGCCGCAGGGTGAGCACGGCCGCTCTGTCGGCACCCACGCCCGAGCAGCAGTAGGCGCCAGAACCGCAGCAGACGTAAGAGGCCGCTACCGTCCCCGCCCGGGGCGGTCGCGGCCTTTTACACGCAGTCCGCTGCGCTCGAGTCGGCGCACGAGGTCGCGATAGCTCACCGGCAGCGCTCCCGCCGCGACGAGCTCCGCGTGCCGAGAGATCGGCACGTCGTAGTGGTCGAGATCGAAGCTGCGCGGCGGCAGTCCCGCGGCGCGCGCGAAGGCATGCAGCTCCTCGAGCGACGAATCGCTGACGAGGTGTCCCCAGACCGTGTCATGGGCGGGCCAGATGGGCCAGTCGATCAGCACGGTCATAGTGCACGAGTGTACGTCTGTGCGGCGCTTCCCAGCTTCGCCCGGCCGCGCGACTTGTACTCTGGTGCGCGATGACTTCCACCCGGCTCGAGCACCAGGAGCGCGAAGCGCATCCGGGCCACGACGATCACGACGGTCACACCCATTCGGCCTCGGTGACCGGCCGGCAGCTGCTGGTGCGGATCGGCATCGGTGCCGGTATCGTCGGCGCTCTCTTCGCCGTGCGTGCCTTCATTCCGGGGCTCGGCCTGACTCTGCCGAACCGCATGCAGGACTTCGTCACCCTCTCGATCAGCGTGATCGTCGAGTCCCTGCCCTTCGTGCTGCTCGGCATCGTGCTCGCCGTCATCGTGCAGGTCTGGCTTCCGGCCGGCTTCTTCGACCGCATCCTGCCGAAGAACCCGGCTGCGCGCCGCGCGTGCATCTCTCTCATCGGAATGCTCCTGCCGGTGTGCGAGTGCGGCAACGTCCCCCTCGCCCGCGGCCTCATCATCCGCGGCTTCACCGTTCCCGAGTCGCTCACCTTCCTGCTCGCGGCGCCGATCCTCAACCCGATCACGATCATCACCACGCAGCAGGCCTTCGGCGGCGACCCGATCATCCTCGTCGCGCGCCTCGTGGGCGGCTTCGTCATCGCCAACACGATCGGCTGGCTCTACTCCCGCCATCCCGCACCGGATGCGCTGCTGACGCCCGGTTTCGCGCGGGAGTGCGAGGTGGCGCACCACGAGTCCGGCTCCCGGATGGTGCGGAGCCTGGCCATGTTCGTGCGGGAGACCACGGGAATCATGCCCGCGCTGATCATCGGATCGCTCGTGGCCGGCGGCATCCAGACCATCGTGCCGCGCGACGTGCTCGTGGCGCTCGGCAGCAATCCCGTCTGGTCGGTTCTCGCCCTGATGGCCCTGGCCTTCGTCGTCTCGGTCTGCTCGAACGTCGACGCGTTCTTCATCCTGTCGTTCGGGGGCATCTTCTCGACCGGCGCCATCGTGTCGTTCCTGACGTTCGGGCCCATGATCGATGTGAAGATGCTCGCCTTGATGCGCACGACGTTCACCACCAAGACGCTGGTGCAGGTCTCGGTGCTCGTCGGGCTGATGTCGGCCGCCCTGGGTCTGGCGGTGAACGTTCTTGTTTGACGCGATGAAGCAGCGCTGGATCGGCGTCATTTTGACCCTCGCCGCCTGCGTGGCCACGGTGTGGTTCTGGGCAAACGGCGACCTGGGGCTCTACGTGCACCCCCGCTACTTCGTCTTCACGGTGATCGCGGCCGTCGTGGGCATCGTGGTGGTGGTCGCGAGCTTCGTCGTGCGCGTGCCGTCGGAGGACGCGGCCTCCGGCGGCGCGGCGCGTCGCGCCTGGCGCAGGGTCGTCTCGGTCGGTGTCGTGGTGGCGTGCGTCTTCGGCGCCGGAGCCCTCGTGCTGCTTCCCCCCGCCACGCTCACCTCGGCCACCGCCGACCAGCGCAGCGTGAACAGCGGAACGGTCGTGGGCTCGGGCGCCGCGCAGGCGACGGGCGACACTGCGGACTACGGGGTCAAGGAGTGGGCCACCGCGCTGCGCCAGAGCACCGATCTGCAGGGCATCGCGGGCAGCTCGGCGACCCTCACGGGCTTCGTCAGCGCCGATCCCGACGACCCGGAGAACGTCTTCTTCGTCACTCGTTTCTTCGTCACGTGCTGCGCCGCCGACGCCCAGCCGGTGGGCGTGCCGGTGTACCAGCCCGACTGGAAGTCGTCGGTGAAGCTCGACGAGTGGGTCGAGGTGTCGGGAGCGTTCGATCTCAACCCGAGCGTGAAGAGCCGCCAGCCCATGGTGCTCGTGCCGCAGCAGGTCACCGCGGTCGATGAGCCGAGCGATCCCTATGTCTACTGAGGCAGAGGCAGTCAGGCCGGCCGGCAGGCGATCGTTCGGGCGCACCCTCACCGCGCTGATCGTCGTGCTCGTCATGGCGTGCTCCGGCCTTGCAGCACTGACCCTCGGGCAGGGTCCGCGAATGGCTCGCGCCGACATCGACACCGACAGCGTCGTGCAGCTGGCCCAGCAGAGGCTGCTGATGCACTCGAACGAGGCCCTGGCCGAGGTCGACGCCGAGCAGGTCAGCGTGTCGCCCAGCGTGCCCCTGACTGTCGCCACAGACGGCAGCACCCTCTCGATCACCTTCGACCAGCGGCTCCTGTACGACACCGACTACGTCGTGTCGGTGTCGGGGGTCACGAGCCCGTTCCAGAACGCGACGTCGACGTTCGACTACGCCTTCACCACCGGTTCGCCGCCGGTCTACTACCTGCAGCCGGGTGCACCGGATGCGTCGGGCCGGGCCGACGACGCGATCGTGCGCACCACGGTCGCGGGCACCGCACGCGACGTCGTGTACTCGGCCCCGGGCATCCAGGACTTCGCCGTGGTCGGATCGAGTCTGGCGGTGTCGACGACGGCCGACGACGGCATGTCGCAGCTCGTGCTGATCGTTCCCGGGCAGAAAGCCGTCGAGACCCTGCCGTTGCCCGGTCGTGGCACGATCACGCAGCTCGGCTCATCGGTGAAACAGGCGATGCTCGGCCTGCGGTTCACCAGCGAGGATCCGGCCGCCGGGTACTCGAACACCCTCCTGCTGTTCGACCTGCTCGCCAAGCACACCTCGTTCACGCTGCCCGGAACGGTGATCGGCCAGCCCCTCTCTGTCGACCAGTGGCGATTCATCCCCGACAGCACCCTCGTCGAGACCGTCGCCGACGGGGTGCTGTCGATCTACGACTCCGCCCTGCAGCAGGGGGCCGTGATCGGCGACTACGACGGCTTGGGAGAGGTTGCTCCCGCGGGCACGCAGTCGGTGATCGGTTCAGCGGGCTCGGCTCAGGTGCTCGACCTCCTGTCGGGGCAGGTGGCGCCCCTCGAGGTCGCCCTTCCCGACGGTGCGACGGCTCTGGGGCTGCCTGTTCTCGGCGCCGACGGCTCGTCGACCGTCACGGTCGCGGCGCTCGACGACGCGGGCGGCGGACCGCGCCAGGTCGTGGTGCGGAGCGACGCCTCCGGGGCGGCGGTCGTCTTCGACACGGACTCGCAGGATGCGCAGATCGTGTCCGTCACCCAGTCGCCGAATGCGCAGTACCTCGCGATCGCCGTGTCGGCGGGCCCGCAGGCCGAGGTCATCACCTCGCTCGTCGACCGGTCGAGCGGCGCCGTCGTGCGCACACTGGCGGGGCTGCGCGTCACCTGGCCGTAGTCCGCGCGAGAGGCTGTTATGCTGTCGAGAGCGCAAAGACTCTGACCGAACCCTCGGGGGAAGGCGCTTATCATCGTGCTCCGGGTTTGACCGGGGCTCGAGTGTGACGTAAAGTTGTCCGTTGGCGCGCGCTTGGCTCAGCCCGCGTGTCAATCGAGTTTTGTGGGCATTCGCTCTCTAGAGAATAGGTACTGAAGTGGTTTACGCAGTTGTGCGCGCCGGTGGTCGGCAAGAAAAGGTAGAGGTCGGCACGATCGTCACCCTCGACCGCATCAAGGCCGACAAAGACGGCAACATCGAGTTGGCCGCCGTGCTGCTCGTCGACGGTGACAAGATCACCTTCGACGCCGCATCGCTCGCCAAGGTCACCGTCACCGCCGAGGTGCTCGAAGACCTCCGCGGCCCGAAGATCGTCATCCAGAAGTTCAAGAACAAGACCGGGTACAAGAAGCGCCAGGGTCACCGTCAAGACCTGACCCGCGTCAAGGTCACCGGAATCAAGTAGGGCAGGAAGAGCTAATGGCACATAAAAAGGGCGCGAGTTCCACTCGCAACGGTCGTGACTCCAACGCACAGCGTCTGGGCGTCAAGCGCTTCGGTGGCCAGGTCGTCGGAGCGGGCGAGATCATCGTTCGCCAGCGCGGCACCCACTTCCACCCCGGCGTGAACGTCGGCCGTGGCGGAGACGACACCCTGTTCGCACTCGCCGCCGGTTCGGTCGAGTTCGGTCACAAGGGCGGCCGCAAGGTCATCAACATCGTGGCGGGCGAGTAGCACCACCTCGCACGCACAGATGGCAGGGGCGGGCTTCGGCCCGCTCCTGCCATTCTTCGTTTTTCACAGAAACATCAACGTAAGGAGAGCAGATGGCAACGTTTGTTGACCATGTGACACTCCACCTCCGCGCAGGCAACGGCGGCAACGGCTGCGTGTCGGTGAAGCGCGAGAAGTTCAAGCCCCTCGCCGGCCCCGACGGCGGAACGGGCGGCAACGGCGGCGACATCGTTCTCGTCGCCGACCCCGGCGTGACCACCCTCCTCGGATTCCACCGCTCGCCGCACCGTCGCAGCGAGAACGGCGGCCCCGGCATGGGAGACCACCGCAGCGGCACGAACGCCGACGAACTCGTGCTGAGCGTTCCCATCGGCACGCTCGTGAAAGACGCCGACGGCACCGAGCTCGCCGACATGACCGAGCCCGGCATGCGCGTCGTCGTCGCCGAGGCCGGCCAGGGCGGGCTGGGCAACGCCGCGCTGTCGAACACCAAGCGCAAGGCTCCGGGCTTCGCCCTCCTCGGAACGCTGGGCTTCGAGGGCGATGTGCGCCTCGAGCTCAAGGTCGTCGCAGACGTCGCGCTCGTGGGCTACCCGTCCGCCGGCAAGTCGAGCCTCGTCGCCGCCCTCTCGGCGGCCAAGCCGAAGATCGCCGACTACCCCTTCACCACTCTCCACCCCAACCTCGGCGTCGTGCAGGCGGGGGAGACCCGCTACACGATCGCCGATGTTCCCGGGCTCATAGAGGGCGCCAGCGAGGGCAAGGGGCTCGGACTCGAGTTCCTGCGCCACGTCGAACGGTGCACCGCACTGCTGCACGTGCTCGACTGCGCCACCCTCGAGCCGGGTCGCGACCCCATCTCCGACCTCGACATCATCCTCGCCGAGCTGGCGGCCTACCCCGTTCCCGAGGGCCAGATCCCGCTGCTCGAACGCCCGCAGCTGATCGCTCTGAACAAGATCGACGTGCCCGAGGGTCGCGAGCTCGCCGACTTCGTCACGCCCGAACTCGAGGCCCGCGGCTACCGCGTGTTCGAGATCTCCACCGTCAGCCACGAGGGGCTCCGCCCCCTGTCGTTCGCGCTCGGACAGCTCGTCGAAGACGGCCGCCAGGCTCTGATCGACGCTCCGCCGAAGCCGCGTCTCGTGATGCGCCCCCGCGCTGTCGACGAGGCCGGTTTCACCGTGCGCGTCGAGGGCGGCTCTGGCGGCAACATCTACCGCGTGATGGGCACCAAGCCCGAGCGCTGGGTGCAGCAGACCGATTTCACGAACGAAGAGGCGATCGGCTTCCTGGCAGACCGCCTGGCCAAGCTCGGCGTCGAAGACCAGCTCTTCAAGAAGGGCGCCCAGGCGGGCTCGACGGTCATCATCGGCCTCGACAACGGCGTGGTCTTCGACTGGGAGCCCACCATGACGTCGACTGCCGAGCTCGTGACCGCCCCGCGTGGTCTCGATCCTCGACTGCTCAAAGACGGTCGACGCACGAGCAACCAGCGCCGCGAGGAGTACTTCGAGCGCATGGATGCGAAAGCCGAGGCGCGCGCCGAGCTCGTGCGAGAGAAAGAGGCGGGGCTCTGGCGCGAAGACAGCTCCGACGAGGAGTGACCCGCGTCCGACTGGCGGATCGCAGCGACATCGAGCGCGCGAGACGCATCGTCGTGAAGGTGGGCTCGTCGTCGATCTCGGGCGACAACGCCGGCCAGATCGCGCCGCTCGTCGACGCCCTCGCCACGGCGCACCGCCGCGGCGTCGAGATCATGCTCGTGTCGTCGGGCGCCATCGCCACCGGAATGCCGTATCTGCAGCTCGAGAACCGGCCCACTGATCTGGCTACGCAACAGGCGGCGGCGGCGGTCGGCCAGAACGTGCTCATCTACCGCTATCAAGACAGCCTCGACCGCTTCGACATCGTGGCCGGCCAGGTTCTGCTCACCGCCGGAGACCTCGAGAACCCGACGCCCCGGTCCAACGCGCAACGCGCCATGGAGCGCCTGCTCGGGCTGCGCATCCTGCCCATCGTGAACGAGAACGACACAGTCGCGACGCACGAGATCCGCTTTGGCGACAACGACCGGCTCGCCTCGCTCGTCGCCGAACTGGTGCAGGCCGACCTGCTCGTGCTCCTTTCCGACGTCGACGCTCTCTACACGCGCCCGCCCCTCGAGCCCGGCGCCATCCTGATCTCGCACGTGCCCTACGGCGACGAGCTCGACGGTGTGGTCGTGGGCGCCGTCGGAACCGGTCTCGGAACCGGGGGAGCGACCACGAAGGTCTCTGCCGCGCGGTATGCGGCCAGCAACGGCACGGCCGTCATTCTGACCTCGACTCCGCAGGCCGCCCAGGCGCTCGCCGGCGAGCCCGTCGGAACCTGGTTCGACGCGGCTCCGGCGTCGTAAACTGGGCACCATGCCCACTTCGACACTGGCCGCCACCGCATTCACCGACAAACTGGATGCCGCGCGCACGTCGGCGCGCAGCCTCGCGCGGGCGACGACCGATGTCAAGAACGGCGCCCTGTCGGCCATCGCCGAGCAGCTGAGGGCCAACGTGCCGGCCATCGTCTCGGCCAACGACCTCGACCTCGCCAACGGCAGGGAGAACGGTCTTGCATCCGGTCTCCTCGACCGGCTGACTCTCGACGAGCAGCGCATCGACGCGCTGGCCGCGGCGACGCTCGAGCTCGTCGGCTTGGTCGACCCGGTGGGGGAGACGGTGCGGGGGCGCTCGCTTCCCAACGGCGTTCGCATCGAGCAGGTGCGGGTTCCCTTCGGCGTCGTGGGCGCCATCTACGAGGCACGGCCGAATGTCACGATCGACATCGCCGCCCTGGCCATCAAGAGCGGCAACGCCGTGGTGCTCCGCGGTGGATCCGCCGCGGAGAACACCAACCGCGTGCTCGTCGACCTCATCCAGAGCGCGCTCGAGTCCGTCGGACTGCCTCGCGAGGCCGCCCAGACCATCGACGAGTTCGGCCGCGAGGGCGCTACTGCGCTCATGACGGCCCGTGGATACATCGACGTGCTGATTCCTCGGGGCAGCGCTGCCCTGATCAACACCGTGGTCTCCGAGTCCACCGTTCCCGTCATCGAGACCGGCGCGGGTGTCGTTCACGTGTTCCTCGACTCCAGCGCAGACCTCGACATGGCGACCGCGATCGTGCACAACTCCAAGGTGCAGCGGCCGAGCGTGTGCAACGCGCTCGAGACCCTGCTGGTGCACGAAGACGCGGCGGCCCGCCTGCTGCCGGGAGTGCTCGCCGCGCTGCGCGCATCCGGTGTCACGATTCACGCCGACGCGCGTGCACGCGCCCTGTTCCCCGACGCCGTCGAGGCCACCGAAGACGACTGGAGCACCGAGTACATGACGCTCGACCTCGCCGTGCGGGTCGTGGCCGATGTCGACGAGGCGATGGAGCACATCCGCCGGTACTCGACCCATCACACCGAGTCGATCATCACGAACGATCTGGCGAACGCCGAGCGGTTCCTGAACGAGGTCGACTCCGCGGCGGTGATGGTGAACGCGTCGACGCGGTTCACCGATGGCGGCGAGTTCGGGTTCGGCGCCGAGGTCGGAATCTCGACCCAGAAGCTGCACGCACGCGGGCCGATGGGGCTGCCGGAGCTCACGAGTACCAAGTGGCTGGTGCGGGGAAACGGGCAGGTGCGCGCTTAGCGGTATCCTTGATCGACCGCGTGATGTTCTGCGCGCCGCCGACGACGAAAGAGAACCATGTCAGTTGTGACAAGCCTCCTGGCCGAAGTTGAAGCTCACGCGGAGCTGCCGTTCCCCGCTATCGTCTTCGGGCTCATCGCCTTCGTCATTTTCGCCGCCCTCGCGGCCGTCATGTGGAGCTACCGCGACGTCGCCAACCGCCACCCGCGCAAGTCGGCGGCTTACAACGCGACGCACGACCACGGCCACGCCGACCGCACGGGCGCAGACCACTAGGCACCGAAGAACGTGACCTCCACGAACGGCCGGCGCGCCCGCATCGGCGTGATGGGTGGAACCTTCGACCCCATCCACCACGGGCACCTTGTGGCCGCCAGCGAGGTGGCCCAGTCGTTCGATCTCGACGAGGTCGTCTTCGTTCCCACCGGTCAACCCTGGCAGAAGAAGGTCGTCACCCCGGCCGAGCATCGCTACCTCATGACGGTGATCGCCACGGCGTCGAACCCTCGCTTCACCGTCAGCCGGGTCGACATCGACCGGGTCGGCGATACCTACACGATCGACACTCTGCGCGACCTGCACGAGCAGCGGCCAGACGCAGACCTGTTCTTCATCTCGGGAGCCGACGCCATCGCGCAGATTCTGGGGTGGAAGAACGCGGAGGAACTGTGGTCGCTGGCGCACTTCGTCGCCGTCTCACGGCCCGGCCATCCGCTCTCCATTTCCGCTTTGCCGCATGAAGACGTAAGCTATTTGGAAGTTCCGGCTCTAGCGATATCGTCCACTGACATACGCGGCCGGGTGGGCCGGGGTTTTCCGGTGTGGTACTTGGTACCCGACGGTGTCGTACAGTACATCACCAAGCACCATCTATATCGGAGTATTGAATGACGTTGTCTCCCGACGAGCAGCCGCTGACTCGGCGCCAGTTGCGCGAACTCGAGCGCACCATGCCGAAGAAAGACCGGCAAGATCCAGCAAAGGTGCAGGAAGAAGCCGCACGACGCGCCGCCGACACCGATTCGGCCGAGGCGCCCGCTGTTGCGAGCCCTGACGCCGCGCCTGCGGCCGAAGCCACCCAGACATCCGATGCGACCGAGGTCGTCGAAGACGCTGTCGTCGTCGACGAGCCTTCCGAGACGGTGCCGGCAGACGAGGGCGACGACGCTCCGCAGACGCCTTCTCCCGTCGGAGCCCGCGGCGCATCCGACCCGATCTCGAGCTTCGCGCCCGAGGCGGCAGAGCAGCAGCCCATCGTCGAAGAGCTCGTCATTGACGAACCGCGTATCGATGACCCACGTACCGACGACCCGCGTACCGACGACGTGCCGATCGACGACGATCCCGATGACGGCGACTCCGTCACCGAGATCACGGTCGAATCGCTCTCGAGCGGCCCCATTCTCGCGCCGATCTTCCAGCCGCCGGCCGTCGTTCCCGACGAGCAGGCTCCCGCAAAGGTCGACGACGCCGACGCATCGTTCGACGACCTCATCTCGTCGCGCACCGTCGGCTCGACCAATTCGTCGCAGACCAGCGCACTCGTGCTGCCGGCCGTTCCGAGCAGCATGGACATGGGCACGGCGCTCGACGAGACCGGTGAGGTCATCATCACCGGATCTATCGACCTGCCGTCGAGCATGGGCGCCAGCGGCGCTCCCGCAGCGGGCATCGAGTCGAAAGACCTCGACGCCCTCCTCGAGGTCGGCGAGACAGAGCAGAGCGGCGACGACGTCGCGCCTGTCAGCGCCAGCCGAGCCGTGAGCACGGGCGCATCCAACAACGCCCTCGTCGCTCCTCCCAAGCGGGGCAGGGCCAACGTGCCCGTCGTCCTCGCGATCACCGCGGGTGTACTCGCGATCGGCGTCGTGGGCCTTCTGCTCGCCGCCTTCGTCTTCAGGATCTTCTAAATTCAATTGACAGCCTCAGCACGCTCCATCGAGCTCACCCAGATCGCGGCCTCGGCCGCAGATTCGAAGCAGGCATCCGATCTCGTTGCCCTCGACGTCTCCGGTCCGCTTCCCCTTGCCGACGTCTTCTTCTTGGCCTCAGGCCGCAACGAGCGCAATGTCGTGGCTATCGGTGAGGAGATCATCGACCGACTCGCCGAGCAGGGCGTCAAGATCCTGCGCCGCGAGGGCCTCTCCGAGGGTCGCTGGGCCCTCCTCGATTTCGGCGACCTGGTGGTGCACGTCTTCCACGAGGAGGACCGCATGTACTACTCGCTCGAGCGCCTCTGGAAGGACTGCCCGGTCGTTCCGATCGAGGTCGCCTCGACGGAGGCCAGCGCCTGAGCGTGACGACACTCCGATCGCATCTCGATTTTTCTTGAGCGGGATCTGTGTTGTAAGCTAGGCAAGTTGTTTCGGCCCGGGTGAAAGCCCAGGCGGAGACATGAACGGGGCTGTGGCGCAGTTGGTAGCGCACCTGCATGGCATGCAGGGGGTCAGGGGTTCGAATCCCCTCAGCTCCACCATCAGAGAAATTCAGAACAAAAAGGAACCGCCTGACAAGGCGGTTCCTTTTTCTTTGCGAGGTAGACGCTCTCTGTTTTTTTGGCGGCGATGAGGAAGCCTGCCGATGCGCCGGCGTAATGCGCCGCAGATCGGATCAGGGCTGATACAGGGTCGCCGCACCACCGCGAACCCCCGGTTGCACCTGGAAGATTGCCCCTGCGAGAGGGTGTGCCGTGCAGTCGTCGGGGGAGTAGTCCTCACGCGACGTCGTAAGGAAGAGCGTGTCTCGATCCGGTCCGCCGAAGGCCACGCTGGAGACCTGCGGGGCATCGACATGGACGATGCCGATCAGCTCGCCAGAGGGGTCGTAGCGGTGTACGGCTGACGCTCCCCACATCGCCACCCACAGCGCACCCTCGTCATCGATCGTCATACCGTCCGGGCTTCCGGGATGGCCAGAGAGATCGATCGAGCCGTCGTGCCGGAGAGCGGATCCCTTCGCGAGGTACCGGTCGATCCGGCGGGTCGGTGTGTCGACGTAATACATCGTGGTCCCGTCGGACGACCACGCCAGCCCATTGGAGATCGTGACCCCGGAGATCACTTCGGAGACCGCGCCACGGTCGAGCACGTAGAGGGAGCCGGCCCCGTGGCGCTTGTCCATAGCCATCGTGCCGAACCAGAACCGGCCGGACGGATCAACCTTGCCGTCGTTCATGCGTCGATGCACGCCATCTGCGGGGAGGACATCGACGAGAGCGGAAACCTCGCCCTGGAAAGAGAGCAACCACAGGCCGTCTGCGGCCGCGACCATCCAGCCTCCGCGGACGTCGCCGACGACCGCGCCCACGGGGCCGTCGAACGCGACAGGGGGATGGAGCAGGTAGCCTTCCTCGCGAGGGGTGGCCGAGCGCACGAGCTTCGCATACTGGTCGACCCACAGCAACGTGCCGCTGCGCGTGTCCCAGAGAGGTCCCTCGGCATGGTGCGAGACCGGCGGGATGCAGACGACCGCCTCCCAACGTGCGGGAACGGAGGGCTTCATGATTCGTTATCCGCCGTTGCCGAGGCCGCCTCGCCTGTTCGCTCTGCCTTCTCCCCGAGGCGATCGCGGGTCTGATCGACGAGCACACGGGTGAGGGCGACCGCGGCGGCGGCGTCGCGAGAAGCGAGAGCGTCGGCGAGCTGTACATGGATTGCCAGTGCCCGCTCTCCTTCTTCGTCGAAGACGGGCACGCTCCCTGAGTACCGCAGCCGCAGGGCGGCGAGCACGGTGTCGGAGAGCTGGGCGAGGACGGAGCTCGACGCCGCCGTGACGAGCGCCGAATGGAAGTCCAGGTCGGCTCGCGTGAATTCGGCGACGCGCCGATCGCGGTAGGCCACGGTCATCTCCTCAGCAGCCCGCACGACCGCGCTCAGCTGTTCTTCAGTGCCCTGGCCTGCGGCGAGCTCTGCGGCGGCCGGCTCGATGATCGAGCGCAACTGCATGAGCTCGCGGAGTTGCACCTGCGCGTCATCGGCGTGCGAACGCCAGGCGATGATTCGGGGGTCGAGAAGATGCCACTGCTCGCGGCCGAGTACGGTGATCCCCACTCGCTGGCGCGCGACGATCATCCCCAGCGTCTCGAGTATGCGCAGAGCCTCTCGGATGACGGACCGCGAGACTCCGTGATCGCGGGTAAGCGCCTCGATGTTGAGTACCGTCCCTTCCCGCAGCGCGCCGCTGACGATGGCGGTGCCGATGGTATCGACGAGGGAGCGTTGATGGGTCATGAGACGGGTGGAGCTATACCCTCGTATGCGCGCTGCGGGAGCTGCGTGGCGAGCTTGCCACCGCTCACGTCGACAAGAGTCCCCGTGATGTAGTCGGCGGCGTCGCTCGCGAGGAACACGAGCAGGTCTGCGATGTTGTCCGCGGTACCCCAGCGGCGGAGCGTCAGCGTGTCGAGCAGTCGGTCCTGAGCCGCCGGGGGCATCGCATCGAATCCGTTCATCGCGCTGGGAACCATGCCGGGAGCATACGCGTTGACCGTGACGCCCCACGGCCCCAGCTCGCCGGCGAGTACCCGCGTGAACTGCACGACGGCCGCCTTGGATGCGCCATAGGCGGCGGCTCCCACCGACGGCACGATCGCCGCGAACGAAGCTGCGTTCAGGATGCGTCCGTGACCGGACGCCTTCACATGGGGCAGCACCGCTTGCGACATCAGGAAGACACCGGCGACGTTGACGTCGAAGCATCGACGCCAGGCGGCCAGGTCGAGATCCTCCACGCGGCCCTCGACGTTGATCCCCGCATTGTTGACCAGCACGTCGATGCCGCCGAACCGCTCCACGATGCGATCGACCCCGTTGCTGACCGATGCAGGATCGGTCACATCGCCTTCGATCTGAAAGACGGCGTCGACGGGGTCCTCCGGGAAAGCGACATCGAACGCTGCCACGTGCGCGCCCTCGTGCACGAAGCGCTCCGTCAGAGCCCGTCCGATGCCCCGGCCTCCACCCGTCACCAGAACCACCCGATCTGTGAGATCCACCAGCATGCAACACTCCCGCCAACCGTAATAGTCTGCTTATTATAGATCTCATGAATTCGGATACGCGAGTCGCCTGGGTGACAGGAGCCGGAAGCGGAGTGGGGCGCGCCTGCGCGACGGCTTTGGCGGAGCAGGGATGGACTGTGGCCCTTTCGGGGCGCAGGGCGCCAGAACTGGCGGAGACGGCGGGTCTTGTCCGCGCGGCGGGCGGTACGCCCATCGAGGTGCCGTTCGACGTCGCCGCTGACGATGCCCGCGACCTCGTCGAGTCAATAGCCGCAGCGACCGGCACAGATCGTCTGGACGCGGTGATCCTGTGCGCCGGTTCGAACACCCCTCGGCGGTCGTGGTCGGATCAGTCGATGGCGGAATTCGCGGCCGTCGTGCAGACCAATCTCCTCGGTGTCGTCCGGAGCACTGACGCTGCGCTGCCGGGGCTGCGTTCTGCATCGGGAGTGCTGGTGGTCGTGTCATCGATCGCGGGCTGGCGTCCATCTCCCGGTGCGGGAGTCGCCTACAGTGCGAGCAAGGCGGCTCTTGCTCCGGTCGTCCGCACCATCAACGACCAGGAAGCCGACTCAGGAGTGCGGGCGACTCTGCTCTGCCCCGGAGACATCGACAGCGATTTTCTGAGCCAGCGACCCGTGGTCCCTGGCGCAGCGGCCCGCTCGGCGATGCTCGCGCCCTCGGATGTCGCCCGCTCGGCGATGTTCGCGATCGATGCTCCCCGTCACGTGCGGATCGACGAGCTCGTGATCTCCCCGCTGTCCCAGCGCTCCTTCTGACCGCGCTACCGAAAAGACGAACGAAAGGCTCCTGTGGAACATCGATGGCTCCGCTCCGGCGAAGAACACACAAAGCGCATCTCGTTCGGCGCCGACTACAACCCTGATCAGTGGCCGCGCGAAGTCTGGGCCGAAGACATCCGGTTGATGCAGGAGGCCGAGGTCGACGTCGTCTCGGTCGCCATCTTCTCGTGGGCGAAGATCCAGCCGGCCCCTGATCGGTGGGACTTCGAATGGCTCGACGAGATCATCGACATGCTCCACGCCGGCGGCATCGGAGTGGATCTCGCGACGGCCACAGCCTCTCCGCCGCCCTGGCTCACGCTGGCCCACCCGGAGATTCTTCCGGTCACGGTCGACGGACGGATCCTCTCGCCCGGCGGCAGACAGCATTGGCGCCCCACAT
Source organism: Agreia sp. Leaf283 (assembly GCF_001422485.1). Classification (GTDB taxonomy): domain Bacteria; phylum Actinomycetota; class Actinomycetes; order Actinomycetales; family Microbacteriaceae; genus Agreia. Next base: position 425,654 of record NZ_LMNF01000003.1, read on the forward strand.
CGGCCGTGTTCCGAGCGCACGCACTCGAGCTCGTGGAGCGCATGGCCGAGCGGTACCGCGATCATCCCGCCATCGTCGCGTGGCACGTCAGCAACGAGCTCGGATGTCACAACGCCTGGGACCACTCCGACGAGGCGACGCACGCGTTCCGCCGGTGGCTCGAACTCCGATACACCGACATCGACGGGCTCAACGAGGCGTGGGGGACGGCGTTCTGGTCGCAGCGCTACACCTCGTTCGAGGAGGTGCTCACTCCACGTCTCGTGGCGGCCATCCCGAACCCGACCCAGCGCCTGGACTTCCTGCGCTTCTCCTCCGACGCTCTGAAGGAGTACCTCATCGCCGAGCGCGACGTGCTGCGGCGCGTCACCCCCGACATCCCTGTCACGACGAACTTCATGATCATGGAGGGCAAGAACCACGCCGCGTATGACGACTGGGCGCGGGAGGTCGATTTCGTCTCGAACGATCACTACCGCTTCGCCGGAGACCAATCCTTCGACGAATTGGCCTTCTCGGCGGCTCTCACGTCGGGCGTCGCCCAGGGATCGCCCTGGTTCCTTATGGAGCACTCGACCAGCGCCGTCAACTGGCAACCCGTGAATCAGCCGAAGCTGCCGGGGGAGATGTCGCGGGACGCGCTCACCCACGTCGCCTATGGCGCCGACGCGGTGTGCTACTTCCAGTGGCGGCAGTCCCTCGCCGGTGCGGAGAAGTTCCACTCCGCCATGGTTCCCCACGCCGGCGCCGACAGCGAACTGTTCCGGGATGTCGTGCAGCTCGGCAGGCGGCTGCGTCGACTGGGCGAGGTGGCCGGGAGTCGGCGCGAGGCGGCGCCGGTCGCCATTCTGTTCGACTGGGACTCCTGGTGGGCGAGTGAGCTGGAGTCGCATCCCAGCACTCTGCTGCGATATCGCCGCGACGCCCTCGACTGGTGGCGTGCGCTCGCAGACGCGGGCATCCGCGTGGACGTCGTCGCGCCGGGTACCGACCTGACCCCGTACGTCGTCGTCGTCGCACCGATGCTCTACCTCGTCCCTGAAAAGACGGTTAGCGAGTTGACCACCTACGTCGAGGGCGGCGGGAACCTCATCACCACGTACTTCTCAGGGATTGCGGATGAGAACGATCATGTCGTTCCCGGCGGCTACCCAGGTGCGCTGCGAGAGCTCCTCGGTGTCAGGGTGGAGGAGTTCCACCCGCTTCTGGAGGGGGAGGAGGTCCTGCTGGACGGAGACGTGCGCGGTTCTCTGTGGAGCGAGGCGATCCAGCTCCGGAGCGCAGAGACGCAGGTGCTCCGCCGCTACGCGTCCGGACCTCATTCCGGTGAGCCGGCGGTGACGCGGCGCGCGGTGGGAGCGGGCAGCGCCTCCTACGTCTCGACGCGTCTCCGAGGGAGAGATGTGCTCGACGTCGCCGCCGAACTGCTCACAGTCGCCGGAGTGACCTCCGAACTCCCCGCGGAGATGATCGGCACCGTCTTCCACTCGCGGCGGACGATCGGCGGCACCGCATTCGACTTCTATGTCAATCGCACCGACGACCGAGTCGCGCTTCCCGGTGAGGAGCCGGATCTCTTCGATCAGCGGAGTATTCCTCCGCGGGGGGTCGCGGTTGTCCGTCGGTCAGGCGCCTCGCTCGGATGACGGCGGGCGCTCAGCTGTTCGCCTGCGGGGCGACCTTGGATGCGCTGGAACGGCGGATGCGCAACTCCGGTGCGAAGGTGTGCGTGACGGCCTCAGAGCGTCCGAGTATACGCTCGAGGAGTAGTCGAGCTGCATCGGCTCCCATCTCCTCGCCTGACTGGTCGACAGTGCTCAGGCCCAGCAGCGGGTGATCGGCGAGGGGTACGTCGTCGTAGCCGACGATGGCGACGTCGTCAGGTGACAGACCCAGCTCGGCGCTGACTCTCATCGTCGTCAGCGCGATCGCATCGTGTCCCGCGAAGACCGCGGTCGGCCTCGGCCGTCGCATCAACATCTCCCGTGCAGCGGAGCGTGTATCCATTCGTGCTTCATCGAGCCGCACGACATGGGGCTCCAGCCCACGAGCCAGCATCATGTCCTCGTAGACGCGCAGCCGTCGAGGGTGCGGGTCTGTACTCGGCTCCGCGAGGAGCCGCTCGTCGTTCGTGATGTGACTGATCGCGGTATGGCCCGCCCCGAGCAAGTGCTCCATGACAAGACGCGCGCCCGCCTCGTCGTCGCTGATGACCGCGTCGTAGTTGACAGGGTCGTCGTGTTGTCCGATCTGCACGAGAGGCACGCGGCGACCGAGCTGCTCCATCCAGTCCTGCGGCACCGCTGGCGCCACGGCGATGATCCCGTCGACCTGTCGATCAAGGAGGCTCTCGAGCGCTGCCGCGCCGCTCATCGAGTCGACCATCGGAGCGATGATCATCTGGTAACCGGAACGACTGACGACAGACAAGATGCCCACGAGGATACGGGTGAAGAAGCCGTTCTCAACTTGTGGCAGCTGAACGCCGATCGTGAAGGTCGAACCGCGCATGGCACGAGCAGCGACTCTCGGCCGGTAGTTCAAGTCGTCGATCGCCGATGTCACGAGATCGTGCATGGCGCTGCTCACACCGTAGGCATTACGGATCACCTTCGAAACAGCTGCTCGGGACACGCCTGCGCGCTTGGCAACGTCTTCGATCGTCGCCGGCCGCGGAGTCTTGGCCCCTGGGCCAGGTGTCGAGTGGGGCTGCGTCATTGAGATCCTTCGCTCGGTATCTTCCCACTGTAGAACGATTGACACGAGAAAGGCGAGGGCGTACGCTCACCTCGTGGTCATTCGTCTCATACTTTTGTAGATCAATCTACAAAATGTAGATTGTTCTACATCGCGATGCATGTCACCGGAGCAGTTGCTCCACTCAACCCTTACAAGGAGGTAAGCAGTGTCCTCAATCTTCACAACGCGGCGATCCATGGCTCTCATCGCCGGCGCCGCTCTCGCCGCCGTTACACTGGCGGGCTGCTCGACGGCCGACGGATCGAGCGCCGATGGCCCCGTCGAGATCTCGTACCTGACGACCAACGGCGACGACTCGATCGCCACGGGCGAAGCGCTCATCGCAGCCTTCGAGAAGGAGAACCCCGATGTCAAGGTGACCCTGAACACCCGCCCTGGTGGGGCAGAAGGCGACAACCTCGTCAAGACGCAGCTCTCCACCGGAGAGATGGACGACGTGTTCTTCTACAACACGGGTTCCCTGTTCCAGGCGCTCAATCCCGACTCCACACTCGTCGATCTCTCCGATTCCGATTGGGTATCCGATGTGACCGATGGGTTCAAGGAGGTCGTTTCTACTGACGGCGGAACCTACGGCGCACCGCTCGGTGCCTCGTATGCGGGCGGTATCGCCTACAACAAGAAGGTGTTCGCCGACCTCGGAATCGAGATTCCGACGGATTGGAACTCCCTCGTCGCCGCAGCACAGAAGATCAAGGCGGCGGGCGTCACCCCGATCGAGCAGACGTATGGTGACACCTGGACTTCGCAGATCTTCCTTCTGACCGATTTCGGCAACGTGCTGAAGCAGGACCCGAAATGGGCCGAGGACTACACCGCCAACAAGGCGAAATTCTCGGATGAGCCGGCTCTTGACGGCTTCACGCACCTGCAGCAGGTCTACGACGAGGGCTTGTTGAACGCCGACTTCGCCTCCGCTACGGCCGCAGACGGTACAGCTGCGTTGGCCGACGGGAGCGCCGCGATGTATCCGATGCTCTCCTCTTTCGTGCTGTCCACTCTGATGCAGAACTCGCCTGACGCTGTCTCGAACATCGGCTTCTTCGCCATGCCGGCCGAGAACGCGTCTGACACGACACTCACGGTGTGGGAACCGAGCGCCGTCTACATTCCGAAGACCACGGAGGGCGCCGAGCTGGACGCCGCGAAGAAGTTCGTCGCGTTCGTCAATTCCCCCGAGGGCTGTGCAGTGCAGGTCGAGAATGTCGTTCCCGGAGGACCATTCTCGACGAGCGCCTGCTCCGTACCGGGCGACACCCCCGCTCTCGTCGCTGACATTCAGGCTTACATCGACGCCGACAAGAGTGCGGCCGCCCTGGAGTTCCTGTCGCCGGTCAAGGGCCCGAACCTCGAGAACATCTCGATCGAAGTAGGGTCCGGAATCTCCTCTGCGAAGGATGGCGCCGCAGCCTACGACGACGACGTGAAGAAGCAGGCTCAGCAGCTCGGTCTCAAGGGCTGGTAAAAGGCGGGATGCCCCGTTTCTAGGCAGGGGGCCGGACCTCGTTCCGGCCCCCTCACAAAGGAGTGATTATGACTGACCTTCGGCAGACGAATGCCGCTCGACCCTCGACGAAGACCACGTCTCGGCCACGTCCCTCGAGGACGCGGCGACAACGTAGGAGCATTTACCCCTCGTGGTTCTACATTCCGGCTGCCGCTCTGTACATCGTGCTCTTCGCCGTTCCCACTTTCGCCTCCCTCTACTTCAGCCTCACTCGCTGGACTCTCTTCGACGTCACCTTCATCGGCTTCGACAACTTCGTGCAGTTCTTCAGCGACCCGCAACTCCTGCGCTCCTTCATGAACACCGTCGTCTTCGCCGTCGTCACCAGCGTCGCCAAGGTCGTACTCGGCTTCGCGCTGGCCGTCCTTCTGACGTCGGAGCTGATCGGCCGTGGTTACCTGCGGGCGGTGACCTTCTTCCCCGTGCTGGTATCGACCATCGGCGTCGGTCTCACCTTCAAGGCACTTCTCGACCCGTTCGACGGGATCGTCAACGGGGCCCTCGCCGTTTTCGGGATACAAGGACCCGGGTGGCTCACCGATCCGAACCTCGCGCTGCTCAGCGTCGCGGTCGTCGATGTCTGGAAGGGTTTGGGAATCGCCACGCTCGTGTACATTGCCGGCATCGTGGCGATCCCGCAGGACTACTTCGAAGCGGCACGCGTCGATGGCGCCAGCTCATGGAACGTATTCCGGAACATCACCTTCCCGCTGTCCTGGCCCGCGACCGGAACCGTCATCATCTTGTCCGTCATCGGAGGTCTCCGCTCATTCGACCTGATCTGGGCCATGACCAAGGGCGGCCCCGGGTTCAGTTCCGACGTGATCGCCTCGGTCATCTACAAGCAGTATCAGGCCGGGTTCTACGGCCTCTCAACCGCGGGGAACGTCGTCTTGTTCATCGTCGTCACCGCCGTGATGATCCCCATCTCACGTCTCATCAACAAGAGGAGCCTCGACGTATGAGCGCGCTCACCATCCGACGGTGGACCGTCGGCACCATTGCGATCTTCGTCTCGGTGGTCGTCTTCCTGGTCCCGTTCGCTTTCATCCTCATCACTGCGGCCAAGACCGCTCCAGAAGCATCGCAGCTGGCGTTCACCTGGCCGGCCGAATGGCAGTTGTGGAACAACATCGGCGCCGTCATCGCCGATCGCAACGGCATCCTCGTTCGAGCTTTCATCAACAGCCTGGTGCTCACTGTCGCCAGTGTCGCCGTCATGGTGATCTTCGCCGCGATGGTCGGCTACGTGCTGCAGCGCAAGCGGTCACGCTGGAATCCGATCATCAACTTCTTCGTGCTTGCCGGCCTCATCGTCCCTCCCGCTGTGGTTCCCACCATCTGGGTGCTGCAGGGACTCGGTATCTTCAAGACGCTCGGCGGCCTGATCCTTATCGAAGCCACCTTCGGGCTCTCGTTCTGCATCCTGCTCTTCCAGGCTTTCGTCGCCACCATCCCTCGCGAGCTCGACGAGGCAGCGGTTCTCGACGGGGCCGGCCCGATCAGACTGTTCTTCCGCATCGTTCTGCCGCTGCTGAAGCCGGTCATCGTCACGGTCATCGTCGTGCAGTCGGTCGCCGTGTTCAACGACTTCGCCAATCCGCTCTACTTCTTGCCCGGAGACGCGAATGCGACAGTGCAGTTGACGCTCTACGCCTACGCGTCGAGCGCGACGAGCGCCGGCGCGCTCAACCTGCTCTTCGCCGATATCCTCCTCATCACCATCCCCCCGTTGATCATGTACATCTTCTTCAATCGTCAGATCGTCGCGGGCATGACCAGCGGCGCGATCAAAGGCTGACCCGCCGTGTTCACTTCAGCTCTCCTTATTACCGCCGACATCGCCCAGGGGGGTGCGCCGGTTCTTTCAGGACATGTTCTTCTCGATAGCGGACACGGAGCCGTCGAGAGGGCGGTCCTGCGGTACTCCGCCCTCGGCGTCGTCGAAGCGAGGATGAACGGCGTCCCCGTCTCGGATGCGCTCCTCACGCCAGGCTGGTCGAGCTACGAATGGCGGATCAGGGTCGCCGAGACCGACGTGACCCCTCTTATGGAACCTCGCACCGAGCTCGAACTCGAGATCGGCAATGGCTGGTATCGGGGCGGCCTCACCTGGGCGGCGACGACCAACGTGTACGGAAACGAGCTCGCCGGGATCGCCGAACTCGAGATCAGCTATGAAGACGGTCACCTACAGCGCTGGGGTACCGACCAGACCTGGACTGCCCGACCATCCGACACGGTCTCCGATGACCTGTACAACGGACAGACGATCGACGCTCGTCGCAGAGATATCGAGTGGGAGCGTCAACCCGTGCGAATCGTCGAGGACTCCGCGAAGATGTTCGAGCCCTACATCGGGCCCCCGGTGACACCCCGGGAGGAACTGGGGATCATCGACGCCTGGACCACGCCCTCCGGCAGGATCATCGCCGACTTCGGTCGCAACATCGTGGGATGGGTTCGATGCCGGGCAGCCGGTGTCCGCGGGCAGACCGTGACACTCCGACACGCGGAGGTCGTCGAGCGCGGCGAACTGAGCACGCGGCCGCTCCGCTCGGCTGAGGCGACCGATCGCTTCATCCTGTCGGGAGGGGAGGACGTCTTCGAACCCTCGTTCACCTTCCACGGGTTCCGTTATGTCGAAGTGGAGGGATGGCCCGGGGGGATCGATGAGCTGATCGGCGGGGGACTGACGGCGCTCAGCATCAGTTCCGATCTGCGTCGAACAGGCACCTTCTCCTCGTCCGAACCTCTGCTGAATCAACTGCACGACAACGTCGTGGCGAGCACGGTGGGAAACTTCGTCGATCTCCCGACCGACTGCCCCCAGCGGGACGAGAGGCTGGGCTGGACGGGAGACATCGCCGTGTTCGCGCCGACGAGCACGTTCCTCTTCGACTCCTCCGACTTTCTGCGCGACTGGCTGCGAGACGTGACGCTCGAACAGGAGCATCAGGGGGGAGTGGTTCCCTATGTCGTACCGGACGTACTCAAGTACGTTGGTGCCCCCGCGGACATCACGCCGGTGGATTCCACGGCGGTCTGGAGTGATGCGATCGTCTGGGTTCCGTGGGCCGTGTGGATGTCCTCCGGCGATGACGCCGTCCTGCGTGAGAACTTCCCTGCGATGCTGTCCCACCTGCGTCACGTCGAGGGGCTCCTCTCTCCCTCGGGTCTGTGGGATCAAGGATTCCAGTTCGGAGACTGGCTCGATCCGGATTCGCCCCCCGAGGATCCCGCAGCGGCCAAAGCCGACAAGACCCTCGTGGCGATGGCTTCTCTGCACAGGTCCGCGGCGCTCACTGCCGAGACCGCCCGCGTGCTGGGCTTCTCGAGCGAGCAGGCCGAGATGGAACGTCTGCGGGAGGACACGCGAAAGACGTTCCGTGCAGCGTTCGTCGATGACGATGCGGAGCGGCTACGGAACCACTGCGAGACGGCGTACGCCCTCGCCATCGCGTTCGATCTCCTCGACCTCGACGAGATCGGCTGGGCAGGATCGCGGCTCGCCGAGCTCGTCGAGGCGAACGGATATCGCATTTCGACCGGCTTCGCAGGTACGCCTTACATACTGACCGCGCTGAGCCGGAGCGGACAACTCGCGACGGCCGGTCGACTCCTTCTTCAGACCGAGTGCCCGTCGTGGTTGTACCCCGTGACGATGGGCGCGACGACCGTGTGGGAGCGATGGGACTCGATGCTTCCGGACGGGAGTATCAACCCGGGTGAGATGACCTCGTTCAACCACTATGCGCTGGGGGCTGTCGCCGACTGGATGCATCGAGACCTCGTTGGTCTGGCGCCCGCGGAGCCCGGATATCGTCGTGTCATCGTCGCGCCGAAGCCGATTGCCGGGGTGGAGTGGGCGAAGGCAGAGTACGACAGCCCTCACGGGCGCATAGCCGTCGGCTGGAATCGAGATGGCGACAGCATCGTCGTCGACATCACTCTTCCTCCCGGGGTGACCGCCGATGTCTCGGTGGGCGATCTCGACGTTCGAGTGGCTGCCGGCGTACATCACCTGAGCGCGAACCTCAACGGCCACGCTGCGACCTCACGAGAGGGGAGTCGTATCGCGACGCCCGGTTGAAGGGAACCTGACCCGAGTCTGATATAGGTGAGACCTCGTTTCGCCCTCCGCGTCACGAGGCGTGTCTGGAATGCGCCACATCGATGGTCACACACGCCAGATGGCGGATGACCCGTCTCTCACTCAGACACATACTTGGTCTCGACCGTTTCAAAGAAGAAAGAGGTTGCGATGAATCAGTCTTCCGTTCCTATCCCTGTGGGTGTCAGTGATCAGGCGCGCGCCGCGCTGTCGGTACCTGCCTTTCAGCTCGACTATCCCGCCATCGACGATGCCGAATCATGGAAGGCGTTGATCGAGGCGACCAACAAGGTCATCCAAGAGCAGTATCTTGCCTCTGCGGGTTCGCTCCCCGTGACGATCAGCCATAAGGAAGTTGCGGGAGTTCCGATATTCGAGGCGCGTGCCGAGGGCCTCGCAGACAGCGCAGACGTCCCGATCTGCATCGATTTCCACGGCGGAGCGCTTATCTACTGCGGCGGCTCGATCGCTGCGGAGATGATCTCGGGAACAGCTCTCATCAACGGGATGATCACGTGGGGGCCCGACTATCGCATGCCCCCTGAACATCCGTACCCCGCCGCCCTGGATGATGCCATCGCGGTCTACCGTGCTGCACTGGACGTTCGAGACCCCGCAGACATTTTCGTCCAGGGGTCCTCCGCTGGCGGCAATCTCGCGGCAGCCCTGCTCGTCCGGGCGTACGAGGAGGGGCTGCCCATGCCGGCCGGGCTCGTGTTGATATCTCCAGAGATCGACCTCACGGAGTCCGGCGACACGTTTCAAACGCTGAAGGGCGTCGACAAGATGGCCAGCCTCATGCCGGTCAACGAACTCTACGCCGCTGGGCGCGACCTGGCTGACCCGTTGCTGTCGCCTCTTTTCGCGGACGTGACCCATTTCCCACCCACCCTGCTCACCGCAGGCGGACGAGACCTTTTTCTTTCGAACGCGGCGCGGATGCACCGCAAACTCCGTGCGGCGGGAATCGAAGCCGAATTGCATGTCTTCGAAGCCATGACACACGGGGGCTTCGGCGGGGCGAGCCCAGAGGACCTTTCGCTGAACGATGAGGTACGCCGCTTCTACGATCGCCACCGTCGGCTCTAGTCGTCGACCAGAATCACATTCGCTACATCATTAAGGAGATTCAATGTCATCAGAACTAGTCGAGAAGGTCGCTGTCGTCACAGGCGCAGGAAGCGGAATCGGGGCCGAGTCCGCCCGCCGGTTCGCGCGTGCCGGCGCAGCCGTCGTGGTCGCCGATCTCAACCTCGAGGCCGCACAAAGCACGGTAGCGGACATCCACCAAGCTGGAGGCACCGCAGCGGCGGTCGCCTTCGACCTGGGGGACGAGCAATCAATCAAGGAGCTGATGGCATCCACCGCTGCGCAGTTCGGCGGGATCGATGTCGTGTTCAACAATGCGGCTGCGGTTCACCTCGCGGGGGCCAAGGACACACCGATCGAGCATGCAGGCGCGGAGCTGTGGGATGAAACGATGAGAATCAATCTCCGGGGCACCATGCTGTGCACGCAGTTCGCCGCGCAGTACATGTTGCAGAGAGGTGGGGGCTCCATTGTGAATACAGCGTCCGATGCGGGTGTATCAGGCGATCTCGGCCACCCTGCCTACGGCGCGAGTAAGGCCGGCATCATCAACCTCACCAAGTACGCGGCAGTTGAATATGGCAAGCGCGGAATCCGCTGCAACGCGATTGCACCCGGTCTCATTGTCACCCCCGCGACCGAGGCCACCTGGGCCGCGGGACCAATGCGAGACATTATGCTCCGCCAGCACCTCACCCCGTACCTGGGTTCGCCCAAGGACATAGCGGAGGCCGCGCTGTTCCTTGCCTCCGAAAGAAGTCGTTTCATCAGCGGCCAGTTGCTTCACGTCGACGGCGGTCTGTTGGCCCATCATCCCTACGTGGCGGACTTGGTAGCGTTGTCTGACCAAGGCTGAGACCTGGGAGAGATGAAGGGCAAGGGAGCCTGTGATCGAGCTGATCAACCGAACGAATGACCCGGAGGCCGCCAAGGCCCTATCGATCATCGCGCAGTTCGATGCGGTCTTGGCGCGCCGGGGCGGCATCTCCGATGTCATGATCACGATCGCGGACGTAGCCGGACACCCGGTGACCTTGTTGGACGAGGTGCGGGGGATGGCCCTCCGTTGCGACCAGAACGAGGTGACGACAGGAGACCTTGCTCTTCGCCCCAGCGGGGGGATCTCCGTTGATGCTGGCCGCGGCACCTGGCTGATTCTGGAAACTCAGATCGAGACGGACGCTGATCGACTGATCCTCGAGAGAGCCGTCTATGCGATCCGCACCACGATGGATCGCGAGCGCACCGCCAACCGTGCAGGCGTACAGTCCGCTGCGGAGGTCGCATCCATTCTCACGGACCAATCCATCCCCGATGAGATCAGGCATCAGGTCGCCCGAAGATCGGGCCTGCGCGTCGGCGCGGCAATGTGTGCCGTCGTGATTGACGGAGACGACGTGATGGTCTCCAGCGATGAGAAACTGGCGACCCTTCTCGAGAGGGTGCACGGATCACGCGTGGGCGTGGGCCGGCCCGGATCGATATCGGACCTTCCTTTATCTCTGGAGGGGGCGCGAGTCGCATACCGATTCACGGCGCTGAACGACGGTGACCATGGCCGCCTAGTCGTTCGGGTCGGATCTCTTGGCGCCCTGGAGACGTTCGCTCGGCTCGTCGCCCGAGACTGTCCCCCCATCGATGACGTTGACGCCCTTGAGCGCACGCGAACCGTCGCACCCTGGGCAGATGAGTCCCTCAACGCGTTGGCTGATGCGTTGACTCTTCGGGAAGCGGCCGAACACGTCGGAGTGCATCACTCGACGTTCTCTAACCGGGTCGAGACGTTGCGACAGGAACTCGGGTGGGATCCGCGCACAGCTGACGGTCGGTTCCGGCTCCAACTGACATTGGCGATGCGACGGTTGATGCACCGCTGAAGATCTGCATCGCCCCGTAGGCGTGCAGGTACCGCACACCACGCGGAATGACAGGATGCAGGTATGGAGATTCGCAGGGCCATGACCGTGATCAAGACCGACCGGCCGGCCGACGCGCGTCGTTTCTATGAAGGGTTCCTCGGCTTCCGTGTCGCGATGGACGAAGACGGAATGCTGATGCTCGCCTCGACGAGCACGCCGACGACGCAGGTGATCGTGGCGTGGGCAAGTGAGACGGCGGTCGACCCGGAGCTGCTCTCCGTCGACGTCTCGATCGAGGTGGCCGATGTCGACGCGGCGTACGCACTCGCCCGGGACAACGATCTCGAGATCGTCCGCGAACTCCGTGACGAGCCATGGGGCATTCGCCGCTTCTTTGTTCGGGATCCGACCGGCCAGACTATCAACATCGCGAGCCACGTGTAGCTCTGCCTCGGCAGTCGCCACACGAATTGCACCAATGAGCCAAGAGTGCAACAATGCACTCTATGAATGAAAGTGCAACGATCGATCGGCGTCAGCGGCGCATGGTCGAGACGGCATCCCGCCTCACGTCGATCTCGCGTCGGCTCACGGCCGAGCACGGGCTCGGCGGCTTCACCATCGAAGAACTCTGCGACCTGGTCGGCGTCTCGCGTCGCACCTTCTTCAACTACTTCCCCACAAAAGAAGACGCCGTCATCGGCGCCGATCCCGAGGCCGAGTCGCTCGTCTTCGCCGAGCAGTTCCGGGCCCGCGGGTCGCGCGGCTGGCCCGTGGTGATCGACGACCTGCTCGAGCTGGCCATCCAGCACTTCGGTGCCATGGAGGGCACGGCCGAGGAGCACGCCCACTTCTTCGCCGCCCTCGACCGCGAACCGCGACTGCTCAAGCGCTTCATCGGCATGAACATCGAACGCGAGAAGCAGGTGATCGCCCTCGTCGCCGAACGCGAGGGCGTCACGACCGACGACCTGCGGGCGCAGGCCGTCGTGCACATCCTGTTCAGTCTTCTGCGCAGCGTCGGCGACCGCCTGCACGACCTTGCCGGCCCGCCCGATCTCGCCTCCCTCCTCACCGAATCCCTCGCCGCCGCACGCACCGTGATGGCCGCTCCCACTCCTCGAAAGGCCCACCCGTGACCACTGCTTCCACCGCCGAGAGGCCCATGCTCCTCACGAAGAGGCGCATCTGGATCATCTTCGGCGCACTCATCGCCGGCATGCTGCTCTCGAGCCTCGACCAGACGATCGTCTCCACCGCCATGCCCACGATCGTCGGGCAGCTCGGCGGCGTCGAGCACCAGGTCTGGCTGACCACGGCCTACCTGCTCGCCACCACCATCGTGATGCCCGTCTACGGAAAATTCGGAGACGTGCTCGGCCGCCGCAATCTGTTCCTCATCGCCATCGCGCTGTTCACGATCGCCTCGGTCGGCTGCGCGTTCGCGGGCGACTTCACCCAGCTCATCGTCTTCCGCGCCATGCAGGGCCTGGGCGGTGGCGGACTCATGATCCTGTCGCAGGCGATCATCGCCGACATCGTTCCGGCTTCCGAGCGCGGCAAGTACCTCGGCCCGCTGGGCGCGATCTTCGGCCTCTCCGCCGTCGGCGGCCCCCTGCTCGGCGGCTTCTTCGTCGACCACCTCACCTGGCAGTGGGCGTTCTACATCAACATCCCCGTGGGCATCGCGGCGTTCGCCATCGCCTGGTTCGCCCTGCGGCTGCCGAGTAAGAAGGCCACACAGCCGATCGACATCCTCGGCGTGATCCTGCTCTCCGCCTTCACGACCTGCCTCATCTTCTTCACCGACTTCGGCGGCGACAAGACCGACCACGGATGGACAGCCCCCGAGACCTGGATGTTCGGAGGCGGCATGCTGATCGCCGCCATCCTCTTCGTCATCGTCGAGGCGCGCGCGAAAGACCCGGTCATCCCGCTGGCGCTCTTCAAGAACCGCACCTTCGTCAACGCGACCCTGATCGGGCTCACACTCGGCCTCGGCATGTTCTCGGCCATCGGATTCATCCCCACGTTCCTGCAGATGTCCTCGGGAACCTCCGCCGCGGCATCCGGGCTGCTGATGCTGCCCATGATGGCGGGCCTGATCGGCACGTCGATCGTCTCGGGAATCGCGATCACCCGCACGGGTCGATACAAGCTCTTCCCGATCGTGGGAACGCTGCTGACGGCCGCCGCGATGGTCGCCATGACGACGCTGACCGCCGATACACCCATCTGGCTGATCTGCGTGTTCCTGTTCGTCTTCGGCGCGGGCCTGGGCCTCATCATGCAGGTCGTCGTTCTTGTGGCGCAGAACTCGGTGAACCCGTCGATGGTCGGAACCGCGACGAGCACGAACAACTACTTCCGCGAGGTCGGCGCCTCGCTGGGTGTGGCCGTGTTCGGCACGATCTTCACCACCCGCCTCTCCGAGAACCTCACGACGGTGTTCACGAACGCCGGCGCAAGTGCATCGGATGCCGCGGCCTCGACATCGACGCTCGACCCGCAGACGCTCTCCCAGCTGCCCGACAGCGTGCGCGACGGCATCGTCACGGCCTACGCCGACGCGCTGGCGCCCGTGTTCTGGTACCTGCTGCCGTTCATCGGCCTGGCCTTCCTGCTGTCGCTGTTCCTCAAGCAGATCCCGCTGTCCGACGTCGCCGGCCTCGTGGCCCGCGGAGAGGCCGTCGGGGGAGAGGAAGCCGAACGCCTCGAGGCCGAGGAGCGCTCTGCCGCAGCATCCGCCTCGGACAGCACGGATGTGCCCGAGAGGTCACACGCCGACGACCGCAGCTGACCGCGGCCGCCAGACCAGCGTGAGCACAATGCCGACGGCGGCGCCGAAGACCGTCTCCACGAGGCGATCGGCGATGAGTGCGCCGCCGTCGGCCGCGTGGGCGAGTTCGACCATGCACAGGGCGAGGGGTGTGACGAACACCATCGTCAGGCCGTAGTTGCGGCCGACGAACAGTTCGGCCGCCACCTGCAGTGCGACCACGACGGCGATCGTGCCGAGCGCGGGCAGGTCGAGTGCGAAGAGGACGGCTGCGAGGCCGATGCCGACGATCGTGCCCAGGATGCGGTGGCCGGCGCGCACGAGCCGCGCCGTCGCATCCGGCCCCGACAGGGCGGCGACCACCGCGACCATCGCCCAGTACGGATGCCCGATGCCGGCCAGGGTGGGCACGGCTCCGGCGACCAGGACTCCCGTGACCAGGCGCGCGACGGTGGATGCCTCGCCCGGCCTGGCGAGGGCGTCTCGGAACGACACGGCGAAGGTCGAACGAGGGCGGTGCCTGGCAGACGGCCGGATCGCTCCGACGGCGCCGACGGCCAGCGACAGTGCTGCGCTGGCGGATGCGACGGCCAGGGCGAGACCGATCGTGGCGGGCGAGCTCGGCACCGACGCGCACGCCGCGACGGCGAAGGCCACGAACAGGGCGCCGGGCGGGTGGAGCGCGACGGCGTTCGACAGCAGGGTGGCGAGCCCGGCGGCGGCCGCGACGACCGGCACGACGATCCATTCGCGCGCGTCGGAGATGCCGACGGCTGTTCCGAGCACGACGGCCGAGACCATCATGGCGGCCGCCACGGACTGCATGCGGAACCGGGCCAGATGGCTGTGGCTGCGCCCGTAGAGCGAGGTGAACGCGCCGAAGGTGGCGTACAGCGACAACTCGAGGTGGCCGGTGAACCAGAGCGCGAGCAGGGGGACGGCCATCGAGATGCCGGCGCGGAGGGCCACGGTGTGCGCCCCGTTGTGCGGGCCGAAGGCGACGAGATGGCGGGCGCGAGGAAGGGTGGCGGAACTCATTGGATATAGTTTACTAGTAAATTACTTCTGGGAGGGTCGATGATCGAACGCACGCCCGACGCACGCCGACCGGCGGACGCGGTCGACGACATCCAAGCCGAATGGCATCGGCTGAGGCCAGACCTTGATCTCGACGCCATCGGAATCGTGGGGCGCGTGCTACGCAGCGCCGCCCGCATCGTGCACCACAGCGACGACGTGCTCGCCGCCCACGACCTCACCCGCGGAGAGTTCGACATCCTCGCCGCACTTCGGCGCTCCGGAGCGCCGATGTCGCCGGGCGAACTGCGCACCATCTCCCTCGCGACCGCCCCGTCGACGACGAAGAGGCTCAAGGGGCTCGAGCGTCGCGGCCTGGTTCAGCGGTCGTCGAACCCGGCAGACGGCAGGGGAGCGTTGATCGCCCTGACCGACTCCGGTCGGGCCCTCGCCGACGAGGTGTTCCCGCTTCAGCTCTCCGCCGAGGAGGCTCTTCTGGCCGGACTCACGACCGTTGAGCGCACCGCCCTCGAGCGCTCCCTGGCGCTGCTTCTGGCCAGTATCGAGCGCGAGTGAAGCTCGGGCCCGCTCCGTACCTATAATTCGACGTATGCTCCGGGGGATGATTCGCGCGTCCCACCCGGGGCCCGCCGCCGCCGTCACGCTCGTCACCGTGGTCCTGGCCATCGGAACGGGCGTCGAGCCGATGCGGGTGGTTCTGGTCGGTGCTGCCATGCTGGCGGGCCAGCTGTCGATCGGGTGGAGCAACGACTGGATCGACGCCGACCGCGATACGGCCGTCGCCCGCTCGGACAAGCCCATCGCATCCGGTCTGGTCACCCGCTCTGCGGTTCGAGCCGCGGCCATCGCGGCCGCCGCGATCGCGATCCCGCTCTCCCTGCTGCTCGGCCCCCTCGCGGCGGTCGTGAACATCGTGGGCATCGCATCCGGCTGGAGCTACAACGCGTGGCTCAAGCGCACGCTCGCCTCGGGAGTGCCCTATCTCGTGACCTTCGGAACGCTTCCGCTGTTCGTGACGCTGTCGCTCTCGGAGCCCCGACCCTCGACCTGGTGGGCGATCGCCGTGGGAGCGCTTCTGGGCTTCGGCGCGCACTTCGCCAATGTGCTGCCCGATCTCGCCGACGACGCCCGCACGGGAGTTCGGGGACTGCCGCACGCCCTCGGGCGCGGGGCGTCGAGCGTGATCGCCTTCGCCTCGCTGGCACTCGCCTCGATCGTGGCGTGCCTCGGCATCGCGGCCGCCTCGCCCGCGCTCGTCGTAGTGGCGGTGATCGGGCTCGTCGCCGGGGTGGCCCTCGCGGTCGCAGGCATCGTGCTGGCCCTGACCAGACCGCCGACGCGACTGCTGTTCCAGCTCATCATCGCCAGCGCCGTCGTCGACGTGATCCTGCTGGCTGTGGCGGGACCGGCTATCGTCGCGCGGTGATCAATACCAGTGCGGCGAGCGGGCGTTCCAGCTCGACAGGGCGTTGCACGGAGTGCCGTATCTGTCGCTGATGTAGATGAGACCCCAGGTGATCTGGGTGGCTGCGTTGGTTCGCCAGTCCGTGCCGACGCTGTCCATCTTGTTGGCCGGCAGCGACTGCGGAATTCCGTAAGCGCCGCTGTCTGTGTTGTAGGCGTTCACGCGCCAGCCCGATTCCCCGTTCCACAGCCTGACGAGGCATCCGAACTGGTCGCCTCCCCAGCCGTAGTTGCCGAGAACCGATGACGCGTACGCCTGTGCTTCGGCCGGCGATGCCACCGACGACGAGTCCGGCACCCACGAGCTGCCGTCCCCTCCGGAGTCGGAGGCCGCTGCCGCTGCTGCCGCTGCGTCGGCAGCTGCCGCGTCGGCGGCTGCTTTGCGCGCAGCCTCCTCGGCGATCTTGGCCTGGCCCTCGCGGTAGCCCTGTTCGGCAGCTGCGGTCGTGTTCTTGAGAGAGGCGAGTTGCTCGTAAAGGGTGGCGCTGTGCGCCTTCTCTTCGGCGACCTGGGCATCGACCGCAGCCTGGGCGTCTTCGGCGGCGCCGAGCGCCGCTTCGGCCTCGGTCGACAACCGATCGCGCTCGGCGAGGGCGGCATCGGCCTGGGCCCGCAGCGACGAGGCGTTGTTCGCCGCGATCTCGGCCGCGTCGCGCAGACCGACCGTCTGCGAGGTCAGCTGGCTCATGGTTCCGAGCTTGTAGAGGAGCTCGTCGGACTTCTCCCCGTTGAGCAGCAGATTGACCGTGCCGTTGTCGCCGCCCGATTTGTAGAGCTGGGCCGCGATCTGGCCGACCTGCTTCTTCGTGGCCTCGGCCGTGGCCGCCGCCTGGTCGGCGCGGGTCTCGAGGTCGTCGGCGGAGGTCTGCGCCGCGTCTCTGTTGTAGGTCGCGATGTAGTACTCCTCACCGCGCTTCAGGGCCTCATTGCTGAGGGTGGTCGCCGTCTCCTCGAGCTCGTCGAGCAGCCCGGTGATGCGGTCGGCCTCCGCCTGGGCGGTGGCCTCGTTCTGCTTGGCGGCCTGCACGTCGTCCCATGAGGGGTAGTCGGCCGCGCGGAGCGGCCCGGCGGCCGCACCCGTGAACGGCACCGCGACGAGCGCGGTGACCGTTGCGAGCACGCCGAGGAATCGCAGAACGGGGTGGGCCATGGTTCAAGGGTAGGCGAACCGTCTGGGAATCCCGGGATGAGGGGGACTACGAGAAGATCGGGTCGCGGGTGCGGCTGCGCTTGAGCTCGAAGAAGCCGTCGTAGGAGGCGACCGCGACGACGCCGTCCCAGAGGGCGAGCGCCTCGTCTCCGTGGGGAGCGGGGGAGATGACGGGGCCGAAGAACGCCACGCCGTTCACCGCGATGATCGGGGTTCCGACGTCGTCGCCGACGAGGTCGATGCCGCTGCGGTGCGACGCGCGGAGCTCGGCGTCGAATTCGAACCGGCCATCGGCATCCGGAAGCGCGCGATCGGCGATCGACGCATCGAGACCCGCCTCGGCCAGCGACTCGGCGACCACGGCCTCGACGTCGGTCGCCCGCTCGTCGAGATGGATGCGCGTGCCGAGCGCGTCGTACAGCGGCTTGAGCGTGGACTCGCCGTGCAGCGCCTCGGCAGTCGCCACCACCCTGGCGTAGCGCAGGGCACGCGGGAAGAACGCGCGGTACGACTCGTCGACGTCGTTGTTCTCGTTGAGGATCGCCAGGCTCATGATGTGCCAGTGCACATCGAGGTCGCGGTGGCCCGCGACCTCATCGACCCAGCGGCTCGCCATCCACGCCCAGGGGCAGGAGGGGTCGAACCAGAAATCCACGCGTGTTCTGTCATTGGTCATGGTGCAATCCTCTCAACTGTGTCGCCGCATGACGACATTCATCGCGCATTCAGGATCTCGTTTCCTCGACATGGAATAATCCGGGAGGTACATGCATTTGTATCGAAGTGGGTTCTGCTCCCACTCCCTTCTGTCTCAGACGAAAAGAGAAATCATGACCGACACGATCACCATCCCGGGTTACAAGGCCGGCACCTGGACCATCGACCCCTCGCACTCCGAGGTCTCGTTCAGCGTTCGCCACCTGCTCATCAGCAAGGTCAAGGGCAAGTTCGAGAAGTTCGACGCCACGTTCACCACGGGCGAGAACCCCCTCGACTCGAGCGTCTCCGCCAAGGCCGAGGTCGTCTCGATCAACACGAACGACGAGAACCGCGACGGGCACCTGCGCACCAACGACTTCTTCGACGCTCCCACGCACCCCGAGCTGACCTTCGTGTCCACGGGCATCCGCTACGAGGGTGGCGACTTCCTCGTCGACGGCGACCTCACCATCAAGGGCGTCACCAAGCCCGTCACGTTCGACCTCGAGTTCGGCGGCTTCCAGGACGACCTGTACGGCAACTACAAGGCCGGACTGACCGCGACCACCAAGATCAACCGCAACGACTTCGGTGTCAGCTGGAACGCGCCGCTCGAGACCGGCGGAGTCCTCGTCGGCGACGAGGTCACCATCACGATCGACCTTCAGGCCTCGCTGCAGAAGTAGTCGCACCCCGGCGGGTCATCCGCCTGTCGAAGCCGTCGCCCGGAATCACCGGGCGGCGGCTTCGTCGTTTCACGGGAGAGCGCGCCGTGCCGGCCTGTTGGCGACTCGCTGCAGGATCGCGCTGAGCAGGTAGACGAAGAACGCCCACGGCCCGACGAACGCCGACAGCACGACCACGACGACGCCCAGCCCCACGGCGATGAGGCCGTTGGTGCGGTATCTGCGCCGGGTCTCGTCTGACAGCCCTTCCACGAGTCCGCGCTTCGAGGCGGTCGCGTACTCCCACTGCGCCACTCCCATCGCGACGACGAACAGGAAGTTGAGGGGCAGGGCGAGCCGCCCCGCCAGAAGCTCCGAGTACTCGCTGTTCAGGCTCGTGGTGAAGGGGATCAGCACCACCCCGAGCAGCCGCACCGTGTTGAGCAGGGTCAGCGTGCTGTCGATGCGTTCGAGGTACTCGAACTGCCGCACGTGCACCGACCAGAGAAAGCACAGCAGCAGAAAACTGATCACGAACGAGAGCAGGTTCTGCTGCAGCCCGAGCAGCTGGTGCCACAGCTGATCGTTCGTCGTGGCCCTGTCGAACCCGTCGATCGTGAGGTCGAGCACCAGCAGGGTCGCCGCGATCGCGAAGACGCCGTCGGTGAAGGCCTCGACCCGTCGCGTCGAGACCGGCTGCCGTGCGGCCGAGGGGGGTTCCGTTGCCATGATCCGACTTTAGCGGCGTGCGGCCATCAGGCCGAGGGCTTCGAGCGTCTCGTACGGGCGCTCGACATGGGCGAAGTGGCCGCTGTCGCCGATCTCCGCGAGCGTGGCCTGCGGCATCGCCCCGAGCAGACCCGTGAGGTCGCGGTACGGCACGAACGAGTCCGTGTCGCCCCGCACGGCCCAGACGGCGCAGCGGATGCCCCGCCACCGCCGCGCCGCACGGTAGCCGCGCGTCGCCTCGGCGGCGCGCACGAAGCTGTCGGGCCGCACCTCATCGGCCAGCGCGTCGATCACCGAGCGCGGCACGCGCAGAGGGTGCCGGAACAGGGGACTCACGGCGAGTCTCAGCAGCCCGCCGCGCCGCACGGCCTGCACGAGCCCGATCCCGCGGTCGTCTCCCATCCGAAGCGCCCGGAAAACGGCGAGCAGCATCGTGAAGCCGGGCACTGCCAAGAACGATCGCACCGGGTGCTCCACGCTGGCCAGCACCGAGAACGCCGTGGCCGAGATCAGTCGCACGGCCTCGACCTCGGCCGGTCGGGTCGCTGCCAGGTGCAGCGCGATGAACGCGCCGAGGGAGTGTCCCGTGATGTCGACGCGGTCGTATCCGAGCCGGGTGTGCACGACCTGCCACACGACGTCGGCGAGGGCATCGAGGGTGAGCTGCGACCGGATGCGCGGGCCGGGCGAGGCGCCCCAGCCCGGCAGGTCGATGGCGACGACATCGGTGAGCGGGTGGCCCGCGGCGACCGCGGCCTGGATCAGGGGCGTCCAGGTGGTCCACGATCCTGCCGCGCCGTGCAATAGCAAGGTTGCGGTCGATCCGCTCCTCGTGGGCGAATGGTGCACGCGCACGGGCCCGAGAGGGGTGTCGACCGTGAGCGGTACGAGCTGCAGGGATGCCGCGTCGTAGACCAGGCCGAACGGGGCGTACTGCGGGGAGGCGGTGTCGAGATCGGTCATGTCTCCCCGTATTCGTAGGCGGCACGGGCGATGGATTGCGCCCGCGCAGCCCGGGCGTCGTTCAGGAGCCGATCACGAGCTGATCACTCGTCGATCACGCGTCGACGACTGTGGTCGATCCGGGCACCAGGCCGAGATACCGGGCGTAGCCCGCCGCAGCTCTCTCGACGCGCCCCACGGTCGTTCGCGCCATCGGTTCGAACGCGGTGGCCACCGTGTCGACCGTGCCGCGGCGGATCGTGCGCCGCCACGTGGCCACCACCTGCCCTTTCGCCACGACCATGGGCAGGAAGATGCCGTTCGCCCCCGGCACGACCCGCTCGCTGTGCTCGGGCGGAAGCACCGCATCGCGATCGGCGTACCCCAGGATGTACTCGTCGAAGCCGGGCAGCAGCAGTATCGGGGGAGCGGGCGGGGCATCGGTCTGCTCTGCGCCGAGGTAGTAGACCGTGTCGTCGACGACGAGCTGTCGCAGTCGGTCGCCCGCACCCTCGATTGCTCTCCGGGCCTCCGGCACGAGGATCTTGCTCCACCACAGCAGGTCCCGCACTGTCGCCGGTCCGTGCGAGGTGAAGTACCGCACGGCGAGCTCGGTCAGGGCCTCGTCGGGCGTGAGGCGACGAGGCTCGGGGATCCATTCCTCGGTGAGCACCACCGCCTGGCCCGAATCCTGCATCGGTCCGAAGCAGATGAGCCCGGTGTGGGCCAGGTACCAGAGCAGGTTTCCGCCTCGCTGCTGGTCTGTGGCGACCCCGGATGCGTCGAGCTCGGCGAAGAGGTCGGCCCGCGACAGCCGGGCGCCGCCCCGGAGGACCCCGCGCACGACGTCGGCGGCGCGGGCGAAGACCGACTCGTCGAGGCCGAGGCCCGCGTGCCTCGTGGCCGCACCCCGCACGATCCTGTCGCGGGTGAGCTCGAGCATCCAGCCGAGGTCGACCGCCGGGGTCACGTGGAGCGTTCCCCGAAAGGGCCACGAGCGCACGATCGCGCCCGTGTCGAAGGCCCGGTCGACGTCGGCGAGCGTCGTGGAGGGGCTGCGCACGGCCAGCGCCCACTGCGCGCTCGACAGGTCTTGCGCCTGCAGCGCGAGCATCGCCGTGGCCACGTCGGCGGGTGCGGTGAGCGTGCTGCCCGCGAGCTGCTGCGCGGCAAGCCGGAGGTTCGCGATCAGGGTGCGGTCTGTGCGGCGCATCTGCCTATTGTGCGCCTCGGCCCGCCGCCGCACTACGAGGCCTCGCGCCCCTGGTGGCGCTGGGTCTGCTGCCACTGCGCCCACAGCGCCTTGAGGTCCCACGCGTTGGTCGCCTCGATGGAGATGCCGCGCTCGCCCGTGCGCCTCGTCTTGCCCTGGATCACCATGAGTTTCGTGCCGAACAGCAGCGCACCCGCACGGTCTTGCGCCTCTTCGAAGAAGGTCGAGTCCGAGCATCCCGAACCGTCGTCGAGGCTGATGAAGACCACGCGTTTGCCACTGCGCATCGGTGGCGTCTGCGTGGCGACGCGGATGCCGGCCACCAGCACGGTGGTGCCGTTCCAGCACCCGAGCAGCTCGCTCGAGGGCATCACGCCCAGCTCGTCGAGCAGGGGTCGGTAGCTCTCGATCACGTGCTCGCTCACCTCCATCTGCAGAACATCGAGTTCGGTCGCGACGCGCTCGACCATGCTCGGTTCGGGATTCGCCTCGGTGAGCTGCTCGCGGTCGTCGACGAAGATCGGCAGTGTGGGCTGGGCGTTGCGCGTCGCAGGCCGTTTGGACCGGGCGACCAGCTCGCGCACCCGGGCCATCACATCTCCGCGGGTGGGCTGCGCGCCGCCCGACGAGCCGTCGTGCGCCGCGAGCGAGTCGAGGGCCCCGACGAGGGCGAGTCGGGTGAGCAGCGCGCGCGACGGTGCTGCCCGCTGGTAGAAGTCGCCGATGCCCGCGTAGGGCTGGCCTGCGAGGATGCGGTCGAGTTCTGCGGAACTGATGCCGTGCACGTCGCTGAGCGACAGTCGTATTCCGAGGATCACGTCGTCGGGATCGGCGAGCACGCCGTGCGACCGGGGCGGCTCGATGCGCTCGACCCTGTAGATGTCGCGCGAGGCGCTGACATCGAGCGGCAGGATGGGCACGCCCATGCGCCGGGCCTCGGCGAGCAGCAGCCGGCGTGGATACATGCCCGGGTCGTGCGTGAGCAGGGCGGCCACGAATTCGGCCGGGTAGTGGGTCTTCAGCCAGGCGCTCTGAAACGTCGGCAGCGCGAAGGCCGCCCCGTGGGCCTTGCAGAACCCGAAGGAGCCGAAGCCCTTCAGCACAGCCCAGATGCGCTCGATCGCGGCGTCGTCGTAGCGACGGGCTCCCGCGGCGTCGACGTTGGCGGCGGTCTCGAGCCGGAACCGCTGCTCGACCAGCGCCTCGGGATGCTCGATGGTTCGTCTCAGCTCGTCACCCTCGGCGAGGGTGACCTGCATGCACAGGGCGAAGATGCGCAGGATCTGCTCGTGGTAGATGACGACCCCGTAGGTGCTCTCGAGGAAGGGGCGGAACGTCGGGTGCAGATACTGCGGCTGGGCGAAGCCGTGCTTCACGTCGAGGAACGGAGCCACCATGTTGCCCTTCATCGGCCCGGGCCTGAACAGCGAGATATCGGCGATGAGGTCTTCGAACTCGGTGGGCTGCATCTTGCCGATGAGTTCGCGCTGGCCCGGGCTCTCGATCTGGAACATGCCGAGGGTGCGGGTCGTTCGGATCGCCTCGAACGTCGCCTCGTCGTCGAGCGGGATCTCGTCGAGCTCGATGATGCCGTCGGCGCTGACGTAGCGCGCGTCCACCGGAAGTCCGCCGGCATGGGCGGCACGACGGCCGTGGATGCGCTGGATCTCGGACACCGCGTACGCGAGGGAGCTCTGCATGCGCACGCCGAGCACGTCGAGCTTCAAAAGGCCCGCGTCGTCCATGTCGTGCTTGTCGTACTGGCTCATCGGAAGACCCATGCCGCTCGGCTGCACCGGGGTGGTGCTGAGCAGGTCGTCGTTGCCGAGGATCACGCCGCACGGGTGCATGCTGATGTGCCGGGGAAGACGGTCGAGCCGTTCGGTCAGATCGACGAGCATGTCGATCTGGGCGTCGTTCTTCACGAGCGCGGCGATCTCGCGCAGCTCGGGCTTCTCGGTGAGCACCTGGCGGAAGTCGCGGGCGTTGAACCGCCACAGGTTCGTGGCGACGAGGTCGATCTGGGCATCGTCGAGCCCGAGGGCGAGCCCGGCGTCGCGCGCCGCACCCCGTGCCCGGTAGGTGTTCTGCATCGACATGAGGCTGACCCGGTTCTGGCCGAAACGCTCGAAGATGGCCCGGTAGATGTCGTGCCGACGGGCCGACTCGACGTCGATGTCGATATCGGGCAGGGTCGACCTCGCGTTGCCGAGAAAGCGCTCGAACAGCAGATCGTGCCGCGCGGGATCGACGTTGGAGATGCGCAGCAGGTAGTTCACCAGGCTGCCCGCGCCGGAACCGCGCGCCTGGTTGCGCACATTCATGGAGCGCATCAGCGACGACACCTCGGCGACGGTGAGGAAGTAGCTGGCGAAACCGAACCCGGCGATCGTCGAGAGCTCGTCGTCGAGGCGCGTTCGCAGCGACTCGAGCTCGCTCGGTTTCGCATCGGCATAACGCTCGAGCAGCCCGGACTCGCTGCGGCGGCGCAGTTCGACGACCGGGTCGCCCTCGATGCCGAGCACGGCCGAGGAGGGGATCTTGGGGCGACGCCAGGCCAGGTCTGCGTGCGCGTCGAGCCGGCAGGCGTCTGCGAGGCGCTCGGTGGCGGAGAGCAGCTGTTCGGCAGCGGATCGAGGCAGGGCCGAATGATCGACGACGAGCAGGGCGAGCCGCCTCATGGTCTCGGCGGGCTTGAGCCAGGCCTGCGCATTGGGCTGCGGCTGGAAGGCGCCGAGGGGGCGGAGCCTGTCGGCCGCGTCGAGCACGTCACCCGTGACGGCGTCGTCGGGCTGCAGGTAGCGCACGGCATTGCTGAGAACGGCGGGAACACCGACCGTGTCGGCCAGCTCGAGCAGGCGCGCGGCATGCCGGATGCTCGCCCGGTCGCCCGGCTCGGTGAGGTGGCACACGATCTCGACCGCGAGCGCGCCCGGCAGCAGGCGCTTCCACTCGGTCAGAAGAGATGCCGCCAGAGAGAGGTCTGCGGCGGCGACGGCCTGTGCCACATCGGAATCGGGCCCGAGCAGCACGGTCGCGACGGGGCCGGATTCGCCGAGGATGAACCCGCTCGGCCTGGACTTCTGCACGCCCACATCGCCCGGCTGCCGGGGCATGCCGTCGGCGGCCGGGCTGTGGGCCGCGCTGATGAGGCGGCAGAGCGCGGCCCACCCCTCGCCGGAGTTCTGGCCGTGGGCGAGCACGGTGATGCGGGCGGGCGACGCCGCCGCGGCCGTCGCGAGGTCGGCGGACGCGCCGCGTCGTCGTTCGGGCAGCAGAGCGAGATCGACGCCGACGATCGCGTCGATGCCGGCGGAGAGGCAGGCGCGCACATGGCGGATCGCGCCGTAGAGGCCGTCGCGATCGGTGATGGCCGCGGCCTCGGCGCCGTCGTGCACGGCGGCGGCCACGAGGGCCTCGGGCTGCGACGTGCCGAAGTGCGCCGAATAGGCCGACGCGACATGCAGATGAGTGAACCGGGCCATGGTCGTCAGGCGAAGAGCTGTGCGTCGAGCACGTCGTCGGATGCGCGGCTCAGGCTCCAGACGCCGGTGGCCGCGTGCAGGCCGAGGTCGAATGTGCCGTCGAGCAGGGAGGCGCCGGAGGTGAGGGGCAGGGCGTCGACCCTCCACATCTCACGATCGATCAGGCTCTCGCCCGCACCGCGCGGCGCACGGGCGTCGAGCTGCCACCAGGGACGTCGCGCGAACCAGCGTTCCGGGGCGCTGATGACCCCGTAGACGACACCCCGCCACACGAAGCGCACGGGGGAGCCGTCGTCGGACAGCTCGACGCTCACGGGTTCGTCGATGTTCATGGGCCGCTCTCCGATCGGGAGACATTCGAATATATCTTCTATATTCGAAGTGTACGAAGCAGCACCGACATGCGCCAGTCGACCCGGCGTGGCGGCAGACGTCTCAGGGTGCCAGACGACTCAGAGTGCCAGACGACTCAGAGCACGCCGGCGTCGTGGAGCTGGTCGGAGAGGCCGGCGCCGTCGGGCGCGTAGACCCAGGTGGCCCCGGTGCGCTCGGTGTGCACCTCGTCTTTCGAGCGGCCACCGGCCAGCACGGCCTCGCTGTTCGAGAGCTGCCGGATCGCGACCGCGGCGACGTTCTGCGGGAAGTCGGTGGTGAACTCGGCGTAGATCTCCTCGTCGTGCTGGCCGTCGTCGCCGATCAGCAGCCATCGCATGTCGGGGAACTCCCGGGCGAGCCGGCGCAGGTTCTCGCGCTTGTGTTCGCGCCCGCTCCGGAACCAGCGGTCGTGGGTCGGCCCCCAGTCGGTGAGCAGCAGCGGGCCCGCGGGGTAGAGGTTGCGCGAGAGGAAACGAGTGAGGGTGGGAGCCACGTTCCATGCGCCGGTCGACAGGTAGATCACGGGAGAACCCGGGTTCTCCGTGGTCAGGCGCTCGAGCAGCACGGCCATTCCGGGCGTGGGTACTCGTGCGTGCTCGTCGAGCACGAAGGTGTTCCACGCGGCGAGCAGCGGACGCGGCAGCGCCGTGACCATCACCGTGTCGTCGATATCGCTCACCACGCCGAAGCGGGTCGAGTCCTCGAGCACGAAGACGGGGGACTCGACGGTCTTGCCGCCCTCCGTTCCGATCGTGACCGTCTGCCAACCGGGATCGAGCGCGACCTCGATGACGACATCCACGACCCCGCCGCGGTCGGCCGCGACAGTGTGCGATCGCCCGCCCGCCTCGATCGTGACCGGCACCTTGCCGAACGGCACGCTCGTGAAGCTGCGCCATCCCCTGATGCTCTCGATGTGCTTCTGGGCCTTGCGGTCCGCTCGCGAGCCCGGGCGCGCGGGTGTCGTGAGAAGCACACGGGCGAGCACCCGGAGCCATGTGGTCGAGCCGTATCCCGCGTAGGGGATGATTGTCGGGACCTTGCCGCTGGCCTGCGCACGCTTCTGCCGGAACTCGTGCACGGCGTCTTCTATGCGCGCCGCACGGTGCATGATGACCTCGGCACCCTGCTTGGCCGAGAGTGTCTTGTCTGCTTTCCGCACACCCCAGTGTTGCACGCATCCCCTGTCGGGGTCGGGGTCAGTGAACCGGCAGCACGAGTTCTGGTGAGTCGTTGCCGACGGTGCCGACGGCCGTGCCGACCGTGTGGAACACCATGTCGTCGGCGAGTTCCTCGGCCGCGAGGGAGATCTCCGCCAGCAGCCGTGCGTCTCCCGTGGTGCGCGGGTCGAGCCAGTCCTCCATGAGGCCGGGCTCCAGGAACACCGGCATCCTCTCGTGCAGCGACGCGAGCGGACCTGCGCCCTCCCTCGTCAGGATCGTCGTCGACAGCAGCCAGCGCGCGGGGTCGTCGGCCGCAGCGGCCGGGTTGCGCCACCATTCGTACAGGCCCGCGAAGAGGATGGGTTCGTCGTCGCCCGACGACACGAACTGTGGCGTCTTGCCGCCGTCGGGCGCGACCAGCCACTCGTAGTATCCCGAGGCGGGGATCGCCGCACGGCGGGAGACGACGGCCTCGCGGAAGGCCGGTTTCTCGGCGGCGGTCTCGATGCGCGCGTTGAACAGGGGTGCGGATGCCGTGGGCTCGGTTGCGAACGACGGCACGAGTCCCCAGCGCGCCGCCTCCAGGCGCCTCAGCACCTCGGGGGCGTTCTCGTCGGTCGCCGCAGCGCGATTGACCGCGTCGATGATCACCGGGATGCGCTGGGTCGGCGCGACGTTCCACGACGGCTCCGGCAGGTCCGCCCCCTCCACATCGACGTCGAAGAGGGCGACGAGGTCGCCGGCTGCACGGGACACGACGAAACGACCACACATGTGCTCTATTCTGCCGCCCCGGCGCAACTAGTATGATCACGACATCCCCATTGAAAGGATCGGCGCCGTGCCCAACAACGTCTTCGAGGAAACCCGCGCCGAGGCCGTACAGGTGCGCAACGAGCCGATCCAGGCGCGCAGCTCCGACCGCATCGCCGCCCTGCTCGACGCCGCCGCCGCCGTTGTCGACGAAGTGGGCATCGAGCGCCTCACGACCGCCCTCGTCGCCGATCGCGCCGAAGCATCCATCGGCACCGTCTACCGCTACTTCCCCGACCGCATCGCGGTGCTGACCGCCCTCGGCACGCGCAGCGTCGAGCGCTTCCTGCGCCAGTTCGAGGCAGACCTGGCCGAGAAGAAGCCCGCCGGATGGGTCGACGCCGTCGTCGTGTCGATCGGATCGTCCGTGGCGATGCACCGTGGCGAGGTGGGATTCACCTCCATCCGGCTCGGTGACCTCGTCTCCTCGCCCGAGACCGACGTCTCGCGCATCAAGTCGCACCGCATCGCCCAGACCCTGCACGACGTTCTCGTCGACGACTACGGAATGCCGCAGGACGCGGCCTTGCTCACGCGTCTCGAGATCGCGGTCACCATGATGGACGCCCTCCTCGTGCGCGCGTTCATGCTCGGAGGAACCGGCGACGAGAAGATCATCGGCGAGTGCGAGCAGATCGTGCACGACTACCTCACGAGGCACTACGAGAGCGACTCGCAGACCGTCTGACGCGCGCGACCGGCTGCACCTTAGCCTGCCGGACACAATTCGTCATGCCCAGCGGGTGTGCTTTGCCTATCGAGGCGCTCCGTGTTTGGCTGGTCATACACGCGTGCACTCGGGCGCGCCAGACGAACGGGCCAAGACATGATCGAGTTCCGTCAGGTGTCGAAGCAGTTCCCCGACGGCACACTCGCCGTCGATGACTTCAGCTTGGTCATCCCCTCGCGCAAGACCACGGTCTTCGTGGGCTCCTCGGGCTGTGGCAAGACCACCATCCTCCGCATGATCAACCGCATGATCGACCGCACGTCTGGTTCGATCGAGATCGATGGCGAAGACATCGTCGGACTCGACAAGGTGAAGCTCCGTCGGCGCATCGGCTACGTTATGCAGAACTCCGGCCTGCTGCCTCACCGCAAGGTCATCGACAACGTGGCGACCGTTCCCCTGCTGAACGGCGTGCCGAAGAAGCAGGCCCACGCACGGGCCCTCGAACTGCTCGACACGGTCGGCCTCGACCGTTCCCTCGCGAACCGCTACCCGAGTCAGCTCTCGGGCGGGCAGCAGCAGCGTGTGGGTGTCGCGCGCGGGCTCGCGGCCGACCCGAACATCCTGCTCATGGACGAGCCGTTCGGCGCCGTCGACCCCCTGGTGCGCGCCGAACTGCAGCAGGAGCTGATCCGCCTGCAGCGCGAACTCGACAAGACCGTCGTCTTCGTCACCCACGACATCGACGAGGCCTTCCTCCTGGGCGACCAGGTCGTCATCCTGCAGAAGGGCGGCGTCATCGTGCAGAAGGGGTCTCCGACCGAGATCCTCAGCGCCCCGGCGAACGACTTCGTCGCCGACTTCATCGGGGCGACGAAGGGCAAGCGGGCACTGCACATCGACAGGCGAGACGGCCGTGAGGTCGTACTCGACAGCGAGGGCCGCGCGGCCGGGGTGCTGGTAGACGGCCCCACCGGCGGCAGCAAAGACGCGCCCGCATGAACTGGGTCATCGAGAACCTGCCCCTCATCGGCCAGCGCACCCTCGAGCACCTCGCCCTCAGCATCCCGCCGATCGTCCTGAGCTTCGTGCTCTCGGTTCCGCTCGGCTGGCTGGCCAACCGCTACCGACCGAGCCGCGGCGTGCTGCTCACCGTGCTCGGCCTGCTGTACGCGGTCCCGTCGCTGCCCCTGCTCATCGTTCTTCCGATCATCCTCGGAACCGGCGCGCGGGACTCGATCAACGTCGTCGTCGCGCTCACCCTCTACGGCATCGCACTGATGGTGCGCACGACGTCGGATGCGCTCGGCTCGGTCTCGTCGGACATCAGCCAGTCGGCCACCGCGATGGGATTCTCGCCCTGGACGCGCTTCTGGAAGGTCGATCTGCCGTTGGCGGGGCCGGTGCTGCTCGCCGGCATCCGGGTCGTGGCCGTCAGCACCGTCAGCCTGGTGACCGTCGGCGCGGTCCTCGGCATCAAGAGCCTCGGCCTGCTCTTCACCGACGGTCTGCAGCGCAACATCGTGGCCGAGGTGTTCGCCGGCATGGTCGCCACCATCGCCCTCGCCCTGGTGATCGACGCCGTGCTCGTGCTCATCGGCAGACTGGTGATGCCATGGACGCGCGCGACACGCGTCGCCCCGACCCGCCGCGCACGTCTGACTGCAGAGGCGGCCGCATCGTGAACCTCCTCATCGAGGCATTCGCCTGGATCTTCGATCCCGCACATCAAAGCGGTCCGAACGGTATTCCGATCCGTCTGGTGCAGCACCTCACCATCAGCCTCGTCGTGCTGGTGATCTCGAGCGTCATCGCCATCCCCCTGGGCTATCTCATCGGCCACACCGGTCGCGGTCGTAGCCTCGCCGTGAGCCTCACCGGAGGATTCCGGGCGCTTCCGACCCTCGGACTGCTCATCATCCTCGCGCTCTGGCTCGGCATCGGAGTCGAGGCGCCCGTCATCGCCCTGGTGGTGCTGGCAGTCCCGCCCATCCTGGCCGGCGCCTACTCCGGTTTCGAGGCGATCGATCGTCGCACGATCGACTCCGCCAGGGCCGTGGGAATGACGGAGTGGCAGATCGTGCGCAAGGTCGAGATTCCTCTCGGCCTGCCGCTTCTGATCGGCGGCCTCCGTTCGGGCACGCTGCAGATCATCGCGACGGCCACGCTCGCCGACTACGTGGGCGCCGGCGGGCTGGGGCGGTTCATCTTCGTGGGCTTGAAGTCCAACGACTACCCGCAGATGCTCGCGGGTTCTGTTCTCGTGATCGCGCTCGCGTTGCTCAGCGAGGGAATCTTCGCGATCATCCAGAAGTTGGTCGTACCACGCGGCGTCGTCGCGAACCAGAACACAGACGTCCGCACGCCGTCATCCCGACGCGTGGCGGTGGTGGGGTCTCCCACCGAAGAGAGGAAATAACGATGTTCACAGCAAACATTAAGAAGGGCCGGGTCGTCGCAGGCGTTATCGCGGTCGGCGCCGTGGTGGCGCTGGCAGGGTGCGCAACGAGCGATCCGCTGGACGCCGGATCGAGTGACTCGGCCAGCACCGACTCCATCGTCATCGGTTCGCAGGACTACTACTCGAGCGAGATCATCGCCGAGATCTACGCCCAGGCGCTCGAGGCCAACGACTACACCGTCGACCGCCAGTTCCGCATCGGTCAGCGCGAGGTCTACCTGCCCGAGATCGAGGCCGGCAAGATCGACCTGTTCCCCGAGTACACCGGAAGCCTGCTGCAGGCGCTCGAGCCCGACACGACGGCCACGACGAGCGACGACGTCTACACCGCGCTCGAGTCGGCCCTGCCCGACGGCCTGCGCGTGCTCGACAAGTCGGAGGCATCCGACCAGAACTCCTACACGGTCACCGAGGCGTACGCCTCCGAGAACAACCTCACCGATATCGCGTCGCTCAAGAACGTGAAGACCCCGATCGTCGTCGGCGGCAACGCCGAACTCGAGACCCGTCCCTACGGTCCCGCCACGCTGAAGGAGAAGTACGGCATCGACACGACGTTCCAGTCGATCGAGGACTCCGGCGGACCGCTGACCGTGAAGGCGCTCGTCGACAACACGATCCAGCTGGGAAACATCTACACGGCCGACCCCAACATCAAGTCCAACAACCTCGTGGCCCTCACCGACCCCGATGGACTGTTCGTCGCCGACAACGTCGTTCCCGTCGCATCGACCAAGGTCGACGACAAGGCGGCCGACATCATCAACAAGGTCAGCGCGGCACTGACGGAAGACGACCTGGTCGACCTCAACTCGCAGAGCGTCAACGACCAGAAGTCGGCCGAGGTCATCGCCAAGGCCTGGCTCGACGACAAGAAGCTGTTCTAAGCACCGAATCCTGCTCGAGAGGAGCCCGTCGACCCGTGGTCGGCGGGCTCCTCTTCGTGTGTCAGGAGACGGCGAGCAACCCGAGGAGTGCCACGCCGTTGAAGACGGCGTGCGCCACGATTCCCGGCCCGAGCCTGCCCGTCCGGGTGGCCAGAACCGCGTTCGCCAGACCGAGGAGCAGCGTCGAGCTGCCGAGCACGAGGAGCGTGGTCACGTCGGGCGCCTGGTAGAGATGGATGGCCATGAACAGCACGGACGAGGCCACGATGCTGCCCACGAGCGCCGCACGGATGCGCGCAGCGCTCGGCCTGGTCGTGCGGGGGCGCGAGGCCCGTCCCCGGAGCACCCCGTTGCGGATCGCTCGAAGCAGAAGGCCACGGAAGAAGAGCTCCTCGACGACGGGAGCGACGAGAGTGGTGGCGACGACCGTGTTGAGCACGATCCAGACGACGTCGTTCTCGACCGGTACGTTGCTCGTCGGAGCTCCGCCGGTCATCGACACGAGCGGGACGGCCACGACCACGCCCGCGATCTTCGCAGCCACCCCCACGCCGAGTCCGATGGCCAGGTCGACCGGTGCGATACGCAGTCCGAAATCACGGGCGAGCGACCCTGTTCCGTGACGCCGGGACGCGACCAGTACCGTCGCGAACAACGCTCCGTACCCGAGGATCACGGCTGCGAACAGGAGAAACCCCTGGGCTTCCAGCGGCACGAACAGTGAGACGACATTGACGGCGACGACCATCACAACGAAGGCCAGCAGTCCGATCGCGAACTGCGGCAGTCCCCACCGGATCACCGGGCTCGGAAAGTAGTCCGCCGTGCTGTAGTCGACCGAAGCGCGCTCGAGAGGATCCTCAGCGGGGGAGGGTGCGTCCGGCGGCGGAGTCGGAGGGGTCTGCTGCGTCATGCATGTGCCTTTCCTCGCCATGGGCGATGAGCTTCTTCACGATCACGACCACGATGACGAAGGCGACGATCACCCCGACGAAGATGTAGCCGGCGAAGTGAAGGCTGTCGGCGAGCTCGCGGTAGCTTCCGGCGGCGAGCGACCCCGCCGTCACGTAGGCGAACGACCACAGGATGCACGCCGGCAGCGTCCAGGCGATGAAGCGTCGATACGGCATGGGGCTCATGCCCACCGTGACAGGGATGAGGGAGTGCAGCACGGGCAGGAACCGCGACAGGAAGACGGCGATGCCGCCGCGTCTGGCGAGATAGCGCTCCGCCCGCTGCCACTGACGCTCTCCGATGCGCCGTCCCAGCCGAGAGTGTCGGATGCGCGGCCCGAAGTAGCGTCCGAGCATAAAGCCGATGCTCTCGCCGGCCAACGCCCCGATGATCGACGCGAGTGCGAGCGATATGTACTGCACGGGCCCCTGCACCCCGGTGGCGGTGACCAGCAGCACGGTGTCGCCGGGCACCACGAGGCCGAGAAGAATACTGGTCTCGAGGAGCATCGCGACGCCCGCGATCAGCGTTCTCCACACGGGATCGACGCTGGACACCGTGTCCAGGATCCAGGTGAGAATCTCGTTCACGCATCGAGCCTATGACCTGCCGACGCCTTCGAACTGGGGATGAGCCGAACCGGCAGGACTACAGCAGCGTCAGGAGCACCGCGACAGGGCTCGCGATGAGGGCGAACGACACGACGAGCACGAGCGGCCGTGCCCCGGCCGGGAGTGCGGCGGGCGGGGAGACGAGGCGCGAGACACGGGCGCCCAGCGTCTCGGGATCGGCTTCGGGAACCAGCTCGTCGGATGCTGTGCTCGCGGCCGTCGGATCTCCGTCGCGCCAGGGTGAGCCGACGATGGCGATGGCGGTGGCGAGCGAGGCGTCGTCGACCTCCCGCCGCGCGTCGTCGTCGGCGAGCATCTCGACGAGCAGGGCGACGGCCTTCTCCGCCCGGTTCGCGATGGGGAACCAGGGGAGCGCGATGTTCCACGCCTTGAATGCGAGGAGCACCAGGTGGTGGTACTGACGGAGGTGGGCCCGCTCATGGGCCAGCACGGCGCGCAGCTGCGCGGCATCCAGAACCCGCACGAGGCCTTCGGTGAGCACCGTGATCGAGCGGACTCCCGGCAGGCAGTACGCGACCGGCGCGGGGAAGTCGAGCATACGCGTGCCCGGGCTGCCCTGAAGCGGCGAACTCAGCAGGCCGATGAGGGCGCGGTGTCGCCGTCTCTCCCGGTCGGTGCTGACCGCCGTCGAGGCGAGGCTCAAGACGAGGTGCGCGCCCAGCACGACGGCTCCGGCGAGGGCGACGAGCTGGAGCGCGCCGGTCTGCGAGGGGAGCGGCCCCTCGAGGAGGCGGCCGGAGAGAAGACGCGCCGCACTGCCGAGGTCGCCGTCGAACGGCGTCAGCCCGAAAGCGAGCAGTGCCCCGATCATCGAAAGTCCTCCCGAGAGGGCGATCGCCTGCCACAGCGCCAGGGCGGTTCCCGGTGCGCGAGCGGGCCAGGATGCCTTGGCCAGCGCGATCGGGACGGGCCAGGCGAGGGCGAGGGCCAGGATCGCGAGCCCGATCGAGGCTGCGAACACCGGCTACTCGCCGGTGCCGCGGGATGCGAGCAGTCGGCGAAGCGTCTCGGCCTCGGTCGGCGAGACGCCTCCGACGAACCGGGCGAGCGCATCGTCTCGGTCGGGTGCGAGCTGCAGCACCTCGTGCATGAGCTCGGCCGTGTGCTCCGACCGAGAGTTGACCGCGTGGTAGCGGTGCGGCCTCGTGGCGCGGGTGCGTGAGACGAACCCCTTGCTCTCGAGCCGCGAGAGCACGGTGAGGAGGGTGGTGGTGGCGAGTTCGCGTCGTTTCGCCGGGGCCTCGACGGCTACCAGTCGTTCACCGAGCTCGGGTGCGGAGAGGCCGTCGGGCGATTCCCAGAGTGCGTTCATGACGGAACGCTCGAGGACGCCGAGAGTGATCATGGGTCCAGACTACCTTTTCGTTCGAGGATGTTCTACGCTCTGTAGAAGAAGGATTTCTACGTTGTGTAGAAGTCTACTTCCGAAGGGGAATCCCAGATGAACGAGTGGCTCGATCCACTTCTCCTGTCGCGCTGGCAGTTCGGCCTCACGACGGTGTATCACTTCTTGTTCGTGCCGCTCACGATCGGCCTTGCGCTCACCGTCGCGCTCTTCCAGACGGCGTGGGTTCGCACCGACAAGGAGAAGTACCTGCAGCTGACGAAGTTCTTCGGAAAGCTCTTCCTCATCAACTTCGCCATGGGCGTCGTCACGGGCATCGTGCAGGAGTTCCAGTTCGGTATGAACTGGTCGGACTATTCGAGATTCGTCGGTGACGTCTTCGGTGCGCCGCTGGCGATGGAGGGACTGCTGGCGTTCTTCTTCGAGGCGACGTTCATCGGACTGTGGATCTTCGGCTGGGACAAGCTGCCCCGGGGCCTGCACCTCGCCACGATCTGGGCGACGACCATCGGCAGCGTACTCTCGGCCTACTTCATCATCGCGGCCAACGCGTTCATGCAGAACCCGGTCGGCTTCCAGATGAACGAGGAGAAGGGGCGCGCAGAGCTGACCGACATCTGGGCCCTGCTCACCAACAAGGTGGCGCTCGCGGCGTTCCCGCACACGATCTTCGCCTGCTTCATGGTGGCCGCCGGCCTCATCGTCACAGTGGCCGCCTGGCACCTCTCCCGCAACCAGCACCTCGACACCATGCGACCGGCCCTCAAGTTCGGCCTGTGGATGATGATGATCGCCGGAGCGCTCACCGTCTTCACCGGCGACTCGCTCGGCCTCGCCATGGTGCAGACCCAGCCCATGAAGATGGCGGCCGCCGAGGCGATGTACACGACGTCGACGGGAGCCGACGCCTCGTTCAGCATCTTCACCCTCGGAACGCCGGACGGGTCGAGCGAACTGTTCTCGATCCGCATCCCGTACCTGCTCTCATTCCTGTCGACGCACACGTTCGACGGCACGGTCGAGGGCATCAACGACCTGCAGGCACAGTATGTGCAGCTCTACGGCCCCGGCGACTACACGCCGACCATCTGGATCACGTACTGGGCGTTCCGCTGGATGATCGCCCTCGGCGTGCTGCACGTCTTCACCGCGTTCGTCGGCCTGGTACTGACCCGCAAGAAGAGCGTCTTCGGCGCCAAGGTCCTGTCCGGCCGCTGGTCGAAGTGGGTGTGGAAGGCTGCGATCTGGGCGTTCCCGCTCTCGCTCGGCGCCATGATCATGGGGTGGATCTTCACCGAGATGGGCCGCCAGCCCTGGCTCGTCTTCGGCCTGCTCAAGACGGCCGACGGAGTATCACCGAATGTCACAGGACTCGAGGTGCTGATCTCGCTGATCGCCTTCACCCTGATCTACGGCACGCTCGCCGTGGTCGAGTTCAAGCTCATCAAGAAGGCCGCCCAGAAGGGTCCGGACGATCTGCCGCAGCCCGACCCGGAGACCGGCGTCCGCAGAGTAGAAACGACGGTGTACTGACCATGGACCTTCCCACCCTCTGGTTCGGAATCATCGCATTCCTTTTCATCGGCTACTTCGTTCTCGACGGCTTCGACTTCGGCGTCGGCATGTCCATCCCCTTCCTCGGCAAGGACGATGTCGACCGCCGCGTGATCATCAACACGATCGGGCCGATCTGGGATCTCAACGAGACGTGGCTGATCGTCGCCGGAGCCGCGATGTTCGCGGCGTTCCCCGAGTGGTACGCCACGCTGTTCTCCGGCTTCTACCTCGCCCTGCTGCTGATCCTGCTGTCGCTGATCCTGCGCGGCGTCTCGTTCGAATACCGGCACCAGCGCCCCGAGGCCTCGTGGAAGCGTCGCTTCGACGCCATGATCGTGATCGGTTCGGCTGTTCCCGCCTTCCTGTGGGGGGTGGCGTTCGGCAACATCGTTCGCGGTGTGCCCCTCGACGACGGTTTCAACTACACGGGTACCTTCTTCGACCTGCTGAACCCGTATGCGCTGCTCGCCGGCCTCACCACGCTGCTGCTGTTCTTCACCCACGGAACGATCTTCGTCTCGTTGAAGACCGATGGCGCCCTGCGGCAGAGAGCTCGCAGGCTGGCGACGCGATCCGGCGTCCTGACCATCGTCGTCGCGGCATCCTTCCTGCTCTGGACGACCCTGGCCTATGGCAGCTTCCTCTCCGCGGTGCTGTCTGCGGTCGCCGCGGTCACCCTCATCGCAGCCGTGCTCGCGAACTCCCGCGGCAGGGAGGGCGCAGCCTTCGCCTCGATGGCCGCGACCGTCGCGTTCGCCGTGCTGGGCCTCTTCCTGTCGCTGTTCCCCGACGTGATGCCGGCGTCGAACGATCCTGCCAACAGCCTCAATATCGTGAACGCCTCATCGACGCCGTACACCCTCCAGGTGATGAGCTGGATCTCCCTCATCGCGCTTCCCCTGATCCTCGCCTACCAGGGCTGGACCTACTGGGTGTTCCGCAAGCGGGTCACCCGTGCGCACATCGAGAGTGCGCAGGCGGCACACTAGACGAGTGAAACCTCTCGACCCTCGGCTGCTCGCCTACGCCCGGGCGGCCCGGGCATTCCTGGCGGCGGGCGCGGTGATCGGCCTGGCCCAGACGGCCTGCATCGTCGCGTTCGCCTGGCTCCTGAGCCAGGTGATCGTGCGAGCCATCGCCGGCGACGGCCTGGCCGCGCTGGTGCCGATGATCGTCGCGCTCGCGGTCGTCGTGGTCGCGCGGGCCGCGCTGCTCTGGCTCGCGGAGGTCACCAGCACCCGCGGGGCCGCTCGGGTCAAGAGCCAGCTTCGCGCCCGCGTCCTGCGGGCCGTCGTCGACCTCGGACCGGGATGGATGGCCGGGCGCAACGCCACGTCGGTGGCCACCGTCACCGGGCCAGGGCTCGATGCCCTCGACACCTACTTCTCCCGCTATCTTCCCCAGCTCATCCTCACGGCGATCGCCACTCCGGTGGTCGTGCTGGTCATCTTCCTGCAGGACTGGCCGAGCGCCCTCGGGGTCGTTCTGACCCTGCCGATAATCCCCGTCTTCATGATCCTGATCGGCTGGGCGACCCAGACCGTGCAGAAGACGCAGTGGCAGCTGCTCACGAGGCTCTCCACGGGATTCCTCGACATCGTGGGCGGTCTCTCGACGCTGACGCTCTTCGGACGGGCCGCGCGCCAGGCCGGGCGCATCCGGGATGTCACCGAGCAGTATCGCATTCAGACGATGAAGGTGCTGCGCGTGTCGTTCCTCAGCGGATTCGTGCTCGAGCTCGTGTCGAGTCTCGCCGTGGCCGTCGTCGCCGTCTCGGTCGGACTCCGGCTGATCGACGGCTCGCTCGGCCTCTCGGTCGGCCTGTTCGTGCTGCTCCTCGCGCCCGAGGCCTTTCTGCCGATCAGGCAGGTCGGCACCCAGTTCCACGCCGCGGCCGACGGGGTCGCGGCCGCCGACGACGTGTTCGACATCCTCGATGCAGCGGCAGCGGCAGCGGCAGCGAACAAGGGTGTCGTCGATCCGGAGGCCGGGCTCGACGAGACCGTCGGCCCGTACACGGGCCATCTGCGGGAGCCCCAGTCGTCCCGGTCGCTCGTGCTCTCCGGCTTCGGCGCGGGCTACGACGGCCGCGCGGTGATCGGTCCCCTCGATGCGGAGTTCGCCCCCGGCAGGCTGACGGCCGTCATGGGCCCCTCCGGCGTGGGCAAGTCCACCCTCGTCGCCGCCCTGCTGGGATTCGTTCCGCACACCGGCCGCGTCATGCTGGGCGGCACGGACATCGCATCGGGGGAGACGGGTCTCGACTGGATCTCGTGGTGCGGCCAGCGCCCGGGGCTCCTGGCGGGCTCGGTGTTCGAGAACGTGACCCTGGGCAGCGCCGCCCCCGATCGGGCCCGAGCCGCGCGCGCCCTCGAGATCGCCGCGGCAGACGAGATCGACCTCGATCGACCGCTCGGTGTGGCCGGTGCCGGACTGTCGGGCGGGCAGGCGCAGCGCGTCGCCATCGCGCGGGCCGTCTACCGGGCCCTCGAGCGGCGGTCGAGCGTGCTCGTGCTCGACGAGCCGAGCTCGGCCCTCGACGACCAGACCGAAGCGCGGCTCGTGCGGGGGCTCGCGGGCCTCGTCGAGAACACGGGCCTGGCCCTGGTCGTGGTGACACACCGCGAGGCGATCGCCCGCGCTGCGGACGGCATCCTCGCGCTCGAGCCCGCAGCGGTGGTGGCCTGATGCGCACGACAGAGGTGCTGCGCCTCGCTCAGCCGCGCGCGCGCCGATTCGCCCCCGGCGCGCTGCTCGGCCTGCTCAGCGCCCTCTGCGCCGTCGGACTGATCGCCACCTCGGCCTATCTGATCACCCGGGCGGCCGAGATGCCGCCGATCCTCTACCTCAACATGGCGATCGTCGGCGTGCGGGCCTTCGCCCTGGGCAGGGCCGGCTTCCGCTACGCGGAGCGCCTCGCCAGCCACGACGCCGCGTTCCGCACCCTGGCGACTCTCCGTGTGGGCATCTACGAACGACTCGTTCCGCTGGCACCCGACGGCCTGTCGGGCACCCGGCGCGGAGATCTGCTGACCCGCCTCACGGCCGACGTCGACGAGCTGCAGAACCTGCCGCTGCGCGTCGTGCAGCCCCTGCTCATCTCGGGCGCCGTCGCCGCAACCAGTGTGGTCACGGTC
The DNA here is from genome assembly GCF_001422485.1 of Agreia sp. Leaf283. Lineage (GTDB taxonomy): Bacteria > Actinomycetota > Actinomycetes > Actinomycetales > Microbacteriaceae > Agreia. The sequence goes on from NZ_LMNF01000003.1 coordinate 465,141, forward strand.
TGGATCCTCCTGCCGGCGGCCGGCATCGCCCTCCTCGTCGCCCTCGTGCTGGCCGCTCTCGTCGGCACGGTGGTCAACAGCGTCGTCGCTGCGCGGTCGGAGCGCTCGATCGCCCCGCTCCGGGGCGCGTTCGCCGACGAGGTGCTCGACACCGTCGTCAACCTCGACGTGCTCACCGCGTTCGACGCGACCGGCTCCCGCCTGGCCGCCGTCGAGACCGCCGATCGTCGACTGACCCGCGCCGTGCTCTCGAGCGCCGCCGGGTCGGGGGTCGCCACGGGCATCCTGTCTCTTCTCGCGGGTGCCGCGAGTGTCGCGGCGCTCCTGGTCGGCATCCCCGCGCTCGCAACGCCCGGTTTCAACGGACCGGTGCTGGCGATCATCGCGCTGGTGCCCATCGCGGTTTTCGAGGTCGTGTCGAGTGCGCCCCTGGCGCTCGCGGCGTTGCGCCAGGTGCGTTCGAGCGCCGAGCGGGTCGCCTCCGTCGTTCCCGACACCGTGCCGACCGAGATTCCCGTCGACGGGCCCGGCGTCTCCTCCCGCACCGCCGAGCCGACGGGCACGGTCATCGAACTCCGGGGGGTCTCGGCCACCTGGCCGCAGGCGGCTGCGCCCGCTATCAGGGGCGTCGACCTCTCCATCTCGCCGGGCGACCGCATCCTGGTCACGGGGGCCAGCGGCTCGGGAAAGACCACGCTCGCGCACGTGCTCGTGCGGTTCCTCGAGTTCGAGGGCTCCTACAGCCTGGGCGGTGTCGACGTGCGCAGCCTGCCGCTCGCCGACGTGCGCCGCGTCGTCGGGCTCTCCGAGCAGATCCCGTACCTGTTCGACGAGTCCATCCGCCAGAACCTGCTGTTCGCCCGCGACGACGCGAGCGACGCCGAGCTGCTCGGCGTTCTCGAGAGGGTGGGGCTGTCGGGGTGGGTCGAGGGCCGGGGCGGCCTGGATGCCCGGGTCGGCGAGCGCGGTTCGCTCGTCTCGGGAGGTCAGGCCCAGCGCATCGCCCTTGCCCGGGCGCTGCTCGCCGACTTCCCTGTGCTCGTGCTCGACGAGCCCACGGCCAACGTCGACGCCGACCGGGCCGACGCGCTCCTCGTCGACCTGCTGGCGGCATCCGCCGACCCCGACGGTCGCCGGGCCGTCGTGATCATCAGCCACCTGCCGGTGCCCGACGACCTCGTCACCTCGCGCCTGCGATTGGGCTGAGTCCCCGCTAGGGCAGGGGCCGGACGAGCGCGTCGAGTCGCCGCTGCCAGAGCGCGGCGCGGCGCGGGTTGCGGGTGAGTCTCGGGCCGTTCCTCCACGAGGTGACGACACGGATTCCGTGGAGCGCGTTCACGACCCAGACCTCGCACCCGGCGAGCTGCGCCGCCGTCGCGAACTCCTCGCCCGACTCCGTCGCGGTGGCCGAGGCCAGCAGGCGAATGGACTTCGCCGTCACGCTGTCTACACGGCGGAGGGATGCCGACGGTGCGAACAGCCGGTCGCCCCTCCACCACAGGAGGGCGCTCGTCGCGCCATCGACCACGTGACCCGTGGCCGACACGATCACGGGCTCGTCGACGTCGTCGCGGGCGGCCTCGCTCTTCAGCGCACCGAGGCGCTCGATGTCGGGGCCCTTCACCGAGGCCACCGTCCTCGGGTCGCCCGCGTCGAGAGAGGCGACGCGCACGGAGGCGCCGAGCGGAGGAGCAGGGCGGATGCGCAGGGCCAGGGTCGTCTCGTCGCCCGTCCGCAGCGCGTCGACCCGGGGGAACCAGTCGCCGGTGCGGGGGAGCTCGGCGACCGCCGCGTTCCAGAACCTCTCGGCCGGCGCGGGGTCGATGCGGGTCTCCGACGCGAGCCCGGCCAGGAACCTGTCGTGGTGCAGCTGCAGGGCCCGCACCCCGCCGTTCGCGACCAGCCAGCTGTCGGCGACCTGCACGCCCTGATGGGTCGGCTCGGTCTCGGTCTCGACCAGCGCCTCCCCGGTCCAGGCGAGAAGGCGGGGCGTGATCACACGGCCTACGCTAATACAGTGTCCCGCCGCCTCCTCACCAGAGCACTGCAGCACTGGGTCGATCCCGAGAGGGTGTTCGTCGAGGTCTACTCTCGGCATCCGAACGCCTTCTGGCTCGATTCCGGCGTCGATGCCACCGCGGGAACGAGCTACCTCGGAGCAGGCGAGCCGATCGCGTCGCCGCACGACCTGGCGGGACTCGTCGAACAGCTCCGAGATCGCAGGAGCGAGGTCGCCCTCGCCGAGGGCTCGGCCGACGGATTCGCCCTCGGCTGGGTGGGGTGGCTCTCCTACGAGTTCGGCGCGGCCCAGCATGGCGTCGACACCGAGCCGACCGGGCTGCCCGGTGCCGCCCTGCTCTGGGTCACCCGCGCGATCGCGTTCGACCACGACGCCGGCATCGTCACCCTTCTCGCCCTCGACGGCGAACCGGATGCCGCGGGCTGGCTCGACCGCACGGCCCGGCTGCTCGACACGGCCCGGCTGGGCCGCGACCCCGCCTTCGAACCGTTTCCACTCCCGGGACCCACCGGCATCCGGCCCCTCGAGCGGGCGCCCCGGGCGCAGTGGCGGCACGGCGCCGACGATTACGAGCATCTCGTGCGCGACTGCCAGGAGTCGATCAGGCAGGGCGACGCCTACCAGCTCTGCCTGACGAACCAGATCACCGCGGCCGTGCATCCCGACCCGCTCTCGACCTACCTCGCGGTGCGCGCCTCGAGCCCGAGTCACCACGGCGGCTACCTGCGCATCGACGGGGTGGCGCTCGTCAGCGCGAGCCCCGAGCGGTTTCTGCGGGTCGACGCGGGCGGCTCGGTCGAGACGAAGCCGATCAAGGGCACCCGTCCGCGCGGCGAGACCGACGACGACGACGCCCGCCTGCGCGCCGAGCTCCTCGCCAGCGACAAGGAACGCGCCGAGAACCTCATGATCGTCGACCTGATGCGCAACGACCTCTCGCGGGTAGCGCTGCTCGGCTCGGTCGAGGTCACTCGTCTGCTCGCTATCGAGAGCTACAGCTCGGTGCACCAGCTCGTCAGCACGGTCACCGCGCAGCTGGCGCCGGACGCCGACTCCCTCGATGCCGTCGCCGCGCTGTTCCCCGCCGGCTCGATGACGGGAGCCCCGAAGATCAGCGCCATGCGCATCCTGAACAGGCTCGAGGGCGGACCGCGCGGGGTCTACGCCGGTGTCTTCGGCTACCTCGGTCTCGACGGGGCGCTCGACCTGGCCATGGTGATCCGCAGCATCGTGCTCACCGCCGACGGCGCATCCATCGGCACGGGCGGGGGCATCACGGCCCTGTCGGTGCCCGAAGACGAGGTCGAGGAGACGCGCCTCAAGGCCGCACCCCTGTTGGATGCGCTCGGCCTGTAGGCGGCAGGGCGGCTACAGCGCGCCGGGTTCGCCGACGGCCAGGTGGCATCCCGCCGCATGGTCGTTGACCAGACCCGCGTACTGCATCAGGGCGTACAGGGTGGTCGGTCCGACGAAGCGGTAGCCGAGCTTCTTGAGCGCGGCGCTCGCGGCCGCGGACTCCGGCGTCGACGCGGGAATCGAGGCGTAGGACTCGGGGGCGACCGTGCGCCGCGGGGGAGCGAAGCCCCAGAGGAGGGCGTCGAGAGCGCCCGGGTGGTGCTCGACGAGTCGCTTCGTCGCCCCCGCGTTCGAGATGGCGGCGCTGATCTTCGCCCGGTTGCGCACGATCCGCGCATCCGCCAGCAGCCGGTCGAGGTCACCGTCGTCGAAGGCCGCCACCTTCTCGATGTCGAACGACGAGAACGCGTCGCGGAAGGCCTCGCGCTTGCGCAGGATGGTGATCCACGACAGCCCGGCCTGGAAGGTCTCGAGGCAGAGCTTCTCGAAGAGCGGCTGGTCGCCGTGCAGGGGCCTGCCCCACTCCTCGTCGTGGTACGGCAGCATCTCGGGTGCCGAGTGGGCCCAGCCGCAGCGGGTCGTTCCGTCGGCGTCGGTGATGGTCGCATCCACGCCTTCAACGATACGCGGCGGGCAGGTTTAGTACGATGGATTGCTGCCGCGCCCCGGTGCCACGGAAGAAGTCGTGCGTCCCGGGTGTCCACCGCGGCGATCTTGGCCCCAGCAGCCGAACCCAAGCAAGAATTGAGAGTCGCGTGACCATCGAAACGACGAGCGCCGAGCAGTACGATCCCCGCAACGACCCGGCCCTCCACTACGACTTCGCCGCCATCCAGAACAAGTGGCTCCCTCGCTGGGACGAGATGCAGCCGTTCAAGACCGACCTCGACGGCGACAAGCGCCCGCGCAAGTACGTGCTCGACATGTTCCCGTACCCGTCGGGCGACCTGCACATGGGCCACGCCGAGGCGTACGCACTCGGAGACGTCATCGCCCGCTACTGGCGCCAGCAGGGATTCAACGTTCTGCACCCCATCGGCTGGGACTCCTTCGGCCTGCCGGCGGAGAACGCCGCCATCAAGCGCGGCCTCGACCCGCGCCAGTGGACCTACGACAACATCGAGCAGCAGAAGCGCAGCATGCGCCGCTACGCCGCCTCGTTCGACTGGGATCGCGTGCTGCACACCAGCGACCCCGAGTACTACAAGTGGAACCAGTGGCTGTTCCTGCAGATGTACAAGAAGGGCCTCGCCTACCGCAAGGCCAGCTGGGTCAACTGGGACCCGGTAGACCAGACCGTGCTCGCCAACGAGCAGGTGCTGCCCGACGGCACCTCCGAGCGCAGCGGCGCCGTGGTCGTCAAGAAGAAGCTCACCCAGTGGTACTTCAAGATCACCGACTACGCCGACCGCCTGCTCGACGACCTGAACCAGCTCGAGGGCTCGTGGCCCTCGAAGGTGCTGAGCATGCAGCGCAACTGGATCGGCCGCTCGATCGGGGCCGACGTCGACTTCGCCGTCGAGGGCCGCGACGAGCCCGTCACCGTGTTCACCACGCGCCCCGACACGCTCTTCGGTGCGACCTTCATGGTCGTCGCCCCCGACTCCGACCTCGCCATCGAACTGGCGGCCGAGTCGACCCCCGAGGTGCAGGCTGCCTTCAAGACCTACCTGACCGCAGTGCAGAAGAGCACCGAGACCGAGCGCCAGGCCACCGACCGGCCCAAGACCGGTGTGTTCCTCGAGCGCTACGCGATCAACCCGGTCAACGGAGAGCGCATGCCCATCTGGGCCGCCGACTACGTGCTCGCCGACTACGGAACCGGCGCCGTCATGGCCGTGCCCGCGCACGACCAGCGCGACCTCGACTTCGCCCGCGCGTTCGACCTGCCGATCCGTATGGTCGTCGACGTCACCGCTCCGGCGACCGGCGCCATCCCGATCATCACCGATGAGATGCTCGACGACCCGAACTTCGGCAGCTACGACCCCGCCGTCACGGGCATCGCGCTCGCGGGCGACGGCCGACTCATGAACTCGGGACCGCTGAATGGTCTCTCCAAGGTCAACGCCATCAAGAAGGCCATCGAGGTCCTGCAGCAGCAGGGCGCAGGCCGGCCGGCCAAGAACTACCGGCTGCGCGACTGGCTGATCTCGCGCCAGCGCTACTGGGGCACGCCCATCCCGATCATCCATGGCGAGAACGGCGAGGAGATCCCCGTTCCCGAGGACCAGCTCCCCGTGCTGCTGCCCTCGAGCGACGGTCTCGACCTCAAGCCGCGCGGCAGCTCGCCGCTCGGCGCCGCGGAGGACTGGGTCAACGTGACCAATCCTGTCGACGGAACGCCGGCGCTGCGCGACGCCGACACGATGGACACCTTCGTCGACAGCTCGTGGTACTTCCTGCGCTTCCTCAACCCGCACGACAGCGAGAAGGCGTTCGACCCGAAGGACGTCGACAAGTGGGCGCCCGTCGACCAGTACGTGGGCGGCGTCACGCACGCGATCCTGCACCTGCTCTACGCCCGCTTCATCACGAAGGTGCTGTTCGACCTCGGCCTCGTCTCGTTCACCGAGCCCTTCAGCGCGCTGCTGAACCAGGGCATGGTGCTCATGGACGGCTCGGCGATGTCGAAATCAAAGGGCAACATCGTGCAGCTGAGCGACCAGCTCGACGAGCACGGCGTCGACGCGGTGCGCCTCACCATGGCGTTCGCCGGCCCGCCCGAAGACGACATCGACTGGGCCGATGTGTCACCCGCCGGCTCGTCGAAGTTCCTGGCACGCGCGTGGCGCCTGGCGGGCGACGTCACCAGTCGCCCCGAGGTCAACTGGCGCGACGGCGACATCGCCCTCCGCCGAGTCACTCACCGGTTCCTGGCCGAGGCTCCCGGCCTCATCGAGGCGTTCAAGTTCAACGTGGTCGTGGCCCGCATCATGGAGCTCGTAAACGTGACCCGCAAGGCCGTCGACTCGGGCCCCGGCGGCGCAGACCCCGCCGTGCGCGAGGCCGTCGAGACCGTGGCCCTGGGGCTCAGCCTGTTCGCGCCCTACACGGCGGAGGACATGTGGGAGCGTCTCGGCTACCCGGCCTCCATCTCGGCGTACGGCTGGCGCGGAGCCGACCCGGCCCTGCTCACCGAGGAGTCGGTGACCGCGGTCGTTCAGGTCGACGGCAAGGTGCGCGACCGCCTCGAGGTGGCGCCCACGATCGCCGGCAGCGACCTCGAGTCGCTGGCGCGAGCATCCGCCGCCGTGCAGCGGGCGATCGGCGACCGGCAGATCGTCAACGTCGTGGTGCGCGCGCCGCGCGTGGTGAGCATCGCGACGAAGCCGGCCGAGTAGCGGCCCACCCCTCCTCACCAATCGCCCCGGTGCGCGCGCTGTTCACAGTGCGCACACCGGGGCGATCGTCGTCGGTGGTCGCGCGCCTAGCGTGGTCGCATGGATGCCGAATCGCCGCCACCGGCGCGGGCTCGGCTCGGCATCGGGGTCGGCGCAGGCATCGTCATCGTGCTCGCGGTGCTCGTCGTGGCCGTGCTGGTGTCGGCGCTGGCGCCGCGGGGCAGCAGCGAGGTCCTCGTGACGAATCCGGGTGGCGCCACGATCGACTCGATCCCCGACAGCGCGGCTCCGCCGGCTCCGGATGCCGATGGCCAGGCGGCCGCATCGGTCATCTTCGTGCACGTGCTCGGCCAGGTGGCGAAGCCCGGGCTGTACGAGCTGCGCGAGGGCGCCCGAGTCGTCGACGCCGTTGCCGCAGCCGGGGGATACACGGCGGAGGCCGACCAGGCGCAGCTGAATCTCGCCCGGGTCGTCATCGATGGAGAGCAGCTCTATGCGCCGGCGGTGGGCGAGGTTCTTCCGCAGCCGCCAGGGGATGCGGCGACCGGTGCGGGTGACTCGGCGCCCGCCGCGGTCGATCTGAACACCGCCGACGCGGCTGCCCTCGAGACCCTGCCCCGCATCGGGCCGGAGACGGCGAAGAAGATCATCGACTACCGAGACGAGCACGGGCCGTTCACCTCGCTCGACCAACTGCTCGAGGTTCCGGGAATCGGGCAGAAGACGCTCGACGGTCTTCGCGATGCGGCGGTCGTATGACCGGGTCGGCGGCGGAGGAGCAGCGTTCGACGGGCTCGCGATTCGCCGATCATCGCCTCACAGTTCCGGCCGGTGTCACCTGGGCTGCGGCATTCGTGATCGTCGCACGACCGCGCGACGCGGCCGCCGCGCTGCTGGGGGCCGTCGCCGTGCTGCTCGTCTGCCTGCTGCTCCAGCGCGGACTGGCTGCGAGACGCCGGCTGTCGCCGTCGGGCCGTGTCGGCGAGGGTCTGCGCCGAGTGCTTCCCACTATCGCGGTCTGCGCCGCGCTCTGCTCGTGCGTGGCGGCGGCCGTGCTCGTCATGCAGCCGGCCCGGGAGCCCCCTCTGCTCGTCGACTCGGCGCAGAGGGCGTTGACCGCCCAGCTCTCGGTCACGGGTACTCCCTCCGAGACGGCGCACTCGGGATTCGGCGGAGAGGCCGTGTCGGGCGTGCGGTTCGAGGCGACCCTCGAACGCATCGACGACGGCCGCGGTCGCAGCGACGTGACGTCGACGCGGGTTCTGCTCTTCGTCGACGGCCTCGACACGGCCGACGCCCCCGCGATCGGGTCGACCATCCGCGTCGAGGGCCGTTTCCGCGCCACCGACGACGGGTCGCAAACATCCTGGCTCGTCTTCGTCGAGGGTCATCCCCAGATCATCCGGCAGCCGGGCTGGCACCTCGCCTGGGCGGCGGGACTCCGTGCAGGGTTCGCCGACGCCGCGCGTAGTCTCCCGGGCGACGGTGCCCACCTGGTTCCCGGGCTCGCGCTGGGCGACGATTCGCTCGTCGACGCATCGCTCGATCAGGCGATGAAAGACAGCGGGCTCAGCCACCTCACGGCCGTGTCCGGTGCCAACTGCGCCATCGTCATCGCTGGCGCGCTGCTGCTCGCCGGATTCGCCGGACTCCGTCGGGTGGCGCGGCTGTGCGCGGCCGGGGCCGTGCTCGTGCTGTTCGTGGTGCTCGTGACTCCGCAGCCGAGCGTCGTGCGGGCGGCGGCCATGGCCGCGATCGTGCTGTTGTCGATCGGTGCATCGAGATCGGCGCGGGGGGTGCCCGTGCTCTGCCTTGCCGTCGTGAGCCTCATCGTCACCGATCCGTGGCTCTCGCACAGCTTCGGCTTCGCCCTGTCCGCTCTCGCCACCGCCGGCCTGCTGGTGCTCACTCGTCCGCTCACGACCTTGCTCCGACGGTGGATGCCCTCCTGGCTCGCCGCCGTCATCGCCGTTCCGCTCGCGGCCCAGATCGCCTGCCAGCCGGTGCTCGCCCTGCTCACGCCCACGATCGCGCCCTACAGCATCCCGGCGAATCTGCTCGCGGCTCCGGCGGCGCCGGTCGCCACCGTCGTCGGGCTGCTGGCCTGCCTCCTCGGCGCGATCGTGCCTCCGCTCGCCGTTCCGGCGGCCTGGCTGTGCTGGCTTCCCGCCGCCTGGATCGGGGCGGTCGCCCGCTTCTTCGCCGACGCGCCCGGCGCCCGGTTGCCCTGGGTACCGGGCGTAGTCGGCGCCCTTCTCGTCGTCGCGCTCACTGGGTCGGCGCTCTGGGTCGTGCTCTCCTCCCACGCACCGCGACTCCGTCGTGCGGCGGGCGTGCTGCTGGTGACCGCGATCGTGGGGGTCTACGGCGGCGTGCTCGTCGGAGGCACGATCGCCCTGCGGCTCTCCGTGCCGCAGAACTGGCGCATCGCGGCCTGCGATATCGGTCAGGGCGACGCGGTGCTCGTGAGAAGCGGAGACTCCGTCGCCCTCATCGACACGGGCCCGGAGCCGGAGGCCCTCCGATCGTGCCTCGACAGGATGCAGATCGACCGCATCGATCTGCTGGTGCTCACGCATTTCGACCTCGACCACATCGGCGGTGTCGCCGCGGTGGCGGGAATGGTCGACACCGCACTGATCGGGCCGACCGATGGGCCCGCCGACGAGGCCGTGGTGCGACGGGTGATCGAATCCGGTGCGGCCGTGCACGAAGCCGTGCGGGGAGATCATGGGACGCTCGGTGCCCTGACGTGGGGCGTGCTGTGGCCTCTCGAGCGCACGACGCTGCGAGGCAACGGGGCGAGCGTCACCCTTCGCTTCTCAGGCGATCTCGACGCCCTCTTCCTGGGCGACCTCGGCGAGAGCGATCAGCTGCAGCTCCTGGCCGAGGGGCCGCTCGCTCCGGTCGACGTGGTGAAGGTCGCCCACCACGGCTCGGGCGACCAGAGCGCCGAGCTCTACGATCGTATCCACGCCCGCGCCGGCATCATCTCCGTGGGCGCCGACAACGACTACGGGCATCCGAACGACCGCATCCTCGAGATCCTTGCCGGCACCGCCACCCGCGTGTTCCGCACCGACCAGCTAGGGCTGATCGTCATCTCCATCGAGGGCGACGAGACAATCGTGTGGAGCGAGAGGACGGCATCCGCTACTGTGGCGAGTCTCTTGTCTGCACCCTGTGCGACTCCTTGGCATCGACAAGTCTCTTATGGATCAAGCGCGTGCATATGATGTCTACATGAGCAGCGACGACGACCGTTGGTCGCCCGTCGATGTGGTGATATTCACGCTCGCGTCGCTTGCACTGGTCGGCGTGATCACGGGCAGCGTCCTTGTTATGACGGCCAAGCGCAGCAGCGCCTACCTCGCGCCCCTCGAGGTCGGTGCATATCCGGGCAGCGTGACCGCCCTCGTGTGCGCCGCGGTGGTTCTGCTGGGGGCTGTACTCCTGCGCCATCCTGCAGCGATCGGCTGCATGGCCCTGTTCAGCGGACTTCTGTTCGCGCTGCCCGCGTACGCCTCATTCATCACGACGAGACGGGCGTCATCGGCAGTCGAGACGCCGAGCGGCGACGTGTATACGGCGCAGAGTTTTTACCTTGTTGCGTCTGGACTGGTGTTGATAGCGACCCTGGCCGGAATCGTGAAGTATCACGTACTGAAGCGACGGCACCTACGTGCAACCACTCCGCGCAGGCCTCCGCCCAGACGCAAGAGGTTGGGGGCACGGAAGTCTCAGCCGAAACGTCGCCCCGGTACTCGCTCGTGACACGAGGTGAAAAACCCTATGTCCCGCTCAGGGCGTGGCAGATCGTCGTCGGCCTGGTTCTCGGATCAGGGCTCGTCATCGTGTGCAGCATCGCCCTGCGCCAAGGGGGTACTCGCTTGGTGTTCACCGGCATCGTCGGGGGAGTAGCGATCCTTAGTTCTCTTCTCGTCGACCTCGTCAAACGACGCCGCTCATAGCCGGCAGTTCTCCGCCGCTGATAGCGCGTCCGCTGTGTCGGCGCCGCCGAGTAGGCTCGATAAGAGAATCGACGTAAGTGAGGACACGTGGCGACTGCACGCGGCGCAAAACCAACGGCGAAGGCCGCCATCCCGCAACTCTCGTGGGAGCAGGTGCGCCCTGCGCCGGTCGTTCTGGTGTCCGGCACGGAGTCGTTCCTCGCCGAGCGCAGCATCCGTCAGCTGCGAGACCTGCTGAAGCTCGAAGACCCCAGCATCGAGGTCTCCGACATCGACGCGTCGTCGTATGCTCCCGGCGAGCTCCTCACCATGGCCAGTCCCTCGCTGTTCGCCGAACCGCGCATGATCCGCGTGTCCTCCGTCGAGAAGTGCACCGACGACTTCCTTCTCGAGACCATCTCGTACCTCGAAAACCCCGCCGACGACACCTACCTCGTTCTGCGGCACGGCGGTGGAGTGCGGGGCAAGAGGCTGCTCGACGCCATCCGATCGGGTTCAGGCGGCGGTATCGAGATCGTCTGCGCCGAGCTCAAGAAAGACGCCGAGCGCTACGAGTTCGCCGCCTCCGAGTTCCGCGCCGCCGGTCGTCGCGTCTCGGCCGGGGCTCTCAGGGCGCTCGTCGCCGCATTCTCCGACGACCTCGCCGAGCTCTCCAGTGCCTGCCAGCAGCTCGTCGCCGACGCGTCGGCCGAGATCACCGAGGCCACCGTCGACCGCTACTACGGCGGCAGGGTCGAGGCCAGCGCGTTCGCCGTGGCAGACATGGCGATAGCGGGCCGGCATGGCGAAGCGCTCGCCCTCGCCCGGCACGCCCTCGCATCGGGGGCCGACCCCGTGCCCATGGTCGCCGCGTTCGCCATGAAGCTGCGCACCATGGCGAAGGTGCTCGGTACGCGCGGCGGATCAGGCCAGCTCGCCGGCCAACTGGGCCTCGCACCCTGGCAGATCGACCGGGCCCGCCGCGACCTGGCCGGATGGTCGGGCGCGGGTCTCGGGCGAAGCATCCAGATGCTCGCCGAGACCGACGAGAACATCAAGGGCGGCAGTCGCGACCCGGTCTACTCGCTCGAGCGCATGATCGGAGTCATCGCCGAACGCGGCGAATCGCCCCGCTGAGTTTCAGGCACGAATGAGCTTCAGGCACGAAAAAAGCCCCGCAATCGCGGGGCTTTTTTCGTGCGGGTGCCTCTTTAGAGGGAGGCGACCGTCTTCGCGAGAGCCGACTTGCGGTTCGCGGCCTGGTTCTTGTGGATGACGCCCTTCGAGGCAGCCTTGTCGAGCTTCTTGCCCGCTGCGGTCAGCGCGGCGAGGGCCTTGTCTTTGTCGCCCGTGGCGACAGCGGTCTTGGTGGCGCGGATGGCGGTCTTCAGCCCACTCTTGACGGCCTTGTTGCGCTCCTGGGCCTTCTTGTTGGTGCCGATGCGCTTGATCTGCGACTTGATGTTTGCCACGAAATAACCTCTTGTATGTGTTCGGATGAATGCAATGCGATCGACCGGCGACCGCGAGTTCGCTCCGCATAGTAGGACGGAAGCGTAAGCCAACAGGCAACGTTACCAGACGGGTGCCGTCTCGACAATATCGAGGCGACCCGAAAGGCGTGCTGCATGTGCGGACTGCGGCGTTTCACCGTACCCCGACCGAGGCGTAGCGTTAATGGTCTCATGCCACAGCTCGCATCCCACATCGATTCCGTTCCCGCGTCGGGAATCCGCCGCATCTTCGAGATGGCCCTGTCGCTCGACGACGTGCTGATGCTCGCCGTGGGGGAGCCCGACGTCGACGTGTCGGCCGAGATCCTCAAGGCGGGGTCCGACGCCTGGCTCGCCGACGAGACCAATTACGGGCCCAACGGCGGCCTGCTGCCCCTGCGCGAGGCGCTCGTGCGCAAGCTCGCCCGCGAGAACGACGTCGTGGTCGACACCGAGCAGGTCTGGGTCACCTGCGGCGGCATGCAGGCCCTCTACCTCGCCATGAGCCTTACGCTCGCCCCGGGCGACGAGGTGCTCATCCCCGATCCCGGGTATTCGACCTTCGCGATGAACGCCGCCATGATCTCGGCCGTCTCCATTCCCTACCCCCTGCGACGCGACAACGCGTTCCTGCCCGATCTCGACGAGCTGCGACGACTCGTCACCCCGCAGACCCGCATGATCATCATCAACTCGCCGTCGAACCCGCTCGGCGCGATCTTCCCCGTGGAGACGCTGCGGGCGCTCGTCGACTTCGCCCGCGAGCACGATCTGTGGATTCTGAGCGACGAGGTGTACGAGGCGTTCAGCTACGAGGCTCCCCATGTCTCGGTCGCCAGCCTCGACGCCGACGACAGGGTCTTCTCGGTGTTCTCCCTGTCGAAGACCTACGCGCTCACCGGCGCCCGGGTGGGGTACCTCGTGACGCCTCCCGGCCTCGCGACCACGATGCGCACGGCGCAGGAGGCGATGATCAGCTGCGTCAACACGCCCGCCCAGCTCGCCGCCCTCGCAGCCGTCGAGGGCGACCAGTCGCACGTGGCGGCCGCCGGCCTGCACTACAGGCAGAACCTCGAGGCCGCCACCGCCCTGCTGCAGCAGCGGGGCATCGAGTACCTCCAGCCCTCGGGCGCGTTCTACCTCTGGATCAACGTCGGCTACGCGACCGGAGGCGACGTCGCCGGATGGGCCGAGCGCTTCCTCCTGGAGAAGCGCGTCGCCGTCGCGCCCGGCAGCGCGTTCGGCCGCGGGGGAGAGGGCTGGATCCGCATCTGCGTCGCGGCGGGCCTCGACGACCTGCTCGAAGGCATCCGGCGCCTGCCCGAGCCCGTGAGCCGCCGGTCGGATGCGCACGCGGCCGAACGCGAGGGCGTCACGGTGCGCCTCGCCAGACCCGACGAGCACGACCTGATCGGGCGCCAGCGTCTCGACGCCTACAAGCTCGAGTTCACGATCGGCGACGACTATGCCGTGCAGATCCTCGACGTGCCGCACCACGCGACCGTCGGCGAGGTCTGGGTCGCCGTCGACGACGCGACCGGCAGCATCCTCGGGTCGGTCACGACGCCGCGGCCCGGCGAGCTTCTCACCCCGCTTGGACGACCGGGCGAATTCGACTTCAGGCTGCTCGCGGTCGACCCGGCGGCGCGCGGTCGCCGGATCGGCAGCATCCTCACCGACTTCGTGATCCAGCTCGCGAGGCAGCGCGGGGCCCGGCGCGTGGTGATGAACAGCGGAACCGAGATGACGACGGCCCACGGGCTGTATGAGCGGCGCGGCTTCTCGCGCATGCCGGATCGCGAGAACCCTCCGGGGATCGAGCCGTCGCGCGCCTACGGCCTCGACCTCTGAGGCGTCGCTCAGAGAAGTCGCGGCCGCAGGCGCGTGTGCGAGGTCGGCTAGCCCTTCGACGCGTACGAGCCGGTGCGCAGCTCGTCGAGGATGCTCGGACCGTTCGGCTCCCAGCCCAGATCGATGCGTGCCGCGCTTCCGCGCGCCTGCTGGTCGAGCAGCAGCGCGTCGGCGAACGCCTCGCCGAGGCGGGCTCGGGTCTCATCGACGGAGCGCTCCTCGACGCGGGAGTCGAGGTTCTGGCCGACCGCGGCGGCCTCGCCGATCTCGCGCACGGTGGGGTTCTCGCCGCTGGCGCCGATGTAGGTGGAGCCGGACTCGCCGAGATCGAAGGCGAGGATGTACAGCTCGGCCAGGTCGTCGACGTGCACCGTCGTCCAGTGCTGCGAGCCGTCGCCCACGAGCTGCACCGCTGGCGCCGTGCCCTGCCCGTACTGACCGTCGGTGAAGATGCTCAGGATGCCCGCACCATGCCCGAAGACGATGGCCGGCGCGATGAGGGTGGTGGAGACGCCCTGCGCCTCGAGCACGCGCTTCTCGATCTCCCAGCGCCACGCGGTGATGGGCGGGGCATTGCGGGGTGAGTCCTCGGTGATGTCGGGGTTGCTGCCCCACACCCAGATGCCGCCCGTGTGCACGTAGCGCTTGTCGCTGCCCTCGAGTCCGGCGAAGACGGCCGTCACGAATGCGTCGTCGACGTCGCGGCTGGAGTCGTCGCCGGGGGAGGCGAGGTGGATGACGCCGTCGCTCGCGATCGCCAGTTCCGTCACCAGCTCCGAGTCGGTGATGTCGCCGATCACAGCCGTGGCTCCGAGAGCCTCGACCTTGGCGGCCTTCTCGGGCGAGCGCACGATGGCGGTCACGTCGCGCCCCTGCAGTCGGAGCTGGCGGAGGACTGCGGAGCCGATGAACCCGGAGGCGCCGGTAAGGAGAATAGTCATGACCATATTCAACCGCGCCGGAGAACCGACCGCCTCCTCTCCATGACGAAAAGCGTCGGCCTCGAACAACGTGAGAGAATGGGCGCTTACCTGCCGTACGACACAAGAGGAACGTGTGAGCCCGCTAGCTACGAAGGCCCTGGAGCCGGCATCCACCGACCCCGCGTTCATTCGCAATTTCTGCATCATCGCCCACATCGACCACGGCAAGTCCACGTTGGCCGACCGCATGCTGCAGATCACCGGTGTGGTGAGCGACAGAGACATGCGCGCCCAGTACCTCGACCGCATGGACATCGAGCGCGAGCGCGGCATCACCATCAAGAGCCAGGCCGTGCGCATGCCCTGGTCGCTCGACGGCCAGACCTACGCGCTGAACATGATCGACACCCCGGGCCACGTCGACTTCACCTACGAGGTGTCTCGATCGCTCGCTGCGTGCGAGGGTGCCCTCCTGCTCGTCGACGCCGCGCAGGGCATCGAGGCGCAGACGCTGGCGAACCTCTACCTCGCGCTCGACAACGACCTCACGATCATCCCGGTGCTCAACAAGATCGACCTGCCCGCTGCAGACCCCGACAAGTACGCCCAAGAACTGGCGAGCCTGATCGGAGGCAAGCCCGAAGACGTGCTGCGTGTCTCGGGCAAGACCGGCGTGGGCGTGCCCGAGCTGCTCGACCGCCTGACGGCCCTCGTTCCCGCGCCCCAGGGCGATCCGGATGCCGCGGCTCGCGCCATGATCTTCGACTCGGTGTACGACTCCTACCGCGGCGTCGTCACCTACGTGCGCATGATCGACGGCAAGCTGTCGCCGCGCGAGAAGATCCAGATGATGTCGACGCGGGCCACGCACGAGATCCTCGAGATCGGCGTCTCCTCGCCCGAGCCCACTCCCAGCAAGGGTCTCGGCGTCGGCGAGGTCGGGTACCTGATCACGGGTGTGAAAGACGTTCGCCAGTCGAAGGTGGGCGACACGGTCACCACGCACGCCAAGCCCGCCACTGAGGCGCTGCCCGGATACACCGAGCCCCTGCCGATGGTCTTCTCGGGTCTGTACCCGATCGACGGAACCGACTACCCGGCGCTGCGAGAAGCCCTCGACAAGCTGAAGCTCAGCGACGCTTCGCTGGTGTACGAGCCCGAGACCTCCGTGGCGCTCGGCTTCGGCTTCCGCTGCGGCTTCCTCGGCCTGCTGCACCTCGAGATCATCAACGAGCGGCTCGAGCGCGAGTTCGGCCTCGACCTCATCGCCACGGCTCCGAGCGTCATCTACGAGGTGACCACCGAAGACAAGAAGACCGTCACCGTCACCAACCCGAGCGAATTCCCGTCGGGCAAGATCACCAGCGTGCAGGAGCCGATCGTCAAGGCCGCCATCCTGGCGCCCAAAGACTACGTCGGCGTCATCATGGAGCTCTGCCAGAGCCGTCGGGGAACCCTCCTGGGCATGGAGTTCCTCGGCGAGGACCGCGTCGAGATCCGCTACACCATGCCGCTCGCCGAGATCGTCTTCGACTTCTTCGACAGCCTCAAGTCGAAGACCGCGGGCTATGCCTCTCTCGACTACGAGCCCGTCGGAGACCAGGAGGCCGACCTGGTGAAGGTCGACATCCTGCTGCAGGGCGAGCAGGTCGACGCGTTCAGCGCGATCGTGCACCGCGACAAGGCCCAGGCCTACGGCGCCCTCATGACCGAGCGCCTGCGCAAGCTCATTCCGCGCCAGCAGTTCGAGGTGCCCATCCAGGCGGCCATCGGCGCCCGCATCATCGCCCGCGAGTCGATCAGGGCCATGCGCAAAGACGTTCTCGCCAAGTGCTACGGCGGTGACATCAGTCGTAAGCGCAAGCTCCTCGAGAAGCAGAAAGAGGGCAAGAAGCGTATGAAGATGGTCGGCCGCGTCGAGGTGCCGCAGGGTGCCTTCATCGCCGCGCTCTCGGGCGACACGGAGACGAAGAAAGACAAGAAGTAGCCGATGGCACAGCGCTCCACGCACACCGGCGAGTCCCTCACCTACGCGGCCGTCGGTGCCTCGCAGGCCGCCGACCTCATGTTCTACCCGCCCAAGGGGTACAGGCCGGCCGAGGACAGCATCCGCATCGGCTCCGGTCGCGACCGCTTCGAGGCCGCTGCGGCCACCCTGCTCGCCTGGGGCGTGCAGAAGAACAGCGGCATCGTGGTGTCGAACATCGAGCTGCCCACGCCCAGCGACACCGACTACGCCGGACTCGTCTACGACGCCGACGGCACGCCGCTCGCCCCGCGCGACGTCAACCCCGAGCTCACCTACTCCGAAGACGGCACGCCGCAGATCTCGGCCGGGGTCACGGCCGACCTGCGCATCCGGGCCTATGGCCGTCAGGTCACGGCGCCCGTGCGCGTGGTGCTCGTGATCGACGAGCCGAACGAGGCGGGCTTCGCCTACGGAACCCTCCCCGGGCATCCGGAGGAGGGCGAGGAGAGTTTCGTCGTCACCCACGAGCCCGACGATTCGGTCTGGTTCACCGTTCGCGCCTTCTCCAGAGGCAGCACGCCGTTCTATCGAGCGGTATCGCCGCTGCTCCGTCGCCAGCAGCGGCTGATGACGAAACGCTACCTGCGGGCTCTTCTTCCCGGACGCGCGGCGTGAGCAGCGCCCGCGTGTCTGCGACGCTCTGATGGGTGCCGCACTTCCCCTCGGCGATCCCGCCCCCCTCGACGGCATGCTGCCCGCCGATTCCGCACGGGATGCGGCCTCCCGCAACTTCGGCGTGTACCTGCACGTTCCGTTCTGCCGGGTGCGATGCGGCTACTGCGACTTCAACACCTACACGGCCACCGAGCTGCGAGGAGCCAAGCAGTCCGACTACGCGTCGCAGGCCGTGGTCGAGGTCGAGCTCGCCCGTCGTGTTCTCGACGAGTCGGGCGTGCCGGCCCGGCCTGTATCGACGGTCTTCTTCGGGGGAGGCACGCCGACGCTGCTGCCCGCCGAGAACCTCGTTCGCATGCTCGCCTCCGTTCGCGACGCCTGGGGGCTCGAGCCGGGCGCCGAGGTCACGACAGAGGCGAACCCCGACAGCGTCGATGCCGACTACCTGAAGACCCTCGCCGACGCGGGTTTCACCCGGGTCAGCTTCGGCATGCAGTCCGCCGTTCCCCACGTGCTGCGCACCCTCGACCGCACCCACGACCCCGAGCGGGTTCCGCTGGTCGTGCAGTGGGCGCGCGAGGCCGGGCTCCAGGTGAGCCTCGACCTCATCTACGGAACGCCGGGGGAGTCGCTCGAGAACTGGCGCACGTCGCTCGAGAGCGCCCTCGCATCGGCTCCCGATCACCTGTCGGCCTACGCCCTCATCGTCGAGCAGGGCACGAAGCTCGCGCGGCAGATCAAGTCGGGAGAGGTTGAGGAGCCGGACGACGACCTCGAGGCCGACATGTACGAACTGGCCGACGCCATGCTCGCCGAAGCCGGATACTCCTGGTACGAGGTCAGCAACTGGGCCGCAGACGAGAGCTTCGTATCGCGGCACAACCTCGCCTACTGGCTGGGGCACGACTGGTGGGGCGTGGGCCCCGGTGCCCACAGTTACGTCGGCGACACCCGGTGGTGGAACGTCAAGCATCCGGCCGCGTACGCCGAGCGCATCGCCGCGGGCCACTCGCCCGCCGCCGGCCGAGAGACACTGGATGCCGCGACACGCGAGACCGAGCGCGTCCTGCTCCTGACGCGCATCCGGGAAGGCCTGCGCGTGGACTCGCTCGCGGCGGAGCCGAGACGAGAGGTCGCCGGCCTGATCGCCGACGGCCTCATCGACGGGCGCTCCGCGATCGCGGGCACCGTGGTGCTGACGCTGCGCGGTCGGCTTCTCGCCGACGCCGTCGTGCGCCGACTCACCGATTAGCGAGCCGGCGAGACGGCTACTTGACGAAGCGGAAGATCAGCGGGTAGCGGTAGAACTCGCCCGCGTTCGACTTGACGGCGGCGATGATCATGAAGATGATCGCAGCAATTCCCAGGGGCAGGGCGAGGATCGTGCCGATGAAGAACGTGGGAATGCCGATGAGCACGAGGGCCGCCATGTAGATGGCCAGGGAGATCTGGAAGTTCAGCTCCTCGAGGGTGTGCTGCCGGATGAACTCGCCCCGGCTCTTCAGCACGAGGTATCCCACGAGCGCGGGCAGGAATCCGAACAGGATTCCCCCGAGGTGGATGAGCGTCGACCAGAGGCGCTGGTCTTGCGGCGTCATCGGCGGCTGGGGCTGGTATGCGGTCTCGAACGGAGGCGGGGCTGCAGTCATGTCACCCATTAAACCAAGAAGCGCCGACCGACACGAGGTGTCGGCCGGCG
Organism: Agreia sp. Leaf283; assembly: GCF_001422485.1. Lineage (GTDB taxonomy): Bacteria > Actinomycetota > Actinomycetes > Actinomycetales > Microbacteriaceae > Agreia. Next base: position 484,421 of record NZ_LMNF01000003.1, read on the forward strand.
CTCGGTGCTGAACGGGCTACTTGATGGGGGATTACTTGACGAGGGGATTACTTGATGAGGCGGATGGCGAAGGGGTAGCGGTACGTGCCGCCACCGTTCACCTTCACGCCGCCGATGATCGGGAAGACGATCTGGGCGGCCCAGATGGCCAGAACCAGGATCAGGGCCAGAATCGGACCGAGGATGGGGATGAACGCCAGGATGGCGCTCACGATGGCGTACGCGACCCACGCGATGGCGATCGTGATCTGGTAGTTCAGCGACTCCTTGCCCTCCTGGTTGACCAGGGGGCCGCGGTCTTTGAAGACCAGCCAGATGATGAGGGGAGGGATGAAGCTCAGTACGCCACCGAAGTGGGCGAGCGAAGCCCACAGCTTGTCGTCGGACTGGCTCAGCGGTGCGCCCGGCGCTGTGGCCGGCTGCGGCGTGTAGCCGGGAGGCGGCGTCTGGCCTGGAGGCGGCGTCTGGCCTGCGGCCGGCGAGCCGTACTGCGGTGGAACGGAGCCGCCGGCTGGCGTTCCGAAGTCTGGTGGCACCTGCCCTGCCGGCGGGGTGTACGGGGGAGGTGTCGGCTCGCCCGAGCCCGGATTGTTCTGCGGCGTCGAGTTGGGATCGGACATGAGTCGCGGCCTTTCGTCACTGGATGTGGGCTTCAGCACAAGATACTGCGGAACGGGTTCGGCGGGCAATGATCCCCATGCTCTGTGGGCGAGATATAATTGGCACTCAGGATCTCGGAGTGCCAATCGTTCGCGAGCCTGTGCGGGTGATCGATGTGCAGACGAGAGAGAGGTGACGACATGGTCTCGGACCGCAGCCTCGAGGTGCTCCGCGTCATCGTGCAAGATTATGTGGCCTCACGCGAGCCCGTCGGGTCGAAGTCGATCGTCGACCGGCACTCCTTCGGCGTCTCGGCCGCGACCATCCGCAACGACATGGCCCTCCTCGAAGAAGAAGAGCTGATCACCGCCCCGCACACCTCGTCGGGCCGCATCCCCACCGACAAGGGATACCGGCTCTTCGTCGACCACCTCGCCGATCTGAAACCGCTCACCCCGGCTCAGCGGCAGGCCATCGAGACGTTCCTCGGCGAGTCCGCCGACCTCGACGACGTGCTCGCGCGCACCGTGCGCCTCCTCTCCCAGCTCACCCGGCAGGTCGCCATGGTGCAGTACCCGTCGCTGCAGCAGGCCCGTTTCCGTCATCTCGAGGTGGTGGCCCTCGCCCCCCAGAAGCTGCTTCTCGTCGTGATCACCGACTCCGGCCACGTCGACCAGCGGGTCGTCGATGTGCCCGGCGAGGTCGACGTCGACTTCATCGGCGAGATTCGAGCCAAGCTCAACACCGCGCTCGCGGGCGTCGGCGTCGTCGAGGCGGCGGCCCGGCTCGCAGACATCCCCGGTATGTTCGCCGCGGCCCGGATGCCCGTGGTGCGGGTCATCGTCGCGGCGATCGCCGAGCACGTGGCGGCCACGCGACACGACAAGCTCGTGATCGCCGGGGCATCCAACCTAGTTCGCACCGAGAACGACTTCCACGGAAGCATCCTGCCCGTGCTCGAAGCGGTCGAGGAGCAGGTTGTGCTGCTTCGGCTGTTCAGTGAGCTCGAGGCCGACCAGCGCGGAGTCTCCGTGAGTATCGGGCGTGAGAACGCTCCGTTCGGGCTGGCCGAGACGTCCATTCTGGCGAGCGGGTACAGCGCGCAGGGCGGATCGCTCGCCCACCTCGGTGTGCTCGGCCCGACACGAATGGACTACTCGAGCAACATCGCCGCGGTGCGCGCGGTGGCCCGATATCTCTCCCGAGCACTCGGGGAGAGTTGATCCTGTACTTTCTCGCGCCGATCCGGCGACGACCCGATCCGACAGAACGCTGCCGTCCCACGGCCAGCGAATCCCGAATCATAAGGAGACGCCCGCGTGGCTGACCATTACGACGTGCTGGGTGTGGACAAGAGCGCCACGCCCGAAGAGATCAAGAAGGCCTATCGACGGCTTGCCCGAGAGCTGCACCCCGACGTCAACTCGGCGCCGGATGCCGAGGAGAAGTTCAAGGCGGTCACCCACGCCTACGACGTGCTCAGCGACCCCGGCCAGCGGCGCGACTACGACCGCGGCCCCCAGCAGGGCTTTCCGGGCGGGGCCGGCGGTTTCGGCGGCTTCGGTGACATCTTCGAGACCTTCTTCGGCGCACAGGGCGGCTCGCGAGGTCCGAAGTCCCGTGAGGAACGCGGCCAGGACGCGCTGCTCCGGGTCGAGATCGACCTCGGCGAGGTCATCTTCGGAACGCACCGCGACCTCGAGGTCGACACGGCCGTGGTCTGCGAGACCTGCAACGGGTCGTGCTGCCAGCCCGGCACGTCTCCCGTCACCTGCGACATCTGCGGCGGCAGCGGCCAGATCCAGCGCGCCGTGCGCTCGCTGCTCGGCAACGTCATGACGAGCGCACCCTGCGGAACCTGCCGCGGCTACGGCACCGTCATCCCCGCGCCCTGCGTCACCTGCCAGGGCCAGGGTCGCGTGCGCGCCCGGCGATCGATTCCTGTGGACATCCCCGCCGGCGTCGACACGGGTCTGCGGTTGCAGCTCATCGGCCAGGGAGAGGTCGGCCCGGCGGGTGGCCCGAACGGCGACCTGTACCTCGAGATGAAGGTGCGCCACCACGACGTCTTCAGCCGCAACGGCGACGACATCCTCTGCACGCTCGAGGTGTTCATGTGGGATGCGGTGCTCGGCACCACGTCGACGGTCACGGCGCTCGACGGCGACATCGAGGTGGAGATCAAGCCCGGCATCCAGAGCGCCGAGATCATCACGGTCAAGGGCCGCGGCATCACGCATCTGCGCGGGCAGGGCAGGGGAGACCTGAAGATCGGCGTGCAGGTCACCACGCCGACCAAGCTCGATCACAAGCAGAAGGAGCTCATGAAGCAGCTCGCCCAGGCCCACAAGTACCCGGCTCCCAACCTCGGGCACTTCCAGCAGGGTCTGTTCGCCAAGCTGCGCGACCGCTTCCTCAACGTCTGAGCATGAGTTCGCTCTTCCTCCGCTCCGACCTGGCTGCCGTCCCGCACGCGGTCGGCGACGGCGTGGCGCTGGCGGGTCCCGAGGCGCGGCATGCCGTGACCGTGAATCGTCTCCGCGTCGGAGAGGTCATCTCGATCGGAGACGGCGCCGGGCTCGTGGTTCGTGGGCCGATCACGGCCGTCGAGGCGGGAGCGCTCGAGATCCGGGTCGAGTCGTCGGCCCGTGACGAGGCCCCGGTTCCCGAGGTCTGGCTCGCCCAGGCCCTCGCCAAGGGCGATAGAGACGAGCTCGCCGTGCAGGCCGCGACGGAACTCGGCGTCTCCGGAGTCATACCCTGGGCCGCAGAGCGCTCGATCTCGAAGTGGTCCGGCGCGAAGATCGCCAAGGGCATGGAGCGCTGGGGCGCGATAGTGCGCGAGGCGGCGAAACAGTCGATCCGGTCGTGGGTGCCGTCCGTCGAGCAGCACATGACCACCAAGCAGCTCGCCCGGCTGGCCGAGGACGCCACCGTTCTGGTGCTCGATCCCACGGCCGAGGCGCGCCTGTCCGAGGTCGTGCTGCCGCCGGATGCGCGCATCCTCGTTCTCGTGGTCGGTCCCGAGGGCGGCATCGCCCCCCACGAGCTCGACCTCTTCGAGCGCCAGGGCGCCATCCGGGTGCGCCTCGGCGGCGAGATCCTGCGCACCTCCACGGCCGGCCCATCCGCGCTCGCGGTGCTCAACGTGAGACTGAAACGCTGGTGACCAGCCTGCCGGTGGACTGTGCCGAGAGCGAACGTGCCGGTCGGCACCCGCGACGGCGGGCCTCGCGCTCTTAAGATAGAGGCATGTCACCCACAGCCGACTCGCCTTCGATCTTCTCGCGCATCGTCGCGCGCGAGATCCCTGCCACCATCGTGGCCGAGACCGACACCGTGATCGCCTTCGAAGACATCGCCCCCAAGGCGCCCGTGCACGTTCTCGTGGTTCCGAAGACCGAGGCGTACCGCAACGTCGTCGAACTGGCCGAGGGCGACCCGGCCCTGCTCGCAGAGGTCGTGGCACTCGCATCCCGCATCGCCGACGAGCGCGCGGGCGGCGAATTCAGGCTGGTCTTCAACACCGGCGAGGCAGCGGGCCAGACCGTGTTCCACGTGCACGCGCACGTTCTCGCGGGCGGGCTCGGAGAGGACTCCCTTGCCGACGGCTGAGAATTCCACACCGGGCGAGGCCAGACTCTTCATCGACGGCATCGCCATGGTGCGCCTGCTCGGTCCCCAAGACAGACTCCTGTCCACGATCGAGAAGCAGTATCCGGGCGTCGACGTGCATGTGCGCGGCAATGAGGTCACCCTCACCGGCGATGATGCAGACGAGGTCGAATCGGCCCGACGCCTCGTCGACGAACTCCTCGTGATGATCAAGAACGGACAAGATTTGACCTCCACCGAAGTCACGTCGAGCGCAGCGATCCTCGACGCCGACAAGACCGCGAGCCCTGTCGACCTGCTCGGCCAGGCCATCCTCTCGACGCGGGGCAAGAGCATCCGGCCCAAGACCGCCGGTCAGAAGGCATACGTCGACGCGATCGACCTCAACACCATCGTCTTCGGCATCGGCCCGGCCGGCACGGGCAAGACGTACTTGGCCATGGCCAAGGCCGTTCAGGCCCTGCAGCGCAAAGAGGTCAACCGCATCATCCTCACGCGGCCGGCCGTCGAGGCGGGGGAGCGCCTCGGCTACCTGCCCGGAACGCTCACGGACAAGATCGATCCCTACCTGCGACCGCTCTACGACGCCCTGAACGAGATGCTCGATCCGGAGGTCGTTCCGAAGCTTCTGGCGGCCGGCACGATCGAGGTCGCCCCCCTCGCCTACATGCGCGGCCGAACGCTGAACGACTCGTTCATCGTGCTCGACGAAGCGCAGAACACGAGCCCCGAGCAGATGAAGATGTTCCTCACGCGACTCGGGTTCGGATCGCGCATGGTGATCACCGGCGACATCACCCAGGTCGACCTCCCGGTCGGAACGAGCGGGTTGCAGCTCGTCACCCGGGTGCTCGGCGATATCGACGACATTCACTTCGCCACCATGACGAGCGCCGACGTCGTCCGACACACCCTCGTGGGTCAGATCGTCGACGCCTACACGAAGTACGACCAGATCCAGATGGCACGGAAGGCCGGCGAGAAGATCGGCGCCTCCGAGCGAGACCAAAGGTATAAGAAGCAGCGATGACGATCGAGATCAACAACGAGTCCGCGATCGAAGTCGATGAGACGGCGATTCTGAGGCTCGCGACCTACGCGCTCGACCAGCTGCACGTGCACCCCGACGCCGAACTCGCGATCGTGCTCGTCGACGAGGCCGCCATGGAGCAGCTCCACGTGCAGTGGATGGACGAGCCGGGTCCGACCGACGTCCTGAGCTTCCCCATGGACGAGTTGCGCCCGGGAACAGAAGACGCCCCCACCCCTCCCGGCCTGCTCGGCGACATCGTGCTGTGCCCCCAGGTGGCGGAGGTGCAGGCGGTCGGCGCGGGTCACTCCACTCTCGACGAGCTCCAGCTCCTGACAGCCCACGGCGTTCTCCACCTCCTCGGCTTCGACCACGCCGAACCCGACGAGGAGAAGGAGATGTTCGGTCTGCAGCGAGACATCCTCACCGGGTTCGCGGCCACTGAGCGCCGCCGCCGTACATGATCACAGCACTCTTCCTGGTCGCGGCATTCATGCTCGTTGCCATGGGCGGGCTGTTCGCCGCGACGGACGCGGCCCTCGTCGTGCTGTCGCGCGCCGATATCGCCGAACTCGCCGAGAAGTACCGGGCGAAGAGGTCGCTCCGCGCGATCGCAGCAGACCCCAGCCCCCACATGAACGTGGTCAACTTCGCCCGTGTCGTCTCCGAGACGACCGCCGCGGTGCTGGTGACCATCGTGCTGTCGGTGTGGATCGAAGGCCCGTGGCTCGTTCTTCTGTTCGCCGCGCTCATCATGACCGTCGTGTCGTTCGTGCTCGTGGGGTCGAGCCCGCGCAGCGTGGGCAGGGCGCACCCCCAGGCGGTCGTGGGACTCACCGCGCTGCTCGTGCACAGCCTGCGGGTCGTGCTCGGCCCCATCGCGGGCGCGCTCGTGGCGTTCGGCAATCGCGTCACTCCCGGGCGTCCCCGTTCCGCAGCGTTCACCTCGGAGCAGCAGCTTCTCAGCATGGTCGACGAGGCGACCGAGCTCGATGTGCTCGAAGAGGAGGACAGGGAGCTCATCCACTCGATCATCGACTTCAGCGACACCGTCGTGCGCGAGGTCATGATCCCGCGAACCGACATGGTGACGGTCGACGCCACGGCCACCGTGGGCCAGGGCATGGGGCTCTTCCTCAGCACCGGAGTATCCCGCATGCCCGTCGTCGCCGATGACGTCGACGAGATCGTCGGCATCCTGTATCTGCGCGATGTGGCCCGTCTCGCCTATGAGAAGCCCGCCGCGCTCGACAAGCGCACCGTGGGCAAGCTCGCGCGCCCCGCCCTCTTCGTTCCCGAGTCGAAGAAAGTTGACGACACGCTGCGACAGATGCAGCTCGACTCCAATCACCTCGCCATGGTTGTGGATGAGTACGGCGGAATCGCCGGTCTTGTGACCCTCGAGGACTTGATCGAGGAATTGGTCGGAGACATCTCCGACGAGTACGACCGAGAGATCGTGGAGGTGGAGAACGTGTCGGAAGGCGTCTATCGCGTCAGCGCGCGTCTTCCCGTCGACGAGCTCGGCGAACTCTTCGACCTCGAGCTCGACGATGACGACGTCGACTCCGTGGGAGGGCTCCTGTCGAAGGAGCTCGGACGCCTGCCCTCGAGCGGCTCCCAGGTCACGACGTCGGGCCTCGTCCTCACCGCCGAACGCACCGAAGGCCGCCGCAAACGAATCAGCACCGTCCTGGTGCAGCGAGACCAGTCGGCGCAGCCGCTCGTCTCAGAGAGAGGACCCGAGTGACCGACCCCGGCACCGACAGCCCGACACACGACTTCCGGGCGGGATTCGTCTCGTTCGTCGGTCGTCCCAACGTGGGAAAGTCGACCCTGACGAACGCCCTCGTGGGCGAGAAGGTGGCGATCACGTCATCCAAGCCGCAGACGACGCGTCGCGCCATCCGCGGCATCGTGCACCGCGAAGACGGACAGCTGATCCTCGTCGACACCCCGGGCATGCACCGGCCGCGCACCCTCTTGGGCGAGCGGCTCAACGCGATCGTGCAGACCACCCTGGGCGACGTCGACGTCATCGGTTTCTGCATTCCGGCCAACGAGAAGCTCGGCCCTGGCGACCGCTTCATCAACGAGCAGCTCGACAGCTTTCCCAAGGCCAAGAAGGTCGCGATCGTGACGAAGATCGATGCGGCCTCGCGGCCCGCGGTCGCAGAACAGCTTCTCGCCGTGTCGGAGCTGCGTGACTGGGAGGCCGTGGTTCCCCTGTCGGCCCAGAGTCGCATCCAGCTCGACACCCTCTCGACCGAGCTCATCCGCCTCCTTCCCGTCTCGCCCCAGCTGTACCCGGCTGAACAGACCACCGACGAGGGGCTCGAGGCCCGCATCTCCGAGCTCATCCGGGAGGCCGCGCTCGAGGGGGTGCACGACGAACTGCCGCACTCGCTCGCCGTGACCATCGACGACATCATCGAGCGCGACGACCGCGAGCTGGTCGAGATCTACGCCAACGTGTTCGTCGAACGCGACAGCCAGAAGGCCATCATCATCGGCAAGGGCGGGTCACGGCTCGGCGCGGTGGGCGCCACCGCCCGCGAGCAGATCGAGCCCCTGATCGGCAAGCAGGTCTTCCTCAGCCTGCGTGTCAAGGTCGCCAAAGACTGGCAGCGCGATCCGAAGCAGCTCGGGCGGCTCGGATTCTGAGCACTCCCTGTCGGCGCGTATGCCGACGCGACCGGTAGCCTGTAACCCGTGATAACGAAAGAGAATCCGTTCGGCCAGGTGCTCGTGGCCCTCGTCACCCCGTTCACCGCCGATGGCGAGGTCGACTGGCCCAGTGTCGAGAAGCACATCGACAACGTCATCAGCCATGGAGCCGACGGCATCGTGGTGTCGGGAACGACGGGGGAGACCTCGACCCTCACCGACGCCGAGAAGCTGCAGCTCGTGCAGGTCGCGAAGTCCGTTTCGGCGGGTCGGGCGAAGGTGCTCACCGGCGGCGGATCGAACGAGACGGCCCACGCCATGCAGCTCGCCCGCCAGAGCGAGAAGGCCGGCGCCGACGGCAACCTCGTCGTCACGCCCTACTACAACAAGCCCACCCAGGCCGGGCTCCTCACGCACTTCCGCATGATCGCGGACTCGACCGACCTCCCGGTCATCCTCTACGACATTCCGGGCCGCACCGGCGTGCCGATCAAGTACGAGACGATCCTCCGCCTGGCCAAGCACCCGAACATCCTCGCGATCAAAGACGCCAAGGGCGACTTCAGCGAGGTGAGCAGGGTCATCAACCAGACCGACCTCATGTACTTCTCCGGCGACGACGCCAACGTGCTGCCGCATCTCTCCATCGGCGCCACCGGGCTCATCGGGGTCACGAACAACATCGCCTCGGGTCCGTACCGAGTCATGGTCGACGCGGTCAACGCCGGCGACCTCGCCACGGCGACAGCGGCGCACCAGGCGCTCGAGCCGCTCGTGCGCGCCGTCATGACCCACGTTCCGGGCACCGTCGCGGCCAAGTACATCCTGCACGGCCTCGGCCGCATCTCGAGTCCCCGGGTGCGACTGCCGCTCGTCGGTCCCGAGGAGTGGGAAGCCGCGCAGATCGAGAACGAGATCGACCTGGTCAAGGGAATCCCCTCGATCGACTTCACCAACTTCCGCCCCGACCGCAATGCCGCCGCCGGCGGCGCACTGCCGAAGGTCGCGGGCACAACACGCTGACCCTTCGGGTCGGCACCACGAGCTAGGAGGGCACATGCCCAACATCGCATACGAACCGCGCGCCCTCGCCCCTGACACCCTCCGGATCATTCCGGTCGGTGGCCTCGGCGAGATCGGCCGCAACATGACCGTCTTCGAGATCAACGGCAAGCTGCTGATCGTCGACTGCGGCGTGCTCTTCCCCGAAGAGCACCAGCCCGGGGTCGACCTGATCCTCCCCGACTTCTCGATCGTGCGCGATCGACTCGACGACGTCCTCGGCATCGTGCTGACGCACGGTCACGAGGATCACATCGGCGCCGTGCCCTATCTGCTGCGCCTGAAGCGCGACATCCCGCTCATCGGTTCGGGCCTCACTCTCGCGCTCATCGAGGCGAAGCTCAAAGAGCACCGCATCAAGCCCTACACGCTGACCGTCGCCGAGGGCCAGATCGAGCAGTTCGGGCCGTTCGAGCTCGAGTTCGTCGCCGTCAACCACTCCATCCCCGATGCCCTGGCCGTGGCGATCAAGACGGTCGCAGGCACCGTTCTGCACACGGGCGACTTCAAGATGGACCAGCTGCCGCTCGACAACCGGCTCACCGACCTCCGTGCGTTCGCCCGCCTCGGCGAAGAGGGCGTCGACCTCTTCCTGGTCGACTCGACCAACGCCGACGTCCCGGGATTCACGGCGCTCGAGCGCTCCATCGGTCCCGTGCTCGACGACGTCATCCGCCGCGCTCCGCGTCGGGTCGTCGTGGCCAGCTTCTCCTCGCACGTGCACCGCGTGCAGCAGGTTCTGGATGCCGCGCACAACAACGGCCGTCGGGTCGCCCTCCTGGGCCGGTCGATGGTGCGCAACATGCAGATCGCGGCCGAGCTCGGATACCTGCGGGTGCCCGAGAACGTGCTCATCGACTTCAAGAAGGCGGGGGACATCCCCGACAACAAGATCGTCTACATGTCCACGGGCTCGCAGGGCGAGCCGATGGCCGTGCTCAGCCGCATGGCGAACGGCGAGCACCAGGTCGAGATCGGCGAGAACGACACCGTCATCCTCGCCTCGAGCCTGATCCCCGGCAACGAGAACGCCGTCTACCGCATCATCAACGGACTCATGAAGCTCGGCGCCAACGTGGTGCACAAGGGCAACGCTAAGGTGCACGTCTCCGGTCACGCGGCCGCCGGCGAGCTGCTCTACTGCTACAACATCCTGAAGCCGAAGAACGTGCTGCCCGTTCACGGCGAGCAGCGCCACCTGGTCGCGAACGCGAAGCTGGCACAGCAGACCGGCATCCCCGAAGAGAACACGATCATCGCCGAAGACGGCACGGTCATCGACCTCAAAGACGGCGTCGCCTCCGTCGTCGGCCAGTACGACCTGGGCTTCGTCTACGTCGACGGCTCGAGCGTCGGCGAGATCACGGACGCCGATCTCAAGGATCGTCGCATCCTCGGCGAAGAGGGTTTCATCTCGATCATCGTGGTGATCGAGGCGCAGACCGGTCGTGTCGTGGTCGGCCCCGAGATCCACGCGAAGGGCTTCGCCGAAGACGAGTCCGTCTTCGACGATGTGAAGCCGAAGATCGTCGCGGCCCTGGCCGAGGCATCCAAGAACGGCATGCACGACCAGCACGCGATGCAGCAGGTCGTGCGCCGCACGGTCGGTCGCTGGGTCAACACGTCGTACCGTCGTCGCCCCATGATCGTGCCGCTCGTCATCGAGGCGTAGAGCACCGCTTCACTGTGGGCCCGGCGATCGTCGCCGGGCCCTCGGTCGTTCACGGCGTATCGGCCGCGCGCCTCGTGGGTGCGACCTCGACGGCGAGTGCCACGAGCCCCGCGGCGAGCAGAAGCATGGCCAGGGTTCCGAGACCCGGGTAGATGTGTCCGGGCTGCACGAGCACGGCGCCCGCGACCGCGAGAACGCCGCCGGGGAGTGCGCGCAGCCGTCGCCGCACGAAGACCGCGACCGTCGCCGCGAGGCAGGCGATCACGAGCGAGACGACGCCGATGAGGCCGACCTCGCGGGCGATCTCGTAGACCGGAGCCTTGCCTTCCGTCACGCCGGCCAGCTGGAGCGTGCCGGCCGCGACGCCGGCCAGGAGATCGAGCGACGTGTAGAACGTGGCGAACCCGTAGCCGGCCACGGCGGCGACGATGCCGAGCACTCTGCTCGTGCGACGCGCGATCAGCCACGGGGCGAAGCCGATCAGCGGAAAGACGGGGATGAGCACCAGGTGCATCAGCTGCCAGCGCGCCGCCGTGTCAGCCGTCAGATGGTGCGGATGCAGCAGGCCGATGAGCGCGCACGCCAGGGCTGGAGTCGAGACGAGCAGCACGAGACGGAGGCGAGGCGACATGGCATGAGGGTACGCCGAAATCAGACACCCGGCCCGCGCAACCGGCGATCGTCGGCACCCCCGGGTAGCGTGACACCATGGCTACGAGTACCAAGTCGACCTCCCGCGCACGCGGTGCATCCTCCGGTCGCGCGGGTGCGTCCACGGGCGCACGAAAGACGCCCACGCGCGCTGCGGCGACCCAGAAGACCGTGCGCCTGAACCCGGCCGCGAAGGACGATCACGGCCCCGGTCTCGTGACCCGCGCCTGGCTGGGCATGGCCCACGTCGTCGGCGGCGCGTTCCGCGCGTTCTCTCCGGCAGAACTCGACAAGGCCGAGCGGCGCGACGGACTGCCGTTCCTGCTCGTGCTGCTGGCGATCGCCGGCGCGGTCGTCGAGTGGTTCCTGGTCTCCAACACCGTGGCCGTCGCCGTCGAGGCGTGGACTTTCGGGCTGCTATTCGGGCGCGTCGCCTACGCCCTCCCGGTGGTGCTGCTCCTGCTCGCGGCCTGGCTGTTCCGGCATCCCAGCTCCGTGCACAACAACGGCCGCATCGGCATCGGGCTGGGTCTCATGCTCATCACGGTGTCGTCGCTCTGTCACATCTACGGCGGCCAGCCCAACCCGTCGGGCGGGCAACTGGCTACGGGAGGCGGCATCCTGGGATGGGTCCTCGCGGCGCCCTTGGTCGCACTGATCACCCCCATCGGCGCGACCATCGTCGTGTCGGCCCTCCTGCTGTTGAGCGTCTTCATCCTCACCAAGACTCCTCCGAACCGCATAGGATCGCGGCTCCGCGAGCTGTACGCCTACCTGTTCGGAGCAGCCTTCCCCGACGAGGCGGAGCACCGCGAGGCGAAGAAGGCGGCCAAGGCCGAGAAGGCGGCGAAAGCCGCCGAGGCCGACGTGCTGACGACCGAACAGATCGATCTCGCCGCCCGCGAGGTCGGCTCCGACGGTCTGCCCTGGTGGAGGCGCAACTCGTCCCAGCGTGAAGAAGACCCCGAGTTCGACGCCCCCGCGATGGCGCCCCGTGTCGAAGACCGCACTCCGGCGTCAGACGAGCCGTTCGCCAGCGCCGCAAGCGTGGCAGACCCCGACGACGACGAGGCGCAGGCCGCACTGCTCAATGACATGAAGGCGGCCGAACGCGCCGTCCGACGGTTCACCGGCGAGGTCCGACCCGGCGCCGCTCCGCAGACGAGCCTCCTCGACGACGCGGCCACCGAATCGTCCTCGGCGTATCCGCCGCCCCCCGTGCGCGTCGTGCAGCCGGAGCTCGAACTCGACGACGACTCGGTCGGGTCCGGCATCGAGATCGACACGCCCGCCGCCGACTACAGGCTTCCCGCGGCGGCCAGCCTCAAGGTGGGCGGACCGTCGCTTGCACGGTCGGCCGCGAACGACGAGATCGTCGCCGCGATCACCGAGGTGCTGAAGCAGTTCTCCGTCGACGCGACCGTGACCGGCTTCTCGCGCGGCCCCACGGTCACCCGCTACGAGATCGAACTGGGCCCCGGTGTCAAGGTCGAGCGGGTCACGGCCCTGTCGAAGAACCTGTCGTACGCCGTGGCGAGCAACGAAGTGCGGATCCTCTCGCCCATTCCTGGCAAGAGCGCCATCGGCGTCGAGATCCCCAATACAGACCGGGAGATCGTCTCGCTGGGCGACGTGCTGCGTTCGTCGAAGGCCGCGTCCGACAACCACCCCATGACCATCGGTGTCGGAAAAGACGTCGAAGGAAAGTTCGTCATGGCGAACCTGGCCAAGATGCCCCACCTCCTCGTGGCCGGCTCGACCGGTTCCGGAAAGTCGAGCTTCGTCAACTCGATGGTCACGTCGATCCTGATGCGCGCGAAGCCCAGCGAGGTGCGCATGGTGCTCATCGACCCCAAGCGCGTCGAACTCACCGCCTATCAGGGTGTGCCCCACCTCATCACACCCATCATCACGAACCCCAAGAAGGCCGCCGAAGCGCTGGCCTGGGTGGTCAAAGAGATGGACATGAGGTACGACGACCTCGAGAGCTTCGGCTTCAGGCACATCGACGACTTCAACAAGGCCGTCGTCAACAACGAGATCATCCTTCCTGCGGGCAGTCTCCGGCAGCTGAAGCCCTACCCCTACCTGCTCATCGTCGTCGACGAGCTCGCCGACCTGATGATGGTGGCTCCCCGCGACGTCGAGGATTCCATCGTGCGGATCACACAGCTGGCGCGCGCCTCGGGCATCCACCTCGTGCTCGCCACGCAGCGGCCGAGCGTCGACGTCGTCACCGGACTGATCAAGGCGAACGTGCCGAGCCGCCTGGCCTTCGCGGTCACGAGCGTCACCGATTCCCGAGTCATCCTCGACCAGCCCGGCGCCGACAAGCTCATCGGCCAGGGCGACGGACTCTTCCTCCCGATGGGCTCCTCCAAGGCCATCCGGGTGCAGGGCGCGTGGGTGAGCGAGGCCGAGATCGCGACCGTCGTTCAGCACGTCACCCACCAGGCTCGACCGGAGTACCGCGACGACGTGGCCGTCGAGGCCGTCAAGAAGAACATCGACGCCGATATCGGCGACGACCTCGAGATCCTTCTGGCTGCGGCCGAGCTCGTTGTGAACACCCAATTCGGGTCGACCTCCATGCTCCAGCGCAAGCTGAAGGTCGGCTTCGCCAAGGCCGGGCGCCTGATGGACCTGATGGAGTCGCGCGAGATCGTCGGCCCGTCCGAGGGCTCGAAGGCCCGTGACGTGCTGGTGACCGCCGAGCAGCTGCCGGAGATCCTCGCGATGCTGCGTGGTGCGCCCACAGCAGCTGCGCCCGCAGCAGCTGCATCCCTCGCCCCCTCGGCGCCGGCGGGAGGCGCGGCCGACGACCCCTACGCCGACGACCCCGTGGCGAGAGGCCTGGAACGGTACCCTGAGGAAGAGGGCGACTCAGACGAGGATGCCTGGGGCCTGACCGGCAGAGAGTAGACGAACGTGACCGAGGCCGCTCCGCGAGTGAGCAACTGGAATCTCCCGAACATCATCACGGTCGTCCGCATCCTGCTGGCGCCGGTGTTCTTCTGGATGCTGCTGGCCGACGGCGGTGCCGACACACCGCTGCGCTATGCCGCAGCGGCCCTGTTCATCGTGGCGATCGCGACCGACGGCATCGACGGACACATCGCTCGATCCCGCAACCAGGTCACCGACCTGGGCAAACTCCTCGACCCGATCGCCGACAAGGTTCTCACAGGCGCTGCCCTCGTCGGGCTGTCCATCCTGGCCGAGCTTCCCTGGTGGGTCACAGCGATCATCCTCGTGCGCGAGGTGGGCATCACCGTGTTCCGCTTCGCCGTCCTCAGCGACCGGGTGATTCCGGCATCGCGCGGGGGAAAGCTGAAGACGCTGGCCCAGTCCATCGCCATCTCGCTCGCCCTCGTGCCGTTCCCTTCGCTGTTCGGCAGCTGGTTCGACTGGGTCAACATCATCACGATGTCGATCGCGTTCGTTCTCACGGTCATCACGGGGATCGACTACCTCGTGCAGGCGCGCCGCCTCAGCAGGTCGGCCAGAGCAGCGTCGTGACCGACACCGCCGCGCCCGACGAGACCCGCAGACTGATCGAGGAGCTCCGTGAGCGGCGGCTCACGGTGGCGGTGGCCGAGTCACTGACCGGCGGTCTCCTGGTCGCCGAGCTCATCCGCATCCCGGGCGCATCGCATGCGGTGCGCGGGGGAGTGGTCGCCTACGCCACCGACCTCAAGAGCACGCTGCTCGGCGTCGACGCCCGTCTCCTCGCCACCCGCGGACCGGTCGATCCCGACGTGGCCGGGCAGATGGCATCCGGCGTGCGCGACCGCCTCGGGAGGGAGCAGCCCGCCGATTGGGGGCTGTCGACCACGGGGGTGGCGGGCCCCGGCGCCCAGGACGGCCATGAGGCCGGCACCGTCTTCATCGGCCTGGCCAGCGACGGCACGGTGTCCTCCCACAGGCTGCAGCTTCACGGAGACCGCGACGCCGTGCGGCAACAGACTGTCGCGGCGGCCATCCGGCTGCTTCTCGACGCGGTGCTCGCGACACCCTCCGTTGAAGCCTGATCTCGGGGTGTTCAACCAATCCGTCTGCCCGACCGCCTCGAATTCCTCATAAGAACTATCCGGATGCGGTGTCGAAGTCGGGAATGAACGGCATTTCCATCTCGTTACAACTGATGTCATTCACAGAAAAGACGGTTCAGTGTCGTTTAGAGTTTCAGACAGTACCGGTCGGGCTTTGTCCGATCGGTCGCATCGTATTGACGCAAGACAAACAGCAAGGAGGGGTCCAGTGATTTTAGTTCGCCAGGAAATCGGCGACGTGCTGCGAGACTTTCGTCTCCAGAAGGGTCGCACCCTTCGGCAGGTGGCCAGCAAGGCGAGTGTCGCCCTGGGTTACCTCAGCGAAGTCGAGCGTGGACAGAAAGAGGCGTCGAGTGAGATCCTCGCGTCGGTGGCCGAGGCCCTCGACACGCCAATCTCCGTCATCATGCGCGAGGTCGGAGACCGCCTCGCCGTGATCGAGGGGATCGACACGATTCCCGACACCGTCCCCGACGAATTCGTCGCGGGCTACGATTCCAAGCTTCTCGCCCGGTAGTTCCACTCCGGCACGAGATCGACCATGCGAGGGCCTCGTCACGATTGATGTGACGAGGCCCTTCGCTATGCCCGTGGGTGCAGCCGGGCAGTGAGGACACCATGAGACTGAGCGAATTCCGACAGGCGGTCGCCGACGAGTTCGGCGTGGCATACGGCCGTGTGGTCACGGGTGACCTCGTCATCGCCGAGCTCGCCGACAGAACAGCCGACGATGCGTTGAATCAGGGTGTGGCGGTGCGGCAGGTCTGGCTGGCTCTCTGCCGTGCCAGCGGGGTTCCCGAATCACGCTGGCACGGTGTCGGCCTGCCCGCCCCGCGCTCCTGATTTCTCGTCGATTCGAAGCGACACGCCCCGTGCCGCTCGAATATATGTTCTAGACCTGTGTAGTCTCCTTCACAGCAGAAGTGTTGGCCGTGTTGTCCACTGTCCGACGCCGCCCCGACCCCCGTGTCGGTGGTCGTGTCTACAGTCGGATCACACGCACACCACGATGCGAACGCCTTGTCGACACCCGGTTCGCCGGCGCGACAGCCTATAGGCGAAAAACTCACGCGACGGATTCCGCGCACGACAGAAGGAGACAGCAATGCCATCAGATGCCACACGAGAAAAGGCACTCGAAACCGCACTTGCACAGATCGACCGACAGTTCGGCAAGGGGTCCGTCATGCGCCTCGGCAGCGACGATCGGGCGCCGGTCGAGGTCATCCCCACGGGGTCGATCGCCCTCGACGTCGCGCTCGGAGTCGGAGGGCTCCCCAGGGGCCGCATCGTCGAGATCTACGGCCCGGAGTCCTCGGGAAAGACCACCCTCACACTCCACGCGATCGCCAACGCCCAGAAGGCCGGCGGAATCGCCGCGTTCATCGACGCAGAGCACGCGCTCGACCCGGCCTATGCACAGAAGCTCGGAGTCGACATCGACGCACTCCTCGTGTCCCAGCCCGACACCGGTGAGCAGGCGCTCGAGATCGCCGACATGCTCGTGCGAAGCGGCTCCATCGACCTCATCGTCATCGACTCCGTCGCAGCCCTCGTGCCGCGTGCAGAGATCGAGGGCGAGATGGGCGACTCCCACGTCGGTCTGCAGGCACGACTCATGTCCCAGGCTCTCCGCAAGCTCACGGGTGGCCTCAGCACCACGAACACCACCATGATCTTCATCAACCAGCTGCGCGAGAAGATCGGCGTCTTCTTCGGCAGCCCCGAGACGACCGCGGGTGGCAAGGCGCTCAAGTTCTACGCCTCCGTCCGCCTCGACATCCGACGCATCGAGACCCTGAAAGAGGGAACAGACGCCGTCGGTAACCGCACCCGGGTGAAGGTCGTCAAGAACAAGATGGCGCCGCCCTTCAAGCAGGCAGAATTCGACATCCTCTACGGCATCGGCATCTCCCGCGAGGGCAGCCTCATCGACTTCGGTGTCGAGCACGAGATCGTTCGCAAGTCCGGTGCCTGGTACACCTACGAGGGCGAGCAGCTGGGCCAGGGCAAAGAGAACTCTCGCCGGTTCCTCACCGAGAACCCCGAGGTCGCTGCAGAGATCGAGACGAAGATTCTCACCAAGCTCGGTATCGGTGCAGACAAGGCCGCCGCCGCCGCTCCGGCTGCGCCCGTGGCCCTGGCAACGAAGACACCTGCGCGCAAGGGCGCCTGACCCTTCGTCGTTCATCGAACCGAACAGAAAGGCCGCGATCGTGGTCAGATTCACCCCATCCCCCGACGAGACAGTCGATGGTCCCGAGGGCGACGTCCCCGAGAAGACGATGGCTCCGGTCGCCTTTCTGTTCGGTTCGCCCGACGAACAGCCCCAGGCAGGTCGTCACCCTTCCGGCCCGGTCGCCGTGCCTGTTCTCGACACTGCCGGGCTCACGCCCGAGCAGGTCGACGAGCAGGAGCTGCAGCTCGCAGATCTCGAGAATCTCGTTGTGCGGGCCCTGGCGCGAAAAGACCTGTCCGAATGGCAGGTCACCGAGATCCTCGCGGCGAACGGGGTGCATTCCTCGGCATTCGAGGGCTTCCTCACGATCTATCGGTCGAAGGGGTATGTCGACGACTACGCCTTCGCAGAACGCGAGATCGAGCGCCTTCACCGGCGCAAGGGATTCGGCCGCAGCCAGATCCAGCGCGAACTCGGCGCCAAGCGCATCAGCCAGGAGATCGTCTCCGACCTGCTGACCTCCCTCGACGACGACGATGAACTCGCCCGCGCGCTCGAGCTCGCAGAGAAGAAGGCTCCCAGCCTTCTGCGTCTCGACCGGGCGACGGCGGAGCGCCGTCTCAGCAGCTTCCTGCAACGCAAGGGATATCCGTCCAGCGTTGTTCGTGACGCCGTCTCCAAGACGCTGGTGGCCGGCACGAGCACGGTTCGCTTCCGCTGAGAAGGCCCGGGGCCTGTCGCGTCCCGCGTCGAACGTAAACTGACACCATGAGCAGCGTCACCGCCCCGCCCCGCACACGAACCTACGAGGTTCGAACCTTCGGGTGCCAGATGAACGTCCACGACTCCGAGAGGCTGTCGGGGTCGCTCGAGGCGGCGGGCTATGTGAAGGCCGACCCCGGAACCGAGGCCGACACCGTCGTCATCAACACGTGCGCTGTGCGCGAGAACGCCGACAACAAGCTCTACGGCAATCTCGGCTATCTGGCCAGCGTGAAGCGCCGCCACGACGGCATGCAGATCGCGGTCGGCGGGTGCCTTGCCCAGAAAGACAAGAACACCATCCTCACCAAGGCCCCCTGGGTCGATGTCGTCTTCGGCACGCACAACATGGGATCTCTGCCCAGCCTGCTCGAACGCGCCCGGCACAACGGTGAGGCGCAGATCGAGATCCTCGATTCGCTCGAGACCTTCCCCTCGACCTTGCCCACGAAACGTGAGTCGACCTACAGCGGCTGGGTGTCGATCTCGGTCGGCTGCAACAACACCTGCACCTTCTGCATCGTGCCCGCGCTGCGAGGCAAGGAGAAAGACAGACGTCCAGGAGACGTGTTGGCCGAGATCCAGGCCCTCGTCGACGACGGCGCCATCGAGGTGACCCTGCTCGGACAGAACGTCAACTCCTACGGCGTCGAGTTCGGCGACAGGTTCGCCTTCTCCAAGCTCCTGCGGGCGGCAGGAGCCATTCCCGGCCTCGAGCGCATCCGCTTCACCAGCCCGCACCCCGCGGCGTTCACCGACGACGTGATCGACGCGATGGCCGAGACTCCGTCGGTCATGCCCCAGCTTCATATGCCGCTGCAGTCCGGCTCGGATCGAATCCTCAAGGCGATGAGGCGTTCCTACCGCTCGGCCAAGTTCCTGGGCATCCTCGACCGTGTGAGGCAGCAGATTCCGCACGCGGCGATCAGCACCGACATCATCGTCGGGTTCCCGGGGGAGACAGAAGAGGACTTCGCAGAGACGCTGAGGGTCGTCGAAGAGGCGCGGTTCGCCACGGCCTTCACCTTCCAGTACTCGGTGCGTCCGGGAACTCCCGCGGCGACGATGCCCGAGCAGGTTCCGAAGGCGGTGGTGCAGGAGCGTTACGAGCGACTGGCCGCCCTGCAGGATCGCATCTCCTGGGAGGAGAACCAGGGGGTCATCGGCCGTGAGGTCGAGGTGCTCGTCGCCAACGGCGAGGGTCGCAAGGACTCCGACACCCATCGGCTCAGTGGCAGGGCCGAGGATTCCCGTCTCGTGCACTTCGAGGTCACGGCCGAATCGACCGTTCCTCGACCCGGCGACATCGTCACCGTCGTCGTGACAGAGGCAGCACCGTTCCACCTGATCGCCGACTCCGACGGGCGGCCGCTCCGGGTCCGTCGCACGAGGTCGGGAGACGCGTGGGATCGCGCGGCGGCAGAGTCCTGCGGTGTCCCGGCACAGCCCAGCGGGTCCGCCTCGGCCGGGCCACGGCCCGTCTCGCTCGGCCTTCCGACGCTCCGCGTGGGCACCGTCCCCATCTACGACCTCGCCGACGGTGAGCGGTAGCCGCCCGAGCGGTGACTCGACCGTCGCAGACGTGATCGCGGTCGTCGGGGCGACGGGCACGGGAAAATCCGGCCTCGCACTCGACCTCGCAGAGGGTCTCGCGCATCGTGGCCTGGTCGCCGAGGTCGTCAATGCCGATGCGATGCAGTTGTACCGCGGCATGGACATCGGAACGGCCAAGCTGTCGCTCGACGAGCGCCGGGGCATCCCTCATCACCTGCTCGACGTGCTCGACGTCACCGCCGAGAACTCGGTCGCCGACTACCAGGCGGCTGCTCGCACGGCGATCGACGCGATCCTGGCGAGGGGGCACGTTCCGATCCTGGTGGGCGGTTCGGGCCTGTACGTGTCGAGCGTCATCTTCGACTTCACCTTCCCGGGAACGGACGCCGTGATCCGGGCGCGCCTCGAGGCAGAACTCATCTCCCACGGTCCGGGAACGCTGTACCGGCGGCTTGCCGAGCGCGACCGGCCCGCGGCCGAAGCAATCGGCTCGCAGAACGGGCGTCGCCTGGTGCGAGCTCTCGAGGTGTTCGAGATGACAGGAAGCACGCTGACGGGAACGCTACCCGCGGCTCCCGTTGCCTGGCGCAGCTCGACCATCATCGGCCTCGAGATGCCGCGACCCGAGCTGGTCCTGCGCCTCGACGAGCGTGTGCAGGGCATGTGGCGAGACGGGATAGTCGAGGAGGCGCACCAGCTGCTCTCGGCGGGCCTCGACCCCCGAACCACGGCGGGCAAGGCGATCGGATACGCCCAGGCCCTCGCACAGCTTGCAGGAGACCTCTCGGCCGACGAGGCCATCGAGTCGACGCAGGCACTCACGCGCCGATACGCGCGCCGACAGGTGGGCTGGTTCCGGCGGTACGACTCGGCGCTGACACTGGATGCCCGTGACCCGGCCGCGTCGGCCCGGGCGCTCGACGAGACCTTAGGCTTGCATGATGGCGACTGAACTCCACTTCACCAAAGGGCACGGCACCGGCAACGACTTCGTGCTCTACACCGACGCCGACGGCACCAACGACCTGACCCCCGCCCAGGTCGCGGCCATCTGCGATCGGCACTTCGGCGTCGGCGCCGACGGGGTGATCCGTGCGGTCCGGTCACAGAACGTCGCAGACGGCCAGGCCGCACTCGCCGAAGATCCTGCCGCCGAATGGTTCATGGATTACCGCAACGCCGACGGGTCGATCGCAGAGATGTGCGGCAACGGCATCCGGGTCTACGCCCGCTACCTCATCGACAACGGGCTCGTCGAGCTGAATACCGGTGACACGCTCGCGATCGGCACGCGGGCGGGAGTCCGAGACGTGCAGCGCAGCACCACCGGATTCCAGGTCGACCTGGGGCGGTGGCGACTCGAACAGGGCGAACCCCTCGTGCGCGCCCGCAACCTGGCCGTGGCCCGTCCAGGGCAGGGCGTCAACGTGGGGAATCCGCATATCGTCGTCGCCCTCGCCGACGCCGACGAACTCGCGTCGGCCGACCTGACCTACATTCCGCAGGTCGACCCGGAGCCACGCGACGGAGCGAACATCGAGTTCGTTGTTCCCCACGAGCCCCTTGTCGCCGACGGCGTCGGACGCATCACGATGCGCGTTCACGAACGGGGTAGCGGAGAGACGCTCTCCTGCGGCACGGGAATCGCCGCTGCGGCCCTCGCCACGAGGCATTGGGCCGGGCGTGGAGCGCCGAACATCTGGCGAGTCGACGTGCCGGGCGGAACGGTGGGCGTTCGCATGTTCGCCGCGGAGGACGGCGAGCACGTCTCGCTGTCAGGGCCGGCCGAACTCGTCTTCGAGGGCGACCTGTCGCTGGCGTGACGTCCGGTCAGGACGAGGCGCGAGCCCGAAGGACCCGGTAGCCCTTGTTCGTGGCGGCTCGGGTCACCTGGAGATCGTCGGGGAACTCCGCCTGAAGCCAGCGCTGGAGCGAATCGGAGCCGAGGTTGCGCTGCACGACGAGCCAGGCATCCGACCCGGTCTCGAGCCGGGGGAGCCACGTCTTCATGATGTTGTGCAGCTCGGCCTTGCCGACGCGAATCGGCGGATTCGACCAGATCGTCATGAACCGCACGTCGTCGGGAACATCCGGCGCGAGGACGGCGTTGACATTGGTGAGGCCGAGGCGCTCGGCGTTCGCACGCACCAGATCGAGAGCCCGCTCGTTCACGTCGACCGCCCAGACCTGAGCCCGGGGCGACAGCAGGGCGAGCGTCAAGGCGACGGGTCCCCATCCGCAGCCCAGATCGAGCAGATTGCCACCGGGCGGGGGAGCCGGGGTGTTGGCGAGCAGCACCTGCGTGCCGGCATCGATGCGGTCGGGGCTGAAGACGCCGCCGGCGGTGACGAGCGAGTAATCCGTATCGGCGAGGCGCACCGAGATCTCTCGTGGGATGAGCGGGCTCCCCGGGGTGGCCGAGAAATAGTGCTCATTCGTCATAGAGGGACAGTAGCAAACGGGGAGGGATATCCTTGAGTCAGATGACCGAAAACACTGAAGCAACAACAGAGGCTCGCGACACCGACGACGTGGTCGCGAGAGTGCTCGCCAGGGCGGAGACGCGGGCGGCCGGCTATTCGCTGTTCACCAACTCGGCCGCCCAGGCCCTGCAGCGTGACACCACGGGCCGGGAGTCCGGATTCGACGGCGACCAGAGCGAGCGCGAGGACCGCCAGGCGCTTCGTCGTGTCGTGGGTCTCTCCACAGAGCTCGAAGACGTCTCAGAGGTCGAGTACAGGCAGCTCCGCATCGAGAATGTCATTCTCATCGGCGTATACACCCAGGGCAGTTTGACCGATGCCGAGAACTCCATGCACGAACTGGCCGCGCTGGCCGAGACCGCCGGAGCCGTCGTGCTCGAGGGTCTCCTGCAGCGCCGTCCGACACCCGACCCCAGCACCTACTTCGGCAAGGGCAAGGCGCAGGAGCTGCGCGACCTCGTACAGTCTCTCGGCGCTGACACCGTCATCGCCGACAGCGAGCTCGCTCCCAGCCAGCGTCGTGCGCTCGAAGACGTGGTCAAGGTCAAGGTGATCGACCGCACGGCCGTGATCCTCGACATCTTCAGCCAGCACGCCAAGAGCCGCGAGGGCAAGGCGCAGGTCGAACTCGCGCAGCTCGAATACCTCCTGCCGAGGCTCCGAGGCTGGGGTGACTCCATGTCGCGCCAAGCCGGTGGCCAGGTGGGAGGCGCGGGCGCCGGAATGGGATCCCGCGGACCCGGTGAGACGAAGATCGAGCTCGATCGTCGCCGCATCCACACGCGCATGTCGAGGCTGCGCAAGCAGATCGTCGAGATGAAGCCGGCGCGCGACGCGAAGCGGGCGAATCGCAAGCGCAACGCCGTGCCGTCGGTGGCGATCGCTGGTTACACCAACGCCGGAAAGTCGTCGCTGCTCAACAGGGTGACCCGCGCCGGTGTCCTCGTCGAGAACGCCCTGTTCGCCACGCTCGATTCGACCGTACGCAAGACCACGGCGAAAGACGGTCGGCAGTACACCTTCGCCGACACGGTCGGCTTCGTGCGCAATCTGCCCCACCAGCTCGTCGAGGCCTTCCGGTCGACCCTCGAGGAGGTCGCAGACGCCGACGTCATCATCCACGTCGTCGACGGCGCGCATCCTGACCCCGCGAGCCAGCTCGCGACGGTGCGCGACGTGATCGGCGAGGTCGGGGCGCGGGGCATCCCCGAGATCGTGGCCTTCAACAAGAGCGACCTGATCTCCGACAGCGATCGAATCGTGCTGCGCGGCCTCGAGCCACGCAGCGTGTTCGTGTCTGCACGAACCGGCGAGGGCATCGCAGAGCTGCTCGAGATGGTCGAGCAGGCGCTGCCACGGCCGACCATCACGGTCGACGTGCTGCTTCCGTACGAGCGAGGCGACCTGGTCGCGCTGCTTCACGACCACAACACCGTGCTGAGCACCGACTACGAAGAAGGCGGAACCCGGGTGCGCGCGCTCGTCAACCCGGAGTACGAGCAGGCCCTCGAGGAGTTCGCGGTCGCCCGCTGATCCGCAGAACCCATGAGGTCTCCCTCAGACCGAACACCGAGAAAGGGCCCCGGGCGAATGATCGCCTGGGGCCCTTTCCGTGTGAAGGGGGAGTCGCGTCTGCCTCAGCGAACCGAGCGAAGAACCGACACGACCTTGCCGAGCACCTGCGCGTGGTCGCCCACGATCGGTTCGAAGTTCGAGTTGCGGGGCAGGAGCCACGTGTGGCCGTCGCGCTGCCTGAACACCTTGACGGTCGCCTCGCCGTCGAGCATGGCCGCAACGATGTCGCCGTTCTCCGCCGTCTGCTGTGACCTGACCACGACGAAGTCTCCGTCGCAGATGGCGGCGTCGATCATGGACTCTCCCACGACCTTCAGCATGAAGAGGTCTCCGCTGCCCACGAGCTGGCGGGGGAGAGGGAACACCTCCTCGACCTGCTGTTCCGCCGTGATCGGAATACCTGCGGCGATCCGACCCACCAGGGGCACGAGGGCCGCGTCGCCCATCGGCGCCGAGGACTCGGACGGTTCGCTGGTCTCCGTGGCCGAATCGGGCGTCGGGACGTCGATCAGCACCTCCATGGCGCGTGGCCTGTTCGGGTCGCGCCGAAGGTAGCCGCTCAGTTCGAGCTGGTTGAGCTGGTGCGTGACGCTCGACAGCGACGCCAGGCCGACCGCGTCTCCGATCTCGCGCATGCTCGGCGGATATCCGCGCTGACTGACGGAGCGCTGCACGACCCCGAGGATGGCCAGCTGCTTCTCCGAGAGACTCTTGCGTCGTCTCGTTCCACGTTCCGTGGTCATTTCTCCTGCTTTCCGGGCGGGTCGTTTGCGGGTGTGCCGGTCGCCGTCGACGAGCGATGTCGGTGGCTGCTGATGCACTGTCGGTGGCTGGTGATGCAATTCATATCGACAGTCGAAACTGTATCCAACTCAGGGTGCAAACAAAACACATGTTCGAGTGTGTCGCGATATTTCTCGGCTTTCGAACTTGATCTATCGAACATTCGAAGCTATATTCGGAACACAGCTTCGTATCCGGTGCTCCCGGCCGAGCACCGGATACGAATTTCTCCTGGAGGTTGCCATGACCGCTCTACCCGCTCCCACGACGAACACCGTCCACCTGCGCATCACGCGCCGTGGTCGCATCGTGCTCGCGGCGCTGGCGTCGCTTCCCCTTGTGGCCGCCTTGGTCGCCCTGGCCGTGTTCGGTGCGAACAGCGCCGTCGCCAGCGGCGCCGAGTCGTCCGCCGTTTCGCAGTCGTTCGACTACGTCACGGTGCAGGCGGGCGAGACCCTCTGGGGCATCGCAGAAGAGATGGCGCCGACGGCCGACCCGCGCGATGTCATCGCAGACATCGTGAGCCTGAACCAGCTTCCGTCTTCCGAGGTTCAGCCCGGCCAGCGTCTCGCCGTTCCCGGCAAGTACTGATCACCGTCGGCGCCGGGGCGCGTGGCGGGGTGGAGTAGTCGCACTAAAATCGTCACGTGACCTCTCTCGAAGACCTCCCGATCCGTGACGACCTCAGGGGCAAGTCCCCCTACGGCGCACCGCAGAAGCACGTGCGCATCGAGCTGAACGTCAACGAGAACACGCACCCGATTCCTGAGCCGGTCGCACGAGACATCATCGAGTCCCTCGCCCGAGCGATTCTCACGATCAATCGCTACCCCGATCGCGAGTTCTCTCAGCTTCGCGACGGCCTTGCAGAGTATCTCGGACAAGGACTCACGCGAGACAACATCTGGGCCGCCAACGGATCCAACGAGATCCTGCAGCAGATCATGCAGGCCTTCGGCGGTCCGGGCAGGTCGATACTGGGCTTCCCGCCCACCTACTCGATGCACTCCATCATCGCCTCGGGAACGGGCACGACGTGGATCGGTGCCGAGAGGGACGCCGACTTCGAGATCTCTCCGAGCACGGCGGTCGCGGCGATTCGCGAGCACGATCCCGACATCGTGATCTTCTGCTCTCCGAACAACCCCACGGGCACCCCGCTGTCGCTCGAGACGATCGAGGCCGCCTACGACGCCACAGACAAGATCGTCATCGTCGACGAGGCCTACGCCGAGTTCGCGCCCGCCGGTGCTCCGTCGGCGCTCACTCTGCTGCCGGGTCGTCCGCGACTGATCGTCTCCCGAACGATGAGCAAGGCGTTCGCGTTCGCGGGTGCGCGGCTCGGCTATCTGGCCGCCGACCCCGCGATCGCCGACGCGCTGCGCCTCGTTCGGCTTCCGTATCACCTGTCATCGCTGACGCAGGCGGCGGCGGTGGCCGCGCTGCAGCACTCCGCCGAGATGCTCGCCATGGTCGACGACATCGCGCACGAGCGCGATCGCATCGTCGAGCGGCTCACGGAGCTCGGCTACCACCCCTGGCCCACGTGGTCCAACTTCGTGCTGTTCGGGGGCGTCGAGAATCCCTCGGAGGTCTTCGAGACCCTGCTCGAGAAGGGCATCATCATCCGCGACCTGGGCATCCCCGGTCACCTGCGGGTGAGTGCAGGCACGCACGCCGAGACCACGGCCTTCCTCGACGCGATGGCCGCGTTGTCCTGACTCCGGGCTCCGCCTGTCGGCAAGAACGGCAGGTGCGTCGTCGTCGTCGGTAAACTGGAGACATGGCACACCCTTCCCGCACCGCCCGCCTGCAGCGTGCGACCAGTGAATCCAGCATCGACCTCTCGCTCGACCTCGACGGCACCGGCGAGAGTTCGATCTCGACCGGGGTGCCGTTCTTCGACCACATGCTCACGGCCTTCGCGAAGCACTCACTCACCGACCTGACGGTGACGGCCACGGGCGATATCGCCATCGATGTGCACCACACGGTCGAAGACATCGGCATCGTCCTGGGCACGGCGATCAAGCAGGCCCTCGGCGACAAGTCGGGGATCTCGCGCTTCGGCGACGCGCTGGTGCCCCTCGACGAGGCCCTCGTTCAGGCGGTCGTCGACATCTCCGGCCGGCCGTTCCTTGTGCACACCGGGGAGCCTGCCGGCTTCGAGTTCCACCTCATCGGCGGCCACTTCACCGGATCGATGGTGAGGCACGTCTTCGAGGCGATCACGTTCCACGCAGGGCTGACCGTGCACGTCACGGTGCTCGGGGGCCGCGACCCCCACCACATCGCCGAGGCCGAGTTCAAGGCATTCGCCCGCGCCTTCCGTCAGGCCAAGGCCTTCGACTCTCTCGTCTCGGGAATCCCGTCGACAAAGGGAGCCCTGTGACCCGCAAATCCGTCGTCGTCCTCGACTACGGCAGCGGCAACATCCACTCCGCGGCCAAGGCGCTCGAGAGGGCAGGGGCGGATGTGGTGCTGTCGCGCGATCGAGCGCGCGTCATGGAGGCCGACGGCCTGTTCGTTCCCGGTGTCGGAGCATTCTCCGCGGTGATGGAGCAACTGCGCAGTGTGCGCGGCGACGAGCTCATCGACCGGCGGCTGGCTGGCGGGCGTCCCGTTCTCGGAATCTGCGTGGGCATGCAGGTCATGTTCGACCGCGGGGTCGAGCGAGGTGTCGACACCGAGGGGCTGGGCGAATGGCCCGGCGCGGTCGATCAGCTGCCCGCCGAGATCCTGCCCCACATGGGCTGGAATCTCGTCGACGCGCCGAGTGAGTCGGTGCTGTTCGAGGGAATCCGCGACGAGCGGTTCTATTTCGTGCACTCCAATGCCGCCCAGCAGTGGCTTCTTCCCCCTCAGTCGCCGCTGCCCGCTCCGCGGGTCACCTGGGCCGATCACGACGGTCGGTTCATCGCCGCGGTCGAGAACGGCCCCCTCTCGGCGACCCAGTTCCACCCCGAGAAGTCAGGCGAGGCAGGGCTGCGTCTGCTGCGCAACTGGATCGCGTCGCTCTGACCCGACACCGATTTCGTCGGGTCCACCAGAATCGTTAAGATCGCACGGGGTGTCCGCACGTGCGCCTGACAGAGACCAGAAGGACGCCATGAGCGAGTTCAGCATCAAGACCCCCGCCCTCACCCTGCTGCCGGCCGTCGACGTCGCGGGCGGCAAGGCCGTGCGACTCACGCAGGGCAAGGCGGGCACCGAGACGAACCACGGCGACCCCGTCGATGCCGCAGCCGACTGGATCGGCCAGGGCGCCGAGTGGATCCACCTCGTCGACCTCGACGCCGCCTTCGGGCGGGGAGACAACCTCCACGTCATCAAGCGCGTCATCCACGCGGCCAAGGGCGTGAACGTGGAGCTCTCCGGCGGCATTCGAGACGACCGCAGCCTCGAGACCGCCCTCGAGACAGGAGCCAAGCGCATCAACCTCGGCACCGCGGCGCTCGAGAACCCCGAATGGGCGGCCAGCGTGATCGCGAGCTACGGCGAGGCCATCGCCGTGGGTCTCGACGTGCGGGGCACCACGCTTGCCGCACGGGGGTGGACCGAGGACGGGGGAGACCTGTGGGAGGTCCTCGCCCGACTCGAGGAGGCAGGCTGCGCACGGTACGTCGTGACCGACGTCACCAAGGACGGCACTCTCAAGGGGCCGAACGTCGACCTTCTCAAGCAGGTCATGGAACGAACGGACCGCCCGGTCGTGGCGTCCGGCGGCATCTCGAGCCTCGACGACATTGCGGAACTCCGGTCCCTCGTCTCCCTCGGACTGGAAGGGGCGATCGTGGGTCGCGCCCTGTACGCGGGGGCCTTCACCCTCGCCGAGGCGCTGGACGTGGCATCTGACTGAGCATCCGGGCGAGCATGCGCCCCACGACGCCGGGGCGACGGACTCGGCGGGCCAGCCGTGGGCCGGGCGCTCGTTCGACACGAACTTCTTCGCGGGCGATTCGGGGGGTGCGCCGGAGCGGCTGATCGAGGCCCTCCGCCGGTTCCGCGCCTCGGAGCTCGATCAACGGGACGTGCTCGACGCCGTGCGTGATGTGCGCCTGCTGGTGCCGCTCGTCGCCCACGCGGGGGAGACGGGCCTCGATTCGCACGGCCGCCGTATCGACAAGACCCAGGAGCTCTCGCTCGTCACGGTGAGCGCGCCGGACGGACGCCGGGTGCTCCCGGTCTTCACCTCGACCGAGGCCATGACGGCCTGGAATCCGGCGGCCAGGCCCATACCGGCGTCGGCCCGCCGTGCAGCGCTCGCCGCAGCGGGAGAGGACACGCCGCTCATGGTGCTCGACGCCACGAGCGACACGGAGTTCGTGTTCCGTCGGCCGATGCTCAGGGCCATCGCCGAGGGAACCCCGTGGGCTCACCCGGCCGTCGACCCCGACATCGTCGCCGAGGTCGAGCGGTCGATCATCGGTATGCCGGCCGTCCGTGCCGTGCGGCTCGTCGACGGCGATCCGGATGCCCGGCTGTCGGGCCCGCAGGTCGTCGTCGAGCTGGGGCTCGTGCCCGGCCTGACGCGCCCGGAGCTCGACGAGGTGCTCGCCGCCCTGCAGCAGCGCTGGCAGCTCAGCGAGCGTATCGCCGACGGCGTGGATTCGCTGGGCGTCAGGCTCGCCGAAGCCCGCTGAGCCTGCCGGTCAGTTGACCGGACCGGTGAGCTTCTCTCCGGGGCCCTGGCCGACCGCATCCGGAATCGCCGATGCCTCGCGGAACGCGAGCTGCAACGAACGGAGACCGTCGCGAAGACTGCGGGCGTGCTGGTCGCCGATCTCCGGCGAGGCGCTCGTGACGAGCCCCGCGAGGGCGATGATGAGCTTGCGCGCCTCATCGAGGTCGATCTGGTTCTCGGGATCGTCGGCGAGCCCGGTCTTGATGGCTGCGGCGCTCATCAGGTGCACGGCCGTGGTGGTGATCAGTTCGACCGCGGGCACCTCGGAGATGTCGCGCGTGGCGGAGGATGCCGAGTCGTCGTATGCAAAGCTCATGATGCGAGTCTAGGTCGCCTGCGACGCCGGACTATGCCGTCGGCCGTTCCTCTGCTAGTATCTTCAAGGCTCTGGGGAACATGTATGCCCCCAGTACGAAAAGTGGAGAATCTCCCACCCGCACACCGCTTCAACAGGTTACCGGGTAGATTGCACTCCGCTCCGGGTCAGAAGATCGATCCGGGGTAGACAGGGTGCGGTGCACGACACGGCGATCGCCGAGGATGTGCGCAGATTATTCAAGGTTCGTGGCTGCGTTGTCACCTACGATCGCGCTGCCGAGCCCGGTGCCCAGACATTCACCGTCTGTGAGCGCCGCACCAGCGATTGAAGGAGTAACGCATCAGCGATCCCCGTACCAACGACCGTATCCGGGTTCCCGAGGTCCGCCTCGTCGGACCGGCCGGTGAGCAGGTCGGCGTCGTCAGTATCGACGTCGCACTCAAGCTTGCCCAGGAGGCAGACCTCGATCTGGTTGAGGTGGCCCCCAATAGCAAGCCGCCCGTTGCCAAGATCATGGATTACGGCAAGTTCAAGTACGAAGCTGCGCAGAAAGCCAAGGAAGCCCGTCGCAACCAGGCGAACACGATCCTCAAAGAGGTTCGATTCCGTCTGAAGATCGACGTGCATGACTACGAGACGAAGCGCAAGCGCGCCGAGGGATTCCTCAAGGCGGGCGACAAGGTGAAGGCCATGATCCTGTTCCGAGGCCGCGAGCAGTCGCGACCCGAGCAGGGAGTCCGCCTCCTCCAGCGCTTCGCCGAAGACGTGTCCGAGTTCGGCACCGTCGAGTCGACGCCCACGATCGATGGCCGCAACATGGTCATGGTCATCGGGCCCCTGAAGAACAAGTCCGAGGCGAAGGCCGAGGCGAATGCCCAGCGGGCCGCGTCGAAGTCCCGTCCAGGTGCAGACGAAGCGGCGGGCGAGACCCCCGAGGTCGCGTCACCGGCTGCAACAGACACCGTCACGGCAGACTCTGCCGAGACGAAGTAGCACCCCACATACCGAGCACGTCCCAAGGAGATATCAATGCCCAAGATGAAGACCCACTCCGGGTCCAAGAAGCGCTTCAAGGTCACCGGCACCGGCAAGCTCATGAAGCAGCAGGCTGGAATGCGTCACAACCTCGAGGTCAAGTCGGCGAAGCGCAAGGCTCGCCTGAACCAGGACCAGGTGTTGGCTCCGGCCGACTCGAAGGTCATCAAGAAGCTTCTCGGCCTGTAGTCGCCGACTCCACACGGAATAAGGAATTAGGAAATGGCAAGAGTAAAGAGGGCCGTCAACGCCCACAAGAAGCGTCGGGTCATCCTCGAGCGCGCCAGCGGTTACCGCGGACAGCGTTCGCGCCTGTACCGCAAGGCCAAGGAGCAGGTCACCCACTCGCTCGTCTACTCGTACCGCGACCGTCGTGCCCGCAAGGGTGACTTCCGTCGCCTGTGGATCCAGCGCATCAACGCTGCCTCCCGCGCGAACGGCCTCACGTACAACCGCCTGATCCAGGGTCTCGGCCTTGCGGGCATCGAGGTCGACCGTCGCATCCTGGCCGACCTCGCCGTTCACGAGCCCGCCACCTTCGCGGCGCTCGTGGAGAGCGCTCGTGCCGCCCTCCCCGCCGACACGTCGGCGCCGAGGACCGCAGCCTAATAAGCTGTAGGGAGCATCCACGTTCCCTGACCCGAAAGAGGTCGCATGTCCCTCCTGGATAACCCGCGGTCGCCGCGGGTCCGGGCAGTGGCAAAACTCGCCAAGAAAGGAGCCCGGTCTGAGACCGGGCTCTTTCTCTTGGAGGGGCCACAAGCCGTTTCCGAGGCGCTGACCTTCGCGCCCGACCTCGTGGTCGACCTGTTCGCCACGCCGTTCGCCCTCGATCGTTACGCCGACATCGGCGCCGCGGCAGAGCAAGCCGGTGTCGAAGTCGAGTTCGTGACCGAGACCGTTCTGCAGGCCATGGCCGACACGGTCACTCCGCAGGGGTTCGTCGCCGTGTGCCGGCAGTTCCCCACCGCGCTCAAAGACATCTTCAGCGCGTCGCCCCGTCTGATCGCCATTCTCGAAGAGGTGCGCGATCCCGGCAACGCCGGAACGATCATCCGGGCCGCCGACTCGGCCGGCGCCGACGCCGTAATCCTCACGGGTCGCAGCGTCGATCTCTACAACCCCAAGGTCGTGCGTTCCACGACGGGGTCGCTCTTCCACCTGCCTGTCGCGGTGGAGGCGAGCCTCGCCGACGTGCGCGCACGGGCCACGGAAGCAGGCATCCAGATTCTCGCCGCCGATATCAAGGGCGACGACATGCTGACGGCCCGCAACTCCGGCGTTCTCGACGCGCCGACGGCGTGGCTGTTCGGCAATGAGGCGCGGGGCCTGAACGACGAGGATCTGGCCCTCGCCGACCACGCGATCTCGGTTCCCATCTACGGCCAGGCGGAGTCGATGAACTTGGCGACGGCAGCATCGGTGTGCCTCTACGAGAGTGCTTTCGCACAGCGCAGCGAGTGATTCCGGCGCAGGAGAGCGCGCCATGAGAGCGATCACGGTTGGGTAACCGTCGACCGTCCGACACACGCCGGTAACACGAGGTCCCCTACTGTGGGGGTCATGGACTCAACCAACACCGATGGCCCTGTCAACGACGCGGTGGCCGGTCCGGCGACGTCGAACATCTCCGTTCGTCGGGGTGAACCTCTCGTCGTCCTCACAGACGTCAACAAGCACTACGGCGAACTCCATGTTCTGAACAACATCAACACGGTCGTCAATCGTGGCGAGGTCGTGGTGGTGATCGGCCCCAGCGGATCCGGCAAGTCGACGTTCTGTCGCGCCATCAACAGGCTCGAGACGATCGATTCCGGCAGCATCACCATCGACGGCAAGGTCCTTCCCGAAGAAGGCAAGGCCCTGGCCCAGCTGCGTGCCGACGTCGGCATGGTGTTCCAGTCGTTCAACCTCTTCGCCCACAAGACGATCCTCGAGAACGTCACTCTGGCCCCCATCAAGGTGCGCAAGCTGTCGAAGAAGGCGGCCGAGGCGCGGGGCATGGAGATGCTCGACCGCGTCGGCATCGCGAATCAGGCCAACAAGATGCCGGCCCAGCTTTCGGGCGGGCAGCAGCAGCGCGTCGCCATCGCGCGATCGCTCACGATGCAGCCGAAGCTCATCCTCATGGACGAGCCGACGAGCGCGCTCGACCCCGAGATGATCAACGAGGTCCTCGACGTGATGGTCGGGCTCGCGAAAGACGGCATGACCATGATCGTCGTCACCCACGAGATGGGCTTCGCGCGCAAGGCGGCCGACCGCGTCGTCTTCATGGCCGACGGCCGCATCGAAGAAGAGACGACCCCCGAACAGTTCTTCACGAACCCCCAGTCGAACAGGGCGCAGGACTTCCTGTCGAAAATACTCGACCACTAAACATCGGTGGTCGGGCACGCAGCATACGGAGAGAGGTACGAAACCGATGAGAGCATCGAAAAAACTGAGCATCGCCGCGCTGGCCGCGGCGACCATGATCGCCCTGGCCGGATGCGCCGGGTCGCTCGATGAGGCCGAGACCACCACGACGCCGGAGCCGGCACCCACATTCGCCGCCGGGTCGACCATGGAGCGCCTCGCGGAGTCGGGCACCATCACGATCGGCACGAAGTTCGACCAGCCGCTGTTCGGCCTCACCGACATCGACGGAACCCCCAAGGGCTTCGACGTCGAGATCGGCAAGCTGATCGCCGCGAAGCTCGGCATCGCCGAAGACAAGATCGTCTGGAAAGAGGCCGTCTCGGCCAACCGCGAGCCCTTCATCCAGAACGGCGAGGTCGACATCGTGGTCGCCACCTACACGATCAACGACAAGCGCAAAGAGGTCATCTCCTTCGCCGGTCCGTACTACGAGGCCGGCCAGTCGATCCTGGTGAAGGCCGACAACGACGACATCAAGTCGGAGAAGGACCTCGTCGGGCAGCCTGTCTGCTCCGTGACCGGCTCGACTCCTGCAGCCAAGCTCACCGAGATCGGTGCGGAGCCGCTGCTGACCGACACGTACACGAACTGCCTCGAGCCCCTCCGCGGCGGTCAGGTCGTCGCTGTCTCCACCGACAACGTGATCCTTGCAGGCCTCGCTCAGCAGAACGAGGGCCAGTTCAAGGTCGTCGGCAAGCCGTTCACCCAGGAGCCCTATGGCATCGGACTGGCGAAGGACGACACCGACTTCCGCAACTTCATCAACGACGTGCTCGAAGAGTCGTATGAAGACGGCAGCTACGAAGCCGCGTGGGATGCCACCGCGGGCGAGGTCCTCGAATACGTGGAGCCGCCGGCCGTCGATCGGTACTGATCCACAGCCTGCTCGGAGGGCCGGCCGCGATTGCCGCGGACGGCCCTCCGGGCAGGTCGACACCTCGACCGTCCCACCTCATGAGATGAGCCCACAGTGAACGCCGTCATCGAGAACCTGCCCCGGTTCATCGAAGCCTTTGGGATGACCCTGTGGCTGCTCGCTACCTCCGGGGTCTGCGCCCTCATCATCGGCACGGTGATCGCCGCAATGCGCATATCGCCCGTACCGTCGCTCAACGTCTTCGCGAGCGTGTACACCGAACTGCTCCGCAACACCCCGTTGACGCTCGTGCTGTTCTTCTGCGCCTTCGTGCTGCCCCAGCTGGGCTCGCGGCTGCCCTACGAATGGGCGGCCTTCATCGGCCTCACTCTCTACACATCGCCCTTCGTGGCCGAGGCCTTGCGCTCCGGCATCAACGGCGTCGCCGTCGGCCAGGCCGAGGCGGCCCGCAGCCTGGGTCTCGGCTTCATGCAGTCGACGACGCTCATCATCTTTCCGCAGGCCTTCCGCATGGTGATCCCGCCGCTGATCAACGTGCTGATCGCGCTCACGAAGAACACCTCGGTCGCCGGCGGGTTCTTCGTCTTCGAACTGTTCTCAGCCGCCAAAGAGCTGGCGAATGCCAACGGCAACGCCGTGATCGCCATCCTGCTCGCCGTCGCGGCCTTCTACCTTGTCGTCACCATTCCGCTCGGCATCCTGTCCGCGCACCTCGAGAAGAAGCTGGCGGTACAGCGATGAGCGCCTCCGTTCTGTTCGACACCCCGGGGCCCCGCACCCGCCGCCGCTCGCGCATCGCCTCGGTGATCGTGGTCGTTCTGATCGCGGCCGGCCTGGCCTGGGTCGTCTACACGCTCGCGCAGCCGCGCGACTCCTCCGGCATCACGCTCCCTGGCTACTTCGATGCGTCGCGCTGGGACATCTTCGTGCTGGCCGAGCTCTGGGTGCGCATCGGGGGAGGCCTCCTCGCGACCCTGCAGGCCGCCGCCGTCGCCGCGGCGATGGCCCTCGTCATCGGGGTGCTGTTCGCCATGCTGCGCACCTCGGTGCACGCGGCCGTTCGCATCCCGGCCACGATCGTGCTCGAGTTCTTCCGCGGTATGCCCGTGCTGCTGATGATGCTCTTCATCCTGCTCGTGGCCTCGACGGGAGCCTTCTGGGCCGTCGTCCTCGCCCTCGGCGTCTACAACGGCGCGATCATCGGCGAGTCGCTGCGCGCAGGCCTCGCCGCCCTGCCCCGGGGACAGCGAGAGGCGGGGCTGAGCCTCGGCCTGACCCGGTTGCAGACGAAGACCTTCATCGAGTTCCCCCAGGCGTTCCGCCAGATGCTGCCGGTGATCATCGCGCAGCTGGTGGTGTTGCTGAAAGACACCAGCCTCGGCTACATCGTCGGCTACAACGAGCTCATCCGCACCACCATGAACAACCTCGGCAGCAGTGTCGGCAACCGCTACCTCTTCTCCCTGTTCCTCGTGACGCTCGTGATCTACCTCGCGGTCAACCTCTCCCTCTCCGCGGTGGCACGACGGGTCGCGCGTCGACGCAGCCCGGGCAAGATCCTGGCCAAGGATCAGATCACCCCGACCGCATCGATCTCCGCGCTCGGTGCCCCCACCAGGAACCCCGAGGACCGCACGACGGAGTAGCTCGTCGCGGGTCGCTAAACTTGTGACTCGTGTCTGACCCACTAGTGATATCCGACGAGTCCGTCGCTGCAGCCGTCGATGCGGCGTTGTCCGCCATCGCGGCAGCCGACGACTCGACCGCCCTGAAGGCCGCGCGGAGCGCGCACGTGGGGGAGGCGTCGGTACTGTCCCGTCTGAACGCCACACTCCGCGACGTCGCCAAAGACCAGAAGGCTGCCGCGGGCAAGCTCATGGGCCAGGCCCGCGCCCGGGTCGCCCAGGCCCTCGCCGAGCGGGAGTCCGAGATCGTGGCCCACGAGGAGGAGGCCCGGCTCGAGGCCGAATTCGTCGACGTGACGGCCCTGCCGACGCGCGCCCGTGTGGGCGCCCGGCATCCGCTGTCGCTTCTGCAGGAGCGCATCGCCGACATCTTCGTGGGCATGGGATGGGAGGTCGCGGAGGGGCCGGAGCTCGAGAGCGAATGGTTCAACTTCGATGCGCTCAACTTCGCACCCGATCACCCGGCCAGGGCCATGCAGGACACGTTCTTCATCGATCCCGTCGAGTCACACCTCCTTCTGCGCACGCACACGTCGCCGGTGCAGGTGCGGTCGCTGCTTTCTCGCGAGCTTCCCGTCTACGTCATCGCGCCGGGACGGGTCTACCGCACCGATGAGCTCGACGCCACGCACACACCCGTCTTCATGCAGGTCGAGGGCATCGCGATCGACAAGGGCCTGACGATGGCCCACCTGCGCGGCACCCTCGAGCACTTCGCCCGCGCCATGTTCGGCGAGGGCGCCAAGATCCGCCTGCGCCCCAACTACTTCCCCTTCACCGAGCCGAGCGCCGAGATGGACGTCTGGCAGCCGAACGCCAAGGGCGGCGCGCGCTGGGTCGAGTGGGGCGGATGCGGAATGGTCAACCCGAACGTGCTTCGGTCGGCCGGCATCGATCCCGAGGAATACCAGGGCTTCGCCTTCGGCATGGGCATCGAGCGCACCCTCCAGTTCCGCAACGATCTCAATGACATGCGCGACATGGTCGAGGGCGATATCCGCTTCAGTCAGCAGTTCGGAATGGTGGTCTAGCCCATGCGTATCCCACTCGGATGGTTGGCGGAATTCGTCGATCTCGCCCCCGGTTCCACGATTGACGACGTGCACGCCGCGCTCGTCAAGGTCGGGCTCGAAGAAGAGGGCTCGCACGGTTTCGACCTCACGGGCCCCATTGTCGTCGGCGAGGTGCTCGAGTTCATCGAAGAGCCGCAGTCGAACGGCAAGACGATCCGCTGGTGCAGCGTGCGTGTCGCGCCCGAAGGCCAGACGGCAGCGGATGGCGGAGAAGACGTGCGCGGAATCGTCTGCGGCGCCCACAACTTCGTGGTCGGCGACAAGGTCGTGGTCACGCTCCCGGGCGCCGTCCTGCCCGGCGACTTCGCGATCGCCGCACGCAAGACCTACGGCCACGTCTCCGACGGCATGATCGCATCGAGTCGTGAGCTGGGCCTGGGCGACGAGCACGACGGCATTCTGCGGCTCGTGACGCTGGGCCTCGACCCCGCCGTCGGCACAGACGCGCTCTCCCTGCTCGGGCTCGACGACCAGGCGGTCGAGGTCAATGTCACGCCCGACCGCGGATACGCCTTCTCCATTCGCGGAATCGCCCGCGAGTACGCCCACGCGACCGGGGCGGCGTTCCGCGATCCGGCCCTCGCGCCCCCGATAACGGACGCCTCGGGCTTCAGCGTCGTCATCGACGACGATGCGCCGATTCGCGGCCGCGTCGGCGCCACGGTCTTCGTCACGCGCCTGGTGCGAGACGTCGACCCGACGAGGCCGACGCCGCCGTGGATGGCGACCCGACTGAACCTCGCCGGCATCCGATCGATCTCGCTCATCGTCGACGTCACGAACTACGTGATGCTCGAGCTCGGCCAGCCCACCCACGGCTACGACTTCGACAAGCTGAGCGGCGGCATCCGCGTTCGTCGGGCTAAATCGGGCGAGACGCTGGTGACCCTCGACGACCAGAAGCGGTCGCTCGACCCTGAAGACCTGGTGATCGCCGACGAGTCCGGTCCCATCGGGCTCGCGGGCGTCATGGGCGGCGCGGCAACCGAGATCGACTCCTCGTCGCGCACCGTGCTCGTCGAAGCCGCCAACTTCGATCCGGTGTCGATCGCGCGCACCGCCCGCCGGCACAAGCTGCCGAGCGAGGCATCGCGTCGCTTCGAACGCGGCGTCGACCCCGCGGTCGCCGCTGCTGCAGCCGCGAGGGTGGTCCAGCTGCTCGTCGATCTGGGAGGCGGAACGGCCGACGAGCTCGGCTCGTCGTACTCGCAGCACGACGCACCGGCTCCGGTGGAACTCCCCGACGGCTATATCGCGGGTCTGATCGGCGTCGATTTCACAGCCGAGGAGATCCGCACCTCGCTCGCGGAGATCGGTGGCCAGATCGTCGAGGTCGACGGTGGTCTCGTGGTGACACCGCCCACGTGGCGCCCTGACATCACCCACAAGTCGGCGCTCGCCGAAGAGGTCGCCCGCATCGTCGGCTACGACCGCATCCCGAGCGTTCTTCCCGTCGCGCCGCCGGGTCGGGGGCTCACCAGGGAGCAGCTGCTCCGTCGACAGGTCTCGCAGACCCTGGCGTCGAGCGGTCTCGTCGAGGTGATGGCCTACCCGTTCCTGTCACAGGCCGCGACCCAGCTCTTCGGCTCGCGTTCGGGGGAGCCGGTCACGGCCATGCGTGTGGCGAACCCCCTCGACGCCGAGGCTCCATTGCTGCGCACGACCCTGATCCCTGGGCTGCTCGACATCGCGCGTCGCAACCTGTCGCGCGGCCTCCTCGACCTGGCGCTCTTCGAGACCGGCCTCGTGTTCCTGCCCGAGCCCGGTGTCGTCTACGGGCAGACCGAGCTGCCGCCGGGCGGCGCTCGTCCCAGTGACGAGGTGCTGGCAGAACTCGACGCGGGCCTGCCTCCTCAGCCACGACACGTCGCGTTCGTCCTCACGGGCAACGCCTGGGAGAAGCAGCCGGCACTCGAGGCCCGTGCCGTCGGCCTGGCCGACGCGCTGGATTCGGTGCGGCAGCTCGGGCTCGCACTCGGTGTCGACATCCGTGCCGTGCAGGGCTCGCACCCCGCCCTGCATCCGGGTCGCACGGCGTCGCTCACCGTCGGCGATGTCGTCGTCGGTGTCGCGGGGGAGCTGCTCCCTCGAATCGCCGAGGAGGCACACCTGCCCCGCGTCGTCGCCGTCGCCGAGATCGACCTCGACGCGCTGATCGCCCTGTCCCCGCGAGAGATCGCGGTACGACCGATCTTCGGCTTGCCTGCGGCGACGCAGGACCTGTCGCTGGTCGTTCCGCGCACGACGCCCGCGGGCGAGGTGTCCGCGGCCGTGGCGCGAGGAGCCGGTCCTCTGCTCGAAGACATCCGACTGGTCGACGACTACCGGGGCTCCGGGGTGAATGACGATCAGAAGTCGCTCACGTTCGCGCTCCGCTTCCGCGCGACCGACCGCACGCTGACGGCGAAGGAGGCGTCCGACGCCAAACTCGCCGGCCTGGCGGTCGCATCCGAGGAATTCGGCGCGACACTCCGCGACTGATCCTGCACAAGCGGGTCCGGCCGACGCTGATGCGACGGACGGACCCGCGGTGCGCGGGTATTCGGGCCGGGCCTACTTCTTGCCGCCGCCCAGCAGGCCGCCGAGCAGGTCGCCGATGCCGCCGCTCGAGCCGCCCGAACCGTTGGTCTTGCCGCCGCCCAGCAGACCCCCGAGCAGGTCGCCGATGCCTCCGGACGACCCTGAGGCTGTGCCTCCCGACCCTCCGCCGAGGAGACCGCCCAGCACATCGCCGATTCCTCCGCCCGACGTCTCGGCGGAGCCCTTCGTGTCACCGCCTGTCTTGGCGAAGAACTTCTGCGCGAGCCACGCGAGAACGATCGGCGCGACGATCGGCAGGATCTTCTGGATGACGGACTGGGTCGTCGACGTCTTCGTCGAGGCCAGGGCCGACACGACCTGATCCTTGTTGCCGCCGAAGATGTTCGACACGATCTTCTCGCCGTCGTGGGTATCGACGGCGTCGACGTCGACACCGCCGTCGAGCAGGGAGCTGTCGGAGTGCTTCTGCAGTGCCTTCTCGAGCGACTTCTCGCCCTGCGGCGTCGCGCTGTTGGCCGCCAGACCGGAGACCAGCGCGGGCAGCGCCTCGTCCACGGCATCCCTTGCCTCGGCCTCGCTGACGCCGAGTCTCGTGGCGATGGCGCCGATGGGAAGCTGCCTGGCCAGTTCGTCGAGTCCATCCATGATGAGCCTTCTTTCCCTCTGGCGGGCGCGCCGTCGCGCCCGGATCATGCTTCCACAGTAGTGACGCCGCCGCGGCTGGGCGGCGCGCGCCGTCGGTGAATCCGGTCGCCTCCGTGAGAGCGACTAGATTTAAGGCATGACTTTTTCGGTGGCTGTTGCCGGTGCGAGCGGATACGCGGGTGGCGAGGTGCTCCGACTGCTCGCCGACCATCCCGAATTCGAGGTGACGACCGTCACGGCGCACGCCAACGCGGGACAGCGCCTGATCGACGTCCATCCGCACCTGCGATCCCTCGCTCATCTCGAACTCGTCGACACGACGGCCGAGAACCTGGCCGGCCACGACGTCGTCTTCCTCGGGCTGCCGCACGGCAAGTCCGGCGAGCTGACAGAGCAGCTCGATGCGTCGACGCTCGTCGTCGACTGCGGCGCCGACCACCGCCTCGTCGACGAGAAGGACTGGGCCGAGTTCTACGGCGGCGAGTTCTACGGCTCCTGGCCTTACGGGCTTCCCGAACTCCTCCGGCACGACGGGTCGAGGCAGCGCACCGCGCTCGAAGGCGTGAAGCGCATCGCCGTTCCCGGCTGCAACGTCACCGCCATCTCGCTGGGCCTCGCGCCCGGCCTGGCCGCCCACGTCATCGAGGGCGAAGACATCGTGGCGGTTCTCGCTGTCGGTCCCTCGGGGGCAGGCAAGGCGCTGCGCACCGATCTCCTCGCCTCCGAGATCCTCGGCTCGGCCAGCGCCTACGGTGTCGGCGGGCGGCACCGCCACGTGCCGGAGATCATCCAGAACCTCAGCGGCGCATCGGGCGAACGCACCTCGGTGTCGTTCACGCCGATGCTCGTGCCGATGGCCAGGGGGATCCTGGCCACCTCTACCGCTCGACTGGCGCCCGGAGTCACCGCGAGCGATGTACGGAGCGCCTGGGAGCTCGCGTACTCCGACGAGCCGTTCGTGCACCTTCTTCCCGAGGGCCGCTTTCCGCGTACGGCCGATGTCCTGGGCGCCAACGTCGCCCTGGTCGGATTGGCGGTCGATGAGGCCGCAGGCCGCGTCGTGACCGTCACCGCCCTCGACAACCTCGTCAAGGGCACGGCCGGTGCGGCCATCCAGTCGGCCAATATCGCGCTCGGTCTGGCAGAAACGACCGGCCTGCCGGTGAATGGAGTCGCACCGTGAGTGTCACAGCAGCACAGGGATTCGTCGCGGCGGGCGTCGCCTCAGGGCTCAAAGCGTCGGGTGATCTCGACGTCGCGCTCGTTCAGAACCTCGGCCCCCGCAGCTCGGCTGCTGCGGTGTTCACCAGCAACCGCTGCACGGCGAACCCCATCATCTGGTCGCGCCAGGCGATCCTCGACGGATCGATCGAGGCCATCGTCCTCAACTCGGGCGGCGCCAACTGCTACACCGGCGCCTTCGGATTCCAGACCACCCATCAGACTGCGGAGCAGGTCGCTGCCCGCCTCGGCATATCGTCGGGCGACGTTCTCGTCTGCTCCACCGGGCTGATCGGAACGGGCGACCAGAGCTTCCGCGACCGCCTGCTGGCGGGCGTGGACGTCGCGGCGCCCGCCCTGACCGCCGACGGCGGCCCGGACGCCGCGCGCGCCATCATGACGACGGACTCGCATCCCAAGCAGGCCTCCGTGACCTCGACGTCGGGGTGGGTGATCGGCGGCATGGCCAAGGGCGCCGGCATGCTCGCCCCGGGACTCGCGACCATGCTGGTGGTCATCACCACCGACGCCGACGTCTCGAGCCCCGAACTCGACTCCGCGCTTCGCGCCGCGACACGGGTGACCTTTGACCGCCTCGACTCCGACGGCTGCATGTCGACCAACGACCAGGTCACGCTCATGGCGTCCGGCGCATCCGGAATCGTGCCCGACCCCGCCGAATTCGCGGCCGCCGTCCAATCGATCTGCGCCGATCTCGCCGAGCAGCTGCAGGGCGATGCGGAGGGCGCGAGCCACGACATCACGATTGAGACGATCCGGGCGGCATCCGAAGACGACGCCGTCGACGTCGGACGTGCCGTGTCGCGCAGCAACCTGTTCAAGGCGGCCGTCTTCGGCAACGATCCCAACTGGGGACGCGTGCTCGCCGCCGTGGGAACGACCCAGGCCGAATTCGATCCCTTCGACATCGACGTGACGATCAACGGGGTTCGTGTCTGCTCTGCGGGCCAGCCCGACCAGCCGAGCGACGCCGTCGACCTCACCCCGCGCGCCGTGCACGTGCTGATCGACCTCAAGGTCGGCACCTCGACGGCGACCATCCTCACGAACGACCTCACCCACGACTACGTCCACGAGAACAGCGCATACGCCACCTGATGACTGACATTCCTTTCTCGCCCACCGCAGGCGACAAGGTCGCGACCCTGATCGAGTCGCTTCCCTGGCTCAAGAGATTCCACAACCAGATTATGGTCATCAAGTTCGGCGGCAACGCCATGGTCGACGAGGCGCTGCAGAAGTCGTTCGCCGAAGACATGGTCTTCCTCCGCTATGCGGGCATCCGACCGGTCGTCGTGCACGGTGGCGGGCCGCAGATCTCCGCCATGCTCGATCGCCTCGGCATCCAGAGCGAATTCCGTGGCGGATACCGGGTCACCAGTCCCGAAGCGATGGATGTCGTGCGCATGGTGCTCGCCGGACAGATCAGCCGCGAGATCGTGGGACACATCAACGAGCACGGACCTCTG
This sequence comes from Agreia sp. Leaf283, assembly GCF_001422485.1. Lineage (GTDB taxonomy): Bacteria > Actinomycetota > Actinomycetes > Actinomycetales > Microbacteriaceae > Agreia. The sequence continues at coordinate 527,097 of NZ_LMNF01000003.1, forward strand.
GCCGTCGCATTCTCAGGAGACGACGCGGGCTTGTTCGCCGGCCGCAAGCGCACCATCGAGATCGATGGGGAGCAGATCGACATCGGCCAGGTGGGCGACATCGTCAGCGTGAATCCGGATGCCATCCGGCAGCGACTCGACGCGGGGTACATTCCCGTCGTGTCGTCGATCGCGCCCGATGCCGACAATCCCGGCCAGTCGCTCAACGTCAACGCCGACGCGGCCGCCGCGGCACTCGCCGTCGCTCTGGGAGCGGTGAAGCTGGTCATTCTCACCGACGTGGCGGGTCTGTACAGCGACTGGCCCAATAGGGACTCGCTCGTGAGCAGCATCGATTCCGAGGCGCTGCGCGCGCTGCTGCCCGGTCTCGAATCGGGCATGATCCCGAAGATGGCCGCCTGCCTCGAAGCCGTCGACGGCGGCGTGGCCAAGGCCGCGATCATCGACGGACGCACACCGCATTCGATTCTGCTCGAGGTCTTCACCCGCAGCGGCATCGGCACCGAGGTCAGCCGGGAGGCATCGTGAGCACCGAAACACCATGGCCGGATAGATTCGGCGATTCCCTGATGAAGTCGATGGGGGCGCCCCTCGGGCTGCTCGCCCGCGGCGAGGGATGCTACGTCTGGGACGAGTCCGGAAAGCAGTATCTCGACTTTCTCGCCGGCATAGCCGTCAACTCGCTCGGCCACGCGCATCCGGCCTTCGTCGAAGCCGTATCTCGCCAAGCCGCGACCCTGGCGCATGTCTCGAACTACTTCACGACGGCCCCGCAGCTCGCCCTTGCCGAACGGCTCAAGCGCATCACGGGGGCGGGGGCCGAGGGGCGCGTGTACTTCGGCAACTCCGGCGCCGAGGCGAACGAGGCCGCGTTCAAGCTCGCGCGGCTCAATCGCGCGGGCGGCAACCGCCACCGGGTGCTGGCCCTGCACGATTCCTTCCACGGACGCACGATGGGCGCACTGGCCCTGACCGGAAAGCCGAGCCTGCGCGACGCATTCGAGCCCATGCCCTCCGGCGTCGAGCACATCGACTCGACGATCGAGGCGCTCGAGCGGTCGATCGACGGCTCCGTCTCCGCGCTCATCGTCGAACCGATCAAGGGGGAGGCCGGCGTCGTCGACCTGCCCGACGGGTTCCTGGTGCGTGCCCGTGAGCTGACGGCCGAGCACGGTGTGCTGCTGATCCTCGACGAGATCCAGACCGGCGCCGGCCGCACGGGCACCTGGTTCGCCTACGAGCAGTTCGGCATCCTCCCCGACGCGGTGACGATGGCCAAGGGCATGGGCGGCGGATTCCCCATCGGTGCGCTGGTCACGTTCGGATGGGCGTCGGAGCTCTTCCAGCGGGGCATGCACGGCTCCACCTTCGGCGGCAATCCTCTCGCCACGGCGACGGCCGACGCGGTTCTCGGCGAGATCGAGGCGGCCGGGCTCCTGCAGAATGCCGCCCTGCGCGGCGAACAGCTGCGGCAGATCATTCGAGACATCGGATCTCCCCACGTCGCGGAGGTCCGCGGCCGCGGACTCCTCGTCGGCGTCGGCCTGACGACACCTGTTGCCGGTGCAGTAGCTGCGGCTGCCCTGGCCGCCGGGCTCATCGTCAACGCGGCCAACGACTCGAGCATCCGCATCGCCCCGCCGCTCATCGTGGGCGACGCCGAGCTCGCGCTCTTCGCTGAGCGGTTCCGCGGCGCCCTCGACGCGGTGCCCGCCTCCTGAGCCTTCGCGGCCCGCGCTAGTCTTTCCCTTTCCGCCATTTATCGAAAGATCTCCCGTGACCAGACATTTCCTGCGCGACGACGACCTCTCACCTGCCGAGCAGGCTGAGATCCTCGACCTGGCTTTGGAGCTCAAGCGAGACCGATTCCAGACGCAGCCCCTGGCCGGGCCGCAGACCGTCGCCGTGATCTTCGACAAGTCGTCCACGCGCACCCGCGTCTCGTTCGCGGTCGGCATCGCCGATCTGGGCGGCAGCCCGTTGATCATCAGCATGGCGTCGAGTCAGCTCGGCGGCAAGGAGACCGCCTCCGACACGGCCCGGGTGCTCGAGCGGCAGGTCGCGGCGATCGTCTGGCGCACCTATGCGCAGACCGGCCTGGAGGAGATGGCGAAGGGAACGACGGTTCCCGTCGTGAACGCCCTCTCCGACGAGTTCCACCCGTGCCAGCTGCTCGCCGATCTGCTGACCATCCGTGAGCATCGCGGGTCGCTCGCCGGGCAGACCGTCGCCTTCCTCGGAGACGGGGCCAGCAATATGGCGCAGTCGTACCTGCTCGCCTGCGCGACGGCGGGCATGCACGTGCGCATCGGGGCGCCGGCCGAATTCGCACCGGATGCGGCCGTGTTGTCCGACGCCGGGGCTCGTGCGGCCGAGACCGGTGGATCCGTCGCGGTGCACGTCGACCCCGCCGACGCGGTCCGCGATGCGGACATCGTGGTCACCGACACCTGGGTGTCGATGGGCAAGGAGGACGAGAAGGCCGAGCGCGTGGCGATCTTCGGCGGCTACCAGGTCGACCAGGATCTCCTCGACAAGGCGAAGCCGAACGCCCTCTTCCTTCACTGCCTTCCGGCCGACCGCGGCTACGAGGTCAGCGCCGATGTCATCGACGGGCCGCAGAGCGTCATCTGGGACGAGGCGGAGAACCGGCTCCATGCCCAGAAGGCGCTTCTCGTCTGGCTCCTCCGCCAGCAGGCGCCGGTCACCGTGGGAGACTGAGAGCGATGAGTGAACACGACGTCTCCAACCGCGCCGGCGAAGCGGGAGCCCTCTGGGGCGGACGCTTCGCGGGCGGCCCCGCCCCCGAACTCGTCGACCTGAGCCGGTCGACCCACTTCGACTGGCAGCTCGCCGCCTACGACATCGCCGGATCGCGTGCCCATGCGCGGGCCCTGGCGCAGGCCGGGTACCTCGCTGCCGACGAGCTGACCGGCATGCTGGCCGCACTCGACGCCCTCGACTCCGACGTGGCCGACGGCACCTTCCGGCCGCTGGCATCCGACGAAGACGTTCATTCGGCGCTGGAACGCGGGCTCATCGACCGCGCCGGTGTCGAGCTCGGCGGCAAGCTCCGCGCGGGGCGCAGCCGCAACGACCAGATCGCCACGCTCGTGCGCATGCTGCTGCGCGACCATGCCGCGCGCATCCGCCATCTGGTGACCGATCTCGTCGACGCGATCGCGGCCCAGGCCGACAGGCATTTCGGGGCGATCCTGCCCGGGCGCACCCACCTGCAGCATGCCCAGCCCGTGCTGCTGTCGCACCACCTTCTCGCGCACTGCTGGCCGCTTGTCCGCGATCTCGAGCGCTTCGTCGACTGGGATCGTCGAGCGAACTGGTCGCCCTACGGGTCGGGAGCCCTGGCGGGAAACACCCTCGGCCTCGACGCCCAGGCGGTCGCCGTCGAGCTCGGCTTCGACCAGAGCTCCTGGAACTCGATCGACGGAACGGCGAGTCGCGACGTCGTTGCGGAGTTCGCCTTCATCACCGCTCAGATCGGCATCGATCTCTCCCGCTTCGCCGAGGAGATCATCCTGTGGAACACGAAGGAGTTCGGCTTCGTCACGCTGTCCGACTCCTACTCCACGGGCTCGTCGATCATGCCCCAGAAGAAGAACCCCGATATCGCCGAGCTCGCCCGGGGCAAGTCCGGTCGACTCATCGGCAACCTCACGGGCCTGTTGACCACGCTCAAGGGACTCCCGCTCGCGTACAACCGCGACCTGCAGGAGGACAAGGAGCCGGTCTTCGACTCCATCACCACGCTCGAGGTGCTGCTGCCGGCATTCACGGGGATGGTCGCGACGATGACGTTCCATACCGACCGCATGGCGGAGCTCGCGCCGCAGGGGTTCTCCCTCGCCACCGACGTGGCGGAGTGGCTGGTGAAGCAGCACGTGTCCTTCAGGGATGCCCATGAGATCACGGGCGCTCTTGTGCGGTTCGCAGAGGAGAACGACCTCGAGCTCGACGAGTTGAGCGACGAACAGTACGCGTCGCTGTCGCCGCACCTTGTGCCGGCGGTTCGATCCGTGCTCACGATCGAGGGGTCGGTGTCGAGCCGAGACGGCCGTGGCGGAACCGCGCCCGATCGAGTCAGGGAACAGCTTGCGGCGCTTACGCAGAGCGTTCGTGCCCTTCAGGCCGCCGCCGCACCCGAGATCGGAGCCTGATGACCCTCCGCAATGAGAACAACAAGAAGAAGCGCAGCCGGCCGCCGATGTCTCGGCGCACGACCTGGATCGTCGTGGCCGTCGCCGTTGCGGTTCTCGTGTTCGTGGTGATTGTCTCGGTGGTCTCGGGCAAGGGCATGTTCTAGACGGTGTTCACGTCGGCGTCGAACGAGTCGGGCTTCTTCGACAGGTCAAGCGTCGAAGTCGCTCCGTCGTTGCTCGGCGCGCGGCTCACCCGGCACTCTCCGCTGGGTGACATCTCTCTGCGCATCGCGGAGGTCGAGGCATACCTGGGCGTCGGGGAGGATCCGGGGTCGCACAGTTTTCGCGGGAAGACAGCGCGCAACGCGGTGATGTTCGGACCGCCGCTGCACCTCTACACGTATTTCACCTACGGCATGCACGTGTGCGCCAACATCGTCTGCTCTCCGGAGGGACAGTCCTCGGCCGTGCTGCTGAGGGCGGGCGAGATCGTCGCCGGTGCCGAGCACGCGCGATCGAACCGCGGAGATCAGGTCGCGTTTCGCGATCTCGCCCGGGGACCGGCCCGGCTCACCAAGGCGATGGGCATTCCGCTCTCAGACGACGGGGCCGACCTGACGGGTGCGGTCTACACGCTCGAGCTCGACGATCGGGTGCCGGATGTCGGCACGAGTGTGCGCACGGGGGTCAGCGGGCCGGGCGGTCTCTCCGAGTACCCGTGGCGGTTCTTCATCCCGAACGATCCGACCGTCTCGCCCTATCGGGCGAGCGTGCCGAGGAAACGCGACTGACCCGTCGACCGCGGGTCACCGCAGGACGAGTGCGCAGGCACCGGCCCAGACGAAGCTCGCGAGCGTTCCGATGATGAACCGCTCCTTGGCCTCCGGCGCCGCCAGTTCACTGAAACGGCCGACGCCCTTGATCGCGATGATCACGGCGACGGCCTCGGGGAACCCGGCGACGATCGAGCCGGCGATCGCGAGTCGCTCGAGGACTCCGATGGTCGTTCCTCCCCGCAGCACCTCGACCGCCGGCGTTCCCATTGCCTGGGCGGGCGACGCGGGGGAGGCGCGGGGGACATCTTTGCGTCGGCGGAAGATGCCGAGTGGCGAGGAGGGTACAGGTGCGGCGGCCGGAACCGCCTGCGCCGAGTTCTCGCCGATGAGGATGCCGCCGTGCGCTCCGGCGCGGCTCGCTCCTCGGGTTGCGAGGCGCAGAGCGAGCACGGCGAACGGTCCTCCGCCGACGGTCGCCAGGGCGAGTGCAAGGGCTGTCGTGAGGACTCGGGTGATGGGTTGCGCGGAGTCGTCGTGGGGAGCGAGCGCCTCGCAGGCCAGTGCTGCGACGAGACTGCCTGCGGCGAGGATGGTGGTCGCCGCGAGGATGACGTCGGCGGATCGAGCACCGCGCGGTCGTCGGGGCCGGGCGCCGCTCGTTCGCAGATCGAGGGTGAGAGCGATCACGCTCGCGAGGAGACCCGCGGCGAGGAGGACAACGATCACGGTGTTCACGTCAGACCTCGTCTTTCGAGTGTTCGGATGATTCGGTGAGCCGCGACAGCAGCCGGCCCAGGGGTGCGTGGGCTTCGAGGTCGATTCTGACCTGGGCCGCCGACATCCGGTCGCTCACCGCCTGGGGTGTGATGCCGAGGATGTCGGCGGCCTCCCTCTGCGTGCGTCCTTGGGCGAGCAGGTCGTAGACCTGCCATCCCTGTTCGGTGCGGCGGTCGCGCACCGAGAGCAGGAGAAGCATGAGGGCTTCGATGTCTGTCGCGTCGGTCGCGTCAGTCTGCCTGGAGGGCGTTCCGTCTCGGAAGGCGAATCGCAGGGGCGACTTCTTTGCCGCGTCGACGGCCGCCCTGGCCGCGATGAAGGCGGGGCCTCGAGTCTCGCGTGTCGAGGAGGCCAGGGGTCGCTCGACGTCGCCGGCTCCGAGCCCGACGCTCCAGTCGCCCGAGCGGGTGAGTTCGAGGACCATCGCGACGGCGGTGGCCGAGTCGACGACGAGAGCCTGCAGCTCGTCACCGGCGTTCCGGTCTACCGGCAGGGCGAGTCCTGCCTTGAAGACGTCGTCGAGGTGGGCGACGGCCGGCGATACGAGGTCGGCGGAATGGCGGCTGTCGACCTGGTCTGCGGTGATGACGAACATGGGACCCCTCTCGTCAAGGCTGGAACCTTGATGTCTTGGTAATCAAGTCTATAGGCCTGATTGACAGCACATCAAGGCCAGAGGCCTGTTCCATTCGCCCGAAGCACCCCGATCGCCGCTGATACTGTGATCAGGTGTCGATGATCCAGAGCGAACTCCTGTCCCGCCAGCACAACGATTCCTCGTTCGACGACGTCTGGGACGAGATCGAGTGGCGCGGCCTCGTCCACGTCTCCACCGACCGGGACTCTCTGAAGAAGCTGCTCTCGGGGCCGCCGATCACGTACTACTGCGGATTCGACCCGACCGCTCCGAGTCTCCACCTGGGCAACCTGGTGCAGATCCTTCTGCTGCGCAGATTGCAGCTCGCCGGGCACCGGCCTCTCGGTCTTGTGGGAGGGTCGACCGGTCTCATCGGCGATCCGCGCCCCACCGCCGAGCGCACGCTCAACACCAAGGACACGGTCGCCGAGTGGGTCGAGTACCTCCGGGGTCAGATCGAGAGGTTCCTGAGTTTCGACGGCGACAACCCGGCTCGCATGGTCAACAACCTCGACTGGACGCAACCTCTCTCGGCGATCGACTTCCTGCGTGACATCGGCAAGTACTACCGCGTCGGCACGATGCTGAAGAAAGATGCCGTCAGCGCGCGGCTCAACTCCGACGCCGGTATCAGCTACACGGAGTTCAGCTACCAGATCCTGCAGGGCATGGACTTCCTCGAGCTGTACCGCACCTTCGATTGCGTGCTCCAGACCGGGGGCAGCGATCAGTGGGGCAATCTCACGAGTGGAACGGATCTCATCCACCGGGCCGAGCACGGCAGCGCTCACGCGATCGGTACGCCCCTGATCACGAACTCCGACGGAACGAAGTTCGGCAAGAGCGAGGGCAACGCCGTCTGGCTCGACCCCGCACTCACGAGCCCGTACGCGTTCTACCAGTTCTGGCTCAACACGCTCGATGCCGACGTCATCGCGAGACTCAAGATCTTCACTTTCCTCTCCCGCTCCGAGATCGAGCGCATCGCGGTGCTGGTCGACGAGGAGCCGTTCCGCCGCGAGGCCCAGAAGACGCTGGCCTACGAGGTGACCTCGCTCGTACATGGCGTCGCCGCCACCGAATCCGCGATCGCCGCGGCCCAAGCCCTTTTCGGGCAGGGAGACCTTGCCGATCTCGAGACGGAGACCTTGGTCGCCGCCCTGCGCGAGCTGCCCAACACCACGTGTATGCCGGATGCCCCGATAGCGCAGCTGCTCGTCGATACCGGGCTGACCAAAAGCGCGAGTGAAGCGCGCCGCGCCATCGCCCAGGGCGGCGTGTATGTCAACAACGTCGTGGTCTCAGACGAGTCGGCCACGATCAGCGAATCCATGCTGAGCGGGGGAGTGGCGGTGCTCCGCCGGGGCAAGAAGACACTCGCGGGAGTCTTCGTCGAGTGAAGAACCGCGGGATTCCGGGGCGACACGCCCGGGCTGCACGCCGGTTTTGACGGTCGCAGAATCTGCCCGTAATGTCTTCTCTTGTCACCCCACAGGTGCGGAAAGCCGAAGAGCTTCCGGCCTCAAGCGGGACCAAATCCCAAGCTGAATCAGATTCGCTCTAGAAGTGTTCTGTAGGACTGCTTTAGGATGTATAACGCCTCTTCCCAGGAACGTTCTGTTGGAAGTCGTGTTGAGCGCCCGGAATCATCCGGATTACCGCAAAAACACGATTTGACAGAAACGAAGATCGGGTCTAGGTTTGAGAAGTTGCCTCGATGTGATGCTGTGCCGGTTGGTGTGGTTGATGTCGGGTGCGTCCGATCCTTGAGAACTCAACAGCGTGC
>NZ_LMNF01000004.1 GCF_001422485.1 Agreia sp. Leaf283
TCAAGACCGACGCCGTCAAGGCCGGCCTCCTCGTCGGAATCGCCAAGATCACCGTCAACACCAAGTAACACCCCCTCGTTCGTCGAGCCTGTCGAGACGCACACCCTTCGACAAGCTCAGGGAACGAAAAGGTACGAACGCCGAATGGCCCGCCACCGAAGTGGCGGGCCATTCCGCGTTTCACCACCCCCGCACCTTCCCAGCTCGATGATGCAAGGATCGATCAGTGAGAACAGTTCTGGCACTCGTCGCCTCTGCGGCCGTCGCCGTCGCCATCGGCTTCGAGACGACGCAGCTGAACCTCTTCTCCCGCACCGATCGACCGGCGATGCTGGCGGTTCTCGCCGCGGCCTGGCTGTTCTTCGCCCTGGCATTCCTCGCCCTGAGAAAGGTGCCCGCCCGGCACGTGACGTCGGTCGTCGTCGCCGGCGCCGTGCTCATCGGCGGAGCCGCGATGCTCGCCCCGCCCAACACCAGCACCGACTCGGCTCGCTACGCCTGGGACGGCATCGTCGCCACCGCGGGAATCTCGCCCTACGACCACGTCCCGGCATCCGATGCTCTCGAAGATCTGCGGCCCGACTGGCTGTTCCCCGCCGACTGCGACGCCACCCGCCTCAGCGAGACCACCACCGTTCCGAGCGGCGAGCCGCTGTGCACCGCCATCAACCGGCCGCACGTTCCCACGATCTACCCGCCGCTCGCCGAGCTCTACTTCACGGGCGTGCGCGCCCTCGTCGACCCGAGCGTCGAGTACTGGCCGTTCCAGCTCGGCGGGCTCGTCATCTCGCTCGGTGTCACATGGATGCTGCTGGTCGCGCTGCGTCGCCGCGGCATGGACCCGAGGTGGGCGGCCCTTTGGGCATGGTGCCCCCTGGTCGCGACCGAGGCGGTCACCAACTCCCACGTCGATGCGCTCGGAGTGGCGCTCGCCCTCGCGGCCAGCCTGCTCGTCGCATCCGGTCGCCGCGTCTGGGGCGGAATCGCGCTCGGCGCCGCCATCGCCACCAAGCTCATCCCCGTCATCCTCGCACCGCCGCTGCTCAAGAAGCGCCCGCTCACCCTGATCACGGTCTCGGTGGCCACCTTCGCGCTGCTCTACGTTCCCTACGTGGTGATGTCGGGATTCGGCGTGCTCGGCTACCTGCCCGGCTACCTGTCGGAGGAGGGCTACGACGACGGAAGTCGCTTCGCGCTGCTGTCGATCGTGCTCCCCGGATCGGCCTCCATCGTGGTCGCCGCCGCGCTCATCGCGGTGGCGACGGGCCTCGCGTGGTGGAAGTCGGACGCCTCGGCGCCGTGGCTCGCCCAGCTCGCGCTCGTCGGCAGCATCCTCATCATCGTGAGCCCGCGCTATCCCTGGTACGCGCTGCTGATGATCCCGTTCATCGTGCTCAGCCAGCGCTGGGAGTGGTTCGCAGTTCCGCTCGCCCTGTCGTGGCGCATGACCATGCCCACGCTCGCCGTGACGCGCATCGGCCTCGCGGTGGCCGCCGTGGTCGTGATCGGCGCCTGGCTGTACCGGCGCCGACGGGCGCGCGCCGTCGCATCCGGAACCCCGCAGGCGAGCCCACCCGCGACCCCACCGGCGGTGCCCGCGTGACGCTCGGGGCGGTCGGGGCGCCCGGCACGCTCGGCGCGCTCGTGAGGCGGCGCATCGAGATTCCGATCCTGGCGGTCGTCGGCGCCCTGATCGTGCTCATCGGCATCGACACCCCCTCGATCTGGTATGACGAGGCGGCCACGATCGTGTCGGCCACGCGCACCTGGCCCGAGCTCTGGGCGATGCTGCACACCGTCGACGCCGTGCACGGGGTCTACTACGCGTTCATGCACGTGTGGTTCGACATCGTGGGCTATTCGCCGTTCACCCTGCGGCTGCCGAGCGCGATCATCTCGGGCGGCACGGTGGCGCTCACGATGCTGCTGGCCTCGCGGTTCGGAACCCGCGGGTTCGCCCTGCTCGCGGGCGTCGTGCTGATCACGATCCCGCGGTTCACCTGGGCCGGCATCGAGGGCCGCTCGTATGCGCTGACCGCGCTGCTCGCCGCGGCCCTGACCCTGCTGCTGATGCGCGCGCTGCGCTCGCCTGTACGAGACTCGCGCTGGTCGGCCGTCTGGCCGTGGCTCGCCTACGCAGGCGTAGCGCTCGTCTCGGTGGGCGTCTTCGTGTACCTGTCGCTCGTGGTCGTGGCCCACGCGGTGACCGTGCTCGTGCTCACGAGCTCGGGCACGCTGAGCCGGCGCCAGCTGTTCGCCTTCGGCCGCACGGTGGTGCCGCTCGGCGTCGTCTGCATTCCCTTCGTGCTCATCGTGGCATCGCAGTCGGGTCAGGTGGCGTGGATCGATCCCATCAGCCAGCGCACCCTCACCGGAATCCTGATCACCCAGTTCGCGCCGATGAACCCGCCGTTCGCCATCTTCACCTGGCTCGTGGTGCTCATCGGAATCGCCACCTTCATCGTCGCCCGCCGCGCCGCGACGACCAGGGCCAGGGCCGCGCGCGATCTCATGGCGTGGGTGCTGCCGTGGCTCGTCGTTCCGACCGTGGTGCTGGTGCTCACATCGGTGCTGGTCACTCCGCTGTACTCGCCGCGCTACCTCACCTTCCTCGTGCCCGCGCTGGCAATCGCGATCGCCGGCGGAATCGTGGGCCTTGGGCGCCTCACCCGCCGCGCCACGCGACTGCCGGGCGCCGCCCGGTGGCCCCGGATGCGATCGGTTCCGTGGACCGCGTTGGCCGCGATCTCGGGGGTGCTGGTTCTCGCACTGCTGACGCAGCCCTCGTATGTCGCACAGCGCGGAGCGGAGGCGAAGCAGGACGCCTCGTGGTCGAAGGCGGCGTGGCGCGTGTCGGAGGTAGCGGCGTCGTTGCCGGCCGACGCCTCGCCAGCGGTCGTGTTCGGAAGCATCGCGTACCACCCGGCAGCCACGGCACGGGTGGTCGAGTACGCGTATCCGTGGGCCTTCACGTCGCTCGACGACGTGGCTCTCGTCGAGCCGATCGGCGTCACGGATCGGCTGTGGGAGACGGCCGAGCCCGTCGATACCGCGATGCTCGAGGGCGACGACACGGTGATCCTCGTGTCGAGCGGCCGCGACCGCGAGGTGAACGAGGCAGCGATCGAGGGAGCGGGCTTCACCGAGGTCGACCGCTGGCACTACACGAACCTCTGGGTGAAGGTCTACGACCGAACTCCTGTGCCGCTCAAGTAGCCGCACGATGCTGGAGCCGGCGTATCGAGATCACCGATCCGGTATCACAGGACGAACCGAGGGATTGTCGGTGTGTCGTCCCTCCTCCGACGGAGTGTCGTCGATTCATCCTGTTGAACGATTCCGGTTCATCCGTCGGAGTCGGTGAAGGTCCTCCATGTCCGAGACAGCCCGACTGATCGCGGCCAGAGTCGACGGCCACATGTCGAAGATGTGATGGGGAAGAATGCGAAGAGTCGGCCGGCCGAACGCGAACGACTGGAGAGTCTTTCCGTAGTCCCAGCTGATCTGCTCCTCTCCGGTGTGCCAGGCCCGGCTGTCGATATCGAGGCCGACCACGCCATTGATCAGCAGATCCAGATCGCTCGAGCCCGGAATGCCGACCTGCGGCTCGACCACGAAGCCGGCCCGTCGCATCCGCACCCGAACGATCGACTCGGGACCGGAATCGGCCGCGGGATCGAGCTCGACTCTCAGCCTCTGCAATCGACGCGGGAGCGATCTGAAGAGAGATTCGAGATTGTGAGCGTGCACGACCTCCTTCCGCAGTGCGGAGTCGATGGCTGCGATCGCATGTTCGTCGTCGAGGCAGAGCACCGCCTGACGGAGCGCGCTCATCGGATCGGCCAGCCAGTCGTCCGCCCACGACCGCGCCGTTCGAGTGCTCGCGGCGTTCGCGCGCTGCCAGTGCACACGTGGTGGGCCCGGCTCCGCCCAGAAGGTCTTGTCGGTCCGACGGGTCTCGGGACTCCGGCCGAGCGCGGCGATCTCGTCGAGGTGGAGACGAGATGCCGATGGGGGAACGTGGATATGAATCGCCGTGTCGAGCCCGCCCCATACGCCGACACGGCGAAGGGCACTCACACAGCCGACGCGTCCCCCGGCCATCACGGCCCGACGCTGGTCGATGTCGGCTTCCGGGAGCGCGTACATTCCTCGGCGGAGCCTCTCGAGAGCCCCCGAGCGGCATGCCGCATCGATGCTGGCCGGGTCTATGCGTGCCTCGAGGAGTGTTCGTCTCGACGCGACGTTGCCGTTGCGACGGACACAATGCTGGATGAGCCGGAGATCTCTCGAGGAAGCAGTCATTCGAGGATCGTCGTCTCGGTCGACTGGTGGGTGGACCAGAGATCGTCGTCGCGGGGGAGAATCCGCCGAGTTCGAGGATTCGGGAGGAGAAGTCGGGGTCGGATGGTTCCGGACGTTTCTCGTATTACAGGACGAACGGAGGAGTCGTCGGTGTGTCGTCGGTAGAACGACCGAGTGTCGTCAGTTCATCCTGTTGAACGAATCCCGGCCCGGACTCGGGAGTCACTCGATGGAACCCAGGACTCAGACAGTCGGAGCAGGCCCCGTCGTCGACCCCACGTGCAGTTCGCACGTGAACGCGATCGGAGTGTCGGGGCGCTCCCCGGCGAGCAGCGCGGTGACCGCGGCTCCGGCCGCGTGGCCCTTCTCGCTGGCGGGCTGCACCATCGTCGTGAGGTCGTGCGCGAAGCCGTCGATGCGGATTCCGTCGAAACCGATCACACTCACGTCCACCCCGACCACGAGACCGAGCTCCTCGACGGCCTGGATCACTCCGATCGCGAGCAGGTCGGCCTGGGCGACGATGGCGGTCGGGCGCTCCGACGCGGCGACGGAGAGCAGTTCGAGCGCCGCACGCCGACCGTCTTCGGGCGTGTTGTGCACCGACGACCAGGCCGGCGCATCCGGGTACACCTCGCGCGTGCCGAGCAGCCGCTCGCGAGTCACCGACACCGCGATCGGGGTGTCGTCGGTGACGGGGCCGGCGTCGTGGCCGTCGGCCGTGGCGAGCGTGGCGATGCCCACGCGGGTGTGGCCCAACGACTGCAGGTGCCGCGCGGCGACGACGGACGCAGCGCGGTTGTCGAGGGTCACCTCCACGAGCTCGGGGCGAGACGGCCCCTCGACCGAGACGACCGGAATGTCGCGGCGACCGAAGACCTCGATCGAGTGGTCGACGCGGGTCGAGCATCCGAGCAGGATCACGGCGTCGACGGCCGCCGTATCGATGGTCGCGGCGCCCTCGCCCGAGTCGGTGAGTAGCAGCAGTCCGGCGCCCTGCGGGCCGAGCGCGGTGGCGACTCCGTCGAGAGTGATGGATGTCACGGGGTCGCGGAACGCGTACAGCAGGCTGCCCTCGAGAACGACGCCGATCACGCCGCTGCGCCCCTGACGCAGCGAGCGTGCCCGGGGGTCTGGACCGTCGTAGCCCAGCGAAGCCGCGGCGGCGAGCACGCGCTCGCGCGTCGCATCCGACACCGGGCCCGACCCGCTGAACGCGATCGACGCGGTCGAAACGGAGACTCCGGCGGCCTTGGCCACGTCTGCGAGAGTGGGACGGCGGGTGTGTTGATCGCTCGCGGTCATGTTGGTAGCGTAGTCGAATCGATTCGATTTCGTGCGATACCGCTCTTCAACGCATTCAGGACACCCCATGACCACACCCACGAGCGACGTCGCCGTGCATCCCCCGCGTACCCTCGTCGCCTGGCGCAACGCGGTCTTCATCGTCTTCATCCTGAGCGGCGTGAGCATCGCCACGTGGGTGGCTCGCCTCCCGGCCATCCGCGACGGACTCGAACTGAACACGGCCAACGTCGGCGTGCTCATCTTCGGAATGTCCGCCGGATCGGTCGTCGGACTCATCGTGTCGCCCGCAATTCTTCGTCGCTTCGGGCCGCGCGCCGGAATCACGTTCTGCATCTCGCTGGTCGCCACGGGTCTCGTACTCATCGGAATCGGCGGTGGCCTCGTTCCTGCCGTCACCGTCGCCTTCATCGGCCTCGTGCTCTTCGGCTTCGGCAACGGAGCCTGCGACGTGATGATGAACGTCGAGGGCGCCGCGGCCGAACGCGCCATCGGCAAGACCCTCATGCCATTGATGCACGCGATGTTCTCGGGCGGAACCGTGCTCGGCGCCGGCATCGGCGCGCTCGCCTCGGCCCTCGCCATCCCGGTGTTCGCCCACCTGGTCGCCATCGCGGTCATCCTCGTGGCGGTCGTGATTGTCGCCGTCAGGTTCATCCCCCACGATCTGGATGCCGCCGACCAGGCCGAATCCGCAGGCTCGGCCCCGCGCATCCCGCTCGGCCAGCGACTCAAGGCGAGCCTCAAGATCTGGGCCGACGCCCGCCTGCTTCTCATCGGCGCGGTCATGCTCGGCATGGCGTTCGCCGAGGGCAGCGCCAACGACTGGATCGCGATCGCGACCGTCGACGGCCACGAGCAGTCGAACACCACGGGCGCCATCGTCTTCGGCATCTTCGTGGCCGCCATGACCGTTGGCCGCGTCGCCGGAGGGCCGCTGCTCGATCGCTTCGGACGCGTTCCGACGCTGCGCGTCACAGCCATCGTCGGCATCGCGGGATTGCTGCTCTTCATCCTCTCGACCGACCTGTGGGTCACCATCATCGGTGCGATCCTCTGGGGGCTCGGCGCCGCCCTCGGCTTCCCCGTGGGCATGAGCGCCGCGGCAGACGACGAGAAGAACTCGGCCGCGCGCGTGAGCGCCGTGGCGATCATGGGCTACACCGCGTTCCTTGCGGGCCCGCCGCTGCTCGGATTCCTCGGCGAGCACTTCGGCATCCTGAACGCTCTCTACGTGATCCTCGCGCTGCTCGTAGTCTCGTTCTTCGCGTCGCCGGCCACCCGCGAGCGCACGTACGAGAAATAGGCCCGTCGCGAAGTAGTCTCTCCCCATGGCAGGCCGCAGCGAATCCGCGAACTTCGTCGAGGCGCTCGCACGGGGTTTCGACATCATCGGCGCGTTCAGCGACAACCACACGGGAATGTCACTGGCCGAGATCGCCGCGGCCACGAACCTCGCGCGACCCACGGCGCACCGACTGCTCGCCACCCTGATCGAGCTCGGCTACGTGCGGCAAGACGGCTCGGTCTTCGAACTCACCCCCCGGGTACTCGACCTCGGCTACGCGTTCGTCAGTTCGCAGGGGCTGTGGCAGGTGGCGAAACCCCATCTCGAGGCCCTCGTTCACCTTACTGGCGAGTCGTCGTCGATGGCCCAGCTGAGCGGCAGCGACATCGTCTACACGGCCAGGGTCGCTGTGCCGAAGATCATCGCGCTGCGCGTCGAGATCGGCACCCGGTTTCCCGCCGTGGTCACCTCCCAGGGCAAGGTGCTGCTGGCTTGGCTGGCCCCGGATGCGCTGGAGCTCGCCCTCGATGCGCCCAGCCTGTCGCGGGTGGTGATCGCCCATCGAGACCGCGCCGACCTCGATCGCGAACTCGCCCTTGTGCGTGAGCGTGGGTGGGCACTCGCCGACGAGGAACTCGCTCCCGGGGTGCGGTCCATCGCCGCCCCCGTGCGTGACAAATCGGGCACCGTTCAGGCCGCCGTCAACGTCACCGTGCACGCCGCCGAGACGGCGACCTCCGACCTCGTCGAGCGTCACCTCAGCCACCTTCTGGAGACGGCGGCGCACATCTCCGCCGACTGGGCTCGGCTCGAGGCCCGCCCGTTCAGCGAGATTCTCGAGCCGTGATCGGCCATCCGCACGGAGCCCGCATCTGAGCATTGACGCGCGCCCAGCGGAGGCGCATACTTGGCTCGTGTCCGCCTGACGGACATTTGTCCGCAAGACAGATCTGGTGACGATGACGACTCCATCCCCCCGCACGACCCCCCGGTCCGGCCCGCTGGCCGGGCTCGTGGTCGCCGACTTCTCGCGCGTGCTCGCCGGCCCGTACTCCACGCAGCTGATGGCCGACCTCGGCGCAGATGTGATCAAGGTGGAGAGCCCCAGGGGCGACGAGACGCGCGACTGGGCGCCGCCCGAGCGCGACGGCGTGTCCACCTACTTCCTCGGCATCAACCGGAACAAGCGCGACGTCGTGCTCGACTTCGGCGACGAGGCCGACCGGGAACTCGCCCACGAGCTCGCCGCGCGGGCCGACATCGTGATCGAGAACTTCCGGCCCGGAGGCCTGACCAAGTTCGGGCTCGACTACGACTCCGTCGCGGCGCTCAACCCCGCCGTCATCTACGCCTCGATAAGTGGATTCGGCTCGAAGGGCGGGGCGGCGCTGCCCGGTTACGACCTGATCGTGCAGGCCGCATCCGGCTTGATGAGTCTGACGGGCGAACCCGACGGGCCTGCCTACCGAAGCGGCGTCTCGGTCTTCGACATCATGACCGGCATGCAGGCGACGATAGGCATCCTCGCCGCCCTGAACCACCGCAACAACACGGGCGAGGGGCAGCACATCGAGGTGAATCTGCTGTCGACGGCGCTCTCTGCGATGGCCAACCACAGCTCGACTTTTGTCGCCGGTGGCCAGGTGCCGTTCCGCATGGGCAACGCGCATCCGAGCCTGTTCCCCTACGAACCGCTGGCGGCCAGCGACGGCGTGATCGTGATCGTCGCCGCCAACGACGCCCAGTTCGTGAAGCTCGCCACCGCCCTGGGGCTCGCGCACCTGGCCGACGATCCCCGCTTCGCGAAGACCGAACTGCGCAACCGCAACCGCGAAGAGCTGCGTCCCCTGCTGCTGGAGGCCCTCGCGACCGCATCCGTGGCCGAGTGGTTCGAGACTCTGACACGGGCCGGCGTCGCCTGTGGGCCGATCAACACCATCGACGGGGGTGTGGCACTCGCCGAGAGCCTCGGCCTCGAGCCCGTGGTGCTCGTGGGCGAGGGCGAGAATGCCGTGCCCATGATCAGGAACCCCATCGATTTCTCTCTCACCCCGCCCGCCTACCGCAGCGCCCCACCCGCCCTGGGTGCCGACGACACCGAGATCAAGGACTGGCTCAGATCATGACCGACTACCCCACCGGAATCGGAACAAGCGATCTCTCGAGCATCTCGCTGCTGGGGCAGGATCTCAGCGCCGACCTTCTCGGCAAGGTCACCTTCGGCGAGCTGGCGTTCTGGCTCGTCGCCAAGAGGCGCCCCACGGCGGCCGAGGGCCGGGTGTTCGAAGCGGTGCTCGTGTCGCTTGCCGACCACGGCTTCACCCCGACCGCCATTGCCGCGCGGCTCACCTACTACAGCGCTCCGGATTCGCTTCAGGGAGCAGTCGCCGCCGGCCTGCTCGGCGGCGGCTCGCGCTTTCTCGGAGTCACGGAAGACACGGGCCTCTACCTCGACGCGATCGTGCAGTCCCTCGACGCGGATACGACGGCCTTCGACGACTCCGACTGGGACGAGGTGGCGCGCACCGCCCTGCACGCAGCGAAAGCCGAGAAGCGGCGCATTCCCGGCCTCGGGCATCCGGTTCACAAAGACGGCGACCCGCGCACCCCCGTGATCATGCGCATCGCCGAGGAGGAGGGCACCCTCGGCCCCCACCTGCGGCTGTTCGCGGCCATCGGCCGGGTGCAGCACGAGGTGCTCGGCAAGAACCTGCCCCTGAACGGCGCGGGAGTCGCGGGCGCGGCCCTCGCAGACTTGGGGCTGCCCGTCACGATGCTGCGCGGCTTCGCCCTTCTCGCCCGCACGGCCGGGCTGCTCGGCCACATCAGGGAGGAGCAGGTCAGCCCGATCGGCCCCGACGTCTACTACTCGGTCGACCGCAACGCGACGTATGTGCCGCCCCCCGTCGTTCCGCCCACCCCCGACCACTCCGGCGAAGGAGCCTGACGATGGCAGAACTGAGCGCCGTTCTGGCGACCACACACCACCCCTTCTATCTGAAGGCCACCACGGCGCCGCCCGAGAACCGGATGCCCCAGGCCGACGAATGGAAGCGCAAGGTCGAGGCCTACCGCGAGACGCTGACCGTGGCCAAGCCCGACATCCTCGTGATGGTCGGGGCAGACCACTTCCACCAGTTCTTCTCCGACAACTACCCCGCGTTCCTCATCGGCAAGCAGCCCACCTACGACGCGATCTTCTACAACGAGGAGCGCGAGTTCGGCATCCCGCCCTATGTGCTCGACGGCCACGAAGAGCTCTCGGGCTTTATGCTGCAGGGTCTGCTCGACCGCGGATTCGACTTCTCCGTCAGCCACGAACTGAAGCTCGATCACTCCATCATCTGCCCGATCATCACGACCAGGCCCGACGCCGATCTGCCCGTCGTGCCCATCTACACGAACATCTTCGCCCCGCCCCTGCCCAGCCCGAAGCGCTTCTGGCAGCTGGGCAGGGCCATCCGCAGCATCATCGACGAGTACCCCTCAGACCTGCGCATCGCCGCGGTCGGCAGCGGGCATCTGTCGCTCGAGCTCGGAGGGCCGAGGCAGTTCGGCGAGACGGGCCCCGACCCCGTCTTCGACCGCAAGGCGATCGACTGGCTGGCCTCCGGCGACATCGACGCGATCCTCGAGAACGTCACGCACGAGTCGATGGCTGGCGCGGGCAATGCCACGCACGGCTTCATGGACCTCATCCTCATGATGGGCATCGCGGGCTCCATTCCCGCCTCCTACGTCGACGAGCTCGACCTCTTCCACACCCGCGAGATGTACATGACCTGGTACCCGGGAGGCGACCCGCGATGAGCAGGTACTACGTGAACAAGTTCCTCTACCAGGTCGATCGCGACCCCGAACTTCTGGCCTCATACAAGGCCGATCCGGATGGCCTGGTCGAGCGGTGGGAGGCCGAGTACGGCCGGTGGCTGGGCACGGGGAACCGGGTCGAGACGACCAGTTGGCTCTCGTTCACCGACGAGGAGCGCCGCGCTCTCGTGGAGCACGACTACACCCGACTCTTCGAGCTCGGCGCCCACTTCTTCCTCACCCTCACGATTTTCATCGCCCTCTACAACGACGACTACGAGACGAAGTCCGGTCCGCTGGCGTTCCAGCGGGAGTATGCCGTCAAACTCGCCCACTGGCTCGGCAAGGACTACCCGACCGTCGCGCTCTGAGCCATCCGAACACCCCACGTCACGCCCCCCTCCCCGCATCACCCAGCACGACCGCAGACATCGCCGAAGGAGTCGAATCATGTCGCAGAACCCGAACACCCCCGAACCGCCCACCGACGGCAGGCCGATCGTCTTCCGAAACGGAACGGTCGTGACCGTCGACGATCAGCGTCGGGTCCTGAACAACGCCGATGTACTCGTGATCGGAAACAGCATCGCGGCCATCGGCGAGCGGCTGGCCGTGCCCGACGGCACCTTCGAGATCGACGCGACCGACGGCATCCTGATGCCCGGCATGATCGACACCCACCGGCACATGTGGCAGACCGCCATGCGCGGGTACGGCGCCGACTGGACCCTGACGCAATACTTCGTCTGGTACTACCTCGAGCACGGCAAGAGCTTCCGCCCCGAAGACGTGCACGCGGGCAACCGCCTCTCGGCGCTCGACGCGATCGATGCCGGTGTCACGACGACCGTCGACTGGTCGCACGGGCTTCGCACCATCGAGCACGGCGAGGCTGCCCTCGAAGCCCTCCGCGCATCCACGGGGCGGTTCGTTTTGGCGTACGGCAACATCTTCGCCGGCCCCTGGGAGTGGTCCGCCGACCCGGACGTGCTCGCCTTCCTCGCGAGGAACAACACGGGCGCCGACGACCTGAGGTTCCAGCTGGCATTCGATGTGACCGGCGACCCCGCCTTCCCCGAGCGCGCGGCGTTCGAGGCAGCTCGCGAGCTCGGCCTGCCGGTCACCACTCACGCGGGAGTCTGGGGCGCGACCAACGACGACGGCATCCGGCTCATGCACGAGAACGGATTCATGGCACCCGAGACGGTCTACGTGCACGCGGCCACGCTCAGCGACGACTCCTACCAGCGCATTGCCGCCACGGGCGGGTCCGTCTCCCTCTCGACCGAGAGCGAGCTGAGCTGCGGCCAGGGCTATCCGCCGTCGTGGATCCTGCGCCAGCACGGCATCCCGGTGTCTCTGTCGGTCGACACCAGCGTCTGGTTCTCGAGCGACCTGTTCTCGGCCATGCGGTCGACGCTCGGCGCGGATCGCGGGTGGGAGCACACCAAGGCCCACGACCACGGCGACACCGTCACCCACTCGCACCTGCGGGCAGAGCACGTCGTCGACTGGGCCACGCGGGGCGGAGCAGCGAGCCTCGGCATGCAGAACTTGGTGGGCTCGCTCGAGGTGGGCAAGCGGGCCGACATCGTTCTCATCAAGAACGATCACTCGCCGACTATGTACCCGATTCTCAATCCGAACGGGCACATCGCCCTGCAGGCCGGCCGCGGCGACGTGCACACGGTGATGGTCGACGGTGTGATCGCCAAGTACGACGGCAGGCTGCTGGGCGACGACCTCGCCTCGGTGAAGAAGGAGGTCGAGTCGACCGTCGACTACCTGCAGAGCGAGCTCGGCGAACCGGCCTGGAGGCAGGGCATGAACCCCGACGCCCCCGAGGCCAAGATGCTCGACAACCCCTACACCTACACCGAGTACAAAGACGCCTCGACTCATCAGAAGGAGTCGGAGCGGGCAGACGTGACGCTGTGAGACTCCTCGTGCTCGTCGCGAGCGTGCGCGAGACGCGGGTGGGCCGCGCCGTCGGCGACTGGGTGGTCGCGGCGGCCGGCGCTCATGCGCCGCATCCGGATGCCGGGGCGCTCGACATCGATCTCGTCGATCTGCGGGAATTGCGGCTCCCTCTGCACGACGAGCCGCATCATCCGAAGCTCGGCAATTACGTCGGCGAGCCGGCGAAGCGATGGAGCGCGCGGGTGGCCGCGGCCGATGCCGTGATCTTCGTGATGCCGGAATACAACCACAGCTTCTCGGCGCCGCTGAAGAACGCGATCGACTATCTGCACGCCGAGTGGGCAGGAAAGCCCGTAGGCATCGTGAGCTACGGCGGCCTCTCGGGCGGCACCCGCGCGGTCGTCGCTCTGCAGCCCGTCATGGTGAACCTCGGCATGAGGTGCCTGAGCACGAACGTCGAGATCGCGTGGGTGTCGGAGCACGTCGCCGACGGCGTCTTCGCCGCGACGGAGAGGCACGACCGAGCGCTGGCCGCCCTGCTCGGGGACCTACTCGCTGAGCGAGGTGAGGGCAGATCACTCTCGCGGTGACGTACTTACAAATGGTACGTTATCAAGTACCACACTCGGAAAGGGCCCCATGTCTGCGATCACCGCAACCGACGCACGCAAGAATCTCTTCGGCCTGATCCAGCAGGTCAACGACGACCATGCTCCCGTCGAGGTGGTCTCCAAGCACGGCAACGCGATCATCATGTCGAAGGACGACTACGACGCGATGGCAGAGACGGCGTACCTGTTGCGAAACCCTAAAGGAGCAGAGCGGCTGCTCGCAGCGCTGGAGCGCGCGAAGCGGGGCGAGGTCGAACACCACGATCTCATCGAGGTCGAGAGCGAGTGACCCGCCGCCTCGCGTTCGAATCCGAGGGCTGGGAGGACTATCTCTCCTGGCAGACGCAAGACCGCAAGACGCTCAGACGCATCAACACCCTCATCGCCGACATCCTCCGCGGCGACCCTTTCGAAGGAATCGGCAAGCCGGAGCCGCTCCAGCACCTGCTCTCCGGTGCATGGTCGCGGCGCATAGATGAAGTGAATCGACTCGTGTACTTCGTGTCCGAGTCTGAGATCGTCATCCTTCAAGCGCGCGATCACTACTGAGTTAACCCGATACCGTTGACGGGTGCGTCTCGTCATTGCGAACTGTTCCGTCGACTACGCAGGCCGCCTCTCGGCGCACCTGCCGCTGGCCACCCGACTCCTCATGCTCAAGAGCGACGGGTCGATCCTGGTGCACTCCGACGGCGGCTCGTACAAGCCGCTCAATTGGATGAGCCCGCCCTGCTACATCACCTTCGACGAGCCCGACGACGTGCAAAAGGATGCCGGCATCACCCAGCTCTGGAAGGTCACCCAGAAGAAGACCGACGACGTTCTGGTGGTCAGCATCTACGACGTTCTGCATGACTCGTCGCACGAGCTCGGCATCGACCCCGGCCTCCAGAAAGACGGAGTCGAGGCGCACCTGCAGAAGCTCCTCGCCGAGCAGATCACCCTGCTGGGCGACGGGCACACGCTCGTTCGCCGCGAATACATGACCGCCATCGGGCCCGTCGACATCCTGGCCCGCGATTCCGGCGGCGCGGCCGTGGCCATCGAGATCAAACGACGCGGCGACATCGACGGCGTCGAGCAGCTGACCCGCTACCTCGAGCTCATGAACCGCGACCCGCACCTCTCGCCCGTGCAGGGCATCTTCGCCGCCCAGGAGATCAAGCCGCAGGCCCGCACGCTCGCCCAGGACCGCGGCATCCGCTGTGTGGTGCTCGACTACGACGCCATGCGCGGCCTCGACGACAGCGACTCCCGACTCTTCTAGGAGCCCCCATGGCCAAGCGCCCCGTTCCCTTTCCCCGCTCGTACGTGAACACGTCCGTGCGCGACGCCCTCGCCGCGTTCGAGGCCGAGCCGAGCGTGGCCGGCATCCAGAAGGTCTTGTCGCTCGCGACCACGGGCGGGCTGGTCGTGGATGTCACGGGGTCGACCCCCGAGTCCGGCCCGCGTGTGCGCACACTCACCTCCACAGACGGCCAGCTGGTGCTGCCCCTGTTCACGAGCCTCGCCGAGCTGGGACTCGCCGTGCCCGAGGCCGAACGCGCCGACGTGCAGGGAACGATCCTCGCGGGCCGCGATGCCCTCGCGATCGTGCAGAGCGCCGACATCGTGGCCGTGCAGTTCGACCCGGGCAGCCGCCAGGTCATCGTGAAGCGCGCCTTCGTCGACGAGGCGCTGGCGAACTAGGCTCCCACTCATGGAACCAGACAAGAGCGCGCTCAAGCTGCTTCCGAAACCCCTCGTCAACAGCGCCGCCCGCACCGCAACGGTGAACGCGACGCTGGCGGGAGTGCTCACCGTGATCGGCTTCGTCGTTCTCTGGGCGCCGCTCTATCTGCTGCGCGCCGACGGGCAGCTGGTGCTCGCGCCCTTCGTGTTCATCTGCATCCCGGTGATCTGGTACTTCGCGATCCGCGCGATCGTCTTCGCGCGCCGCGGACTGCGCTGGGCTGAGACACCGGATGCGGCGGGAGCCACCGGACTCGGAGTGCGCGCCGCGCGCCGAAGCCTCGTCGGAGGAATCGCCGCAGTCGTCCTCCCGATCCCGCTCTTCCTGTTCGGCGGCCTCCCGCTGACTCTGCTCGGCCTCGCCTGAGCCTCGACACCGCGCTCGGCGAAGCTAGCCGGCTAGCTCACGTGCACGTCGGGGCGCCTCGTGCGCTGAGACTCGGCCCGACGCAGCACCTCGCGCGTCACCGGCGCGACCTCGCCGCCGCCCGTGATCAGGTACTTGAACATGTTCGAGATGGGGTTGCCCTCGGTCCACTCGAAGTAGATATCGGGCACCGTGCCCGTGAGGTCGCGGATAGCGAGCAGCACCGTCGCGATCGTGTTCGGGATGTTGCCGCTCGTCACCTGCAGCACCCGGTTTCCGTGCCGCACGACGCCTCGCACCTCGAGATCCTCCTCGAAGTTCGACGAGTCGGTGGGGTAGACCTCGAGAAAGATCACCGGCCGTCGCGACGGGATTCCGCTGTCTCGCCGCTCCTCTGAGATCTTCTGCTTGTATTCGCTCGCGCTGCCGTCGTCGGGCTCGTTGGCGACGATGAGAACCTGGTCGTAGGCATCCGCGTCGGCCAGCACGAAGTCCTGCGCCGCCGCATCCAACGTGACCGAAGTCGCGCGCAACTGGAACGAGCGCTGCACCCGCGACACGATCGACACTACGAGAATGCCGAGGATGAACAGCGCCGCGATGCGCACACCGTCGGGCCGCTCGAACACGTTCGTGATGGTCGTGTACACGAAGACGATCGCGATCACGCCGAATCCGATCGTGCGCTTGCGCTGCTTCTTGTGCAGGGCCGAGAGCGTCACGGCCACGGATGCCGAGGTGATCAGCACCAGCACGCCGGTCGCATAAGCGCCGCCCTGGGCATCCACGTCGGCCTGGAACACGATCGTGATCACGAACGCGATCAGCGAGAACACGATCACGAGCGGCCGCACGGCTCGCGCCCACTGCGGCGCCATTCCATAGCGCGGCAGGTAGCGGGGCACCAGGTTAAGCAGGCCGGCCATGGCCGAGGCGCCGGCGAACCACAGGATGCAGATGGTGCTGATGTCGTAGATCGTTCCGAACGCGGGCCCCAGGTATTCGTGCGCGAGGTAGGCGAGGGCGCGCCCGTTGGCCTCGCCGCCCGACTTGAACTCCGCCTGCGGAATGAGGAACGTGGTCACGATGCTCGACGTGATGAGGAACGTCGACATGATGATGGCCGCGGTCGTGAGCAGCCGCTGCGCGCCCCGAATGCGTCCGGCCGGGTTCGCCTCGGTGTCGCCGGGCTTTCCCGAGATCTGCGGCATGACCGCGACGCCGGTCTCGAAGCCGGAGAGTCCCAGTGCGAGCTTGGGGAAGACGATGAGGGCGATGCCGACCATCACCACGGGGTTGCCGTGTTGTGCGGTGAGCGCGGCCCACCAGTCGGTGACGACGACCGCGTTCTCGGCGACGTGCCCGATCGACACGGCGATCACGATCGCGTTGAGCACGAGGAACACGGCCACGAGCACCACGGCGATGTTGATGGCCTCCTTGAATCCGCGCAGGAACACCGCGGCCAGCAGGGCCACGAGCACGAGCGTGATCACGACCTCGTTGCCGTGGAACCAGCTCGGTGCGAACGGATTCTCGACGGCGTGCGCCGTCGCATCCGCCGCCGACAGAGTGATGGTGATCATGAAGTCGGTGACCGCGAAGCCCAGCAGCACGAGCACGAAGAGCTTGCCGCCCCACCACGGAAGCAGGCGCTCGAGCATGGCGATCGAGCCCTCTCCGCGGAAGCTCTCGCGGGCGACGCGGCGGTAGACGGGCAACGCCCCGAAGAGGGTCAGCAGCACGAGCACGACCGTGGCGAAGGGCGAGAGCAGCCCCGCGGCGACGGCCGCGATCGCGGGCTGGTAGCCGAGGGTCGAGAAGTAATCGACGCCGGTGAGGCACATCACCCGCCACCACGAGTTCGTCTTCTCGACCTTCGCGGCGTGGGGGCCCTGATGAGAGCCGGAGTCGTCGGTCAGGCCATCCAGAAGCCACGCGCCCAGGCCGCGCCGGCGCACTGTGGAAGTCGTCATGAGTACAGCTTGGCCCCCGCGCGGCTCGGCCGGTGACCGGATGCCGCCGCAGCACTGCAGTCCTAACGGATTCCTAACGGGCGCCACTCGTCAGCCACAGCGCCACGGTCGCGAGCGGCACCGTCAGCAGCACCACGCCGAGGCCGGCCAGCATGAACTTCGGCCACGAGAGTGTCACTCCGAGGCCGGTGATCTTCTGGTGCCAGAGCAGCGTCGCGAGCGAGGCCCACGGGGTGATCAGCGGCCCGAGGTTGACTCCGATGAGCAGGGCGGCGAGGCGCACCGGCGAGTGGCCGATCGGCTCGAGCACGAGGTAGGCGGGCAGGTTGTTGATGGCGTTCGACGAGACCGTGCCGAGGGCCGAGAGCTGCAGCAGGCTCAGCAGGTCGGTGCCCGACCCGCCGATGTTCGAGATGAAGGCCGTGAGCCCGCGCGCGTGGGCCGTCTCGACGAGCACGAACAGCCCCACCGCGATTCCGAGAGGCTGCCAGGGCACGAGCTTCAGGCTCAGGGCGCCGGGGCGCCGGATGCCGAACAGCACCACGATCACCACGGCCGCGACGGTGGCCGGAATCCAGACGGGCAGTCCGGAGACGAGCAGCGGCAGCAGGGCCGCGACCACGATCGCGCTCACGAGGAGGAGGGTGCGGTCGGGCGCCTTCTCCACGGCGGGCGCGGAGTAGCGGCCGCGCAGCTCCTTGCGGAACATCAGGCTGAGCACGATCACCGGCACGAGGATGCCGACCGCGGCAGGAGCGGCGACGAGCGCCGCGAATCCGGCCGGACCACCGACATCCATTCGCCCTTCGGCGAGCAGGTTGGTGAGGTTCGACACCGGCAGCAGCAGTGACGCGGTGTTCGCCAGCCACACCGTGGCGAGCGCGAACGGCAGGGGCGGCAGGCCCGCGTGCAGGGCGAGCAGCACGACCACCGGCGTCACGAGCACGGCGGTCGTGTCGAGCGACAGGAAGATGGTCGAGACCACCGCGAGCGCCAGCACGAACAGCCAGAGCAGGATGCGTCGGCCGCGGCCCCAGCGCGCCAGCCGGCCCGCGAGCGCGGTGAAGACTCCCGCGTCGGCGGCGAGTTCGGTGACGATCGTGATCGCGGCCACGAAGCCGAGAACCGGCACGACACGATCAGCGAGCACGAGGGTGTCGCGCCACGGCAGGATGCCCGTGGCGATCACCACGAAGGAGGCCGCCAGGAGCGAGACGACGACAACGAGTCCGCGGCGACTGGGTGGCTCGGCAGAGGAGGCGGAATCCGGTGCGGCCGTGGGGTGCTGTTCTATGAAGGTGATTCTATGACTGAGTTGCTGACAAGGAGGCGAGGGAGTCCCCAGCGCGTCAGACAGGCGGTCGAGCGCTCGCCAACCTCACATCGTCTGCCCTAGTAGGCCGCGGCGAACATCCAGATCGAGGGGATAAAGCACACGACGGGAGCTAGAAGGGCGAAAACTATTGTCGGAATCCTAAGCCAGCCCGACTCTCTACTTCGGATTGCGATCACCAAGGCTGCCACCCCGAAGAGTGTTCCGACGATGTTGATCCAGAGGACGGCTGCGGCGTATCGCCCAAGCACTTCTAGCCCGGATGCATCGAGTTCATTCGCGTCGTCGAGGTCTATGGCCGCGCCGGTATAGGCGGTTGAGACAGTGATGATATGGATGATAGACACGGTCCATCCGATGAATGTCACGAGCGACAGAATGAATCCGAAGATTGCGATTCGACGACTAGAAGACATAAGTCTTCCCTCCATGAAATCGTTCTCCACTACTGCCACACCGACCATCACAGAGTCGCGGCGACTCCGTTCCTGACCGGTAGGCGAAGACCCTCGATGTTTGGAAAGGCTAGAGCAAGTCAACCAGTTTGGTTCGATCCGTCATTTCCTTGATTCGGCGCAGTGGGAGCCATTCCGCACGGGGCTCGGGAATGAGTGGACGCAGAGGTCCCCGAATCAGCGAGACACAGAAGTTGTAGTCGACCCATGTAATGAACTGTGGAAGGGACTTCGAATACCTGAATAACCACAGAAAAGCCACGATCCAAAAAACGAACGCGAGCGGAATCAACAGGTATAGGGCCAATCCCCGGACGATTGCAAGGATGAAGGCTGGTACATCAGGCATGGTCGGTGGACGCTTCATCGAAGCCCTCCTTCCACAGCTACCGCCGCGATGCCGGCGAGGACGAAGTCGATTCCGTCACTGTACTGCTGCCGGTCGTCGTGCTCGGCGAGCTGGTCTGCCATCCGGCGGGAGAACGGGTGCGACGCGGCGGTCGCCTCGTCTTTCCAGCCTTCGGCGATGTCTCGGAGAAAAGTGCTGCGGTCGAGGTCGCGCGCGAGGCGTGTTGCAGATGCGTGCTGCCCAGCCACGCCGAGCACGAAGTTGAGCAGGCTCGAGGCGGCGGTGAACTGATATCGCTCGTCAACGCCCAGTGCATCGAGATGGGCCCCGATGGCTTCGAACATCTCCAGCAATGCGGCCTGCCAGGGTTCGCGCGAGAGCTGCGTGCCGACCCAGGGATGCGCGTCGAACAGGTCGAAGAACGCCAGCATCACCGCACGGATCCCGCCCTCCGCGTCGAGATCCGTCGGCACGTCTGCGAGCGCGTGAACCACGAGCCTCTGTGCCGCCGCGGCCAGGATCTCCTGCTTGCTCGCGAGGTGGTGGTAGATCGCGCCCGGTCCGGTCTCGAGCGCAATCGACAGGGCTCGGAAGGTCAGCGCCTCCTCACCCTCCGCGTCGAGCACCGCGATCGCGGCATCGATGATGGCGGCCGCCGACAGCGCGTCGGTTCGCCGCGACCGGCGAGCAGGAGTCGGGGATGTCACTCAGCCATCTTGACACAGAATGGAATAGCGTTCCATAATCGCTTTTGGAACAACGTTCCAATAACGAGAGAAGGAAGTCATGAAGAAGAACCAGCCCGGCGTGGTCCTGCGATTCCAGGCGAAGGAGGGCCAGGGAGACGCTCTGTTCAGCTACGTCAACGACCTGCACTACACCGGCGATCCCGATGGCCCGGTCGACTGGATGCTCAGCCGAGACGACGAGAACCCCGACGTGATGTGGGCGTTCGAGTTCTACCGCGACCAGGAGTCGTTCGACCGGCACTACTCCGACCCGTCGCTCGACGAGCCCCACCAGCGCATCTTCGACATGTTGGAGAGTCGGGAGGGCCTGGACTCGTCGATGAGGGTCGACGTGCACGTCGTCTCATCGAGCTGATCGGAGAACAGCCGCCCGGGTCATAGGCCTGCAGCGACGGTCATTCCTCGGATGCGCGAATCGCCTCGGCCGCGACGGCGGCGGCATCCCTCGGCTCACGACCGAGCAGCCGCGCGAGATCACCCGAGGTGCGAGCAAGAAAGCCGTGCCTGACAGCGGTGTGGATCGACATGAGCATGGCCGGCTGGAAGGGCTTCAGGCCGGCCACGCCCAGCTGCTTCCTCCGCCCCTCCAGGGTGATGTCCACCGGCACCACGCCCGCGAGTGCAGCGACCTGATGAGCGGTGATCGGCGGCCCGACGAGCTCATACGTCTGCCCCGAGTGCGCGGGAGGCGACGCTGCGACCACGGCGGCGGCCTCTGCCAGGTCGTCCCGTGAGACGGCGGCCAGGGCGCCTTCGCCGAAGGCCGACGTCAATTGCGACCCTGACCACTGCAGGAGGGAGCCGAACAGCTCGGCGTACATCCCGTTTCGCATGATCGTCCACGACAGCGCACTCTGCTGCAGTCGACGCTCCGTCCACCGATGGGCCAGCGCGAACGCGAGATGATCGCCCTCGCCGACGAGGCTCGTGTAGACCACATGCGACACGCCATCGCGCTCGGCAGCGGCAATGACGGACTCATGCCGCGCGATCACCACGTCGTCCTCGGCCTCGCCAGCCGACACGAGAACCAGGGTGTCGACGCCCACCAGCGAGATGCCGTCGGACCGGTCGAAGTCGAGCGGGCGAGATCCGCCGGCGCCGCTTCGGCTGCTCGCGACCACGGGCACACCGCGGTCGACGAGGTGGTTGAGGATGGCGTGGCCGAGCTTGCCCGTGCTGCCGGTGACGAGGATCACGTGATCGCCTTTCGTGGTTCTTTTCGGTAACTAGGCTGATTGTGTTCCGGTCGCTCGACCCGTCACAAGAAGGCACTCTCATGTCACTCACGAACACCGAAGTAACCGCCGAGCTCGAGCCCTGCGGAAAGGACGAGCATCCGGATTGCGGCATCCGCGACGTTCTCGACCGGGTGGGTGATAAATGGTCGGTTCTCGTGGTGGTCGAACTCGCCTCCGGTACCCGCAGGTTCCGCGAACTGCAGCGTGCCATCGACGGGATCTCACAGCGCATGCTGACACTCACGCTTCGCCGCCTCGAACGCGATGGCCTCGTGGAACGCACGGTCTACCCGACGGTGCCGCCGCAGGTGACCTACGAACTCACCGAATCGGGCAGGAGCCTGACCCACCTGGTCAAGGCGTTGGCGGACTGGTCGATCGAGCAGCGACCCGCCATCGCCGCGGCACGGCACCGCTACGACGCCTCCAATCCGGGACACCCCATCCGGTGACTGCACGAGAGGTGCGCCACCTCATCCCCATAAGATGTCTGCGATGACTAGCCACGCCCCCACCAAGCCCTGGTCGACGATCCTGTTCGATCTCGACGGCACGATCACCGACTCGGCCCCGGGCATCCTGCACCGGTTGGCACGCACGCTCGAGATCCTCGGACACCCCGTTCCGCCGCCCAGCGAACTGGTCAAGTTCGTGGGTCCGCCCATTCTCGACGGCTTCCGGGCCGTGGCCGACATCGATGCCGAAGGCGCGCAGGAGGCGCTCGTCGTCTATCGCGGGCTCGCCGCATCAGACGGGCCCGAGGGCGACAGCGTCGTGTACCCGGGAATCCTCGGTGTGCTGCGCGACATCCACGCCGCCGGTGTGCCGCTCGCCATCACGACGTCGAAGTCGGAGGTGCAGGCCGTGCGCATTCTGCAGCACCTCGGCATCGCCGACCTCTTCGCCACCATCACGGGCTCGAGCGAAGACGAGACCCGCAGCGCCAAGGCCGATGTCGTGGCCGAGGCGCTCGTTCGCCTGCGCGCCGCCGACGTCGACCTCTCGAACATGGTTCTCGTGGGCGACCGGCACCACGACATCGAGGGCGCGGCCGAGCACGGCATCCCCACGATCATGGTCGAGTGGGGCTACGGCTCCCCCGCCGAGGCGGCCGGCGCGATCCACGTGGTGCACTCGATGGAGCAGCTGCGGGCGCTGCTCGTCTAGGGCTGCGCTGTCCGCGCCCTTTCGGCGCATCCGCTGCCGGCCGACCGGGCGCCGACATGCCTAACGGGCGCGGATGCTCACGGTCGCGGCGACCGGGCGGTGGTCGCTGCCCGCGGAGTCCTCGGTCGTGACGACCTCGGCAGCGTCGGCGCGCCAGTCTCCCGTGGTCAACACGTGGTCGATCGGCGCAGCGACGAGTGCCGGCAGGCTTGTGGGCCAGGTGCCCACGCCGGCCGAGCCCGCCTCGGCGAGCGCGTCGGAGCATCCGCCCAGCGACCCGAGGTGATCGGGCGTCGCGTTGAGGTCACCGCCCAGAATCAGGTCGGGCTCGTCGCACAGCGACAGCACCCAGTCGACGTCGCTGCGCCACGACGACATGATCGACGGCAGCGGGGGCATCGGATGCGCCGCGACGATCACGGGGCCGCTCCCGTCTGCGGGTCGCGCCACGACGCTGGGCAGCATGCCGGTGTCGCCGAGCTCGGCTGTGATCTCGTAGCTGCCGAGGTCCTGCGCCACGAGCAGCGACGTCGGAGGCGTCTCGGCGGGGTCGCCGCGCTCGGCGGTGAAGACCTGCATGGGCCGGCCCGCGGCATCCATCGCACGACCGACGGCCTCGGCCGTCTCGCGCGTCGTCTCGGGGAGGGTGATCACCGAGGAATTCCGGGCGAGGGCCACACGAGCGATCTCGTCGGCGGTGACGGTGTCGTAGGTGTTCCAGCTGAGAACCCGGATGCTCGTGGCCGGGTCGGCGGAATCGGTAGCTGAGGCGGCGGGCTCGGGCGGTGCGTCCGATCCGAAGCCGCGCCCGGCCTGCACGGCGGCGTTCCCGCCGGCCGCGAGCAGGGCGATCACGGCCAGGCCGGCGACGACCGGACGTGCCTTGCGGGCCCGGCCCCGGAGCATCCAGAACAGCACCGCGCCGACCACTGCCAGCGCGACGAAGCCCACGGCGAGCAGCCCGCGAAACGCGATCAGCTGCGCGAAGACGAGCTGTCGCTGCAGCCCGAACAGTCCGGGCGCGCTGACGAGAAGCGCCGCGGCGGCGCAGATGACGAGCAGAACGATGCGACCCCACATGTGCCCGACCCTAGCGGCTGAACATCCGCGCCTCCTCGGCGCATCCGCCGCCGGTCGGCCGGGCGCCGACGCACCTAGCGGGCGCGGATGCTGGCCGACGCTACGCGGGCGCGCACCGCGGTCGCCGCGCACGCCACGACCACCAGGGCCCCCAACCAGACCAGCAGGTCGAGGCGCTCGCCCACGATCAGGGCAGACCACACGATCGTGAGCACCGGCTGCACGAGCTGGATCTGGCTCACCTGCGCGATCGGCCCGATGGCGAGACCGCGGTACCAGGCGAAGAATCCCAGGAACATGCTCACGAGGGCCAGGTACCCGAAGGCCAGCCAGTGCGCGGTGTCGGCCTGCGGCCAGCCGCCCGTCGACACCGAGACGGCCGTGAGCGGGATCATGATCGGCAGGCCCACCACGAGCGCCCAGCAGATCGTCTGCCACGAGCCGAGCTCGCGCGCGAGCAGGGCACCCTCGGCGTAGCCGATCGCCGCGAGCACGACCGCCCCGAGCAGCAGCAGGTCGCTCGGGTGCAGCCCCTCGAGGCCGCCGCCCGCGAGCGCGATGAACGCGATCACAGCCAGGACGCCGGCGCCCGACGCGATCAAGAAGGCGATGGATGGCCGCTCCTTCGCGCGGATCACCGCCGCGATGGCCGTCGCGGCCGGCAGCAGGCCGATGACCACGGCGCCATGCGCCGCCGGAACGGTCTGAAGCGCGAAGCTCGTGAGCAGCGGGAATCCGGCGACGACGCCGACCGCGACGACCGCGAGCCGCATCCATTGGCCGCCTCGGGGAAGGCGCTGTCGGCTGACAGCCAGCACGACCAGGGCGAGCACAGCGGCGACGACCGCGCGACCGGCCCCGATGAAGAGGGGATCGATCTGTTCGACCGCGATGCGGGTGAACGGCAGCGTGAACGAGAAGGCGAGGACTCCGAGGAACCCGAAGACGAGGCCGCCGCGGCTCATGCGCGGAGTTGCGCCGGTCGGTTTCGATACGACCGCGGCGTTCCCTGAGCCTGTCGAAGGGCGGTCTGCGTTTCGCGGAGCTGCGCCGGTCGAGTAGCCGCGCGATGAAGGAGCCGGCGTATCGAGACCACCATCGGAGGATAGCGCTGGCGCCGTCGACTCGATAGCGCTACTGTCATCTTTCATGAGCGACGATAGCACTTCCGCGATCGAGCGCCACCTCCGACGCCTGGTCGAGTCGCGCCCGGCAGGCTCGCGCCTGCCTTCCACCCGCGCGCTCGTCACTGAGCACTCAGCCAGTCCTCTGACGGTGCAGCGCGCCGTGCAGCGCCTGGTCGGCGAGGGACTCATCGAGACCCGCCCCGGAGCGGGCAGCTTCGTTGCGCGCCCCCGGGCCGTGCGGCACGCCGACTTCGCGTGGCAGACCACGGCCCTCGGCGAGGCGCGCGCCGATGCGTCCGCCGTGGGCACCGCCATGGCGTCGGTCGCGCCGTCGGTCATCACGATGCACTCGGGCTACCCCATAGAGGAACTGCTTCCCGGCCGCCTCGTTCGCGCGGCCCTGTCTCGGGCGGCGCGCGGCGCATCCGCCCTCGCCCGCGGCCCGGTCGACGGCCAGCCCGAGCTGCGCTCGTGGTTCGCCGGCGAGATCGCGCCGGTCGGAGCATCCGCGCCCGTCTCGAGCGACGACGTGATGATCACGCCGGGCGGGCAGAGTGCGCTCTCGTCGATCTTCCGCGCACTGGCGGCGCAGGGCGACGCGGTGATCATGGAATCGCCCACGTACTGGGGCGCGATCGCGGCGGCACGGCAGGCCGGGCTCCGCGTCATCCCGGTGGCCCGCGGGTCGCATGCGCCCTCGGCGTCCGAGCTCGACGACGCCTTCGCCTCGAGCGGAGCCCGCCTCTTCTACGCCCAACCTCACTTCGCGAACCCCACGGGCGCCCAGTGGAGCCGCGACGAGCGGCGCGACATCCTGGCCGTCGTTCGGGCACGCGGGGCGTATCTCATCGAAGACGATTGGGCGCACGACTTCGCCATCGAGGGCGATGTGCATCCGCTGGTGGCCGACGACGCCGACGGCCACGTGGTCTACATCCGCTCGCTTACAAAGAGCCTCAGTCCCTCGCTGCGGGTGGGCGCGGTGATCGCGCGCGGGCCCGCGCTCGCGCGCATCCAGGCCGATCGCACGGTCGACGATCTCTATGTGAGCGGGGTGCTGCAGTCGGCTGCCCTCGACGTGGTGCGCGACCCCGGATGGCGCAGCCACCTCGGGCGACTGCGGGTGCAGCTGCGCGATCGCCGCGACGAACTGGCGCGTCAGGTCGAGGCGCATCTGGGCGCCGGCGCGCTCACGTTTCTGCCCCGGGGCGGGCTCAATCTGTGGGTTCGGCTGGCCGACAACGTGGATGTCGCGGGGCTGGTCGCGCGCAGTCGCGCGGCGGGCGTGATGGTCGCGCCGGGCGCGGACTGGTTTCCGGCGGAGCCGACGGGGTCGTTCATCCGGCTCAACTACTCGGGGGCTCGGCCGGAGCAGTTCGCGGGCGCGATGGAGACGGTGGCGGCGCAACTCGCCGCTTCCTGAGGGCCCGCTCCCTGAGCCGCCCGTTCCCTGAGCCTGTCGAAGGGCGACAACCAGCGCGAAGACTTTCCCTTCGACAAGCTCAGGGAACGGAGGCCGGGAGGCTCTGGGAACGGCGGCCGGACGCACGGATGCCCGGGCCGCGTGTGCGGTCCGGGCATCCGGTGTTCAGTTCAGCGTCGCGTTACGCGTCGCTGGGCTTGCCGTTCTTGGAGCGGGCCTCGCGGGCAGCCTCGTGGGCCGCCCGTCCTTCGGCCTGCACCTCGCGGAGCACGGCGACGCGCTCCCGGTACTCGGTCGCGTCGATCTCGCCGCGGGCGAAGCGCTCGGCGAGAACGACCTCGCCGAGGTGGCCGCCGAGCCCTCGTCCACCGCGGAAGCCGCGGGGTCCGAAGTGGCCGCCGTGGCCGCCGCGTGCGGCGAAGCCGGGGAAGCCGGGGCCGAAGCCCGGGCCGCCGAACGGGAAGCCCGGGCCGAAGCCGGGGCGCTGTCCGCGACCGAACCCGCGTCGCTCGGAGTTGTCGGTGTTCTCTGTGTCGGGCTCGTAGCCCTCATCGAAATTGTGAGTCATGTGCTGTTCCATTCTGGGGATCGTGTGCCCCGGAAGGGCGTTCGTGCCGGGCCGGGGAGGCAGCCGTTCTGGCTGCTGTAGTAGATACTCCTCCGATCGGCCGCGAAGGGAATCCGCCCGCGGGATACACCTCGCCCACTCCCCCGGGGGTATCTTCACCGACCCGGGAATACGGGTTGGCCCCCTACCGCACGAAGCGCAGCGTCGCGATCTCGAACGCACGAAGCGTCACGACGTCGCCCGAGAGAACGGGGTCGCGCTGCAGCCCGAGCTGCTCCATCGGCCGCTCCAGCAGATCGACCTCGCGAAGCTCCGACACGTCGAAGCTCGCCGACACCCGCGCCACTGATGTCTGCCCGAGCGACTCGTAGAGCCGCACGATCACATCGCCCGACCCGTCCTCCGCGAGCTTCACCGCCTCGACGACGACGCCCGACATCCCGTCGCCCGACACACCGTCACCCACCACGGCCACGAGCGGTTCCACCGGCATCCCGAGGCCCTCGCGAAGCGGAATGTTCAGCTCGTACCCGGCCCGCACGGCGTCTCCGATGCTCGCCGAGGGAACGATCGCGGTGTGGAACTCGTGCACCCCGTGGTCGGTGTCGGGATCGGGGTAGGTGGGCGCGCGCAGCAGCGAGACCCGCACGATCGTGTTCATACCGCCTCCCTGGCGGGCGACCCGTCGAACCTCGTGCCCGTAGCTCGAGTCGTTCGCGATGGCGACTCCCTCGCCCTCGCCCACGTGCACCCAGCGGTGCGCGCAGACCTCGAAACGCGCGGCATCCCACGACGTGTTCTCGTGGATCGGCCGCGACAGGTGCCCGAATTGCGTCTCGAACCGGGCGCGCTCGGCGTGCACGTCGACGGGGTAGCTGAGCTTGAGCAGCTTCTCGGTCTCGTGCCAGTCGACCCGGGTGGCGCAGTGCACGGTCGCCGATTCGTCGTCGAGCGTGATGCGCTGTTCGACGGTCGACGCGCCGAAGCCGCGCCGCACCAGCACTCCCCCGGGCACCATCTCGATGCCGTCGACGTCGAGCAGGTCTGTGACCGCGTTGCGGTAGTAGCCGTCGATGTCCCACGCGTCCCACATCACGGGCTTGTCGTCGTGCAGCTGCAGCAGGTTCGCCCGCTGCCCGGGCGCCACGGCCTCGCGCCCGTCGGCGGCGGTCACGATCGACACGATCGTTCCCGCGCCGTCGAGGCGCACGGTCACGGCGTCGTTCGACAGCACGAATCCGTCGCCGTCGGGCGAAACACGAACGGCGTCAGCGAATGCGACGGGTCGCGCGATCGCGCCCGCCCCGCCCGCGGGCACCCCGTCGACCGCGTGCGGCCTCGCGTTGAAGACCAGCCGTGCGGCATCCGGAGCCCGGCCCGAGCCCGAGCCGAGCGCAGCACCCGCGAGCGCCTCCTGCGCCGCGGCGATGAGCCGCTCGAGCGTCTCCCGCACCAGCGCGTACCTCTCGCGCGCCTCGCGGTGCACCCAGGCGATCGACGATCCGGGCAAAATATCGTGGAACTGCTGGAGCAGCACCAGCCGCCACGCCTCGGCGAGCTCTGAGACGGGATAGTCGGCGACGCCGCGCACGGCGGCGGTCGTAGCCCACAGCTCGGCCTCGCGCAGCAGGTGCTCGCTGCGGCGGTTGCCGGACTTCATCTCGGACTGGCTCGTGTACGTGCCGCGGTGCAGCTCGAGGTAGAGCTCGCCGAACCACTGCGGGGCCGGATCGTATTCCGTCCGGGCGGCATCGAAGAACTCCTCGGGCGATTCGATGGCCACGCGCGGCAGCCCCTCGATGTCCGCGGCGCGCTCGGCCCTGTCGAGCATCTCGCGTACTGGCCCGCCACCGCCGTCTCCGAACCCGAACGGAATCAGCGACCGCGACGCGCGGGCCTTGTCGGCGAAGTTGCGAGCCGTGTGCGCCAGTTCGGCGGGAGTGAGGTCGCCGTTGTAGGTGTCGGCGGCCGGAAAGTGGGTGAAGACCGTGGTGCCGTCGATGCCCACCCAGTCGAAGGTGTGGTGCGGAAAGGTGTTGACCTGGTTCCACGAGATCTTCTGGGTGAGAAAGTAGTCGAACCCCGCAAGCCGCACGATCTGAGGCAGCGCGGCCGAGTATCCGAAGCTGTCGGGCAGCCACACCACACGACTGTCGATGCCGAGCTCGTCGTGAAAGAAGCGGGATCCGGCAACGAACTGCCTCACCATGGCCTCGCCGCCCACCATGTTCGTGTCCGACTCGACCCACATTCCGCCCACCGGAATGAACCGACCCTCGCGCACCCTCTCGAGCACGCGCGCATAGAGTTCGGGCCGGTCGTCGCGCAGCCAGACCCACTGCTGGGCGCTCGACATCACGAACTTCAGCTCGGGGCGATCCTCCATGAGCTGCAGCACGTTCGCCGCCGTGCGGG
This sequence comes from Agreia sp. Leaf283, assembly GCF_001422485.1. Classification (GTDB taxonomy): domain Bacteria; phylum Actinomycetota; class Actinomycetes; order Actinomycetales; family Microbacteriaceae; genus Agreia. The sequence goes on from NZ_LMNF01000004.1 coordinate 29,221, forward strand.
CCACCTTGCGCACCGTCTCACGCGTCGGCCACAGCCAGGCCGAGTCGATGTGCGCGTGGCCGATCGCGCTCACCCGGTGGGCGGATGCGACGGCCGGCGCATCCAGAACCGGTCTCAGCGCCGCGCGCGCGGCCGGGGCGCTGCCGGGCACCTCGGCCGGATCGACGAGGTCGAGCGCACGGTCGATTGCCTCGAGGATGCGCCAGCGCCGCGCATCCTGGGCGCCGAGCGTGGCGGCCAGCGCCCCGAGAAACTCGAGATCGGCGACGAGCGCGGTCACGTCCTCGTCGACGGCCACGATGTCGGCGCGGTTCACGCGATAGCGGGGCCGGATGCCGGCGGTCGCCTTCTCGCCGAGCGGCGTGGGGGTGAACGGCCGGTCGTGCCGGTCGAACACCTGCGGGTTGGCGGCAGCCTCTATGTAGAGGTCGATGTCTGCTCCCTCGCCGCTCTCCGCGGCGATCGGAATCCACTGGTTCATGGGGTTGAGCCCCTTCACCGCACGCCCGTCGGGCGTGTAGACGAGACCCTCCGCCTGGAAGCCCGACGAGTCGCCGTGCCAGCCGAGGTCGACGAGCAGCTCGATGCGGCGACCGGCCTCACTCGAGGGAACGCGGCCCCGCACCCGGAACCAGGTGGTTCCCCAGGCGGGACCCCACGCGTCGCCCACCTCGAACGGCTCGTAGAGCGCCGCGGTCTCGTCTGAGAGGGCGACGGCCGGCTCGACCGGCTCTCCTTGGCCGCCGTCGACGTGCCACGCGGTCAGCTGCAGTTCGGCGAGAACGATGCTGGCGTGCGGCCGGATGCGATCGCGCAGAAACCGTTCGAGCCGGCCCTCGATGAGATGGTTGGTGTCGTGCATCCGAGTCAGACGATGTCGAAGGTCAGCTGAACAGGCCCGGCGATCGTGGCGGCCGGCAGGCTCGCGACGATTCCGCCGTCGCCCTCCGAGACGGAGACGGGCTCGCCGCTCGCCGTGCGGGCGCTCGAGGCGACGAGCCGTGACGCGTCGAGCTGCAACAGAACCGTGGGCTCGGTCGTCTCGACGAAGGCGTGGGCGGTGTCACCGGTGCGGGTCCACCGCACCCAGGGTTCGTCGGAGGCCGTCGCGATGGAGGGATCGAGCGGACGGGAGTCGAAGATCGACGAGCCGTTCACCTCGTTCCACGCACCGAGCTGCTCGAGCGTGCGTCGCTGCAGCTCGGGCACGAGCCCCTCGCCGGTGAGGCCGATATTGAGCAGCAGGTTGCCGCCGCGTGACACCACGTCGACGAAGTGATGGATGGCCGCCGCCCCGTCGAGCGAGTTGCTCTCGTCTTCGAGGCGGTTGTAGCCGAAGGAGTAGCCGATGCCGCGGCAGTTCTCCCACGTCGACTCGGCCTCGACGCCCAGCCCCTGCTCGTACTCGCTCGTGCGGAAGTCCCAGTGGGTCTCGCCCCAGCGGTCGTTCACGACGCCGTCGGGAGCGGCGGCATAGAACTGCTCGAACATCGTGATGAGGCTCTTCGGGCCCGGCGTCTTGCCGGCATCCGGCCACTCGATGTCGCCCCACAGCACATCGGGAGTGTACTTCGCGATGAGATCGCTCACGTGGTCGAAGGCGTAGTCGGCGTAGGCCTGGTCGACCGGCCGGGGCATGTCGTCGCGCACGATCGGCGGATTCTTGCCGAAGAACCAGTCGAGGCCGCCCGAGTAGTAGACGCCGAAGCGCAGGCCCGCGTCGAGCGTCGCCCGCTGGAACTCGGCGACGAGGTCGCGCTTGGGGCCGCGGTGCACGGTGTTGCGGTCGCCCGTTCCCGGCGCATCCCACAGCGTGACGCCGTCGTGGTGCTTGGTGGTGGGCACGAAGTAGCGGGCGCCCGTGCTCGCCACGAGGGCGAGCACGGCGTCGGCGTCGAACTTCTCGGCCGTCCACGTGTCGATGAAGTCGTCGTAGGGAGCGCCCCCGTAGGTCTCGAGCTGGTGCTGCTGCGCCGGGCTGCCCTCGATGCGGATGGTGTTGTAGTACCACTCGGCATACGGGTTGTGCCGGAACCAGTGCTCCTTCTCGATGGTTCCGAGGGCGCCGATGGGCTCGGCCCAGGCGGGAACCGAGAACGGCCCCCAGTGCACGAAGATGCCGAGCTTCGCGTCGGAATACCACTGCGGTGTCGGGGTGACGAACTTCTCGTAGTCCGCCGGGCGGGTCGCTCCGTCTGTGAACATGGCCATGGGCTTCGTATGCCTCTCTGCATCGTGGGCTGGGTGCCGGTAGAACATCATTCGTCGCGCGCACCCTTGCAGAGCGACGATGATCGCTCTTATCCTATAGGAAATAGCCACTGACCTACAGGGCCGACTCAAGGGAGAGTTCATCCATGGCGCATCTGCCTGACAGCTTCATCAGACCCGACGACTTCACACTGCCGGGCGGGGAATGGTTCATCGGAGCGGGCTTCGGCCTCTTCGTGCACTGGGATCACGCCAGCCAGCAGGGCATCGAGATCTCGTGGCCCCTGGTCGGCCGCTCCATCATCCCCGGCGTCGCCCAGGCGGAAGACCCGGTCACGGTCGACGAATACCAGTCGAGTGCGGCGACGTTCAACCCCGTCGAATGGAACGCGACAGAGCTGGCCCGCCTCGCCAAGCGCGCCGGCGCCCAGTACGTGGTCTTCACCGCGCGCCATCACGCCGGCTACTCGATGTTCCACACCGAGCACTCCGACTTCGGCATCCAGAACTCGCCGTTCGGCCGCGACGTCACGAAGGAGTTCGTCGAGGCGATCCGCGCCGAGGGCATCCGTGTCGGCATCTACTACAGCCTTCCCGACTGGAACCACCCCGACTACCCGGCCTTCCAGCCCTCGGACCTGCCCTACGCCGAAGAGCACTGGCCCGCCGCCGGCCTGCCCGAGAACGCCGACAAGCCCATCGCCGCAGACCGGCACCGCCGCTCGAGCCCCGAGCAGTGGGCGAGGTTCCAGCAGTACCTGCGCGGCCAGCTCACCGAACTGCTCAGCAACTACGGCACGATCGATCTGCTCTGGTTCGACGGCGAGTGGGAGCGCAACGAGGACGAGTGGAACAGCGCCGGGCTCCGCGAGCTCATCAAGAGCCTGCAGCCCGACGTCGTGATCAACGAGCGCCTCCTAGGCCAGGGCGACTACAAGACCCCTGAGCAGGCCTTCCCGATCGAGGCGCCGACGGGCCCGTGGGAGCTGTGCCTGACCATCGGCGACAACTGGGCGTACAGGCCGGATGACACGGCCTACAAGTCCCCCCGATCGCTGGTGACCACACTCGTCGAGGTGGCGAGCCGCGGCGGCAATCTGCTGCTGAACATCGGGCCCAAGGGCGACGGCAGCCTCAACCCGGTGCAGATCGAGCGGCTGGAAGACATCGGCTCGTGGATGGACCGGCACGCGGAGAGCGTGATCGGCGTGCAGCCGACCGTGGGAGTTGACTTCTACGGCCCGAGCACGGCGCGGCCCGGCACGCTCTATCTCCACCTCGTGATGACACCCGTCGAGGAGGTCGTGGTTCGCGGGCTGCCGGTTCGGCGCATCAGCGGCATCCGGCTCCTCGAGACGGGCGAGGCGCTCGATCACTCCGTGAGCTTCGAGGTGCACGAGCAGGTCTCGCACGACTCCGAGCCCAGCGGCGAGATCCGTATTCCCGCACCCCGGGCATCCGGCGCCCTCATCGACGTCATCGCCGTCGACTTTCGCTGACAGACCTTGACGCCGGATCGGCGCCGACCTATAGTCCCAATGACCCTATATCAAAGACCCTATAGGATTTGGCTCCCGATCGGTCCCGACAATGACCGTCGCCCGATCGGCCGCGAACAGGGTCTCGCGTAGGCAATCACATGATGAATCCAATGAAGGAGGCACACACAGTGACACGCAACAATCGACGCAGACGGGCCGCAACGCTCGGAACAGCCGTTCTCATGGCCGGAGCCATGACCGCCCTCGCCGGGTGCTCGAGCGGAGGATCGGCCGCGGCCGACGGAACGCTCTCGATGTACACCTGGGTCAGCAGCCAGAGCGACCGCGACCAGTGGGAGTCGTTCGTCTCGCTCGCCCAGAAAGAGGACCCCGACCTCAAGATCACGATCGACGGGCCGAACTTCAACGACTACTGGACCAAGGTGAAGACGCGCCTCTCCGGCAGCAACCCGCCCTGCATCCTCACGACACAGGCGGCCCGTGCACAGGAGCTCGAAGGACTGCTGCTGCCGCTCGACGATCTGATCAAGTCGAACGACGTCGACACGTCGGACTACGACGCGTCGATGCTCGACGGCATGACGGTCGACGGAACGATCCGCGCCATCCCCTATGACGCGGAGCCGATCGTGCTGTTCTACAACGCCGACGCGTTCACCGCAGCGGGCCTCACCCCGCCCGGGGCGACGTACACCCGCGAGCAGTTCATCAGCGACGCCAAGGCGCTGACCAGCGGTGACAAGAAGGGTCTGGCCATCGCGCCCGGCATCTCCATCCCCACCGCCTGGGCCACGGCCGACGGCTACAGCGGGGTGGATGAGGACGGCACGCTCGACCTCACGAACTCCGACTTCGTCGACGAGATCCAGAGCTTCTTCGACCTCGTGTCGGTCGACCAGGTGGCCAACGCCCCCGAGGCCGCCGACTCCTCCGACGTCTCGCAGGCCGCCTTCACCAGCGGCGACGCGGCCATGCTGCTGGAGGGCCCGTGGATGTACGGAACCTTCGACGAGGCCGCGGACTTCACGATGGGCGTGACCATCGTTCCGAGCACATCCGGTGAGGCGCACGGCATGACGCAGGGCTCCGGCTTCGGCATCGCCAAGAACTGCTCCGACCCCGACGCGGCGTTCAAGGCGATCCTCGCCATGACCACCACCCCCGTGCTCGAGGCGCAGGCGCAGTCCCGCGGCATCGTCCCCTCCCGCCCCGAGGCGGTTCCGGCCTGGGCGGAGGGCAAGTCGCCCGAAGCCGCCGCGGCCGTGGACGCGCTGCTCGAGAACGCGAGCGCCTACATCACGACCCCCACCTGGAACCAGGTGGAGACGCTGATGAGCCAGTACGGCGTCGAGGGCTACCGCGGCGAGAAGACGGCAGACGAGATCATGGACACCATCCAGAACTCGGTGGGCGAGTAGCCGCATGGCCATCTCCACCAGCCCGGGTGTCATCGCCTCTTCGGAGGCGGTGGCACCCGCCGCCGACCAGCCGGCCGTGCGCATCCCCACCCCGGCCGGCAAGAAGAAGAAGGGCGACGGACTCACCGCCCTCGCGTACCTCGCGCCCGGGTTCACCGGATTCGTGTTCTTCATCGTGGTTCCGCTCATCGGCTCGCTCGTCATCAGTCTCTTCGAGTGGCCGCTCTTTGGCTCGCCCACCTTCATCGGCTTCGCCAACTACGAGAAGCTCTTCGGCGACCCGACCTTCTATACGGTTCTGCTGAACACCGTCATCTTCGCGTTCGTCTACACCGCGGTGAACCTGGCCCTGGCCCTCGGCGTCTCGCTCTGGCTCACGACCAAGCTCAAGTTCTCCGGCTTCTGGCGGGTCATCTTCTTTCTGCCGGCGATCACTCCCATGGTCGCCAACGCCCTCATCTGGCGCCTGATGCTCTCGCAGGACGGGCTGCTCAACTCGCTGCTGGGCACGTTCGGCATCGAGGGCGCCTCGTGGCTGTCAGACTCGCGCTTCGCCCTGCTCGCCGTCATCACCATGTCGGTCTGGCAGTCGTTCGGCTACAACGTGATCGTGCTCTCGGCCGGCCTCGGCGGCATCCCGAAGGAGATTCTCGAGGCCTCGCGCGTCGACGGCACGAGCGCGTGGAACCGGCTGCGCTTCATCATCCTTCCGATGATCTCGCCGTCGCTCTTCTTCACGATGACGATGACCATGATCGGCGCATTCCAGGTGTTCGTGCAGCCCCAGATCCTCACCCAGGGCGGACCCGGCGAATCGACCAACACGTTCGTGCTCTACCTGTATCGCAACGGCTTCGTGTTCGACAAACTCGGCTACGCCTCGGCGCTCGCCTGGATCCTGTTCATCGTCGTGATGCTCATCACCGCCCTGCAGTTCGCGGGCCAGAAGAAGTGGGTCAACTATGACAAGTGACACCGTGACCCGGCCCCGCAGGGTCAAGACCCGGATGCGTCCGGCCCAGCGGCGGACGGCCGTCAAGACGTGGGCCAACACGGCCGCCATCGCCGTCGTGGCGCTGGTCTTCACCTTCCCGTTCATCTGGATGTTCTTCACCGCGCTCAAGCCGGAGGACGAGGTCTTCTCGAGCAGCCCCACGTTCGTCGGATCGGAGGTGCGCTGGCAGAACTTCAGCGACGCCTGGACCCTCGTCCCGTTCGGCCGCTTCATCTTCAACGGCTTCTTCGTCTCGATCCTCGGCGCGCTGCTGTCGATCATCGTCGCCGTGTTGTCGGCCTACGCGTTCTCGCGGCTGCGCTTCAAATTCCGCGACCGTCTCTTCCTGCTCTACGTGCTCACGCTCGTGCTGCCCCAGGAGGTGCTGGTCGTTCCGCTGTTCATCATGATGAACAAGCTCGGACTCGTCGACACCTACGCCGCCCTCATCGTGCCGTTCGCGTTCACCGCCTTCGGCACGTTCCTCATGCGGCAGTTCTTCCTCACGATCCCCCTCGAATACGAGGAGGCGGCCCTGATCGACGGCGCCTCGCGGTTCCGCACCCTGTGGTCGGTGCTGCTCCCCCAGCTCACGGCGCCGCTATCGGTGCTGGCCGTGTTCTCGTTCATCGGCTACTACAACTCCTATCTGTGGCCGCTCATCGTGATCAACAGCCAGGACCTGGCCACGGTGCCTCTCGGTCTCTCGATGTTCACGGGCGAACGCGGCACCCAGTGGAGCCTGATGATGGCGGCCGCGACCCTCGCGGTCATCCCGTCGCTCATCATCGTGGCGCTGCTGCAGCGGCAGCTCATCAAGGGCGTCGCCCTCGGCGGATTCGGAGGCCGCTGATGGGCGCCCACACGATCGTGGATGCCGATGCCTGGCTCTGCGACATCGCCGTCGAGACCGTGCGCACAGACGCCATGCAGTCGTTCCTCAAGCAGGAGACCATCTTCGTGCGCATCCGCACCTCGGCCGGGATCGAGGGGATCGGCTACAGCTATACGATCGGCACCGGCGGACCGGCGGTGCTCAGCCTGCTGCGCACGAGCCTGCTGCAGGTTCTCGTGGGCATGGACGCGACGCGCACGGAGGAGATCTACACGACCCTCTTCAACTCGACCCGCGCCACCACGGTGGGCCCGATCACCGCGCTCGCCCTGGCGGCCGTCGACACCGCCGTCTGGGATGCCCGGAGCAAGGCCGCCGGCCTGCCCCTGTGGATCGAGGCCGGCGGCTCGAGCCCGTCGGTTCCCGTGTACGACACGGAGGGCGGGTGGCTGCACTTCACGACCGACGAGCTCGTCAGCCAGGCGGTCGAGTCTCAAAGACTCGGCATGAACGGCGTCAAGATCAAGGTCGGCAGGCCCCGAGCCCATGAGGATGCCGAGCGCCTCGCCGCGGTGCGCGACGCGGTCGGCCCGGGCATGGACATCATGATCGACGCCAACCAGTCGATGACCGCGGCCGAGGCCATCCGGCGGGCGCGGCTGTTCGAGCCCCTCGACATCTTCTGGTTCGAGGAGCCACTGCCCGCCGAGGATGTACAGGGCCATCTCGCCCTGGCGCGCTCCACGAGCATCCCGGTCGCCGTGGGCGAGAGCATGTACTCGATCGGCCACTTCCGCGAGTACCTCCAGGCCGGTGCCGCCTCCATCGTCCAGGTCGACGTCGCTCGCATCGGCGGCATCACGCCCTGGCTGAAGGTGGCGCATCTGGCCGAGGCATTCAATGTGAAGGTCGCCCCGCATTTCCTCATGGAACTGCACGTCTCATTGACGTGCGCGATTCCCAACGCGCTCTACCTCGAGCACATCCCCCAGCTGCGGGCCGTGACCCACCAGGATTTGTCGATCGTCGACGGGCGCGCTCAGGCGCCGGGAGAACCGGGCATCGGCATCGACTGGAACCTCGACGCCCTCGACACAGTGAAAGTACGGTGAACCGGTGAACGAGACGACGCTCTCCCCCGGAACGGTTACGCGCCCATTCGGCCGCGGCGGCCTGCGCGTCGGGCCGGTGGGCTTCGGCGCCGCGGGGCTCGGCAACCTCTATGGCGCCGTCCCCGACGACGTGTGGCCCGGATGCGTGCCCGCGGCCTGGGAGTCGGGCATCCGGTATTTCGACGTGGCGCCGCACTACGGTCTGGGACTGGCAGAGCAGCGCCTGGGCGAGTCGCTTGCCGGCCTGCCCCGCGACGAGTACGTGCTGTCGACGAAGGTGGGCCGCATCATCGTGCCGCGCGAGAATCCCGAGGGCGCGAACGACATGGCGAACCTGTTCGACGTGCCGGCCGACCGGGAGCGCATCGTCGACTATTCCCGCGACGGCGTTCTCCGCTCGGTGGAGGGCAGCCTCGAACGGCTGGGGGTCGACCGCATCGACGTGCTGTTCGTGCACGATCCCGACGCGCACTACCGCGAGGCGCTCGACGGCGCCTTCCCCGCTCTCGACGAGCTGAGGTCGCAGGGCGTCATCGGCTCGTACGGCGCCGGAATGAACCAGTCGGCGATGCTGACGCGTTTCGTCGAGAACACCGACCTCGACATCGTGATGCTGGCCGGACGCTTCAGCCTGCTCGATCAGAGCGGGCTCGCCGACCTCCTGCCCGCCGCGCTCGCCCGCGGCGTCTCGATCGCCGCGGCCGGCGTCTTCAACTCCGGCATCCTCGCGACCGATCGCCCGACGCCCGGCGCGCACTACGACTACGCCGCGGCATCCGGCGATCTCGTCGCGAAGGTCGACGCCATCGCCGACATCGCCGAGGCGCACGGCTTCACGGTTCCCGAGCTGGCGGCCCAGTTCCCCCTGCGGCATCCGGCGGTCTCGACGGTCGTGCTGGGTGCCCGCGATGCGCGACAGACCGAGCGCAACGCACGCCTGCTCGCGCGGGCCGTTCCCGACGAGATCTGGTCGGAGCTGGCCGAGGCGGGCCTCGTCTCCCTTTCATCGTGAGACAACGCAATAACATGGGCCACATGAGCATGAGCGCCGACGACGGGTCGAGGTTTCTTCCCGCGCGCCGTGCGCTCGCCGACGATGTCTACGACGCCGTGCTCGAGCTGCTCATGGACCAGGTGATCGAACCCGGGTCGCGCGCGAGCATCGACGGCATCGCCCGCCAGCTGAACGTGTCGCCCACGCCGGTGCGCGAGGCCCTGGCCCGCCTCGAGTCGGAGGGGCTCGTTCTCAAGCAGGCACTCAAGGGCTACACGGCCGCACCGCTGCTCGACGACGACGGGCTGCGTCAGCTGTTCGAGATGCGCAGACTGCTCGAGCCCACGGCCACTCGTCTCGCCGTGGAACGGCTCACCCCTGAGGCCCTGGCCGAGCTCGAGCGCCTGGCGATCGAGATGCACCGCAGTGGCGAGGCGTCGCAGTCGGGCGACGACCGCTTTCAGGACTACAAAGACTTCATGAATCAAGATGCGCAGTTCCACAAGCTCATCGCCGAGCACTCGGGGAACGTACTGCTCTCCGACGCCATCGTGCGGTTGCGTTCGCACATGCACCACTACCGCCTGTTCTTCAAGCATGGAGTCGCCGACGAGACGTCGGGTGAGCACGAGGCCGTTCTCGAGGCGCTGCGCAGCGGAGACGCCGCCGCGGCCGAGAGTGCGATGATCGAGCACATCTCGCACTCGTATGTGCGCATCGCGTCGGCTATCGGCGCCAGCGACCCAAGCTCTCCGCAGACATCGGATGTCTAATCCGGCCCATTACCGCTAGTCCTGTTCGCTGAGCCTCCACACCCGCGGCACGATCATGCCGGTGTAGCCGGGGCCCACTGTTTTGAAGTGGTCGACGAACGGCCCGATCATGTCCTGCCAGCGGGCGTTCGCCGGGTCTGAGTCGAGGGCCGTCAGGGCGGCCTCGAAGTCGTCGCAGTCGACCACGTGGAAGAGGTCGCGGCCGCTGCGCCAGATCGTCCAGTCGTGGATTCCGACGCGCGCGAAGCTCTCGACGAGGTCGGCGGGAACCGTCGCGTGGGTGCTGTCGTAGTCGTCTTCAAGGCCTTCGCGTACGAGAGAGTGCAGGGCGACGCGCATGGGTCAGTCCTTTCGAGGTGAGGGGATGGGTCGATAGACGCGCGCCGCCGTGCGGCCGAAGATGTCGTCGCGCTCGCTCTGGGAGAGCCCCGACGTCAGGTGGCCGGCAGCATCCGCCCAGCTCGCCAGCCCGCCAGTCACCCGCGTGAGCGGCCAGTCGCTGCCGAACATCAGGCGACTCGGCCCGAACACCTCGAGGGCGAGCTCGACCGGTTCGCGCAGCTCGTCGATCGACCACGACGACCAGTCGGCCTCGATCACCAGCCCGGAGAGCTTCGCGTGGACGTTGAGCGAGGACGCGAGCGCCCTCAGGCCCGCCGACCAGTCGGCGAGGTCGCCGCCGGCGATCGGCGGCTTGCCGAGGTGATCGAGAACGAAGGCGACGGCCGGATGCTCGGCCACGACAGCCGCCGCGTCGGCCAGCTGGTCGGGCCGCACCACCAGGTCGAACACGAGTCCCGCCGCGGCCAACGCCTCGAGGCCCGCGCCCACGTCGGGCCGGCGCAGCCAGTGGTCGTCGGGATCCTGATGGGCCAGGTGCCGTATTCCCACGAGGTGGTCGCCCCCGGGAGCCTGGCGCACGCGCTCCAGCTGGGATGCCACGTCGGCTGTCAGGTCGATCCAACCGACGACGCCGCGAACCCCCGGGTCGGCAGCAAGCGCCAGCAGGTCGATGGTCTCCGAAGCGCCGTTCGCCGACTGCACGAGGATCGTGCCGTCGATGCCCGCCTCGCGCTGTGCCTCATGCAGGTCGTCGAGCCAGAAGTCGCGATCGATCGGCGCCATGGACGCGCCGTCGATCCACGGCTGCGGCGTGCGCTCCCTTCGCCAGAGGTGCGCGTGGGAGTCGAGGATCACGAGTCGGCTCGTGGCTCGGCGGGGCGCAGGCGCAGCTCCTGCATTCCTCCGTCGACCGCGATGCTCGTGCCGGTGGTCGAGCGGCTGCGCGGGCTGGCGAGGTAGCAGACGGCGTCGGCGATCTCGGATGCCGCGACCAGGCGACCGTGCGGCTGCCGCGCCTCGAGGGCCGCGCGTTCGGAGGCCGGGTCGGCAGCACTGTCGAGCAGGCGCCCCACCCACGGCGTGTCGGCCGTGCCCGGGTTCACGCAGTTCACGCGCACGCCCTCGCGCAGGTGATCGGCCGCCATCGCTCGGGTGAGCGACAGCACGGCACCTTTCGACGCGCTGTAGAGCGCACGCTGCGGAAGGCCCGCGGTGGCCGCGATCGAGCAGGTGTTCACGATGGATGCGGCCGCCGACCTCCTGAGATGCGGCAGCGCTGCCCGGCTCACGCGGGCGATGCCGATCACGTTCACGTCGAGCACGCGCGTCCACTCATCGTCGGGGTTGTCCTCCACAGTTCCTTGGGCTCCGATGCCGGCGTTGTTGATCACGATGTCGAGCGATCCGTATTCGGCGACCACGGCATCCACCGCCCCGCGCACCGACGCGTCGTCACCGATGTCGGTCGCCACGGCGAAGGCGTCGGGATGCGCGCCGTCGATCCGCAGGTCGAGCACGGCCACCCGGGCGCCGCGCTCGATGAGTTCGGTCACGACGGCGGCGCCGATTCCCGACGCCCCGCCCGTGACGACGGCCACGAGTCCGTCGAATTCCTGTGTCATGGCTTCTCCTCCTATGCCTGGCCGAAGAGCTGGCGCTGGCGGCCGAGCCCCTCGATCTCGATCTCGACGACGTCGCCCTCGGCGATGTAGGGGAACCTGCCGGAGAGCGCGACTCCCTCCGGCGTTCCCGTGAGGATCACATCGCCAGGGTCGAGTGCGAGGTACTGGCTGAGGTGCCACACGATGTGATTCACGTCGAAGATGAGGTCGGCGGTCGACGAGTCCTGACGCGGTTCGCCGTTCACCCAGCTGCGCAGGCGCAGATCGCCCGGGTCGACCTCGTCGGCCGTGACGAGCCAGGGGCCGAGCGGCGTGAAGCCCGGCGCCGACTTGCCCTTGCTCCACTGGCCGCCGGACTCGGCGAGCTGGAAGTCGCGCTCCGACAGGTCGTTCGCGGTCAGATAGCCCGCGATGTGCCGAGCGGCGTCGGCCGGCGAGTCGAGGTAGAGGGCGCGCTCGCCGATCACGACGCCGAGTTCGACCTCCCAGTCGGTCTTCACGCTGCGCTTCGGAATGTCGACCTCGTCGAAGGGCCCGCCCACCGTGTTGGTGGTCTTGAGGAACAGGATCGGGATCTCCGGCGGCGCCGAGCCCGACTCGGCGGCGTGCGCCGCGTAGTTCATGCCGATGCACAGGATCGCCCCCGGCCTGGCGATGGGCGCGCCGACTCGCAGCTCGGCCGCCCCCTCGAGCTCGGGCAGCTCTCCGGCGTCGCGCGCCGCGGCTATGCGGTCGAGCACCGTGGATGCGAGGTGTGCGCCGTCGAGATCGGTCACGACGCCGCGCAGGTCGAGATGGCGGTCTCCATCGATCAGTACGGGGATCTCGTGGCCCACCGGGCCCAGTCTGGAGAATTTCATCGATGCTTCCTCTTCGAAGTGGTCGTGACGGACGCCGTGTTTGACAGTACAGACATCCTATGTTTAGGCTCGGCACCACCGTAGCCCGAAGGAGCGCAATGAGCAAGATCACCGAGTTCCGCCTCAGCGATGTGAGATTTCCCACGTCGCTGTCGCTCGACGGCTCCGACGCGATGAACCCCGACCCCGACTATTCGGCCGCCTACCTGGTGATCGGCACCGACGCGTCCGATGGCCACGAGGGTCATGGCTTCGTCTTCACCATCGGCCGGGGCAACGACGTCGAGGTCGAGGCGATCCGCTCGCTCGAGCCCTACTTCGTGGGCCGCGAGGTCGAAGCGCTGCTCGCCGACATGGGCGGCACGTGGCGAGAACTCGTCTACGACTCGCAGCTGCGCTGGCTCGGGCCGGAGAAGGGCGTGATGCATATGGCCATCGGCGCCGCCGTGAACGCGCTGTGGGATCTGCGGGCCAAGCGCGAGGGGCTGCCCCTCTGGCAGCTGCTCTCGCGTCTGACTCCCGATGAGATCGTCGACCTGGTCGACTTCCGCTACCTCTCCGACGCCCTCACCCGTGACGACGCGCTACACATCCTGCGTGCCGCGCAGGACGGCAGAGAGGGCCGCGAGGCATCGCTGATCGAGCACGGCTATCCCGCCTACACGACCACGCCGGGGTGGCTCGGCTATTCCGACGAGAAGCTGGCGCGGCTGTGCTCCGAGGCGGTCTCCGACGGCTTCACCCAGATCAAGCTGAAGGTCGGCGCAGACCGGGCCGACGACATCCGGCGCCTGGGAATCGCGCGCGACACGGTCGGACCCGACGTGCGCATCGCCGTCGACGCGAACCAGCGCTGGGATCGCGACGAGGCGATCGAATGGATCTCGCTGCTCGCGCCCTTCGACCTCGCCTGGGTCGAGGAGCCCACGAATCCCGACGACGTGCTGGCGCACGCCGCCATCTCACGCGCGATCGCCCCCACCCCGGTGGCCACGGGCGAACACGGCGCCAACCGGGTGATGTTCAAGCAGTTCCTGCAGGCGGATGCCCTGCAGGTCCTCCAGATCGACGCCACCCGCGTGGCAGGTGTCAACGAGAACATCGCGATCCTGCTGCTCGCGGCCAAGTTCGGCGTGCCTGTCTGCCCGCACGCCGGCGGCGTCGGCCTGTGCGAACTGGTGCAGCACCTGGCGATGTTCGATTCGATCGCGATCTCGGGCACGACCGAGGGGCGTCTCATCGAATTCGTCGATCACCTGCACGAGCACTTCGTCGAGCCGGTCGCTCTTCGCAACGGGCGCTACCGTGCGCCGCAGCAGCCGGGGTCGGGCGCGCAGATGCTCGACGAGACGGTCGAACGGTTCCGTTTTTCTCCCCGGCTAGGCTGACCCGGTGGCAGTGACGGATGACGCGATCTCGACGATCAAGGCGATGATCGTCTCGGGCGAGCTGAAGCCCGGGCAGCGGCTCCCGCCGGAGAAGGAGCTGAGCGAGACGCTCGGCCTGTCTCGCAATTCACTGCGCGAGGCGGTGAAGTCGCTCGAGATCATCCGGGTGCTGGATGTCCGCCGCGGCGATGGCACGTACGTCACGAGCCTCGAGCCCCAGCTTCTCCTCGAGGCGATGGCATTCGTCGTCGACCTGCACCAGGACCAGTCGATCGTCGAGATCTTCGACGTGAGGCGTGTGCTCGAACCGCACGCGGCCGCCCTGGCGGCCACCCGCATCACCGACGAGGAGCTGGAGCGGCTGCGCGTCTCGCTCGACGCCGTGTCGCTCACCACCTCGGTGGAGGACCTCGTGACGCACGACCTGGAGTTCCACCGGCTGATCAGCGAGGCCGGAGGCAACGGCTACCTCGCGAGCCTGCTCGACAGCATGTCCGGCGAGACGATCCGGGCCCGCATCTGGCGGGGCATCACGCAGGAGGGCTCCTCGGCACGCACCCTTGCGGAGCACGCCGCCATTCTGCAGGCCCTTCAGAACCACGATCCCGAGATGGCCCGAGCCGCCCTCACGCTGCACATCGGCGGCGTCGAGTCGTGGATCCGCTCCGCGCTCGAGCACTGACCTCGAGCACCGCTCGCCCTGCTCGCGCCTACTCGCGCCGGCCCAGCAGGTACGCCGTCATGCGCGCGCTGAGTTCGGCGTCGATCTCCCGCTCGACACCGTCGAGGCTGTTGATCGGAACGGCCTGCCGCACGCTCGACACCAACCAGAGCGCGTCGGCCGAGGCGAGCTCGGCCACGGGAACCACCGCGTACTCCGTCGCCAGGCCGATCGAGTGCGCGAAGTCGAACACGCTCGCCTGCGTCGTTCCGGCCAGGATCCCCTGGTCGGTGCGGGGCGTGACCAGGGTGTCGCCCCGACGCAGGATGACGTTGGCCGTGGGGCCCTCGAGAACGTAGCCATCGCTCGACGTGAAGATCACGTCGTCGGCGTCGCGGCGCTCGGCCTCCCGCAGCGCGGCGCGATTCACGGCATAGGAGAGGGTCTTGGCGCCCTGGAGCAGCCAGGGCGAGGTCTGGGCGACGTCGTGCCTGAGGCCCCGGTCGAGGGTCACGGCCCGGATGCCCTCGGTGCGGGCCCGCGCGAAGTCGCCCGCCTCGGCTGCGTACGCCCACCCCGTCGGAACCCCCGTTCCCTCTATGCCCCGCGTCATGACCGTCTTGACGTAGAGCTCGGCGACGTCGTCGTGCGCCTCGATGGCCGCGAGCACGGCCCTCCTGTAGAGGTCGAGATCGGGCTCGGGCAGGTCGAGCAGGCGCGCCGAGCGCGCGAAGCGGGCGAGATGAGGCTCCAACGCCTGCGCCCGGCCGTCGCAGACGCTGATGGTCTCGAAGATGCCATCGCCCCGGGTCACCCCGAGGTCCATGACCGACACGTGAGGAGTCTCGGGATCGGCCCGCACGCATCCGGCTTCGGCAGAGACAAGGAACAGCACTGGGCGCGACGAACTCATACCGAGAAAGGTACCCGCATGACGGCGCCGCCGCCGCTAGCATCGAGCCATGATCGTTGTGACAACCAATGAAATCGCCGGCCACCGCATCGATGCCGTCTTCGGCGAGGTCATGGGCCTCACCGTGAGATCGCGCGATATCGGCGCCCAGTTCACGGCCAGTTTCCGCGCGCTCGGCGGCGGCGAACTGCCCGAGATGACCAAGGCCCTGTACGAGAGCCGCCAGGAGGTCATGCACCGCATGGTTCTCGAGGCCGAGGCCAAGGGCGCGAACGCGATCGTCGCCATGCGGTTCGACACCTCGGAGATGGGAACCAACTGGACCGAGGTCTGCGCTTACGGCACGGCCGTCTACGTGATCCCGCTGGGTCGCGGAGAGGCCGGGGCGACGGGACAGTCGGCCTACATCGTCGAGTCCGCGGCGTCCGCACCGGCACCCGCGCAGGCGGATCAGACTCCTCCCACGCAGCTTTAGGCGCGTCGGGGCGCTGTTCGGCGTAGCTTTGTACTCATGCGCGAAGAACAGGCCCACATCATCGATGCCCTCACCGTTTTGCCGACGATCGACGCTCACGCCGAGATCGAACGCCGCACCTCCTTTCTCGTCGACTACCTGCGCCGCACGGGGGCCAAAGGCCTCGTGCTCGGCATCAGCGGCGGCCAGGACTCCTCGCTCGCGGGTCGGCTCTGCCAGCTGGCCGTCGAGCGCCTCCAGGGCGAGGGTGTGCAGGCGACCTTCATCGCCGTGCGCCTGCCCTACGGCGTTCAGGCCGACGAAGACGACGCCCAGCTCGCGCTGACGTTCATCAAGCCCGAGCGCGTGATCACCTTCGACATCAAGCGCGGGGTCGACGGCATCGCCGCGGAGTTCGTCGACGCTGTCGGGCGGCCCATCTCCGACTTCAACAAGGGCAACGTCAAGGCCCGCGCCCGCATGGTCGCCCAGTACGCCATCGCCGGCGACGAGGGCCTGCTGGTCGTGGGAACCGACCACGCGGCCGAGGCCGTGACGGGCTTCTTCACCAAGTTCGGTGACGGCGGCGCCGACATCCTGCCGCTGTCGGGTCTCACCAAGCGGCAGGGCCGCGCGCTGCTCGAAGCACTGGATGCGCCCGAGCGGCTCTACCTCAAGGCCCCGACAGCGGACCTGCTCGACGACACCCCCGGCCAGACCGACGAGGCGAACCTCGGGCTCACCTACTCCGACATCGACGACTTCCTCGAGGGCAAAGAGGTCGCCGACAGCGTCGCCGACGCGCTCATCGCGCGCTACGCGGCGACGGAGCACAAGCGTTCGCTCCCGGTCGGCCCGGCCGACTCCTGGTGGAGGTAGCGCGCTAGGGTCGGTGCATGGCATCCAGTTACGACTTCTTCATCTCCGGCGACCACAACGCGGCGAAGACCCTCATCGGCGACGCGCTCACCGCCGAGGGGTTCACCATCACGATGAACACCGACGGCGGCTTCCACGCCGTTCGCGGCAGCACCGCGGCCACGGTTCTCTGGGGAGGCCTCGCGGGCAAGAAGCTGCACATGGCGTTCGACACCCAGTTCTTCGTCGACAATCAGGGGCAGCTCGTCGCCCGCCTCGTTCGCGATCTGGGCACGAGCGCTCTCAAGGGCGGCGCGCTCGGAGCATCGAAGACCGCGACCGCATTCGAGGCGACCTCGCACGCGGTCGGCACGGCGCTGACCAACGCCGGGGTCCTCACGTCGAGCATCGCCAACTAGAGCCGACTCAGACTCAGGCTCAGACTCAGACCACGAAGCGGTAGCCCATGCCGGCCTCGGTCAGCAGGTGGCGTGGCCGCGCCGGTTCGCTCTCGAGCTTCTTGCGCAGCTGGGCGAGATACACGCGCAGGTAGCCCGAGTCGTTCGTGTGGTTCGGCCCCCACACCGCAGTGAGCAGGGCCGCCCTGGTCACGAGTCGCCCGGGGCTCCGCACCAGGGTCTCGAGAATGATCCATTCCGTCGGCGTGAGCCTCACGGTCTCGTCGCCACCGGCATCCGATCGCTTGGTGACCCGCTTGGCCGAGAGGTCAACGGTGACGTCGCCGAAGGCGATCAGCGCCTCATCGCCGGCCGACGGCACACGTCGGGTGAGGGCCCGGATGCGCGCGAGCAGCTCGTCGATGGCGAACGGCTTCGTGACGTAGTCGTCGGCGCCCGCATCGAGCGCGAGCACCTTCTCCGCCCCGTCGGTGCGGCCCGAGACCACGAGAATGGGCACCTGCGACCAGCCGCGCAGGCCCTCGATGACCTCGATGCCCGTCAGTTTCGGCATGCCGAGATCGAGCATGACCAGATCCGGATGCTCGTCGATCGCCGCGTTGAGGGCCTCGGCTCCGTCGCGGGCCACCACCACGTCGTAGCCGCGGGCCCGGAGCGTCACCGAGAGGGCGCGCAGGATCTGGGGGTCGTCGTCGGCGATGAGAATCTTCATTGCTGCTCCTCGAGATCGTCGGCCGACCGTTCATGCGGCGCCGTGGGCAGTGAGACGACCATCGTCAGCCCGCCTCCGGGGGTGTCCTCTGCCTCGATGGTTCCACCCATGCCCTCGACGAAGCCCTTCGACAGGGCGAGGCCCAGCCCGAGGCCGGTCGAGTTGTCGGTGTCTCCGAGGCGCTGGAACGGAACGAAGATCTCGTCTCGTCTCTCGCCCGGCACGCCCGGCCCGCTGTCGACGACCCGCAGCTCGACGCGACCGCGGAAGTCGCTGGCCGACAGCCGCACCCTCGCGCCATCCGGCGAGAACCGCACGGCGTTCGACAGCAGGTTCACCAGAACGCGCTGAAGCAGGATCTCGTCGGCCAGTACGGGGGGCAGCACGTCGCCGCCGAGCGAGAGCTCCACGCGATCGGGGCCGAGCTCCAACTCGTCGAGGGCGGGAACGATCACGTCTTCGACGTCGATCGGGTGCACCGAGACCGCCAGCACGCCCGCCTCGACCCGGCTCACGTCGAGCAGGTCGGTCACGAGGGTGGCGAGGGCGTCGAGACTCTCCTGGGCCGTGTCGAGCAGTTCCGCTCTGTCATCCGGACTGAGCTGCACCTCGGTCGAGCGCAACCCGCTGACCGCAGCCGTCGCCGCCGTCAGCGGGCGCCGCAGGTCGTGGCCGACCGCCGCGAGAAGCGCGCTGCGCATACGATCCGCGATCGCGAGCGGGCCGACCTCGCTCGCCGTCGCGGCCAGATCCCTGTGCTCGAGAGCCTGCTCCATCTGCGCGGCGATGACCCCGAGCAGGCGACGCTCGGATGCCGCGAGGTCGGGGCCGCACAGCTCGAGCGTGGCGCGGTCGCCGACGGGCACGATCGAGTCGCGCCCGTTCGTCGAGACGCTCCCGTTCGTCGAGCTTGTCGAGACGCGCCCGTTCGTCGAGACGCTCCCGTTCGTCGAGCCTGTCGAGACGGGTTTCCCTTCGACAGGCTCAGGGAACGGGGCAGCCTCACGGAACGGACCCGTGGACACGGCCAGCACACTGCCGTCGTCGCCCTTCAGACGCACCTCGCTCAGACTGAAAGCCTCGCGGGTCCTGTCGACGAGCGCCTGAAGCGCATCCTGCCCGCGCAGCACGCTGCCGGCGACGGTCGCGAGTAGCTCCGACTCGGCGGCCGCGCGTCGCGCCTGACGAGCACGCCGCGCCGCCCTGTCGACGACAACGCTGACGAGCACGGCATTCACGACATACAGGCCGAGCGCAAGCAGGTGCAGCGGTTCGCCCACAGAGACCGTGTAGAGCGGATCGACGAAGAAGAAGTCGAGCGTGAGGCCTGAGAGCAGCGCGGCGAACAGTGCGGGCCAGATGCCGCCGACCAGCGCCACGAGAACGACCAGCAGCTGGAACGTCAGCACGTCCGAGGTGATCGACTCATCCGACCTCAGTGAGACGAGCAGCCAGGTCACCAGCGGCCCGCCGCCGAGGGCGAGCACGAATCCGAGCACGCGACGGCGCACGGTCAGCGATCCGGTGAAACGAGGAAGAGAGAGCCGCCCTCCGGCCGCCGCGTGCGTCACGATGTGCACGTCGATGTCGCCGGATGCGCGGATCACGGTCGCGCCGATGCCCGGCCCCGACAGGGCCGCGCTGAGCCGGCTACGACGGCTCACGCCGATCACGAGCTGGGTCGCGTTCACGCCGCGGGCGTAGTCGACGAGGGCGGCCGGGATGTCGTCGCCGACCACCTGATGAAAGGTTCCGCCGAGCGACTCCACGAGCGAGCGCTGGGCCGCGAGCGCGCCGGGATGGGCCGCGCGCAGGCCGTCTTGACTGGTGACGTGAACGGCCACCAGCGTGCCGCCGGCCGACCGGGCTGCGATGCGGGCGCCGCGCTTCAGCAGCGTCTCCCCCTCGGGTCCGCCGGTCAGGGCCACGACCACGCGCTCCCTGGCCTCCCACTTGCTCGCGATGCCGTGGTCGGCGCGATACGACGTGAGCGCCGAGTCGACCTCGTCGGCCAGCCAGAGCAGGGCCAGCTCGCGAAGGGCGGTGAGGTTGCCGAGCCGGAAGTAGTTCGAGAGCGCGGCATCGATGCGCTCGGCCGGATAGACCCGCCCGTCGGCCAGCCGGTCGCGCAGGGCCTGGGGCGCCAGGTCGACGACCTCGAGCTGGTCGGCCGCGCGCACGACCCGATCGGGCACGGTCTCCTGCTGCCGGGCACCCGTGATCTGCTCCACGACGTCGCCGAGCGACTCGAGGTGCTGGATGTTCACGGTCGTCATCACGTCGATGCCGGCGTCGAGCAGTGCCTCGACGTCGTTCCAGCGCTTCGGATTGCGGGAGCCCGGCGCGTTGCTGTGGGCGAGCTCGTCGACGAGCGCGACATCCGGATGCCGCTCGAGCACCGCATCCAGATCCATCTCGCTCAGCGTCACCCCTCGGTGGGTCACAGCGACGCGCGGTACGACCTCGAGGCCGGCCACCATGCGGGCGGTGGCCTCGCGGCCGTGGGTCTCGACCACGGCGACCACGACGTCGCGCCCCTCGGCCGCAAGACGCGAGCCCTCTTCGAGCATCGTGTAGGTCTTGCCCACGCCGGGCGCGGCGCCGAGCAGCACGCGCAGCCGACCCCGCGACATCGTCAGTCGGCCAGCGCGGCGAGCGCGAGGTTGAGTTCGAGCACGTTCACGGTGGGGTCGCCGAGAATGCCGAGGTCGCGTGCCTGGATGTGATTCTCGACGAGCTCTGCCACCTCGTCTTCGGGGAGATCTCGGGCCTCGGCGATGCGCGGCACCTGAAGGCGCGCGTACTCCGGGCTGATCTGGGGATCGAGACCGGATGCGGATGCGGTCACGGCATCTGCGGGAACCTCGGACTCCGACACGCCCTCCAGTTTAGCGACCGAGGCCAGTCGGTCGCCGATGGCGGCGATGAGATCGGCATTCTCGGGCCCGTAGTTGCTGCCGCTCGACGCGGAGGCGTCGTACCCGTCACCGGCAGCGGACGGGCGTGACTGGAACCACTCGGGCAGGGCCGCCCCGTCGGCGTCGGTGAACGACTGGCCGATGAGGGCCGAACCGACCGTCTGGCCGTCGGCATCCTGAACCAGCTGGCCGTTGGCCTGGGCCGGCATCGCCAGCTGGCCGACGCCCGTGATGACGGCGGTGTACCCGACGCCGAGCACGGCGGTGAGGACCACCATGGCGCGGATCGCCACCCAGTACTGGCGGCCGGACCGTGAACGTGAACTCATTTTCTTAGCTTCTCTCTGTATGAATGCGGCCCTTCGACGAGCTCAGGGAACGACGTCCGTTCCCTGAGCTTGTCGAAGGGAAAATGCCTAGAACCCGGGGATCAGACTGACGACGAGGTCGACCAGCTTGATGCCGATGAACGGCGCGACCACCCCGCCGAGTCCGTAGACCAGCAGGTTGCGGCCCAGGATGCGCGAGGCCGACAGCGCCCGGTACTTCACGCCGCGCAGGGCCAGCGGCACGAGCACCACGATGATGACCGCGTTGAAGATGATCGCCGACAGGATCGCCGACGCCGGCGAGTGCAGCTGCATGATGTTCAGCAGCGCCAGCCCCGGGAACACCCCCGCGAACATGGCCGGGATGATCGCGAAGTACTTGGCCACGTCGTTCGCGATCGAGAAGGTCGTGAGCGCCCCGCGGGTGATGAGCAGCTGCTTGCCGATGCGCACGATATCGATGAGCTTCGTCGGGTCGCTGTCGAGGTCGACCATGTTGCCGGCCTCCTTCGCGGCCGACGTGCCCGTGTTCATCGCCACGCCCACGTCTGCCTGGGCAAGGGCGGGCGCGTCGTTCGTGCCGTCTCCGGTCATGGCGACGAGGTTGCCGCCCTCCTGCTCGCGCTTGATCAGCTCGAGCTTCTGCTCCGGCGTCGCCTCGGCGAGGAAGTCGTCGACCCCGGCCTCGGCCGCGATCGCCGCGGCCGTGAGCGGGTTGTCGCCCGTGACCATCACGGTGCGGATGCCCATGGCCCGCAGCTCCGCGAATCGCTCAGCGATGCCCTCCTTCACGATGTCCTTCAGGTAGACGACACCGAGGATGCGGGCTTCGCCCGGCTGCTCCCCGACGGGCGCCGCCTTGGTGGCGACCACCAGGGGTGTGCCGCCCGCGTTCGAGATGCGCTCGACGTGCTCGTCGAGCTGCGCGATCGTCGACGACGCCGCCCTTCCGGACTCCTCCACCCAGGCGAGCACGGCAGAACCGGCGCCCTTGCGGATCTGCGACCCGTCGGGCAGGTCGAGCCCCGACATCCGGGTCTGCGCGGTGAACGGCACGATCACTCCGTCGATGTCGACGGGCCGGTCGAAGCCCTTCGTCTCGGCGAGCGTCACGATCGACTTGCCCTCCGGGGTGGGGTCGGCGAGCGACGACGTGGCGGCGGCCTGGATGAGCTCCAGCGGCGCGACACCGTCGAGGGCCGAGAACTCGGCCGCCTGCCGGTTGCCGTAGGTGATGGTTCCGGTCTTGTCCATGAGCAGCGTGGTCACGTCGCCCGCGGCCTCGACGGCGCGCCCCGACATGGCGAGCACGTTGTGCTGCACCAGACGGTCCATGCCCGCGATGCCGATGGCCGAGAGCAGCGCGCCGATGGTGGTCGGGATCAGGCAGACGAGCAGCGCCACGAGCACCGGAACGCTGACTGACGCGGCCGAGTATCCGGCGATCGGGTTGAGCGTCAGCACGACCACCACGAAGATCACCGACAGGCTGGCGAGCAGGATATTGAGGGCGATCTCGTTCGGCGTCTTCTGCCGGGCGGCCCCCTCGACGAGCGCGATCATGCGGTCGACGAACGTCTCACCGGGCTTCGACGTGATGCGCACGACGATGCGGTCGGAGAGCACACGGGTGCCTCCGGTGACGGCGCTGCGGTCTCCGCCCGACTCCCGCACGACGGGCGCGGACTCGCCGGTGATGGCCGACTCGTCGACCGAGGCGATGCCCCACACGATGTCGCCATCGCCGGGGATCAGCTCCCCCGCCTCGACCACGACGTGGTCGCCGAGGGTGAGGTCGGCGCTCGAGACGGGACGGGTCTGCGCACGCTGGCCGCCGGCATCCGTCTCGGCGTCGTACGACGCGATCACGTTCGCGGTGGTCGAGGTGCGGGTCTGGCGCAGGCTGTCGGCCTGGGCCTTGCCGCGGCCCTCGGCCACCGACTCGGCGAGGTTCGCGAAGATGACGGTGAGCCAGAGCCACACCGCGATGCCCGCGGTGAAGCTGACCGGCACGGTCGAGCCGCCGGATGAGGCCGGCCCGCCGAGAAACGGCTCGGCGACGGCCAGAACGGTCGTGAGCGCGGCGCCGACCTCGACGACGAACATCACGGGGTTGTGCCACATCTGGCGTGGATCGAGCTTGCGGAACGCTCCGGGGAGCGCCGCGACGAGCTGGGCCGCGCCGAAGCCGCCCTGGGGAGGCTTCGGTGCGCCGGCGCCGGGCTTCTGCGTGGGCGAAACGGTTTCAGTCACAGATGACATGGGTATTACTGCAGCCCTTCAGCGAGCGGTGCGAGTGCGAGAACGGGGAAATAGGTGAGGGCCGAGACGATGATCGTGACGCCCACGAGCAGGCCCACGAACTGAGGGCGATGCGTCGGCAGGGTGCCGGCCGTGGAGGGGATCTTCGGCTGGGCAGCCAAGGAGCCCGCGAGCGCGAGCACCAGGACGATCGGAATGAACCGGCCGAACAGCATGGCCACACCGAGTGCCGTGTTGAACCACGGGGTGTTCGCCGTGAGTCCCGCGAAGGCCGACCCGTTGTTGTTGGCCGCCGAGGTGAACGCGTAGAGCACCTCGGTGAGCCCGTGCAGTCCGGGGTTCCAGATCGACGTGCTCTCGACGTCGTCGCGGATCGCGGGAATCGCGAAGCTCAGCGCCGTTCCGGCGAGCACCAGCGTCGGGGTGACCAGGATGTAGAGGCTGGCCAGCTTGATCTCCCGCGGGCCCAGCTTCTTGCCCAGGTACTCGGGGGTGCGTCCGACGAGCAGGCCGGCGATGAACACGGCGATCACGGCGAGGATCAGCATGCCGTAGAGACCCGAGCCCACGCCGCCCGGTGCGACCTCGCCGAGCATCATGTTGATGAGCGGCATCATGCCGCCGAGCGAGGTGAACGAGTCGTGCATCGAGTTGACGGCACCCGTCGAGGTGAGCGTCGACGTCGAGGCGAAGAGTGTGGACGTGGCGATGCCGAAGCGGGTCTCCTTGCCCTCCATCGCTCCGCCTGCGAGTTGCGGGGCTGTGCCCGCGCCGCCCAGTTCGAACAGCGTCAGTGCGGTGAGCGAGACCACGAAGATGGCGGCCATCGCCGCGAGGATCGCGAAGCCCTGGCGCTTGTCACCGACCATCACGCCGAAGGTGCGCGGCAGGCTGAACGGAATAGCGAGCATGAGCACGATCTGCAGCAGGTTCGTGAACCCTGTGGGGTTCTCGAAGGGGTGCGACGAGTTCGCGTTGAAGAAGCCGCCACCGTTGGTGCCGAGCATCTTGATGGCCTCCTGGCTGGCCACGGGCCCGCCCGGGATGCTCTGGGTTCCGCCGGTCAGGGTCGTCACCTCGGTGAAGCCCGAGAAGTTCTGGATGACGCCTCCCGCGATCAGCACGATCGCCGTGAGGGCGGCCAGGGGCAGCAGCAGGCGCAGCGTTCCGCGAGTGAGGTCGACCCAGAAGTTGCCGAGGGTGCCCTGGCGGGTGCGGGCGAATCCGCGCACGAGGGCGATCGCCACGGCGATGCCGACGGCGGCCGAGACGAAGTTCTGCACCGCGAGGCCGGCGAGCTGCACCGTGTAGCCCATGGTGACGTCGGGCGAGTAGCTCTGCCAGTTGGTGTTCGTGACGAAGGAGATCGCCGTGTTGAACGAGAGACCCTCGGGGATGGCGGGGAACCCGAGCGAGTACGGCAGGATCGCCTGCGCTCGCTGCAGGGCGTAGACCAGCAGCACGCCGACGAGCGAGAAAGCGAGCACGCTGCGGAGGTAGGCCATCCAGGTCTGCTCGCCCCGGGCATCCACCCCGATCAGCCTGTAGAAGCCGCGCTCGACCCGCAGGTCTTTCGACGACGAGTAGATGCGGGCCATGTAGTCGCCCAGCGGACGGTGGATCGCCACGAGGATGAGAACCAGCGCGCCGACCTGCAGAATCGCGAGAAGAGAGGAGTCCATGTCTAGAACTTCTCCGGCTTCACGAGTGCGTACACGAGGTAGGCGAGGGTGGCGACGGCCAGCACGGCCGAGAGCACGTCGAAGACGATCACAGCTTCGACACCCCCCAGGCGATGAGGCCGACGAGTGCGAACGCGGCGAAGATGCCGAGGACGTAGACGAGGTCGAGCACGGAGAACTCCATCGGATGATGTGGCATAACGCGCCCCGGTCGGGGTCGCACATCCGAGTAGATACCTGCTTTCGCCCGTGTTTCCGGGCCCTAACGAATCCCTAACGGGCGCCCCGCGCATCCATACGCTCTCGATACGCCGGCCCCGTTCCCTGAGCTTGAGCCCCCGTTCCCTGAGCCTGTCGAAGGGAGCTCCCGCACACCGCGCAGGTCGAGTAGGCCGCCTGCGGCCGTATCGAGGCCACCGTGGCGGATTTCGATACGCCGGCTCCCGTTCCCTGAGCTTGTCGAAGGGAGCTCCCGCACACCGGGTGAGTCGGCCAGCCGCCCTTCGACGAGTTCAGGGAGCGACTCCTCTACACGACGAAGGCCCCGGGTTCATCACCCGGGGCCCTCGATCGATCGGCTGCTGCTAGTCGCGCAGCTTCTCTTTGTACTCGTTCTTCGCTTCGGTGGAGTCGCGCTCGGCCTCGGCGCGCTTCACATCGGCCTCGGCCTTCTTGACCTCCGCGTCCGCACGGACCTCATCGACCTTGTCGCCGATGCGGTCCTTCGCGTCGTCGACCGCCTCGCCGATCTTCTTACCGGTGGCCTGTGCAGCGTCTTTGGCGTTCTCGAGAAAACCCATGAGTTCGTTCCTTCCGGTTGCTTTTCTCCACGGTATGAGCGTGCGCTGGGAGTTGCCGGGGAGCCGTCTCGGTGTCAGCCGTCGAAGCGGCGCCGGCTCTCCTCGATCTCGGACTGGTGCTGCTGGGTCCACCGAATGAACGCGCGCACCGGCTCGCTCAGCGTCTCGCCGAGTTCGGTGAGCTCGTACTCGACGCGCGGCGGCGACTCCGGGTAGCTGGTCCGGCTGACCAGGCCGTCCCTCTCGAGCGAGCGAAGCGTGCGGGTGAGCATCCGGTGCGAGATACCCTCGACCGCGTTCATCAGAGCCGTGAACCGCATCGGGCCGTCGTCGAGGGCTCGAATGACCGGCATCGACCAGCGGTCGCCCGTCATGGTGAAGATGTCGCGAACGAGGTTTCGGGTGCCCGGAACCTCGCACGCCTTCTCCACCCCCGCAATCGATTCCACTGCGGTCGCGATAGACAATGCCGCCATCTCGGATTACTTCCCTTCGTGTGCGTGACGCACTCCAAAGTGCGCGGTGAGAGGCGGGACTAAAACGCGCTCTCGACCTCTTCGTATGACTGACAACGTGCGTTAGGCACGAAAAGTTCCTAAGGAGAGAATCCAGATGACCAAGATCGCAATCATTCTCGGCAGCACGCGCCCCGGACGCAACGGAGAGGCCGTGGCGAAGTGGGTGCGCGACATCGCCTTGCAGCGCGACGACGCGACCTTCGAGCTCGTCGACCTGGCCGACTTCCCGCTCCCCCACCTCGACGAGCCCGGCTCGGCCGCGTGGGGCAACTACCAGAACGAGCACACCAAGGCCTGGTCGGCGAAGATCGCCGAGTTCGACGGCTTCGTCTTCGTGACCCCCGAGTACAACCACTCGACCTCCGGTGTTCTGAAGAACGCCCTCGACTACCTCTATAAGGAGTGGAACAACAAGGCCGCAGCCTTCGTGAGCTACGGCGGCGTCGGCGGCGCGCGTGCGGTCGAGCACCTGCGTCTCATCGCATCCGAGCTGCAGCTGGCCACTGTGCGCGCCCAGGTCGCGATCTCGCTCATGACCGAGTTCGAGAACTTCTCGGTCTTCACGCCCAGCGACTACCTGCTGCCCCAGGTCGACACCATGCTCGACCAGGTCGTCGCCTGGTCGAAGGCGCTCGAGCCGCTGCACGCCGCCGTCGCCGTGAACGACGCCGCCGCTGCCGACTCCGACGAGACCGTCGCCGCCTGATCGACTGAGATCACGGCCGGCCCGTCGTGGGATGCGACGGGCCGGCTCTTGTCCGGGTGCAGGCACGGTGGGAAAATCGGGCATGGCCACCGATGTCACGGACTACATCTCCAGCCTGACCGGTTCCGACCGACTTCGCATCGAGGAGATCTACTCGGCTGCCCGAGCTCTCGCGCCCGATGCCGTCGAGGGCTACACCTACGGCGTACCCGCGCTCCTGTACAAGGGCAAAGGCCTCCTCGCCGTGGTGAGGACGAAGAAGCACATCGGCATCTACCCGTTCGGCAATCTGGCCGAGCTCGCGAGCGAGGTCGCCGCCGCCGGCCTCGACACGACGAAAGGGTCCATCCATCTGAAAGACGGGCAGACATTGCCAGTCGATCTCCTCGGCGCATTCATCCGACGCCGCATGGAGCAGATCGATCGAACCGGGCGCTAGCCCCGCACCTTCTCGACGCGGCGTTTCACAGAGAAGCGAATCCGTCGCGCCAACTCGCGTGGCGCAGAACGAGACCGCTTTCATAGGCGCGCGCGTTCGAGACAGGTCGACCGATGTCGCCAGAGCGCACCACGGCCGGCTCCGGCGCGTCCACGGCCGCCGCAAATCTCGGTGCCCACTCGCGGCCCGAGACGGGATCGTTGTCGACGATGTTCCAGGTGCCGCTCGGCCAGCCCACCGCGAGCGCAATCGCGCGAACGGCATCCGAGGTGTGGATGAACGACGTGACGGTGTCGGGGACCGACAGGTGTCCGGCTCGTGCGTCCTGCCCGAAGCGCCCTTCCCGGGAATACCAGGTGCCCGGGCCGTAGAGCTGTCCGAATCTCAGCACGACATGCTCGGGCAACTCCGCCACGGAGGATTCGAGCGCCGTTACGGCGGAGATCGTCGTGCGCCTCGGCTCGACGGACTCCGGATCGAGCGGTTCGTCTTCCGTGGCGGGCGTAGCGCCAGGCGGGTACGCCCAGGCGATGCTCTCCGCGATAATCCGAGGCGTACCGGCATGCGCCGCCGCATCGACGAGGTTGCGGGAACCGGCGACGCGGAGCCGGGCGTTGCTGACAGAGTCCCCCGCACTCAGATCGGTCAGCAGATGCACGATCACGTCTGGCCGACCCCGGTCGACCGCTTGCAACACGGCATCCCGGTCGAGCGCGTCGATGACGTCCGGGGTTGCACCGAGTCTGCTGATCAGTGAGGTCTTCCCGGTGGAGCGGGTCGTGGCGGTGACCTCGTGGCCGGCCCCGGCGAGCAGCGGAATGAGCTCGCGACCAAGCACGCCGGAACCTCCGGCGATGAAGATGCGCATGGTGATGTCCTCCGTTAGCAACGCCGATAGTCGAGCATCAGCCCCGCACCTTCTCGACGCGGCGGCGCAGCCCCGCACGCACCGACGGCCACTCGCTCTCCACGATCGAGAACACGACCGTGTCGCGCAGGGTTCCGTCTGCCGTGCGGGTGTGGCTGCGCAGCACCCCGTCCTGCTTCGCGCCGAGCCTGGCGATCGCCTCGCGTGACTGCTGGTTCATCCAGTTCGTGCGGAACTCGACGGCCACGCATCCGAGCACTTCGAAAGCGTGCCCGAGCAGCAGCAGCTTCGAGTCCGGGTTCGTGCCTGTTCCATGCACCGACGCGGCGTTCCAGGTGAAGCCGATCTCGAGCCGGGGCGTCGTGTGGTCGATGTCCATGTAGGTGGTCATGCCGATCACGCGTCCCGGCTCTCCCGTCTCGCGCTCGCGCAGGCGGGTCACGAACGGAAGCATCGAGCCCTCCTGCTGCAGCCCGAGTCGTCGATCGATCTCGGCGCGCATCCCCTCGGGCGACGGCACCGTCGTGTACCAGAGCTTCCAGAGCTCGCCGTCGCGCACGGCATCGACGAGTCCGTCGTGGTGATCGTGGCTGAGCGGCTCCAGAACGACGTGGGTTCCAGAGAGGGTGACGGGAGTGATGGCGAGTGTCATGCGGTCGAGTCTGCCCGCCACAGTGGTTCATCGACTATGCCACTATTGGCCGAAACGATGAGACCAGTTTCGAGGAGCATCATGCGGCACGCGCGCGCCATCGACATCGCAGAGCTGATCGCTGCCGACGGCCCCGGCAGCCCGCGCGACCGACTGTCGGCGGGGCTCAGGGCGGCCATCCTCAGCGGGCGCATGCGGCCGGGTGACGCGGTGCCGTCGAGCCGCGCCGTCGCATCCGCCGTCGGAGTCGCGCGGGGCACCGTCGTGCGCATCTACGACGAGCTGTCGGGAGAGGGATACCTCGAGACCGTCGCGGGGTCGGGCACCTTCGTGTCGACCAGCGTGCCCGTGCGAACGCCACATCACGGCGCAAAGCCCTCCGACGAGGCTCCGAACGTTCACGGCACAAACGATCCGTCCGACTCCCCCGGCCGATCTATCGAGCTGCGCCCGGGCATCCCCTCGACCGCGTCGATCGCGCGCGGCGACTGGGCCTCGGCCTGGCGCC
Source organism: Agreia sp. Leaf283 (assembly GCF_001422485.1). Lineage (GTDB taxonomy): Bacteria > Actinomycetota > Actinomycetes > Actinomycetales > Microbacteriaceae > Agreia. The sequence goes on from NZ_LMNF01000004.1 coordinate 58,971, forward strand.
GGGCGACCGCCGGCGAACCGGCCGCCGTCTACCCGCCACCCGCGGGTCTGCCGGCCCTGCGCGAGCAGATCGCGCGGCACCTGTTCCACTCGCGCGGCCTCGCCTGCGACCCCGACGACGTGATCGTCACCTCTGGCGCACGAGAGGGCCTGGCCCTGGTCGCGCTCGGCCTTTCGGCGCGACTCGGCGAGCGGCTGCGGGTCGGATGCGAGAACCCGGGTCATGTGGGAAGTCGTGCGGTGCTCGGTCGTCTCGGCGCCGAGATCGTGCCGATCGAGGTCGTCGACGGAGGGGTCGACTTCGCATCGGTGCAGAACTCGACCATCTCGGCGCTGCTCGTCACACCGAGTCACCAGTATCCGCTCGGCGGCAGTCTCGACGTGGGGCGGCGGCTGCAGCTGCTCGAGTGGGCCGAGCGAACGAACGCGATCATCATCGAAGACGACTACGACAGCGAATTCCGGCATGGTCGCAGGGCGCTGCCGTCTATCGCTTCGCTCGACGACTCCGGCCGCGTCGTGCACGTCGGCAGCTACTCGAAGGTGATCACGCCGTGGCTGCGCTGCGGCTACGTGGTCGCGCGCGATCCCGCGGTGCGGGCCCAGATTCTGGATGCGCGGGCCGACATCGGCGAAACCGTGTCGGGCATCCCGCAGCAAGCGCTGGCCCACTACCTCGAGAGCGGCGGACTCAGCCGGCACCTCGCTCGAACCCGGCGCGCGTACGCGCACAAGCGCGCCCTCGTTCTGGATGCGCTCGGCGGCCGTCTCGGCTCATCGCTCGAGCTGAGCGCGGTCGACGGAGGGCTGCACGCTGTGCTCTCGTCGCCCGTGGAAGCCGGAAACGCCCACCTGGCCGAGCGGCTGCAGCGACGCGGAGTCATCGTGAGCGGCCTGGCCAGGCACTACGTCGCGTCCACCTCGCGAGCGCGCGAAGGAATTGTCTTCGGCTACGGAGCTGCAACCGATCTCGAGCTGCAGGCGGCACTCGAAGGCATCCGCCGCGAGACGGCCTGACGAGTGAGACCTGAGGGATGAGAGGTATCGCAGCAAAGACGAGCCTAGCCCCTGATACGTTGAAGCGATGCCCTCCACTCGCCAGATCACCGAGTTCTCCGACGAACCGGCCGCCGGAAACCCCTGGGTCGTCGAGCCCCTGCCCACGACGATCGAGCTGGTCGAGTACGACCCGGAATGGCCCAGGCAGGCCCGTAAGATCCGCGAGCGGCTCAATGATCTGCTGGGCCTCCGGGCTATCCGCATCGATCACGTCGGATCGACCGCCGTCGAGGGCCTGCCCGCCAAACCGGTCATCGACATCGATCTCACGGTGGCCGACTCCGCCGACGAGGCGGGCTATGTGAGCACGCTGCAGGACGCCGGATTCGTTCTCACCGTGCGCGAGCCGTGGTGGCACGAGCACCGCCTGTTCCGTGGCGGCCGACGCGCCGACGATCGTGTCGCGCCGACCGACGGCGGGCCGGCCACGAACATCCATGTCTTCGGACCCGACAGCCCGGAGCTCATCAAGCACCTCGTCTTCCGCAACTGGCTGCGCTCGAGCGAGAGCGATCGAAAGCTGTATGCCGACGCGAAACGTGCGGCCGCCGCTGCCCAGCAGGAACACGACGCGGTCATGGACTACAACGTGCGCAAGCAGGCCGTGATCCTCGAGATCTACGAACGCGCGTTCCGCGCCTCCGGATTCCTCAGCTGACACACACCCGCTTCACGGTTCGACAGACAGCGCCCGCCGCACCTCCTGCGCGAGCCGCGGAACGGTCGTCTGCTCGAACCACGGATTGCGGGAACGCCAGCCCCGCGCCAGTGGCGACGGATGCACGAGCGGAAAGAAGGGCAGAAACGACTCGGCCGCCCGCACGGTCTCGGTCACGGACTGCCGCTTCTGTCCGTGAAGGTAGTAGCGCTGAGAGTAGGCACCCACCAGCACCGTCAGGCGCACCTCGGTCAGTGCGCTGAGAATGCGCGGATGCCACAGCGGTGCGACGTCCGGTCGAGGGGGCAGGTCGCCACTGGCACCTTTGCCGGGAAAGTAGAAGTCCATGGGCAGCAGCGCGAACTTGTCGGGATCGTAGAACGCGGCCTCCGTCACGCCGAGCCACGATCGCAGCAACCGCCCGCTGACGTCGCTCCACGGCTGCCCCATCTCCTGCGCGACCCGGCCGGGCGCCTGGCCGATCACCAGCACGCGAGCGCGAGCCGATCCGGCGAACAGGGGCTCCCACCCCAGATCCGTCGCCCAGGCGTTCGACGGGTGCTCCGTGATCTCCCGACGAATGCGATCGAGCTCATCCACGGGGCGCCCGGCTCTGCCCGGCAAGCCGGTCACGTACCGGCCCTCCCCTTGCGCGACGCCTTGTGCACGTAGAGGCGCTGATCCGCGCGCTCCCTGATCGCGTGAGCGGTGTCGTCCGATCGCGCCTCCGTCAGCCCGAACGACCACTGCTCCGACGTCGACGCACGCAGCCGATCGATCAGGTCGAGCGCCTGCTGCTCCGTCGTCGCGGGCAGCACAAGAAGGAACTCGTCGCCCCCGATGCGCGCCACAGAGTCGTAGGGCCGGGTCACCGACCTGAGAGCGGCCGCATACTGAACGAGCAGGTGGTCACCGGCAGCGTGGCCGCGCTCGTCATTGATGCGCTTGAAGTCGTCGAGGTCGATGATCACGAGCACCAGCGCCTGGCCGGTCCTCGTCGAGCGCGCCAGCTCCGTCTCGATCCGCGCGTCGAGTCCCGAGCGGTTCAGAACGCCGGTGAGCGGGTCGGTGGTGATCTCCTGGTCGAGTCTGCTCCGCAGGTAGCCCGCGGCCTCGAGACAGAACGTCGAGACGAGCGCGATGTTGATCCACGGCAGCAGCACGTCGTCGAGGGGGTTCACGAAGATCGCGATTCCTGACAGCGCGAACCCGCCCGCAGTGGCCGAGCGCGCGATCCACCGCCGATAGAACCAGCCCAGGTAGCAGGCCAGCATCGGGTAGAGCAGAACGTTGTTGACGGATGCGATGGGTGCGGTCGATACCGACAGCTGCAGCGACGTGACGACGAAGAAGATGCAGGCTCCCGCCAGGCCGACCCCGTTCACGAACCGCGTCCCGAGGGCGAGCGGGGTGCCCGCGAGCACGACGGTCACGGCGATCCAGAACCAGGTCCATGCTCCGCCGAGCGGATCCCCGGTCGAGGTGACGGCGTCGAGAAGGCCGCTGGCGGCAATCACCGCGCCGGCCGCCGAGGTGACCCAGGCGAACGGCGGAATCGACCGCCGCGCCACCCACGCGGACATGCGGCTCACCAGGCACCCCCCAGACCTTCGATGTCGTCGAATTCTAACGAGCGGATTCAACGACGAAGGCCGGACCGGGATTTCTCCCGATCCGGCCTTCACTCGTTCGCGTGCGCGAGGGGGGACTTGAACCCCCACGCCCTTTCGAGCACTGGCACCTGAAGCCAGCGCGTCTGCCAATTCCGCCACTCGCGCGAACTTAGAGAGATTAGCACGAAGGGGCGGCGCGGGGGAATTCGACGGAACGGGAGGAGATCTGCACATCCGAGCCGAATACGGGGTCGGATGTCGAAATCTCCTCCCGTTCCCTTCGACAAGCTCAGGGAACGGGGATGCAATGGTTAAAGGGAACGGGGACGCAGTGGTTAAGAGGTACGAGAATCACGCGGGAACACGCACAGACGGCGCACTGGGTGGATTTTCACGCAACACAAGTAACATCTACCTGAGCCACGCCGCCCGTGCCGTGGCGCGCGCGCAGAAATTGGGAGACACGTGGGACTGCTGGACAACTTCGAGAAGGGTCTCGAGCGCGCCGTCAACGGCGCCTTCGCCAAGACCTTCCGCTCGGGGCTGGCACCGGTCGAGATCACGTCCGCCCTGCGTCGCGAGCTCGACACCAAGGCCGCCGTCATCTCCCGCGATCGCATTCTCGTGCCCAACTCGTTCCGGGTAATCGTGGGCCCCAACGACTACCAGCGCATGATGGCCCTCGGCCCCACACTCAACGACGACCTCATCCAGTTCGTTCAGACCCACGCCAAGCAGCAGGGCTACCAGTTCGCCGGCGGCATCTCGATGGAGCTCGTGCAGAACGCCCGCCTCACCGACGGTCTGGTGCAGATCGAGTCGGCCAACGCGGCCGGCGAGGTCACCTGGACCCCGGTGCTCGACGTGGCCGGCAAGCGCTACCCCATCACCTCGTCGCGCACCGTCATCGGCCGCGGGTCGGATGCCGACATCACCATCGACGATCCCGGCACCTCCCGCAAACACGTCGAGATCCTGTGGGACGGCAAGCGGGCCCTGGTCAAAGACCTCGGCTCCACCAACGGATCGCAGCTCAACGGCGTCGCGGTGTCGAAGGCCCCGCTCGAGCCCGAGTCGGTCATCCAGATCGGCCGCACGCGCATCGTGTTCCGCGTTCTCGCGCAGTCCGCCAGCGTCGACCAGTACTCCGACCTGCGCACGCAGCGCCAGACCCGGCCCCCGGAGCAGTTCCGCGAGCAGCGACCGCTGCCACCGCGCCCCGACCGCCCCCGCCACGACCCGGGCGGTTTCTGGAGGGACCAGAGTTGAGTGAACTCACCCTCCTGATCCTGCAGTTCGCGTTCCTCGCCCTGCTCTGGATCTTCGTCTTCGTGGTGGTCTACGCCATGCGCAGCGACCTCTTCGGTCGCCGGGTCAAGAAACTGCCGGATGCGCAGGCCGCGAGCGCCGGCGGCTTCCCCGGTGCGGCCCCGGCCCCGGCCGCCGCCGTCAGCACCAACACCCCTCCCCGGCAGCAAGCCCCTGTTCCCCAGTCGAAGGTGCCGACCTTCACCCCCCTCGAGGGTTCCTCCGCCGGAACCCACCCCCGCGCCACGACCGGCAACGCCGCCCGTCTCGTCATCACCACGGGCACGAAGAGCGGCACGGAGATCCCCCTCGGAACCATGCCCCTCACCATCGGCCGCTCCACAGACTCGAGCGTCGTCATCCGCGACGACTACACCTCCACGCACCACGCCCGGCTCATGGTGTGGAACGAGGAGTGGATGCTGCAGGACCTCGACTCCACGAACGGAACCTTCCTCGACGGCAAGCGCGTCACCTCCCCGGTGAACGTCCCTCTCAATACGCCGATCAAGATCGGCGCGACCAGCTTCGAGTTGCGGCGCTAGGGGATGGCCCTCGTCACATCGAGCGCCGCCATCTCCCATGTCGGCAAGATCCGCTCGAACAACCAGGACAGCGGGTTCGCCGGGCAGTCCCTGTTCGCGGTGGCCGACGGCATGGGCGGCCACGCGGGCGGCGATGTCGCATCCGCCCTGGCCATCACGCGGCTGCGTGAGATCGACGGCGAGTACGGTTCCGCCGTCGACGCCGAGTTCGCCCTGCAGGAGGCGATCGTCGCGGCCAACGCGATCCTCGCCGAGACCGTGTTCGAGCATCCCGAGCTCACCGGAATGGGCACCACGCTCTCCGCCCTCGTGCGCGTGGGGCAGAGCGTCGCCCTCGCCCACATCGGCGACTCACGCGTCTACCGTTTTCGCGACGGCACCCTCACCCAGATCACCGCAGACCACACCTTCGTGCAGCGGCTCGTCGACTCGGGCCGCATCACGGCGGAAGAGGCGAAGACGCACCCGCGCCGATCGGTTCTGATGCGGGTGCTGGGCGACGTCGATTCGACGCCGGATGTCGACCTGCAGGTCATGGACACCCGTCCCGGCGACAGATGGCTGATCTGCTCCGACGGCCTCACGGGCGTGGTCGACAACGATCACATCTCCGAAGCCCTCGCCAGCGAGATGTCCCCCGCCGACGTCGTCTCCGAACTCGTCAAGCAGGCACTCGACGGAGGGGCGCCCGACAACGTCACCATCGTGGTGGTCGACATCAGCTCCTCGTTCGACGAGCACGGCGTCGAACCCGTCACGGTCGGCTCCGCCTCCAAGCCCGTGGCCTTCGAGGGCACGCTGGGGCGCCGCACCTCGCGGCTGCCCGGTCTGCGCCTGCACCCGCGAGGCCCGGCCGACCCCAGCCACTTCGAACCCGAGTCCGAGGACTATCTCGACGAGCTCATCGAAGAGAACCGCCGCCGCTCCCGCCGTCGAAAGACGGCCTGGCTCGCCGGCGCCCTCGTCATCGTTCTCGCCCTCGCGGCGGGCGCCTTCGCCGGCTACCGCTGGACGCAGACGCGCTACTACGTCGGCGATGTCGACGGCCAGGTCGCGATCTTCCACGGCGTGCAGCAGACCATCGGCCCGATCGCGCTGTCCGAGGTGTACCAGACCACCGACATCCAGCTCGACGACCTGCCCGTCTACACGCAGGAGCAGGTGCGTGACACCATCAGCGCCGACTCGGTGAAGGCCGCGCTCGAGATCGTCAAGCGCCTCGGCGCCGCGGTCGAGCCCGAGTCGACCTCGACGGCCACCCCCACCCCCACACCCACGCCGTCTCCCTCACCGACGCCCGACGCCCCGGCGGCCCCCGTTGGCTGATCTCAATGCATCGAGCCCCGTGATCGAGTCGTCGCCGATCGTTCCGGATGCCGGGCGCGGCATCCGTCGCATCCGCGTGCCCCAGAAACTCCGCAACCTCGAGCTGTTCCTGCTGGTCATCGCCTGCGGTATCAACGCGTCGGCCGTCGTGCTCGTGCAGCTCGGCGCGATCGGCACCGTCGACTCCACGGTGATCACGCTGGGCGCGAGCCTCTCGGTCCTCGTGATCGCGATGCATATCGCCCTGCGCTACGTCGCCCCGAACGCCGATCCGTTCATCCTGCCCGTCGCCGCGATCCTCAACGGAATCGGCATCGCCGTGATCTATCACGTCGACCTCATCAACGGCGACACGGGGTGGGATTCGACCGCCATCAGGCAGGTCGTCTGGAGCGCGATCGCCCTGGTGTGCGCCATCGCGGTCGTCGTCATCATCCGCAACCACCGCGTGCTGCAGCGCTACACCTACGTCTTCATGTTCGCGGCGTTCGTTCTGCTGCTGCTCCCCATGCTTCCCGGCATCGGGCAGGAGATCTTCGGTGCCCGCGTGTGGATCCACATCGGTCCGTTCTCCTTCCAGCCCGGCGAGATCGCCAAGATCCTGCTTGCCATCTTCTTCGCCGGATTCCTCGTGCAGCGTCGCGACACCCTGTCGCTCGTGGGCCGCAAGGTGCTGGGCGTGCGGTTCCCCCGGGCACGCGACCTGGGGCCCATCATCGTGATCTGGGCGCTGTCGATGTCGGTCATCGTGTTCCAACGAGACCTCGGCACGGCCCTGCTCTACTTCGGGCTCTTCGTCGTGATGCTCTACGTCGCGACCGGCCGCACGAGCTGGATCCTTCTCGGCGGCGGGCTCTTCCTCGCCGGTGCCGTGGTCGCGAGCCAGACCCTCACCTACGTCAACGATCGCTTCAATGCCTGGCTCGACCCGTTCAGCCAGAAGAACTACGACGATGTCGGCGGCAGCTTCCAGCTCGTGCAGGGCATCTTCGGACTCGCCAACGGCGGCCTCGTCGGCACCGGGCTCGGCCGTGGTCGACCCGACATCACGCCGTTGGCACAGAGCGACTTCATCATCTCGGCGATCGGAGAAGAGCTGGGACTCGCGGGCCTGTTCGCGATCCTCTGCCTGTATCTGCTGCTCATCGCACGCGGGCTGCGGATCAGCTTCGCGGGCCACGACGACTTCGGCCGGCTGCTCGGCGTCGGCCTGTCGTTCGTGATCGCCCTGCAGTGCTTCGTCGTCATCGGCGGAGTCACCCGGGTGATCCCGCTGACCGGCCTCACGACGCCGTTCCTCGCCTCGGGCGGATCGTCGCTCATGGCCAACTGGATCATCGTCGCTCTGCTCCTGCGCCTGTCGGACACAGTCCGCAACCAGCCAAGGCTGGTGATCTAGTCCGATGAGCAAAGAACTCAAACGCGTCGCGATCGTCGTTCTGCTGATGTTCGCCGCACTCTTCGTGGCGACCACGAGCATCCAGTTCTTTCAGACGGATGCCCTCGCCGCCGACACCCGCAACACGCGCGCCCTCTACGCCAGCTACGACGCCGAGCGCGGGCCGATTCTGGTCGGCGGCCAGCCGATCGCCATGTCGGTTCCGTCCAACGACGACTACAAGTTCCAGCGCACCTACCCGAACGGGCCGCTCTACAGCCAGGTCACCGGCTACTACACGCTCGGCCAGGGATCGACGGGAATCGAGCAATCTCTGGGCGACTACCTCTCGGGCACGGCCGACTCGCAGTTCCTCGCGCGCATCAACAGCATCATCACGGGGCAGAAGCCCAAGGGCGCGTCGGTCGAGCTCACGATCGATCCCGTGGTTCAGCAGGCGGCCTGGGATGCCCTGGGCGATTACAAGGGAACAGTCGTCGCGGTCGAGCCGTCGACCGGGCGCATCCTCGCCATGGTCTCGAAGCCCACCTTCGACCCCAACACTCTCGCCGTGCACGACACCCAGGCGGTGATCGACGCGTACAACTCGCTGATCGACGCTCCGGGCGACCCCCTCATCAACCGCTCGATCGACGGCAACCTCTACCCGCCCGGATCGACGTTCAAGATCGTCACCTCGTCGGCCGCCCTCGAGAGCGGGATCTCGGCCACCTCCACCCAGCCGAATCTCTCGCGCTTCCCCCTGCCCGGATCGACCAACACCGTGTCGAACGCCGGCGGCGGAACCTGCGGCGGCGGTGACACGGTCTCGCTCGAGACGGCCTTCGTTCTCTCGTGCAACATCCCCATGGCCGAGTTCGGCGTGCAGATGGGCGACAGCACCCTCGTCGACAAGGCCAAGGCCTTCGGGTTCGACAAGCAACTCGACATCCCGATGGCCGTGCAGCCCAGCACCATCCGCTCGCCCATGACCGATGACAAGCTCGCGCTGGCCGCGTTCGGTCAAGACGAAGACAGGGTCACGCCCCTGCAGGTCGCGATGTTCTCAGCCGCCGTCGCCAACAAAGGAACCATCATGAAACCGAACCTGGTCGACTCCATCACGGCGCCCGATCTCACGGTGCTGCAGCAGTTCGAACCCGAGGTGTTCGCTGAGCCGATCAGCTCTACAACATCTTCGACACTTTCGCAGTTCATGGTGTCCGCCGTCGAGAATGGCGCGGCTACTAATGCAAGAATAGACGGGGTCAGCGTGGCCGGTAAGACAGGCACGGCAGAGAACGGTGAAGACGATCCGTACACTCTCTGGTTCACCGGTTTCGCCCCCGCCGACAACCCTCGGGTGGCCATCGCGGTAGTGGTGGAGGACGGCGGAGGCGAAGACCAATCCGGCTCGGGGAACTCCATCGCCGCGCCGATAGCAAAACGAGTACTTGAGGCGGTGCTGAGTAAATGAGACCCACAGCAGGGCTCACCTTCGGGGGACGCTACGAACTGTCCAGCCGCATTGCGATCGGGGGCATGGGCGAGGTCTGGCAGGCCACCGACCTGGTCATCGGTCGAACCGTCGCCATCAAGATCCTCAAAGACGAATATCTCGGAGACCCGGGATTCCTCGAGCGCTTCCGAGCAGAGGCGCGCCACGCCGCACTCGTGAACCACGAGGGCATCGCCAACGTCTTCGACTACGGAGAAGAAGAGGGCAGCGCCTACCTCGTCATGGAACTCGTTCCCGGCGAAGCCCTCTCCACCATCCTCGAGCGCGAGCACGTGCTCTCGACCGACCGCGTTCTCGACATCGTCGCGCAGACCGCATCGGCCCTTCAGGCCGCCCACGCTGCCGGCCTCGTGCACCGTGACATCAAGCCGGGCAACCTGCTGATCACGCCCGACGGCCGGGTCAAGATCACCGACTTCGGCATCGCGCGCATCGCCGACCAGGTTCCGCTCACGGCCACCGGCCAGGTCATGGGAACCGTGCAGTACCTGTCACCCGAGCAGGCGTCCGGCCAGTCGGCTTCGCCGACCACCGACGTCTACTCGCTCGGAATCGTCGCCTACGAGTGCCTCGCTGGCAAGCGTCCGTTCACGGGCGAGTCGCAGGTCGCGATCGCCATGGCCCAGATCAACGAGACTCCGCCCGACCTGCCCATCACCGTCGCAGAGCCGGTGCGCAACCTCGTTCTCTCGTGCATCGCCAAGAAGCCCGAAGACCGTCCGTCGTCGACGGCCAACCTCGCGCGCGCCGCCACGGCGCTGCGCCGCGGCGACATCGCGGCAGCGGCCGCGGCGGTTCCCGCCATCCTCGGCGGCCGTCCCGCCCCGCAGACGCAGGCCACCAGCCTGATGCCCACCGCCAGCACCGTTCCGTATGGGGCCACGCAGGCGACCACGGTCATCGGCGCGGCCGGCGCGGGCGATGCGCTGCTGCCCCCGATCGACGACGGCACCGAGCAGCCCGGCGACAAGAAGAAGAAACGCAGTCCCTGGACCTGGCCGCTCATCGTTCTCATCGCTATCCTCGTGCTGGTGCTCGGCGGCACGATCACCGCGCTCGTGATCGGCCAGAACGGCTCGAACGACGTGCCGGTCACCACCGCGTCCACGCCGGCCTCGACGCCGTCGAAGACTCCCACGCCATCAGTGACACCCACCACGACGCCGCCCGCCACCACGGTCGCCATCCCTGAAAGCGAGCTCCTCGGCAAGTCGTTCAACGACGCGGCCGCCATCCTCGTCGCGCTGGAATTCGACCTCAGCGCGTCCGACGTGACGGGCACCGCCGCGACGACGGCCGAGCAGGTGGGAACGGTCTACAAGGTCAACCCCGTCGGCAACGTGCAGCGCGGAACCACGATCGAACTCACGGTCTACGGCCCCCTGCCCACGGTGAATGCGCCCACGACCGCGCCCAAGCTCGGCAGCGTCGACGCTCCGTCGCCACTGCCGAACAATCAGGTTCCGGCAGCCACCGGTTCGTTCACCGTCTCGTGGAGCGCGTACAGCTGCCCCTCGGGTACGAGCCTCGACGCGTACTCGATCGTCGCCACCAATGCGACGGTCCTCGCGGAGCCGGGCATCGGCACTCAGGCCACGCTGCAGGCCACCGCCGCGGGCCCGGTCACCGTCGCGTACACCGTCACCTGCTCGGGCATCGCGTCTCCCGCCTCTCCGGCCCTCAGCCTCACCGCGGTCGCCGTGGGCGGATCGACCCCGGCCCCGGGAGCGAACGGCTGACGATCCGCGATTCCCATGCACCTAGACTGAGAACCCCCCTTACACCGACCATGGAGTACCACTGTGACCGATGAACATCGCCTGCTTGCCGGGCGGTATCGAATCGGAGAAGTCATCGGCCGTGGGGGAATGGCCAATGTCTACTCAGGACGAGACGAGCGCCTCGGGCGCCAGGTGGCGATCAAGCTGCTGCGCTCGTCGCTGGCGAGCGATCCCGTCTTCCGCACCCGCTTCAAGCAAGAGGCCCAGGCGGCCTCGCGCATGGCGCATCCCACGATCGTGCGCGTGTTCGACGCCGGCGAAGAGAAGGTGCGCGAGCCCGGCGGATTCGAGGGTGTCGTTCCGTTCATCGTGATGGAGTACGTCGAAGGACGACTCCTGAAGGACATCATCAAAGAAGGCCCCGTCGCTCCTGCGGAGGCCATCCGCATCACCGAGGGCATCCTCACCGCTCTCGAGTACTCGCACCGGGCCGGCGTCGTGCACCGCGACATCAAGCCCGGAAACATCATGCTGACCACGTCGGGTCAGGTGAAGGTCATGGACTTCGGAATCGCCCGAGCGATCTCCGACTCGTCGGCGACCGTCGCCCAGACCACCGCGATCCTGGGAACCGCACAGTACTTCTCCCCCGAGCAGGCCCGCGGCGAATCCGTCGACGCGCGCACCGACCTGTACTCCACCGGCGTCGTGCTCTTCGAGCTGCTCACCGGTCAGGCTCCCTTCCGAGGAGACACACCCGTCGCCGTCGCCTACCAGCACGTCAGCGAGACCCCTCCGGTTCCCTCGTCGATCAACCACAACATCTCCCCCGCGATCGACCGGGTCGTTCTGCACGCGCTCACCAAAGACCGCTTCTCCCGCTTCCAGTCCTCGGCCGAGTTCCGCACCGACCTGCAGATCGCGGGCGCCGGCAAGATCCCGTCGAAGCGACCCCCTGTCGAAGATTTCCAGTCGTCGCTCTTCGGCGCTCCACCGAGCCTCACGGCGACGTCCGATTCGGCGCTCACGCAGCTGGCCGGCGACGACGACTACGCGGTGCGCACTCAGTCCAGGCCCCCGGTCGTGTGGATCTGGGCCGGCATCGCGAGCGTCGCCGTCATCATCATCGCCATCGTCTTCTGGATCTTCACCCTGCAGCCGACCACGATCGTGCCCGACAACTCGATCACCGTGCCCAGCGTGGCCGGTCAGACCTTCGACTCGGCAGACAGCACGCTGCAACAGGTGGGCCTGGTCACCGCCAGGCAAGACGTGTTCGACCCCGATGTTCCCGAGGGTCGAGTGATCCGAACCGATCCAGAGCCCGGCACAGTACTGAATCAGGGCTCCGATCTGATGATCGACGTCTACGTGTCACTCGGCAAGCAAACCGTCTCGATTCCGGATGTCGGGGGGCAGCCCGCCGCTGATGCCACGACAGCCCTCACGACGCTCGGATTGACGGTCGGCACGACGACCAAAGAGAACTCCGCCACGGCTCCGACCGACGCCGTGATCCGCACAGACCCGGCCGCGGGCACGGCGAGTTTCGTCGGAGACTCGATCAACCTCGTCATCTCTTCCGGTCTCGTGAGCGTTCCCGATGTATCGGGTCAGCCGCTCGATGTGGCGAGCACGACCCTGCAGGGCCTCGCGCTGCAGGTGAGCGTCGAAGGCGACCCCGGCTGCAAGACCGTCGCGGGCAACCCTGTGTCGAGCCAGTCGATCGCAGCGGGTGACGCGCCCCAGAAGTCGGCCATCGCCATCCGGTACTGCACCGGGGCGTGACGCCTAGCTCGTGCGCATGAGCGGGCTGAGGTGCTGCGCGGCCTCGGGCGCGCCCGTGAGCCCGGCTGCGGCGAGCCAGTTGCCCAGCATGCGGTAGCCGCCCTCGGTGAGAACCGACTCCGGGTGGAACTGCACGCCGAACACCGGCGCCTCGATGTGTCGCAGGCCCATGATGACGCCGCCGCGAGTGCGGCTGGTCACGACGAGCTCGTCGGGCACGGTGCCGTCGACCACGGCGAGCGAGTGGTACCTCGTGGCCGTGAACGGATCGGACACGCCCGCGTAGAAGGCGCTGCCGTCGTGCTCGATGAGGCTGGTCTTGCCGTGCATCAACTCGTCGGCATGCGTGACCGTGGCCCCGAGCGCCTCACCGATGGCCTGATGACCGAGGCAGACACCGAGGAGGGGCGTGGAGGCGGCGAGCGCCGCGTGCACGACGGGAATGGACACCCCCGCGTCGTGAGGCGTTCCCGGACCGGGAGAGATGAGCACGGCGTCGTAGTCGGCGATTCGTGCCGACGCGTCGGCGGCCGTGAAGTCGTCGTTGCGCACGACCTCGGTCTCGGCACCCAGCTGGAGCAGATATCCGTTGAGGGTGTAGACGAAGCTGTCGTAGTTGTCGATGACGAGAACGCGCGTCATCGGTCGACGGTCACTTCCTGTGCGGGGGTGATCAGCACGTCGATCCACGGGAAGACCCACGCGGCGAGGGCGAAGACCACCGCGGCGACCAGAATCAGAACCAGGATGACACGCAGCCAGACCGGCCCGGGCAGAACTCTCCAGAGGGCGGCGTACATGTCAGTTCCCCGATCCGACGACGGATGCGATCTCGGCGGGCGGCCCGGCCGAGCGCGGCTGCCACGATTCGAAGGCGCCGTAGGCGATGATGCGTTCCGACGCGATGTACAGCGGGTTGCAGCTGGTGAGCGTGATGAGTCGGTCGACCGGCGTGGCACCCTCGACCTGGGGAACGGGATCGATGACGCCCACGCCGTAGGGGGTCACGTACTCGGTGTCGCGGTACCGGTAGGTGTACCAGCCGTCTTGGGTCTCGACGTAGATGGGATCGCCGATCTGCAGCTCGTTGATCTTGATGAATGCGCTGCCCCAGCCGTCGCGGTGGGCCGCGATCGCGAAGTTGCCGACCTCGCCGGGCATCTGGGTGTCTTCGTAGTGGCCTGCGCCACCCTTGTTGAGCACGGTGTGGGGATCGACGCCCTCGGCGATCGTGCGCTTGAAGTCCGCGCCGAAGCGGGGAACGTAGATGATGGCGAAGTCGGTTCCCGTCGACGGCGCCCCCATGACCGCGGGGTCGCCGTAGTTGGCCGGTGCCGCCGTATCGGTCGACGTCGGAGTCGGCGTGGACGTGGGCGTCGTGCCCGTGACGACCGGCAGTTTCCAGTCGTCGGCCAGCGATGAGGCATCCGATGTCTGCTCGTTGGTGAGCACGATGCTGTTCCACCACAGCTGCCAGCCCAGGAAGAGGAGAACGAACACACCGGCCGTGATGAGCAGTTCGCCGAAGACCCCGACGACCTTGGTGGCCATGCTGCGCCTCACCGGCGGGCGCTCGGCGACCGAGGCGGCGCGGGCCTTCTTCGCGGCGCGACCGGATGCGGCTGCGCCGGCGGCCTCATCGGGACCGTCGCCGTGCGCGGGCGGCTCGGAGGCGAGGATGCCGAGCTGCTGCGTGGGCTCGGACTCGGGCTCCGACACGGGGGTCACCGCAGACACCGGCTCGGGCGTCTGCTCGGGCTCGGGCGCCTGCTCTGGCTCAGGCGTGTGCTCGGACTCGGGCGTCGCGGATGACGACGTCGGGCCCGTCGGGCTCTTGAGCGCGTCAGCCTCGGCCTTCCGGGCCTCACGCCGTGACATCGGCGCAGGACCGGAACTCGGCTGAATATCCCCCGGCTGGTATTCGGTCATTGTCGTATTGTAAGCGGTGCATGCTGGCCTTTGCCTTGAGAGCCGAGTCGTTCTCAGGCATTCCGGGCTAGAATCTCCCCTATGGCCCGCGAGAAGACCCGTTCACCCCGTTCCGAAGTCGCCAAGACTGCTACCCGAAGCGGTGATGAGTCGACCAAGCCCAACCCGGTGTGGTTCAAGCCGGTCATGTTCGGCTTTATGCTCGTCGGTCTCGCCTGGATCATCACGTTCTACGTGAGCCAGGCCAAGTTCCCCATCGCCGACCTGGGCGGCGGCAACATCCTCATCGGGTTCGGAATCGCCTTCATCGGCTTCCTGATGACCACGCGGTGGCGCTGAACCCGTTTTCAACGGCCTTCCTAGCCTGTGGATAACTCCTAATTACACCCGTGTAATTATCCCCAGCTGTGTATAAGCCTGTTAATAACTCTGTGAGCTAGACGAGGGCCCTCGCCACGGTCAGCCCCACGAGCGCCACACCGGTGGCGACGAGCAGCAGAATCTGCGTGTTCTTCTGCCTCACATTGCGCGTCTTCGTGAAGATCAGGCCCATCAGAGCGCCCGCGGCCAGACCGCCGAGGTGCGCCTGCCACGCGATGCCGAGGCCGGGAATGAACCCGATGACCAGGTTGATGCCGACGAGCACCAGCAGCTGGATGTTCGTGCCGCCCAGATGCCGCTGGATGACGAAGTAGGCGCCCATCAGTCCGAAGATCGCGCCCGAGGCGCCGACGACGCCCTGGAATGGCGACGCGATCAGGTCGACGGCAACCGAGCCGCCGAGCCCCGACAGCAGGAAGAGAGCGAGGTACCGAGCGCGACCGAGCGTGTGCTCGAGCAGCTGACCGAAGATGAACAGGGCGTACATGTTGAACAGCAGATGGAAGATGCTGCCGTGCATGAAGATCGAGGTGATCATGCGCCAGGGCTCGAGCGGCGCCCCGAGGCCGGGCTGCGTGTACGCACCGGCGTACTGCAGGGCCTGGGTCACCGACGAGCCGATGCCCGGAACGCTCTGCAGAACAAAGAAGAACGCCGCGATGCCGATCAGCGAATAAGTGACGACCGGCTGGGTCGACGTGCTGCGGAAGGCCGTGACGAAGCGCGGCTTCGGGCGCGCGGGTCGATTCTGGCGAGCGCAGTCGACACAGTGCACTCCCACGGCCGCCTGCACCTGACACTCGGGGCAGACGGTCTTGCCGCAGCGCTGACACAGCACGAAGCTCTGTCGACCGGGATGCCGGTAACAGTAGTTATCGGCATCCACCGGAGCCTGGGACACCCGCGCTCGTCTCTATCGTGTCGGTGAGACCTAGACGGCCTCGATGGTGACGCTCTCGACGACCACGCTGTCGAGCGGGCGGTCGCCCGCGTCGGTCGCGACGGCGCCGATCTTCTCGACGATGCGCTTCGACTCGTCGTCGGCGACCTCGCCGAAGATCGAGTGCTTGGCCTGGAGCCAGGTCGTCGGACCGGTGGTGATGAAGAACTGCGATCCGTTGGTGCCGTGACCGCCGCGCTGGCCGGCGTTGGCCATGGCCAGAACGTAGGGCTGCGTGAAGTTGAGCTCGGGGCTGATCTCGTCGTCGAAGGCGTAGCCGGGACCGCCGATTCCCTGGCCGATGGGGTCGCCGCCCTGGATCATGAATCCGGGGATGATGCGGTGGAAGATCGTGCCGTCGTAGAGCTTGTCCTTCGAGACCTTGCCGGTCTGCGGGTGGGTCCACTCGATCTCGCCTGTGGCGAGTCCGACGAAGTTGGCGACCGTCTTCGGTGCCTGATTGCCGAAAAGGTTGACCTTGATGGCGCCGTGGTTGGTGGTGAACGTTGCGACGTGCGTATGTGCGGGCATGGATCGATTCTCCCATACCCACCCATGCATCCAGACGAGGCACAGGGTATGTGCGGGCGATCATCAGGGCAAGCCGTGCGCGGCGAGTGGTGGGCGTGGCAAGATTGGGGGGAACCGCGCTCGTTCCGCTGATGGAGGTTTTCAATGAGTCTTACTCGCAAGCGTCGCAAGGCGCTCAAGAAGTTGAAGGGCAGTGCTGAAGAGCTCTGGCTCGACCAGCAAGAGATCCTTGATCGCGCGAACCAGATCGCCCGTGTCGCCGCAGGTCACGCATCCGACCTGACCCGCGAAGAGGTCGTGCCGCGCGTCCGCGGCGCCGTCGACTCCATCGGACCGGTCATCGGCCGCAACGTCGCCGGGGCCAAGCTCGCGGCTCAAGAAGTGCGCAGCCGCTTCGCGCACGACGTCCTTCCGTCTGTGGGCACCGCCCTCGGCTCCGCCGCGACCGTGCTGCACGTGGCCAACAACCCCTCCGTCAAGCGCGCCATCGCCAAGACGCAGCCGAAGAAGGCACCGGTCGGCGGCATCGTCGCGATCGTGCTCGGCGTCGTGGCTGCAGCAGGCGTCGGCTACGCCCTGTGGCAGACGCTCCGTGCCGATGACGAGCTGTGGATCGCCGACGACGAGGCCGTCTCGGAGACGCCCGCCGGCTAGGCAGCACACCCACGCATCGTCGAGAGCGGCATCCCACACGGGATGCCGCTCTCGTCGTCTGTACTACGTGACGCGCGCTTCGGCGGCGGAGCGCATCCGGAGACCCACGTCGACGAGGTCCACGCGATCGATCGACGCGACGTCGTCGAGCGCGAACCAGGCCGCCTCGTCGGTGCTGCCGTCGAGCTCGTTCGTGAGCTCGCCGCCCACGATCGCCGCCGTGTAGACGATCCTGAGGGCGTGCAGCGGCGCCCCGGATCCGCTGAGTCGATTCTCGGCGGGGATGACCTTCGAGTCGACGCCGATCAGTTCGCCGAGCTCCGCACGGTATCCCGTCTCCTCGGCGATCTCCCGCACGGCCGCATCGGCCGGGTCCTCGCCGGGGTCGATGCCGCCGCCCGGCAGAGTCCATCCCGAGTAGCCGCCCTGGCTCCAGTGAGCCAGAAGAATCCGGCCGTCCTGAACGATGACGGCGTAGGCGGCGACGCGGATATCCATAGGAGCCAACCTACCCGGCGCGTCGGTGACGCGCCGGGCAGGTGATTCGCTCCAGGCCTACTCGGCCATGCGCCGCCGACGACGCAGCACCAGCAGCAGGCCGCCCGCGAGCATGCCGGCCAGGGCGAGAGCACCGAGCACCACAAGCGGCTGGATGCCGAGTCCGGTGTTCGACAGGTGCCCGATGGCCGCCGGGTCGGTCGGTCCGCCGGCACCCGTGCTTCCGTCGCCCGGGAGGACGGGCGGCAGCACGGCGAAGGCGATCTCCACGGGCGCGTTCGATGCGGCCCCGGTGATGACGATCGTGTGGTCGCCCACCTCGGCGTCGGCGGGAATCGAGAAGCTCGCGGCCATGATCCCGTTCCGGTCGGTCGTGACGGTCGCTACCGTCACCGGTGCCGAGCGGAACTCCACCGTCACCTGCTCGCCGGGGGCGAAGCCCGAGCCGTCGAGGCCCACGACGTCTCCGGGGCGGCCCGCTGTGGAGTTCGCGATCACGCGCGGCGTGTAGACCACCGGCGGGGCCGGCGGTTCGTTCACGACCACGGTGCTGTCGGCGGGGTTCTTCGACGTCTCGCCTGTGGCGGTGAGCGAGTAGAGCGCGGGAACCGCGTCATCCGGAACCGAGATCGTGGCGGTGATCTCGCCCGATCCGTTCGAACGCACCGTGGTGGATGCTCCGTTCGGCAGGGTCTTCAGCTCGACCACCACGTCTTCGTCGGGAGCGAAGCCCGATCCGGTGACGGTGAGCTCCGTTCCGGCCTCGACGTCGTCTGTCGGCGACACCTGGATCGTCGGCGTGTACACCTCGGGCGCCGTGACGACCGCCTTCAGGGTGAGCCGCGTCGTGCCGCTGGCGTTGTAGACCGTGACGTTCACCGTGTACTCGCCGGGCGCAGCATAGGCGTGCGTTCCGTCGAGCACATAGCCCCCGTCGGCACCCGCCGTGACCGTCACGTCCTCCGTGGCCGACGCGTCGCCCCACTGAACCCGGGCTCCGGGGGCCGGCGTCGCGGCGTCGGTCACGGCGACCGTTCCGAGACGGGCCTGGATGGCCTCGCCCGTCAGGCCGGCCAGGTCTGCTCCGGCCGTCGCGGTGAACGACAGGTCGGGCACGACGCCGTTGCTGGCGATCGCGAAGATGTGCACGCGACCGGTGACCCCGGCCTCACCCGGCTGCACGGGCAGCGTGATCGACGCGACCGTCTTGCCATCCGGGATCTCGAACGGCACCGTCGAGAAGAAGTACGAGGCCGTCTGCGACGGGTTCGCCCCGACCAGCCTGTAGTTCGACTTCACGACCTCGATGTTGCCGTAGGGCGCCGTGGCGCCCGCGTTTCCTCCCTTGGTCCAGTCGGAGAACTGCAGCGGCGTCTCGACCGTCGTTCCGTCGGTGAATGCGACGGTGGCCGTCGTGTCCTGGTTCTTCTCCGTCGCGGAGCCGATGAACGAGAACGCGGTCGCTCCGACGCCCAGCTCGGGAACGATCACCTGGCCGTTGCCGGTCGCGTTGTCCGGCTGGCCGGCGGGCACCACGGGAAGGGTGAAGGTGAGGTCCGTTCCCGGCACCCCGTGCTCGACGCCCTGCTCGAGGCCGCCGTCCTTCAGACCCTGCCTCGGGTACGAGATGCCCTTCGCGTCGCAGTTTCCGCCCACGCCGTCGTCGGCGATGCAGGTGCTGTCGAACGCGCCAGTCAGCGCGCCGGGCTCGAGATAGTCCACGGTGATGACGACGGATGCCGTCACCGACTCGGTCTCGCCCCGCACGGCCGAGACCGTGGCACGGTAGGTGCCCGGCTTGGCGTAGACATGCGTCGCCGAGACCGGCACGTTGCCGACCTTCTCCTCGCCGATCGTCGCGTCGGACGTGGTGCCGTCGCCCCAGTCGACCGTCGCCGCGTAGTCGCCCGAGGTGCCGCCCGACAGGATGCCGAGGGCGAAGTCCTTCTCCACTCCCGATGAGGCGGTGAGACCGTCAGCCGGGCTGAACGCCAGGCTGCCCGCCTCGGCACCCGTGCCGTTCGTGAGCAGCTCGATCTCGGCGAGCGACACCGTGGCATCCCCCGCTGTGACCTGGAGCCGGAACTGCTGGAACGTGCCCGGCGCCGCGATCTTGAACGGCACGGTCTCGTTGCGGTTGGCGAACGTCTGGCCGGAGCGGCTGTCGACGGCCGTCCAGGTCACCCCGTCGTTGCTTCCCTCGAGGGTCCACGATGACGGATCCGCCTTCGCCGCTCCCGAGGTGAGGGTGTAGAAGGTGGGCCTCTGGCGTGCCCCCGAGTACGCGACGGTCACCTGGGGTGTGGGCTTCTGGAACGTGACCTGCGTGGCCGACGAGTTGTCGACCAGGGCGGCGACGTTCTCGCCGTCGACGCTCGACGACGCGGCGATGCCGGCGTCGGTCGTGTCGACCCGCGGTGTGGCGACCGCGTCGCCCGTGGTGAGCGACGGCAGACCCTCGCCATCCGCACCCCACGACGACGGCTCTGCGCCCATCGAGAAGTCGAGGTTGCCGCCCTGAGACAGGATGTTCGAGTCGATCGAGGGGCTGGTCTGCGGCTCGCCGTTCAGGCTGACCGACTGCACGTAGACGTTCTGCGTGCTGTTCTCCGGGGCGTTGATCACCAGCGACTTGCCGTCTTTCAGGGCCACCGTCGCCTTCGTGAACAGCGGCGATCCGATGACGAGATCGGTCGATCCCGTCTGCATCGGGTAGAGGCCGAGCGCGTTGAAGATGTACCAGGCCGACATCTCGCCGTTGTCCTCGTCGCCCGGGTAGCCCTGGCCGATGTCGCTGCCGGTGAAGGAGCGCTTCAGAGCCTCGCGGGTGATGGCCTGCGCCTTGTAGGGAGCGCCGACCTCGTTGTACATGAACGGGATGTGGTGGCTCACCTGATTGCTCACGCCCCACTGGCCATAGCGGCCGTCGCGGGCCTCGGCCTCTTCGTGGATGCCTCCGAGCGACGTCTCCGGGGTGCCGAAGAACTCGTCGAGCTTCGCCTCCATGCCGGCCTTTCCGCCGTAGAGGTTGGCGAGCCCGTTCGGGTCCTGCGGCGCGTGGAACGCGAAGTTCCAGCCGTTGGTCTCGGTGTACGGCCCCCACCAGGTGGTCGGGTCGTAGTCGCCGGGGGCAACGGAGAACGTTCCGTCGGCGTTGCGGGCCTGGAAGAAGCCGCCGATCGACGAGTCGAAAAGGTTCACGTAGTTCGTGGCGCGGTCGAGGTAGTACTCGCTCTGCTCCAGCAGCTCCTGTCGGCGCTCCTCCGGGGTGTTCGGGTCGGCGGCGAGGGCCGCGGCCATGTTGCCGATGCCGAAGTCGTTGATGTAGCCCTCGGTCGCCCACGACACGCTCTCGCCCTGCGACGCGGGGGTGAAGCCGAGGAAGGTGGAAGTACGCAGGCTCTTGCGCCCCACGTTGTCGTTCGACGACGGCGTCGACGCGTTCTTGAGGGCGGCGTCATAGGTGGCGAGCGCATCCGGCAGCTTCACGCCGCGCAGATAGGCGTCGGCGAACGACACGTCGGAGCTGGTTCCGGTCATGATGTTGGCGTAGCCGGGCGACGACCACCGGGCGATCCAGCCGCCGTCGCGGTACTGGTCGGTGAATCCGTCGACGAGCTCGGCGGCGACATCCGGATACAGCAGCGAGTAGGCGGGCCACACCGTGCGATAGGTGTCCCAGAAGCCGTTGTTGACGTACATCTTTCCGGAGACGACCTTGGCGCCCGTCGTGGTGGCCGAGCTCGAAGAAGTGGGCGTGCTCACCGGACTCGCGTACTTGTATTCCGGAGCCTCGACGGTTCCCGTGTTCTCGAACTGCGCGTTCGGGTAGACGTTGAGGCGGTACAGATTGCTGTACAGGGTCGTCAGCTCGGTCTCCGAGGCTCCCTCCACCGTGACGACACCGAGCCGGTCGTTCCAGATCTGCTGAGCGGATGCCCGTACGGCGTCGAAGGACTGGTCGCCGACCTCCTGGGCCAGGTTCTTGGCCGCCTGATCGAGGCTGATGAGCGACGTGGCGAGACGCAGCGTCACCGTCTTGTTCGCCGACGTGTCGAAGGTGGCGTACTTGGTGAGTGCGCGGCCGCCGTCCGCCGTACCGGTGGTCGTGGGCTTCTGGTCGAACGAGCCCGAGACGAACATGCGGCTCTGTCCCGCGATGAATCCTGATCCGTGGTCGATCCAGCCGGTCACGGAGCCGGTGGCCGCGTCGATCGTGAAGGACCCGTCTCCGGTGGGCGAATCGAGGACAGCACTGCCCGAGTCGCCGGGGAAGGTGAACTGCATGACCATGCCCCGGTTGGTGGGAGTCATCTCAGCGCGCACGTCGTTGTCGAGCGTCACGCCGTAGTAGTCGGGCTGCGCCGTCTCGTTGTCGTGGCTGAAGGTGGCGCCTCGGGCGTGCCAGTTGCCGTTCGGGGCGGATGCGCCGGCGACCGGCATGACCGAGAACTGATTGCGGTCTCCCATCCAGGGGCTGGGCTCGTGCGAGACACCGAGGCCCTCGAAGCGCGTACGGTTCGAGTCGTCGTTCTCCTGCTGATACGAGTACTCGCGGGAGGTGGCCTCGGCGTTGGTCACCGGAACGAGGAAGTTGAAGGCATTGGGCACCGCGGTGATGACCTCGTTCGATCCGCGCGAGAAGGAGCCGGAGGAGTTGGTGCCGCGCCGGGTGTCGACGTAGTGCGTCAGGCTCGTCCCGTCGATGGCGACGGGCTCGGCCTCGATGTCGATGTCGTCGATCCAGCCCTGGAAGGCGGTGTCGGCCTCGGCCCCATCGTTGTCGTAGGAGAGCTGGATGGCATCGATCGTGCGGCCCGCCGCGACGGCCCCCACGTCGATCTGCACGCTGTTCCACTGGTTCGTGTAGAGGATCTTGCCCTGACCCTGGCCGAGCGCCGTCGCACCGACGCCGTAGGAGTCGACAGGAGCGACGTCGGAGAGGCTGGAGCCGTCGGTGAAGTGCAGGTTCACGGCCGTGTACGTCGACGGGTACTGCAGATCGTTGCCCGTGAACTCGGGGAAGATCTTGTAGGACAGACGGGTGGTCTCCGCCACCGGAATCGAGACGTCGAAGAGTCGGTTCGTGGCGTAGCCCTCGCCCGCGTTCGTGTGGTGACCCGAGTACTTGAGCGAGTGGGCGCCCGTGAAGCCCATGCGGGCCTTCATGTTGTACCCCGAACTCGGCCCGGTGCCGATCGTGGTGGTGATGGGCGCGTCGCCCTCACTCGCGTTCTCGCTCGAGATCAGGTCCCAGTCGGCCAGCTGGATGAGACCGCCCGACTGATTCGACGAGATGTCGAGGCGGTAGGTGCTGAAGGCCGCCGGCGTCGCGACCGTGTAGCTCTTGCGCACACCGCGGTCGCCCGCAGCCCACGACTGTCCGGTCTGGGCGTCGACGACGGTCCAGTCCGTGCCATTGTTCGAGCCGAGCACGCGCCAGTCGCGCGGATCGCGCTCGGGTGCGTCTCCACCCGACACGAGGCTGTAGGTGACGGCCGTGAGGCTCTGTGAGAGGTCGTACTGCAGCCAGGCCTTGTTCGCGAAAGCGAGCCACTTGGTGCCCTGGTCGCCGTCGGCGGCGAAGATCGCCGCCTCGTTCGGCGCATTCTGCGCGCTGGCGGAGACGGTGCTGACGCTCGGCAGTACGCTGCCCGGCGCCTCGCCCGCCACGTTCAGTTGGAGCGGAGCGTCGTCTGCGCCGAGCTCGACCCTGTCGGAGTAGGGCTTCGCCTGCTCGGTCGGTTCGAAAGACGTGGAGAAGTCCTGCTCCCCTGCCGCGTACGCGGGAGCGGCGACCGCCAGCGGTACGAGACCGGCTCCCAGCAATGCAGCGGCCACGGTCAGAGAGACCGATCGGCGAAGCGAGTGGGAGCTGGTCCCAGGACGACGGGGGTGGTGCTGCGCCGGCATAACGGCCTTTCGACGATGAATGGCAGAGGAATCTCTTCGATGCGCCCGGGCCCGAGAGCCGGTCGCTCATCGAAACCTATGTTCTCGATCCGTTGTTGTCAACGTTGTCTTTTTATCGGCCCGCGCTTGATCGGCATATTTCCGGGCTTATTCGAGGATTTATCACCCCATCAGTCCCACGATAGGGAAGATCTGACGGACGATATGGCCTGAATTGTGACAACGCTGTCATTTCTCTGGCCCGATCACCCGCGTGCCCTAACCTGTACCGCATGGACGATGTCTCCTCACCCCGCCGATCACGGCCGACGATGAACGACGTCGCGGCCCACGCGGGGGTCAGCCTCAAGACCGTCTCGCGGGTCGTCAACGGACTCGACCATGTGCGTCCCGACAAGTTCGAGAGGGTCACCCGCGCCATCGAGACCCTCGGATTCCGTCGCAACGAGTACGCACGCCAGCTGCGCCAGGGAACGACGGCCACCATCGGCCTGGTTCTCGAAGATGTCGCCGACCCGTTCTACTCCCTGCTCACCCGGGCCGTCGAAGACGTCGCCTTCGAACGGAATCACGTCGTCCTCGCCGCGTCGAGCGCCGAGGATCCCCTCCGCGCCCGGGCGCTCATCGAGTCGTTCGGCGCTCGAGGTGTCGACGGTCTCATCGTGGCGCCGGCCGGTGGAATAGATGCCGGCTACCTGCGAAGCGAACTCGACGCCGGCAGCTCCATGGTGTTCGTCGACCGCCCCGTCTCCGGCATCGACGCCGATACCGTGCTCGTCGACAGCCGCGAGGGCGCCCAGCGCGGCACGGAACATCTGATCGGGCACGGACACCGACGCATCGCCTTCTTCGGCGACGACGAATCGGTCTACACCGCCACGGAGCGCCGCGCCGGGTACCGGGCCGCCCTCGAGGCCGCCGGCATCCCGTTCGACGACCGACTTGTCGTGATGACGGTGCCCTCCACCGCGCCGACGAGCGAACTGCTCGATCGTGTGCTTGCGGGCCCCGACGCGCCGACCGCCCTGTTCAGCGGCAACAACCGCTGGAGCGTTCGGCTGCTCCGCGCCCTGCGCGACCGGAGCGACCGCCTCGCGTTCCTCGGCTTCGACGACTTCGAACTGAGCGACGTCTTGAACCCCGGCATCACCGTTATCGCCCAGGACGCCTCCGCGGTGGGCCGCATCGCCGCCGAGCTGCTGTTCCGTCGGATCACCGGCGACACGTCGCCCGTGCAGCGCGTGCAGCTCGCCACAAGGCTCATCCCCCGCGGTTCTGCCGAGCGACCCGGGCCCTTCGCTGCCCGCTGAGTCAGATGTCGTCCATCTGCTTCTTGAGGGCCGCCAGGTCGACGTCGATCAGGGTGCGGATGCGACGGGTGCGGTTGCGCTCGTAGTCGGCGTTTCTCACCGGCGGCTTGGGGAGCCTGTCGAGTCGGGACTCGACGGCGCCACCCAGCTCGCCCCACGCATCCTGTCTCGCCGTCTCGACGATCTCGCCGACGTACCCGTCGTCGTCTGAGAGTCGCTTGAGCTCTGTGGCCACCCGCGAGTACACGGCGTGGCGCAGGTCAAGGCTTGCGAGGTCTTCGGGGTGATAGTCGTGTTCGTGCTTCACGCTGCCTCGGGCCCTCGCGGCCCGCTCGCGCAGCACGTCGGTGACGCGATCGGCGTAGTCCGACTGCTCGGCGGCGAGACGCACGAGCGACTGCCGCACCTCGCGGCCCGTCGCGTCGGCGTCGAAGGGCTCGTCATGCCGCAGCGCACTCACGATGATGTGGTTCTTCACATCCATGACCACGGCGAAGCGGGCGATGAGGAGGCCCTCGTCGACGGCTCGCTGCACGGCCTCTTCGGAAACGGAAATGGCCTCGGGCGAATCCTTCGGCCGCTTTCGCTTCCGATCGGATTTTCGCCTCAAGGCCATTTCGATCCACCAGTTTCGAGAACTGCTGTGTTTTTCATTAGTGCTGTGGAGCCTAGGAGAATCGAACTCCTAACCCCCTGCTTGCAAAGCAGGTGCTCTGCCAATTGAGCTAAGGCCCCGGGTGAGAAGACTTCTTGTGAAAGCCTCTCGTGGGGGTACGTGGACTTGAACCACGGACCTCTTCGTTATCAGCGAAGCGCTCTAACCGCCTGAGCTATACCCCCGGATGGGCAGATAGTAGGTTATCCCACCTGCACCCGTTTCCCCAAACCGAGCGGACTCGGATGGGAAGTCTGTGTCTTACTTGCTGGTGAAGCCGAGCAGGATTCCGCCCGTGATCTTGGTTGCGAGGTTGTACAGAACGGCGCTGATGGCGCCGAGCGCGGTCACGACGATCACGTTCAGGATCGCCACGATCACCGCGAAGCCCATGACCTGCGACAGTGATGCGAAGTCGAAGAGGTCGAAGTTGTCCTGGCCCGCGATGTCTTTCAAGAGACCGTTGACCTGGTCGAAGACGCCGGTCTGGTTGAGCAGCGACCAGACGAGGAACGACACGACGATCGTGATGATTCCGAGAATCACCGCGAAGAGGAACGACAGCTTGAGGATCGACCAGAAGTCGACGTAGACCAGCTTGAGCCGCACCTGCTTGGTGGCTGCGGGGCGCGACGATTTCTTCGCGAGTTTCTCGGCGACATTACTCATTCGTCGATTCTTCCTTTCCGTCGGGCTCTGATTCGCCCTGTGCGGCGGCGGCGCTTTCTGGAACACTATCCGACGCCGCTTCGGCGTCGAGGTTTCGTTCTGTGTTCTTTGCGAGAGCGATGATTCTGTCTTCGTCTGCGAAACGGGCGAAGACGACACCCATGGTGTCACGGCCCTTGGCGGGTACTTCGGCCACGGCAGAGCGTACCACCTTGCCGCTGGCAAGAACCACAAGCACCTCGTCGTCCTCCTCGACGATCAGCGAGCCCGCGAGATCGCCTCGGGCCTCCTGCAGCTTGGCCACCTTGATGCCGAGTCCGCCGCGGCCCTGCACGCGATACTGCTCGACGTGGGTGCGTTTGGCGAAGCCGCCCTCGGTGACCACGAACACGTAGCCCTCCTCCGAGACGACCGATGCCGCGAGCAGATAGTCGTCGCTGCGGAACTTCATGCCGATGACGCCGGCTGTGCTGCGACCCATGGGGCGAAGCGAGTCGTTCGACGCCGTGAAGCGGATCGACATTCCCTTCTTCGAGACGAGCAGCACGTCGCTGTCTTCTTCGACCAGAAGGGCCGACACGAGCTCGTCGCCCTCGCGCAGGTTGATCGCGATGATTCCACCCGTGCGGTTGGTGTCGTATTCGTCGAGCGCCGTCTTCTTGAGGAGACCGCCTCGAGTGGCGAGCACGAGGTACTTGGCCGCCTCGTAATCGCGGATGTCGAGGACCTGTGCGATCTGCTCGTCGGGAGCCATGGCGAGCAGGTTGGCGACGTGCTGGCCCTTGGCGTCGCGTCCCGCCTCCTGCAGCTCGTACGCCTTGGCGCGGTAGACCCGACCCCTGTTCGTGAAGAACAGCAGCCAGTGGTGCGTGGTCGTCACGAAGAAGTGCTCCACGACGTCGTCGGCACGCAGCTGTGCGCCCTTGACTCCCTTGCCGCCGCGGTGCTGGCTGCGGTAGTTGTCGCTGCGCGTGCGCTTGATGTAGCCGCCGCGCGTGACCGTGACCACCATCTCCTCTTCGGGAATGAGGTCTTCCATGTTCATGTCGCCGTCGAAACCGAAGACGATCTCGGTGCGCCGGTCGTCGCCGTACTTGTCGACGATCTCGCCGAGCTCCTCGACGATGATCTCTCGCTGGCGGGCGGGCGAGCCCAGGATGACGTTGTACTCGTCGATCTTGACCTGCAGCGCGTCGGCCTCGTCCATGATCTTCTGGCGCTCGAGGGCGGCCAGACGGCGGAGCTGCATCTCGAGGATGGCACGCGACTGCAGCTCGTCGATGTCGAGCAGCTGCATCAGACCGTCGCGGGCGTCCTCGACCGTGTTGGAGCGGCGGATGAGGGCGATGACCTCGTCGAGCGCGTCGAGGGCCTTGAGGTAGCCCTGCAGGATGTGCATGCGCTCCTGCGCTTCGCGCAGGCGGAACATCGTGCGTCGCACGATGACGTCGATCTGGTGCGAGACCCACTCGCTGATGAAGCCGTCGATCGAGAGCGTGCGCGGAATGCCGTCGACGATCGCCAGCATGTTGGCGCCGAAGTTCTCTTGAAGAGAGGTGTGCTTGTAGAGGTTGTTGAGAACGACCTTGGCCACGGCGTCGCGCTTGAGCACGATGACGAGACGCTGGCCGGTGCGACCCGAGGTCTCGTCGCGGATGTCGGCGATGCCGCCGACCTTGCCGTCTTTGACGAGGTCGGCGATCTTGATCGCCAGGTTGTCGGGGTTGACCTGGTAGGGCAGCTCGGTGACGACCAGGCAGGTGCGACCCTGCAGCTCTTCCACGTTGACGACGGCCCGCATCGTGATCGATCCGCGGCCCGTGCGGTAGGCATCGTGGATGCCCTTGGTTCCGAGGATCTGCGCGCCCGTGGGGAAATCGGGGCCCTTGATGCGCTGGATCAGCGCGTCCTGCAGTTCTTCGCGCGACGCATCCGGGTTCTCGAGCGCCCACACGGCGCCTGCGGCGACCTCGCGCAGGTTGTGCGGCGGGATGTTGGTGGCCATGCCGACCGCGATTCCCACGGAACCGTTGACCAGCAGGTTCGGGAAGCGCGCGGGGAGGACGACGGGCTCGAGCGTGCGGCCGTCGTAGTTGTCCTGGAAGTCGACGGTCTCTTCCTGGATGTCGCGCACCATCTCGAGCGCGAGCGGGGCCATCTTGGTCTCGGTGTAACGAGGCGCGGCGGCGCCGTCGTTGCCGGCCGAGCCGAAGTTGCCCTGGCCGAGGGCGAGCGGGTAACGCAGGCTCCAGGGCTGGATGAGACGCACGAGCGCGTCGTAGATCGACGTGTCGCCGTGGGGGTGGAACTGACCCATGACCTCGCCGACCACACGGGCCGACTTGGAGAACGCGCGGTCGGGGCGGTAGCCGCCGTCGTACATGGCATAGATGACCCGGCGGTGCACCGGCTTGAGCCCGTCGCGCACGTCGGGAAGCGCCCGGCCAACGATGACGCTCATGGCGTAGTCGAGGTAGGAGCGCTGCATCTCGAGCTGCAGGTCGACCTGTTCGATGCGGTCGGTCGTCGCACCGGAGGAGTCGGGGGCCTGGGGGATGTCGCCCGTGGTGTCGTCAGTCATGTACTTCTACTTCTTTTCCTTGGTCGCTGGCCTTTGTCGCTGGCCTGTGTGCCACGGAGCCCTTCGACAGGCTCAGGGAACGGATATGGCTGGGCGGACTGGATGTCGAGCGTCAGATGTCGAGAAAGCGAACGTCTTTGGCGTTCTTCTGGATGAAGTTTCTTCGTGACTCGACGTCTTCGCCCATGAGGGTCGAGAAGATCTCGTCGGCGGCCGCGGCATCGTCGAGCGTGATCTGGCGGAGGGTGCGCGTGTCGGGGTCCATGGTGGTGTCCCACAACTCGCGGTAGTCCATCTCGCCGAGACCCTTGTAGCGCTGAATTCCGTTGTCTTTCGGAATGCGCTTGCCCGCGGCCTGGCCGCTCACGAGCAGGGCGTCGCGCTCGATGTCGGAGTACACGTACTCGTGGGCCGCATTCGTCCACTTGAGACGGTAGAGCGGCGGCATGGCGAGGTAGACGTAGCCGAGTTCGATGAGCGGGCGCATGTAGCGGAACACGAGGGTGAGGAGCAGCGTGGTGATGTGCTGGCCGTCGACGTCGGCATCGGCCATGAGCACGATCTTGTGGTACCGCGCCTTGTCGGGGTTGAAGTCCTCGCCGATGCCCGCGCCGAACGCGGTGATCATGGCCTGAACCTCGTTGTTGCCGAGGGCGCGGTCGAGGCGGGCCTTCTCGACGTTCAGGATCTTGCCGCGCAGCGGCAGGATGGCCTGGGTCTCGGGGTTGCGGCCCTGGATGGCGGAACCGCCGGCCGAGTCTCCCTCGACGATGAAGATCTCGCTCTTCTCGGGGTCGCGGCTCGAGCAGTCCTTAAGCTTTCCGGGCATGCCGCCGCCCTCGAGCAGTCCCTTGCGACGGGTCTGCTCGCGCGCCTTGCGGGCGGCGAGGCGGGCCTGGGATGCCTGGATCGCCTTGCGGATGATGTCGCGGGCCTGCGTGGGGTTGCGGTCGAACCAGTCGGTCAGCTCGACACCCACGACGCGCTGCACGAAGGCCTTGGCCTCGGTGTTGCCCAGCTTGGTCTTCGTCTGACCCTCGAACTGCGGCTCTGCCAGCTTGATGGAGATGACCGCGGTCAGCCCTTCGCGCACGTCGTCGCCCGAGAGGTTGTCATCTTTCTCTTTGATGATTCCCTTCTCGCGCGCGTACTTGTTGACGAGGGTGGTGAGAGCGGCCCGGAAGCCCTCTTCGTGGGTGCCGCCCTCGTGCGTGTTGATCGTGTTGGCGTAGGTGTGCACGCTCTCGGTGTACCCGGTGGTCCACTGCATGGCGACCTCGAGTGCGATCTTGCGCACCGTGTCCTCCTGCTCGAACGAGATGATCTCCTCGTTGACGAGGTCGTTCTTCTTCGCCCGGTTCAGGTACTCCACATAGTCTTGGAGCCCCTTCTCGTAGAGATAGGTGACCGCGACGGGCTCGCCGTCGTCGCCGGCGGTCGCGCGCTCATCGGTGAGGCTGATGCTGAGGCCCTTGTTGAGGAAGGCCATCTGCTGGAACCGGGCACGGAGAGTCTCGTAGTCGAACTCGATGGACTCGAACGTCTCGGCACTCGGCCAGAAGGTGATGCGCGTGCCGGTCTCGGTGGTGGACTCGTCTTTCGACAGCGGCGCCTCGGGAACGCCGTTGCGATAGCTCTGACGGTAGACGTTGCCCTGGCGACGCACCTCGACCTCGAGTTCGCTCGAGAGCGCGTTGACGACCGAGCTGCCCACGCCGTGGAGGCCGCCGGACACGGCATAGCCGCCGCCGCCGAACTTGCCACCGGCATGGAGGATCGTGAGCACGACCTCGACGGTGGACTTCTTCTCGACGGGGTGCATGTCGACGGGGATGCCACGGCCGTTGTCGGTGACCTGGATGCCGCCGTCGCGTCGCATGACCACGGAGATGGTGTCTGCGTACCCTGCCAGAGACTCGTCGACCGAGTTGTCGACGATCTCGTAGACCAGGTGATGCAGTCCGCGGGGTCCGGTCGATCCGATGTACATACCCGGACGTTTGCGAACCGCTTCAAGGCCTTCGAGCACCTGGATCTGGTCGGCGCCGTACTCGCTGTCGGGGTTCACTTTGTCTGATTCAGACATATAGAAATGGGCTCCTCAGTGCCGCCTCGATGTCAGTCAGGAAGGCGACCCTTAATTCTAGCAAAGCCAACGTGTTTTAAACGGCTCTACGGCGATCTGAGCCGTTTATTCTGACCGGGTGACCGTATTTGTCACGTCAACCGTAGGTATCGCGAGGACCACGCCCTGGAATTGATCTGGAGCCCTTTTTCCAGGACGGTGCGTGGGGTGCCTGAAAGCGAACGGTCTCGATGCCCGCGTCGGGGTACGACTGGGCGATGCGCGTCATGATCATCGTGCGCATGTGCCTCAGCTGCGTGGCCCAGGCCGTGGAGTCGCATTGAACGGTGAGAACGGAGTCGGTGACGTCGAGGGGGAAGCTGTGTTCCGCGGTGTCTGCGCCCGCGATCTCGGTCCACGCGAGAAGCAGGTCGGACTTCGCCAGGGGGGTGGCCCAGCCCAGCTCGCTCGTCATCGCGGTCATCACGTCGGAGATGCCCTTGGGGTCTCGTCCCCGGCCGTAGGCCTCGCTCTCCGCGACGGGCTCCCGGATGCGGCGCTTGCGCGTTCCGTATCTGCGGCTCGACGCATCGCCGAACACCTCTTTGAACCTCAGGTACACAGAGGAGGAGAGATTCGGTTCGTTCCCTGAGGTCTCGTTCCCTGAGCCTGTCGAAGGGCCGGCGTCGCTCACGGTGTGTCCCCTTCGACAGGCTCAGGGAACGACGCAGGCTCAGGGAGCGACGACGGGTCGGGCTCAGGGAACGGCACGCTCGGGTCGACGATCGTTCCCGCGCTGATGCGCACCGTGTGCGGGGTGAGCGACGGAGGCACATCGTCGTAGACCGCTGCCGTGATCAGCACCTGCTCGTAGTCGGCGACAGCGATGGCGAGTCGCTGCCGTCTCGCCTCGTCGAGCTCGGCGAACACGTCGTCGAGAATCACCACCGGGTCGCCGGTGGGCGACTCGATGCGCAGAAGCGCGGCGGCGGAGAGTTTGAGCGAGAGCGCATACGACCACGACTCCCCATGGCTGGCGTATCCCTTCGCCGGCAGTCCGTTGAGCTCGAAGACGAGATCGTCGCGGTGCGGCCCGATGAGGGTGAGTCCGCGGTCGAGCTCCTGTCGCCGCACGCGGGCGAGGCCCTCACGGAACAGGCCGGCGATGACCTCGCGCGTCAGCGCGTCTTTCGTGGTGCCCTCGGGAACGGCGAATCCGTCGTCGCCCTGCTCATCGGCATCCGGATGCGCGGACAGCACGCTGAGCCGATTGCCGAGCGCCGGCCGGTGATCGGCTCCCGCGATGGAGCGGTACGCGTCGACGACGAGAGGGTGGAGCCTGCCGACCAGGGCGACCCGTTCGGCGATCAGCTCGCTGCCGAGTTCGACCAGGCGTTCGTCCCAGATGTCGAGCGTGGACAGATTCGCGCCGCGCAGGCCCTGGGCCCGCGCGGACTTGAGGAGCGTGTTGCGCTGCTTCAGCACTCTCTCGTAGTCGGACTGCACACCGGCGAGCCGAGGAGTGCGGGCGACGAGCAGCTGATCGAGGAATCGGCGCCGACCCGACGGCTCGCCCCGGATCAGAGCCAGGTCTTCGGGGGCGAAGAGAACAGACGAGAAATACCGCGGGAGCTCCCGGGGCTTGATGACCGACCTGTTGACTTGGGCCCTGTTGGCGCTCGAGCGGTTGATCTGCACCTCGACCAGCAGTTCGCGGGCATCGTGCTCGAGCCTGGCCCGCACGATGGCTGCGTTCTGACCGGCGCGGATCATCGCGTGATCGACCGAGACGCGGTGGGACCCCAGGCTGCTCAGATAGCCGAGGGACTCGACGAGGTTGGTCTTGCCCTGGCCGTTGCTGCCCACGAAGAGATTCGGCCCCGGCTCGAGGCCGACCTCTGCGGTGATGTAGTTGCGGAAGTCGACGAGGGAGAGATGCCGAACGAGCACGGGTTCTCTCCTGTCTTCCGGATGTTCTGTTCCCTGAGCTTGTCGAAGGGGGGCCCTTCGACGAGCTCAGGGAACGACATCACTTCTAGTCTTCGGCCTTCTTGACCGCGTGGCCACCGAACTGGTTGCGCAGCGCGGCGACGGCCTTCATCGACGGCGAGTCCTCCTGGCGGGAGACGAAGCGAGCGAAGATCGACGCGGAGATCGTGGGTACGGGAACGGCGTTCGCGATGGCCTCCTCGATCGTCCAGCGGCCTTCACCCGAGTCCTCGACGTAGCCCTCGATCTCTTCGAACTCCGGGTCCTGCTCGAGAGCCTGAACGAGGAGCTCGAGCAGCCAGGAGCGAACGACGGTTCCGCGCTGCCAGGCCTTGAAGGTTCCCGTGACGTCTTTGATGATGTCTTTGCGGGTGTCGAGCAGCTCGTAGCCCTCGGCGTAGGCCTGCATCAGTGCGTATTCGATGCCGTTGTGCACCATCTTGGCGTAGTGGCCTGCACCGACCTCGCCCACGTGCACGAAGCCCTCCTCGCGGGGGCCCTCGGGGCGGAGCGCGTCGAAGATCGGCATGAGCAGCTCGACGTTGGCCTTGGTGCCGCCGACCATCAGGCCGTAACCGTTCTCGAGGCCCCAGATGCCGCCCGAGACTCCGGCATCCACATAGCCGATGCCCTTGGGCTCGAGCTCCGCGGCGTGCTTGAAGTCCTCGGTGAAGCGCGAGTTGCCTCCGTCGATGACCAGGTCGCCGTCGGACAGGACCGTGCCGAGCTCGGTGATGACCGAATCGGTGATCTTGCCGGCGGGAACCATGACCCACACGATGCGGGGGCTGGGCAGGGCGGCTGCGAGGGCGGCGAGATCGGCGACGTCGGAGACGGCCGGGTTGTTGTCGTATCCCGTCACCTCGTGACCGGCGTTGCGCAGTCGCGCACGCATGTTGTTGCCCATCTTGCCGAGACCGACGAGTCCAATGTGCATTACGAAATCTCCTTGACGAATACGTGGGTGACGGCGCCCGGGATCCCGGCCACCGGCATCCGGTGAATTACCGCAGCAACAGGTTCGGCTGCAGCAGGTATTTGTAGTCGTCTGTGCCGGGCTGGTCTTTGGACGACTGGCTCGTGATGAGCACGGGGCCCGGCTTGTTCGGGTTGTCGGTCTTGGTGAACGAGATCCGAACGTATTCCGAGTGCACAGCACTCAGACCATCAAGCAGGAACTGTGGTTTCAGCGAGACGACGGTGTCGGAGCCGGTGAGGAGTGCGTCGATCGATTCGGATGCCTGGGCCTGCTCGGAGCCGATGGCCTCGAGGGTGACACCGTCGATCGTGAACGAGAAGCGGAGCGCGGCCTCGCGCTCGAGAACGAGGCTGACACGGCGAGTCGACTCGATGAGTTCGGCCGTGTTGATGACCGCGTAGTTGTCGACGGTCTCGGGGAACAGGCGCTTCACGGGAGGGAAGTTGCCCTTGATGAGCAGCGACGTGACGGTCTTCTTGTCGGCGCGGAAGGCGATCAGTTCGCGGTCGTCGGTGTTGGTGATCGAGACCGAGATCGTGCCGGCGTTGCCGAAGGTCTTGCCGACCTCCTGAAGCGTCTTCGCGGGAACGAGCGCGCTCGCCGTGGTGACTCCGGCGTCACCCGAATCCCAGTCGATGTTGCGCACGGCGACGCGGTAGCGGTCGGTGGCGACGAGCGAGAGCGTGTTGTCGGAGACCTCGAGCTGCACGCCGGTGATGACGGGCGTGACGTCGTCTCGAGATGCGGCCACGGCGACCTGGGCCACGGCGGCGGCGAACTTGTCGGCGGGCAGGATGCCCGATTCCTCGCCGATCTGCGGAAGGCTCGGGTACTCCTCGACCGGCATGCTCAGCAGCGTGAACTTGGCTGACCCGCTCGAGACGGTGATGCGTGAGTCTTCTGAGGCGAAGCGCACGGGAGCGTTGGGGAGCTTGCTCGCGATGTCGGACAGCAGACGGCCTGAGACCAGGACGGTGCCGGGCTCTTCGACGTCTGCGGCGATCTGAGTTTGAGCCGAGACTTCGTAATCGAACGACGACAGCGTGAGTCCGTCTTCATCGGCCTTGATGAGGATTCCGGAGAGGATCGGCAGAGTGGTTCGCTGAGGCAACAGCTTGACGGCGAAGGAGACGGCTTCGCTGAAGACGTCTCTGTTGGCTTGGAACTTCACGAAGGCACTCCATACGAGATCGGCCAGTTGAGATGGGTTGCTGATTGGCCTCAATGCTAGCGGGTGACGACACCGTCGACGGTTTTTGTGATTCGAGGGCGACGCCGTCGGAAAGGTTGTCGGGGGCTGGATTAATTGAATTAAACGTTAATGGTCTTAACCGCTGTGGATATGTGGATAACTTCTGTGGATTGCAGTCGTGCGTAGGGAACTACACGAGTGTGAGATGTAGAAATCGTGTGCGGCACGCATCCACAACTCGACCCCGCGACGAACGTGGGATTAACGACTCCACAACTCGGGGCCATCTGCTCACACATTCGGAGCCGTTATCCACAGCTTCTGCACAAGCTGTGGAAAGTGCTGTGCGATGGCACGGTGCGAGGCGCGATCAGACGTCTTTGTAACGCTGGTTGTGCTTGATGCGATTGCTCACTTCGGTGACCTGGTTGTAGATCGACCGCTTCTCGGTCATGAGCTTGCCGATCTTGTTGTTCGCGTACATCACCGTGGTGTGGTCCCGGCCCCCGAACAACTGGCCGATCTTCGGCAGCGAGAGACTCGTCATCTCGCGGCACAGGTACATAGCGATCTGTCGTGCAGTCGCGATCGCCTGCGATCTCGACGAGCCGTAGAGATCGTCGACCGACAGCTTGAAGTACTCGGCCGTGTGGTTGATGATGTCGACCGGCGCGATGATGTTGTCTTCATCGAGGGTGATGAGGTCTTTGAGCACGGTCTGCACGAGCTGCATGTCGACGGGCGTGCGATTGAGGCTGGCGAACGCCGTGACCCGGATGAGGGTTCCCTCGAGCTCGCGCACATTGGAGGAGACCTTGGTGGCCATGTATTCGAGGATGTCGTCGGGAACGCGCAGCTTCTCGCTCTGCGCTTTCTTGCGGAGGATGGCGATGCGCGTCTCGAGGTCGGGCGTCTGCACGTCTGTGATGAGACCCCATTCGAACCGCGTTCGCATGCGGTCTTCGAATCCGGTCAGGGCCTTCGGCGGAAGGTCCGACGTGATGACGACCTGCTTGTTGTGGTCGTGCAGGGTGTTGAAGGTGTGGAAGAAGGCTTCCTGGGTCTCGGCCTTGCCCTGCAAAAACTGGATGTCGTCGATGAGGAGCAGATCGATGTCGCGGTAGCGGGAGTGGAAGGCCGCTCCCCTGTTGTTCGCGATCGAGTTGATGAAGTCGTTGGTGAATTCCTCGCTCGACACGTAGCGAACGCGCACCCCGGGATAGAGGCTCATGGCGTAGTGGCCGATGGCGTGCAAGAGGTGGGTCTTGCCGAGACCGGAGTCTCCATAGATGAAGAGCGGGTTGTAGGCCTTGGCCGGTGCCTCGGCAACGGCCACCGCCGCGGCGTGGGCGAAGCGGTTCGAGCCGCCGATGACGAAGTTGTCGAAACTGTACTTCGGGTTGAGCCGGGTGTCGTTATTGCGGGGCGGCCCGACGGTCTCCTGTGCGGGCGTCGGCTGCTGCTGCACGGGCGGCGTCTCGATGTAGACGGGTTCGGATGCCTCGGCCTGGCCGGCCATCTCGGATCCGCTGATCTCGGGGTTCACCACCACGGAGAAGTTGGTGACGTCGAGGCCGGAGTCGAGCTGGCCGATCGCCGTCAGCAATGACGGGCGCACTCTCAACTCGAGCATGTCGCGGGTGAAGTCGTTGGGCACTTCGAGGTAGAAGGATCCGGCCATGATGCCCTTGGGCACCACCAGACCGAGGAAGCCGCGGAGCTGCGGTGTGATTCGTTCGTCACGGGACAGTGCCTGAAGTACGGAACGCCACTGGCCTTCCGTCGAGGTGTCATCCTCAGCCATGGAACTCCCGTCGAACAATATGAAAAAACAAATCTGCCTGTGGAAAACGAAGGCAGTTAGAGCCGGCGTGCTGAGCGTCCCCGAGCGCCAGCGGGCTGGATAACTAAGCTAGTTGCTGCCATGCGGCAGGGCAAGCTCACTGTATTGACTCTACGCGTGTCATGCACAGGCAGTTTCCACAGTCTGTGGATAATTGATTCTTTGTGCCCGTGAAGTTTGACCATTGGCATTCGAGGTCGTAGGTTTAATCAGTTGACTTGTGGCCAATCGGCCCGCACTTACTTTCCCGGTTCCCTGTCGTGCACACGCGATGAGGTCCGGGCCACGGAGAACACACCATGAGCAAGAGAACTTTCCAGCCGAACAACCGCCGCCGCGCCAAGGTGCACGGCTTCCGTCTGCGCATGCGCACGCGCGCCGGCCGCGCCATCCTCGGCGCTCGTCGCCGCAAGGGTCGCACCGAGCTCTCCGCGTAGCAGCCGACCTCGTTTCGCTGTGTTGGCTCACGCCAACCGGATCACCACCGCTGATGACTATCGCGGTGTGGTCCGGCGGGGAACACGTTTCGTGTCCCCGAATGCCGTGACGTACCTTCGCGCACCCAAAAACGACGAGTCCGCTGCCGGTGCTCCCCGGTTCGGATTCATCGTGGCCAAGTCTGTGGGCGTGGCTGTGATCCGCAACAGGGTGCGCAGACGGTTGAAAGCCGCCAGCTACAGCATGCTCGACCAGGTGAAGCCAGGAACCGATGTCGTGGTCCGGGCTCTTCCCGGGGCTGCATCTCAGCCTTACGGCGTACTCTGCCAGGAGTTGGCCGCATCGCTCCGGAAGGGATCCGCACTCGTATGACGACGGTTCCGGTTTCCTCCATCTCGATGAAATACGTGCTGATCAGCGTATTCCTGCTTCCCCGCAACGCGGCGGTGCTCCTTCTCCGCGGGTACAGGGCAGTGATCTCTCCTCTATACGGAGATGTCTGCAGGTATTACCCCTCTTGTTCGTCGTACACCCTCCAGGCAATTCAGCAACGTGGATTGTCTGTGGGAACCGGTCTCGGCATCCTGCGTATCGCGCGGTGTCACCCCTGGGCGGCCGGCGGTGTCGACGATGTGCGACCCGCCAAGAACCCCCGATACGCGCTGACGCCGTTCGGATTCGTTGTTCCACGTAGCCACGGAAAGGGCTAGACGCTTTGGATCTCCTCGGCACCATACTTTGGCCGATCAAATGGGTCGTCGAACTCATCCTGGTCGCATTCCACTACGTCTGGACGTGGGTCGGGCTCAACCCCGATGACGGCCTCACGTGGGTGCTATCCATCGTCGGCCTGGTGCTGGTGATCCGGGCCGCCCTCATCCCCATCTTCGTGCGGCAGATCAAGAGCCAGCGCAAGATGCTCGAGGTCGCGCCACAGCTGAAGAAGATCCAAGACAAATACAAAGGCAAGAAAGACCAGTTCTCCCGCGAGGCGATGTCGCGCGAGACCATGGAGCTCTACAAGCGCACGGGCACCAATCCGCTGAGTTCCTGCCTGCCGCTGCTTTTGCAGATGCCGATCTTCTTCTCGCTCTTCTCCGTGCTCAACGACGCGCAGCACGAGAAGCCCGGAGGTGGCGTCGGGCTCCTCAATGAGGCACTGGCCAAGTCATTCGGAGAGTCCGATCTGTTCGGCGCACCGCTCAAGGCGACCCTCGCGAACAACGAGGGCAGTGTTCTCGTCATCGTCTTCGCTGTCACGATGATCGCCCTGATGACGGCTTCGCAGTTCATCACGCAGCTGCAGATCATGTCGAAGAACCAGTCGCCCGAGGCCAAGAACAGCCCGATGTTCAAGCAGCAGCGCATCCTGCTCTACATCCTTCCCGTTGTCTTCATCTTCTCCGGCGTGGCCTTCCCGCTGGGCGTGATGTTCTACTGGCTCACCTCCAACTTCTGGACCATGGGGCAGCAGTTCCTGGTCATCCGGAACATGCCCACACCGGGCAGTGAGGCGGCCGCGGCGCGCGAGGCACGACTCGCGAAGCGGGGCAAACTCGTGATCAAGGACGGTCCTCTGAGCGACGAGGTCGTCGAAGACCAGACCCCGAAGACGACGCAGCGGCAGCAGCCCGTGAGCAAGAACCGAGCCAAGAAGCAGGGTGGATCCAAGTGAGTGACGTGACAACAGACGCCGCAACCGTGTCGAACGACGAGACGGATGTCGTCGTCGAGGTCGTCGACGAGGCCGCCATCGGCACCGATCCTGTCGAATCGTCGGAGTCGACGCCTGAGGCGAACCTCGACGACGAGGGCGATATCGCAGCCGACTACATCGAAGAGCTTCTCGACATCTGCGACCTCGACGGCGATATCGACATCGACACTCGTGGTGGCCGTGCCTACATCTCGGTCAACGCTTCCGGCGACAGCAACATCCGAGTGCTGTCGAAGCCCGACACGGTGAACGCTCTTCAGGAACTCACGCGCCTTGCGGTTCAGACCAAGACCGGCGCTTTCAGCCGCCTGATTCTCGATGTCGGCGGAAGCCGTGAGGCTCGCCAGGCCGAGCTGGGTCGTCTCGTCGACGCCGCTGTTGCGAAGATCGAGGCCGGCGACGAGTCGGCCGCGCTGGAGCCTATGTCGTCGTACGAGCGCAAGCTGGTTCACGACATCGTGGCCGAGCGCGGCTTCGTGTCGGCGTCGGAGGGCGACGGCCGCGACCGTCACACCGTCATCACGCGCGCCTGACCCACTCCCCCACTACCCCGGCACCGCAGTGAGCATCCCTGAGAACACCGAAGCCGAGCCCGCCGTTGCGGCTGAGCTCTTCGGAGACCGCATCGAGCTCGCTCGTCGATTCACGAACGCCCTCGCCACCCACGGCGAGGAGTACGGCTTGATCGGACCGCTCGAGCTCCCCCGCCTGTGGACCCGGCATATCCTCAACTGTGCGATCGTGGCGCCGCTGCTGCGCGGGGGCACGGTTGGAGACATCGGCAGTGGAGCTGGTCTGCCGGGCATTGTTCTGGCGATCGCCCGACCCGACGTTCACTTCACCCTCATCGAGCCGATGGAGCGTCGGGTGAAGTGGCTGAATGATCAGGTGCAAGAACTCGAGCTCGACAACGTGGTGGTGCTGCGTGATCGGGCCGAAGATGTGCGTCTGCCCGAGGGCTTCGATCAGCTGACAGCCCGAGCTGTGAGCGCCTTCTCGAAGCTCATCCCCATGTGCGCTCCCCTGGTTGTTCCGGGTGGCGAGTTCATTCTGATGAAGGGCATCAACGCAGCCAAGGAGGTCGAGGCCGCCGAGAAGCAGATCCGCCGTTTCAAACTCCGCGACGTCGAGGTCATCGAGCTGGGCGAGGGAACACTGCCCGAGACCACCCGGGTGATCCGAGCCACGGTCTCCTGAGAGAAGCCGATGTTTCACGTGAAACATCGATGGGCGCGCTGACCACGGGTTGGTTCGTGTGCGACCGTGGCAATCGGTCTTTTTCTGGACAGCAGGAAAGGACGAAGAGCCCCACAGACCGGCCGGTTTTTCCGAATGCGTGGAGAACCCGCGCCGGAACTAAGTGAAGCGGACCCTTGTCTTGGTTGGGGGTCGCGACTTGACGTCCGGGACAGTGACTCATGGTGACACTGTCTCCGGCAGATGCTGGTCTGGCTCAGAATGGAGCTGGGGACAGTCTCGTCAAGCGGATTCTGGGCATGAGCTCGAAGCAGCTCGAGGCGTTGTGGGTCGTCGGTCCGCGGTGGTGAGTGGTGTCGCGCGGTGGTCTGGTGTTGCTGCTGTCCCCTGCTCGCGAGGCCTGTCTTATGGGATACGGCAGCAGTGATCGCGTTCATGTTCTCCGTGGCGGATGGGGCCATCGAGATTCGGGCTGGGTTTCAGGAACCCCTCCCCTGGATCGGTCCTGACTGAGATGCATGAGGGCGTCATACTCCGGGCGGAAGGCAGACACTCTTACGATCATGGGCCAGGCGCCCCGGGCGGTGCGCCTGCAGCGATGAACTGGAATGCAGTAACGACCCAGCGGCGCCGGGCCTGAGTTGCCCAGAGAACGCGTGTGTTTGACCGGCTGATGAGACCGGTCGCGGCCACCGCGAGTGATTTCGATAAGCCGTTCTTGTTCCGCGCGCGGCTACTCAATCGGCGCATTCCGATGTTCAGTCAATAGTCCCCCGGTCGAA
The DNA here is from genome assembly GCF_001422485.1 of Agreia sp. Leaf283. Lineage (GTDB taxonomy): Bacteria > Actinomycetota > Actinomycetes > Actinomycetales > Microbacteriaceae > Agreia. Next base: position 100,148 of record NZ_LMNF01000004.1, read on the forward strand.
CATTGAGTTCCGGTGCGCTGGTTCCGTCGGCTCGACGTGGTGACCGCTACTGGAAAAGAAAGCCCGCCGATCGAGTAGGTCGATTGCGGCCCTGTCGGCTCGTTGCTCGCGTGGCTACTCAATCTGCGAGATTGATGAGATCGACTTGTCGTCCTATTCCGGGCTCGATGTTTCACGTGAAACATGCGGCCATCGGCAACGAGATGCGCCTGTCGATTAGGCCGCTTGCGGCCGTATCGAGGCCACGGCCAGGGGACGTTTACTCGTCTGCATGATCCCCGTGTAGTTACGTGATCCGGGCATGAGCATGGTCTGTGAGTACGCCCGCGGCCGGACAGGCTTCTCGGCCGGTTAGTCCCCGGCGGGGGACAGTGGATTCGGATGCGCCGGTCGTTCTGGTTGCAGCGGGAGGTTCTGTCGACAAGGTCCGCCGGTCGGATAGGCCGCCCGCGGCAGTATCGAGGCCACTGTGAGGTGATTTCGATACGCCCGCTCGTTCCTCCCGTGGCTACTCAATCGGCGCGAGAGTTTAGATTGACCTTTTCGCCGATTCTGGACGCCTATGTTTCACGTGAAACATGCGATCATCGGCGACAGCGCGCGCCGGTCGAGTAGGCCGCCCGCGGCCGCATCGAGGCCACTTTCACTGATCTCCTTTCGCCTTCTCGATCCTCATGTGGTTACTCGATCAGGGCATCAGGATGGTCTGTGAGTACTCCCCCGGCCGAACGGTCTATCGTCCGGACAGTCCCTGGGAGGCACAGTGGATTCCGACGCGCTTGTCTCGCTGGCCGCGGCCGTATCGAGGCCGCTGTGTGGTGATTGTGATACGCCGGTTCGTTCCTAGCGTGGCTACTCAATCGGCGCGAGGGTTTCGATTGACCTTCCCGCCGATCCTGAACGCCTATGTTTCACGTGAAACACGCGACCATTGGCGAGGACATGTGCCGGTCCAGTAGGCCGCTTGCCGCAGGGCCGCTTCCGCAGTATCGGGACTACTTTCAGGTGATGTCGATTCGCGAGATCGCTCCTCGTATGGATATTCGATCCGGGTATCAGGACGGTCTGTGAGTACTCCCCCGCCCGGACAGACCTCTCGGCCGGATAGTCCCCGGCGGGACAGTGGATTCCCGACCGCCGGTCGTTCTGGTCTCAGCGCTACGCTCTGTCGAAGAAGTGCGCCGGTCGAGTAAACCGCCTGCGGCCGTATCGCGGCCTCGGTGGATGGTTCTGAGATGCCGGCTCGTGCTTCGCGTGGTTACGCAATCGGTGCGTTCGTGTGTTCAGTCGATGTCCCTCCGCCGAGTCGGTCCGGCCTGTTCGCCTGACCGGCCAGCACTGTTCGTGGCGGGGACTCTGGCAGACGAAGTGCTCCGGAGCAGGCGGGCCACGGATATAAGGAGGCCGCTGTGAGGTGATTTCGATACGCTGGCTCGTTCCTCGCGCGGCTACTCAATCGGCGCGTTCGTGTGCTCAATCGATGTCCCTCCGCTTAGTCGACTCGGCTGGGTTGGCCGTCGGGCCCGCACTGTCCGTGAAGGGGATTCTGGCGGACGAAGTGCTCCGGCCAAGTAGGCCGGCCGCAGGTATATCGAGGCCACCGTAAAGTGATTTCGATACGCCGGCTCGTTCCTCGCTCGGCTACTCAATCAGCGCGAAGGGAGGATCCGGCTGGCCGATCAGTTTGGATAGCTGTGTTTCACGTGAAACATTGACGGAGTAGGTCGATGATTCCCGACTCGACGCGTTACCGGTGAAACGCATCGTGGGGACAGATTCTCGTCAACCCCATTCCACAATCGCTCGCACCATATTCGCCTACTCGACTTTGTGGCCGCGAGTCAAGGTGCGCGCCGAACTTTTCGTTCGCTGAAACGGATCCTAAGCGATTTTCGGCTCTGCGAAAAAACCCGAAATCGGGACCAGATTCGACCGATTCTGGTCTCAACTTAGAGTTTCCAGCGGCGACAGGTACTTTGGTCTAGGGACGATTTCGTTTCGACATCTGGTCGTTTCAGTGGTCGATCGATGTCTCCCATCCCCCTCCCCCGACCTCGGGTCTCAACAGGTCGACAACGGAACTCAGCAAGTCAGGATTTGTGGATGTCAACGGAAGCAATCGGCGGAGCAGCATCATTCGATGCGTCGACGCCCCTGGCTCGTGAACTGGCCGACCTCTCGAACCGGCGACGCAATTTCGCCAAACGTGTCGTGCCACTGCCGGAGACCACGAGGGTGTTCACGGTCGCGAACCAGAAGGGGGGCGTGGGCAAGACCACGACGACGGTCAACCTTGCCGCTGCCCTCGCGCGGAGCGGAGCTCGAGTGCTCGTCATCGACCTCGACCCCCAGGGCAATGCGTCGACAGCATTGGGAGTCGAACACCGCGCTGAGACGCCGAGCGTCTACGACGCTCTGATCCGAGACGAGCCGATGTCGGATCTCGTGCAGAAGAGCCCCGAGTTCGACACCCTGTTCTGTGTGCCGGCGACCATCGACCTGGCAGGTGCCGAGATCGAACTCGTTCCCATGGTCGCCCGCGAGCAGCGGCTGCGCAGCAGCGTCGACACCTACCTGCAGGAGTCATTCGACGCCGGCGCCGCCTACCACTACGTCTTCATCGATTGCCCTCCCTCGTTGGGGCTGCTCACCATCAACGCGTTCGTCGCAGCCCACGAGGTTCTCATCCCCATCCAGTGCGAGTACTACGCACTCGAGGGTCTGAGCCAACTGCTCAAGAACATCCAGCTGATCGAGCGTCACCTGAATCCGACTTTGGCCGTGTCGACGATCCTGCTCACCATGTACGACGGACGAACACGCTTGGCTTTCCAGGTCGCTGAGGATGTGCGCAGCCACTTCCCCGACCAGACGCTCACCGCTGTTATCCCGCGGTCGGTGAGAGTGTCGGAGGCTCCCAGTTATGGTCAGACCGTGATCAGCTTCGACCCCAATTCCCCCGGCGCGCTCTCGTATTTCGAGGCCGCAGCCGAGATCGCAGACAGAGGAGCGCCCACCGATGGCAACTAAGAAGAGAACAGGTCTGGGCCGCGGAATCGGCGCCCTCATTCCCACGAACGATGCGGTCGACGCCGACGGTCGGCCAGGAGCCAGGCCCGTCGATGTCTTCTTCGCTGATCGCGGCGATGCGACGGTGTCGTCGCTGCCCCAGGCGAGTCGCCCCGAGACGGAGCTGGTCGAGGTGCCGGGTGCCCGGCTGGCGCACCTGAACCCTGCCGACATCGTTCCCAACGCGAAGCAGCCGCGCGCCGTCTTCAAGGAGGACGACCTGGCCGAGCTCGTGGTGTCGATTCGCGAGATCGGTGTGCTGCAGCCTGTCGTCGTGCGGCCGTTACCCGTTGTGGAGGGCGAGAAGCCCAAGTACGAGTTGGTCATGGGCGAGCGTCGCCTGCGCGCAACGCGCCAGGTCGGCCTCGACACGATCCCGGCGATCGTCAAGGACACCGCAGACGAGAACATGCTGCGCGATGCTCTGCTCGAGAACCTCCACCGCTCAGAGCTCAACCCGCTCGAAGAGGCGTCCGCCTACCAGCAGCTGTTGAGCGACTTCGGCATCACTCAAGACGAGCTGGCTACGCGCATCGGCCGATCGCGCCCCCAGATCACCAATACCATTCGCCTGCTTCGCCTACCGGCCGCCGTACAGAAGCGCGTTGCGGCCGGAGTTCTGAGCGCGGGCCATGCGCGCGCCGTGCTCTCAGCCGGCGATGCCGACGCGATGACTCGCCTGGCCGACAAGATCGTGAACGAGGACCTCTCGGTTCGCGCTGCCGAGGCGGCGGCGACAGCCGTGCCGAAGCCGGCGAAGGCCAAGACGGCCGCGGGCACGAAGCGCGGTCACCTCGATGAGATCGCCGATCGGCTGGGCGATCGCCTCGACACCCGTGTGAAGGTGAGCCTCGGCAGGACCAAGGGCCAGATTGTCATCGACTTCGCGACCATCGGCGACCTGAATCGCATCCTCGCGGAACTGGGCGACAAAGGCTTCGGTCGCCCCTGATCCACTCCCCTAAACGCAACAACCCCGATGTTTCACGTGAAACATCGGGGTTGCGTTGTTAAAGACCAGGGAGGGCATGTTTCACGTGAAACATTCCGGCTGCAGGTCAGGCTGAGGCGTCTGCGATTGCCTTCTCGCCGAGAGCCTCGTACACCTGTCCGAGGTTGAGCCCTGCAGCCTGGATGGCCTGTGGGACGAGGGAGGTCTCCGTGAGGCCGGGCAGAACGTTCGCCTCGAGGAACCAGACCACGCCGTCATCATCGACGATCAGGTCGACGCGAGAGATGTGGCGAAGCGCCAGCGTGTTGTGAATCGAGAGTGCCGTGGACTGGGCCAGCTCGGTGATATCACTCGACAGGCGAGCGGGTGTGAAGAAGCGGGTCTCCCCCGCGTTGTAGCGCGCGTCGTAGCCATAGACGCCGAGGCGCGGCTCGATCTCGACGGCGGGCAGCGCGTAGGGGCCATCGCCGGTGTCGATCACACCGACAGAGATCTCAGTGCCCGAGACGCGACGCTCGATGAGCGCGACATCGCCGTAGGTGTACGCCTCGACCACGCCGCGACGAAGGTCGTCGGTGTCGGCCACCATCGTGACGCCCTGTGCAGATCCACCCATGGCCGGCTTCACGACGAGGTCCGTGCCGAACTGGCTGGCTACGCGATCGAGAACCTGGGCGGAACCTAGCTCCCGGAACGTGTCGCGAGGAAGGGTGATCGACTCCGGTGTGGAGAACCCGGCACGCGCCACGATGACCTTGGCCGTGGGCTTGTGCCAGGCCAGCCGACTGGATCCCGGCTGCGACCCGACGTAGGTGATGTCGAGAGCATCCAGCAGTGCGCGCAGGGCGCCGTCCTCACCGCTGGCGCCGTGCAGTGCGGGCCAGACCACGTCGGGACGGTTCGTCTCGAGATAGGACAGGAGCGACGCATCCGGTTCGCGCAGAATCACGGTGTGCCCACGATCGAGCAGGCCGTCGGCCACGCGCCGACCCGATCGAAGTGAGACGTCGCGCTCGTGCGAGATGCCTCCGGCCAGAACGACGACGGTACGAGAGGTCACGGTATTCATCCCTAATTGGTGTTGGGCGGCGGTGCTGTGTAGTTGTCGTCACGACGGACGGCGGTGAGGGGCCCTGTGGCCGAGAATGACTCGAGCAGGTCGCGCTCCGCGTTGATGACGCTGGTGAGGCGTCGGATGCCGAGCTTGATCTGCTCCGGTGTGGGATAGCAGAACGAGAGTCGAATGTTGTTGCGGCCCTGCCCGTCGGCGAAGAACGCGGTTCCGGGCGTGTAGGCCACGAGTTCGGTCACCGCGCGGGGCAGCATCTGCTTCGAATCGAGATAGTCGGGCAGGGTGAGCCAGACGTAGAAGCCGCCGTTGGGGTTGGTCCAGCTCAGGTCTGGCAGGTACTCGGTGAGCGCTGAGAGCATGGTCTCTTTGCGCTCCTTGTAGATGCCACGGAACGTGTCGATCTGGCCTTTCCAATCGGCCGTGTCGAGGTATTGGCTGATGATGAGCTGGCTGAACGAACTCGGGCTGAGCACGGCTGCCTCGTTGGCGAGGATCAGTTTCTCGCGGATGGCGTGGGGCGCGAGGGCCCAGCCCACCCGGAAGCCCGGGGCGAGGGTCTTCGAGAAGGTGCCCAGGTAGATGACGCCGTCGGTTTCGAGCGACCGGATGGCGGCGGGCGGCTTCTCTTCGAAGTAGAGCAGGCCGTAGGGGTTGTCCTCGAGAACGAGAATGCCCTCTGACCGGCAGATTTCGAGGATCTCGATGCGGCGTTCCCAGCTGAGCGTGACGCCGGCCGGGTTGTGGAAGGTGGGGATCGTGTAGAGGAACTTGATGCGCTTGCCCGCGCGCTTGAGGCCGGCGATATGCTCGCGCAGAGCCTCGGGGATGAGCCCGTGCTCGTCCATGGGAACGTGCTCGATCTCGGCCTGATACGACTTGAAGATGACCACGGCGGTGACGTAGCTGGGGCCTTCGGAGAGAACGACGTCGCCCGGGTCGAGGAAGAGCTTGCTGACGAGTTCGAGCGCGTGCTGCGAGCCCGTGGTGACGACGACATCGTCGACGCCCGCCTTGATGCCCTCAAGCGCCATGACGTCGAGGATCTGCTCACGGAGAGCGGGAACGCCCTGGCCCGATCCGTACTGGAGTGCAGCCGCACCGTTGCCGGTCATGACACGATTCATCGCGTCGATGACGAGGTCTTGGGGAAGACCCGAGACGAAGGGCATTCCTCCGGCGAGCGAGACCACCTCGGGGCGGGAGGCCACAGCGAAGAGTGCACGCACCTCGGAGGCCGCCAGGCCTGCCGCCCGGGCGGCGTAGTTGCCGTACCAGGGGTCGAGGTTGTTTCCTGTGCCACTTCGAGTGTTGTCGTTCACGCGCATGTCCTGACAGTGGGTCATTCTGGTTTCAGATCGCCTGATTCCAGACCGAAATTCCATACTAACCAGCCCCGGGCGTGTCGAATGCCGGGCGGAACGCATCCGGGGCCACAGGCATCCGACTGGCCCTTAACGCCGACAGGCCCCCCGCGATGAGCGGGAGGCCTGTCGAGTCGAGCGATCTACGCGAGGAAGTCTGCGAGGTCCTTCTCGAGCGCAGCCTTGGGCTTGGCGCCGATGATGGTCTTCACGACCTCGCCGCCCTTGTAGACCTTGAGCGCGGGGATCGACGTGATCATGTACTTCGCGGCGGTCTGGGGGTTGTCATCGACGTTGAGCTTGACGATCTCGATCTTGTCGCCGTGCTCGTCGGCGATCTGGTCGAGGATGGGGCCGACGGCGCGACACGGGCCGCACCACTCTGCCCAGAAGTCGACCAGGATCGGCTTGTCGGACTGGAGGACGTCGGCATCGAAGCTGGCGTCGGTGACTGCCTTGGCATTGGACATGATTGCTTCTTTCGTTGAAAGGGGAGAAAACTAGTTGACGGGGATGAGGTCTTCGGCGGCTGCGTCAGGAGCGACGTGCGCCGCCTGCGCTAAACCCGCGAGGTAGTGCTCCGCGTCGAGGGCTGCGACGGTTCCCGACGCGGCGGCCGTGACGGCCTGGCGGTAGGTGTCGTCGACGACGTCGCCGGCTGCGAAGACGCCGGTGAGGTTGGTCTTCGAGCTGCGGCCGTCGACGGCGATGGTTCCGGATGCCGTGAGCTCGAGCTGGCCGTGAACGAGGTGCACCCGCGGGTCGTTGCCGATCGCGACGAACAGGCCCTGCACGGGCAGCTCGCTCTGCTCTCCCGACACGGTGTTGCGCAGCGTGAGACCCTCGACCGTGTTTTCACCGGAGATGCCGACGACCTCGGAGTTCCAGACGAACTCGATCTTGGGGTTGTCGAAGGCACGCTGCTGCATGATCTTCGATGCGCGGAGCGTGTCTTTGCGGTGAACCAGGTAGACCTTGTCGGCGAAGCGGGTGAGGAACGTCGCCTCCTCCATGGCCGAGTCGCCGCCGCCGATGACGGCGATGGTCTTGGTCTTGAAGAAGAAGCCGTCGCAGGTGGCGCACCACGAAACGCCGCGGCCGCTCAGGCGCTCTTCGTCTTCGATGCCGAGCTTGCGGTACGCGGATCCGGTGGCGAAGATGACCGACAGGGCCTCTTGGTCGCCGCTATAGCCGGTGCTGACCTTTTTGATGTCGCCGGTGAGGTCGACGCTGGTGACGTCGTCGAGCAGCACCTCGGTGCCGAACTTCTCGGCCTGCTCCTGAAGCTTGCCCATGAGCTCGGGGCCCTGGATGCCTTCGGGGAAGCCGGGGAAGTTCTCGACGTCGGTGGTCTTCATCAGCTCGCCGCCGGCCTCGACACTCGAGGCGATCAGGAGCGGGTTGAGCCCCGCCCGGGCAGCGTAGATGGCCGCTGTGTATCCGGCAGGACCGGATCCGATGATGATGATGTCGCGCACGTGCGTGTCAGCTCCTTGAAAGGGTGTCGCGAGGTCGCCCGGAAAAGCGCCTCACGAACTGGTACAACACATCCTATTCCGCGGATATTCCGCCGTCAGGGGACAGCGGGCACCTGGTCGGAAACTAGGAGGAACGGCGCGTGACGCGCGCGAACAGGGGTGTGAGCGCGTCGTTCAATTCGGGCGACTTCAGCAGGCGGAGCGCGCCGATATAGAGGACCGACAAGACGAGACCGATCACAATCATCGATAACAGAACGCCGACGTAGCCGCTCACGCCGTAGCCCCCGTCGTTCGCGAAGCCGAACGCGACGGCGAGTGCGATGCCGGCAGCTGCGGCGGGGACGAGTGCGCCGAGGTCGCGTGCCAGGCTCCGGGCCACCGTGGCGCCGCCCAGCCCGCCGAGTCGGCGGCGGATGAGGACGGCCGCGAGGACCGCCTGGAGGATGCCGGCGGCCGACAGGGCGAGTGCCACACCGACGCCGATGAACTCCTTCGGCACGAGGACGAGCACGAGGAGGGCGCCGATGGAGAAGAGCACGGCCTGGAACAGCGTGATGAAGAACGGAGTACGGGTGTCGCCGAGCGCGTAGAACGCCCTGAGGATGACGAACAGGATGCTGAAGGCGGGCAGGCCGACCAGGAACGCAATGAGAACGTTCCCCATGGCCACCGTGGTCGAGTAGTCGAACTTGTTGAAAAGACCGCTGAAGGGATAGGCGACGACGATGAGCACCACTGTCGCCAGCATCATGATCAGAGAGATGACGCGAATGGAGGCCGACAGATCGCGGCGGACCTTCGCGAGGTCTCCCTCGGCGGCGTGCTCACTCATGCGGGTGAAGTAGGCGGTCGCGATCGACACGGCGACGATCGAATGAGGCAGCATGAAGATGAGCCAGGCGGTCGACAGCACCGTCGTCGATGCGTCGTCTCCCGAGGCGGTGATGACGACGCGCGTCTCCACGATTCCGGCCAGCTGGGTGACCATGAGCATGGCGAAGGTCCAGCCCGCGAGCTTGCCCGCCGTGCCGAGACCCACTCCCCGCCACCGGAAGTCGGGACGATAGCGCAGACCGACCCGTCGCCAGAAAAAGAAGAGCACGAGGGCCTGCACCGCGACGCCGAGCGTGGCTGTTCCCGCGAGAACGGCCACCTTGTCGGGCGTCCACCAGTCGAGGTCGCCCACATTCAACGCGGAGGGGCTGAAGGCGACGTTGAAGGCGACCAGGCCGAGAATCGCGACGATGTTGTTGAGCACGGGCGTCCAGGTGAACGGGCCGAACGAGTTCCGGGCGTTCAGAACCTCGCTGAGCACGGAGTAGACGCCGTAGAAGAAGATCTGCGGCAGGCACCAGTAGGCGAATGCGGTCGCCAGGGCGAACTGACCGCTCGACGAGGGGTCGGCCACGATCGTGATGAGCACCGGGGCGAGCAGAGTTGCGATGAGGGTGGCCGAGCCGAGCACCACGAACGCCACGGTCACGAGCTTGTTGATGTAGCCCGCTCCCCCGTCGGCGTGCCGTGCCGCTCGCACGATCTGCGGAACGAGGATGGCGTTGAGCATGCCGCCCGCCACGATCACGAAGATCGTGTTCGGCAGCTGGTTGGCGATCGTGAACGCGTCGGTTCCCAGGCCGATCGTGCCGATGGTCTGGATGAGGACGAACGCCTTGACGAAGCCCAGGATGCGCGACACGGTCGTGCCCGAGGCAAGGATCGCGCTCGCGCGTCCGAGGTTGGGCGCCGGTTTGGCGGAGGTGTCAGCCACGCGGCTCCTCGGTATCGGATTCAGCGGCGGCAGCGGTCGGCGCAGCCGCATCCGGATCATCGTCTGGATCGCCGGCGGTCTCTGCGGCCGTTTCGGCGGTGTTCTCCGCAGCACGGTTGTGGCGCCGCTTCAGGAACAGGCGGATCGCGGCGAAGATGAGCAGCGCGCCGACGACTCCGCCCACGAGCCACGAGCCCGCGACCTCCCAGTCGGCGGAGACATTCACGGGAATGAAGGTGGGCTGTGCCGAGATGAGGATGCCGGTGGGGCTGACGAGCTCGGCGCGCACGATGGTGTCCCCGTTGGCGACTCCGGCCGTGATCGGCACCTTCGCCTGCTTGCTCGAGGACGCCTCGACGGTGATCGAGACCTCTCTCTGAACAACGAGACGGAAGTTCGAGGGCGAGAGCCGCACGGTGAGGGTGACCGGATACGGGAGCTTGTTCTCGACGAGCACCGGCATGTCGCCCGTATTGCTCACCAGGTTGATGGGCGAGCCGGCGACGATCGAGACGGCCCCCAGTGTCTGGGTCGAGCGGTCGGCCTGCGCCTGCATGGCCACGTTCCAGCCGCCCGAGTTCGAGGCCCAGGAGTTGGCCAGCAGCGAGAGGATGTTGGCGCGGTTCTCGCCGAGCAGGTTCGTGGGGTCGGCGATGATGCTCGAGAACGCGGCGACCTGGTTCTCGGATGCGAGGAGTGCGGCGACCTGGCCGGTGCGTTCCGCGGGTTCCGGCTGGTCGACAACCGTGGCGTCTGCCGCGGGAGCCTGGGCGGCGAAGCCGTCGAACGCGGTGGTCGACGACCAGGAGAGTGCGTCGAGCGAATTCAACGCGTCGGTGAGCGCCGTTCCGTCGGAGGGCGCCGCCCGGTCGAGAGTGGCGAGGATCGTGCGCGGGCTGCTGTCGTCTTCATTGGCCACGACGGCGAGGCTCGACGCGAGGTCGGAGAGCGACTTCTGTCGTTCGGTCGCGGTGAGTGCGCCCGCTGCCTCTCGAAGCGGCGTCGATACCGTGTCGTCGGAGACGAGCACCGTGTTGTCTCCTGCGCGAACGACGCCGCCCACCGCAGACGACGGGGTCGACACATTCGACGACGAGACGATCGTGGTCGTGAGGCCGTTCGCCGCGAAGTACGGCAGATCGGCGGCGGTGACGGTGTCGTCTCTCGGCCAGGCGATCGAGGTGCCCGTGTAATCCCACTGCAGCAGCGCGCTCGTGTCGGGCACGGCATCCGGTGTCGGGCTGGGCGTGGGCGTCGGCGTATCGGTGGCCTCGCCACCGGGCGAGACTGCGGCGGCGCCGGTTGTGGGTGACGGGCTGGTGGTGGGCGGAGCCAGGTCGACGAAGTCGGCCTCGTCGAGCGCGTAGTCGAACGAGTTGGGGGTGAGCAGCTGGGCGGAGCCGGCCTGGCTCATCGCGGCGACGTCGGCGTCGGCGTAGCTCAGCTGATAGATGGGATTGGATGCGCCCTGAAGCCGCTCGAGCCACGAGATCGCGCTCGATGGTGCCGTGCTTCCCAGGGCGCGGATCGACACGATGATGCGCGGGTCGATGAGGATGCCGACGGGCCGGCCGATCACCGCGTCGAGTTCGCGGGTGAGCAGGCCGTCGTCGGCCGTGATGGTGGCGAGCGTGGCCTCGGGAATGAGACCCGTCTGCCCGGGCTGCGTGGTGAGGGGAACGGCGACCGCGACCCGGGTGGGTGCGGGAGCGTCGGCGCCGTTGAACACGACCGACGTGTGCGCGACCGTCTCGGTGCCGTCGCCCTGCTCGAGGGTGCCGGTGATGCCGTGCACGCCCCAGTCCTCGAACGGGACGGAGGCGGCGGGAATCGTGGCCTGCACGACGTGTTCCTCGCCGGGCTTCAGGGCGGGAACGGCGACGCTGGTGATGATGGCGTCGGAATCGACCGTCGAGGTGTCGTCGGCGGGCGAGAGCCACTCCGCCAGGTCCGCGCGGGTGGAGATGAACTCGCGATCGACGGCGATCTGCAACGAGGCCCCGTCGATCGTGGTCGAGCCGGAGTTGGTGAGAGAGGCGGTGACCGTGAGGTCTGCGCCGGGCTGCGCCACTCCCCCGTTCGCCGGGGCCAGAACGACCTGCACGGGCTCCTCCGCGGCGTTCGCGGCACCCGTCACGGGCACGATGCCCAGCATCGACGACGCCACCACTCCCAGGCCCAGGAGGGCGGGGATGGCGCGCAGGCGTCGAGGAGGAGGCAGGTTCATAGGGGCTTTCGTCGAGGCAGCGTGGGATGCGGCCTCGCGTAGATTCTAGGTCGCACAGGCTGGGAAGCACGGGAGGCCGCTCTGCCCGTGCCGCCCGGCGCTCCTCGGTAAACTGTCGGGATGCAGCGAACTGTCCAGGAATCCATGGTTCGGCTGCGCTCTCTCAGCGAGTCGTCGCCCGTCGCCCCGCTTGCCGCCGCCTTCAACGCGGCGGGCTTCGAACTGGCCCTCGTCGGCGGCCCGGTTCGAGACGCCTTCCTCGGGCGACCGGCCAAAGATCTGGACTTCACGTCGAACGCCACCCCCGACGAGATCCTCGCGGTGCTGAAGAAGCTCACGAAGAGCACCTGGGACATCGGCCGGGACTTCGGCACGATCGGAGCCCTGATCGATGGCGAACAGGTCGAGATCACCACCTACCGCTCCGACAGCTACGACCAGCAGACCCGCAAGCCGATCGTCGAGTTCGGCGACAGCCTCGAGGTCGACCTGTCGCGCCGCGACTTCACCGTGAACGCCCTCGCCCTGCGGCTGCCCGAACTCGTTCTCGTCGATCCGTCGGGCGGCGTCGAAGACCTGCTCGAGGGCATCCTGCGCACGCCGTCGACGCCGGCTATCTCGTTCGGCGACGATCCCCTGCGCATGCTGCGCGCCATCCGGTTCTCGGCGCAGCTCGGGTTCGATCTCGACGCCGAGACGATGGATGCCCTGAGGACGATGGGCGAATCGCTCACGATCATCTCGGCCGAGCGCATTCGCGACGAGTTCTCGAAGCTGCTGCTCACGCCCGCGCCGCGCCGGGGAATCGAGCTGCTCGTCGAGACGGGCCTCGCCGAGCTAGTGATGCCGGAGATCCCCGCGCTGCGCCTGGAGCGCGACGAGCACCACCACCACAAAGACGTCTACCAGCACAGTCTCACCGTGCTCGACCAGGCCATCGAACTCGAGGAGTCGCGCGGCTCGTTCGAGGGACCGGATCTGGTGCTGCGCCTTGCCGCCCTGATGCACGACATCGGAAAGCCGGCCACGCGTCGGCTCGAACCGGGCGGCGTCGTGACCTTCTATCACCACGACGTCGTGGGCTCGAAGATCGCCAAGAAGCGGCTGCGCGAGCTGCGCTTCGACAACGACACGATCAACGACGTGGCCCGGCTGATCGAGCTGCACCTGCGCTTCTTCGGCTACACCGAGGGTGCGTGGACCGACTCCGCCGTGCGCCGCTACGTTCGGGATGCCGGACCGCTGCTCGAGCGGCTGCACATCCTCACCCGGGCCGACGTGACCACGCGCAACAAGCGCAAGTCGCACATGCTCTCGTTCGCCTACGACGACCTCGAGACCCGCGTGGCCGAGCTCGCCGAGCTCGAGGAGATGCAGGCCGTGCGCCCCGACCTCGACGGCGAGCAGATCATGGCGATCCTCGGCATCCGGCCCGGCCGCGAGGTGGGAGAGGCCTACCGTTTTCTGCTGGAGATGCGCCTCGACGACGGGCCCCTCGGAGAAGAGGAGGCGACCCGCCGCCTGCTCGAGTGGTGGGCTAGCCGTTCTTCTGGATGAAAGATTCCAGTCTGGCGCGAGCCTCGTCGTCGGGCAGCTGCACGGCCGGCGACTTCATGAAGTAGGCGCTGGCCGACTCGACAGGCCCTGACAGGCCGGCATCGAGGGCGATCTTCGCTGCGCGCACGGCGTCGATGATCACACCGGCCGAGTTCGGAGAGTCCCACACCTCGAGCTTGTACTCCAGGCTCACGGGGGCATTGCCGAATCCGTGGCCCTCGATGCGCACGTAGGCGAACTTGCGGTCGTCGAGCCACGGCACGTGGTCGCTCGGGCCGATGTGGATGTCGCGCTCCGGCAGGTCGATGTCGATGTTGCTCGTGACTGCCTGGGTCTTCGAGATCTTCTTCGACGCGAGGCGCTTGCGCTCGAGCATGTTCTTGAAGTCCATGTTGCCGCCCACGTTGAGCTGGTAGGTGCGGTCGATGGTGAGGCCGCGGCTCTCGAACAGGCGGGCGAGCACCCGGTGGGTGATCGTGGCGCCGAGCTGGCTCTTGATGTCGTCGCCGACGATCGGCAGGCCGGCCTCGACGAACTTCGCGGCCCAAACCGGGTCGCTCGCGATGAACACCGGGATGGCGTTGACGAATGCGACCCCGGCATCGAGCGCCGCCTGCGCGTAGTGCTTGGCCGCCTCCTCCGATCCGACGGGCAGGTAGCAGACGAGTACCTCGGCGCCGCTGTCGCGGAGGGCCTGAGCCACGTCGACGGGTTCCGCCTCTGACTCCTCGACCATCTCCGAGTAGTACTCGCCGAGGCCGTCGAAGGTCGGCCCGCGCAGAACGGTGAGGCCGGTCTGTTCGACGTCGGCGAAGCGCAGGGTGTTGTTCTCGCTGGCCCAGATGGCGTCGGCCAGGTCTTCGCCGACCTTGGCCGCGTCGACGTCGAACGCCGCGACGAACTCGAGATCGCGCACATGGTGCGGGCCGAAGCGCACGTGCATGAGCCCGGGCACCACCTCGTCGTCAGCGGCGTCGCGATAGAACGTCACGCCCTGGATCAGCGAGTTGGCGCAGTTTCCGACTCCGGCGATGGCGACTCTGATGCTCATGTGACACGTCTTTCACTTCGGGAACGGCAAACCCCACAATGCTAGCCGCCATACGGAGGTCGAAGAATTTTCAGAAAGTCCCGTCATAACCGAGCGCTTGGCGCCTCTCTTAGGTGAGAGAGAACATTTAATGCATCTCGACTCAAGCGATACATATCGCCTAGTTGGGTCAATGACGATCGGGGAGACCGTGGCACATTCACGAGCACGATACGCGCAGGGGCCGCTGGCCCTCCACCGTCTGAGAAAGGTCGTCGCGTCACTCGCGGTCGTCCTTCTCGGAGTCTCCGGAGTCGCGCTCGGCGCCACGGCCGCGAACGCGGCAGACGAGGGCTTCACGCTCACGAAGTCGGTCATCGCACCCGATACGTCCGACATCGGCATCTCGAACGTCGCCGGAGTCGACGGCGAGGGGTTCACCTATCAGCTCGCGTACTCGTGCAGCACCTTCGACCCGGCCGGCTGTACGAGCGTGCTCATCCACGACGCCCTGCCCGCCGGCGTCGAGGTCGTCGGCGACATTCCCAGCAACTGGACCGTCGTCGGCACCGATGTCACGATCAACCTCGGCACGATCCCCCCGGGCAACGGCACCGTCTCCATCCCGGTGCGCTTCACCACCGACCCGGCGCTCGCCGCGAATGACACCGTCACGGTGAACAACACCGCCGACATCAGCGGCACGGTCGCCGGCGTGGGCAAGACGGCCGTCTCGCAGACCGTTCCGGCCACAGGTCGGGTCAAGCCCGTCGGTGGTGCGGATGCGCACAAGACCGCGACGCCCGACACGGTGGGCGAGTTCACCGGTCAGTCGGTCGCGTTCTCCCTCACCGGCACGAACGCCGGTACGACCGCCGCGTCGAGTATCGGCATCACCGACCTCGATCCGGCGTTCTTCGATGCGTTCGATGTCGCCTCGATCGACGCGCCCACCCTTCCTGCCGGCGCCACCTCGGCCGTCGTCGAGGTCTCGACCGACGGAACCACCTGGACGACCGTAGCGACTCCCTACACCCCGGCCGCACACATCCAGGGCATTCGAGTGACCTTCGACGGAGCTGCCGCCGGCAGCACGGGAACCCTGAACTACACGGCCACCCTGCGCGACAGCCTCGTCTCCAACGGCGCCCAGGTCGTCTCGGGTGGATCCACCGCCTACACGAACGACGCCGATGTCGACGTGCACTACGCAGACAGCGCCCTCGACCGCTCGCTCACCGCGTCGGCCGTCGTCACCGTCGCAGGCGAGGTCGTCTCCGCTCCGAGCGTGACGAAGACCTTCAGCCCCAACACCGTCATCCAGGGATACTCCGGAACGGTCGACACCACGATCTCCACCACCGGCGCCGGACAGGGTGGCGCCAAGACGGTCGTCATCTCAGACCCCGCCACCGCGGGCGGCGTCACCCCGTTCCCGAGCACGCTGGTGCTGAACGGAACCTTCACCGTGGCCTGGCCCGCAGGCGCCGAGGAGGCCACGCTCACTCTCTCCGACGGGTCGACGGCCACGATCGTCAACCCCACGACCACGTTCACCCTGCCGGCCGGAGTCGACCTCGCCACTCTCACCGGCTTCTCGGTCGAATTCGAGTCGACCTCCGGCGCTCCGATCGACTCCACGTTCACGGGCACGATCACCGCGGGCTCGACGCTCGCCGCCGGTGTCACCAACGACGTCTACAAGAACAACGCCGAGGTCGACGTCGACAGCGCATCGGGCAACTCGTCTGGCGAGACCGTCTCGCCCACCGTCGACTTCACGGTCGCCACGCCGCATGCCGAGATCCAGACGACGAAGGCGTTCACGCGTCCGACCGTGGTCCTCGGCTCCCCCACCCAGTCGAACGTCGTGCAGCTGCGCACCGTCTACGGTCCCACCGGATCGGGAACGAACGTGAACGCCGAGAAGGTCGTCATCCAGGACCCGGTCTCACTGCCGACCGCGGGAGTCGACGACTTCTTCGACGAGTTCGACCTCACGAGCATCAAGAGCGCGAACTGCAGTGCCGGAGACAGCCTGCTCGTCGAGATCTACAACGGAAGCGCCTGGGTCACCGTGACGAGCGACGCCTGCGCGAACACGCCCATCGCCATCACCGATCCCGACGCCCAGGGTGTGCGATTCACGTACTCGAACCCGAGCGGCATCCAGCCGGGACGCACGTTCCAGCCCGAGGTCGTCGTGAAGATGAGGGCGACCAACCGCGAGACCGGAGCCCCTGTCCTCACCCTCACGCCCCCGCTCAGCGGAACCGACCCGACCCGGGTCTTCACGAGCCCCGGCAACTGCTCCGCCGCATCCGCCTACCTGGCCGGCGCCACGGCACCCGCCTCGACAGACTCGCTCGCCGGCGACGAGTGCCCGGAGATCAAGACGGAGCAGCGCCGCAACAGCGGCACCGTCGGAATCACCAAGGTGCTGCACGGCACCGATGGCACCGACTCCGGAACAGAGGGATCCGGCGCGCCGATGCACGCCGACCTCCAGCTGAGCAGCCGACCCTCTGAAGACACGGCCACCCTGGTAATCGCCGACCCGCTGCCCGGTGACACCTACTCGCAGACCTTCGCGGCCGTCACGAACATCACCAAGGTCGGCCCGTACACCGTTCCGCAGTACGAGCAGGCGCGCATCGACTGGCTCGACGCCTCGGGCGCGGTCATCGCCTCGAGCCCGACCGTCACAGGCGCAGGAGTTCTCACCGCCGCCGGCGACCCGAGCTACGCCGGCTTCCGCTTCGTTCTCGAAGAGAACCCGGCCGACCCCGGAATCGACCCCGGAATCGAGGCCGCCACGTTCGACCTCGCGCTCAAGCTCGGAGTCGACTACACCCTGCGCGACACCTTCCGTGACGCGGTCGGCGGCCACGCGGCGGGAAGCCTCGTGCGCAACAACGTCTGCTACACCGAAGACGACAGCACCCTCACCGAGGGTCTCGACGGCAACCCCGACAACGCGGCGGAGTGCCAGCTCGACCACGGGCCGTTCAACGAGAACGGGTTCAACAACGATCTCGACAACATCAACGACGGCGGGTGGATTCTGAACAACGCCGAAGCGGTCGCGACGTACGTCGCCCCGAATGCCGAGGGCGACACCTCGGAGCGCGGCGAGACGAACCTGTACTCCCAGCAGATCTTCCGCATCACCAACAGCATCGCCAACGCCAAGCTGACCAAGTCGGTCGCACCGGATGCGTCGGTGCCGCTTCCCGAGACCGGGGTGCCGGTCGGCACGCTGCAGGAGCGCACGGTCAGCCTGAAGGCCGACAACATCTCGGGCAACCCTGTTCGCGGCCTCGACATCGTCGACACCGACGCCGACTTCTGGGCGACGTTCGAGCTGCTCTCGGTGTCGGCACCGATCACGCCCGCCGGATCGACCGTCACCTACGACGTCACCTACTCCGACGGAACGCCGGCTCTGACCGGCGTCGACGCGGCGGCGATCACCAACCTCGCCGCGGTCGACGGCATCGCGGCGCACGTGGTCGGAGCGATTCCGACGACAGGAACGGCGACGATCGCGCTGCAGGTGCGCCTGCGGAGCTCGGTGACCGCCGAGACGCAGGTGATCAACACGTCGACCGTCACCGCGGTCAGCCCGTTCGCCGACTCGCTTCCGAGCGACGACAGCGCCACGATCACCGTGCGCAAGCCCGGAACGAAGGTCGACACGAGCAAGGCGCTCACCTTCGCCCCCGGCTCCTCGACCGACATCGACTCGCATCCGGTGGTGAACGCGACCGTGCGCACCACCAACTCCGGTGAGCTCGGCCTCACGACCATCGTCTCCGAAGACGACGACATCCTGACGCCCTCCGACTACCCCGCCGGAACGACTCTGCCGACCAATACCGACGGTGACTTCTGGGCCGATTCCGACTTCGTCGGCGTGATCTCGATCACCGCCCCCGCCAGTGCAGAGACGGTGAACGTCGAGTACTTCGACGGCACGACGTGGGCCGCAGCGGCGAGCTACCCTGCCGCATCCATCGACATCGCGGCCCTGAACGCCGTTCTCGACGGCGTGACCGTCGAGGGTCTGCGGGTCAGCTACCTCAGCACCGCGGCAACCCCCATCGCCAACGGAGAGTTCGGAGAACTCGCGTTCGGCGTCTCGCTGAACGATCAGGCCGAGGCCGAGGCCGCCCTGACGAACTGCGCCGAGTCGGCGTACTCGACGGGTGCGGAGCTCTCGCACCTCAGCCCGTCGTGCGCGACCGTCACCCCGACATCCGGAACCCCGCAGGTGTCGGTGTCGAAGGTCTTCGCCCTCACCGGCCAGCCGACCGCGAGCGACAGCGCGGGAACGACGCAGCGCTACTCGATCACGGTGACCAACACGGGAACCCAGAACCTCGGATCGCACGGCAGCGTGTTCGAGATCGACGATCTGCTGCCCAGCACGCTGAGCTACAACGTCGCCACCGCCAACCCCGTGATCACCCTGCCCGCAACGGGACCGGTCGACTCGACGCTGGCAGGATCGCCCACGGCGACCGTCGTCGGCCAGACGGTCGTGTGGGCGTGGCCCGCCGGCCAGTACCTCGCCCCCGGCGAATCGGTGAACATCGCGGTGAGCCTCGATGTGGCCGCGGCGCTGCCGACGGGAACCACCGTCACCAACACGGCGGCGGTTCCCACCCACGGCGAGATCACCTGTGCACCCGGAACGGTTCAGCAGGGCGATGACTACTGCGTCTCGACAGCCGTGCTGAACGTGAACGCGGGCGGCGCCATCCGAGCGACCAAGTCGATCGACGGCGCATCGAACACCGGCGCGGCCGGCCCGAACACGACGTGCGAGTCGATGACCGGCTTCGTCTCCAACCCCTGCGCGGCCCTCACCCCTGCGGGCAGCACCTACACCTGGAAGCTCGACCTCCAGAACGCGGGCAACTCGACCATGCGCGACCTCGTCGTGATCGACCGCCTGCCGGCCGTCGGTGACACCGGCGCGTACCTGAACGTGTCGCGTGGAACGGAATGGCGCGGAACGCCGCTGACCGCACCCGTCGCATCCGGCGTGCCTGCCGGCGTGACCGTGGGCTACGAGTACCTGCCCGCGGGCGCCGACCTGAACGCCTGCACGGGGGAGGTCGCCACGGGTGCCGCGAAGTGCGGCGACTGGGTGGTTCTCGCCGCCGGCGCGGTCATCCCGGCCGACGCCCAGGCGCTGCGCATCGCCGCGGACTACGGCGTGGGCTCGAACCCAGTGTTCGCTGCTGGCGACCGCATCACGGTCACGTGGGACGAGACGGCTCCCGAGAACCTCACGGGTGCCACGGATTCCACGGACGCGAACGGCCAGCCCGCCCCCGACGGTCGACTGATCGAGTGGAACAGCTTCGGCTTCAGCGTTCACGAGATCGACTCGGGCGAGGTCTACCGCAACGAGAGCACGAAGGCTGCGGCACTGTTCGACAGCGCGGCGCTCTCCGTGACCAAGTCGGTCGCCAACGACACCATCGCGCCGACCGCGGCGTTCGGCGACTTCACGGTCGACTACTCCTGCGCTCCCCCGGCAGGATCCTCGGGTGCCGTGATCACCGGATCGTTCGTGCTCTCCGATGGAGAGACGGGCACCGCGCTCGGCCTGCCCACAGGAAGCGTGTGCACCCTGACCGAGCAGAACGCCCCGGCGAGCTTCTCATGGTCGACCCCGGATGCCGACACGACGACGGCGGGCTACCAGCTGGTGCTCGCGACGGCGTTCGGTTCGACCGCCTCGACGCTCACCAACCCGATTGCGGCGCAGAGCCTGACGATCGCCAAGAGCGTCGCCGGCGAGGTTCCGTCGAGCGCCGAGTTCGACTACACCGTGGTCTGCACGTTCGCCGGCGAGGATCTGGCGTTCGCCGACGGACCCGACTACTCGCTGCCCGCGGCGGGTGGCCGGATCGTCATCGACGGCCTGCCCATCGGCACGGAGTGCGTGGTGACCGAGACGAACAGCGGCGGCGCCCAGACGGTCACGATCAGTGACCAGAACGGTGGCACCCAGGTCGGAGACGGCATCACCGTCACCATCCCCGATGGAGGCGACCAGGTGACGATCACGAACAACTTCGGCACCAACGCCCTGACGGTCGCAAAAGACGTGAAGGGAACCCTCGACAGCGACATCGTTTTGGGCGACTTCTCGATCACGGTCGTCTGCTCCGACCCGGTGAACGGGGAGTCGACCCAGACCCTCACGCTGGCCGACGGCGGTTCGCAGACGCTCACCGACATCGCGAACGGCACGGAGTGCACCGTCTCCGAGCCCGCCCCGGGCAACAAGCACGCTCACTCCACGAAGATCTTCGTGAACGGCGTGGAGTCGGCGGACGGAACGATCGTCTTCGATGAGACCGGGCTCGGACAGACCATCCAGGTGGTCGTCGAGAACAGCTACGACACCGGCGCCCTCACGGTGAACAAGGTCGTCGAGGGTGACACCGACGCGGTCGACTTCACCTTCGCGGTGACCTGCACCTGGTTCGACCAGACGATCTCCGAAGACGTCGTCGTGCAGAACGGCGCCTCGGGCACCGTCACCGGCATCCCCGTCGGCGCCGAGTGCACCGTGGTGGAGCAGGACAGCGGCCAGAGCAGAGTCGTCTACGACGTCGAGGGTCCCTACGAGATCACCGCGGCCGGAACCGACGTCGCCGTGCAGGCCACGAACTACTACGAGGCAGACCTGACCGTCGAGAAGATCGTGTCGAACGACACCGTCCTCACCGACGAGCAGATCGCCGACCTCACGTTCACCATCGAGGTCACCTGCACCTACGGCGACACCGTCGTGAGCGAGACGTACGAACTCGCGAACGGCGAGCACGCCACGCTCGAGGGCGTGCTGGTGGGCAGCGACTGCATCGTCACAGAGACGGATGCCGACGGGGCCACCTCGACGGTCGTCACCATCGCGAATGGCGACGCAGACGGAACGGACACCGAGGGAACCTCGGCCGAGTTCGTGCTCGGCGCCGGCAGCACGACGGCCACTGTCGAGAACAGCTACGCGTCCACGGCGCTCGAGGTCACCAAGACCGTCACCGGTGCGGCACCGGCGGGAGCGCAGTACACCTTCCTGGTGCTCTGCACCTTCGAGGGAGCCACTCTCGAGCTCACCGGCCACTCGGGTCTGGAGGCCACATTCATGAACCCGGCCAGCCGGTTCGACCTCGCCGCCGGCGCGACCCAGCTCATCGACGGCCTTCCTGTCGGCACGAGCTGCGACGTCACCGAGTCCGATTCCCACGGCGCCGTCTCCACCACCTACGCGGTCGAGGGGTCGGCCGCAGCAGACAACGCCAAGGCGATCGTGTTGACGACCGCCTCCGCGGGAGCCGACGACGTGCGGTCGGTCACGGTGAAGAACACCTTCCCGGCCGCGGGCAAGGGCGGCACCGGCAACCCGATCGTCGATCTGGCGCACACGCGGGCGGGCGCGGTGTTCATCGCGCTGCTGTCGCTGTCGCTGGCGGTGGCAGGACTGGTGCTGCTGGTCGTGCGTCACCGCCGCCGGCAGCACGCCGAGTAGCGCGAGTCGCCTCCCGAAGGGCCTGTCACGCAGCAGCTGAAGCGTGACGGGCTCTTCGTCGTCGTTGGGTCGAGACGACTTGTTAGGGTAACCTTACCTTCGAGTCGAGGAGGCGAAGACATGGCACGGATGACGGCCCAGGCGCGCAGGATCAAACCCGGTATCACCGAGCTGCTGACGCTGCACGTGATCCGGCGCGAGCAGATCACGCCCTCCATGGCCCGGGTCACGCTCGGGCAGGGAGACATCGCGAAGTTCGTGCCGATGGGGTTCGACCAGTGGTTCCGCCTCTTCATCCCGGTGGCCGACAACGACTCGCTCTCGCGGCTGCCGCAGAAGCTGAACGCCCTCGCCTACGCCAAGTACCTGACCATCTCGAAGACGCATCGCCCTGTGCTGCGCAACTACACGGTGCGCGCCTACAGAGAAGACGGCCCCTCCGGCCCCGAACTCGACGTCGACTTCGTGCTGCACGGCGACGAGGAATCGGGCACCGCGGGCCCCGCCTCGAGCTGGGGCGGCCGTTGCGTGCCGGGCGACGCGGTGGCGATCCTCGACGAGGGCATCGGATTCGTGCAGCCCGCCGGTACGAACAGCGTGCTTCTCGTCGCAGACGAGACGGGCCTGCCCGCCGTGGCGGGCATCCTGGCCTCGCTGCCGGCCGACACCGTCGGCATCGCGCTGGTCGAGGTCGGGGCGACCGACGACATCCAGAATCTCGATGGCCCGGCCGGCGTCGACGTGCGGTTCGTCGTGCGACCGGATGCGCGTGACACCCCGGGCGTCGCCGTTCTCAAAGCGACCCAGGCGCTGCCCGCCCTGGGCGAGCGCTGCTTCGCCTGGACCGTGGGCGAGTCGGCCCTCGTCGCGGGCGCGCGCAGGCACTGGATCGCCACGGGGGTGCCCAAGGACAACATCATGTTCTGCGGGTACTGGAAGGCTTCTCACCACTGAACAGGGCCTTCTGCTAAGCTTCCAAGGTTGTCCGTTGCCAGTGGGAATCTCCTACGCGGCGGCGGGCCGATGCAGATACACCCTCCTGTCACAGACCGTCTGTGACCGAACTAGTCCGAAGGAGGTGGGTTTGTGACGCATCAGTACGAACTCATGGTGATCCTCGATCCTGAAATCGATGAGCGCACCGTGGCCCCCAGTCTCGACAAATTCCTCAACGTCATCCGCAAGGATGGCGGCACCGTCGACAACGTCGACATCTGGGGACGCCGTCGCCTGGCCTACGAGATCAACAAGAAGACCGAAGGCATCTACGCGGTGGTCAACCTGACCGCCAGCGCAGACTCGACCAAAGAGCTCGACCGCCAGCTGAAGCTGTCGGAGGCCGTCATGCGCACCAAGGTGCTGCGTGCCGAGGAGGCCATCGCGATGGTCGCCACCGCCGACAAGCTCGCCGCCGAGAAGGCCGCCCGCAAGGCTGCCAACCCGAAGGCCGCTGCCGCGCCCGCCGAGACCCCCGCTGCCGCTCCTGCTGCCGCGAAGTCCGCGCCGAGCGCCGCCTCGAAGGTCGCTGCTGCCGCCAAGGCTCCGAAGGCTGCCGCCGAGCCGGCCGCCGCCGACGAGTCCGCCAAGTAGTCGATCATGGCTGGCGAAACCGTAATCACCGTGGTGGGCAACCTCACCAGCGATCCCGAACTGCGCTACACGCAGAACGGGCTGGCGGTTGCCAACTTCACCATCGCTTCCACGCCGCGCACGTTCGATCGTGCCGCGAACGACTGGAAAGACGGCGAGGCTCTGTTCCTGCGCGCGAGCGTCTGGCGTGAATTCGCCGAGCACGTCGCCGGATCGCTGACCAAGGGAAGCCGCGTCATCGCGACCGGCCGCCTGCGCCAGCGCTCCTACGAGACGAAAGAGGGCGAGAAGCGCACCTCCATCGAGCTCGAGGTCGACGAGATCGGCCCCAGCCTGCGCTACGCCACGGCAAGTGTCACCCGGGCAGCCGGGGGAGCACGCCAGGGCGGCGGCCAGGTCGGTGGACCGAGCGGTGGAAACGACGAGCCGTGGGCCGCTTCGGCGCCCGCGCAGCCGGCTGCCGGAGCTGGAGCCGACGTGTGGAACACGCCGGGCAACTTCAGCGACGACACCCCCTTCTAACAACTTCGTTCTTTACTAGAACTCATCTGAAAGCAGATAAAAATGGCTGGAAAGTCAAGCGGCGACCGCCGCAAGCCGCTGCGCGGTGCCAAGGGCGCCAAGAACGCAGCTCCCGCGAAGTCCATTCGCGTGGGCGTCATCGACTACAAAGATGTCGCAACTCTCCGCAAGTTCATCTCCGAGCGTGGAAAGATCCGCGCTCGCCGCATCACGGGAGTCTCCGTCCAGGAGCAGCGCCTCATCGCCCGTGCCGTCAAGAACGCCCGCGAAATGGCTCTCCTGCCCTACGCCGGCTCGGGCAGGTAAGGAACCGACATGTCAAAACTCATTCTCACGCACGAGGTCTCCGGCCTCGGTTCAGCGGGTGACGTGGTCGAGGTCAAGAACGGCTTCGCTCGCAACTACCTGATCCCCCAGGGCTTCGCGGTCTCGTGGAGCCGCGGTGGCGAGAAGCAGGTCGAGCAGATCAAGGCCGCCCGCGTTTCGCGCGAGCACGCCACGATCGAAGAGGCCCAGCACCTCAAGCAGGTTCTCGAGGCTGCCGTCGTCAAGCTGACCGTCAAGGCCGGCGAAGGCGGACGCCTGTTCGGCTCGGTCAAGACCGCCGACATCGCTGACGCGGTCTCGGCTCAGGGTCTCGGCTCGCTCGACAAGAAGAAGATCGAGATCAGCCAGGCGATCAAGCTCACCGGAACCCACGAGGCCACGGTCAAGCTGCGCGACGACCTGGTCGCCACGATCACGTTGAACGTGGTCGCTGCCAAGTAGCGTCACCCGCACTCGGCGAGTGCACAAACGAATGGCGGTGGATTCTTCCACCGCCATTCGTCGTTGAAAAGCTTGCGCGCGCGGCGAGACCAGACCCACTTCGGGGGTAAGAATCGCTCGATTTTATGCACAGGCCAAATGTCAAATCCAAACCCTCAAGCTCTGCTGGAGGGATGTATTTATCCACGGTTGTGGAATCTCTGTAAGTGCTGGTCAAGCAGCCTTTATACCCAAATTTGGGTTTGAGTTTCCACAACGCTTTCCACAGTTTTACCCCAGACCTTCCGGCGTTTCTCCCACACTCTCCACAAGGTTATCCACAGGCCCTGTTTGGGATGTCCGACGCTACGGGTAGAACTGTGCAAGAACGATTCTGCGTGCGAACGCAGACGAAGGAGGACCCGTGTCGATAGCCCATCTCGGACTGTCCGGCCCGAACGACGGCCAACGGGGCGGCAACGCCGCTGGTGGCTCCTCGAGCGAGTGGCGGGCCGACTCACGCGGCGATCGCACCCCTCCCCACGACCTTCTGGCCGAACAGAGCGCTCTCGGCGGAATGCTGCTCAGCAAAGACGCGGTGGCCGATGTCGTCGAGGTCGTGCGCGGCGCCGACTTCTACATTCCCAAGCACGAGATCATCTTCGACGCCGTGCTCACCCTCTACTCGCACGGTGAGCCCACCGACGTGATCGCCGTCACCGACGAGCTCACGAAGATCGGCGAGCTGAGCCGCGCCGGCGGCGCGGAATACCTGCACACGCTCACGGGCCTCGTGCCCACCGCGGCCAACGCGGGCTACTACGCCAACATCGTCTCCGAGAAGGCCGTGCTGCGCCGCCTCGTCGAGGCCGGAACCCGCATCGTGCAGATGGGCTACGCCAGCGAGGGCGAAGTCATGGACCTGGTGAACAACGCCCAGGCCGAGATCTATGCCGTGAACGGCAACGTCGAGACCGAAGACTACGTGCCCCTCACGATCGCCCTCACCGCGGCGACCGACGAGATCGAGGCGGCGGCGGGCAAAGACGGCCAGATGACCGGAGTGCCGTCGGGGTTCACCGACCTCGACAACCTCACCAACGGCTTCCACCCGGGCCAGCTCATCATCGTCGCGGCCCGTCCCGCCCTCGGAAAGTCGACGCTCGCGCTCGACTTCTGCCGGGCCGCATCCATCAAGCACGACATGCCGGCCATCTTCTTCTCGCTCGAAATGGGCCGGGCCGAGATCGCCATGCGTCTGCTCTCAGCCGAGGCATCCGTGCCCCTGCAGATCATGCGCAAGGGCCAGGTCAACGGTCAGGACTGGACCAAGATCGCGTCGACCCGGTCGACCATCAACGACGCGCCCTTCTACATCGACGACAGCCCCAACATGACCCTGGTCGAGATCCGCGCCAAGTGCCGCCGTCTCAAGCAGAAGGTCGGCCTGAAGCTCGTGGTCATCGACTACCTGCAGCTCATGACCAGCGGCAAGAAGGTCGAGAGCCGCCAACAAGAGGTGTCGGAGTTCTCTCGTGCCCTCAAGCTCATGGCCAAAGAACTTCAGGTTCCCGTCATCGCGCTGTCGCAGCTCAACCGTGGTCCCGAGCAGCGCGCAGACAAGAAGCCGGCGATCAGCGACCTCCGCGAATCCGGATCGCTGGAGCAGGACGCCGACATGGTCATCCTGCTGCACCGCGAGGGCGCCTACGAGAAAGACAACCCGCGTGCGGGCGAGGCCGACTTCATCGTGGCCAAGCACCGCAACGGCCCCACCGCCACCATCACGGCCAGCTTCCTCGGACACTTCTCCCGCTTCGCGGACATGCCCCAGGCGTAGCGCGCGGATACGTACTCGTCGAGCTGCCTACGCGCGCGTCGTCATGCGCAGTTCGAGGGCCGACTCGGACTGCTGAGCGTGCAGGGTCACCTGCGGCGCACTGAGCTCGGCGAGGCTCGCCACGTGCGTGCCTCCGCACGGGATGCTCACGGCGTGGCCGTCGAGCATCGTGGTCCAGTAGCGGCGGTCGGTGAGGCGCTCGCCGTCTCGCTCGACGGAGGCCGCCGCGCCCGAGGCGACCCACGCCGACAGGCGCGCATCCACGCCCGTCTCGACCTCGCCGAGGTCGTCGACCAGTCGGGCCGGCGCGAAGCCCTTCTTGCGCAGCGACTTTCCGACGCGGTACACGTCGACCGAGCCGCGCTCCTCGATGCGCGAGGTCTCGATGGCCAGGGCGTCGAAGTTGGGCTGGTCGAGGGCGTCGGTCGACGCGGGCTTGCTCCACGACCCGGCGAGCTCGGCGTTGAGAGCGAGCGAGGCCAGATGGCAGGCCGTGTGGCCCACCGAGAGTGCGTGCCGGTAGTCGGCATCGACGGCGATGGATGCCTCGGCCCCCTCGACCAGGCCGGCCTCGGTGGCGAGGGCGTCGTCGACGAGGTGCGCTGTCACGAAGGCCCAGCCTTCGGTGCCCTTGCGCACCGGCACCTCGGCGCCGAGGAACAATGCGGTGCCGTCGGTGGCCCCGACGACGCAGTCGAGCACGTCGAGAACAGTGCCGTTCACGGTGATCGTCGCCCGGTCGGCGGGCTGGTCGGGCCAGGCGGAGTCGACGGGGTGGCAGGCCGAGCTGTCGAGCAACACCACACGTCGCCCATCGGCCACGGTCTCGGTGTGCAGCACGGTTCCGCTGGACCTGAGAGCGCCCGCCGGATAGCTGACAAGTGTGTCGAGGCGTGGAAGAGTCATGCGTGACAGCGTAATCAACAGGCAGGGAGTCGAACATGACCGCAGTAGAAGTGGCAACAGTCTCGTACACCGTTTCGGCTGACTATTTCGCAGAGGTCGGGGCCGATTTCAACAGCGAGGCCGTCGACGACGCGGTGCTCGCCGAACTCAACCGCATCGTTCCGAAGGGCGTGGTCGTTCACCGCAACGGCAAGGCGTTCGCCGAGCCCGAGGTCGCGGCGGCTGCACGCGACATCGACTGGGATGAGCTGCTGAAGCGCATCGATGTCGATCAGATCATGGCGACGCACGGGCGCTGATCGCTGCGCCCCTCAGTAGCTCAGGGGTGAACGCCGATCGCGCGGTGAACGGATGCGACGGCGCTCGCTCCCTCCCCCACGGCGGCGGCGACCCGCTTCATCGAGCCGTGCCGAACATCCCCCGCGGCGAAGAGCCCGGGAACGCTGGTCTCGAACGGGAGTGGCGCGCGGCCGAGTGAGGCGAAGGTGTCTCCGAGTGCCGCGGCATCGAGACGCGTGTCGGTGAGCAGGAAGCCGTTCTCGTCGGATTCGACTCCGGTGAGCCACTCGGTCGCGGGGGTGGCGCCGATGAAGCAGAACAGCCCCGTGTTCGGCAGGGCCGAACTGACGCCCGTCGCGCGGTTCGTGAGCGTGATCGACTCGAGCGAGTCCCCACCGTCGATGGCGGTCACCTCGGTGCGCGTGTGCACGGTGACGCGCGGGTCGGCGAGCAGCCGGTCGACGAGATAGCTCGACATCTCGGCGCGGATGTCGGCTCCCCGGATCACGAGACACACCGGGCTCCCCCGCTCGGCGAGGAACAGTGTGGCCTGGCCGGCCGAGTTCGCTCCCCCCACGACGGTCACCGGTTGTCCTGCCACGGCTCGAGCCTCGATCTCGGTGGCCGCGTAGTAGATGCCGGCCCCCTCGAAGTCGGACCAGCGTGGCAAGGGAAGGGCCCTGTACCGCGCGCCGGTGGCGATCACGACGGCTCGGGAGTGGATCTCGGTTCCGTCTTCGAGGACCACGCGCAGGCGTTCGCATCGGGAGTCGAGCGTGGTGACCGTGCAGGGGCTGTAGATGCGGGCGCCGAACTTGAGCGCCTGCACCGACGCGAGCCCGGTGAGCTCAGAGCCGCTCAGGCCGTTCGGAAAGCCGAGGTAGTTCTCGATTCGGGAACTGGCCGCGGCCTGCCCGCCCGGCCCCGTGGCATCCAGAAGAACCGTGTCGAGACCTTCGGATGCGCCGTAGACGGCGGCGGCGAGGCCCGCCGGTCCGGCTCCGATGACCGTGAGGTCGACCTGCTCGCCCGAGGGCCGCGCGTAAGAGAGGCCGATCCGCTCTGCGAGGTGCCCGGGTGTCGCCCGGGTGAGCACATCGGAGCCGAGCAGCACGACGGGCAACTCGGATGCCTCGACGCCGGCCGATTGCATCAGGGCGATTCCGGCGGCTCCGTCGGCGTCGAACCAGTGGTGGGCGAGTTCCAGCCGTGCCGCGTAGGTGCGCAGGGCGAGCGAAGCCGACGAGAGCGGGCTGCCGATGATCTCGATGCTGCGCGACGCGGTTCCCTGAAGGAGGGTTCGCCGAGCCTGGAGCGAGCGCAGGAGGATGCTCGACAGCTCCGGGTCCTCCGACATGATGCGGCGAAAGCTGTCGGGCGAGATACGGTGCATCACCCCGGCCGAGGTGACGCGGGCGGTGAGGAAGACGGTCTGGCCGGTGAGCAGGTTGAGCTCGCCCAGGAACCGCCCCGGCCCGTGCTGCGCGACGATGAGCTCGGGAGAATCCCGCGTGGCCTCTCGAACGATGTCGATCGTGCCGCTGTCGATCAGCACGAGGTCGTAGCTGCGGTCTCCCACCCGGAACAGGGTGTCGCCCACCTCGACGGCGACGGCGCGACCGAACGAACGCAGCCTCGACAGCTGCTCCTCGGTGAGAACGGGGTTGGATGCGCTGGGCTCGGTCGTCACACGCCCACCGTAATGCGGCACGGGTCGGCGCCGCTCCTCGAATCGTCGCATCCGGAGGGCCGCAGCGGCACTTTCCTAGACTGGGAAGCCGCAGCGACTTCTGTCGCCCGACCGATTGGACCTCATGGACACCGGCCTGCTCGCACTCATCGGCATAGGAATCGTCGTTCTCATCATTGCGATGAACGCCTTCAAGTACTGGACACGCCGCAAGCTGCGCACCATCAACACGGAGCGGAAGATCACGGTCACCGGCGAGGCCCTGACCGAGTTCGGCCGATCGGTCGTGCTCTCGGCCGATGCCGCAACGGTGACTGCCCTCATCGAGGCAATCCCGAAGAACAAGCTCGTCAGCCTCCGGCCGGGCGTCTGGGGACTCAAGTACGTGGAGCGCGACGATGTGATCGTCGAGCTGCGGAATGTCGACGGAGGGTCGGAACTGCTCGTCACGTCGATGCGCGAGTACTGGGATTCGCCGCAGGAGTTGCCGAAGTGGACGAACCTCGTCGAGAGAGTGACCCAGGCTGCCGCCGCGGCGGGTATCACCACACGACGGGGCGCCTACGGCTTCGCCTTCGAGGCGCCGTCGAAGGGCACGAACGGGCACGGTCGCTGGGTGCTCGCGGGATAGCGGAGCGGCAGCTGCCCGCTCGCTAGCGCGCTCGCTCTGCCTGCTCGCGGATCGAGTCGACCTCGGCCGCGTAGAGCAGCCCTGCGTCGATTCCGGTGGCGGGCAGGTGGCCGCCGAGCTCGAGGCTCATGATGCCGTGCAGCCTGGTCCAGGCGGTGAGGCCCAGCAGCAGGACCGAACGCGGATACTGGGCCAGCTGCGACCGCTCGGCCCACGCCTGGAGGGCGGTGTCGAGAGTGGGATCGGGCTGCGCCACGGTGTTCGAATCGGATTTCGACTCCGCCTTCGTCGCAGAGGCCGCGTCGGCCACGGCCGCGATGGCCTCGACGATCGTCGTCATGCTTCGGGATGCGGCGGGAATCGTCCTCTCGGGAGCGAGTTCCTGACCCGAGCCGATGCTGGTCTGAAAGATCAGGCGGTAGGCGTTCGGGTTGGCGAGAGCCCAGTCGCGGGCACCGTTGAGCACATCGGTCAGGTGCTGCCCCGCGTCGCTGCGATCCCGGGCGGCCTCGAGAACGGAGTCGGCGAAGTCGTCGTAGGCGTCGACCACGAGGTCGGCCAGCAGAGCGTCGCGGCTAGCGAAGTAGCGGTAGAGCGCGGCCGGCGACATCGCCATCTCGCGAACGATCCCGCTGAGCGTGACTGCGTCGGGACCGCCTTCACTGACCTGCTGCATGGCCAGCGTCTTGATCTCCTGAACGGTCTGGGAGCGTCGCTCCTGCCGTCGTGTGGGTCGGGGGCCCTGCTCGTTCATGGCGCATCCATTCTGTGAAATGTATTGACACCGTAACAGGTCCTACTTAGTGTGAAGGGTATTCACATAACAAATACTATTCACACAACGTAGGGATGACCGCCATGAACACGTTCGCCACAGCTCGCCCGGCCACGACGACCCGGGTCGTTCTTCCTGGACTCGTCGAACCCGACGGACTCGAGGTCGGCACGCACTCCCTCGCCGCACCCGGTCGAGGCCAGTTGCTGGTCGCCGTCGAGGCCACAGGCGTCTCATTCGCAGAGCAGTCGATGCGCCGGGGCCGATACTTCGGCCAGCCCGAATTTCCATTCACGCCCGGATACGACCTGGTCGGCCGGGTGATCGAGGTCGGGCCGGGCGGCGACACGGCCATGCTCGGTCGGCGGGTGGCCACTATGACGAAGACCGGAGCCTGGGCCGCGCACGCCGTCGTCGAGGCGCGCGACAGCATCCCCGTTCCCGACGGGGTGACGTCGGAGGATGCCGAGACGGTGGTCGTCAACGGGGTCACGGCCTGGCAGATGCTGCATCGCTCGGCCCGCGTGAAGCCCGGCCAGACGATCCTCGTTTTCGGTGCGAACGGCGGCGTCGGAGGAATCCTGATCCAGCTCGCGCGGCTGCACGGCGTGCACGTCATCGGGGCGGCGTCGCCCCGGCATCACGAGGCACTCCGCGCCGAGGGTGTGGTGCCCGTGGACTACGCCGACCCGGAGCTGGCGGCGCGCGTGCGCGAGCTCGCGCCCCACGGCGTCGATGCCGTGTTCGACAACGTGGGCGGCGAGATGACCAAGACCGCCTTCTCCCTTCTCGCCCGAGGCGGAAAGCTGGTGACCTACTCGATCATCACGGCTGTGAGCGGCGACGGTCCCCTGATGCTCCCGTTCGTCAAGGCGATCGGCCAGGCCCTGCTCTGGAGCGCGCTGCCGAACAGTCGCAGCGCGACCTTCTACGACCTCTGGTCCGGCCACCGCATGCGCCCCGCGACATTCCGGCGACACCTCGAGTCGGATCTCGGCCGCGTTCTGGCGCTCCTCGAAGACGGCACCATCAGCGCCAATATCGCGGCCCGCTTTCCTCTGGTCGAGGTGGTCGCCGCGCTGCGTCTGGCCGAGTCTCGCACGCTGAACGGCAAGGTCATCCTGCTTCCCTGACGCGCCTCTAGGCTGTGGGTCATGACCCTGCCGCGGCGATGATCGCCGTCACCGTGCTGCAGCAGTGCTCGCGCGCACTGACTGTCTCGCGCACACTGACTGTAAGGAGTGCCTCGTGACCAACGACGATCGCCGTCCCAAGTCCGTCTACGGCGTCGGCGACGAGCCGGATGCGCGATTCTCGCTGGCGAACGAACGCACGGCGCTCGCGTGGATGCGCACGGGCCTGGCTCTCGTCGCGGGCGGCGTCGCGTTGACGACGCTGGCCGTCGTCGCGGATCTCTCCGTCTTCGTCGACATCATGGCCGCCCTCGTCTGCCTGAGCGGCGGCATGCTCGCGGTCTCCGCCCTCGTCGGCTGGCGCCGGGTGGAACGCGCCATGCGGCTGTCTCTGCCCCTGCCGGCTCCGCGCATCCTCACCGGGGTCGGCGTGGGTATTCTCGTGCTCGCTCTCGTCTTCGCCGGATATGCGGTGTTCGAGGGGCTGAGCAGGTGAATGGACGAGCCGGTGAATGGATGCGCGGGTGAGCCGGTGAATGGACGAGCCGGTGAGAGGTGAGCCGGTGACGCGTGAGCCGGTGAGAGACCCGGGCCTGCAGCCGGAGCGAACCGCTCTCGCCTGGCGGCGCAGCGCACTGGCCGCGGCCGGGGTGGCGCTGGTCTGTTCGATCACCGCGGTGCGCGCGGGCGTTCTGCTCGTGGCTGTCGTGGCCGCACTTGTCGCGGGCGGAATCGTGGTGGCGTCGCTTCTTCCCGTCGTCCGGTCCCGGATGTCTGCCGGCGCTCGCGGCCGACACCCCTGGCCCGCACTGGCGCTGCTCGCGGCTTGCGTCTGCGCGGTCTCGGTACTCGGATGCGCGCTCGCCGTCGTCGGCGCGCTGCTCCCCTGACGTCGGACTGCGTTCACCTGCTGATCGGGGGGGGGGAGGGTGTTTCGTGGCGCGCGAAAGCGCTGAGCGTGCCCGCTCGAGCGTTCGGATCGGATGGGTCTGCGGGGTGATCTCGATACGCGGTGCTTGTTCCTCGCGCCGCTACTCGATCGGCGCAGGGATGGTCGCGGCAGCTCCTCGGGCGGCGCTGTGTGGAATCCGGGCGCGCTGCATTGCCGACGCTCGGCGGAGGCGCTCTCGTCGACCTTGCATCGGCCGAGTGGGCTGCCCTTCGACAAGCTCAGGGAACGGGGCGGGTGTTCTCGTGTCCCTTGCGTTGGTCGACGAGGCTTAGCCCTTCGACAGGCTCAGGGAACGGGGCCGCTGTTCTCGTGTCCCCTGCGTTGGTCGAGTGGGCTGCCCTTCGACGAGCTCAGGGAACGCCGCGGGTGTTCTCCTTCCCCCGCGTTGGTCGACGAGGGTTGGCCCTTCGACAGGCTCAGGGAACGGGGTGGCTGTTGTCGTGTCCCCTGCGTCGGTCGAGTAGGCCGCTTGCGGCCGTATCGAGGCCCACGGTGGCGGTTTAGAAGGGGCAGTCGGTGAGGTCCTCCTCATCCGTGATCCTCGTCGGGGTGGCGGCTGCCGCTGTTGCCGTGATCAGGGCTCGTGGTGCGGGCCTCATCCGGCCTTCGGGCCGGACCGTGTAGACGTGGCCTGCGGGTGAGGTGGCGGTCAAGGTGTCGTCTCCG
Organism: Agreia sp. Leaf283; assembly: GCF_001422485.1. Taxonomy (GTDB): domain Bacteria; phylum Actinomycetota; class Actinomycetes; order Actinomycetales; family Microbacteriaceae; genus Agreia. The sequence continues at coordinate 133,951 of NZ_LMNF01000004.1, forward strand.
TTCTGGATGAACTGCCACCTCGTGTGATGCTTCGCCCGATGATGGCCCGCACTCAACGGGGCGAGGTTCTCCGGGACTGTGCCGCCGCCGTAAGCGTGGTCCTCCGTGTGATCCATGTCGGCTTGCTCGGACGGGACAGTGCATCCCGGGAACACACATTCCGGGTGCACCAGCCGGGCGTGATCGATCATCACCGCGGTCGGCCGGTAGTCCCGCGGGTCGGTGGCGAGGATACGTCCCGTGATCGGGTCGGTGAGGATGCGCCGCCACGACGTCGCATCGGCCGTCAACTGGGCAGCGGTAGCGGGGTCGATGGGACCGTACCCACGGAGGATCGCCGCCTCGTCACCGACACCGAGGAGCGTCATCGCCGGAACCATGACATGCACCCTGCCGCGGATACCGCGGGTGGCTCCGGGGATCGACGGTTCTCCGTTGAGGAGCAGGTCGGTGAGAACGTCGACTTTCAGGTGTCCCATGCTCCGCGGGTCACCGGCCGTCTTCAACCCTGCGGCCAATCGGACGGCGCGGTCTGCGATCGCGTGGATTTCCGGTGCTGGGGCCAAGAGGGTGAGTTGGGCCATGCCGTCCGCTGCTGGATCGACATAGATCCGTCGCGTCCCCGCTGCTTTCTCTGCTCGTTCGATCGCGGTGGACGGTTGGGCGAGTTCGACCTCGTGGCGGGCCTTCTTCTCGAGCTGCTTCGGATTCACCTCCGCCGCAAGCACCGACAGACGGGCGTCGTGTCGAGGCCGTCGGCGTGCTTCGCAATGACTTCCGCGTGCTCCCACGACACGGCACCGGCGGCGACCGCCGCGAGGGTTGCGGGGAGGCGGTCGACGAGGGCTGTGCTGGTGTCGACGAGAACGGCGGTGCGGTACTCGGTTCGTCGAGTCAGCAGGGCGAGCTCGGTGAGGAGTTCGACCCGTTCGACCCGGGCGGTAGACCAGACCGGTCCGGCGGTGGACGTGTCGACGGGTGCCTGACGATGGAGCTCGCGGGCGGCGTCGGTGACGCGTCTGGCCCTGACTGCGGATAGCCGGGCTATCTGCGTGTCGAGGGCGGCGACCTCATCGAGCGCGACCACGTACGGGTCTGGCTCAGAGGGTGGGCTTTCGAATGTCATGGGACAAGTCAAACAGTGACCACCGACACTCGGTCCGAACCAGCATTCGACACTTGACCAGCGGAAACGTCTGTGGATAAGTATCGTGAGGGGTGGGCTGTGGAGGAGGAGAAGTCGTCGGGTTGCGGGCCCTTCGACAGGCTCAGGGAACGGGTCTCGACACGGCCGCGGGCGGCCTACTCGACCGGCGCAACGGGCGGAGCAGGGTCGGAACGGGCGTGCCCTTCGACAAGCTCAGGGAACGGGTCTCGACCGGGCGGGGTGCCCTTCGACAGGCTCAGGGAACGGGAACGGGGCCGGATACGGCCGCGGGCGGCCTGCTCATCGGGCGCGGGGGCGGCAGGGGCCTGCGCGCACATGTCCCCCGTGAGGGGGATGCGGGTGTCGGAGGCCTCCCCCTAGGGTTGAATCCACGAGCCGGGCTCGCAGCACTGCGGCTCGATTGTCCATCGCAAGACGGAAAGCAGGCGCCATGTCACTGACAGACCCAGCACAGACCGACCCAGCCCAGACGGCTCCAGCCCAGACATCCTCGGCCCACGCCGGTCCCGCCCAGACCTCTCCCGCGCAGGCCGACCCGGCCCAGGTTCTCCCCCCGGTCAAGGATGCCCATGGCCCGGCCCTCGAGATCCGGGGCCTCACGAAGCGTTTCGGCGCGAAGGTCGCCGTCGACAACCTGTCGCTGACCGTGCCGTCGGGCTCGTTCTACGGCCTCGTCGGCCCCAACGGAGCGGGAAAGACCACCACGCTCTCCATGGCGACGGGCCTCATGAGACCCGATGCGGGCGACATCGTCATCCACGGCGTGAACGTGTGGCACGACCTGCTGAAGGCGAAGCGCCTGGTCGGCGTGCTCTCCGACGGGGTACGGCTCTTCGACCGCCTCACGGGAACGCAGCTCGTGACCTACGCCGGACTGCTCAGCGGAATGGATCGCGCGACCGTGGCCGAGCGCACGAACGACCTGCTCAACCTGCTCGATCTCGAATCGGCCGGCGGCACCCTCGTGGTCGACTACTCGGCCGGAATGACCAAGAAGATCGCCCTGGCCTGCGCCCTCGTGCACGCACCGAGCCTGCTCGTTCTCGACGAGCCGTTCGAGTCGGTCGACCCCGTTTCTGCCGCGAACATCCGCGACATCCTCGACGGCTTCGTGAAGTCGGGAGGCACCGTGATCGTGTCGAGCCACGCCATGGACCTGGTGCAGCGCATGTGCGACCACGTCGCCGTGATCGCCCAGGGCCGAGTGCTCGCCGCCGGCACCACAGAAGAGGTGCGCCAGGGCTCCACGCTCGAAGACCGCTTCGTCGACCTCGTCGGAGGACGCCGCACAGGAGAGGGACCGGAATGGTTGCGACTCTCGTAAAACTGCGCTTTCTCATTCTCGCGAACAGCCTGAAGGGAAAGCCCTGGCAGATCGTCGCCGTGGTGATCGGCGCCCTCTATGGAATCGGTGTGCTCTTCGGCGCGGTGATCGGGCTCAGCGCCCTGAGCCTCGCCCCCACCGAACTGGCGCGCACCATCACGGTGCTGGCCGGTGCCGCGACGATCCTCGGCTGGATCGTGCTCTCGCTCATCGGGCCCGGAACCGACCAGACGGTCGAACCCTCGCGGCTCGCGATCTTCCCGATTCCCCTGAACAAACTCGTGCTCGCGCTCGCCGTCAGCGGCGTTCTCGGCGTTCCCGGAATCGTCACCTCGATCGCCGCCCTCTCGACGGCTGTGACGTGGTGGGCGCATCCACTCGCCGCCCTGGCGGCCGTCGTGTGCGCCGTGATCGGTGTGTTCACGTGCGTCGTCGGCTCGCGGGCCGTCACCGCTCTGAGCACGGGGCTCGGCTCCGGCCGTCGCTTCCGCGAGGCCAAGGGAATCCTGATCTTCATCCCCCTGATCCTTCTCGGCCCGATCATGATCGGTCTCACCGCGCTGGTGCGCGGGTCTCTGGATGCCCTCCCCGGCATCGCAGACATCGTCGCGTGGACGCCGCTCGGCGCGATCTGGTCGGTTCCCGGCTACATCGTCGAGGGGAATGGCGGCCGGGCCGCGGCCGGATTCGCCATCGGTCTCGCGACCCTCGCCATCCTGACCCTCGTGTGGCGGGCTAGCCTGCGGCACGCGCTCGAGAACCCCGCCCGTGCGTCGTCGCCCACGAAGAACGGAACCCGCAAGCTCGGTCTCTTCGGCGTGTTCCCGGCCACGCCCTGGGGTGCAGTCGCCGCGCGAGCACTCACGTACTGGCTGCGCGATCCGCGCTACGCGCAGTCGCTCATCGTCATTCCGCTGGTGCCCGTTCTGCTCTTCGTGTACTCGGGCAACATGGGCAGCAATGGCGTGATCAACGCGCTCGGCCCGGTTGTGGCACTGCTGCTGGCGCTGTCGATCTTCACCGATATCTCGTACGACAACACCGCATTCGCGCTGCACCTGTCGACGGGAGTGTCGGGGCGCGACGACCGGCTCGGTCGCGTGGTCGCCCTCGGCGTCTTCGCCGTTCCCGTCTCGGTGCTGCTGACGATCGCCTCGGTCTGGTTCACGAATTCGTGGCAAGTGCTGCCCGGCCTGCTGGGCATGGTGGTCGGCCTGCTGCTCTCGGGTTTCGCTCTGTCGTCGGTCATTTCCGGCAGGTTCGCTTTTCCCGTTCCGGCGCCGGGCGAGAGCCCGTTCAAGGCGCGGCCGGGCGGTGGCTTCATGCTGACCCTCTCGACCTTCGCCACGTGGGGCGGGCTCATCGTGCTCGTGCTGCCCGAGTCGGTTCTGGCCATCGTCGGCTTCGTCACGGGCGAGGCGATCTACGGCTGGCTCGCTCTGGTCGTGGCGTTGGTTCTGGGCTCCGTCATGCTCGTGATCGGAGTTCGCTGGGGCGGCTCGATCCTCGACCAGCGCGGACCCGAGCTGCTCGTCGAGCTGCAGTCCAACAAGTAGCTGCAGTCCAACAGCAAGCCAGCAGTACTCTCGAGGCATGCACGGCACCATCGACTCGCTCTATCGCTACCCGGTCAAAGGGCTCACTCCCGAGCACCTCGACCGGGTAGCGCTCGAGGCGGGCCGGGCGTTTCCGGCCGACAGGCTGTTCGCCCTGGCCAAGCCCACGGGCGCCTACGACGCCGTGAACTTCGTTCCCCTGTCGAAGCGCGAGTACTTCGTGCTGCTTAACACCGACCGGCTGGCGGGCCTCGCCGCGAGCTACGACCCCGCGAGCCGCACGATGCGCGTGACGGTGCAGGGGCATCCGGTGCTCGAGGCAGACTTCGCCACCGCCGAAGGACGGGCCGAGTTCGTCGAGCTCTATGCCCGAGTCGCCGACCTGCCCGACGGCGTGCGGCCCGTGCTGGCCGAACAGCCGGGCTACAACTTCACCGACAACGCGAACGACGGCCCGCGCATGATGAACACGATCTCGCTCATCAACCGCGCATCCATTCGCGACCTCGAGCAAAGAATAGGGCGCGAGCTCGACCCTCTGCGCTTTCGAGCGAACGTCTACCTCGAGGGCCTCGAGCCGTGGGCCGAGCGGCAATGGATCGGCCGCGAGCTGCAGCTCGGCGGCTCCGGCGGCTCTGGCGGCGTGACCGTGCGGGTGGTCGAGGAGACCGAGCGCTGCGCCGCCACCGAGGTCGACCCCACGACCGCCCGCCGCGACGTGCCCGTGGTGCGGCTGCTGCACGAGAACTACGGACACGAGATCATGGGCGTGTTCGCCGAGGTGCTCTCGGCCGGCGAGCTCGCCGTCGGCGACGCGGTGTCGGTGCGCGAGGAGACGGCGGCATGACCGACGACGAGACGGTCGTCGTCTCGGCCCGCCGGATGCTCACGGCCGACGTGTGCGAGTTCGAGTTGCGTCGCGCAGACGGCGGGCTGTTCGAACCGGCCGAGCCGGGATCCCACATCACGGTGCACACCCCCTCCGGCGAGGCCCGCAGCTACTCGCTGACAGCGGATGTGAGCGACCGCAGCCGCCGGGTGATCGCGGTGCGTCGCGACGTGAACGGCCGCGGCGGCTCGCGCAGCATGGTCGACGAGGTTCACGTCGGCGACGAGCTCGTGATCTCCGCCGCACGCAACGACTTCGAACTGGTGGATGCCCCGTCGTACCTGCTCGTGGCGGCGGGCATCGGAATCACGCCGATTCGGGCCATGCTGATCGAGCTGCTCCGCCGCGGGGTCACGGATGTCCGGCTCGTCTACCTGAGTCGCTCGCGCGACGAGACGCCCTATCTGGAGGAGATAGCAGAGCTGATCGAGCCGACAGCGGCCGGTGCCGAGCGCTTGATCACCCTGCACCACCGCACCCTCCAGGGCGCCTTCGACTGGTGGCCGCTGCTCGAGACGCCCGGTGAGCGCCACCTCTACGTGTGCGGACCCGAGCCGCTGCAGAACGAACTGCGAGCACTCACAATGCACTGGCGCCCGAGCCGGGTGCACATGGAGGACTTCGCCGGAGTCTCCGCGTTCGGCGAGATCAGCCTGCCGTTCGAGGCGGACTGGCAGCCCACGGGAGCCCGCATTTCCGTGCCCGGCGACCAGACGATGCTGGCCGCCCTCGAGGGCGCCGGCATCGACGTCGACAGCTCCTGCGGCAGCGGAACATGCGGAACTTGCCGGCTCAGGCTCGTCGAGGGCGAGGCCGATCACCGCGACGTCGTGCTCACCGAGGGCGAGCGGGCGCAGTTCGTGATGCCGTGCGTTTCGAGGGCCGCGGGCGAACGTCTGGTCGTCGCTCCCCTGTGACTTCCGACCCCCAGGAGTGGGGTGACATGGGGAGTTCTCCCCATTTACTCTCGGTAGTGTCCCCGTGCTTGAATGTCCCGGTGCCCCTGTGCCCACTTCATGGGGTGCGCGACGTTCATAAATGACTCGACCGACGTGAAGATGAGGACCGTGTGAGGCTGTTCGAGGCACTGCGCCGCCGCAAGGCGACTGCTGCGTCGGTGGCGACCGTCACGGTCTTCTCGCTCGCGGTCACCACCATGGCGTTCCTGTACCAGGGAGTCACGACCGCCGACGTCGAGCTCAACGACGGCGGGGTCTGGGTCACGAAGCCCTCGGGTCTCCTCGTGGGCCACCTCAACTACCAGGCCCAGCTGCTCGACGGCGGCCTGAAGATGACGTCGAGCGACTTCGACATCCTGCAGCACGACGAGACCGTCATCACCGTCGACAACGCCACCGGATCGCTGGCGCCCATCGACCCCGTGTCGGTGACACTGGGCAATGCCGTGGCGCTGCCGGCCGAGTCATCCGTCACGATGGGCGGCAACACGCTCGCCGTCGTCGACGACAAGACCGGCGACCTCTTCACCACCCGCGCCAACGACGTGGCCAACTTTCTTCCCGACCCCGAGAAGCCGCAGCTCGCCCTAGGCTCCGGCGCATCCGCCACGGTGGATGTCGACGGCGGGGTTCACGCGCTATCGCCCGCGTCTGGCGAGATGGTCACCATCGCGCTCGACGAAAACGGCGTGCCGCTCGAACCCGTCACCAACGGGTTCCCCGAAACCGAGGAAGACGCCGCGCTCACCATGACGACTGTGGGCGACGACGCCGTGGTCTTCGACTCGGCCAACGGCATCGCCTACCTGCCCGGCGGCAAGAAGGTCGAGGTCGCCGACTCGACCGGCGGCGTGCTGCAGGAGACCGGCCCCGAGTCCGACGCGGTGCTCATCAGCACCGACACCTCGCTCATCCGCCAGCCCCTCGACGGCGGCGCAGCCACCGCGACGTCGGCTGGAAAGCCGGGCAAGCCCGCCGCTCCGGTCTACCTCGCCGGATGCGCGTACGCCGCCTGGGCCATCTCGAACGCCTACCTGCGCGATTGCACGGGCGACGACAAAGACGTGCAGACCACGATCGACGGTCTCACCGCGCAGGCCCAGCTCGTCTTCCGCGTCAACCGCAACGTCGTCGTCCTCAACGACCTGACCTCGGGTGCCGTCTGGCTCGTCAACCAGGACATGAAGAAGGTCGAGAACTGGGACGACATCGTTCCTCCGCCGGACGAGAACGAGACCGAAGAAGAAGACGACAGCACCGAAGAGGAGCTGCAAGTCATCCTGCCTGAGCGCAGCGACGAGAACACTCCGCCGATCGCCGAAGACGACCAGCTCGGTGTGCGGGCCGGCCGCACCGTCGTGCTGCCCGTGCTCGACAACGACTCCGACCCCGACGGCGACGTTCTCACCGCCACGCTGAAGGGCTCGCAACCCTCGATCGGCGAGGTGCAGCCCATTCTCGGGGGCGTGGCCATGCAGGTCATCGTCGACCCCGACGCATCCGGCACCGGCACGTTCACCTACACGGCCGACGACGGCCGGGGCGGCACGGCGGATGCGACGGTGACGCTGACCGTCAAGGCTCCCGGCACGAACGAGGCTCCGGTTCAGAAGCGCGTTCCGAAACAGCTGTGCGAGGTCGGCTCGACCTGCTCCTACAACCTTCTTCCCGACTGGATCGACCCCGACGGCGACGACATGTTCGTGCGCTCCGCGACCGCCGATGGGGCGAACCAGATCCAGTTCCGGGCCGACGGAGAGCTCACGTTCACCGCGCTCGACCCCGACGCTGGTCGCAAGACCGTGACGGTGCTCGTCTCCGACGGCGTGACCGACACCGAGGGCACGGTGGCCTTCCAGGTCAGCGAGTCGGGAACGCTCCTTCCCGTCACCAACGGCGATCACGTCGTGACTCGGGCCACACAGCAGGTCACGATCTCGCCGATGGCGAACGACTACGCCCCCAGCGGCGCCCCGCTGCGCCTCGCGAAGGTGAACCCGGTTCCGGGCGCCGAGATCGCGCCCGACTACACGACGGGAACGTTCGACTTCACGGCAGCCGCGCCCGGCGACTACTACGTTCAGTACCTCGTCACAGACGGGCCCAAGACGGCTCCGGGCATCGTGCGCGTCACGGTCGTCGGCGACACGACGGCCGACCAGGCGCCCATCGCGGTGCGCGACGTGGCGCTGCTCACCAAGGGTCGCTCCGTGCTCACCGACGTGCTCGCGAACGACTTCGACCCCGCCGGCGGCATCCTCGCGGTGCAGTCCGTGCAGGTTCCTGAGGGCCTCGGCGTGAGCGTCGAGGTTCTCGAGCACCAGATTCTGCGCATCACCGACACGGGCATCTCCGAGCCGGCGAGCATCAGCTACACCGTGACCAACGGCGTGAAGTCGGCCAAGGGCGAGGTCTTCATCGTTCCGATCCCTGCCCCCGAGAAACTGCTGCCTCCGGTGGCCACAGACGACACGGTCACAGTTCGGGCAGGCGACGTCGCAACGATTCCCGTGCTCGACAACGACTATTCGCCCAACGGCGACACGATCACGCTGGCGCCCGCGCTGATCGCGCCACTGATCGACCCCGCCGACGGCGACATGTTCGTCGCTCAAGACGCGCTGCGCTTCAAGGCCGGGCCCGTGGCCAAGACCGTCTACGCCACCTACGAGGTCGTCGACAGCCAGGGCCAGCGCGACGCCGGCTACGTGACCATCCAGATCGTGGCCAACGACGAGGGCGCGAACTCGCCGCCCCGCCCGCGCGACGTCACGGTGCGGGCACTCGAGGGCACGACCGTGCGCATCCCGATTCCCCTCGACGGGATCGACCCCGACGGCGACTCCGTGCAGCTCATCGGCCAGGGCGACGCCCCGACCAAGGGCCGCATCACCGAGGTCGGGCAGTCGTGGCTGCAGTACGAGGCCTACCCGACGTCCGTCGGAACAGACGTGTTCACCTACACCGTGCGCGACCGCAAGGGAGCCGAGGCCTCGGCCACCGTGCTCGTGGGCATCGTTCCCTCGTCGAGCGCGAACCAGCGGCCCTACGCCGTGAAGGACACGGTGTCGGTGCGTCCCGGACGCACGGTCGCGGTCGACGTTCTCGCGAATGACTCCGACCCCGACGGCGACCCGATCGCCATCCGGGAGAACGGCCTCGAGGTACCCGAGGGCGTCATCGGCGAGATCGACCGCGGACGCGTTACCGTGACCGCGCCCAAGACTGCCGGCGACTACCCGGTGCAGTACACGATCGTCGACCAGTACGGCGCCACCGCCGTGGGACAGCTGCTCGTATCGGTGAGCCCGGATGCTCCGCTGCAGGCCCCGATCGCCCGTGACGACCTCGTGCTGGTCGCCGACGTGGTGGGCCGTACGACCACCGACGTCGACGTGAAGAAGAACGACGACGATCCCGACGGCACTATCGACGCGCTGGACGTGTCGGTGACCAGCGGAACGGCCACCGTGCGCGGCAACGGCGAGCTGCGCATCCCGCTCACGCCGGAGTCTCAGATCATCACATACACCGTGACCGACGTCGACGGCCAGAAGGCCTCCGCCTTCGTGTTCGTGCCCGGCCTCGAGGGCGCGCATCCGGCCCTGAAAGCGGGAACCAAGCCCATCGTCGTGAACAGCGGCGAGACCATCAGCGTGCCCCTCTCCGACTACGTCGTGACCGGCAACGGCGAGCCCGCGCGCATCACCCAGGCCGACAAGGTGGCCGTCTCGCACGGCAACGGCTCGAGCCTGGTGACCGACGCCACCACCTTGAGCTACACCTCGGCCGACGGCTACTACGGCCCCGACGCGCTGAGCTTCGAAGTGACAGACGGCACCGGGCCAGACGACCCCGAGGGCAAGAAGTCCACTCTCGTCATCCCGATCACCGTCGTGTCGACCACCAACGTGTCGCCCACCATGAGCGGCGGCGCGGTGAACGTGGAGCCCGGTGGCGACGAGGTCGAACTCAACCTGCGCACGCTCGCTCGGGATCCCGACGATGGCGACCTGAAGAAGCTCGTCTTTACGGTCGTCGGGCCGACGGCCCAGGGCATCACCGCATCGGTGTCGGACAACCAGACCCTCAAGGTGAAGGCCGCGGGCAACGCGGCGAAGGGCGACTCGCCCATCCAGATCGAGGTCACCGACGGCCAGAGCAAGCCCGGTACGGGAACCGTGACGGTGACCGTTCTCACCTCGACGCGGGCGATGCCCAGCGCCACCGACGACGTGGTTCCGCAGGCCAACCAGGGCGAGACCCGCACGGTCGACGTGCTGTCGAACGACTTCAACCCCTACCCCGAGAACCCGCTGTCGATCGTCGAGGCCGTCGTCGAGACGGGCGATGGAGTGGCCAGCCCCGACGGCGGCCAGGTGAGCGTCACGCCCGGCGCCGAATTCGTGGGAACCATGGTGGTGCGCTACCGCATCGCCGACTCGACCGGCGACCCGGCCCGCCAGGCCGACGGGCGCATCCGGCTCACCGTGCAGGGCAAGCCCGACGCACCTGCGACGCCGAGCGTCACGAGCATCCAGGACCGCACCGTCGTTCTCTCGTGGACCCCGCCGGTGAACAACGGCTCGCCCATCACGACGTACACCGTCACCTCGCCGCAGGGGTACTCGAAGCAGTGCGCGTCGACCACCTGCACGCTCGACGGCCTCACCAACGACGTGGAGTACACCTTCACGGTCACCGCGACCAACGGCGTCGGCGAGTCCGATCCGTCGCCCTCGTCGGCCGTGGCCCGACCGGATGCCCGCCCCGACCGCCCAGCCGCGCCGACGCTGGTCTTCGGTGACAAGAGCCTCACGGTCAACTGGGTCACGCCATCCACCCCCGGCTCGGCCGTGACCTCGTACAACCTCGAGATCTCTCCTGCCCCGGCGCGCGGAGCGATTCAGAAGACCGGTGTCACGGGCAACTCCGTGGTCTGGGAAGGCCTGGAGAACGGCGTCGCGTACCAGGTGCGGGTGCAGGCCGTGAACCGTGCGCCCGACCCGAGCGACTGGTCGACGTACTCGGCGACCGAGATCCCGGCGGGCAAACCGGATGCCGCCGGCTCGCCGACCTCGGTGCGCGTCGATTCGGTGGGCAGCCAGTCTCAGATGAACGTGAGCTGGAACGCTCCGAACGACAACGGTGACGCGATCTCGTCGTACATCCTGTACATTAACGGAGGCTCGGGTGCCCGCGAGGTTCCCGTGGCCGGCGGCGCGACGAGTCAGACCGTGACCGTCGACGTGTCGGAGAACGACTACACGTTCGCCGTCGCTGCGATCAACAAGGCCGGCCAGGGTGCGACGTCGCCCGCTTCGGCTCCTCGACGATCCGTCACTCCTCCGACTGCTCCAACGCTGAACAGTGCGACGGCGGGCGACAACACCATCACGGTCGCCTATACCCCCGGCGCCACGAACGGCGCCCGCTCCGGCGAAGTGTCGTACCAGTACAACGTCGGCGGCGGGTGGATCGGCCTTCCCGGCGACAACGTCATCCGCTCCGGTGTGAACAACAACGGCACGTACTCCGTGACCCTGCGGGCGACGACGGTCGCCGACGGCTCCACCTACTTCAGCGGCGACAGCAATCCGATCGACAACCTCCAGCCCGCGGGGGCGCCCAACGCCCCGGGGGTCAGTGCCACCGGCGGCAAACAGAAGGTCACGTTCACCTGGTCGGCTCCCGGCCGGAACGGTCGAGACTTCAGGGTTCAGATCAACACCGGAGGCGACTGGACCGATGTCGCCAATTCGGGCAGTACAGAGGTGGGCGCGGGCTACAGCGACCAGAAGTGCTTCACGGCTCGCACGGTGGACTCGAGCGGCGCGATCACGGAGTCGGGTCAGGCGTGCGGCACCTCTGAGAAAAAGCCCGACCGCAAGGTGTACCTGTCGGCCGCAGGCACCTGCCCGGAGATCTCGGGCTGCCGCCGTATGCACGTCGACGTCGAGAACTTCGAGCCGAACGAACACGTGACCTGCGTCTGGGAAGCCGCGGCGAACACACTCGAGTTCAACGCCGACGGCAACGGAAACGGTGGAGCGACGAGCCCCTACTGGTACACGCAGGCGGGTTCGGCCGGCTTCACGATCGCCGACCAGGCGAAGAAGATGAAGTGCAATGGCATCGAGCCGATCCCCAGATAACCGGGTGCGCCGCGCCCGTGATCGATGAAGCCCCTATGAGAGAGACACCACGTTGACAATGACACCGGAGCAGGCGACCTGGTTCGCCGGTACTTTCGATCGCCTCGTCGCGAATGTGGGCGTGGCCGTGCTCGGCAAGTCGCACGTGATCAGGCTCTCGATCATGGCGATGATCGCCGAGGGCCACGTGCTGCTCGAGGACGCGCCCGGTACCGGCAAGACCAGCCTCGCCAAGGCGATCGCGGCCACCGTGCAGGGATCGCACCAGCGCATCCAGTTCACGCCCGACCTGCTGCCCTCCGACGTCACGGGTGTCACCATCTACGACCAGAAGACGGGCGCGTTCGAGTTCCACCGCGGACCGGTCTTCGCGAGCATCGTGCTGGCCGACGAGATCAACCGCGCCAGCCCGAAGACGCAGTCGGCGCTGCTCGAGGTCATGGAGGAGTCGCGGGTGACCGTCGACGGTCAGGTGCACGAGGTCGGCCGCCCGTTCCTCGTGATCGCGACCCAGAACCCCATCGAGCAGGCGGGAACCTACAAGCTCCCCGAGGCCCAGCTCGACCGCTTCCTCATCAAGACGTCGATCGGCTACCCCGACCTGGCCAGCGCTGAGCAGATCCTCGCGGGCTCGGCGAACCGCAACCCGTCGTCGGCGCTCAGCGCCGTGATCACCACCTCGGCGGTCGCCGACATGGCCGATCTCGCGTCGACCGTCCATGTCGACAGCGCCATCCTGCGTTACACGGCCCAGCTCGCCGAAGAGACGCGCAACGCCCCCGAGAGCCGCGTCGGCGTCTCGGTGCGCGGCGCGATGGCCCTGATCCGGGCCGCCAAGGTGTGGGCCGCGGCCCAGGGCCGGCACTTCGTGCTGCCCGACGACATCCGCGACCTGGCCGGCCCCGTGTGGACGCACCGATTCGTTCTCGACCCCGAGGCCGAGTTCCAGGGAACGACCGCCGAGAAGGTTCTCGCGCGCGTGCTCAGCGACGTGGCGGCACCGCAGGCGAGGCAACCCGCAGCATGACCGTGACGGGGGAGAAGAAGGCCTCCCCGATGGCGACGATCGGCCCCCGGCTGGCGAGCGCATCGGGCGCGGCGCGCACGAGCGCGCCCGCACGCTGGGTCTCGGGCACCGGATGGCCTGCTCTGCTCGGCGGCCTGCGCGCCGCCTGGCGCGTCGTCTCCCCCGTGCTCTCGACCGTGTCGGGCTTCGGCTGGGCAGTTCTCGGCTTCTCCCTCGTCTTCCTCATCGTGGGGCTCGAATTCGGATGGCGCGAGTTCCTCGTGATCGCCTGCGTCGGCCTCGCGGCCGAAGTCATCGCGATCGGCTTCGCGGTCGGGCGCTCCGCCTACGCCGTGCGCCTCGACCTCGCGAGCGAGCGGGTCGTGGTCGGAGAGCGTGCAGTGGGACGCATCACCGTGTCGAACACGTCCGCGCGCACCCTCCTGCCTGCACGGATCGAGCTTCCCGTCGGCGCCTCGCTCGCCGGCTTCCCCCTCCCCCGCCTGGCCCCCGGCCAGGAGCACGACGACCTCTTCGGCATCCCGACCACCCGCCGCCAGGTCATCACCGTCGGCCCCGTGCGTTCCGTGCGCGGCGACCCCCTGGGCCTGATGCGCCGCGAACTGCGCTGGACCGACGCCGTCGACCTCTACGTGCACCCGCGCACGGTGCGCCTCGAGGGCTCTGCCTCGGGCTTCATCAAAGACCTCGAGGGCCTCGCCAGCCGCGACCTCTCGAACAACGACGTGTCGTTCCACGCGCTGCGCGAATACGTTCCCGGCGACGACCGCCGCTACATCCACTGGAAGACCACGGCCCGCACCGGCACCCTCATGGTGCGCCAGTTCGAGGAGACCCGCCGCTCGCACCTCGCGCTCGCCCTCTCGACGAACACCGCCGACTACGCGAGCGACGACGAGTTCGAGCTGGCCGTCTCCGCCTGCGGCTCCCTCGGCATCCAGGCGCTCATGGAGGAGCGCGACGTGACCGTGATGGTGCAGGGCGCCACCCTCCACTCCGAGACCGGCCGACGCCTGCTCGACGACCTCTCGGCCATCGAAGAAGAGGAGAAGCGCGAGACCATCGTGCAGCTGTCGAAGGTGGCGGGCCAGACGGTTCCGGATGCCTCGGTGGCGGTTCTGCTGTTCGGCGGCCCCGTCACCCCCACCCAGCTGCAGGCCGCCTCGGTGCACCTGCCCCTCGGCGTGCGCGTCGTGGGCGTGAGCTGCCAGCCGGGAACGGAGCCCATGCGTCGACAGATCGGCGACATGACCCTGCTCACCATCGGCGACATCGGCCAGCTGCCCGCAGCCCTCAGGCGGGTGAACAACTGATGACCGCACCCGCACCCACCCGCCGCAGCGGACGCTCAGCGCAGCAGCTCGGACGACGATCCGTCGCCGACACCGCCCTCGACTGCGCGGCCGTCGTCGCCCTGCTCTCGGTGGCCATCGTGGGCTTCGGCCCCGCGTTCGGCGGAACCGGCTACCTCGTCGCCGGCTTCGGCGCCCTGCTGCTGGGTCTCGCGATCGCTCTGCTCGGCGCCCGACTGCGCGCCAACATCCTGGTTCTGGCGGCCGCGACCCTGCTGGTCTACATGGTGTTCGGCGGCCCGCTCGCGGTGCCCACGACCACTCTCTTCGGTGTCATTCCGAGCCTCGAGACGATCCGCGCGCTGGTTCTCGGCGTGGTCTTCTCGTGGAAGGACGTGCTCACGCTGGAGACTCCTGTGGGAGCCTTCGCCTCGGTGCTGATCGTTCCCTACCTCGCCACGCTCGTCGCATCCGTTCTGGCTTTCAGCTTCGCCCTGCGCCTGCGCCGCGCCGCCTGGGCGCTGCTGCCCGCCGGCGTGCTGTTCGTGGTGGCCATCGCCTTCGGCACGCGGGACGCGGCCGCGCCGATCGTGCAGGGCCTCGTCTTCGCCGGCATCGCGCTCGCGTGGTGGGCCTGGCGCCGCAGCCAGGATCGCGCCCGCCGCATCGCCGCGACCACCCTCGACAGCGCGTCGGGTGCGCAGGCTCCGGATGCGGGCCTCGCCCGCACGCGGCTGGCGCTCGGCGCCGGACTGCTCGTCGTCGCCCTGGGAGTCGGCCTCGCCACCGGCGGACTGCTCGCCCCGGTCAGCGCCCGCGAGGTGCTGCGCGACGCGATCGTGCCTCCGCTCGACCTGCACGACTACGCGAGCCCCCTTGTCGGCTTCCGCAAGTACGTGCGCGACGAGAAGGAGGACGTGCTCTTCACCGTGAAGGGACTGCCCGACGGCGCGCGCATCCGTCTCGCGACGCTGGATGCCTACGACGGCGTGGTCTACAACGTGGCGGGCGACGGCACGGCCGGCTCGGGCACGTTCACGCGGGTGAGCGGCGACATCCCCAATGATGTGGCGGGCGACAAGGCCACGCTCGACGTGACCATCGGCGACCTGACGGGCGTGTGGATTCCCGACGCGGGCTACCTCGATAAGTTCCGCTTCACCGGCGACCGCGCCGACGAACTCTCGGGCAGCCTGCACTACAACCGCACCACGGGTGTCGCGATCACCACCACTCCGTTGGCCAAGGGCGACAGCTACACGATGGACGTCGTGATCCCGAAGGTGCTCACCGAAGAGCAGCTCGAGAGCCACTCGCTGCAGTCGCTGACGATGCCGAAGGCCTCCGGCGTGCCCGAAGACGTCGCGCCCCTCGCCACCACGTACATCGGCGACGCGGAGCGGCCGCTCACCCAGGTGCGCAACATCGCCACGTCGCTGAGCCAGGAGGGCTTCTTCAGCCACGGGCTCGAGGGCGAGGCCACGTCGCGCGCCGGCCACGGCGCCGAGCGCATCGCGACCCTGCTCGGTGCCGACCAGATGATCGGCGACGACGAGCAGTACGCGGTGGCCATGGCCCTCATGGCGCGTTCGGCGGGAATGCCCGCCCGCGTGGTGATGGGCTTCTACCCCGACGAGTACGCCGGGGCCGATGCCGACCAGCAGATCACGGGCGATCAGCTTCACGCGTGGGTCGAGGTCGCCTTCGACGACGCGGGCTGGGTGGCCTTCGATCCCACTCCCCCGGAGGACCAGGTTCCCCAGGAGGAGGCTCCGAAGCCGAAGTCCGACCCGAAGGCCCAGGTTCTGCAGCCGCCGCCCCCGCCGCAGGAGCCGGCCGACCTTCCGCCGGACATCCGCACCGACGACACCGAACAAGACGACGAACCCGACTCGAATGCGATCTTCACGACCGTGCTGATCGCATCCGGAAGCCTGCTGGCCCTGCTGATCGTGCTGCTGACGCCCGTCGTGGTGATCGGCGCGTTGAAGGCGCGCCGCCGCAAGGACCGCCAGAACGCGGAGCGCCCCGCCGATCGCCTGAGCGGCGGCTGGGACGAGATCGTCGACCGCGCCGACGACCTGGGCACACCGGTGGGCGGTCGCGGCGTGACCCGCCGGGCCGATGCCGCCGTGCTCGCCGAGGCTTGGCCCGCCCTGCCGGTCGCCGAGGTGGCCGTGCGCGCGGACAACGGCGTATTCGGCCCGGGCGAGCCCTCGCAGCAGGAGGTCGACGCCTTCTGGGCCGAGGTGAACGATATCGTCAGGGGAATGCACGATTCGCGCGGCTGGTGGAAACGCCTGCGCGCGAGGGTGTCATTGCGCGCATACATCGGCAGGCGCCTGGAGAGTCGACGCAGACGAAGGAGGGCACGGTCGTGACGAACCCCGTGCAGCAGGGCCCCGCCCAGACGATGCCGTGTGTGCGCTGCGGATCGCCCGTTCCGCGCAGCTCGCAGTTCTGCCTCGCATGCGGAACGCCGACCTCGACCCGCAGCCAGGCAGCGGCGCTGGGGGGCCCGGAGGTTCCGGTGCAGGCCGCGTGGCAGCCGACGCCCGTGAACGCGCCCATCCTGCTCTCGACGATCGTGCCCGCGAACTACGGCCGGCGGGTGCTGGCGTTTCTCATCGACGGCGCGTTCGGGGGCGTGCTCACGACGATCATCGCGCTGCCCATCATCTGGATCGCGGCCGCCTCGGTGGCTCCCGGCAGCACCTTCGAACTGGCCGGTCTGCCCTCTGCGCTGATCAGTCTCGCGAGCGGCCTCTATCCGCTGGCCATGCTGGTGCTGCAGGCGTTCACCGGCTTCTCGCTCGGCAAGCGCATCATGGGCCTGCGCATCGTGAAGGTCGAGAGCCTTATCCGCCCGGGCCTGGGTCGCATGCTGCTGCGTGGCGTGATCGTCGGAGCCTCGAACATCGTGATCGGCATCGGCCCGCTGCTCGTGTACCTGTCTCCGCTGTGGGATCCGTCGAAGCGCCTTCGCGGCTGGCACGACCGCCTTTCGGGCACGTGGGTCATCGACGTGACGCGGGGCCCGAACCCGTTGGCGAAGAACGCCGGCGAGATCGTCGACGATGTGCCCGCTGTCGAGAAGACGCGGCGGCCGAAGGCGGCGCCGGTGCCGGCAGCGGTTGTGCCCGCCGCGCCCGCGGCGCAGGCTCCTGTCGTGCAGTCGCTGTCACAGGCTCCGGATGCGTATTCGTACGCGCCGCCGAGCGTTGCGGCGGCTGCGCCGTCTGCTCCTCCGGTCGCTCCCGCGCCGACCGCTCCTCCGGCTCCCCCGGCCCCTGCGTTCTCGGCTCCGCTCGCCTCGGCGCTGCCGCCGTCTGCGCCGCCCGTGCCCGTGAACCCCGACGTTCCGTCGTATCCGTTCGCGTCGGCATCCGGAGCGCCCGCGGCACCGGCGGCGCCGGTCGCCCCCGCGGCGCCCGCCGCACCGGTCGCCCCCGCGGCATCGGTTGCGCCGCCCGTGCCCTCAGGACCGATCGAGGCGATTCCGAGCTTCGATCCCCTGCCCCCTTTCGGTGGCGAGGACCTCGACGGGACCAAGCTCAGCAACTCCGTGCCCGCGCAGGCGCTGCCCACCGGAACCGTGACGCTGCTGTTCGACACGGGCGAGAGCTACGTGATCGCGGGCCATGGCGTGCTCGGCCGCGATCCCGTGTCGCCCTACGGTGCTGCCGACGACATGCTCGTGCAGGTCGCAGGCGACACCCGGTCGATCTCGAAGACCCATCTCGAATTCGAGGTGCAGGCCGGGAGCATCTGGGTGACCGACCGACGCTCGACCAACGGCTCGGCCATCGTTCGGGCCGACGGTGTCGAGTCGCCGATCACGCCCGGACAGCGCATGACCCTGCGCAGCGGCGACCGGGTGCGCATCGGCACGCGCGTCTTCACCCTCACGGTGGCCCCGTGAGCCCCCCGCCGACCATCGGCGCGTCGACGATCGTGCTGCGCTCCGGCGCCGCCACGCACCGCGGCCTGAAGCGGGCCACCAACGAAGACGCCTACCTGGCGTCGTCGCCCGTGTTCCTCGTGGCCGACGGCATGGGCGGGCATGAGGCGGGTGAACGCGCGAGCGCCATCGTGGTCGAGTCGTTCGACGGGCTCACCGGCCGGTCGACGGTCGACCCCACCGAGGTGCGCGCCGCCTTCGACCGCGCCTACCGGTCGATCGCCGAGCTCAGCACCAGCGGGCGGCGGCGTGCCGGAACCACCGTGTCGGGAGTGGCGATCGTCGACAGCGAGGGCGCGGCCGTGTGGCTCATCTTCAACCTGGGCGACTCGCGCACCTACCGCCTCAACTCGGGCGTGCTCGAGCAGATCAGCATCGACCACTCGGTTGTTCAGGAACTACTCGATGGCGGCGGCATCGACGCCGCAGAGGCGGCCGTGCATCCCGCCCGCAACGTGATCACCCGTGCCCTCGGGGCCGGCGGCGACTACCGTCCCGACTTCTGGCTCGTGCCCGTCGAACCCGGCGATCGCATGTTCATGTGCTCCGATGGCATCTCCGGCGAGATCGACACGGAGTCGATCGCCCGAATACTCTCGAGTGAGAAGGATCCTCAGGTGGCGGCCGACCGGCTCGTGCGCGAGGGCATGGCTCGGGGAGGCCACGACAACCTCACGGCGGTCGTGGTCGATGCCTCGCTGCCCGCAGCGGGGTCGAATGCGGCCCTGCCCGACGACACCATCCCCCGCGGATCCGTGCCGACCGAAGGAGCCGTGCGATGACCCGCCTCAACTACCAGCCCGGCCAGTGGCGCGGTGTCGTCGCGCCCGGCGCCGTCGCGCTGTTCCCCACCACCCTCGACGGCGAGCTGCTCGAACGCATCTGGCGCACCCTCGACGACGGGCACGGGCTGAGTGGCGTTCTCGAGGCCCTCACTGCCGAGTTCGGCACGAACCTCAAGGCCATCCCGCCGTTCGCCGTTGCTGTCGCCTCGGGGTCGGAGCTGCGCCTGGCCGTGCGCGGGGCGTTCCGCATCGACGTATCGGAGCCCGGCGCATCCGAGCCCGTGACCGTGGCGGGCGACGAGGTCACCACGTGGAACGAGCGCGTCGTGGCCGCCGCTGAGGGCTTCGTGGTGAGCAGCGACGGCCCCGACTCGTCCGACTGGTTCGCGATCCGCAGCGGCATCGTGCTGTGCCGCGCGGTGTCGTTCCGTATGGCGGGGCAGGCCGGGGCCGCTGCGTCGGCCGTTCCGGTCGTGGCCGTGGATGCGGCGCCGGCGCCTCAGGCGCCTGCAGCAGTAGTGCCCGTGGTCGAGACTGTGGCCGAGCCAGCGCTGCCCGCCGAGACGATCGTTCCGGATGCGGCTCCCGCCGTTGAGCCCGAACCTGAGCCCGAACCCGAACCTGAGCCCGAGCCCGTCGTCGACGACCCCGACGACACCGTCGACGATGTCGAGCCCATCGAGGCCGACGACTTCGGGCCGACCGTCACGGAGCTGCCCGACGATGCCTACGACCACCTCTGGGGTGCGACCGTGGTGAAGTCGGTCGAAGAGGCCGCCGTGCGACTCGACGACGACGAGTCGGCCGACGAGGAGAGCGCGGCGGCCCCTGCCCCTGCCTCAGCCACGGCGGCGCCCGCGCCCGATCCCGCGCCCGCGCCCGCACCCGCCGCATCCTTCACCCCGCCGGTGGAGGCCCCGAAGGTCTCGTCGAAGGAGTGGACCGCGCCGCCGCCGACGGGCCTCATCGACCGCGTTCCCGGCTTCGCGGGCGTCGGAGCGGCCGCCCCGAGCTGGAGTGAGCCCTCCACTCCTGCGGCGTCGCCGACCGCGGCAGCCAGCGAGAACGACCACGACGGGCTCACCGTCACCGTCTCCGAACTCGAGGCGATGCGCCGACTCGAGTCGGCCGACGAGGCCGCCACGGCAGGCGGGCCCGGCCGCATCGTGCTGGCGACGGGAGACGTCGTCACGCTCGACCGTCCCGTCATCGTGGGACGTCGGCCGCGGGCGCAGCGCGTGCAGGGCGATGTCCTCCCGCATCTGGTCACCGTGCCGAGCCCGGAACAAGACGTCTCGCGCAGCCACCTCGAGGTGCGGGTCGAGGGCCGGCACGTGCTCGTAGTCGACCTCGACACCACCAACGGCTCGGTGCTGCACCGCGATTCAACGCCGCCCCTGCGTCTGTCTCCGGGCGAGGCGGTGCTCGTGCTGAACGGCGACATCGTCGACATCGGCGACGGCGTTACCCTGCTCTTCGAGGATCTTCCGTGAACGCGCGCCGACCGCCGTCTCCCCCACCCGAGATCGCCGGGTTCGAACACGAGCAGCTGCTCGGCTCGGGCGGGTTCGCCGACGTCTTCCTCTACGAGCAGCGGATGCCCCGGCGCAGGGTGGCCATCAAGGTGCTGCTGAGCGAGGCGCTCACGCCGGGCGC
This sequence comes from Agreia sp. Leaf283, assembly GCF_001422485.1. Classification (GTDB taxonomy): domain Bacteria; phylum Actinomycetota; class Actinomycetes; order Actinomycetales; family Microbacteriaceae; genus Agreia. The sequence continues at coordinate 154,723 of NZ_LMNF01000004.1, forward strand.
GCGTGAGAACTTCGACGCCGAGGCCAACCTCATGGCTCAGCTCTCCACGCACCCGTCGATCGTCACGATCTACCAGGCGGACATCGCCAAAGACGGCCGGCCCTACCTCGTGATGGAGTACTGCTCCCGGCCCAACCTCGCCGCTCGCTACCGCCGCGAGAAGATCAGCGTGGCGGAGGCGCTGCGCATCGGAATCCAGGTGGCGGGAGCCGTCGAGACCGCGCACCGGGCCGGCATCCTGCACCGCGACATCAAACCGGCGAATATTCTCACGACGGAATACAACCGACCCGCCCTCACCGACTTCGGCATCTCCGTGACCATGGTGGGCGGGGACGACGCTGCCGTGGGCATGTCGATCCCCTGGTCGCCGCCCGAGGTGTTCGGTCAGAGCTCGTCGAGCGGACCGGGCGGAGACATCTACGCCCTCGGCGCCACGGTCTACACGCTTCTGGCCGGGCGCAGCCCGTTCGAGGTTCCGGGCGGAAGCAACGGCGGGCTCGACCTGATCACGCGCATCCAGCAATCGCCGCTGTCTCGCACGGGCAGGGCCGACGTTCCCGACTCGCTCGAGCAGATCCTTGCCACGTCGATGGCCAAGCGCGAGGAGGACCGCTTCGGTTCGGCCCTCGAGTTCGCCCGGGCGCTGCAGAAGGTGCAGCTCGAGCTGAGCCTCTCGGTCACGCCCGCCGACGTGCTCGACGACTCTCTGCCCTCTGCGGCCGAAGAGGAAGAGGACGACGGCAACACCCGCATCCGCGGGATCGTCACCATCGACCCCACGGCGCCGGTCGCGGGCACCGCGACGCGTCGCCCCTATCCGGGGTCCGCGCCCGCCTCGACCGTTCCTCCCGTGCCTCCCGTCGGTGTTCAGCCCCCGTCCTTCTCGCAGAGTCACGGGCTCGCGCCGGAGGCCGTCGAGGCGACGCAGCGCCGCGGCCAGGTTCCACCGGTGGCCGGATTCCCGGCATCCACGCCCGTGGCGTTCGGACTCACCTCACCCGCCATCGAGCAGACGCAGCATCGCGCGCCCCAGCCGAGCGAGTTCGCCGATGCCGACCCGTCGAGCCGCTCCAAGAAGATCCCCATTCTGATCGGCGCGATCTCGCTCGTGGTGCTGCTCGCCGTGGGCGGCACGATCTTCGCGATCAACGCCAGCGGCGGCAGTCCGGCGGCGGTCGAGACCGACGATCCGGTCGACCCGATCGACGTCATCCCCGGCGGAACGGTCGCACCGCCGACCGACGTCGTGGGAGCCCCCGGCGAGGGCGGCGTCGTGTTCACCTGGTCGAACCCCGAACCGGAGAAGGGAGACGTCTACCAGTGGGGACTCCTCGTTCCCGGAACCGAGACCAGCCTCTCGTCGACCACCGACACCACTGTGACGGTCGTGCCGACAGAGGGCCAGAAGACCTGCATCGAGGTGAGCGTCCGTCGCACCGACGGGCGCGCCTCCGAACCAGCGACGGGATGCGCACCCTGATGACCGACGTCAGCACCACCGAATCGACCACGACCGACGCCAGCGTCGAGTACTGCGGCGAGTGGTTCACCCTCGACAGGAACAAGCCCTTCGACATCGGCCGCGACGCCGACCTCGACATCGACGACAACCAGTATCTGCACCGCCGCTTTCTGCAGATCGCCTACATCGACGGCCTGTGGTGGCTCATCAACGTGGGCTCGCGCCTCTCGGCCTCGATCTCGGATGCGACGGGGTCGATGCAGGCCTGGCTCGCCCCGGGTGCGCGGCTCCCCGTGGTGTTCGGCCTCACCTCCGTGGTCTTCACCGCCGGCCCGACGACCTACGAGTTCGTCGTGCACACCTCGACTCCGGCGTTCGTCGACTCGAAGCCCGTCTCCTCCAGCGACGGAACGACCACGGTCGGGGCGGTCACGTTCACCCGCTCGCAGTGGCTGCTGATCCTCGCCCTCGCCGAGCCCATGCTCAAGCGCGAGGGAACGGGCACGAGCGAGATCCCGTCATCGGCCGCGGCCGCCGAGCGCCTGGGCTGGGTGCTCAGCCGGTTCAACCGCAAGCTCGACAACGTGTGCGACAAGCTCAGCCGCCAGGGCGTCGACGGCCTGCGCGGCGGAGTGGGCGCGCTCGCCACCAACAGACGCGCGCGGCTCGTGGAGTACGCCGTGCTCTCTCGGCTCGTGACCCCCGCAGACCTTCCGGCGCTCGACGACGACACCGCCGACACTCCCCAGGCGCCCGCCGCGACCCCCACGAAGGATGCCCGCTAGTCCATGCACATCAAACTCACGCTCTCGCGCGGCGGCGGAACCTCCACGAACGTCGCCGTCACGGCGGATGCGACGACCAGCGTCTCGAACGTGGCCGAGGCGTTGTACACGGCCGACCCCGACAACGACGTTCAGCTCGCGCCACCGCGGCTGACGCTCCAGGTCACCGAGACCTCCGGCCAGACACGTGTTCTCGACCCGCAGTCCAACCTGCTCGACTCGGGCGTGCGCTCGGGCTCGACGATCGAGATACGCCAGCACAGCGACGACTTCAACGCGCCCGGCTCCGATCGGGGCGCTCCCGCGGCCACCCTGCGGGTGCTGTCGGGCCCGGATGCCGGTGCCGAGTTCGCGCTGCCGTTCGGCACCAGCTACATCGGCCGTGAGCGCGGTGTGGATGTGCGGCTCACCGACTCGCTCATCTCCAAACGGCACGCTCGCATCACCGTGGGCGAGACCGTCGAGATCACCGACATGAACTCCGCGAACGGTCTGCTGATGGGCGGCGAGCAGGTGCCCCGCACCACGCTGAGCTCGGCCGACGTGGTGGTTCTGGGAGACACGGCCCTCTGCGTCGTTCCCCTGCAGCGTCTCGGCGGTGCGGCTCCCTCGACCCCCGTGATCGAGTTCAACCGTTCACCTCGCGTGGTCGCTCGCTACCCCGGAGACAAGTACCCGGCCCCCGAGCCCCCCGGCCGCCCGCAGCCCCAGCGCTTTCCGATCGTCGCCTTGATCGCGCCGCTCATCATGGGTGTCGTCCTCTACGCCTTCACCCGCAACATCCTCAGCGTGGTCTTCATCGCCCTGAGCCCGCTGTTGATGATCGGAACGTACATCGATCACAAGCTCACGACGCGTCGGCAGATGAAGGACGCGATCAAGCAGTTCACCCTGTCGCTCAAGGCCTTCGTCGACAAGCTGCACGAGCGCCAGCGGCTGCAGCGGGCGGTTCGGCTGGGAGAGGCGCCCTCGGTGGCCGACAGCCTCGAGTCCGCCCATCGGCTGGGCCACCTGCTGTGGACCCACCGGCCCGAGCACGGCGCCTTCCTCGCCGTGCGCCTCGGGCTCGGAACCGCGCACAGCCGCGACAGCGTCACCCTGCCGCAGGCCAACGACACGCTCCCCGAGTACTGGGGCCAGCTCGAAGAGGTGGCCGAGAAGTTCTCGCTCATCGACAACGTGCCGATCGTGGCCGACCTGCGCGAATCGGGCGCGCTGGGCGTGGCCGGCAGCCTCGAGCTGCGCCGCGGCGTGACCCGCGGCGTGCTCGCCCAGCTCACCGCCCTGCACTCCCCCGCCGAGCTCGTGGTGTGCGCGCTCGTCTCGCCCGCGTCGCGCGAGAGCTGGGAGTGGCTCGAATGGATGCCGCACACCGGCTCCCCGCACAGCCCCCTGGCCGGCGATCACCTCGCCGACAACCCCGGATCGGGACTCGCCCTGCTGTCGCGCCTCGAGGAGCTCGTCGCCCAGCGCACGGCGGGAGCCCCCAGCGCTCGCGGTGCGCTCGAGAGCCCCGATCTGCGGCCGAAGAAAGACGACGAGTCGGACGTTCCGCTGCCCATCACCCCCGCGGTGATCGTGGTCATCGAAGACGACGTGCCCGTCGACCGGGGTCGCCTCAACCGCCTCGCCGAGCGCGGCGCCGACGCCAACGTTCACATCGTCTGGTCCGCGCCATCCATCGCCCACCTGCCGGCCGCGTGCCGCAGCTTCGTTAGCGTCGATTCGGATGTCGCCGGCGGCACCGTGGGCCAGGTCCGGCTGGGCGAGCACACCTACCCGGTCGTCTGCGAGACGGTCGAGCTCGAGGCGGCGCACCGCTACGCGCGGCATCTCGCCCCCGTCGTCGACGTGGGCTCGCCGATCGACGACGAGTCGGATCTGCCCCGCTCGGTGTCGTACCTCTCGCTCGTGGGCCCCGAGCTCGCCGAGCAGCCCGACGCCGTGGTCGAGCGCTGGCGCGAGAGCAACTCCATCGCCCTGCGCGACGGCTCGCCGCCGGTGCGCCGCAAGAAGGAGGGCTCGCTTCGGGCGCTCGTGGGTCACAGCGGAACCGAGCCGTTCTACCTCGACATCCGCAACCAGGGCCCGCACGCCCTCGTCGGCGGAACAACCGGAGCCGGCAAGAGCGAGTTCCTGCAGTCGTGGGTGCTGGGCATGGCGGCGGCGCATTCCCCCGACCGCGCCACCTTCCTCTTCATCGACTACAAGGGCGGCGCGGCCTTCGCCGACTGCGTGGCGCTGCCGCACACCGTGGGCCTCGTCACCGACCTGTCGCCGCACCTCGTGCGCCGCGCCCTCACCTCGCTGCGCGCCGAGCTGCGCTATCGCGAGCACCTGCTCAACCGCAAGAAGGCGAAAGACCTGGTCTCGCTCGAGAAGACGGGCGACCCGGAGACGCCGCCGAGCCTGCTGATCGTGGTCGACGAGTTCGCCGCCCTCGTGCAGGAGGTGCCCGAGTTCGTCGACGGCGTCGTCGACGTGGCCCAACGAGGTCGTTCGCTCGGCCTGCACCTCATCCTCGCCACGCAGCGTCCCGCCGGTGTCATCAAAGACAATCTGCGCGCCAACACCAACCTGCGCATCGCGCTGCGCATGGCCGACGCCGAGGACTCCTCCGACATTCTCGGAACGCCCATGGCCGCGTACTTCGACCAGTCGATCCCCGGTCGCGGGGCCGCGAAGACCGGCCCTGGCCGGCTCGCCTCGTTCCAGACCGGCTACGCGGGTGGGTGGACCACGAACGAGCCGCCCCGCCCGCGCATCGACATCACCGAGATGAACTTCGGTGCCGGCGCCGAGTGGGAGGTGCCGGAGGTCGAGGTCGTCGAGGCGGCCGACCCGGGGCCGAACGACATCGCGCGACTCGTCGCATCCATTCGCACGGCGGCCCGCCGGGCCGACATCCCCGACCCGCGCAAGCCGTGGCTCGACGAGCTCGCGGCCGTCTACGACTTCTCGCTGCTGCCGAACCCGCGCACCGATGAGCGGCTGCTACTCGGCGTGATCGACGAGCCGGAGAACCAGATCCAGCCGACGGTGTTCTACGAGCCCGACCGCGACGGCAACATGGCCGTCTACGGAACCGGTGGATCGGGCAAGAGCGCCACCCTGCGCACGATCGCGGTCGCTGCGGCCATCACGCCCCGCGGCGGTCCGATCCACGTGTACGGCCTCGACTTCGGATCGAGCGGACTCAGCATGCTCGAGGAGCTGCCCCACGTGGGCGCGATCATCGACGGCGACGACGAGGAGCGCGTCATCCGCCTGCTCCGGATGCTGCGCGACACGGTCGACGACCGCTCGGCCCGGTATTCCGCGGTTCGCGCCGGCAGCATCGGCGAGTACAGGCGCATCGCTGGAGCGCCGCAGGAGCCGCGCATCATCGTCCTGGTCGACGGAATCGGCGCGTTCCGCGAGCAGTACGAGTTCGGCGGGCACTCCGCGTGGTTCACCACCTTCGCGCAGATCGCCAGCGACGGACGCCAGGTGGGCGTGCACATCGTCATCTCCGGCGACCGCCCCAACTCCGTTCCCGCCTCGCTCGGATCGACGGTGCAGAGACGCCTGGTGCTGCGCATGGCCAGCGAGGACGACTACCAGCTGGTCGGCGTGCCGAAGGACACGCTCACGGCGATCTCGCCCCCCGGGCGAGGACTCATGGGCGGAAACGAGATCCAGATCGCGGTGCTCGGCGCCGACCCCAACGTGGCCATCCAGTCGCGTGAGGTGGCCAAGCTGGCCGAGGCCATGCGCCGCCAGGGCATCCCCGAGGCCCCGCCCATCCAGAAGCTGTCGGACTCGATTCCGCTCTCGACCCTCCCCGCCACGGCCGGCGGACTGCCGGTGATCGCCGTGCGCGACGACAACCTGGCCCCGCTCGGCATCGCGCCGCGCGGAGCATTCATGGTCTCGGGCTCCGGTCAGAGCGGCCGTTCCACGGCGCTCGCGACCATGGCTGCCGCACTGCGTCGGGCGCAGCCCGGCATCCGGCTCGTGCACATCTCGCCGCGCAAGACGTCGCTCACGCCCCTGCCGTTCTGGTCGATGTCCATCTCGGATCCCGCCCAGGTCACCGCCTTCGCCGACGACCTGCAGGGCCAGCTCGACGCCGGAACCCTGCGGCCCGACTCCCTCGCGATCTTCGTGGAGAACATCGGAGACCTCACGGGGACCATGGCGGAGAACGACATCGACCGCCTGATCAAACGGGCGCTGCGCGACGACGTGTTCGTGGTGGGCGAGAGCGAGACGGCCACCTGGTCGGCGGCGTGGACCCTGGCCGGCTCGTTCAAGGGCGCCAAGCGGGGCCTGCTGCTGGTGCCGGGCGAACTGGATGGCGACACCCTGCTGGGCACATCGCTCGGCCGCTTCCGACGCGCAGACCTGCCGCCGGGCCGCGGATTCCTCGTGCAGCAGGGCCGCATCACCAAGGTGCAGGTGGCCTTGCCGGATGCCTGAACGGCGTATGGGGAGTTCTCCCCATCGACTCCCCTACGGGGGTCACCCTAGTCTGATCACGTGAGATCGACTCACGGGATGTAGCGAAACCGGAACCGCCGGGTCGCCAGGAAAATAAGGAGAAAACAATGGCCGTATGGGGTCTTGACGTTGACCAGGTTCGCAGCCTCGGAAAGCAGCTCAACCAGCAGTCGCAGCAGGTCCAGACGATCCTGACGACGCTCACCAGCGCACTGCAGAGCGTGCAGTGGACCGGTCCCGACGCGGAGAACTTCCGCAGCGAGTGGAGCGGAACGCACACCGCCGCCCTCAAGCAGGTCATCGCCGCACTCGAGGACGCGTCGCAGAAGGCAGCAAAGAACGCTGCCGACCAGGAGAGCACCTCGAACGCGTAGCACTTCTCTTCTTGAGGATCCGGCCTTCGGATACTCCGGAACCGGGCGGGCGTCGATCACTCGACGCCCGCCCGTGGTGTTTCTCCCCTTAAGAAAGGTCTGCAGGCTCGATGTCGCGCACGCTCACATTCCCCAGTTCGGATGCCCCGGCACTGCCCATCGTGTCTCTCGATGTGCCCGACGACTGGCATGTGCTCTCGACGACCGCCGCCGTACTGGCCGCGGCGAAGGAGGTCGAGCAGGGCGAGTTCCGACCGAACGTCGTCGTGTCGATCTCGCGCTTCGGATCGGGCTACACGCTCGGCACGGCTATCGAAGCGGTCGTCGAGAAGGTGTCGTCGATCGCGGGTGTCGTCGAACTGGGTCGGGATCGGCCCGAGGTGCTGGGCCGGGCGGGTTTCCGTATCGAGTTCAGCTATCCGGATGCGCGCGTGGGCACCCTCGTTCAGGCGGTGCGACTCGCCCTCGTGTCGAACGGCCCCACGCTCGACCTGGTCGAGGTCACCGGCACCGCCACGGCCGCGCAGGCGATGCAGGTCTGGCCGGAGATCCGCGCCATTCAGGCCAGTGCGACGCTGGCCTGAACTGACCTCTGTCGTCGCGCGATTCCCGCGTCACTTCCGCGTCATCGCCGTGTCACAGCCGTGTCACGCGCGCGTACTTGTCGGGTCACGAGGCCGTCACGACCCGGTCATGATCCCTGAGTGAGACTCGAGCTACAACTAGGGAGTCACATCATGGGGAAGCCTCACACGCTCGCGACATCGCGACAATTCTTCGGCCTCGGAGCCGCGCACCGCCGTCTGTTCATCGCCGCAGCCCTGCTGGCCGTCGCCGCGGTCGCATGCCTTCCGCTTCTCGGCGCGAGCAGCGCATCGGCCGCTCCGCTCCCCGTCTCGCAGTGCAACGGCAGCGACAACAGCACCAACGAGGCCGTCGAGTGCCGCGTGGTCGTCACCAACACGGTGAATGTCGCGACCGGTGTGAAGAGCAGCTCGACGGTCGTCACCGAATGCCACGGCTTCGCCAACGCGGAACCGGTGTGCGAGCTGCCTCAGACGCTCAACACGAACGACGTCGTTCTCTCAGTGGACCAGTGCAACGGTTCGGGCAACGGAACGGGAAGCACCGTGATCTGCTCGGTCGAGGTCATCAACAACATCGTCGGTACCGCGACGCCGCAGACCGTGACCATCAACCAGTGCCAGGGATCGGGAGCCGGCGGCGCGGACGCCACCAGCCTCAACTGCGACTCCTATGACAGCACCGATCCGTCGACGGCGACAGTCGTGCAGTGCAACGGCTCGGGCAACAACGGCGGCGGAATCCTCCGGGTGACCTGCACCGTCGAGGGCGGCTCCACCGCATCCGTCATCCCCACCACCGTCGACCAGTGCAACGGCTCGGGCAACGGCGGCGGCGCCTACGTGACCTGCTCCGTCGAGTTCACCACGAACATCGTCGCGGGGCCGGATGACGGCGAAGGCGACGGCGACGGCGACGGCGAAGGCGACGGCGGCGGCGGCGGCGGCGAGACCGGCGGCGAGACCGGCGGCGAGACGGGTGGTGGCACGGGCGGCGAGACGGGCGGTGAGACCGGTGGTGGCACCGGCGGCGGAACCGACGGAGGAACGACACCCCCGGGCTCAGGCACTCCTGGCACTCCCGGCGGCCCCGGCACACCCGGCACACCTGGAAACCCCGGAGGATCGGGCGGTTCGGGATCGACGGCCGGAACGCTGGCCAACACCGGCATGCCGGTCGAGAACATCCTGCTCGGCGGCGCCTCGGTTCTGCTGCTCGGACTTGTCGTTGCTTCCCTCGCGCGTCGTCGGCACACAGTGAAGAACTGAACACGTCGGGTGCGCCCCTAGCTGGGCGCACCCGCATATGGGAACATGTGATTCTAGGAGCGAATCCATCACATGTTGCCTCTGCTCAACCCGAGTTCTCCGGTCGTTCCGACGCGGAGGATTTCGGCGTGGGCGGCGACATGATCGAGATCAGCGTGCTCGGACCGCTCACGGTCCGCAACGATGGAGAGGAGATCCTCGGTCTCTCGGTCGGCACCAAACGGCTTATCGCTTTTCTCGCGCTCAGACCGCGGGGCGCCCGTCTGGCCATCTCGGGGGAGATGTGGCCGGATGTCACGGAGCGGCGGGCCAGCGACAGCCTTCGGTCGGCGCTCACACGACTCGAAGACGCCATCAAGCCGGCCATCACCATGACTCCCGCCGGATTGAGCCTGGCTCCCGGCGTCGCGGTCGATCTCAACGTCGCCCGCGAATCGGCGAGGCGCCTGCTGCAGCCGGGCGCGGCATCCACGTCCGATGACCTGAGCACCTGGGCGATCGAGGCCTTCGCGTCTCGCATCCTCCCCGACTGGTACGACGAGTGGGTGCTCTCCGAGGTCGAGGACTGGCGGCAGCTGCGCCTGCACGCACTCGAGGCTCAGGCCGAGATGCTGATCACGGAGGGAAGCCTCCGGGCCGCCGCCTGGGCCGCACGGGCAGCGATGCGGGTCGAGCCCCTCAGGCAGAGCGCCATCGTCAGCCTCATCAAGGTGCACCTGGCCGAGGGGAATCAGTCGGAGGCGCTGCGCGACTACGACATCTATAAGGCGCTGCTCGAGCGCGAACTCGGGCTCGAGCCCACGGCGATCCTCAGCGACCTCGTCGCACCCTTCCGCCGGTAATCACGGAAGGGTGCGACGCAGCGGGCTAGGAGCGACGTCGAGCGGGTCGGATGCGCAGGGCGAAGCCGACCGCCAGCAGCGCCAGGGCTCCGGCGATCAGGCCGCCGGTCTCGAAGCCGGTCGCTGCGAGCGATCCGCCCTGTCCTGAGCCGCTCTGACCCGAGCCACCCTGACCCGATCCGGTCTGTCCTGGTCCGCTCGGCGTCTCGACGACAGGCGGTGTCGGCACGACGGGGGCCGCCTCGGTGACGATCGTGTACGTCGCAGTCACGTCGCCCGTATCGCCGTTGCTCGCCGTGACGGTGAACGTCGAGGTGCCGGGAGTGGTCGGCGTGCCCGTGATGGTGCCGTTCTCAGAGATGACCAGGCCCGCAGGCAGCTCGCCCTCGGTGACCGTGACGGTCGCGGTCGGCGTGCCCTCGGTGGCGACCGTGTCTTCGTAGGGAGTTCCCACAGTCGCGTCGTCGAGCGAGTCCGTGGTGATCTCCGGTGTCGTCGTCTCGGTCGTTTCGCCCGAACCCGTCGTGCAGTCCGACGGGCGCACGATGGTGTCGTTGATCAGGGTGACCGCCGAGGTGCTGGCGAGAAGTCTGCCCTGAATGACTGCGGCGTTGCCCACGCTGATCGACTCCTGCGCCATGATCGTGCCGACGAAGGTCGAGCTGCTTCCCAGAGTGGCCGACGAACCGACCTGCCAGAAGACGTTGCAGATGCTGGCCCCGTTGATGAGTTCGATACGGCTTCCCGACCCGGTGACCAGGGTGCTCGCCGCCTGGAAGACCCAGACGGATGCCGCGCCACCATCCAGCGTGAGGGTGTCGCCCGACGAGAGGTCGAGGGCTCCGCCCGAATAGACACCCGGTTTCAGCGTCTTACCGGCGAGTTGAGAGAGTCCCTTCGCCTGAGGCGTGAGACTCTTCGCGACACCGAAGGCCTGGTCGAGGTCGATCTTGGCCTGGTCGACGTCGGGATCGGTGCGAGCCGAACCCGTGCCGAGAACGAAGGAACCTGCCGGCTCTCCTTCGAATCCGTCGATGGCGGTGCCCGGCGAGAGTCCCACGTCGCCCGTGACGACGGTCGGCCCGGTGTTCGTCACGGTGGAGCCCGCGAGAACCGCGTAGCCGGCCGCGGTCTTCAGGTTGATCGGGCCGTCGAGCACGATTGCGGCCTGCGCGGTGCTGGAGAACCCGAGCACCAGTGCGGAGCCGAGTGCCAGGCCTGTGAGGCCTGCGACGGAGATACGACGGTAGAGATATGAGCTCGGCATGCGTGACCCCCAAGGTCGACGGCGAGTGAAGCATCGTTGCCTCGATGTGACGAATTGTCGCATCATCCTCAGTGACGAGTAGATCACAAGCGACAACCTCGGAACATAGTGATGACAAAAGGTTCGACAGGGTGTAAGAGCGTGCAATAGCTCGCCGGAGAACCCCCAGCATTCACCACGGTAAACTGATGGCGTTCTCGAACTCGAAAGCAGGCCGCGCGGTGACCACCCAGCCCACTCGCCCGCAGGCGCAATCGCCCTACTGGGGCGTGCCTGTCGCCCGGGCGATCCCGGCGATCGTCGTGGCCCTCGTCGTCGCCTTCACGCCGAACCATTCGAGTGTCGTCGGCCTGCTGGTGTTCGGGGCGTTCGCCCTCGCATCCGGCCTGCTCACGGGCATCCTGACCCCTCGGGCCCTGCCCGCCGGAACGGGCCGTGCGCTGCTTCTCGCGCAGGCGGCCACCAGCATCGTCGCGGGTGTGCTCGCCCTGTCGCTGCAGGGCTTCGGGCTGGCCTTCCTGCTGTATCTCGTGAGCGTCTGGGCGGCCATCACGGCCATTCTGGAGCTCGTCACGGGACTGCGCTCGCGCGGCGAGGCGCCCGCTAAAGACTGGATCGCCATGGGAGGCCTCACCGCGATCCTCGCGCTCGCCTTCCTTCTCCTCCCCCTCACCGACCTGGTTGCCGTGGGACTCTTCGGCGCGTACGGTGCCGTGCTCGGCATCTATCTCGTGATCGCGGGGCTGTCGCTCCGCTGGGGCACCCAGCCGAGCGCCCCCACAGCAAAGGACTCCGTGACTCTCGAGGTGCAGAACCCGTGACCCAGCCATCCAAGCGCGACGTCTTCAAGCCCGTCGAACTCATCGTTCTGTCGGCCGTGATGGCCCTCTTCGTCGGGCTCACCGTTCTGCTCGCGACGCGTAACCCGCTGCTCGCGGTGATCTTCTTCGGGGTGGCGTTCATCGTCGTGCTCGTGGTGATCGCGATGATGGTGCTGACGTTCAAGCCGAACAAGTCGGAGCAGACGGAGCTCGACGACGATCTTCCGCCTTCTGGGCATTAGGGGTTTCCTGCGGGCGCAGCTCGGGGTGTGCGTTTTCAGCTCAGACAATGACTGTGGCTGACGACCGCTCCGCGGCGCTCGTTCCTCGCGCTGCTCCGGGTCATCAGCCGCAGCCATAACTCGCAAGAAAACGCTCACCCCTCCCCGCGCCGAGTCCGTTCGCCGAGTTCGCTTCTTCGCCGAGTTCGCTTCGCTCACCGGCTTCGCTGGTCGAGTAGCGCCGAGTTCGCTTCGCTCAGCGGCTGCGGTGGTCGAGGAGCGAGGAACGAGCGTATCGAAACCACGATCCGTGGGCTGAAAGGGAAAGGATCTCGTTTGCGTCGCGCCGTCGTGCCTATTCCGACGCACCGGATGGGCCTGACGGCGCCATCCAAACGACGAGTGGCGATCGAGTGGCGTCGTCGTGCCCATCACGGAGACCCGGATGGGCAGGACTGCGCCACACGACCTTCTCATCGAGGGGTCCGGCTTCGCTGGTTGAGTAGCGCCGAGTTCGCTTCGCTCACCGGCTGCGCTTCGCTCCGCGGCTTCGTTCCCTGAGCTTGTCGAAGGGAGCCTGCTGGGCCTAGGAGAGGGCGTCTTTCAGGGTCTTGAGGGACTGCTGGGCGGTTCGGCGCACCTCTTTGTCGGGGTCGCGCAGAAGGGCCTCCAGCGTGTCCTGGGTCGCGGCGTCGCCCGTGGCCGCGAGTGCTCGGGCCGCTGCTGCGCGGACTCGCGCATGGTCGTCTTTCGTCAAGGCGGAGAGGGCCTCGGGGGCCGCGATCGACCGCAGGGCAGCCACCTTGGCGCACATCTCGCGGACCCGCCATGCCTGGTTGCCGAGACCGGCGATGACGGCCGGCGCCGCGGCATCCGACCACACGTAGTTCAGCGCGCGGGCGCCCCACAGCTCCGGCCAGTACAGCGAAGGGGCGCCGGCCAGGATGCCGTCGGCGTGCGGGCCCCCGACGACGCGAAGGAAGTCCTCGCCCTCGTAGCCGCCCTCGAGCAGCGACCGCGCGCGGAGCACCACAGAGGTCTCGCCCTCACGCTCGACAGCGGCCTGGATGCGCTCTTCGAGCGACGCGGTGTGGTGGGACGGGGTCTCGCTGTCGTGTGCCATAAGACACCAAGGCTACCGTGAGCTCCCGAGAGCGCTCAGAGGATGTGCTCGACCAGCGCAGACGAGATGCCGACATAGCTGTGCGGGGTCAGTGCGAGCAGCCGCTGCTTCGCCGCATCGCCGATATCGAGGCCGTCGACGAAGGCAGCCAGGTCGCTCGCTCCGATGCGCTTGCCGCGGGTGAGCTCCTTGAGCAGCGCGTAGGGGTCGGTGATTGAGGAGCGGCCCGCCGTGATCTCGGCGCGGACGACGGTCTGGATGGCCTCCGCCAGCACCTCCCAGTTGGTGTCGAGGTCGGCGGAGAGCAGCTCGCGGTTGAGCGAGATCTGTCCGAGGCCCGACGTGATGTTCGACAGGGCGAGCAGCGAGTGGCCGAGGGCCACGCCCACGTTGCGCTGCGTCGTGGAGTCGGTGAGGTCGCGCTGCAGGCGGCTCGTGACGAGGGTCTGGGCCAGCGAGTCGAGAAGTGCGCTCGAGAGTTCGAGGTTGGCCTCGGCGTTCTCGAACTTGATCGGGTTGATCTTGTGCGGCATCGTCGACGAACCGGTCGCGCCGGCCACCGGGATCTGGGTGAAGTAGCCCAGCGAGATGTACGTCCACACGTCGGTGCAGAGGTTGTGCAGAATGCGGTTGCCGTGGGCGACCTGCGAGTAGAGCTCGGCCTGCCAGTCGTGCGACTCGATCTGGGTGGTGAGAGGGTTCCAGGTGAGGCCGAGCGAGGTCACGAACTCGCGCGACACGGCCTGCCAGTCGAGGTCGGCCTCGGCCGAGAGGTGGGCCGCGAACGTACCTGTGGCGCCCGAGAACTTGCCGAGGTACTCGGCGGCCTCGACCTGTTTGCGGATGCGCTCGAGGCGGTAGACGGTGACCGCCAGCTCCTTGCCCATGGTGGTGGGGGTGGCGGGCTGTCCGTGGGTGCGGGCGAGCATGGCGTCGTCGCGGTACTGCACGGCCTGGCTGCGCAGCTCGTCGATCACGGCGCGGAACGCCGGCAGCCAGACCTCGGTCACGGCATCGCGGATGACGAGCGCGTAGCTGAGGTTGTTGATGTCCTCGCTCGTGGCCGCGAAGTGCGTGAGCTCGGCGATCCCGGTGAGTCCGAGCTCGTCGAGGCGGCGGCGAACGTAGTACTCCACGGCCTTCACGTCGTGCTTGGTGGTCGACTCGAGGGCGCCGAGCTCGGCCACCTCGACGTCTCCGAAGTTCGGGGCGAGCTGGCGCAGCTGGCGCTGCTTCTCGAGTTCGATCGGCGTCGATCCGAACAGCGAGTGGTCGGTGAGGTAGATCAGCCACTCGACCTCCACCTGGATGCGGGCGCGGTTGAGGCCCGCCTCCGAGAGGAACTCGCCCAGTTCTGAGACGGCGGATGCGTAGCGGCCGTCGAGCGGGCTGAGGGGCTGGGGGGAAAGGGCGCTCATGATGCGGGGTAACTCCAGTGCTGGGCGGCCGTCGGGCCGCGGCGGTCAGGCGGGGGTGGATGCGTGGGGAGCTCGAAACGCCGGCTCCAGTTGCGCGAACAGAGATGCGCAGGCCCGCTCGATGGTGGCGAGCACGGCGGCGAAGGTGGCGGCGTCGGCGTAATACGGGTCGGGCACGTCGAGCTGGCGGTTCGGGTCGGTGTCGAAGCTCGTGAGCAGCCTGATCTTCGATCGGTCGGAGTCGCTCGTCGCCCACGACCGGATGGCCCGCTCGTGCGTGCGGTCGAGCGCGACGATCAGGTCGAGTTCGTCGAACGACGACGAGTCGAACTGCTTGGCCCGGTGCAGGGATGCGTCGTAACCGCGATCCGCGAGAGCGTCGATCGTTCTCGGGTCGGCCTGCTCGCCGACGTGCCAGTCGCCCGTTCCGGCGCTGGTGACCGAGACGCGATGGCTGAGGCCGGCCTTCTGCACGAGCTCGCGCAGCACGATCTCGGCCATGGGCGAGCGGCAGATGTTGCCCGTGCAGACCATGCAGACTCGAAAGATTCCAGCGGGAATCTCGGTCTCATCCAGGGGCATGCCTCTATCTTGGTGCAGTTTCCCCTCCTCCACATCAGCGGGTGTCCGCACCTCTCCCCCGATGGCGCGCTCGCGCCCCGCCGCGCAGGGCGGGATGGCGACACTGGTGCGGTGACAGATCATCCCGATGCCCTCCTCCTCCACGTCAGATCGTCGCTCGAGCACGACCGGGCGACCGTGCAGAGGCTCAGCGTGCAGCTCAGCACAGAACTGCTGCCCACCGTCGTGCGCGACGATGCGCCCGGTTGGCAGGGGCTGGCCCGGCAGTCGTTCGATGCGAGATGCGACAGGGTCGCGGCCGAGGTTCGCCGGGTGTCGTCGACCCTCGACGAGATCTCCGCACTGATCGCCGGGGCGATCGTCTCGACGGGTGCGACTCCGTGACGGCCGACGACGACGAACTCGTCGTGTCGGGCGGAGGCAGCTTCGCGGTGTCGACAGACGAGATGTCGAACACGGCGTTCCGGCTCCGCTTCGTCGAGAGCGAGTCTCTGGCCGCCGCGGCGCGGCTGAGAGGGCTCGAGCTCTGCATCGATCCGCACGTCGCCGCGCAGGCGCCGACCGTGCCCGCGCTGGTGCTCCAGGCCGCAGACGACCTCGATCGAGCGTCTCGAGAGGCGGGCGAACTCGAGGTGTCGCTGCGCCTGGCGGCCGAGGCCTACGGCCTGGTCGAGAACGCCATGATCGATGGCATCCGCGTCTCCACGGGTCTGCTCGGCAACGTGCTCGGTCACCTCGCTCCCTTCCTCCTCCTCGCGGGCGCACCCTTCCTCGCCGCGGGGTCCGGTGTGCTCGTCGGGCTGGCGGCAAGGCCGGGCGCCGCGCGCAGCCCCGTTGATGCCGCCGAGTGGATGCGCGAGAACCCGCAGCTCGCCAACAATCCCGCGGTGGCGGCGGCCGTGCGGCTGCTCTTCTCGTCGAGCGATGACATCATCGCGGGGCTCCTGGGCGTTCCTCCGGGCGCCGGCGCCGTCATCGGCGACGACGGTCTCGGGCTCTTCGGAATCAGGGAGGCCGCCGGGCTGGTTCTCGCGGCGGCGGGTGCCGCGGGTGCGGCCAGAGGCCTGGCGGGCGGTGGCGCTGCGGGCGGTGGTCGCAGTCCGCTCGTCGAGACGCCGGTGCAGACCACGAGGGTCGGCACATCACCGGTCACGGCCCCGTCGAGCATCGCCGAACTGACGTCGCGCATGCCGAACACGAGCGCCCGCGGCCCGCAGATCAAGGTCGAGAAGTACGCCACCGAGAACGGCGATCCGTCATACATCGTCTACCTCGGCGGCACCGTCGACATGAACGCCATGCCCGCGGGCGAGGCCTTCGACATGACGAGCAACGTCGAATCGATGAGCGCCGGTGGCGGGGCCTCCTACCGGGCCGCCGTCGAGGCGATGAGCGACGCGGGCATCCGTCCGGGCGACCCCGTTCTCGAGGTCGGCTACTCGCAGGGCGGACTGCTCGCCGTGCAGCTCGAGCAGTCGGGCGACTACTCCGTGCAGGGCGTCGTGACCCTCGGCTCGCCTGTCGGCCAGCTCGAGACGACGGCTCCCACCCTCACCATCGCCCACACCGAAGATCTGGTTCCCGCGCTGGGCGGGCTCGACACCGCATCCGGCGACGATCGGGTGCTGGTGCGGCGCACCCTCTACGACGACGCGCCCATGCCGACCGGCGATGCCTTCCCGTCACACGATCTCGACGCCTACCGCGAGACGGCCGGCCTGGTCGACGCCTCGAAAGATCCGAGGGTCGAGAAGTTCATCGACGGTGCGGCGCCGTTCCTGTCGGGCTCCGCTGCGGGCACGGCCACGGAGTATCGCGCCGAGCGTGTGGGTCGATGACGGTGTATGCGCGGGCTGCTCGGCTGTCAGTCCTTGTCGCGTCCGGCGAGGGGGCGCAGGATCGAGCCGATGATGGCCGAGAGAATGGCGAGCACAAGAGCGCCGAGCACGGCCCACCAGAAGTTGTCGATCACGAGACCGAAGCCGAAGAGCTGGGAGAGCCATTCCGCGAGCAGCAGCAGCAGGGCGTTGACCACGAGCGAGAGCAGGCCGAGAGTGAGGATGTAGAGCGGGAACGCGACGATGCGAACGGCTGTGCCCACAATGCCGTTGACCACGCCGAAGATCAGGGCAACGAAAAGGTACGACAGGATCGTGCCGAGGGCGTCGTCCTGAAATGGATCTAGCTTAACGCCTGTGACGATGAGCGTGGTGAGCCACAGGGCGATCGCATTGGCCACAAGAGAG
Source organism: Agreia sp. Leaf283 (assembly GCF_001422485.1). Taxonomy (GTDB): domain Bacteria; phylum Actinomycetota; class Actinomycetes; order Actinomycetales; family Microbacteriaceae; genus Agreia. Next base: position 172,202 of record NZ_LMNF01000004.1, read on the forward strand.
ACGACGAATCTGCGCATGCGCCCAGTATTCCAGTTCGACGGCTACGCCGACAGCGCCGCGCGCGCCCTGTCGCGGCCGGGCATGGCACGCAGCTCGTCGCTCAGCAGTCGGCAGCGAGCGCCTGTCTCGGTGTCTGCCAGGAGCGACTCCGCCGCCGAACGGAGTGCGTCGACCGATGCCGTGTTCGGATCGAGAGCGGCCCCGTAGCCCTGGCTCTCGATGGCCGCCGCTCCTGCGAACTGGTCGGTCGAGAACGGCAGCACCAGCATGGGCACGCCGGCCGTCGCGGCCTCGGTCACGCTGTTGTTCCCCCCGTGCGTCACGGTCAGGGCCGCGTGCTCGAGCAGGGTCACCTGGGGCAGGAACTCGCGCACGAGCCACGACTCGGGCAGCTCTCCGAGTTCACGCCGGTCGGCCGAACCGACAGCGAGGGCGACGCGCACGTCGAGACCCTTCAGCGCCTCGGCGATCCGAGCGAGTACATCCGCGCGAACAGAGAGGAAGCTGCCGAAGCTCACGTAGACGATCGGGGCTCCTCCCCCGGCCAGCCAGGCGTCGACCTCGGGGTCGGCAGGCTCGTCGCGCACGGCCGACCCGAGAAACGCGTGCGTGGGAAGCAGCGCGGTGCGAGCGGGGTCGTGAAGCTGCCCGGGGTAGTTGAACAGCAGAATGTCTCCGTGCTCGGCGAAGGCGTCGCTCGACGGCGAGGCACTCGGGTCGAGCACCGCCAGGGCGTCGTTCCATTGACCGGTGAACCGATCGCGCACGGCCTCGCAGCGCAGGCGCAGGCGATCGAGCCCCTCGCTATCAGGGCTGAATGCCCTCGGCCACGACGCGGGGAGGCCATATACCTCGTCGGCTATGGGCAGGGCGGTGGGGTGTCCGAGCACCACGTCGGCGTGTGCCACTCCCGCGGCCTGCAGTGCGAGACGGGCCGTGAAGGCCAAGTGATCGACGATCACCGCATCCGGTCTCACCTTCTCAATCACGGCCAGTACGGCGCTCGCGGTCTCGACCGGCCGCCACAGCAGATCGGTCGTGCGCTGCGACGCCTGGTAGTCGAGAGTCTCGACCATGCCGCGGCGCGTGGCGTCGAAGAAGCCGCGCAGCGAGTCGTCCTCGCCCGCCGGCTGCTCCTCGGCCCGAATCGTGCCGGGATTCGAGCCTCGCCCGAGCCGCAACTCGGTACCACGGAACCCGAACGACCGCACGATCGACGTCGTCGCTGGTCCGGATGCGACCACCACGTCGTCGCCCGCGTCGCGCCAGGCCGTGGCCAGCGTCGCAAGGGGAAGCAGATGGGAGGCGTAGTCGGGGCTGATGACCAGCAGGGTCACGAGGCTCCGCCCGTGCTCGACAGTGTCATCGAATCGAGTCGCCGGTTCTCGGCAACCGTGGCGTACACGCGCTCGAGGGCCGTCGCCATGGCCTGCACGGTGAAGCGCTCGCGAACGATTCCACGGGCGGCCGCGACGCGTTCCGGCTCGTCGCGCGCGGCGATCAGCAGGGCGTCGGCCATACCGCGTCGAACGCCCGAGGCCGATCCGGTGTCGACCAGAACACCCGTGACCCCATCGTCGACATATGTCGCCGGACCTCCCGCGTCGGGCGTCACCACCACGAGGCCTGCGGCGAGCGCCTCGAGAATGGCGATTCCGAATTCCTCCTTGAGGCTGCCGCACACGTAGATGCCGTTGGCGCCCACGAGTGTGCCGGAGCCGAGCCTCGTGGCGGCGAGCCAGCGCGACACCACGTCGTTCGGGCGGTGGCCGGCCAGCACGAGGCCCTCCGCGGCGCGAGGATGCTCGCGCAGAACGCCGTCGATGGCGTCGAGCTGGGACTGCTCGTCCGGCGAGGGCGCGGCGAGGTCTCCGCCCACGATCACGAGGTTGCAGGTGGCCAGCAGAGTCGCATCCGACGCCCACGCCTCGACGACCGTCGCCATGCCCTTCACCCGGTGCAGGCGCCCCACGCTGAGGGCCAGTGGCAGGCCTCGGCGATGCTCGGGCAGAGCGGCGATCAGCGCGTCGAGGTCGTCGAGCGCGCCGACGACCGCACCGTCGGCGCGGGCCTCCACGTCGAGGATCGCGTCGTCGATCGTGGCGAGATCGATTCCCTCGGGAACCACGGTGTACTGCTCTGGCGACGACTCGATATCGATCCCGAGAAGCTCCTGCAGCTCGTCGCGCAGCGCAGGGCGGGGGAACAGAACGGTGTGCTCCGCATCAGCCGCGAGACGCTGCACGAGCCGGTGCCTGAACCAGTAGTGCTCGCGCTCGTCGACATCGCCGAAGTTCGCGACGGTCAGCGCGCCGGCCACGTCGAGGGCGCGGATCACGCCGTGCGGGTCGGGGGCCAGGGTGAACACCACGGGGATGCCCAGCTCGCGGGCCACGCTCGACGCGGCCATGCTGCCCACATCCGCCATCCGCAGGTGCAGCACGTCGATGGGGCCGAGGGCCACGAGCGCACGACGGATGCCGCGCTCTGCAGCGACCCTGGTGTGCCAGGAGCGAGCCTGAGGGCTCGGCTCCGACAGCAGGGGAACGGGAACGAACTCGTGGTCCGCGAGCACGAGCTGCTCGGCGGCGAGCAGAGTGTCGGCGGCGACGCCCGCGTTGCCCCGCGACAGGGTGAGCACCCGGTCGATGCCGTCGAGAGAGGCGAGCGCGTCGCCGAGGCGCACCAGCAACGTGGCCACTCCCCCGTTGTCGCCCGCCCCGGCGCGGGTCAGTCCCCGGTCGATGTCGGCGTGCAGGAAGAGCTGGGCCACGGTCAGCCCGTCGCCGAACCGGATGGCAGCGGGCGCGTCGCCGAGATCGACGAGGGCCAGTCTCGCCGCGTCGATGGTGGCCTGGGAATCGGCCGCCTCGGCGCCCGCGGCCGCGATCTCGCGGACCAGTCGAAGGGCCCGCTCGTCTCCGCGTCGGTCGCCGAGGCCGGCGATAGCCGCGACCCGGGCGTCCTGCTGCTCCCCCGCGTTCGCGGCGATCTCGCGCAGTGCGCGCCCAGCGACGCGCCCGGAGACGAGCCCGAGGGTCTCGACGAGGCGCGAGCGGGCGCCGGCTTCCGACTCGGAGATGAGGGCGCTCTCGAGTGCGAGCGCGATGTGATCCGGTGCCGAGGCGCCCCACTGCTGCAGCGTGCGCTGGGCGAGCATGCCCGTGAAGCCCGCCTGCACGACGCACCCCACGAGTCGCGACACGGCATCCATTCGCGGAAGCCGGCCGCCGAACGCCCAGGCGGCGTGCTCGCGCAGAAACGCGTGCTCGTTCGAGAGGAGCTCGGAGAGGACGTCGTCGGCCTCGTCGTCGAAGACCCGACCGAGCGCGTGCACGGCGGCGATGGCCACGAGCTGATTCTCGTCGTCGTGGATGGCGCGGCGGAGAATGCCGACGGCCTGCCGACCGCCCTCCCGCGACGCGACCAGCGCGAGATCGTCGGCGGAGCGCACGACGTCGAGCAGGAAGGGGGTTCGACGAAGACGGTCGAGGGCGGCGGTCAGTTCCATCGCGGGGGTGTTTCCATGGTGCGGGTGATCCGAATTCGTCAGGGGATGTCTCGGTCTATTCGGAGCCGATCGTGCTGCGGTTCTCGGATACACCGTCTTCGAGTACACGCGAGTTGACCGCGCCCTGCAATGCCATTGACAGGAGCGCGTCTTCACGCTCTGGATGCCTCGCACAACCCGGTCCATTTGTCATCACTTGGGCCGACATCTGTCGGATGGAGGTGATCATGCGAGACTGGGGCCATGGCACACGAGCTCATGAGCCCGGATGATGTGGCCAGGATCGTCGACCGTAACAATGTACGGATCACGGGACCGGACGCAGGCGACGTGCTGCTCTTCGCCCATGGCTTCGGATGCGATCAGACCATGTACAGGCGGCTGCTGCCCTTCTTCGAGCACAGCTTTCGCGTCGTCGCATTCGACCATGTGGGTTCCGGCGGCTCGTCGCTCGCCGACTACGACGCGGTGCGCTACGGAACGCTCGACCAGTACACGCACGACCTCATCGAGGTCTGCGGGGCCCTGCAGCTCGCCGAGGTGACCGTCATCGCCCACAGCTTCGCGGCGATGGTGGCCGTGGCCGCCGCGATCGAGTCGCCTGAGCTCTTCCGCAGCATCGTTCTGCTCGCTCCGACACCGTCGTACATCGACGACGAGGCCGCCGGCTACGAGGGCGGGTTCTCACACGAGGACATCGATGGCCTGCTCGAGTCGCTCGACGACAACCACCTCGCATGGTCATCCATGATGGCGCCCGTAGTCATGAAGAACCCCGAATTCCCCGAACTCGCCGGCGAGCTCGAGCAGAGCTTCTGCCGAGTCGACCCGCGCGTCATGCGCACGTTCGCCCGCGTCGCCTTCCTCTCCGATGTGCGGGAGCTGCTGCCCCGCGTCGAGGTGCCCGCCCTCATCGTGCAGTGCACCAACGATTCGCTCGCCCCGCTCTCCGTGGGCGACTACATGGAGTCGCGGATGCCCCGCGCCTCGGTCGTCGTGCTCCAGGCGCAGGGCCACGTTCCGCAGGTGAGCGCTCCCGACGAGACTGCTCGCGCGATCCTCGATTTTCTCGACGAGCGATGACCATGCAGCCGGATGCGAGGGGTGCGATCGACTACGAGCTCGTGTTCCGCTCCGGGCCCGGCGGGCTGGTGGTCACCGACTCGGAGAACTCGATCATCGAGGTCAATGATCGCCTTCTCCTGTGGAGCGGCTTCGCTCGGGAAGACCTGATCGGAACGTCGTTCGCCCGCCTCCTACCACCGGCCGATCGCATCCTGTTCTCCGCACGTATCCTCCCTCTGCTTCATCTGGAGGGGGAGGTGATGGACATGTCGCTCACTCTGCTCGGAAAAGACCGCACGGCCCGTGCCGCCCACATGTCCGCCGCCCGCTTGAGTCGCGCGCCCGAAGACGCCGACCCCGATTCGTCCGCCGCCTCGCAGAACCTCTTCGTGTTCGTGCCCCGGCGGGAACGTTCCGCCGACGAGGAGAACATGATCAGGGCGATCATGCAGGCCGAAAGGTCCGACGCGCTGCGGCGCGAGGCCGAGCTCGACCTCGAGCAGGCGGCGCACTACGACGCGCTCACCTCCCTGTTCAACCGCTCCGGGCTCCTGACGCGCATAATCGAGCTGGCCGACGACCTGCCTCCCCTGAGCGAGTTCTCGACCTTCGTGCTGGGTCTCGATCACTTCAGAGTCGTGAACGGCAGCCTGGGCAGGGCCGGCGGAGACCAGGTGCTCAGGGCGGTCGCGGAGCGCCTGATGACCCTGTCGGCCGTTGGCTTCCTCGCTGCCCGCGTCGGCGACGACGAGTTCGTCGTGGTCGGTCGAACCCACCCCCGGGGCGTCGCGTTCGCCGAGACGATCCTCGAATCGATCAGCGCTCCGATCCTGGTCGACGAACTCGAGATCGTCGTGACGGCGAGCCTGGGCGCATCCGTCGCCCGACTCGATTCGTCGGAGCGCATCCAGCCCGCGTCGATAGCCGAGACCCAGATGAGACAGGCGACGACGGCCATGTACGAGGCGAAGGCGTCGGGTCGCAATCGGTGGAAACTGTTCAGCTCGGTTATCGACGATTCAACGATCGACGAGATCCGTCTCCTGGGCGAGATCCGCGCGGCCCTCGCCGACGATCAGTTCCGCCTCGACTACCAGCCGCAGCTCGACCTGGCGACGGGAGAGCTGCATGGCTACGAGGCGTTGCTGAGATGGGACCATCCCGACCGAGGAGTGATCGGGCCGGCGGGCTTCATCGCCGTGACCGAGAAATCCGGCCTCATCAACCAGATGGGCGCGTGGGCATGCCGCACTGCCATCGAACAGTGCGCCCTGCTCAACCGGGAGCCGGACGCCCGGCCCGTGACGGTGTCGATCAACGTGTCGGCGCGGCAGTTGGGAGATCCGCGGCTGGCCGAGATGGTCGGCGCGCTCGTGCGCGACAATCGTCTCGACCCGGCACTGATCACCCTCGAGATCACCGAGACGGGCCTGATCACCGACAGCCCGCGCGCACATCGCAACCTCGAGTTGCTGCACGAACAGGGGGTGCGTCTGGCTATCGACGATTTCGGCACCGGCCACGCGGGCTTCGCCTACCTCAAGGATTTTCCGGTCGACGAGCTCAAGATCGACGGCTCCTTCGTGGCGGGTCTCGGCGTCTCTGTCGAGGACACGGCCATCGTCACCAGCTGCATCGACGTCGCCCATGCGCTCGGCATGCGCGTCGTCGCCGAGGGGGTCGAGACCCGTGCCCAGCTGGATCGCCTCGCCGAGCTCGGATGCGACCTCATCCAGGGGTACCTCTACTCGAAGCCGCTGCACCGCGATGCCATGCAGTCGTTCATGTCGGAGCCCTGACGATCGCTCCCGTTCTGCGCCGCACGCGGTAGCGTCATGCGTATGCCCCTCAGCGACGCCCCCGTTCCGCCGTATGACGGACCCCGCGGCATCCTGCACGCCGATCGTCACGAGGTCGCGGCCCGCCTGTTCGTCGCCACATTCCTGAAGCAGAAGGCGTCGCGGTTGCCCCGGGTCGACGTCGAGATCCCGGGCCTGTCGGGCCTGCAGGGCGAGTTGGCCGAGCTCGGCGGCTATTCGGTGGGGTCGTTCACCCTGTTCGCGAACAAGCAGCCGTGGGCCATCACCACCCAGCTGGCCCTCGAGTGCGTGCTGATCTGGGAGAGGGCATCGATCGCCGCCCGCTACGGAGACAAGATCGTCGTGCTGGAGCCGGGCATGCGCATCCTCGTCTCCAGCGAGCCGTCGGCCGCCGCCGACCGGGCGATCGCACGGGTTCGGCCGGCAGAATGAGCGGCACGAGCGACCTGGGCAGCTCCCGGGACTTCTCGGGGTTCTCGCACCGGGCCGGCGTGCGGGCAGCCGTGGTGCTCGCCATCTTCGTCGTCGTGTTCACGGTCACGGGTGTCGTCGGGTCGTGGATCTTCGCGCCCGCCGTCGGCTGGATCGCCGCGGCGGGCACCTTCACGATCTGGGTCTGGATCTCGGTGCTCCGCTTCGGTGCGGCCGACACCGCCGCCCATGCGAGCCGGGAAGATCCGTCGCAGAGCATGGCGCAGACGCTGCTGATCCTCGCCAGCATCGCCAGCTTCGGCGCGATCGCCCTTCTCCTGGTCGAGGCGGGAAAGCTGGGAACGAGCGCGACGCTCGGGCTGATCGTCACGGCGCTCGCGACACTGGCCGCATCGTGGTGGCTCGTGCACACGATCTACACGCTGCGGTACGCGGGCTTCTACTACCGCGCGGGCGGCACGGGCATCGAGTTCAACCAGAAGGAGCCGCCCCGTTACCTCGACTTCGCGTATTTCGCCTTCACCCTGGGAATGACGTTCCAGGTCTCCGACACGACCATCACGTCGTCTGTGCTGCGGGCCGAAGCACTGCGCCACGCGCTGCTGTCTTTTCTACTCGGCGTCGTCGTGGTGGCCTCGACGATCAACCTCGTGTCGAGCCTGCTGCACTAGCCGTGCTGCGAGCGGGCGCCGGCCCGGTCGACTCGCGCTCGATCAGGGCCGGCAACGACTGCGGGAGCTCGGTGGCGCGGTCGCCGTCGATGCGCGACAGCAGTGTGCTGAGCATGTCGCGGCCGATCCGTTCGAAGTCCTGGCGCACCGTGGTGAGGGGCGGCGTGACATATGCCGCTTCGGGAATGTCATCGAAACCGATGACGCTCATGTCGCGAGGAACCGCGAGACCGCGTTCGTTGAGCGCGTGGATCAGGCCGATCGACATCTGATCGTTCGACGCGAAGATGGCCGTGAGGCCCGTCAGGTCGCTCGATACGCCGAATCGGTGGCCGGATGACGGGGTCCAGTCGCCGACGCCGATCACCCTGGCAGACAGGTCGTTGGCCCCCAGCTCGTCGCGCCACCCGCGCTCGCGCTCGCGGGCGTCGACCGAGTCGGCCGGTCCGGCGAGGTGGGCGATGCCGCGGTGGCCCAGCTCGATCAGGCGCTTGACCGCGGTGCGGGCGCCGGAGTACTGGTCGGCGCCGACGGTGGCGAGCCCCGCGTGGGCCGTGGCCTCGAGAGCCACCAGGGGAATGGTGAGCTCCATGCCCGCGACGACGTCGACCGAGCCCTCGTGGCCGGAGATCACCGCGATGCCCTCGACGTTCTGGCGCAGGAACGCCTCGACGGCACCGCGGATGGAGCCGGGGTCGCTGTCGGTCATGTTCGCGGTGAAGACCGACCAGCGGGCGTCCCTGGCCGCCGCGTTGAAGTACAGAACGGTCGACGACGGGCCGAATTCTGGGCCGCCCGTGGCGATGAGCCCGATGGTGCGCGACCGTCTCGTGACGAGTGCCCGCGCCGCCGGCGAGGGCACGTAGCGCAGCTTCTTGATGGCCTCCTCGACCCGGACCCGAGTGGAGGAGCGCACGTTGGGCAGGTCGTTGACCACGCGAGAAACAGTCTGGTGCGATACGCCTGCGAGTCGTGCCACATCGAAGATCGTCGCTTGGCGCGGCGTCTCTTCCGTCACGTGTTCCACCCTATCCAGCGACGCGCCCGTGCTCGTGTCGTGCCTCGAACACTAGTCGACCAGAGAGCGCGATCAGTCATCGTCGCCATCCGTCGAGTTCTCCGCGATGATCGTGAGCAGCCGCTCGACCGACAGGTCGTGGTTCTCGAGGTCTCCGACCTTGCGTTTGTCGCGCAGAATGGCGATGCGGTGACTGATGCGCAGCACCTCTTCGAGTTCCGCCGAGATGAACACCACCGAGAGCCCGTTGTCTGCGAGATCGGAGACGAGGCTCTGGATCTCTGCCTTCGCGCCGACGTCGATTCCGCGGGTGGGCTCGTCGAGCACGAGCAGCCGCGGGGCGATCGCGAGCCACCGGGCGAGGAGCACCTTCTGCTGGTTGCCTCCCGACAGGGTGCGCATCAGCGCGTCGGGGTCGGCGGGCCGGATGTTCATGGCCTGGATGTAGCTCGCGGCCAGGTCGTCCTGCCGTCGGCGGGGGATGCGCCGGAACCAGCCCATGTCGGCCTGCAGGGCGAGGGCGATGTTGTCGCGCACCGACAGCTCGCCGATGATCCCCTCCGTGCGCCGGTTCTCGGACGCGTACGCGATGCGGTTCTTCAGCGCCCTGCGCGGGTTGGCGAGTTTCTCGGCATGCCCGTCGATGAGCGTCTCGCCGCTGTCGGCGCGGTCGATGCCCGCCAGCAGTCGTGCGAGCTCGGTGCGCCCCGAGCCGAGGAGGCCCGCGATGCCCACGACCTCGCCTTCGTAGACGCGCAGGTCGAAGGCCTCGATCGCCCCCCGGCGGCCGAGCCCGATGGCGCTGATGAGGGGCTCCTCGCCGGAGAGACCCTCCTCGACCGTGCTGCTGCTGGTGTGCTCCTGGATGTTCGCCAGCGCGGGAAGGTTGCGGCCGACCATCTTCTGCACGAGGTCGATGCGCAGCAGGTCGTGGGTGAGGTACTCGCCGACCAGCCGTCCGTCGCGCAGCACCGTGAGTCTGTCGGAGATCTCGTAGACCTGATCGAGGAAGTGCGAGATGAAGAGAATGGCGACGCCCGACTCCTTGAGGCCCGCGATGATGCGGAACAGCTCGGTCACCTCGTCGTTGTCGAGGCTCGACGTGGGCTCGTCGAGCACCAGCACGCGCGCTTCGACGTAGACGGCGCGCGCGATGGCGATGAGCTGCTGGATCGCGGGGGAGTGGTCGGCGAGCATCGAGCGGGGGTCGACGTCGAGCCGCATCGTCGCCAGCAGCTCGCTGGTGCGCGCGTGCGCCTCGCGCCAGTCGATGCCTCCGAACCTGGTGCGCGGCTCGCGCCCGAGCATCACGTTCTCGGTCACCGACAGGTTCGGCAGGAGATTGACCTCCTGGTAGACCGTGCTGATGCCCGCCCGTTGCGCGGCTGCGGGAGTGCTGAACGACACCGGTCGGCCGTCCATCTCGATGGTTCCGCCATCGATGGGCTGCACACCCGTGAGGGCCTTGATCAGCGTGCTCTTGCCGGCGCCGTTCTCGCCCATGAGCGAGTGGACCTCGCCCGCGAAGAGGCGGAAGTCGACTCCGTCGAGAGCTTTCGTTGCGGTGAACGCGACCGAGACGTCGGTGAAGCGGATGACGGGCGCATCCACGGTCATCGTCGCCTCCCGCGAGGAGCCGTCATGGGGAACCTCCTCGTTCGTGCACGCGAGGACGCGTGCTCCCTGAGGGAATGTTAGGGCTCACATTTACCGCGCACAAGTCGATGGCCGGGATCGTGCCGTCACCCGCGTGTGCCCGGCATACGTTGCCGATTCGTTACCTGAGTCGACGCAATCGTCGCTTGACAGGATGTTCACCGCGCGGATATTGTCTCGACCAAGCAAACTGTGAGCGCTAACAACTCTTCACCAACTGCCGCCGGATCTCAGGGACGAGATGACACGATCCCCTGCAGGACCGCCCGGCCGAAGCAATTGTTAGCCCTCACAACCCGGCCCACGCATCAACCACGGTTCACATTCACTCCGGAGGCGCACGACAGTCGCCGCCGGGTCTCAAGGAGGAGATCAATGTTCAAGACACCTCGATTCAGGTCCATCGCAGGCTTCGCTCTGGTGGGGGCAGTCGCCCTCGGCCTCGGCGCCTGCTCGGCAGGCGGCGGCGGCGACGACGCATCGGGCGATGGGGGAGACCTCACGACCATCGGTTTCGTCGCGGTCGGCCCCGAGGGCGGATGGCGCACGGCGAACGAGAAGAACATCCAGGACTCGTTCTCGGAGGAGAACGGCTTCGAGCTCAAGTACGCCCCGGCCACCAACGGCGACCAGAACTCGCAGATCACCGCGTTCACGTCGTTCATCGATGAGGACGTCGACGCCATCCTGCTGTCGGCCACCGAGGCCACCGGCTGGGAGAGCATCCTCGAACGCGCCAAGGAGGCCGAGATCCCCGTCGTGCTGCTCGACCGCGGCATCGAGCCGAACGACACCGAGCTCTACACCAGCCACATCGCGCCCGACAACGTCGGCATCAGCGCCTCGGCCGCCGAGTGGGCGAACGAGCAGTTCCCCGACGGAGCCAACTACGTCGTCCTCGAAGGACCTCCCGGACTGTCGGTCGTGAACGACCGCAACAAGGGATGGGACGAGACGGTCGATTCGAAGCTCACCAAGCTCGAGAGCCAGTCGGCCAACTGGTCGACCGAAGAGGCGAAGAGCGTCTTCGAGACGATCCTCAAGGCCAACAACAACGACGTCCAGCTCGTGTTCGCACAGAACGACGAGATGGGCCTCGGCGCCGCCCTGGCCGTCGAAGAGGCGGGCCTGAAGCCCGGCACCGACGTCAAGATCATCACGATCGACGGCACCAAGGCCGCCCTCGAGGCGCTTGCGGCAGGTCGACTCAGCTTCGTGGCCGAGTACAACCCGCTGTTCGGCGACACCGCGATCGACGTCGTGAACAAGGCCATCGCCGGCGACAAGGTCGAGTCCGACATCGTCGTTCCGAGCGTGACCTTCGACTCGCCCGAGGCCGCGACCACCGCGCTGCCCGACCGCCAGTACTGATTCACCCCGCTCCTTCGGTTCCCCGGGCCTCGCGGCTCGGGGAACCGAACGGGCTCTCGCGTGGGAGAATCCACGCGACTCAATGACGAGGCCGGCACCCCGGCAGAACGAGCAGGCAGACATGGCAGCGACAGAGCCGATCGTCGAGATGACAGACATCTCGATCGAGTTCCCTGGCGTCAAAGCCCTCCAGAACGTGCAGCTCAGGCTGTACCCGGGAGAGGTGCACACCCTCATGGGTGAGAACGGTGCGGGCAAATCGACCCTCATCAAGGCACTGACCGGCGTCTACAAGATCGACTCCGGCAGCATCCGGGTCTCGGGCGGCCCCCGACAGTTCTCGGGAACCGCAGACGCCCAGAGCGCCGGCATCTCGACCGTCTACCAAGAGGTCAACCTCTGCGACAATCTCACCGTCGGCGAGAACGTGATGCTCGGCAACGAGATCCGCGGCGCCTTCGGAATCAACTGGAAGAAGACCCACGAGGCCGCCCACGAGGCGCTCGTCGGTCTCGGCCTCGGCGACCTCGACCCGCGCCAGCCCCTCTCGAGCATCTCGCTCGCGCTGCAGCAGCTCGTCGCCATCAGCCGTGCGATGGTCGCCAAGTCGAAGGTTCTCATCCTCGACGAGCCCACCTCGAGCCTCGACGCCAACGAGGTCGAAGGCCTCTTCACGGTGATGCGTCGCCTGCGCGACCAAGGCGTCGCCATCCTCTTCGTCTCCCACTTCCTCGACCAGGTCTATGCGATCAGCGATCGCCTCACCGTGCTGCGCAACGGCGAGTTCGTGGGGGAGCACCTCACCCGCGACCTGGGCCGCAGCCAGCTGATCTCGCTGATGATCGGCAAGGACTTCGAGACCCTCGCATCGCTCGGCTCGAACAGACGGCGGGATGCGCGGGAAAGCGGTGAGCAGCCCTTCTACAGCGCCGCGGGCCTCGGCCGAAAGGGTTCGATCGAACCCGTCGACATCGCCGTGTACCCGGGCGAGGTCGTCGGCCTCGCCGGACTCCTCGGCTCCGGCCGCACCGAACTCGGCCGTCTGATGTACGGCGCCGACCGTCCTGATACGGGCGAGGTGACTATCGGAGGCAAGAGCACCGAGGTGCACAGCCCTGTGACCGGGCTCGCCACCAAGATCGCGTTCTCGACCGAGAACCGTCGCGACGAAGGCATCGTCGGCGACCTCACCGTGCGCGAGAACCTCATCCTGGCCGTCCAGGCCCGCCGCGGCTGGGCCCGGCCGCTTTCGAAGCGCGAGCAGAAGGAGCTGTGCGACAAGTACCTCGTCGAGCTCAACGTGCGCCCGAGCGACCCGGAGCGTCCCATCAAGAACCTGTCCGGCGGCAACCAGCAGAAGGTGCTGCTCGGGCGCTGGCTCGCCACGAAGCCCGAACTGCTCATCCTCGACGAGCCGACCCGCGGCATCGACATCGGCGCGAAGGCAGAGATCCAGGAGGCCATCGCGACACTCGCCGAAGACGGCATGTCGGTCGTCTTCATCTCGTCGGAGCTCGAAGAGGTCGTGCGACTCAGCGAAAGAATCGTGGTTCTGAAAGACCACCGCAAGATCGGAGAGATCATCAACGGTCCAGACATCACCGCCGACACGATCGTCGACCTGATCGCATCGGATGGCGCAGAGGCGCAGGGTGTCGAGGCCTTCGAGCCCGAGCCCGAGCCCGCCGCGTTCGCCGCCGAGGGGAGCACCAACTGATGTCGAACACCTCATCGGGCGCGGCCTCGTTCCTCAAGACCAGCGTCAAGCAGCCCTATATCTGGGCCATCGCGGCCCTCGTGCTGCTGCTCATCATCAACCTCATCAAGGACCCGAGCTACCTCGGCATCTCGGTGAACGCCGTCACCGGAGACCTCTCGGGAAACCTCATCGACATCCTGCGTGCCAGTGCGCCGATCATGATGATCGCCGTGGGCATGACCCTGGTGATCGCCACGAGAGGCATCGACCTCTCGGTCGGATCTGTCATGGCCGTCTCCGGCGCCGTGTCGATGGAGTTCATGCACGATGCCGGCGACGGATCGCTCGGATCCGCGCTCATGGCCATCGCGCTCGCCCTCGGCATCAGCGCCTTCCTCGGCCTGATCAACGGAGTGCTCGTCTCGATCGTCGGGCTGCAGCCCTTCATCACCACGCTGATCATGATGCTGGCCGGTCGAGGACTGGCCAAGGTCATCACCTCCGGTCAGAACACCTCGGCCAGCAACGAGTTCTTCCGCTGGATCGCCAATGGAACCGTCCTCGGCTTTCCCGTCGTCTTCATCATCGGGGCGGTGATCGTGGCCCTCGTGGCCCTGCTGGTGCGCCGCAGCGCACTCGGGCTCATGATCGAATCGATCGGCATCAACCCCAAGGCGGCGCGCATGGCCGGCATCCGACCGGTCGGCCTGCTGATCTTCGTCTACATCCTGAGCGGTGTACTCGCCGGCGTCGCGGGAATTTTCAGCACCGCCAGCGTCATGACCGTCGAGGTGGCCAAGACCGGCTTCTCCTCCGAGATGGATGCGATCCTCGCGGTGGTCATCGGCGGCACCTCGCTGGCCGGTGGCAAGTTCTCGCTCACGGGCAGTGTGATCGGCGCCCTGCTGATCGCCACGCTCGACAAGACCATCGTGTTCCTCGCCATCCCCTCGTCGGCGACCCCCGCATTCAAGGCCATCGTCATCGTGGCGATCTGCCTCCTGCAATCGCAGCGGGTTCGCGCACTCTTCAGCCAGCGTCGTGCGAGAACCAGCACGCCACGAAAGGAGGCGGTGTCGGCATGACCTCCGTCATCGAACGCCCGAGCGCGCCGCAGAGCCCGCACACCCCGTCGCTCGTGAGCCGCCTCAAGCCGAACCTCGAGACGCTGCCCACGCTGGCCGCCATCGTGATCTTCGTCGGCATGATCATCTACGGCGAGATCGCCTACGGCCGCATCCTGCAGTTCAGCACGCTGTCGAACCTGTTCATCAACAACGCCTACCTGATCATCCTGGCGGTCGGACTCACCTTCGTGATCCTCACCGGCGGAGTCGACCTCTCGGTCGGCGCGATCATCGCCATCAGCAGCCTCGTCGGGGTGATGCTCGCGAACGCCGGATGGAATCCGTTCGTCGTGATCGTGCTGATGATCCTCATCGGCTCGGCCTTCGGAGCCGCCTCGGGAATCCTGATCCAGTACTTCAACGTGCAACCGTTCATCGCGACGCTCGCGATGATGTTCCTGGCCCGGGGACTCGCATCGATGCTGAGCACCACGCCCGAGCGCCTGGCCGACGAGTCGCCCATCCGCGCCCTGTCGACGGAGATCAAGGTGGTCGACGGTCCGAAGATCAACGACCTCGTCACCACGCCGAACGTGATCATCGCAGCGCTCGTGGTGATCGTGGCCTTCTACGTGCTGCACAAGACTCGCTTCGGCCGCACCGTCTATGCGATCGGCGGCTCCGAGCAGTCGGCCACGCTGATGGGCCTGCCGGTCGTGCGCACCAAGCTCGCGATCTACATCATCAGCGGCACCCTCGCGGGCCTCGCAGCCGTCGTCTACACATCGAAGCTCGGCATCGCCCAGAACATCACGGGCGTCGGCTGGGAGCTCGACGCGATCGCCGCGGTCATCATCGGAGGAACCCTGCTCACGGGTGGCGCCGGCTTCGTACTCGGCTCGGTCATCGGCGCCCTCGTGCTCGGCCTGATGAACGTGCTGATCACCCGCGACGGCAGCATCCCGCCCGAGGCCACGACCATCATCACAGGCGCGATCCTGCTCGTGTTCGTCCTTCTGCAGAGGCTCGTCGTCTCGCGTAAACGCAAGACCTGATCTCGATACGCCCGCTCGTTCCTCGCGGGCTACTCGATCGACGCACGACCGCATCACACTTCCACCCGTCAATGAAGCCGACCCTGGAGTTTTCGCGCCATGAAACGACCCCTGCTCACGAGATCGCTGGTGGCCGCGACGGCCTTCGCCCTCGCCGTCCCCCTGCTCAGCGCCACCCCCGCGCTCGCGGCCGATGACAGTCTTGTGCTCTCGTACGCGCTCGATGAGGCAGACGGCACCGTCGCCGTCGACTCATCTGGCAACGGCCTCGACGGAACCGTGGTGGGCGGAGCGACACACGCCGGCAGCGCGGGTCTCGTGCTCGACGGAGTCGACGACCACGTCGCGCTTCCGGGCAACGTGCTGGCCGGCCTCGACTCGATCACCGTCAGCACGCAGGTGCTCGTGCGTCCCGAACAGGCCTCGCCATACTTCGTCTTCGGCCTGGGCAACCCCGCGAGCAGCAACACGGGCACCGGATACCTGTTCGTGACCGGCAATGCCTATCGCGCCGGCATCACGACGGGCAACTGGAGCGGTGAGCAGGTCGTCACCTCCAACGCCGACCTGGAACGTGGCAGCTGGAAGACCCTGACCTACACGCTCGACGACGCCACCGACACGGCGCGGCTCTACCTCGACGGCGCAGAGGTCGCGGTGAAGACCGGCGTCACGGTCAAGCCGAAGGACCTGGGCGGCGGCGTGACGAGCGCCAACTACATCGGCCGCTCGAACTACGCGAGCGACCGCTACCTCGCCGGCAGCGTGCGCGACTTCCGCATCTACAGCACCGCCCTCGGTGCGACCGAGGTGGCCGCTCTCCAGCCCGCCGACGCCGATCGCGCGCTTCGCGACGCCGACGCGCTCGATCTCGGCGACCTGAGCGCCGTCACGAGCAACCTGACCCTGCCGACGACGGGAGTCAACGGCTCGACGATCGCCTGGGCATCCGATTCGCCCGCCGTGATCTCGACCACAGGCGTCGTGACGCGGCCCGCTGCAGGCGAGAGCCCCGCCGCCGTGAGCCTCATCGCCACCATCACGCGCGGCACCGCGACCGAGATCCGCACGTTCTCGGCGACGGTCGCGCCGCTGCCCTCCGACCAGGCCGATGTGGATGCCGCCGCTGCGGCTCTCGAGATCGCCGGCCTCGACGACGTGCGCGGCAATCTGACGCTGCCCACGGCATCCAACGGCGTTGCGACGGCCTGGTCGTCGTCGAACCCGGCCGTCGTCTCGAACGACGGAGTCGTGCTGCGCCAGGCATCCGAGACGACCGTCGTGCTCACGGCGACGCTCACGAAGGGCGCCGCGACCGCGAGCCGCGAGTTCACGGCGCAGGTGCGTGCAGCCGCCCCGGCAGCCGAGTACGAGGGCTACGCCTTCGCCTACTTCACCGGCAACTCCCTCGCCGGCGAGAACATCTTCTTCGCGGCCAGCGAGGGCAACAACGCGCTCGACTGGCGCGAGCTCAACGGCGGACAGCCGGTGCTCACGTCGAGCCAGGGCACCAAGGGTCTGCGCGACCCGTTCCTCATCCGCTCTCCCGAGGGCGACACCTTCTATCTGATCGCCACAGACCTCTCGATCGGCAGCGGAACCTCGTGGGGCGACTCCGTGCGCACGGGAAGCAAGTACCTCGAGGTGTGGGAGTCGAACGACCTGAAGGCCTGGTCGCCGCAGCGCCACATCAAGGTCGCACCAGAGAACGCGGGCATGACCTGGGCGCCCGAGGCGTACTACGACGACACGATCGGCTCGTACGTGGTGTTCTGGGCGTCGGCTCTCTACGGCGACGACGACCCAGGACACACGGGCAACTCGTACCACCGCATGATGTACGCCACGACGCGCGACTTCGTGACCTTCACGCCAGCGCAGGTCTGGCAGGACCAGGGCGTGTCGCGCATCGACTCGACCGTTCTGAAAGAAGACGGCACGTACTACCGCTTCACGAAGGACGAGGGAGCGGGCGGCACCGGCTGCGCCGACATCATCCAGGAGAAGTCGACCGAGCTGCGCGCGACCCTCGAGTCGTGGAGCATGGTGGACAGCTGCATCGGACAGAAGGCGGGCACCAGCGCGGTCGAGGGACCGACGGCGTTCAAGGCCAACCCTGGTGACATCAACGGCGAGAAGTTCTATCTCTTCGTCGACGAGTACGGCGGACGCGGCTACATTCCCCTCGAGACCGACGACATCGCGAACCCCGACTGGGAGGTGGCGCCGAACTACGACCTTCCGGCCAGCCCGCGCCACGGCACGGTCATCCCGATCACCGCGGCCGAGCTCGAGAGCCTCGGCAGCGGACCGACGCCTGCCCCGGTCAACGAGGACGGCGAGATCCTGCGCTACGACTTCGAGGATGCCTCGGGCTCGGTCGTCAGCGACGTCACGGGCAACGGCCAGGACGGCACCATCAGCGGGGGAGCGACGTGGGCGGACGGCTCACTGACCTTCGATGGCAGCGACGACTACGTCGACCTGCCCGACAACCTGCTCGCCGGCGTCACCGACGTGACGGTCGAGGCGGATGTCTGGATCGACTCTGCGCAATCGGGCGCCTACTTCATCTACGGCCTGGGCAACACGATCTCGGGAGCCGGAAACGGCTACCTGTTCACGTCGGGCAACGGGTACCGCACCAGCATCGCCACGGGCAACTGGACGACGGAGCAGACCGTCTCGCAGGGCTCCAACCTGCCACGCGGACAGTGGGCGCACCTCGTCTACACGCTGAAGGGCGACACCGCCACGATCTACCTCGACGGCGTCGCCGTCGGCACGGCGACGGTCACGACGGATCCGGGAGACATCGGCGGCGGCATCACCACCGCGAACTACCTCGGCCGCTCGAACTACGACGCCGACAACACCTTCCGCGGCAAGTACCGCGAGTTCGCGATCTACGACCGGGCTCTCTCGGCCGACGAGGTGCTGTCGCAGTCCGGCAACGTCGGAGCGCTCGCGGGGGTTACTCTCGCAGAGGCCGACGCCCTGAAGATCGCGCCCATCGTGAACAACACCACGCACGAGGTCACGTTCCCGGTGAAGCCGGGCACAGACCTGACGGCGCTGACGCCGGTCTTCACGACCGCGGCCGGAGTCGTCGCGAGCCCGGCATCCGGAACCACCAGCGACCTGAGCGCCCCGCTCACGGTGACCCTCACGCCGAACGGCGGGGGAGCGGCGACGACCTGGACCCTGAAGGCCGTCGAGATGGGCAGCCCGAGCATCCCGGGGCTCTACGCCGACCCGAACGTGGTGGCCTACGGTGACAGCTACTACGTCTACGCCACCTCAGACGGCTACCCCGGCTGGAGCGGCAAGGAGTTCTACGTCTGGTCGTCGAAGAACCTCGTCGACTGGGAGCGCTCGGCAGAGCCCATCCTGACCCTCGACGGCGCGAACGGAAATGTTCCGTGGGCCATCGGCAACGCGTGGGCGCCGACGATCGCCGAGAAGGATGGAAAGTTCTACTTCTACTTCAGCGGTCACAACGCCGCCCTCGACCGCAAGACGATCGGCGTCGCGGTCGCGGACAGCCCCGAGGGGCCGTTCGTGGCGCAGCCCGAGGCGATGATCCTCAATAACGAGGCCGTCACATCCGGCCAGGCGATCGACCCGGCGACCTTCACCGACCCGGCCACCGGCAAGAACTACCTGTTCTGGGGCAACGGTTCGCCGGTCTACGCCGAGCTCAGCGACGACATGCTGTCGATCAAGCAGGAGACGCTGAAGCGCATCGACGGTCTGACCGACTTCCGCGAGGGCTCGTTCGTGAACTACCGCGACGGTCTGTACCACCTGACCTATTCGATCGACGACACCGGAAGCGAGAACTACCGCGTCGGCTATGCGACAGCGACCAGCATCGATGGACCGTGGACCTACCGCGGGGTCATCCTGCAGAAGGACCCGTCGCAGGGCATCCTCGCCACCGGGCACAGCTCGATCCTGAACGTGCCGGGAACCGACGACTGGTACATCGTCTACCACCGCTTCGCGATGCCGGGCGGCGACGGCCAGCACCGCGAGACGACGATCGACAAGCTGACCTTCGACGCGGAGACCGGCCTCATCAACACGGTGACGCCGACCCTCACCAGCGTCGAGCCCCAGACCATCGTCGATCCCCAACCCCTGACGGTCGAGATCACGGGAACCGCTCGCGAGAACGAGACCCTGACCGCATCGGTGCCCGAGCCCTGGGCAGCGACCTCCGTGCAGTGGACTCGAGACGGCGAGGACATCGACGGCGCGACGGCGGCGAGCTACCTGCTCACTGCATCGGATGTCGGTGCCACGATCGGCGCGTCGGTGACGGCTGAGAAGCCGCTCTGGGATCCCGCCTCGGCCGTCGCGTCGGTCGGACCGGTGCTTGCCGCCGGCGGGGGCCCGGTCGACCCGGGCTCGCCTCCCGTAGGGAACCCCGGAACGACTCCGGGAACCGGCCTCGACCCCGCGGCGCCGACTCTGGCCGGCACGCCGGGTGGTGCGCTCGCCAGCACCGGGCTCGCCGTCGGCTGGCCGATCGCGGCCGGGGCCCTGCTCCTCGCAGCGGGACTGCTGCTGGTCATGCGCCGCCGCCGCAGGTCCGTCTCGTAACCCCGATCACCCCCGTTCCCTGAGCTTGTCGAAGGGCTGAGCTTGTCGAAGGGCTGAGCTGGTCGAAGGGCCGAGGCCGCCCTTCGACAGGCTCAGGGAACGCACCGATCACCGAAACCATTGACAACCCACATCGGAGTGAGTTCATGCTGAAATCCCGAATTGCCCTGGTGACCGCGTTCGCGGTGGCCTTCGGCACCCTGCTGGCCGTGCCACAGGCATCCGCCGCCGAAGGCGACCTGCTCGTGCACTACGACTTCAGCGCCGTATCGGGCACGACCGTGCCCGACGCGTCGCCGAACGGAAACGACGGCGTCATCAAGGGAACGGGCGCCACCGTCGACGGCGCCGAGCTGACCCTCCCCGGAGGGGGGAGCGGCAGCAATGCCGCCTACGTCGAGCTGCCCACCGGGCTCTTCGACGGGCGTGACACGCTCACGATCTCGACGTGGCTGCGCAACGAGAAGGCCTCGGGCAACTACGCGGCCATGTTCTTCGGATCGGCGAACAACCCGCCGTCGCAGTACTGGCTGCTCAACCCGAAGAACCCGGGCGGACTGTTCAAGTCGGTCATCACCAACGGCAGCAACCCGGGCGCCCCGTGGGGCACGGAGGCGGGCATCTCCCCGACCAACGCGGCCAACGGCATCGCCGGACCGACGACATCCAGCGCCTGGGGCCTGTACACCACGGTCATCGAGCCCACGCGCATCACCGGCTACTTCGACGGCAAGAAGATCGGCTCGGTGCCCACCAGTCGAACGGTCAGCCAGTTCGGCTCGAACCTCGTGTCGTACATCGGCAAGTCGTCGTATGCCGACGACTTCTACAAGGGCGGCGTGCGCGACGTGAAGGTGTGGACGTCGGCACTCGGCGACGCGGAGATCGCGGGCGAGTACTACTCGTGGGCCGACGAGGCCACGGTGCAGGCCGCGCTCGAGGCCGACGCCGACGCGCTCGCGCCCGGCTCGGGAGCCGTCACCACCGACCGCGACCTCGTCGCGACGGGAGCCAACGGGTCGACCGTGGCCTGGGCATCCGATCGCCCGGACGTGATCGCGAATGACGGCACCGTGACCCGGCCCACCGCGGGCGGCGACGTGCCCGTCACCCTCACGGCCACGCTCGAGCTGGCCGGCCGCACCACCACGCGCACCTTCGATCTCACCGTGCTCGCCGACACCCCGCAGAACAACCTGCAGGTGGCCGTCGACGGCTACGACCTCGCGATCAGCCACGTCACCGACGACCTCGTGCTGCGCACGGCGATCGGCGACGTGACGGTGGCCTGGGCCTCATCGGATGCGGGCACGATCGCGAACGACGGCTCGGTCACCCGGCCGGCCGCCGAGAAGCAGGTCACCCTCACGGCGACGTTCACCCTCGACGGCCAGACCGCGACCCGCGACTTCGCCGTCACCGTGCTGGCCGCGGATGCCGGCCGGATCGGCTCGTACATCGTCGACGGCGACACCACGCGCACCGATGTGCTGCACCTCGCTGCGTCGTCGTCGCCATCTGCCGGTGGTGACTTCGAGGCCCTGAACAACGGGCGCGGCGTGCTCTACCCGTCTCTCGGCTCGGTGAAGTTCGGGCCGCCCGTAACGCTGCGCGCACCCGACGGAACCTTCCGTCTCGTCTCGATCGAGAACGGTTCGGGTTCGAGACTGTACGTCTACGACTCGGCAGACCTCACCTCGTTCACGAACGAGCGACTGGTGTCGTTCGTGCCCGACGGCGTGACCGCGACCGCGGTCTCCGCCCGGTACGACAACGGCATCGGCGCCTATCGCGTGGCCTACACCGGCCAGGGCGGAGCACGCTTCGAGGTGACGACGGCCGACTTCGCGAGCTTCAGCACGCCGGTGGCCGGTGGCGACGCCGCTCCTGCCGAGACCGGCGATCTTCCTGCCGGCGCATCGGGCGCATCCAGCCTCGGCGTGACGGAGGCCGAGTACTCCCGCATCGTCGAGAAGTTCAGCCGCGTCGTGAACACCGGGGTGCAGTCGTTCGACGACGTAACGGTCGACGAGGGCGAGGCTCCGGTGCTTCCCGAGACCGCGACGGTCGAGTACTCGAGCGGCGACACCTCGTCGATGCCCGTCGAGTGGGATGCCGACGACCTCGCGGCCCTCGAGGCAGCAGGGCCGGGCACGTACACGGTCGACGGAACGGTGACGCGACCGACGTTCCCCGACCCGCTCGTCGAGCGCCGGGCAGACCCCGACGTGACCCTCGGCGATGACGGCTGGTACTACTTCACCGGCTCGTACCCGATGACCCGCGCCGACGACCCCAACGGCTACGACCGCGTCGTGCTGCGCCGGGCGCAGACGATCCCGGGCCTGAAGACCGCGCCCGAGACCACGATCTGGCACGAAAACACCGATCCCACCCTGAACCGCTATATCTGGGCTCCCGAGCTCACGAAGATCGGCGACGACTGGTACATCCTGTTCACCGCCGGCCGCACCAGCGGCTTCGACATCCGACCGGCGATGCTCAAGTTCACCGGCGACGAGTTCGGCGGAGACGCCGCCCTCGACCCTGCGAACTGGACGAGCCTGGGCTACGTCAAGGCGGCAGCCGGTGACGCCTCGGCGTTCACGAGCTTCTCGCTCGACATGACCCACTTCGAAGAGGCCGGCAAGCACTACGTGGTCTGGGCCGAGAAGCCCGCCATCGGATCGACGCTGCGCATGGCCGAGATCGACCCGGCCACCCCGAACCAGCTGATCTCGCAGTCGATCCTGCTCTCGGCGCCGACCCTGGCGTGGGAGAAGAACAACGGCGACTCCATCGACGAGGGTCCGGCCGTGATCAAGAAGAACGGCAAGATCATCATCGCCTTTTCGGCGGCGACAGTCGACGACAAGTACTGCGTGGGCGTGCTCACCGCGGATGCTGCGGCCGATCTGATGGATCCGGCCTCCTGGGCGAAGAACCCCTACCCGCTGCTGACGACCGACGACGTTCCCGGACAGGTGGGCCCCGGCCACAACTCGTTCACCGTCGACGAATACGGCAACCCCGTGATCGTGTACCACTCGCGCACCGTGAACGACTCGTCGAACCCGGGCGAGGCGACGGATGCCGGCCTGTTCGACCCGCGCAGGCACGCCCGCGCCGCCCTGGTGCACTTCACCAGCGAAGGCCTGCCCGTGTTCGCGATGACGGCCGACGAGGAGCTCGCCCCCGAGAACGCCGCGGTGCAGGTGCGCGTTGTCGTCGAAGGCGAGGATGTCGATCCGGGTACGCCGCCGACGACGACGCCGGGTACGTCGACGCCGGGGATTCCGACACCGGGCGGTGCGGTGACTCCCGGCACCGGCACCGGCTCGGGTTCGGGCTCGACCAACGCCGACGGCAGCCTGAGCAGCACCGGATCCGGTGCGGCCGGCTTCCTGGCCGGCGGGCTGCTGCTCGCCCTCGTCGGCATCGTGCTGGTCATCGCACGCCGCCGCACACGCACACTCGCATCGAAATAAGACACAACAGGACAACGGGGGAGAACGATGAGGTTTTCGACAATGAAGGCGGCCGGAGTAATGGCCGCGATGGGAGTGCTGGCGTCGACACTGCTCGTCACTGCACCGGCGAGCGCCGCCGCGCCCGGTGACGGGCTGATCGGGGAGTACCTCTTCACCCAGACCACGGGCAACGCCGTGCCGAACACCGCCACCGGTGCCGGCTCGGTCGCCGGCGCCACCGTGGTGAACGGCACCGACGCGCAGTGGACAGGGAACTCCCTCGTCTTTACCGGCGGAGCGAAGAACAGCGCCGCCAACTGGGTCGAGCTGCCCGACGGCATCCTCGCCGGAAAGACCTCGGCCACGATCACGACCGAGGCCAAGATCGATGAGTCGATGAAGACCGCCAACCACTTTCTGTGGAACATCGGCAACGACACGAACGCCGCCTACTGGTTCGCCACGGCCCGGGACACCACGCGCACCGCGATCACCACCACCTCCGGCGGCGGCGAGGTGAACGCCCGGGCCACCAGCGCGCTCGACGCGAACCGCTGGTACAGCCTGACCTCGGTGATCGACGGCGCATCCGGAACCATCACCTACTACGTCGACGGAACCCGGGTCGGCCAGGCCGACACCGCGCTGACCCCCGCATCCATCACCGACCAGTCGCTCAACACCATCGGCCGATCGCCGTGGCCCGACCCCTTCTACAAGGGCGAGGTCGCCGCGTTCCGGGTCTACGACCGCGCGCTGACCGCTGACGAGGTCGACGCCGTCTCAGACGAGGATGCCCTCGCCCACGCCGACAGCATCGGCGCGGCCGCGCAGGCGCTCGTCGACGGTATAGAACCGGTGACGATCGACGACAGCTCGCTCGTGCTTCCCGCATCCGGGGGATCCGTGAGCTGGGCGTCGAACACAGCCGGCATCGCGATCGCAGCCGACGGTGTGACCGCGACAGCCGTGCAGCCGGCCGCCGGCGAACCAGCCCTCACCGGAACTCTCACCGCCACCGCGACGGTGCGCGGCATCACAGCATCGAAGGAGATCGCCGTGACCGTCACTCCGCTGGCCGCCCAGACCGACGACTACGGCTACCTGATGGTGCACTTCATCGAGGACTCGGCCGGGTACGCCGAGAAGATCTACCTCGACGTATCGCGCGGGGACAACCCCGAGCAGTGGGACCCGCTGAACGGCGGCGTGCCGATCCTCGCCTCCGACCTCGGAACCACGGGCATCCGCGACCCGTACCTCACCTACAACCCCGAGACCCAGACGTACTTCATCATCGCCACCGACCTGCGGGTCTTCGGCGGAGACAGCGGCTCGGGCACCTGCACCACCTGGTGCTACTGGACAAAGAACGCCAGCACCAAGCTCAACATCTGGGAGTCGAAGGACCTCGTGACCTGGGGCGACCTGCGCCAGATCGACATGGCCGCCGACGCTTCGGGCAACACCGTCGCGCAGCTCGGAATGGCATGGGCTCCCGAGGCCACCTGGGTCGATGACTACTACCCCGATGGCCGTGGCGCCTTCGTCGTCTACTGGGCGTCGAACGTCTTTCCCGCGGATGACACGGAGCACAACACCGCGACGTACAACCGCGTGCTCTGGGGAGCGACCACCGACTTCACGCAGGGCAGCTACTCCTACGGAGGAGACTTCGTGAACACCGGCGGCAACGCGATCGACACCACGATGATCCAGAACGACGGCACGACGTACCGCATCACGAAGGACAACTCCTTCGGCAACGGCATCTACATGGAGTCGACCGCGGCCGCCCGCTGGTGGGAGCCCGGAACGACCTGGACGACCCTGCAGACGACGATCGGTGCGGTCTGGGCCGGCGGCAACGCGGGCGGAGTCGAAGGCCCCGCGGTCTTCAAGAGCCACAGCGACGACACGTGGTACCTCTACGTCGACGTCATTCCCTCCACCGGCTACCGCCCGATGGTGACGAACGATCTGGATGCCGGGTGGACGCAGTTGACGTCGGCCGGTTTCGAGATGGCCCCGAGTACGAAGCACGGCGGCATCATCTCGCTGACCAAGGCCCAGTACGACACGGTGCGGGCAGCGGATGCGACGTCGGCGGTCACGACGGACCTCGGCATCGCGTCGGTCGCGCAGGGCGTGACGGCGGATGCGGTCACCGCCGCGCTGCCTGCCACGGCCTCGGTGAACCTGGCGTATGCGCGCGGTGTCGCGGAGTTGCCCGTGGACTGGGATCTCAGCGGCGTCGACACCTCGGTCGCCGGCGACTACTCCGTCACCGGAACGGTGCGCTCGATCGGCGCGAACCTCAACGACTGGGTCGGAGCCGACGGGTCGACCGCGTGGAACGCGGCCGGCAAGCAGCTGTCGAGCTCGACCGCGATCCGGGTGACTGCCACGGTGCGGGTCGCTCCGGGAGAGGTCGTCGTTCCGCCTGTCGACCCGGGGACAGGTCAGCCGGGAACGGGCCAGCCGGGAACGGCCGGACCCGGCGCATCCACCCCGGCGGCGCCCGCCGCCGCCGAACGGCTCGCGGCCACGGGATTCGGCGCATCCGGAATCGCGACGCTCGCGGCCTTGCTGCTGGCGGCCGGAGCCGCTGTGCTCATCCGCCGGCGATCCGCCTGACCTCTCCTCTCCCAACCTCGAACCGAAGGTGAACACGTGATCTCCAGAATTCTCAAGCGAGGCGCAGCGGCCGTGGTGTCGCTCGCCGTGATCGGCACGGGCCTCTCCGCGGCCGGCGCCGCCTCGGCGGCGGCCCCGACAGACGGCCTGGTCGCCGAGTACCTCTTCTCGCAAGCCGCAGGCGCCACCGTGGCGAACACGGCAACGGGGGCGGGAGCCCTCGGCGACGCAACCGTCGTGAACGGAAGCGACGCCCGGTGGACGGGCGACTCGCTGGAGTTCTCGGGCGGGGCGAAGAACAGCTCGGCCAACTGGGTGCGGCTGCCGAACGACATCCTCGCGGGCAAGACCTCTGCGACGATCAGCACCGAGGTCAAGGTCGATGCGTCGATGAAGTCGGCCTACAACTTTCTCTGGAACGTGGGCAACGACTCGCCCACCTCGTACTTCTTCACCACGGTGCGCGACACGCCCCGCACGGCGATCACCACCTCGTCGAACCCCGGCGAGTTCAACGCCCGGGCCACGAACAACCTCGAGGCCGACCGCTGGTACAACCTCACCTCGGTCATCGACGGCGCGGCAGGAACGATCTCGTTCTATGTCGACGGCGTGAAGACGGGCCAGGCGCCGACCACCCTGACGCCCGCCTCGATCACCGACCAGTCGCTCAACGCGATCGGGCGCTCGCCCTGGCCCGACGGCTTCTTCGCCGGCGAGGTCTCGGCGTTCCGGGTCTACGATCGGGCGCTTGCGGACGCGGACGTCACCGCGATCTCCGACCTGGATGCGACCATCCATTCCGCAGACGTGGCCGCGCGTGCGCAGGCGGTACTCGACGGGCTCGATCTCGACGACCAGACGGTCGACTCCGGCTACGTCGCCCTGCCGACGGCCGGTGGGGCCGTGACCTGGACCACCTCCGACGAGACGATCGTGGCCCCCGACGGACGAGTGAACCAGCCCTCGGAGTCGGACGGCCCGGCGACGGTCACCGCCACGGCGACGAGCACGGTTCGAGGCGTCAGCGCATCCACCAGCATCACCCTCACCGTGCTGCCGACCAGCGACCAGGAGCGGGTCGAGGCCGCCGCGGCGGGCTATGTGCTGCCGCCGGTCGTCATCTCGGGAACCGTGCTGCCGGCCCCTGCGGACGGCACGACCGTCGTGCTGCAGAACGCGCAGGGCATCGTGGTCGCCGCCGACGGCACGATCACGGCACCGGATGCCGCGGGCGCGGCCGCCGCGGGCGACGTCACGGGAACGGTCGACGCGGTCATCTCCCGCACCGACGCCCCCGCGGTCACCGTGACGAAGACGTTCACCGTGCGGGTCCTGCCTGCGGGCTCCTCGCAGGAGCTGCTGAGCTACCACCGCACTCCCACCAGCGCGAACACGGCGAACAACGCCGACGTCGCCTTGAGCATGCACCTCGCACTGCCCTCGGCGGATGCCGCGAGCTGGACACCGCTCAACGAGAACTACGGAATCTTCTTCCCGAAGACCTCCGTCACTCCGCCCCCGACCGGAACGTCGAACGAGATCATCCGCAGCCTCGTGAACCCGCAGGTGTTCGCGCTCGAAGACGGCGGCTATGGCGTTATCTCCACCCGCACCGCGCGCGAGGGCGCATCCGACGGCACGCAGAAGTCGAGCGTGCTGATCGCGACCTCCGCCGATCTGTTGTCGTACGACGAGGTCGGCCTGCTCGATCTGGGTGAGACGAATGGCGTGAATGCGCCGCACGCGGTCTACGACTCCGCCGCCGACGCGTACCTCATCGCATGGACCGACGACTCCGGAACCCCGAAGTACACGACCGTTGCCGACCTCGCCGATGCGGGCACCCGTGGCCAGATCGTGGCCGGCGTGATCAACGATCGCGGCGCGGTCGCCGCCGCATCCGGAATCGACGACTACGTCGCCGGGCGCACTGTGCCCGTCGACGCGGCCACGATCACGGCCCTCGAGGAGCGTTTCGGCCGCATCGTGAACACGGGCTACACACCCTTCGACGACGTGGAAGCGTCACTCGGGGCGGACGCGTCGACGCTCGATCTGCCGACGGACGTCGCGCTCGAGTACTCCGACGGATCGACCGGATCGCTGCCCGTGGCGAGCTGGGACACCAGCGCTGTCGACACGTCGAAGCCAGGCAGCTACACCGTGACCGGAACCGTGAAGCAGACCGAATACCCGCGCCCGTTCGCCGACGAGCGCGCCGACCCGTCGGTCTACAAGTACGACTTTAACGGCACCACGAAGTACCTGATGATCGCCACGAACGACCTCTACGGGTCGAACGTCGAGCAGCAGGGCGCGGCCATGATGCCCATCCGCATCGCGGACTCCATCTCGGGTCTGTCGGATGCCGCGGGCGCAGAGGAGATCGACCTGCTGAAGCGGGGCGACACCGATGCGCAGGGCGCGGTGATGACCGGATGCTTCTGGGCGCCGGAGTACCACGAGATCGACGGCCGGCTGTCGATTCTGTTCATGCCCTGCTACGGCGACAACCCCGACATGTGGTCGGGTCGCGCGTCGATCATGCAGCTGAAGCAGGATGCCTCGGGCGCGGATCTCGATCCGGCGATTCCCTCAAACTGGACGAAGCCCTCCAAAGTCCTGCGCGCCGATGGATCGGACCTCAACCAGGTCAACGGCATCTCGCTCGACATGACGTTCTTCCAAGACGAGTCAGGACAGGCGTACTACGTGTGGCAGCACCTCGGGGCGCTCTTCATCGCCAAGGTCGACCCGGCGAACCCGACCCGATTGACGACCGACCCGGTGCGCATTCTTGCTCCCGAGTACGCGTGGGACAACACGATCGCGGAGGGTCCGAACGTGATCACCCGTGATGGCAGGCTGCAGCTCATCTACTCGGGCTCGACGGTCGGCGACACGTATACGACGGGTCTCGCGACGGCGGACGCGTCGGGCGACACCGACCTGCTGAGCCCCGACGCCTGGTCGAAGCTCGACTACCCGATCCAGAAGTCGGGAGTGTTCGACGGCGCCTGGCAGCTCGGCACAGGCCACGGCATGTGGTCGGAGGACGAGGACGGCAACATGATCTACGTCTTCCACGCCCGCACCGACAACAACAACCTGAGCGGCCGCGACATGTTCGTGCGCCGGGTGCACTGGTCGGCCGAGGGTCTGCCGGTGCTCGACATGGAACCGGAGGAGGAGCTCGCGTCGCCGACCGTCACGCTGAACGTGGTGGTCGCCGACGGCGAGGTCACGCCTCCCGTCGGCCCGACGCTTCCTGGGCAGCCGGGCCTGCCCGGACAGCCGGGTGGCACGGGAGGCCCGACGACCCCGGCATCCGGGTCGACGGTGGATGCCGGCGGCACGTCGAACGGACCGCTCGCCCTCACCGGGTCGGGCGCCCTGTTCGCCGGACTCGGAGCCTTGGCGCTGCTGCTGGCCGGTGGAGCGGCCCTCTGGCTGCGTCGCCGCCGCAAGCTCGTTCCCTGAGCCTGTCGAAGGCCAGGGGTAAGAGTCCCCGTTGCGGACAGCGGGTACCAGTGCGCCGGTACCTGCTGTCCGCATCGGTACCTGCTGTCTAGACTCCTCACATGGATGACACCGCACCGCGCGCAGCCGAGCATGCCGACGGCGTCGAAGCCAGCCCGCCCTGCCCCACCTGCGGTGAACCGCAGGAACTGGTCATGCTCGAGCGCTTCACCGGATGGTGGTGCCGCGACTGCGCGGAGGCTGGCCGGGCGCCGCACGCCGCGCCGGTCACGTAGCGGAGGTCGCTCGTACCGAGTGGATCAGCGCGGTCTTCGGGTAGCTCTCCGGCGCGCGCTCGGCGCCGTTCGGGAACTCGAACAGGTCGATCATGAGCTGCTGCTCGTAGGCCAATCGCTGGCCACTGGTCATCACGACGACTCCGTCGACCGAGAACTCGGTGACATCGCCCGACCATCTCACGCCGTAGGGCCCGAGAACGGTCCCGTCTGCAGGTTGCTGACCCGCATCGGCCCGTCGGCCTCACGCCACGCGGGCTGATCCGCGTCGATGCGCAGCCGGATGCCGTCGCTCGGCCAGTCGTAGCGCGCGGCCGATCGCTCGGGCGTCGTCCACTGCGGCAGGTAGTGGTCGACCCAGGTGGTGGGATCGAGCTCGCCGCTATCGAAGTCGTCGTGGATCGTCGCCATGGCCATGGCTCCATTCTGGCCGTGGTCGCACAGGGGCACGTTGACAAACAAAGTGAGTGAACTCATAATTGAGTAGGCTCGGAAAAAGAGCCGTTCCTTATTCCTTACCCCGCAGTCATCAGGAGCACCATCATGAGGGCCTTCACTCTCTCGACATACAAGACCCCGCTCACCGAGAGCGAGGTGCCGGAGCCCGTGGTCACCGAGCACGACGTGCTCATTCGCGTGCAGGCGGCCGGACTCAATCAGCTCGACGAGAAGATACGCGTCGGCGAGTTCGCCCAGATTCTTCCCTACACACTGCCGATCACCCTCGGTCACGATGTGGCCGGAACGGTGATTCGCGTCGGGGAGGCCGTGCGCGGGTTCAGGCCGGGTGACGAGGTCTATTCGCGTCCCAGCGGCGACCATATCGGCGCTTTCGCCGAGCGCATCGCCGTTCCCGAAGCCGATGTCGCCCTCAAGCCTGCCTCGATCACGATGGAGGAGGCCGGATCTCTTCCGCTCGTCGCCCTCACCGCATGGCAGGCGCTCGTGGAGATCGGCGACGTGCGGCCAGGTCAGAAGGTGCTCATCCATTCGGGTGCCGGGGGAGTGGGCTCCATCGCGATCCAGCTCGCCAAACGCCTGGGGGCGACCGTCGCAACGACCGCCAGTGCGTCGAACGCCGACTTCGTTCGAGAGCTCGGCGCCGACACGGTGATCGACTATCGCACCGAGCGCTTCGAGCGGATGCTCAGCGGGTTCGACTTCGTGCTCGACGGCATCGGTGGCGAGAATCTCGATAAGTCACTGCGCGTTCTGAGGCCAGGTGGAACGGCAGTGGGCATCGCGGGCCCACCCACACCGGCTTTCGCGAAGAAGGCCGGACTGAACCCGGTGCTGCGGCTCGCCGTCAGGGCGCTCAGTGCGAAGGTGCGGCGGCGGGCCCGCCGGCTCGGCGTGAACTACGAGTTCTTGTTCATGCGCGCCAGCGGCGACCAGCTGCGCGAGATCGCCGCGCTCGTCGACGCCGGAGAGCTGCTTCCGGTGGTCGGCCGAGTCTTCCCATTCGACGAGACGGTCGAGGGCCTCGCGTCGCTCGCCCGGGGAGGCTTCCGCGGCAAGGCCGTGATCAGCAACCCGTGACCGAACTCACCGAGGCCGACCCGCCGGGCCGGCCATCGGCATCCATCGCTTCACCACCCTCACGAATCAGGAGCAGCACCATGAGCAGCGCCAGCAACGAACCCCTCATCACGTCGTACTCGACAGCGCCCGCCAAGACCGTCTCGGCGGCGGGCATCGACTTCGCCTACCGCGAGCTCGGGCCGAAGGGCGGGATCCCCGTCGTCTTCTTCGTTCACCTCGCTGCCACCCTCGACAACTGGGATCCGCGACTCATCGATCCCATCGCACGGAACCGCCACGTGATCACGTTCGACCAGCGGGGAGTCGGGGGTTCCACGGGCGCGGCGCCCAAGACGGTCGAGGCCATGGCCGACGATGCCGCCGCCTTCATCGCGGCACTCGGCTTCGGCACTGTGGATGTCTTCTCGTTCTCTCTCGGCGGCATGGTCGCCCAAGCGCTCGTCGTCAAGCACCCCGAACTCGTGCGCAGACTCGTGCTCACAGGAACGGGCCCGCGCGGGGGCAAGGACATGGACAAGGTCGCCGGGGTGACCTACGGTGACATCCTGCGCGCCACCCTCACCCGCTCCGACCCCAAGGAGTTCTTGTTCTTCAATCGCGATACCGCGGGCAAGCGTGCGGGGAAGGCGTTCGTCGAGCGCCTGAAGGAGCGCACGGTCGACCGCGACGCGAACATCTCGACTTCGGCGTTCCGCAATCAGCTCACGGCGATCAAGAGCTGGGGGCGAGCGGCTCCCGTCGACCTGTCGATCATCACCCAGCCGACCCTCATCGCCAACGGCGACAACGACCGCATGGTGCCCTCGGTGCTCTCGGAGGACCTGCATCGGCGCATCGCCGGTTCCGAGCTGATCATCTATCCGAACTCGGGGCACGGAAGTATCTTCCAGTACGTCGACCGGTTCGCTCCCGTCGCCGTGGAGTTCCTGGCCCCGTAGCCCGAGGGCCGTCGACGGGCTCGTGAAAGAATGAACCGCCCACCGACTTCTGAAAGACACTCATGACCGACGCTGCCGCATCCCTCGGCCGCCGTGAGCGCAACAAGCTCGACAAGCTCGCCCGCATCACGGCGGCTGCCGGGGAGCTGTTCGCCGAGCACGGAGTCGACGACGTGACGACGCAGCAGATCGCCGACCGGGCCGATATCGGCACCGGAACGCTGTTCCTCTATGCCAAGACCAAGGGCGAGCTGCTGCTGCTGGTGCAGAACGCGAGCTACGCCGACGCCCTGGCCGAGGGGCGCGATGCGGCCGCCGCCGAACCGGATGCGTTCAAGGCCGTGATGTGCGTCGTGCGACCGGTCGTGGAATGCAACCGCAAGCAGATCGACAACGGACGCACCTACCTTCGCGAGATCGTCTTCGGCGACCCCGAGGAGCCCCATCACAAGGCGGCTCTCGAGGTGACCGTTCAGACGGAGCAGGCGATCGCCGAGATTCTCCGGCGGGTCGTCGAAACGGATGCGCGTGCCGCGGTGCTCGCGCACGTGGCGTCAGCGATCATGTTCATCAGCATGGCCGCCACGATCAACGCATCGAAGACGACCACGGAGGTCATCGAAGAGATTGCGCTGCAGCTCGGCGCGGTGCTGCCTCGACAGTAGCGGGCACTTCGGTCGTGCGGCCCTCGGGCCGACTACTCGAGGTGCGCGTAGTCGGGCAGGTCGATCTTGTCGGCGGGCGGGGTGAAGAACCGGTCGCCCAGCCTGCCGATGATCGGGGTCGACGCTACGCGCACCGCGACGCCGAACAGGGCGACCCCCGCGCGGGACTTCGGGTTCGCGAGGCGCGGAGTTCCCGGCGGCAGGCTCTGGGCCTGATCGACGTAGGGTCGCATGATGCGCTCGTACGCGCGGAACGCATCCCGGTGGTGCACGTGTGCCGCCAGCTCGCCCGCGAGCACGTAGGCGCCCGTGAGCGACAGGCTCGTTCCCATGCCGCTGACGGGTGACGCGCAGTAGGCGGCGTCGCCCACCAGGGCGATGCGACCGGATGTCCACCGCGGGGCGTGCACCTGCCCGATCGATTCGAAATAGAGGTCGTCGGCCGCATCGATGCCGTCGAGCACACGCCGCGCCTCCCAGCCCGCATCTCCGAACTTCTCGCGCAGGAGTGCACGCTGCTCGTCGACCGAGCGGCGCTCCGAGCCGGCGCGCTCGCGGTGGCGATCGGTGACGAACGAGAGGGCCGCGCGGATCGTGCCGTGGGCATCCGGTCTGAGGGTGATCGAGCGTCCGCCGGGCGCGTTGTACCAGCGCCACCAGTCGTCGTCACTGGCGGTGCGCGGAATCGTGGCGTAGGAGGTCTCGAGGCCGAGCGAGCGGATCGTCGGCTCGTCTCCGAAGACGAGGCGGCGCGTGCTCGAGCCGATGCCGTCGGCAGCGATCACGAAGTCGAACTGCTCGTCGGACGCGTGCTCGAACGAGACGGTGACGCCGTTCTCGGGGGAGTCGTCGAGGCCTGTGACGCGGTCGCCGAAGCGGTAGTCGGTGTCGCCGGCTGTGCGGGCGACGAGCAGCTGGGCGAGGTCGCCGCGCAGGATCTCGAGCTCGGCGGTCGCGCCGCCGGAGTCGGAGGTTCCCACGGGGAACTCGGCCTTCGTGACGCCGTTGCGGCCGACGAACCGCGTGCCCACCTCTCCGGTGGTCGCCTCGCGGATGTCGTCTTCGATGCCCATGCGTCGCGACACCTCGCGGCCCGCGCCGCGCACGTCGACGTTCTGCCCGCCGGTGCGTAGTTCCGGTGCGCGCTCGATGATGGTCGTGTCGTAGCCGTAGCGGTTCAGCCAGTACGCCAGCGCGGGGCCGGCGATACTCGCACCGGAGATGAGGACGCGTGTGGTGCCCATTTTGCCTCGAATCTTGATTATCAATGAGATTAGCAATCTACATGAGTATTCTTGCCCTGTGTCAATCGACGAATCGCAGGAGCCCAGCGCCGGCGCCGGCGTCGGTCGCGCCGACCGTCGGGATCGTCAGGTGGCGCGACGTGACGGGCGCGCCCTGCTCGATGACGACATCCGGGCCCGCGTGCAGCAGGTGGCCGTGCGGCAGCAGAAATTCGAGCGCTACCTGGCGCGCGAGCTCGCCGTCGACCCCGTCGGACTCGAGGTGATGGACCACCTCATCACGATCGGCTCCGCCACGCCGACCGAGCTGGCTCGACGGCTCGACACGTCGACGGCCGCGATGACCCTGGTGCTCAACCGGCTCGAGGACGCCGGCCACGTGCGCCGGGACAGGCATCCGAGTGACGGTCGCAAGCTGGTCGTCACGGCCGCGGACGCGTCGTCGGATCGCGCGTACGAGCTGGTTCTTCCGATCATCGACGGGGTCGAAGATCTCGTGGCGGGCCTGGATGCGACGGAGCGCGCGACCGTGCAGGCATTCCTCGACAGGCTGCTCGCCATCTACGACGACGCGACCGGCTGACCCGGCGCCGGTCGAGGCGTCACGGCCTCGTGCGATCAGGCGAGGAGGTGCACCAGTGCGGCCAGATCGTCCGCCTCCAGGTCGAAGCGATCATCGCTCGAGGGTCGCTCTGCGCCCGGTCGGGCGATGTAGGCGGTGCGGAACCCGTGCAATGCGGCGGCCCTCAGGTCCCACGGATGGGCTGCGACGAAGAGGGTCCGTTGCGGGTCGATTCCGAGCTGTTCGATGGCGTAGCGATAGGCAGCCGGCGCGGGTTTGAAGGTCTGAACGGCCGCGGTCGACAGCGCGATGTCCCAGCTGATCGAGTTGGTGTTCGCGAGATGCGCAAGAGAGCCGAGGTCGCCGTTGCTCACGCCCGCGACGAGGCGGTTCTGCCGCAGGGCGGCGGTCGCCCCCGCGACGTCGGGCCAGGCCGGGTACTCCCGATCCACGAACTCCACCAGCGCCGAGGTCGCCGCCGTCGTTCTACCGCCAAGGCTGACGATTGCCTCGTCTGCGGTGTCGCTCACCAGTCGGGCGTGCGGTTTCCACGGCATCTCGCCCGAGATCACGGCGTTCGTGCGCTCGTTCAGCAGCTCGGTCCAGCGCGCGTTGAGCGCTGCCGAATCGCCGAGGCCGGCCTCCGTCGCGAGCTGAGCAGAGACCGTGGCCCACGTTTCGTCCTCGTCGACGAGGGTTCCGATCACATCGAAGACGATCGCACCGATGTGATTCGCGACGAACGGTGTTGCCTGCATGACGTGCAGTCATTCAGTCGAGCTGCGTCATCGCCACCCTGAAGCGGTGGAGCGCGGCCGACGTCAGCGCGCCCAGGCTCTGCTCGCTGTCGTCGGAGATCCATTCGTCGAAGCCCACCTTGAAGGCGAGCACGCCGAGCTCTGCGGCCATGAAGGCCGACGACTCGTCGACACCCCTGTCGCGGAGGGCGTCGGCGATCGCGGAGGCCATGCCGACACGCTTGAGCACCGCGCGCTCCTGCAGCTCGCCGCTGGTCGCGATGACGGCCTCGAGGCGGGGGCCGAGCTCGCGGTTGAAAGGAGTCATGGCGGAGGACGCGTTGTCGAGGCCGGCGGCGACGGCCTCCAACGGGGACGCGCCGGCTGGAGCGGCGGTGACGCCGGCGGCGAGCAGGCGCGAGAGGGTCTCCTGGCCGGCCGCCAGCACCTCCCGTTTGTCGCTGAAATGCCTGAAGAACGTGCTCTTCGTGAGGCCCGCGCGTTCGGCGATCTGAGCGACGGTCGTCTCGTCGTAGCCCTGGTCGGTGAAGAGCTCGAGGGCTGCGGCGACGAAGCGTTCACGAGCGTCCGGTTCCCAACGAGGCATAGGCACAGTCTAGCGACGGGACAAGTGTCCCATCACGGTGCTACTGTGATGAGACAAGAATCCCATCACAAAGGAGCAGGTCATGCGCATCTTCGTCACCGGAGCATCGGGCGGTATCGGATCGGTCGTCGTCGAGGAGCTGGTGTCTCACGGGCACGAGGTGCTGGGCCTCGCCCGCACCGAGGCATCCGCTGCGAAAGTCGAGGCGGCGGGCGGCACGGCCGTGCGCGGCGGGCTCGGCGATCTCGACGTGCTGACGGCCGCCGCGTCCGAGACCGACGGCTCGATCCACCTGGCCTTCAGCAACGACTTCTCCGACCTCGAGCGCAGCATCACCGAGGAGGGCCTCGCGATGGACACCATCGGTGCCGCGCTCGTGGGCACGGGCAAGCCGTTCTCTATCGTGTCGGGCACCACCTTCTCCGACGGCCGGATGGCGACCGAGCACGACCCGCTGTCGACCACCGGCCCGGTCGGCGGCCGGGGAATCAATGCCCGCCGCATCCTGGATCTCGCGTCGCAGGGCGTGCGCACCTCGGCCGTGCGCCTGCCGCGCTCGGTGCACGAACGGTACGTCTCCTACGGGTTCGCAGGGCTCCTGATCGACGCGGCACGGCGCTCAGGGGTGTCGGCGTATGTCGGCGACGGCACGCAGCGCTGGCCGGCGGTGCACCGTCGGGATGCCGCGTCGCTGTTCCGGCTGATGATCGAGAAGGGCGAGCCCGGCACCTCGGTGAACGCGGTCGGCGACGAGGGCGACTCCATGCGCGAGATCGCGACGGTCATCGGCGCTCAGCTCGATCTGCCTGTGCAGCAGGTGTCGGTCGAGACGTTCGGCCCGCTCGGTGAGATCTTCGCGATGGACCAGCCGGCCACGAGTCTGTGGACCCGGGAGACCTACGGGTGGGAGCCGACGCATCCGAGCCTGCTCGCAGACCTCGAGGCGGGGGAGTACCCGGCGAGCTGAGTTGGCTGCCGCTATCGTGTGAACCGCCCGTCGTCACTCGCTGCTCGGCCTACCGCATCGGAGTATCTGCATGAACAACAGGTGGACCAACGCGATTGTCGTGGCTTTGATCACCGCGGGTGGGGCGGCGCTGGCCTTCTTTGTCGCGGCCAATGTGAATGCGGCCGTGTTGACGTCGTGGGACCTGGGCTTCTGGGGTTTCGTCTTGATACTGGCGGCTATGGGGAGTGTCGGTGTGTTCGTGCTGTTCTTCGCGATCGCCGTCGTCGCCGATCCGTTGGTGAGGCGCCTGCCGGCATCCATGTCCGATACGGCTCGGTCCTGGATGGGAGGCGCCTTCATTGCCGTCGCGGCGACCGTGACTGCATTTCTGGTCGCGATCGTGCTGAGAGGGTTCTGGTTGTGGTGGCCGACGTGTGTGGCGACGTCCCTCGCCGCCGGTGTCGTCTATGTCTTTGCGATCCGCATGGGCCGCGCTGCGAAGCGCAGCGAACCGAACCCCTGGCTTGCGACTACTCCGCCGTTCTGATTGATGCTACGGGCGAGCGCCGGTCAGTTGATGATCTCGCCTCGTTCGTCGGCGCGGAGAACGGCCAGGCGGTCGTGCCAGGTCTGCAGCTCGTCGGGCGTCAGCCGGGGCCAGTCGAGCACCTCGGAGACGACCCGCAGCGGTGCGGTGCTGCGATACGAGCGGGTCGGGTTGCCGGGGAACTTCTTGTCGGTGACGTTCGGATCGTTCTCGAACTCGCCTGTCGGCTCGACCTCGTAGACGCGCGGGGCACCGTCTCCGGCGGCGAGCTCGGCCGCGAGGCCGGCCCCGTTCTGCAGGGCCGTGAAGTAGATGTGGTTCATCACGATCTCGGGGCGGTAGTTCGAGCGATAGCCCGCCGTGAGCAGGTCGCCGACGCGAAGGTCGGCCTTCGTGCCGTGGAAGAAGGGCCCGTCGTCGAGTGCAGTGCTCACGGAGTCAGTGTACGAAGACGCGCTCGAACCGTTCAACAGGATGAATCGAGACATCGTCGGTGTGTCTTATGACGAACATCGGAGTGTCGACGATCCATCCTGTTGAAGGGTCAGCCAACTGCCTACTTCGCGGTCGGACCGTAGAAGGCGTTGACCTCAGCAAGCTCCTGCTCTGCCGTGGCCTGGATCAGTTTGAGCAGTTCGGGGTCGAGTCCGGGCGAGAACTCCTCGAGGCGCTCGGGTGCAATGAACGACGGCGTGCCGACCGGGGCCTGCTTGCTGCCGTCGAGGTCTGTGCCGTCGTTCGAGGGCGACGCCCCCTGGAAGATGCGGCCGGCCTCGGACTCGCCCTTCAGGTCGAAGGTGAACTGCTTGCTCTGCAGGCCGAGGTCGACGAGCTTCTTGACCTCGGGGAACTGCTCGGCGTTCGTCTTGGGAATCGGCAGCGTCTTCTTCCAGTCGATGCCGAGCGTCTCGAGCGCCTTGGCATAGGCGTTCTCGTGGGCCTGGTCGCGCACGATCAGGTACGCGATGGTCGAACGCGCCGTCTTGTTGGCGGTCATCTCGTAGATGCGCGTCTTCTGCAGGCGACCCGTCGACTCGAGCATGAGGTTGTAGAGCAGGTCGAGCACGAGGTTGCCCGAGTTGTAGACGTAGCTGCCCGACCAGGGGTTTCCGGCCGAGTCGACGGGAAGCGCGCCCTGAGCGCCCACCAGATAGTGGTGGATGTTGCCGTGGTCGAGGGCGATGTTCAGGGGAGTCGCGCCGCCCGCACCCGGGGTGTCGAGGGGGTCTGTCAGCTTGCCGCTGTATCCGGGCGCCCCATCCAGCAGCCGCGAGATCGTGGTGCCGATCAGCTCGACGTGGCTGATCTCCTCGGTGCCGACTCCCTGAATCAGGTCGCGGTACGGCTTCGCGGCGGGACCGCGGAAGTTCATGGCCTGGAACAGGTACTGCATCATGGTGCGCATCTCGCCGAACTGCCCACCGAGACCCTCTTGCAGGGCGTTCGCGGCCGCAGGGTCCGGCTCGTCCTCGGCGATGTCGCTGATCCATTCCTGAACGTGGAAGTACATGCTGGTCTCCTTCGACCGGCGGCGCGGTGCCCCCGATTCGTTCAGCCTGCGGTCTCGGATCGGATCGTGATCCGATCCTTGCTTTATCGGCCGGATGCGCGCAGCATGACCCGCCGCCCGGCTGCGGACCCAGCGGCGTGACGATGCGAGCGAGGGTTCTCGGGGTTCGCTCTTGTCACCGACGCACGGTGTGCACTACCTTGAGCTTAGGTTAGCCTAACCAAACTTCGAGGGGTGACTGTTCCGTGTGAGCGGGCCGGGGTGAGTGTCGTGAAGGATCCCTCACCCCGGCAGCCCTGCAGCCCCTCGAGTCGCGCTCGCCAGATGGTGCGCGCGGTCCGTTCAGACGAGGCAGCAGTGCTTTGTCACACCGTGAAAGGTCGACAACCATGTCAATTCTCACTCATCCTCGCGTCGCCACAGGCCGTCGTCGCCGGGTCATCGGGTCGCTCGCGGCTCTGGTCGCGGCCGCCGGGATCGCCCTGGCAGCTCCTTTGTCCGCCTCGGCCATTTCGAGCGTCACGGTGTCTCCGAACACCGGTCCTGCCTCGGGCTACACCACGACTGTCACCGTGAACGGCACCGAGGCGGGGCACACCTACCGCGTCGGCCTGTGCTCCGACGCCAATGTCGGTACTCCTGCCATTGCTCCCGCCTGCCAGTACATCGGCTCGGAGTTCACGGGAACAGGGGGAACCGTCACGCAGTCCGGAACCGTCAAGCGCACCCTGACCAACGCGCACTTTCTTGTGATCCCAGGCCAGCCGGCCACCTTCAACTGCGGCACCACGTCGTGCCGCGTTGTTGTGACCGACAACCACTCGAGCGGGTCGTTCCCGTCGGTCTCCGCCGACATCGCTTTCTCCTGATAATCAGCGTCCCCGGCGGCCAGCACCGCCGGGGACGCGTCGGCTTCGCCCATATTCGGCTGCCATTCCCTCTCCCTGCTCTCCTCTGCGCATTCGTGTGCCCTCGACCCAAAAGAAGTGCGATCGTGACAACCATTCCGACCCGAACCACGCACCCGTTCCGCTCTCTCCTCCTTACCGCGACGGCCGCCGCCGCCCTCCTGTCGGGCCTCGTGGTTCCGACGGCCGCGAACGCGGCTGCGAACGCCGCCGCAACGGTGAATGCGGCTGATACCTCGCCCACCGCCGTCTCGATCACCGAGGGCACCATGACGTGGGGCATCAAGGAGTCGTGGCGCAAGTACATTGGCGCCGACGCCACAAAGGTCGAAGACGGGGCCGCTCGCACCGCCGACGGCCTCTTCTCGTTCCCGCTCACCTCGGGCAGCTACGACTCGGCTACCCAGACGACCACGCTCACCTTCGCCGGAAGCGTGCACTTCGAGGGGTACTGCAGCGACTACTGCCTGCTCGACACGCGCTACGGCAACTTCTCTGTCGAGATCGGCCCCGACCGCCAGGTCGTGCGCGGCGACTGGGCGGGGCGCCTGCAGGAGGATCCGGCCGCCGGCATCGAGACGAAGACGGGTGTCGACCTCGCCACCCTCGACATCGCCGATGTCGCGCTCGAGACCAGCGATACCCGCACCCTCTGGCCGGCCATCCCGAGTGCCGCGACATCCGACTTCGTCACCTACCCCGCCGGAACCCGGCTCGACCCGGTGACGATCGACTACGTCGGCCCGGGCGGTGCACCCGACCTCGAGGAGCGCTGGGACAGCCCGGGATCGCCGCTCTACACTGCAGGTGCCCAGTGGGTGTCCGACAAGAAGGAGTCGAACACTCGGGTCGCCTATCCGACCGCCGACGGCCAGACCGTCGTGATCGTGCAGGGCGCGACGGGCGAGGTCGGCGTCAAGCAGCACTCGCTGATGGCAGTCGACCCCGTCTCCCTCGAACCGCGGGGGGAGGCACTCGTGATTCCGCAGACCGGTGGCGTCGCGATGATCCGCACCGCGTTCGACGCCGAGACGGGCGCGGTCTTCTGGCCGTCGGTGAGTGCCGACACGGTGACCATCAACCGATCGGTATGGAACCCCGGAACCCTCGCCTTCGACACCGAGCCCATCGGCGATCTTCCCCCCGACTCCGTCGCGTTCGGGAGCGCAGAGATCACCTCGTTCGCCTGGAATCCCGTCAACCGCGAGTTGGACGTCGTCTCCGGCGTCTTCAGTTTCACCGATCCGCAGAGCTCGTTCACGGTCTTCCGTTCCGAGACCTCGGGGTGGACGAGCGCCGTGTCTGCTCTGGACATTCCTGCCGACCTCCGCGCACAGTACGAGGGCAGCCTCGACGTGTCCAGTCCGTTCGGCCTGGCCGGCCTCGCCCCCAATCTCGCGTTCCTTCCCGACGGCAGCGCGGTGCTCGCCGGTGGCGGTTCGGTCTCCACCGGCCCCGAGGACTGGTCGGATGTCACCGCCACTCCGATCCCCGCATTCCACATCGTGACCGGCGCGACCGGCTCGGCCGACGGCATCCGCATCGAGGCGATCGACGGAGCAGAACCCGTCGACGACCCCTACGGCATGGGCTACGGACACGCGTCGGTGGCGGCAGACGGGTCGGTGCTGCTGACCACGGGGCTCGGCATCTTCCGCCCGGTGTCCCTCGTCGACGGTGCAGTCCTGGCCG
Source organism: Agreia sp. Leaf283 (assembly GCF_001422485.1). Classification (GTDB taxonomy): domain Bacteria; phylum Actinomycetota; class Actinomycetes; order Actinomycetales; family Microbacteriaceae; genus Agreia. The sequence continues at coordinate 213,941 of NZ_LMNF01000004.1, forward strand.
GCGACGAGTTCACGCTGGATGTCGGGGGCAACGTCTACACATCGCCCACGGTCGTCGGCGACCCGGCCACCGGACTCACCCTCGCCACGAACCTCTCGGCCAAGCGTCTCCTCGCGTTCCGTGACGGCACGCTCGTGGGCACCCAGGAGCTGCCGCTGATCAACGGGTACTACCCGCAGGCGCTCACGATCGGGCCCGACGGCGCGCTCTACCTGCAGATCCGCACGGCCGACGGCCTCGGCGGCATCCAGCGGTACTCGTTCGCAGGAACCGTTCCCGAGATCACCTCCCAGCCCGCGTCCGTCGTCGTCGACACGGCAACGGGAGCGACCACGGCGCGCTTCTCGGTCGAGACGGTCGGAACGCCTGAGCCGACCGTGCGCTGGCAGTCCAAGCCCGTCGGCCAGACCGCGTTCGCCGACATCGAGGGCGCGACCGCGGCCTCTCTCGAACGTTCTGTCTCTCCCACCGACGACGGAACCGTCTACAGGGCCGTCGTCACCTCGGCGGCCGGCAGCGTCGCATCCGAACCCGCAACGGTCACGGTGCTGTCTGCGCCCGCGTTCGTGCAGCAGCCCGTCGGCCTCTCGGTCGAGCCGGGCGATGAGGCCGTGTTCCAGGTGCTGGTCTCGGGCAATCCCGAACCGGTCGTCACCTGGGAGCAGGAGGTCGGCTCGGTCTGGCAGCCGGTGGTCGTCGACGGCCAGCCGGCGACCGGCACCCGGCTTGCGATTCCGGATGCGCGGGCGACCGTCCGCATCCGGGCCGTGGCGACGAACGACCACGGCGCCCTGGCTTCGGAGCCTGTCGAGCTGAAGGTCGTGGCGCCCATCGTGCACCCCGACGGATCGATAAGCGGAGCGCCCAACGCCGCCGGCGCGTTCACGACCGTGTCGCCCGCGGTGGAGCTCGCGGCCGACGGTTCCGCGGTTCTCGGCGTCTCGGGTTCGAACTTCACGAAGGGCACGAACAAGTCGGGGCTCTACGTTCTCTTCGGCTACGTCGAGACCTTCCCGTCGGAGGGTGGAACGCACGGCAGCGGCTACGCGTACATCGACGGCGAGGAGAACCAGCGCTTCATCGCGTGGCCCGGAGCGGGCACGGCCGGCGCCGCGAACGCGCTCTTCGAGTCGAACGGCTCGTTCACGGTCGACGGCCTCGTGACCGCCGCACGGTTCACCGCAGGATCGGAGCAGGTCGACTGCCTCGACGGCAGCGTTCGCTGCGGCGTGCTCACGATCGGAGCCCACGGCCAGCGCGACGCGGGCCTCGAGACCTTCACCCCGGTCTACTTCGCGGGGCAGGAGGCTCCGCCGATCACTCCGCTGGCGCCCGTCGTGCTCACGCAGCCGGCGGCCGCGTCGGCGACGGTCGGCGAGTCCGTACGCTTCGAGGCGACGGCGTCGGGCTATCCCGCACCCGAAGCCGCATGGCAGGTGCTGGCTGCGGGGGAGACCGAGTGGGTCGACGTGCCATCGGCTGAGGCTGCGACGTCGTCAGCGCTCGCGGTCGCTCCCGCGGCGGCGATTCTCGAGCTGGATGCCGTCACGGGCACCCAGAACGGCTCCCGTTACCGTGCGGTCTTCTCCAATGCGGCCGGGCAGGTCGTCACGGCGGAGGCGGAACTCACAGTGAGCGCGGTCGTCGGCCCAGAACCGACACCCGGGCCGACCTCCGAGCCGACACCCACGCCGACCGGGGCCGCGGCGCCCACGGCGTCAGACTCGGCGACCGGCGCATCCGGAGCACCGGGCCAACTGCCGCGAACGGGAACAGCCCCCGGAGGGATGTTCGCCACGGCGCTGCTGGCCCTGCTGGCGGGCGCCGGAGTGCTCACCTTCCGCCGTCGCCCGGGGGCTGCGGGCCAGTAGTTCCCGTTGCGGACAGCAGTTGCCGGTGCGCCGGTAACTGCTGTCCGCACGGGTACCTATTGCCCTGATCGGCCGAGCAGCACGCGGAAGATCTGCCGCAGGGGCTCGTTCAGCTCGTCGCCGCTCGCGGAAGCGACGGGCTGAACGGCGGCCGAGGTGCGCAGCATCACCACGCCGAGTGAGGTCGCGATCGCCAGCTGGGCGCGCAGCAGGATGGCCTCGCTCTCCGGGGTGTCGGATCTCCAGCCGGCGGCGGCGGCGAGTCGGCGGGTGAAGTGCTCGAGTGTTCTGCGGCGGATGAGATCGGCGTTCTCGTCTCCCGAGGAGCGCAGGAGGAGAAGCAGCTGCAGCGGGTCGTCGCTGTCGGGCGCGTTGACGACGTGTTCGATGAGGCGCTCGATGACCTCCTCGATGCTCTTCGACGGGGTGGAGGCCTGCGTCTCGAGCTCGTCGGAGGTGCGCAGCATGCAGGCCTCGAACAGCCCCTCCTTCGAGACGAAGTAGCGGTTGATCAGGGCGACGTTCACGCCCACGTCGGAGGCGATCTGCCTCACGGTCGTCGCGCGGTAGCCGTCTGTCGCGAACCGTCGGCGGGCGGCGCGCACCAGGGCTCGCCGCGTTGCTGTGGCGTCGCGCCCGGAGCGGATCAGCTCTCCGTCTGCTGCCGCGGGGGCCTCGCCGAGGTCGGCTGTCGACGCCTGTGTCTCGTTGCTCATGTATCAACTCCTTCGTCCACTGTAGCGGCGGCCGCAGTTGCAAGTAAACGATTGTTGACAGAGATCATCCAGTGGTGAATACTCGTCAAGTCAGCAAATGCTTACATCGAGGAGAGTCATGTCCGTCACCACCCAGGGCCCATCGACGGGGTCCGTCCGCGCACAGTCGGGCGCGGCATCCAAGACCCCCGGATCGCGGTCGATCGCGATCGTGCTGTTCCTATCGCTGGGCGGGCTCTCGTTCGCCGTGCTGCAGTCGCTCGTCGCGCCGGCGCTCGGCACCATCGGCTCCGACCTCGGCGTCGCCACCTCTGATGCGAGCTGGGTTCTCACGGCCTACCTGCTCTCCGCCTCGGTGCTCACGCCCATCCTCGGTCGCCTCGGCGACATGGTCGGCAAGCGCAAGGTCATCATCGTCGTGCTGGCGCTCCTTCTCGTCGGCACCGTGCTCGCCGCTCTGGCCCCGAACCTCGGTGTGCTGATCGTGGCCCGCGTGCTGCAGGGCGCGGCCGGCGCGGTGATGCCGCTCTCGATCGGCATCGTGCGCGACGAGCTGCCGCGCGAGCGCGTCAGCGTGACGATCGGTCTGCTCTCGGCCATCTTCGGCATCGGCGCGGGCGTCGGCATCGTCGCGGCCGGCCCCATCGTCGAGGGCCTCTCGTGGCACTGGTTGTTCTGGCTGCCGGCCATCCTCGTCGCGATCGCCCTTCTCGGCGCGATCTTCGGCATCCCGGAATCGACCCGGCGCACACCGGGCCGTCTCGACCTGGTGGGCACCGGCATCCTGTCTGTCGGTCTCGTCGCCCTGCTGCTCGCCATCGGCGAGGGCCAGAAGTGGGGCTGGGGCGACGGCAAGACCGTGGGCCTGCTCGTTCTCGGTGCCGTCGCGCTCGTGGTCTTCGTGTTCGTCGAGCTGCGGGTGAAGGAGCCGCTGATCGACATGCGCCTGTTCCAGCACCGCGGAGTGTGGACGGCCCACATCGTGGCGCTCGCGTTCGGCTTCGCGATGTTCGGCACGTTCATCCTCGTTCCGACCCTTCTGCAGCTGCCCAGCGCGCTCGGCTACGGTTTCGGCAAGTCGGTCAGCGAGTCGGGGCTCTACCTGCTGCCGACCGTCGTCGCGATGGTGCTGTCCGGCGTCGCCGCCGGCATCCTGATCCGCAAGATCGGCCCGAAGATTCCCATGCTCATCGGCGGGGTCGCCGTGGCGGTGGCCTTCATCATCCCCGCGCTCGGTCACGCTGAGGAGTGGCAGATCCTGGTCTCCGGCATTCTCACCGGAATCGGCATCGGCATGGCGCTCGCGGCCACCTCGAATGCGATCGTCGAGAGCGTTCCCGCCGCCCAGACGAGCGAGGCGATCAGCGCGAACACGGTCATCCGCACGATCGGAAGCAGCATCGGAACCGCGGTCATCGCCGCCCTGCTCTCGTCGAACGTGACCGCCCAGGGCGCCCCGACCGACGAGGCGTTCACGATCGGCTTCTGGGCATCCGCCGGGGTCGGAGTGCTCGCGATCCTCGCCGCGCTCGTCGCCCCGTCGCTGCGCGCGCGCCGCCGCGAGGCCGCCGCCGCCGGAGTCGACGACTTCGCCGAGCTGGAGGTCGACGCGCCCGCGAAGTAGACCGCTGAGGTGCAGCAAACGGCCCTTCTCCCAAGCGAGGAAGGGCCGTTTGCTGCATCTCGCGCCCGAGTTACGCCGGGACCGCCGCCGCATGCGCCTCGACCAGTGCGCCGTCGACCAGGCGCAGCACCCCGTGCATCCGGGGCAGGTGCACGAGGTCGTGCGTGACGAGCAGGGTGCTCGTGTCGAGCTCGTCCGTGAGCCGCAGAATGAGCTCGATGATGCCGGCGCCCCGCTCCTGGTCGAGCGCGCTCGTCGGCTCGTCGACCAGCAGAACGGCCGGGTCGTTCATCAGGGCGCGGGCGATGTTCACCCTCTGCCGTTGCCCGCCCGACAGCTGGTGGGGCCGCTTGTGCCGCTGGTCGGCCAGGCCGACGGCATCCAGAAGCGTCGCTGCGCGACCGGATGCGACGGCGCGGCTCCGGCGCGCGGCCCGCGTGCCGCGGCCGCCGAGTTCGTTCATAACAACGAGCTGCTCCAGCGCGGTGAGCGACGGGATCAGGTTGGACTGCTGGAAGACGATGCCGATCTTCTCGCGGCGCAGCTCGGTCGCCTCGGCGGCGCTCAGCCGACCCGCGTCGATTCCGTCGATGAGCACCTCGCCCGAGTCGGGCCGGATGAGCGTGGCCGCGACGGCGAGCAGGCTCGACTTGCCCGAGCCGCTGGGCCCCGTGATGCCGGTGACGGTGCCCGGATGCGCGACGAGTGACACATGGTCGATCGCGGTGATGCGGCTCTCGCCGTCGGGAAAGGTGAGGGTGACGTCGTTCAGGCGGATCATCGGGTGCTCCCTAGGGCGGTGAGGGGGTCTGCGGAGGTGATGGAGCGGAGCGCGAAGGCGGCCCCGGCGAGGCCGAGAACGATCATGATCGCCCCGGGCAGCACGGTGGTCACGGGGCTCAGGAGGAACGGGAGCGCGGAGCCCGCGAGCAGCCCGAGCGCGGTGACGATGCCGAGGCCGACCGCGATGCCCGCGACCAGAACGATGAGGGCCTGGCCCAACGCATCCGTTCGCAGAGATCGCGTGCTGGCTCCGAGCGCCTTGAGAACGGCGATGTCGCCCTGCCGCTGCATGGTCCAGACGGTGAAGAACGCGCCGATCACGAGCCCGGAGATGCCGAAGAGCATCGCCACCATGAGCAGCAGCGACCCGATCTCCGAGCGGAACGCGCTCAGCGCGGTGAGTGAACCGACGATGCTCTCCGAGACGGTCGCGGTGGCCGTGTCGGCGGCGGCCCAGTCGGGCGTTCCGGATGCGGCGAGCACGGTCGCGTAGCTGTCGGGGCTGCCGGTGGCCGCCGCGTAGGCCTGCCAGTCGGTAAGGGTCATCCAGACGACGGGGGTGTGGCTGTACCAGGCGTCGCCGCCGACGGTCTCGACGGCGTAGTCCGTGCTGCCGATCGTCACGGTGTCGCCCGCGCCGACCCCGAGTTGCTTCGCGGCCGGCGCCGACAGGCTGACGACGCCGCTGCGGGTCGGCGCATTCCGGGCAAAACCGGGCTGCATATCGGAACCGGGCTGCACCCCGAAGACGGCGATCGCCGTCCGGCTGTCGCCCGCCTCGGCACGGGTCTGACTGATGCCGATCGGCAGCACAGAGGTGACACCGGCAGTCGAGGCCCAGGCCTCGGCCTGCTGCCTCGTGATCGCCGAGTCGGTATAGCTCGGGCTCTCGCCGGCGCTGCTCGAGAAGACGATGCGGTCGCCAGGGAGCTGGAGGATCGCCGAGATGTTCTGGGTGGCGAGCCCTCCGGTGAGGCCGCTGAGGAACCCGACGAGGATGGTGATGAGGGCCACGACCGAGCCGATCAGAATGAACCGGCCCCGGGCGAAGCGCAGGTCGCGGAGGGCGACGAACATGGAGTGTCCTTTCGTGCCACCGGTGCGGTGACCTCTCTCACTTTTCCCTGGGACCGGCGCCGTGGCATCCGTCTGACGCACGGCCGCACGCGACCGATCGGCGGGCGGGGGAGTCGTCCTTTCGGACGATGCGGCGGCCGGGCCGACGCGTAGAGTTCGATTCATGGCCCACACCGCGCTCACCCCCGTTTTCGTGGGTCTGCGCACCGGTCTTCATGCGCTCTTCGTCGCACTCGCGGGGCTGGTCGTCGTGCGCGCGATCGCGGTTCCGACCGCTGCGAGCGCCGCGGTCGTCGCGCTGGCGATTCTGCTGATCGCCACCTACGCGGCCGGGGGGTTCGTGGCCAGGATCGCGCGCGGTCGAGGCCGACCGCCCGCGCTGGCGTGGCTCGCCGCGCTGACCGTCGAATGGATCGCCCTGCTGTGGTTGACGCCCGAGGCCGCCTATCTCGTCTTCCCGATGTTCTTCCTCTTTCTGCATCTGCTCGGGCGGTGGTGGGGTTCCGGGGCGATCGTGATCGCGACCGTCGTCGCGATCTGCGCCCTGGGCATCCATGGCGGGTGGAGCGTCGGCGGAGTCGTCGGCCCGATCGTGGGCGCCGGTGTCGCCCTGCTCATCGGCCTCGGATACCAGGCCCTCGCCCGGGAGGCGCAGCAGCGCGAGGCCCTGGTTCAGGAGCTCCTGGCGACCCGCGGACAGCTCGCCGCCACGGAACACGAGTCGGGTGTGCTCGCCGAACGCGCCCGGCTCGCCCGCGAGATCCACGACACCCTCGCCCAGGGCCTGTCGAGCATCCAGATGCTGCTGCACGCCGCCGAACGGGCCGACCCCGAGCGACCGGGCGTGGAGCACATCCGGCTCGCCCGCGAGACCGCGGCCGACAACCTGGCCGACGCCCGACGCTTCATCAGCGAACTGACGCCTCCGCAGCTCGACGACAACGGCCTCGGCGGGGCGCTTCGTCGACTCGCGTCGGGCCCGTGGCTGACGCAGGGCCTGCAGGTGACCGTGCGCGTCTCCGATGGCGCCCCGCTTCCGATGCACCTGCAGACCGGGCTTCTACGCATCGCCCAGGGCGCGGTGGCGAACATCATCCAGCACGCCAACGCCACGGCCGCCACTATCGCCCTCGAGGTGCAGGATCGTCGCCTGCGGTTCAGCATCGTCGACGACGGCACGGGCTTCGACCCGGGGCGGGTTCCGGATGCGCGGGGCGGCCGGTCCGATTCGTTCGGCCTGCAGGCGGCCAGGGAACGCGTCGGCCAGCTCGGCGGTGTGTTGACTGTGGACTCATCGCCCGGGAGCGGCACGACGCTCGCGGTCGAACTCGCCCTCGAGAACGCCTCGTGATAAGGATCGTCGTCGCCGACGACCATCCCATCGTGCGCGCGGGCCTGATCGCGCTCTTCGGCCTCGAAGACGACATCGAGGTCGTGGCCGAGGCGGCGACTCCCGACGAGGCTGTCGCCGCGACCGTGCACAAAAACCCGGATGTCGTTCTTATGGATCTGCAGTTCGGCGCCCGGTCGCGGGCCACGGGCGCCGACGCGACCCGTCGCATCCGGGCCCTCGACGCTGCACCCTACGTGCTGGTGCTCACGAACTACGACTCCGATGCCGACATCCTGGGTGCCGTCGAGGCCGGCGCCAGTGGGTACCTGCTCAAGGATGCGCCGCCGCACGAGCTCATCGCCGCCGTGAGAGCGGCTGCCGCGGGCGAGAGTGCCCTCGCCCCGGTGATCGCGTCGCGCCTGCTGAGCCGCATGCGGGCGCCCCAGGCGAGCCTGAGCTCTCGGGAGATCGAGGTTCTCGAGCTCGTGGCTTCCGGCCGCTCTAACACCGAGGTCGCCGGCGATCTCTTCGTGAGCGAGACCACGGTCAAGTCGCACCTCGCCCACATCTTCACGAAGCTGGGCGTGAGCTCGCGCACCGCGGCCGTCTCGGCGGCCCGCACCCGAGGCATCCTGCGCTGAATCTTGGCCCGAGCGAGGCGAACGGGAGGAGATTCGTCACATCGACGCGCTATTCGCGACGGATGCGCTCAGCTCCTCCCGTTTGAGCGCTGCGCGGTCATTCGGGCTCAGTGATCTCGACGAGCAGGGTGCGAAGGCCGCTGATGCGTCCGTCGCGCACGGTGACGATGTCGAGGCCGCGCACGACCGGTGAGCCCGCCGGGCCGAAGGCCCACGGCAGGGCGCCGGTCTCGGCAGACTCGTAGTGGATGCCGTCGGTCACGAACTCGAAGTCGGCGGGCGCCGTGGCGAGCAGGTCGCCCGCCTTCTCGTCGAGCGCATCGCGCCCGACGGCGGTGCCCTCGGGATCGGTGAACTCGACATCGTCTGTGTAGGTCTCGTCGATCACGCGTCTGCGATCCGCGGCGTCGCGGTTGTTGAAGACGCCGAAGAGATTCGCGTCGAGCAGTTCGTGCACGGTGGCCATGGTCGAGTCCTCATCGTTCGTCGGGAGTGATGGTGTGCTCCATTATTCGCGCGGGCAAGGTGAACGGGCGGAGATTCGTCGATCCGACGCGCTATTCGCGACGGAGATCCTCTCCTCCGCCCGTTCGAGCCTGGACGACGGCGGCTACCGCGGCGCCCACCCACCGTTCTCGCGGATGGCGCGCTGGATGCGCTCGCTGATCGCGCGCAGCTGCTGCTTCTGAGCGCTGGTGAGGGGGTCGAGCACGAGCGCTCTGACATTCCGCTCGTGCAGGGGAGTCGCGCGCTCGAACACCTCGAGACCCTGTGCGGTCAGCAGCGCAAGCGTCGATCGCCCGTCGGCGGGGTCGCGCGTGCGGCTGATCCATCCGCGCCCTTCGAGGCGGGTGGCCGCTCGCGACAGCCGCGAGAGCGAACTGTTCGCGTAGCCCGCGAGCACGCTCATGCGAAGGGTTCGCTCGGGCGACGTGGCCAGTGCGTAGAGGATGCCGTACTCGAAGTGGGTGAGGTCGACGTCGCGCGCGAGCCCGGCATCGAGTGCGGGCGGCAGCCACTCCAGAACGGTTGCGAGCGCCGCCCACGTCGCCAGATCGTCGCCGGTGAGAGGTGATGCGTCGGACTCGTCGTTCATGTTCCCACGCTACCTCTTTAGTTGCTCAGTCAAGTTAATTCATCTACCTTTTACTTACCCAGTCAAGTAAAAAGAGGACAAAACCCCCATGGATCTGCAACTCGCCGACAAACGCGCCTTCGTCAGCGGCTCGACCCAGGGCATCGGATATGCCATCGCGAAGGCCCTGCTCCAGGAGGGCGCCGAGGTCGTGATCAACGGTCGGGATGACGCACGGGTGGACGCATCGGTGCGAAAACTGGGCCGCGAGGTCTCCGGTGCCCTCGTCACGGGGATCGCCGCCGACTTCTCAGACGTTGCCGACGTGCAGCGACTGATCGAGTCGATCGGTCGTGTCGACATCCTGATCAACAATGTGGGCCTCTTCGACGTGACGCCCTTCGCCGACGTCACGGATGCCGACTGGTCGCGCTACCTCGACGTCAACCTGATGAGCGGGGTGCGTCTGTCGCGGGCCCTGCTTCCGCACATGCTCGCCGAGGGGTGGGGTCGCATCCTGTTCATCTCGAGCGAATCGGGCGTGAATGTGCCCGCCGACATGGTGCACTACGGCGTGACCAAGGCGGCCACGATCGCTCTGGGCAACGGCCTGGCCAAACTGACCCGCGGCACAGCTGTGACGGTCAATACGATCCTCGGCGGCCCGACCTACTCCGACGGGGTCGCGGCGACCGTGGAGAGCATCGCGCAGGCTCAGGGGTTGCCGACTGAGCAGCTGAAGGCGGCGATCATCGGTGCGAACCACACCTCTCTGCTCGAGCGCTTCATCGACGCCGATGAGATCGCCCGCCTCGCCGCCTACCTGGCGAGCCCGCGCTCGTCGGCGACGAACGGAGCGGCCCTCCGCGCCGACGGCGGAGTGCTGACGACGCTGCTGTAAACGCGACATCACAGCCAGATGGTCGAGAGCCACGCCACGATCGCCGCCGCCACGGCCAGTGCGAGGTTCATCCAGATCGTGTCGTGTCGGCGAAGGTGGACCACGGCGGCTCCGAGCTGCACGGCGAACAGCCCGACGGCCGCGGCGAGGCTCAGCCACGGCAGGATGCCGACGAGCGGCGGCACGACGAGCCCGATCGCTCCCAGCACCTCGACCAGGCCGATGGCGCGAACCGCGCCGAGGGGCATGTCGTCGACCCACTGCATCATCGGCCGCCGATCCAATAGGCGATCAGCATGGCGGCCCTCTCTCATGGTTACGCTTGGTAAGCATCGCCAGTATGGGCGCTTCAATAGAGCCCTACAAAAGGCACACGTGTGTAACGGTGGAGAGGTCGAGGGTGTCGGACTACGAGAACGTCTGCCTGATCCGCGGCGATCAAGGGCGGGCCATCCGGTCTCTGCTCGACCGGATCGCCGACAAGTGGACCCTGCTGGTCATCGCGACCCTCGACGACCAGCGCCTGCGCTTCACGGAGCTGCAGCGTCGCATCCCGGACGTCTCGCAGCGCATGCTCTCCCGCACGCTGATGCACCTCGGAAGAGACGGCCTGGTCACTCGAACGGCCTACGCCGAGGTGCCGCCCCGCGTCGAATACGAGCTCACACCGACCGCCAAGACCCTGCTGCCGCATGCCATCGCGCTCGCGGACTGGGCAGTGAACAACATCGTCGACGACGACGTTCCGGCTGGCGAGACGGTGCCCGTTGACGACTCCCAGCGCGAGTCGTGAGCCCGCTCACAGCGCTTCGACGACGCCCCACGGTCGTGCTCGCGATCGTGTGCGTCGCTCTGCTCGTGGCCATCGTGGCTGCCGGCCTGATCGTCTCATCGTCGGTGAGGTCGCTCTCGGTCGACGACGTCACGACGGAGGTGACGACCGGCATGGACGATCTGCAGGAGCAGCTTCCTGCATCGGCCGTCGTCTCTGCCGACGAGACCACACGAAGCGATCCGTGCCCGGATGGCGGGCCCGGTCGGCTCATCAGCGTCGAGCGCACGATCGTGACCGCCGACGGCTTCGATCTCACAGGCTGGACGCGCGAGCTGTCGGCGAAGTACAGCTCGATGGAGGGCTGGAGCGCGACCCTCGAGCCCGTCGGATCGACCGACACCGTGGAGCTCACCCTCGCGAACCGCTCTCTGATGCTGTTCACGCTCCGCGCGGGAACGCAGGAGCATCCGCAGGATCTGCTGATGAGCGCCACCTCGCGTTGCTCCTCCGGCGACTGACTCAGGCGCTGGGGAGCGCCTTCAGGAAGGCGAGGATCGCGTCGGAGGTGATCTTCGGCTGCTGGGCCTGGGGGTAGTGGCCGGCCTCCGGCACCATCACGACCTTCGCTGCGAGCGCGTCGCCGATGAAGGCGGCCTCGGCTGCGGGGTTCTTGAAGTCGGGATCCTTCTCGCCCATGATCACCAGCGTAGGTGCCGCCACCGATGCGAGCTTGGCCTCGGCGGGGTCGTGGTCGGTCTGCCGAGTGGTCAGGGAGAAGGCCTTGCCGTAGGCGCTGCGCTTCAGGCTGGATACGACGGCCGCGCGGTACTCGGTGAAGTCGTCGGGCTTGCGTCCGGCGTAGAGGGTGGGCATGTAGGCCTTCCAGACCCCGGCGATCCAGAGCGGGTTCATCATCAGCCTGAACGCGCCGAGCAGGAGCGCGTTCGCGGGCGGGTTGCGCACGAACGGGCCCACGAGCACGAGTCCGTCGACCTGGGCCGGATGCTCGGCCGCGACGATCACGGCCGCTCCGGCGGCCAGGGAATTGCCGACGATCACGGCCGGCCTGCCGAGCTCGGTGACGAGGGCCTGGATGTCGCCCGCGGTCGCGACATCGCCGTATGCCGTGAACGAGGTGTCGCTGTCGCCGTGGCCGCGGAGGTCTGTCGTAGCGACCGTGTAGCCGGCGGCGACGAGCGACGGGGTGAGGTGGCGGTACGACGAGCGCAACTCGCCCATTCCCGGAACGAGGACGAGGAGCGGGCCGGAGCCCTGGATGTCGTAGGCGACGCGGCCTTCGGGGCGGGAGACGAACTGGGTGACGGGCGAAGAGGCAGAGGAGGAAGTGGAAGTCATGAAGCTACTGTGCATCTCCGTTTGGCTAATGTCAATAGCTAAAGCTGAAAAGCTATTGACATTAGCCCGCCCTGCGGGTCACTCTTGGATCATGAATAGACGAGCACGTGCCTAGGGCCGGCCTGACCCGAGACCGCGTTGCCGAAGAGGCGGCCGTGATGGCCGACGAGGTGGGGCTCGCGAAGCTCACGCTCGCTGCCCTCGCCGACAGGCTCGGAGTGCGCCAACCCTCTCTCTACAAGCACATCGACTCCATGGCCGGCCTGCAGCGCGACATGGCCGTGCACGCCAAGCGCGACCTGGGCGGGGTGCTGGCGCGCGCATCGGTCGGCCGTTCGGGCGCCGACGCGATCTCGTCGATGTCTCACGCCTATCGCGACTGGGCGCGCGCCCACCCGGCGCGGTACGAGGCATCCAATCTCATGCCGGCGCCCGGCGACGTCGAAGACGAGGCCGTGTCGCTCGAGGCGGTGCAGCTCATCGCCGATGTGCTCGCCGCCTACAACCTCGAGGGAGACGACGCCATCGACGCGATCCGTGCCTTCCGCGCGACGCTGCACGGGTTCGTCTCACTCGAGACCAGCGGCTCGTTCGCCTTGGCCGCCGACGTCGACCGCAGCTTCGACCGCCTCGTGCGCGGCTTCATCGCCGCCCTCGCCCAGTGGACGGGCGACACCGCAGCGAGCTGACGTGGCCGGGTCGGTCAGTCGGCATCGGGCGACGACCGTGCCGCGCGAATGAGTGCGGTCGAGTGGTCGAGGTGGGCGCGAACCGCGCTGCCGCCCGAGCTCATAATGTCGACGAGGTAGGCGCGGTGCTCGTGCGCGAGCGCACCCGGGGGATAGTCGGGCCGGACGTGCGCGAGCAGGAGGAGGATCTCCGACTCGAGGAGCCGGTGAGCCTCGGCGATGCGCGGACTGCCCGCGGCGGCGACAATCGTGCGGTGAACCAGGGCGTGGGCGCGCGTGATCGCGGGCCAGTCGCCGGATGCCTCGGCCCGGGCGAGATCGTCGACGGCCGCGTCGATCGGCATGGTCACCTCGTCGGGCCATGCGCTGCCGTGGGTCTCCGTCGTGAGCCGCACGGCCTCTGTCTCGAGAGCTCCTCGAAGCTGTTGCAGCGCGATGAGCGAGGCGTCGTCGAGGGCGGCGACGCGCGCGCCCCGATAGGCAGCGGCCTCGACGATGCGCTCGGCCGCCAGGGCTGCGAGGGCTGTGCGCACCGTGTGCCGAGAGACTCCGTGCCGCAGGGCCAACTCCTCTTCGCGCAGCGGGGCTCCCGGCGCGACCTCTCCGTCGAGGATGCGGGCGCGCAGCGCATCGGCCAGCTGCGTGGCCGTGGTGGGCCCCACCTGCTCGTCACGGCGTCGCGGTGTCACGGAGAAGTCCTTTCCGTCGTGCGGGAAGCGTGAGGATCGTCAGTCCCACCGCCATGATGATGAGCCCGACAACGGCGGGGGCGGAAAGGGTCTCGCGCAGAACGATCAGGCCCAGCAGCGTGGCGACGAGCGGTTCCGCCAGCGTCAGGGAGGCGACCGTCGTGGGGGCGAGGCGCTTGAGCCCCCAGCCGAAGAGGAGATAGGCGACCACGATGGTGACCACGCCGAGCCACAGCACGAGCACGATTCCCGACGGCGTCGCAATCCACGCCAGCGAGGTGCTGAGCAGCACCGGCACGCTGAAGACCGCGGCGACACCGAAGACGGCACCCATCGAGGCCGACGTACTCCACCCCCTGTCGAGGAGGAGCTTGCTCGCGATGGCGTAGACCGCATACGACGCGCCGGCGCCGAGCGACGCCAGGATGCCTGCGGGAACGATCTGCTGTCCGCTCCCGTTGCCCGCGACCCCTGACACGAGAACGACGCCGACCAAGGCGATGGCCGTGGCCACCGCCCATCGTGATGTCGGTCGGCTGCGGCGGATGACCGCGTTGAGTACTCCCGTGAACACGGGGGCGGAGCCCAGGGCGATGACGGTTCCGACGGCGACCCCGTTGAGCCGGGTTCCCGCGAAGAAGGTCGGCTGATAGGCCAGAACTCCGAGGGCCCCGACGATGACGATGACCCAGCTCGGCACAGCCCCGTCGCGGCGCTCACGATCCGAGCTCTGCTGGCGTCCCCGCCTGAGTAGCGCGACGAGCGCGATGGCCCCGAGGAGACCGCCGCCGACGAGCACGCGGGCCGCGCCGATCGACAGTGCCGAGCCGTCGACGTCTGCGAGCGCCTGGGCGGTGCCCGTCGTGGCGAAGCAGAGGGCCGCGAACAGCACGGCGAAGACAGCGGTCATGGGGAACATTGTTACACAATCAGCATGTCCAGCTCATCCTTGCATCTATCATGCATAACAAGGTAACGTGCAAAGCATGACAGTGGATGTGGGTGCCCAGCTGCGCAAGGGCGTGGTGGAGTTCTGCGTGCTCGGGTTGCTCGAGCGCGAGCCGATGTACGGCTGGCAGCTCTCCGATCGACTCGTGAAAGCGGGCATGATCGCCAGCATCGGCACGCTCTATCCCATGCTCTCGCGCCTGCGAAACCAGGGTCTCGTCACGGCCTACGACGAGGCATCTGCTTCAGGCCCCGTGCGCAAGTACTACCGGCTCACCGCCGAGGGCGACGCGCAGCTCGAGACCTTCCGGCTCCAATGGGGCCCCTTCGCCGCCACTGTGCACGACCTCGTCGGAAAGGACGAATCATGACCCAGAATTCCTCGAACCCCGTGACCGCCTACCTCGCCCGGCTCGACTCGGCTATGGCCGGCGTCGAACCGAGCGTGCGCGCAGAGATCGTGTCGGGTATCCGCGAAGAACTCGCCGGACTCGACCCGGCAGATGCCGCGGCCCGCATCGCCGACCTGGGCGATCCCGCCCTCATCGCGGCCGAGGCCCGCGCTGGAACGACCGCGCCCGTCGCCGAACCCGCCCCAGGCCGAACCCTCTCGATCGTGGCGGTGCTCGTGCTCATCGTCGGCAGCTTCGCGGTTCCCGTGCTGGGCGCGCTCGTCGGCCTGATCTGGGTCTCGCTCTCGGCCGCCTGGTCGCGCCGCGAGAAGCTCGTGATGTGGCTGGTTCCCGTCGTGTCGGTGGTGGTCATTCTGGCCGTCGTGGCCGTGCTCGAGGCCCTGAATCCGGATGCCACGGCGCCCACCCTGCCCCTCGGGTTCGCGGGGGTCTCGCACCTCGCGCTTCTGATTCCGTTCGTCGTGCCGCCGATCGAGGGCATCGTGCTGCTCGTCCGTGCGCACAGGAGGGGCTGGCGGCCCGAGGCGCTTATCGCGAACCGGGGCGGTGTCGGAGGCCCCGCCTAGATTCTTCAGCGGGAGGTGCGGTGCCGGAGAACGTGCAGGCCTGGTGGTCGCGACGCCAGTGGTCGAAGGGCGCCGAGGTGCCCTACGCCGTGGGCGCCTACCGCGACGACTGGCAGCGTTATCCCGTGCTCGCCCGCCAGTTCCACCCCGACCTCAACGCCGGCATCGTGCTCACCCAGATACCGCCCGCCGCCGACGTCTACCTCACCTGGCAGTGCGACGCCGGGCACGTCTTCGTGGCCACGCCCGACGAGCAGCGCACCCGTCCGGGCCGCACCCGACGCCGATCGTCGTGGTGCCCCGACTGCTCCGCGCTCGCCGCGCCCCGTCGCATCCGCACCGCAGACACGCCGCCGCGGGCGGCCTCGAAACCGGATGCGCGACGCGTCGCGACCGCTCGGGCGCCGCAGAGCGGCCGCGTGCCGGGCGAGGCCTTCGTCAGCGACCGCGCGCCGCGACCGAGCTCGGCCGCCGAGGGCGCCCTGCGTCAGAAGCTGGCGCGCAGGCTGCCGCTCGATATGACCCCCAACGCTGTGGCGGTCTCGCGACCGTTCTTCGACCGGGCGGAGGTGTGGCCCGACATCGTCATCCCCGACCTGAAGGTGGCGATCGAGTACGACACCATCGGCAAGTTCGGCCTCGAGCACGTGGGCACCCGTGAGGCCGTCGACCGCCGCAAAGACCGACTGCTGCGCGAGGTGGGGTGGCAGGTCATCCGCATCCGCTGCGGCGCCCTGCAACCTCTCGGCCCGCACGACGTGGCGGCATCCGGGGTCAATGCGGCGCTGATCGAGCGCGTGCTCGACGAGCTGCGGGTCATCCGCGGGGCGTTGTTCGTCGAGGCGTACCTCGCCTGAGCCGGTGCGACGCGCGGCGTCACCCCGGACCGGGCTATCTGAGTTCGCCGCGGCGGGAGTAGATGAGCGTCACGAAGCCGTAGCCGAAGAGGCCGCCGCCGATCCACGTCAGAACGTGGAGCGCGGAAGGGCCGCCGTTGAGGTCGAGGACGAGGCCGATCGCCCCCATCACGATGCCGATGATGACCATGGTGACGCCGATGGAGCGCCGAGTCGCGGTGTTCATGACGACGAGCATAGTGACGTGTCGAGCGGGCGTCACGCACTCATTTCGAGGCAGGTGCGGGGTCGGGCAATTGCTCGGCGAGGGTGAGCAGTTGCTGGCTCGTCCAGTTCGACCACTGCTGCGGCGACCAGCCCCGTGAGCGGGTGAAGTGCAGGTAGGCGTCGGCTCCCGTGACGTAGCTGAGCACATCTGCGGCGGCGGCGACACTCGATTCGGGGATGCGACCGCGGCCCGCGAACCAGTGCGCCGCGATGGTCATGTCCCTGTGGCGGCGCTGCTCGAGCTCGTCGTACGCCGCTCGCACAGCCGTATCCGCGTCGGCGGCCGCGGACATCGCTTTGACGATGCCCGCGGCCCGCTGATTCGCTGCCCCGAGGAACTCGACGTAGCGCCGGACTGCCGTCTCGAAGTCGGGCTCGCTCATGATCGCCGCCATCGATGGCCGGTCGGCGAGGGAGTGCGCGCCCTCGTCTCCGGCGAACGCCACCTCGAAGGCGGCGATCAGCAGGGAGTGCTTGCCGCCCTGCTGTTGGACGGTCGGAAGGGACACCTGCGCCTCGTCGGCGATGGCCCGCAGCGACGTGGCGGCGTAGCCGTCGCGTACGAACAGCTTCTCGCCGGCCGCGATGATCGCCGCTCGCGTGGAGGCGGCATCCGCCTCTCGTCGAGGTGATCGATATGCGCGGGCCATGGCAACGACGCTACCGGTGATGACGAGGGGTGTAGGCGATGAACACGATGCCCACGACGATCTGCGTGACCGTCGAGACGAGGTGAGCCGACGTGGCGACCTCGGTGCTGTCGGTCGCGTTGCCCACGACACCGGTGACGATGGCGACGACGGTGAGGGCTAGAAGCGCCCAGCGCGCCGACCCGGTTGCGACGCCCGCACGAACGATCACCAGAGAGCCGACGAGAAGCAGCACCAACTGGGCGAGGCCCAGGCCCGTCGTCAGAGACAGCACGCCGGAGTAGTCGTCGACGGCGGGCATGGCGTACACAACGACGAAGTACACGATCTGGCTCGTGAGGAAGAGGCCTCCGAAGCCCAGGAGCGCGAACCGCCCCAGCAGAGATCGACCGACCGCGCCGGCATCGCCCGTGGCTCCGCCGGTCAGCGGAACCATCGCGGCCGCGTGGATGATCGTGCTGGCCAGGAAGGTGACGGCGAACAGGCCGAGAACTCCGCTGTTCGGGTCATCGAGAAGCGGGATCTCGAGCAGCGTCGCGATGAGCAGGAGTGCACCGCCGGTCGCAATTCCGATCCCGCTCCAGAGCGACCACGCCGGCCGAGGCGTGCTCCTGCCTGTCGTGTCATTCATGCCGGCCTTCGCCTCGAGGGTACTCATCACTGCATCTCCATTCGCTTGTACAACAACATATTGAATATGTCATAGTAATTACGAACTGGCAATGACGCGATTCTCTGCTTGCGTCAGTGCGTGCGCAGCTCGGCCCGGCCGAATATCGTGTCTCCATGAGCCCAGACCGCGTTCTCGCCCCGCAGCAGCCCACCGACGGTTCCAAGCTGAAGGGGCCGGCGTCGTACTTTCCGAGTATCGAGAAGACCTACGGCAAGCCGATCCAGGAGTGGCTCGATCTCGTGAGTGCGCAGCTCGCCGACAACACGCACATGCAGGTGGTGTCGACGCTGAAGGCGGATCACGGCCTGGGCCACGGTCACGCCAACGCGATCGTCGCCTACGTGAAGGCGGCCCAGAAGTAGCGACGGCCGACCGTACCCGGCCGATGGCCCATTGAGGTGCGGGAATGTGTCGTCTGACCGGCACGCGAGGCGGCCATATCCCGCACCTCAGCGCTCCGCGGACCGCCTTGACTCAGTCTTGGGGAACGGATTGTCCACCCCGCGACCGTTCGTTGGTCAGTTTCGCGGGCTGCTCGGGTGAGCCGCACTCAGTCTTACTTGGTCGGTTTCCGCTGTCGGATGTCGTGCTCGCGGTGGTGTCGAGCGACCGCCGCGCTGCTGGCTTGAACCCAGGTTGCCAAGGCGATTGCGGGGAGTGCTGCTTCGTGGCCAAGGAGGGTGAGCTCGTAGTCGACGCGTGGCGGAATGGTCGGGTAAGGGGTGCGGGTCACAAGCCCTGAGCGTTGCTCCGAGGGGTCCGGTCCCGTGCCGCGTTCCAGCCGCGCGTAGTAGTCGGTCGACATGTGGCTGAGCGCCCACGACCTGCCGATCCACCCCTGTCGCCCGGCGGTCTTTATGTTCGCCCGAAGAAACTTAATCGACAAAATGAGGCATAAACGCATTAGGTCTGTTAGCCTCATTCTGTCGTCGGGGGACGAGGGCTCGCACCGGTCATTCCGGGCGCCCCTCATCAACCCTGAGGAGCTGTCCAGAGTGATTCGCGTCGCCCACCTCACCAAGAGGTATGGCCCTGTCACCGCCGTGAACGACCTGTCGTTCGATGTGCCCGCCGCGAGTGTCTTCGCCTTTCTCGGCACGAACGGCGCGGGCAAGAGCACGACCATCTCCTGCCTGACCACCGTCGCGACAGCCGACTCCGGAAGCATCGAGATCGACGGCCTGCGGGTCGGACGAGACGACGACGCGATCCGACGCAAGATCGGCGTGGTCTTCCAGTCGTCGCTGCTCGATCCGAGCCTCACGGTCAGAGAGAACCTGCGCGACCGTGCGTCGTTCTACGGGCTGAGCGCGACCGACTGCGCCACGCGCATCCGGCAGCTCGCCGAGCAGGTCGACCTCACCGACTTTCTCGACCGCCCCTACGGCCCGCTCTCGGGCGGCCAGAAGAGGCGGGCCGACATCGCCCGGGCGCTCATGCACGATCCGGTGCTGCTGTTCCTCGACGAACCGACGGCGGGTCTCGACCCGCAGAGCCGTGAGCAGGTCTGGCAGACCATCCACGAGCTGCGACAGACGAAGGGGCTCACCGTCTTTCTGACCACGCACTACATGGAGGAGACGGAGGAGGCCGACCTGGTGTCGATCATCCACGCGGGGTCGCTGGTGGTGCAGGGCACTCCGGCTCAGCTTCGAGCGGCGCACAGCTCGAGCGTGCTCTCGGTCACGTCGAGCGACATCGCGGCGGTGATGCGCGCCTGCGCCGATGCCTCGCTCACCTGCACGGTCTCGGGAGACGGCGGCCGCATCGTCGTGCCCGACTCGGCCTCTGCCCTCGACTTCGTGAACCGCCATCGCTCGATCGTCGACGACTTCGAGTTCCGGCACGGCACGATGGACGACGTCTTCCTCTCTGTCACGGCGACGGGAGGCCGAGCATGAGCGCCTGGATCCTGGCCCGCCGCAACCTGCGCATCTTCTTCCGTGACAGGGCAGGCGTCTTCTTCTCGCTGCTCTCGGCCCTCATCCTGATCGCCCTCTACGCCCTGTTCCTCGGCGGTCTCCAGGTCGACAACCTCGCCGAACGCTTCACGAACGCATCGACGGGCGAGATCCAGGCCTTCGTCGACGCCTGGGTATTCGCGGGAATCACGATGATCACGACGCTGACGACCGGCCTGGCCGCGCTGAGCGTGTTCGTCGAAGACTCCGCCAGCGGCCGCTTCAAAGACTTTCTGGTGTCGCCGATGCGACGGTCGAGCATCATCTTCGGCTACATGATCTCGAGCTTCGTCGTCGCCGTGATCATGACCGCTGTGGTGGTCGCCGTCTCGCAGGTCTACACGCTCCTGCGGGGCGATGAGCCCATGACCCCGCAGAGCCTGCTGCTCACGGCCGCCTATGTGGTCGTGGCAGCCGCCGCGTTCTCCGCGGTGTCGGGCTTCGTGGTCACGTTCCTCACGTCGAACAGCGCATTCGCCGCGCTCAGCACCATCGTCGGCACGATCATCGGATTCCTCGCGGGGGCGTACATTCCCGCGGGAACCCTGCCCGTCGCCGTGGTGAACGTCATGAACGCCCTTCCCTTCGCCCAGGCGGCGATGCTGCTTCGGCAGCCCTTCACCGGCGAGGCCGCGCAGGCCCTGACGAGCGGCAACGCCACCGCCGAGGCGGCGCTGAATGAGTTCTACGGCATCGCGATCTCTGTGGGCGACCTCGAGGTGTCGAACGGGTTCGCGCTCGCCGAACTCGCCGTGCTCTTCGCCGTGTTCGCCGTGCTGTCCGCCCTCCGGCTCGCGAAGCGCATCCGATGACCGCCGCCGAAGCAACGCGCACGAGCAGCATCGGGCTCTTCCCGGGGCAGGGCAGCCAGTTCGTCGGTATGGGCGCGGGCCTGGTCGGTCGTTTCGCCGAGGCCGCCGCGGTCTTCGACGAGGCCTCTGATTCGATCGACAGCGACCTGCGGGCCCTGTGCTGGCAGTCGTCGGCCGCCGAGCTCGCCGCGACCGAGAACGCACAGCTTGCCATCGCGGTCTGCTCGGTCGCTGCCTGGCGGGTGTGGACCGCGAACCGGCACGACGCCGAGCCCGAGGCGGTGGCCGGACACAGTGTGGGTGCGCTGCCGGCCGCGATGGCCAGTGGTCACCTCACCTTGCGCGACGGCATCCGGCTGGTGCGCACCCGCGCGCGGCTCATGGGCGGCGTTCCGAGAACGGGATCGATGCTCGCCGTGTCGGTCACGTCAGACACGATGCTTCAGGATGTTCTGGCGAACGCCGACCGGTTCTCTCTCGACATCGCCGCCCGCAACGGGGCGAGGCAGGTCGTGCTCAGCGGATCTGTCGGCGGTGTGGAGGCGGCCAAGGCCTACTTCGGCGCCCGCTCGCGTGCGCTCGACGTGAGCAACGGGTTCCACTCGCGGGTGATGGACCCGGTCGTCGACGCCTGGAGCCAGGCCGTCGCAGGGGCCCCGTTCTCAGACGGCGAGGGCGCAGACGGCGCGGGCGCAGACGGCGAGGGCCCGGCGTATGTGGCCTCGACGACCGGCCTAGTCGCGTCGAACACCGCCGACGTGACGCGCGACCTCATCACGGGTCTCCGGCGCACGGTGCGCTGGGACCTGGTGATCGGCGACGCTACTCGCGCCCGGTGGATCACGTTCGGCCCCGGTGGCGCGCTCGCGAGATTCGGCCGAGGCCTGGTGCGGGCCGACGACATCACGAACGTCGACGACTCGTTCGCGGGCGGTTCGTCTGCTCCTAGTTCCTCCGTCGAACGGCGGGCTCATGCGCGCTGAGGTGCACGACACGGGGATCGCGCTCGTCTTCGGAGGCTCGCGGGGAATCGGGCGCGCGGCAGCCGAGCGGCTCGCGGAGTGCGGACTGGCCGTCGTGGTCGCCTTCCGTTCCGACGAGACGGCCGCGCTCGACGCGGTCACGAGCATCCGGCAGGCCGGAGGCCGGGCCGAGGCCCTGCGTGCCGACGTCTGCGACGAGGCCGCCGTTCGGGGTGCCTTCCGGGCGGTCGCCGCCATGGAGGGGGTGCTGCGCACGGTGGTCTTCAGCGCGGGGGTCACCTCGGACGGCCTGCTTGCCACGATGTCGGCCGAGAGCTGGAGGCGGGTGATCGACACCAATCTGACCGGTGCTTTCCACGTGAGCCGGCAGTCAGTGAAGGCAATGCGCAAGACCGGGGGCTCGATCGTTCTCGTGAGCTCGACCTCGGGCATCAGCGGCCAGCCCGGGCAGGGCAACTACAGCGCGAGCAAGGGCGGAATCAATGCGCTCACCCAGTCGCTGGCGAAGGAGGTCGCCGGTCTCGGCATCCGGGTCAATGCGGTGGCGCCCGGTTTCACCGACACCGACATGCTTCGGCGAATGGATGCGAAGGCGCGAGCGGAGTACGCGGCTCTCATTCCGCTCGGACGCGTGGCCGACCCCCGGGAGGTCGCGTTCGCCATCGAGTTCCTCGCCGGCCCGCAGTCGTCGTACACAACAGGACAAATACTCGCGGTCGATGGTGGCATCACCGCCTGAGATGAAGGAATCCGAATGAGCACGTTCACTGAGATCCACGCCCTCGCCGAGCAGCGCTCGGCCCTCAACGCCCGCCTGCGGTCACTCCTCGTGGAGGGGCTGGAGCTTCCGATCGTCGCAGGGATGATCGAAGACGACCAGCCGCTCTTCGGCCGCGGCCTCGAACTCGACTCGCTCGACACTCTCGAGATCGTCAGCCTGGTCGAGGAGGAGTTCGAGGTCTACATCACCGACGACGACAAGTCGGTCTTCGGCTCGATCAACAAGGTCGCCGACTACATCGTCGCGAACCGACCGCGCCCGTGAGCACGGTGCTGACCGCGGCGCAGATCCTGCGCAGGCTGCCGCACCGGCATCCGTTCGTGATGCTCGACGCGGTCACCGAACTGGTGCCGTCGCAGTCGGGCGCGGCGCTCAAGAACATCTCGATCTCCGATCCGGTGTTCGCGGGACATTTTCCGGGCGAACCCATCTACCCGGGCGTGCTGCTGATCGAAGCGGCGGGCCACCTCTGCGGACTGGTCATGGCCGACCTCGACGAGCCCGCCGCCCCGGCGATCGGCTACCTCGCGTCGGTCAAGCGGTTTCGCTTCGTGACGCTCGTGCGCCCGGGAGATCAGGTGCGCATCCGGGCGACGGCCGGCACCCGGTTCGGCGGAATGACCGACTTCTCGGTAGCGCTCAGCGTGAACGGCGCAGACGTCGCCTCGGGGTCGCTCGTGATCGCGCTGCCGAACTCGTAGCCATGTCCGCCCAGATCCGGGATTACAACCCGTCGACCGATGCCGACGCCGTCTCCGAGTTCTACAACCGCAACCACTACGGGCCGGCGCGAGACGCAGGCGTGCTCTCGGGGCGGCAGCTCAACCTCGTTCTGGCCGAGCGAGGCGTGCATATCTTCCTCATCGCAGAAGACCGGGGGCGCGTCGTCGGCACGATCGGCTACCTGCGCGTGTCGGGCCGCAGGGTGACCCGCGACGACGAACTGTTCGCGGGCATGTTCGTGATCGACCCCGGGTACCGCGCGGGATTTCTCGCCGGGCGGCTCTTCACGACCTCGTTCGGTCGCCTGCTCGAAGACGGCATCGCCACCCTGCGGGTCGAGGTGAATCCGGCGAACGTGAAGGCGCTTCCCCTCTACGTGCGCGTCGGCTTCCGATCGGCCGAAGAGCGTCCGCAGCCCGATCAAGACGGCTACATCGAGCTCATCAGCCACATGCCGGGGGTGGTCTCGCGGCTGCTGCGCGAGCTGGCGGCCGACGTGCCCCTCACAGACGTGTTCTCCACGTTCTCGTGGAGAACGATGGCGGGCGGTCGAAACCGCACGATCAGTCACGGCGTCACCGTGCACGACGGCGAGGTTCTCGTCGAGTACGACTTCACCGTTCGAGGCGACGCCATCCGCGTGCGGGTACGCATGCAAGACGGCGCGCCGGTCGACACCACCATCAACGACGTCGTCACCCCGTCGTTCCCCTCGTTCCCTGAGCTTGTCGAAGGGCTTGTCGAAGGGCTTGTCGAACGGCCAGTCGAAAGCCCGCCCCTCAGCACGCGTGCCGCGACGAGAGGGCGTCACACTCGCCGAGAGGTCGCCGTGGGCGACTACTCGGTCGAGGTGGATGCCGACGGCACGATGAGCGTTCGGCATCCGTCGTACGCCGGCCCGGTGTACCGGGATGCGCTCGCCTCGGTCGAGGGCAGACCCTCGGCCTGGAGGCGGCCTGCGTCTCACGCGCCGCTCATCACGGAGCACAGGGGGGGATGGCTGCTCGCCTGGCAGGTCGATGAGGTGCGCCTGCAGAAAGAGATCTCGATCGCGGACCGCACGGTCACGACGGTGGTGCGCGGCCTCCCGAGCCGAACGCTCGCGGCCGAACCCTGGAGCTCGATTCGCGGGGCGACGGTTCGCACCTTCGTGGACGAGTCGCCGCAATACCGGGCGCCGAACGTGCCCGGTCTGTGGCCCCGCGACCTCGTCGATTTCGAGGCCGCCCTCGACGCCGAGGCCCATGCGGGTCGGCGGCGCATCCTGATCGACGAACCGGTGTCAGGCCTGGGGCTGGGCTTCGAGTGGCACGACGCGGAGTTCGTGCGCGTCGAGGGGCAGCCGCTCGGCCGCGCCACGTCGTCGAGCTCTCTGATCCGCTACTCCCTGACGCTCGGCATCGCATCGCCCCACGAGAGCGACGGCGTCGACCGTCACCCCGACGGCGTCGCTCGGGTCGACGGAGTCCCGAGCTCTCCTGCGCTCTCCGTTCGCGACGCCGACGTCGACAGCAGGGTCTGGGTCGCCGAGCCCAGGGGCCGATTCGAGGCGATCGTCGCCCGCTCGTCGAGCTCATCGGGCCCGTCGGGTGAGATCGTCGTCGTCGCCGATCGGGGAGTCGTGTGCTGGACCGCCTTCGGGCACGGCGTTCTCACCTCGCCGTTCCCCACCTCTCGCACGCTCGGCCCGATCGACGACTGGGCCGCGGGCCTGTGGGTGACCACCCAGAGCGCGCGCGAAGATCTCGAGCGCGGCGTGGGCTGGGGCGGCTCGCCGCGCGTCGGCTACAGCGCCACGCCGCCGGAGCGCGGGCCCTCGTGGTCGATCGACGTGCTCGACGACGCGGTCGCCGCGCTCCGGTTGACGCTGCGGAGCGGGGCGTCGCCGACCGATCCCGAGATCGTCGCCCACCTCACTCCCAAGGTGTGGGGGTCGACGGTGTTCATCCCCGCGCATCCGACGGGATGGTGGGCACTCGACCGATCGCAGCGCCGGTGGTCCTGCTTCGCTCGCGCAGCACGCATCCCCGTGGCCGACGACAGGGTGCTCGTCATCGTCGCGAGCGGGGTCGACGACGAGTTGCTGATCCGATCGAGCGCCGACACGTTCCTGGTGTCGCTCATCAGCCGCGCCGAGTCCGCACACGATGAGTCCGCCCACGCCGCGGGCGGTTCGTGGCATCTCTCGGTCGAGACGTCGGAGGTCGCCCGATGAGTCGCCTCGCCGAGGTCGTGTTCGTGTGCCCGGGCCGCTACAGCGTGGGCGAGCTCTACAACGCCATCGTCATGAGCCGCAGCCTCGAGGCCGCCGGCATGACGACGAGGTTCATCGTCACCGAGCAGCTCGCCGACTATGCGACGGCGAGCGGGGCCGACGTGATCGTCCAATCCATGCGCCGCACCCGCGGAACCGAAGTCATCGACACGATCGAGCAGCTGAGTCCGGATCTCGTCGTGCTCGCCGATTACCACCTGCCGTTCCTGGAACCGGGCGCAGCCGGCATCCAGAATCTCATCTCGCCCCTCGTGCCCACCGTGATGCTCGATTCCCTCGGCTTCGGACTGTCGGGCGCCGAGGTCACGAACACGCTGGCGGGCCTGCCGGGCGCCGAGGCGCTGCGCCGGTGGTTCACGCCGACGACGAGCATTCCGCGCGCCGAGAATCCGCAGGCGTTGCTGCATCCCGTTCCGGTCGCGACACCGGATGCGCCGGGCTCGTTCTCGCTGTACGACTCGGTTCCCGAGGTGGTCGCCGAGCGGCGCGCGACTCGCGAACGCTACGGCGTCGAACCCGGGCGCGCCCTGGTGGTGGTCGCCCAGTCGGCCTGGGCCGCCACCGGATTCACCCAGTTGGGCCGCACGCGCGGGCGCCAGTTGGGCAGATCGTACGACGACCTGCGCATCGACTGGATCCTGCACTGCCTCAGCCTGGTGGGCGTCGACCTCACCGTCGTGGGGGTGCGCCGCGATGCCGCAGCGCGCGATCGATACCCGAACGTCTCGCTCGTGCACACCCCGTTTCTCGGGCTCGACGACTTCTCCGAGCTGCTGGGGGCGGCAGATCTCTACGTCACCGACAACATCCTGTCTGCGGCGATGGCCCGGGCGGCCGTCATGGGCACGCCCTGCCTGGCGCTCGTGCATGAGCTCGACGGGGTCGCAGAGCCGACCGATGAGTTCGAGCAGAACTGGCACGCCGACATGCGCGCCCTGTTCCCCGGCTACGACTTTCCGTATCTGGTGAACCCGTTCGGCTGGATCGCGGAGGTCGGAGCGATGATGCCCGGCAACCCGTATCTGCAGTCGGTGCCGCGCGTCGATGTGTTCGATTCCCGGGCCGTCTCGGGGGCCGTGCGCACGCAGCTGTCGACCTCGGCAGACACAACACCGACGGATGTCCTCCGCGATGCCGGAGCCGCGAGGGCCAGCCCGGTCGACGTCGTACGGCGGGCGCTCGCGCGGCCCTCCGACCTCCTCCACACCTCTCGCACCACCGACCCGCACCACTGACCCACTGCACTGACCCACTCCATACAAACGGAACGGAACTGATGACGATGCTTGACACAACTGCCGGCTACCACGCCCTGAGAAACACGGCGGGTGCCTACCGTCGCGGCACCAGCGTGCTGACCGTGACCGGCCCCGACCGCACAGCGTTCGTGAGCCACCTCTGCGCCAAGCGCACCGAGTTCGCGCAGCCCGGCACGGTGACCGAGTCCATCGCGCTGTCCGACGACGGCACAGTCGAGTCGCTCATTCTCGTGGTCGTCGAAGACGAGCGGATCCTGCTGGTCTCCGACCAGGTCGTCACCATCGATGCGGCCGCGATCACGCGCGAGCTCGAGTTGCCCCAGGTCGACGTGGCTGATGTCACCGCCGGGTTCACGGCGGCATCAGTCGAGGGTCCGCAGTCATGGCGGGCCATCCAGCAGCTCATCGACGACGACATCTCCTCGGTGCTCCTGAACGAGCTGAGGAGCATCTCCGTGCCCGGAACGACCGCGCCCGCGCTGCTCGCTCGCGTCGGCACGACCGCGGAGTACGGGTACCTCATTCTGGTCGAGGCGCCGTCTCATGAGACCGATGCGCTCGATCTCGCGGTGCGACTGGCCGGCGAGGTCGGGGGAGGCGAGGTCGATCACCACGCCCTGCACCGAGCGCAGGCCGAGGTGAGCCACCCGCTCGTGCCCGCCCAGTTCGACGGCCTGTCACTGGCCGAGGCCGGAGCGCTCTGGACGCTCTCCGCCGACCGCGACGACGACTTCAGGGGGCGATCCGTTCTCGTGGCGGCCCGCGCCGATCGCCGTATCGTCGCCGTCACTTCGCCCGGCGCCGATGCACCCGACGTGGGCGCCCCCGTGTTCGCGGGCGAGACGCAGGTCGGGCGCATCCAGGTGTCTCTCGCGAGAGCGGGCCTGCCCGACGGCTTCGCGCTCGCGGTTCTCGACACGCCCTTTCACGTGCCCGGCCTCACGCTCAGGTCGCACGGCGTCGAGCTGCTGACCGTGTCGCGCCCCGCGGTCGACCTCGTCTCGTGGGCGGAGCCGATCGGATCATGAGTCGAATCGTCGTCACGGGCATCGGGCTCCAGGCCGCGTCGGGCCGCAACGCCGACGAGAGCTGGGTGTCGATCATGAGCGGCACCAGCGGCATCGCGCCGACCACGGTCGTGCCGACCGACGGCCTCATCAGCTCGATGGGCGGTCAGGTCTGGGGGCTGCCGGCTTCCCGGTCGACCTATCTCGACCGCTGTCATGGCCTGGCGGTGGATGCGGCCCGGGAGGCGCTGGCCGGCTCGGGCGTGCCGGAGGGCCGGGGCGAACGCATCGCGATCTCGCTGGGAACGTCGCTGGGCGGGGCTCGAAGCGGGCAGCAGTTCCACGACCAGTGGATCAGGCGGGGCCTGCGCTCGGCGAACACCGCCCTGCTGCGCCACTACCCGCTGCACAGCGTCGCAGACCACCTGGCATCGACGTTCGGCCTCCTCGGGCCACGCAGCGTGCAGTCGAACGCCTGCGCGGCGGGCGCCGTGGCCATCGCCTACGCCGTCGAGCTGCTCGAATCGGGAACCTCCGACTTCGTGCTGGCCGGCGGAGTCGATCCGCTGGCGCTGCTGTCGTTCGGAGGATTCTCGTGCCTGGGTGCGCTCGACCCGCTGCCCTGTGCTCCGTACACGCGCAGCTCCGGGCTGAATCTCGGAGAGGGAGCCGGCTTCCTGGTGCTCGAGACCGAGCAGTCCGCGTTGGCCCGCGGCGCGAGCATCCACGCCGAGATCGCGGGCTACGGCCTGAGCGCCGATGCGTATCACGCGACCGCTCCCGACCCGAATGGTCGGGGTGCGCTCCGTGCCATGGAATCCGCGCTCGAGATGGCGGGGCTCGGCGCCGAGGACATCGACTACGTGAACGGGCACGGCACCGGAACGCCGGCGAACGACTCCGTGGAGCGCAAGGTCATCACGCACCTGCGGGCCGGATCGCCGCCCCCGATCAGCTCGACGAAGTCGATGATCGGCCACACGCTCGGCGCAGCAGGAGCCGTGGAGGCGGTGGTCTCGGTGCTCGCCCTGATGAATCAGCAGATTCCGCCGACGCACGTGCCGGAGGGCACGGACACGGCAGAGGACGTGGACATCGTCGCCGGGGTCGGCCGGGCCGCCGAGCTCTCCGTCGTCGTCTCGAACTCCTTCGCGTTCGGCGGCAACAACGCGTCGCTCGTGATCCGCTCGCGTCCTTCCGGGCCCGAGGCCGACGTCCCTCGTCACGGTGTGGTCGTCACGGGCATCGGCGCGATCGCCGGATCGGCGGCGACGACATCGGACGTGCGCCGTCATTTTCTCGAGGCGACCCCCGTCTTCGGCAGCGAGACCGTGCAGCTGGAGCACTTCGGTGCCTTCGTGACGGCGGAGATCCCCTCGGCCGACCTCACGGCGGGCATCAATCCGCAGCATCTGAGACGAATGGACACCCTCGGTCGCCGGGCGGCCATCGCGGCCGGCCAGCTGCTGCGCGAGCGCCGGCTGTCGCGCGAGGAGGCGACGGGCACGGGCCTGTTCTCTGCCACGGGCACCGGCCCGGTCTCGACCATCGAGGCCTTCGAACGCGAACTCCTCGAGACCGGAACGGGCAACACCCGCCTGTTCCCGAACACGGTCATGAACGCGGCCGCGGGGCATGTTGCGCTGTTGAACAGGCTGCAAGGGCCGACCGCCACGATCTCGGCCGGGGGAACCAGCGGCATCTCGGCCCTGCACTTCGCCAGCGCCCTGATCGCCAGGGGAGCGGCCGACCGCATCATGGTCGTCGGCGCCGACGAGTCCCCCGCGGCGATGCTCGCGGGATACGCGCGCATCCCCGGCTATCTCGCCCGCACCGACTCGGTGCCCTTCGGGGGTTCGGGCCGCCTTCTCGGGGGCGCGGGAGTCGCCATCCTCCTCGAACGCGAGGGCCTGGCGCCGAGCGAGTCCGTGCTGGGCAGGCTGTCGGGATTCGGGCTCACGGGTGACGCGAGTGGAGCAGGGCGCCTGAGCGAGGGGAGCGAGGCCTGGGCGCGCTCGTTCAGGCTGGCGCTCGCCGATGCCGCGGTCGACGCATCCGCTGTCGACGCGATCGTCTCGGCCGCGTGCGGTCGAGATCAGGTCGACGGGCTCGAGCGAGACGCGCTCGAGCTCGCCGGCATCGCCGGCGTGCCCCTCACCGCGCCGAAGAGCGTCTTCGGCGACGCGGGTGCGGCCTCGGCCCTGCTCGGGGTGGCTCAGGCGATCTGGATGGGCAAGGCCGGGCGCATCCCCGCCAGCAGGGCCGTTCCGGTCGGCGCACCGCCCGCCCTCGTCTCCGTCGACGGTCTCGACGCCGCGGTCTCGAGAACACTCGTCTCGTCGTACGAGGTCGGCGGCAGCTACCAGTCGGTCGTCGTGGAGCGGGCGGGATCCTGATCCGTGGCGCACGCCCGCGTCTGGATCTTCGCCGCGCAGTCGACGCGCGTCGACGACTTCGGACGCGGGCGCGCGCCCTCCGGTCTGCGCGCGGTGACACGGGCGGCGAGCCTCGGCGACTGCTCGTCGTGCCCGCATCCCTGTGTCATCGAACGAGACCGCTTCGGGGCGTCGTCGTGCGCTCGGTGTCGCGACACCTGGTCCGCGACGCACTCCGGAGGCGTCGTGCTGGCGGCGCGCTCGCGGCGGCCGGTCGGCGTCGATGTCGAGGCCCCGAGAAGTCGGCCCGCCGCATTCCGATTCCTGACCCGGGTGACGGGCGCATCCATCGTGTCGATCGAGCAGTGGACCCAGGCCGAGGCGATCTGGAAGGCTAGCGGCCAGGCGCATCGCCGACCGCGGCCCGGGGAGCTCGTGATGCCGGAGTCGTACGCGAACGGATGGAACAGCACGGCCGACTCGGCCTGGAGGGTGTTCACGCATCGCGAGCCGGGCCTCGTGTGGAGCGTCGCGGTGCCGAACGGCGGTCGCCCTGCGCTGGAGGTGCGAGACCTGCGGGGTGCACCCGCTCCCTGAGCCTGCCCCCCCCGTTCCCTGACTCTGCCCTCCGTTCCCTGAGTCTGCTGCCCGTTCCCTGAGCTTGTCGAAGGGTGTTGTCGTCGACGAGACCCGAATCGCTCGCTCATACCGACTGCTGCCGCGTGGCGTCGTCACGCCGGTCCCGGCGCGAAGGATGGGCGCGACGGCGCCACGCGACCGAGGCCTTTCGATCGCGTAGCGTCATGTGGCCCTGCGCCGGCGCTTGGATGGGCGGGACGCCGCCACGGGAGGGCGCTCTTCGACCGAAGGCGGCTTCGACCACCGGGTGAGAGGTCTGCGTTCCCTGAGCCCCCGTTCCCTGAGCCTGTCGAAGGGGCCCGAGACAGAAGAGTCCGCCCGGCTAGCGGCTGCCGCCGCGCCTGCGCGGAGCCGCGGAGCGCGGAGGCGTCGACCGCATATGGTCGCGCACGGCCGTCAGCGTGCGCTGGAGTTCCTCGACGTCGGCGGCGCCGAGAGGAGCCAGGAACACCTTCTTGAGCACGTCGATGTGGCCGGGGAACACCGTCGCCAGAACGGCCCGGCCGGCATCCGTTATCGTCACCGTCACGCCGCGCTCGTCGTCGACCGACGGCGCCCGCGTCACGAGGCCCGCGCTCTCGAGCAGCCCTGCCTGATGCGTGAGACCGCTGCGGCTGTAGACGACGCCGTCGGCCAGGTCGGTCATGCGCATCGCGCCCTTCGGTGAGTCGCCGAGCGTCGCCAGCAGCTGGAACTGCACGTAGCTGAGCCCGCCGGCCTCCTTGAGCTGCAGCTCGACGGCATGACGCAGCAGGCTGCTCACCTCGATGAGCGCGAAGTACGCGCCGAGCTCTGCGGGTTTCAGGGAGGCGGCTTCGTCGGTCATGCATCGATTCTACTTGCTTCGACTTCGAAGCAGTGTTACGGTGATCGCAAATGCTTCGACTTCGAAGCAAAACAGATCAAGGAGACATCATGAAGGCAGTGCGATTCCACGTCACGGGCGAACCGAGTGTTCTGCAGCTAGACGACGTGGAGACCCCGACTCCCGGGAGCGGCGAGGTGCGAATCAGGGTCGAGGCCTCGGCGTTCAGCCCTGCCGACAACGGAATCCGCGCGGGCATCCTCCCGATTCCGGTAACGCTGCCGCACACCCCCGGCTACGACGTGTCGGGCACGATCGACGCCCTCGGCGACGACGTCTCGGGCTTCACGGTCGGCGACCGCGTCATCGGCTTTCTGCCCATGACCGCCCCCGGGGCGGCTGCCGAGTTCGTCATCGCGCCGGCGAACGTGCTGGCCGCGGCGCCCTTGAGCATTCCCCTCGCCGATGCCGCGGCCATCCCCTCGGTCGCCCTCACCGCCTGGCAGGCGCTCTTCGACGAGGCGTCGCTGGCCGAGGGCCAGACGGTGCTGATCGTGGGCGCCGGGGGCGCGGTCGGCGGATTCGCGATCGGACTCGCCAAGCACGCCGGCGCGCACGTGATCGCCACGGCCAGTGAGCGCAGCCATAAGAGCGTGCGCGCGGCGGGCGCCGACGTCGTCATCGACCACACACGGGAGAGTGTGCTCGATGCGGTCACCGAACCGGTCGACGTGCTGTTGAACCTGGCGCCCATCGATCCCGAGGAGTTCACGGCACTCGTCGGTCTCGTGCGCGACGGCGGCGTGGTCGTGAGCACGACCGCGTGGATGCCGGCACCGAGCGACGAGAGCCGCGGCGTGCGGTCGGTCGTTATGTATGTACGCAGCGACGCCGAGCGGCTGGCCCGCATCGTCTCGCTGGTCGACGAGGGCGTTCTGCGCGTCGAGATCGCCCGAAGGGTGCCGCTCGCCGAGCTCGCCGACATCCACCAGCAGGCAGCCGACGGCACCCTGCGCGGAAAGGTGATCGTGCTGCCCAACGCGTGAGCGCCCTTGCACGATCGACCCCGCGCTGCCTAGCGTGATGGTCATGACCGGGCAATCGGATGCGAGCGTCGTCATCGCGGGCGGCGGGCCGGCCGGGCTCTTTCTCGGCTTACTCCTCGCCCGCGCCGGCGTTCGCACAACGGTGCTCGAGAAGCACGCCGACTTCCTGCGCGACTTCCGCGGAGACACCGTGCACCCCAGCACGCTCACGATGCTCGATGACCTCGGTCTGTTCGACCGCTTCGACGCCCTGCCGCACTCGAAGATCAGAACGGTCTCGCTGCCGGCCGGCGATGGTTCGGAGGTGATCATGGCCGACTTCGGTCGACTGACAGTTGCGCACCCCTACATCGCCATGGTTCCGCAGTGGGACCTGCTGGATCTGCTCGCCGATGCCGGTCGGGCCGAACCCGCGTTCACCCTGAGGATGCGGCACGAGGTGACCGGGGTCATCCGTGAGGGTGGCCGGGCCGTCGGCGTGAGATACGAATCACCCGACGGGGCCGGAGAGATCAGGGCCGACCTCGTGGTGGCCTGCGATGGACGATCCTCGACCGTGCGCGCGGCGGCGAAACTCCCGGTGAAGAGGTTCGCGGTCGACTTCGATGCGTGGTGGTTCCGCGTGACGACGACGAGGTTCGTGGGCGAGCAGCTGATACCGCTGCTGGGCGGCGGTCATGTGATGATCTGCATTCCTCGGCAGGGCTACCTGCAGATCGCCTCCCTCGGACCGAAGGGCACCGATCGCCAGCTGCGGGCCCGGGGCGTCGACGCGCTCAGGGCCGACGTCGCATCCCTCGTGCCCGAGCTCGAGCCAGACGTGCACAACCTCGACTCGATGGACGACGTCAAGCATCTCGACGTCAAGCTCGATCGGCTCACGAAGTGGCACAGGCCCGGCCTGCTCTGCATCGGAGACGCGGCCCACGCCATGTCGCCGGTCGGCGGTGTGGGTATCAATCTCGCCGTGCAGGATGCCGTTGCGACCGCCCGCATCATCGCGTCACCGCTGCTGCGGGGCGAGTTCGCAGACGGCGGCTCCCGGGTGCTGTCACGGGTTCGACGACGTCGCCTCCTGCCGACCGTGCTCATCCAGGGCCTGCAGCGGGTGCTGCACCGGCGACTCATCGATCCGGCGCTCGACGCGCGTGCCACCCGGCCGCCGCGTGCCCTTCTGACGCTCGTGCGAACCGTGCCCGCGCTTTGCGGCGTCGCCGCGCGGTTCATCGGCATCGGGCCGCGACCCGAGCGGGTTCCGGCGTTCGCCCGCAGGTTGGAACGCTGACCGTCAGGTCTTCGCGCGTGATGTCTTGCTCAGCGCCACCAGGTAGCGGCAGTCGCGCGGGCCGGCGTTGGCGAATACGCACTCGGCAGGTTCGCCGAGCTGTAGGCAGTCCCCCGCGTAGAGGCGATGAAGCGCGTCGCCCTCGGTGAAGTCGAGCGTGCCGTCGATCACCCAGATCTGCTGGTCGATGAACCGGAACGCGTCTGCCGGGTAGTGAACCGTGGCACCCGGGGGGAGGGTCACGTCGACGAGCTCGAGCGACGCGGCCATCGCCGGCGAGAGAGCTCGGCGCACGTAGCCCGTGTCGGGATCGGTCCAGACCTGCTGATCCTCCGCTCGCCTCAGCCGGGAGCCCGGGTCTTCTGCTCTCACGATGAGCTGGGACAGGGTGAGGCCGAGCCCGGCCGAGAGGCGGGCGAGAAGGGCGGCCGTTGGCTGCACCTCGCTCCGTTCGATCCGATTGATCATCGTGCGAGAGACCCCGGAGAGTTCGGCGAGGGCTGTGATCGACATGCCCTGCTCGACTCTGGCGGAGTGCACGGTGCGGGCAAGGGCCTCATTCAGATCGTGCGGCACGACATCTCCTCGGCACTATAAGAACCATTCGTGTTTACTATATGTGCATGACCAGACAACATCGAATTCGGGCGGCGG
Organism: Agreia sp. Leaf283; assembly: GCF_001422485.1. Classification (GTDB taxonomy): domain Bacteria; phylum Actinomycetota; class Actinomycetes; order Actinomycetales; family Microbacteriaceae; genus Agreia. The sequence continues at coordinate 248,450 of NZ_LMNF01000004.1, forward strand.
CCGCAGCGGATGCCGCCGCCTGCGCATCCATCTACGCGCACTATGTGAGGACAACGGCAATCACGTTCGAGACCGACCCTCCGTCGGTCGACGAGATGATGCGAAGGATCGCCAAGGCGCAGGAGCGCCACGAGTGGTTGGTCCTCGAGGAGGACGACGCGGTGATCGGCTACGCCTACGCCGGCACCTTCAATCCGCGAGCGGCGTATAAATGGAGCTGCGAGGTGAGCGTGTATCTCGACGTCGAACGTCGCGGTGCGGGTGCCGGCAGCGCGCTGTACGAGGAACTGCTCGCCCGGCTCGCACGGCGAGGTTTCCGGCGCGCGATCGCCGGCGTGACGCAGCCGAATCCGGCAAGTGCGCGATTGCACGAGAAGTTCGGGTTCGAGCCCGTGGGAATCTACAGGAACATCGGGTGGAAGTTCGACGGCTGGCACGACGTCGCCTGGTTTCAGCTCGACCTCGATCCGGATGAGGACCGAGCGGTCGCTCCCCGCGAAACGCGGTGACTGAGAAGGAGTCGACGAAGGTGCGCCCGCGAACCTCAGGCCTCGGGATCCCGCGCATCCCACCCCGGGGTGTCGATGCGGATGACGTCGGCTCCCACATAGCTCTGCAGGGTCTGCTCGAGCGCGGCCACCGCGTCTGCGCCGACCTGGCTCTCCCACTCGGTGCGGAGCCGGTCGAAGATCGCCTCGCCCTCGCGCATCATCGTCAGTCCGCGCTCGGTGACCCGCAGTTGCATGCGGCGCTTGTCGGAGGGGTCCGGCTCCCGTGCCACGAAGCCGCGGCCCTCGAGCAGCGTGATCGTCTTGGCGGCCGCCTGCTTGGTGATCGACATCGCCCGCCCGAGCTCGGAGGCGCTGTCGGCCCCGGCGAGGATCGAGTGGAGCGCGAAGTCATGCACCGGCCGCACGTCGTCGTATCCGAGCTTCGACAGCTCTTCCGAGCCGCGGTCGGCCATGCTGCGGAAGCCGGCGAGCAGCAGCAGCGCGAGATCGGCACCTCTTCTGGACATGGCCACAGTGTACGACGAGTATTGACCTGGACAACCCGGTTGTCTACTGTGATTAGACAACCTTGTTGTCTATTTGAGGAGCAATCATGACCGTCATCACCCCACTGGGCGCAACCATCGCCGAGGTCACTCACCACCTGGTCGATGTGAACGACACGCGGCTGCACTACGTCTCCGCCGGCGAGACGGGATCGCCCATCGTGCTGGTGCACGGATGGCCCGAGACCTGGTGGGCGTTTCGCAAGCTCATTCCCCTGCTCGCCCGAACGCACCGCGTCTACGCGCTCGACCTTCGGGGCTTCGGAGATTCCGCGACCACAGCCGAGGCATGGGAGCCGCGGGTCGCCGCAGACGATCTGCACCACCTCGTCGACCACCTCGGCGTCGGCCCGGTGCACCTGCTCTGCCAGGACATCAGCGGCGGGGTCGCCTTCCGCTTCGCCGCGACCCACCCCGACGACCTCCTCAGCTTCACGGCGACCGAGTCGAGTCTGGTGGGCTTCGGGCTCGAGCAGCTCGCCGACGTGAACGGCTTCGGGTCGTGGCACGTGGGGTTCCTGGGCGCCCCCGGAATTCCGAGCCTGCTGCTGCCGGGCCGCGAACGCACCCTCCTCGCCGAGTGGGCGTATCCGCTGATGAGCGGCACCGAGGGCGCGGTCACCGAGGCAGACCTCGACGAGTTCGTGCGCACATACTCTCGGGTGAACGGGTGGCGCGGCACAGAGAGTCTCTACAGGGCGATCTTCACAGACGAGGGCGCCACCGCCGCACTTGCGCGGGACCATTCGATCTCCGTGCCGGTGCTCGCGGTCGACGGGCCGAACGCCCCCTTCACCGCGAACTCGTTCCGAGCCGTGAGCGGCGATGAGTTCACCGCGGTTCACATCGAGGGAGTGGGTCACCTCGTGGCGCAGGAGGCGCCCGAGAGGCTGGCGGCCGCGATGCTCGACGTCATCTCCGGCGTCGATGAGTTGGCCGATGACGCGTGAATGTTGCCGAACGCGACGGATGTTGCCGGGCGACCGGTAACATCCGTCGCCATGGGCGACACTCGCTCGAGAGCGAGTGCGCTCGGGTCGAGCTACTGCTGGATGAACGCCAGCAGGTCGGGGTTGATCACGTCGGCGTGCGTCGTCAGCATGCCGTGCGGGTACCCCTCGTAGATCTTGAGCGTGGAGTTCTGCAGCAGCTCGTGCTGCTTCAGCGACGCGTCCTTGTAGGGAACGACCTGGTCGTCGTCGCCCTGCGTCACGAGAACCGGAACGCTGATCGCCTTGAGGTCCTCGGTCTGGTCGGTCTCGGAGAAGGCCTTGATTCCCTCGTAGTGTGCCAGCGCGCTGCCGGTCATTCCCTGGCGCCACCAGTTGTCGATCACCGGCTGCGAGACCTTCGCGCCCTCGCGGTTGAAGCTGTAGAACGGGCCGGATGCGACGGCCACGTAGAACTCGGCCCGGTTGGCGGCGAGGGCTTCGCGGAAGCCGTCGAAGACCTCGATGGGCGTTCCTTCGGGGTTCGCGTCGGTCTTCACCATCAGCGGGGGCACGGATGAGACGAGCACGGCCTTGGCGACGCGGCCCTGCGGCTCCCCGTACTGGGCGACGTAGCGGGCGACCTGTCCGCCACCGGTGGAGTGACCGATGTGGATCGCGTTCTTCAGGTCGAGGTGCTCGACGACGGCCGAGACGTCGCTGGCGTAGTGGTCCATGTCGTGCCCGGTGCCGATGTCGGTCGACCGACCGTGGCCGCGACGGTCGCTCGCGATGACCCGGAAGCCCTTGGAGTGGAAGAACAGCATCTGCGCGTCCCAGTCGTCGCTCGACAGCGGCCAGCCGTGGTGGAACACGATGGGCTGGGCGTCCTTCGATCCCCAGTCCTTGTAGTAGATCTCCGTGCCATCTTCTGTTGTCACAAACGCCATGATTGACCTCCGATTTCGTGTCGAACCAAGTCGTGCTCGGGACGACGAGATGTGGGCATTCCGCTCCCCGACGAGGTGGGGAGCGCTCTCACACTAACCCCGCTGAACGGGCGAATCGAGGCTCGAGCGGAGGTTCCGACATCTGTTCAACGGACGCCCGTCATTCGTCGAGATCGGCGGGTCGACGAGGCGCGAGTTGCATGCACAGCAGCCGTGGCCGGTCGTCCCAGGACTCCACGAGATCGAAGCCGCGTGAGCGGTACAAGCCCACGGGGCCGTCGCGCCAGTCCCATACGGTCAGGCGGATGGGACGATCGCGACGGCTGAGTGCCGCATCCATCAGGGCCGAGCCGACGCGCAGACCTCGCGCGCCGGGATCGACCCAGAGCCTCTTGATCTCGCGAACGCTCTCGCCCTGCTGCACGACCACGAGTCCCACGAGCGAACCGTCGGACTCCGCCACCCAGACGAGCGAGTCGGCATAGGCGCCCCGGGGGTCGTCGACCTCGTCGCGGTAACGCTCGGGGAGCTCGTGAGTGTTCGCGTCGCCTGCCGGGCCGAGATGGGCCGCCTTCTCGAGTTCGGTCTGCGTCAGGTATGCCTCGACGAGGCGACCGACTGCCGCGTTGTCAGGGCCATCGAGGTCGGCCGGTCGAACGATGAGGGCTCGCGCGCGTCCTGAAGTTCCTGCAGACAAGCCGTTTATCGTCATCATTCGACGCTACAGCGTGAGAGACAGCACCAGCACGGCGATAGAGAGCGCGAGCATGCCGAGGCAGTTGATCCAGAACGCCTGACCGGTGTTGCGCGCCCTGATGTGCGCCGCAGCCGCACTGCAGAAGTAGACGATCACGCCGACGTTCGCGGCGAACGCGACCCCGGGCATCCAGATGCCGGCGATGAGACCGACGACCGCGAGAGTCTTGATGACGATGAGCGTCCACCACCACTCGCGCGGAAAGTTCACGCCGGCGAGGCAGTCCCGTATGAACTGCGGAGGCCGGATCGACATCGCGGCATCGACGAAGAGAACCAGGGCGAGAAGCGCTGTCGGCCACCACTCGTTGGGAAGAAGGGTCATGAGGAGGGCTCCGTGCAGGTGCAGATCGAGGCGAAGGTGAGGTGGAGGCTGTCGAGGAGCTCGGCCTCGATGATCGTGTCGCGAGCCGACCAGCTGAACAGCGTGCCGATGTAGGCGAAGTAGATCGCGCGGGCGGTGCCGTCGATCGCGTCGGGCGGCGTGCAGCCGTGCTGTGCGAGGGTCGACGCGATCTCGTCGATGAGCAGCGCCGCGAGCTGCGTGAACAGCGGTGACGACTGTCTGCCGGAGACCTGGATTGCGGCGTACGTTCTCGACAGGTCCTGCCGCTCGGCGAAGAGGGTCACGAACGGCTGCACGAGCTGCAGGATGCGGCGGGCGCACGAATCGGCGGGGTTGGTTGCGGCGGCCGGGCCGGCTTCGGCGGCCGCTCGCGCGTGGCCGGCCTCGATGAGCGAGTCGAAGACCTGCACCAGGAGGGCGTTCTTGTCGCCGGAGGCCATAACCGAGCCCACGCTCACGCCGCTCGCCTCGGCGATGTCGCGGATGGTGGTCGCATCGAAGCCGCGTTGCCGGAAGAGGTGGTCGGCCGCCGTGAGAACCCTCCTATGCGTGGAGTCCCTGAGCTCGCTTCGGCTGGGCACGGTCGGTCCTCCAATGAACACGTTCGCTGAACACGTTCATTATGTCCATCTCCCTCTCGTCTTGTCCACTTCAGGTGAGACAGTGGACAGGAGCCACGAAGGAGGATCGCGATGGGTAGCCGTCGTCAGTCGCCGGAGACGTGGTCTCCGGCGAGCGTCGCGCGCATGGCGGTCGGCGCCATCGCGCTCGCTGCGGTGGCCGCCGCGATCATCTGGACCATGGTCGACCGGTGGGGTGAGCCTCTGCTCGACACCGTGGGGTCACGCAACACGCCGCTGTGGCTGTCCTGGATCATACTGAGCGTGCTGCTCGTGATCAGCGTCGCATTTCTGTGGATCTGCGTCACGTACCTGATTCGGGTGCTTCGTGGTCGCATCCCGCGACAGTGGCAGGGTAGAGAGCATGATCACCTTTCCTGACGGCACACAGGTTCCCCCTCTCGGCCAGGGCACGTGGAACATGGGCGACTCGCCTGCGGCGCGCGACTCCGAGATCGACGCGCTGCGCACCGGCATCGATCTCGGCCTCACCGTGATCGATACGGCCGAGATGTACGGCGGCGGGCGCAGCGAAGAGCTCGTCGGCGAGGCGATCGCGGGTCGGCGCGACGAGGTCTTCCTCGTGAGCAAGGTGCTGCCCTCGAACGCTTCGCGCGCGGGCACGGTGGAGGCCTGTCGGGCGAGCCTGCGCCGCCTCGGCACCGACCGCCTCGACCTCTACCTGCTGCACTGGCGTGGTCGGCATCCGCTCGACGAGACGGTCGATGCGTTCGAGGAGCTCGTCGCCGACGGCTCCATCCGTTCCTGGGGCGTGAGCAACCTCGACGCCGACGAACTCGCCGAGCTGCCTGACGGCTGCCAGACAGACCAGGTGCTCTACAACCTCACCCGCCGCGGCCCCGAATTCGACCTGCTGCCGTTCGCCTCGGCGAAAGGTATGCCCGTGATGGCATACTCGCCGGTCGAGCAGGGGCGGTTGCTGGGCAACTCGGCGCTCGCTGACGTCGCCCGCGACCTCGGAGCGACGCCCACGCAGGTCGCGCTCGCGTGGACGATGCGCAGCGGGAGCGTTCTCTCCATTCCGAAGGCGTCGACTGCCGCTCACGTGCGCGAGAACGCGGCTGCTCGCGAACTCGCACTCTCCAATGAAGTCCTCGCCCGCCTCGACGCCGCGTTCCCTGCCCCGAGCGAACCCGTGCCACTCGAGATGCTCTGATCCGCGCGCGCTGTCTGTCGGATTCAGGTATTACAGGACGATTCGAGGTCTCGTCGGCGTGTCACGGTTCAGCGACCGGAGTGTCGTCAATCCATCCTGTTGAACGGCGCGGCAAAGAAGGCGAGCTCATGCTCGGCCGACCGCATGAACGCCTCGCGCATCGTGTCGCGAGTCGCCTCGTCGAAGCGAGCGGCCGCATCCATCACGAAGCCCACGGCCGCCTCGGTCGATACCGCGATGCCCTCATCGGCGTAGGTCTCTATCCACGATCGATACGGATGCGCGTCGTGCGACCGCGACAGCAGGCGCGTTCCGATGTCGTGATAGAGCCAGAAGCACGGCAGCAGGGCGGCGATGAGAGTGGGGTAGTCACCGCCGGCGCAGCGGGCGTGCAGGTGGTTCAGATAGGCCGTGGTCGTATGGTCGGGCCGGATGCCGGCACGCGCTGCGTCTGCACCCGCTGCGCCTGAGAGCCACGAGTCATGCAGCTCGAGTTCTGCAGTGATCGACCCCTCCGCGGCCGCCGCCCAGAACGCCTGTTCGGCGAGGGTCGGCGCCTGCGCGCTCGCGGTCGCCAGGGCTCGAGCGAAGTCGCGCAGGTAGAGCGCGTCCTGGGCGAGGTAGGCGCGGAATGTCCGGTCATCGAGCGTTCCATCTCCGAGACCGACCACGAACGGCAGGGCGTCGATCCGCTCACGCACTGGCCGGATGCCCTCCCACCATTCCGCCCGGATCTCGCCCGCAGTGGGACGGGTGTCGAGCCCGGCCCGCTGCCACATTCCGGCGAAATGGCTGATCGGACCGTTGCCGCGGCCGACCTCGAGGTCGGCGCCGCCCCGGATGCTCTCGCTCAGCCACCGCTTCGCCTCGCCGACCGCATGCGCGGCATCGGGCGACGTCACGAGCCTCGTCGCGAGGGCGGACGAGAGGGAGCACCCGGTTCCGTGGGTGTTCGTGGTCGCGATGCGGGGAGCATCGAACAGGGTGGTGAGCACCTCGCCGCCGCGGGCATCGACCAGTGCGTCGGGCGACGTGCCGTGATCGAGGTGCCCGCCTTTGGCGAGCACCATCACGCCGAGTCGCCTTGACACCCTCGCGGCCTGGGCGAGAGTCTCCTCCCAACTCGTGGCCGGCGGTTCGTCGGCGAGGATCGCCAGCTCGGGCATGTTGGGAGTGACCAGGTGAGCGAGGCGTGCCAAGTCGCGTAGCGCTCCCTCCGCGTCGGCGCGCAGCAGCCCGTCGCCGCTGGTCGCCACCATCACAGGGTCGAGCACGACGATCGGCGGCGCCACCCGAACCAGCCACTCGCGCACGGTCCCGATCACGTCGACGTCGGCGAGCATCCCGATCTTCACCGCGTCGATCTCGACGTCGTCACTGACCGCATCGAGTTGCTCGCGAAGAAACGCCACCGGAGGAACGTGAACGGAGCGCACTCCGCGCGTATTCTGCGCGACGAGGGCCGTGACGACCGCCATGCCGTAGCCGCCGTTCGCCCCGATGCTCTTCAGGTCGGCCTGGATTCCGGCACCTCCGGTGGGGTCGGTTCCCGCGATGCTCAGCACCCGAGGAACGACGCGGACGGCCTGCGTATTCGCCGCTCCGCGCATCAGGCGTTCCGCCATTCGGTCACGAGTTCCCGAGCAGCATCGCGGGGGCTGACAGCCGAGCAGATCGCGGAGACGACGGCCGCTCCCGCCGCCCCAGCGCGTCGCAGGGACGCGACGTCCGTGCGGCCGATGCCGCCGATCGCCACGGCGGGCAGGCGAGTGGATGCGGCCAGCTTCGCAAAGGCGTCGAGTCCCAGAGGCCGGGGCGCGTCGGTCTTCGTGGTCGTCGCGTGCAGCGCCCCGATTCCGACGTAGTCGATGGCCGCGCTGTCGGCCTCCGCCTCGCGCAGCTGCGCGGGCGTCGACGCGCTGAGTCCGAGCACCGCATCGGGACCGATGAGGTCTCGCGCCAGCGCGGGCGGCAGATCGGACTGTCCGAGATGCACGCCGCCCACCCGCGCGCCGAGCCTGCGGGCGGCGAGAAAGACATCCACCCTGTCGTTGACGATCACGGTCACCGTCTCGGGCACCGCGTCGGCGACCATGCAGACCAGGTCGAGGAACTCGCGAGCGGTGCCGTGCTTCTCGCGCAGCTGCACGACGCTCACCCCGCCGGCGACGGCCTCGCGCACGACCGAGAGAATCGGATGCCCGGCCGCGGCGGCGATGGCGGTGTCGGTCACGAGGTAGATCGACAGGTCGGGGCTCACGAGATCCTCGCTCGCGCCGCGATGTGCTCGTCGTCGATCGCGGCGAGCGCGTCGAGGAAGGCGACGCCGAAGGTTCCGGGGCCGGCGGACTGCGCCGCGGCCAGCTCAGCGGCGATCGTGTACACCGTGACGGCGGCGACCGTGGCGGCCAGATGGTCGTCGTCGGCCGCCAGGAACGCGGCCATCACGGCGCCCAATGCGCATCCGCCGCCGGTGATGCGGGTCAGCATCGGGTCGCCGGTGGCGATGCGCACCACCCGGATGCCGTCGGTCAGCAGATCGACGGCGCCGGACACGGCGACGATTCCGCCGGTCGACTCGGCGAGCGAGCGCGCGGCGGGCAGCGCGGTCTCGACGGAGTCGAGGGCGTCGACCCCGCGTCCGCCCGCGCCGGTGCCCGAGAGCGCGATGATCTCGGAGGCGTTGCCGCGCACGACCGACGGGCGCAGCTCGCGCAGCCGGTGAGCGAGGGGCGTGCGCACGGGCAGGGAGCCGATCGCGACAGGGTCGAGCACCCAGGGCGTCGCCCCGGCCGCGGCCCCCGCCTGAGCCTCGATCATCGCGGCCCTCTGCTCGGGCGTGGGCGTGCCGAGGTTGATCAGCAGCCCCGAGGCGATGGTCGCGAACGGCCCGGCCTCGCCGACGATGTCGACCATCGCGGGCGCTGCCCCGATCGCGAGGAGCGCGTTGGCTGTGAAGTTCACGACCACGCTGTTGGTGATGCACTGCACGAGCGGGCTGGTCTGCCTCACCCGGTTCAGGGCATCGATGGTGGAGTCGATGAATGGTTCTGACGTGCGCATAAGCGCGACATCCCTTCGCTAGTACGAACTAGATCAGGTTCGACGGGTGTGATCTCAGCCCCGAAGGGGCACCCCGTGTCACGTAATTGCAGTCAGCCTAGCAAGGCTCCTCGTCGTGGTCGAAGCGTCAGGCCAGCATGCGGTCGGCCGTGCGCAGCGACAGCGCCAACTGCGCCAGGCACGGGTTCGCGCTGAGCGCGCTCGGAAATGTCGAGTTGTCCGAGATCCACAGGTTCGGGATGTCGTGGCTGCGGCCGTCGGCATCGACCACGCCCGCAGAGGGGTCGGCACTCATGCGGCACGTGCCGAGGGTGTGCGCGGTGCGGGCGAGCACCCGCGTCTCCTGCGCTCCCGCCGCCTCGAGGATCTGCGTCATCGTCGACAGCGCGTGGTCTTCGATGGCCTGCTCGTTCTGCCCCGCCGTGAAGGTGACGAGCGCGCGCGGCACGCCCCATTCATCCCGTTCGTCGGTGAGCACGAGCCGGTTGTTCTCTGCCGGGAGGCACTCGCCGTTGATGCCGATCCCGGCCGAGTAGCGCCACGCATCCATCGCCTGCATCAGGTCGGCTCCCCAGAGGCCGGCGCCGCGCACGAGGGTGTTCGCGTAGTTGAGCGGCATCACGCCGAGGCTCTGCATGAGGTAGCCGCCGGCGAAGTCGACATCGTCGGGGCGCACGAAGTCCTCGCTGATCAGCGACGACGGGTAGCCGCGGTAGCCGCGGATCTGCTCGTCGAAGCGGCCCCACACCTGCACGCCGCCGTGGGCGAGGAAGTTGCGGCCGACCTGGCCGGACGAGTTCGCGAGCCCGGTGTTCAGCAGCAGGCGAGGCGTCTCGACGCCGCCGCCCGCGAGCACCAGCGCCGCGCAGCGCTGGCGATACTCCACGCCGTCGTGTCGGTAGACCACGGCAGAGACGCGTCCGAGCGAGTCGAGCTCGATGCCGTGCACCATCGATTCGGGGCGGATCTCCGCGCCGGAGGCGACCGCCGCGGGCAGGTACGTGTTCGCGGTGGTGGCCTTCGTTCCGTAGCGCTCGCCCTGGTGGATGCTGCCCAGGTTCTGGCTCGCACGCCGGTCGCCGAAGTGCGGCTGGTCGCGGTCACGGCTCAGGATGGCCGCCGGCGCATCCGTGGCCCGGATGCCGAGCTGGGCGCATCCGGCCGCCATGAGATCGGCGGGGGCGTTGCGATCGACCGGAGGCTCGAGGTACTCGCGCTCCGGGTCCCACGGATACGGGGTCGGCCCGGAGACGCCGATCGTGCGCTCGACCTCCACGATGTAGCGGGTGAGTTCGTCGTGCTCGATCGGCCAGTCCTCGCCGACTCCCGTCTCGGTGCGCAGCCGCATGTCGCGCGCGTCGGGGCGCGGTGTGAAGGCGCCCCAGTGCAGCGTTCCGCCACCCACGCCGAAGCCGCTGTTGTTCGTGCCGAACGCGGTGGGGTCGTCGCCGCCCGACAGTCGTTCCGACATCCAGTTGATGCGCGGCGACTCGATCTCGTCGTTGGTGAAGCCGTCGGGGTCGGTATTGGGGCCGGCCTCGAGCGCCACGACCTTGAGGCCGCGCTCGGCGAGGCGGGCCAGCAGGGGACCTCCGCCCGCTCCGGTTCCCACGACGACGACGTCGACGATCTCATCACGGTCGTACGTGCGCATGCGGCTCAGATCCACGCGGGGTTCTCCTCGACGGTTCGGGTGTTGTTCGCGGCGGTGCCGTCGTGCTCGTCGTCGTACGCATCGTCATCGTCTTCGTCGGATGCGACGCTTCCGAGTTCGGCCGGCTCCCAGGGGTCGCGCTGGCCTGCGGCGGTGGCGACATAGCCGACATCGCCGCTCGCCGTGCCGCTGGTGGCGAAGCCGTCGTAGCCGACTCGCGCAAGAGAGGCCGGATGCGCCAGCCAGATGCGGGTCAGGTCGGCGCGCACGTCGTCGAACCAGTGCTGGCGCATCGCGCCGTTCCAGTCGTCTCCGCCGAGTGCCTCGTGATCGTTCAGCTCGCCCGAGACGATGCCAGCGATGAGGGCATCCTGCTCGGCCTCCGCGTTCTGTTCATCCGTGTCGTCGGACCAGAGGGCGGCGAGGTCGTCGAGGCCGAGGCGGTACGCGGATGCGTCATCCGGCTGCCCGGCGTTGCGCCACCCGTCGCCGCGCCCCGAGGCGAGGTCGTCGTCGACGCGCGCTGCGAGGTCGATGCGGCGATCCCCGGGCTGCGGAAGGAGCCGGTCGGCGAGCGTGCGAAGCATGGCCAGCTGTGCCGCCGAGAGTGCGCGCGGCCTGTAGTCCGGGTCGTCGGCGATCAGCCTGCGCGCGAGAAAACCGCGAGCCTCGGGCGCCGTGCGATCGGATGCGACGAGCCGGCCCCACTCGGGCGTGAGCTGCGGGCTCGCCGACACCGTCGCATCCCACAGCCGCACGATCTCGGCGGCCACCTCGGCGGGGCGCTCGTAGGGCAGCAGGTGGCCTGTCTCGGCGAGCGAGACGACGCGCGCCCGCGGGTACAGCTCGGCGACGAGCCGCGGCTGGGCGGATGCGCCGAGGTCGTCATCGTCTTCGCCGGCTAGAACGACGACGGGCAGGTCGATCGAGCCGAGCTCCTCCGACACGTCTTCCGTGCTGCCGTCTGTGAGCCAGCGACGCCACGCGAGCGGCGACATCAGGCGCACCTGGGCGATCGCCGTGCGCTCGTCGTCGTCGCCGAGCGGAGTCGCCGCGTTCTGCGCCACGAACTCGACCGCGTGCTCCTCGGAGATGAGCCCGTTCTCTGCCCAGGCCAGCATCTCGGCGCGTTTGTCGTCGGCCATGGGCTCGGGCGTCGGCGGCGACGGCGCGAGCAGCACGAGCCCGGCAAGGCCGAACACGTTCGCGTCGCCGCTCAGGATGCGATGGGTCACGACGGCCGCCACCTTGCCGCCCATGCTGTGGGCCGCGATCACGAACGGGCCGCCGTCGGCCTCGGCCTCGATGACCTGGAGCGCGCGGTCGGCGAGGGCCGAGACCGAGCCGTTCGGCGCATCCGGTGACCCACCGTGCCCGGGCAGGTCGATGCCGACCACGCGCAGGCGGCCGCTCGCGAGGCTGTCGAGGGCGTCGGCGATCGGAGCGGCGGCTGCCGCGTCGAATCCGAGGCCGGGGAGGAAGAAGACGGTTCCGTCGGCGGCGGTCACGGTGTGACCATGCCCCCGTTGACGTTGAGCGTCTCGCCCGAGACGTAGCTCGACTCGGCGGAGGCGAGGAACACGTAGGCGGGCGCCAGCTCGGCCGGCTGGCCGGAGCGCTGGTAGGTGCTCTCGTCGTCGAAGGCCTTCATCTGCTCGTCGGAGACGCCGCCCGACACCTGCAGTGCCGTCCAGGTGGGGCCGGGCGCGACGATGTTCACGCGGATGCCGCGGGGCGCGAGCTGCTGCGCCAGACCCTTCGAGAAGTTGTTGATCGCGGCCTTGGTCGACGCGTAATCGAGGCGGTCGGGGGCGGGCTTGTAAGCCTCGAGCGAGGCGGTGTTGATGATGGTGGCGCCCTCGGGCAGGTGGGGGAGGGCGGCCTTGGTGAGCCAGAAGTTCGCGAACACGTTCGTGCGGAACGTCTGCTCGAACTGCTCGTCGCTCAGGTCTTCGAGCCGGTCGACCGAGACCTGCTTGCCCGCGTTGTTGACGAGGATGTCGAGTCCGCCGAGCACGTCCACGGCCTCGTCGACGATGGCGCGGCATGTTGCGGCCTCGCTGATGTCGGCGGCGATCGCGTGGCCCTTCGTGCCGGCCTCCTCGACCAGGCCGACGATGCGGTCGGCGTCCTCCTTCTCGGCGGCGAGGTGCACGATGACCACGTCGGCTCCCTCGCGGGCGAAGGCGATCGCCACGGCGCCGCCGATGCCGGAGTCTCCTCCGGTGATCAGCGCCTTGCGGCCGGTGAGCCGCCCGGTGCCGCGATAGCTTTTCTCGCCGAGGTCGGGAACCGGCGTCATCTGCGCCTGCACCCCCGGCTCGGGCTGGTGCTGGACGGGCGGTTCGACCCGGTCGTACTGGGTGACCGGGTTCGTGAAGGTGTACTGGTCGCGTTCCGTCATACGACCCACCGTAGATCGGAGGCCCTCTTGGGGCGGGGGCCTTGCGCGCCGCGCAGCTTCTGGTAGCGGAGGAGTGCATGCACGATCTCCCCAATGTTGCAGCACGCCGGTACTCTTGGAAGATGTCGCGCCTGGATCGCATTGTGGTCAACCCTGAGGTTGTTCATGGACGACCCGCCATTCGGGGCACCCGGGTTCGCGTGGCCGACGTGCTTTCTCTTCTGGCCGCTGGGGCCTCCGAGGCAGAGATCCTCGACGACTACCCGTACCTGACGGCCGATGACATCAGAGCGTGCCTCGAGTATGCGGCTGCGCAGGCCGATCACGCGATCGTGCTCGCTTCATAGCCCGTGCGCTTTCTTGTCGACGCCCAATTGCCACCCGCACTCGCGCGCATGCTGTCCGCTCGCGGTCACGTTGCGGAGCATGTGACCGATATCGGGCCTGCAGATGCAACCGACCAAGAGTTGCTGCGCTATGCACTAGAGCACGGAGCGGTGCTCATGACGAAAGACGAAGACTTCTCGATCATGATCTCGCTCGGTGTGCAAGCGCCGGTGATCGTGTGGATCCGCGTAGGCAACACGCGCCGCCGCGCACTCATCGAATGGTTCGAACCATTGGTCGATCACGTGATCGAGATGATCGAGACCGGAAACCGTCTCGTCGAGCTCCGTTAGCTCGGAGCTTTTGGTCGGTCAGTGTGTCGCGGCCACCCCGTAGACCACGTGGTCGTCGAGGTACTGCCACACCGTTCCGGTCTCGACGAAGCCTGCGCTGCGGAGGCTCTCGAGGTGGAAGCCGAGCGTGACCTTCGGCGGAGCCTCGTGCAGCTCCGAGCCCCAGACCTCTGCTCGTCGGTGCAACGCCTCCGCGTAGTAGGGAACGTCGGCGACGGCCTGCCACCACTCGTCCCAGGTGTCCGTCTCGCCGGCGAACGTCTGTGCCTGCATGGCCGCGTCGTCTGCCAGCGCGATGCGGGCGAGGGTGCCCTCGTGCTCGGAGCTGTACGAGAGATGGTCTCCGTTCAGCACGATCCCGCCGGGTCGAAGCAGGCCCGGGAGGGCACGGTACACATCGACGAGAGTGCCCGGCTGGAGCCAGTGCAACGCCGTCGACGACACGATCGCGTCGAACGGCGCGGCTGCGATGGCCGGATGCTCGGCCCAGTCCATGCGCGCGAGGTCGACCTCGGCCGTCTCCAGCCGAGGGTCGTCTTCAGCCAGATCGGCCGCGATCGCCAGGAGGGCGGGATCCTTGTCGGCGATGACCGCCCGGGCGCCCGGAACGTGACCGAGCACCTGGAGGGCGAGCGACCCGGTTCCGCCCGCCAGGTCGAGGATGCGGGGTTCATCGACGTCGGCGCAGACGGCGGCGACGACGCGGGCGATGGTGTCGAAGCGTTCGGCCCGGTGCCGGATGTAGCCGGTCTGCTGGGCATCCCACCGCGCGGCGAGGCTGCGGGCGGTGTCGAGGCGGCTGGATTCTGTCATGGGTGATCCTTTGTTGTCGGAGAGGAAGGGGTGTTTGGCGAGGGAAGGGAGAACGAGAGGCGTGTGCGCCCATCCGGTGAGGGATGCACGTGCGTCGCCACGTCGTACACCCGGTCGAGGAGATGGGGTTGGAACAACTCGGCCGGCGAGCCGGAACCGGCCACACGTCCGCGCTGCAGAACGACCACGTGATCGCAGACCTGCGCGGCGAGTTCGAGGTCGTGCAGCACGATCACGACCGTCGGAGCGATCAGCCGAAGCAGCGACATGATCTCGAGCCGGTGCCTGATGTCGAGGTGATTGGTCGGCTCGTCGAGCAGAACATGGCTCGCGCCCTGAGCCAGTGCGCGTGCCAGGGCGACGCGCTGCAGCTCGCCGCCCGACAGCGTCGACAGCCGGTCGAACGCTCGATGCGACAGTTCGACCGCATCGAGCGCGTCGGCCACGCGCTGGTCGAAGCCGGCTCCGCCCGAGCGCAGCACGCCATGCTCGGCGAGCCCGCCGAGCGAGACCTCGTCGACGATGCGCAGGGAAGGATCCGGCTGGCTGCGTTGACCCACCTCCGCCACACGGCGCGCTATCCAGCGCCGGGGCCGGATGCGGAGATCGTGCCCGTCGAGCGCGATCCGCCCGGCCGACAGCGGCGCTGCACGGACCAGTGCACGAAGCAGGGTGGTCTTGCCGCTTCCGTTCGGACCGACGATGCCGGTCACCTCCCCCGTCTGCGCGCGGAAGGACACCCGGTCGAGCAGCACCCGTTCACCCGCGCGCACGGTCACGTCGCACGCTTCGATCACGGCAGCGTGGCGAGAAGCCCGCTCAGCTCAACGGGACCCGCGATCGAGAGCATGCTGGGCGGATCCGTGTAGGCGAACTGAAGTGCCACGACCCTGCCCTTCTCGACAGCGGTCAGGGCGGAGACCCCGGGCGCGCTCAGGAAGCTGTCTATGACGCTCTGCGGGTCGCCGCTGGAGTAGAGCAGCACGATGGTGCCCGGGTCGCGCGAGATGATGTCCTCCACATTGGCGTCGAAGACCCGCTCGTCAGAGTCGGCGTAGACGTTCTCGAGTCCCGCCGCGGCGAAGACGGGAGTGACCATGCTCGGGCCGCCGTAGGGCGAGAGCACGCTGCCCCCGGAGGAGACGTAGAGGGCGGCGGCGGTTCCGGCATCCGGTGCCGTGGAGCTGAGACCCGCCGAGCCCGTTGCAATGACCTTTTCGGCGAGGTCCTGTTCGCCCAGAAGGGTTCCGAGGGTGCGCACCTCGCTCCAGACGCGGTCGAAGGTGGCGGGTTCGCTCAGCTCGGGGTCGGGGTTCGCGCAGTAGGCGCTGGGCGAGTAGACGGCGATGCCGCTGGCAGCGAGGGCCTCCCGGTCGACCGCGTTCTCGGGCGCGATCACGAGGTCGGGCTGCGCCCCGAGGATGCTCTCCTGCGACACGATCGAGCCGCCCGTCGAGTTCTTCTCGGTCGACAGCAGGCTCAGCGAACCGAGGGTGGAGTAGGTGGAGTCCTTGTACAGACCCTCCTGGGGAGCGGAGGTCACCGCCACCACGCGGTCGACGGCATCGAGCGCCTCGAGGTTGGGCAGGGAGTCGTTGTTCACGAGCACGATGCGCTTCGCCGGCGCATCGAGGGTGACCTGCGAGCCGCAGTTCTCCACGGTGATGGCCGTGTCGGCGGCGTCGGTTGTGGATGCGCTGCTCGCCGGGGTGGTCGCGCAGGCGCTCAGCGCCGCCAGGCTGAGCGCGGTGATGGTGAGGGCCGCCGGCAGGCGCCGGAGGAGGGATATGTTCATCGGGTTCTTTCTAGAGAGGGGTCAGGAGGTGGAGATGGACGAGGAGGGAGTGCGCAGCAGCACCAGCAGAAACGGTGCGCCGATGATGCCTGTGATGACGCCGACGGGGATCTCCTGCGGAGCGAAGGCGGTTCGGGCGACGGTGTCGGCGGCGACGAGCAGGATGGCGCCGAGGAGAGCGGAGACGGGGAGTACGGCGCGGTGGCGTCCGCCCGCGATGCGGCGAGCGAGGTGCGGCACGACCAGGCCGATGAAGCCCACGCCGCCGACGGCTGCGACCGTGACGCCGACCATCGCCGACACTCCCACCATCAGCAGGATGCGCGTGCGCTCGGGGTCGATTCCCGCCGATCGTGCAGAGTCGTCTCCCGCGGCGAGCGCATCGACCATCGGGGCGATCAGGATCAGGATGCCCAGACCGATGGCCGCGGTGATGGCCGCCGCGGCGAGGGCGATCGGCTGCACCGAGGCGAGCGAGCCGAGAAGCCAGAACAGAACCGACCGTGCGGCCTCGGGCGAGTCGCTCGAGAACACGAGAAAGCTGGTGGCGGCGTTGAGCGCGTAACCGACCGCGAGGCCGGCGAGCACCAGGCGCAACGGCCCTCTGCGGTTGGCGGCGCCTGCGAGCATCAGCACGAGAACCACCGCGCCGATGGCTCCCGCCAGGGCTGCCCCCGAGAACAGCAGGGCACTGCCGCCTCCGAAGACCAGCACCACGAGGGCGACCCCGGTGGATGCCCCCGAGTTCAGTCCCAGCAGGTAGGGGTCGGCCAGGCTGTTGCGCACGAGGGCCTGCAGCATCGCGCCGGAGACCGCGAGCACGGCCCCGGCGACGAGCGCCATGGCGACGCGGGGCAGGCGGGTGGCCCACACGATCTGCTGCGCCGAGTCGGACCAGTCGCCGCGACCGGTCGAGAACAGGCCCTCGGCGATGATGCCGACCACGGTGCCGGGCGCGATCGGCACCGGGCCGATGCAGACGGCGACCAGGGCCGCTATGGCTGCGGCCGCGGCGAGGCCGACGGTCAGCAGAGCACCGCGCCGTCGGCCCCGCCGAATCGATGCGACGACCTCGTGCAGAGCCGGGGCGGTCACCCCTGGCGAGCTTTGAAGCGTGGGTTGAGCTTGTTGATCACGAACACGCGACCTCGTCTGCGCACGACCTGCGAGCCCGGCATCTTCTTCATCGACTTGATCGAGTTGCGCACCTTCACGGCAGCCTCCTGTTGTTATTGAGAACGATTCTCACATACAGTAGCCCACATGACCGACTCCCCGAACCGCAGTGCACTGGCCGGTCTCGCTGTGACCCTGGTCAGCGGCAGCGACCGTCGGTCCGCGCAGCAGATCGCCACCGTGCTCAGCGGATGCCCCGTCCCGCAAGCTCCCGTCGAGCTCGATCTCGGGGGCGACGACGACGCGACGTTCGCCGTCGAGCTCGCGCACCGACTCGCATCCGACTACGACGACGGGCTCACGGGCAACACCGTGATCGTCGTCGAGCCGCAGGCCGACATCGTCGAGATCGCCCTGGTGCTCGAGCACGTGCTCGACTCCCGGCGCCCCAGGCCGCCCATCGGAATCCGCGATGTCTTGGCCGTGACGTCGGTGCGCGAGATCGGCGAGCTCCTCTTCGACCGAGCGCCTGAGGCCCAGAACAGAGACGACTTCGCGTCACCGGGCCGCCTGGCCTCCCGGCTCGAGTTCGCCAGCATGATCGTGCTGACAGACGTGCCGGATGCGGCTGCGCCGGCGGACACTCGCCTCGTGCTCGCGTTCCTCGCGCGACTGGCGCCGTCGGCCCTGCTGCTGGCACCCCTCGACGTGGAGAACGCGCGACAGCTCTCGGGTCTTCTCGTGCGCGGACGAGCGCACAGGCTGGGAGCCACCATGGGGTGGCAGCGCGAGCTCGCCGACGGTGCGCCCGCGCATCCGGTTTCTGATGCCTGCACGACGTTCGTCTTCCGCGACCCGCGACCGTTTCACCCGGGCCGACTGCACGCGGCCGTGACAGAGAGACTGACTCACGACATCGTCGGATGCGTCGCCCGGTCGCGCGGCTTCGTGCGACTCGCGACGCGCCCGGCCCGGGTCGGATCGTGGGCGACCGCCGGCGACGTGCTCGACCTCGGACCGACCGACATGCTGAGCTGGCAGCCGGACTCGCCGATCGGGCAGGAGATCGTCTTCTTCGGCCCCGGTCTCGACAGGGAGGCGCTCGCGGCGACGCTCGCCGACTGCCTGCTCACGGCAGACGAGCTGGTGGCCGGCGCGGATGCCTGGGTGCACTACTCCGACCCGTTCCCGGAGTGGGTGGTCGAGCACCACCACTGAGCCTGGGCGGAGCGGCTCGCCTCAGGCTGCTCGCCCGACGCGCCGGTTCGACCGCGCCTCTCGCACGAGGAACCACACGAGGTAGCAGCCTCCGAGCACGACGGTGACCACCCCGACGGGAACCGTCACGGGCAGGGCGTGCTGGGCGATCAGGTCGGAGGCGCTCAGCATGACGGCGCCGAAGAGCGCCGTCGTCAGCAGGGGGATGTGTGGTGTGCCGGCGATCCGTCGAGAGATCTGCGGTGCGGCGAGGGCGACGAAGGCCACGGGTCCCGCCACCGTCGTGGCCGCGCAGACGAGCACCACGCCGACGGCGAGCATCGTGATGCGCGTCACGGTGATGCGCACCCCTGTGACGACGGCGATGTCGTCGCCGAGACCGAGCTGATGCAGGGCGCGCGCGTGAAGGGGGATCACGGCGAACAGGATCCCGACGAGCGCGGCCGCGGTGGCGACGCCGCCGATGGTCACACCGGCGAGCGTGCCCGCACCCCAGGCCGACGCGAAGAGCGCCGTATCGACGTCGACCTGCAGAAGGAGCCACGTGCCCACGGCGGCTGCCATCGATGAGATCGCGACTCCCACGACGATGAAGCGGAAGCCGCCGATACCGAGGCCGCGCGCGA
Source organism: Agreia sp. Leaf283 (assembly GCF_001422485.1). Lineage (GTDB taxonomy): Bacteria > Actinomycetota > Actinomycetes > Actinomycetales > Microbacteriaceae > Agreia. The sequence continues at coordinate 267,654 of NZ_LMNF01000004.1, forward strand.
GCGCGAAGATGAGCAGGGCGACGACGATGCCGCCTGCCAGGGCGCCGATGGTGCGCGACTCGATCGAGGACCCGGCAGCGATGAGCGCGACGAGCATCCCCACGAAGGCCCCGTTGGAGAGGCCGATCACGTCGGGACTCGCGAGAGGGTTGTGTGTGACGGTCTGAAAGAGGCCTCCGGCTACTCCGAGAGCCGAACCGACGACGATGGCGGCCGCGATGCGGGGCAGCCTCCACTCGAGTACGACAGTCGACGCCAGGTCGCTGGCCGTGCCCGACAGCACCTTCACGAGGTCGCCGAACGGAATGACGAAATCTCCGGTCATCGCTCCGATCACGGCCAGAGCCGCGAGCAGAAGGAGGAGGGCCAGGTTCACCGTCGCAGGGTGTAACCGCATTCTCGACATTCTCGATCGGCGAATCACAGGCCGGTCACCCGACGGTTCCGTCGTACGAGCACGATGAGAACGGGAGCGCCGACGAACGCGGTGACGATGCCCACCGGCATCTCTCCGGGCAGTGCCACGAGCCGTCCGATGATGTCGGAGATGAGCACGAGGATCGGTCCGGTGACGATCGATCCGGCGATGATGCGGCGATGGTCGACTCCGACGACCCACCGAACCACATGAGGCATCATGAGGCCGACGAACGAGATGGGGCCGGCCACCGCAGTGGCTGTGCCGGCGAGAAGAGTGATCGCGATCACCGCGAGCAGTCGGGTGCGCGGCACGCTCACGCCGTGGCCCGTGGCCACCTCGTCGCCCAGCGCCATGGCATTGAGCGCGGGTCCGATGGCGAGAGCGAGCACGATGCCCGCAGCCAGGGGCAGCAGCACGGGGGTGGTCACGTCGAACCCCCGGCCGAGAAGACTGCCGGCCGACCAGCCGAGCATCCGTTCGAACGCATCGGGATTCGTGAGCGTGAGGCCCGTGGTGAGCCCGGAGAGGACGGCGCCGACGGCCAGGCCGGCGAACGTGAGAGTGAGAGGATCGGCCCGACGCGGCCCGGCCGATCCGAGCAGGAAGACCGCGGCCGTCAAGACGAAGGCGCCCGCGTAGGCGAACGACACGTACTGGCCCGGGCTGGTCACGCCCAAAAACACGATGGCGGCGGCGACAGCGGCTGCCGCTCCCGCATTGACGCCGAGGATTCCCGGATCGGCGAGCGGATTGCGGGTGACGGCCTGGATGAGTGCACCAGCGCCGCCGAGGCCTGCACCGACCACGAGCGCCGCCGCCGACCGCGGCACCCGCTGGTCGAGGAGGATGAAACGCGACTCTTCTGTTCCCCTGCCCGCCAGCGTGTCGAGCAGCACGGGCACAGACACCATATTGGTGCCGACCACCAGTGACAGAACGAGGAGCACGGCGACGAGCACGCAGGCTGCCGCTATGAGGAGACCGAATCGACGGGTCGAGTTCGCGGATGCTCCCGCGGACTGTGCCGTAGGCGGTGCTGTGCGGGCGGTGGCCCCGTCTGCCGCACTCACTGAGCGTCGCGGAGGATGCTTTCGATGTCGTCGAGCACCGCGAGACCGCCGAGAGGCCCTACTCCCGTGATCCAGTAGGACTGATCCACGAGGTGCACGTTGGGAAACGACGACGCATTGGCGGTGATCGCCTCGGGGATCGTCGACGTGTCGTCGACATCGGTCGTGGTCACGACCACGAGGTCGGCCTTCGCCTCGAGAACCTTCTCGGGCGACAGATCGACGGAGATGGAGTTCTCCCAGTCTCGTGCCGGGGTGGTGAACCCGACGCACTCGAGGGTGCTGCCCGCGAACGACTCCGGGCCATAGACCGTCAGCAGCCCGTCGCGGGGCCGGATGAGCTGCGCCGTCTCGCCGCTGATCGCGAACTCGTCCTTCACCTCAGCACAACGGTCGTCGTAGCCGGCCAGCAGATCCTCGGCCGCATCCGCTCTGCCGAGGGCCTCGCCCACGAGCGTCACATTGTCTTTCCACGGGTCTGCCTGAGAGGCGAAGAACACCGTGGGAGCAACAGAGGTCAACTGGTCGTAGAGGGCCGAGTGGCGCGACTCGGTGCCGATGATGAGGTCGGGGGCGAGGGCCGCGATCTTCTCCAGACTCGGCTCGGTCACCGTGCCGACGCTCTCGATCCCGCTTGCGTCCGTGCCGAGATACGAGGGGATTCCCGCGGCCTCGTTCAGAACGGCCGCGCCGACGGGGATGATGCCGAGTGCGACGGAGGTGTCGAGCGCGACCGGTTCGAGCACGACGACACGCTTCGCCTGGGCCGGCACGTCTGACTCGCCTCGGGCGTGAGTGACGGTGATCGTGCCCTCGTCGGCGGAGTCGGTCGCGGCCGGCGTGGTCGCCTGGGCGGTGCAGCCGGACAGGGCCAGCGCGGTGATCACCAGGCCGGCGAGCACTGCGGCGGGTCGGAGGCGGCGGGCGGCGATGGGGAATGGCGGCATTGAAGGCCCTTTGAGTCGGCGTACGGATGAACATCGACGACCCTGGCGACCAAGGTTAGGCTACCCTACCTAGTTCCTCGCCTCTCGCCCTTCGGCTCTCCAGTAGCCCTGGCGGTGAATGCGCTCGCGGGGGATTCCGGTCTCGGCGACAGCCGCGCTCAGCCCAGAGACGGCGGAACTCTCGGCGGCGATCCATGCGGCGAATCCTGTTCCTGCGGATCGCGCCCCATGCGCATCCGACACGGCCCACGATGCGACGGCCGCGCCGAGAGCCTCGCCGGGTCGGCCACGATCGCGGGTGACGTGCCGAACGGTCACGCCGGCCGGCACGTTCTCGATCGGCGGGCACGAAGACCTGTCGTCTGCCTCGACGATGACGGTTCCTCGCGTGTCCGCACCGAGGGACGCGACGATTCCGTTGATGGCGGGAATCGCCGTCTCGTCGCCCAGCAGAAGAACGACTGCGGGCGGCTCGGCCGGGCGCCATTGGATGCCGTGCCGCCGGTCGTCTGCCCGAACGTCGGGACCCGACACCAGGATTCGATCGCCGGGAGCCGCGGACGCCGCCCAGCTGGACGCGGGCCCGGCCGGGTGGTGGATGAAGAAATCGATGTCGATTTCGCACTCCCCTGGTCGCACGGCGCCCGTCGTGTACGTGCGCGCGAGGTGGCGATCGGCCGGGGTCAACCGCCCGAGCGCGGCTCGCCATTCGGGTGCGGAGATGCCGTCGACCTCGTCGGAGAAGAGGCCCCGCCACGGGCGATTCTCGTCGGTCGCGGGATCGCTGCCGTGCGGGAGGATCAGCTTGACCCGCTGGTCCAACCCCCACGGGGCGAAGTGCCGAAGAGACGGTGCACCGAGCGTCACGCGCACGAAAGTGCGCGTTATCGGGCTGCTGCGGATGACACGCGTATCGAAGAGACGAGGCGAGGGAGGTGCGGGCGCGGTCGTCATCGGAGGAATACTAGCGACAGATCTCGGGAGGGCCGTCGCCCTCCCCTCACGGGATGAGGCGCTGGTCGCGCAGATCCTGGAAGATGCGCAGGAACATGGCCTCGGTGTCGACGTACTCGTGGAACCCCGCGCGTCGGGACTTCGAGCTGTCCGAGATGACGTCGTAGTCCCACGCGAAGACGAAGTCGCCGAAGGCCCACGACGAGAGGTCGGAGTAGGGAGTGGAGACGAGGCCGTGGCGCTCGATCATCCCGTTCCACAGCTGCTCCTTATCGGCCATCACCTCGGCGAGCGTCATCTCGAGCGGGGGAGCGACGTCGAGATCGAAGAACGCGGCGATGCGCGGCCACATCGACGACCACCGGAACATGTCGCCGTTGGTGATGTTGTACGCCTCGTTTCGACCGGACTCGGTGGTCGCCGCCCAGACGGTGGCCTTTGCGAGCAGGTCGGCATCCGTCATCTCGATGAGGCTCGTGTAGGCGCCGGGCCTGCCAGGGAAACGCAGGGGGATGCCCAGTTCCCTGCTCATCGAGGCGTACACGGCGATCACCATGGCGAGGTTCATCGGGTTGCCGAGACCGACGCCGGCGACGACGGATGGGCGCAGGGCCGACCACGTCCAGCTCGCGTCGGCCTGTCGCCGTTCGAGAAACTGCTGCTGGTCGACGTTGAATTCGGGAGGCATGTGCGGCGGGTCGGACTCCTTGGCCGGCGTCGCGAAGGGGCCGAGGTGAGCGCCGTAGACCTTGTAGCCCTGCATCAGGCTGATGTGCTCGAGCTCGGGGGCGACGGGCTCGATGGCGTCGACCACGTTCGTGAGCATGGCGAGGTTCGGCGGCACGAGCTCGGCCCACGTGGGTCTGTCCTGATACGCGGCGTAGAACACGTGGGTCACCTGCGACAGCTCTTGTAGCGCGTCGGCGGTCGCCTCGCTGTCGAGCAGATCCACGGCGATGTGGCGCACTCGACCGCGATCGATACCGCCCCGGCGCGAGAGGCCGACGACGTTCCAGTCGCCGAGGGATTCGAGGTGCTCGATGAGGTTGCCTCCGATCACTCCGCGCGCTCCGACTACCAGGGATGTCTTCTGTGTCATGGTTCCTCCATCGTTACATCGCAATTTACCGATCTAAGTAGTAGCACATCATCGGTAAATGCCGATATTGCGATATCATCGCAACCATGAGCGAAACGCAGGAGCCCGACCTCGTGGCGGTCTTCAAGGCCCTCGGCCATCCGACCCGCCTCGCGATCATGGGGTGGTTGAAGGAGCCGGAGTCGTTTCCGCCGCAAGACGTGTCGGCATCCGAGGTGGGGGTGTGCCTCAAGCACATCCAGGCCAGGGCCGAGGTCTCGCAGTCGACCGCGTCGCAGTTCATGGCCACCCTGCAGCGCGCCGGCCTGGTGACCTGCACCCGCATCGGGCAGTGGTCGCACTACAGCCGCAACGAGCAGGCGATCGAGGCCCTCGGCAAGAAGGTGTCGCTCAGCGTCTGAGCGGTTCGATCGAGTGAGCGATTTGTGTCGGTTGCACCGCGCGATACGCGCACAGTCTGCGCACTCGATTCACGAGGCGGCGAGAAATCGTCCGCGTTCCTCGATGAGGCGCTGCATGTACCGGGCGAGCACGAGCTTCTCGACAGCCCGACCGATGAGGCCGAACGGCGCGTCGAAGCGAATGCGATCGATCATCACCGAGCCGGATTCCGTCGCCTCGAAGCGGTGCTCGTGGTGAAAGATCGTGAAGGGTCCGCGAATCTGCTCGTCGACGAAGCGATGGGGCGGCTCGAACTCCGTGACCCGGCTCGTCAGGGTGAACGGCACCCCGAAGTGTCGGGCCTTCCAGGTGACGTTCTGGTGCAGTCCGATCAGTCCCTCGGTCACACCTGCGACGGCCTTCTCGCCAGCGTCGGCTTGCGACTGGGTGTGGGTGTCGATGTTCCTCGCGAGGTCGAACATCTGCTCGACCGATTTGCTCGAGGTCGTCACGCAGTCGAATTCGACGGTCACGCGGCGTTCTCGATGAGCTGCAGCTGCGTTCCGTCGACGTCGATGAGGAACCCCGCCCGGTGTCCCCACGGTTGCAGTCGTACGGGATGCAGTCGCGGATGCCCCACGGATTTCTCCTCGACGCCGGACTGTGCGATCTGGCGGTACAGTTCGTCGACATCGTCGACGCGCACGCTGCACATGAACGAACTCTCTTCGGGCACGAGGTCGGCGAAGGGAAAGAACTCCAGCTGAAGCTCGCCGCGGCGCAGGCTGAGCCAGTCGTCGCCACGATAGCTCGGCTCGAATCCGAAGCCGCCGTAGAACGCGACCGTCGCGTCGAAGTCTCGAGACGGCAGATTGGGGATCGCGCGATCAGCCATACAGCCAAAGTAGTACTCCGACCCCCACTGCGCCAGCAACAGCACGTCGCCTCGATTCGACTCTCGCAGCCCACTCGATAGGGTCGAAGGAAGGTGCGCAGATCGTGGCCTGTCTGGCGGGGGAGCTCGATGACTCAGTGGCGGTGGCGTTACGCCCTCTGGTATCTGCTCGCGCTGCCAGCCATATGGCCGCTGGCCGCCTTCGCGAGCTGGGCGGCAGAGAACTTCTCCCACAGCGCCACTCCGCCCGATTTTCCGTTCGAGGTGGACCTTCTCCTGGGTGCACTCGTGGTCGTGCCCCTGGTGATGGGGCTGTACATCTCTGAAGTGCGAGCCGCTCGGCGCTTCGCAGCGATACGCGCACAGTTCCCTCGGGCCGTCGTGATGGAGTTCGGGGTCTCCAAAGAACTTCGCGCTTCGTTGCAGCAGGCGCTGGGTCGACGACTCGCCGGCCTCGTCGTCGCGTCCATGGTCGTGGTCATCTCCGAAACGGCCATCGGCCTGCACCGCCGAGCCGACCCCACGAGGCCCGAGCTCGTTCTGCGCTGGGGCTCGATCGGACGGGTCGCCGTCGTGCGCAAACGACGCGCCCTCGCGCTCGTGGTCGAGATCCTCCGCCCGAACGACGCGACGGGCGAATCCCTGATCCTCGACCTGCCCATGCCGCTCCTCCACTCGCCGAGCCTGCGGGCCTACGAGAGCCAGCGGCCCGTTCTCGAATCGGCTCTCGACGGCGTCGAGTCGTGGCGCGAGCATCGCTTCGTGGCCGGCGAGTCCGGCGAGTCGAGCGAGGCCAGCGAGGCCACCCCGTGACCACCCTCCCGCCGTTCCCCCGCGCAGGCCGCAAGAAGCCCTTCCCTGTCTGGGGAATCTGGCTCATCTTCGGCATCATGCTGCTGCCCGGCATCATCACCCTCTACGTTCTCGGCCTCGCCAAAGACACCGCGGCGAGCGGCGTCGACTTCCAACGCGACGCGGTGGGCCGCAGCGTCGTTCTCACCGGAACGCTCTCCGAGGTCGACACCACATCCGGCCTCCCCAAGACCACCGCCTACTACGAGGTCGCGGTTCCGGATGCCGACGGCGGCCCCGACACGACCGTCACCTTCACCGGCGGCGAGCAGTGGGGCTTCCCGCCCTCGTCCGACTACCCGGCCGAGCAGTCGTTTCTGGTCGTGACCGACGACCCGCCGCGGTCGGTGAAGCATGGCCCGGTAGGCAGCATCCAGCCCGTCACCGAGAAGACGGTGCAGGATGCCGAGAACGGCCTCTCGGTCGCGCGGGCCGCGTGGGTGGTCGGCATCGTCGTGTTCTGGATGCTGGCGCTGGGTCTGCCCGCGCTCGTCGTCACGCTCTCTGTGCGCAAGCGCCGCGGGCGCAGGGCCGCTGTGCCTCGGGTCTAGGCGTGCCAGTTCTGCGTAGGGTGCTTGCATGACGTCTCCGCAGTCGCTCAGTGAAGCAGATCGTCGACTCGTGGCCGCCTGGGCGGCAGACTGCGCCGAGAGGGTGCTGCACCTCTTCGAGGCAGAGGCGCCTGATGACGACCGCGCATGGGATGCGATCGCCCGGGCCAGGGCGTTCGCCGACGGTCAGCTGGATGCCGCGGGCGAGATCCGTCGCCGTTTCGTCGCCAACCGCGCGGCTCAGGTGGTGAGCTCACCCGCGGCGAAGGCTGCCGCGTGGGCCGCCGGGCAGGCGTCGGGCGTCGCTCATATGGGGGCGCACGCATTGGGGGCGGCGGCCTACGCGGCGAAGGCCGCAGAGCTGGATGCGCCCGGCGTCGGCGGCTCGGCCGAGATCGCCTGGCAACTCGAGCGCCTCACCGAGCCGGCCCGCGAAGCCCTGAGGCTCCTGCCACCGCTCGGCACTGACTCCTCGGGACCGCTCGGCGCGGGACTCTTGGCATCCGGAGCCCTCGGCGCGAACATCCGACTGCTTCAGGCTGGTCTTTGACATCCGGCTTAGGCGCGGAACGCGCCGACCGGAGTCACATCGCGGGTGTGGGCCTGGCCTCGAACCAGTGCACGAGCTCGCGCACCGCGGCGGTCGTCGCGTTGACGTCGTTGGTCTCGTCGGAGAGGTCGTCGAACGCCTTGCGGTAGCCCGGAACCTGATCTTCGTCGGCGCTGCTCAGCTGCTGGAAGCTCATGGTCCAGTCGGGAAACTGGCGTCGATCGACGGATTCCTTGAGCAGAACACGCACGTTGCGGTGTCCCGAGTCTCCGGAGATCTTCGTCATGAGCTCTTCGATCTGATGCTGCGGGCCTTCGAGCACCTGCAGAAACCGGTCGTGACGCGAGAGCAGCATGCCGGTGACGCCGGCGCGGGCGTTGTTGTGTCGGCTGACCGTGAGCAGAGCGGCGAGGTCGGAATCGGTGAAGGCAGTGGTGGCGGTGCTGGAATAGACGACGGACAGCACCGGATGACGCGAGGGACTCATTAGACAGATGTTACCGAGCAGAAAACCACCCCTAGCGGGAGTTGACTTTTACTCGAACAGGCTCTCGCCCGCGTCACGGCAGCGGAGAGACGGCGATCGTGCCGCTTCCGGCGTCGGCCGAGACTGTGAGCAGATCCGCTTCGCCCACCGGGAAGACGAGGTCGGTGAAGGTGACGGCTCCGTCGTCGGCGAAGATCTCCACGATGCACTCGTCGACAATGACACTCATCGCCAGTCGACCGTGACGGAGGGGCACCGTGGCCTGGTTCACCGAGGCGAAGTCGGGGTGAAGGTCGACGATTCCCGACCGCCGTCGATCGAGTGAGAGACGGCCGGTTCGAGCGTAGTAGGCGATGACCACCCCGCCTCGGGAGCCCGCCAGCACCTCGAGCCGCAGCGTCGAATCCGGTTCGGGCCGCCAATCGACGGCCAGAGCGTAGCGGCGGCCCGCGACCGTCGTCGACGGCATCGCCGCGACGATCGGCAGTTCGCGCACGCCCGCGCCGGCCCGCGGCGCCTCCAGGCGCGGCGGAAGTGTCTGGACCAGAGCGAATCCGTCGGGCGTGGTGACCAGCCCGAGTTCGCGAGGCGACGACATCACACCGCGCCACTCGCCCGTGGGTGTCTCGGCTGCGTATTGCCAGTTGCCCGCCCAGCCCAGGGCGATGCGGCGGTTCTGCGGCGCATCCGAGAAGGTGACGGCCGCGTAGAAGTCCCGGCCGTGATCGACCGGGCGCCAGGATCCGGCCGGATCCACCTCGAAGGTGTGGCCGTCGAACGAGCCCACGAGGTAGCTCATCGAGGAGTCGACGAGGTCGCCGACACGATTGGTGCTGAGGAGAAACACCCACCTGATCCGCTCCGAGTCTCCGTCGACGGGCAGGGGGAACAGGTCGGGGCACTCCCACACGACGCCGTCCGGTCCGAAGGGCCCGATCGTCGACTCGAAGGTCCAGTCGCGCAGGTCGTGCGAGCTGTAGACGACCACCTGGCGAAGGGTCGCCTCGACGGCGACCATGATCCACGTCTGCGCGCCAGACGACGCCGTGAAGCTGAAGACCTTCGGATCGCGGAACTCCCGCGAACCACGATCGAGCACGGGGTTCGCGCCGTACTTCTCCCACTGATAGCCCCCGTCGATGCTGTACGCGAGCGACTGGGCCTGGTGTCCGTCGGGCGAGACGCTGGTGTAGACGGCCACGAGCGGGGGAGACTCGAGCGAGCCGAAGCGAGAGCTGTTGCCATGATCGACGACCACTGAACCCGAGTAGATCTGCTCGCTCGGCGTGCACGCGATCGCCACGGGCAGTTCGCTCCAGTTCACGAGGTCGGGGCTGACGGCATGACCCCAGCTCATGTTTCCCCAGTCGGCGCCGAACGGGTTGTACTGGTAGAAGAGGTGGTAGACCCCCTGATGGTAGACGAGTCCGTTGGGGTCGTTCATCCAGTTGCGAGCGGGCGTGTAGTGACGGTGCGGCCGGTAGTCGGTGCTCATGCGGCCTAGATCGACGAGCGGGGCACGGCCGGGCAGGAGATGAGCAGCGGCTCGCCATCCGGTGCGGCCTGCAGGCCGAGGAGGACTCGAACGCCTGCCGCGCCGATCTCGTAGTGCGGAAGAGCGACGGTCGACAGCGGTGGCCGCAGATGGGCAGCGATGACCTCCTGGTTGTCGAAGCCCACGACCGCGATGTCCTGCGGGATCGACAGGCCGAGCTCTCGCAGGCCGTCGTAGAGTCCCATCGCGACGCGGTCGTTGTGGCAGAAGACGGCGCTCACGCCGAGCTCCCGGATGCGCTCCGCGGCAGCGTATCCGCCTTCCTGCTGCGGCTGGGCGCGGATGACCAGGTCGGGATCGAACTCGACTCCCGCATCGTGAAGCGCCTGCCGGTACCCCTGCAGGCGGCCGGATTGCGCCGGTGACGGGGTCGTCGTGTTCACGAAGGCGATGCGGGTGTGGCCCGCGTCGAGCAGGAGCCGGGTGGCGGTTCTGCCGCCCTGTCGCTCGTCTGGAACGACGGCCGGCGCGGGAGTCTTCTCGTCGAAGCAGTCCACCAGCACGTACTCGGTCTCGTGCAGGGTTTTGGGCGCGACGACCGACCGGTGGTACCACGTGGAGTAGAGGATGCCGCGAACCTTGTGCTCGAGCATCATCGAGATGGCGGCCTCTTCGGCGGCGAGGTCGCCCTCGGTGTTGGCGACGAGCAGAACGTAGCCGTGCTTCCACGCTTCATCTTGGGCACCATGGATGATCTGACCGGCGAAGGGGGTGGTCGCGATCGCATCGGCTACGAGCCCGATGAAGTTCGAGCTGCCGCTCGACAGGTTCTTCGCCAGGGCGTTCGGACGGTAACCCAGCTCTCGCACCGCCTCGAGAACGCGTTGCCGTGCCCCCGGACCGATCCGGGCGCCCTTCTTGTCGTTCACGACGTGGGACACCGTGGCGATCGAGACCCCGGCCGCGTCGGCCACCTGGCGCATGGTCACCGGCTGGCCGGATCGGTCTGCGCTCATCGGTTCATTCGTTTCGGACACGTGACGATCATCCCTTAGTGGCGCCGCTTGCGAGGCTGTAGGTCATGGCTTTGTTCAGCACCAGGAATACGAGCAGGAGGGGAGTGATGCTGACGCAGACGGCGGCGAAGGTCGCCGTCCAGTCGACCTTGCCCATGGCGCCGATGTAGTTCTGCAGTCCGAGGGGGATCGTCTTCAGGTCGTCGGTCAGCACGAAGGTGTTGGCGAAGATGAAGTCGTTCCAGATGAAGATGCTGTTGACCATCGCCACCGTCACCATCGTGTTCACCGAGAGGGGCAGCGTGATCTGCCCGAAGATGCGATACGGGCCCGCTCCATCCAGCGACGCGGCCTCGTAGATCTCGCCGGGGATGTACTCGTAGAACGACGAGAACAGGTAGATGGAGGTCGGCAGCGCGAAGCCCGCGAGCGGAATGATGATCGACTGGTAGGTGTCGAGCAGGTTGACCGCCGCGTAGTCGACGAAGAGCGGCACGAGCGCGACCTGCACGGGCACGATGATGCCGATGAGAAAGAGGGCCCGCACGAGCTTGCTGAATCTAAAGCCCAGAACCTGGAGTGCGTAGGCGCCCATCATGCCGAGGAACACGATGACGACGATCGACCCGACCGTGACGATGAACGAGTTGAGGATGTTCAGCCCGAGGTTGCCGGTGGCGAACGCCCGCGCGTAGTTGTCGAATGTGACCTCTGTCGGCAGGGCGAAGGGATTGCCTCCCGCGAAATCCTGCTCGGTGCGCACGCTGGTGATGAACAGCCACGCGAGCGGGTAGACCTGCACGATCACGATCAGCGCCACGATGACGCCGGTGATCGTGCGCCGGATGTCCATGGGTCGCCGTCTCGGGGTCGGCCGCCGGCCGGGTCGGGTGGTGTCGGTGGGGCGGGATGCCGTGAGCGTCATGCGTCGGCCTTACGTCGGAGGAGAAGGAAGATGAGACCCACGGCCGCGAGACATTCGACCACCACGAACACCGAGATAGCGCTCGCGTAGCCGTAGTTCGTGCTCGTGAAGGCCGTCTTGTACATGTAGGTCGTCAGAAGCTCTGACGACTGCCCCGGCCCGCCGTTGGTGAGCAGGTAGGGGATGTCGAAGCCTCGCAGCGCGTTGGTCGTGGCAATGATGGTCGTCGTGATCCACACGGGCCGGATGTAGGGAAAGCGGATGCGCCAGAACGTCTGCCACCACGACGCACCATCGAGCTTGGCCGCCTCCTCGAGCTCCGTCGGCACCGCGAGGAGGGCGGCGTAGATGATGAGCATGTAGAGGCCGGTGAAGCGCCACCCCTCGGGCACCGAGACCGCGACCAGCACCGTGCTCACGTCGGACAGCCAGGCCTGCTGCAGGTTTCCGAGCCCGACGAACTCGAGGACCTGGTTGATCAGACCCTCGGGATCGAGTGAGTAGATGCGCTGGAACAGGAAGGCGATGGCCACCGTCGAGATCACCGCGGGCAGGATGTAGAGCGTCTTCACGACCTCGCGGCCGCGCCGCAGGAGGGTGAGGAGGCTCGCCACGATCAGCGCCCCGCCGAGCTGCAGAACCAGGCAGATGACCACGTAGCCGAGCGTGTTCCGGAACGCGATCCAGAAGACGGTGTCGCCCGTGAACATGCGCACGTAGTTGTCGAGACCGACGAACAGCATGGGGCTGATGCCGTCCCAGTCGAAGAAGCTCAGGAACAGCGACTGGAAGATCGGCAGCAGCACCGCGATGCCGTACAGGGCGAGCGGCGGAAGCAGGAAGACCAGCACGGAGAGGCGTGATCGTTGGGGAAGCATTGCGTCCCCTTCCTGTGGGGCCCGAAGGCCCCACATCGGGCGTTGATGAGGTGGGTGTCGCTTACTTGAAGGCCTTGGGCCCGTTCTCGGCGATGACTCCGTCCATCGTGGTGATGAACTCGTCGGGGTCGACCTCGCCCTGCAGTAGCAGGGTCAGCTCTTGCTGCAGCCGAGTGTTCGACGTCGGGTCGAGCTGCGTGTCCCACGGCATGGCGGTCTGCTCGCCGACGTCGTTGGCCTGGTCGACGGCGCGCTGGTAGAGCGGGGTCGCGTTCGCAGGAATCGTGGTCTCCACGTTCGTGGTGGGAGACAGTGCGCCTGTCGCGGCATAGACCTCGGGGTAGCGCTTCAGGGCGAAGGAGAGGAAGTCCCTGACGAGCGGGTCGTAAGTCTTCGTGTTCACGGCCATGCCGATTCCGGATGGCGACACGTACTCGTTCTCCGCCGTCACCGAATCCGCGGTGACGGGAAGGGTGAAGTAGTCGATGTCGTCGCGCACGGAGGGATCGAGCGCATCGGTGGCGAGGCTGTTCAGCTCCCAGGTTCCGATGTTGTAGACCGCAGCCTTGCCCGAGGTGAACGAGGCCTGCGCGTCGGAGTAGCCGGTCGACGAGAAGCCGTCCTGGAAGCATCCGGCCGACCCGAGGTCGCTGAGCCACTGCACGGCCTGCTCGCCGGTCGCGTCGCTGAGCTTCGCGTCGCCCTTCTTGAGCTGCTGCACGTAGTCGGGGCCCGCAGTGCGGAAGGGGTAGTAGGCCATGTACCGCTCGAGCGGCCACTGGTCCTGCCCGTCCAGCGCGATCGGCGTGATGCCGGCATCGCGCAGCTTGGTGCACATCGCCGGGATGTCGTCGAGGGTCTTCGGGATCTCGACGCCGGCCTGCTCGAAGAGCGCCTTGTTGTACCAGAAGAACTCGAGCTGGAACTCGAACGGAACCATGTAGAGCGAGCCGTCGTCGAATCGCTGATAGTTCAGCGCCGCCGGACGGTAGTCGTCGTACACTCCCAGGTCTTTCAGGAGCGCGTCGGCGTCCATCATCTTGCCCTGCTTGGCGAGCTTCTGCGCGAACGGGGTGGCGTCCGTGTCGAAGAGCTCGGGTAGCTTGTTCGCCGCGGCCAGGGTCTCGTACTTCTGGATGTACGACGGCCGGTCGGGCGTGGTGATCAGGTTGAGGGCGAATCCGGGGTGGTCTGCCGCGTATTCGTCGGCGATCTGCTCCATGGCTGTGATGACCCCGCCGTCTGCGGGCCGTGACAGCAGCCACGAGATCTCCCGCGGCGTGATCTCGCCATCCGGATCGACGTTGGTGGGGTCGGTGTTGCCCGAGCCGCCGCCGGCCGAGCAGCCGCTGAGCAGCAGGCCGAACGCAGCCACGGTGGCTGCGATCGTGAGTCGTGTGCGTGTCGTTCTCATGTGTTCTATCTCCGTTGATCGAAAGGGTGGATGTGTGCTGGGTGGTGATGAAGGGTCAGGAAGAGTGGGCAGACAGCTCGAACCGTCGCACGGTGACGGATCCCTCGCCGACGAAGACTCCGATGCCCCCGTCTGTGCGGTCGTAGATCCTGGTGCTGAGCGTCGTGCGACCGTCGAGGTTCACGACGCAGATGTCGTTCTGCACGATCACCTCGAGGCGGTGGATGCCTGCGGCGAGATCGCAGGCACGTTCGAGTTCGACCATGAACGGCTCGTCGCCCGAGATCTCCCACTGCCCGTCTCCGGTGCGGCGGCGGGGCCAGCGGTCGAAGACCATGCGATTGCGCTTGGGTTCGAGCCGCACGACGTACGACGAATCCCCGTCAGCGCTGGAGCGCAGGAGAAGACCGCATTCGGTCGTGCCCGCTTCGATGTCGAGGTCGACGACGGCGTAGTAGGAGGCCGGGACGTCGTCATGCGAGATCGATGCCTCGTATCCGTCGGGCGCTGAGAGCACGAAGGGTTCGCCGTCGACGGCGCCGGGCAGGGTAACGGGGAGCGCTTCGCTGAAGCTCTCTCGTGTCTCCGTTGCGAAACCGAAGTCCAGCGTGCCGTCGGCCCGCTGCGTCGCCTCGAGGGTCGACAGGGTGCCCGCCCACTGCCAGGCTCCGTCGTCGCGAGAGCCCTCTTTACTGGCAATCCAGCCGAAGAAGAAGCGCCGACCGTCTCGGGTCGCCGTTTTCGAGGCGTAGTAGGCGCGGCCGTCGATGCTGTCGAACTCGGGAACGATCCACGGACCGGCGAGGTCTCTCGCCATGCGGTACCGCGTCGTGAAGTTCTCTGAGAACTCGGAGTAGACCATGTACCACCACTCGCCCCACTTGAAGACGTCGGGGCACTCGTGGGCGATGTAGCGCCGCGGATCCCAGAGGGGTTCGACCGGCTGCCAGGTCGTCAGGTCGGTCGACACGCACTGGGCGATCACCCCGCGGCGACGCTCGGGACCGTCGGTGTGTCGGGCGGCGATGAGCATGCGCCAGAACCCGGCGTCGTCGTCGTAGAAGACGAAGGGATCGCGCCAGTCGCCTGATTCGTAGCCTTGCGGGGCACCGAAGGTGTGCTCGGGGTGCTTCGTCCACGTGGCCATGTCGTCGGTGCTCGTGGCGTGCATGACCAGCTGGAGCGGCAGACCGTCGGCGCCGAGGTGCTGCGGGTTCTGCCCGGTGTAGAACAGGTGGTTCGTCGACCCGTCGCGCACGATGCTTCCGGTATACACGTTGAAGTCGGCGTCGGTTTTTGATCCGTGCTCGAAGGCCAGGCCCTTGTCTTCGTAGTCGACGAGGTTGCGGGTCGAGACCAGGTGCCATGGCGTGCCCGGTTTCGGGTCGCACCGCTCCTCGTAAAGATAGAAGAGTCTGAACTCGCCGTCATGCTCGAGGGGGATGATGTCTCCCACCCACGCGTTGCGGGGCTGAAAGAAGATCTGCTGGGGCATCGTCGTTGAGTCCTTTGGTTAATCGCTTGATCACACCCTAGACGCGCCTGCGCGATGTGATCAAGCGGTTAAGCAAATTAACCAAATTAAGCAGATCGGTGGCTTGGCCGTTCGGCACAACGGGAGGAGATACGCGAAACCGACGCTCTATTCGCGTCGGCTGCGCGGATCTCCTCCCGTTTGCCTCTGGCATCGCGCCGGTGGTCGGAGGAACACGGCAATCCTGGTCAGAACGCCCCGCGCCATTCCCTGATCGCTGTCACGACGTCATCGAGGTGGGATTCGAGGAGGAAGTGCCCGCCGTCGACGAGCTCGATCCGGGCGTCCGTCGCATCCCGCCGGAACGCCTCGGCGCCGGCGGCGGCGAAGATCTCGTCGTTGGCGCCCCAGATGGCGAGCACGGGTACTCGTGACTCGCGCAGCCAGCGGTGAACGTCGGAGTAGAGGGCGCGATTGTTCGCGTAGTCCCGAAAAAGCGCCAGCTGGATCGCGTCCTGCCCCGGTCGAGAGAGCAGCGCGAGGTCGTGCTCCCATGCGTCGGGATCGATGGTGGTGGGGTCGGGTGCCCCGTGGGTGTACTGCCATTCGACGGCTTCGCGGCCCAAGGCGGGCCGGAGCGCGTCTCGAGTGTCCTCCGAGCGCTCGAGCGCATCGGCCCAGATCGGGTCCCAGAAGTCTGAGACGAAGCCTTCTTCGTAGGCGTTGCCGTTCTGGGTGATGACGCCTTCGATCGCGCCGGGGTCGTTGAGCGCGAGTCGCCAGCCGATCGGCGCGCCGTAGTCCTGCACATAGATGGAGTAGCGGTCGACGCCCAGGGAGCCGAGGAACTTCTGCGTGATATCGGCGAGCGCGTTGAAGGTGTAGTCGAAGGCGTCGACGGATGGCATGGCCGATCGGCCGAATCCGATGTGGTCGGGTGCGATGACGTGATACCGGTCGGCCAGGGCCGGGATGAGGTGCCGGAACATGTGCGAGCTCGTGGGGTATCCGTGCAGCAGGACGATCACGGGCGAGCTGCTGTCACCCGCCTCTCGCCAGAAGACATCGAGCCCGTCGATGGAGGTGGTGCGGTGATGAACGGTGACCATTACTAACCCTTTAATCTCGTTTAAGTAGTTAGTCGTACGGTAGCCTGTACATGTGGAATTCGCAAAGGAAGCCGGAATGCCGGCCGTGAATGACGAGGACTTGCTCCTCGCCCTGCTCAATAGCGCGCCGATCGAGGCCGGACGCATGACCGATCAGCTGGCATCCGACGTCGGCTCCGACCTCGCCCTCCGCCTGGGCGGTACCGGCTCAGATGCTGAGGCGGCCCGCCTTCGCGCGACCCGATCCGCGCTCCACGTGATCGTGCGCGGCTCCGTCGGAGTGCGCGAGGCGACACGCGAATTATCTGCAATCCTCGATTCCACTGTGCTCGAACCCCGAGTCACGAACCGCGGGGTCGACTGGGAGGTTCAGGCTCCGGCCGACGATCGGCTTGCTGCTCGGGTCGTACTCGCGTGGTCCTCCGTCGAGAAGCAGTTCCCCGGCAGGCTGCGGCCGTGCGCGAACTCCGAATGCAACCTCTTTCTCCTCGATCACAGCAGGCCGGGAACCGCGAAGTGGTGCTCGATGGCGGCATGCGGCAATCGCATGAAGGCCCGCTCGTACGCGAGCCGCGCACGAGGCTGAATCGTGATCAGGCGCCGGCCCAACGGGCCGGTTGCTATGCGGCCGCCGAGCCCGTGCTCGGTACCGGCGTCACGTCCAGGACTGCAGCCCGGTCAATCGAGCCACGGCGACCATGACCAGAACGCTCCCGATGAAGACGGCAACGGCGCCGGTCAACGCCGTTCTATCCGGCGTGGAACGGCGTGCCGTTGAGATGCCCATTAGGCCAAAGCCCATGAGTTGCTCGGCGAAGAACCGGGCGATGGGCTTACGGAAGACGATCAGTAGAACCCCCGCCGCGAAGCCAACGATGCCCGCGATCAGCATCTGGACCGTTTCGGACATCTGGTCTCGACTTCCTGGCGACTGCTCGGTGAGGTATTCGGCTCGATCCTACTTTTCGTACACGTCGAACTGGGTCACGGTCGGAGCCCCCAACTTGCCGTCCGTCGTCCTCAACTCGCAGATCCAGTCTCGAGACACGGGGCGACTGCTCGCCGCAACCAGGGCCGATGTTCCGCTCACCCAGTACATACCGAATTCCGCACCGTCGCGCGGTGCACGCACAACGATGTCGGTGGCTACCGCATTGATTGCGCGCACATCGGGGAGGTCAGTGAACGACAATGTGTTCCGTGCGCAGAGCACGACGGCATCCTCGTGCGGACCCTCGTAGACGATTCGATCGGCAGGGTCGAGATCGAATGTGTCCGCGCACCCGGCGGGTCCCACGGCCACTCCCATGAGCAGCGTGATCGCAGCCCCCACCCGAACTCGTCTGGCCATCGGATGTCCAATCGGTAGTCAGCGGGTTGAGGTAATGCTGACGTGGCCCGAACCTGCCCGTCAAGAGATCAGGTGTCCACTGCGCGGAACGGGCGCAACCCTCGAGGCGGTGCGTTTTCAGATGGAAGAATCGTCGGGTGAGTTCTGAGACCGAGGTAGTCGCCGGCCGTCCGCGCAGCATCTGGATGGCCCTAGCCGCCGTCGTGATCTACGTGCTCCTCGCTGCCGGGTTGGGCAACCTTCTCAGCGGACTCGTCGGTGACGATCAGCCGCAAGCACAGTTTGCCCTTGTGCACTTCATCCCCCTGGCCATCGCCATCAGTCTCCTTCTTCTGTTCCTTCGCTGGGCCAGCTGGGGAACGGATGTCTGGAGAGAGCGCCCCACGCCCACCCTCCGCCCACGCCGGTGGTGGCTGGTCGCTATCCCGGTGCTCGCGGTGGCCGCCCCCATCGCCGAACTCACCGAGGTGCCATGGGCGGAGACCAGTCTGGGGCTGATCGCGATCATCGCCCTCGGAACGCTGATGGTCGGCTTCGGCGAGGAACTCGTGATTCGCGGCATCCTGCTGACAGCCGTTCGCGCTCGGCACGGCGAGTTCGTGACCCTGCTCATCACCACCCTCGTGTTCGCCTTCGCGCACATTCCGGGCAGCATCATCGACGGGGTTCCTCCCGCTTACATCGCATTCCAGGTCGCAGGCCTCTCGACAATCGGAGCAACGTACTACTGGGTTCGCCGGGTCACCGGGCGCCTGTGGGCGGCCATGCTCGTGCATGCGTTTACAGACTTCGTGCTCTACCTCGGAGCCGGATCAGACACCCCGTCGACGTCTATGGCGGCCGACTATATGGCTCCGGACAGCGCGTTTCTGGGCACCGTCGGTGTACTGCTCTGGATCGCGCTCGCGGTCGGCGTCGTCAGTGTGATCCGAGAAGACCGCCGTGCCAAGCGACAGGAGAAGAATCGTGACAACGTCAACTGAGCACCGCTACCGCGTGCACCCCCGGGTCTGGATCGGGCTCGCCATCTGGGTGGGCTACCTCGTTCTCGTCTTCGCCGTGCAGAACCTCAGCGGCATCCCCTACGACGAATGGGGAGACAGCGCCGGCAATCTGTTCTTCGGTGCGGGGATCTCGCTCATCGTCGCCACCGTTCTGCTGGCGTTCACCACCAGTCTTCTCGGGTGGTGGCGTCCCGTGATGAGTGAACGCAGCCGCAGTCGTCACCGCTGGCCGATCTTCATCCCCATCCTGATGGCCGTCGCCGTGGTGCTCAACCTGGCGGGCACCGACTGGTCGGCATACAGCGGCGCCTTTCTCGCGGCATCCCTCGTTCTCGCCCTCGTCGGATTCACCGAGGAGATCGTGAACCGGGGGTTCCTTCTCGTCGGCTTGCGCACGCGGCTCAGCGAGGGATGGGTCTGGTTTCTGACCTCGTTCATGTTCGCCATCACGCACTTCATCAACATCGCGCTCGGTGCCGAGGCCGGCGGAACCGCACTCCAGGTCGTCTTCGCATTCCTGGCCGGAACCGTGTTCTACATCCTTCGACGCGTCACGGGCTCCCTTCTCTGGGCGATGCTGCTCCACGGCGCCTGGGACTTCTCCGTTTTCGCGGCCGGCGTCGGTACCCCGGGTGACATCGCGGCGATCGCGAACGTGCTCGAACCGCTCGCCGGCATCATCGGCCTGGCCTGTGTGGTCTTCGTCATCCGAGGCGCAGACGAGCGCATTCCCGCCCGACTCCCGTAGGCGACTGCCTGTTAAGGCCCCACCCCGCGCGCCAACCGCAGCGCCAGCGCCGTGCGGTCGGGCTCGCCGAGCTTGCGCAGCAGGGCCGACACCGTGTTCTTCACCGTGCCGTGCGCCAGGTGCAGGCGCGCCGCGATCTCGGCGTTCGGCAGGCCCCGGGCGACGAGGTCGGCGACGGCCTGCTCGGCGTCGGTGAGAACCGGATGCCTGTCGGCCGGTTGGGCAGGAACGAGCGCGGCCCGTGCGACGCGGGGGTCGAGAACGAGGCCGCCGTCGAGAACCTGGCGGATCGCATCCGTCAGCGCATCCGTCGAGATGTCTTTGAGTAGGAAGCCGGCGGCGCCCGCGTCGAGCAGCTCACGCACGAGGCGAGCGTCGTCGAAGGTCGTGAGCACGAGAACGGGCAGTCCCGGATGTGACGCCGCGCACTGCTTTACCAGTCCAAGCCCGTCGAGCACCGGCATGCGGGCGTCGGCCAGCACCACATCGGGCGCGAGCTCGGGGATCAGCGCGAGCGCGCGCATCCCGTTCTCCGCCTCGCCGACCACCTCGATGGCGGGGTCGGTCTCAAGGATCATGCGCAGTCCTCGCCGCAGCAGCTCCTGATCGTCGACGATCAGAACGCGGGCGGCGTTCACCGGGTGCCCCGCGCCGCGACGATTTTCGGCAGGGCTGCCTCGCCTGCGTCGGTCTCAGACGGTGCGGCAGCGGGCAGCGCGAGCGACAGGCGGAAGCCGGTCGGCGTCGGGGCCGCGTCGAGCGTTCCGCCGAGCGCGTCGGCTCGGGAGCGCAGGGAGCGGAGGCCGAACCCCTCGGTGACGGAGACGGTGCCAGCCGTGCCGGGCGAGGCCGCACCACGATCCTCGAGCACGGCATGCACGGTTCCGGTCTCGTCGACGGCGATCCGCAGCTGCGCGGAACTCGCATTCGAGTGCCGCACCACATTCGTCAGCCCCTCCTGCACGAAACGCAGCAGCAGCAGGGAACGCTCGTGCGTCAGCGCGGAGTCGTCGCCCTGGATCTCCACGCGGATGTCGATGCCCGTGCCCCTGAATGCCTCGGCCACCGCGCGGAACGCCTCCGCGTTGCCCAGCGTGCCCAGCTCGACGGGGTGCATCGCGCGCACGAGCCGGCGCATCGCATCCAGTGACTCGCCGACCTGCTCGCGGGCGTGCCGCAGTTCATCGCGCGCCGCGTGCGGGTCGTCGACGCGGGCGGCGTAGTCGAGCGAGAGGCCGATGGCGGTGAGGCGGTGCCCGAGGCCGTCGTGCAGCTCGCGCGCGGTGCGTTCGCGCTCCTCGGCGAGCACCAGGTCGCGGTCGGCGTCGAGACGTGCGCGCAGCTCGGCGTAGGCCGCATCCAGTCGCTGCAGCGTGTCGCCCAACTCGTCGTTCACCCGCAGGCTGTCGCGCAGGATCGCCGAGATCGCGGCCGCGATGCCGGCGAAGAACATCGCGCCGATCGCCTCGGTCACGAGCCGTTCGTCGGAGCTGCCGGCGGAGACGTGCAGCACGGCGACGAGCACAACAAGGGCCCCCGCGTAGCCCCACACGACGACCCCCGACGCGAACGTGACTCCGAGCACAAGGCAGGCCGCCCAGATGATGCCGTAGTACAGGGCACCGTCTCCGAGCATCATGGTTGCCGTGGCAACGAACGCGAAGGCGATCGCGGCCACGCGAGACCGCTGCGCTGAACGCCGCCACAGCGCCCAGATCGCGATCGCGGCGGCGAGCAGCAGCACGACCGTCACCGACGTCCAGAGCGGCCGCCGGTCGACCGAGTACAGCACCATCAGCACCGGACCGGCCAACCCGATGACCGCGGCGAGGTCGAGCAGAAGGGCGCGGCGGGTCGGGATGCTCGGCATATCCTTCAGCGTAGGCAGTCGGGCGGGCCCGCCGCACGTGACCCGGGTCACGATACGTCGTGACCGCGGGGGCGGGCCGGATGCCGGGCGGCTCCGTAGCGTGCTGAATATGAACACCGCACCCGTCGCATCCACCCCGCCTGATTCATCCGCTGCGCCCGCCGCGCCCGTCTCGTCTCCTCGTCTCGGACTCGGCCCGCTCGGAGTCGCCGTGCGCGTCGTGGTGGCCATCGGCATCCTGATGATCGCCAACCTCGTCGCGGGTCTGCTGCCTCTCGCTCTCACCGTCATCCCCGGCGCCGTCGAGACCTTCGGCGGGACGTCGCCGTGGGGCTTCGCCTTCGCCTTCGTGCTTCAGCTCTTCGTGCTCTGCATCGTCGTGCTCGCGGTGCGGTTCTGGATGCGGCGGGTCGAGCGCGCCCCGCTTCGCGCCGCCGGCTGGCGCTGGGGCAGGCGGTCGGTCGTGTGGCTGCTGCTCGGAGTGGTGGTCTCGGCGGGCAGCGCGTTCGCGGTCGTGGCGCTGCTTCCGTCGACAGGACCCGTGCTTGACGACTCGGCGTTCGTGGGCGACGAGTCGGTGACGCCGCTGATGGTCGCGCTGCTGATCGTCTACTACCTGGGCCTCGCGTTCATGCAGCAGGGCATTCCCGAAGAGTTGCTTTTCCGGGGCATGCTGCTGTGGAGTCTGCGGGAGCGCCCCGCGCTCGCGGTCGCCGTGACGACGCTCGCGTTCACGGTGATCCACCTCGTGTCGAACGGCGGGCAGCAGTCAGCGGCGGAGCATGTGCTCTACCTCGCACTGCCGCTCGGCTTCGCGCTGCTGGCGGTGGGACTGCTGCTCTGGACCGGATCGCTGTGGGCGGCGGTCGGGGTTCATGGAGGCTTCCATGTGGGGAACTACCTTGCGGTGGGGTTCCTGCCGCAGGTCGATTCGGTCACGTCGTGGCTTGCGATCGGCGGGGTGCAGGCGGTGGTCGGGCTGGCGCTGGTCGTCACGGCGCTGCGCCGTGGCAAGCGCATCCTGGATGGCGAGAGCTGAGCGTGCGCACAGCTGCCTCGCTTCCAACGCCCGTGAGCGGCACCTGTGATAGTTCTTAGGATGCGCGTCGAATCGCCGACGGGTGGCTGACCGACCGAACATCTATGGCAAGCGGGTTGATCGACGATGCTCCTGAATCTGAATGAATTCCTCCTCGGTGTTGCGGGCGTCGCTTCGACCCTGATCGGCACGTTCATCGTCGGCGTCTTCTTCTACATCGATACAGATCTGCACCGCATGATGATGTCGTCGGATGCGGCCGACCGTTACCTGCGTTCCGGAGTGCGCTGGGTTTTCATCATCTACACCCTGCCGCTTTTCATGTCGCTGGCGCTCGCGGCCTTCGAGCCGATCTGGGGCGCCGTGACGTTCATCGCTCTGGGTCTGCTCGTGGTGGTCACCACAATCGATACGGGCTGGCGAATGCTGCGGCGGGGAGGATCCGGTAACTCCATGACCCTCGTGGTCAATCAGTGGGCGTGTACTGTGGCCGTCGTTGTGCTCGTGGCCCTTCCGTGGATCATCGGAGGATGGGTGCCGCCCGCGACGGCGTACATCCCCTCGCTTCTCATCGCGCTCGCTGCCGGCTTCGCCAGCACGGCGGCACTGATCATGACGCAGTTCGACGCGACCGCAGCAATGGCCGCTTCGCGCGAGGACGACGACGAGCCGGCCGGTCCTCGGCACTAGGGGTGTCGGTACGGGCGGCGGATGCTCGGGGGCTGGGCTCCGACGTCCTCACTCGAGAAATGGTTGGCCTCGCACACAGCCTTTCGTTTTGATGCGTGGTCGCCATCCGTCGAATCACGTATCCGTGTTTGACCGCTCAGTATGGAGGAAGCGGCGCAGAGCCGCGTATCGGTACTCCTGGTAGAGGCCGTGGAGAACGGCCAGAAGTGCGGCCGTTCCCAGCCCGATGAGGATCGACGGGGTGGATTGCTCCGTGGACTGAACGACGATGATCGCGACGCCCGCGCCCGCCACCATCGAGTTCACCACCGCGATGGCGGTGGCCGTCGTGAAGAACACTCCCACCCATGATCGCCGACGTCCGATGGGCAGCATCTCGTTGGGCGCGTGGGGTCCGATAGGGCGGGGGAAATACTTCGCAGCCCCCGGAAGGATCGTTGTGTAGACGGCTCGAATGCGCTGGATGGAGTCAAGGGCCGCCACGTCTTCGAGGGAGGTCTCGACGAGTCGTTCGTACGTGAAGATGCCGAGAAGAAAGACGACCGGGATGATCACCATCAGGAATCCCAGCGCGTAGGCGGTCTGGGCGAGGAAGCCGAAGGCGACAAGGCTGCTCGACAGGGTCGTGAGATACAGGGCGGCTCGGCTGCTCGCCTCGCTCACCGTGATGCTGCGCGCGGACTCGAGCACGAAATGCTCGTTCATCAAGGCGCTGTAGAACGCGCCGGCGCGGTCCGTCAGCGCCGCGATCGCCTCGTCCGCAGTCGGCAGATCCGCCGACGAGGACGCGGGTGGTTCCGGGCGGACCCCCTCGTCAGTCATGGTCGACGACCTCCTGCCGAACAGAGAACAGATTGCCGAACGGGTCGAGCAGCTGACACAGCCGTTCTCCGGTGAACACGGTCTTCGGGCCACGGTGGGCCGTGGCCCCATGTGCGGTCCACCCTTCGACGAACGCATCCACATCGGCAACCGTCCAGTAGGGACTGGTTCCCGAAGGCCCCGGGGAGTTGAACTCGTCCTTCTCGTGCAGCGTCAGCCTCGTGCCGTCGAGATCGAACGCCGCGAGTGCTCCGCCTCGCACTACCGGCTGCCGTTGCAGCCGCTCCGAATACCACTCGACGGCTGCATCGAGGTCGTCGACGAAATAGAAGACGTTCCCGACGCCGGCGAACTCCACGCCGGTCATGCCGAGAACACGCCCTCGAGAAAAGCGAGAGACGGTCCGATGGCCGCCGACAAATACCCCTCGGCATGATGGGTGCCCGGGATCAGCTGCAGTGTTGTGGCGATGCCGACATTCGACAGGGCTTCCTGCATGGCGCGAGCATCGCTGACCGGCACGAACTCATGCAGTGAGTTCGCGAGAAAGACCGGGCCGCCCTGAGCCGATACGTGTCGCGTGGTCGACGCGGCTTCCAGCAGACTGCGGTCACCACCCACCTCGTTCAGGATGGTCCACCGCAGGAACGCGTCGTTCGGGCCGGTCTGGTTGATGTCGGCGCTCTTCAGCGCATTCAGGTCTTGTGAAGTCGGTGTCGCCGGCAGGTCGTCCGTCGCCTCCACGATGCCCAGGAGATCGAACATCCCCGACCAGCTCACCGCGGGCCTGCCCGTGGCCATGCTGGCCTCCACGACGAGATTGCCGCCCGCCGACCCGCCGAAGAATGCCAGCTTGCTGCGATCGAACGACCAGTCCGATGCGAGAGCCCACTTCGCTGCTGCCTGCACGTCGTCTCTGCTGGCCGGGAACGTGGCATCCGGCGCCTCGCGATAGTTCGGCGCGAAGACGATGTAACCGGCGTCGACCAGCTTCGTCGCCAGCGACAGCTCTTTGCTCTTGTCGCCCCGAAACCACCCGCCGCCGTGCACCAGCACGATGGCTGCGCGCTCGCGGTCGGCATCGTCGGAGATGCTCCTGTCGTACACGTCGAGCAGCAGGGGCGTCGACCCCACGACTCCATACTCGACGTCTCGGTTCACTGATGGCGCGTCGGACATGGGTGGCCTTCCTCTCGGCTGGCAGCGGTTGCGGCGTTGAGACGAGCCTAGAATCCGACCTCGCTGTGGGCCATGGCCCTGCTGGGGTCACCTAGGGCAGCGGCTCAGCCTTTCGGAGCAGTGTTCAGCGCCGCCGCCGCGCGGATCACGGCCTGGAACGCCTCCGCATCCACCGTGTCGCCCTCGTGCAGATCGATCGCCCGCCGCACGCCCGCGCCCACGGCGAGCAGCCCCTCGGGATCGGGAAGCGCCGAGCCCTTCGGGAACGTGAACTTGACCTTGTCTTTGTAGGTCTCGCCGGTGCAGATGAGCCCGCCGAGACTCCAGGTCGCGACGCCGAGCGGATTCGAGGGCTTCACCCATTTGGTCTCTTCAACGATGTCGGGCTCGGCCTCGAGAATCAGGTTCCGGATGCGCGAGAGCATGTCACCGCGCCAGTCGGGAAAGGCGGCGATGATCTTGTCTACGTCGGGTGATGGCATGCAACGACTGTAGCCACGCCTCGACAACGGGGTCGAGCTCTTCTGGCGCACGACCTTCGTCGATCCGACGTCGCCGTCGGTCTGAGTGAGGTCGACTTGCTCCTGCCGTAGCGTCATGTGGTCTTCTTGAATAACGTTCCATCCCGCTCCGAGAGGTATGCCATGCACCCGTTCCCGACCCCGCCCCGTCAGGTTCCGATCGGCGACGCCGCGGCGTTTGTCGGCATCACTCCCCGAGCGATCCGTCACTATCACCAGATCGGCCTGCTCCCGGAGCGCGAGCGGGGCAGCGACGGTCGCCGCCGGTACGGCTACGCGGAGATCATCCGGCTGCTCTGGATCCGCCGCATGGCCGACGCCGGGATCGCCCTCGAGGACATTCGCGGCGCGTTCGACGGTGCCGCACCAAGCGGTGCCGACGGTGAGGACGAGGTCGCAGGCGTGCTCGCACGGCTGGAGGACACTCTCGCCGCGCAGGAGGCCGAGCTGCAGCGGAAGCGGTCATCGGTGCAGCGAATGCGCACCCTGGGCAGTCGGTTGGGACTGCTCGACGATCTCGTCTCCGGCCGCCTCGAAGGCGCGCCCGAGGGCTCGCTGCGCCAGGACGACCTCGACGTGCTGCTGGTCACCGAGCGGATCTTCGGTCCGCTCGGCGCCGTCATGCAAGCCGGCCGCTTCGTCGCCCTGGCCGCCGATCCGGCACTGCGAGCAGCATCCGACCGCGTCGACGCCGCCGAGGAGGCCCTCGACGACACGGTCGCCGTCGACGACCCCCGGGTGGAGCAGGTGGCGGCCGAGCGGAGCGCCTTCGAGACCGCGCTGATGCGCGTCATCGAGGAGTCCGGTCAACTGGAAGAGGACGACGCTATCTTCGACGCGTGGGATGAGTCGCACCCGCCTGAGGGCGCCGACACCGCGCCCGTCCCCGACCCGGCAGAGGGCTCGCGCGCCAGGAGCGCGGCGGAGATCATCCGGAGTATGCCCTACGACTTTTCCCCGGCCCGCCTGCGCAGCATGGAGCTGGCGGTGCAACTCGGTGCGCCGGCGGCGCTGGAACACTGAGTGGGCCGGAAATGACTACCCGCGACGAATCGGCGCCTCGACGACCGGAACCTCGGCGGCCCCGCGGCGCGCCGGGTCGGTGACTCGATGCATGATCGTCGCCGTCGCGCGTCGGCTCAGCAGCCGGATGGGCGTCACGCCCATGCGGTTGCCGCGCCCGTCGATCACGCTCGGGCCGGGGTTCCGTCGCTCCAGGTGGGACAGCGCCGTGGCCACCACGTCGGCCGCCGTGCGCATGCGCGCGCCCGCGGTGGCGTCATCCGTGCCGACGACGGCGTTGAACTCGGTGCTCGTCGCACCGGGCGAGAGCGCGAAGACGGTGACTCCGGAGCCCCGCGTCTCGGCCCAGAGCGACTCGGTGAAGCTCAGCACGAACGCCTTCGCTGCGCCGTACACCGCCATCCGCGGGGTGGGCGCGTAGGCGGACATGCTGGCGACGTTGATCAGAAATCCCTGGCCCGCCTCGAGCATGCGGGGCAGAAACGCGGAGCTGAGCTGAACCGGAGCGCTGACGTCGACGGCGATCTCGCGGCTGAGTCGCTCGGGCTCCTCGCGCGCGAAGTCGCCGAACGTGCCGAAGCCGGCATTGTTGATGAGGCCCGTCACCCGCAGGCCGGCCTCGGTGATCGCAGACGAGAGATCGATCGCTGCCGAGGGGGATTCGAGGTCCTGAACTATCGCGGTGATGGTCACGCCGTGGGCGGCCTCGAGTTCGGATGCGATTGCGGCGAGCCTGTCTCGACGTCGTGCGACCAGCACGAGGTCGGCGCCGCGGGCGGCCAATGCCCGCGCGAAGGCTGCGCCGATACCCGAGGACGCGCCGGTGATCAGCACGGTCTGCGTGCGGTAGTCGATTGCGGGCATGGGTGGCTCCAATGAGTGAACGGCCGGTCGCGATCCGCGAACGCATCGACAACCTATGCCTAGCTGGCACTCAGTGTCAACCAGGCATCTGGGCTACACTCGACGGGTGAGCATCGAAACGAGCCTGTGGCAGCGGTCGCGCCGTGCGGCCTACGAGGAGATCACCGGCGTCGCGATGGGCCTGTTCCTCGAGCAGGGCTTCGAGCAGACGACGATCGACCAGATCGCGTCGTCGGCCGGCATCTCCCGGCGGTCGTTCTTCCGATACTTCGGCACCAAAGAAGACATCGTGCTGGGTGATCTGGCCAGCCAGGGCGAGCTCGTCACGGCAGCGCTCGAGCAGATTCCGCCCACGGTGGGTCCGTGGGAGGCCCTGCGCGAGGCTCTCCACGCGGTCGACGCGCTCACCATCGACCCCGAGGTCACCCTGAAGATCGCCCGCATGATGTACCAGACGTCGTCGCTGCGATCCCGCAGCATCGAGAAGCATCTGCACTGGCAGGCTCTGCTGGTGCCCGACATCCGGCGGCGTCTGGGCATAGCCGAAGACGACGTGACGAATCCGGCACCGGCCGCGATCGTGGCGAGCGCGATCGCATGTCTGGATGCCGCGGGCGAGGTCTGGGTCGAGGGCGACGGTCTCGCAGACCTCGCCTCGCTCTACGACCAGGCGGTGGCGGGAGTGCGCGGCACATCCTGACCGTGCCAGGCGCACAATGGACACGTGCCACACCGTCAGTCCGCCCCGCAGAACGAGCCGCACGAGAAGATGTGCGCATCCTGCGGCCGGCCGATGCAATGGAGAGCGAAGTGGGCCCAGAACTGGGCCGAGGTGAAGTACTGCTCCGACAGCTGTCGGCGCCGTGGCGTGACCGAGACCGACAGGCGGCTTGAGGCCACCGTCGTGAGGCTCGTGTCCGAGGGTCAGGATGCGCCCGTCACCCCGGAGCTCGTGGCCCGAACCGCGGCGCCCGATGACTGGCAGCCGCTCTACGAACCTGCTCGCCGCGCCGCACGCCGGCTCGCGCACCGCGGCGAGGTCGACATCGTGCAGAACGGTCATTCCGTCGACCCGGGCTCGGTGCGCGGGCCGTTCGCCATTCGCGCAGGTCAGCGCCGCTGATCCATCGCCTGATTCGGCCGGAGAGCGCGGCGCCGAGATCGCTGGACAACTAGGCCCCGTTGGATGAGGATCGACACGAAACCGCGCAGCACCGCTGAACGGATCCACTTCACGGAAAAGAAGGAGCAAGTCATGGCCGATCTCGAAACCCAAGCAGCGATCTCCGAGGCACGCAAAGCCGCAAGTGCCGCGAGCTACGACATCCAGAAACTCCCCGAGGATTCCGTCGAACGCCAGGCGCTCCACAACCTCCTCACCGCCGTCGACTACCTGATTCAGGCCGCAGACGCATCGGAGTGAGGCGTGCGGCGGCGCGACCATCGTCGGCGAACTACCCCTCCGCACGCTTCGGCACGCGATTCCGAGCTTTCCGACCATGAGCGAGGCCTGGCTCGAACTGAGGTGAAACGCGCCTTCCTGTCGGCTGAGGAGTAATCTCGCTCGCATGTGCAGGAACATTCGAGTACTCCACAATTTCGAGCCGCCGACCACCGACGATGAGGTGCACGAAGCGGCGCTGCAGTTCGTGCGCAAGGTCAGCGGATCCACGCACCCCTCTCGCGCGAACGCCGACGCGTTCGAGCAGGCCATCGAGGAGATCGCGGAGGCGACGCGGCGACTGCTCGACGGCCTGGTGACGAACGCTCCGCCCAAGAGCCGTGAGCTCGAGGCGGTCAAGGGCCGGGAGCGGCACGAGAAGCGAATGGAACGAGAGGTCCGCATCCGCACGGCCAGTGCCTAGGGCTTTGCCTACACCCCGGTGACGAGCCGGATGCCTGCGGCGATCTTCGCGAGCACGTAGGCGGGCAGATGGCCGACAGGGTCCGGTTCAATGAACTCCCGGCTGACGGGGCCGAGTTGCGAGACGACCGCCACCGAATCCTTCTCCAAGCCGGAGGCCTCTACCGGCACCAGAACGTTGCCGGGGAACCCCTCCAATGCGATGTTCGAGGTCAGCGGAACGACGAGAACGGTGCCGATCTTCGACGCCAGCAACCAGTCTTCCTGCATGACCACGCTGGGGCGGATCTTCGCAGGCTCGGAGCCGCGAGGCATCCCGAAATCGACCCAGACCACGTCTCCGTGCGCGATTACCACTCCGTGCCCTCGAGAATGGTCCGCTCTGACTCACGGAGGAAGGCGCCGTCTCCGGCCGGTTGTCCGGCGCGCGCGATGGTGGCATTCGCAAGGGCGGTCAATTCGGACTCCCCCTCGAGCTCTGCGGCGAACTTCTCGCCCGCCAATCTATAGAACTCGGAGCGGTTCATGCCGTGCCGCGCTGCGATGCGCTCGAAGCGCTCGAAGTCGCCATCAGGAAGAGAGATCGCCGTCTTCATGCACTAAGTATAACCAGTCATACCCCGACCGCGTCGAGGAGCCTGTCGAGGGTCGAGGCGAACTCCTCTGCACTCTCGATCTGAGGCATGTGCCCCGCGTCGGCGAAGACGGCGACCTGGGCCTGAGGCAGCGCCGCACGAGCGGCAGCGAGATGAGAGAAGGGCAGGATGCGGTCGCGCGCGCCCCACACGAGCAGCACGGGCCGGTCGTGCGCCGCGATCCGCGACAGCAGCGCCTGCCGCCACAGGGTCGTGATTCCCCGGAGGGTGCCGAGCTCGCGGGCGATGTCGAGCGTCGTGCGCGCGTGCCCCTGCCGCTGCGATAACCGGAACCCGCGCGCGATACGCGCATCCGTTGCGTGTTTCGCATCGGCGAACACCGCCCGCACGGCAGCCCTGGCCGTGCCGAGCCGGGGTCGCGCCAGCAACTCTCCGAGCAGTGGCACCGTTAGCAGGCGCAGGGCGAGGGTGACCTCCGAGCCGAAGCCCGCGCTGTCGACCAGCACCAGCGCCGAGACGCGGTCGGGGTGCTCTGCGGCGAACTGCATGGCCACCGCTCCTCCGAGCGAGTTGCCCACGACGGGGATGGCGTGGGTCACCCCGACCGAGTCGAGGAACGCAGGAAGCACTGCGGCGAGCCGCTTCAGCGTCGCCCGGCCAGGCAGTCGTTCCGAGTAGGCGAATCCGGGCAGATCGAGGCTGTACACCGTGTGGCGCGGGGAGAGCAGCTCGTGCTGCTCGTTCCAATCGTCGAGGCTCTGACCGATGCCGTGCAGCAGAAGCACCGCGGGCCCGTCGCCGGTCACCCGATATCGGATGCGTCGGCCCTCGACCTCGACGCTGGCCATGCCCGGTCGATCGAGCAGCACCCGTCGTTCGCCGTCGCCCGGCCGCTCCAGGCCGGGCGGCGTGCGCTCACCCGCGAAGCCGAATCGCACAGAGTCCGTCACTCGTCCGGTGCGCAACAGCACGAAGTCGCGCACATAGTTCTGGTGCAGGCGCCACGGCGTGCGTTCTCCCTGCTTCGGCAACGATCGGATGCTGCGGCGCACGTATCCCGCAGCCAGATCGATCAGCGGGGTGAGCTGGCCCGAAGTCACGACGGAGTCGGCGCGAGGCGTGACGCTCGAGTACCCGTGCCGGTCCATGAACCTGAGCAGCCTCGCGACGTAGTGGGCCACGAGGTCTGCCTTCAATGTCCAGGAGGCGTTGGTGTAGCCGATCGTCATCGACAGGTTGGGCACGCCGGCCAGCATCATGCCCTTGTAGGCGAGCGTCTTCGACACGTCGACGTCGCGCCCGTCGACGACCAATCGCATCCCACCGAGGTAGAGCAGGCTGAGGCCCGTGGCGGTCACGATGACGTCGGCGTCGAGATGTCCGCCATCCACCAGGTCGATTCCGTCGGGGGTGACCCGGTCGATGCGGCCGGTCACGATGTCGGCCTTGCCGCGGCGGATCGCAGAGAAGAGGTCGCCGTCGGGGATCGCGCACAGGCGCTGATCCCACGGCTCGTAGGTGGGAGTGAGGTGCGGGTCGATCGCGAAGTTCGCCGGCAGTCGTTGCGCGGCGGCCTTGCGCAGGATGCCCTTCATCGCCTCGGGTCGACGGCGGGCGAACTGGTAGATGAGTTGCGAGCGGCCGATGTTCTTCGCCCGCACCAGCGCGTAGGCGAGGCGCTCGGGCATCCGGCCCCTCAGCCTGTCGGCGAGGCGGTCGACCGACGAGACCGAGGCGATGTACGTGGGGGAGCGCTGCAGCATGGTGACATGCTCGGCGCGTTCCGCCATCGACGGCACGAGAGTGACCGCGGTGGCTCCGCTGCCGACGACCACTACGCGGCTGCCCGCGTAGTCGAGGTCGGCGGGCCAGTTCTGCGGGTGGACCACGCGGCCGCTGAACGACTCGAGCCCGGGCAGATCCGGCGTGTAGCCCTGGTCGTAGCGGTACTAGCCGGAACACACCTGCAGGAACGAACACGTGATGGTGACCGTCTCGCCCTGTCGGTCGCCCTGCTGGTCGCTCTGCGTGAACTCGGCACCGGGGGGCGTGCGCACCACGGTGAGGGTCCAGAGCGAGTCGGCGCTCGACCAGGATGCCGAGACGACACGGTGGTTGAGACGGATCGCGGGCTCCAGCCCTTCGTCGGCGACGGTCGAGGTGATGTACTCGCGGATGGCGTCGCCGTCGGCCAGCGCTCGCGAGTCTCGCCAGGGGCGGAACGAGTAGCCGAGCGTCGACATGTCGGAATCCGAGCGCACGCCGGGGTAGCGGAACAGGTCCCAGGTGCCGCCCACCGCATCGCGGGACTCGAGGATCAGAAACGTTTTGTTCGGGCAGTCGCGCTTGAGGATGCTCGCGGCGCCGATGCCGCTGAGGCCAGCGCCCACAACCACCACGTCTGCGTGAACCACCATGACGACCACTCTACTCGACGCGGTGTCGAGTTAGTCAACACGGTGTCGAGAGAACTGCTAGCGTGGAGTCATGGCCGAACGATCGCGACGTGCATCCCGCCCCTCCGGCGACGACCGGCAGGAGGCGATCCTCATCACCACGGAGGCGCTGCTTCAGTCG
This sequence comes from Agreia sp. Leaf283, assembly GCF_001422485.1. Taxonomy (GTDB): domain Bacteria; phylum Actinomycetota; class Actinomycetes; order Actinomycetales; family Microbacteriaceae; genus Agreia. The sequence goes on from NZ_LMNF01000004.1 coordinate 300,320, forward strand.
CGCGACTTCGACAGCCTGTCGATCGACGAGCTGGCGAAGGGCGCCGGCATCTCTCGCCCGACCTTCTACTTCTACTTCGCCTCGAAAGAGGCGGTGCTGCTCGCCCTTCTCGACCGGGTCATCCGGCAGGTGGAGGATCGAGTCGCAGCGCTGTCGCGCGAGTTCGAGGCCGACCCCGCCTCGGCCTGGCGTCGATCGATCGCGGCCTTCGTCGAGGTCTTTTCCGAGCACCGCGCTGTCGCGACGGCCGCCATGGCGGTGCGCTCGCGCAATGCCGAGGTGCACGATCTCTGGTCGCGCTCGATGCTGAGCTGGGTCGATTACACGGCCGAGGTCATCGAGGCCGAACGGACCCGCGGGGCCGCGCCCATAGGCATCCATGCTCGTGATCTCGCCGCATCTCTGAATCTCATGAACGAACGTGTGCTGCTCGCGGCGGCCACCGGCGAGCATCCGGCCGTGACCGCCGGCGCCGAACTCGACGTTCTCGTCGACGTGTGGGTGCGCAGCATCTACGGCGTCATCCCCGTTTCCAACTAAAGGAGCACCACCATGCAAGCCATTCAGAACGTCACCGTCATCGGCACCGGAGTGCTCGGGTCGCAGATCGCGTACCAGGCCGCCTTCCACGGATTCGACGTGACGGCGTACGACGTCACCGACGAGGCGCTCGATCACGCCCGCACGCGCATCGCCCAGATGGCACCGGTGTACGTGGCCGACAAGGTGGCCGGAGCCACCGCGGAGTCGACCGAAGCGGCGGCCAACGGCATCCGGTATTCGAGCGACCTCGCCCAGGCCGTGGCCGATGCCGACCTCGTGATCGAGGCGGCGCCGGAGAGCATCGACATCAAGCGCGACCTCTACCAGCGGCTCGCCGAGGCGGCTCCGCAGAAGACGATCTTCGCCACCAACTCTTCGACGCTGCTGCCCAGCGACCTGAAGGACTTCACCGGGCGCGCCGACCGCTTTCTCGCCCTGCACTACGCGAACCAGGTCTGGCGGCAGAACACGGCTGAGATCATGGGCACGACCGATACCGATCCGGATGTCTACCGCTCGGTGGTCGACTTCGCCGAACGCAGCGGACTCGTGCCCATCGAGCTGAAGAAGGAGAAGGCGGGCTACGTTCTGAACTCCCTGCTGGTGCCGCTGCTCAATGCCGCGGCCGGCCTCGTTCTTCAGGGCATCGCCGACCCGGAGACTGTCGACAAGACGTGGCGCATCGGCACGGGAGCGCCCGTCGGACCGTTCCAGATCTACGACGTCGTCGGCCTCACGACGGCCTACAACATCGCGTCGGCGAACCCGGATCAGGGATCGCAGGCCTGGGCCGCCTACCTCAAGACGAACTTCATCGACCAGGGCAAGCTGGGCGTCGCGACGGGTGAAGGGTTCTACCGGTACTAGGCCTCAGCTCTAGTGGGCGTCGCCGGCGTCGCCTACGCAACGACAGCGCGTCGAGCTCGAAAGAAATCGGCACCGGTAGCCCAGCCACTGTCTCCGACAGAAGAAAGTGCCGCTGAGGGATCCCCTACGGGCGCAGAAGCTGCGTGCGCAAGTGACCAAAGAGGAACCGCGTGAAAAACCGCCTGAGCGTGCTCGCGGTAACCTGACGCATGGCTCTCACCACGGCACATCCTGGGGTCGTCCGCTGGCGCAGAATGCTGTGGATCACTGACCCTGACGCGCAGGGCGCGAAGCGCCCGCCAGAGGGACCGCCTCGGCGCAGTGGCAGCCTGTGGGCGTACTTGATCGTCGCCGGGGTGTTCACGCCGGTTATCTTGCTGCCGATCTACGTGCCGTGGAAGGTTCAGCAGCTTCTGGGCGGTTGGGTGCCGGGGGCTGACTCCGGAACGGGCTTCAAGGGGATTCTTTGCGCCTCCGCCCTGATAGTGCTTGTCGTGATCGCCTTCTTCACGTATTGGAAACCCGCGAAACCCATTCAAGGTGTGCTCGCTCGCACGCGAGTCGCCGTAGGTGTGTTTGCCGAGGTCGGTGTTGAGGTAGATGATGAAATGCCGTGGGCCGATCTCTGGAACCTCGCGGACGCAATCCAGACGCTGAATGATAAGGCGACGGAAGAGTTCGTGGCACGCGAAGCGGGGGACCGCGCTGAAGCATCCCGGATCCGCTCCAGCGTCGAGACGCAAATCGTTCGCGCGAGGCGGGCGGCTCGGAAGCTCGGTGTTGAACCCGACCTCAGTTTCTTCGACGACGCACCGACTTCGTAGTGCGGACTGGACCTCGCTTCTCCAAGAGGACACGACCGCCGAAACAACGACTAAGTGCCCGGAAGACGATTCCCAATCGGGCACTCGGTCTGAGCTCAGCGACTAGGCCCCGCTCACCGCTTCCTCATCTTCCGCGATCACGATCGCCCTCGCGACCTGGACATCGATCTATCAATGCTCAATGTGACTGCGACTCCGACGCTGACGACAGCCTGAACGCAGAGAGCAGCCACAACTATGAATTGGCGGTCGCCTGGCAGGGGAAGTGGGAGGTTGTACACAAGGGGAAGTGCCAGAGCCTCAGCTGCACCACTGATCACGAATATCCCTATCGAGGCAATGCCGATTTTGGCCATAGCCGGCCATCGCACTTTTCGCAGCATCAGCTGGACAAGGCTCACGGCACCTGCTGAGATGGCAGCCGCTGCAAGTCCAAATAAGACAAGGTACTCGAGCAGGAGGATTACGCTGAAGCCCGCAAAACTCCAGTCCTCGGAAGTCCATCGGGAAGCGCTCGCCCCGAATGCCGCGAACGCGATCCCGACGCTTGACGCGAAGGTCGCGAACGCCCAGGCAACGGCGACCGAACTCCGACTCGGAGCCCATTCTCGACTACGGGTTTCCACTTGCGGCCTCAATCCTGTGCATGCCAGTTAAAGAGATGACCGTCCCTAAGCGGCGACCGGGGTCTTTTTCGGCCAGAGGGTGTAGCCAATTGCCCGAACGAGTTCCACGGCGGCGATTATGCCGAGGATGCCAAACATCGAGGTTAGCGCTGCTGAACGTTGTGGATCACTGGCGATGGCAATGAGTAGCCAGAGAACGCCTGCTGCGATTGCGAGTGCGATGCCCGTTCGCACCACGTCCCGCCAGCATTCTGCCGTGTAGGCCGATTCGTATCGTTTCGTCGGGGCGGGGCCGTCGGCGAAACGGTGGGCGAAACGAGTATCCGCCCATTGGATCATTTTGTGGCCGTAGGCGACGGAGACGCCCAAGTAGATCGCGGCGAGACCGTGCGCGAATGTTGCGGTCGATCCGCGGCTCAGGTCGATCGCGTTCGCAGCCAACAGGATCAGATCAAGTACCGGCGTGAGTGCTAGCAGCACAAGCCCGAGGCGTCGCCTTTTCAGAGGGTAGCGAGCGATGAGGCCAGCCAGGATGACGACCCAGAAGCCGACCTCGCAGGCGATGATGATGGCGAGAATGTCAGGGCTCCTTGTCGGTACGGTCGTGCTACCAAAAAACTAGCACGACCGTGCTAATGTCGACAAATGCCGCGACTGATAGACCGTGGCCAACGGAAGATCGAGTTGGCTGAAGCGGTCTGGCGCGTTATCCGGGAACGTGGGATCGGCGCGGTGTCCGTGCGAATTGTCGCCGAGGAAGCGGGCGTGGCTGTCGGTTCACTCCGACACCTGTTCCCCAACCGGGCGGGACTACTTCGTTATTCGGCGGAGCTGATGGCTCAACGCGCAACGGAGCGCATACGCGGCCTCGCACCGGCCTCTGACCCCATCACGCAGGCCGAGAACATCATCCGAGAACTACTGCCGTTGACGCCAGACAGTCGCACTGAGCTCGAGGTGAACCTCGCCCTCATCGCAGAGACTCCCGCTCTGCCGGAGCTATCGGATGTGCGCGATGCCGCCACCGCGGAGTTGTTTGGAGTGTGTCAACTGATAGTCGCTGGGCTGCAGGGCGGGCCACGGCCGACTCAGGAGCTCGTCGCACGGAGGCTCCATGCTCTTCTCGACGGGGTCGCTCTTCACCTACTGACGCAGCCCGCCGGTTCCGACATAACGTGGGCAACGCAGATTATCAGGGCCGAGATCAAGCACATCGCAGCCAGCTGAGGAGGGTGCCACGCTACCCGGCCAGGAGAGCGACTCCGACAGCCCACCCGTTCGCGAAGACGTGAACGATGACGTTGGCCGTCAGATTCCGGTATCGCCACCACATGATGCCGAGAAATAGCCCGAACGAGCCTTGAACGACAATGACGCGTGCGACGTCGATGAAGAAGTCGCCTGTCCCATGCGAACCGAGATGCATGAGCGCGAACGCGAGGGAGGCGATCACGATTCCCGACCATGCCCCGAGCCCAGCTTCCAGCCGGGTCTGAAGCCACCGTCGGTAGAAGAGTTCCTCGCCAACTCCTGCTGTCAAGGCAGTAGCGACCGCAGCAGTGACAACGACAGCTGGATCCAGACCTGCAATCGCGAAGGTTGGATTCCACGGTGCGACCTGCGACAAAACGGTCCAGATCACGATCACGATCGCCGGGGCCCACCACCGCGCAGCGCTCTTGTCGAAGTCGATGTGCACACCTCGGCGGACCAGAAGCAGGACGACAGCGGGAAGGATGATGAGAAGGATGAGCTTTCCGAGAATGTACAGCTCACCTTGAAGCGGAATCATCGCGCAAGCTAACGGGAAGAGCGCGGCAAGCACCAGCAGGACCACCGTCGTGATGACAAACGGTCGCCGTTCTCTCACGACCGAGGTGCGCGGACGCGAACGCCGTGGGATCAGAAGAACCAGCGCAATTCCCACCGCCGATGGGAGCAGCGTCACCCAGTACGAGATTGCCTCCGCGCCGGGATCCGACGAGACCGCGGTACCCAAGGGCGAAACGATGAGCAAAGCCGTAAGACTGACGGCCCAGAGAACGGCCCCAGTGATCACCACCCAGAAGCCGAGCGACCGGGATCCTCGAATCGAACGTGGCAGCATTCAATCGACCCTAATGGTCGCGCCACGCAATGAGGGAGACGCCTCCGATGAGCACGATCCATGCAATGCCGTGAAGCAGCAACGGGACCGCAATTTCGCTTGAGACCGTCGCGAGCAGGCCGTCTCGGAGCCCAAGCCAGGCGATGAACACGACGACCAGACCGATTCCGCCGACAAGGCTTGCAAGCCTTTTCGTCTTGCTCATCGGGAGACCGTAATCGACACCTCGACGGTGTAATCATCCTCGCTCTGCCCCAGGACGGTCTGCCTCACCTCTACATCACCAAGACTGAGATCGCGATCCGCAATCGAGTCGAAGAGCCCGACTATTGCGGGGTGGAGCGAGCCGTCTGGCAGTTCCTCGCCCTCGACCGGTCGCCATGTCGCCACCAGCTCGGTGCGGGACGGCAGCATTCCAGAGAAACTTTCTGGACCGCAGGCGCTCTCAGGCACCGAGGAGAAGGTGGGCCAGCAGCACACGAGCTCAACGGTTCCCCGGTCGCCAGCGCGTAAGGCGGTCCAGAACTGGCCAGATGGCCCGAGCCCTGAGCCGTGAAGCTGCGCAAACAGTGCGCTGAACACCTGGTTGGCGTCCTCGTTTGACACTGCGTCCACGTCGTCGACGGAAACGATGATGGCCTGTCCCAGAAATGGTTGGGCCGGCATCGTCCGCTCGCTGACGTTCACCGGAACCGCGAGAGCACGCAACACACCTGCCGCAGTGGAATAAGCCTGATCCTCGCTCTCACGCTGCTCAAGGACGCGCCGACGATGATCCACGAGGACACGTTCGGCCCCACCCGAAGCTATTGCGTCGGATACGGCAGGCAATGGAACTCCGGCACCCCGAAGGGCCTGGATCACGACTCCTGCGCGCACCTGCGCTTCCGAGTAACGGCGATATGCCGACCGTTCATCTATATCGGCTGGCACCAGCACGTTCTTCTCGTCGTAGTGACGAAGTGCCTTTACGCTCAACCCGGTCAAACCTGCAAACTCACCAATTCCCAACATGAGTCAAGCATCACGTGTCCCCTAAGAGGAGAGTCAACCTGGGTGTTGAGAGACGACTTTTTGTCTGGGCTCAGTGCCTACGCCCCGCTCACCGCTTCCTCATCTGCCGCAACGTCCTTCTGCACTGCGAACTGCGTGCGGTGCAGCTCCTCGTAACGCCCTCCCGCAGCGAGCAGTTCGTCGTGCGTGCCGCGCTCCACGATCGAGCCGTCCTCGACCACCAGGATCATGTCCGCGCTGCGAATAGTCGAGAGGCGGTGCGCGATCACCATCGCCGTGCGTCCCTCGAGCGCCTCGCTAAGCGCTGCCTGCACGGCGGCCTCCGACGTCGAGTCCAGCGCCGCCGTCGCCTCATCGAGAATCACGACGCGCGGCTGAGCGAGCAGCAGCCTCGCGATGGTCATCCGCTGGCGCTCGCCGCCGCTCAACCGGTAGCCGCGCTCTCCCACCATGGTGTCCAGCTGATCCGGCAGCGACCGGATGAGCGGCTCGAGCCGTGCGCGACGCACGGCGTCCCACACGTCGTCGGCGGATGCATCCGGCCTCGCGAGACGCAGATTGGAGAGGATGGTCTCGTGGAAGAGGTGGCCGTCTTGGGTCACCATTCCCAGGGTGTGCCGCAGGGAGGCGAACGTGACGTCGCGCACATCCATGCCCGCGAGGCGCACGGCGCCGCTATCGACGTCGTACAGGCGCGAGAGCAGCTGCGCGATCGTCGACTTGCCGGCACCGGACGTGCCGACGAGGGCGACGGTCTGCCCCGGCTCGATCCTGAACGATATGCCGTGGAGTACCTCTTCGCCGCCGCGGGTGTCGAGGGTCGAGACCTCCTCGAGGGATGCGAGCGACACCTTGTCGGCGGACGGGTACGCGAAGCGCACATCGTCGAACTCGACCGACACCGGGCCTTCGGGCACGGATGCGGCGTCGGGCTTCTCCTGGATGAGCGGTTCGAGATCGAGCACCTCGAAGACGCGCTCGAAGCTCACCACGGCGCTCATGATCTCGACTCGGGCGCTTGCGAGGCCGGTCAACGGAACGTAGAGGCGGGTGAGAAGGAGCGCCAGGGTGACGACGTCACCGGTGTCGAGCTGGCCGGCGAGCGCAAGGAAGCCGCCGAGCCCGTACACGAGCGCGAGGGCGAGAGCGGAGACGAGCGTCAGCGCGGTGACGAAGATGAACTGCAGCGTCGTCGAGCGCACTCCGATGTCCCGCACACGGGCGGCGCGCACGCGGAATTCCTCGGCCTCCTCGTCGGGCCGGCCGAACAGCTTGACGAGGGTGGCGCCGGGGGCCGAGAAGCGCTCGGTCATCTGCGTGCTCATGGCGGAGTTGTGGTCGGCTGCCTCGCGGCGCAACGCGGCGAGGCGACTGCCCATGCGACGCGCGGGGATCAGGAAGATGGGCAGCATGATCACGGCGAGAACCGTCACGAGCCAGGAGGTGCTGAGCATCACGATGAGGGTGAGGATCAGCGCCACGAGGTTCGTGACCACGCCGGACAGTGTGCCGCTGAAGGCCTGCTGGGCGCCGATCACATCGTTGTTGAGGCGGCTCACGAGGGCGCCCGTTCGTGTTCGGGTGAAGAACGCGATCGGCATCTTCTGCACGTGGTTGAAGACGGCGGTGCGCAGATCCAGGATGACGCCTTCGCCGATGCGCGACGAGAACCAGCGAGTCACGAGTGACACGCCGGCGTCGGCCACGGCCACGAGGGCGATGACGACGGCGAGCCACACGATCGTGTTGACCGCGCCCCGGGCGACGATGACGTTGACCACCTGGCCGGCGAGCACCGGAGTCGCGACCGCGAGGAAGGCGCCCACGACGGAGAGCGCGATGAAGGTCAGCAGCTTGGCCCGGTAGGGCACCGCGAACGTCAGGATGCGCCGCACGGACTCACGCGAGAAGCCGTGCTTATTGTCTTTGGCGCTCGAGATCTTGTACAGCGAGCTCCAGGCAGCGCTTTCCATGCTCATGGCGATTCCTTCCGGGGGACCATGCCAACCTACGTGACCGGTCCCGCTCCGGATTTCAGCCGCTCGGATTACTGAGCGGGGGTCGAGTCAAGAGACGACGTCTGCCGGCCGAGAACCTTGAGCAGGTCGATTTTGCCGCGACTCGTCGATCCTGGACGCGTAGTCAGGACGACGAGACTTTGGGAGTGATTCTCGGTGAAGAGCACCTGACCGTCCACCTCGATCGGCCCGAGTGCTGGATGGAGGATGGTCTTGCAGTCGTCGTATCGGTGAGCAACCTCCTGGAGGTCCCACATACGCACGAACTCGGGACTCTGCCTGTTCAGTTCCGAAAAGATGCGCTGGGCCCGCGCCGTATCGCTTCCCGCAGCCATTGCGGCCCGCAGACGAGCGGCATGGGATCGGCCGTGTTGTTCGTGGGTGTCCGCAGGGTAGATCGAGCGCTCCTCCGGGTCGAGAAACCATCGGAGGTAGCCACTGCTGTTCAGGCCGGTGAAGCGGGTCTGGTCTCCGAGGAGGGCGGCGGCGAGGGGGTTCATCGCGAGGGTTTCGAGCAGATCGGTCTGTACCAGGCACGGGGTGTCGACAAGGCTGTCCAGCACTCCGAGCAGGGCGGGGCTGACATGATCGCTGCGCTCGAAGCGTGTCGGCGCGTTGTGGCCGGCGAGAACGAACAGGTGATCGCGCTCGTCGAGAGTCAGCCTGAGCGCGCGCGCGAGCGCGGCCGTGATCTGCGTCGACGGGCGCGGTGCGCGCTGCTGCTCGAGCTTGGCGTAGTAGTCGGTAGACATTCCGGCGAGTTGGGCGACTTCTTCTCGCCGGAGTCCGGGTGCCCGTCTTCTCGGACCTTCGACCATACCCACGTCTCGTGGGCTCAGGAGCTCACGTCGCGCGCGCAGAAAGGAGGCGAGTTCCTCTTTGTTCATGAATCCATCCTCGCCGCTCGCGCGACGGCTATCCAGAGACCAGCGATGCACCCCTACGCGAGGGGTAGCTGCTCAGATGCTGCTGAAGGTGGTCAGGAGTTTGTCGTACGAGCCATTCGCAAGGGCGTGACGAATGGGCTTGGCGGCGTCGACGACGAGTTCTCGTGCCTCGGGGTCGTCGCGCAGCAGGCCCAGGAGTTCGGTGAGGAAGTCCTCCAGGGGAAGGGCGTGTTCGTTGTCCCGCTGGTCGAGAAGATCGGTGCGAACGCCCGGAGGAACGATTTCGATGACCTGGATGCCAGTGGCTGCGTTCGAGAGCTGGACGCGAAGGCTCTCGGTGAACGAATGCAACGCGGCCTTGGTGGCGTTGTAGGTGGGTGTTACCGGATACGGAACGAAAGCAAGCGATGACGTGACGTTGACGATTGCGGCATCGGCTTTGCCTGCCAGGAGCGGCAGGAGGGCGTACGTCAACCGGATGGTGCCGAGCAGGTTGATGGCGATGTGCTGCTCTGCGATGCCGACGTCGGCCGGGTCGAGCAGATCCTCCTTCAGCATGATGCCGGCGTTGTTCACGAGCACGTTCAGGTGCGGGTGACTCTTCTCGAGCTGGGCGCGGGCGCGGGCAATGGACTCCGGATCGGCAACGTCGAGCTCGATGCCGTCGATTCCCGGGTGCTCGGTCGTAATCGCCTCGATTAGCGCTTTGCGTCGCCCGGCAATGATGACCTTGTTGCCGCTGGCCTGCAGGCGCAGAGCGAGGCCGAGGCCTATACCGGAGGTTCCGCCCGTGATGAGAATTGTGTTGCCTGTGAGGTGCATGGTGTGAACTCCATTTGTTTCAGTGTGACGGGCTCGACGGAAGCCTCGTCAGTCACGCTATGTGAGGTGGTGAGGGGCAGGGAGAGAAGGTTTATCCACGGACAAGGAATCCACGGACCGGTTGGTCGCAGCCGTCAGCTCAGTGCAGCAGCATCGTCCGATACAGACGCGAGCAGGTCGAGCGCCTCGAACGGCCGCGGGGTCGCAGCGGCGAGATAGAGCACCGAGAAGCCGAGCTCGTGTGCATCCTCCATCGTGCCGAGCAACTCATCGCGACTGGTCGTGGGCGTGATGCTCATTGTCGTCGTCTTCTGCACGGTGGCGAAGTCGCGGCCCACGTCATCGCAGTGCCGTTGCAGCACCTCGAGTTTGTGGAGCGTGTCGTCGGCGACCCTGAGGTTGCACGCGTCTGCATACTGGGCGACGAGGCGCAGAGTCTTGCGTTCGCCGCCGCCGCCGATGAGGAGGTACGGCCGCGGACGGGACAGGGGCGCGGGCGCGCTCAGCGTTCGGGTCAGTTGGTAGTGCTGCCCGTCGTACGGCCCATCAACCTCGCCCCACATCTGCAGACAGATCTGCACTGTCTCTTCGAGCCTCTCGAAGCGTTCCTTGAGCGGCGGCAGATGAAGGCCGAGTCCTGATGCCTCGTCTTCATTCCAGGCTGCCCCGATGCCCAGACCCGCTCTTCCGTTGCTTAGGGTGTCGAGCGTGGCCACCTGCTTGGCCAGCAGGCCCGGTGACCGGTAGGTCACACCGGTCACCAGGGTATGCAGGAGAACTGACTCGGTTCGACCGGCCAGAAACCCGAGCAGCGTGTAGGCCTCCAGCATCGCGTTCTCGACGGGCCCGTACATGCTGACCTGCCAGACATGGTCCATCACACTGATGCGTTTAGCTCCCCCCTGTTCGGCCGTCTGCGCCAGCCGCGCGATGGTCTGCGCAAGCTGGGCGGGCGGGGTGTCCTGCTGGGTGAAGTTGGCGAGGTGAAATCCGAGGTCCATGGTGAGGCTCCTGCCTAATACGTCTGAGCGCGGCTCAGAGCGCGCCGCTCAACATCTCGAGAACCTGCGGGTAGCTTCCGTTCGCGGTGGCCTGGCGCAGGAAGGCGACGTTCTGCACGGTGATTTCGTGCGCATCCGGCTGGCTGGTGATGAGCTCCATCACCTCGTCGAGGAATGCCTCGAGCGGCATCGCGATCGGCGACTCCGACTGACCCGGCATGAGTTCCGTCTGAACGGCCGGCGGGACGAGCTCGATGACCTGCACCGACGTGTCGGCGAGCTGCACCCTCATGCTTTCCGTGAAGGAGTGGACGGCGGCTTTGGAAGCACTGTAGGTCGGGGTGAAGGGCAGGGGCACGAACGCGAGGCCCGATGACACCGTGACCACAACCGGGTCGGTGGCCTGCTGCAGGAACGGAAGGAATGCCGCGAACAGTCGGATCGGTCCGAGCAGGTTCGTCTCGATCGTGAGCTCGGCCGTCGAAAGGAAGGATGCGTCGTGCAGGTTCTCCGGCTGCTGGATGCCGGCCATCGGGATCAGCACATTGAGGGCGGGGTGACGCTCGGTAACCGTTTCGAACGCAGCTGCGATGGAGGAGGGATCAGTGATGTCGATCTGGACCGAGTCCAGTCCGGGGTGCTCAGCCACGAGGCTGTCGAGCAGCTCCGCGCGGCGTCCGCCGATGATGACGGTGTTGCCGAGGGCCTGGAACCTGAGGGCGAGGCCGAGGCCGATGCCCGAGGTCGCGCCGGGGATGAATATGGTGTTTCCTGTTGTCTTCATGAGATTGAGTGTGCTCGGGTGCGCGAGAGTGCGGCAGAGTGCGCTTATCCACGGACTGGCATTCCTAGCTTCCAGACCTGCGCGTCATACTGGATCACATGGACCGCGCCGAGCTCGCCGACTTCTTGCGGACGCGCCGCGAGTCGATACAGCCGGCCGACGTCGGAATCAGTGTCGGGCAGCGTCGTCGAGCGCCGGGACTGCGCCGAGAAGAGGTCGCCTGGCTCGCAGGAATGTCGACCGACTACTACGCCCGCCTCGAGCAGCAGCGCGCAGTCCAGCCGAGCGAGCAGATCCTCATCGCGGTGGCGCGCGCACTTCGCCTCACTGCCGAGGAGCACGCCCACCTCTTCCGCCTTGCCGGTCATCACGCGGCACCACCGCGAGACCGGTCGCAACAGATCGAACCCGCCCTCCTGCGCGTGCTCGATCGGCTCGATGATACGCCGGCGATGATCGTGACCGACATCGCCTTCACCCTCGCGCAGAATGCGCTCGCGACGGCGCTGTTCGGAGACGAGACCAGCTACACGGGTCTGGCTCGCAGCTCGTACTACCGCTGGTTCACAGACGATTCCGCCAGGGCCCTGTCGCCGATCCGGGAACACGCGATTCACAGCCGGTTGAATGTCGCGGGCCTGCGCGCAGCTCTGTCTGCGGGGGGAGAAGACCCGACCGCAACCACCATGGTCGATGAGCTTCTACGTCGCAGTCCGGAGTTCGCGTCGCTGTGGGCGGAACACATCGTCGCCGAGCGTCTGGGCGACGAGAAGACCGTGATTCATCCAGAGCTGGGCGAGATCGAATTCGACTGCCAGCCCCTCTACCTCGAGAACCGTGCCCAGGCTCTCCTTGTGATGACGCCCCGAGCCGGCTCGAACGCGTCGGAGAAACTGCGTCTCTTACAGCTGAGCACCCTGGTCTGAGCCAGGCATCCGGTCGGTCAGCCCTTGCTGCGTTTGTAGGCGCGGTACAGGGAGATTCCGCGAACGGCGAGCACGATGACGGCAGGGATCTGGATCGCCGCGGCGATCCAGTGCCAGCCCACTCCTTCTTCAAGGTAACTGTCGAAATCGGTGGGGATGCCGCTCGTCGATGTGTAGACGCCGGCGAAGAACAGCGACATGAATCCGAACAGGATGATTGAGACCGCCCCCATGAGCGCCAGGTCGTCTGCCGTGTCGTGGCGGAAAAAGGGCACCGCCATGAACACGCCGGTCGCGGCCGCGAGCCCGGCCGCGATCACGAGAAGTGCGGGCAGCGGGATGAACGGCCACGCGGCCGTCTCGTCCCAGCGAGCCGTGTCGCGAAGTCCCATTCGGCCGCCGGCGAGAACGAAGTTCAGCAGGCTGAGCAGGAAGAAGAGGAACATGGCGAAGGCGGCGTACATGAAGACGCGCTTGCCTCGCGCGACACGACGGTCGAGTTCGACGTCTGTCAGTGTCGCTGCTCTGGTCATTCGTCTATCGTCCCAACGTCGGGGTCGTGTGCGCACCGAACGCCCGAAGGCCACGCATCCATCGGACGCATGGCCTTCGGGCAATGGCTCCGCTCAGCCCTCTTCGACGTCGGCGAACGTGATCCGCACCCCTCCGGTCGCGAGTCCGAAGATCGTCGGGAACAGCGCCGCCGCCTCAGGAGTCGCGACCGCCGCCGACGCGGTGTCGTAGTCGGCGAAGTACAGGTCGACGAGGCGGTAAGCCGGCGTCGGGCTGCCATCCTCCTTCGGCCAGACCTTCGACGATTCGAGGCGCTGCAGGCCGGGAAGTGCCTTGGCCAGCTCGAGCTGCTTCGACTCGGCGAAGCCGGCCTCGAATGCGTCGGCGTCGGTGGGGTTGTCGTAGATGACGGTGATCTTGGTAGTCATGATTCTTTCTTCTTTCTGTTGGGTTGAGCGGTGAGGGGGAAGAGCGTCAGGAGTCCCGGCCGTAGGTCTCGAGCAGTCGCAGCCAGACCTCGCTGACCGTGGGGTAGGCGGGCACGGCGTGCCACAGCCGGTCGATCGGCACCTCGCCGGCGATCGCGATGGTCGCCGCGTGCAGCAGCTCGGCGACATCGGGCCCGACCACGGTGAAGCCCACGATCACGCCGCGATCCTCGTCGACGACCATTCCGGCTCGGCCGGTGTAGCCGTCGGCGTGCAGGGATGCGCCGGCTACAGCGCCCAGGTCGTACTCGACGGCGCGAATGCGCAGTCCGCGCCGCGTGGCCTCGGCGACAGTGAATCCGACGGATGCGATCTCCGGGTCTGCGAAGATCACCTGCGGCACCGCGAGATCGTCGGCCGTGAAGGCGTGACGCCCCCACGCCGCGGTGTCCAGCGCCGTGCCCTGAGCGCGGGCCACGATGCTGTCGCCGAGAATCCGGGCCTGGTACTTGCCCTGATGCGTCAGCAGCACGCGCCGGTTCACATCTCCGGCCGCGTACAGCCACTCGCCCTCCACGGGCACGCCGTCGCGAAGAACGAGAAGCGCGTCGTCGACGGTCAGCCAGTCGCCCGGCTCCAGCCCCACGTTCTCCAGGCCCAGGCGAGACGTGTTCGGCATCCGACCCGTGGCCACGAGCACCTCATCGGCGAGCACGGCCGTTCCATCGGCGAGCTCGATGTGCACGAGCCCGCTGTCGTCGCGCGTGACAGACGTCGGCTCTGTGTCCAGATGCAGCGACACCCCCTTCGCGCTCAGCGACTCCGTCAGCAGTTCGCGGGCGAACGGTTCAGTGGCGGGCAGCAGCCCGTCGCGAGCGACGATCGTCACGGCCGTTCCGAACGCCGAGAACGCCGTCGCTATCTCGACGCCCACGACTCCACCGCCGATGATCGCCAGCCGCTCGGGCACGGTCGGGGTGGATGCCGCTTCCCGGCTCGTCCACGGACGTGCGGCCGCCAGGCCGGGCACCTCGGGAACGCGGGCGCTCGACCCGGTCGCGATGACGACCGCGTGGCGCGCATCCAGTGTCTGAGCAGCACCGAAACCGTCGATGACCGACACCGAGCGGGTGCCGCTGATGCGGCCCTCGCCGCGGAACAGCGTGACGCCCGCGCTCTCGAGCCACGCGGCCTGGCCGTCGTCTTTCCAGTGCGAGGCGAACGAGTCGCGGCGGCGCAGCACGGCCGACACGTCGAGGTCGCCGGTGACCGCGGCCCGGGCGCCGGGCAGGGCGGCGACGGCGCGCAGGGCAGCGGCATCCCGAAGCAGAGCCTTGGTGGGCATGCAGGCCCAGTACGAGCACTCGCCGCCGATGAGCTCGCGTTCGACGATGGCGGCGGTGAGCCCGCCCTGCACGACGCGGTCGGCCACGTTCTCGCCGACGGGGCCGGCGCCGATGATGATGACGTCGAAGGTGGGGTTCGTCATGACTACAGGCCCTTCGTGGCGCGGCCCAGGCGCAGGGCCGAGACGAGGAAGAAGATGCCGCCGAGGGTGGCGTAGCCGCCGACGGTGCCGACAGAGGCGGATGCGCCGCCGGCCATCGAGGCGATTCCAGCGCCGGCGAGCACCGAGAGGCCGCCCGAGAGGATCATGGCCCACTGGCCGCCGAGTGCGCGGCGGCGCAGGGCGACGATCAGCTGAACAGCTCCGGCGGTGATGGCCCAGACTCCCCAGACGACGAGAACGGCGGGCGTTCCGGATGCCGCTGCGATCGCCAGGCCGATGGCCGCCAGCAGGCTGAGTGCCATGTTGATGTAGAGCAGCGGGGTGGCGCCGGTGCCGCGGTTCGAGCGGGAGTCGACGACGGCCGCCGCCACATCGAAGAGCGGATACAGCACGAGCAGCGCGACGGTCGCGAAGCCGAGGGCTGCCCCGGCGCTCGGCGCCGTGACGAACACGAGCACCGCCCACACGACGGCGAAGGCGAAGCGAACGAAGTACAGCTTTCGCAGCGACGACGCCACGGTGGCGGTCTCGGTGGTGGGCGTGGTGGTTGTCATCATGATCCTGTTCTCAAGCGGTGAAGAGTGGGGCGGCTGCCTCGCTGAGCAGTCTTCGCTTCGCCGACAGGGGCCGTGTACTTCGTTTGAACTACTTCGGCGGGCAATCTCGACCGGGTCGGCTCAATCGCGCGCCGTCTACTTCGAACGAAGTACACGGCAGGTCGTCAGAGGGCCAGACTCGACTCATGAGCACAGCAGAGAACGTCGTCGACGCCGCCCGGGCGCCCCTCTGGATTCGCCGCCCCGGCACCCTGCACCTCGTCGCGTACGTCGTGGCCGGGCTCGTCTTCGTGGGCCAGCTCATCGTCATGGCCATTCAGGGCGCGGATGCCGTGACGCTCGCCGGTGTGCTGGTCGCGGGCGCCGGGGTCGCGATCTCATGGCGGATGCCGTGGGTCGGCCTCATCGTGACGAGCGCCGCGTCGTTCGCGGTCGCGGCCGTGGGCGAGAACCGCATCTCGGTCTGGATGATGGCCGTGCTCGTGCTGTTCTCGTTCACCCTGCGCGGCAAGCGCCCCGTGGTCGGAACCGTCATCGTCGCCCTCGTGTTCTTGGCCGCGCTGTTCACCGTCGGCGACATGCGCGGGGGTGCGGTCGTTGCGACCGCGGCCCTCTTCTCTGCCATTGGCGGCGGCGCGACGGGCGCTGCCTTACGTCTCGCGCGAGAGCACTGGCTGGCAGTGGAGGAGCGGGCCCGCCAGGCATCCGCCACCCGCGAGATCGAGGCCGAGCGTCGCGTCACCGAGGAGCGCCTGCGCATCGCTCGCGACCTGCACGACGTGGTCGGCCACCAGGTGGCGATGCTCAGCGTCAACCTCGGAGTCGCCGAGATCGGCCTGCCTGGCGAGGCGGTGTCGTCGCGGCAGGCCCTGGACTCGGCCCGCTCGAACGCGCGCAACGTCGTGAGCGAAACCCAACGCATCCTGAACCTGCTTCGTCGCGGAGACATAACGAACGACGACGACGCCCTGCGGCCCACCCCGTCCTTCGGCGCCCTCGAGAGTCTGGTCGAGTCGTTCGAGAGCATCGGTCTCGAGGTGACGGCGTCGATCTCGGTTCCGGATGCCGTGGGCGGCCCGGTCGTGGGAGTGACGGTCTATCGCATCGTGCAGGAGGCGCTGACGAACGCGTACCGGCACGGTGAGGGAGCGGCGGTCGTTTCTGTTCATGAATCGGACGGGCGGGTGCACGTGAGTGTGGAGAACCGGATCAGCCACACGCTGCGCGGATCGGTCGCGGGCAGTGGCCTCGGACTGGTCGGGATGAGGGAGCGCGTGGAGTCGTGCGGTGGGACGCTCTCGGTGTCTGCTCTTGACGATGTCTTTCGCGTCAGCGCCGTGCTCGACCCGGTGGGAGCGCAGCTCGCATGACGAACATTCTGATCGTCGACGACCAAGACGATATGCGGGCGGGCATTCGGTCGATGCTGCTGCTCGACCCGACGTTCGTTGTGGTCGGCGACCTGTCGGACGGACTGCAGGTGCCCGCCTTTCTGCGGGACAACGCTGTGGATCTGGTGCTGATGGACATCCGGATGCCCGGGATCGACGGCGTCGAGGCGACGCGGCGGATTCGCAGGGAGCACCCGGCGTCTCGCTTGCGGGTGATCGTTCTGACCACGTTCGACCAGGACGAGATCGTGCTCGCGGCGCTGCGCGCGGGGGCGAACGGGTTCTTGAGTAAGACCGTGAGCCCTGCGGAGCTCGTGGCGGGTATCGCCGAGGTGGTTGCCGGCGGGGGAGCGCTATCGGCTGCCGCGACGGCGGCGCTGATCGGTCACATGACAGACAGCCCGCCGCCTGTGATCGACAAGGAGCTGCTTGAGCGCTTCTCCGCTTTGACGCCCCGGGAGCGCGACGTGGTCGTGGCTGTCGCGAGCGGGCTCGACAACCACGAGATCGCGGCACAGATGTCGGTGTCGCCGTTCACGGTGAAGACCCACGCGGTGCGAGCGATGACAAAGGTCGGAGCGAGGGATCGCGCGCAGCTAGTGACGTTCACGTTCAGGGCGGGGTTGTATCCGTGAGGGTTAGCGCGTCCGTAGTGCAAGCCGCGCTGAGGTTGCGGCTCTTTTGAGGCTGACGTGTACCCTCGCCGATGCGCGACGAGAACCAGCGCGTCACGAGTGACACGACAGGGTCGGCCACGACCACGGCCACGAGCGCGATACTGACGGCGAGCCACACGATCGTGTTAACCGCGCCCCGCGCAACGATGACGTTGACCACTTGCCCGCGAGTACCGGAGTCGCGACCGCGAGGGAAGCCCCCACGACGGAGAGCGCGATGAAGGTCACCAGCTTGGCCCGGTAGGGCACCGCGAACGTCAGGATGCGCCGCACGGACTCACGCGAGAAGCCGTGTTTGCCGCGTCTGGCGCTCGAGATCTTGGAAAGGTCGCCGCCTGAGATATCAGGATCGGATGCGGTGCGCAGATCGGCGCCGCCGGGGCCCTCGAAGCGGCGCCCCCAGCTGGTGACGACCGCGATGACCATCACGGTGGTGAGCGCGACGGGATAGAAGGCCGTTGTGAAGATCGCCATCGCCGAGACCTCGGGCACCCCTTCGTAGCCAGCGGTTAGATGGTTCGAGATGAGCAAGAACACGCTTTCGACGAGCCCTGACGCCGAGAGCACGGTCATGCCGAAGACATTAAAGATCACGAAGTAGGCGGCGTCGAGTGAATTCTCGGAATGGAGGGTCGGTTTTTCGTGGCTTCAAGTCCAGAATCGCGGCACGGTCGTCAATTCTGGAAATGAATCCTGGTCACGTCATTGCAAGGAGAGCATCCAGTCTCTGGCGATAATGAGTCGTCCAAGATCCCTTGAAATCCACGGTTGCGAGGGCGACACCGACGAGCGCGTCGGGCGCCACGCCGTTCTTGATCGTTAAGCCCGATAGCTGGGTTTTCACTAGGTACGCGAAATACTTTGATAGCCATCGACCTTTTATTAGCTCATGAGCGCGATCGGACGCTAACCTCGTGGTGACCTCGGTCTGGGCAGTTAAGGCGTCGGCTTGGGCAGATGCGGCAAGAACGGCTGCCCCGATGTGTGTAAAGAGAACACTCTCGAGCGCTGAATCCAAGGGTCCGAAAATGTCGCGATTGATCTGAGATAGATTTCCGTATTTGGCTGCTCCGGGCAGCCCACACGAACAGCTCGTTGCTCGAGCTTGGAGCCAACGTTCCCAACGCAGGCCGAGATCAGTGAAGGGATCAGTGTTGTTCGGCGCGACGTCACGGACCATCGCCTTAGTTAAGCCGTAAGTCGCAGCGAGAGACTTTCGTAATTTGCCCGTTCTCAGGATCTCGGCCTCGACGTCGGCGCTCTCTGTGGCTATGAGATGAGGGCTCGAGCGTGGCTGCGGCTCGAAATCTTCAAAATCTTTGTCGAGCATAAAGACAATCTGGCGCGGCCCGACGCTGTTGCGTTGATTCAGATAGCCGTTCGCATCAAAGTAGTCGAACAACTTGTGAGCGAATGGCTTCCCCCCGGCGGAGACCCCGTCTAGCTTTAGGTCTTCGACGAGTCGAATCGTAAAGCCGGAGGACGCGGCCGGTGGGTACTTCGATAAAAGCCGTTCGTAGAAGGGCCGGTCGTGGTCTCGTCCCTCCACGAGTACGAACATTCGTCGCCTGCTCATCCTCACGCGAGCTGCGAACGACTTCGCTCCCCGTTGCGGCCGATTCACAACTCGAAGACGTTCTCTTCGTGTACCTCTGCAATGATTTCTGGAGAGTGCGTCGCCAAAAGCAGCTGACACCCGGGATTAACCCGTTGCATCGACGCGACCAGCCTCTCTTGCCAGTCCACGTGCATGGATAGTTCTGGTTCGTCAATCATGACCGTATGCGCGTTGGCCGCGAGAATCTCGAGTAGAAGCTGAAGTAGTTGTTTCTCACCCGACGAGAGAGATTGTAGCGGAATGGAACTCCCGCCGATTTCGATCTGTATTGAGTTGCGGGCCGACGGCGCTTTCCCGGAGAAAACTACGTGCTTGTCGCCCGCATAGAATTCCTCAATGATGGACTGAAACTCTGTTTGAGGTCGCTGCGCGAGGTCAACCTCTTGGGTAACCTCCTGAATGTTAGTTACGACTTCTTGGAGCGCGACTTCCTTCTCGTACCTGGAGATAAATTCGGCGCGGCTGACGCGAAGTATGATGCGTTGGCTACGGAGGAAAGCCTTCACGAGGAGATATGCGCTGTCCGAGCCGATCGAAGTTGTCGATTCTCCGGGTGCAGCAACTCCACCGCCGAACAGAATCGCCAATATTTCCGCCAATCCTCGTTGCTGGATCTCTCTAATGCGAAGGAGGGCGTTATTGCTATAGGTCTGCCAACGGCGGCGAACTTGATCTGCGAAGATTTCGTCGAATGCTGCATCATCGATGGCCTGTCGCTCAATGTTCGTCCGACCATTCATTAGCCCAGGTGTGCGGGATTGACTGACACGCGATATAGGGAGGTACGCGTGTGTGAAACGCATGGTGTCGTAATCGCGGTCTAGATCGCCGTCCAGGGTCTCTGTTTGCCACGATTTCGGGGGCGTTGTCCGCGGTCGCCAACTGTCCACAAATTCGAAAGCCGTGGGCTCCGAGTCGCGGTCGTTCTCGTCTTGCTCGGGGCCGATCACCGTGCGGCTGACGAGATTACCGCCAGACCTAATGAGAACTTGCGCGCTTTGGAAAGGCACGCGGCTTAGGCTCGACGTGTCATTCTCCAGCGCACTATGCAAGATCTTTAATAGAGAAGTCTTGCCGGAACCGTTCAACCCCCAGAAAACATTCAGATTACGATCGAGCCGCCGTGAGATGGGGCGAATGCGGCCAGCAAGACCATATATCGTGAATGATTCGATGTATGCCACGTTGCTCCCATGCTGCTGTATCTGCTACGGATTTCGAGCTTAGGGCGTCACCGACGCATCGGTGGGATCACGTCCCATTTGCCGCCAGCAAACTCGACATGAGCACAGCCGATACAACTCGGACCTGCTTTAATCCTCGGCCATGAATTTCCGTCGTCAGTTAGCCACAATCGCTTGCCCAACTGATGACCTCAGCGAATGTGGTCAACTCGGGTTCGCTTATAGACGCACCGTTGCCTACGCGCTGCTGAAGCGCTGCCCTAACCGCATTGAGCGGCCAGCCGTTTTACTCGGTCGACACGGCCGAGACCGCCGTCTGGACGCGCTTCCCCTGGGCTGCGAGTTCTCGCCCAAAAGTGGGGTTCGGCACGAATGTCATGAGGCGAGCATGGGCCCAGCCTGTTCTCGCCCAGAGCTCGCCTGTAAATGGTGCATTTGGACAGCACTAACGCTTTGTAATTTCACCGGCGTTAGTGACTGTCATTGCCGTCAGGTTCGCATTCCAGATCCCCTGTCTCGCCGAGCTTGGGAGCTATCCGAAAGCGATCATTTATGAGTTGGGCCCGCCGTCCGTGGTCGCCGCCGTCGACACGCAAGCTTGACCGGTGGACTCGATCAGTAAATGGCTGTGTTCTGTGGTCGCTCGGTGACGCGTCCAGGCGCCGAGCCGCCTCGGATCACCCATGGGATTTGAGACGCTGGGGTCGCGAGAGTGGGCGGCCTCAGGAGATACGCCTGACAGCATTCAACCCACGCGTACGCGGAGCCAACACTCAATACATCGAGGCGTCATGGCGCGTCCGGCATGGTCCAGTCGGGGGCCGTGGCGAGGGCTTCGCGGATGACGAAGTACCGCTTGCGTTTGCGAATCTCGTAGTCATCGTCTCCCCAAAAACCTTCCTTGGTTCGCAGAAGGCCGAAATACTCCAACTCCCTGGTCGCGCTCGTCCAGGTGTCGTCGGAGAGTCCGTACTGCTTCTTGCGGTGGCCATCCATCCACTCCCCGTCAGGATGCTGGGAGCCGCCGTTAAGTTCGAGGAGGGCCATTAGAACGACGATGGCCCTTCCGCTGAGACGGAGTATCCAGGCGTTCGACCATAAAGTGAAGGGCACTCCGACCCAACGAGCTCCATTACTCTCCCAGCCGTCGCCTGAGCCGTCGGGGTGGAGCAAGAGAAGGCCAGCCTTGTCGCCCGCCAAGAGCGTGGGGGTGATGAGTCTATTTTCTTGAAGCCATTTTTTCGCGTCGTTTGCCCGTCTCGGGCCGGTGTCTTGCGGAAGGTTGAGCAAGCGCGCCAACGACTGGGTTGGGCGATCGGGAAGTGTGTAGGGAGCCTTCGTTGCCTGCATTACGAGCATCATGTGCATCTTGAGGCGCAGCTCGTGCGATCGCACGAGCCTCGCAGCGGTCGGGGTGGTATCGCCTCGCTTGACGTATGTGATTGGGAAGTTGACGCTGCTGGCCCGTCTGGACCTGACGGTTGCTCGACTAAGCGCCGCGAGGGCTTCTGAAGGGACGTCCATGGGGGCTCCGAGGAAGAAGTTGACGACCTCAACGGAGAGACGTGGGGTCCGGGGGTACCTCGGGGTACCTGGGGTACTAAGTTACTTCTTTTAAGATACCGCTTAAACCGCGTTTTGTCTCCGATGAAAACGTCGGATGGTGCCGGAGAAAGCGATCTTTGGGTCCGAGTCAACCGTAGCGCCTCTCCGGTAAACCCGGGAGCCGCTTTGGTTGCTGCTGAAGTGGTTCTAGGTAACTCTGTTTTCAGAACCAGATCCGCCCTCGTCCGCCAAGACCGGAGGGGGATCGCGAAGAGAGAGGAGGACCCGATGAGCAGAGGCTTCCGCATCACTATCACTAGAACTGTATCCGGAATCACCATCACGATCGAGCCCTGGTAGCTCGAGGGGCGGGGCTTACGCCCCGCCCCTCCCGACCGGGTTCCCCGCTGATCTAATCAATTTTCGGGAAGAGTGGCGTAGTCAAATCTGTACGGCGCCCCGGGAAACTCAGCCTGGCCGATGAAAGCCGAAGGCACTTTCACTCTGATATCCCCGGGCAGTAGCTTGTCCTTTGTATAGACAGTCCCTGTTCGAACCTCTTCAAAGGTTGCATGAGGCTTAGAACCAAGAGATGCACGAACGCGGGCAATGACCGGTTCAGCGAACGTAGTGGACTCTCCCATCCACAGGGTCCTCTCATCTCGAAGGATGCAGGCGATCGTACGAGCCGTCCCATAGTCGGCCCCTTCGATGACCCTGATGGAGTTTTTCGGCCAGTACACCGTGTAGGACCCGTCAGTCGCGCTCTCCTCGTAGTCCTTCATCATCGATTCGATCGAAGGTCCTGAGCGTCCCGCGCTGAGACCCAGCAGAAGAGTGTCAAATGTCACTTCATTGAATTGGCTCATTTGTGAACTGTAGTGCGAACAAAAAATCACGTCAGAATGACTGGGAAATATCGCTCGCACGAGAGACGACTCAGACCACACCGGCTGGCCCCGATCTCACCTTATTGGTGCCTCGCAACCCTCGCGGTATGAAGCGTGGCGGGCATGCGACGGACTAAAAGGACGGATAGTCGGGTTTTCGGGTTAGCGATTCTCATGAATAGGTGCCGAAGTTGCGTGCTTGAACCGAAGTGCACACGATCACTTATGAGACATCGGCGGCGTCGTGACGAAGATTGTCGGTTATGCGCGAGTAACGACTAAATTGCAGTCGACCGATCGGCGCGAGTCTGACCTGCTCGCAGCGGGAGTGCGACGCCCTCTATGTCGATCAGGGCGTCTCCGGAGCTCGTGTCTCGCAACCGGAGTTCGATCGAGCGCGCAATGCGCTCGAGACGGGGCACACTCGCCGTCACTTTTTCGGACAGACTCGGCCAATCGACGCAAAACATGCTCGACTTTGCAAAAGGGCTCCGTGAAGGAGGCGCTGGGCTTCGAGTGCGGAACCTTGGTGGGGGAGACGTCGACACCTCGACACCAATGGGCTCGAGGCTCTTCACAGCCACGGCTGCTCTAGCGCAAATGGAGCACGAAAATAGGAAAGGATCGTGGATTCGATCAGCAAACGTCGCGCTGTCTGGGAGAATCTTGGCGGACGCCCCCGAATCGTCATCGCTAGTCAGATCCGGAAGGCCATTTGCCTGGTCGAAAGAGGCGAGCCGACTGCTCGAGCGCCTGGGGTCTCGGAATGTCAAGAGCGACGCTCGACAAA
Source organism: Agreia sp. Leaf283 (assembly GCF_001422485.1). GTDB lineage: Bacteria > Actinomycetota > Actinomycetes > Actinomycetales > Microbacteriaceae > Agreia. Next base: position 323,842 of record NZ_LMNF01000004.1, read on the forward strand.
AAGTCCCGCGCGCTCACGGATTAGCCCCCGAGAAGCTCGTCAAGCGGCAGGGCTACCGCGTATCGACGCGGCCGATCGTGAGGGGCACATCGGAGAGTTAGTGATGGGGCCGATCAGCCGCTCGCCAGCTATCTTCCGCTCTTTGGCACGAGCGGCCGCGAGTCTCCCTGGGGCGCGGTGGTTGCGTTATTCGTTAGAGAGTTCGACTTTGTTTTAGGTACGTCTGACTTCGATACCGCCGGCACCGGTTGTGGGGGCCCGTGTTCAACAGCTAACGCATGCAGGGCCCATAACGCCCGTGCGTCTGACGCCCCCGGTTTGGGGACAATTTCGCGCTCACAACCCCTTCCGCTACCCAATAAACTTGGCAAAGGCCGAGGGGGTGCGCACGGTGGAGCTCAACGTGGAGAGTGGCCGTGCTCGTGTGCACGGACAATGACGCAACCTTCAAAGATCGACTTCCGTATTCATGCCATCGATGCTGGAAGTGACGATGGCGGACGGGTCGTCTTTCATCGAGTCTTGTCCGCCCTCGTGGGGATCGAGCACCCTACCGCGACGGATATTCGGGCCGACCCTGGGGACTGGGGCATAGATGTCATGGTTGGCAGCCTCGCCGACTCGATCTTGATCTGGCAGTCGAAGTACTTCTACGACAAGCTCGGTGACTCGCAAAAGAAGCAGATTCGCGAATCCTTTGCCTCAGCCATGACTCACGCAACGACTCATGGGTATGCCGTGGACGCCTGGACGTTGTGTGTTGCTTGTGAAGTTAGCGCGCCGGAAAAAAAGTGGTGGGACACAAAAGTTCGCGAGTGGTCCAAGCTCTATCCGCATGTTCAATTCGACCTTTGGGATGCGCCCCGACTCAGAAGAAAGCTGATGTCGCCGGAAGCACACCCCGTTTGGGCGGAATTCTACGGGCCTAACAAAGACATTCTCGAGGCTCGAAAGACTGGATCTGAACCGGCTCCAGTCGCGGCGCCTCTGTCGCTCGATGAAACGCCAACATACGACAGAGCATTGTTCGTCAGACAGATGACGGTTGCTGGAATTAGCGAAATGGACGCACAGCGGCATGCGTACTTTAATGCTGACTTGCTCGTTCGGGACATCACCGCGAGGTCGGTGCCGGCGCAATTGGCCGCGATCGCAGAGATCGACGCAGTACTCCTTGGCTCCTGGGAAGACGCTGTCGCGGACCCCGCGACAGCGCCAAACGCTGAGAACTACGAGCCATCTGCGCGCAAGCTATTCTCGGCGGTCATGAAAGAGACGAGAGGCGTGGTTGCTCCGGTCGAGCTGCCACTGCGAGCGATCCACACCAGGGGGCTTATGCATCGGATCGTCGAAGATGCAAGAGCCGGCTGGGTTCACGATTGGCGCGACGTAGCAAAACGCGTCGATTCGTCTGATCCCGGCGAGTTGGTCACATGAGCCTTCATACTCATTGGCATGACGACCCGGGTCAGCATCTTCATGATCCCGAAGCCGCACCTTCGCCCGAGGACCACATGATATTTCGGCTCACCCAACTCGTGATACTTCTCGACGAGATTACGCCCGTAAATTCCAAGGGAGTCGATCTCGAGCGCATCGGCTACTACGACTTCCTTGCTGCTAATCCATTCGCAATTTTTAAGGACAGCGATTCGAGCGAACGTGCTCGACTGCACCGTGCTGCATTCGACGAGCGTCAGCTTTCCTACGCGTCGACGGGGTCGCGGTTCGCCAATCGACGGCAGCGGCTGCAGCATGATTTTGCCATACTCATTGGCTACGGTTTGGCTGCTCCGCGAGCTGGTGGTTATGGGGTTACTGACCGAGGTACGGCCTTCGTCGGCGCATTGACGGCGCTTTACGCAGATCAGTACCGCGAATCAGTGCGGGTTGTCCACACGCGGCTGAAGCGGCTATCGGACGCACAGTTGGCGAACTCCGCGAGAGGGTGGTTGAAGACACCCTCACTTCTTCTCGACCTTTACGGCAGCTCGGATGGCATCGCCGAAGAAAGAACAGGGCGACTCTCCCCGCCCTTAAATCCACAACAAGCCGGAGCCGACCGTGACGCCTGAAGACCTGTCGGCTGACCTGGATAGAGGGGGTGACTCCGGCGATTTAGTCGCGGGCGGCGCGTCATCGACCTTGAACAAAGGTATTCGAATTCGTCGCCTTCGGCTGCTTGGAGTCAGTAAGCCCTTCGAAGTCGACTTCCGCGATGACGGACATAACGCTCATCGTGCTTTGAGCATCATCGCCGGACGAACTAACACGGGTAAGACCAGCGTGTTTCGATTTATTGAATATGCCCTCGGCGGCACGACGTTCCCGAATCACACTGAAGTACAGCGCCAAGTCCGATCGGTTGCCGTCGAAGTGCAAACCCCCGATGGCATTTTCACCCTTGAAAGGGCCCTTGGAGCCAAGAACGCGATTCTGTTTCCATCTCCAATGGATGCCCTCGACAACTTGACATCCACAATGCTCGTCGTCGACCCAATCAGCGACCCACAAAGCGTCTCCCAATGGTTGCTGACGACCGTGGGACTACAAGACGTAAAACTAAAAGAAGCGCCCACCAAGGACGATTCGGGCACGGACACATTAGGGTTCCGTGACCTTTTGTGGCTTTGTCTCTTCTACAACGAGCGAGTCGGCAGTCAACAACTGCTGCATGTCGGCCACACCATGAAAGAAATCAAGCTGCGCCAGGTTGTTGACGCAGTTTTCGGCGTTCATGACAACGACCAAGCTGAGCTTGCGCGACGGGTCAAAGAGGCGCAAACCGCGCTCGACTATCAACGCAGATCAGTCGAGTCACTTCAAGAGTTCGTCTCCCAGCAGCAGCCCAAATCGTTGGACGCCCTCGAATTAGAGGCCGATGACCTCGACAAAGAACTATCCCGAGTCAGTAAGGACCTTCGCGCACTCACACAGCGGGAGTTAGCCGCGTCGGATTTCGCCGCAAAGCTACGCCAGCGACACGCGGAACTTGCCGGTAGTGCGGCTGACGCTGACGCTCTCGTTCGAGACCGCGCCTCACTCGTCGATCGGTTTGCGAGCTTGCGTGCCCAGTATGCGGACGACATCCGCAAACTCACGCTTCTCGCCGAAGCCGAGAGCGTTTTCGACCAGTTGTCGGTCACTACCTGTCCTGTGTGCTTCAATCCGCTTCCCAGTTCGCCCACTCAGGAAGATGGCGTTTGCAGCTTGTGTCACCAACCAGTTCATCCACTGTTGGGAGACGAGAACCCTAATAAGGTAAAAGTAGATGGCGCTGACCTCGCCGGTAAAGAACTTCGAGCCGCCAGACGCCGCTATAAGGAGCTCGACGAATATTGGCAGCGGCTTAACGCGGACCTGCCCCGACTAAGAGACCGTGCTGCGGTCGCGGCTGATGCAGAATCGAAGGCTGGTCGTGATCTCGACGATGCGACGCTCACAGCTGTGAACCCTTTTCTCGGTGAGAGAGACGAACTCCAAGGCCGCCGACAGGCAATCCTCGTGCTTCGAAATGATGTGACAAACGGGATCAAACTCCGAACCGGTCTGGACGCCAGAATGGCGGCCTACGACCGCGCTCGTAGAAACCTTGACGCCCTACGCAAGGAACAGCGAGATACGAAAGCGCGGCCGGATCGTGGCGTAGTGCTGCAGGCTCTCAGCAGCCGCTATTCGCAGATCCTCCACGAGATTGAGTATCCGAAAGTCGACGAGCGGGGAGTTGTCCCTCCGTATATCGACGACAAGCTTGTACCGCATGTGCGAAGTCAGCACTTCAGGGAAGCGAGCAGCGGCGGGCAAGTGTTGGTTAGCCTCGCCTGGATGCTCGCCATATTCGAGACTGCGTACGAGACCAATGAAGCTCACCCTGGATTCCTGATGATTGACACGCCGCAGAAGAATCTCGGCGGACTCGCGGACGAGGCAGAATTTGCCGACATTCATCTGGTGGAGCGGGTGTACACGCATCTGGAGAGATGGCTCTCAAACGCCGGCCAAGGAGCGCAGGTGTTAATCGTGGACAACACCCCGCCGTCAGTGGCCGAAGCAAACGTTGTCGTTCGCTACACGCGTGATCCGCAGATTCCACCATTTGGCCTTATCGATAACGAGGTCGGCGCGGCACCGGTGGTGCCACGGGAGCGCGACATCGACGAAGAACAGGACGAACAATAAGAGGAGTCATTTCTAGTCCCGAGTATCGGCATCGTGTAGGTGGATACAGCGTGCTGCCGCTCGGGGCAGAAACGACTCAGGTACGTCATCGACCTCAGCGCGCACGTTTCCGGCTTGCCTCCGCGTTTCCACAAGCCTCAGACGTCGCAACATAGACTGACCCAGTGAGTGACTCCTCCATTTCCCCCGTCAAGCTGCGCCCCGAAATCCTCGCTCTGCCCCCGTACAAGCAGGGCACCTCTATAGAGGGAGGGTTCAAGCTCTCCAGCAACGAGAACCCCTTTCCGCCGCTGCCCGGGGTGCTCGAGGCCGTCGAGAAAGCGAGCGCCTCGCTCAATCGCTATCCGAATGCCGCCGCGCCCGACCTCACCGCCAAGCTGGCCGAGCGGTTCGGTGTGAGCGCCGATGAGGTCATCATCGGTGCCGGGTCGGTCTCCCTCCTTGTTCAGCTGGTGCAGGCCGCGGCCGGCGCGGGTGATGAGGTCGTCTACTCGTGGCGGTCGTTCGAGGCCTACCCCTGGATGCCCACACTTACCGGGGCGGTCAGCGTCAAGGTTGAGAACAGCGACGACCACCGGCACGACCTGCCGGCGATGCTCGACGCGATCACCGAGCGCACCCGCCTGATCATCGTCTGCAGCCCCAACAACCCCACCGGAACCATCGTCACCAAAGACGAGTTCGCCGCTTTCATGGACGCGGTTCCCGACGACCTGCTCGTCATTCTCGACGAGGCCTACCGCGAGTTCGTCACCGACGACGACGCGGTCGACGGCAAAGAGCTGCTGGGCAAGTATCCGAACCTCGTCGTGCTGCGTACCTTCTCCAAGGCCTACGGGCTGGCCGGCCTTCGAGTTGGCTACGGCATCGGACCGGCCGCCATCCTGCAGGCCGCGCGCACGACTGCTATCCCGCTCGGAATCACTGACCAGGCGCAGCACGCCGCCGTCGTGAGCCTGGGCGACGACGTTCAGCTCAACGAGCGAGTCGCAGACATCGCCAAGCGCCGCGACGACCTCTGGGTCGCCCTCATCGACCAGGGCTGGGATGCTCCGAAGCCGCAGGGAAACTTCATCTGGCTGCCCACCGGAGAGCACACCGCACACGCCGCGCAGGTATATGCCGAAAATGGAATAGTCGTCCGGGCATTCCACCCCGAGGGCGTGCGGATTTCGATCGGCGAGCATGAATCTGTAGAGAAACTCATCGCTATCTCGTCAAAGCTTGTCGCAACCCTCTCAGATGGCCCGTCGACGCACCCGATAGCGTAGCCATACAAGCGAAAGACAAGAGGGTTCATCCATGACCACTCCTCCGCCCGCGGTTCAATTTCTGGCCACAGACGGTTCCTTCGCTCCCAGTGCCGGGAGTGACGAGTACCTGCCCTATATAGAGGCACTCAGCGACGAACAGCACGAGCAGTTCTATCGCGACATGGCCGTCATCCGGCGCTTCGACACCGAGTGCACCAACCTGCAGCGCCAGGGGCAGATGGCCCTGTGGCCGCCGAGTCATGGACAGGAAGCCGCGCAGGTCGGATCGGCCCGAGCCACCCGACGCCAGGACCACATCTTCCCCAGCTACCGAGAGCACGTGGTTGCCAAGATCCGCGGCGTCGACATCATGGGCATCGTCGAACTGATGCGCGGCACCACCCTCGGCGGGTGGGACGTGAACGACCCCAAGAACGGCAACTTCCACGGCTACACGCTGGTGCTCGGCACGCAGACGCTGCACGCCACCGGCTACGGCATGGGCATCAACTTCGACGGCGCCGTCGGCACGGGCAACGCAGACACCGACACCGCCGTGATCGTCTACTTCGGCGACGGCTCCACCAGCGAGGGCGACGTCAACGAGGCCATGGTCTTCGCGGCCAGCTATCAGACGCCCACCGTCTTCTTCCTGCAGAACAACCAGTGGGCCATCTCGGTTCCGGTCAGCACCCAGGCGCGCGTTCCCCTCTACCTGCGCCCGCGCGGCTTCGGCATTCCGAGCGTGCAGGTCGACGGCAACGACGTTCTCGCCAGTTACGCGGTGAGCGCCAAGCACCTCGACGACGCCCGTAACGGCCTTGGGCCCAGCTATATCGAGGCCCAGACGTACCGCATCGGCGCCCACACGACATCCGATGACCCCACCCGCTACCAGAACGACGAGCAGCTGGCCTATTGGGTCGCCCGCGACCCGATCGTGCGCTTCGAGGCCTTCTTGAAGAACAAGGGCGCGAGCGAGGCCTTCTTTGCCGACGTCGAGCAGGAGGCGAGCGACTTCGCGGCGGACATCCGGCGCCGCACGCTCGAGCTGCCCAACCCCACGATCGACAATCTGTTCGACCACGTCTACAGCGAGCCGCACCCGCTCATCACCGAGCAGAAGGCCTGGCTGGCGAACTACGAGGCGTCGTTCGGAGGAGACAAGTAATGGCCGTCGAAGAACTTCCGCTGGCGAAGGCCATCAACGCGGGCCTGCGCAAGGCCATGACCGACAACGACAAAGTCCTTCTTATGGGCGAAGACATCGGCACGCTCGGCGGCGTCTTCCGCGTGACCGAGGGCATCAAGGCCGAGTTCGGCGACAAGCGCGTGCTCGACACGCCCCTCGCCGAGTCGGGAATCGTCGGCACCGCCATCGGCCTCGCCCTGCGCGGCTACCGCCCGGTCTGCGAGATCCAGTTCGACGGCTTCGTCTACCCGGCCTTCAACCAGATCACCACGCAGCTCGCCAAGCTCACCAACCGCGGCCGCGGAACGCTCACCATGCCCGTGGTCATCCGCATCCCCTACGGCGCCCACATCGGCGCGATCGAGCACCACATGGAGAGCCCCGAGGCGTACTTCGCGCACACGGCCGGCCTGCGCGTGGTCAGCCCGTCGACCCCCAACGACGCCTACTGGATGATCCAGGAGTCGATCGAATCGAACGACCCCGTGATCTTCTTCGAGCCCAAAAGCCGCTACTGGCCCAAGGGCCCCGTCGATCTGGATGCCTCGGCCTCGCCGCTGCACGCCAGTCGCGTCGCGCGCACGGGCACGGATGCGACGCTCGTCGGCCACGGCGCGATGGTCACCATGATGCTGCAGGCCGCAGAGCTCGCCGCGTCGGAAGGCGTGAGCCTCGAGGTCATCGACCTGCGTTCTCTGAGCCCGGTCGACTACGCGCCCATTCTCGACTCGGTCACGAAAACCGGTCGCCTGGTCGTGTGCCAGGAGGCCGCCGGGTTCGTCAGCGTCGGATCCGAGATCGCCGCCACCGTCGCCGAGAAGGCGTTCTACTCGTTGCAGGCTCCCGTCATCCGGGTGTCCGGATTCGACGTTCCCATGCCGGCTCCACGCATCGAGAACCTGTATCTGCCCGACGTCGACCGTATTCTCGAAGCGGTCGACCGGTCGCTGGCGTTCTAGACCCATGTTTCCCCTTCGACAGGCTCAGGGAACGAGCCGTTCGAAGGGCCCGTTTCAATCGCAAAGGATGGCATCGTGACCACCTCGCACTTCAACCTCCCCGACGTCGGCGAAGGCCTCACCGAGGCCGAGATCGTCTCGTGGCGCGTCGCCCCCGGTGACACCGTCGCCATCAACGACGTTCTCGTCGAGATCGAGACCGCCAAGTCGCTCGTCGAACTGCCCTCTCCGTTCGAGGGCGTCGTCGAAGGACTGCTCGTTGCCGAAGGCGACACCGTCGACGTGGGAACGCCCATCATCACCGTCACCTCCTCCGGGTCCGGCGCGGTCGCTCCCGCACCCGTTCCGGGATTCGAGACGCCCATCACCGCGGCCGCCATGCCCGCGTCGGCACCGGCCTCGGTTCCCGCCGCGCCGGCGCCTGCCGCGCACCACGTCGCTCCCGCGTCTGCGTCGTCGCCCGTGGTCGTCGAGGCCGAGCAGGTGCGAGCGGATGCCGCCGCTTCCGTCTCGCAGGAATCCGACAGCTCGTCGGGCGCGGTTCTGGTCGGGTACGGCATCAAGGGTCACGTCGCCAGCCGCCGGCCCAGTCGCTCCGGCGCGGGCGCCTCGGCGCCCAAGCCGAACGCCGCGTCGACCGGGGCCGCCTCGAGCGGCCAGCCGCAGGCATCCGGTGCCCGCGCGGCACGCGTGCCCGTTCTCACGGGTCTGCCGATCATCGCCAAGCCGCCCATTCGCAAGCTGGCCAAAGACCTGGGCGTGAACCTCGGCGAGGTGCAGCCCACCGGTCCGATCGGCGACATCACCCGCGACGATGTGGTGCGCCACGCAGAGCAGGCGAAGGTGTTCCACAACATCGAGACGCCGCAGTGGGCCGATACGCGTGAAGAGATCATTCCCGTGAAGGGCGTGCGCAAGCAGATCGCGAAGGCCATGACGCACTCCGCGTTCTCGGCGCCGCACGTGAGCCTGTTCGTCGACGTGGATGCGACGCGCACCATGGAGTTCGTGAAGCGTCTGAAGACGTCGACCGACTTCACGGGCGTGAAGGTGTCGCCGCTGCTGATCATGGCGCGGGCCATGATCTGGGCCGTGCGCCGCAACCCGATGGTGAACTCCGCGTGGACCGACAAGGAGATCATCGTTCGCAACTACGTGAATCTCGGCATCGCGGCGGCGACCCCGCGCGGGCTGATCGTTCCGAACGTGAAGGATGCGCAGGACATGTCGCTGCTCGAGCTCGCCACGGCGCTGGAGCAGCTCACGCTGACCGCGCGCGAGGGGCGCACCTCGCCGGCGGATCAGGCCAATGGAACGATCACCATCACGAACATCGGTGTCTTCGGCATGGACACGGGCACGCCGATTCTGAACCCGGGCGAGGTCGCGATCGTCGCCCTGGGAACGATCAAGCAGAAGCCGTGGGTTGTTGACGGTGAGGTGCGTCCGCGCTTCGTGACCACTGTCGGGGCGAGCTTCGATCACCGCGTTGTCGACGGCGATGTGGCGAGCCGCTTCCTGGCCGACGTCGCGAGCATCATGGAGGAGCCGGCGCTGCTGCTCGACTAGCGGGTCCGCTCCCTGAGCTTGTCGAAGGGCGGCGGCGCTCAGTCGTAGATGACCGTGATGGGTTCGTCACCGTCGGGCACGGCCTGGCAGCCGAGAATCAAGTCGTTCGCGAGGTCGTCCTCGTCGAGGATCTCGTTGATGGCCATGGTCACGCTGCCGCTGGTCAGACGCGCGATGCACCCGCCGCAGTAACCTTCGCCGCACGCGTAGGGCACCTTCATGCCGCGGGACTTCAGGAAGTCGGCGAGCGGAACGGCCGGCGGCCACAAAAGCTCGTGCCGTTCGCCCTTGAACTCCACGACGAGAGGAGTGTCGGTGTCGCTCTCCATGCTTGCTCCCGGAAGGAATCGATCGGTAGGGCGCACGCTCGCGCTGCGTCGAAGCCTCGAGAAGCGTAACGCAGTGCAGACCGTGGAGTCACTGCACGGCCGTCTTCGGCCGAAGCATATCGAGACCAGACTGGACCTATGACTCGCACGTCCCCTCCCGTCGTCTCCGTTCTGCGGAGCCGGCACACCGCGTACCTGCTCTTCACTTCGCTGCTGGGCCGCCTGCCCGGAGCGATGGCGGCGCTCGCGATCGTGCAGCTCGTGCGGTCGACCAGCGGAGACTTCGGCTTCGCCGGGCTCATCACCGCGGTCTACGTGGTCGCCGGAGCCGTCGGGCAGCCGCTTCTCGGCAGACTCATCGACCGTCTCGGGCAGGTCGCCATTCTTGCCCTGAGCGGCATCCTGAGCTTTCTCGCCTTCACCGGCATGGCGCTGACCCTCGAACCGTTGCCGGGCCTCGCCGTAGCCCTCGCGGCGGCTGCTGGAGTGTTCACTCCGCCGCTCGAGCCCGCCCTCCGCGCGCTCTGGCCGCGTCTGGTGAGCCCGGGGCCGCAGCTGAAGGCCGCGTTCAGTCTGGATGCCGGTGCCCAGGAGATCATCTTCATCATCGGTCCGCTGCTCACCGTCGTCGGAATCGCCGTCTTCGGCCCGGTCGGCAACCTCCTGTTCGCGGCAGGGCTCGGACTCATCGGCGCGCTCGCCTTCATCGTCAATCCGGCACCCCGCGCCGCGTCGGCCCACCGATCGAGCCGGGACGCGGCGCACCCGGGCATCCGGTCGCCTATTCTGATGCCGGCGGTCGCGCGGGTCGCCGTGTTCACGTTCGGTATCGGCGTTCCGGTCGGTGCGCTGACCATCGTGGCGACCGCTTCCGAGGCGGCGCGTGACAGCGATGGACTGGCCGGATGGATCCTCGCGGTGAACGCCGCGGGTGCCCTCGTCGGCGCGACCGTCGTCGGCATCCGGCCCCTGGGCTCGACCCCGGCGCGACTGCTCACGGTGTGCGGGCTTCTGCTGGCGGTCGGGTACCTGCCGCTCGTGGCGACAGGGCTGCCCACGTGGGCTTACGTCGTCGTCGCCGGTGTCTCGGGGCTGATGCTTCCTCCGACACTGGGCCAGGTTTTCGAGCGCATCTCGCAGCTCAGCCCTGCCGCCGCGCTCACCGAGGCGAACGGGTGGGTGGTCAGCGCGATGACGCTCGGGATCGGCGCGGGCACACTCGTGGCGGGAGCGATCGTCGGGGCGGCGGGAACCTCTGTCGTGGCGTGGGTGGTTCTGGGGGCGTCGGCGCTCACGGCGCTGCTGTCGCTGAGTGTGCTGCCGCGCCGGGCGTCCGTCACGGAGTGATCTCGATCCGCGGGCTCCTTCGTCGCGCCGCTACTCGATCGGCGCAAGTGAGGTGTGCCCCGATCGCGTCTCGACAGGCTCGACGAACGGGGAGCCGTTCCCTGAGCCTGTCGAAGGGGCAACTGGCGGCGGGGCGGAGGGTCAGGCGCCTGTCGCGACCCGCAGGGCGAGCCACACCGAGGTTGTGCCCACGGTCGTCCAGAAGGCGATCGCGACTGCCTGCCAGAGGAGAACCCACGCGCGCGGGGTGCCTCCGGCGACCAGGATGGCCGACGTGATCTGGGTGGGGATCGCGAGCGGGCCGAGGATGCTCGCGCCCGGTACGCCGAAGCGCACGAGCCACGTGTAGAAGCGCTGGCGGCCCTTGGAGAGGGGCTTCTTGGGGGCTGCGTCCTCCGCGGCCTCAGCCGCTTCGGCTGCGTCGAGTTCAGAAGCGTCGATCGTGGCGATCCTCGTGGTCGGAACACCCGCCGTCGAAGAGCCGACCCCGACACTGCCCGCGCGCATCCGCTTCGCCGAAGCCGAAGCCGAAGCCGAAGCGCGAGCCGCCCGGCGGTCGACGACCGCGCTGCGGGCCCGCGAACTCAGCAGCACCACGAGCAGTACGCACAGGAAGTTGCCCGTGGCGCCGGCGATGGCGGCGGCGATCGGATTGACTCCGCCGATCACTCCGATGATGGCGGCGAGCTCGCCCTCGACGAAGGGAACGGCTCCGGCGAGCACGAGGATGAGTGGTTGGAGGAACTCGGGCACCTGGGCGACGAGGTCTTGAAAATTGCTGACGAGCTGTTCGATGGGGTTCATGGGTGACAGTAGAAACCGTGTTCCCGCCACAGGGTCAAGCGCCCTTGACCCTGTGGTGGGAACAGGGTGTCTCATGTGGTCATGACACAGAAAACGTACGAACCCGAGGTAGAAGCCTCGGACACCCGGCGGCCCCGCATGCTGCGCCGACCCTTCGAGATCATCGGCGCGAACAAGCGCGCCTACCTCGCCATCAACCTGATGGCCTACGGCCTGGTGGTCGCCGGCTTCGTCGTGGGAATCGTGTTCCCCGACCTCAGTCGCGCACAGCTGCAGACGCAGCAGACCGACGGCACGTCGGAGCTGGTCGGTTCGCTGCTCAGCAGCCCGTGGCTCTTCGCGGTGGTCATCTTCGCCATCAACGTCGGAAAGCTCAGCGCCCTCACGATCGTGCTGCCCTCGCTCGTCGTGCCCTTCCTGGGTCTGCCGCTCTTCGCCTGGTGGTCGTTCACCACCGGAATCACCATCGCCCCGACGACCGACATCGGCTGGGTGGCCCTCATCCCGCATTCCCTGACGGTCGTGATCGAGCTGCAGGCATACATCCTGCTTCTGCTCGGCGCCTATCTGCTCGGCCGGTCGTGGCTGCGGCCCCGCACCGCCGGCGTGACCACCCACCGCCAGGGCTACCTGCGCGGCCTGCAGAAGCTGGGCTGGCTGGCCCTGCCCGCGTTGGTTCTGCTCGTGATCGGCGCGCTCTACGAGTCGTTCTCGCTGCTCTACCTCGTGCACCCGCTGTCGCTGTGGCTGCTGTGAACCGGCGAGATGCCGTGACGGCGGCGCCGATGTTTGACAGTGTGGGGTGCACAGGCATCTCGATCGCTGCGCACCCTACAGCGACACCGAGAACCGAAGGGAGCATGCGACATGCCGTGGAGCACCCGTGAAGTGGCCGACCTCGCCGGAACGACCGTGAACACCGTGCGGCACTATCACCGCGCCGGCCTGCTCGACGAGCCGGTGCGCATGTCGAACGGCTACAAGCAGTATCAGGTCGCCCACCTCGTGCGGCTGCTGCAGATCAGGCGGCTGCGCGACCTCGGGGTTCCGCTCGACCAGATCGAGCAGGTGGGCTTCGGCAAAGACTCGCCGGCGGATGCCCTCCGCGCGATAGACGCGGACCTCGCGTCGAGCATCGAACGGCTCCAACGCGCCCGCGCGGAGGTGCGCGCCATCCTCGACGGCTCCTCCGTCACGGGCGTGCCTGCCGGATTCGAGAACGTCGCAGCGCGACTCACGAAGCCCGAGCAGTCGCTCATGCTGGTCTACAACCAGCTCTACGACGACACAGCCATGGCCGATCTGCGGCAGATGGCCGAGGTCGATCCGGATGCCGTCGATGAGGAATTCGAGAACCTCGCGCCGGATGCGGACGAGCCCACGCGCATCCGATTGGCGGAGCATTTCGGCCCCGTGTTTGCGAAGCTCTTCGACGAGTACCCCTGGCTGGTGACGCCCGGAGCGCACCTGACGAAAGGTTCACACGTCGTTCGCGAAACGATCGACGAGTCGGTGCGCGTGACCTACAACGCCGCCCAGCTCGAGGTGATGGCCCGTGCCGGCGCTATTGCCCTCGAAGTCGCCAAGGAGCACAACGACTGACAACGCCGTTAGCTGTCACCCGTTCAACAGGATGTTTCGATTCAGGCTCGGCGTTTCTGCGCCGCCGCGGCGGCGTGTTGGACTGTCTGTCCTGTAGTACGGATCGCGCCCTGCTTAGTCAGCTCAGGCCGTCGGGCGGAAGCAGGCGGCCGCCCCCGAGGTAGACCATCTCCTCGGCCTCGGCGCGCCGCCTGCGGGTCACCGACATGAACATGGCGACCCCGATGCCCACGAGGGCCAGTCCGCTCACCAGGATTCCGATTCTCGTGAACAGCGGCAGCTCACTGTCGACGAGCGCGACGATTCCGATGATGATCATGACCGCACCGACCACGCTCCAGATGCCCGCCCCTGCGGAGCGCAGCCTCCAGGCCTGCTCCGTCCACGCCAGCAGAAACGGCGTCGGCATGCCGCGCTTGCGCTCGCCGCCGTCGCGCAGCGCCATCCAGCGACGGGCGAGATCGCGCCGGCTCCGCACGTCGGCATCGGCCGCGGCGCACCAGCCCAAAACGAGCGCGATCGACAGCAGGATGGCGCTCGCGACCACCAGCAGCACCACGTCTTCGCCGGTCGCGTTGAGGATTCTCGAGCTGATCGCGTCGAGCACGATCGACACCGCGACCACGCCGACGCCCACCCCGATGCAGCCGATGAGCAGCCGCAGCAGCAATCGGCGCAGACGACCGGTGCGGGCCAGGTGCGATGCGAGAAGGTCGGTGGCCTCCGCGTCGTCATCTTCCCGCGCGCGCTCGAGGCGGTCGGCCTTGACCAGGGCGATCAGGGCCCGGATGCCGCCGCGCGGCCGCCGGGTCGCCGCTGCGGCGGACTCGCGCGACTCCGTGGTTCCGTCGGCACCCGACGGGTAGCGAGAGTCCGCTGCCTCTGCGGCGTCGATCAGGCCCTGCAGTTCGATCAACAGGGTCTCCCGGCCGACGCGCGACTTCCCTCCGCCCTCGGTCAGCGACACCGCCGCGGCACGCTGCCGCTCAGTGAGCGCGGGAGGGCCGGCCGCCTCGCGGCCGTCGCCGATGCGCGCGGGCCGCGCCGCGGCATCCGGAACCTCGAGCGGAAGGCCGCCGACGAACGCGGCCAGACTGCGCAGGCCCTGCGCATCCAGGCCTTTCATCGGGTGGCCCCGAACGAGCACGCGGGAGGTGGCGCCGTCTGTCGAGGTGAAGCGATAGACCTTGTAGCCGGTGCCGTTCGGTGCCGACGAGACCGAGCGCCAGGCCTCCGTGATCGTGTCGAGCGGCACGGTGCGGCGGCGGAACGAGAGGGTTCCGCGGCGCATCGAGGCTGTGCTTTCGCCGGGGCTGAATTCGATCACCGCGTAGGCGAGGGTGACTCCGATCGCGATGCCGCCGCCGAAGACGAGCCAGACAGAGAGCACCCCGAGAGGCCAGCTCCCCTCGCCGGCGCCGAGGGTGGAGAAGAGGAGCGAGGCGGGTGCCCCGAGGGCCGCGGCCACGCTGAGAGAGGCCTCCGCTATGAGGCGCAGGTTCTGGATGCCCGGGTGCCGCCCGATGCGCACGGTGTCGTCGGTGGGCGCGGGCATGGGACAACGCTCGCAGAAATTTCTGTGCTACTCAATCAGCGCAGGGTGAGACGGCGTCTACTCGTCAAGGGCGTCGAGTTGTCTCAGGGCCTCGTTCGCCCGGGCGATCCTGTCTTTCTCGGGGGAGTCCCACCAGAGGGGACCGCGCTCGCCGAGGCCGTGCTTCGCCAGGCCGACCCGCGTTCGCGCTGCGGCGACGGCCGCAGCAACGGCGGCCTCGTCGCCCGCTGACTTCGTCGCGCGCACCCCGGAGCGGCCGCGCCCGAGGTGCGACTTAAGTCGAGACACCAGCGTTTCACTGAGAGCGCGGTCTGTGCGACGCCACTTGCGGCCATTGATGACCAACCAGCGGTCGTCGTCGACAGACCCCGTCTCAGACATGCGCGTGAGACGTGCGGCGTTACGCCGCGATCAGCTCGGGCCGACCGGCCCACGATCCCGACGGGTTCTCCACGGGAGTCCCGTCCGGCTCGGTTCCGGTCTCGGGGTCGATCTCGTCGGGCTTCGGGGTGTGCTCGGGGCGAGGGTCACTCATCGTCTGCTCCTCCGCCCGATGCCGTGTCGGCACCATCCTGGGGCTCGCTGCCGTCTGATCCCGAGCCATCGGGAATCTCGTCGGCATCCGATTTCTTGGATTCGTTCGTCGTCATTCGTGCTCCTTTCCACACGCGACGTTACGCCTGCGCACTGACTCGGCGTCAGGGGTTGACGCTGTGGGCGCGAATCCGGCGTACGGTCGACGGGGCGCCCCGCGCTCAGCGACAGAAGCACTCAGCGCGACAGCAGCGCCCTCGCGCAGCGCCTCACGAGCGCGCGGTCTGTCGTCAGTGCGAACTCGTAGAGCCCCTCACGATGGCGGGTCGGGTCGATCTCCCGAGCGGTGAGTGCTGCGGCGTAGTCGGCGGTCAGCAGAATGACGTCCCACTCGGCGGCGAGCGGGTCGTCGTCTGCGACGACCACACTGCGGGCCGGATGCGGAAGACCCGCAGACGCACGAGTCGAGTAGGCCGTCAACAGGCATCCGGAACCGACCAGGGCCTCGTAGCGGATTCGAGTCGCGGGCGTGATGTTGTCTTCGGCCTGGAAGGTCGCGAGCAGCACGGCGGAATCGCCGCCGGCCCCGGCGCGCTCCTCGAGGAACGCGCTGACCTGCAGGAGCAATGCGCGGTCACCCAGCTTGACCGGAGCCGCCCCCGCCACCACCTCGAACGGGGTGGTGCCGCCCGGTTCGTCGACGACGTCGAGGGCGTGGCGCCCGCGCGCCGGACGGAGGCGGGTGACTCCGGGGGCCTCGTCTGTCGTCGCGGCCGCCTTGCCGTAGTGCCAGCCCTGGGCGAGGGATGCGCCGAAAGCACGCGCGCGGGTGATGTGCGCGGGCGTCTCGACACCCTCGGCCAGAATGATCGCGCCGCTTCTCTCGGCATAGCCCGCGATCGCGGTCATCGTCATCGCCGCCATACGGTCCGGCTGCCGACGGATGAGGTTCATGTCGAGCTTCACGATCTCGGGTGCGAGCAGTGGAAGAAGCGCGAGAGACGCGGGCTCTGCCCCCAGGTCGTCGATGGCGATGAGGTGCCCTGCGGCCCGCAGCGTCGCGGCGGCGGCCAGAAGGGACCCCGGGTCGGTGGTCAGCGCGCGCTCGGTGATCTCGACGACGAGCGGCGGGGCGCCGATGAGAGCCTGTGGCACGCGGCCGTGGGCCAGACTGGCAGGCTCCACGTTAACGAAGACGGAGTGCGGGGACTCGAGACCCTGGGTCTCGATGGCACGCAGCGCGGAATCGAGAAAGGCGGAGTCGAGCTCTGCCGCCGTGTCGTCTCGGTACGCATCGCGGAGCAGCCGATCCGGAGGCACGGGCGAGTCGTCGAAGAACGCGCGGCTCAGTGCCTCATAGGCCACGACGATCCCTGAATCGATGTCGACCACAGGCTGGAAGTTGGTCACGAGACGGTCGAAACCGAGAGTCTGCATGTGCCCATTAACGCAGTGAGGTGGCCCGGTGCCTAGTCGGGCTTGATATCTCGCGCTCTGAGCGAACGGTCGACACCGGCGCGCTCACCCGGTCGTAGGGTCTCAATCACTCCTCTTTTGAAAGGCTCAGACCATGGAACTGCTCTTCGCGCACGGCGCCCTCGTTCGCGACGGAGCCTGGTGGTGGCAGCCCGCAGCCGACCTGCTCGAGCGGCGCACGGGCATCCGGAGCCGCGCCGTGGCGCTGCCATCGTGCGGCGAAGGCACGGCCGATGGTCTCTCGGATGCCGCCGGCGGGCTCGTCGCCGACGCCGCCGCACTGCGCCGCGAGCTCGACACCGTCGACGAGGCGATCGTGGTGGGACACTCCTACGGCGGAACCGTGATCGCCGAGGCCGGATCGCATCCGGCCGTTCGTCACCTGCTCTACATCTCGTCGTACCTGCCCGACATCGGCCAGGCGCAGGGCATGATCATGAGCGGCGAGTCCGACCCCGTGTCGATCGGCGACAACGGCGACGGCACACTGAGCGTCTCGGGTTACGACGCGACGTCGTTCGGCGGGCGGTTCCTGCAGGATGCCGATGAAGAGACCCAGCGCGAGGCCTGGTCGCGCGTCACGGCTCAGGATGCGACGGCGTTCATGACTCCGACGACGGCGGCCGGATGGCAGGGAGTGGACTCGACGTACCTCGTGTGCGGCGAGGATCGCAGCACCTCGCTCGAGCTGCAGCGCTTCCATGCGGCGCGCGCCACCCGCTCGGTCGAGCTGCCGACGGGGCACCACCCGTTCATCACGCGCCCCGACCTGGTGGTCGACGCGTTGGCGGCGCTGCTCGCGTAGGCCGCCTGCCTCTCCCCTTCGACAAGCTCAGGGAACGGACCGTCGGGCCGTACGTTCAGGCAAGGCCGGGCGACCCGGCATCCAGCGCGTTCTTCAGTGCCTCATTCGCATCGAGCCACTCGGCGGAGTCTTCGTCGGCCCACAGCTCGCTCAATTCGCTCTCGGGCGACGTGGATGCGGCAAGCGCCTCGAGGGCGATGGCCACGAGGGCCGCGTCGGGGCGCCCGACCCGCTGAACGAAAACGCCCACCGATTCGGTGTAGGCGTCGGACTGGGTCGGACGACCAAGGCCGTGGGCGACCACCTCTGCCGCAGCGATCGCAACGACCGCGTCGTCGGAGTCGACCTCGGTCTGCCCGATGACGCGGGTCAGGGCATCACGCACAAAACCCCAGCCGGCCGCGTCGTCGAGGTCAAAGGCCCAGTCGCCGGCCGAGTCGCTTCCGAATGGTTGTCCGCTCCATGTCCCCATGGTTCCAAGATAGAGGCATGACGAACATTCTCGGGATCGATGTCGCCGCCGAACTGCAGCAGGTCGAGAAGCACTGGACTCCGCGGGTCATCGGGCGCGTGAACGACCAGTACATCAAAGTGGCGAAGCTGCTCGGCGAGCTGATGTGGCACGCGCACGACCAGGAGGACGAGATGTTTCTCGTGGTCTCGGGGCGGCTTCGCATCCAATTGGAGGGCGACGAGGAGGTCGTGCTCGACCCGGGGCAGTTCTACGTCGTTCCGCGCGGAGTGCGGCACAACCCCGTGGCCGAGGAGGAGGTCGAGATCGTGCTCATCGAGACGGTGACGACCGCGCATACGGGCGACGTCGTGTCGGAGAGGTCGGTTCCGATCGACCAGCAGCTCGGCACGTTCAGCTGAGGCGGGCTTGGGCTGATTGCGTAGGCCGCTCGCGGCCAGGCGACCGGCGCCAAAAGGGAGGAACCACGCGCATCCGACGCACATAGCGCGTCGATGTGCCAGATCTCCTCCCGTTTGACGTGGAATGGGCGGAGAACAGAGCATCCGAGCCGCATACGTCGCCGGTTGAACGGAACTCCGCCCATTCCGGCGCAACATCGCTTGGCCCTCCCTTCGACAGGCTCAGGGAACGAGGCGAAGCTGCGACGCGGCGCGTGAGGCGGGTACTCGCAGTGCCTCCCGCAGCGCGGCGCAGCGGGGTTAGCGTGGAGTCATGACCGACGCCCGAGACGAAGTGCGCGAGTTCCTCAGCTCGCGTCGCGCGCGCATCACGCCCGAGCAGGCCGGCCTCCCCGTCTACGGAGGCAACCGTCGGGTCAGCGGACTACGCCGCGAAGAGGTCGCCATGCTCACCGGGGTCTCGGTCGACTACTACGTGCGCCTCGAGCGCGGAAATCTCGCCGGCGCATCCGAAAGCGTTCTCGACTCGCTGGCCCGCACCCTGCAACTCGACGACGCCGAGCGCGACCACCTCTTCGACCTGGCCCGCAATGCCGGACCGTCGCGCAAGCCCCGCGCGGTGCCGGCCGAGGTGCGACCCGCCGTGCGGCAGGTGCTCGACGCGATGGCGGATGCCCCGGCCTGGGTCCGCAACGGACGTCACGACATCCTGGCCGCCAACCGCATGGGCCGCGCGCTCTACGCGCCGGTGTTCGACGACCCGCATCGGCCGGTGAACACCACGCGCTTCACCTACCTGAACCCGGCGGCGAAGGAGTTCTGGCGCGACTACGACAAGATCACCTTCGACGCCGCCGCGATGCTGCGCCTCGAGGCGGGGCGCGCCCCGCACGACGAGGCGCTCATCCGACTGATCGGCGAACTGTCGACGCAGAGCGAGCTGTTCCGGCAGCGCTGGGCGTCGCGCGACGTCATGTACCACCGCAGCGGAGTGAAGCGCCTGCACCACCCGATCGTCGGCGACCTCGACCTCAACTTCGAGTCGATGGAGCTGCCCAGCGAACCCGGCCTGGTCATGAACGTCTACACGGCCCCGGCGGGCTCGCCCACCGCCGAGCGCCTCACGCTGCTGGCCTCGTGGGCGGCGACGCAGGATGCGACGGACGCGTCGGCTGTCGACGCCACAATTCATCCCTTCGGATGAGTTCTCGGGAGGTCCTTGTCCTCCGTGTGGATAACACTGGAAGACGTCGGAACGAACGGCATCGGAAACGCTTGTCGTCGGTGATGCGCGGCTCCTAGCGTCTAGCTCTGTCGGCACGTGACGAGCTTCGTTCTTCTGACCTATCCGTCGTCAGCGTACGTCGGGTGCTGCCACTTCGGGTTAACCGAACCGGCAACACCCGACGCGCGGGTGGCGCTACGTGGCAACTCGCGAGGTGAGCAGGGTGCGTGACGTCACTCCTTGCGCGAAATGGTTGCCATCAGAACGTCACCATGACTTTGAGCGCCTCACGGGCATCCATCGCGGCGTAGCCGGCGGGCACCTCGTCGATCGCCACCCGGCGGTCGAAGACGCGGCCCGGGTCGATCTCGCCGTTCAGAACCTGTTGGATGGCGGGCTCGAGGTAGGCGCGAACGGGGGCGGGGCCGCCGGTGAGCGTGGCGTTCTTGCCGAACAGCGAGCCGAAGCCCACGGGCGCCTCCTCGTACTGCGGAACGCCGACGCGCGAGATGATGCCACCGGGGCGCACGATTCCGTACGCCTGCTCGTAGGCGGGCATGTGACCGACGGCCTCGAGCACGATGTGGCTGCCCTCGCCGTTCGTCAGCTGCATGACCTTCGCGATGCCCTCTTCGCCGCGCTCGGCGACGACGTCGGTGGCTCCGAACTCGATGCCGAGGTCGGTGCGCGAGGTGTGCCGGCCCATGAGGATGATGCGCTCGGCGCCCAGCTGCCGTGAGGCGAGAACGGCCGAGAGCCCGACGGCCCCGTCGCCGATCACGGTCACGGTCTTGCCCGCCTCGACACGGCCCATGTGTGCGGCGTGGTATCCGGTGAGGTAGACATCGGAGAGGGAGAGGAGCGAGGCAAGCAGGGCCTCGTCGGCGGTCGACGCATCCGCCCCTGCAACCTTCACGAGGCTGCCGTCGGCCTGCGGAACCCGGGCCAGCTCGGCCTGCAGTCCGGCGGTCTCGGCGGTGGCGTAGAAACCGCCGTGCACGCACGAGGTCTGCACGCCGTCGCGGCAGAATGCGCAGGTGTTGTCCTGGAAGGCGAAGGGCGCCACGACGAAGTCGCCGACCTTGACGAGTGCGACGGCCGAGCCGAGCTCCTCGACGATGCCGATCATCTCGTGGCCCATCGACTGGCCGCGCTCGGAGGCGGGCATGGAGTGATAGGGGTGCAGGTCCGATCCGCAGATGCAGGCTCTGACCACGCGAACGATGGCGTCGGTCGGCTGCTGGATGACGGGATCTGCGACGGTCTCGATGCGAACGTCGCCCGCTCCGTACATGAATGTGGCCTTCATGGGGCTCCTTCTGATCGGGGTCTGGGGGAGGCCCGGCGTCGGGCCCGAATACAGTCAACTCCTCGTTGTCTCGTGCGCGGGAGGGTCTGGTGAAACGGGTAATGGCAGACCCTCCCGCCCCGCATCCGGCCGGCGTAGCGTCGCCGACATGCAGATCGAACCCCAGAAGCCCAGCGTCAAGAATCCGCCCGAGCAGTTCGCCGGAGACGTGTGGCTCGACGTCGTCGCAGCACCGCACACCGACGACCAGCGGATGACCGTGGCGATCGTGAAGTTCGCCCCCGGTGCGCGAACGGCGTGGCATTCGCATGCCCGCGGACAGTACCTGCGCGTGACCCAGGGAATCGCACGCTTCGGCGACCGCGCGGGGAACATCCATGAGGTGCACCCCGGGCAGACGATCTACACGCCGCCGGGTGAGGAGCACTTCCACGCGTCATCGGGCGACACGTTCATGGAGCACATCGCGATGCTCGAGGCCGGCGACGACCCGGTAACCACGACGACGTGGCTAGAGCACATCACGGATGCGGAGTTCAACGGCACGAAGTAGTCAAGTATCCGCGCCCTTTCGGTGCATCCGCTGCCGGACGACCGGGCGCGGATGAGCCGAACAAGCGCGGATACGCGTCGCGCCCCTAGCTTGAGGTGAGCTCTGCGCGGAGGATGTCGGCGCCCGCCGCCAGCGCACTCATCTTGCCCAGAGCCACGTCCCTCGCCAGCGGTGCCATTCCGCAGTTCGTGCTGGGAATGAGCTTGTCCGCATCGACGAACGCGAGAGCCTTGCGCAGGGTGTCGGCGACCTCTTCGGGGGTTTCGACCTCCGAGCTCGCCACGTCGATCGCTCCGAGCATGACCTTCTTGCCGCGGATGAGCTCGATGAGGTCCATCGGCACGTGGGAGTGCTGGCATTCCAGCGAGACGATGTCGATCGACGACTGCTGCAGCAGCGGAAACGACTTCTCGTACTGTCGCCATTCGGCGCCGAGGGTCGCTTTCCAGTCGTTGTTCGCCTTGATGCCGTAGCCGTAACAGATGTGCACGGCCGTCTGTACGCGCAGTCCCTCGGCTGCTCTCTCCAGCGTGGCCACACCCCAGTCCTGAACCTCGTCGTGGAAGACGTTGAAGGCGGGCTCGTCGAATTGGATGATGTCGACTCCTGCCGCCTCGAGTTCTTTCGCCTCCTCGTTGAGGATCGTCGCGAACTCCCACGCCAGCTTCTCTCGGCTCCTGTAGTGGCGGTCGTAGAGGGTGTCGATCATGGTCATCGGGCCGGGAAGAGCCCACTTGATCGGCTGATCGGTCTGCTGGCGGAGGAAGCGGGCATCGTCGACGAACACCGGCTTCTCGCGGCTCACCGCCCCGACGACGGTGGGCACGCTGGCGTCGTAACGGTCGCGGATCCTCACCGTCTCGCGCTGGGAGAAGTCGACGCCACTCAGGTGTTCGATGAACGTCGTCACGAAGTGCTGGCGGGTCTGCTCGCCGTCGCTGACGATGTCGATGCCGCGCCGGAGCTGCTCGTGGAGTGCGACGTTCAGCGCATCTTGTTTGCCCTCGACCAGGCGGTCGCCCTGCAATGTCCAGGGAGACCAGAGGGTCTCCGGCTCAGCGAGCCAGGACGGCTTGGGGAGGCTGCCGGCGATCGTCGTGGGGAGGAGAGTGTTCATGGTCGTCGATTCGTCGTGGGTCATCGGGCGGGTGCGGGGTAGTTGGCGGCCCAGTGCTGCAGCACGCGTCCGTGCGGCTTCACGAAGTGCTCTTCGGTGAACCTGCCCTGCGTGACCGCGAGACGACTGCGCTCCTCGCGGTCGTAGTCGATCTCGGTGCGGGAGTAGTCCTGCTGATCGAGCGTCGGCCTGTAGATGCTCGCCGCGGAGGAGTTCGCGTTGTAGATCTCGGGTCGATAGATCTTCTGGAACGTCTCCATCGTGCTGATCGTGCCGATCAGCTGTAGAGCCGAGTAGTCGTTGAGCAGGTCGCCGCGGAAGTAGAACGCGAGCGGCGCCACGCTGCCCGGCGGCATGAAGTAGCGAACCGTCAGTCCCATGCGACCGAAGTAGTCGTCGGTCAGCGAGTAGTCGTTCTGCTGGTACTCGACGCCGAGGATCGGGTGGTGATTCTCGAGCCGGCGGTAGGTCTTGCTGGTCGAGACGCTGATGCAGATGACGGGCGGCTTGGGGAAGCGCTCCTGATAGGCGGCCGAGTCGAGAAAGTGCTGGAACAGCTTGCCGTGCAGGGTGCCGAACTCGTCGGGCAGGGTGAACTCCGTGGCGCCCTCGTTGGCCGCAGGCAGGAGCACGCTGAAGTCGAAGTCGCGCAGGTACGACGAGAAGTTGTTGCCGACGATGCCCTGGTGACGAACGCCGGTCTGTTGGTCGTTCACGTGGATGTCGAGCACCTCGAGCAGCGGGAACTCCCGGAACTCGCCTCCGTCGGTGAACTGCAACTCGACAGTCACGATCTCGAGCTCGACGATGTAGCGGTCTGCCGTGGGGTTGTCCCAGTGCGCGAGGTCGTTGAATCGGCGGTTGATCATCGTCAGAGCGTTGCGCAGGTTCTGCTGGCGGTGCTCGCCTCGGGCCAGATTGGCGAAGTTGGTCGTGGCCCGGGATTCCTCCGACGGCGTGTAGTCCTCGTCGAAGGGCGCGGTGGAGATGCTGAACGTGAACTCGTTCGCCATGAGTGGCCAATCCAGTGGGGGTGATCGGCCTGGTCGGCCGTGTGGAAGTCGTTGTGTTCATCGTGCACGCGTGAACGGGCTATCGGGTAATTCAAGAGTTTTATGCTGCCCTATAGGCTCTCCCTATGGCTCGACAAACAAGCGGCGTCACCCTCCAACAGCTCTACTACTTCATCGAGGTCGCCGCAGAGGGGTCGATCACTGCGGCGGCCGAGATCCTGTTCGTAGCCCAGCCGACCATGTCGGCGGCGATGAAAGATCTCGAGACCAGGGTGGGCCGCTCGCTGCTCCTCCGTTCCGCCCGCGGTGTCTCGCTCACCACCGATGGTGCGGAGTTCCTCGGCTACGCCCGCCAGGTGGTCGAGCAGGTCGCGCTCCTCGAACAGCGCTACCTCGGTCGGCCGCCCCTTCGGCGGCTGCTCGGTGTGTCGACCCAGCACTACTCGTTCGCGGTCGACGCGTTCGTGCGCATGGTCAGGGGCACCGAGGCGTCTGAATACGAGTTCTCCCTGCGCGAGACGCGCACCTGGGACATCATCGAAGACGTGCGCACGCTCCGCAGCGAGCTGGGCATCCTGTATCGCAACGACTTCAACCGCAACGTCATCGACAAACTTCTGCGGGATTCCGGGTTGATCTTCCGTCCGCTCTTCCTCGCCGAGCCGCACATCTTCATCTCTCGCAAGAATCCCCTTGCCAAGAAGCGCCGCGCGACCCTCGCCGATCTCGCCGACCTGCCGCGGCTGACCTTCGACCAGGGCAACAACAACTCCTTCTACTTCGCCGAGGAGATCCTGTCGACGCTATCGAGCAAGCGGGAGATCCGAGTGTCTGACCGTGCGACGATCTTCAATCTCATGATCGGACTCAACGGCTACACGATCTCGACAGGCATCATCAGCGACGACCTCGACCCGGAGATCGTCGCCGTGCCGCTCGACGTCGACGAACAGATCGAGATCGGCTGGATCGGCCACTCCGCGATCCCTCTGACGGAACAGGGGCAGCGCTACCTCTCCGAGGTGCGGGCCGTCGTCGCCGACTTCGGCGTGGAGCTGGTCGGCTAGCTGGGCGGAACCCATCCGCACCCCGTCGGCGCATCGGCTGCCGGACGGCCGGGCGCCGATGAGCCAAGCCGGCGCGGATGCTCACGGGAGCGCCGCGCGCACCGGCTGGCGCAGCACCGTCTTGAGCTTCTCGGGCCTGGTTCGACGGGCGTCGTTCAGGTAGATCTCGTGGTGCAGCCCGGCGAACGTCAGCCCGTTCTGCGGCATGTACTCGTCGTGCAGTCGCGCCAGGGTCGGGCCCTCCTCGTCGTACGACCCGACGTGCAGAATCTGGATGCTGCGCCCCTCGTCGAGCGTGATCAGTCGCGTCAGCGACAGGGCCGGGTTGGGCTTCTTGACCGCCGAGGCCTCGATGGCGGCGGCCACGTCGTCGTCGGTGATCCACTCGGGCTGGTTGATCAGCGCGGTCCACTGCCATGAGGTCTTGTCGCGCGAAACGAACGCGCTCGGATCGTCGGCGGTCCAGAGGGCCTCGAGCGGGGCGACCACGTAGTCGCGGCCCCGGGCCTTGCTTGCGAACTTCAGCGTGTACGAGGTGGAGAACAGCGCCTCGATGGCGGCCGCGTAGGCGGGAGCCGTGTTCGGGTCGCCGGCGCCCTCGACGGCGAGGTACTTCAGGGGCGGTACGACCACGTCGCTGAACGTCTTCGACGAGGGGGAGTAGAGGGCGGGGTGGTCCTTCTTCACGTCGTACTTCATACCTCGGAGGGTAGTCGCGCGTCGGTGATCTCGATACGCCGGCTCCTTCGTCGCGCGGCTACTCGATCGGCGCGGTAGGGGTAGGTCGCGCGGCTACTCGATGGGGGCACAGGCGACAGATGTCGGCCAAAAAGGTTAGGGTTGGTGAGGTTAGGCGTTCCTAACTTCGACTCATTCCACTCCACACCGCATTGGTTCTTCATGCCCACCACACGCGCCCTCAGCGGCGAGCAACTGGTGCTGCGCTACGGCAACGACGCGGTGATCGACGGGGTATCCATGACGCTCGAACCGGGTCGCGTGACCGCGCTCGTCGGGCCGAACGGAAGCGGCAAGTCGACACTCCTGCGCTCGCTCGCCCGGCTGCATCCGGTCGGCGAGGGCGACGTGACCCTGGGAGCCCGCGACGGGCATCCGGAACGTGCCGTCTCGATGCTGAGCGCCCGCCAGTTCGCTCGCGAAGTGACCCTCTTCTCGCAGTCGCGGCCCGCGCCGCAGGGGCTCTCGGTAGCCGAGGTCGTGGCCTTCGGCCGCCATCCGTATCGCCGCGGATTCGCCGGGCTCTCGCCCGCCGACCGCACGGCCATCGACCGCGCACTGCGGGCCACGGGCGTGCTCGACATGAAGGACCGCCCGGTCGGCGAGCTCTCCGGTGGTGAGGTGCAGCGCGTCTGGCTCGCGGCCTGCATCGCGCAGGAGACCGGCGTCGTGCTTCTCGACGAACCCACCAACCATCTCGACCTGCGCTATCAGATCGAGACCCTCGACCTCGTGCGAGACCTCGTCGACGACCACGGAGTGTCCGTGGGCGTCGTGCTGCACGACCTCGATCACGCGGCCCGCATCGCCGACACCCTCCTGCTCCTGTCGGCCGGGCGCATCCACGCCGCAGGCGACCCGCGCGAGGTGCTGACCACGCAGAACATCAGCGAGGTCTACGAGATCGCCGTCGAGGTCACGCTCGACGAACGCACGAACCGGCTGCGCATCGATCCCGTCGGCCGCCATGCGGCGCGCACCTCCTACCCAGCCCCGACCCCCACCCGAGAGGACCATTCATGATCCGCCCCCGTTCCATCGCGACAGCAGCCGCAACGCTCGCCATCGCCGCCCTCGCCCTCACCGGCTGCGGCACGACCACCGTCGACGACAGCGGCGCACCCGTTGCCGAAGCCACCTCCGACGCCTGCGCATCCGACACCACGACCACGTCGACCGGCCCGGTCTCGCTGACCGACGGCGTCGGCCGCACAGTCGAGCTCGACAAGCCCGCCGAGCGCATCGCCGTTCTCGAATGGCAGCAGATCGAGGATGCCCTCACCCTGTGCGTCGCGCCCGTCGCGGTCTCCGACTCGGCCGGGTACGCCACCTACGTGAGCGCCGAGACGCTGCCCGAGGGCGTCGTCGACCTGGGCACGCGAGGCGAGCCTGACCTCGACGCGCTGTACGCCACGAACCCCGACCTGATCATCATCGAGGCGTTCAGCGCCGACGACGAGCTGATCGGCACGCTCGAGGAGCGCGGCGTTCCCGTGCTGGCCACCATCGGAGCCGACGGGGCCGACCCGATCGGCAACATGAAGACCGTGTTCTCGATGATCGCCGAGGCCACCGGGCGCGAAGACCGCGCCGAGCAGGTGCTCGACGAGTTCGACGCGCACCTCGCCGACGCCAAGACCGAGGTCTCGTCCGTCGCCCTGCCGACCACCGACTTCCTCTTCTTCGACGGCTGGGTCGAGGGCGGCAACGTCGTCATCCGCCCCTACGGACAGGGCGCCCTCTTCACCGCTCTCGGCGAGCAGCTCGGCCTGACGTCGGCGTGGACCGACGAGATCGACGAGGCCTACGGCAGCGGAGGAGTCGACCCGGCCTACGGCCTCGGCCAGACCGACATCGAGGGCCTCACCGCCGTCGGCAACGCGAACCTCTTCTACTCGGCCGACGAGGGCGCAGACGGCTACGTGTCCGAGTTCGAGAAGAGCCCGATCTGGACCTCGCTGCCCGCCGTCACGGAGGGCCGCGCGCACGCGTTCCCGTCGGGCGTCTGGGGAGCCGGCGGCCCGCTGTCGAACCAGCAGGCCATCGACGCCTACGTCGACATCATCACGCAGCAGGGTTGAGCACCGCCGTCCGGGTAGCGCGCGCGAGACCCTCCGTCGGCCTGCGCGGCGCGGCGAGCGGGGCGGCCACACTGGCCGCCCTGCTGCTCGCCGTCGTGGTCGTCGGGCTCTGGCATGTCACGCAGGGAACCTCCGGCGTCGACATGTGGGGTCTCATGCGGCTGCTCGGCGGCGCACAGGAGACCGTGGGCGGTGTGCCGGTCGGCGACGTGCTGACCGGCTCCCGCCTGCCGCGCCTCTTCGCCGGGGTCGCGGTGGGCTTCGCCCTCGGCGTTGCCGGAGTGCTGTTGCAGGCGATCAGCCGCAATGCCCTCGCGTCGCCCGACACCCTCGCGGTCACGGCCGGCTCCTACTTCGCGCTCACCGCGGTCGCGGCCTTCGGCCTCTCCGTTCCCCTGTGGGCCTCGAGCGGAGTCGCCTTCATCGGGGGCCTGCTCGCCGCAGCCGTCGTGCTCGGCCTCGCCGGAACATCCGCCGGCACCGGCACCACCCGGCTGATTCTCGCCGGCTCGGCCATCGCGCTGGCCCTCGATGCGGCGACCGCCATGCTGCTCATTCTCTTCAAGGAGAACACCACAGGCCTCTACGCCTGGGGAAGCGGCTCGCTCGCGCAGCTCAACATCGATGCCTCTGTGCGGGCGGCCCCCGTGATCATCGTGGCGCTCGCGGCCGCGCTGCTGCTCTCGCGGCGCCTCGACGTGCTCGGCCTGGGCGATGACGCCGCGTCGTCGCTGGGTGTGCCCATCCGGTCGACCCGCGTCGTCGCGGTGCTCTGCGCGGTACTTCTCACGGCGATCTCAGTGACGTTGGCCGGCCCGATCGCTTTCGTGGGCCTCGGCGCCCCGGTGCTGGCCCGCCTGCTCGCCGCGCGCATCCGGGTGCTGAACCGTCACCTCTTTCTCATTCCCGCCACCGGGCTCGTCGGCGCGCTGCTGATTCTGCTGGCGGATGCGACGCTCCGCGCGATCCTCGGTGCCGAGGGCGCCGCGGCGATTCCGACCGGCGTGCCCACCGCCCTGCTCGGAGCCGTCGTGATCGTGGTGCTCGCGCGCCGTCTGCGCGACTCCGGGCCGATCCGCCTGCCCCCGCAGGCCAGGGCCGGGCTGCGCTCGCACCGCCGCTATATCGTCGCGCTCGTCGTGGCCGCGGTTCTGCTCGCGGTCGCCGTCGTCGTCGGCCTGCTCGCCGGCAGCCTGTGGCTGCGCACCGGCGACATCGGCCTCTGGCTGCAGGGCGTCGCCCCCGATCTCGTGGGCCGGGCGCTGGATGAGCGGCTTCCGCGCGTGGCCGCGGCGGTTCTGGCCGGTGCGGCCCTCGGGCTGGCCGGATGCGTGGTGCAGAGCACCGTGCGCAACCCGCTCGCCGAGCCGGGCATCCTGGGCATCACCGCCGGCGCCGGCCTCGGAGCGGTGATCGTGGTCACGTCTCTGGGTGGAAGCCGCCCCCTGCTCGTCGTGATGGCGGTCGTGCTCGGCCTCGCGACCTTCGCCCTGATCACGGCGCTCGCCTGGCGCGGCGGACTGCTGCCCGACCGCTTCGTGCTGATCGGCATCGGCTGCGGCTACGGAATCAGCGCACTCACGACGTTCCTGCTGCTTCGAGCCGACCCCTACAACACCCCGCGCATCCTGACCTGGTTGTCTGGAACGACCTACGGCCGCACCTTGCCGGATGTCGCGCCCGTGGCCGTGGCGCTCGTCATCGCGATTCCGCTGCTGCTCGGCATGCGGCGTCAGCTCGACCTGCTCGCCATCGACGAGGACACCCCGCGCATCCTCGGCGTACGGCTCGAGCGCACGCGGCTCGGGGTGCTCGCGCTCGCGGCGGTGCTCGCGGCGGTCAGTGTCGTCGCGATCGGCGCTGTCGGATTCGTCGGCCTGGTCGCGCCGCACCTCGCCCGTGCGCTCGTCGGTTCGCGGCACAGTCGGGTGATACCGGTGTCGGTGGTGCTCGGTGCTGTGCTCGTGTGCGTCGCCGACCTGCTCGGGCGCACGCTCATCGCGCCGGCGCAGGTTCCCGCCGGGCTCATGATCGCGCTGATCGGGGCGCCCTACTTCGTGTGGCTGCTGAGGCGCTCGCGCTGATCGGCGATTTGTCGTCTCGATCGACAAACGACCTGCAGTTGACATGCGCTCATTCACACCCCACACTCGTCATATGAAGCGCTTCATCGGCGTCTTCTGCCAATCACATGAAGCGCTTCATGCGCTCGTTTCAAGGAGGAAACATGATCACAGCACGAAGGGCTCGCAGGCGGAACCTTTCCATCGTCGCTGCAGTGGGAGTGGGCGTCATCGCCCTGACCGGCTGCTCGGGCGGCGGCGCATCCAGCTCGAAGGAATTCACCTACCTCGGGCAGACCCAGAACACGGCGATCTCGGGCACCCTCGACATCCTGGCGAAAGACCAGTGCGCGGCCGCCGAGAAGGCGGCCCCGCTGAAGGCGGATGCCATCGACGGAACGACCTGGGACCAGCAACTGCAGCTGCTCGCCGGCCAGGACGCGCTCTCCGACATGAGCATGGCTGGCGGCACGCCGTCGCTCATGCAGGAGTTCATCGACTCCGGAAAGGTGCTCAACCTCTCGGAGACGTTCGAGAAGGAGGGGCTCGAGGGCCGCGTTCTTCCGGCAGCCGAGTCGACGATCAAGGCGCTGTACGGGGGCGGCGACCTCTACGCGCTGCCGACCGAGTTCAACATCGAGGGCTTCTGGTACAACAAACAGCTTCTCGCCGACAATGGCATCGAAGCTCCGGTCACCTGGGACGACCTCGTCGACGCCGCGGCCACCCTCGACGCGAACGGCGTGCAGCCGTTCGTCGCCGCGGGCAAGGACGGTTGGCCGATCACCCGCCTCGTAGGGGACTACATCGCGCGTGACCTGGGCCCGGACGCCCTGCAGAAGGTCGCCGATGGCGACGCGTCGCTCACCGACCCCGAGTACGTGGCCGCAGCCGACGCCGTCGCGGAGCTCGGAACCGAGGGCTACTTCGGACCGGCCGCGGGATCGATCGACTACAACACCGCGCTCAATCAGTTCCTCACCGGCGGCGGAGCCTTCTTCTACATGGGCAGCTGGGCGCTCGCTGCCTTCAACGACCCGGAGCAGAACAAGATCGGGGTCGACAACATCGGCTTCGCTCCGTTCCCGGCCGTCGAGGGCGGCGCGGGCAGCATCGACCAGGTTCCCGCCAACGTGGGCATCCCGGTCATGTTCACCGAGAAGGGCTACGACGACGACGTCGCCCAGTGGCTCGACTGCGTGACCGCCAACTATGGAGACGTGGCACTGAACGAGTTCGGCCAGGTCACCGGCTTCGTCGTGAACAACCCGCCCGCCGACCAGCCGGCCCTCACGCAGGAGGTGCAGGACATCATCGCCGACGCTCCGAGCAGTGTGCTCTGGTTCGAGGCCGCGTTCACCCCTGAGGCGACGTCTGTCAGCCAGAAGAACGGCGGCGGGCTCGCATCGGGCACGCTCACCGGAGAGGCGTTCATGAAGCTCGTGCAGGACGCGAACAACTAACCCTCTTCACTCACCCGAAGCGAGGGTGGAGTCGCCGTCGACTCCACCCTCGCATCTTGGACAAAAGGCAGCACCACCCATGGAAAGACTCCTCGGCAACCCGCGTGCCGTACTCGTGCTTCTCGGCCCCGCACTGCTCGTGTACTCGCTTGTCATGCTCATCCCGATCGTGTGGTCGCTCGTCTACACGGTGTACGAGGGCAACGCGGTGAGCGGCTTCGAGTTCGTCGGCATCGACAACTTCGTGCGCTTCTTCAACGACCCCACCGCCCTCGAGGCCGTCGGGTTCACCATCCGGTACGCACTCATCCTCACCGTGCTCCAGGTCGTGGTCGGATACGCCCTCGCGCTGCTCTACGTCTTCTACCTGAAGAAGGCATCCTCACTGGTTCGCACCCTCGTCTTCTTCCCCGTCATCCTTCCGACCGTCGCCGTGGCGCTCCTGTTCCGCCGATTCTTCGAGGCTGCTCCGACCGAGGGGCCGATCAACTCCATCATGGAGTTCGTGGGCCTCAGCACCTTCGACTGGTTCGGCCAACCGGATGCCTCGTTCTGGGTCATCATCATGATGGATCTCTGGCGCTCGATGGGGTTCTATGCGGTTCTGCTCTATGCCGGAGTCGTCGAGATCCCCGAGGACATCATCGAGTCGGCCCGAATCGACGGCGCTGCCGGCTGGCGTCTTGTACGCCACATCATCCTGCCGCTGTCGCTTCCTGTTCTGCTGTCGGCAACGATCTTCAGCATCAACGGCACTCTCAAGGTCTTCGATTCGGTCGTGGCCCTGACGAACGGCGGCCCGGGCACGTCCACGACGCCACTGACCGTGTACATGTTCCAGACCTCCTTCAGTTTCGGCCAGTACGGCTACGGCAGCACGGTCGCCCTGATGCTCACGGTGATGTGCCTGCTGGTGACGATCTTCATCTTCCGCGCGTCGCGCCGTGACCTCACGAGGAACGAAAAATGACCACTCTCGCCGTCACTCCCTTTCACCGTCGGTTCCGCACCTTTGTGCGCCGCCTTCCTGTGTACATCGGCGTCGCCATCCTGCTCATCATCGTGGCGTATCCGTTGGTCTGGCTGCTGCTCGGGTCGTTCAAGCAGCAGGACGAGTTCCTCAGCGAACCCTTCTGGTCGCTGCCCCGCAGCTGGAGCTTCGACAACTACGTCGAAGCGTTCGTGGGAGGCGGTCTCGGCAAGTACATCCTCAACAGCGTCATCGCTGTCTTTCCCTCGATGTTCCTCATCCTGCTCCTCGGCACTGCTGCAGGTTTCGCACTCGAGGTCATGGTCTGGAAGGGCAGGGGTGCCGTTCTTCTCGTCTTCCTCGCGGGTGTGATGATCCCGCTGCAGATGATCCTGCTGCCGCTCTTCACCATCTACTTCAACCTGCACCTCACCGGTACTCTCTGGCCGCTGATCATCACCTACACCGCGACGGGCCTGCCCCTGACGGTGTTCATGATGGCCACCTTCTTCAGGGCGGTGCCGCGCGAGATCTTCGAGGCCGCCACCCTCGACGGCGCGAACATCTACCGCATCTTCTGGTCGGTCGGGATACCGCTCGTGCGCAATGCCCTCTTCACGGTCGCCCTGGTGCAGTTCTTCTTCATCTGGAACGACCTGTTGATCGCGCTGACGTTCACCAACAGCCAGGACCTGCGCACGATTCAGGCAGGCCTGCTCAACTTCACCGGCCAGTATGGCGCGGTCGACTACGGCCCGATGTTCGCCGGCATCGCCGTGAACGTCGTCGGAACCCTCGTGCTCTACCTCTTCCTCAACCAGAAGGTCATGAAGGGCCTGACGGCTGGATCGGTGAAGGGATGAGCGCCCGAGTGACACGGCTGCGCGCGGAGCACCGCCGCGAGGCCTCGGGCCTCGGAACCGCCACGCCGCGGCTGTCGTGGTGGGTGGATTCCGCGTCGGAAAGCTCCCTGCTCTGGACGGAGTTCGAGAAGACCACGGTCGACGGGCTCGTGAGTACGGCGCGTGTGGTGGGGGCGGAGCAGGTTCTCGTCGACTGGCCGTTCGCGCCCCTTGCCTCGCGGGAGATCGTCGACGTTCGAGCGCGCGTGGGCCTGCATGGCGGCACGGTCGGGGACTGGAGCGACTCGCTCCGCCTCGAGACGGGACTCCTGCGCCGTGAGGACTGGACGGTCCCATTCGTCGTGCCCTCGGCATCCGCACCCCGCACGGGGCCGCGGCCGGCGTGGATGCTGCGGGCCGAATTCGAGGTCGAGGTCGCGCCCGTGCGCGCCCGGCTCTACATGACAGCCCAGGGCATCTATCGTTCGGAGATCAACGGCGCCCGCGTCGGCGACGACGAACTGGCACCGGGCTGGACGAGCTACGACCACCGCCTTCGGGCACAGGCCTACGATGTGACCGCGCTGCTGCAGACCGGTGCGAACGCCATCGGCATCGAGCTCGCCGACGGCTGGTTCCGCGGAAACATCGGCTTCGACGGTGGCGTCTGGGATCTGTACGGTCCGCACATCGGTGTGGTCGCCCAGCTCGAACTGACAGGCAGCGACGGCGTCCACCGTCTCGTCGACCTGTCCGACTCGTGGCGGGCATCCGCAGGCCCGACCACGGCTGCGGGCCTCTACGAGGGCGAAGAGTACGACGCCCGGCGGCTCGACCCCGATTGGTCACGTGCCGGATGCGACGACTCGAGCTGGGCGCGCCCGGAGCTGCGTGGGCTCGCAACGGTGACGGCCCGCATCGAACACGCTGTCGCCGAACCCGTTCGGCAGGTCGAGGAGCTGCTTCCCGTATCGATCGAGTACAGGCGGAACGGGCGGATCCGCCTCGACTTCGGTCAGAACATCTCGGGCAGGCTGTCTGTGCATGCCGAGGCCGAAGCCGGCCACACCCTCCGTCTGCACCACGCAGAGGCCCTCGAGGATGACGAACTCGCGGTGCGCCCGCTCCGTCGTGCGACGAGCGTCGACAGCTATGTCTTCGGCGGTACGGGCGAAGAGTCCTGGCAGCCCCGGTTCACGATCCACGGCTTCCGTTATGCGGAGCTCGAGGGGTGGCCGGAGAGGACGGTGGCGCCGGGGGCGGTCCGGGCGGTCGTCGTGCACACCGACATGGAACGCACCGGCTGGTTCACCGTCGACGACCCGATGCTGCAGAAGCTGCATGACAACACCGTCTGGAGCATGCGCGACAACTTCGTCGACCTGCCCACCGACTGCCCGCAACGCGACGAGCGCATGGGCTGGACCGGCGACATCCAGGTCTTCGCGCCGGCCGCGTCGTACCTCTACCGCAGCGCGGGCGTGCTCGACACCTGGCTTCGCGACGTGGGCGATGAGCAGCATGCCGACGGCGCCGTGCCCAACTTCGTGCCATGGGTTCCCTGCGGATTCCCCGAGGCCTCATCGGCCGTATGGGGAGATGCCGCTGCGATCGTGCCGTGGACCATGTGGGAGCAACTGGGCGACCGAGGGATACTCGCGCAGCAGTTCGCGAGCATGCAGGGCTGGGTCGACCACCTCGCGGCGCGCGCAGACGACGACGGAGCGATCCGCACGGGCTTCGCGCTCGGCGACTGGCTCGACCCGATCGCGCCGCCGGAGGACCCCGGAGCCGCCCGAACCGACCGGTATCTCGTCACCACCGCGTACCTCGTGCGCTCCGCCCGCATCGTGGCCGATGTTGCAGGGATGCTCGGTGATGTGACGACGCAGGCCCGGTACGCGGGTCTCGCCGACCGTACGCTCGGCGCTTTCCGCCAGGAGTGGATCCTGTCGTCGGGCCGGATGGTGGGCGAGTCGCCCACGTCGCTCGCCCTGGCACTGGACTTCGACCTCTTCGAGAACGCCACCCAGCGCTCGGACGCCGGTGCCCGCCTCGCGGAACTCGTGGCCGAGGGCGACTTCCGAATACCGACGGGCTTCGTCGGCACCCCGATCATCTGCGGGGCGCTTGCCGACACGGGCCATGTCGAGTCCGCGTATGCGCTTCTGCAGCAGACGGAATGCCCGTCTTGGCTGTACCCGATCACCATGGGCGCGACGACGATCTGGGAACGCTGGGACAGCATGCTCCCCGACGGCAGGGTCAATCCGGGCGATATGACGTCGTTCAATCACTACGCGCTGGGTGCCGTGGTCGACTTCATGCACCGGACAGTGGCCGGTCTGGCGCCCATCGAGCCCGGGTACCGACGTATACGCATCGCGCCCAGGCCGGGAGGCACCGTGCACGCGGCCTCGACCCGCTTCGACAGCCCGTACGGCCCGATCGACGTGTCCTGGCGACTCCACGGGGAGCGCTTCGAGCTCACCGCCCGAGTTCCCTTCGGCGTGACCGCCGAAGTCGAATTGCCCGGCCGAGCCGACCGCCTGACCGTCGGCGCCGGTGCGCACGAGCTGCATTCAGACATCCGTACCCTCGAACTCAGAAAGACGACATGACCGACCAGCAGAACCTCATCTACCCCGGCCGAGTGTGGAACGACACCGACGGCAACCGCATCCAGGCGCACGGCGGATCGATCATCGCCGTAGACGGCACGTACTACTGGTACGGCGAGAACAAAGAGAAGTCCACACCCGGCAGCGGCATCTGGCACTGGGGAGTGCGCTGCTACTCGTCGACAGACCTGGTCAACTGGACCGACCGCGGACTGATCATTCCGCCGGAGCCCGACGACGAGGAATCGCCGCTGTATCCGTCAGCAGGGATGGATCGCCCGCACATCATCTATAACCCTCACACCCGAAAATACGTCTGCTGGCTGAAGGTGATGAGCAAGGGGTCGATCCAACGATCGACTGTGCTCGTCGCGGATGACGTGCTCGGGCCCTATACGACCGTCACGAAGTGGTTGCGACCACTGGGCATGAGCGCCGGCGACTTCGACCTCGTCGTCGACCCGCACGACGGCAAGGCGTACTACTACTTCGAGCGCGTGCACTCGGAGCTGATCGTCGCCGATCTGACAGACGACTACACGAACGTGACCGGGTACTACTCCACACATTTTCCGCAGCCGCAGCCGCCGTATGTGCGCGAGGCGCCGGCCTACTTCGCCCGCGATCGCAAGCACTACCTGATCACCTCGGGCACGACGGGGTACTACCCGAACCCGTCGGAGTCGGCGGTCGCCGCCAGCTATCACGGGCCGTACACGGTGCTCGGCGACCCGCATCCGACGGATGCGTCGCGCACGTCGTTCCACTCCCAGCTCTCGTCGATCTTCAAGCATCCGGGGAAACGCGACCTGTACATCGCCCTGGGCGACCGGTGGCTGCCGGGCTACCTCGACGACGGTGCCCGCGCATTCCAGGAGTTCGAGGCGCACTTCGCCCCGGGTCGCGACAGTGACGAGCCCATGGAGGAGTTCGCCCATGTCGACACATCGATCGCGGATTACGTGTGGCTGCCTCTTCGCTTCGACGGAGACACGCCCGTGATCGAATGGCACGACTCGTGGAGCCCCGACGACTACGAGGATGCCTAGCGGCCGATCGTGCTCTCGCGAGCCGTGAGGGTGGGATCGAGAGTGATGTGCTGGTGCTCGTGCTCGGCGCTGTCGGCGAGTTCTTCGAGCAGCAGGCGCATGCCTGTCGATCCCATCTTCTGGCCGGGCAGATCCACGGTCGAGATGGGCACGATGCTGTCATAGGCCGAGCGGTTGTCGTCGCAGGCGACGAGTGCGATGTCGTCGGGGAAGCGATACGACGATGACGAGGTGAGGGCCTGAACGATGCCCAGCGCCAGCAGATCGGCGGCCGCGACGATCCCGTCGGGGAGGGCATCCGCGTCGCGATGGGCAAGCAAGGCGCCGACCCGGCGTCCGTCGTGAACCTGCACCTCGTCGGTCGACATGTGTTCGAGGGTGGCCCCCTCGACGTCGGCCACCGCATCCTGAGCGCCCTGCAGGCGATCTGCCAGCGCACGTGATCGAGCTATCGGCCCGCCCGCGAAGACCAGCCTCCGCCGTCCGAGGCCGAGCAGGTGCTCCGCGGCGATGCGGCCGGCGGCCACGTTGTTCGTGCTGACCGCGCAGTGGGCGTGCGTCTGGCGGGCGGCATCGAGGATGACGAGGGGGCGTTGCCTGGCGATGTGGCCGTCCTCCGGAGGAATGACCCCGCCGAGGGGGGCGACGAGGATTCCCGAGACCTGCTCCTCGTCGAAGAAGGTGAGGTACGACCGCTGCTTCGCGATGTCGATATCGGAATTGCCGATCACCACGAACTTGCCGGCTTTCGATGCCGACTGCTCGGCGCCCCTCACCATGTCGGTGAAGTAGGAGTTGGCCAGGTCGGCGAGAACGACGCCTACGGTGTTGCTGACCCCGGCGGCGAGCTTGCTGGCGGCCCGGTTGCGCACGAAGCCGAGCTCGTCGATGGAGGCGAGGACGCGATCGCGAATGGACGGCGTCACCCCGTCGGGCCGGTTGAGCACATTGGAGACCGTGCCGATCGCGACGCCGGCATGGTGTGCGACGTCGAGCATCGTCACGGAGCCGTTCTTGCCACTGGCTGTCGGGACCGATGCCATGTTCACCACTGCTCTGCTCCTACTGCGCGAGGACTTTTCTCCACACTAGCGTCGGGGCCGCCGCGCCGATCGGAGTATCCGATGCGACGCGACGGCCCCGACGTGGTGCGGTGCTGCTAGTCGCGGACGGCGATCGCGTTGCGCGACCGCCGACGGCGGACCGCTGCGAGTCCTGCCCCCATCAGCAGAAGCACGCCGGCCACCAGCCCGAACGTCGTCGCCGTGCTGTTTCCTGTGGCCGCGAGTGTGTCCGAACCGGATGCGCCGGGCTGGGCGCCTGCGGGGTCGGTGCCCTGCGTCTCGCCCGGGTCGACCGAGGTCGGCGCGACCGCCACTGTCACCGTCGAGGACAGTTGGTCATCGACCGCGGATCGCGCGGCGACGAGCGGAACCGCGCCGGTCGGCGTGGCCCAGCGGTCCGCGTCAGTGTCCCAGTACGACAGCACACGGTTGTCGAGTTCGACGGTGACCCGCCGGGATTCGCCCGGCTCGAGGTCGACCTTGGCGAATCCGGCCAGCGCTCGATCGACGGTGTCGACGGAGTCCGTCGGCAACGCTCCGGTGTAGAACTGCACAACGTCGGACCCCGAGCGGTCTCCCGTGTTCGTGACGGTCACCGACGCTGTCGCAGGAGTCGTCGCTATCGAGGCGGCCGTCGATGGGCCGTCGACGGGCGAGGCCGGGATCACCAGCGGCGTCGTCGAGAGATCGGAGTAGGCGAAGTCGGTGTACGACTCCCCGTAGCCGAACGGGAAGAGCGGTGTCTCATCGTTCTGGTCGTACCACTTGTATCCGACGTAGATGCCTTCGTCGTAGGTGACGTCATTGCTGTCACGCACGAGTGCCGGGCCCTGATCGGTCGAAGCGGGGAAGGTCATCGGCAGGCGGCCCCCCGGGTCTGCATCGCCATAGAGCACGTTGGCGATACTGTCGCCCACTGCGGCTCCTTGATACCAGGCCTGGGTCACGGCGGCCACGTCGTCGAGCCACGGCATGAGCACCGGTCCCGGTGTGTGCAGAACCACGATCGTGTTCGGGTTCACGGCGGCCACCGCCTCGATGAGCGCGTTCTGGTCGCCGGGGAGCGAAAGCCCCACCCTGTCGACGGCTTCTCCCGTGAACTCGTTCGCGAACACGACTGCCACGTCGGAGTTGCGTGCAGCCTCGACGGCCGCGGGGATGAGGCTGTCGGGCTGCCATCCGAGTGTCAGACGGGGGCCGAAGAAACCGCCGCCCGTCGTCGAGTATTCGATCTCGATGTCAGCAGGAACTCCGGCTTCGAGTTCGACGACTCCGCCCAGCGTGTACTCCTGGCGTGCGAAGAAGAAGTCCCAGATGAAGCGTGTGCCGTCGAAGACGGTCTCGCCGTTCACCGTGACCTTCGCACTGCCCGACAGCAGCGACGACAGGCGGAGGATCCCGGTCGACGTGGGGGTGATCGTGCCCGAGAAGCGGGCAGACCACGTCGACGGCAGGCCCTGCACCGGGGCGCCCGAGAAGTCGACGTTCGGCACGGTGCCCGTCGAGATCGCCGGGCCGGAGAGGTCGCCAGTGCCGAAGTACTCGGCATCGAGGCCTGTTCCGAATGCGCTCGCAGGAGCCGTGGGCAGTGCGACGTCGCCAAGCGATCCCTGCGAGATCGTGGTCTCGCCGGCCTTGGCGGTGATCGCCTCGGCAGGGGTCACGAAGTCGCCCGGGTTCACGTACGACGACCCCTCGATCCCGGTGATCGCATCCGCGCCGGCCGGGCCGATGACGGCCACCGACGGTTCGGTGCTCAGGGGCAGGACGCCTGAGTTCTTGAGCAGGACGGTCGCCTCCTCGCCGGTCTCGACAGCGGTCGCCAGGTGCTCGTCGTTCGTCACGACGTCGGCTGCCGCGGCAGGCAGGGGCGCGTCGAAAGCGCCGGAGTCGAAGAGTGCCAGCAGGATCCGGTAGGCAGCGTCGTCGACGCGCTCGGCCGAGATGCGGCCGTCGGTGAACGGGGTGCGGTCTGTCCTGGCGAACAGCGATTGCGAGTCGACGCCCGCGTTTATGCCCGAGATCCACTCGGATCGGGGGTCGAAGTCTGTGGCGACATAACCGTCGAGCCCGAGATCGGTCTTCAGTGCAGAGAGCATGTCCGGGTTCTCGCAGGCGTACGTTCCGTTGACGCGCGGATATGCGCACATCACGGAGTCGGCTCCTCCATCGACCACTGCGGTCTCGAACGGCGGGTAGTAGAGCTCGCGGAGCGCGCGCTCCGGCACTGTGACGCCGAGGGTCTCGCGCGGCCCGCTCTCCTGGGCATAGGCGGCGAAGTGCTTCAGCATCGTGATGACACCTTCGCTCTCGACGCCCGCCGACACGGCGGCGCCCATCCGGCCGTTGACGAGCGTGTCCTCGCCGTAGCCCTCCGCGGCGCGTCCTGACAGGCCGTTGCGATCGATGTCGACGGTGGGGCCGAGCACGACGTTCCAGCGTTTGTCGTGGGCTTCCGCGCCGATAACCGCCCCGTACTCGGATGCGAGCTCGGTGTCGAACGTGGCGCCGAGGGCGTTCGGGGCCGGGAAAGCCGTGACGCCCGTGTCTCCCCGGAGCCCGCCCGAGGCATCCACTCGCCTCATCTCGGGGATGCCGAGGTAGGCCAGGGGCGCGAAGTCGGCGTCGTTCGTGGCGAGGATCAGCGTCACCTTCTCGTCGGCCGTCATGGCCGATAAGAGGGATTGCGCGCGCCACTCCGGCGCCTGCGATGCATCCCGCCAAGGCTGGTCAGGGGCCAGGGCCGCTCCTGTCAGCGCCGAAACGGCGATCAGCGCCGCCCCTGCCCCTGCCGCGATCCTCGAGATTCTCGTTCTCTGTGTCATTCAGTTCCTCCTTGAGCTGCAATGAAGCGCTTCATGAAGCGCTTCATCACCCAATCACACTGAGCGCCGCGGGGCAAGAGCGAAATGACTCCGAAGGGAGCGCGGGGGTGATGCGGTGACGCGGGTCACAGGTGATCAGTGCCGAGCGGCGAAGGCGCTGCGGCGACCATAGAGAGTGAGCGCGAGCGCGAAAACGCCGAGCACGGTCATGGCGGCCGGGAGAATCAGGCCGTCACTGACCGTCAACAGCAGGGCTCCCAGGATGCCTGCACCGAAGATGGCGAGGTTGAATGCCACGGGCAGGAACGAGTTGGCGATGTCGGCGTTGTCGCCGCCCGCGTGGGTCAAGGCGTTCTGCAGCTGCGGCGCGGTGCCACCGAAGCTGATGCCCCAGAGCGCCGCCGCGACGAGGATCGCCGGCGTCGACGCGTGACCGACGAGCAGTACGACGCCGGCGGCGGCGAACGTCGCGGCCGAGAGGTGCAGCAGTGCGCGGGGGTGGCGGTCGAGGAAGACGCCGACGAGAGCGACTCCGCCGAGGGAGGCGACGCCGTAGACGAGCAGCATCAGGTCGGGTGTGATGCCTGTGCCCGTCGCCCGCAGATACGGGGCTACGTAGGTGTAGATCGTGCTGTGGGCGAGCATCCACACCACGATCACGATCAGCACGATCGGCACGCCGCGCAGGGTGATGACCCTGCGGAGCGGCAACCGTGTGGCGGCGGGCAGCCCCGGAGCATCCGGCACGCAGCCGAGAATGATGACGCCCACGACCAGGCCCAGCAGGCTGAGGCCGGCGAATGACCAGCGCCAGTCGGTGAGGCCCCCGATGAAGGCGCCGAGGGGCGTTCCGAACGCGAATCCGAGCGGAGCGCCGATCGACATGATCGACAGCGCGAGCCCGGAGCGTGACGGAGGGCTGATGCGAATGGCGTAGGCCGCGAGCATCCCCCAGATGATGCCCGAGAACGAGCCGGCCACGAAGCGCGAGGCCAGCGAGAGAGCGACGTCGGGAGAGATCGCGGTGACGGCGTTCGCGACGACCAGCCCGGCGACGCTGAGCAGCAGCAGCGGTTTGCGGCGGAACCGACGCGTGAGTGAGATGGCGGGAACGGTGACGATGACGGTTCCGAGCGCGTAGGCGCTCACGAACAGGCCCACGATTCCCTCGCTGATCGCCATGCCCGATGCGATGTCGGGGAGCAGGCCCGCCGGCATCGTCTCCATCGCAAGCAGGATGAAACCGATCAACGCGAGCGAGACTAGGGCCAGCAGGGGCAGTCGCTTCTCGGCGGATGCCTCGGTCACCGGGGTGCCCGCCGTGACCGCGCTCATTCGGCGCCGCCCGCGGTGACTGTGCCGGCGAAGGCCGGTGCGTTCTGAACGGTTGCGACATCGTCGAAGGTGCCGAGCGGGATGATGCCGTCGTAGTAGCCGACCGAGTCGTAGTAGAGCACGAGGGCCTGGTCGGGCGCGTAGTAGCCGATGGTTCCGGGTTCGGCGCTGCCGCCCGAGGGCATACCGTCGAGAGCGAGCGGCATCGGGATGCCCGCGATCTTCTCCTGTCCGCCGTAGTCGCCGAACGACAGCTCGAGCGGCAGTTGCGCCAGCAGGGATGCCGATGCCGCGTTGTTCTGAAGCACCCCGGCGACCGGTGTGCCGTTCACAGTGATGGTGATGGCCGTTTGAGTGGGCACGTCGGGCTCCGGGTTCTCGGTGGCAGCGGGCGCGGCCGTCGGCATGACGGTCGAGGGTGGGGGTGAGGTCGGGCCTGCTTCGAAGGGAGTGTTCGATGGGGGCTGAGGATCGGAGGCGCATGCGGCAACGCCCATCACGGTCACGATGGCCAGCACGGCCGCCCGGAATCGTGATGTGGTCATGGCCCGATCTCCTCTGTCTGCTGGTTCGGTGGGGTGTTTTCAGTCAACGCGCCTTCCGAGGAGGTAGCGAGGGTACTGGCTAAACGGGTTGCGGCAGAACCTCCCTCCCGACTGGCCGAGACACCTAGCGTGGAGCCATGGACAACCGCAGTGAAGTACGCGAGTTTCTGGTCTCGCGCCGGGCGCGGATCAGCCCGGAGCAGGCCGGGGTGGAACCGTCGGGAGGACGTCGACGGGTTCCCGGGCTGCGCCGCGACGAGGTCGCCCGGCTCGCCGGACTGAGCGTCGACTACTACACCCGTGTCGAGCGCGGCAATCTGACGGGCGTCTCAGACAGTGTGCTCGATGCCGTCGCGCGCGCTCTCGATCTGGATCATGCCGAACGGGAGCACCTGCACGATCTCGCCCGCACCGCGAACCTCGGCAGTCGTCCCCGCGCGCCGAAGCCACCGGCGCACAGCCTTCGACCGGCGACGCAGCATCTCCTCGATTCGATCACCGGCGCCCCGGCCTTCGTGGGCAACAACCGCATGGATCTGGTGGCGGCGAACGAGCTCGGCTTCGCGCTGTATTCGGAGATGTTCCGAACGAGCGCCCGCCCGGCGAACCACTCACGGTTCATCTTCCTCGACCCCCGAGCGCGCGATCTCTATCCCGATTGGAACAGAGCGGCGAATGTCAATGTGCAGATCCTCCGCCGCGACGCCGGTCGAAGCCCGTTCGACAAGGAGCTCAGCGACCTCGTCGGCGAACTCTCGGTGCGAAGCGAGGAGTTCAGGACTCTCTGGGGAGCACACGACGTACGTCGCCACTACTCGGGGGCCAAGCAGTTCCAGCACCCCGTCGTCGGCGTACTCGAGCTGACCTATCACGTCATGGAACTCGAAGACGATCCCGGACACACCCTCACGGTGTACACCGCCGCCCCCGGAAGCCCATCCGAAGACGCGCTGCGCCTTCTCTCTACCTGGGCCGCAACCGAGCACATCGCCGAGATCGCCCGCGATCCGAGGGCCCGTCAGCAGGTGCAGGAGGGGGTCGCCG
Organism: Agreia sp. Leaf283; assembly: GCF_001422485.1. Lineage (GTDB taxonomy): Bacteria > Actinomycetota > Actinomycetes > Actinomycetales > Microbacteriaceae > Agreia. The sequence goes on from NZ_LMNF01000004.1 coordinate 367,243, forward strand.
TTAAGGCAGAAAGTCGCCGATCACCCGGCTGATCAGCTCGGGCTGCTCGGCCAGCAGGCCGTGGGATGCCCCGGGCACGATGCAGAGGCGGGCGCTGGGGATCGAGGCGGCCATGAGCAGGCTGTGGTCGGGCCTGATCGAGTCGCGGTCGCCGGCCACGATGAGCGTCGGCGCCGCGATGCCCGCGAGTCGGGCGGGGTCGATATTCGGCGCGGTAGTCCAGAGGCGGAACAGCTTCTCGAGCACCACGTCGGCGTGCTGCGGGCCGTCGGGCGAGAGCCGCTCGTAGTGCTGGCGCTCGAGGTCGGGCTCGGCCTGGTCCTCGGATGCGCCGGGCCCGGTCGTCGGCGCCGCCTCGGGCGACAGCAGCAACCGTTCGTGTTCGCCCGATCGATCGAAGGCCGAGGGATCGAGGTTGCCGCTGATCGACACGACCGAGCGCACCCGTTCTGGGTGCTCGAGTGCGAGCAGCAGGGCGAGGATCGCGCCGTCGCTGTAGCCGACGACATGAACACTCTCGAGCCCCTGCGCATCGAGGTACGCGACCGCGTCGGCGAGCCCGCGCTCGTAGCTGTACTCCTCACCGATGTCGGCGGACCGCCCGTGGCCAGGGCGCTCGAACGCGTGCATCTCGTAGCGAGGCACGAGCGCATCCGACTGGGCCCGCAATGATTCAAGGGAGCAGAAGCCGCCATGCAACAGCAGCACGGGCTCGCCCTCGCCATCCACTTCGCTGTACAGCTCGACGCCGTTGATGGTCAGGTAGGTGGTCTGCTGCATCGAATCACAGTAGCTCTGTACGCTTCTCGGCATGATCCAGTTGCCCGCAGCACCCGCGTTGACCGTGCCATCGGCCGTCGTGAAGACCTCGTATCTCGTCGGCGAACAGGCCGATATGAAACACCGGGGATCGGACGCACAGTGGTTGAGTGCCGCGAGCCTCGACTTCGATGCCTTCGTGGCCGAGAGAACGGGCGTGCGCGAGCGCTGGGGTGTTCCGTCCGAACTCTTCTGGTTCACCTCGGGCGAGTACTACATCGGCTCGCTCGTCATCAGGCACGAGCTCACCGACGACGAGGGCGGCGGCCACATCGGCTATCACGTCGTGTACCCGTGGCAGAACCAGGGCCATGCGACCCGGATGCTCGGGGCCGCGTTGGTGAGATGCGCCGCGTTGGGCATCGACCGGGCCCTGTTGACCGTCGCGCCCGACAACGCCGCATCGATCGCCGTCGTGCGGCGCAATGGAGGCGTCGAAGAAGGCGGCTTGAACAGCGAGGGCGAACTGCAATTCTGGGTCGACACACCCTGACCCGGGTGGCTCCGTCCGATACGCTTTTCTGAACCGGGGGGTGGCACGTCGAGCGACTCTCGCTGTCTGAGAGGTCTCCGATGCACGAGCACAACACCCCGTCGCCATGGAGGAGCTTCTGGGAACGGGGCGGATGGTGGAAAGCGCTCATCCTCGTGCTCGTCTATTACGGCGTGTATCAGCTGGGCGGGCTGCTGCTCAATCTCATCTTCGGCGGGGCCTCGATAGAGCCGACCAGCGCCCTGGGCATCTTCGTCGGCACCGGTCTTCCGATCATTCTCGGATGCTTTCTGCTCGTGGTTCTCGCGTGGTCGGTCGGATGGCTGAAGGAGCTCTTCGGTCGCCAGGCCATCCGCGGTCGCGGCTGGATGTGGATCGCCGTCGCGGTCGTGCTGCTCACGAACATATTTCGGTTCATCGCCCTCGACTATGAGAAGACGGGCGCGGCGCTCCTGTTCTCCTGGCTGCTGACGGGCCTGTTCATCGGGTTCGCTGAGGAAGTGCTCACCCGCGGGTTCGTCGTGCAGCTCATGCGCAAGGCGGGCCACCCCGAGATCGCGGTGGCGCTCGTGTCGGCGGCGCTGTTCGCATTGCTGCACGCGGGCAATCTCTTCGGCGGCCAGGGTGTACTGGCGACGGTCGTGCAGGTGGGCTACACCTTCTTCTTCGGCCTGCTGATGTACCTGGCCTACCGGGTGACCGGCCGCCTGATCGTGCCGATTCTGCTGCACGCCAGCACCGACCCGAGCATCTTCCTGTTCTCGACCAATCCGTCCGCCTCGAGCCCGCTCGCTCCGCTGGCGGGCCCGGGCAACATCATCGTGATCTTCTTCGGCCTCATCCTGCTGATCGTGCTCATCTTCAGCGGCGGCAGAGACAGGGCGTTCGCGCGCGCCGGGCTGTCGGGAGGCGCCGTCCGCGCCTGACGCGCCGCCGGCATCCGGTGCCCGTCAGTTGCTGCTCGACGACGAGCGGTCGGGCAGGTAGGGCTCGATCGCGGCGGCGAGCTTCGCCGGGTTCATCGACTGCAGCCACACGTGCCCGGGGCCGTGCAGCTCGGCGAGGAACATGGAGTCGCCGAAGAACTTGTTCTTGATGCCCTTGATGCTCGCGAACTCCAGCGGCATCTCGGCTCGGAACATCGCCAGGTGGCCGGGGTGGATCAGCAACGACTCGCCGGCTTTCAGGTCGTACTCGGTGATCTCGCCGGCGAGCTGCACCCAGGCGGTGCCCGATCCGCTCAACTTCTGGAAGACGACGCCCGCGCCTCCGAAGATTCCCGCTCCGAGCTTCTTCTGCAGCGCGACGGAGACCTCGACCTGAGGAGTGCTGGCCGTGTACGCGCCGGCCTGAATCATGAACGTGTCAGACGGGTCGATCTGGATCTCGCGAATCGTTCCCGGCAGCTGAGCCGCGAACGCGACCATGCCTCCTGCCGGGGCCGTGTACTGGGTGAGGAACAGCTGCGCGCCACCGAGCACCCGTTTGAGGCCGCTCATGAATCCGCCTTGGCCGCCAGAGCCGTGGGCGGTCGAGGTGTCGAGCTGCATACCCGGCGTGAGCCAGGCGACGTCGCCACCTTCGGCCACGATGGCCTCTCCGGGGTCGAGCGTGATCTCGAGGATGGGCATGGTGGTTCCGGCGATGACTGGTCTCATGCGGCCACACTAATCTCGCTCAGTGGTCGTCGTCGAGCAGCATTCCCACCGACGTCGCGCAGGTGTCTCCGCGCCAGGCCTCGATGCCCTCACGAACGGCGAAGCCCACAATGACGAGGCCCGCGATCGCATCCGCCCACCACCAGCCAAGCAGGCTGTTCAGCACGAGGCCGACGAGCACGGCGGCCGACAGGTAGGTGCAGATCAGGGTCTGCTTGGAGTCGGCGACGGCGGTGGCCGATCCCAGTTCGCGGCCGGCGCGGCGCTCGGCCAACGACAGGAACGGCATGACGACGACGCTGAGCGCGGTGATGACGATGCCGAGGGTGGAATGCCGCACCTGCTCCTGGCTCGCCAGGGCGAAGACGGAGGACACCGTGACGTACGCGGCGAGAGCGAAGAACGCCACGGCGATGACCCTGAGCGTTCCCTTCTCCCAGCGTTCCGGATCGCGCCTCGTGAACTGCCAGGCGACCGCGGCCGCGGAGAGCACCTCGATCACGGAGTCGAGTCCGAATCCGATGAGCGCGGCCGACGACGCGATGGAGCCGGCGGTGATTGCCACGACGGCCTCGACCACGTTGTAGGCGATCGTCGCTCCGACGATCAACCGGATGCGGCGCTGTAGCAGCTGTCGTCTCTCGGGGGCCGGAGCCTGCGTCGCGGTCATGCGCACGAGCATCCATCGCCGTCGCAGCAGTCGGGTTCGACGCGGAGCGTCACCCGCAGCATCTCGTCGAGAGCGGCCGCGAGGTGTTCGTCGGCGAGCCGGTAGCCGGTGCGGCGGCCCTCGGGAATCGCCTCGACGAGGCCGCATCCGCGCAGGCAGGCGAGCTGATTCGACATGACCTGCCGCGAGACCCCCAGGTCGTCGGCGAGGTCGGACGGGTAGGCCGGTGCCTCGCGCAGTGCGAGCAGAACGCCGGCGCGCGTCGGATCGCCGAGGGCGTGGCCCAGGCGGGAGAGCGCGGCGGTATGCGAGAGCGTTGCGGTTGCGGAGGGCATGCCTCGACAGTACAGCAAAGCGTGTACTAAAGGAGAGGCGCGGTCCGCCCTCCGGTCCGCTGTGCGCTCGGGGTGCTCGTGTGTTGCCGGCGGCGACGAACGTTGCCGGGCGACCGACAACATCCGTCGTCGCCGGCAACGTTCGTGTGCCGACCTCAGTCGGTGCTCAGGAGGCGTGTCATCTCCTCGTAGAAGGGGGCCGGGTCGCCGGCGAGCGAGGCCTTGACCATGGCGGTCCAGTCGTCGACGATCACCTCGATCGAGCCGGCGGCGAGGCCGTCGAGCGAGAGGCGGGGCACGTCGCGCGGGTCGATCTTCTGGCCGTCGTAGGAGGCGCTGATGTCGGTGTCTGCGGCGCCGAGCAGCACGCCTTGCACGAGGGTGCCCTGGGCGGCGAGTTCGAGTCGCACGCCATTGGTCATGTTCCATTCGGCCGCCTTGGCTGCGGAGTACCCGCCGCTGCCCAGTGTGGCGAACCACGACAGGGCTGAGAGCACGTTCACGATCGCGCCGCCGCCGCCCAGCGCGAGCGTCGGGGCGAACTCCCGGATCACGTCGAGGGTGCCCCAGAAGTGCGTGTCGAACTCGCGGTGGAGCTCGCTCAGCTCGCCGGTCACGAGGGGTGCACCCGTCGAGATGCCGGCGTTGTTGACGAGGAGCGTGACGTCGTTCGCGGTGGCGGCCGCCTCGACCACAGACTGGTGATCGAGCAGGTCGAGTCGCAGGGGAACCACGCGCGCGTCGTCGAAGTCCATCGTTTCAGGGCGCCGTGCGGTGGCGTAGACCTTCGCGGCCCCGCGATCGAGCAGTTCGAGAACGAACTGGCGGCCGATGCCGCGGTTGGCTCCGGTGACGAGGGCTATCTGATCGGTGATGTTCATGCTGTGCCGTGCTTTCTGCTGATGAGTGTCTTGTCGCCGAGCGTTCGCGAGGCGGCATCGGCTACGCTAAATGTTGACGTTGACGTCAAGGGCAAGTCACGAGGCGAATTCATGGTTGTGGAGGCAGGACAGGATGCGAATAGGCGACGTCGCCCAACGAACGGGCGTCAGTACGAGGGCCCTCCGGTACTACGAGGAGCAGGGGCTGCTGGGGTCGGAGCGCACGTCGACAGGCCAGCGCACCTACACGGAGTCGGCGGTCGAGCGCGTAGAGCTCATTCAGCAGTTCTTCACCGCCGGCGTGCCGAGCCGCACCATTCTCCAGCTGCTTCCGTGCGTTGACAGCGGGCACGCTTCTCCCGAGGTCTTCGAAATCCTCGAGGAAGAGCGCAGGCGGATCACCGACGCGATGGCCGACCTCGCCGCCGCTCGCGACGCACTTGATCGCATGATCGACATCACCCGCAATCCCACGCCGGAGCACTGCCCCTCGCTTCGGTGAGCGCGCTCGGTGCTCCCCAGGGGCTCGCCGCGACTTCCCGCAGAACGCGCACTGACCGGCAGATCTGAGCACTCTCTGACAGCTCGACGAGAGCCAGCGTTCCCTGAGCTTGTCGAAGGGCAGCCCGCTCGACCGGTGCAGGATACTGTGGAGTCGGACGAGCTGCACCGGCAGCACGAAGACGCCCCCAATCCAAGGAGACGCCCATGTCGGTCGGCCTGCTCGCCGTCGTCGATGACATTCTGACCGCCGCCCTCAAGGCGAGCGCGAAGACCGCTGGCGTCGTGATCGACGACGCCGCCGTCACGCCGCAGTACGTTCAGGGGCTCACGCCCGCACGCGAACTGCCCGTCGTGTGGAAGATCGCGCTCGGAAGCCTCGTCAACAAGTTCGTCATCATCATTCCGATCGCGCTGCTGCTCAGCGCGTTCGCCCCCTGGGTTCTGCCCTTCCTGCTGATCATCGGCGGCACCTACCTCTGCTTCGAGGGCGCGGAAAAGGTCACCGAGTGGTTCGGCGTGCACCACGCAGAGGACGACGGGGAGCAGAAGACCGAGGGAAAGCTCGTGTTCGGCGCGATCCGCACCGACCTCATCCTGAGTACTGAGATCATGCTCATCGCACTCGACAGCCTCGATCCGGACTTCGGAATCTGGCTCACGCTCGGCGCCCTCGTCGTGATCGGCCTCGGCATGACCCTGCTCGTCTACGGTGCGGTGGCCCTGCTGGTGAAGATCGACGATATCGGCCTGCGTCTGATGAAGAACCCGGCCCGAGGCATCCGTCGTACCGGCGCGCGCATCGTGCGGGCGATGCCCGCCGTGTTCCGCGTGATCAGCATCGTGGGAACGGTGGCGATGCTCTGGGTCGGTGGCCACCTGGTGATCACAAACCTCGCCGAGACGTTCTGGCACGGCCCGTACGACCTGGTGCATGTGGTCACGCATGCCGTCGAGGCTGCGGGGCCGGTCGTGGTCTGGATCGCCGACACCGCCGTGTCGTTCGTGTTCGGGCTGGTGCTCGGAATGATCATCGTCGGCATCGTCATGGGCCTGTCGCGACTCCTGAAGCGGGACCGGTCGGCGGCAGTCTCGCACTGACCGGCAGACGGATGCGACGGCTCTCGGCATATTTCTGGCAGCGTGTTCTTCTGCGCCTGCTTGCCGCTGTCGGTATCTGGGGCGGGGCCCTGATGGTACTCAGCTTTGCGAAGTCGCCCGCGTTCTGGCCGCAGACCGTGGGCATCCCTGTGTTCGTCGTCGGTGTGGTCGGAACGCTGGTTGTGTTTGCTCCAATGGCCTGGAGCCGGAACGCCGAAGAGCTCGACGGGTTCACCACGCTGAACGGGTACGCCCGCAATCTCGAGCAGCGCGATCCCTACAGTGGATCGGTGATCCGAGAGGCGGGTGCGCCCTTTCTCGATTCGGCGACCTTCAAGGCGCTCATCGCCGAGAGCAAGAAGGCCGTCAGGGGTGCTCGATGACCAAGGTGAGTCATGCTGTCTGAGAAGCTCTCTCTGCTCATCGGCACGGTGGCTATCGCCGCGCCGCTCGTTCTGCTCGTGCGCCTCGGGATGTCGCAGCAGGCGAAGCGATCGAGAGCAGCCCTGCTCGCCAGGGGCGGACAGCTGGGCGTTCTGATCGCCGAGACCAACAAGTCGCTTACGCAGGGCCTTCGATCCGCCTTTCCGGAGTACCGGTCCGGGTCGACTGCGCAGCTCGTGCCCTGGCGGTTTCTTCTCAGCTGGAATCACGACGGCGTCCAGTTCTGGGAGGTCATAGGCAGGCCGTCGAAGCCGCTCGTCGAGCTGGGCTGGAACCAGATCGCGCTGTCGGTGACGCGCGTTCGACTCGAAAAATCCATGCGCGTCACCCTCGATGTGCAGCTCTCAGACGGACCGATCCATCTTCAGATGGCCCTGAGGCACGATCGACGGGGTCTGCCGTACTACTCCATCGACGAGACGAACGCTCTCGTTGCCGAACTCGATGCGGTTGCCGCTCGCGCTGCCTGATACTGATCGCTTCGGCTGGAATGCGCGTATGCTCGCGACCATGTCACAGACGACGGATGCGATCGGCGGCAAGGATGCCCCCGTCGCGTTGACCACGGCGCCCGGCTCCTCCGCCTACACGATGCATCGCGACGGAGAAACTCTCGTCTGCACGGTCGGCTCCACGATCCTCACGTATCGGCTCAGCGCGGTGGACGACCTCCATCGCTGGCTGCTCGAGCAGAACGACTGGGTCGCCCTCGGCGGCGCCGACGAGAAAAAGCCTGCAGTGCCCGGCACCGTCGAGGGCTTCGGGCGAGACGAGGCGAATCCGGTCGGCGGCTGGTACGGGCTTCGAAAGGGATACCGCGGACGCTTCGGCGTGTACCTGCCACCCCTGCTCGAGCATCTCGGTCTCGTCGAACTCGAACACGGAGCCCGGAACAACCGCGTACGCGCGAGGTAGCCACCGCGACGGCACACATGGTCTGACGCGCGCGTGCTATTCCGCCGCCGCCGAGCGCTGTCGCTGTGACGCGCAGGCGGCAAGGGGGTTACGCGAGCTCCTCAGGTCGTGCTTGGGTATGCGACGGAGGCAGGGATGAAACGCATCACCATCACGGTCAGTGACACGCAGTACCCGCTCGCCCAAGGTCAGGATGTCGGGGCGATCGAAGCGGCCGCGCTTGTCGCGGTACGAGCGGGCGGCGATATTGTGAAAGTCACCCTCTACGGCAATCGCGAACTCGCGATCCTCGTGTCGCCCGGTGTACCCATCACCTTCGAGATCGCGGATGTGCCCGACGAGCCGCGCGACGATGGTGACCTGAGCAGCCCCTTCGAGCCGTTTTCGTCTGTCGACGAGTTGTCGGTGTTCGACGACCTCTGATCGACCGTCTTGCGTATTTCGCAAGAACTCATGTCGCACGGCCAAGAAGGCTCTAGCGTGGAGACCATGACGCAGCCGCACACGCACGCACATCACTCGCACCACGATCGACCCGGCCACGGCCCCGCGCCCGAGCACGACACCGGCCTCGCCGAGATCCTCGACCTCGACGCCGTTCTCGGCGCACCCGTTCTCGACGCCGCCCTCGACGCCGCATCCGGTGCACTGGATGCCGAGCCGACCACGATCGTCGACCTCGGCTCGGGCACGGGGACGGGCACCCTCGCCCTCGCCCGTCGCTTCGACCGGGCCCGCGTGCACAGCCTCGACGCCTCGCCCGCGATGGTCGAGCGGCTGCGCGCCTCAGCCGCCGAGGCGAACCTCGCCGATCGGGTGCAGCCGCAGCTCGTCGACCTCGACGGCGACTGGCCGAGCGCGGTGCCGGCCCCGATCGACCTCGCGTGGGCCGCGCTCTCGCTGCACCACGTGACCGACCCGGCCGAAGTTCTGAGCCAGGCCTTCGACGCCCTGCGCCCGGGCGGGGTGCTCGTGGTCATCGAGATGACCGCTGCGACGAGCTACCGGCCGACCGACCTCGGCACCGGTATCGCAGGCCTCGGCGACCGTGTCGTCTCGGCGCTCGCCGAACGGGGCTACCCCGTGACCGCGGAGTGGACCCAGGCGCTGCGGCAGGCCGGCTTCGTCGACGTCGAACGTCGGGAGGCCGCCTTCGCCGCATCGACCGACACGTCGGAGGGCACCCGCTACCTCGCCCTGCACCTGACCAGGAACCGCGACGTCATCGGCGACGACCTCTCGGCCGACGAGCTCGCCGGCCTGGACTCCGCGATCGCCGAGCTCGAGCAGGGCGCGGCAGAGCTGGCGTTCGAATCGACCCGCTTCATCTGGACAGCCACCCGACCGGCGGAGGAGCAGCGATGACCGCCAGCGCAGAAACGACCGCCAGCGCAGCGATGGCCGCCGAGTTGCAGGCCGATGTCGTGGTCGTCGGGGGAGGGGCCGCCGGCCTCGCCGCCGCCGTCGCCCTGGGCAGATCGCGCCGCAGCGTGATCGTCGTCGACGCGGGGCAGCCTCGCAACGCTCCGGCCCACGGCGCCCACAACATGCTCGGGCAGGAGGGCATCTCGCCGCTCGAACTGCTCGCCCGGGGCCGAGCCGAGGCGGAGGGCTACGGCGTGCGCATCCTCAGCGGCGTCGTGACCGGCGCATCCGGTGTCGCCGATGCCTTCACGATCGAGGTCGACGGCGGCGCATCCATCGTCACCGCCCGCCGCGTTGTGCTCGCGACGGGCCTCGTCGACGAGCTGCCTGACGTTCCCGGAGTGCGCGAGGCGTGGGGTCGCACCGTGCTGCACTGTCCCTACTGCCACGGCTGGGAGGTGCGAGACCAGCGCATCGCCGTGCTCGGCCGCACCGAGGGCGCCCTGCACCAGGTGATGCTGTTCAGGCAGCTCAGCGACGACGTCACCCTCTTTCTGCACGACGCGCCCGAGCCGAGCGATGAGCAGTGGAAGGAGCTCGCCGCGCTCGGCGTGAGCGTCGTGACTCCGCGGGTGCAGCGCCTCGTCGTCGACGGCGACCAGGTGCGCGCCGTCGAGATCGAGGGAGGCCGGTCGTTCGAGGTGGATGCCGTCGTGGTCGCGCCTCGCTTCGTCGCCCGCACCGAGCTCTACGAGGCGCTCGGTGGCGAGCGCACCCTCACGCCCTTCGGCGAGCAGGTCGTGGCGGATGCGCGCGGCTTGACCGCGGTGCCCGGCGTCTCCGTGGCCGGAAACACGGCGGAGCCGATGGCGATGGTGTCTGTCGCCGCCGGATCGGGCGTGATGGCGGGTGCCGCAGTGAACGGCGACCTCGCAGCGGCCGACCTCGCGAGGGCGGTTGCGGCCGCCTAGATAGGTCGACTGCGCATCGATCCGTCACAGAATGCCCACTCCCGGGCTCGCGATGAACGTTTTCTGACGGATCGATGCGCCATATCCGCGTTCACTCTTCTCCGCAAGCGCCTCCCTTCGCGTTTCGTTAGGGAGGCCGCTGCTGAGAGCATGGAGGACGTGGACGACGCTGGAGGAGACAAGGGGCAGGGGCCCGACGGTCGCACCCTCCACTACGGCGAGTTCTACGGGCTGGGCGGGTCGGGTGTCGAGCCGGATGCGTCCGCGGGCGTCGCCGTCGTCATGGGCAACTGCCAAGCCGAGTCGCTGCGCGTCATGCTGCATGGAGCCGGGCTCCACACGGTGCGGGTGCCACCCGTGCACGAGCTCGTCGCGGCGGACATCCCCTACCTCGATCGACTGCTCGAGCGCACCTCGCTGCTGGTCTCGCAGCCCGTGCGCGACGACTATCACGAGCTGCCGCTCGGCGTGCGGCAGCTGGCCGCGCGCGTTCCGGATGCCGGGCGCACGGTTCTCGTGCCGGTCATCCGTTTCGCAGGCCTCTACCCGACCCACGCGATCATCCGGCCACCGAGCGATCTCTCGCTCACGCCGCCGATCGCGGCCTATCACGACCTGCGCACGCTGGTCGAGGCATCCGGCGGCGAGCGCATCGCCACCACGGTGACGCCCGCGATGGTTCGCGCGCTCGCGGCCGACTCGATCGGCGAGCTCACCCGCCGCGAGGAGGCCTTCGACACGGTGCGCATCTCCGATCTCTTCGCGACGCCCGGCTTCTCGCTGATGCGCACGCTCAACCACCCCGGCAACGCGGTGTTCGCCGCTCTCGCCGAACGGGTGCGCGCCCGTGCCGGACTCGCTGAGCACTCGGTGGAGTTCGACCGCCCGCTGCTGGATTCGGTGCATGCGCCGCGGTCGGCCGCGGTCATCGAGACCTACGGGCTCGACGAGGAACCCCGAACCGACTGGATCATCGGCGGAGTCACGGTCTCCGACGACGTCGTGAAGCGGGCGCACCTCGAGTGGTACGCCGAGCATCCGGATGCCGTCGAAGCCGGCCTCGTGCGGCACCGCCGCGCCCTCGAGATTCTGGCTGCGGCGTGATCGTGGCGCGGGTGCCGGCCCTCATCGTGACCCCGGATGCTCAGCACGGCGTGACGCAGTACTCCTCGGTCGTCGCGTCGGCCGTCGAGCGGCTGACCGGCGCGAGCCTGCGGCTGTCGAGCAGTGCACTACTCGGAGCGAGCGTTCCCGCGCGAAGCCACCTGCACTTCACCGACCGCCTCTGGGGCTCGTCGCCCGAAGACGCGGCCGACCGCATCGAGGCGCTTGCGAAGCGAATGGCCTTCACCGTCACCTTTCACGATGTGCCGCAGGCGTCCGACGGCGCGGTGAACTTCGCCCGCCGCAGCGACTGTTATCGGCGAGTGCTCGCCGCCTCGCACGGAGCGGTCTTCAACAGCCTGCACGAGGTCGACGTACTGCGCGATTTCACCGACCCCACCGGCCGGGCCCACGTGATTCCGCTGCCCATCGACACCGAGGTTCCGCCGGCCGAGCGGCCCGAGCCCGACGGAAACGTGGCCGTTCTCGGCTTCTACTACCCGGGCAAGGGGCACCTCGAGGTGCTGCGCGCGGTGGCCCGCATCGCCGACACGACAGACTTGCGGCCGGGGCTGACCTTTCTCGGGCGTCCGTCTGCCGGACACGAACGCGACCTCGAGCAGCTCGCGGGGCTCGCCCACGACCTCGGCGTGACGCTGGATGTGACGGGGTACCTCGAAGACGCCGAGCTCACGACGCGCGCACGGCGGGCTTCGGTCGGCGTCGCCGCGCACCAGCATTTCTCGGCGTCGGGCAGCATCAACAGCTGGATAGCGGCCGGCCGGCGCCCCCTCGTTGTCGACGGCCGGTACGTTCGCGAGATCGCCGAGCGGCGCCCCGGCACGGTGAGCGTGGTCGACGGAACCCGCGACCTCGCGGCCGGCATCGCCGACGCCCTGCGGAATCCGGGGTCGACCTGGCTGCACGACGACGCCGTGATCGGTCCCAATGTGTCCGACGTCGCATCCGCGTATCTGGCGTGGTGGGACGCCGTGGAATGGTGACGGGCGGGGGCGAGCCTCCGTTCGGCACTGGCCTGCGCGGCAATCGCTGGGATGTGCTCGACGGTCGCGTTCCGGTCGAGCTGCCGACCGTGTCGGTGATCGTGGTGCACTACGAGCAGCAGGGCGAGCTCGATCGCACGCTCGCCGCCCTTGCCCGCCAGACGTACCCCTCCGAGCTGCTCGAGGTGATCGTCGTCGACGACGGATCGGCGGCGGCTCCGCGCATGTCGCACGGCGCCCGGCTGGTGCGGCAGGAGGATCGGGGCTTTCGCCTCAGCGCCGCCCGCAACCTCGGGGCGGCCTCGTCGACGGGGCGCATCCTGTGCTTTCTCGATGCCGACACCGCGCCCGAACCCGACTACGTGAGCGCGCTCACCCGCATGCCCGCGCTCGCGCCCGAGGCGGTCACGGTGGGGCGGCGGCGGCACACGCTGTTCGAGCGTTTCACCGACGACGACCCCATCGAGGTCGCGGCTCCGCTGGCCGCGCTCGACGAGCCGCAGTGGCTCGCCGACGCCTACGCCGCCTCGCGCGACCTGCTCGACGGCGACGACCGCTCGTACCGCTTCGTGATCGGTGCCGTCATCGCGTGCTCGCGCTGGTTCTTCGACGAGATCGGCGGCTTCGACGAGTCGTTCACGCAGTACGGCGGCGAGGACTGGGAGTGGGCTCACCGCGCGTGGCTCGGCGGCGCGGTGTTCGCCCATGTTCCCTCAGCGGTGGCCTGGCACAACGGGCCCGACTGGGGTGGGCGCAGCGAGGGCGATGCGGCGGATGCCGATGCGCACGCGGCTCTCGACGCGCGCCAGCGTCGCAAGAATGCGGAGACCCTGCAGCTGGCGCAGTCGATCGCGGTTGCCGGATCGGCGCCGSGAGCCGTACTGGGCGCACAGGCCGATGTGCTGATTCGCGTCGCGTCCGCCATCTCGGATGCTGCTGTTTTCATCTGCGTGGACTCGCTTCTCGCTGCGATGCCGCGGGCCAGGGTCGAGGTGTCGGGGCCGCTGCCCGAGGTGCTTCGGGGCGATCCGCGAGTCGTTTCGGCGAGCTCTGCGAGTTCCGTGAGCTCTCAGGCCGACCCCGTCGTCGCCGCGACCGGCGTCGAGCGCGTGCGCATCGACATCCCGAACGCCGTGGCCGTGCGACTGCCGGATGCGCCGCGCGACAACAGGCTCGCCTGGGCCGTCGAGGCGGTCGGCGTGGGCGAGCTGGGCGAGGTCGTGTTCACCGACGAGAACGGCGAGCCCCTCATGACGGTCACATCGCGCCGGGCCGCGCTGCGGCGTGCGCGCTGGAGGGACGACTCCCTCTTCGACACGCTCGTGGAGCGCGCTCCCTGGCTCGCGCCGATCACAACGGAGCCGAGCGTCGCCGCCTACCTGGGCGGCTGGGGCTAGCGCGTCCGCACCCGCGCCCCCGGGGAGCATCCGCTGCTCGTCGGCCGGCGGCGGATGCGCCGATCGGGCGCGGACGAGGCCGCCGACTGCGAGACTGAGCACATGCGTCATATCGTCACAGCGTCCGAGGCCGTCGAGATCGTCAGGCCGGGGCTGCGCATCCATGCCTACTCGCCTGAGGATGCGTTCGCGAGCGCATCGACGATCGCGGTCGACGGAGAGCACCACCGCATTCACAGCACCCACTCCGACAGGATCTACCTGGTGCAGTCCGGATCAGGATGGTTCGAGATCGATGGGGTGACGAAGCGGGTCGGTGCTGACGACGTCGTCTTCCTTCCGCGCGAGACCGGATACTCGTATGGCGGAAAGATGAACCTCTTTCTCGTTCACGCGCCCGGATTCCTCGACGGAACCGACGTCGAGCTCCCTGCGATCGACGAGTCCTGAGCCGCCTGGCTGGTTGTTCGCCATACCGCGGAGTCGGCGACTGACCTAGGTTGGAGTCATGCCAGACACCTTCGAACAGGCCCAGGCGCGCGTTCTCGCGCTCAACAGCGACGAGCTTCCTTTCGTCTACCAGGCGGCGCCCTACGGCATTCAGGCCGTGTGGAAGTACGCCGACGTGAAGTGGGCGGCGATCACCGCGGCCGGAACGATCGACGCCTCGTACGAGCTGCGGGTCACGCTCGACCCGGCCGAATCCCAGTGGGAGTTCGACGAGACCGACACGCAGAGCGAGTCGCGCATCCGCAGCACGGGCGGCGGCGGGTTCAGCATCGGCGGCTCGACCTCGACCTTCAAAGGCCGTGAGAACCGCAAGACCTTCTCGTTCGGAGTCGGGTCTGCAGCGAGCACGACCGACCGCCAGGGAACTCACGACGGCTTCACCTACGGCTATGCGTTCACCACTGACGAGATCAAGCAGCCGTTGATCGCGGCGCTCGAACAGGGCGGCTGGGAGCCGAAGAAGAAGGGCTTCTTCGGAAAGCTCTTCGGCGGCTGATCGGGCCCGCTCAGCCCCGTGACGCGGTGAGACCCATGAAGCGCAGCTTGTCGGCTGCGTCGCTGTTCTCGTCGGGATAGTAGAGCACCAGAATCAGATCGCCGAGAGGCAGCTTCTCGCGGTGCAGGCGCATCGTGCCGACCGTCGGATGGTTCACGGTCGTGCTGCCGCCCTCGAGCGGGCGCACGTCCTGCCGGGCCCAGAGGGTGCGGAACCGATCACTGGCCAGGCTGAGCTCGCCGATGAGTTCGACTGCGCGTGGGTCGGTGACATCGTCGCCGAGGGTCTGTCGCACGAGGGCCACGAACGACGCCACGGATGTCTCCCAATCGTGGTGGAACTCCCGCTCCTCTGGATCGAGGAGCAGCGAGCGCAGGCGGTTCTGGCCGGGAACGAGGCGCGGCGACAAGGCGACTGCGAGTGCGTTCGATGCCAGCACGTCGAAGTATCGACCCTCGATGAACGCGGGAACGTCAAGCGCCGCGAGCAGGTGGTGCACGCGCCCGGGCACCCGCTCGACGCGGCGCTGCCGACGGACGCGCGGGCGCTCCGCTCCGAGCCCCATGAGATACGCGGACTCGACCTCGTCGAGCTGAAGGACCCGTGCCAGTGACTCGAGTACCTGCAGCGACGGATGGCTGTCGCGCCCGCGTTCGAGTCGCAGGTAGTAGTCGGCGCTGATGCCCGCCAGCAGGGCTACCTCCTCGCGGCGGAGGC
This sequence comes from Agreia sp. Leaf283, assembly GCF_001422485.1. GTDB lineage: Bacteria > Actinomycetota > Actinomycetes > Actinomycetales > Microbacteriaceae > Agreia. The sequence continues at coordinate 382,624 of NZ_LMNF01000004.1, forward strand.
CCGGAACTCTTCGATGGGAGCCAGCAGGCAAGCCGAGCTGCTCGGGGGTGACCAGCCCGCGCCGGGCGCGCAGGTACTCGCCAAGCCGGTTCGAGCGGTCGTCACCATCCATGGGTGTCACGATACCGAGCGCCGAAGCGACGAGAGGGGGTCCTGCCACTCCCCGGATCAGCGGAGGACTGCCTGGCCGTGGAGATCGCGACGAACATCGAGCTGTAGCCGGGCTCGCTGCGAGCTCGCCAGAAGGAGACATCTCATGGATATCAGCAATCGAACGGTCCTTATCGTGGGCGGCACCTCCGGTATCGGGCTCGGTCTCGCCCGCCGGTTCGCCGCCGCGGGCAGCACGGTGATCGTGGGCGGACGCGACACGAGCAGGGTCGACGACCTCGAGTCGGTTCGCATCGACGTCACCGACGCCGCCTCTGTTCTCACGGCCCGCGACCACGTGCTCGCCGCTCACCCCGACCTTGACGTCGTGGTCACCATGTCGGGGGTGCTTCTGCAGGAGGATCTGCGCGACCCGGCCCACGTCGGCGTTGCCGAGACCACGATCGCGGTCAACCTGCTCGGAACGATCCGGGTGATCGACGCATTCACCCCGTACCTCGTGACCCGCGGCGCAGGCGACATCATCACGGTGACGTCCGGAATCGGATTCCTCCCGTTCCCGCTGATGCCCACTTATGGGGCATCCAAAGCCGGCGTGCATGCGTACACCGAGGCGCTTCGTGCGCAGCTGTCGGGCACCGGTGTCACGGTGACCGAGCTCATCCCGCCGGCCGTTGCCACCGCCGGCCAAGAGAAGGTCAACCCGGCCGCGCTGCCGCTCGATGGCTTCCTCGACGAGGTCGTCGGCCTGCTGACCCAGACGCCGACGCCGAACGAGATCGTGGTGCAGGCGGCGCAGCGCCTGCGATGGGCCGAACGCGACGGCACCTATGCCGAGCTCCTGGCGGCCCGCTCCCAGTCGCTGGCCGCGCTGCCGGGCCGGTGATCCGCGCCCGCTCGGCGCATCCGCTGCCCGCCGACCGGCGGCGGATGCACCCACGGGGTGCGGATGCCGCGCGCCGCGCTCAGCGGTAGCGGCGCGGCACCGTCCAGTGGCTGCCGAACTCGGCGTCGAAGGACTGCGGCTCGAAGGGGCTGTCGCCTCCGGCCGGGTAGCTCGTGAGCTCGCCGAACACGATGCGGTCGGGCAGCGCGTACAGGTCGACGCGCACGAAATCCGTCTCGGCGCCGAGCCTCTCTGCGATCGAGATCATCTCGTCGAGACGCTCGGGCCGCTCGCGCTCCGGCGAGATCCACGCCGGGCCGCCGCTCATTGGCAGGTGCTTCCAGTCGGCGCCGTAGAAGTCCTGGGTACGGCCGCCGAAGCGACCGGCATCCACCTGGACGTACCGGCACCGCCCGTGGAACACGAAGAACTTGTAGTCGTCGGGGATGCCTCCCGGAGCGACGAGCATCTCCTCCACGATCACCGCAGGTTCGACCTCGCCGTAAGCCCACTCGCGGTTCGGCCCTTGCCCGTAGAGCTTGGTCATCCAGACCCGCGCGATGTCGATCAGCGCGTCGACCGACACGGCGGATGGCCGCACGTGCCGGTACACCCAGCCCCAGACGGCCGGCGGCAGGGTCTGGTCTTCGGATGCCTGCGGCGACACCACGATCGCCGCGCCACTGCCGTGGGTCGGCTTCACGACATAGGCCTCGGGCAGCTCGAGCTCACGCAATCCTTCGGGATCGCGCAGGATGGCGTACGCCTCGGGCAGATACTCCTCGCCGACGCGTGACGCCACGTACTCGCGAACCGCGGCCTTGTCGGCGAACGTGACCAGCAGCATCCGGTGGTCGCGCAGCATCTTGTAGCGCACCTTCTCGGTGAAGGTCTGCGGCCTACGGGTGCGCAGCAGCCGCACGGCGCGAACGAGTCGACTGCGCTGGCGCCAGCGCACATGAGGGGAGGGCACGCTACAGACTAACCGCGCCCGCTCGGCGCATCCGCTGCCGGTCGACCGGGCGCGGGTGCGCCGCAAGGGCGCGGATGCGCGCAGCTAGGCGCGAGCGAGCGTCGGGAGGGCGTCGACCAGCGGAGCGAGCTCGGGCATGTCCCGGGCGGCAGCCAGGGCGCGCTCGAGAGTCTCGTCGTGCACAGGGCGCGCCTCGGTGAGCAGCTTCTGCCCCGACGCGGTGAGCTCGGTGTAGATGCCGCGCCGATCGTCGGCGCACAGCACGCGCGTGAGCAGTCCGCGCTCTTCGAGCCGGTTCACAAGGCGGGTCGTGGCGCTGGCGCTGAGGGCCGTGGCGCGGCCGAGCTGCTGCATGCGCATGTGCCAGCCGTGCTGGCGGCTGAGTGCATCCAGAACCGTGTATTCGACGACCGACAGGGCGACGCTCGAGGTGAGCGCGCGCTCGAGCTCGGTCTCGATGAGCCCGTGCAGCGCGGCCAGCGTGCGCCAGCCCTGCGAGCGGATCTCGACTGCGTCGTCTGCGATGCCCATGGTTCCTCCGTGTGTCGAACATGTCGCCTGCGCGGTCGCCGAAGACGGCGTCGAGCAAAGTAGTTGCTTGCGCGGTATAACTGCGTGTGCAATGATTTATCCCGCGCCTGCAACTACTAGCGTACGCGCTCTACCCGAGCACGCCAAGCATCCATCGAATCCCACACGGAGACACGCATGCCCCTCGGACTACTCGCCCTCGCCATCGGAGGCTTCGGGATCGGACTCACGGAGTTCGTCATCATGGGCCTCCTGCCCGACGTGGCCGCCGACTTCGGCGTGACCGAGGCCGCGGCCGGCTGGCTCATCACCGGCTACGCCCTCAGCGTGGTCGTCGGGGCTCTCACGGTTCCCGCGCTCGTCACCCGGCTGCCGCGCAAGAACGTGCTCATGGGCCTGCTCGTGCTCTTCATCGCGGGCAACCTCATCTCGGCCCTCGCGCCCAGCTACGAGCTGATGCTCGCCGGCCGGGTCGTGGCGGCCCTCTGCCACGGGGCCTTCTTCGGCATCGGCTCCGTCGTCGCCGCCGGCCTCGTCGCCGCGAACAAGAAGGCCAGCGCGATCGCCATCATGTTCACCGGGCTCACCGCGGCGAACGTGCTCGGCGTTCCGTTCGGCACGTTCCTCGGCCAGGCATTCGGATGGCGCTCCACGTTCTGGGCCATCACCATCATCGGCGTCATTGCCCTCGCCGGAATCCTCACCCTCGTGCCGCGCTCCGCCGGCGCCGCCGAAGGAACTCCGAGCCTGCGCGCCGAGCTGAGCGCCTTCCGCGCACCCCAGGTGTGGCTGTCGATCGCGGTCACCGTGCTCGGCTACGGCGGAATGTTCGGCGCCTTCACCTACATCGCCTACGTGTTCACCGATGTCTCGGGCTTCGCCTCGTCGGCGGTTCCGTGGTTGCTCATGCTGTTCGGCGTCGGCCTGTTCCTCGGCAATTTCGTGGGAGGCAAGGCCGCAGACAAGGCTCTGGATGCGACGCTCATCGTCGCGCTCGCGGCCCTCGCGATCGTGCTGGTCGCCTTCGCCCTGACGGCTCAGAGCCAGCTCGGCACGATCATCGCCCTCTTCTTCATGGGCGGCTTCGGGTTCGCCACCGTTCCCGGGCTGCAGATGCGCGTGATGCGCTCGGCAGGCTCCGGCGCCGCCACCCTCGTCTCGGGGGCGAACATCGGCGCCTTCAACCTGGGCAACGCACTCGGCGCCTGGCTCGGCGGGGTCACGATCGCCGCGGGCCTCGGCTACACCTCGCCGATCTGGGCAGGAGCGGGGCTCACTGTGCTGGCGCTCGCGGTGATCGTCCCGGCGGCCGCCGCCGCGAAGCGCGGGGCGGCGCGAGGCCCAGTCGACGACGTCCCCTCCGGGGCGCCGGCCGCCCCGGAGCCCGCACGCGCATCCTGAGCCCGTGTCCGCGCCCGCTCGGCGCATCCGCCGCCGCTCGACCGGCAGCGCATGCGCCTGCGGGGCGCGGACGTCGTTTGGGCTAGCGGCGGCGCTTCGGGGCCGGCGGCGCGGTGGGCACCACGTCGTGGGTGCGGATGTGCTCGTAGACGACGGATGTGCGCACGTCGGCGACCTCGCGGCGTTGCGTGAGCCGGTCGATCACGAAGGCATAGAGGTCGTCGTTGTGGCGAACGCCGACGTGGATGATGAAGTCCTCGTTGCCCGTCGTGACGAACACGCCGAGGGTCTCGGGCAGCGCGCTCACCCAGTCGCGGAACGCCTCGATGACCTCGCGCGAGGGCGGCCGGATGCGCACGGCGACGAGGGCCTGTACGCCGCGGCCGATCGAGGCGAGGTCGATGTCGAGGCTCGCGCCCGTGATGACTCCCCGGGCGCGAAGGCTGCGCGTGCGTTCGAGCGCGGTCGTGGCCGAGACCCCGACGGCGACGGCGAGGTCGCGATTCGTCATCCGTGCATCTGCCTGCAGCTGCCGCAGAATCGCGGTGTCTATCTCGTCCATGACGCCCATTCTGGCCCGTCAGCCGGATTAAGTACGGACTTCGGGTGGGCCGCTCGCCGAAAATCGTAGCCTGTGTCGGTATTACTGATCATCCGACGAACGGAACCACTCGATGAACACCACCCCGCCCGCGATCGGCTTCGCTGCCGACGAGATCGACCTCTCGACTCCCACCCGGGCGGCTCGCCTGAAGTGGGTCATCGTGGTGAACGACTCGATTCCCGCGGGCCGGGCCGTGAACGCGGCCGTCTGCGTGGCGAGCGCCACGACCCGGGCCGTCTCCGGCATCCTCGGACCGGATGTGACCGACGCCGCCGGCGAGACGCACGCCGGTCTGCCGTGGGCGGGATGCACGATCCTCTCCGCATCCGCAGACGCACTGAAGGCCATCAGGGCGAAGGGCGTCGCGCACGAGGCCACGTTCGTCGCCGATATGCCGGCGGTCGCCCAGGCCATTCGGGTCTACGACGAGTACATCGAGACCATGGGATCGGCGGATGCGGAGGAGATGGAGTACCTCGCCGTGAGCCTGGTCGGCCCGAAGAATCGCATCGACAAGGTCGTGGGAGGACTGTCGCTGATGCCGTGAGCGGCCAGTGATGACGGCGGCGAGTCACCGACGCGTCACCGGCGTCTGTTATGGTCGTGCCCGATAGCGCCTAGGGTTCCGGAGCAGAAGTGCTCGCCTGGTCCGAGCGGCGCCACGGTCACCGCCCAGTCGGCGGCCGTCATCTGACAGGACAAAAGCCCGGAGGACCCTGCTTCGTCGCGCCCGCGGCATGCAGAAGGGTCCGTCGTGTCATCGTTCGCTGTCCTCCTCGTTCTCGCCGCCGCTGTCTGCCACGCCACCTGGAACATCCTCGCGCATGGCGTGAGCCGCATCGGGCTGCCGTTCCTCTGGTGGGCGGCGGTGTTCAGCACGGTTCTGTGGGCCGGGGTCATTCCGCTCACCGGCGGGCTCGGAACCTCGGACGTCGGAGCCTTCCTGCTGGGCATCGGGGTCTCGGGGCTCGTGCACGTGGCATACATGCTGGTGCTGCAGCGGGGGTACGCTGTGGGGCGCCTCTCCACCGTGTATACGACGGCTCGCGGCACGGGCCCCACCATCAGCGTCATCGTCGCGGTCCTGCTCCTGGGGGAGCGCCCCTCGATCGTTGCGCTGCTGGGTGTCGTGGCCATCCTCGTGGGTGTGGTCACCGTCGGCCTGGCCGACCGCGACCCCGGCGCTACGAGAATGCCGGGCGATCGCCGACGGATCGACGCCGGCATCCTGTTCGGTCTGCTCACGGGGGTGGCGATCGCCGTCTACACGATCTGGGACGCGCATGCAGTGCGGGAGTGGGAGCTCTCGCCCGTAGCCTTCATGGTCGGCTGCACTCTCGTCGAGATTCCGATGTATACGGCCGCACTCGGTGGACGGCGACATGAGCTCGCGACCGTGATCCGGCAGCACTGGCCGCGGCTTCTCGCATTCGGGGTGCTCTCGCCGCTGTCGTACATCCTCGTGCTGGTGGCGATCACGATGGCTCCGGTCGCCCTGGTAGCGCCGATGCGGGAGATCAGCGTCATTCTGGTGAGTCTCTTCGGCGTCGTGGTGCTGCGAGAGGGGAGAGCGGGATGGCGGATCGCCGCGTCGCTCGTCGTGGTCGCCGGAGTCGTGCTCCTCGCCTCGTAACCTCTGCGATCCGAACAAGATAGGCATACAACAAGTGAACTTAAGCTGAACTGAGCCAAGTTAGGTATATTTGTGGTGGATGGCGTGACAGCATTCTGACGTCCCGTTCTCACCGAAAGGCCGTCATGAAAATTCGTCGTTCACCGCTTGCGACCGCCCTTGCCGGCGTCGTTCTGCTCACAGCCGCACTCGCGGGCTGTGCATCGCCCGCAGCTTCGTCCACCTCCTCGACCGAGGCTGCCGCGTCGGGCTCAGGAACCTACGCTGTCGACGAGAACACCCTCGTGTTCGGCGTCGTGCCCGACTCGGTCGACACCGAGACCAACTACCAGCCGCTGATGGACTACATCGCGAAGGAGACCGGCAAGACGGTCGAGTACCACGAGTCGACCGACTACGCCGCGCTCATCGAGGCTGCCATCGCCGGCCAGATCGACGTCGCGTCGTTCTCGGGCTTCACTTACGTGACCGCGTCGAACAACGGGGCTCAGCTCACGCCGATCTCGTCGATCATCACCAAGGAGGGCCAGGAGCCCGGCTACTACTCGCAGGCGATCGTGCCGACGGGCAGCGACATCACCGACCTCGCCGGATTCGCCGGCAAGAAGGTCTGCTTCGTCGACCCGTCGTCGACGTCGGGCTACCTGTTCCCGAGCTACAACCTGCTCGAGGCTGGCGTCGACCCCGAGACCGGCGTCACCCCGGTGTTCGCCGGCAAGCACGACGTGAGCGTCACCAAGGTGGGCGAGGGCGTCGAGTGCGAGGCCGGATTCGCCGAAGACAGCGAGGTCGCAAAGTCCGACAAGGTGAAGGTCATCGACGAGACGATGGTTCCCGGCGCCCCGATCGTGATGTCGACGACGCTGCCGGACGACGTCAAGACCCAGCTCACCGACATCCTCAGCGAGGTCACCATCGACGAGATCATCGCCGACGGAATCGACAGCGCAGACACCGACGGGTTCCGCAGCGTGTTCTACGCGACCAAGCCGGTCGACGATGCCTACTACGACACCATCCGCGACATCTGCGAGAAGACCAACGCGACCCAATGCCAGGGCTGAGCGAGCCGCACGTAGACACCCATCGATGTGACTGACGACCCGACCCGGAGAATCCCATGACGAACCACGAGAAACCCGCCGAGGCAGTGGTGCAGCTGACTCGCGTGACGAAGCGCTTCGGCGCGACGACGGCCCTCGACGGCGCCTCCCTCACGGTGAGGCGCGGAGAGATCGTTGTTCTGCTGGGCCTCTCCGGGTCGGGCAAATCCACCCTGCTGCGACACGTCGACGGTCTCGAGCTGCCGACCGAAGGGGCCGTCGAGGTGCTGGGGCAGAACGTGCCCGAGCTCGACGGCCGGCGACTGCGATCGCTTCGCAGCAAGGTCGGATTCATCTTCCAGCAGTTCGAACTCGTTCCGTCGTTGAGCGTGCTCGAGAACGTTCTCACCGGGTCGCTGGCGACCGCACGTGGCCCCCGCCTCGGCCTGTGGTCGTACGGCCGATCGGCAAAGCTGGCGGCGCTCGGCCACCTCGACCGGGTCGGGCTGCTCGATCGCGCCTACCAGCGAGCGGACACCCTGTCGGGTGGACAGCAGCAGCGCGTCGCCATTGCGCGGGCCCTCATGCAGAACCCCGAGATCCTGCTCGCCGACGAGCCCGTGGCATCTCTCGACCCCGAGTCGAGCGACCAGGTCATGGCGCTCATCCGCGAGATCGCGCTCGACCGTGGATTGACGGTGCTGTGCAGCCTGCATCAGGTCGATCTCGCGCTCTCCTGGGCCGACCGCATCGTCGGTCTCAGGCACGGTGAGGTCGTGCTCGACACCGAGACCCAGGGACTCACCAAGAGTCAGGTGATGGAGATCTACGGCCGGGTCGCCACCAGCACAAGGCAGCTGGCGGCCATCGAGGTCGAGCTTCTCACCGACGCTGCCACGGACTCTGTGCGATGAGCACAGTCACCCGAACCCCCGCCAGACCCGGTGCACCGACCACCGCAGGCTCTGACACCGAGGCGGAGAAGGCGGAACAGGAAGCCCTCGCCGCACGAGCGCCGAGGCGCCGGATCTCGCCCGAGCGCATCGCGGCCGCCCTCACCATCGTCGCCCTCCTCGTCGCCTCAGTCTTCGCCCTCGCGGGCATCGGCATCAACCCGGCCAAGATGGCGCAGAGCTGGTCGAACGCCGAACGCTTCTTCGGCCGAGTCGGCGCGATCTCGTTCCCCGAACCCGGCGAGCTGCTCTATCTCACCGGTCTCACCCTCGGTCTGGTGATCTGCGGCACGCTCCTCGCCGCCGTCATCTCGGTTCCTGTCGCGTACCTGGCCGCATCGAACACCACACCGGGCAACGCGTGGCGTGCCGCCGCTCGCTTCGTCGGCGTGCTCACCCGTGCCATCCCCGACGTCGTCTTCGCCATGGTCTTCGTACTGATCTTCTCTCTCGGAACCCTGCCCGGTATCCTCGCCATCGGCATCCATTCGATCGGCATGATCTCGAAGCTGTTCGCCGACGCGATCGAACAGATCGACGAGGGACCCCGCCTGGCCGTGCGCGCCGCCGGCGGCAGCAGGATGCAGGAGTTCACGGCCGGCGTCCTGCCCCAGGTGCTTCCCTCGTGGATCGCGACCGTGCTGCACCGCAACGACATCAACCTGCGCGGCTCCGTGATTCTCGGGTACGTGGGCGTCGTCGGGCTCGGCATGCAGATGTCGTTCGCCTTCAAGTCGCTCGACTACGGGCTCGGCCTCGGCTACGCCGTCGTCATCTTCATTCTCTGCGTGATCATGGAACTCGTCTCGAGCGCCGTGCGGGCCGCCATGCTGGGCATCGCCCCCACCGGGCGCGGGCTGGGCGACCGGATGCTGCGCGGCATCCGTCGTGGCCGGCCCGTCCGTGCAGGCGCACAGACGGGCGCGGGGCGCCCCGCACCCACGGCCACTCCCGCTGCGGCCCTCGAGGCCGCGCTCCGACGTCCGTGGAGCAGGGGTCGCATACGCACCGCCGTGTGGGGCTGGCTGGCCGTCGCCGTCGTGATCGGAAGCATCCTGATCTGCGACATCGCATGGGGCGACCTCGCGACCGTCTGGGCCAAGATCCCCGCGATCGCTGTGCAGTTCTGGCCGCCGTCGTTCGGCAGCTATGACGTCGAAACGATGCTCGGAGCCATGGGTGAGACCATCGCGATCGCGCTCGCTGCGACGCTGCTCACTCTGATCGTCTCGATCGTCGTCGGATCGCTCGCCGCCCGCAACGTCGCGCCGAGCCCCGGGGTGCGCGCCGGAACGCGCTTTCTGCTCGTCGTCGTGCGAGGCATTCCCGAGATCATCCTCGCCATCATGCTGATCGTCATCTCGGGCCTCGGTACCCAGGCCGGCACCATCGCCCTCGCCATCGGCGGTGTCGGACTCCTGGGCAAGCTGCTCGCCGACTCGTTCGAGGAGGTGAAGGCGGGGCCGGAGAGGGCGCTGACCGCGACCGGCGCCTCCCGGCTCCAGGTCTATGCGGGCGCCACTCTTCCGCAGGGCACACGTGCCCTGATCGGCAACACCTTCTACATGCTCGACACGAACATCCGCTGCGCCACCCTGCTCGGCATCGTCGGAGCCGGTGGCGTGGGCTACTACCTGCTGAACGCCAGCCAGGGCTCGAACTACGGAACGGTCACCGCCATCGTGCTCATGATCCTGGTGACGGTCTTGATCGTCGAGGGTCTCGCCATGTGGATGCGCCGGGTGTTCCGATGAGCGCCGAGCGTTTTGACGTGGTCGTCGTGGGGTCGGGCATCGTGGGTCTCGGCGCGGCACTCGCCGCCGCCGACCGTGGATGCTCGGTGCTGGTGATCGACAGGGCGTCCGAAATCTCCGGGGCCAGCATCCGCAATTTCGGCCACCTCTGCTTCACCCCGCAGTCGGGGATCGCCCGCGACTACGCGCTCACCGCTCGAGAGCTGTGGCTGCGGCTTGCGCGTGAGGCCGGGTTCTGGATAGACGGTGCCGGAACCCTCGTCGCGGCCCGCCACGACGACGAGTTGCAGCTGCTGCGCGAACTGGCCGAGCAGCGGGAGCCCCGCACATCCGCCGACCTCGTCGAGGTCGAGATCCTTGATGCGCACGAGATCGAGTCGCTCGCCGCCCTGCCCGCCGGATCGACGGTCGGCGGAGCGAGGCTTCCCCTCGATCTGCAGGTGAATCCGCGCGAGGCGGCGCAGGCGATCCGTGATCACCTCGCGTCGCGTGGTGTCGAATTCCGGATGCGCACGGCCGCTGGGCGGATCGAGAGCGGGCGGGTCGAGACGAGCAGAGGGTCTGTCGACGCCGGTCTTGTGGTGGTCGCCGTGAATCACGATATCGACCAGCTGTTTCCCGACCTCGCCGAACGGCACGGCGTCGTGCGGTGCGGTCTCGACATGCTGCGCGTCACCGCAGACCTCGGGCGTGCTGTGGCCGGGCCGCTTCTCACAGGATGGTCGCTCATCAGGTACAGCGCCTTCACCGGCACGGCCGCATCGGAGGCCGTGCGCAGGCGACTCGTCGACGCGCGGCCAGATCTGGCCGCTCTCGACCTCAATCAGATGTACACGCAGCTGCCCGACGGCTCGCTGATCGTGGGAGACAGCCACTGGAAGGGCCCGACGATCTCGCCCTTCCAGCCGGAGGGCGCAGCCACGGTGTTCCTCACGGAGTTCGAGCGGCTGTTCGGGTGCAGGCCCGACGTCGTCGAGCGCTGGCAGGGCGTCTACGCGACCGGGCCTCAGGAGTTTCTCATCGACGAGGTGTCTCCGGGGGTGCTTGTCACCGTCGTGACCACCGGAATCGGCATGACCACCGGGCTGGGCCTGGCCGAGCACGTGGTGGGCGGGCATCTCGACGCCGCCGCCATCCATCTGACAGAAAGCAGGGCATCATGACCATCACCAGCCACCTCTCCGCGGCATCCGCGACGGCTGACACCGACTCGATCGAACTCGTCGTTCTCGACATGGCCGGAACCACGGTCATCGACGACGGCATCGTCGAGCAGGCGTTCGAGCGCGCCGCCCGACGGGTGGGACTCGACCGGATGCGACCGCTCGAGGAGTCGCTGCAGTACGTGCGCGACACGATGGGCCAGTCGAAGATCGAGGTATTTCGTCACCTCACGGGCGGCGACGAGATCGCAGCCCATGCCGCGAACGAGGCGTTCGAGGCCGCCTATGCCGAACTCATCGACGAGGTCGGCGTCGACGCGATCCCGGGTGCCGCCGAGACCATCGTGGCGCTCCGATCGAATGGCTACCGTGTCGCCCTGACCACCGGGTTCTCACCCGAGACGCGAGACGCGGTGCTGGCCCGACTCGGCTGGGAGGTCGACGCGGTGCTCTCTCCCGCCGACGCGGGCCGCGGACGGCCCGCCCCCGACCTCGTGCTCGCCGCGCTGATCGCGACGGGAGCCAGCTCCGTCGCATCCGTCATCGTCGTCGGCGACACCACGAGCGATGTGCGCTCGGGGCGCAACGCCGGTGCCGGCCTGGTGATCGGGGTCATGACCGGAGCGCACAGCCGTGAGCAGCTCGACGCTGCCGGCGCAGACCTCGTGCTCGACAGCGTGCGAGACCTGCTCGCCCTTCCGCAGTTGGCGGGTCGATGACACTCCAGCGCGATGCACCGATCTCCCCGGTCGTGCGCGTGCAGCTCGAGCCTGCTCCCACCGCCATGGTGTGGCTGCAGCCGGGGCAGAAGCACGAGGCCATAGCCGTTCCCTCGGTCCTGCTCGCCCCGGGAGACGCGCTCGTCGAGGTCGAGCTGGCCACGATCTGCGGCTCCGACGTGCACACCACGCTGGGGCACCGAGCGGCTCCGGCGCCGCTCGTTCTGGGCCACGAGCAGGTCGGCCGCATCGTGGCCCTGGGCGACGGTGCCGTCACATCGACGGGCCGGCAGCTGACGCTGGGGCAGCGCGTCGTGTGGTCGTTGACCGTGGGGTGCGGGCAGTGCGCCCTCTGCCGACGCGGTCTCCCGCAGAAGTGCGAGACCGTGAAGAAGTACGGGCACGAGCGGCTCGAGCCGGGGTGGGAGCTCAGCGGAGGCTTCGCCTCGCACGTGCAGGTGCGCTCCGGCACTGCGATCGTTCCTGTCTCCGAAGATCTGCCCGCCACCGTGCTCGCACCCGTCTCGTGTGGCACGGCGACGGCCGCTGCCGCGCTCGAGGCGGCCGAGGCGCTCTCACCACTCGACGGCGCCGTGGTTCTGGTATTCGGGGCCGGTCTGATCGGGCTGACAGTCAGTGCCATGGCCGCAGACAGGGGTGCCTGCGTCATCGTCGTAGACCCGGCCAAGCGCCGCCGCGCCCTTGCCGCGCGGTTCGGCGCGGCCCTCGTCGCCGATCCCGGCGCCGAGCCGGGCCATCCGGATTCGCTTGAGGCCGCGCTCGATCGCTCGGGTGACCGGCCCCTGGTCGCGCTGGATGCGTCGGGGTCGCCGCCCGCCGTCGCCTCGGCCATCGACTCGGTGGGGATCGGAGGCGTCGTCGTGCTCGTCGGCAGTGTCTCGCCGTCGGCGCCCGTCTCTCTCGACCCCGAGAGCATCGTGCGGCGTCTAGTGAGCATCCGGGGCGTGCACAACTACGCCCCGCGTCATCTCGAGGCGGCGGCACGCTTCATCGAGACGCGATCCGCCTCCTATCCGTTCGATGAGCTCGTCGGAGCCACGGTCGCGCTCGCCGACCTCGACGACGGGCTCGAGGCGGCGGCCGGGGGACGCGCGGTACGCATCGGCGTAGCGCCGGGCCTGGCGCCTGTGCTGCCCTGCAGCCGCATCGCCCACGACGTGCCCGCTCGCGAGGACTAGCTGCCGATCGACCGAATGAAGTGGCTGCCCTCGCGGGCCCGACCCGATGCAGAGACGGTGAAGCGGATGATGTCGCTGCGATAGCGGTCGTCCGACGCCTCGAAGATGCGACCGTCGGCTCCACGCGTCACACGGTGCAGTCGCAGGATGGGTGTGCCGGCCTCGACGTCGAGCAGCCGGCTGTCGAGGTCGTCGGCTGCGACCGCGTCGATCTCGTGGTCGACGTCCTGGTAGCCGTAGCCCCGTTCGTTGAGGTACTCGGTGATCGAGACGGTATCGAGGTCGACATCGAACAGCACCCGTCCGACCTCCTCGATGAACGTGAGCCGCTCGAGCATGGTCGGCCGGCCGTCGAGAAGGCGAAGGCGTACGACGTCGACGATCGGGTCGCCCTTCGCGATGCCCAGGGCGAGCGCTTTGTCGTCGTCGGCTCGTCGCAACGACACTTCCTGGGTCTGGGCCCCGGGTCGCGTGCCGATCTGTTCGGCCCAACGTGTGAACGGAATGGAGACGTCGGCAGCCTGCTGGGCCTTGCGCTCGGCGACGCGCGCAGGTCGGCCCCGTCGCGTCTCGATCAGCCCCTCAGTGCGAAGCGCTGCGAGGGCGTTGCGGATGGGCCCGCGCGAGCTGCGCCAGACCTCTGCGAGCTCGCCTTCGCTCGGAACCTCGTCACCGGGAGACAGTTCGCCGCTGGTGATCCGGCGGCGCAGGTCGTCGGCGATCTGGACGTACAACATGGCAGACACGTAGGCATACTAGTTGCCGGGGGCGAACAGTCGGCAACGCGGCCACCGCGCCCGGCCGGTGGGCCAGCAGTACCCGCAGCGGACAGTATGCCCCGGTGCGCCGGTACCTCTAGTCCGCGGCGGTCACTGCTGTCGACGCCCTTTTCAGCCCGACCGCCACGAGGGCACCCGCGAACGCTGTCAGCGTGAGCCCCGCGATCGTGACTGCGGACTCGAACTGCCCCGCCTGAGCGGCGCTCCAGTCGGTGGACGCGATGCTTCCCGTGAACAGTGCCGAGAGGATGGTGCCCGTGGCCGCGATGCCGATCGCCGTGGCGAGCTCGCTCGACGTGTCGACCAGGGCGGCGCCCATCGAGGTGCGCGATTCGGGAAGCCCCTTGAGTACGTTCGTTCCCGCGACCACGCCGACCACGCGCATCCCGACCGCGACCAGCACGAGGGCCACGAGGATCCATCCGTAGCCGAAGCGGCCGAACAGTCCGAAGACCGCCAGGCCCGCGACCACGGCCGCCGAGCTGACGAAGGCGGCACGATCGAGCCCGACCTTCTGCACGAACGGCCCGACGAGCCTGCCGCTGGCGAGCAGCACCACGACCTGCGGCAGCATCGCGACGGCGGCAGCCACCGGAGGCCAGCCCCACGCGAACTGCAGCTGCAGCGTCACCAGGTAGCTCAGCCCGGCGACCGCGAGCCCGGCCGCCGCCTTGTAGGCCAGTCCGCTCGACACGAGAGGCAGCGCGAGCAGGCGCAGCTCGAGCAGCGGAGCCAGCGCCGTGCGCTCGCGCAGAACGAAGCCGACGCCCGCGGCGACCGTCGCGGCGAGACCGGCCCACGGCATCCACGACCCGGCGCCGAGGTCGACGAACAGGGTCGGGGTGACGAGCGCGAACACGATGGTGGATGTTCCGAGCACCGCCCCCGAGACATCGATCGGGTCGTGATGACGGTCGGCCGGATCGTCGGCCGCGATGCCCGCACGGATGCCGATGAACGCGAGGGCGGCGATGGGCACGTTGATCAGCAGCAGGACCTGCCAAGGGGCAACGGCGAGGGCGAGGCCTCCCGCCGTGGGACCGACGGCGAGGCCGACGAGCCCGGCCGTGGAGATCACGGTGATGGCGCGCACGCGCAGGTCGTCGGTGCCGAAGAGGCGGAACGCCAGCGCCATCGAGCCCGGGGTGGTCATGGCGGCGGCGATTCCCATGACCGCGCGCACGGCGATGAGCTGCTCGGTCGTCGTGACGAAGGCCGTGCCCAGGCTTGCGATGCCGAGGAGCACGAGGCCCGCGAGCATCACTCGGCGGCGCCCGAAGCGGTCGGCCACGGCGCCGAACAGCAGCATCAGGCCGCCGAAGACGACCGAGTACGCGCCCGTCACCCATTGCAGGCCGGCGGTCGTCGCATCCAATTCGCGCCCGATCGTGGGCAGGGCGACGTTGAGAATCGAGTTGTCGAGCATCTCGAACAGGAACACGGCCGAGAGGCCGGCGAGGGCGATCCACGCCTCGCGCAGGGTGCGAGGCGAACGGGGGATGGTGGTGGTCAAGGCACACTCCTTCATAACGAAGAAGTGGCGACTCACTCGAGACCGCGTGTCTGCGCCGGCCGCAGGAGCGGGTGGGCGTTTTTACCTCAGATGCAAAGACGCTACACCCGGCCGGATCGCTATGACAACGTCAGGATCACGACCACGCCCGTAAGGATCTCGTGAGGACGTCACCACCGCCCGACCCATCGGCGTAGACCTGCATCTGTGACCCTCACTTCTCTTCTCCCGTCGCTCCGCTCGAGCATCCCCGACCCGTTCGTCATCGACCGTTGGCCCGAGTGGACGCACCCCACCACCACCGACGTCATCGTCTCGGGAGTCTCGCTCCTGCGCCTCGTCGACCTCTGCGACACCCCGTGCGTGCACATCGCCGCGGCCGTCGTTCCGGGCACCCACGGCCGCCCGTCAGACATCGAGCAGTCGTCGGTGATCGTCACGCGGGTCGTCGAGATACCCCGCTCGGGCGCGCTGGTTCTGGATGCCGACATCTCGCGGGTTCAGGCCCACACAGCGGAGGCACGTCTCATCGGCCGTGCGTCGACGCGGCACTCCGCGCCGTTCATACTGGGCGACGGAACACCCCTGACCCTGCCCGAGGACATCGCCGTGGGCGACCTCATCGCCATTCCGTGCCGAGGCGCGGTGTGCCGCCGCCAGCTGCGATCGGAGCGCGCGTCATGAGCCTGATGCACACGCTCACGCACTACGCCCGCGCCCGGCGGCACCCCCTCGACCGACGGTTCTGGCCGGTGGCGGCCAAGGCGGTGGCCGACGACGTTCTCGTGGTGGGGGAGTCGATGGTCGACATGGCGCGCTCTGTCGGAACACCGTGCACCCGCGTCATCGAGATCGATGACCGGGGCGAGGGCGATCCTCGCCGGTTCTGCGCGGTGATCGTCGCCGCCGTAGAGCTGGTCGTTCCCGCGGCCGACGGCGTGGGCGCCGACATCTGGCTCGACGCCGAGCTTGACGGATGCGAGCCTGTCGCCGGCTCCGTGCGGCTCCTCGGTCGGCATTCGTCGGATGCGCCGCGCGTCTTCGGCGTCAGACCCTCGCCGCGCGCGGGCGAGCTGCACGCGGTGCTGCCCATCGACATCCGGCCCGGCGACCTGCTCGCCTTCGTCGTCGAGCGCCCGGTCGCACTCCACGACATCCGCCGCCGTTCGCGACACTGGGAGCGCCTGCTCTGAGGCACTACTGCCGCCGCAGCGAGGTCAGCTCGCCGGGTAGTTCACCTGCGTGCGCCACCACGGCGTCTCGATGAAGCCGCGCTTGAGGAACAGCAGCTCCATCGAGGCGGTCCAGCCCTCGACGCCCTCGAGCCGCGAGAGCGTCTGGTTGATGAACTCGTAGAGCCTCTCGGCCGAGGGCATGATGACCTCGCAGAACAGCGAGTTCTCGTCGAGCGTGGCGGCCAGGTAGCGAACGGCCGGCTGCTGCGCGAGCTCGCGAGCCACGGCATCCATGCGCGACGGAGCGACCTTCACGGTGAGCAGCGTCTCGGCGCCCATTCCGAGCGCGGGGGCGGGCACGAGGGTGAGGATGTCGATGCACTTCGAGCTGCGCAGGCGCTCGAAGCGCCGCCGCACGCTGGACTCGTTCATGCCGAGCTTGTCGGCGATCGCCTGGAACGTCTCGCGGCCGTCGTCTCGCAGCGAGTCGAGGATCTTCCAGTCGGCGGCGTCGAAGTGCGCGGGGCTGCACACCTCGGGCTCGGCGAACTCGGTGAGCCTGCGCGTCTCGTCGCTTCCGCGTGCCGCGTCGGGCAGGGCCAGGGTCTCGGCGAACAGCTGGCGGCCCCAGTCGAACGACACCTTGTAGACGTGCATGATGAGGTCGCTGCGCCAGCGCTCCACGCCCTCGATCGACTGCAGCTCCTCGATCAGCTGGGGGTAGTGGATGGCTCCGCCCTTGACCACGAGCTCGGCGATGATGTCGTAGCCTCCCGTGACCACGGTCACGAAGCGCACGTCCGCGTGCTCGACGAGCTCCGCCGCCACGACGAGCGAGGTTCCCGGCTCACACGTGATGCGGATGAGGAACGAGTCCACCTCGCCCGTCGAGCCGAGGGCGGGCATCACGCCCACCTTGATGGTTCCCGACTGGATGAGGTTCTGACCCCGCCTCGCGACCGTCGCCGTCGACGAGCCCACGGCATCCGCTATCGCCCGCCAGCTGGCCCGACCGTCGTTCTGCATGGCGACGACGATGCGACGATCGAGCTCGTCGAGGGTGTCGAGCACCGTGAGCGTCACCGCTCGACCGGACTCTCCTCGCGGGGAAGCCGTGTGCGGGTGAGAAACTCCCGAACGGTGCTCGTCCATAGTTCGACCTCTTCGATCTGGGGGGAATGCCCGGACTTCTCGAACACCACCAGCTCTGAGTTCGGGATCAGGTCGGCGATGGTCTGGCTACACGATACCGGCGTGATCCAGTCGTGTCGCCCCACTGTAATCAAAGTGGGAACCGTGACGCTGGGAAGCTGCGGCTTGAGGTCGTACGCGGGCAGGTTCACCGAGAACGCGTAGTTGTGCGCCTCGTAGCGATAGGGGGTGGCCTGCACCTTGCGCTCCACGCTCGACGGGTCGTAGCTGAAGTCGTAGAGGGGCAGGATCTCGCGCCAGCAGTCGCGAAGGTCGTCGTTGTCTCTGACCTGCCCGACGTCGATGCGGTCGAACTTCTCCATGTCCACTTTCACGCGGTCGCTGGCGAGGGCGTTCTCGCGGGCCAGGTGCGCGTTGCCGTTGTCGGGCGAGGTGTCGCGCAGCACCATCGCGGTGACCCGCTCGGGGTAGCGGATGGCGTACTCCATCGACATGAAGCCGCCGTACGAGCCGCCCGCCATGATGATGGTCTCGACGCCCATCCAGGCGCGCAGTCCGTCGATGTCGGCCGCCCACTGCTCGTGGCTGAACGTGCCCGATCCCTCGCTCTCGCCCGAGCCGCGGGCGTCGAAGACCACAACGCGGTACTCGTCGGCGAGGCGGCCGAAGCTCGCTCGCGGTTCGGCCCGCGAGCCCAGGCCCGGAGCGCCGTGGTGCGTGATGATCACGGGTGCGCCCTCGGGGCCGAGCACCTCGACGGCCAGCTCGTTGCCGTTGATGACCACGCGCTGGGCGGTGGTCGTGGCTGCGGCGAATTCGGGGGAGACGGCGTTCTCGGTCATGGTGCTCCTTGCAGTGGTGCGGGTGGTGGGTGGTTCGTTCGTCTGGTTCGTGCGGGCCGGATGGGTCAGAGGTCGATGGTGCAGTCGTCGAGGCCCCGCGGGTACGCCGTGAGCGGCTCGGAGCCCGACGCGGTCACGAGCATGCTGTCGCTGATGCGATAGCCGGCGTGCCCCGGAATGTAGATGCCGGGCTCGTTCGACACGACCATCCCCACCTCCAGCAGGGTGTCGTCGCCCGACTCGAGCCACGGCGGCTCGTGCATGCCCAGGCCGATGCCGTGTCCCTGCCGGTGCCGCAGGTACTGTCCGAGACCGGCATCCTCGATCACGGCGAGGCAGGTCGCGTTGGCCTCGCGGCATTCCGCGCCGGGCCGGATGGCTCCGCCGCCGATCTCCTGCGCCAGGCGCACCGCCTCGTGATAGCGCCGCTGCTCGTCGCTCGGGGTGCCGAGCACGAAGGTGCGCTCGCCCTCCACGAAGCGGCCGCCCACGGCGCATCCGAGCGACAGCATGAACGTGTCGCCCGGCTGCAGGCGGTAGCCGGAGGGCAGGCCGTGGGGAAATGCGGAGTTCGCGCCGGCGTAGATCAGTCCGCCGGCGAGTGGAGACACGACCACGACGTCGTCGTGCTCGGAGTACATGGTGCTCACGCCGGCCCCCGTGACGACCGAGGTGAGCTCGGCCTCGCTGGGCAGCCGGCCGCCGGATGCGATGGCCTCGCGCAGGTGGGCGACCCCGGCCTCGAGCATCAGGTCGGTCACGCGGGCCGCCTCGCGATGCAGCGCTATCTCCTCGTCGAACTTGAGGTAGCGGGCGCGGGTGACGATCGTCGACGGAGTGAACGACGCGTCGGGCAGCTCGGTGATGACGGCCGTGAGCCGCTCGTTCGTCATGTGGGTCGTGAACGCTACGCGCATCCGGCCCGCACCGACGGCCGACGCGAGCGACGCGAACGGCGGCCGGATGCCCGGGAACTCGGCGTACGACACGATCTCGGCGCGGGCGTGCTGGCGCTCGGCGTTCTCGCGCTCGAGCTCGGGGGTCATGAGCACCGCCCGCCCGTCGGCTCCGAGCCACACGGCGACGGGGCGCTCGCACGGGTGGTGGAAGAAGCCGGTGAGGTAGGCCACGTCCTCCGGGTCGTCGGTGACGAGCGCGTCGAATCCGTCGGCGACCAGGGCGTCGCGCACGCGCTGCTGCACGCGGTAGAAGAAAGCGGGCTCGAGGCGCTGCGAGAAGCGCGTGTCGGTGGCGGTGTCGGTGGCTGCGGTGTCGGTCGGTGTCATGATCCGGATGCTCCTAGCGGGCTCGGTTGCGCGGGTTGCGCGCGTCGTTGTACGCGATCGACAGCAGCGTCGCCGAGAGCACGAGCAGCAGGATCGCGATCGACGGGAACAGCGTCAGCCACCACGCGCTCGACATGGCGCCCGACTGCTGCGCCTCGTACAGGATGCGGCCCCACGACCACGTGGTCGGGTCGCCGAGACCGAGGAACGCGAGGCCCGCGGCCGAGAGCACGGCGCGCGACGCGGTGACTACCACGGAGACGACGATCACGGGAGTGACGGCGGGAATGATGTGCCGGCCGATGATCCAGACGGGCGAGGTCGTCATGAGCCTGGCCGCATCGACGTAGGGCAGGTTGACCACGGTGAGCGCCTGCGAGCGCACGAGGCGGGTGACCTCGGGCCACGAGAACGCGGCGACGACGCCGATGATCGTGGTGGTGCTCGGCCCGATGAGGGCGGCGATGAGGATCATGAGGGGAAGCACGGGCAGCGACAACGTGAGGTCCACGATCACGCTGATGAAGACATCCAGCCGCTTGAAATAGGCGCCGATCACGGCGACCAGCGTGCCGATCGCGATGGCGATGATCGATGCGGCGACCGCCACGAGCAGGCTCTGCTGCGTTCCCCAGATCACCTCGCCCAGAACGTCGCGGCCGAGGGAGTCGGTGCCGAAGAGGTACTGCAGGCTCGGCGGCTTCAGCACGTCGCTGCCGTAGCTGGCCGGGTAGCTGGCCAGCAGGGGAGCGGCGAGCGCCACCACGACGAGGAGCAGAAGCAGGCCGAGCGAGATCACGCCGAGCGGATCGCGGCGGAACACCCGCCAGGTGGCGGCGCCGGCCCGACCGGACTCGGCCACGGGCTCGGCAGAGAGCGCCTCGGAGGAGACGGGCAGGCCGGTGGGGGTGGCGTTCACTGGATCGAGAGAGGTCATGATGTCTTCACCCGGGGGTCGAGGAATCCGTAGACGATGTCGGTGAGCATGTTGGCGACGACGACGGTGATGGCCAGGAGGAGGAAGGCGCCCTGCAGCACCGGGAAGTCGAGCTGGGTGACCGCCTCGTAGATGCCGCGGCCGATGCCGGGGTAGGCGAACACGGTCTCGGTGAGCACCGCGCCTCCGACGAGGAAGCCGAGCTGCAGGCCGATGAGTGTGGTGGTGGGCAGCAGCGCATTGCGCAGCGCGTGCTTCCACAGGATGCGCCGGTACGGCAGGCCGTTGGCCTTGGCAAGCGTCACATAGTCCTCCCCGAGCGCCTCGATGAGGGTCGAGCGCATGGTGAGAACGTAGGAGCCGAGCTGGATGAGCATGAGCGACACGGCGGGCAGAACCAGGTGGCGTGCGACGCTGGCGTACCAGTCCATGCCGTACGCATCGGTGTCGTAGGCGCCGCCGATCGGCAGCCACTTGAGCGAGAGGCCGAAGACGAAGAGCAGCAGCACGCCGATCGAGGGAACGAAGATCGACTGGCCGGTGACCCCGATCACCTGGATGATCTTGTCGAGCACCTTGCCCCGTTTGGATGCCGCCAGCACGCCGAGCGGGATGCCGACGAGCACGGTGATCACCAGGGCGGTGAAGGTGAGCAGCAGGGTCCAGGGCAGGCGCTGCAGCAGCACGTCCATCACCGGAACCGACTGGGTGAACGAGACGCCGAAGTTTCCCTGCAGCATCTGCCACATATAGAGGCCGTACTGAACGATGAGGGGCTGGTCGAGCCCGTACTGGGTGAGAAGGGCCGCCCGCGCCTCCTCTGTCATGTTCGGACTCGCCACCGCCAGGGCCGGGTCTCCGGGCAGGAGACGCAGCAGCAGGAAGGTCACGGTCACGGCGAACCAGATCGTGAACACCCCCCGGCCGAGGCGGGGAAGAACGAAGAACAGACGAGACACGCGGACGGCCCTTTCGTGCGGCTACTGAGCCGCGGTCTTGTGAGCGCTGGCCACTGAGATCGGGTTGACGATCGACAGGAGCTCGCTGGGCTTCGTCACGAAGCCCTCCCACTCTGAACTGTGCGCGAAGTAAAGGTTCTGCGTGTACATGATGTTGTCGTAGACCTCATCGTGCACGATCTTCGCGGCATCCCGCATGATCGAGATCTTCTCGTCGGAGTCGGCCGTGACGGCCGCCTTCGCGATGAGCTCGTTCAGCTCGGGATCGTCGACCAGTGTGTAGTTGATCGCCCCACCGGGGAGGTAGGAGAGCGTGAAGTTGGTGACCGGGTCATCCATGATCGCGAAGTTGCCCGCGTAGATGTCGTAGTCGCCGTCGTTCGTCTGGGCGAGGTAGGTGTTGCGCTCCGTGCCCTGAAGCTCGATCGTGATGCCGGCCTCTGCCGCCGAGTCCTTCACCAGCTGCGCCCACTGGCTCGTCACGCTGTCCTGCAGCGAGTAGATGAGCCGGAACGAGACGGGGAAGTTGCCCGAGGCGTCTGCCGTGTAACCGGCCGACTCCATGAGCTCACGCGACTTGTCGACGTCGAAGTCGTATTCCTTGATCGACTTGTCGTAGTAGTCGCTCAGAACCGGCATCAGCGGGCTGGAGCCCGTCGAGACGGCCTGGCCCTGCAGAACGACGGTGCGGATGGCGTCGTAGTCGACGGCGTGGGCGAGTGCCTGGCGCACCTCGGTCTTCGCGAGGTCGGGGTTCGTCATGTTGTAGGTCATGTGGGCGTATCCGAGCCCCACGACCTCTTCCACGGTGATCCCGTCGGTGGCCTTCAGCTGCTCGACCTGGGCCGGCGGCAGGGCGTTCGCGATCACGTCGACCTCGCCCGACTGCAGGGCGAGGATCTCGGTGTTCACGTCGGGGAAGACGCGGTAGACGACCTTCGCCGCCACCGGTGTGCCGCCCTCGACGAGCGGGTACTCGTCGACGCGATCCATCGAGTAGCTCTGACCGACCTGCACGTCGGTCAGCAGGTACGGGCCTGCCGACACCCAGCCGCCGTCGCTTCCGTCGTTGGCGAACGTCGCCACCGACTCGGCCTTCTCGAACACGTGCTGCGGAACCACGTTGCCCCAGAAGCCGATCTCCTCGACGATCGAGGTGTCGGGCGTGGCCAGGGTGATCTCGACACGGGTGTCCGAGACCGCCTCTGCCGAGACGAAGTTGGCCAGCTGGCCGTAGAAGGTGCCCGAGGGCGCGTCCTTCTTCACGGCGTTCATGGTCCACGCCACGTCTTCGGCGGTGACGGGCTCGCCGTCGCTCCACGTCATGTCGTCGCGGATCTCGTAGAAACCGGTCAGCTCGTCGACGTAGCCCCACTCGGTGGCGAGCTGCGGCTCCTTCTTTCCGTCGTCGGCGATCGACAGCAGGTGCGGGTACATGAGGTTCGTGACCCAGTAGTCGCTTCGGCTGTTTCCGATGAGCGGGTTGTAGTTCACGACGTCGGTGGTCGTCGCGATGGTGAGCGTGTCGTTGCCGGCCTCGACCGGACCCGTCGACGCCTCGGGCGCCGACGGTGCGCAGGCGCTCAAGACGAACGTGATGGCCGCGGCGGCCGTCACGAGCGTGAGCACCCTGCCCCTTCGTCGCCCTGTGCGCATGGTGCCTCTGCGCGTGCTGTGATTGTGCATCAAACCCAAACCTCCTCTAGGACCCGCAAGGTGTTTCCTCCTACGACGGCGCGGATTTCGTCGTCGGAGTAGTTGTGCTTCACAAGCCAGCCGATGATGTTGTAGAACTCCTCGGCGGGGTTCTCGACGCCGTCCACATAGGGGACCTTGTCGAAGGTGACACCGCCGTGCGCCTGTCCGAGCGACAGGTTGCCGGCGAAGGCATCGTGCAGTCCGACGTGGTCGCCGAACAGCGTGTCGGGGCCGAAGCTCACGTGCTCGAGCCCGACCAGGTCGACGCAGTACTGGAAGTGGTCCATGACCGAGTCGAGCGAGTGCAGGGGGTGGTTCGGCGAGAGCGTCGTGTGCGGTGCGGCCTCGATGCCGATGACACCTCCGCGCTTGGCGCACTCGATGATGGTCTCGTCGGTCTTCATGCGGTTCGTCGGCCACAGGCCGCGCGCTCCGGCGTGCGTGATGAAGACGGGCTTGGTGGATGCCTTGATCGTGTCGACGCAGGTGCGGTCGCCCGAGTGGGAGATGTCGATGGCGATGCCGAGCTTGTTCATGCGGGCCACGGCGCGCTCGCCGAAGTAGGTAAGGCCTCCGTCGCCGCGCTCCTTGAGGCCCGATCCGAGCATGTTTGCCTCGGAGTAGGCGATGCCCATCTGGCGCACGCCGAACCCGTAGAGAACGTCGAGGCGGTCGACCTCGTTCTCGATCATCGTCGACGCCTCGAGGGCGAACACGTGCGCGATCTTGCCGTTCTCCTTCGCGTACTGGATGTCTTTCAGCGTCTCGCCCTTGATGACGTAGTCCTGGTGGGCGAGGTCCGCCATGCGCACTCCGAGGTCGAAGAGCACATCCTGGTATTTCCATCCGGCTTCGCTCGAGATGCAGCAGGTGCCGTCCATACCATTGTCGAACACGGCGGTGAGGCCCGAGCGCGCGAGGCCTGCGTAGCCCGTGGGTTCGCGGCCGTACCGGATGCTGTCCTTCACCTCGTCCATGTTCTTGGGGAAGACCTGCACGTGGTCGTGCAGCGAGATGACGGTCTCCTCGCGCAGCAGCGTGGTGGTGCGTTCCTTCTCGGCGTCACTCAGGTCGAGTCCGGCATAGGCCGGAACGCGGCCGATCTGCTCGGCATACTCGAAGGTGTGGTAATCCTTGCCGGCCTCCAGGTAGTCGTAGGCGGTGTAACCGGTGTAGCCCTCTGCGGGATCAAGCACTCGCGATCTCCTTCACGTCGTGGTTCTGTTCGGGATCGCGCGCTTTTGTCATGATTTCGAGGTCATGGTGCGACAACAAGGCGTCCCGAATGCCAATATGGGCGATATCCGGCTTGGATGTCAATCCAAGTGAGCGGATTCGGCATAGATTTATTACGCTTGAAACATTCCGGTAACGATGGCGGGTGAGGATGGGTTCGTGGACATACGAGAAACGACAGCAGTCGGTGAGGTTGCGGCCCTGCGCGTGCGCGACCTGTCCGTCACCTTCACGGGCGGCGGCCGCGAGGTGCGGGCGGTGCGGGGCATCGACCTCGACGTGGCGAAGGGCGAGTTCGTCGCCCTGCTCGGAGAGTCGGGCTCCGGCAAATCCGTGACCGCGCGGGCCATCATGGGACTCACCGACGAATTCACCCGCGTCGACGCGGCCGAACTGCGGGTGTCGGGCGTCGACATCCAGGCCCTCGGCGAGAACGAGCGCCGCATGATGCGCGGCGAGCGCATGAGCCTCGTGCTGCAGGACGCCCTGTCGGCGCTGAACCCCGTGATGACGATCGGCAACCAGATCGGCGAGCTGTTCCGGGTGCACCGCGGCTCGACGCGCAAGCAGGCCAGGGCGAGCGCGGTCGAGCTGCTCGGCCTCGTCGGAATCCCGGCTCCCTCGAAGAGGGTCGACGACTACCCGCACCAGTTCTCGGGGGGAATGCGCCAGCGCATCCTCATCGCCATGGCGATCGCCCTCGAACCCGAGATGCTGATCGCCGACGAGCCGACCACCGCGCTCGACGTGACCGTGCAGGCCCAGATCCTCGACCTGCTCGGCTCGCTGCGCGACCAGCTCGGCATGGGCATCCTGCTCATCACCCACGACCTCGGCGTCGTGATGGAGGTGGCCGACCGGCTCGCCGTGATGTACGCCGGGCGCATCGTCGAGCGGGGCGACGCCGACACCGTGCTCGACCACCCCGCTCACCCCTACACCGAGGCGTTGCTGCGGTCGGTGCCCGAGGCGGGAATCCGGGGTCGCGACCTCATGACCATTCCCGGCTCGCCACCGTCGCCCGCGCAGACCCCGCCGGGCTGCTCGTTCAACCCGCGCTGCCACATGGCGATCGACATCTGCCGCACCGTGCGCCCGCCGCTCGTCGACGTCGCCGAGGGCCGCGCATCCGCCTGCCACCGATCAGAGGAACTGCTTCATGCCCTCGTCAGTTGAGCCCGTTCTCGACCCGCTCTTCTCCACGCCCATCACCGAGCGCAAGCTCGTGCTCGAGGCGCGTGACCTGCGCCGCACGTTCACGAGCGGATCGCGGCTCAACCCCACGAAGGTCTCGGCCGTCGACGGCGTGAGCCTGCAGCTGCACGCGGGCGAGACCCTCGGCATCGTGGGCGAATCGGGCTGTGGAAAGTCGACGCTGGCCCGCATGCTCGTCGGCCTCGAGCGCCCCGACGGCGGCACGCTCACCTACCACGGCACCGACGTGACCCGCGCGAGGCGCAGCGACCGGCGCCTGCTGCGCACCGGCGTGCAGATGATCTTCCAAGACCCCTACACGTCGCTCGACCCCCGGATGTCGGTGGGCGACATCATCGCGGAGCCCATGGCGGCGACACGGTCGGCTTCTCCCGCCGCGCGCCGCGAACGGGTCGCCGAACTGCTCGGCCTCGTGGGCCTCGCGCCCGACATGATGTCGCGCTATCCGCACCAGTTCTCGGGAGGGCAGCGCCAGCGCATCGGCATCGCCCGGGCGCTGGCGCTCGACCCCGACGTGCTCGTGTGCGACGAGGCGGTCTCGGCGCTCGACGTCTCGGTGCAGGCCCAGGTCATCAACCTGCTGGGCGAGCTGCAGCGCCGACTCGGCGTGGCCATCATGTTCATCGCGCACGACCTCTCGGTAGTGCGGCACATCGCCGACAACGTCGCCGTCATGTACCTCGGCCGCATAGCGGAGCAGGGCGACACGGATACGGTCTACGGCTCGCCCGCGCACCCGTACACCCAGGCGCTGCTCTCGGCCACGCCGTCGCACAGCCGTGCCGATCGCGGCAAGCTCGCGCGCCGTCGCATCCTGTCTGGCGAGCCGCCGTCGCCGGTGAACCCGCCCACGGGCTGCCGGTTCAACCCGCGCTGCTGGCTGGCGACCGATGAGTGCCGCACCACGCAGCCCCCGCTCCGCGAGGTCGCGGCGACGTCTGCGACCGCCGCAGCGGATCTGGGCCTGCGCCCGGTGGGCGAGTCGCGAGTGGTGGCCTGCCACCACGCGGAGAAGGCGCTGCAGGAAGCCGCCCTCGCCGGCTAGTGATTCCGATCGTGACGAGACCTGACGTTTCATCGTGAGTAGCTTTGTCATATGAGAACGCTCAAAATCGCTTCCACAGTCGCGTTGAGTCTTGCTCTCGCGACCTCGTTTGTCGGATGCGCAGCCGAGGGATCGTCCCCCACGCCCTCCAGCGCCGGCAGTTCGTCGCCGGGCGAAAGCCAGGGCAGCGCTTCGGCGACCGGCGCGCCCACACCGACTGCCACCGAGCCCGCGTGCGACACGATCGACTCCAACGCCGTCGTTCTGGCCGCGGTCAGGACCTTGCCCGCCCCCGAGGGACTCGAGAGTGCCAAGTGGGACGAATCGAATGTCGACACGACCGGTTTCGATCCGTGTGCGGAGCTCTCCTGGGCCGTCGTCTCGCTCGAGATGGCGACCGTCAGCTCACCGACCGCGGTATTGCTCTTCCACGATGGTTCGTATCTCGGAACGACGACCTCGGAGGAGTACGGCTTCACGCCCCGCGTGGAACGCACTGCACCCGGCGCGATCAGCGTGACCTACCCCTTCGTGCAGGGCAACGAGTCGAACGCGGAGGCCAGCGGTCGCGCAACCGCGAGCTACACGTGGAACGACGCCACGCAGAGCGTCGACATGGCCGGCGAAACGCCTCCCGCCTAGGGAAGGCGGTCGAGAGAGGACGCCCGAGCGCGCCTCGTCCGGGCGAACGCGCGCGTAGAGACGGCGCGCTCGCCCGAAAACGGCGCGCTCGCGGCCGGTCAGCCGAGCGGGAGCGCCATCTCCAGCTCGTTCTGCGTGCGGTCGAGGGGGTAGGGGATCGTCCTGCCCGTGGTCACGTATCCGCGTCGGGCGTAGAAGGCCTGCGCGCGCGGATTCTGCTCGTGCACGTGCAGCAGCAGCCTGCCCTCGGGGACCGCGGCGCGCACCCATGCCTCCACGCCGTCGAGCAGCGCATCCGTGAGGCCCTTCGCCGGACCTCGCCAGGCGGGAGTCACGTAGACGCTGACCAGCATCGCATCGCCCTTGCCGTCGAGGTAGGCGCCCATGGTTCCGAGCCAGGCGCCTGTCGACGGGTCGACGGCGGCCAGGCCGAGGCTGCCTTCGCGCGTGGTGCGCGCCGCCCGGAAGCGCCACTCCTGTTCGGGCTCACGCCGCGCGTTCTCCAGGGTCTCGAGAAATGCCAAGGGGGTGTCGGCGAGCATCTCGAGCCGGAGTTCGCGCATGCGCGGCCAGTCGTCCTCGGCGATGCGCACGATATCGAAGCCTGATTCCACCGGGCGAGAGTAGCGGGCCGGCCCGCGGTGCGCAACCGGGTCGCCGCCTCCCATCCGATGACAGAGGGCGTCCGAATCACCCTCCGAGACGCCCGACGATGGGCGCGGAAAGGCACCACCATGACAGAGATCACTGCTCACCACGGACTCCTGAACGACACGAAGCTGCACGTCGACGACACCGGCGGATCGGGCCGACCCGTCGTGCTCATCCACGGCTGGCCGCTCAGCGGCGAATCGTGGAAGTACCAGGTCGGCGCGCTCCAGGCCGCGGGCTACCGCGTCGTCACCTACGACCGACGAGGCTTCGGACGCAGCGACAAGCCGCTCACCGGCTACGACTACAACACCCTCACCGACGACCTGCAGGCGGTGCTCGAAGCACTCGACCTGAGCGACGTCACTCTCGTGGGCTTCTCGATGGGCGGCGGCGAGGCTGCGCGCTGCTTCACGAAGTTCGGGGCGGAGCGCATCCACAGCGTCGTCTTCGCGTCGGCCGTGCCGCCGTACCTGCTGCAGACACCCGGCAACCCGGATGGACCCCTCACCGCCGCGCTCGCCGCGAAGATGACGGCAGGCCTCACCGCGAACCAGGAGTCGTTCTACGAGGACTTCACGACGCAGTTCTTCTCGGTCGACGAGAAACTGGTCGTGACCGAGGAGCAGCGCCAGGAGGCCCTGGCGCTCGCGCTGCAGTCGTCGAAGGTCGCCGCGCTCGAGGCGATGGCGTCGTTCGCGAGCACCGACTTCCGCGACGACCTGCCGAACGTCACGGTGCCCGCGCTGGTCATCCACGGCGACGGCGACGCAACGGTTCCGTTCGAGGGGTCGGGCGAGCGCACGCACGCCGCGCTCGCGAACTCCGAGCTGCACGTGGTCGCGGGCGGCCCCCACGGAGTGAACGTGAGTCACGCCGACGAGTGGAACCGGGTCGTCATCGACTTCCTGGCGAAGTAGCGCCGCTCGCTCGAACGCGGGTGTTCTCGCCCCGCGCGCCGGTTCTGCCGCCGCGCAGCGCGGGACCACCCGCGTTTGGCGTCACGGGCGAAGGCGACGGATGCGGATGGGTCCGCGCGCGGCAGCCAGGTCGACCGGCTCGCCGCCCTGGGTGATCTCGACCTCGCCGCGGGCGACCAGCCTCGAGGCTGCGCTGCGCGACGCATCCATCAGCCCGCGCCAGTCGTCGTCGCCGACGGCCCGTGCGGCATCCGACGGGCAGATCGTCGAGGTGGGCGCGCGCTTCTCGAGCAGCTCGAGGATCTTCGCCTCGAGGCGCTCGTCGATGTCTGGGGTCTGATATGCGGGCATGCGTCCAGTCTGCGCGTGTGCGTCTGGAGGCGTAGGGGGGTTGCTCAGGCCGGCAGCGGCCACCACGACGGCAGGAACACGCGGTAGGCCGACATGAAGGCGGCGGTGCTGCGCGGTATCGGGGTCGACAACCACACGTCGAGCGCGCCCACCGTGCCGTCGGCGATGAAGCGGGCCGCGGCATCCGCCACGAAGCCCGCGGGCAGGATGCTCGACGACTGGGGCACGGTGAGCGCGTGCCGTTCGAGGAGCAGCTCGATCGATCCGGCGAAGTGCTGGCTCAGCAGCGGCTGCAGGCTCGCCGATCCGCTGCCCTCGCCCAGCCCCCGGGTGTAGATGGCATCGTGCGAGTCGACGTGCTCGAGAACCGCGATGGTCACCCGCTCGATGGCCTCGGATGCCTGCGGCCCGGTATCGAAGTCGGCCTCGCCGAGATAGTGGTCGCGGATCTCGTCGAGTTCGTCGCGAAGCACCCCCTCGAGCAGGCCGACGGGCGACGTGGCGTGCTGGTAGAAGGTGGACCGGTTGATCCCCGCGGCTTTGGCGATCTCCGATGCGGTGATCTCGCTTGCCGGCCGCTCCGACGCCAGCGCCAGCACGACGGAGGCGAGCTTGGCGCGGGTCTTGATCTGGCGGGAGTCCATGCAGTGATCATAGGAGCGGATTCGCGCTGCCGACCGGTCGGCGACGAGACCGGGCGTCTCATGACTATCTGTTTTGACAATCATTATCAATAAGGCTACTTTCGAGAAGACCCGAATCGCATCCGACTTAGAACGGCTCACCCTTCCCGTGAAGAAACTCCTCACCCTCACCACCCTCGCCGCGGCCACCGCACTGGCGCTCTCCGGCTGCGCGTCCGCATCCACAGATGCCGGAGCGACCGACGACCCGACGAACGAGTCGGGCGTGCGCATCGTCGCCTCGACCAACGTCTACGGCGACATCGCGGAGCAGATCGGCGGAGACCGAGTGAGCGTCACGTCGATCATCGATAGCCCCGATAAGGACCCGCACGAGTACGAGGCCGACGCCCGCACCCAGCTCTCCCTCTCGAAGGCGCAGCTCGTGATAGAGAACGGCGGCGGCTACGACGACTTCGTCGACACCATGCTCTCGGCTGCCGATAACAAGATCGCCCCCGTGCTGAACGCGGCCGACATCTCGGGCTACGACGAGGAGCCCGCCGAGGGCGAGTTCAACGAGCACATGTGGTACGACTTCCCCACCGTGCAGAAGCTCTCCGACGAGCTCGTGAACCAGCTCAGCGCGATCGACCCCGAGGGTGCCGAGACCTACGAGAAGAACGCCGAGACGTTCGACTCGCAGCTCGCCGCGCTCGAGCAGCAGGAGAAGGACATCAAGGCCTCGTTCGACCAGACCGGCGTCGCGATCACCGAGCCCGTGCCGCTCTACATGCTCGAGGCCGCCGGCCTCGTGAACAAGACGCCGGATGCCTTCAGTGAGGCGATCGAAGAGGGTACAGACGTTCCCGCCGACGTTCTCAAGCAGACCCAGGAGCTGTTCTCCTCGGGTGCGGTGAAGGCACTGGTCTACAACGAGCAGACCTCGGGGGCCCAGACCGAGCTCGTGCTGAAAGCGGCGAAGGACGCGGGGGTGCCGGTCGTTCCCGTCACCGAGACCCTTCCCGACGGCACCGACTACATCAGCTGGATGACGACGAACCTCAACGCGCTTCAGGGCGCGCTCAGCGGCAAGTAGTCTTCACCGAGTGAAGATCTTCGGGGCGAAGTCGGCGCGAGCCGGCTTAGACAAGGCCCCCTCGCCCCGCAACGCGCCACGCCATGTCGTGCTGCGCGTTCGCGGCGGCGCGCTTCAATTCGGCGAGCGGCGCCTGTGGCACGACCTCGACTTCGACGTGCGCGCGGGCGAGTTCATCGCCGTGCTCGGGGCCAACGGGTCGGGCAAGTCGAGCCTGCTGAAGGTCATCCTCGGCCAGCAGCAGCTCAGCGCCGGAACCATGGCGTTCGAGGGGTCCCCGGTCACCCGGGGCAACCGCCGCATCGGATACATTCCGCAGCAGAAGCTCGCCGACGAGGGGGCCCCGCTCCGCGGACGCGACCTGGTCGCCCTCGGCGTCGACGGCCACCGCTTCGGGCTTCCGCTGCCCCGGGCCGCGCGCCGCCGCGAGGTCGACGTCCTGCTCGAATCGGTCGGCGCATCCGAGTTCGCGAATGTAGCCGTTTCGACCCTGTCGGGCGGCGAGCAGCAGCGTCTGCGTGTGGGGCAGGCGCTCGCGGGCGACCCCCGGCTGCTGCTCTGCGACGAGCCCCTGCTCTCGCTCGACCTCGCCCACCAGCGCGCCGTCTCCGAGCTCATCGACACGCACCGCCGGCAGCGCGACCTCGGCGTGCTGTTCGTGACCCACGACATCAACCCGGTCCTCGACATGGTCGACCGAGTGCTCTACCTGGCGGGCGGCTCCTTCCGCATCGGCACACCCGATGAGGTGCTGCGCAGCGAGGTGCTCTCCGAGCTCTACGGCTCGCCCGTCGACGTCATCCGCACGCGCGGCCGCGTGATCGTGGTCGGGGTTCCGGATGCGCACCACGGCCACGACGGGCACGTGCACCACGACGGCGACCACGTGCCGGATGCGCCCGGCTCGGGCGATGGGGTGCGGCGATGAGCGACATCGACTGGGCCGACCTCTGGTCGCAGGTCTTCAACTTCACCGACTACGGCGAACTGCTCGTTCTGCTGCAGAACTCGATCATCGCCGGCGCCGTGCTCGGCATCGTCGGGGGACTCATCGGCGTGTTCGTGATGTCGAGGGACATGGCGTTCGCCGTGCACGGCATCAGCGAGCTGTCGTTCGCGGGCGCGTCCGCCGGCCTGCTTTTCGGAGTCGGCGTCGTCGAGGGCTCTCTCGTGGGGTCGATCGTGGCCGCTCTGATCATCGGCTTCCTCGGCGCGAAGTCGCGCGATCGCAACTCGATCATCGCCGTGCTGATGCCCTTCGGGCTCGGCCTCGGCATCCTGTGCCTCGCCCTCTATCCGGGTCGCAGCGCCAACAAGTTCGGGCTGCTCACCGGCCAGATCGTCGCGGTCGACGACCCCCGGCTGAACTCGCTCATCGCCATCTCGATCGTCGTCGTGATCGGCCTGCTCGTCGTGTGGCGCCCGCTCACCTTCGCCAGCGTCGACGCCGATGTGGCCTCGGCGCGGGGGGTGCCGGTGCGCACGCTCTCCATCGTCTTCATGCTGCTGCTCGGCCTTGCGGTCGCCGTGTCGGTTCAGGTCGTCGGCTCGCTGCTGGTGCTGTCGATCCTGGTCACGCCCGCCGCCGCCGCCCTGCGGGTGTCGTCGTCGCCGATCGTCGTTCCCCTCCTCAGCATGCTCTTCGCCGTGCTCTCGCTCGTGGGCGGAATCATGCTCGCGCTCGGCGGATCGGTGCCGATCAGTCCCTACGTCACCACCATCTCGTTCGCCATCTACGTGGTCTGCCGCATCATCGCGGCGTCGCGTGCGCGACGGGGCGTCTCGGGTCGACGGCTGGTGGCTCTGGATGCCTAGGCGAAGCACAGCGACACCGGTTACGGTTGAGGGGATTTCGGCCGCACATGGCCTCGGAGGTAGATCATGGTCGTGAAGCGCAACACCTGGCAGCGCGAGGCGGTGCGTGCTGCACTCGGCACCCAGATCGGCTTCGTCAGTGCACAGGGGCTCCACTCCAATCTGCATTCCAGCGGATCGCACATCGGACTGGCCACGGTCTATCGCGCGCTCGCCGACCTGGCCAATGAGGGCGAAGCCGATTCGCTGCAGTCACCCGACGGCGAGAGCCTCTACCGGGCATGCAGCACCGGGCACCACCATCACCTCATCTGTCGGAGCTGCGGCCTCACGGTCGAGATCGAGGCCGACGAGGTCGAGTCGTGGGCTCGAAAGACCGCAGCGCTGCACGGCTTCTCACGCCCCGAGCACGTGGTCGACATCTTCGGCTTCTGCAACTCGTGCGTTCCCACGCCCGCCGGCTGAACCCGCGCACCCGCGTACTTGCGCGCATCCGGCCGGTCGCCTAAACTCGGTAGCTGGTCGAGTGGCATCTCCACTCGCATGTACACAAACCCCCACTGATTCATTCGGGGGCGTCGTGTGCCGACAAGCAATCTTGGGTAGAACGCGCGGGCAACTGCGTTTTTCTACGGTAACTATGGAGGAAATCATGGCAGCAACCTGCCAGGTGACCGGCGCCATTCCCGGCTTCGGACACAACATCTCGCACTCGCACCGTCGCACCAAGCGTCGGTTCGACCCGAACATCCAGAAGAAGACGTACTACGTTCCGTCGCTTCGTCGCAACGTGACCCTGCAGCTCAGCACCAAGGGCATCAAGGTCATCGACGCACGCGGCATCGAGAGCGTTGTCAAGGATCTTCTCGCCCGTGGGGAGAAAATCTAATGGCCAAGTCACAGGACGTTCGTCCGATCATCAAGCTGCGTTCGACGGCAGGCACGGGTTACACCTATGTCACCAAGAAGAACCGCCGCAACAACCCCGACCGCCTCGTGCTCAAGAAGTACGACCCGGTCATCCGCCAGCACGTCGATTTCCGGGAGGAGAGGTAACACATGGCCAAGAAGAGCATGATCGCAAAGAACGAGCAGCGTAAAGTCATCGTCGCTCGCTACAACACCAAGCGCCTTGAGCTGAAGAAGGCCCTCGTCAGCCCGACGTCGACCGACGCCGAGCGCGAGGCCGCCCGCCTCGGCCTGCAGAAGCTGCCCAAGAACGCCTCACCGGTGCGCGTGCGCAGCCGTGACGCGGTCGACGGCCGCCCCCGTGGTGTGCTCACGAAGTTCGGCATCAGCCGTGTTCGCTTCCGTGACATGGCTCACCGCGGCGAGCTGCCCGGCATCACGAAGAGCTCCTGGTAGTCCGGCAGTTCTGATCTGAGCATCCAGAAAAGGATGCCGACCCACGGGTCGGCATCCTTTTTTGCGTTTCAGGGGTGCCGGATGCCCCGCGAGGCGCGGTAATCCGCGAAATCCCGGCGATCTCTGATACATTCGTCACGGTCGAACAGACCAGACGTGTGGCCTACTCAAGGTTTCCACCGTTTCGTTTCTAGAGCTGCTTCGCGCAGCACAAGGTCCGAGGAGGACACCCATGGCTGATAAGTCACTCAACAAGACCGAGCTCGTCGCTCAGGTCGCCGCTGCATCCGGCCAGACGCAGTCCGCTGTCAACGAGGTTCTCGACGCTCTCTTCGCGACGCTCGCGGAGTCGGTCGGCAACGACGTCAAGGTCACGATCCCGGGATGGCTCGCTGTCGAGCGCACCTCGCGTGCAGCCCGCGCCGGCCGCAACCCGCAGACGGGTGAGGCCATCCAGATCGCCGCCGGTCACTCGGTCAAGATCTCCGCTGGCTCGAAGCTCAAGGCTGCCGCCAAGTAGTCTTTTCGAATCTTCATCCTCAGGGGTGTCCGCGCTACGCGGGCGCCCCTGAGGCGTTTAACGGCGGCCCCGTTCCCTGAGCTTGTCGAAGGGGCCGACCGCGACTCGGCGGAGAAGCACCTTTGATCACTCGGGAGGATGCGTTTGCGCCGACTCGATAGGACGTGAGGAATCCACTCGACGCGAAGGCGTCCATACTCTGTCAGATGGGTGCTTTCGCGCCGACTGGATCGGGCACGCGACAGGCTCGACGAACGGACACCCCGTTCCCTGAGCTTGTCGAAGGGGCTCCGTCTCGACAGGCTCGACGAACGGCACAGGCTCGACGGGCGGGCCGGCTCGACGAGCGGGGTCAGCGGGCGAGCGGGCGGCGCGGGCGCAGCGGCGTGCGGGGTGCAGACGTGGATGCGGCACCGGATGCCCGGGCCGGCGACGCGGGCGTGCGCCGGACCGGGTCGGCCGCGTCGACCGCCGCCTCCTGCGGCGCGAAGCTCTCGACGCGCGCGAGCGCCGCATCGAGCGCCGCCTCGAGCGGGGTCGTCTCCTCGTGGACCCGCGAGATGAGCAGCCCTCCCTGGAGCGCGGCGAGCAGGCCGGCGGCGAGGGAGTCGGGATCGGCGTCCGATCGCAGCGCACCGGATGCGCGCATCGCCACCAGGCCCGCTCGAACCGGGGCGAGCCAGAGCCCGAATCCGTCGACGAGCCCGGCACGGGCATCCGGATCGGTGTCGACGAGCTCGCTGGCGAGCGACCCGAGCGGCGACCAGCCGTGGAACCCCCGCGTGCCCGCATGCTCGACCACCCCGTCGCGCCAGGCGTGCAGCGACTCGATGCTGTCGAGCGCCGCGAGCTGCGGCTGCTGCTCGACAGCGACGGCCGCCTCGTGCGCCACGACTGCGCGCATCAGCTCGTTCTTGTCTGAGAAGTAGTGATACAGCTGCGAGGCGCTGACCTGGGCCTCGGCCCTGACCTCGTCGATGCTGGTGCGCGCGGCGCCGCGCTGCCGAACGAGGGCGGCGGCGGCCTCCACGATGCGGGCGCGGGTCGCTGCTCCCTTCGCGGTGAGTGCGGGGCGTCGGGCGGGCATCGTCGCAGTGCTCATGGGCGCTGAGTCTAGGTCGAGTGGAATAGGGCCTCCAGTTCCCACGCCGAGGTGTGCCCGACCGAGCGCAGACCGGGCCGTGCGCTCAGGAATGCCGCGTAAAGTTGACGGGTGCCGAGAGTTGTTCGAACCGTAGGTCCCGCCGTTCTCCTGGCGGTCGCTTTCGTGATGCTTCTCGTCGGTCTGCGCATCGCCGGTGGGGCGGATGCGCAACTCCTGCAGGATCCCGGCCCCGTGGTGCGCTACGGCATCCCGGTCACCAAGATGATCGTGAACCTCGGTGCCGCCGGCGTTCTCGGCGCCCTCGTTCTGGCGGTCTTCGCCCTGCGCTCGGACAAGCCCGAGTTCACCCGCGCGCTCGACGTCGCGGCAGGCTCGGCCGCCGTGCTCACCGTGGCGTCCGCGGCCACGGGCTTCCTCACGTTCCTGCAGCTCACCGTCAAGTCGGTGCGGTTCGACAACTCCTACGGCGAGCTGCTCGGGCAGTTCCTGACCCAGGTCGAGATCGGGCAGGCCTGGCTGATCACCACCCTCATCGCGGCCGCCGTCACGGTGCTCTGCTTCGCGGTGCGCAATGTCACCGCCCTGGTCTTCGTCGGCGTGCTCGCCGTGGTGATGCTCGTGCCCATGGCGCAGCAGGGCCACGCCGCCGGAACGACCGGCCACGACGCCGCCATCACCGCGCTCGGGCTGCACCTGGTCTTCGCAGCGGTCTGGCTCGGCGGACTGCTCGTGCTTGTGATCATCTCGCCCCAGCTCGACAACGACCGCATGCTCTCGGTCATCTCGCGATACTCGACCGTCGCGCTCGTCTGCTTCATCGTGGTCGCGGCATCCGGCTACGTCAGCGCCGAGCTGCGCATCGGAAGCCTCGACAGGCTGCTCACGCCTTACGGCCTGCTCGTACTGGTGAAGGTCGGAGCCCTGATCGCGCTGGGCGTCTTCGGCGCGGCCTACCGGCGGTCGCTCATCCGTCGTCTTGCCGAGACGAGCCGTCGCTACTTCTTCTGGAAGATCGCGGTCGTCGAGCTCGCGTTCATGGGAATCGCGTCGGGTGCCGCCGCCGCACTCGGTCGCTCGGCCCCGCCGGTCGACGATGCCATCCCGGCGGTGCAGACGCCCGCGCAGATCCTCACCGGCGAGCAGCTTCCGCCCGAGCTCGAGCTCTCCCGCTACTTCACCGAGTGGAACTTCGACCTGCTCTGGATTCTGCTGTGCGGCTTCGGCATCGTCTTCTACCTCGCCGGCGTGCGTCGCCTGCGCAAGCGCGGAGACAAGTGGCCCATCCACCGCAGCGTGCTCTGGGTGGCGGGCATGCTGCTGCTGTTCTATGTGACCAACGGCGGCATCAACGTCTACGAGAAGTACCTCTTCAGCATGCACATGCTCGGGCACATGACCCTGAGCATGATGGTGCCGCTGCTGCTCGTGCCCGCTGCTCCGATCACGCTCATCATGCGCGCCGTCGCCAAGCGCCAAGACGGAACGCGGGGCGGTCGCGAGTGGGTGCTGCTCGCGGTGCACTCGAAGATCGGGTCGTTCCTCGCCAATCCCATCGTGGCCGCACTGCTGTTCGCCGGCAGCCTCTGGGTCTTCTACTACTCGCCGCTGTTCCGCTGGGCGACCGTCGACCACATCGGCCACGAGTGGATGATCGCTCACTTCCTCATCACCGGCTACCTGCTCGTGCAGGCGCTCATCGGCGTCGACCCCGTGCCCTACCGCTTCCCCTACCCGTTCCGACTCCTGCTGCTGCTCGCGGTCATGGCGTTCCACGCCTTCTTCGGGCTCGCCATGATGACCGGCAACGGGCTGCTGCTCGCCGACTGGTACGGCGCGATGGGCCGCCCGTGGGGCGTGAGCGCCATCGAGGACCAGCAGGCCGGAGGCGGAATCGCCTGGAGCGTCGGCGAGATCCCCACGGTGATCCTTGCGATCGCCGTCGCCATCCAGTGGAGTAAGCAGGACAAGAAGGAGACCACGCGGCGCGACCGCACGGCCGACCGCACGAACGAGGCGGAGCTCGGCGAGTACAACGCGATGCTCGAGCGCCTCAACGCCCGCCGCTGACGCGCGGCTCCGTTCCCTGAGCCTGTCGAAGGGCCCTGTCGAAGGGCCCTGTCGAAGGGCCGGGCGCTGCTACGTGCGCGCCGCGAAGGTGATCGCGCCCGCGTCGTCGAGCGAGATCGCGTAGTCGAGAGAGAACGGGATGTCCTCGCTCAGGGCCGACACCGTTCCATCGAAGAGCGACTTCACCTGAACGTCGATGTGTGCGATCCCGGCGTTGGCTGCCAGCAGCCACGACGACGGGCCCGCCACGACCTTGACCTGCGGATACTCCACGATCGACCAGCTCGGATCTCCCTCGATGCGGTCGGTGATGCCCTTCGAGAACGGGCAGCCCACGGGATACAGCACCTTCTGAGTGGCGCACTCGTCGAGAAACGAGGTGAGGCGGTCTGCGACGACCTGGGAGAAGAGCTCATTGGGCACGGCCTTGACGATGCCGCTCTCTGTTTCGCCGGGCGACGGGAGGGAAACCGCGACGGTGTCGCTCGTGAGGTAGTGGGAGTCGTGCGAGAGAACCACAAGCGACGGCACGAGCACGGTGTACCGGGCCCCCGCGCCGAAGGCGCCCTTTCCGGCCCCGAGATCGGATGCGTCTAGCTCGCCGGTTCCGACCGTCACGCTGGTCGTGTTGGTCACCGCGAGCGAGAGCGTGGCGACGGGGGATTCCTTGAAACGCCACTGGCTGAAGACGCCGTAGCTCGTTCCGCCGCGCTCGACCACGAACTCGCTCTGGGTGCGTGCCGACTGCCGGTCCGCGCCCTGCAGCGTATAGCTCACGGTGACCCGGTGAACACCGGACCCCAGATCGCTGTCGTCGGTGACGCGAATGTCGCTGATCGTCGAGAGGGTGTTGCGCTTCAGCAGCGCCGCACCCGCCGAGTCGGGGGTGAGGTCGTCGGGCAGCTCGACTCCGGGCATGCCGAGGGCGCCGTCGACGTCGCGGGCGCCGAGCGTCTGCAGGTAGGTGATGACGAATCCGCTCGAGCCGAACACCGTGAGATTGAGCGCCAGCACGCCGGCGGCGAACACCCCGACGAGCAGCAGCACCGCGCCGCACCAGGCCAACGCGACCTGCGCGGGAGACGTGCGTCTCTTCTGCACACGCACATCCATGGGGTCAGTCTAGGCAATGCCGCCGGGCGCCGGCCGTGCCGGGTGACGCGCCCGGTAGATTGGATGCGCCCCTCGTCGCCGTGCACAGAAAGTCCTCCCGCGTGTCCCTTCCCGAACTCTCCGCCGAGCAGAGGCGCGTCTTCGACCTCATCGAGTCGACGAAGAAGCACGTGTTCGTCACGGGCCGGGCGGGAACGGGAAAGTCGACGCTGCTCAACCACCTGAGCTGGAACACCGAGAAGCAGCTCGTGATCTCGGCGCCCACGGGCGTCGCGGCCTTGAATGTCGGCGGGCAGACCATCCACTCGCTGTTCCGACTGCCGATCGGGGTCATCGCCGACTCCGACATCGAGCAGAACGGCGATGTGCGCAAGATGCTCAACACCATCGACACCCTGGTCATCGACGAGGTCTCGATGGTCAACGCCGACCTCATGGATGCGATCGACCGCTCTCTGCGCAAGGCTCGGCACAAGCCGACGGTGCCGTTCGGCGGGGTTCAAGTCGTTCTGTTCGGAGACCCGTACCAGCTGGCCCCCGTTCCGGGCGACTCCGACGAGCGGGCCTACTTCACCGACCACTACCGGTCGATGTGGTTCTTCGACGCGAAGGTCTGGAGCGAGGTGTCGCTCACCGTGGTCGAGCTCACCGAGATCCACCGGCAGCACGACGACGACTTCAAGTTCATGCTGAACGCGGTGCGGCACGGGCAGGTCACGAAAGAGATAGCGGATGCGCTCAACGGCGCCGGCGCCCGAACTCCTCCCAGCGACGGCACGATCACCCTGGCCACCCGCAACGACGCCGTCAACCGCATCAATGCCGAGGCGCTCAAGCGGCTGCCGGGCACGGTACGCACGGCGAACGCCGAGGTCTCGGGCGACTTCGGCGGCCGCAACTTTCCCGCCGAAGAGGCGCTCGAGCTCAAGGTGGGGGCGCAGGTCATGTTCCTGCGCAACGACTCGGAGCAGCGGTGGGTGAACGGTTCGGTCGGGGTGGTCTCGAAGATCAGCAAGGCCGGCTCGATCTGGGTCGAGATCGACGGCGAGGTGCACGAGGTCGACCCCGTGAGCTGGGAAAAGCACCGCTACTCGTACTCGGCCGACGACAAGAAGCTCACGAAGAACGTCATCGGCGAGTTCACCCAGTTCCCCCTGCGCCTCGCGTGGGCCGTCACCATTCACAAGAGCCAAGGCAAGACCTACGACCAGGCGATCGTCGACCTCGGCCAGCGCGTGTTCAGCGCGGGGCAGACGTACGTGGCCCTCTCGCGCCTCACCTCGCTCGAGGGGCTCTACCTCACCAGGCCGCTGCGCCCCGCAGACATCTCGGTCGATCCGGCAGTGCGACGCTTCATGTCACGGGGACAGTAGCCCGCGGTCTCGCTGCGGTATCCGCGCCCGTTCGGCGCATCCGCCCCCGATCGACCGGGCGCGGATGCACCGAGCGGACGCGTTTGCGTGCGGGGAGCTAGCGGATGGCGGCGACGATCACGTTGGCGAGGTCGCGCGGGCGCGAGAACTGGGGCCAGTGGCCGGTGGGCAGCTCCACGATTCCCACCTCGTGGATGCGCGGCAGCTCCGCGAAGTAGGGCACTCCTGCGCCCATGCCGCGGCGCATCTCCTCGGCACTGTACGTGCACGTGATCACGGTGACGGGAACCTCGTAGCGTGCCTCGTTCGTCAGCACCTGGGGGTCGCGAGCGACCCGGGTCGGCGTGGGCACGGCGCGGGCACGGAAGTTCTCGAGGTCGGCCTCGTCGAGTCCGGTGAGCTCGAGGTCGTCGAAGAAGTCCCAGGCGGGCAGGGGGAGTTCGCCGTCGACCTCGGGAATGTTGGCGTTGATCTCCATGCCGTCGGGCGTGGGGCCGCTGTCGACGTAGACGGCGTGCCGGATGCGGCCGGGGTGTCGGTCGACCACGGCGTGGATCACCGAGCCGCCTCCGCTGTGGCCCACGAGGACGATGTCGCCGTCGAGGTCGGCGATGTACTCCTCGACGAAGCGGATGTGGTCGTCGAGGGTGATGCCCCTCCGGTCTGCCTTGAGCGATTCCATGCCGGGGAGGCTGAGCGGGTGCGGCGTGTGACCGGCCGCTTCGACGGCCGCGGTCACGGGTGCCCACGACCACGCGCCGAGCCAGAATCCGGGAACGAGAACAATGTGCATGCGGGCCACGATACGCCGAACCACCGTTCCCTGAGCTTGCCGAAGGGGGCTTGTCGAAGGGAGCCCCTTCGACAGGCTCAGGGAACGGAGGGGTGTGCTCGAGGTTCCCTTCGACAGGCTCAGGGAACGGAGGGGTGTGCTCGAGGTTCCCTTCGACAAGCTCAGGGAACGGCAGGGAACGGGTCGGGAACGGGGCGGGCTCAGCGCAGCTGGGTCAGCGCGCGCACGGCCTCCGCTGCGGCGCTCGCGGCGGCCTCGACGTCGGCGGCGGTCGTCGCCGTCGAGAGGCTGAAGCGAACGGCGGTCTGCGCATCCACGGGGTCGACGCCCAACGCCAGCAGGACCGGCGACGGATCGTCGCTGCCGGCCGCGCAGGCCGAGCCGCTCGACGACACGACACCGCGCTCCTCGAGTCCGAGCAGCACGCCCTCGCCGCTGGTTCCGGGGAACAGGAACGACGCGATCGACGGCAGCCGGTGCTCGCGCGATCCCGTGAGCCGCGCGATCGGCACGGCCGCCTCGACCCGCGCGATCAGGTCGTCGCGCAGCGCGGCCACACGACCGGATGCCTCGGCGCGGCCCACCGACGACAGTCGCGCCGCGACGGCGAGACCGACGGCGGCGGCCACGTTCTCAGTGCCCGAGCGCCGTCCGCGCTCCTGACCGCCGCCGTGGAGCAGGGGCTCGATCACCAGCCGAGAGCGGGCAGCCAGCGCTCCGACGCCTTTCGGCGCGCCGAGCTTGTGACCCGAGATCGACACGGCATCGGCACCGAGAGCATCCAGGCTCACGTCGAGCCAGCCGGCGGCCTGCACGGCGTCGACGTGCAGCACCGAGCCGGCGGCGTGCACGAGAGCGCCGATCGCCACCGTGTCTTGAACGGTGCCGATCTCGTTGTTGGCCGCCATCACGCTGACCAGCGTCGTGTCGCTGCGCACCAGCCCGGCGAGGGCGTCGAGATCGACCCGGCCAACGGCATCCACCGGCACGGTCGACACCTCGAAGTCGTGCACCCGCCGTAGGAAGTCGATCGACTCGAGCGTGGCCTCGTGCTCGATCGGGGTCGTCACGATGTGCCGGCCTCGAGGCTGGCCGAGCGCGATGCCCTTGATGGCGAGGTTGATTGCCTCAGTGCCGCCCGACGTGAACGTGACCTCGGCGGGCCGGGCGCCGAACCACTCCGCGAGCTGCGCGCGAGCCGAGGCCAGCGAGCGAGCCGCCGCGTCGCCCAGGGCATGGTGGCTCGACGGATTGCCGAAGTCGCCGGTGAGGAACGGCCACATCGCCTCGAGAACCTCGCGCCGCACGGGCGTGGTGGCCGCGTGGTCGAGGTAGATCACGGGCGAGACCTGACGAGTGTTGCCCGGGGCGACGGATGTTGCCGGGCGACCGGGCGCATCCGTCGCGCCGGGCAACAGGCGCGGGGGAGGCTCATGCCTCGACCTGGAGATCGAGGCCCAGGTCGAGGGCTCGGGCGCTGTGGGTGAGGGCGCCCACCGAGATGATGTCGACTCCGGTCTCGGCGATGGCGCGCACCGTGTCGAGGTTCACGCCGCCGCTGGCCTCGATCAGCGCGCGACCCGCCACGATCGCGACGCCTCGACGCAGCTCGTCGAGCGAGAAGTTGTCGAGCATGATCGTGTCGACGCCGCCCGCGAGCACGGGCTCGATCTGGTCGATGCGGTCGACCTCGACCTCGAGGTGGGTGGTGTGCGAGATGCGGGCCCGGGCGCGCAATATCGCCTCGGTGAGCGAGATTCCGGATGCGGTGAGCACGGCCAGGTGGTTGTCTTTTGCGAGCACGGCGTCGCTCAGCGAGAAGCGGTGGTTGCCGCCGCCGCCGCTTCGAACGGCGTGCCGTTCGAGGGCGCGCAACCCCGGGGTGGTCTTGCGGGTGTCGACGATGCGCGCCCCCGTTCCCTCGACCGCGGCCACGTAGCTCGCGGTGGCGGTGGCGATGCCGCTCATGCGCTGCACGAGGTTGAGTGCGACCCGCTCGCCGAGCAGCACGCCGGCAGCGGGACCCGTGACCGTGGCAAGCACCTCGCCCGGAACGAAGAGGTCTCCGTCGTTCAACTCGAGCGTCGTCACGGTGGCGGAGTGCGCAGCCGACATGGCGCG
Source organism: Agreia sp. Leaf283 (assembly GCF_001422485.1). Classification (GTDB taxonomy): domain Bacteria; phylum Actinomycetota; class Actinomycetes; order Actinomycetales; family Microbacteriaceae; genus Agreia. The sequence continues at coordinate 425,989 of NZ_LMNF01000004.1, forward strand.
CGCGAAGACCTCGCCTCCCGAGAGGATGCCGGGCTCCCGGGCAACCAGCCGGGCCGTGGCCGTGGCGCCCTCGGGCAGGAACGCGTCGGATGTCGCGTCGCCCCAGGGAGCGTCTTCGGCGAGGGCGGCGGTGACGACCCGGTCGATCGCCTGCGGGGTGAGAAGCATGGTCAGAGTCCCTGTGTCTGGAGCGTACGGGTCGCCTCGCGCGTGGCGATGGCGTCGGTCTGCGGATGGTCGGTTCGAGAGTGCGCGCCCCGCGATTCGCGTCGCGCCTGGGCTGCGGCGACGAGGGCGCGGGCCACCGTGAGCAGGTTGTCGGTCTCGATGCGCTCGCGGTCGGCTGTTCGGTCGTCGCGGGCTCCGGATGCCTCGGCCCAGACCCGCAGGCGGGCTGCGGCCGTGGCGAGGCCGACACCCGAGCGCGTCAGCCCTGCGTAGTGCCACATAAGCGCCTGCAGTTCGGAACGGTCGACACCCGTTCCGCTCGTTCCCTGAGTCTGTCGAAGGGGGTCCTCCATCCCTTCGACAGGCTCAGGGAACGGAGTTCTGGAGGCCTCGTCCATCCCTTCGACAGGCTCAGGGAACGGGTCGTGCCCCAGCGCCGCCGCCACGCGTCGGCCGAAGACGGCGCCCTCGAGCAGGCTGTTCGAGGCGAGGCGGTTGGCCCCGTGAACTCCGGTGCAGGCGGCCTCGCCCACGGCGAAGAGCCCCGCGTGCGAGGTCCTCCCGTCGAGATCGGTCGCGATGCCGCCCATGTAGTAGTGCGCTGCCGGCACCACAGGAACAAGACCGTCGGCCAGGTCGAACCCTGCCGCCGCGCACGCCGCCATTATTGTGGGGAAGCGGGTCGCGACGGTCTCGCGGTCGATACCCCGGGCATCCAGATTCACGGGCACGCCGTTCTGCTTTGCCATCTCGGCGGCGATCGCCCGCGCGACGACATCGCGCGGGGCGAGCTCGGCGTCGGGGTGCACTCCGACCATGAAACGTTCGCCGCGCTCGTTGCGCAGCACCGCGCCCTCGCCCCTCACCGCCTCGGAAACGAGGAAGTTTCCGGGTGCCGCGAGCGTGGTGGGGTGGAACTGGTAGAACTCCAGGTCTGCGGTGGCGATTCCCGCCCTCAGCGCGGCGGCGAGGCCGTCGCCCGTCGCGATCGCGGGATTCGTGGTGTGCGAGTAGAGCTGCCCGGCCCCTCCGGTGGCGAGCACGACCGCGTCGGCGAGCAGCACTTCGCGCCCTCCGTCGGCACGCAGCACCTCGATGCCGACGACGCGGCTCGACCCGTCGGTATCCGCACCCCCTGGGTGCATCGGCGTCTGGTCGGCCGGCAGCGGATGCGCCGAACGGGCGCGGATGCCGGACGCGTCCGCTAGCACGAGGTCGGTGAGCATGGTGTGCTCGCGGATGGCGACGCCGCTCGCCCGCACGGCCGTGACCAGTGCGGCCTCGATCGCCGCGCCCGTGGCGTCTCCGCCCGCGTGCAGCACTCGCGGCCGCGAGTGGGCGGCTTCGAGCGCGCGATCGGGCTCAGAGCTGCCCGGTCGGTGATCGAACAGCACGCCCCAGGCGATCAGGCTCCGGATGGCCGCCGCTCCTTCGTCGGCCAGCACGCGCGCGGCCGTCTCGTCGGTCAGCCCCGCTCCCGCACGGATCGTGTCCTGCGCGTGCAGGATGGCGCTGTCGTCGAGCGCGGTCGCCGCCGCGATGCCGCCTTGCGCGTAGCGGGTGTTGCTCTCGGCGAGCGCGCCCTTAGTCACCACGGTGACGTCGTGCGCGTGCAGCTGCGAGGCATGCAGCGCGGTGGTCAGCCCGGCGATGCCACTGCCGACGATCAAGACGCGGGCCATGTCAGTTCACGGCCTGCGGGGCGGGGGCCGACACGGGCGGCCGGGCCGCGAGCATCCGTTCGAGGGCGACCGTCGAGTCGGCGATCACGTCGTCGGCGACCTGGATGCGGTTGAGCACCACCCCGTCGACGAGCCCCTCGAGCACCCAGGCCAGGTAGCCGGGGTGGATGCGGTACATCGTGGAGCAGGGGCAGATCACGTCGTCGAGGCAGAAGATGGTGTGCTGCGGGTACTCGGCGGCGAGGCGGTTCACGAGGTTGATCTCGGTTCCGATGGCGAAGGTCGAGCCGGCCGGCGCGGCCTGGATCGCTTTGACGATGAAGTCGGTCGAGCCCGCGGAATCGGCGGCGTCGACGACGGCCATGGGGCACTCGGGGTGCACGATCACCTGAACGCCCGGGTACTCGGCGCGGGCCTTGGCGATCTGCGCCGGGGTGAAGCGCTTGTGCACCGAGCAGAACCCGTGCCAGAGCACGACCTTCGCGTCGACGAGCTCATCGGCCGAGTTGCCGCCGAGGGGCTTGCGCGGATTCCACATGGGCATGAGCTCCACCGGGATTCCCATGGCCTTCGCCGTGTTGCGGCCGAGGTGCTGGTCGGGAAAGAAGAGCACCCGCTGCCCGCGTTCGAAGGCCCACTCGAGCACCGTCGCCGCATTCGACGACGTGCAGACGATGCCGCCGTTGCGGCCGCAGAACGCCTTGAGCGCGGCCGAGCTGTTCATGTAAGTGACCGGAATGACGGGAACCCGGCCATCGGCATCCGGTGCCGTGCCGTAGATCTCGGTGAGCTGCGCCCACGCGTCTTCGACCGAATCGATGTCGGCCATGTCGGCCATCGAGCATCCGGCAGCGAGGTTCGGCAGGATGACCGCCTGCGACGGCTGCGACAGGATGTCTGCTGTCTCGGCCATGAAGTGCACGCCGCAGAAGACGATGGCCTCGGCGTCGGGCTTGGCCTTGGCCGCGTTCGCGAGCTGGAACGAGTCGCCCACGAAGTCCGCGTACTGCACGACCTCGTCGCGCTGGTAGAAGTGGCCCAGCACCACGACCCGCTCGCCGAGCGTCGCCTTCGCGGCCCGGATGCGCGCATCCAGTTCGTCGGCGCTCGCCGTCGTGTACTCGGCGGGCAGGCGACCCTGCACCGGCGACCCGGTGGGAATGACGTCGGTCATGGATGCGCCGGGGCCGTAGTTCGGCAGGCCCGCGTCGAAGGTCCACGGCTCGAGTGCGAGGTCGGGTGTGCAGGTGCTGCCGGAGACCGCGCCTACTGCCTCATCGCGGGTGAGCAGCTGGATGGTGGTGTCGACGGATGTCATGGTCGTCTTCTTCGTTCGCTGGGCCTGTCGAAGCGGGTTGACCGTTCCCTTCGACAGGCTCAGGGAACGGACGGTTTCTATCGGAGGGGGCCGCGGTCGGCGAGGTCGATCGACCCGTCGTAGCGGTAGAGGCGCGCGGGGCGATGCCGGGCGCCGGTGACGAAGTCGCCCGTGGGGACGACGGTCTTGCTGGACTCGATCATGCGCCGGAAGTTCGCGGGGTCGAGAGGCTTCTGCCTGACGGCCTCGTGCACCTCACGCAGTTGGGCGAGGGTGAACGTGTCGCCGAGAAAGGCGTGCGCGATGCGGGAGTACTCCATCTTGGTGCGCAGGCGCCAGAGCGCGTAGTCGACGATCAGGTTGTGATCGAAGGCGAGCTCGGGCAGCTCATCGGTCGAGAGCCAGGTCACGTTCTCGCCCACGGTGGCCCGGGCCGCTTCGTCGCTTTCGACGAGGGCCCAGTACACGATCGAGACGACTCGCTGGCCGGGGGAGCGACCGACGTCGCCGAAGGCGTAGAGCTGTTCGAGGTACTTGGGCGTGAGGGCGGTGGTCTCGACCAGGTGGTTTCGGGCCGCCGCCTCGAGGTTGTCGTCGATGCGAAGCGGGCCTCCGGGGAGTGCCCATCTGCCCTCGTGGGGCTCGCGAATGCGACGGACGACCGGTATCCACACCGTGCTGACGCCGGTGGTCGGATCGCTGCGCAGGGCGAAGATCACGGTGGATACCGCGATGCTCGCCTGCTGCTGGCTCATGGCCGTGCCGATCGTGTCTGGACTTAAGGTATCGATGACTCTAAGTGCTGTAATCAGCTTAGTGTCATGATGACCCGAACGCAAACACGCCGAAAAAAGTCCGTTCCCTGAGCTTGTCGAAGGGGATGCCCTTCGACGGGCTCAGGGAACGGACTCGAGGAACGGTCTCAGCGAGATGTCAGGAGGTCGGACCCGCGTCGGCCTCGTAGTGACGGCGCAGCAGCTCCTGTTCGGCCGGGCTCAACGCTTCTCCGATCGAGAACCGTGGCGAGTCCTTGAGCTGGTCCTTCGAATACGGCAGGCGCAGGTGCTCCCTGTCCCATTCCGCGCGGTCCAGCGGAACGAACGCGTCGGAGCCGGAGAACAGGCCTGGATTCACGGTCGCCCACTGGGGCCGCCCGGTCTCGGCGTCGACCAGCACCTGCGTGACGGTTCCGACTTTCTGCCCGTCGGGGCCGGTGGCTGGCGCGCCGACGATGCCTCCGATGTCGCGTGACTCGATCATGGGTGTCTCCTCGGCTCGTTCAGTGGGTGTTCGGGTGCTCGGCTGTTCCGTGCGGTGGGTCAGCGGCCGAGGCCGGCGCGGTCGACCTTGCGGTGGAAACGCATTCCACCGAGGCCGCCGAGGATGGCGCCGATCAGGCTGATGACGGCCACGGCGATGGCGGTGATCACGCTGGCCGTGGTGAGGTCGCCTTCGTCGATCGGAATCCGCGGGAAGCTGTTGAGGTTGCCCAGCACGTTGTACTGGCTGCCGGCGATCGCGGTGATGATGGCGACGACGATGGCGATGACGACCGCCCACAGCCAGACGAAGACGCCCTGCTTCATGCCGTTGAAGCGGGCCATGCGGCCGGCCACGTATCCGCCGCAGTAGTAGGCGACGAAGATCACGACGAGCAGCGCGATGGCTCCCGCGATCCCCACGGTGTCGGCGTTGGCGACGCCTTGGTCGGCGGCCTCATCGGCGTCGCCGGTGATTCCCAGTCCGATGGCGGCACCGGTGGCGGCGACCAAAGCGGTGAGGATCACGGCGGTGCCTGTCGCAGTCAGCCATCCGAAGAATGCCGAGCCGATCTTCACGCCCCCGAACTCCTCCTTCTCGCGCTCGAGGACCTCCTGGCGCAGGGATGCCTGAGGCGCGGCGGGCACGGCGGCGCCCGGTTCGAGCCCGCCCGTGGTCGTCACGCCCGTGGTCGGCGTGCCCGCGGGCGTCGAGCCGGTGGTCGCGGATACGCGCGGTTCTGCAGAAGGCGGCGTTGCCGCCACGGGTGCCGGGGTAGTGGAGCGGACGTCGGGATCGTTGGCCCCGTCGTAGCCGCCCTGGGGCGGGACGCTGGAGTTCTGGGGGTGCTCGCGGTCGCTCATGATGTGCCTTCGCCTCGTTCGCGACGCCTCCGTGCTCCGCGTTGGCGCGGTCACTCCTGGACGCCGCTTACACGGACAGTACGCGCTCCACGCCCGCGTGATGATGGGCTTGACACCGTCCCTGACGTTCAGGGACCGACCGGAGGTGCAGGTTTCCGCTGCCGACTACGCGACGGCAGAGGCCTTCGCGTTCGCCAGGTCGACGAACAGCTCGGTGTTGAAGCGGTAGGCCACGAGAACCTCGTCGATCACACGATCGCGCTCGGCGTCGTCCCAGCCGGTGGCGTCGAGCTGGGCGCGGTACGTCTCCTTGAACTCCTTCGGCTTCGCGATGTCGCCGAACAGGTAGAAGCCCACGCCGTTGGTCTCGAATCCGAACTGGCGCTGCATCAGGGTGCGGATGATCTGGCCGCCCGACAGGTCGCCGAGGTAGCGCGTGTAGTGGTGGGCGATGAAGCCCCCGTTCCAGGTCGCCGCGACCTCGTTGATGCGTGCCACGTAGCGAGCCGTCGTCGGCAGAGGAACGATCTGCTCGCGCCAGTCTTCGCCGATCAAGAAGCGGAGGTCTTCTTCGATGGCCGGAAGCCGGGTGAGCTTCGAGGTGATGAACGGCGCCGCGACCGGGTCGTTCTTCATGCGATCGGCGGCCGCCTCGATGGCCTCGTAGATGAAGAAGTGCTGTGCGACGAGCGCGATGTAGTCGTCGCGCGTGCCCTTGCCGCTCATGAGGTCACCCATGAAGCTCGCGCCTTCGCTCTCGCTGTGGCTGGTCCAGGTGCGCTCGCGCAGGGCCTGCGAGAATGGGATGACGTTGGTCACGATGACGACTCCAAAAATGAGGGGTTCTCTAACCGTGAGGTTAGCCTGCCCTTACTTTATAGGAGGAGCCGTGCCACGGCTAGTGCGGGCGCGGCTCGATGCCCAGCTTGACGCAGGCGGCGTCGTAGAGCGCGACGACCTCGCGGCGAACCTCGGCACGCTCGGTGATCGGACCGGCCGGCCAGGCGATGCGCACCTCGCTCGTGGCTCCGTCGACGGTCGCATCCCACGTCGCGACCGATCCGTCGAAGCCCGTCATGACCGCGGAGCGTGCCGCCGGGTTCGCGAACGCCCGCACGATGAGGAGGTTGTCGTCGGTGTGATCGCCGTTCATGTGCTTCAGGATGGCGGACACGACGTCGGGGCTGAAGGTGCTCATCCATCGAGCGTATACGTCGGACGCAGGTCGGCACGAAGTCGTCGACGAGTGGCGCAAATGACTTGGTGCGGCCGCTCGGTCGCTCCGTAAACTCGGCCCATGCCTATCGTTCCCGAGACCAAGAGCTGGACCTGGGTGCTCGAAAAGCCGTGCCCCGAGTGCGGTTTCGACGCATCCACCACCGACGCCCGGGAGGTCGCCGACCTCACCCGCCAGAACGCCGCCGCCTGGCCCGCCGTGCTGCAGCGGGCCGATGTGCGAGAGCGACCGGATGACGACACGTGGTCGCCGCTCGAGTACGCGGCGCACGTGCGCGACGTGTTCACGACCATGCGGGGCCGCCTCGAGCTGATGCTGGCCGAGAACGACCCGCTGTTCGCCAACTGGGATCAGGATGCGACCGCCGTCGAGGAGCGTTACAACGAGCAGGACCCGGCGGCCGTCTCGGCGCAGCTGGTCGAGGCCGGCCACGCGATCGCCGACGCCTTCGATGCTGTGCCCCCGGATGCCTGGGGCCGGTCGGGCAGGCGGGGAGACGGTGCCAGCTTCTCGGTCGAAACGCTGGCGCAGTACTTCATCCACGATCCCGTGCATCACCTGCGCGACGTGTCGAAGGGGTAGTGGTTTCGGTTCCAGCACGTTGGAGCAATGACAATCTTTGTCATCGCTGATAGTCTCGAATAATGGCGACGATGAACGTTTCTCTCACCGATTCCCTCAAGCAATTCGTCGAGTCTCAGGTCGGCGACAACGCACGGTATGGCAATGTCAGCGAGTTCATGCGCGACCTCATCCGACGTGAGCAGGCTCGCATCGAGTTCCATGCACTCGTCGCCGAAGGCGTACGCTCGGGCGACGGGTCGGAATTGAATGACGCCTACTTCGATCGACTGCACGATCGCATCAGTGCCGCGCGCACGACCGCCCAGTGACCAAGAGGGTAGTCACTACCCGGCAGGCCGATCTCGATATCGATGAGGCAGTCGACTATGACCTCTCGCAGGCCGCATTCGACGCTGCTACACGCTTCGTCGATCGTCTCGACGCCACGAAAAGCGTGATTGCTGAGCACCCGTCGCTGGGGTCGGCGAGATATGCGGATGACGCGAGGATTCCGAGTCTGCAGAGTGTCACGCTGCCGGACTTCCCGTACATCATCTTCTATACAGACGATGCCGACGCCGTTCGCATCCACCGTGTTCTGAACACAAGCAGAGATCTTTTCGCTGTTCTCGGCAAGGGCTGACCGCCAGTCGTTCGCGACGGGACTACGGCGCCCGCTCAGTCGAGCAGCTGTCCCTGCATGAAGTAGGTCGATCGGGCGAAGGCCAGCGCGGCGGCGTTCTTGTCGAGTGCGGCGGAGATGGTCGCATTCGCGAAATAGGTCGACGTGCCGATGTAGTTGTGCCGGGTCACGGGGGTGCCGACCTCTTTGAGCCGACTGACGAACAGGTCGGCGGTGAGCCCGGAGCCCCAGTCGTCGTATTCGGAGAAGTGCAGGGCGACGGGACAGGGAACGATGCCGCCCTCGCTCTCGGCCAGTCCGGCGTAGTACGCCACGACTGCGTCGACGGCACCCTCCTGGGCGCTGCGCAGGGCGAGCCAACCGCCCACTCCCATGCCGATGATCCCCACGCGTGCCGCACCCGAACTGCGACCCAGCGCGATCGCATCCGCAAGGGTCGCGATGGCGAAGCCCTCGTCGAGTCGCGAGCGAAGCAGGGCGACGCCCTCGGGGTCTACGGCGGCCACGCCGTTGAAGAGGTCGGGAACCACGACGAAGAATCCCTGCTTCGACAGGGCGGTGGCGTAGGCCTCCAAGTAGGGGAGGCGACCGTAGTCGTCGTGCACGAGCACGACCGCCGGCTGGCCCTCGGTGCCGAACATCAGCGGCCATCCGGGCGAGGGGATATCGACGAGCTCTGTCACGTGGAGTCCTCCTTCGGCCGCTGTCGAAGTCTATCGAGCGCTGCCTCGGTCGCAGGCGGCCTACTCGACCAGTGAAACGGGAGGAGATGAACACATCCGACGCAAATACTGCGTCGGTTTGGCGTATCTCCTCCCATTCGCCAGGTTGGGCGGAGATTCCGAGCTATCGGCCGCCTCTGCGTCCCGGTATGCCGGAATCTCCGCCCGGGGTGGCCTCGATGCGGACGCAGGCGGCCTACTCGTGGGGCGCAGGCGCGTGACAGGATGAAGCATGCCCGTCGTCGAGTCCCGTTGCGTCGTTCCGGTCGATGTCGAGACGGCATTCGCGATCTCCCAGACGACCGGCGAGATTCGAAAGCGGTGGGATCCGTTCATCAGAAGGCAGTACTTCATGCACGGCGCGACGTCGCCGGCCAAAGGGGTGCACACCTATACCGTGCAGCGCTTCGGCTTCCGGATGGAGAGCGAGTACGTGTCGTACAAGCCGCCCTCGAACGTCGGTATGAAGATGACGAAGGGGTCGTGGTTCTTCGAGAGGCTGGGCGGCGGCTGGCGATTCGACGCCGTCGATGACCGACCCGGTCACACGCTCGCCGTCTGGCGCTACAACTTCTCGTGCAAGCCGAAGTGGCTCGCGCCGATCGCGGAACGCATCGGCGCAGTGGTTCTTCAGCACGATATCGACCGACGCATCCGCGGTTTTGCGAGAGGATGCGAAGACCCGATCGTGCTGGCCGCGGTAGTCGATCCCCGACCCTGACGTCAGCGATCATCGACCTCGAGAATCATCGGCCTCGCCGGGCGCGGACACGCCCGTACCGGGCACCACACGGGGGTGGCGGTGCCCGGCACGGGTCTGTTCGGACGTGATCGTCAGATACGAGCGCCCTTCTTGCGCGAGGTGATCATCAGAGCAAGTCCGGCCAGCAGCAGGAGCGCGATGGCTCCCGCGATCGGTGCCGCCGAGACGCCGGTGAGGGCAAGGCCCGAGGCGTCTGTTCCGGCGGTGTAGCCCGAAGCCGAGGAGCCTCCAGCGGTGACGCTACCGGCGGTCACCACAGTGGTGGTGGTGGTCGGCGTGCCAGGGGTGACCGGTTCCGTCGGGTCCGTCGGGTCGGTCGGGTCCGTGGGGTCCGTCGGGTCCGTGGGATCGGTCGGGTCGGTCGGATCCGTGGGATCTGTCGGGTCCGTGGGGTCGGTCGGGTCGGTCGGGTCGGTCGGGGTGACCGTCGGGTCGCCGATCACGGTGATGGCGTTGCCGCCCAGGTCGATCGGAAGGTTGATCACCGGAATGATCTGGGTCCCTCCTCCGATGCTGCCCTCGCCGTCGGTCGTGTTCTCCGTCGATCCGCCGGTGGTTCCGCCGGTGACGGTCGATCCCGATGTCGTCGGGTCGCCGATCACSGTGATGGCGTTGCCGCCKGCGGTGATGGGGGCTCCGATGACGGGAACGATCTGGGTTCCGCCGAGGATTCCGTCTTCACCCGAGGTCGATGCGCCGGTGCCGGTCGTGCCGGTTCCGGTTCCKCCGGTGGTTCCGCCGGTGGTGCTGGAGTCGGTGGACTCGGCGTCGCCGATCACCGTGATGGCGTTGCCGCCAACCGTGACGGGGGCTCCGATGTCGCCCACGACCTGCGTTCCGCCGAGCACCGAATCGGTGCCGCCGGTGGATGCGCCGGTGCCGGTCGTGCCGGTTCCGCCGGTGGTTCCKCCGGTGGTGCTGGAGTCGGTGGACTCGGCGTCGCCGATCACCGTGATGGCGTTGCCGCCGGCGGTGATGGGGGCTCCGAYGACGGGAACGAYCTGSGTTCCGCCGAGGATTCCGTCTTCACCCGAGGTGGATGCGCCGGTGCCGGCAGGGGTGCCGGACGGTTCGGACGATTCGCCCGTCGTGCTCGTGCTGCCCGAGCTGCTCGAGTCGCCGATCACCGTGATGGCGTTGCCGCCGACGGTGACCGGGATGTCGACATCGACCAGTCCCTGCGTTCCGCCGAGAAGCGAATCGCTCCCGGTGGTGGTGGCTGCCGGGGCGGCCTCCGTCGGGGCCTCCGAAGCAGGTGCGGACTCCACCGCGCCCGACTGCTCCGAGTCGCCGACAACGCTGATCGCGTTGCCCGACACGTCGATCGGAACGTCGACGTCGACGATGGCCTGCGTGCCGGATGCGACCCCGTCTTCGCCGGAGGTCGTCGCCTCGGCGACGGGCTCAGGTGCCGGCTCAGCGGCCGGTGCCGGCTCGGCGGCGGGAGCCGCCTCGGGTGCCGTGGCCGTCGCATCCCCGAGGATGCTGATCGCGTTGCCCGAGAGGTCGACCGGAACCTCGAGGCCGATCACGGCCTGGGTTCCCGACACCAGGCCGTCTTCGTCCGATGTGGTGTCCGCAGCGTTCGCTGCGGCGACGCCGAGGCACGAGAGGCCTCCGACGAAGAGGGTGAAGTACAGCCCTCTCTGAATGAATTTCTTCATGATGGTTCAACTCCAAGAAAGATTGTTGTGACTGATGAGCTCCAGCCGCGCGACCGCGCGGGGGAGGTGGTTCGCATCGTCTGCCCCTGAACTCCAGGCAGGTGCGGACTCAGTCAGTCAGGAGTCGAACCGAGGTCGAATGTCGGCGAAGCAGGAAGAGCGTCGTCGGATTCGAGTGCGCGCAGCGTGATTGCGGCATGCGCGAAGAGTGAGCCGGAGAGGGCGTCGAGCGAGGCGACCCCGCCGGAACCGGCCCCGCCGCCCGTTCCCGCGCCGCCACTGCCAGACGGAGTGGGCAAGACCACGGGAGAACCCTCAGGATGCCCGGCGGGCGCAGGGGCGCCCGGCACCGGAGGCGTTGAAGAACTGGCGGAGCCGGCCTGTCCCGGGGCGGGGAGACCAGAAGATGAAACGGATTCGGCAGAGGCGCCCGCAGTCGCCGGCAGGGCACCGCCTGCCAACCCCTCGAGGGAGGCGACCGCAGGGCCCGATGCCTGGAGGACATCGCCTGCGTGAGCGGGAGAAACGGCTGAGGAACCGGGAAGATCCAGACCCGGGATCGGCGGGATGATTCCGCCGGGGCCGATCGGTCCGGATGCTCCGGGAAGCGCGGGTGCGACCGTCACGACGGTCGTCGTCACCTGCCCGACAGTGGAGTCGGCGAGGTCGACGACCGGCGCCGTGACGCTTGCCGTCGGCGTGGATCCGAGGATGTCTCCGACCACCGGAACGGCCGCGACGACAGGGTCCACCACGTCGGTGACGGGCTGCACGATCTCGGCTACGGGCGCGTCGGGCACAGCCTCGACGACGGGAATGACGACCTCGTCGACGACCGGTTCCACCACCGGCTGCACGACCTCTGCAACTGGCTCGGGCACCACGGAGCTCACGTCCTCGACCACGGGAACAGCGGTGTCGACGACCGAGTCGACGATCTCGGAGACCGGCTGGGTCACCCCGGAAACGACGCCTCCGACGCCGCCGAGGAGGCCATCGTCGGCATGCGCCGAGGTCGGCGAGAGCAGAATTCCCCCGACGACGAACCCGGCTCCGACGAGCCCTCCGAGCAAAAGAAGCCGCAGTCGACTGACGGGTCGGTGCTCTTCGATGGCATCCACGTCAATCACCCCCAACGGCTGATTACCCCCAAACCTAGGCACGTCGGATTCGCCGGGTAAAGGAGCTCGAATATTTCGGGACGAGGTGACAACGTGATGAATCGACTCGTTTTCGGCCGCTGCTTATGATGCAGCCTGCATCGGTAAAACGCTTCAATCCCCGGATCTGCTGGGCCTTCCCTGAGCGCCGACTCTTTATCTCGCGACAGGAACTATCTCCCGGAGATTTTTCAGTCCGGCGGGAGTGAACGACCGGCCACTAGCCTGTCGCCATGCCGAAGAAGCAGCTCTCCGTCGATGCCGGGCTCGACCTGCGCGCCCATCCTCTGCGCGATCAGATCGATCGTCTGCGCGACATCACCCTCGCGATCGACCCCGCGATCGTCGAGGAATGGAAGTGGAACGCTCCGAGCTATCGGATCGCGAACGACTACCTCTACACCTTCATGCTGCGTCCCGACGAGTACCTGCACCTCGTCTTCCATCACCCGGGTGCGCCGTCGATCGACAGTGAGCTGCTCGAGGGCGACTACGCCGACGGCCGCCGCATGGTCTACCTGCGCGGCGCCGACGACGTCACGGCGAAGCTGCCCGAACTCATGGGCGTGCTGAACCAACTGGTGCGGCGCTCGCAGTGATGCAGGCCTCGTCGCATCCTCAGGCCTCGCGGCTCCGGATGCGCGTGGCCGGGTCGACGCACCACTCCAACAGCGATGGCCACTCTCCGTAGCCGGAGTCCGGCGTGAAGTGGCCCTGGCCCGGCAGAACGATGGTCGGAAGCGAGAGCGGTCGGCCGAACGAGGACTCGGCGCCGTCGGGGTTGAACGGGTCGTCGTCGCTCGCCACAAGGATCGTGCGCCCGGCATCGATCGGTGACACGGCGAGGGGCAGCGCGGCGAAGGCCGCGATCTCGGCGAAACCGGCGGCCACCTCCACGGAGGGCGGGGCCACCAGAAGCACCCTCGAGATCTCGACGGGCGAATCCGGCCTCGCCCCCAGCCACAGCAGAACCGACAGGCTGTGTGCGATCACGACCACGTCGTCGACTCGGCCCGTGTCATGCAGCCGACCCAGCGCATCCAGAACCGACGCCGACCACTCGGAGACGCCAGGGGAGTGCGGCGAGGGCAGCTGCGGGTACTCCACCAGCGCGCCGCGGTCGCGCAGGGCGCGCGCGGTTCGGTGCTGCCAGTGCTCGGGCGGTCGCTCGTTCTGCCAGCCGTGCAGGAGGAGGAACCCGGAGCGCTGTGCGGTCATGCAGACGATTCTCGTGCCGCCGCGAACTGCAGTACAGCGAAACATGCCGTCGTTTCCGCCGATGAGCTATCGATTACCGCCAGCGCATCCCGATAGCCTCGAAGCATGCCTTCAGCCACTCCCTTCTCTCGTCCCATCCGCACCGGAATCATCGGATTCGGACTCTCCGGTCGGGTGTTCCACGCGCCCTTCCTCGCAACGAATCCCGACTTCGAGGTGTCGGTGATCGTCACCGCGAACGCCGAGCGCGCCGCGGAGGCCGCCCGCCTGCATCCGGCCGCCGTCATCGTCGACAGCGTCGACGAACTGTTCGAGCGCGCGACGCGGGGGCAGCTCGACCTCGTGGTGATCGGCTCTCCGTCGGGCACGCACGCCGCACTGGCCGACAGGGCGTTGGATGCCGGGGTCGCCGTCGTCGTCGACAAGCCGTTCGCCGTCACCAGCGCCGAGGGCCTGGCGCTCATCGAGAAGGCCGAGCGGCTCGGCCTCCCGTTCACGGTCTTCCAGAACCGCCGATGGGATGGCGACTTCCTGACCCTGGCCTCGTTGCTCGAGGCCGGCCAGCTCGGCGAGGTGCGACGCTTCGAGTCGCGCTTCGAATGGTGGAAGCCGGTGCAGGCGAAGTCGTGGAAGGCGGAGGCCACCGCCTCGGAAGGCGGCGGCATTCTCTACGACCTGGGTGTGCACCTGCTCGACCAGGCCCTGCAGCTCTTCGGAGACGTCGAGGAGATCCACGCCGAAGTGATCACCCGCCGAGAAGACGGCGTCGCCGACGACGACACCACGGTTCTGCTCAGGCATTCATCGGGCGTGCGCACCCAGCTCTGGATGAACGGCATGGCCGCGCAGGTCGGCCCCCGGTTCCACGTGCTCGGCTCGACCTCGGCTTACACGAGCTGGGGCCTCGACCCGCAGGAGCCGCAGCTGCGCGACGGCGCTCTGCCCACCGACGACGGATTCGGCGTCTACGGCGAAGACCGCTGGGGCCTTCTCGGTGTCGACGGCGATGTGGTCGCCCTGCCCACCCAGGCGGGCAAGTACTCTGCCTTCTACGAACTGCTCGCCGAGGCGCTGCTGCGCGGCGGCCCCCTGCCCGTCGACCCGCGCGAGTCGCTGCGGTCGCTCGAGATCATCGAGCAGATCCACAGCGCCGCGGGCTCGTACGACGCATAGGCGACGGCCTCCGCGAGCGTTCGCTTCTACTGGCCGCGGCCGGTGACCTTCTGCAGCCGGTCGATGTGCTCAGACGCCTCGGCCTTCGTGAGCGAGGCCGGAAGCTCCTCGCCGGCCTCGCGGGCGAGCGTGTCGAGGTAGCTCTTCTGCGGGCCGGTCATCGGCTCGTCGCCGGTGACCCAGTCTTCGGGATCTTTGGCGGCAGACGAGGTGTCGCCGTCTGGGCGTGGAGCGCCCAGCGTCTCTTCTTCATTGGTAGCGGAGTCGGCGGCTGCGGAATCGTTCTGGGTGACCGACGGAGTCGCCGGTTCGACCGACGCGTCGTTGTTCTGGATGTCTGACATGCCTCCCACGCTACGGCCGACGGCCGACACGGCGGCGGGGGTGGCGCATCCGGTCTCTGCGGAGTAGCGGATTCGCGAGCGTCCCACCCCTGTTCGAGGGTCAGGAACAACAAGTAGTGTTGGGACTCATGTCCACCAATGAACTCGTCGACGTCGTGCCGCGCGCAGCCCTGCGCCGCAGCCCGCGCCAGGATCGCAGCACACAGCGCATCGAACTCATCCTCGATACGACTGCGGCTCTGATCGACGAGGTCGGCTACGGCAGCCTGTCACCCACGCTTATCGCCAAGCGGGTCGGCATGTCCGGACCGGGCATCTACCGGTACTTCGACGGCATGCCCGCCATCGCCGCCGCGCTCGCGACACGTAACCTCACCCGTCTGATGCAGACGTCGCAGGCGGCGCTCGAAAGCCGGGACGCCGAGTGGCAGGAGCTGCTCGGCCGGGTCATCATGGCCTACTGCGGGCTCTTCCGCACCGAGCCCGGCTTCCGCTGGCTGCGCCTCGGAGACGCGATCGACCGCAATCTGATCGACAACACCGACAGCAACCGCACCGTGCTCGCACATCAGGTGGGTGAACTCTTCTTCGAGCGATTCGAAGTCTCGCGCGACCGACCCGATCTGCTCAAGCACGTCGAGGTGGTAGTCGAGATCGTCGACACGCTCACCGCGAAGGCGTTCGAGACCGATCCATCGGGCGATCAGTTCTTCATCGACGAGTGCACGCGCATCGCCACCGAATACCTCGAGAAGTTCCTCGAACGCACCCAGAGCTACGTCGTCGAGTAGCGGGCGGGCCGCCGGCTCCCCGCCGACCGCCGGCTCCCCGCCGACCGCCTAGTCCGCTTCTGTCGACCCGGCCCCCGGTGAGCGCAGATCGAGGTCGTCGTCGCCGACGCCGTCTGTGGGCAGCTGCTCCTCGACGGTGCCGAACGAGTGCGACACGGCCTCGGCGGCCGCGTTGCCCTCGGTCTCGACACCGGGAATGATCTGCTCGCCCTTGTCGACCTCTTTTTCGTCGAATTCGCTCTGCTGGTCGCTCATGCTTCGTCCTCTCTCACTGCGTGGCCGGATGGCACGACAAGGCAAGCATGTCGGGCGGGAACGCGCCACCCCCTGACCATTCAGCATCGATCGCGCTTGACTGAAGGCGACCACCGAAGCGAAGGAGCGACATGTCAGACAACATCCCCACCGAGGGCGAGAAGCTCGGAAAAGACGGCACCATCCCGAACTCCGACGACGGAATCGCGCTGGGACACGGCGAGGCGTCTCACTTCAACGTCGAAGAGGACGAGCATGCCGGCGACAGCGCGGAGAAGGACCTCGACGACCCCGCGCAGAACTGACGGCGGGCCAGGGGCGGTCGGTCAGGTGGGCAGCAGAGTGAGCAGTCGATGCTGCTGCACCACCTCGATCGACAGCACCTTGTAGCCCTCGTCGTCGAAGAACACGGTAATCCTGTCTTCTTCGACACGCATCACAACACCCTCGCCCCACTTCGCGTGGCGTACCCGGGTGTCGAGCGGATAGGCGACCGCCCCGTCGCCTTCGTGCGGGGCCATCGTGTGCTCGCGGGCGAACTCCTCCTGGGCGCTGCCCGAGGAGCAGGTGTCGCAGTTGCCGCAGGGGGCACCCAGACTCTCGCCGAAGTATCCGAGCAGAAAGATGCGTCGGCATTCGAGGGTCTCCGCGTAGCCCCGAACCATCTGCACGCGCGACTTCTCCACGCGGTGCAGCGCCGCCGCCTTCTCGGACGCGATGCGCGCCGCCACGGTCGGCGATCGCCGGTCGATCGTGCTGAGACCCGAGGCCGTCGAGGTCACCAGCTCGGACTCCTCGAGAAGGTTGACGAGCGCCCGGGCTGACCGCGCAGAGACGTCGAGCGCATCTGCCAGCTGCGGCAGCGAGAGTCCCGGTGACGTCTTGATCGCGGCGAAGGCCAGCGAGATGGACTCGCGCGACGGAACGCCCGATGCGAAGAACGTGCGCAGTCCGAGGTCTTCGGCCCTGTAGTGCAAGGTCGCCAGGGCGACTGCGCCGTCTCGGCCGGCCCTGCCGACCTCCTGGTAGTAGCTGTCGATGGAGTCCGTGACCGCCTCGTGCACCACGAATCGCACGTCGGGCTTGTCGATCCCCATGCCGAACGCGCTCGTGGCCACGACGACGTCGGTGCGGCCGTCGATGAATCGCTCGTGCACGTCTTCGCGGTGGGCGTCGGGAAGGCCCGCGTGATAGGCGGCGGCGGGGATGCCTCTGGCCTGAAGGGCGTCGGCGTATCGTTCCGCATCGGCGCGGGTCGCGACGTACACGAGACCGGGACCGACAGCATCCACGACCTGCTGCACGACGGCCCGGCGCTTGTCGTCGTCGCTCTCGTGCCGCACCACCTCGAGCCTGATGTTCGGCCGGTCGAAGCCCCGCGCGAGAACGAGCGCGTCGCGCAGGCCGAGCCTGTCGACGATGTCGTCGCGCACCGGGCCGGAGCCGGTGGCGGTGAGCGCGACGACGGGAGGGTGGCCGAGCCGGTCGATCACCTCGCCGAGGCCGAGATAGTCGGGTCTGAAGTCGTGGCCCCACGCTGAGACGCAGTGCGCCTCGTCGACAGTGAAGAGCGAGACGCCCCGGGCGAGCAGTCGCGCGACGACGGACTCCTTCGCGAGCTGCTCCGGAGAGAGGAAGACGAAGCAGGGCTCGCCGCTCTCGACATCGGCCCAGGCCTGATGGTTTTCGGAATCGGACTGGGACGAGTTGATCGCGGCGGCCACGAGACCGTGCTTCTCGCGCAGCGACCGCACCTGGTCGTCTTGCAGGGCGATGAGCGGAGAGACCACCACGGTGACGCCACCACGAATCGATCCCGCGAGCTGGTAGACGGCCGACTTGCCATAGCCGGTGGGCATGACGGCGAGCACGTCTCTGCCGGAGACCGAGGCGCGCACCGCTTCGAGCTGGCCCTCGCGCAGGGTCGCCCAGCCGAACACGTCGCGTGCGGCCAGGGCGATGGCGGCATCGCTCGTCGCGTCGGACGAAGGAGAGGTGGGTGAGTCGGTCACGACCTCGACGCTAGCGGCAACCACCGAGCCTGCCCAGTGAGGGATGAAAACAGACAACTGTCGGTTTGTCGGAGTACGCTGGAATCGCGGACGGTTCACCGCATTCAGGACATCTCGCCGCCCGCGGATTGGTCAGACATCATGAAGGCGCTCCAGTACACGACCATCGGCAAGGCCCCCGAGGTCGTCGACATCCCGATTCCCACGCCCGGCCCCGGCCAGGTTCTGCTGAAGGTCACCGCCGCCGGCGTCTGTCACTCCGACGAGTTCATCATGGGCCTGCCCGAAGACCAGTACGTATACGGCCTGCCACTCACCCTCGGCCATGAGGGCGCGGGAATCGTGCACGAGCTCGGCGAGGGAGTCGAGCACCTGGCCGTGGGCGACGCCGTGGCGGTCTACGGACCGTGGGGCTGCGGTCGTTGCCACAACTGCTCCCAGGGCAAAGAGAACTACTGCACCAACGCTCAGGCCGAGGGCATCATGCCTCCCGGGCTCGGCTCGCCCGGTTCGATGGCCGAGTACATGCTGATCGACGACCCGCGGCACCTGGTTCCGCTCGGAGACCTCGACCCCGTGAAGAACGTCTCGCTCACCGATGCAGGTCTCACGCCGTACCACGCCATCAAGCGCTCGCTTCCGAAGCTCGGCGCCGGAACCTTCGCCGTCGTGATCGGAACCGGCGGACTCGGCCACGTCGGCATCCAGATTCTGCGAGCCCTCTCGGGAGCGACCGTCATCGCCCTCGACGTGAACGATGAGAAGCTCGCGCTGGCGAAGAAGGTCGGAGCCCACCACGCTCTGCTCAGCGACAAGAACGCGGTCGACGCGATCAAGGAGCTCACCGGCGGACTCGGAGCGAACGCCGTCTTCGACTTCGTCGGCGTTCAGCCCACCGTCGAGATCGCGGGCGCATCGGTGGCGATCGAGGGCGACGTCACCATCGTGGGCATCGGGGGCGGGATGCTGCCGGTCGGCTTCGGCGCGATCGCCTACGACGCCGCCGTGCGCACCCCCTACTGGGGTTCGCGGGCAGAACTGATCGAGGTGCTCGACATGGCCCGGGCGGGCCAGATCGAGGTCGAGGTCGAGACCTTCGGCATCGACGAGGGTCCTGCAGCCTACGAGCGCCTGCACTCGGGCTCGATCCGCGGCCGCGCGGTCATCCTGCCCAACGGCTGAGCCTCAGCCATTCGCTGAGGTGCAGGAAACGGCCGCTTCACCGTGCATCGAAGCGGCCGTTTCCTGCACCTCAGCGCTCTGCAGGCCTCTGACGAGTGAGGTGGCGCTCGCGGGCGCACAGGAACAACGGGAACGCGAACGCGAGCGCCACCAGGGGCACGAGCACGACGTAGAGCACGATCCCGCGCATGCGCAGCCGCCGCGCCTCCGCCACCATCAGCACGATCGCGGCGACGGCAACGATCGCGAGGTCGACGCCGAGCGAGTTCACCGACGGGCCGCTGCCGAACCACTCGCCCAGAAAGTCGCGTTTCTCAACGATGGCCGTGATGTTGAAGGTCCACGTTCCGACGAGTCCGACGACAGCCAGCACGAGGTAGATCACGGCCGGCGCGCTCCAGTCGCGACGCAGGCGGCTCACGACTGCACTGTCTCGGCCGGGGCGTCGAGGGGGTCGACGCGAGCCGGTGCGGTCGGCGGCGCGGCAGGAGGCTCAGGATGCCTGGCCGCGCCGACGAGAACGGCAACGGTCGCCGCCAGGGCTGCGCCCAGAACGCTCCAGCCGGCCACGAGAATTCCGCCGTCGGGCCGAACGATCGACTGCCCCACCAGCGCCTGCGCCGTCAGCACGAGCAGCGCGGCCCCGAATGCCGACGTGGCCACGATCACGAGCCGGGTGCGCACGCGATCGTCGGCGAGAATCCGGAGGCGCGGGGCCAGCAGATCGAGGGCGATCGCGAACAGCGGGATCAGCTGCAGGGCGTGCATGCCGACGAAGTGTGGAATGCGCAGGTCTCCCGCCACGGTGCTCCAGCCCAGGATGGGCAGGCCCGGGCCGCCGTCGGCGACTCCCACGGTGTGCGCTCCGACGATTCCCTGGTAGTCGTCGAGCTGCTGCGCGGTCGGCCCCGTCATGAGGAAGGCGAGTCCGAGGCCGACGAGTGCGAGGGCCGCGCCGGCGCGAACGGCCACCGTCAGCGAGACCGTGGGAAGCGGCATCCAGAACAGCATGATCGTGGTGACGAACGTGGCGACGTAGAGCACCGTGATCGACACGGCCATGATTCCCCAGAGCGCCGTCGAGACGGGGGTGGAGACGTTGAAGTGGCTCGTCGTTCCGGATGCGGCGGCCGCAACGATCGCGATCTGCTCCACGGCGAGGGCGACCGCGATCACCGTGCCCGCGGTGTGAGCCGCCTTTCGGAACCGGGGCAGATGCGCGATCAGCCAGGCCCAGGTGACCGAGTAGATCAGGATCGACAGCGAGAATTTCAGCGGCTTGAGCCAGACCTCGGCCCCTCCCACCTGCCTCGGGTCGGCGGCGACGCCGATCAGGCACACCGCCGCGCACAGCAGCATGAGTGCGGCGACGGACATGAGCGGACGGTGCCAAGCGAAGGCGCGGTTCAGTGCGGGCATCACAGATTCCTATCGGCTGTACGGGCGGCCTGGGCAATGCGCCTCAGGCCGACTGAGAGGGCGTCGCCGAGCACCGTGCCGACGACCATGAGTTCGGTTCGCTCGGAGTCGTCGGCGATCGCACCGACGGCATCGAGGTCGGCGTCGGCCACGAGGCCGGCGGCGGCCGCGTAGCGATCGAGGTACTCGTCTGTCGGGGGATGCCCCGCCTTGGCGAACCCGTCGATGGTCTGCGCCAGGATTCGGCGACCCACGTTGTCGCCGCAGTGCAGCCATCCAGCGCGCTCGACGACGGCGTCGGCGCGCGCGATGCTCTCGGGCGACGGCTCGCTCACGTCGGCCACGGCATCGCGGGCGAGCGCGTTCTGCGCGACCTCGAAGGTCTCGGCGATCGGCTTCGACGTGTCATCGAGGGCGGCAAGAACGGCGGCCGTCGACGTGACCGAGAGTCTGCCCACTTCGAGCATGGCCCGGATGAGCCGGAGCCGCTCGACATGGGACTCGTCGTAGCTGGTGCGGTTCTCGCCGTGCCGAGTGCCGGCGTGCAGCAGCCCGGCGCGCACGTAGTACTTGATCGTGGCGGCGGGAGTGCCGGAGAGCTGCGAAACCTGCGAGATGAGCATGTGCTGATAGTAGCACTACCGATAGTGTCGCTACCGGCAACGGCGAAAAGTCATTCCACGTAGGCTGTCCCGGTGCCCGCGCTCCCCGGATCCCTCGCTCCCCAGGCCGAAGTGACGACGCTCCAGGCGCTCCGCTCGCCCCGACTGCTCAGCCGGGAGGTGCTCGCCGGAATCGTGACGACGCTGGCCCTCATCCCGGAGGTCATCTCCTTCTCGGTGATCGCCGGTGTCGATCCCAAGGTCAGCCTCGTCGCATCCATCGTTCTCGCCATCACCATGTCGATCCTCGGCGGGCGGCCCGCGATGGTCACGGCTGCGGCAGGTTCCGTGGCGCTCGTCGTCGCACCCCTGGTCAAGGATCACGGAGTCGAGTACCTGCTGCCGGCGATCATCCTCGCCGGCATCGTGCAGATCGCGTTCGGCGCACTCGGCCTTGCCCGGCTGATGAGGTTCATCCCCCGTTCGGTGATGATCGGCTTCGTCAACGCCCTCGGCATCCTGATCTTCGTGGCCCAGGTGCCGCACCTGCTCGGCGTGCCGTGGCTCGTGTACCCGCTGTTCGCGCTCACGGTCGCGATCATCCTGATCCTGCCGCGCTTCACCACGGCCGTGCCCGCGCCCCTGGTCGCCATCGTGGTCGTCACCGCGATCGTGATGATCGCGCACCTGAGCGTTCCGAACGTGGGCGACGAAGGCGAGATCGGCGGGGCGCTGCCGGGCCTCACGCCGTTCCTCGCCCCGCTGAACCTCGAGACGCTGCAGCTCATCTGGCCCACGGCGCTCAGCGTCGCGTTCGTCGGTCTGATGGAGACCCTGCTCACCGCGAAGCTCGTCGACGACATCACCGAGACCCGATCGCACAAGAGCCGCGAGTCGTGGGCGCTCGGCGTCGCGAACATCCTCGCCGGGTTCTACGGCGGAATCGCCGGCTGCGCGATGATCGGCCAGACGATCGTGAACGTGAAGATGGGTCGGGCCCGCACCCGCATCTCGACGTTCGTGGCGGGGCTCGTGCTTCTGGCCCTCGTCACGCTGCTCAGCGACCTGATGGCGCAGATCCCCATGGTGGCGCTCGCGGCGGTGATGATGATCGTGGCGATCACCACCGTCGACTGGCACAGCGTGCGGCCCTCGACACTGCGTCGTATGCCCGTGCCCGAGACCCTCGTGATGGTGATCACCATCGTCGTCGTGGTCGCGACCGGCAACCTCGCGCTCGGCGTTCTCGTGGGCGTGGTGCTCGCGATGGTGCTGTTCGCACGCAGGGTGGCCCACGTCATCCGGGTCGACCGGGTCGTCTCGGGCGACGGCGAGTCTGCGCGCTACACCGTGCACGGGCCGCTCTTCTTCGGAAGCAGCAACGACCTGGTCGAGCGCTTCTCGTATGCGGTCGACCCGCCGAACGTGGTCGTCGACTTCGGAGCCGCCCAGATCTGGGACGCATCGACGGTGGCCGCGCTCGACTCGGTCGAGAACAAGTACCGCCAGCACGGCGTGACGGTCGCCTTCGAGGGTCTGGATGGGCGCAGCCGGGCGCTGCACACGCGCCTGTCGGGCCGGCTCGGTTCGTAGGCGCGGCGGACATCCGCGCCCGGTAGGCGCATCGGCGCCCAGGCGACCGGCGGCGGATGCGCCCAGAAGGAGCGGACGCGGCGGCCACGCTCGTAGACTCGCGGCATGCGAGCGATCACCCTTCCGAGCTTCGGCGATCCGTCTGTTCTCACCCTGAGCGAGGTCATCGAGCCTCCGGTCGGGCCGTCGGACGTGCGCATCGACGTTGTCGGCGCCGGCATCAATGGGGCGGACATCTCCCAGCGCCGCGGCAGCTACCCGGCGCCGTCCGGCGCCCCGGTGTGGCCGGGACTCGAGGTGTCGGGCGTCGTCAGCGCGATCGGCGACGACGTGGCGGAGTGGCGCATCGGAGACGAGGTCTGCGCCCTGCTGCCGGGCGGCGGCTACGCCGAGCGGGCGGTCGTCGACCAGGGGCTCGTGCTTCCCGTGCCCGCCGGGGTCTCCGTGCTCGATGCGGCCGCGCTGCCGGAGGTGGCCGCGACGGTCTGGTCGAACGTGTACATGAGCGCCGAGCTGCTTCCGACCGAAGCGTTCCTCGTGCACGGCGGCTCGAGCGGCATCGGCGCCATGGCCATCCAACTCGCCCACGCGCTGGGTTCGCGGGTCTTCGCGACGGCAGGGTCGGCCGAGAAGGTCGCCTTCGCCGAGTCGCTCGGAGCTGTCGGAATCAACTACCGCGAGCAGGACTTCGTGGAGGTCGTCAACTACGAGATGGGTGGTACCGGCGTCGACGTGATCCTCGACATGGTGGGCGGCGACTACGTGGCCCGCGACATCCGGGCCCTGGGCGTGGGCGGCCGCATCATGGTGATCGCGAACCAGAGCGGCGACACGAGCTCGTTCAATGTCGGCTCGCTCATGATAAAACGCGGTCGTATCTGGGCGACCACCCTTCGCGCGAGGCCGCTGGCCGAGCGCACGGCGATCATCGCCTCCGTGCGTGAGTCGGTCTGGCCGCTGATCGAGCAGGGGCTCGTGAAGCCGACCGTCGACAGCGTGTTCACGCCCGCGGAGGCGGCCGACGCTCATCGTCGCATGGAGTCGAGCGCCCACATGGGAAAGATCCTGCTGCAGTTCGCGTAGCCGCCCTTCGACAGGCTCAGGGAACGCCGTGGGTGGTCTCGAGACCGGGTCAACGGAGCACGAATCGGCCGACACGCCACTTTTCGCGCCTCGCGAGCGGGGTGTTGCTCGAAACGTGCTCCGTTAGCTCGCTACTCGTGGTCGGTCGGGGCCGCGCGGTCGTCGACCGCGGCCATGATCGCGTCGATGCGGTCGCGGGCCTCGTCGAACTCGCGCACAGAGTCCCACACCCTGGGGTTCTCTGCACGTACCTGCTTCGGTGGCTCTCCGGCGCGAGAAACGGCCGCGAGATCGAAGCTCACATTCGTGCGCGCGCCGGTGATGGCGGCCCGGAGTGCGCCGAGCGCTACGACCACGTCGGCGATCAGCGCCGGGTTGCCGCGAAGGGCCAGCCACTCGAGGTCGTCGATCGCCTCGGACGCATGGCGACCGAGAACGCTGGATGCGCGCGCCGCGTCGGTGGATGCCTGGCGGACCGCCGCATCCCGCGCTGGCCCCTTCTCGAGGTTGTAGGCCGCGCCGAATGCGGCGGAGGCCGTGGAGTCCTCGTCGGCCAGTCGGAGTGCGGTCTCGCGGAGAGACAGCGCCCTGGCGTGCAGCTCGCCGATCACCGCGACGTCGTTTCCGTCGTCATGCTCGGAGTAGCCCGCAACCATCGACATCAGTGCGGCCGCGATCGCGAGCATCACTCCGGATCCAGCGCCTCCGCCCGGTGAGCCGTTCCGTCCTGCCAGGGCGCGGGTCCACGCGTCGACGGTCGAGCTCTGCGTGCCGATCTCGGGAGAATCCATGAGTCCAGTCTGCACATCGACGGGCGTGGCCTCGATAGTCGGTTCGTTCCGCAGGGCCTAGTGGGCCGAGTAGCCGCCGTCGACCAGGTGGTAGCTGCCCGAGATGAACGAGGCCTCGTCGCTCAGCAGGAACAGGGTCAGCGCGGCGACCTCCTTGTCGGTGCCGAGGCGACGCGACGCGTGCTCCGCCTCGAGCGCGCTGAGCGCCTCGGGCGAGAGGCTGGAGCGCACGAGCGGGGTATCGATGAATCCGGGTCCCACGGCGTTGGTGCGCACCCCCTCCGACGTGTACTCGAGCGCCGCCACCTTGGTCAGGCCGATGAGCGCGTGCTTGCTGGTGACGTAGGCCGCGTTCTCGGCGATTCCGACCGATCCGAGAACCGAGGCCATGTTCACGACGGCGCCGCCGCCGGCCGCGACGATCGCGGGCAGCTGGAACTTGAGACCGTAGAACACGCCGTCGAGGTCGACGGAGCGAACCCTGTCCCAGGCGGCGATGTCGTAGTCGCCGATCTTCTGCGGGGCGGCTCCGATGCCGGCGTTGTTCACGGCGAGGTGCAGGGCGCCGAACGTCGACTGGGCGAACTCGACCGCGGCCTTCGAGTCCTCCCACTTCGCGGTGTTCTGCTGGAAGGCGGCCGCTGAACCTCCGGCTGCGCCGATCTCGTCGACGATGCTCTGGGCCGCGTCGAGGTTGATGTCGGTGACGACGACCGAAGCGCCCTGCTCCGCGAGCTCACGCGAGATCTCCGCTCCGATGCCGCTTCCGCCGCCGGTGACGATCGCTACCTTGTTGTCGAACCTGGCCATGAGGATCACTCTCCATTCTCTACAGACTGATGTCGCGGAGATCGGCGATCTCCATGCGCCTGCATCGAATTCAACATGCAGACCCGTCCAGAGTATTCCTCTTATCCGACATTTGTCGGATTCACCTAGGAGATCACGCGCCACTCACGGAAGAACTCCACGACAGTCTTCGAGTGCAGCTCGCCGTGCACCTGCGCGAGCAGCCGACCCGCCTGTGCCCGATCGCCGGCCTCGACTCGCAGCTCGACCGCGCCGGTGTCGTGGCGCGTGACGACCAGCTCGCGCCGCGGCCGCAGCAGCCAGGTGCGCCCGGTATCGATACGCGCATCCAGATGATTGGATGCCGGGTCGAACGCGTCGGACTGCATGCTCGCTGCGGGATCGATGGCCATGCATCGAGGCTAGAGGCGCCGCGAACGGCGGGACAACCCCCTGCGCTGCGTTACGACTAGAGCTCGTCGGAGCCCGACTCCTCGCCCCACGACGAGATGGTGGCCGGGATGCGCAGCTCGCCGTCGGCCGCGCGGGCCACGACGTCGACATGGTTGAGTCGGCTGGCGGGCACCCCGTTGCGCGAGACGAACCAGGTGCCGAGCATGAGCGACGGGCCGGGGGCCGCGACGCAGGCGCCCATCACGGTGAACGCGCCGTAAGCGAGCTCGAAGTAACGGGCCGCGACCACGTCGCCGTGCTGCAGGGTCGGAACGACATCGACCGGATCACCGGAGGGCAGCGCCGCGACCTCCTCGTCGCTGAGCTCGGCGACGCCGTCCTCAGCGGCGACGGCGGCTGCCTGCGGGTCGACGATCTCGAGAAGCTGCAGCGACTTGTCGGGCTTGAGGTTCGCATCCAGAGCCCGGCCCGCGATCATGAACGAGTTCGTCGTCTTGGAGAAGTGCGCCCGACCCTCGATCGACACGACCCCGTAGCGCGGGGTCGAGAACACGGCCTTCACGAGATCGCCCGATTTCAGCTCGGCGATGGATGCCGTGAGTCCCTTGACGTTTCGCTTGCCGGGGATGGTCAGCTCGGAGATGGACGGCACGGGGCTTCTCTCATTCGGTGGGTGTCGACATCCATTGAAGCACCTGGTGCCCGTCAGGATGCGTCGGTGTGCGCTTCGAGGAAGGCCAGCGTGCGATCGAGCGCGGTGTGCGCATCGTCGTAGTCGAGGTGGAACTGGTACTCGTGGGGGAGGGCCGGTTCGTGGTCGGCCGCCCAGAACAGCTCGTCGACCTCGACGCCGGCGGCCTTCAGCGCGTTCGACATCGGCACCGATTCGACCCAGGTGAGGGCGTCGCCGTTGCCGCCCGAGATGTAGGTGGGCGGAAACTCGGATGTGACGAAGCCCAGGCTCGACATCGTGGCGCCCGCAGAGGTATCAGACCAGTCCTTGGTGCCGGTGTAGGCCCACAGCGAGATCTTGAATCCCCACGCCTCGATGCCGTTCAGCTCGGACATGCGCTGCAGGTCGTAGACGCCGCAGTTGAGGATCGTGCCCACGAGTTGAGTCGGAGACAGGGCCGGATCAATGCCTACGACGGTGGCGTAGGAGGGATTCGTCGTGATGCCCGCGAGCTCGCTGGCGAGCTGTGCGCCGGCCGAGTCTCCGGCGAGCAGGATCTGGTCGGCGTCGACGCCCAGTTCGGCGGCGTGATCATCGATGTAGGCGAGCGCCTCGTTCAGCTGGAAGACGGCCGTCGGATAGATGGACTCGGGTGCGATCGAGTAGTTGAGCCCGATCGTCGTGTACCCCTCGGCGGCGAGGATCTTCAGGTAGGGAGCGACGTTGCTCTTGTCGCCGGAGATCCACGCGCCGCCGTGGATCCAGACCACCGTCGGGAGCGGGCCGTTCGCGGATTCCGGGCGGAACGCATCCAGTGTCGTCGCGGCGCCGTCGGTGCCGTCGCCGTACTGCACGTCGAGCGTCTCGGCGATTCCGGATGGCGGAACGTAGGGCAGCATCTCGGCCACCGTGTCGCGCCCGCCCTTCTCGAAGACGGCCCGGATGAGCATGCTCGACGCCCAGGGCGAGGCCGAGGTGATGATCGAGATCACCAGCGCCACCGCGAGCACGGCGCTGAGCACCGTGATCGTTCGTCGCGCTCGTCGAGAGAGCCGACGCGGCGTGCCCCAGGTGGGCGAGTCCGTGTGCGTGTGCCTGATCATGATCCCCCGATCCGCGATCAGTCTGACAGCACAGGCGTCGCACGACAACACACTGTGTGTCGCACCGCGCGGTCTATCTGCGTCTGGCCGCCGAAATGCCGACCGCGCACAGCGCGACGACGAATGCGATGAACACGATGGCGGCCGCGTAGACCTCGCCGGATTCGTCGAGATGCATCGGATGCCCTTCGATAGGTCGTGCCCGAGCGGGGTGCAGCGGTTCCAGTCTCGCCTCACACCGGTGAATACGCGAGGAACGCGAGGCGTACGCGACTCGAACCCTGCGGGAGGGTGCGGTGCGACCCTCCGCCGGTTTACGCTCTGTTCGGGGGTAACAAGCTATGAGTGATGTCGCTGCGGGTTGGTACGACGATGGATCCGGGGGAAAGCGCTGGTGGGACGGCCGAGCGTGGACCGCTCGCCAGGCCGACATGCCGAAGCCGACCGCCTCGTACACCCCGAAGCCCAAGTGGCCCGAGGGCACACGCTGGGCTGCCGTGGGCAATCCCATCTCGAAGGTCGGCGGTGGCCGCTACCTGCTGATCCACGACCATCTCTTCGTGCACATCGGTGATGCGGCCCGCACACTGCACGACATCGCGGTGATCGACATCGCCGAGATCGACGTGGTGCAGAGCACCCTGCAGAAGACCCGCGGGCTCGCGACCATCAGGGTCACGGTCGGCCACGGCGACGACTCCAACCAGCTGACGCTCGACGACGTGAAGGAGTTCCGCGAGGGCGTCGCGGCCATCACCGGGGCCATCGCCGACGCGCGGCTCGCGGCCAACGGCGGGCTGGCATCCACCGAGCCCGAGCCTGTTGTCGAACAGGCTCCGGATGCCGCGGCGCACGCTCGCGACTTCATCGCCGAGCTGGGTGCGTTGGCCGCCTACCACCGCGACGGAGTGCTCACCGACGAGGAGTTCGCGGCCGCCAAGCGCAAGCTGCTCGCGCTCTAGCGTCTGCCTGACGGCGACGAGGCATACTCGAACGATGGAGCATTTCGAAGCGGCACCGTACGACGACTGGCAGCACACGAAAGAGACGCTGCACCGCTTCGTGCAGATCGTGGGCAAGGTCAGACTCGCCGCGAGCGTGCGACGCAACCACTGGTGGAACGTGCCGTTCCACCTCACCGCGTCGGGCATCACGACTCGGCCCATGGGGTTCGACCCCACCTTCGCGATCGACTTCGACTTCATCGACCACCGGGCGATCGTGCAGAACACCGACGGCCGCAGGGCCAGCGTCGCGCTCGTGGGGCAGTCGGTCGCCTCGTTCCACGGCGACCTCCTCGAGGCATTGCGCTTCATCGGCGCGCCGGAAGCCGCCGAGAGCATCGTCGACGCGCATCCATTCGACCTGCCCGACGCTGGCCGTGCGTTCGCCGACGACACCGAGCACGACGCCTACGACCCGGTGGCGGTGTCGCGCTACTGGCGCGTGCTCAGCGACGTGAACCTCGTGCTCGAGGAGTTCAGTGGTCGGTTCTCGGGCAAGACGAGCCCGGTGCACCACTTCTGGCACACCTTCGACATCGCCGCCACGCGGTTCTCCGACGTGGTCGTGCCGCACACGGCCGAGTCCGATCCGGTGACCCGCGAGGCGTATTCCCGCGAGGTCATCAGCGTGGGCTTCTGGTTCGGAGATCCGAGCTACCCGGCCCCGGCCTGGTACGCCTACACCTCGCCCGAGCCCGAGGGGCTGGCAGACGAGCCGCTGCCCGGTTCGGCGCAGTGGCTCGATCGCGGCGCGAGCCATCTGGCCGTTCTGTCGTACGACGCCACTCGGGAGAGCGGAGATCCGCGCGCCGCCGCGCTCGAGTTCTTGCAGGCCGCCTACGAGGCCGGAGCCCGGCGCGCCGGGTGGGACATCGAGCGCTACGCGTGCGTCGATGGCGTCACGGCGGCCATACTCTAAGCACACGCCCCGAGAGCACAGAGGACCTGTCATGACATTCGAACCCCCGGCCGTTCCGCCGTCGTACACGCCGCCGCAGTCGCCGGCGCCCCAGGCTCCCTCGTATCAGCAGCAGCAGCCGAGCTATGCGCAGCAGCCGCAGCAGCCGCAGCCCCAGCAGCCTCACCCCGGCTACCCGCAGCAGCCGGGCCAGAACGCACGGCCGCCCCGCGTGAAGAACACCCTGGGCTTCGTCTCCGCGATCCTCGGCGCCTCGGGCTTTCTGCTCGGGTTCATCTTCACGTTCATTCAGCTGGGCATGTACGCGACGAACAGCACGAGTGCCTACGGTCTGCTCGGCGGAACGCAGTCGGTGCTCGACGCTCTCCTCGGTCTGGGAGCCATCGCCCTCGGTGTGCTCGGCTACCTCAAGGGCGGCCCGTCGAAG
Organism: Agreia sp. Leaf283; assembly: GCF_001422485.1. Taxonomy (GTDB): domain Bacteria; phylum Actinomycetota; class Actinomycetes; order Actinomycetales; family Microbacteriaceae; genus Agreia. Next base: position 455,825 of record NZ_LMNF01000004.1, read on the forward strand.
CTCCTCGCCATCGTCGGAACGACGCTCGGCGTCGCCCTGCTGCTCGGAGTGCTCAACGGACTGATCTTCACGATCGCGCTGCCGCTCATCTACTGATCCGCCAGACCGCTCCCGCTCCTCGAAAGGACGCCACGTGCAGCTGCCCCAGATCTACCTCGCGATAGAACCCACGGGGCCTGCCCAGTGGAACGCGATCACCTTCGGACCCCTCTTCCACCAGAATCTGTCGGCCTCGGGAAACGGCCAGGGCGGGTCGGTCGTGCGAGTGGTTCAGCACGGCACGCGCGCTGTGCTGAACGATGATGTCGACATCTCGATCGAATTCGGCATGGATGCGGCGGCCATCCAGATCGACGCGCTGCTCGACTGGGTGAAGCCCGCCAATTTCGAGTACGACAACGCACGCCCGTTCTTCGTCGACCTCTTCTACCGGGGCGAACTCGTCGACCGCGTGATCGCCGTGTGGATCGACCAGTACAGGGCGGCTCTGCCCCTGCCCTACTCGGTCACGGCAGACGGCGGGGTGAAGGGCGCGGTGCCCACGTGGCACGTGTCCCGACGCAGCTTCCTGCTAGTGAGACTGATCGACCAGCTGCGCGGCGGGCTCGAGTTCGATCGCTACTTCGCCCTGTCGGGCCTGTCGCTCGACCGCGCATGAGCCGCTTCGGGGGAATACGGGTCGTCGTCGTCGGGGGTGCCGGGGGAATCGGCGGTCGCATAGCCGAGCGCTTCGCCGAGGAGGGCGCCGACGTCCTTGTGCTCGACCTCCTGCGCGGAGCCGACCCCGCGCTCGGCGGGGCCTCGTCGGCCGGGCCGGGCCGGGGCATCCGGCACTGCGACCTTGTCGATGCGGTGAGCGTCGAGGCGGCCTTCGCGGTGGCTCTCGCGGAACTCGGCGGCATCGACGTGCTGGTGAACAGCGCGGGAATCCTCGCCCGAGGGAGCCTGCTCGACCTGGCGCCCGAGCGGTGGGACCTGGTGATGGACATCAACGCGCGCGGCACGCTCTTCGCCATGCAGCACGCCGCCCGCGCGATGATCGACCAGGGCGCGGGCGGAACGATCGTGAACATCGCGAGCATGGCGGCCAAGGCCGGCGGCGGCGACGAGGGCGCCTATGCGGCGTCGAAGGCCGCGGTCGTCGGGCTCACCCGCGCGGCCGCTCTCGAATGGGGAGAGCATCTGATCCGGGTCAACGCGCTGCTTCCCGGGTACGTGCTCACCGACATGGGCAAAGACACGCGCACCGACGAAGACGTTGCCACCTGGTCGAAGAAGTCGCCGTTGGGGCGCCTCGGCACACCGGATGACGTGGCCGGGTTCGCCCTGTTCCTCGCGTCGGTCGATGGCGAGTACCTCACGGGCCAGTCGTTCAACGTCACCGGTGGGATGATCATGCACTGAGTGACGACGTCGAGTGTGCAGTTGTCGTGCGTGCGATTCGAACGAACCGACAGCTTCTGCTCACTCAGGCCTCGGCGGCGCGCTCCAGGAGTGGGCGCAGCCGCAGGGGCATGGTCTCGACCAGCGAGATCGTGGTGTTCGTGCGCACCACGCCCTCGATGGCGAGCATGGCCACGGTGATGCGGCGCAACTCCTCGGTGCTGCGGGCGAGCACCTTGACGAGCAGGTCGGCCTCACCGGTGGTGGAGTGGATCTCGACGACCTCGGGCAGCTCGGCGAGTCCGGCCTCTGCCAGGTGTCCCGTGGCCTGGCTGATCGCGATCGACACGAAGGCGACGAGTGTGTAGCCGAGGGCCGCGGGGTCGACGCGGCGGCTCGGCTCCTTGAGGGCGCCGATGCGTGCGAGTCTGGCGAAACGGGCGTGCACCGTGTTGCGGGCGATGCCGAGCGTGCGCGCGAGAGACAGGATCGTGGCATCCGGGTTGTCGTCGAGCGCGAGCAGAAGGCGAGCGTCAAGCGAGTCGAGAGTGTCCATGCATGCAGTTTGTCACTTCATAGGCTCTGGATGTCTCACCATGCGCAGTGAGATCGGGCTCGGTTGCGCGCATGCCCGATCCGCTGAGAGCATCAGCCCATGACGACGTCTCCCGTGCTGCCCGCCTCCGCCCTCCCGGCATCCGCGCCGGTGACCCAGGCCTCGCCCGGGCACACGATCGTCGAAGACATTCTGGCGATCCTCACCGGCACGATCACGACGTCTCTCGGGCTGTTCCTGCTGAAGAGCGCAGGCGCCGTCACCGGCGGAACCGCGGGCCTTTCGCTGCTCATCAGCTACGCGACCGCCCTGCCCTTCCCCGTGCTGCTGCTCGTGGTGAACGCTCCCTTCTTCGTGCTCGCGTTCTGGAAGAAGGGTGTCGCGTTCACCGTGCGCACCATCATCACCGTGGGACTGCTGTCGGTGTTCTCCTCGATCATCCCGACGCTCGTGAGCTTCGAGCACATCGACGCGGTCTTCGGCATTCTCGTGGGCAACTTGCTCGCCGGCGTGGGCATGCTCATTCTGTTCCGGCACGGGTCGAGCCTGGGCGGCTTCAACGTGCTCGCGCTGCTGATGCAGGAGAAGTTCGGGTGGCGTGCTGGCTACGTGCAGATGGCGCTCGACGTCACGGTGGTGCTCGCGGCGTTCGCGGTGGTGTCGCCGTGGGTGGTGCTGGTGTCGGCCGTGGGTGCCGCTGTGCTCAACGTGGTGCTCGCCCTGAACCACCGCCCGGGCCGCTACGTGGCCGGCTGACCTACGCCCCTCGTTGGTCGAGCTTGTTGAGACGGAACCCCTTCGACAGGCTCAGGGAGCGGCTGGTTCTGTTCGTCGAGCTTGTCGAGACGGTTTCCCTTCGACAGGCTCAGGGAGCGGGAGGTTTCGTTCGTCGAGCTTGTCGAGACGGATTCCCTTCGACAGGCTCAGGGAGCGGCTGGTTCCGTTCGTCGAGCTTGTCGAGACGGTTTCCCTTCGACAGGCTCAGGGAGCGGCTGGTTCCGTTCGTCGAGCTTGTCGAGACGGAACCCCTTCGACAGGCTCAGGGAGCGGGCCGCTCAGGGAACGGGGCCGCTCAGGGGGCGGGCCGCTCAGCGCTGCGTGTCTGCCGAGGCGAGCAGGCGGATGAGCCGCTGCTGCCCCTCTTCGGCCAGCTCGGCCACGTCGTCACGCGAGGCCAGGAAGTCGGTGAACGAGCGGTAGCCCAGGGGCTTCTCGTTGAACGACGGGTCCATGCGGCGCATCTGGTTCTTGACCGATCCGGTGTTCAGCCACTCGTCGGCATCGCCCTTGGCATGGCCGATCTGCAGCGCGCGGACGAGCAACTCGGTGGCCACCTTCTGCGCGTCCTCGGGCTCGGGCTCCGGCTCCTCGAAGGGGGCGTCCTCGGTGTGCGAGAACATGGGAACGGTGACTCGGCGCGACCGGGCGGGAGCCTTCTTGGGCTCGACCTCGGCCTCTACCGTGTCGTCGGCACCGGAACCGGCCTCCGCGGCCGAGGCCGGGGCATCCACCGTCTTCTTCGAACCGCGGCGCGACGACGACGAACCCGCGGGGGCGACCACCTCGGGCCGCTTCTCGATGCCGGGCAGCGAGTCGTAGTCCTCGAACTCGTCGCAGGCTGCGGCGAGCGAGGTGCTCGTCGAGCCGGCCACGCCGATGCCCACGACGAAGCGGCCGAGACGCTTGGCCTTCTGCGCGAGGGCGATGTAGTCGGAGTCGCCCGCCACGATGATCACGTGCGTGAGGTCGGGCAGACGGAAGAGGTCTTCGACCACGTCGACGGCCAGGCGGATGTCTGCCCCGTTCTTGGTGCCGCGGGTCGTGGTGGTGAAGAGCTGGGTGAGGTCGACGGCGCGCGACATGAGCTGGCGCTGGTAGCTCGCATTGACCGGAACGGACCAGTCGGCGTAGGCACGGTTCACGACCGTGGTTCCGAAGCTGGCGGCGAAGTCGATGATCGCACTGAAGTCGACGGTCGCTGCGGCCAGGCGGGCGGCAATCTCCGGGTCGTTGTTCGGGTCGCTCTTGTCGAAGTCGCGGATTCCGTCGCGCTGGAACGCGTTGCGCCCGTGCAGCTGCTGGTAGCGCGAGATGACGATGTTGTCGAAGTCGATGTAGAGGCCGACGCGGGCGTCGACGGGTTCGGTGGTTTCAGCCATGGTGAGCTCCTCGGTCGGCGGAAGACTCAGTAGCGATCCGGTGTGGACTTCCAGTCTCCCGCGACCCGAGTGCCCAAGGCAACACGTGTCGCCGTCGGCTGAGAGGTCAGTCGGTCGTCACGAAGATGCAGAACGGATGCCCGGCCGGGTCTGCCAGCACCACCAGCGCCTCGGCGGGGTCGTCGATGCGGTCGTCGAGAAGGGTCGCGCCGAGACTCAGGGCCCGGATGTTGTGGGTGCGGAGATCGTCGAGCGTGCGGACGCTGAAATCCAGATGCAACTGCTGGGGCCTCGGGCCTTCGGGCCAGGTGGCCCTCTCGAGCTTCTCGACCTGCTGGAAGGCGAGCAGTCGTCGCTCGTCTTCGCCGAGCAGCACCAGCCAGTCGGCGCCGACCGGATCGGGCTCGCCCGCCGGGGGTGCTTCATCTCCCGGCTGGTACATCAGGCCGAGAAGCTCGCGGTAGAACTCGGCCAGCTCACGGGCGTTCTCGGTGTCGAGCACGATCTGGCGAAACGCAGGATGGGTCATGGGTCGATTCTCCCTCCGTAGCCGGAGCTTGTGGAAGACCCCGTTCCCTGAGCCTGTCGAAGGGGGAGCGGTGACGAGAGTTCCCTTCGACAGGCTCAGGGAACGGAGGTGGCGATCAGGGAACGGGCTCGTTGGAGAGTGCTTTCATCGGAGGCGCGATAGGCTCTGCACGGCTCAGACGGGGGAGACGAGTAGTACGTGACGCGCGAGAACAGCACCGTGATGCCTGACACCACACCCGAAACCGAGGCGAGCGGACCTCGCACAGTGAGGGCCGACATCCAGGGCCTTCGGGCGCTCGCGGTGGTGGCGGTCATCGTGAACCACGTGATCGGCTGGCCGAGCGGCGGCTTCGCCGGCGTCGACGTCTTCTTCGTGATCTCCGGCTTCCTCATCACCGGTCTGCTGCTGCGCGACCACGAGCAGCACGGCCGCATCTCGCTCGCCGCCTTCTACGCCCGCCGCATCCGCCGCATCGTGCCCGCCGCCCTGACCGTGATCGTGGTGACCGCGGCCGTCGGCTGGTTCCTCTTCAACCGCGCTCGCAGCATGTCGACGATCTGGGACGGCGTTTCGTCGTTGCTGTTCGTGGCGAACTGGCGCTACACGGCGCTCGGCACCGACTACTTCCACGCCACAGACCCGGCCTCGCCGCTGCAGCACTACTGGTCGCTGTCGGTGGAGGAGCAGTTCTACCTCGTCTGGCCGTGGCTGGTGATCATCGTGCTCGCCATCGCGGTGAAGCTGCTGCGCTCGCCCGCGAGGGCCCGCGTCGCGCTCGGCGTCGTGATGGCCGCGATCGTTGCGGCGTCGTTCCTGTATGCGCTGCAGCAGACGTCATCCAGCCCCACGGCCGCGTACTTCTCGACCTTCTCGCGCGCCTGGGAGCTGGGCGCCGGAGCCCTGCTGGCGATCGCCGCGCCGCTGCTCGCCAAGCTGCCCGCGGGCATCCGAATCGTCGTCGGATGGCTCGGCCTGCTCGCGTTGCTGTGGTCGTTCGTGCTGGTCACCGATTCGACGCCGTTCCCGGGGCCGGGCGCCGCGCTCGCGGTCGGCGCGACGATGCTCATCATCGCCGGCGGAATCGGCGGGCGTCAGCGCTCCCTCTTCGTGCTCGACAACCCGCTGAGCGTGTACATCGGCAACCTCTCGTACTCGCTCTACCTGTGGCACTTCCCCGTGCTGATCTTCGCGCTGCTGCTCATGCCGGAGCAGACGCCCGTCGTCACGGCGATCATCTTCGGCCTCACCCTCGCCATCTCGATGATCGCGTTCTATCTGATCGAGCAGCCGTTCCACCACTCGCCGCTCCTGCGCCGCTCCGGCTCGCGAGAGAAGAGCCGCGAGGCGTGGCAGGCGTGGCGCGACCGCTTCGGAGCACACGCGATCCTCGCGACGGTGGCCCTGATGGTCGTGGGCGCCGGAGTCGGGCTCGGATCGTTCAGCGTGCTGCGCGACCACACGCCGATGGCCGCTCCCGTCGCGGCACCGGTACCCGCCGAGAACCCCGAGGTGCAGCTGCAGGCAGACCTGGCCGCCGCCCTCACGGCGACCGCGTGGCCCGACAACCTCTCGCCCTCGATCGACGACGCGATGTCGCAGACGTCGACCAACAACCCGGCCAGACGTTGCTTCGACATCGGTGACACACCGAACTTCGACGACTGCACGTGGGGCAACCGCAACGCCCCGCAGCACATGTATCTCGTCGGGGATTCGACGGCGATGGCCTACGCGCCGGCCTTCAAGGCGATGGCCGAGGCGAGCGGCGACCAGTGGCAGATCACCACAGTCGGGCTCTACGGATGCCGCTTCACCGACGTGCTCGTGCAGAACGACGGCGACGGGGTGATGGATGCCTGCCCGCAGCGCAAGCAGGACGTGGCCGATCGCATCCGCGCCGACGCGCCCCAGCTCATCGTGATGTCGAACGCCTTCGCGCTGGGCCAATCGAGCAACCGCCAGCCGCTGTCGACGGGCGACCTCGTCGCATCCACCCTGGCCGAGGCGGCCCAGTACAACGCCGCGGGCCGCGTCGTCTACCTCGCGCCGCCGCCCCTGGGCGCTCCCCTCGGGCAGTGCTACTCGCGGGTGTCGAGTCCGATCGACTGCGCCGTGAACGTGGATGCCGCGTGGAACGACTTCGAGGCCGCCTTCGAGGCGGCGGCCCCGGCGACCGGCGACCACGCCGTGAGCTCGCTGCCCTTCAGCTGCGTCGACGGTCAGTGTCCCGCCTTCGCGGGCACCCTGCCCACCAAGTACGACGAGGTGCACATGACGGTGCAGTACTCGGAGCATGTGGCACCCGCGATCCGGTGGGCATTCATCGCCCAGGGCCTGATGTAGTGGTGCATGATCGACAGTGAACGCTGCCGACGACTGAGCGCGACCGAAGGAGAATTCGAATGGTGATCGCCATCGCCGTGATCTCGCTGCTGGGCGTGCTCGTGTGCGCGTCGTGTCTGGTCTACCTGCACATCGCGCCGACCGCACTCAATCCGGTGCGCGACCCCGTGAGTCAATACGGCATCACCGACTACTTCACCTTCTACCGCGCCGCGGCCCTTTCGCTGGGCATCGCGTCGCTCACCCTGGCGGTCGCGCTTCTCGAGGCCCTGACCGAGGCGAACGCTGCGGGCATCGTCTTTCTCGTGATCCTCGGTTTCGCCCGGTTGACGATCGGGTGGGTGCCCATGGATGCGCCGGGCGCCCCGCGAACCTCGACCGGCCTGCGGCACAACCTGCTGGCCACCGCGTTCTTCGCGTCGGCCACGGTGGCGGCCTTCCTGTTCACGGGCACGTTCGCCGGCGACCCCGCCCTGTCGGGCATCGCCCCGGCCTCGGGGGTTCTCGCGTGGGCGATGGCGGTCTTCAGCGCGCTCATTCTGTTGACCAGCCTCGTGGGCCCCCTGAAGAAGTACTTCGGTCTGGCGGAGCGTCTGCTCTATGTGGCCGTGCTCGCGTGGGTCGCCACGGTCGCGATCGCACTCATCGCGAGCGTCTCGAGCTGAGTATTGTCAGACGAACCGTTTGACGAAGTCCAGGGCCACGGCGGCCACATCCGGCCACCCGTGGTCGATCACGAGCGAGTGTCCCCGGTCGGGGATCTCGACATACTCGGTGACTCCTTCGTTCCGGCTCTGCAGCTTGTAGCTGCCGTGGGTGAAGGCGATGGGAGCGGTGTTGTCCTTGGTTCCCGCGACGATGAGCAGAGGGCGCCGGTTCGGGTTCTTGACATCGAGCGCGGTCTCTCCGCCGAAAGGATTGAGGTTCGCCGTGGCCGCCTGGAACAGGGGCGCACCCGATGCCGGAACGTGGTACTTCTCGAAGAGCTCACGCGCTTCCTCGTCATCGAGGTTGTTGGCCCAGCCGAACTTGAACTGCTCATACGTCAGCGACACGGCTTTTCTTCTGTTGCCGAGTCTTCCGATCACCGGCGCAGCCGACTTGAGCGACTCGGCGGGCAAGGGCAGCACGCCCTTGAACGGCGCGTTGTCGATCGCCACTGTCGCCGCAGATGCACCCTCGTCGGCGATCTTCTGTGCGATCAAGCCTCCGAAGGAATGGCCGATCACCGCGGGCTTCGATGTCAGACGCGAGATCGCCACCAGATAGTGATCGGTGACCTGCTGCACCATCTTGTGGGCGAAGACCTCGGGGTGCGCGAACGCCTCCTCGACAGTCGCCGGGTCGTCAGGCCACCCCGGCGCGATCGTGGTGTAACCGGCCGCCTCGAACGAATCGCGGAATCCCTGCCACGCACTGGCGAGCAGCCAGAGCCCGTGCACGAACACCACCGGCTTGAGGCCGGACTCGTTCGCTCGGTCGATCTCCGTCTGTTCCCACGCGGCCAGTCCGGTGGAGGGTGATGTCTCGGTCATGAGTGCTCTCCTTCTCTCGTTGATCACAGACGGTAGGGCAGCGCTCGCCGACGGGTCTTGAACAGGAGCGAACCCGGCTGGCCCGCAGCCGAACCGCTCTGGTCTGCGCGTCCCGGGCGCATTAGTGTGGCCGAAAGTCGTATCCGCCGGGGGGAGGTCCCGTGTCTGCTCGCATCGATGTCACGGGAGTGCCGCCGACAGATCGGCTCGAGCTGCTGCGCGAGATGATGGCACGCACTCGAATCCCCCTGGAGATCCATCCGAGCGACATCGACCGGTTCCGTGCGCACAGTCGGATCGCCGATCTTGGCGATCTCGGTGTGCAGACCACTCGAGGCAGCTCGGCCGCGATCGTGCGCACGCCCAAGCTGGCGCGCGACGATGCTCCGCCGAGCCTGGTCATCGGCCTGGTCAGCGAGGGAACGAGCGCGATCAGGCACCACGGTCGACACTCGGTGCTCCGACCGGGCGACATCACCGCCTACTGGTCGATCGATCCCTACGGACTCACGTTCGAGACCGACACGGTGCGGCACTCCTTCACGATCTCCCTCGACCGCCTCGGCCTGCCGGCCAGCGTGCTGAAGGCTCAGCTCGGCAGTCGCGTCGGACAGGGGTCGGCGCTTCAGGCGATCGTCTCCGCCCACCTGGCGCAGCTCGCTGTGCTTGCTCCGAGGATGACGCCCGCCGAGCGGAGAGCCCTGGAGCAGCCGACGATCGAGCTCATCAGGGCGCTACTGGCCAGTGGCATCGACGACGGTCGCGCGCGGGGGCCTCTCGCGGAGACGCTCGAACTGCGAATCATGACCTTCCTCGAGACGCACTTCGATGACCCGGCGCTCGACGTGGCAGCAGTCGCCCACGCGCACGGAATCTCCGAACGGTACGTGCAGCTGCTGCTCGCGCGCCGCAACGTGTCGATGGGCGAGTGGGTGCGCATGCGTCGTCTGGCAGCGGCGGCGGAGACACTCGCAGACCCGGCTCAGCGCCTCGTGACCATCTCGGCCATTGCAGCCCGGTGGGGGTTCGCCGATCACTCTCACTTCACTCGATCGTTCAGGGCCGCCTATGGGGCCACGCCGCGCGCCTGGCGTGAGGAGCGACTCGGACGGTGACGGTGCATCGCCCGATCGCGATCATCGCAGTCATCGCGCCTATCGCGAGCTGAGGGGTGTCACCGTGCGCTCGACCGCGTTCCACAGGCGCATGCCGGTCGCCTCTCCGACGATGTCGTCGCCGAGCAGGCCGAGCGCCTGAGGCAGGTCGTCGAGCCGGATGCGGCGGGCCAGCGTGACGTGCGCGACCCACACGCCGGGGTGCGAATGCGCGACGAGGCCCTCCTGCCGCACGGATGCGTGAACAGAGGCCTGCAGCTCGAGCAGTGCGGCCGTGGGTGTGACGAGCCGCGCGAGCACACGGCGGTCGCCACTGCCGAAGAGCACGGGCGGCCCGATGGTCACGGGCAGCGGAAGAGGTGGCGCCTCGTGCGCGGCGGCGTGGTCGACGAGCTCGAGGGGCGTTCCCACTACGAGGGTGAGATGCGGCCGGTTGCTGTCGGATCTGTGCGCGCCGAGGCTCGAGAAGCCGGCGCGTTCCAGCGCATCCCATTCGCCCCTGATCGCCTTCTCGATCTTGTCGTCGAAGGTGAGGTCGATGCTGGAGAGGGCCGTCACGGATCAGGCCCTGGGCAGGAGTTCCTGCAGTAGGGATTCGACGCGCGACCTGATGGAGTCGCGGATCTCGCGAACCTCGTCGATGCCCTTGCCCGACGGGTCGACGAGCTCCCAGTCCTCATAGCGCTTGCCGGGGAAGATCGGGCAGACGTCGCCGCAGCCCATGGTGATCACGACGTCGGAGTCGCGGACGGCCTCCGTTGTCATGAGCTGGGGCACCTCGTGCGAGATGTCGATGCCCTCTTCGGCCATGGCCTGGATGGCGACGGGGTTGATCTGCGGCCCGGGCTCCGAGCCGCCGGAGCGCACCGTGACGGCGCCCTTCGACAGGGCGGTCATGTAGCCCGCGGCCATCTGAGAGCGGCCCGCATTGTGGATGCAGACGAAGAGAACGGTGGGTGCGTCGGTCATGGGATCACGGTACCCGAGCTGTGTGAACGCAACACCGAGAACGGTACTTCGGGTTCCAATCCGGCTTGTATCGAATGCTCGATTCCACCGACGGTGTCTCACTAGACTGGCGCGCATGTCGATCGTGTTCTCCGTCGTTCTGTTCGCGCTGCTGATCGGTGCTCTCGTCGACATCATTCTGCGCAGCGACGAGCAGGTGAAGCATCTGCCCAAGATCGTGTGGGTCCTGCTGGTCATCTTCCTGCCGCTCATCGGCAGCATCCTGTGGTTCACGATCGGGCGCGAGTACAACCAGCGCGTCGACCTGGGTTCGTTCGGCGATCCGCGTCGCCGCGAGAAGGCGTCGCGCGCGGCATCCGCCGCGCCCACGATGCGGGCGAAGACCACGGAAGAGGAGCTGGCCGACCTCGATCGCGAGATCGAGTTCTACAAGCAGCAGGATCGCATCCGCCGGCTCGAGGCCGAGCTCGACGAGCGGCGTGGCACGCAGGAGTAGCGTCGCGCGGCTGCGTCCTCGCACTGAGGTGCGGAGAATGGTCGCTTCGTCTGCCGGGGATGCGACATTTTCCCGCACCTCAGTGAGGTGCTTGCCAGGCATGATGGGTTCGTGCGCGTCATCAGGAGTCCTCGTCTTGCGATGCGCCCGTGGGAACTCGAGGACGCCGCTTTTCTTTTCGACCTCGAGTCTCGGTGGGAGACGGTGCGCTACCTGACCCCGAATCCGACGGTCATGGCATCCGTCGACGAAGCCGTCGCGTCGATCGGCCGGCGTCGCGCGATCGATCACCCTGTGCACGGAATCTGGGCGATCACGCTTGCCGAGAGAGGCCGGCTGCTGGGCAATCTGCTCCTCAAACCGATCACGATGAGTTCGGCGCTCACCCGGCTGGAGCCGGTCGAGATCGGCTGGCACCTGCATCCGGATGCCTACGGCCGCGGCTACGCGACGGAGGCGGCAGATGCGGTGATGCTCGACGCTGCCGCTCAGGGGCTGGAGTCCGTCGTCGCCGTCGTCGATCCGCGCAACGACGCGTCGCAGCGCGTGTGCCGGAGGTTGGGCTTCACCGAGCGTGGCGTATCGCATGACTTCTACGGCGCCGACTACATCGTGTTCGAGAAGTCGCTTTTGTAGAGCTGTCGGATCTACACCAATCCGATCTGTCGGGGGTGGCGAACTATATGTGTCCGCAACAACTCCCCAGCAAAAGGAACTCACATCATGCGCTCCATCGCCAAGACCTCGATCAGCCTCGCGGCTGCCGGTCTCCTCGCTTTCTCGCTCGCCGCCTGCTCCACGACGTCTGAGACCACGGAGTCGACGTCGTCGTCGCCGTCGTCTTCTGCCGAGTCCACCCCGACGCCGGTCGCGTCGATCCCCGAGCTCACCGGTGTCGACACCGCCGTGCTCCTCGACGCCGACTTCGCCGCCGCCCTCAC